>CAWBKM010000003.1:0-1122636 GCA_963789425.1 uncultured Acidobacteriaceae bacterium | reverse complement strand
GTCGTCCCCGCCATCAATCAAGAAATTCTACGATTGATGGCGATTCCCAGAACATTCCGCAGTTTCAATTCTTCGGCCTTTGTTGCATTGCGGTCAATGGTTCGGAGCGATAGGCGCGTCTACTGAAATGCCTGGCTCAGGCTCCTGGGATCGAGGCCGGATAGAAATTTCTGCGCCTCGGCGGTGAGAGCCGCTTGCGTTGTTGCCGCCGGGTCATTGGAATAAGTCCGATCAGATTGGTGGTCGTCGGATCGGGGGCGGTCAGGCTGGGGGCGATCAGATTCAGGACGATCGATGCGAATCATGATGGGAACGGGATGCGCCGCTCCGCCCGCAAGCTCGCTGACTTGCGGCTTGAGAATAAAGAAGCTGAAGTGACCCTTGGATGCAACTTGTTGCGACTGAGAGCAGGACGCAGGGGTACAGGCGACGCTGACGACGATGCTGTCGGTGACGCCATCGTTATAAAAGCCGGTACTGAGATTAAGGGAACTGCCTTTCGCTGTGACGTACGGGAGGGAAGCGACCCGTTCAGGCTGGAGTCCGCGTGCCAGCCAGCACGAATTGGCGTCGTGATAGTAGACGAGCGGCGCAACCCAGACGGCAAGGATGATCTCGTCTGAACCAGGAGCGGAATAGGCTCCGCTTTCGACAAGCGTTTGTCCGCCAGACTGCTCGTACCATGTACGCGTGAGCGCAAAGCTACCGATCTGCTTTGGGAAGCGGGCAAGGGATGCTTCCGACGGCAGTATTGAAGCCGGTGCACCTTGCCGAGACCGAAGCGCCGAGGAAGGCAGCGCAAGGACCGCGAGAAGCACGGCGACAAATGCTGCGCACTTGACGAAAAGGCTCTTGGTTCGCGTTGCAGGATTCTGGATTCGGGTTTGCGGGCCGGGATCGCCGGTGGCGCGATCGACCGGGGCCGGTTCCGCTTTCAGGCTTGCGAGGCGTACAAAGATCACGATCGCCAGAAGAAATAAGCTGATTCCAATGGCGTAGTCGGCTTGTTCGGCTACGCCTTCAAGCGCGGGATGACCCAGCGCGATGCGGTAATAGATGACAAGAACGCAAAGGCGGATGAAGTTGAAAAGGTATCCCAGGAGCACTCCGCCGATGACATACGCCACCCAGCGGCGCAAGGAAACGCGCTTAAGGTAGCCGAGGATGAGAGCCAGGTATCCCAGCGTGACCGCGCCGCGAATGCCGTCGCAGCCAGGCGCGATAAACATGCCGAAATCGGGCGAAAACATGAGGCGGAGCTGCGGGGTGGTGGGAGCAAAGTGGATGAGCGTGGCGAATTCGCGCGCCACGCGGGCGGAGATGTTCTGCAGAGGAATATCGATCATGCTGCCGGTGAGCACAGGCACAGGCTGCGAGAGCAGCAACAGCGCGAGAGGGAACCATGCCTTGCGCCAGACCAGCGCTCCGGCAAACAGAAGAACGATCCCGCTGCCGTAGAGATAGACAGGCAAGGTGAGGGGAACGAGGGAGACGAGCGCGCTGCCCGCAGTAAAGAAAAGTTCGGCGCTCTGGTGAAGAATGCTGACGAAGAATGCCGCGCCGATCACCGCGAGGCCCCACCAGCTTCCGCGCAATTGCCAGCCGTTTTGGCGCCAGACGCGAAGTGTGAGGATGACGCTGGTGGGCGGAATGAGCATCCCGATCGAGCGCAGAGGATCGGTGGTCCAGCAACGCCAGAGCAGGGCGAGCTCGCGCTCAATGCCGAGGCAGCCTGTGGCGGCAAGAAGGCCGATGGCGCACCAGAGCGCGATGGATGGCGCAGCGGGACGGCGCGAGTCCGCGACTGGTTCGAGCGCGGCTTGATCCGATTGCGGTGTCGCGAGTGCCATCTCTTAAACTTACCGCCCCTCGTTGGATATCATCGCATCCCGTCGCGTGCCTGAATATCCTGATCCGCGCTAGGGCGTTTGCGGCGGGCCGACGAGGGGCGTTCTTACGGGAGCCGCAACACCGATGAACTCGGTGAGCGTGTTCGTGCCGGCGTTCGTTAGCCAGAGATTTCCGCTGGCGTCGATGGCCAGTCCGTATGGATCGAGAAGGGAAGCGTCGGTTCCGAATCCGCTTGCAGGCGACAGAAACGCGCCGGGTGCAGTGCTTGACGAGCCGCCCAGCTCCGAGAGCGAGTCGCCCTGGAAATTGGCCACCCACACCGTTCCCGCGCCGTCGATAGCGATTCCCTGAGGACGCAGCACGCCGCCTCCGGTTGCGGCATCAAGTTTAAGCGTTCCGCAAGTGTCCACCTCGCTAACGCTGTTGCCGTAATAATTAGCGATCCACAGGTTGCCCTTCTGGTCGGCTGCAACGCCCGAGGCTCCATTGCAATCGCAGTTGTAGTTGGTCACCTTGGAGCCGTCAGCGGAGATTTCGGTGATGGGGAGCAGGCCGCCTTGGTTTACGACCCAGGCGTTGTGGCCGGCGTCAACAGCTAGCGCGACCGGGAACGCGAGCGATGACCCTCCCCAACCGGACGAGCTCGAAATTGCCGCGCCAGAGCTCGACAGCAGCGTAACTTTCGAGTCGCCATAATCGGCAAACCACATATTGCCATTGGGGTCCGCAGCCACACCAATGGGAAAGTAGATGCCTCCGCTGGTGATTGCGTTTGCGATTGGCTGGCCGGAGGAATTGAGCTCGGTCACGTCGCCGTTGCCGTTGTTCATCGTTGTTTGCTCATTGGCGATCCAGACGTTGCCCTGAGCATCGAGCGCCATGCCATAGGATTCGTTAATTCCGGAGCCCGTAATTCCCGACGGAAAGATTGCGGCGCCGGCCGGAGAAAACTCGGACACGGTATCGAAGTAGCTTGAGGCCCAGACGTTGCCGGAAGCGTCTACCGCAACCGATGCGGGCGAATCCATGGCTCCGCCGGAGATCGTGTTATGCAGCATCCAGTCAGAAGGTGCGGCGGTGAGAACCGGCGAGAACGTGGCGCTGCCCGCGGCAAGGCTATAAATTGCGGCCACGTTGCCGGCGGGGGCGCGCGCAATGTTGAATGCGGCGTCAACCGTGTTGCCGGGAACGCTGGTGCCAGAGGTTGCGGCACTGAAGAGCGGAGAGCAGGCGCTTCCGCCGGCTGACGCAGTGCACGACGCCAGCGCGTTGGCCAGCGTGTTCAGCTTGGTGGCGGGCACCGTGAGCGTCGAGGGAAGCCCGGCTCCGGGCGCAGCGCCGGTTGCGGCATTCACCAGTTCGTTGGCCGTGGTGAATGCGTTGTCGAGGCCTGTTGTGTTGGTGCAACTGGCGCCGACATTTCCGCCGCTCGACATGAACGAAGCCAGCGCCCAAACCGACGCGGCGGTCGTGACTTCATTGACGGCGAAAGAACTGCCCGACGCAATGCTGCCGCAGGGGCCGATCGCAGTCATGAGCCAGAGAGATGAGTTTGGCGAGGCAGCAGAGGCCGGCTGGCCGCCTTTGGAAAGCAGATAAACAGGAGTCTGCGCCGAAGGGCAGGTGTAGCCCGCTGGAACACTGAAACTACCGTCGGCAGCAGTGGTCAGCGCTGTGCTCAGTAGCGTTGTGGGAGCGGAGCCGTTGCCCGAGTTGCCCGCCGCATAAAGCTGGACGGAAGCGCCAATGACTGGCGTCGTGGCGGCCATGACTTTGCCGGTGAAGGTCACGCCGGCGACTGGAGTTCTTGATGGACAGGAAGCGGGTGTGCTGGAACTAACGGTTGGGGTGCAACCGCCGCCGCCGCCCCCACCCCCGCCGCCACCGGTGGAGACGGTGCTGCCGCAGCCACAGAGGACGGCAAAGCACGTAGAGATCGAAAGCGAAAGAAGAACGCGGGGAAGCTTCACCGTCGTATTCCCCATTCTTTTGAGGAGCGATGCCGGATCGCTGGTTGAGAGCTAACGCTTGCGGCTACGCGCTGCCCGCGCACTAGCCACGAGAGCGCCTGCACCACCCACCAGCGCCAGCACAATGGTTGGTTCTTCCGGCGAGTCAGCGCAGCCGGTTTGCGCGCGCAACGGAAGAACGGCAGCGGCCAGCATCAGGGCCAGGAGAAGAGCGTAGCGGCGAGTCATTCGGAACTCCTTCTCTTCAACAGCAATCTGTTAGCGCAAATCGGGCGTTGCCGCCGAGCCAGGCACGCGACAATCACTTCCAGAATACACGGAAAATTGCGTTATGTGGCTATGCCCCGAAAGGGTTACCTGGGCGATAACTGCCGAGTTTCCCACAGCCTGCCGCGAGTTCGGCTCGAAACGTCAGCTTTACGTCACCTGACGGTGGTCGAAGCTGTTCCGAATAGCAAAAAAGGCGTCTTTCGGGCGGTAATCGCGATCGAACGGAAGCGATCGCTGGGGGCGATTGGGCTGCTTGCGATGGTGCGTTGGCCCGTTGTTGAGCCACGTGAACCGGTCGCTCAAGTCCCACGTGAGCACGAGCTTTACCGCTGGATTGACAAGAGCGACGCGGAGATAGTCGCTGTAGGTTTGCGCGATAATAGCGTCACGCTTGGCGGGATCGTTGGTCACGATGTCGTCCTCGTTGACATCCATCTCGGTGAGGTAGACCTCGAGGCCCATTTGGCGGATGGCCTCAATGTAATCGGCGAGCCCTTTGCCAAAGGTGTCGGGCTGGGCGGCCTTCACGTGGCTTTGGATGCCGACCGCATCGAGCGGCACTCCGCGCTTCTGCATGCCACGCAGCAGTTCGAGGATCAGGCGCCTGCGCTCCGCGTTGTTTTCGTTGTCGTATTCAACGCCATAGTCGTTGTAGGTGAGCTTGGCGTGCGGATCTGCTGCACGCGCGGTCCGGAAGGCCAGATCGATGTAATCGGGCCCCATTTGCTCGTACCAGAAGGACTTCCGCAACCCGCCGGGCTGGCCGTCGCTGAGAAGAATGGCCTCATTGACCACGTCCCACGATTGCAATTGGCCGGCGTAGTGCTTGCAAACGGTGGTGATGTGATCGACAAAGAACTGGCGCGTGTTGGGACGGTTCTCCGGGGTCTGGATCCACGCGGGGACGGACTCGTGCCAGCACAGCGTATGGCCGCGCATCAGCATTTGATGGTGTTGCGCGAAGGCCAGCAGGAAGTCGGGGCGCGAAAAATCGTAGCGATCGGGCGCAGGGCGCAACGCGATCCACTTCAGCTCGCCGGTGGGCACCACAATGCCGCACTGCTCACTGATGAGCTCAGCAAAATCGGGATCGCCTTGCACATTGTGAATGATGACCGCAGATCCGAAGACGAAGCCGCGCCGGCGCGCGTGGGCCCGGAGTGAGCGCGAACCCGAAACGTCGTGAAATGAGGCGGGCAAGACAGCCGGAATCGCGGCGCGCTGCGCGCAACCGGCCAGCAACGACGCGGCTGATCCGGCTGCGGCAATGACCGTTGCGGTCCTGGCGCCTTCTACGACGAACTCTCGCCGTGTTTGCAATGGATTCATGCCTCCTTTCGGCGGCGCGTGAAGAAAACGGCCGGCTCGCCAGTTTCCGATCGACCAATCCCCGGTTTACCAGGGGTTTGGGCCGAGCGGCTGATAGTGGACCCAGTCGAAATCGACAGCTCCGGGTTGGGTGAGTTGTGTCGTGTAAGCAAAAAGAGCGGGACGCGAGCCTTTCCACCAGCTGAAGTGGATGGAAGTGGGAGGGCCTAACTGGTGGAATGTCACGCCGTCGTCAAGACTATAAGAATACACAGCCTGATCGCCGTCCACCTTTACACTAAGTTGAATCACAGGCCCTGAAAGCGACAACCCATCTGTGTGGTCGTGCTGATGGAAAAAACCCAAGTGCCGTTCGCTTTCAGACTGCACAATCTCAAGTCCGCTGGCGGAGTATTCAAACATGGCCAGGCCTGCGTGATCGCCGGGCTTCATTTCAGTCAAATCGATGCGAGTGGTGAATTCAAAGGCGTTGTCCTGCATGGATTGCGTAAGCGTGTTGCGCGCGGAGAGCAAGCTGTCCGCCGGCATGGGGATAAGTCGCAGAAATCCGGGCCGCGCGCTCAATGACCAATGTGCATCGTCCGGGTTATGGTTCCACTCCCACTGCGGGCCGAGTGTTGCGCCGTTGAAGTCGTCTGACGTCTGCGGCCGCTGGCGCGAGGTTACACGAGGATTGCCTGGAATCGGGCCGGAGGGTGTGGGTTGACCAGCGGCCTCGCCGTCTGGGTCGGCGCCGATCACCGGCCAATCATCGTGCCAACGGACCGGCTCAAGGTGAACGATCCGCCCGTGCGCGCCGTCGGACTGGAAGTGGACAAACCATCCTTCGCCGCTCGGCGTTTCCACATAGCCGCCTTGATGCGGCCCGTTGATGTTTGTTGAACCCTGCGCGAGCACCACGCGATGCTCGTAGGGACCATAAATCTGCCGCGCGCGCAGCACGACCTGAGAGCCTCCGCCCACGCCGCCGATGGGGGCAAAGATGTAATAGTATCCATCGCGCTTGTAGAACTTGGGCCCTTCGAGGACAGGCAGGTGCTCCGGGTCCTGAACAATGATCTTTCCATCGTCGAGCACGTGCTTGCCATCCGGCGACATGCGGTGCAGGATGAGCGGACCCGCGCCAGTCATGGAGTGAATCAAGTAAGCGTTTCCATCGTCATCCCAAAAAGGACAGGGGTCTTCGAGACCCGGACCCGCGATCACGACTTGCGGCTCACTCCATGGCCCGGTGATCTTCTCTGCCGTGCTCATGTAAATCCCCTCGCTGGGGGTGGGGAAGTAAACATAGAACCGGCCATCGTGCTTTCTGATGGAAGGCGCCCACACCCCTTTGCCGTAGCGATTGCCGCCAATCATGCTGTAACGCGGGTCCATGTCCAGGCGATCGACCACGTGGCCGATGATCGTCCAATGGACGAGGTCGGTCGATTGCAGAATGGGAATACCGGGCACGAAATGAAAGGTGGAAGCGACGAGATAGTAATTCAGGCCGTCACGGATAACGTCAGGATCGGAGTAGTCCGCGAAAAGAATGGGATTGCGATAGACGGCTTGCGTAGCCTGGCGCGGGGCCTGCGCTCGCGCAGTTGCGAACGCCGTCGCCAAACAAAAGCAAAGCAGGAGTTTTCGCAGCGGGATTTGTGCGACGATTTCTGCTGATTGCGTCATCGAGTGGCCTTTCGCTTCCGTCCGGGTTGCTTTTAGAGATAAAAACGGCCTCCGGCTGCCGCTCTACTCGGCACTCGACCATCCATCGATTGCTATTGCATATGTGTTGGGGAGTGCAGCGTGCCGCACTCCCCAAAGTTGTTAGAAGACCAACTTCAGCGACAGTTGGGCAATACGCGGCTGGTTGGCTGCGGCCGCTGTGTTCTGCGGAGTGTTGCCCGTAATTCTGCCGAACGACCCACCCAAAGTTGTGCCAGGGTCACCAAGGTTGGCATGGTTCATTAGGTTGAAGTAGTCCGCCTGGAAGCTGAGATATTTCGCTTCAGAGATTGGGAACTTGCGCGTGATGCTGCCATCCCAGTCAATGTAGTGCGGGCCCGTAAACTCGCCCTTCACAACGTTTCCAAACGTACCGGCTGGATTCACCGCAAAGCTCGTTGGATTCAGCCAATTCCTGCAATTGACCGTCGATGGGCATGGAGTACCGCCGTACGGGCTTGCGCCTGACCACACGGCGCGGTCGCGATTCTGGCCCGAAGCCGAGTTGTTGGAAGAGCTCGACCAGACAGTGAGCGGGTCGCCGCTGCGGTACTGGACGATTCCGCTCGTCCCCCAATCGTTAAGGATGTAGCGCACCGCGCCCGGTGCATCGTTGAGGAACCTGGGAACCGCGTAGACGTAGGAGAGAGCCGTAACGCTCCGGTGGTCGAAGTCTGCCGGTCCGTAGTCGAGCTTCTTGAAGTTCGGAACAGTGATCGGATAGACGAACGAGTTGCCGCCGCCGATTGAGGTCGCCGCCTGGTTCCAAGGCATGTCGTTGAGAGCCTTCGACCATGTGTAGTTGAAGAGCACGTTCAGGCCGTAACGCATGCGTTGCTCAGCGGAAACCTGCAGCGAGTTAAAGCTGGTGTTGCCGCCGGTGTTGGCCGCCGTGATGTATGAGGGGTAACAACTATTCGTCGTCGCGCAGCCGGACTGGTTATACTCGCGGACCCCGCCAATTTCGGGGTTCAGCTCGAGATCCTGCCATTCGTGGCTCCCATGGGTGGCAACATAAGCAGCCTGGAGAGAGAAGCTGCTCGTGAGTTGCTGCTCGACGGCGAGGTTCCACGCATAGTCAACTGGATCATGAAAACCCCGGTAAGGATCAAAAGTGAGCCAGCTGTTGGATGACGAAATCGGAAAAGTGTTGGGCGGAGGCTGCGGCGCTGGGAAAGGATTCGCGACTCCAACGCCGCCGCCAGGATTGGGAGCGGTGCCGTATGGATTGGCGAAGTTCATTCCCACTGTCGGAGTCGAAAACAAACTCACGGCAGCGACAAACGGCGCCGAGTTGGAATAGATGTTGAACAACGTGCTATTAATGCGGCTGTCGAAGAACACGCCTGCGCCGCCGCGGATAGCCGTTTTTCCGTTGCCGAAAACGTCATACGCAAAGCCCACGCGGGGCATGAAGTGGTTATATGCGGATTTGACGCCATTCGAATTAAATCCCGTATCGCCGGTAAACTGCAGGCCGGCCGGCGCGAGTGGAAACACGGTGGAATGCGTGTTCGATTGCCACAGCGTCGGGGAGAAGCCGCCCATGCGGCCGATAAGATTGTGCCAGGGCATGAAGGGCTCGTACCGGATTCCGTAATTCAGCGTCAGGTTGCGGTTCGCCTTCCAACTATCCTGAACGTACGCTCCCTGGAACTTGCCACGGACATTGAAGTACTGGCCCGAAGCCTGGTTGAACTGATAGAGATATCCGAACAGGAAGCTAGCCATCCCGTCGCCGCTGACATTGGCGTTAAAGAAGAATTGCCCCGGTTGCTCGTAGTCGTTGATGATGTCGATTTTTGACAATTCGCCGTGATAGCCGGCGTCGATGTTGTGCTTCCCGACCAGGAAGTGAATGTCGTCGGTGAGTGTGTAATTGGCACGGCTAAAGGCCGCCTGCGGATTAACGCTGATGTTGAAATAACCCGATGACACCTGAATCTGATTGATCTGCTTGTAGGTCGGCTGCCAGATGTTGACGCCAAGGTCGGCCGCGTCGAGGCTGCTTGAAACGGGCCCGCGCACGTCTCTTTGAAGCTGGTAGCTGAGGATGAAATTGTTGACCACGTGGTCGCTGAAGGTGTGCGTTTCGGAGATCAACGAGTTGTAGTAGTGGTTCGAAGCCCCGTCAGCCACGCTGAGAATATTTGAGAGGTTCTCCACGCCTTGCAAGATGTATTCGTCGGAGAAATAGCGCTCTGTCAGCTTGTCCTTCGGCGTCAGCTCCTCATCGGCGCGGGCTGTAATCTCGGCAAAGCTCCAAAGAGACGGCTGTTGGAACAGAACGGCGCCGGTCGACGTCAGCGGCGGAACATACTTCAGAAAGTTCTTGGTCACTGAGCTGAGGGCGGTTGCGCTCCACGCGTTTGATGAGCCGCTCGGGCAAGTGATTGTGGAAGCGAGAATGGCCGAAGGATCGAGCGGGTCGTTGACGCAATCGGTAAAAACGAGGTTGTTGGTGCCCGGCGCGCCGCCCGAGGAGTTCGCGCCCGCCTGGTTAATTGTGGGCAATATGTTGGAAGCGGTGCCGGAAGCTTCATGATCGATGGTCTTCTGGTAACCGAAAAATCCAAACGCCTTGTTGCTGTGAAAGATATGCGGAATGTCCAGCGGCCCGCCGGCCGTGCCGCCAAATTGGTTGCGTTTGAGCGCATCGACGGTTTTCGCGTGGGTCGTGGCGCTGTAGGTGTACCACGGCGCGGCGTTGAGGGCGCGATTCCGGACATACTCAAACAGGTCGCCGTGATACCGGTTTGTTCCGCTCTTCGTGATGATGTTGACCACGCCGCCTGCGTTCTGGCCGTACTCTGCGTTGTAGTTGTTGGTTTCGATGCTGAATTCCTGCAACGCGTCGGGCATGGGGAAGGGCTCGTTGACGTTGGTGTACTCGTCCACGTTGTTGCCGCCGTCGAGCATGTAATTGGTTTGCCCCACAAACGTGCCGTTGGCCGAGATGGCGACGACGTCGGGGAAGGTCTTTGTGTTCCCCTGGTCTGCCTGCGCTGTGGGGGCGATCGTGACTCCGGCCACCCCTTCTGTGAGTTGCGCTGCGTTGCGGCCCTCCAGCGGAAGAGCGTTCATTAGCGATGCCCCGATCACCTGGGAGAGCGTGCCCGTTGTGACGTCCACCTGAGCGGTGTCGGCACTCACCGTCACCGTTTCAGTCGTGGCGCCGGGCTTCAAGATGATGTTCACCGTCACTGCGGCATCGGCGCGCAGGGAAACGCCTTTCTCTGTGGAGGTCTGGAATCCCATCGCCTTTACCATGATGTTGTAATTTGTGGGCGACAGAATCGGGAAAACGTAGGCCCCCTGGCTACCTGTCGTGGTCGTGGACGAGATCCCCGTTGCGGCTTGGGTTGCCGTGACTTGGGCGCCGGCGACTACAGCGCCGCTGGCGTCAGTCACCGTGCCGTTGATGCTTCCAAGCCCCTGTGCCGACATCCGGCTTGAAATGCAAACGCTCAACGCGAGAACGGCGATAAAACAGCCGATGAACTTGGGATAAGCTCTCATTTTTGCCTCCTGAAATGTTGCCCCTGTGGGTGGGAACAATCGCTTGGCGCCCAAAACATAGAACATCGGGCGCACGATAATACGAGCAGCGAAGTTTGTATTGAAATAGGTTGACAGTTGATGAGACAGGTACCGTCCCTGACGGTCAGGAATTTAGACTATCCTTATGATTTTCCTTGGTTTATCCAGATTCAAGAAACGCTACGCAATTGAGTGGAAAGACGCATTCATTCGGCCGATACCGCCACGACCTTGGGGGGGCCAGGGGTTCCGTCTGTAACAGTCGTCCCCAAAACGACTTGCAGGTTTTGCTCATTTCCATTCAGACGCTCAGCCCGGGCAATGGCCTGCATCAGGTTCGGATCGGTGAGAAACTCGCCGGCGGTTTCGGTGCCATAGGTATAGAGCCCACCAATCACAACCACAACGTGCCCTGTCTCCGAATCCCTGATCCGGGAGATTAAGGCAAAATCCTCAAGCTTGGGGCTGTTTGCTCCGGTCGCAGGATCGCGCGGTTGGTTGGTGCCCCAGCTCCAACTGCGCGAAGAGGGGTTCTTCGCATCGCGAATGTAGATGAGATGCCGATCCGCATCCATGGCCAGGCTGAAGCGCAACTGCCTGGTCAGGCGCAAACTCCACTCGTTATTGAAGGCCCCGATAAGAACGACTGCGCCGTTGCGGAGGTCGGAGAATGAACTCTCATTGCCTCTGCGAATGAGGACCTGCTTGTTTCGAGCCTCAAGCGTGCCAACGACCTTGGCAATGGTCACGGTGTCCGCGAAGGGAACCGTTTCGGATGAGTCGGAACTAGGCACAGGGGTGACGGGGCTTCCATTTCCGCCCACGTCCGGTAGCGTAGGAGGCCCATTCGGATGATCGCCAACCACCAGCAGCACCGGGCCCGGGGTATCCAGCACGGGTTTCCAGAACAGATCTTCGGGATTGGCCCGATGCAACCACGTGTATGCGGAGAACGCCGCGGCCGCGAGGACGACCGCTGCAAAAGCGCCGATATATGATCGCTTCCACCAAGCTGCCGGCTTCCTCAGTCCACCGACGGGAACCGGTCCAATGTGAATGCGCGCTGCGTGGGTTTCAAACGGCGGCTCGGGCTGTTCCGTCTCGATCTCAGTCTCGACACCGATGTGTCGGGTTTGCCCTGGGAGTGTAAACCGGGGAACATACGAACCCGGAATGAGCCCCATGCGCAGTTCGGAGCGATGCTTTTCGTCAACGTAGTAGGAGGCGAGTCTCTTGCGCAGCTCTGTGGCTGCGGTGCGCACAATATGATCGAGGTTTGTATCGTACGATGGGTCTCTGCCGAAGACCTCGACGCCGATGGTGCGTTCCTTGATCTGATCGGCGGACCCGCTCAAGGTCATTTCCACCACGTATCGGAGGAAAGCAACGGATCGCTTGCTGGAGCGGAAGACTTCATCGCGAACCAGCATTTCAAGCTGCGCGCGGACCATCTCCGCGGTCAGTTCCGACGTGGTTCCGTACTGCGCTTGAGCCTCGATCATCGCACATCCAGTGACAGCGATTCTAGCACGATTATTGAAGGACTTGGCGCTGCTGAGCGGGGTAGGAAGCCAGCTTGCAAGTACCTGCAAACGCAAGCCAGAGCCAGCTTTCGGAGGCCTTCGGCTGGCGCTATGTTCTTTTGGAGCAGAGGACCGTTTGCGCTATGGATCGAAGAAATCTGGCTTGAGTATTCCTAACGATCGACTGCGCCTGGATGTTCGAGAATATGGCCCATTTTTTCCTGCTTCGTTCTGAGATAGCGCTCGAAGCTCTCCTGGGATTCGACCTCCGCCGAGACGCGCTCGGTTACGGTGATCCCCGCGGCCTCCAATGCAGCAACCTTGTCGGGATTGTTAGTCATGAGGCGCACGCTTGAGACGTTGAGCACCTTCAATGCCCCAGCTGCCAGGTCGTAATCTCGGCAGTCGGCGGCGAAGCCCAGCTTCTCATTTGCTTGCACGGTGTCGAGTCCCTGATCTTGCAACTCGTATGCCTTGAGCTTGGCCATCAGGCCGATGCCGCGGCCTTCCTGCTGTTCATAGAGCAGAATGCCAGCGCCCTCTTCTGCAATCTTCGACAATGCCATCTCCAGCTGCAGCCGGCAATCGCAGCGCAGTGAGCCGAAGACGTCTCCCGTCAGGCATTGCGAGTGAATACGGACCAACGGCGGCGCGGCATGAATATCGCCCATCACCAGCGCCACCAAATCCTCGACCGTCCGCGGCGCGTCACATCCTGGCTGTGCTTCGCTCCGCGCTCCCGCGAAGCCCAGGATGCGGAAGTTGCCCCAGCGCGTAGGGAAATCGGCCTCGGCGACCTTTCTTACGCTTTCTAGTGCCATGCTTTTATTCTACGGGCGGGGCCGATTTTGGTGTTGATAGTGACTTTGAACAGACGATATCGTCTCAAAGCAAGTGGCTCGCGTGACACCCACCATAAAGATCATCCCGGTTGAAGGGGAAGCCGCGGTTGCATCCGTGCGCGCCATGCTGTTGGAATACTGGGACTCGTTTGGCTTCACGCCCTGCTTTCAGAATTTCGGTGACGAAGTCGCGAGCCTCCCCGGCGCCTATGCCCCACCCGGCGGCCACCTCGCTTTGGCCACCGTCAATGGCGATCCGGCCGGATGCATCGCGTTGCGTCGCGTGGATTCGCGTCGCGCCGAGGCCAAGCGCCTTTACGTTCGCCCGGCATTCCGTGGCTCTGGCCTTGGTCGCGCCCTGCTCGAATGGGTGATGGCCGAAGCGCGTGCTGCCGGCTACCGAGAGATCGTTGGTGATACGATGCCGGCGATGCACGAAGCATTGGCTCTCTACGACCGCATGGGCTTCAAGCGCGCGGAGCCATACTCGGAGCATCCCACCGAAGGTGCGATCTTCATTCGCATTGAGCTTTAGAGGCCTCGACTCTTCTCGCCTTCGGGAAGTACAGCGCGGTACATTGATCCTGTGACCGACAACC
Organism: uncultured Acidobacteriaceae bacterium; assembly: GCA_963789425.1. Classification (GTDB taxonomy): domain Bacteria; phylum Acidobacteriota; class Terriglobia; order Terriglobales; family Acidobacteriaceae; genus Telmatobacter. The sequence continues at coordinate 1,109,002 of CAWBKM010000003.1, read as the reverse complement.
TTATCTGGATCACTCTGCTGGTGAAGTTGGGCGTGGTCGCCTCGGTGGCCAGCGTGTTGGCGCGCGTCACCACTTTTCGCCGCCTGTTTTTTGCCGAGAAGCGGAGTTCTCAACAAACCCTGGCGCTGCTGGCTTTTTTCCTGGTGCCGCTTACGCTTGGGGTTTGGCTTCGGTTTCGGGTTCCCAACTTTCTCGCCGCCGACATTTCTTTTGAGACCGTGATTCTGCTTGGACTGCTGGTCGGGCCGGGCTGGGCCATGCTCAGCGGCGGAGTGTTGTCTGTCCCTGCGGTTCTGCACCACGAATATCTCGCGCTGCCGTTTGACGTTGTTTTGGGTCTCGCCGCCGGAATGATCGGCCGCTTTGTGGAAAAGGAAGAGATCTGGTCCTTCACACCCTTCATCGACCTGAGCCTCTACCGCTGGGTGCGCCGCAACCTGATCAAGCCGCGCATCGACCGCCAGTTCCTGCTGTTGGTTCTGATTGCGGTGATGGAAATGGCTCGAGACTGGATCGCCCACGCCTTTCCGCATCGCCTCTTCGCCCTGCTCGCGAGCAATCTGTGGCTGCAGGCGCTGGTCTGGCTGTGCGCGCCGATTTCGGTGGGAGTCGCCATTAAAGTGTGGAATGCCCTTCGCGTCGAGATGTCACTCGAAGAGCAAAAGCGCTTGGTGCTCGAAGCCCGGCTCGACGCCTTGCAGCGGCAGATCAATCCTCACTTCCTCTTCAACACGCTCAACTCGATCGCATCTCTCGTCCGCAGCAAGCCGGAGATGGCCCGCCAGATGACCGTCAAACTGGCCAGCATCCTCCGCGCGCTGCTCAAGGATCACGACGCCTACGTACCCTTGCGCGACGAATTGAAATTCACCGACGATTACCTCGACATCGAGGTCGTCCGCTTTGGCTCCGACAAGCTGCGCGTTGAAAAGGATATCGACCCGCGCACGCTGGAGGTCCTGGTGCCCAGTATTCTGCTGCAGCCTCTCGTCGAAAACAGCATCAAGCACGGCCTGGAGCCGCGCATTCACGGCGGCACGGTCACACTGCGCAGCCGCCTTGAGGGCGATCGGGTCTCTATCGAAGTCTCCGATGACGGCGTAGGCATGACCGGGCGTCCCGAGTCCGCGATTCGCCGCACCGGCTCAGGCATTGGCATGAAAAACGTGCAGGAGCGGCTGGAAGTGCTCTACGGCAACCAGGCCAGTTTTAACGTGGTCTCGAACCCCGGACGCGGCACGGTGGTCTCTATTGAGATTCCTGCCAACCCGCAAGATTGAGGGTGAAAGCGTGAGTATTGCGGGAGAAATGGAGGAACGGATGAAAGGACAAGAAAACGAAGTTCATACGCCGGTGCGTCTTGAAGAGATCGGGCAGATCGCAGTCACAGTCAGCGATCTCCAGCGATCGAAGGAGTTCTACCGAGACATTCTCGGCATGCAGTTCCTCTTCGATGCCGGCACGATGGCTTTCTTTCAATGCGGAAGAATTCGTTTTGCCATCGGAACCTCAAGCACGCCGGTCGCGCCGAGTGGAACCATCGTGTATTTTCGGGTTCCCGACATCCATTCAGCACATCAGACGCTTGCCGGTAAGGGGGTGGATTTCATTCAGAAACCGTTTCGTGTTGCGCGGATGTCCGACCACGATCTGTGGCTTGCTTCGTTCCGCGATCCCGACGGCAACCCCATTGAATTGATGTGCGAGCTGCCGCAAACGAATTCTTAGCTGGTTGTCGGCGCATTGACGGGCGGATTCTCCCAGGCCGGCGCGGTTGATTGTATTCTCAAAGCATGGTGCGTTTCACCGTGCTGGCCTCGGGCTCCAAAGGAAACTGCACGGTTGTCTCTGGCGGGCGCACGCGGATCCTCGTTGACGCCGGGCTGAGCTGCCGCGAGCTTTTCCGGCGCATGAAGCTCGCTGAAGAGGCTCCTGAAACCCTGGACGCCATCGTGATCACCCATGAGCACCAGGACCACGTGAACGGCCTGGCCGTAACCGCGCGCAAACTTGGCATCCCGGTTTACTTTACTGAGCCCACGCACCGAGCCTGGATGCGCTGGCTCACGCCGCGCCGCCAGATGACCTACGCTCAGTGGCTTGAGCAGTGCCGTAAACAGGCTGCAGAGCGTGAGGCCGAGCCGGAAGCTTCGGTACTGGAAACCGCTGCCGAAATCGGCGATCCGGAAGAATCCGAGGCCGAAGAAGCCGGGATCGAGTGTCAAACCAAGGTCGCCGGGGCATTCCAACCCACGGATATTGAGCCGGACCCGACTGAGAAATCCGGGTCTACGAAGCCGCCCTCAATGAAGGAAGATCCCACGTGGTTGCCGGCGGTCGAATACTTCCGCGCCGGCGAGCCGTTTACCATCGGCGATATCGTCCTGAGCCCGTTCACGATTCCCCATGACGCTGCCGATCCGGTTGGCTTTGTTCTCAGTTCCGAAGGCGTCCGCATGGGTTTTGCCACGGATCTCGGCTACGTTCCGCCCAACGTGAAACAGCAGCTCCAGAACCTCGACCTGCTGCTGCTCGAGTCCAATCACGACCTGGAAATGCTTCGCGACGGTCCCTACCCGTGGTCGGTCAAGCAAAGGGTGCTTTCCCGGGTTGGGCACCTCTCGAATGACGCCACCGCCGAGTTCCTGTCGACCGCCTACGACGGCCAGGCGGCCTATGTCATCTTGGCGCATCTTTCTGAAAACAATAATCTTCCTGAGCTTGCCAGGGTGGCAGCCGAACACGCCTTGCTGGGCCGTGCAAGCCTTCTCGCCAACCGGCTGTTACTGGCCGAGCAACACCAGCCACTTTCGGCTATCCGATTCTAGCCAAAAAGATTACAATCAACGTAAGTTACGGCCCAAAACAGTCGTGAAAAGGGGCCGTTCAAGACGCCAGGTAATCGATCCTGGCGAGCTGTTTTTTCGGGACGTTGTGCATCGGTCACCAGGGATCCGGCGTCCAATAGGCAGCTTCACCCGACCCGCGGGTGGAAGCTCCGAGGTTGAACTGACTTTCTTTGCAGGGTGACTCTTTATGTCTACACTGGCCGATAAGTGTACCGACCGGGTCGTAGGCGCAATCTTGGCAAGCTGGCGCTATGACATTTCCGGCATCTCCCCCGAAATGCGCCGTGATTACGAAAATCACTTTGCTGAGTGCGCCCGTTGCCGCGCACGCCAAAAATTCCATCGCAGTCTTGACGTGACACTGGCTGTCCTCACCTCGACCGCCGCGCTTTTCTTCCTCTTCGCACTCGCAGTTTTTGAGCACATCAAGCCGCTGGAGCATGTCGCCTTCAAGGTTCTGGGACTGGACATCTTCGACATGTACCACATGTTGATTTCGGCAGGGATCGCCGGGTTCTGCTTCTCGCTCATCGCCTTGGCACTGGTGCTGATGGCCACGCCGGCCCCATCGTATTTGGGTGGCATCGCCGCGGAGCGTGCGCGGCTGATTGAGGAGCACCTGCCCGCTGCTATCAAGTCGCTTCGTCCTCGCTGAGACGCAATCTGCCCTCCCAAGTAAAGGCCTCCCAAAGCGGGAGGCCTTCTTGCGTTCGGGGATGGATGCGCCCTGGGCGCTGCCGCAGGGTCCGAAAAGCGAAGCGGCGATTCCGTATAATTGAAGCGAATCATCAACGAAAAAAGAGATTCCGACTTAGGAAAGAGAGCTTTGCATGTATAAGGTCGTTTTGCTACGTCATGGAGAGAGCATTTGGAACAAGGAAAACCTGTTTACCGGTTGGACGGACGTTGACCTGTCAGACAAGGGCAGAGAAGAGGCGACGCGAGCCGGTTTGACGTTGAAGGAGCAGGGATATACCTTCGATATCGCGTTTACTTCGGTGCTCAAGCGCGCGATCCGCACCTTGTGGATCACGCTCGACCAGATGGACCTGATGTGGATTCCCGTCGAGCGCGACTGGCGGCTGAACGAACGGCATTACGGGGCGCTGCAGGGGCTCAATAAGGCGGAGACGGCAGCGAAGTACGGCGAGGACCAGGTGAAAATCTGGCGGCGAAGCTATGACATTCGCCCGCCGGCTCTGGAAGAGACCGATCCGCGATATCCGGGGAAGGACCCGCGCTATCACAGTCTCACAAAGCGAGAGCTACCGTTGAGCGAATGTCTCAAGGACACGGTCGATCGTTTTCTGCCTTGCTGGCACGAAGCCATCGCTCCCGCGATCCGGGCAGGAAAGAAAGTCGTCATTGCGGCCCACGGCAATAGCCTGCGCGCCCTCGTGAAGTACATCGAGGACATTCCCGACGACAAGATTGTCGATCTCAACATTCCAACCGGCGTGCCCATGGTGCAGGAGCTTGACGAGAATCTGAAATCGATACGTCATTATTATCTGGGAGACGCTGCAGCAATCGAGCAGGCAGTCAACAAGGCGAAGAGTACGGGCGCGAGCCGGTAGCGCTAAGCATATATTGAAGGCATTAAGCAGCAAAAGGGCGGAGCATCGCGCTCCGCCCTATTCCTATTTCGAATGCCGATTGCTTATTCGTTGTAATTCAGCCCCTCAAGTCCCAAGTACACAGCGCCAGATCCCAGCTCTTCCTCAATCCGCAGGAGTTGGTTGTACTTCGAAATGCGGTCAGTCCGGCTCACCGATCCGGTCTTGATCTGGCCTACTCCAGTAGCCACGGCAAGGTCGGCGATAAACGTGTCTTCGGTTTCTCCCGAACGATGCGAAATGACCGACGTATAGCCGTAGCGGCGGCCAAGGTCGATCGCTTCCAGCGTCTCGGTCACTGTGCCGATCTGGTTCAGCTTGATGAGAATGGAATTGGCCACGCCCTCTTCGATACCGCGCTGCAACAGCTTGATGTTGGTGCAGAAGATGTCATCGCCGACCAGTTGGATGCGGCCGCCCAGCTTATCGGTCAGGATTCTCCATCCCGCCCAGTCTTCCTCGGCCAGGCCGTCTTCCAGCGAAACGATCGGGTACTGCTTGATCCAGTTCTCGTAGAAATCCACCATCTGCTCGCTGGTCAGCTCGCTCTTGTCGCCCTTCTTGAATACATACTTTTTCTTCTCGGCGTCGTAGAACTCGCTCGACGCCGGATCGAGCGCAATCGCGATCTGCTCGCCGGATTTGTAGCCGGCCTGCTCAATGGCTTCGAGGATCAGCTCGATGGCTTCGGCATTCGATTTAAGCGAAGGCGCGAATCCGCCCTCGTCGCCCACTGCGGTGTTGTAGCCCTTCTTCTTGAGCACGCTCTTCAGCGTGTGGAAAGTCTCTGCCGCCCAGCGCAATGCTTCGCTGAAGCGCTCCGCACCCACGGGCATAATCATGAATTCCTGAAAGTCGACATTCGAGTCAGCGTGCGCGCCGCCGTTCAGCACGTTGAGCATCGGCGTCGGCAGCACGCTGGCGTTCACGCCGCCCAGGTAGCGATAGAGCGGAATTTCCAACGTCTGCGCCACTGCGCGGGCCGTCGCCATTGAGACTGCCAGAATCGCGTTCGCGCCCAGCTTGCCCTTGTTCGGCGATCCATCCAGCGCAATCATCGACTGATCGATGAGCCGCTGATTGGCCGCGTCCATGCCTTCCAGCTCGGGCGCAATCACCGTTTCCACGTTGGCGACGGCCTGCAGCACGCCTTTGCCCATGTAGTGGCTCTTGTCGCCGTCACGGAGTTCCACGGCCTCATGCTCGCCGGTCGAAGCGCCCGAAGGCACAATCGCGCGGCCCATCTCGCCGCTTTCCAGAATGACATCAGCCTCCACGGTCGGGTTTCCGCGCGAGTCCAGAACTTCGCGGGCACGAATGGCAACGATCTCAGTCATATTGCTCCTCAAAATGCGGTGCTGCAGCCGGTCATTCAGTTGGGGACGGCGATCCACGGCCAGGGCTTCTCCGGCGGCGCTATGAATGGTGTCCAAAAGCCCTGGTTCGTGCAAAAAATTCTCTCCGTCCAGCGAAAAATGCTTGTGGAAAAAATGGCTCTATCCGTTCGGATTCTAACAAACCGGTTGTGGATCGCCCCTGTGGCGGCGGTCACACATCGAGAGTCAGCGATTTACGCGAGAAAGATAACCATCTTGATTCTTGCCGTCCGCGGCACGCACCAGTTATCCACCAATGCGCCATTGCCCAATGTCGCGCTACGCTTACATTGGCTGGTTTTACGCCTGCGGCTGGACAGGTGCTGCGGGTGCAGAACTTTCCCGTCCCCGCAGGGTCTAACCGAGGTAAGAAGATCTTTGCTCCGGGAGAGGAGATCGGGATGAAACGGACCATCGTCGTCTACGTTATTTTGGCCGCTGGTGCGGCCCTGTTGGGAGCGCAAGGGGCAAACCAGTCTTCCCCGTACGCGGGCACTTCCAACCCGCCCCCCGATGACACCATTTCCACTCCTGCGCCGGAGCCTGCGCCCCAAGCCAAGCCATCCCCCAGCCATTACACGCCCGCTCAGCTACCCGCACAGGCACAGCCGGCCCAACGCTCTCTCGACGGGTCGCTCTACACCGTCCCGACGAGCGATGGTCCCGCCGGCAATATGCCGACGGGCAACATGCAGGCTAACCAGGCGGACGGCACCGACGACGGCATCGTGCAGGTAGCGCCGGATAATACGGCTGCGCCTGCGCTGAATGAACGCATGACCCGGACCGATCCAGACCTGAGCGATCCCGATGGCGATATCGTGCACCCGGCCCCGTTGCCTCCCGGCACGCTGGGCGAAGGCGCAGTCATCCGCGTTCGCCTTATGGATCGCCTCTCGTCGGCCATGAACGAGAACGGCGATTCGTTTCGCACTCGCGTTGTGTCCGACGTGATGCAGGACGGTCAGGTTCTTATTCCTGCAGGTGCTGAAATCGACGGCAAAGTCGCCTCAGTATCGAGCGGCCACTTTGCGGGCCACGGCTCCATGCGCCTGCAACCGGAGTTCGTAACTCTCAACGATGGTTCGCGCTTCCATCTTTACGCTGAAACCACCGGTGCGCCTGGCTCGAACGATCGAGTCGGTGGCGAAGGCGCTATTACACCCGGCTCGCGCTTGAAGAAAGTCGGCATCGAATACGGCGCTGTTGCCGGGGCAGGCGTCGTAACAGGCGCCATGATCGCAGGGCCCGGTGGAGCGCTGGCGGGCGGAATTATCGGCGCAAGTGTCATCACGGTCCATCTGCTGGTCGATCATCCACAGGCAACGCTGGATGACGGCACAGTTCTGCTGTTCACGCTTAGTGAGCCGCTCCGTCTGGTTCCCGCGGCTCAAACCGGCAACTAGGTTCTGCTAAGGCAACGGGAGGGCGGCAAAAGCCGATCTTCCCGGGCTCAGGAGGTAAGCAATGAACTGTAGTCAGCTATTAGAACGGCGCGCAGCAACGAATTGGGAAAGACCGGTACAACCGGAGCGGAGCTACAGCGAGAGCTCCGAGCCGCAGTCCGCCGACTCATATCGCTGGAGCACTGTGCGATTCTCTTCGGTCGGCCAAACGTTCTCTTTCCGTTCCGCGCCATCCTTCAAGGGGTCGAATTAGTCGGCGCACCTGCCGGCCAGAACTCCGCGCGCCGATCTGAATCGAGCCAGGGCACAGTCCAGAGCCTGATCATCAGAGTGGGCTGGCCGAGACTTCTCTCGCCATCGGCCGGTCGGCAGCACAATCCTTCGTACCTCGCATCATCTGCCTTCCGCATTGACACTTTGGAGCCGAGAGCTAGAAGCTGAAAGCTGCACACGCTCACATGTCTAAAGGCTGAAGGCCCGCATTTATATGGATAAGTTCGTTATTCGGGGCGGCAATCCTCTCGTCGGCACCATCCGCGTCTCCGGCGCCAAGAATTCGGCATTGCCCTGTATGGCTGCGGCTATCCTCACTGAGGATGAGGTCACCCTCGAAAACATTCCGCAGGTGCGCGACATTGAAACCGAGCGGCGGCTGCTGGCTTCGATGGGCGCCGAGGTGGAACTCCGCGAAGGTGAGTTGAAAGACCGCACCACGATCAGTTGCCGCACGCTCTCAGATCCCGTTGCCCGCTACGAAATCGTGAAGACCATGCGCGCCAGCTCTCTGGTTCTGGGCCCGCTCATCGCCCGTGCCGGCGTGGCGCGAGTGGCCATGCCTGGCGGTTGCGCCATCGGCGGCCGTCCCATCGACCTGCACATCAAGGGCCTGGAGAAGATGGGCGCGGTGATCGAGCAGGAGCACGGCTATCTCGAGGCCCGCGCGGAACGCCTGCGCGGCGCGCATCTCGTCTTTGACAAAATTACTGTCACCGGAACCGAAGATCTTTTGATGGCCGCCGCGCTCGCTGAGGGCGACACGCTGATGGAGAACTGCGCGCGCGAGCCTGAAGTCGTCGATCTCGCCGCGCTGCTCAGCGCCATGGGCGCGCAGATTGAGGGCGCCGGCACGGCCACGATCCGCGTGCACGGCGTCAGCAGCCTGCACGGTGCGCGCTACCGTATCAACCCCGACCGCATCGAGGCCGGAACTTTCCTCATCGCCGGCGCGATCACCGGCGGCGACCTCATTGTCGCCAACTGCAACACGTCTCACCTTGGCGCCGTGATGGCCAAGCTTCAGGAGGCCGGCGCGCGCATTGACGTTCTCGGCCCCGATTCGATTCGCGTCCGCGCCTCCGAGTTGCACGCCGCCGACATCTCGACCGAGGAGTATCCCGGTTTCCCAACCGATATGCAAGCCCAGTACATGGCCCTGGCCACGCAGGCTGATGGCGTGAGTCAGGTCCGAGAAAATATCTTCGAAAACCGCTTCATGCATGTGCAGGAACTGGTCCGCATGGGCGCCAACATCAAGGTGGACGGAAGCGCCGCTACGGTGCGCGGCCCGGCTCGGCTCACCTCCGCCGCCGTGATGTGTTCCGATCTGCGCGCCTCTGCTTCTCTGGTGCTTGCGGCCCTTGTCGCCGAAGGCGAAACGATTGTCGATCGTGTTTATCACATGGATCGTGGCTACGAGCGCTTCGAGGAGAAGCTGATCGGCGTGGGTGCGCAGATTCAGCGCCTGGGCAACGTTTTCGCGCCGAGGGAGCCGGTGACTCTTGCCGGCTAGCCGTGCGGCGCCGGAGCGCATCTCGATTGAACGGAATGGTTCGCGAGGCGCTTTTTTCAACAATGCGCAACCAATTCTCGGCCAATGGGTTGATACTATTATTCGCCAGGAAAAGGCTTCCCGATTCCGGCAGATCTAAACCACGGAGGTTTAAGATTCCTGTGAAAAAGACAGTTTTGGCAGGGTTGCTCGCTTTGTGTCTTACTCCTGCGGCCGCATTTGCGCAGATCGTCGTCCGCATTGCTCCGCCGCCGCCAATCGTTGAGCATCACGAGCATCCATCGCATCCAGGATGGGTGTGGGTCGATGGCTATCACCGCTGGGACGGCCACCATTACGTTTGGGTGCATGGCTATTGGGCGCATCCACCGCATGAGGGCGGCGTTTGGGTCGCCCATCACTGGGAACGGCGTGGCGACGGCTGGGTTCTGATCGAAGGCCACTGGCGGTAAATCCCTCTGCAAAGAATTGTTTGGATCCCTGGAAATGGAAAAGCGGGGCGCAAGCCCCGCTTTTTCGTCATGAATTGAGATTCACGTTCCCGCGGGTTGTCCCCTACTTGATCTCGATCACGTCCGACGCCGCAGCGGCCGCCTTCTCTGCCTGCTCCATCACCTTTTGCGCCATCGTGTAGAACGCCGCGGCCTGCGGGCTCTTCGGCCCGGCAAGCGCCACCGGCAAACCCCGGTCACCGCCCTCGCGGATTGCCGGAATCAGTTCGATCGCTCCCAGAAACGGCACGTTGAATTGCTTGGCCGTGCGCTCCGCGCCGCCGCGCGAAAAGATGTCGATCTCATGCTGGCAATGCGGGCAGGTAAAGTGGCTCATGTTCTCCACGATCCCCAGCACTTCTACATTGACCTGCGCGAACATTTCGAGAGCCTTCCGCGCATCCTCCAGGCTCACATCGCTGGGCGTTGACACCACAACCGCGCCGGTCAACGGCACAGTCTGCACCAGTGAAATGGCCACATCGCCCGTGCCCGGCGGCAGATCGACGATCAGATAATCCAGCTCGCCCCAGTTCACCTGCTGCAAGAACTGGCGGATGATCTGGTGCAGCATCGGGCCGCGCATCACCAGCGGCTTGTCTCCGGGCGAGATGTACCCAATCGATATAGTCTTCAGGCCGTGCGTCAGGTTGGGCTCGATCATATTGCCTTCGCCAATCTTTGGCGCCTGCGAGCTACCCATCATCAGCGGCACGTTGGGCCCGTACACATCCGCGTCCATCAGCCCCACGCGCTGGCCCAGCTTGCTCAGCGCGACAGCCAGGTTCACGGCTATCGTGGTTTTACCCACGCCGCCTTTTCCTGAACCGACCGCGACGATCTTCGAAACGCCGGGCAAAGCTACCGGCGAAGGCATGGTTTGGGAATGAGCCATCGTTTTTTCGTTGCTCCTGATTCGATTGTTTCAGATCGGCGCCGGATTATGTCAGATGGCACGAAGTGCACTTCAGAGTTTCTCTTCCGCTTCGGCCAGCGCCGCCACAGCCAGTTTGCCCTCCGTGCGCCGCACGCTCTCGCGTTCGCGATGTTCGCGTCGCCGCAGGGCATCCTCATAGCGCCGCACCTCGTCCGGCGTTTCCGGCTTCAGCTCTGGGACCTTCTGCACGCGTCCTTGTTCGTCGACCGCAACAAACACCAGGTACGCGCTGGCCACGTGCGCCACTTCGCCAGTCCGCGTGTTCTCCGCCCACACTTTCACTCCCAATTCCATGGAGCTCGTGAATGCGCGGTTTACGCTCGACTTCAGCGTAACCAGGTCGCCCAGGTGTACGGGCCGGATGAAGTCGATGTGGTCCATTGACGCCGTCACCACGTTGGTTCTCGCGTGTCTGTAGGCGGCCATGGCGCCGGTGAGGTCAATAAAGTGCATCAGCCGCCCGCCCAGAAGATGGCCCAGCATGTTGGTGTCGTTGGGCAGCACGATCTCTGTCTTCTCTGACTGCGTGCTGGCCACCGTGCGCACCTTGGGGTGCAGCTCCTGGCTACTCATGCCCCCTCCATTTCCACTTTTCTTTTGACCGCCTTCATCGCGCGCCAGTTAAAATAGATTCAGCGGCCGCTTTGGCCCGGATGATTTGCCCATTCTTCTATCTTCCAGTGTGGGCAATCCGCGGCAAAACCGCAAATCCTTCACAGTCCGATCAAGCAAAAACGGCCGGATACAGGCAAAATGGATAAAGTTGCAGGATTGAGAGAGATTCTCGCGCTCGACCCAAAGAACAGCTTCGCCCGTTATGGAATCGCCATGGAATTGGCGAACTGCGGCGAAATCAATGCTGCGATTTCAGAATTTGATACACTCTTAGCCAACGATCCTGATTACACTCCAGGCTACTTCATGTCTGCGCAGACGTTGGCTGGCGCGGGCAGAAAGCCGGAGGCTGTGGGACGGCTCAGAGCTGGCATTGCTTGTGCCGCGCGAAGCGGTAACACGCATGCCCTTAATGAGATGCAGACGATGCTTGGCGAGATGGAGATGCGGGAGTAGCCCGAGAGGCCTCAGCCCAAATTGACTCTCCACTTTGCAGCGAGATCCAAATTCAGGCTCCGAACTGCATCCATTTGATTTCAGGGGTTTGCCCCAGACGTCCCTTCGCGCATCTAAGGCGTCAAAAGGAGCGAAATGGCGAAATACTCGATCGTTGTCCCCTTTCACAACGAAGAAGAGAACGTGACCATCCTGTATGCACGGCTCAAGCAAGTCATGGAGCAGGTGGATGAATCTTTTGAATTGATTCTCGTTGACGACGGGTCAAGCGACCGGACGTTCAAACTCCTGGAGGAGGTGGCCGCCGTCGATAGCCGCGTCCTCATCGTCAAGCTTCGCCGCAACTTCGGCCAGACTTCCGCTCTTGCCGCCGGTTTCGATCATGCCTCGGGCGAATTTGTGCTGGCCATGGACGGAGACCTGCAGCACGACCCCAATGACATTCCTGCATTTCTTGAAAAACTCGATGAAGGCTATGACGTTGTCTCCGGCTGGCGCAAAGTGCGCATCGACAACTTCATCTTTCGCCGCATTCCCTCCGCCTGCGCCAACTGGATTATGGCGCGGCTCTCCGGAGTTCCCATCCACGACTTCGGCACCACGTTCAAGGCCTATCGTCGCGAGGTCATCCAGAACATTCCGCTTTACGGCGAGATGCATCGCTTCATTCCCGCACTGGCCAGCTTGTACGGCGCATCGATTTGCGAAATACCCATCCGCAATCTGAAACGCGTGCGCGGCAAAAGCCATTACGGCCTGGGCCGGACCTTTCAGGTCATCTTTGATCTGATGACCATCCGTTTCCTGCTGAAGCACATGAGCCGTCCGCTGCATTTCTTCGGCGGTTGCGGCGTCTTTGCCATGTTTGCCGGCAGTGTCATGGCTGCGATCCTGCTGGGAATGAAATTGCTCAATCCCCATCTGGATCTGATGGAGTTACACGGCCCCATGTTCGTCATTGCTTCCGTCCTCATCGTCTCTGGCGTTCAGTTGCTCGCTCTCGGGCTGCTCGGTGAACTGCAGGTGCGCCACTATTACAGTAGCCAGCGCCCAACGTCCTACACGATCGACCGCTTGGTGCGTCTGGAATCCTCTGACGAGCGGACCTTGCTTTCGGAGAGCAAGGACGAGAACCTTTAGCAGGGAAATAGACTTTCCAATTCTCTTGCTCTAGCCCGCCCTCGAGGTTCATTCTTGAGCAAGTCATGAAAGCCATCCAGATCCAGTCGACCGGCGGCCCTGAAGCTCTGCATCTTGTCGACCTGCCCATCCCTCAACCAGAACCCGGCCAGGTTCTCATTCGCATCGAGGCCACCGGCGTTAATTTCATTGAGGTCTACTTTCGTAAGGGCGTTTACAAAGCTTCGTTCCCCATGATCCCGGGCAGCGAAGCCGCGGGCACGGTGGAAGAACTTGGCCCTGGAGTCAACGGATTCAAAGCCGGCGATGCCGTTGCCTCCACCAGCATGATTGGCAGCTACGCCGAGTACGCTCTCGTTCCCGCGGCTCAACTAGTAAAGGTTCCTGAGGGCTTGAGCCTGGAGTGCGCCGCCGCGGCCATGCTCCAGGGCATGACCGCGCATTATCTTGCTCTCTCCACCTATCCGCTCAAGAAGGGCGATACCGCGCTCGTGCATGCGGGAGCCGGCGGTGTCGGACTGCTCCTCACGCAGATTGCTGTACGTATCGGCGCGCGCGTTATCACCACTGTCTCCACCAAGGAGAAAGCTGAGCTTTCGCGCGAGGCCGGCGCATCCGACGTGATTCTTTACACCGAGCAGGACTTTGAGGTTGAGGTCAAGCGCCTCACCGGCGGCAAGGGCGTTGACGTCGTTTACGATTCGGTGGGGAAGACCACATTCGATGGTAGCCTCAATTGCCCGCGCCCTCGCGGCATGATGGTCTTGTTCGGCGCATCCAGCGGGCCCGTTCCGTCCTTTGATCCCATTCTGCTCAATAGCAAGGGTTCGCTCTTTCTTACGCGGCCCACGCTTTGGCATTACATTGCCACCCGCGCTGAACTTGAATGGCGTGCGGGTGACGTGCTCGGATGGGCCGCAAAAGGCGAGCTCAAACTTCGCACCGAGCACACGTATCCTCTTGCCAACGCCGCTCAGGCCCAGATCGACTTGGAGGAGCGAAAGACGGCTGGCAAGATTCTGCTCGTCCCGTAAGAAACGGCTTTCAGCCTTCAATTCCGCATTCGATCGCCGCGGCACAAAAAAGCTGAGAGCTAGTGTTCTGTCTCCAAGCTTCATTTAAAAGGGCAGGCTGTCATCCTGAGTGAAAGGGGCCCCAAACGTCTTTCAGTTTGGGGGTGGTGAGTCGAAGGATCTGCTTTTGCCTTTCGTAAGCTTTACAAAGAACTTTGGAGACGGGGCGCTAGCGGCCCGGGAACTGGAAGCTGAATGTCGCAAATCCTTATCACTCCCACCGACCGCGTTTTCGTTCTCACTGGCGCAGGAATCAGCGCCGAAAGCGGATTGCCAACATTCCGCGCTTCCGACGGACTCTGGGCAGGGCATCGCGTCGAAGAAGTTTGCACACCCGAAGCGCTCAAGCGCGATCCATGGCTGGTGTGGGATTTCTATTCCAGGCGCCGCGCCGATAACGCCAACGCTCAACCCAATCCCGCGCACATCGCTTTGGCGGAGCTCGAAACAAATTTGCTAGGCCGCTACTTCCTCTGCACGCAGAATGTCGACGACCTTCACGAACGCGCCGGATCGCGGAATCTCGTTCACATGCACGGCGAGCTGGCTAAAGCGCGCTGCGAGCGTGAGTGCGGCCGTCCGCCTGTCGAGGATCGCGCCATCTACGCCAGCCTCGACAAAGTTGCCCGCTGCGCATGCGGTGGTCGTCTCCGCCCACACATCGTGTTCTTCGGCGAGATTCCGCTCGAAATGCCGCGCATCGAGCGCGAAATCGCTGAATCCACGCTGATGATCGTCATCGGCACTTCAGGCAATGTGTATCCCGCGGCCGGTTTCGTCAGTTGGGCACGGCAAAGCGGCGCGCAAACCGTCTATGTTGGTCCCGAGCCGCCGCTCAACGCCTCTGCCTTCACCCACATTGTCGAAGGCAAAGCCGGCGAAGTGTTGCCGGGTCTGTTTCATGTCGAAGCCTGAACCCTCGGGTGCCCCACCCTCGCGGCCCTTTTGTTTTTGCCGCTAGGGTGGGAACGGGCCAACTCGCTGACGTGCTAACGCTCGCGAAGCGGGCGCCAACTCGCCAATCTGCTAGAACTTGAACCGGTAGCGTGCTTCCACGGCGATCATCCGCGGATCATTGTAGTGAAACCCGCCAATCGTGATCGAATTGTCCAGCAGAACACGGTGATTGGTCACATTGATGATCGTGGCTGACAACTTCCAGTTCTCGCCCAGCGAGTGGCCGATCGACGAATCGAACGTCGTGTGCACCGGCAGGTACGACCCGTAATATGGCCCGTTATCTGGACAAGAGGATGGATCGGTACAAGCCAGCCCGTTTGCGAATCCCGACCCGTAGTACACATTCGTTGCAAACCACGTATGCGCCGGCAAGTTCGCCGTGAACCCTGTATTCAGCGTGTCGCGCTGGTCGTGGTCCACGGGAGAGTAATCGAAGTTGCCCGGCGAACAGGCAGAATCACCCGGGATCGAGCATGTGAAGCCGCCGATAATGTCGCCGCGTTGCTCGGCGATCTGGTTCGAATACGTTACGTAAAACTGCCCATAGCGCCATAGCGACGGTGAGTGCAGCGTCATCTCCCACGCGCGAACCAGCGCGCCATCCACAGCGATGGGGAAGTACATATTTGATTCGCCCAAATTCGAGTGATCGAGGAAGTTGTTCACGCGATTTTTGAATGTGTCCACATCCAGCATCCATCCCCGATAAGGAATCTCGATGCCGAATTGATGCTCCTCGTCGCGTTCGGAGGGCAGCGGCGTGAAGGTGTCTTCGCCCCCTCCCAGGCTGTTCGCGTAGTTCAGCACCGAGCTCGATACGGTGAGAATCGGCGCCGGCTGGAAAAAGTGCCCGTAAAACCCGCGCAGCACCCAGTTCAGCCGCGGAATCCGCACCGTCGCGCCGATGCGCGGATAGATCGCGCTCTCATCCAGCTCCGAACGGTAGATGGAGAAACGTTCTCCGCCCAGCAGCGTGACATACTTTCCCATCCGCAGATGGTCGTCAAGATAAAACTCCACCAATCCCGCGTTCGCATTGCCCGGTTGGTTGGGGTAGACAGTCGGCGGCATGGTTGTATTGTCGATTACGCCGAATTGATCGCGTTCCGCCTGAACGAACGAGTAGAGTCCACCGGAGAAGCTGTTCCAGCCCGCATCGAAACGGCCATCGGTTTGGGCGCCCGCATAGTTTGAGTCCTGATCCCATGTTGTCGCCGCCGGGAGGTCGTTGGCGCGCGAATTGTAGTCCGACTGATTGAAGTGGTAGAACGGTGCCACCGAAACCAGCGCCTTGGGCGAGATCGTGTGCACCCAGTTCGCGATCGCAAAGGAGTCGCGCTCCGTCTGCCCATCCCTCAAGCCGCTCGAACAGTAGTAGGGATCGAGCGGAGCGCATTCATAATCAGTGGGATCAGGATCGTAGGGAACCTGAAAGAAGTCCTGGCGATACTGCCCATCCACGCGTAGTTGATCCTTCGGCGTCTGGTTGCGGATCAGCGACACGAAGCCGCTCTCTGAGTTCGTCGCATCATGGTAGATCGCAGGTACCGGCGTCGCCAGCCCGTAATTCGATCGCGACCCAGTTGTGCTCGCGTACCACGCGCTCTTTTCGGAGTGATTGCCCAACGCAAGCTGCGCCTCGCCGGTGTCCAAATTGCCCGCATAGAGCGTCAACTCGCCGTCGCGGCTGAATTCAAATCCGTTGCGCGGCAGCACGTTGAACATTCCGTACGTGCGGTCGCCAAGGTCCGCGTCGTAGCTGCCGCGTTGTGTTTCCATCGAGTCAATGTCTTTGGGGTCGATCTGCGGCCCCACGTTCGACGCAATCTTGGTATTGGGGATCGAAACGCCGTCAATCAGCCATGTCGTTTGATGGCCGCCGCGCATGTGCAGCATGTCGTGCGTCATGTAGGCGCCGGGCACGTAATCGGTAATCATCTCCGTACCGATTGTCCGATCCGCGCCGGGCGTTTCGTCGATGGTTTGCCGCGTGATCAGAGTGGTCGGCGTCACCGTGTCGGCGGAACTTGCCTCGCCATTTACCACCACCGACTGTGTTGCCCCCGCCACGTCCAGCGGAATATGCAGGACTGGATTGGTTCCCGATGCCACCGTCAAAGTCTCGGTTGCGTTGGCAAATCCGGTGGCCGCCACCGTCAGCCGGTACACGCCGATCGGCGCCTCCGGCAATTCGAATTCTCCATCGGCATTGGTTGTCGCGTGCAGAACAAAATCGGAATCCGCTGCCTTCAGCGTCACATCGGCACCCGCAATCGGCCTGTGCTGGGGGTCGTGAACCACTCCGTGCACCCTGGCAAACACGGTAGCGGATGCGGGAAGGGAAGCGGCCACGAGCAGTGCCGCCGCAAGAGTATGCAGAAGATTTCGCATGAAGAAATGACCTCGCTTTCGTTCTCGTGCTAAAACAGGGCAGTCATCGAGGGCCGAATCAGTAGCACCACGACCACTGACGCAATGTTGGGGAAGCGCCGAAGACGAATCCTGCTCAGAGGGAAGCCACTTCTTTGCTAGGAGCGCGACGCAGGGAAATGCCGGCGTCGCATGAACAGACACCGACTGTCGCCCTTTTCAACAAGGGTTGTCTTCAACGCAATTCTTAGCTTAGGTTCGAGGCAGGAGGGCCGCGCCCGGCGTAAGCATGGCCTGGAGTTGAAAACACCGCAATGCGGTCGAACGAGGGCGCTGGAGAATGTGTGAACTGAGCCCGCACTTTCTGCGCCGTCGCCGCCAGCGCATGCGCCGGCATCAACATGGAGAAGGCGGGTCCGTGATAGAGCGGGCAGGTTAAAGGCGCGGAAAAGCTCGGCGTCGGATCGATGCCGCGGCCGGCCCTCATGGCCATGATCTCCGCGTACATGGCGCAGTGGTGCGCCCCGTGCCGCCGGCAACAGGGCGGCAGGCCTGCGTCCTCGCTCCCGTCGATGAACGCCGACAACGGACCCAGCCCGAAGAACAGGATCAGGAAAATGGAGAAGCCGCGCCGCATCTGCACATCATGCTACCAAACACTGAGCGCCACCGAGCCGTCAGTGACAAAAAAGTGACAATGATCCTCTCGTACCCGTATCAGGCTGCGCACGAACTGCCTCAGAAGAGCACGAAGTGTCAGGGCACGACTTCAGTCGTGCCGCAAATGCCGCAAATTGAGCGCGGCTTTAGCCGCCGAGGAGCGGATTTCTTACCCATGGAGACTTTTTCCGCAGCTTGCTATAACAGAAGCTGTTCACTGACTACTGACAACTGACAACCGACAACTGACAACCGACAACTGAGAGCTGACAAGTGTGAACTGTGAACTCGCTCTCTCGGCTATCATCTATGTATCGCCTGGTTTTGCCCGCCAGCCCAAAGCAAAGGAAGATTCCCGTGCCTCAAGTGCACAGTTCCGCTCCGCCGTCCGACGCTCCAGCCTTGCACGCGCGCAAGTCCGGCCCTACCCGCCATCTCCGCGTTGCCATCTTTGGCTTCGGAACGGTGGGCAGCTCGGTGGCGCGTATCCTTGTCGAGTCAAAGCCGCACGGCCTGGAGTTGACGCACATCTTCAACCGCGGCGTCGCGCGCAAGCGCGCCGGCTGGGTGCCCTCGGGCGTCGTCTGGAGCGAGGACGCCGACGCCGTGCTCGCCTCCGATGTGGACGTGATTGTCGAACTCGCCGGCGGCCTCGATCCCGCCGGAAGCTGGGTGCGCCGCGCGCTCGAAGCCGGCAAAAGCGTCGTGACCGCCAACAAAAAGCTCATCGCCTATCACGGCATCGATCTGGAGCGCCTGGCCGCGGCCAAAGGCGGCCATCTCAAATACGGCGCTGCCGTCGCTGGCGGGATCCCCGTCATTCCCGGGCTCGAACAGGGAATGGCCGGCGATCGCATCGAGCGCATGGAGGGAATTCTCAACGGCACCTGCAACTTCATCCTCAGCAAGATGGAGGAGGGCGCGGACTACGCCGTGGTCCTGGCCGAAGCGCAGGCCAAAGGCTATGCGGAAGCTGATCCTACCGAGGACGTGGGCGGATTCGACGCGCGCTCCAAGCTTGCCATCCTGATGCGACTCGCGCTCCGCGTGCAGGTCGATCCAGATGAAATCGTTCCGCGCTCCATCACCACCATCACGCCCGTCGACTTCAGCTATGCTCGCGATCTCGGCTGCACCATTCGCCAGGTTGCGCGGGCTCAACAGGTGGAGGGCCAGCTTGCCGCTGCCGTCGGGCCCATGCTCGTGGCGCTGCGCTCGCCGCTTGCCTGGTCGCAGGGAACCGAGAACATGGTCATCGCCAATGGTCACTACGGCGGCGACGTGGTTTTTTCCGGTCACGGCGCAGGCGGCCATCCCACGGCGGTCGCAGTCGTCAGTGACCTGCTTGCCCTCGCTCATGGCTCGCAGCGCGTTGAGATCCCCTCGGCACCGGCGCGCCTCGGCGCCGAGTTCGAAGTGCCCCACTACATTCGATTTCTCGTGAAGGATCGCCCCGGCATCGTCGCTTCCATCACCACCGCTCTGGCCGAGGAGCAAATCAATATTCGCGCCATCGTGCAAAAGGCCGGGTATCCCGCTCATGCGCTGCCCTTTGTGGTCACTGTCGAGCCGTGCAAATCCTCCGCGCTCAAGCGCGCCCTGGCCCGCATCCAGTCTATGGACTGCATGCTCGTTGAACCGCTCGACCTGCAGATGCTCGAGTAGAATTGTTTCGGGACTCGCAACCATCCGACTCGGTCCCTTGTTCCCTTTCTCTTGTGAGGTCACCCGTGATCGGCACCATCTATCGATGTGAAATCTGCGGCGAAGAGAGTGACAACCCGCAGCGCTGGATCATCGTCCAGTGCAACGAAGCGCAACTGACGGTCTATAAATGGACCAAGGAAGCCGCTGATGCGAAAGGCGCGCGGCACTATTGCGGCGAAGCTCACGCACAGGTATACATCAGCCGCTGGCTTGCAGCCGCGTGTAGTTGAATTCACTTTTTAAGTGCGGTTTTTTGCCGGCCCGGTTGACTCGCGAATAATCAGTTCGGATTCCATGAAGATGTCAGTTGCAAATGGCTTCTTCCGGTCCGCAATCCGCTCCAGCAGCACCTTGGCGCCGCGCCGGCCCATCTCTGCCAGCGGTTGACGAACCGTGGTCAGCGAAGGCGTGGCATATGCCGCTGACAGAATGTCGTCAAAGCCCACCACGGAAACGTCCCCCGGCACACTCAGCCCCGCGTCTTTTAACGCTCGAATTGCGCCGATCGCGGAAATATCGTTGAAACAAAACACTGCGGTGAACGCGCGCGTCTGCTCCAGCAGGGTCTGCATGGGCTTGTAGCCGATTTCCGGCGCCATGGGGTGCTGCCCGCCCTTCGTCGACCACCCCGCCGTGTCGATGCGGATCGCCAGCTCCGGATCCAGCTTCAGATCCATCTCCCGAACCACCTGTTGAATGCTTTCCCAGCGAAACTCCGAGTCTGGAATCGCGCGCGGGCCCCGCATGAACGCAATCCGCCGGTGGCCCAGCTGATATAGGTGCGAGAGCGCCCGGTGTACCGCCTGGTGATGATCAAGAAGAATATTTGCCACCTTATCGGCCGAACAGTGCGCCGAGATGGCCACCACCGGCACTGGGACCGTGAGCTCTTCTACGGACGTATTCAGCAGCAAAAGACCGTCGACCGCCCGCTCGACGAGCATCCGTGGATACTTATCAATGAGTTCCGGTTTCCAATCGTGGCAGGCGGTGAAGTAAAAGTAATGGGCCGCAGTCAGTTCCTCGACGACCCCACCCATCACCCGCGTGAAGTAGCCCTCGCTCAGATCTGGCGCCAATACCCCCACGCTCATGGAGCGGCTTTGCCGCAACGACTTGGCGAAATAATTGGGCCGGTAGTCCAGCCGGCGGGCCGCCTCCACCACGCGGTCGCGTGTCTCCTGCGGGATGGATTTGGCACTCGGTGAGTTATTCAGAACAAGGGACACCGTGGTCTGGGACAGGCCCAGATGCTCGGCCAGCATGCGCAGGTTCACATGGCCGGGTGTTAGTGTAGTCTTTCCCTTTGTCATGTTGGAGTTGTACCACGCTCCACCGTGGCGCGGATAGACGCCCGCTCGACCAATACATCGATTTTCTAATCACAATTTGGCACTTTCGAGCCTGAAGCTGTCGTTTCTGCGCCGATTTGGCGGTCCTGCATCCCCTGCGGGGTCCTCAACGCCCGGCAGTGCCCCAGGGCGCGGACCGCGATTTCCACCCGTATGCGCTTGATTTTGCTTCCTTGTAACCTCGCGTTCATAATTCCTCGGTAGCCTGACCCTTGTGGACGCCACTGTGCCTGAGATTCGTATCTCCCAGCCCCAGACTCAACCGGAAGCCGATTCGATTCCGCCGCAACCGCCCTCAGGCGCGTTGGTCCAGGAGCACTCAGCCATTCGCCGCCACCTGCTTGGCCGAGGCAACTCCGCCGTGGCCGACGGGATTTTCAAGGCGCTCATGGTGCTGTGTGCTCTCAGCATCTTCGCCATCGTGGCCCTCATCGCCACGGAGCTGGTTCAGCGATCCCAACTTTCATGGCATGCTTTTGGCTTCAAGTTTTTCTATAAGACATATATCGATCCGACTACCGGCCTTCCTTCCTATTGGGATCCAGTCAACAGCTACTTCAGCGCCTTGCCGTTCGTGTATGGCACGCTGGTTTCATCGTTTCTCTCGCTCCTGTTCGCGGTCCCGCTGGCCATCGGCGTGGCCGTCTTCCTCACCGAAATGTGTCCTGGATTTCTGCGCGCGCCGCTGGCCTTTTTGACGGAACTGTTGGCCGCCATCCCCAGCATCATTTACGGTTTGTGGGCCGTTTTCGTTCTCGTGCCACTGCTACGCGAACACGTGAACCCGGCCCTGATCAAGGCATTCGGCTGGACCGGATTGTTCAGCGCCGACAATCCGACGGGACTTGGCTATTTCGCGTCGGGCGTCATTCTGGCGGTCATGATTCTGCCCATCATCTCATCGCTTACGCGCGAGGTGATGACGGCGGTGCCCCACTCGCAGCGCGAAGCTGTGCTGGCCCTGGGCGCCACGCGCTGGGAGATGATCCGCATGGGCGTTTTGCGCAATGCGCGCATTGGAATCGTCGGCGCTGTCATTCTCGGTCTCGGCCGCGCGCTCGGCGAAACCATGGCCGTCACCATGGTCATCGGCAACACTCCGCAGATTAGCCGGTCACTGCTGGCTACCGGGAGCTCGATGGCCTCGGTCATCGCCAACGAATTTACTGAGGCCGTCAGCGACATGCATCTGAGCGCGCTCATGGAAATCGGTTTGGCGCTGTTCATTGTAACCATCATTGTGAACGCAACTGCCCGCCTGCTCGTCTGGGCGGTCACGCGCGGAGCTCCGGCAACGCAACGCTGAGAAACAGAAAAACGATCCGCAATTACTGAAGCAGGGGATCGGAGAGAAAGTGCCGCAGGAACACCAAATTCGGACCCGCCTCCGCTGGCTGGTCGACAAGACTGCAACATCTCTTGCAGTGTTGTCGACGGTTCTGGTCATTGTGCCGCTGGCGGCGATCTTCATCTATCTCATCATCAAGGGCGCCAGTTCGCTGAATATGGATTTCTTCACTAAAATTCCCGCGCCCGTCGGAGAGACTGGCGGCGGAATGGCCAATGCCATCGTCGGTTCGGTGACCCTTCTGGCGCTTGCTAGCCTTATCGGGGTTCCCATCGGCATTGGCGGAGGTGTTTTCCTGGCCGAGTTCGGCCGCGGCACCAAGCTGGCCGATGCCGTCCGCTTCACCGCCGACGTCCTCAACGGCGTTCCTTCCATCGTCATGGGCCTCGCCGCCTACGCGCTTATTGTCGTCCCGCAGCATCATTTCTCGGCCTTTGCCGGAGGCGTTGCGCTCGGCATCATGATGATTCCCACCGTCTGCCGCACCACCGAAGAAATGCTGCTCATGGTTCCGAATTCGGTGCGCGAAGCTGCACTCGGCCTGGGCGTTCCCAACTGGCGCTCGGTCCTCTCCATCACAGTGAAGACAGCTTCACCCGGCATCATCACCGGCTGCATGCTGGCCTTCGCGCGCGTGGCGGGCGAGACAGCGCCCCTCATCTTCACCGCACTGGGCAACGATTTCTGGAGCACCAGCCTGAATCAGCCCATCGCCGCCCTTCCCCTGCAGATCTGGATCTATGCGCAATCTCCCTACGACGATTGGCACCGGCTGGCGTGGGCGGGATCGCTGGTTTTGATTATCCTCATTGTGCTCGCCGTTTCGCTGGTGCGTTTTGTCACCAGCCGCGGTGTCTTGAAAGGGGCAAGCTAAGTGGGTGTCGGCATCGAGGTAACCAACCTGAACGCGTGGTACGGCGCCAATCACACGCTGCAGGATATCAATCTGAATATTCCCGCCAACCACGCTACGGCGTTGATTGGGCCCTCCGGTTGCGGCAAGAGCACCTTCGTGCGTTGCCTCAATCGCATGCATGAGACCAATCCCATAGCTCGCGTCACCGGCAGCGTTCGCATGGGCGACCTCGATATCTATCACGATGCGTCGCCGGTCGAAGTCCGCCGCCGTGTTGGCATGGTGTTTCAGCGCCCCAATCCTTTTCCCACCATGTCCATTTACGACAATGTCTCCGCCGGCCTCAAGCTCAATGGCTACTCCAATCGCCATTCCCTCGACGAAGTTGTCGAGAAATCCCTGAAGAACTCGGCGCTTTGGGACGAAGTCAAGGACGACCTGAAAAAGAAATCCGGCGCCAGCCTGTCCGGTGGCCAGCAGCAGCGTCTTTGCATCGCCCGCGCTCTTGCCGTCGACCCCGAAGTTCTGCTCATGGACGAGCCTGCTTCGGCTCTCGATCCTGTTTCTACGTCCAAGATCGAGGACCTTATCTTTCAACTAAAGTCGCAGTACACCATCGTGATTGTGACGCATAATATGCAACAGGCAGCCCGCGTGGCAGAGAAGACCGGTTTCTTCCTCAACGGCCGCATGGTCGAGTTCGATTCGACCCACAAAATCTTCACCAATCCTTCTGACAAGCGCACGGAGGATTACATCACGGGTAGGTTCGGATGACACGCATACGCTTTCAACAGAGCCTGGAAGACCTGAAGGAGAATCTTCTGGTCATGGCTGGGCTCGCCGAGCAGGCGATCCAGCGCGCCATCGAGGCGTACCGGGTTCGCGACCTTTCCATCTGCGATCTGGTCAGCCGCAGCGAGATCGCCATCAATCGCATGGAGCGCGACATCGACCAGGCCGCGCTCGACCTGCTGGCCATGGAGCAGCCCACGGCCATCGATCTGCGCTTCATCCTTAGCGTCATCAAGATCAACGCCGATCTGGAACGCGTCGGCGATGCCGCCAAAAGCATAAGCGACCGCGTGCGAATCATGGATCGCCTGGCCGCTGTGGATCTTCCTGTCGACGTTCCACGCATGGCCGCCATGGCCGCAGACATGGTGCGCAAAAGCCTGCAGGCCTTCATTGAGGGCGACGCCGAGCTGGCTCGTGGCGTGCTCACCATGGACGATGCCGTCGACCAGATGAACCGCGCCGCCTTTCGCGCCCTCACAAAAGTCATGGAAGAGCAGAGCCATCTTGCGCCCCAGGCTCTGAACGCGCTCATGATCTGCCGCAGCCTTGAACGCGTCGGCGATCATGCGACCAACATTGCCGAAGATGTGATCTTCTGGGTGCAGGGCGCCGATGTCCGCCACTACAAAAGCGTGGCGAAAGCCGCCGCACTTGCCGGCGCCGCCGCGTCCCAGGCCGCTTCGCCCGCCGCGCCTGCCACCAACTCCGACGGCACCGTCCCCATCGACACTGCTCCCGCGAAAAGCTAAACCGCAGATTCCAGCCCAATGAAAAGGCCCCGCTTTAAGCGGGGCCTTTTCGCGGCAGATTTCAAATCTCGATTGCACACCCAATGAGAAAAGCTTGGAGCAGTCTCTCTAATGCGCCGCCTCTGTCGCCGTGGTTTTCACACCCATCGCCGTCAGCTTGCTGCGTGCCGCACGCGCTTCCGGCGTCTGCGGGTGCCGCTGGATCAGCGAGCGCAACTCGTGAATGCCCTCTTCCCGTTTATCCATCGCAATCAGGGCAAACCCCTTGTGCAACTGCGCCGCCGGAGCCTTGGCGTTGCCGCTGAAGCCTTCCAGCACCGCGTTGTAGTCGTTGATCGCCGTTGGGTAGTCCTTCTGCTGGTAGGCGATCTCGCCGAGATAGAACTGAGCTGTGCCAGCCGCGTCGTCCAGCGGATAATAGTGCACGACGTCCTGGAATTCTCCCTGGGCCACCTGATACCGTCCGGCGGTGTAATCGCGCACGCCGGCCTGCAAAGTCTCCTGAAGTGGCGGCGCCTGTTGGGTGCCTGCTCCGCCCGGAGCTGCTCCGGCCGGCATTCCAGGTCCTTGCTCAGGCCCGCCTGGCGCCGTCGTCCCGCCCGGCCCAGCTGCGCCCGGCTGCGGCTGAGTTTGCGCCGCCTGCATCGCCTGCAGTTGCGTCTGCATGTCCTGAAGGGACTTGTCCAGCTTGGCGATGCGCGCCTTCAGTTCGTCCACGGAATCATTCAGCGATTGCACCTGACCGGAAACGCCGTCCACCTTTCCGCTCAGCGCATCGTTCTGCGCGTTGATCTTCTGCTGCAGAGCTGCCACCGCCGTAGCCATCTGGGTCGACTGATCGGCAGTCTGCTGCGCCAGATGATCCAGCAGGCCCAGACGCGCGTCCATTGTGGATTGCAGCCGCTGCACAGCATCGAGCAATTGTTGTACCTGAGTCTGCAACTCGACCATTTCCTTTGAGACCGCATGTGCCGGTGTTGTTGCCGGACCGACAAGAAGAATCAGTGCCGCAACTGCTAGCAGAGGGCGAAGAGGTCTTGATTTGTGCATGTCTTATTTTTACCTTTCTCGAACAAAAACTTCCTGATTAACACGATACGGCAGCCGGGCTTCAAGAGCGAGGCTGCCGCGTGTCAATGCGAGTGAATTTCTGAGCTTCAAGCTGACAGCCGAAGGCAGTCTCACTTGTCGATCGTGAACCCGTCTCTGCGGTTCAGTTGCCAGCACTCCTCGGTCGAATCGGAGCAGAACGGCTTCTCCTTGCCGTAGCTGATCACGCGGATCCGATCTGCCGCGATGCCCGCCGTTGTAAGCGCAGTTTTCGCAGCCTGCGCGCGGTTCTGGCCCAGAACCAGGTTGTATTCGTCCGATCCGCGCTCGTCGCAGTAGCCGCCAATCACGACTTTGATATTGGGGTGCGCATTCAGGTAATCGGCGTTTTTCGCCAGGATCGCCTGCGCGTCTCCGCGAATATCGTAGTTGTCGTAGTCGAAGAAGATGGGCTGCACATGCGCGTCGAAGTCCTGCTGCTCAGTCATGCTTGTGCTCGGCACGGTCACCGCAACAGGCCCATTCACCGTCACGTATGCTGATGCGTCGGCAGAGCCACCATCTCCGTGCGCCACCAGGTGATATGTAGTCGACTCCGCCGGGGTCACGGTCTTCACGCCCACGGTCGGAACATCGCCGATGCCGTCAATTGAGACTGTGCTCGCGTTGGTGGTTTTCCAACTCAACTGCACCTGGTCGCCGGCCGAGATCACCGTTGGGGTCGCCGTCAGTTGCGCCGTCGGCGTGGGTGCTGACGTGGTCGGCGCTTCTCCCGCGGACGGCACGGGCGCGGTCTTCTTTTTGCAACCGGAGACGGCGGTCAAGGCAACCAGCAAAAGTGCAATCGAAAAAACAGCCTTCTGTGTCTTCAAGGGAGTTCTCCTTCTCAAAAAAAGTAGTGGTTATCGTCCTCGCAACCGCGTCACCTTGTCGCAGCAGCGTGCCGTCCCTATGCTGCGATCAGAACTTCAGCCCCCCAAAAAATGATAGTTCATCAAATCCGCGGCGGACCTGGCATGGCACGATCCTCAACCAGCCAAACTCCGCTAGCTCCGCTAACACCGCAAACTTCGCTGCTTTCGCGCTCATTTCCAACTCCAATTGGGCATCATGTTGTCGCCGGAGAAGGTCAGTTGCTGCTGATGAGTGCCATCAGCCAGCATCGTCCAGATCTGTGTGCGGTGACCAACCTGGCGCTGAAACACGATGTGGCGTCCATCGGGCGACCACGACGGAAAATCGTTGACGCCTGATTCGTGGGTCACCTGCAGCCAGTTCTTGCTGGCGATATCCATCACGTAAACGTCATATCCGCCCGGGTCGCCAGGTCCGTACTTGCGATTCCATGCGAATGCCAGCATGCCCCCGTTGGGCGACCACGATGGGGAAATCCCATAACCCCCGTCGGTCATTCGCTGCACATTGGCGCCATCTTTGTCCATGACGTAAATCTGCGGCTCGCCCGTCCGCCCGCTCACAAACGCGAGCTGGTTGCCGGTGCGCGGATTCCAAACCGGCGATACGTCCGATCCGAATGAAGTCACTGCGTGAGCGTTACCGCCGCTCACATCGGAAATCCAGATATCCGGATGGCCCCCGCGAGCCGAAGAGAACGCGATCTTCGATCCGTCTGCCGACCATGCGGGAGACTGATTGCTTCCTCCCGCGGAACCCGCTGTGAAACCCACCAGCCGTCCTAAGTCAAGTGAATACATGCGAATCGACCATCCTTCGCTTCCCAGCGAGGCAAAGGCGATTCGGGAGTTATCTGGTGAGATGCGCGGGGAGAGAGAAATGCTGCCCAGATGGGTAACGGCGTGCTGATTTTGCCCGTCGTAATCCATCACCCAAATCTCTTTTGACCCGGTGCGATTGCTCACGAAATAAAGCTTGGTTTCGGCAATGCCATTAATGGCTCCGCCGAGCCGATAGATAATCTCATCGGCGAACCGGTGCGCAATGGTGCGGGCCATCTCTTCGCTGGCCGCTTCGCTGTACTGGCTCGAAAGCACCGGCGCGCTCCCCGCCGTGCGCGCATCGGTGAGCCACCCGTATACCACGAGCCGGCCGTTTGTGGCCGAGAGCGCGCCGAACGCCACCATGGCCGCGCTGGCTGGCGCCGACGACCACTGATTTGCTTGAAACTCCTGCGGCGATCCCGGCATGGCCTGCGGCGCCAGGCTTTTTGACACCATGTCAAAAATGCCCGCATTCGACAGGTCGTTAAAAAGTGTGGAGTCGAAGACGGCCTTCAGCGGCACTGTTTCCGGATCGCTGCCCACCGGCTTGAAATCGGCCGCGGCCAGGCGGATGCGTTCGTTGCCAAGGTTGGTTCCGGTGTGCACCCAGTCCTGGGCGAAAACTCGAGGCGTCAAAAAATACGCCACGCAAAGCAAGTACAGGGGAAATACCCGAATTGTTGCCTTCATGCGATCTCAAATCCTTCCTGTTGGGGTAACAGAGGTTTGTGCGCACGCCCTTTCAACGGAACCCATTTTGCATGACGGTCAGCACCGTCGATCGTAAGCCTCGTTCTCTTCGCAGCGAACCTTCAGCGATAGCCCTTGCCCTTCGTGCATCAAAAACCGCGATCGTCGCCGTTCGCCACAGCGACTTGTTTTGCCACTTCTCGAGCTGAAAGCTGACGGCTGATAGCTGAAAAGCTGTTCCTTAGTACTCGCAGTAGTACGAAACCTTCAACGTACTCTGATTATAGTTCGCCGGAAGCTGGCCAAACGTGTCCACGCGCTGTGCCGCAATCATGCACGAATTGTCCAGTGTCGGGCTCCCGCTTGATGTATCGACTCGCGGCTGGCTATGGCTGCCGTCCCGGTAAATCGTAAAGGCCAGATAGATGCGCGCTCCCTTTGGCGTTCGCGCATCCACTTGCCCCTTGTCCCATGTCTGCGACATCTTCCGGTTGATCTGATCCACGTACCACGGAAACAGGCTGGCAAAATTGTTGTCGCCGACCGTTGTTGGGCCGGCAGATCCCGGCTGCATCTGGCGCGGCATTACCGACCCCGACTGCTCGCCGTACTGTGCCACGTTCTGCTGGGGCTGTGGCTGGTGCGGCTGAGTCTTGGGAATGTTCTTCACCGTCGGCTTTGTCGGCTTGCCCAGAATCGGAATCGCCGTCTCATCCACATGCTTCTGTTCCTTCGGGCTGGGAGTCGCCGGAGCTTTGCTCGGAGTCTCCGTCGTCAGCACATTCTGGTTCACTTGCTCGGTTGGCAGCGGGAGCGCGTTCGTCAGAGTCACCTGCATCGATCCGCCCGCTCCCGCTGTCCCCCAGAAGTTGTGATGAAACAGCCCCATCGCCCACGCGTAAGCCAAAAGCATTCCGACGATCGACAGATGCAGCACAACCGAGCCTGCCGCCGGTCCCGCAAAAGGCTCCCGCGCCAGTTCCCGCTCCAGGTGTTCGCTGCCCTCAAGAACGCTTTCCATATTGTTATTGTCGCCAGCTCCGCCTTAGTCGCTGGGTGCCCCATCCTTGGCGCGTTTTTGTTTTTGCGCCAAGGGTGGGATACCACGAACCCCAGCCTCGCGCTCTTTGAACGCTCAATTCCCGCCGCTCCCGCCCGATCCCTTCAGTTCCAGCGGCTGCGTCACAATCGACACATTCGTGATCCCCGACTGCTTCACGGCGTCCATCACGCTGGCGAACGCGCCGAAAGGCACTCGTTCATCGCTGCGCAAGTAAATCGCCTGGTGCGTCGGGTCAACTCCCGCCTGGTGCAGGCGCGCCGGCAGGTCGTGCACGTTCACCGGCTGGTCATTCAAGTAAACATTCTGGTCGCGATCGATCGTCACCACCATCCGCTGCTCGGTGATCTGTTTCACAGTCCGCGTCTTCGGCACATTCACTTCGATTCCCGACTGCAGCACCGGTTCGGTGATCATGAAGATCACCAGCAGCACCAACACCACGTCAACCAGCGGCGTGATGTTAATATCCGCCAGCGACGATCGCGTTTGTCCGTTGATTGTCGAGAACGCCAAGGTGAACCTCATGCGGAGCCAAGCCAGCTCCACTAACTCCGCTGACTCCGCTACTTGTATAGACTGCGCTCGGCCTCGCGAGGCATCTCCGCCGGAACTCTCGGTGCCTGCGCCTGCGTCCGCTGAGGCATCTCTTCAAGTGAATTCAGCAGCTCGCGGCAAAAATCGTCCGTCGCCGAAGCGAATAGCCTGATCCGCGCTGAAAACTGGTTGTACGCAACCACCGCGGGTACAGCCACGAACAAGCCCGCCGCCGTTGTAATCAGCGCCTCGGCGATTCCCGGCGCCACCGCGCGCAGAGTGGCCGTGCCCGCCGTCCCCAGCCCCTGAAACGCGTCTACGACCCCCATCACCGTACCGAACAAGCCAACAAACGGGGCGGTTGCTCCGATCGTTGCCAGCCACGTCATGCGCCGTTCCAGAGCCGTGATCGCCGTGCTCGCGGCGGTCTGCGCTGTGCGCTCCAGGGGCGTCAGGTTGCGTGGTGGTCCCGAGCCGCCCGTCTGCCGCTTGTAAGTTTCGTACACATCCTCAAATACCTGCGCCAGCGGGCTCGCGCCGTAATCGCTCGTCAACGCCGCAATCTCATTCAGACGCGTTGCTTTCCGAAACGCGCGAATGAATTTCCTGCTCTGCGTCGTCGCTTTGCTGAACGCGGAAATCTTGCCCAGGATCACCATCCACGAATACAGGCTGGCCAGGAGAAGCAACACAAGCACAAAAATCGCGACCGGCCCGATGTTGCCCATCATTCCTGCCAGGGCGCCGAATCCCTGAGAGGCCGGCGCGCCCGTTCCTGCGCCGCCGTCAGCCTGCAAAAAACACGCTAATGCTGCCGTAAAAATCGCCATTCACCTCATTCTCCACGGTACCAGACTGCGTTCTCCCGCCCAAGTGACCCTTTGGGTGCCTCCGCGCTCTCTCAGCCATTGTTTGTCTCGACCCTGCCGCGCCGCGAAAGTCGCGCCTGCACGCCTTTTGACGCCCCGTTCATGCTATGCTGCGCTCGGATTCTCATCGATTACGAACGTCGTGGTAAAACGGATCAACCATGCTCGTCGAACTGCGCGCTGAAAATTACGCCGTCATTGATCACGCCATTGCCTCCTTTGGGCCCGGCCTTAACCTCCTCACCGGTGAAACCGGAGCCGGCAAATCCATCCTTGTCGACGCGCTCGCCCTCCTGTTAGGCGGCAAGGGCTCAGGAGAGCTGGTTCGCCACGGCGCCGACAAAGCCGCCCTCTCCTGCGTCTTCGAATCCACCCCCGGCGCCGAAGCCATCCTCGAAGCCAACGGAATCGATGCCGAGGGCGCCGAGATTATCCTGCGTCGCGAAATCTTCTCCAACGGAAAGGGCCGCGTCTTCGTCAACAACCAGCCTGCAACGGTCCAGGTGCTCAAGCTGCTTGCGCCCGAGCTCGCACTTGTCCACGCACAGACCGAAAGCCTTTCCAGCTTCGACCAGTCGCAGCAACGCCTCCTTCTCGACCGATTCGCCGGTATTTCGTTAGATGCAATCTCCGAGGCTCACGCGCGCTGGCACGCCGCTGCCGCTAAACTCAACGATCTCCTTCACGGTGAGCAGGACCGCCTGCGCATGGTCGATCTTTGGAGCTATCAGAAGAAGGAAATCGAGCAAGCGAACCTCCATCCCGGCGAGGACGAGGCCCTCGAAACCGAAAAGCGCGTCCTGGCCAACGCCGAAAAGCTCTACGCCGCCGCCATGAGCGCCTTCGACGGGCTCTACGAAGGCAGCGCCAGCGCCGAAGCGGCTCTTCGCGACGCCGTCCGCAACGTCGAAGAGCTTGCTCGCTACGATGGCCGCTTCACCGAATCCGCGCAGCAGCTCTCCTCCGCCCGCGCCACCATTTCCGATATCGCTTCCGCTCTTCGCGACTACGCCGAAGGCATCAACGCCTCGCCCGAGCGCCTCGCCGAAATCGAAGACCGTCTCGCCCTTATCGATCGGCTCAAAAGAAAATATGGCAAGACCGTCGCCGAGATCATTGCGTTCGGAGAAGATGTCGCCCTCAAGCTCTCTGAAGTTGAAGACCGCGACGAGATTCTCAAGATCCTTCGCGCTGAGCTCGAACAAAGCGCGGCAGCCTACCGCAAGACCGCTGCCGCGCTCACCGCGGAGCGCCAGGCCGCCGCAGTCAAACTCGCCAAACTTGCTGAAGCGCAGATCAACTCGCTGGCCATGAAGGCCAAGTTCCACGTCGCCGTCACATCAAGCGATCAGGAGTCCGCATGGTCCGCTTCCGGCTGGGACTCGGTCGAATACCGCATCGCGACCAACCCCGGCGAGCCTCTCAAGCCGCTCGTTGAAATCGCCTCCGGCGGCGAGCTCTCCCGCGTGCTGCTCGCCCTTAAGGTCGCAGTCGAGGAAGGCTCTTCATCCAAGACCAAGAAGAAAACCACACCGCGGACTCTCGTTTTTGACGAGATCGACATCGGCATCGGCGGCCGCGCCGCTGAAGCCGTCGGCCAGAAGCTCAAAGCGCTCGCCCGCGCGCAACAGGTTCTCTGCGTCACCCACCTCCCGCAAATCGCCGCCTTCGCCGATCAGCATCTCGCCGTCGAAAAGCGCGAGAAAGATGGCCGCACGCAAACCCGCATCCGCGTCCTCGACGACCGCGCCCGCACTCACGAAGTCGCGCGCATGCTTTCCGGCGCAAAGGTTACCGACACCAGCCTGCAGCACGCCGCCCAGATGATCGCAGGCAGCCGGTAGCAGGTATCCGGAGCAGGTTTCTGATCGCGCCTCGAAGCGTATGGCACTCTTGAAAAAGGTCTTAGAGCCCAATTGACCCGGTTTCTCTGAGATTTTCGGAGGGTCACGGGCCATTCCGGTTAACATTACTGAGGTAATTTTTCATCGCATTTTAGTTTGCATCAATATGGTAACTTCGATAACCTTTGTATCGAATCACCGGTAGCTTTATTCCCCTTTGTCACCCTTGTTCTTGGTTCAGCATTTGCCTGCCTTGGAGTTTCCCTGTCTCAGGAGCATCTATGCGAGTGGCGTGTCTCCGTAAATCCCTCCACCGACGCAGTTCCCTGCGCCCGCGCGGTTCCTCATCGTTCGTGTCTCTTTGGGCGTCGTTACTCTTTGGCTTTTCGCTAATAGCGGTCGCTCCTTTGATGACGGGTTGCGGCGGCAGTTCACTCGCTGTGAATCTAAACACCATCGCCGCCATCGGGTCTCCGTCCACCAGCGTCCGGGTGAATCAGACCGTCCAGCTGACCTCGAGCTATCTCGCCTCCGGGCTGCCGATGACCTTCTCCGTGAATGGAATTCCCGGCGGGAACGCCCAGGTCGGCACGGTTTCGAGCACTGGCCTCTACACAGCCCCCGCGGTCGTTCCCACTCCTTACACGGTCACGATCACCAGTTCCATCGCCAAGTATCCAACCGCTGCTCCCGGCTCGGTAGCCATCCAGGTGTGGAACCCGATCCCCGTTCTCGGTGCAGCGACTCCGAACGGTTTCTCCGAGGGCACCACGACGGTCACGGTCAACGGTTCGCAGTTTGTCTACGGAGCGCAGATTAGTTGGAACGGCGCCCTCGTTACCACCACCTATGTCTCCAGCACGCAACTGGTGGCTCAAATCGCGGCGCCGAACCCAGGCACTTTCCCGCTCACCGTCACCAATCCCGACCCCGGATCGGCCAGCGCCATTCCGCTTTCCATAAAGGTGGGTCCCGGCCTCGTAGTGCTCACGCTTGAGCCGAACTCCGGCACCGACGTCCGCGTCTCGAACATGCTCAATCTCGGCTTGATGGTGAATGGAACCGACAACCCAGCTGTAACGCTGCAGGTCAATGGCATTGCCGGCGGCAACAGTGTGGTTGGCACCGCAATCTCGAATACCAATGGATCCATTACCTACACCGCGCCGGCCGTTGTTCCCACGCCGAGCAACATCGTTCAGCTCACTATCACCAGCGTCGACAATCCCGCGGTTTCCATCTCGCAGAACATCTCGGTGATGAATCCCATTCCGATTCTCACCTCCGCCACACCGATGGCCTTCGATCCCGGGCCCGCAACCATTGTGCTCACCGGCCAGAAATTCATTACCGGCGCGCAAGTCCTCGTCAATGGATCGCCGGTGTCAACCACATTCAACAGTGGCACGCAACTGACGGCGAATCTCGATCAGGCGCAGCCCGGCAATCTCGATCTTCAGGTTCTCAATCCAAACCCCGGCCCTGCCATGTCGAACGATCTCATCGCCACAGTCAGCGGCACCATCCCCACTCCGATCGTCAGTCCCAATGATGCAGCGCGCTTCCTTGAGCAGGCCACCTTTGGCCCCACCGATGCCGACATCCGCACTCTCTCACTCGAGGGTTACCAAGCGTGGCTCAACCAGCAATTCGCCATGCAGCCTACGCCCACCGAACCCGGCGTCGAGCAGTCGGTTATCGTCAACAATCCGCCCTGCGCCACCAGCGACGTCAAATGCAATGCCGCACTCTTTGTCCAGAACAACCAGGATGACAGCATCGTGCAGGAGTCCTTCTGGCAGCAATCGCTCACCGCACCCGATGAGCTCCGCCAGCGCGTCAAATACGCCTTGTCGCTTCAGTACGTGATCTCGAGCAACAACACCACCGCGATTCAAAATATGCCGCGCGGCGAGGCCGGCTACTACGACCTGCTTGGCGCCGACGCATTCGGCAACTTCCGCCAGTTCCTTGAAGACGTCACCCTTAACCCGATGATGGGTCAGTTCCTCTCCATGCAGGGTAACGACAAGGGCAACGCA
Source organism: uncultured Acidobacteriaceae bacterium (assembly GCA_963789425.1). Classification (GTDB taxonomy): domain Bacteria; phylum Acidobacteriota; class Terriglobia; order Terriglobales; family Acidobacteriaceae; genus Telmatobacter. The sequence goes on along the minus strand of CAWBKM010000003.1, from coordinate 1,074,623 downwards.
ACCACCGACCCCGATGAGAATTACGCGCGCGAGGTCATGCAGCTGTTCACCATCGGGCTATGGAAGTTGAATGACGATGGCTCGCAGCAGCTCGACGGTACCGGAAACCCCATCCCCACCTATTCAAATACCGACGTCAAAGGCCTCGCCGCGGTCTTTACCGGCTGGAGCTGGAACATTCCCGGCGACTCCTCGGATAACGCCTGGTCTAATTGCTGCGTTTACGTCGGCCCCGGCTACGGTGAGGAGCTGCTGCCCATGCAGAGCTTCCCAAATCACCATTCGACTGTCGAAAAAGATTTCCTCGGCGTTACCATTCCCGCTTCAGGCAGCCCCGATCCTGCAGGCGATCTCAAAATCGCTCTCGACACGCTTTTCAACCATCCCAATTTGCCCCCGTTTTTCTCCAAGCAGTTGATCCAGCACCTCGTGACGAGCAATCCCAGCCCCGCCTACATCGAACGCGTCGCCAAGGTCTTTGAGAACGACGGCACCGGTGTGCGAGGCAATCTGCAGGCCGTCATCACCGCAATCCTCATGGATCCCGAGGCCCGCGACACGGCCACAGACACCACCAACCCGCAATTCGGAAAGGTTCGCGAGGCTCTGGTGCGCTACACCGAGTGGGCTCGCGCCTTCACCGCGCAATCGCGCACCGGCTCGTTCGACGTGGGCAGCACCGAGGATCCCATCTACGGCTTCGGTCAGATGTGGCTCCGCTCTCCCACCGTCTTCAACTGGTTCGCGCCCGGTTACACGCCGCCCAACACTTCCATCTCCGCCGCGGGCCTTCTCGCGCCCGAGATGCAGATGACCAATGTTTCCTCTGTGGTCGGCTATATCAACTACATGCAGGATGCGATCGGCTCCAACGCTCAGGGCGGTCCTGACGTCTTCTCCTACTACTCCACGGAGATGTCGCTGGCCGCAACGCCCGATCAGCTCATGGATCGCATCAACCTGCTGCTCATGTCGGGTCAAATGTCCGCGACTCTCTACAACCAGATTCTCGGCGCCATCTCCGCCATCCCCATTCCCAGCGGCGACCAAAACGCCATCAATGCCGCGCTTCTCGCACGCGTCCAAACTGCCATCTATCTCACCGTGGCGTCGCCAGACTACGCCGCGCAGCAATAGGAGCCAGCCATGAGCTGCAACTGCAAACATACCCGCCGGCAATTCCTCAGAACGGCCTCCATGGCGTCCATGGCCGGCATTTATGCCAGCCCGTTTCTCCTCGAGCTCAACTCGCTCGCCGCCATGGCGCAGTCAGCCACCGGCTCCGACTACCGCGCCCTCGTCTGCGTCTACTTGCAGGGCGGCAACGACGGCCACGGCACCGTCATTGCCACCGACCCCTCTTCTTTCGCAGCCTTCACGTCCGCACGCTCCGGCGCGCCGGGCCTCGCCTATCCTTTGAACGAACTGCTGCCCATCACACTCAAGACTCCGCAGTCCGGTCGCACCTTCGCTCTCAATCCATCTCTTGGTGGCGTCCAATCTCTGTTCAACGCTGGCCGCGCCGCCATCATTGCCAACACGGGAACTCTCGTCGCCCCGGCCACCAAAACGCAGATCAATTCCAATGCCGTCCCTTTGCCCGATTCGCTCTTCTCGCACTTCGATCAAACCGCCGCGTGGCAGGCCATCGCCTCCAATCTCGGCAGCAGCGAGCGCGTGGGCTGGGGCGGAGCCGTGGCCGACGCCATTGAAGCCATGAACATGAATTCCAATTCCATGTTCACTTGCATCTCCACTGCCGGCAACGCGCTCTTCCTTGCCGGCCAATCTTCATTTCAGCTCAACGTCACGTCTGCCGGACCCATTCCGATCTACGGTCTGCAGAACCCGCCGTTCGGTCTGCCCTCCGCGGCTAACCCGCTCAACGCTATCCTCACCGCAGACGAATCCAATCTCTTCGCCAAGGAGTACGAAGTCGTCATCAACCGCTCCATGCAGGCGCAGGCCACGCTGGTCACCGCCATGGCGCCGGCAGGTGTTGGCGGCGTCGCCAATCCCCCTCAATATCTCGATCCGGTGACCAACATGCTCGTTGACAACCCTCTAGCTTCATCCATGCAAACTGTCGCGCGCATCATCGCCGGCCGGGCCCAGCTCGGCGTCACCCGGCAAATCTTCTACGTCCAGCTCGGCAGCTTTGACACCCACGACGGACAGGCCACGCAGCACGCCCGTCTTCTTAACCAGCTCGGCGCAGCCTTCCAGTATTTCGATGGCCTCATGGTCGGCATGGGCCTCGGCAACGACGTCACCTCTTTCACAATCTCGGATTTCGGCCGCACCCTCACCTCCAATAGCGACGGCACTGACCACGGCTGGGGCAGCCACCACTTCGTCGTCGGCGGCGCTGTCAACGGCCAGGATATGTACGGCCAATACCCCGTCGTCGGCACCGATCAGGTGAACGATCTCGGCGCTGGCCGCCTCATACCCACCACCGCCGTCGAGCAGTACGCAGGCACTCTGGCCAGTTGGTTCGGCCTCTCCGACTCGCAGATCCGCACCGTCTTTCCCAACTTCGGGAACTTCGGCACCGATCCCTACCTGGGCTTCATGAGCTAGGGGTTCGATCTCAACTGGGGTTATGTGGGGACTGACCACTGTCTGGCTTAACCAGGGGGAGCCCATCCATCGTGCCGCTTGATCGCACGATGGGTGGGAAGCCTCGTTAACTCTCCGAACCTGGCGCAATCGCCTTGGTGCTCCGCGGGCTCGGCACCGCACATTCCACCTCCGCCAGTCCGACCCGCTCTGCTGCTCCATCGTTCTCCGCTTTTCCATGCAACCCTGCGCCCGCCCCTATACTCAAACGATCAGGAGGATTCATGTCCAAAATTAAGGTCGTTGGATTCGCAGCACTTGCAATCGGCTTGCTCTGCTGCGTGCCTTCCGCTTCGGCCCAGATCTCCATCAATTTTGGAGTCGAGCCGGTCTGCCCCTACGGGTACTTTGACTATGCTCCGTACCAATGCGCGCCCTACGGCTACTATGGGCCCGACTGGTTTGTGAACGGAGTCTTCATCGGAGCAGGCCATTGGTTCCACGGCCCCGCCCACTTCTACGGCCACGTCGATAACCGCTTCGATCCTCGTCACGGCTATCACGGACCGTTCCCGGAGCGGGGCGCTGAGCCCTTCAACCACTTCCACGGCAATGAGGCGCGCGATGGCCGCGGCCACACAGGTCCCGGCGATCACGACGGAGGCCATGAGCACGCTCTACCCGGCTACCACGGTGGCGGCGGTGGCGACCACGGCCACCACTAAGGGGGATTTGAAAACCCGCTCGCTCGGCTGAAAAGAATGGGTGCCCCATCCTAGCTTCGCTAGGGTGGGGTAGCACGAACCTCAATTCCCCTAGCTTTTGTATTCCCTAGCCCCTCCCCCAACATCGGCGCGTTCGCCCCTCACGGGTGCGCGCCGATGTTTTTTTGTCCAAGTCGGCGCTCGCTCTTTTCGGGTGCGCGCCGCCGCCCCGCCACCCCCGCGCGATGTCATCCTGAGCGGAGCGTTTTTCAGCCGAGCCGAGGGCCTGCTCTGAGCGACGATTGCGGGAGCAATCGGTGTCGAATGGGGACCTGCTTCTGCTTTTCGTCCCTCGCGCGAGGCGAAAAGAATGGGCAACGGAGGGAGCAGGGGCCTTTAGGCTCCTGAAATAAGGCTCAGATGAAATTGGCTTTAGCCACGGGCCTTTCAAAATGGCGCGGGCGCTCGAATGCGATCTGGTGTATGGGCTGGTGCCGTGGCAGCGGTCGCTGGAGGATCGGGCGATGGAGTTGGTGGAGCAGGAGCTGTGGAGGAAGAGGTATGGGAGGTAGCGGAGTTAGCGGAGTTTGGGCGGGTTGAATTGTACACCCAATGGACGTACAATGAAGGAGTCGTGAAACACAGGAGGGCGGGATGGTTCGGAGCAGGGCATTGGCAAGGGAGGACGAACAGCGCAGGCGCAGCATGCGGCTTGGGTTTCGTGTGCATTCAGGGACAAAGGTGCTGGTGGAGCGAGCCGCAGCGCTGGAGCGGCGGAGCCTGACGGATTTCTGCCTGGTGGCTCTGACTGAGGCCGCACAACAGACGATCACGCGGCATGAGAACCTGGTGCTTTCGGAGCGTGACCGGGCGGTTTTCTTCGATGCGTTAGTTCATCCTCCGAAGCCGAATACGCGACTGCGCCGCGCATTCCGATTGGCAAAGGAACGAGTCGACTCCTAATGGAACCGGCGCAAGACGGCCTTTACCGAATTGAACCGCTTGGAAAGCAGCACGACCGCAATGCATTCAAGTGCGGGGTGGAAAGCCTCGACAATTATTTGAAGACGCAGGCGTCGCAGGATATGCGGCGCAAGGCGAATGCCGTGTTTGTCCTGGTTCCGGCGCACGCGCCGGAGACGATTGCGGGGTACTTCACGTTATGTGCGTGCGGTCTTGCGCCGGGGACCATTCCCGAGGAGGCAACAAAACATCTTCCTCGTTATCCGCAAGTGAGCGCAACGTTGCTGGGACGGCTCGCGGTGAGCGCGGAGTTGCAGGGGCGAAAACTTGGGTCTGTTTTGCTGGCGGAAGCACTGCGCAGGGCTTACGAGAATGCGGCCGTGGTTGGGTCGTCGATGGTTGTTGTGGATGCGATCGACGAGCGGGCGGCGGAGTTTTACCGGGTGCATGGGTTTATTCGATTGCCGGAGTCTATCCGGCTGGTGCTCCCGATGCGGACAATCGGGGGACTGGTGGCCGGGAGCAAGTTCTAGCTCTTTGCTTCGCCACGTACTTTATTTCTCGAAAAATGGTGGGCGTTCGCGGCATGAGTAAACTCATCCCCTGATTCAAGGCCGACTGGCTTGGGTTGCTTGCCCCCGGCCGGAGTAACTCTACTCCAGCGCTATTGCCTTCTTCTCCGTGAATTGTCGAAGATAAAACGCTGCCCGTTGAATCCAGCCCATCACGTGCTTTCGATCCTGACCCGGACCTGCTGCCGGGATTTCTCTCCCCGTTTGAATACGCACAAATACCTGAGTTTGCAGACACATTTCCAATGAGGAGATGCCTTTAGCTGGTGCCACATCACGAACGAATGTGATGCTCCCGGGTTTCAGTTCTCTATCCCACAGGGATTTGTTGTCTAGCCACAACGGAGTTTCCGCTCCGGGCTTGCGGTATGCGATGTTTGCAAGTAGGTATGTTCTTGTTTTGGAAAAGTTACGGATGTCCAGATTCGGGTGATAACCAGCGTCATTCCAACTCCAGTTGTAGCCGGCCGCTACGTCTGTTGCGTTCAGGAATCGCTGGAACGCGACGTACCAGCCAACGAAGAACAACCCGGCGAAGACGCTGGCAATACAACCCGCCCATATTTCCATCCAAAACGCCATACGCGACCTATGCCGCTTTCACATCCTCAGAGTCCGTACTGCTCTGATTTCAGGTTCAGGAAGTCGATGTTCTGTGCCCATGCCCGGTACTCCCGAGCACTTCCGTCCTGTTTTGCACTTGAATGCACAGGGAGGAGTCCCATACATTTGTGTGGTGGCCCCGGAAGGGATTGGACCTTCATCTCCGGCTTAGCAGGCGGGTGCTTTATCCAATTAAGCTACGAGTTAAGCTACGAGGCCATCATTGAGGCGCCAAGGATCCAAAGTCCTTGGCGCTTTCTCTCATCTCCGATGATATGCACGTTTTTGACCTTCCTCGCGCTGTGTGAATCCGGCGCGTAACTGGAAATCTAGGAAATCCGTTCCTTTAAATATGGGGATGCTAAGGCCGGTCCACATACCGGGCCTAGTTACTCTTATGGTTCCGCTCTCAGCTTTCGGTATTGAGATCATCCGTCGGATTCAGCCAGACGCCGCCGCGGCCGATGTCGATGCCGTGGCGAATCGCTTGCTCTGCTTCGAGGTTGAGGACGGCTCCGCCGCGCCGAGCAAGCCGAAGGATCATGTCCTGGCTCAGGAATGCGAGCTTCTTCGGGAGGGCGGTTTTGAGGTCTTCTTCGAGGAACTGGCAGTGCCAGCCCTGCCGCTGCATGAAGCTCATGTAGACCCGAGGCATGGGGACAGTATAGGCGAACAAGCGACGAAGATGTTGCACATTCACCACCAACCCGCCATCCGACGCCCCGCCAGCGCGTGTCAAGCCCCCCTTTCTTCACCCCCGTTTCTCACTGAGGCGCTAACCCACTGATTTCCAATTCACTTAGTCACTCTTTCACTCCTTTACTTTTTCTCCCCAAGTTTGCCGATAATTACCCCCTCTCGGCGCACAATGAAGAAAAGCCTCAAATCCAGGCGAATCTCCGCGTCGGCGCTTACGCGCCGCCAAGGGGCTATTCCGCCTTCAAAGGGAGAAGCATTCATATGATTTATTCAACCCGCATCACCGCGGACGCGGTCGACAAATCGAGCCCCTCCTTTGCCAACCTTGCCGTTGCGCACTGTTGCAAGGCCTGGAAAAAGGCCTTCCGCGAATCGGAAGCGGCCGGCGAATCGGACGTGCGCTCAAATTCAAAGGCCGCCGAGGCATATCGTGCCGCCATGCCCCCGCTCTCCACACGCGATAGCTGCCGTGACTTCATCGCCTGCGTCGCACAGGGCATGTTGCTCGGCGCAATTCCCGAGAAAGATGGTGGCAAGATCCTCTATGCCGCGCAGGTCGCCCTCGCTGCGGCCAACGTGGAGCGGAACTTGCCCGATGCATCCGACCCCTCCGATTCCGCCCCCAGGCGGAGCCGCAAACCCGATGACAAGCGGAGGTAGACCCGATGAAAAACATCACCGTCACCATCTCCAATCAGGGCTACCATGCCGCGCGTGTATGGGCTGCCGAGCATCGCACGTCGCTCTCGAAAACCGTCGCCTTCATCCTGGATAATCTTCGCTACATTCCCATCGCATCCAGCGCCTTCCCCCTCGGCAAATCCTCCGCGGCCAGGACCAGCGAAACAGCCAAGCAATGACACCGCCGTCGATTCGTTCGCCTATTTCCCTTGTTCACCCGGTCCCTGTCTTTTTGCTCCTCTGCTCCCCCGTTCCTCACTTCATACACAAAAGGCCCACAATTTTCCGGCGAGCCTCTGTCGTTTCAGCCCCTAGTCCCTTAGTCCCTTGGTCCCCTGTGCGGCCGGGGACATAGCTGACATTTCAGACCGGGCACATAGCTGACAGTGTTTCCTTCTCAGGAAGGTTTTGGTTTTTGCTTTCAGGTCCAGGGCAAGCTTGCCCTGGACCTGAAGCGGCGTGTCTGTCCCTGTTGCCGTTGGTCAGCGGGGACAGTGTACAAGTTCTGACGTCGAACCGCGCCAGCGGCAGATGAGCGAAGTAGACGGTATAGGTTCCATCGTCGACAGGCAGCAGGCCGATGGGTTCACCCCACAGCACCTCGGAGAGAAAAACATCATGCTTGTTCCAGCGGAAGTGACCATGGCTTTTGATGGTGCGCACCAGCATGGCATCGGGATACTCCACCTCGGGCAGCTTGTCGGGGTAGGGCCGCGGCGAAGGCTCGTAGACGCTGGCCGGGGTCTGCATGCCCAGCGCCTCGTGAGGCCGCACGTCGTTGTACTCGTGGCGAAAACGATCCAGCTCGCGTTGCTGGGCGCGCCGGTCCTGGGCCGGGCACAGATCCTGCTTCAGCGTGCGGTGCATGCGTTCGTGGCGGCCGTTCTGCTCCGGGTGTCCGGCCGCGATGCGCTCCGGCACGATGCCCAGCTTGATCCACCAGAGCGCCAGCCGCGACAGTCCGCCGATGGCCGAGCTGGCAAACGGCGCACCGTTGTCGGTGCGGATGGCCTGGGGCAGGCCGTGTTCGCGAAACGCCGCCTCGAAGATGGCGCGCACACGTTCGGTGTCGGTCTTCTCCACCGCCTGCGAGCGCAGCAGGTAGCGGCTCCAGGCATCGCTGATCGTCAGCGGATCGATGCGCGCCCCATCGCCGGAGCGGAACCAGCCCTTGAAATCGGCGCACCAGACCCGGTTCGACTCCAGCGCATGGCCGAGCGGCTCGGTGTAGGGCTCGGTGCGGCGCCGCTTCTTCGGCGCCACCACCAGTCCGGCGCGCTTGACTATCTCGCCCATGGTGCTGGTCGCCGGCCAGCTTCGGCCTGGCTGGTCGCGCTCCAGAACACGCTTCAGCTTGCGCGGCCCCCACGTCATGTGCGCCTGGCGAAGCGCCAACACCGCTGCCTCGATCGCCGCCGCCGTTTGGTTGGGATGACGGACTGGAGCCCGGTTCAGCTCCAGCAGGCCTCCCGGTCCGTATCGCCGGTACCGCCGCAGCCACACATAGCCGGTCTCCCGGCTGATGCCGAACTGCCCGCAAAGCTCCGAAATGGTCTGCACATCGCGCTCATACTCAAAGACAAAGCGCAGCTTCTCCTCCATCGCACTGCTCACTCTCCAGCCCATCTCGACGTTCTAAACAATCGCCGCTGGGCTTGTGCAGTGTCAGGAATGTCCCCGGTTCAATCTGTCAGGTATGTGCCCGGTCCGTACCAAGCTGCTTCACCCCCACCCCCCTACTCCGCAACCCCACCCCCCTATGCCGTTTTGTGCAACTGTGAATCTGTGAAACTGTGGAGCCTTTATAATCAGCAACTTGCAGCCACAGTTTCACAGTCTCACAGTTTTGTATTTGAGGTTTTGTTTTTCCGACGGAGTTGTTGTTCTTCGCTCGCCGCGAATCGAGCCCAAAGCTGAGAGCTGACGGCTGAAGGCTGAGATCAGCCGAAGATCGCCATCACGATGTGGTTCACGGCGAACGCTGCTCCATAAGCCAGAGCGAGCATGTAGAGGAATTGCACGGCGGGCCAGAGCCAGCTATTGGTTTCGCGGCGAACGACGGCGATGGTGGATGTGCACTGCATGGCGAAGGCGAAAAAGATCATCAGCGCCAGCGCGCCGCCGAGCGTCATGTCGTGGTGCAGAGCGGTTTGCAGGTTGAGCGCCTGCGTGCTGGGATCCGCGCCGTAAAGCGTTCCCATGGTGCTGACCATGACCTCGCGCGCCAGCACGCTTGAGAGCAGTCCGATGCCAATTTTCCAGTTGAAGCCGAGCGGCGCAATGGCCGGCTCAATGAAGTGGCCGAGACGGCCGATGAGCGAATCGGCAAGTTGGGGAGCCGAGAGCGCGCCGGCGGCGGTGTGGATGACGGGCAGATGCGCCAGAACCCAGAGCGCGAGCGTAACGGCGACGATGATGGTTCCGGCAGTGCGCATGAAGATGCGCGCGCGGTCCATGAGGCGCAGGCCGAGCGTGTAGGGAGTGGGCATGCGGTACTGCGGCAGCTCAAGGATGAAAGGCGTATCGCTGGAGCGGAGGATGGAGCTTTTGAGCAGGCGCGCGGTGGTGAATGCGGCGACGAATCCGGCCACGTAGAGGCTGAGCATGACGATGGTGCGCAGGCCGAGAAATCCGTGCAGGTAGTAGATGTTGGGAATGAAGGCGGCGATGAGCAGCAAGTAGACGGGCAGGCGCGCCGAGCAGGTCATGAATGGCGTGACGAGGATGGTGGCGAGGCGGTCGCGCTTGTTCTCAATGGTGCGCGTGGCCATGATGGCCGGAATGGCGCAGGCGTAAGCCGAGAGCAGCGGGATGAAGGCTTTTCCATTTAATCCGATTGTCCGCATGACGCGGTCGGCGATGAGCGCGGCGCGGGCCAGGTAGCCGGAGTCTTCGAGGATTCCGATGAAGAGAAACAGCAGCAGGATTTGCGGCAGGAAGACGAGTACGGAGCAGATGCCTTTCCACACGCCGTCTAGCAGGAGCGATTGCAGCCATGGGATGGGAATGAGTGGGCGGGCGAGGTCGGCGAGGCGGCCGAGCAGTTCGCCGAAGCCGTCAGAGAGCGGCTGGCCCAGCGAGAAGACGACTTCGAAGACGCCGATGACGACGAGCAGGAAAAGCAGCGGTCCCCAGAAGCGATGCAGAAGGACGTTGTCGATTTTGCGAGTGTTCTCGGCCGAGAGCGGCGCCTGGTAGCCGGTGTTGCGGCTGACCTGTTCGGCCCAGGTGTGCGTGCTTTGCGCGTTGCCCATGACGGGCAGCGAGAGAGGCTTGGTCTTTGCGTTGTGTCCGTTCTGCTGATTGAGGAAGAGCGGCACCGCTTCGAGGCCGGTTCCGTGGACGGCGCTGATGAGCGCAACGGGAGCGCCGAGTTCGCGCGCCAGCTTGAGCGTGTCGATCTGGCCGCCGCGCGACTTCATCAGGTCGGACATGTTGAGGAGAACCAGCGTGGGAAGGCCGACTTCGAGGACCGGCGCGGCCAGCATGAGCTGACGCGTCAAATGCAGCGAGTCCAAGACCAGAAGAACAGCGTCGGGCCTGGGCGTGCCGGGCATGCGGCCACGGAGCACGTTCACGGCGACGCGCGCGTCCTCAGAATATGGAGTGAGCGAATAGATGCCGGGAAGATCGATGAGCGTGAGATCGTCGCGGCCGACGCCGGCCATGAGGCCCATGCGCTGCTCGACGGTGACGCCGGGATAGTTGGCAACTTTTTGCCGCAGGCCGGTGAGTTTATTAAAGAGCGTGGACTTGCCGGAGTTGGGAGGGCCGATGAGGACAACGGTGCGGAGCGAGCTTTCGGTGGGCGCCTTAGGCGGCTCAAAGGCCGGTACGTCGCAGCAGGCGTTCATCGCGCGGCCTCGGCGAGGTCGGGAGCTTCGTCGGTTGCGGGGTCAGACTGCTCGGTGGCGGGTTCGGCAGGCCGGACTCGAATGGCCGAAGCTGTTTCATGGCGGAGGGCGATTTCCAGGCCGTCAACGCCGTAGACCGTGGGGTCGCCGGCGGGAGCGCGGCGCAGGGCTGTGACTTCAGCGTCGGGCACAAAACCCATGTGCATCAGGTGGTTCTGGACGTTTTCAGGCAGGTCAAGGGCGACCAGGACCCCGCTTTCGCCAACCGTCAAATCGCTGAGCACACCCACCTGATGAACCCCATTGTGCCACCCGATACGGCGGGGCAGCAGAAAAATACGACCGGAATGGTCGTATTTAAGTATACGGCGAAATTGCCCACGGCTGCAATCGCGGTTTTGGGGGATTTTCGATTCGAACATTCCCATGACCTGACCTCGCGGGAGAAAAGCGAAAATGGATGGGGATTTCGCCCGGCCCCTTCCCAAAAGCCCCCCTGGCGGACCCTGTGCTCTATTCATCGGAACGATGGCTCATTTGTAGCAGAGGATTCGGGGGGCGGAAGTGATCCAAATCACAGTTCCCACGAGCGGTCTCGAAAGCTCAGAGGGGGTGGTTTTCTCCTACCCAAGCGAAGCCTGGATGGTGCGCCCGCTTGCGAGGGGCAAGGTTGGATGGTAAAAGCGATCCATGACGCTCGAGGAGTTTCTCAATTCGTTATCGCTGGCCGAACCGCCGCAAGGGGTGGCGGCACCGCTTGCAGCGTTGTGGTGGGATGGAAAAGGAGATTGGGCGCGCGCGCATGGCATGGTTGACGATCTTGAGACGCCTGACGCCATGGCGGTACATGCCTACCTGCACCGCAAAGAAGGTGTGGAGTGGAACGCAGATTATTGGTACAAGCGCGCGGGGCGCACCTTTCGTCGGCCAACATTGGAAGCGGAGTGGGAGGCGCTGGTTGCGGGGCTGACGGGTGCGTGAGCACTGACGATGCGCGCGATCGGGTATAGAATCCTCTGTTTGCATCCTGGATAAGTGCGGGGATGTCGGAGGGCTCTGTCATGCAATATCGCAAGTTCGGAAAACTGGACTGGAAGGCTTCGGCGCTGGGATTTGGCGCCATGCGGCTCCCGAGCACAGATGGGCAGCGGGGCAGCGCGAACATCGACGAAGCTGAAGCGACGCGGATGCTGCGTTCTGCCATCGATCATGGCGTGAATTACGTCGACACCGCGTATCCCTATCACGAAGGCAAAAGCGAACTGATTGTTGGCAAGGCGCTCAGAGATGGATATCGCGAAAAGGTGCGCCTCGCGACCAAGCTCCCGACATGGATGGTGCAGGAGCCGGCGGATTTCGATCGTTTTCTGAATGAGCAGTTGGGAAAGCTGCAGACAGACCACATCGACTTTTACCTGATCCATTCGCTGAATAAAGCGTGGTGGCCGAACATCGTATTGAAGCATGACCTTCTGCGCCAGGCTGAGCGCGCGCTGGACGACGGGCGCATCGGGCATTTGGGCTTCTCGTTTCACGATGACTACGCTTGCTTCGAAGTGATCGTGAACGGCTCCGTCTTTGGAGCTTTTGCCAGATCCAATACAACTACATGGACACGGAGAACCAGGCGGGTACGCGCGGGCTCAAGCTGGCCGCGGAAAAAGGCCTGGCGGTTGTAGTGATGGAGCCGCTGATGGGCGGACGGCTGGCCGATCCACCGCCGGCCATTCGAGAGATGATTGCGGCCGATGGGGCAGGGCGGAGTCCGGCACAACTGGCGCTCGACTGGGTATGGGATCAGCCGGAGGTCTCGTTGGTGCTGAGCGGAATGAGCACGATGGACCAGGTCGCGGACAACCTGAGAATTGTGGATCTGGCGCGCGTGGGCAAGCTGACGGACGCCGATCAGGCGCTGATCGAACGGATTCGCGAGCATTATCGATCGAGGATCACGATCCCATGCACGCAATGCGGCTACTGCATGCCATGCCCCAACGATGTGAACATTCCGGTGAATTTTGAGATGTTCAACTACGCACACACGTACGATGACGTGGGCGCGGCGCGGTTCCGGTACAACTTTGTGCTCAAGGAGGGTCAACGCGCAGGGGCCTGCATCGATTGCGATACGTGCGAAGGGCTATGTCCGCAACACATTCCGATTTCGGAGTGGATGCCGAAGGTGGCGGCGCTGCTGGGGTAGGACACCGTGCTGACCTCAGGCGGAGTCTCTATCAATGCATGAGCGCGCCGGCGTGGGCGCCGATGTAATAGGGCCACAGGACGAGGGCCAGAACACCGCTCCAGAAAGCCAAGTGCAGGTAGCCGATGGTAAACAGCCATGCTGCGAACCAGGCCATTCCCATAAACGTCTGTTGATGGATCTGAATCTTCTGCGGGTGTGTTGCACAGGCGTCGGTAGACATGGATCCTCCGTCATTGGATGTCTCGAATTTGGATACGGAGGCGTGTGTTCCTTTGTTCCACGCGGAGACGACTTGATCAAGACTTCGCGGATGATTCCAGCGATCGTATGCCAATCGCCGTGATCCGCAGCATTGCAGGATATAAACTTCGTTTCACAGGGTGGGATTTCTGGCCCTCCCTGTGTTACCCATCACTGCCCCCAACCGACTCAACGCCGAGACTCACCCTAGCGGCCAAATTCCCTCAAGTGCCGCATTGTGGAGTGAAGCGAATGAGTGAACCAAAGACTGTGACTCCCACCGTGATTATGGACGGGAACGAGGCTGCGGCGTCCGTAGCCTATCGGCTGTCCGAAGTCGTCGCCATTTACCCGATTACCCCCTCGTCACCAATGGCAGAGTGGGCCGACCAGTGGCGCTCGGAAGGGAAGAAGAACATTTGGGGCGCGTTGCCCATTGTGGAAGAGATGCAGAGCGAAGGCGGTGCGGCGGGTGCGCTGCACGGCGCGTTGCAGGCCGGGGCATTCGGGACGACATTTACGGCGTCGCAGGGCCTGCTGCTGATGATTCCCAACATGTTCAAGATTGCCGGTGAGCTGACCCCGGCAACGATGCACGTCTCAGCGCGCACGCTGGCCACGCACTGCCTGTCGATCTTTGGCGACCATTCCGACGTGATGGCTTGCCGTTCGACGGGTTGGGCCATGCTGGCTTCGAATTCCGTGCAGGAAGTTGCCGACATGGCGCTGGTGGCGCAGATCGCCACCCTTGAGTCGCGCATTCCCTTCATCCATTTCTTCGACGGGTTCCGCACCTCGCACGAAGTGGGAAAGATTTTGCCTATCAGTGACGAAACCATCCGTGCGCTGGTCGACGACAAGTACCTGATCGCATTCCGCAAAAACGCTCTGACGCCCGATCGCCCGTTCATCCGCGGCACGGCGCAAAATCCGGATGTATTTTTCCAGGCGCGCGAAGCATGCACGCCGTTCCATGCCGCCGTTCCCGGAATTGTGCAATCGGTGATGGATCGCTTTGCGGCGCAGACAGGCCGCGCGTATCACCTGTTCGATTATTACGGCGCGCCCGATGCAGAGCGCGTGATTCTGCTGATGGGTTCCGGTGCAGAAGCCGCCGAAGAGGCTGTGGATGCGCTGAACAATCAGGGCGAAAAGGTGGGCATGCTCAAGGTTCGCCTGTACCGGCCATTCGACACCAAAGCGTTTCTCGCCGCACTGCCCGCGACCGTTAAGTCGATCGCTACTCTGGACCGCTGCAAGGAGCCGGGCGGCGCCGGTGAGCCGCTTTACCAGGACATTATGACGGTGCTGGCTGAGAACGCCGCGGATCTGCCGTTTGCTGGCATGCCTGCGGTTATCGGAGGCCGCTACGGCTTGTCGTCGAAGGAGTTCACGCCGGCGATGGTGAAAGGCGTCTTCGATGAGCTGGCCAGGCTTTCGCCCAAGAATCATTTCACAATCGGCATCAACGACGACGTGAGTCTTTCCAGTTTGGAGTACGATCCTGAGTTCTCGACCGAGGATCCGCAGACTGTGCGCGCGCTGTTTTACGGACTCGGGTCGGACGGAACGGTGGGCGCGAACAAAAACTCGATCAAGATCATTGGCAGCGAGACGCCGAACTACGCGCAGGGCTACTTTGTTTACGACTCCAAGAAGTCCGGCTCGATGACCACATCGCACTTGAGATTCGGGCCGAACCCGATCCGGTCGACTTACCTGATTACGCGGGCGAGCTTCGTGGCCTGCCACAATTTCAGCTTCCTGGAAAAGATGGACGTACTCGAAGCCGCGATGCCGGGAGCGGTTTTCCTGCTCAACTCGCCGTATTCCGCGGCCGAGGTGTGGGACAAGCTGCCACGCAGCGTGCAGGAAGAGATGCTGCGCAAAAAGATTGAGTTCTATGTGATCGACGGCTACAAGGTGGCGCGCGAAGCGGGCATGGGTTCGCGCATCAACACGATCATGCAGACGTGCTTTTTCGCGATCAGCGGAGTGCTCGAGCGCGATGAGGCGATCAAGCAGATCAAGAAGTCGATCCAGAAGACCTATGGCAAGCGCGGCGAGGCAGTAGTACAGAAGAATTTTGCCGCAGTGGATCATGCGCTGGCTCATCTTGAAAAAGTCGAGCTGCCTGCGGCGGCATCGTCGGACTTCGATTTAACCGGAGCCATCTCAGCCAAAGCGCCGAAGTTTGTTCACGACGTGCTGGGCCAGATCGCCGCAGGCAAAGGCGACTTGCTTCCGGTGAGCGCGATTCCAGCGGGCGGCGCATTTCCGACGGGCACGGCGCAATGGGAGAAGCGCAATATCGCGCAGTTTATTCCAGTGTGGGACAAGGACCTTTGCATTCAGTGCGGCAAATGCGTGATGGTGTGCCCGCACGCAGTGATCCGCGCGAAGATCTACAACGCCGAGCTTGGCGACAAATCTCCGGCGACGTTTAAATGGGCCAAGCCAAAGTGGCGCGGCATGGAGGAAGAACGGTACACCTTGCAGGTGGCTCCGGAAGATTGCACCGGATGCGCGGTGTGCGTGGAAGTTTGCCCGGTGAAGAACAAGAGCGACGCGAGCAAGAAGGCGATCAACATGGCGCCGCAAGAACCGCTGCGCGAGCCGGAACGGGAGAACTGGGAGTTCTTCCTCGGCCTGCCCGAAGTGGACCGATCAAAATTGTCGCACTCGCAGGTCAAGGATATTCAATTGCTGCAGCCGCTCTTTGAGTTTTCAGGCGCATGCTCAGGCTGCGGCGAAACGCCCTACATCAAGCTGATGACGCAGTTGTTTGGCGACCGGCTCTATATCGCCAACGCCACGGGCTGTTCGTCGATCTACGGCGGCAACCTGCCGACCACGCCATACACCTGCAATGCCGAGGGCCGCGGCCCGACGTGGAACAACTCGCTCTTTGAGGACAACGCGGAGTTTGGATTTGGAATGCGCGTGGCGCTCGACCAGCAGAAGGCGTTCGCGGAAATGCTGGTGACACGGCTGGCATCGGCAATCGGCGCGGAATTGGCGGCGGATATTGTCGGCGCTTCGCAAAAAACTGAGACGGAGATCAATCAACAGCGCAAACGTGTGAGTGCTTTGCGCGAACACCTTGCCGGCAACGAGTCCTCCGATGCGCGCAATCTTTTGGCGATCGTAGATGCGTTGGTCCGCAAAAGCGTGTGGATTCTGGGCGGCGACGGGTGGGCGTTCGACATCGGCTTCGGCGGCCTCGACCACGTGCTTGGTTCGGGGAAGAACGTCAATGTGCTGGTGCTCGACACCGAGGTCTATTCGAACACTGGCGGGCAGGCTTCAAAGGCTACGCCCAGAGGCGCTGTGGCGAAGTTTGCCGCCAGCGGCAAGCAGAACAGTCGCAAAGATCTGGCGATGGAAGCTGTCAGTTACGGATCGGTTTACGTGGCGCAGGTGGCGCTGGGCGGTAACGACAGCCATGTAGTGAAGGCCTTCCAGGAAGCTGAGGCGCACGATGGGCCATCGATCATCATCGCGTACTCAAGTTGCATCGCTCATGGCTACGACCTGGTGCACGGACTGGAGCAGCAAAAGCTGGCCGTGCAATCGGGCTATTGGCCACTGATGCGCTACAACCCCGCTCTGCGCGAGGAGGGCAAGAATCCGTTTCAGCTCGATTCCAAGGCGCCGTCGATCCGGCTCAAGGAGTTTACTTATCGCGAAGCCCGCTACACCATGCTGGCGCGCGGCAATCCGGAGATGGCGGCCGAGTTGCTTACCGGAGCGCAGGACGACGTCGAGCGCCAGTGGCGCGTCTATTCCGCTCGCGCGGGCATGCCGGGCCGCGGCGAGACGCCCCACATTGCACCCCTTGAAAAGGCTGAAGCAAAGCCGGAAAACAAACTGGCGGCCGCGGCTGCCGGAGGTGAGGAATGACCGACCTTTCCACGCAGTACCTGGGCATGAATCTGAACGGACCGATTGTGGTCGCGAGCACGCCGCTGTCGGAGTCGATTGACAACGTTCGCCGCATGGAAGATGCGGGCGCTTCGGCGATCGTGCTGACTTCGCTTTTTGAAGAGCAGCTGGCGCTGGAGTCTCGCGCGCTCGACGAGGATTTGTCGCGGGGCACAAACTCGTTTGCCGAGTCGCTGGATTTTTTGCCTGAGCTGTCGGACTATCGCATGACGCAGGATGGATACCTCGAGCATCTGAAACGCGCCAGCGAAGCCGTCGATATTCCCATCATGGCCAGCCTGAACGGCGCTACCAGCGGCGGTTGGGTGAGCCTTGCGAAAGAGATGGAGCAGGCCGGGGCGGATGCCATCGAGCTGAACACTTTCGCACTCGCCACGGATCGCGGCCAAACCTCAGCCGCGATCGAGTTGCAACTGCTCGAACTGGTCTCGAGCGTTTGCAAAGCGGTCAAGGTTCCGGTGGCCGTGAAGCTCTCGCAGTCGTTTACCAGTTTGCCGAATCTCTGCGCGCGGCTGGAGGAGGTAGGGGCTCGCGGGGTGGTGCTGTTCAATCGCTTCTATCAACCGGACTTCGACATCGAGACGCTCGAAGTGCGGCCAACACTGCATTTTTCTACTCCGTCTGAATTATTGCCGCGTCTTCACTGGGCGGCGATTCTCTACGGCCATTTCAAAGGAGACATCGCGATCACCGGGGGCGTCCACTCAGCCGAAGATGTGCTGAAGGCGATTATGGCCGGGGGCAGCGTGGCCATGATGGTTTCGGCGCTGCACATTCACGGCATCGGACATATTGCCCGAGTATTGGCGGACCTGCGGTACTGGCTTAACAAGCGCGAGTACGCATCTCTCATGGAGACGCGCGGTTGCCTGAGCCGGCGGTCGGTGCCGGATACCTCGCCGTATGACCGCGGCAACTATATCAAGACGCTGAGCTCCTACAGCCTGCGGCAGACGCTGGCGGCGTTCTAGCAGAGGTTTGGGTTGCACAGAAGATTACGGCCGCACGCGAGTGCGGCCGCTTTTTTGGCGAGCCAGGAGAATACGCATGAAAAGGGCCATCATTTTCGTGCTCTTCATCCTTGCGCCGGTGTATGCCGCAGCGGCTCCCGCGCGAGCGTCTTCGTCGCCAGCTCCGATTTCCGAGCAGGAGCAAAACAAGGCTATTGCATGGCGCGTGTTCGACGAAATCTTTAATCAGGGGAAGTTCCAGGCTGCGGACGAGATCTACGCACCGGATTTCGTCAATCACGGATTACACGCGAACGCCGACCTTCAAGCGGATCAGGCAGCCGTGCACTTCGAGAGACAAGCCTGTCCTGACCTGAAGATCACCTACGGCCCCATGGTTGCCGAAGGCGATCTGGTCTCGGTGCTGTGGGTTTTTCGCGGAACAAACACAGCGCGGTCGGGCTGGGTGCCTGCCACCGGCGCCAAGATCGAAGTGAAGGGCATCACGATCTGGCGCATCGACGATGGAAGAATTCGCGACGAGTGGACGTCAATGGACGAGTTGACGATTATCCGCGAGGTCGCGTATCAAGTGCGCTGGCAGCTTCTGGGCCTTGCTTGCGTGGTGCTGATTCTCATGTGGATCGCGGCGAGAGTCATTCGCCGGTTGTTTTTTCGGCGCCGGCCAGCCTAGTTCTCAAGGAATCGCAGCACCGTCTTCTCGAGCACTCCGCGCGCTCGTGGGAGGGCGGCTTCGACTGGATCGCTGAAGGTTTCGCCCAGTTCCGTGGAGCCTGCGCCGACGGTGAGAAGCATCGCGTGCGCCGACATCGAGCCGTAGAGACTTCGCGTGAGACCGAGGAGTTCATGCGCCGCCAGGTGATGGCATGCAGTGTCGCCGTTTCCGCGGTTCGATTGAACTGCAACCAGACTGACGCGTCCTGGAGCGGAATCGACCGAAGAATCGACAAAAAGCACGGATTCGGCATCGGCGATATCTTTCGCGAGATCGGGGGTCCATTGCTGACGAGCGAGGATGCGAACGTGGGAGTCGTCGCGGAATCGATGCGCGGCCCACTCAGCGAGCCTGGGTCCAACGCCATCGTCGCTGCGCAGTGTGTTGCCACATGCAAGAACCAGGCAGTTCGCTTTATCAAAGTGCAGCGGCGCGGCAAGATCGGAATTCAATGGGTCTCCTTTAGGGTTGTCGTTCGTTTCGCGGAGGGCTTGCCATGGAGGCAGTCAGTCGCGCACGACCCGATCGAGTTCTTCACCCTGGGCCGAAATTAAGGTAATGGCCAATGGCATTTGGCCAAAGGCATGCGTGGAACAGCTCAGGCAAGGGTCAAAGGTGCGAACAACGGCTTCGACGCGGTTGAGAATTCCCTCGGTAAACTTGCCGTCCTTCACGTAATGTTTGGCGGCCTGCAGAACACCAAGGTTCATCGCCTTGTTGTTCTGGCCGGTGGCGATGACCAGATTGGCCCAGGTGATTTTGCCGTTTTCGTCCACCTTGTAATGGTGGTGCAATACGCCGCGCGGCGCCTCAGCCTGGCCCGTGCCCTCGAGACGGTTCACGCCGGCGGTGGCGCGCACATGCTTGTCGAGAATGCGTGGATCGGAGAGGATCTCCTCGATCTTTTCGATTCCGTAGAGCATTTCCACCAGCCGCGCATGATGATAGTGGAAAGAACTCGCGACCGGTCCTTCGGCCAATTGCTTGAACTCGGCGAATTCTTTCTCGGCCTTTGGAGTGCCCATCGACTTCGCGATATTCAGGCGCGCAAGCGGCCCCACGCGATAGCTTCCGTCGGGATAGCCAAGGGGCTTGTAGTAGGCGAACTTGGTGTAGCTGTAAGGCTCGACGGCTTCGCCGATGACTTCGGCGTAGCGGGTTGCAGTGATGCCGTCCTCGATCGTGTTGCCGGTGGGGCCAATCAAGCGAAGTGCGCCATCGGTAAATTCGATGGATTCGTCCTCGTTGATGAGGCTCATATAGTTGGACGGGAAATTTGCGAAGATTGCGATCTCAGCTTTGAAGGTGTCGGCGATTTTCTTGTATGCCTCCAGCGCCAAGGCGATATTGACGTAAGCTTCCGGGATCATGGCCAGGATTTTGTCGCGCTTTTCAGTCAACAGCGGCTCGGTGACGCCACCTGGCACAACCCAACCGGGATGGATGCGCTTATCTCCAAGCAGCTCGATGATGCTCTGCCCGAAGCGCCGCAGAGCGACACCGGCGCGGCCCAACTCGGGCTTTGCAGCCGCCACGCCGAGAATGTTGCGCGCGATGGGATCGGATTCCATTCCCAGCAAGAGATCGGGCGAGGCGAGATAGAAGAAACTGAGCGCATGCGACTGCACCATCTGCGCCAGATTCAACATGCGCCGCAACTGCGCCGCCGTATGCGGGATGCGGACCGACATGATGGCTTCGCAGGCCTTGGCGGAGGCGATGAGATGCGAAACGGGGCAGATGCCGCAGATGCGCGCCATGAGGCTCGGCATCTCGTAGAAGGGACGGCCCTCGCTGAAGCGCTCAAACCCGCGGACCTGCGTGACGTGAAAGTGCGCGTCTTCAACCTCGCCCTGGCCGTTCAGCTGGATGGTGATTTTTCCGTGGCCTTCAAGGCGGGTTACGGGATCGATGGTGATGGTCTGGCTCATAGGAAGCTCCGAATTCTTTCAACCTGTGCGGGTGTGGACACCCGCACGACAGCCGGTCTGGAGACCGGCGCTACATTAAGCTCCAAAGCGGGTGAGCGCCGAAATGTCCAGCGGCCCGCCGTTGGCTAGCGCGGTGAGCGCGGTGTGAAATGTGTCGGCCGAGGGCGGACAGCCGGGCAGAAAGACGTCAACCTTCACGAACTCGTGAATGGGACGCACGATCCTGAGAAGTTTGGGCACCACGACGCAGGGAATCTGAGGCTGCGCGCTGGCGTTCTGGATGTAGGCGCGGTCGAGAATTGCCTCCGGCCCGATGGGATTGCGCATCGAAGGTACGTTGCCCGTGATGGCGCAGTCACCCATCGCCACAAGCATTCGGGAGTGGTCGCGGACTTTCTTGATCTTTTTCTCGTCGTCGACCGAGCTGACGGCCCCTTCGACCAGCGCGATATCGACTTTGTCAGGGAACTCCTTGGTGTCCACGAGGGGGCTGTAAACCAGATCCACCAGTTCAGCGAGTTCCAAGAGCCGCTCATCCATGTCGAGAAACGACATGTGGCAGCCGGAACATCCGTCCAGCCAGACCGTCGCCAATTTCAGTTTGCTCATTGTGCCTCCCTCATCAAATTCAGATAGGGCAAAAACTCCGGGTACTTGGGATGATCGGAGCCGATTTTACTCTTGTCGAAGAGAGCTCCCGTGGGGCAGACCTGCACACATTTGCCGCAACGCGTGCACGCCGAGGTTCCCCAATCCTGATGCAGGTCAGAGATGATCAGTGAATTGATGCCGCGGCCCATCACGTCCCATATGTGCGCGCCTTCGATCTCCGTGCAAACACGCACGCAGCGCGTGCACAGGATGCAGCGATTGTGATCGATGGTGAACCGCTCGTGCGAGGCGTCAACGCTGAGTTCGGGATTGCGATAGGGCAGCCGAACATGGGTCAGGCCCTGTTCCTGGCCGAGTGTTTGCAACTCGCAGTGGCCGTTAGAGACGCAAACAGAGCAGATGTGGTTACGCTCGGCGAAGAGCAACTCCAAGATTGTGCGGCGATGCTTTTGCAGGCGCTCGGTGTTGGTGGTGACTTCCATGCCCTCCTGCACCGTGGCCACACAGGCTGGAAGCAGCTTGTTTGAGCCCTTGATCTCTACCAGGCACATGCGGCACGCACCGACATCGCTCAGGCCTTCAAGGTGGCAGAGCGTGGGAATGTTGATTTCATTCTCGCGCGCCACTTCCAGGATCGTCTGCCCGGCGCGTGCGCTCACCTCCTGCTCGTCGATGACAAGAGTTTTGACATCCGTTTCGGCGCTCATGCCATCACCTCGCTCTGGATTTCAGATTTGGCAGCTTGCATGTTGCAAACGCCGGCCGGACAGCGCTTGTGCACAATGTGTTCGATGTACTCGTTGCGGAAATACTTGAGCGTGCTCAGCACGGGATTGGGCGCGGTCTGGCCAAGCCCGCACAGGCTGGTTTCTTTGACCGTCGAGCAGAGATCCTCAAGCAGCGCCAGATCATCCATGGTTCCCGTGCCATCACAGAAGCGGGAGAGCAGTGTGAACATCTGCGCTGTGCCCGCGCGGCAGGGAATGCACTTGCCGCACGATTCCGTCATGCAGAATTCGATGAAGAAGCGTGCCACATTGACCATGCACGAGGTGTCGTCCATCACGATCATGCCGCCCGAGCCCATGATGGAGCCCATCTTGAGAAGCGCGTCATAGCTGACGCCGACATCGAGCATGTCGGCAGGGATGCAGCCGCCGGATGGACCGCCTGTTTGTACGGCTTTGAATGTGTGACCGTCCGGCACGCCGCCGCCGATCTCCTCAATAATCTCGCGGAGCTTGATACCCATGGGCACTTCGACGAGACCGGTGTTGGCGATCTTACCCGTCAGCGCGAAGACCTTTGTCCCCTTGCTGCGCTCCGAGCCCATATTGAAAAACCACTTGCCGCCATTGCGCACGATGGGCGCGATGTTCGCATAGGTCTCAACGTTGTTGATCAGCGTCGGCTTTCCCCAAAGGCCCGACGATGCGGGATAAGGGGGCCGCGGCTTGGGCGTGCCGCGGCGACCTTCGATAGAGGCGATCAATGCCGTCTCCTCGCCGCAGACGAAGGCACCCGCGCCCAGCCGGATTTCGACATCGAAGTTGAAGGGCGTATTGCAGATGTTGTTGCCCAGGAGTCCGTGACGGCGCGCTTCGCGCAGGGCGGTCGTGAGCCGCGAGACTGCTACAGGATATTCGGCGCGGACATAGATAAATCCCTTGCTGGCGCCGACTGCGTAGGCGGCAATCGCCATGCCTTCGATCACGCGGTGCGGATCGCCTTCCATCACGCTGCGATCCATGAACGCACCGGGGTCGCCTTCGTCGCCGTTACAGACGACGTACTTGACGTCTCCCGCAGCCTTGGCCACCGTGCCCCACTTCAATCCTGTCGGATAACCGCCTCCACCACGGCCGCGCAGGCCGCTCTCGGTGATGCGGTGGACCACACCGTTGGGCGTCATCTCGGTCAACACGGTGAGCAACGCCTTGTAGCCGTCGCGCGCGATGTAGTCGTCAATCTTTTCTGGGTCAATATAGCCGGCGTTCTCCAGAACCACGCGCACTTGCTTGTCGAAGTGCTCGTCGAGGTTGCACTGCAGTTCCGGTACAGGCGCGCCGCCCAGGCTTTTCACAATCGCCTCGGCGTGGCTCGCGTTCACGCGCCGGTAAAGTCTCTCTTCGGGTTCGACGCGGGCGTCTACACGAACGAGCGGTCCGTGCGAACAGGGCCCCATGCAGCCGGTGCGGCGGACCAGAACTTTTTTCGCGCCCGCCTCGGTAGCCTTCACGAGGGCGTCTTTCAATTTGTCTGCGCCCTGGCTTGCGCACGCAAGATCCATACAGACATTGATCTCATAGTCGTACTTCTCGTTCTCCAGCTTGACGTTCTTGGCAATCTGTTCGAGCTCTTCAATTGTCATTCAGCCTTCCACCTTTCAAGCTGCTCGAGCATCTGCGTCTCGTTGACTTCACCGGCCACTTCGCCGTCGCACAAGGCCACGGGGGCGCGGCTGCAAGCACCGACGCAGCGCGCCACCATCAGGCTCACCTGCCCGTCGGGAGTGGTCTGCCCCTGCTTGATGCACAGATGCTTCTCCGCCGCGGCAATCAGCTTGTCAGCGCCCTTGATGTAACAGGCCGTGCCGGCGCATACCGTAAGGGTATGTTTGCCGGGCGGCTTCAGAGTGAAGTAGTGGTAAAAGGTCGCCACTCCATACGCTTGGCTCAACGGGACGTGGAGCGAGAGCGCGACGAAGCGAATCGAATCGTCGTCGAGATATCCGAACGAGGATTGCACAGTGTGCAGCGTTTCGATGAGCGCATGGCGAGCAAAGCCGTTCTTGCGCATGGTGCCGTTGACGATTTTCCATCGCTTGTCTTCACTGGGCAGTGCTGGGGGCGCGATTACGGGCACATTCCCTCCGTGATTGGTGCGTACAGAGACGTGCATCAGGGGTTGGGGCGGCGCGGTTTGAGCCGCTTGCGCCTGATACTACCATTGTTGTACGACCGCAGACCCTCCTGCCTCCGTGACCGCAATCACCGGCGTCTGTGGTTATCCCATTTATTGGCATCGATTTCGGGGCGTATCCGCTGGAAACGGTTGGTGCTTCGATTCGTCAGGCGCTGGGCCGTGCGTGGGCGCATATTCATGGCGAAGATCAGCCCGGAAACTGTGCGGAAGATCACTGCCGTTAGGCCGTTCTCATGGACTCGCAATCGAGGAATCGGGCCTTGGACGGCTGGTTGGGGAGAACGGATCGTCCTATTTGTGCTTCTTAGTAACGAGTTTGTAATCGCTGTAATCGATCGTGACAATTGTATGGCCGAAGAGGGAACTGTCCGATTCGGCGCGAGCTTGGATCGCCATCGAATAGCCGTCGATGTTTGCGTATTGCCGCATCATGTGCGTGCTTCCTGAAAACGCCGAGGGGTTCTTTGATGCGACCCCGTCGATCTGGACCAGAGATCCGTCCTGTGCGTCCACCCACATGGTTCCTATGATCAGATTCGGAGCCACTTGTTTAGGTGCGATGTCCAGCGCGAAGCAGTTGCGGCCATTCAGCTTCTGAACGGCTTGTGAGTTCAACCTCATGATGTAGTTCGCCGAATTGAACCAGGACTTCTCGACATTTCCCGGCTGATTGATGATCTGCTCGTTTTCCAGAAGCGGCTTCAGCCCGAAGTGGAGAAGAATCGACGACCCACTTTCGGAGAGAACTGAGTAGGTTTTGCCGACCCCCTTTTTGTAGGTGTCTTTGACGGTCATCTCCGCCGCGGGATGCGTTTCATCGCCGCCCCTGTAGACCGCATAGTGCTCGACGTCGGTGAAGCTGAGAACGTTGTCAAATCGAGCGGCTACCGCGGCATCGACCAGCCGGATGACGTCAGCAGGATTCGGTTCCTGAGTTGCGGTCGCGGTGCAAAGCAGAAGTACGATGGAGGCTCCCGAAATCGTACGTGTCCGCGTTGATGGCACGCCATGCATCCCTATCGAGGGCCTCTTTTCTGATTATGCGGCTTCGACCTCGGCGGATACCGGCGGTTGAAGCACGAGAGGCTCGGCTCGCGAACCGCGCATTGGAAACGCGGTTGAACCGCCTGCGCTATGCTGATGCCTGAGCGAGGGCGAAATTGAGCCAAGGGTCTGGTCCAAAACCAGGAAAAAACGAAGGGCTGGTGCGGCGCGAAGCGATCATCGTGCGCGGTGTCGTGCAGGGTGTCGGGTTTCGGCCATTCGTCTACCGGCTCGCCACAGAGGAGAGCCTCGCGGGCTTCATCGGCAACGATACGGGAGGCGTGACCATCGAGATCGAAGGGCCGGCCGGGAAAGTGGAAACATTTCTGCGCCGCCTCGAAGCGGAAGCTCCGCCGCTTTCGCGCATCGATTCCGTGACTTCGCAAAGAGTTCCTCCAAAACAAGAAAAAGAGTTCCGTATCGTCTTGAGCGATGCGAGCGGGCAGGTGAGCACCGGCATTCCGGCGGACGCGGCGACCTGCGCCGACTGCCTGCGCGAGCTGCTCGATCCGAGGGACCGGCGCTATCGCTATCCATTTCTCAACTGCACGAATTGCGGCCCGCGTTTCACCATCACGCGCCGCATTCCTTATGACCGCCCGCAGACTTCGATGGCTCGATTCAAGATGTGCGCGGAATGCCAGGCGGAGTATGACGATCCGACCAACCGGCGCTTCCATGCGCAGCCAAATGCCTGCTCAGTTTGCGGACCGCGCGTGTGGCTGGTTGCTGCCGACGGTGCGGACATTGCATCGGACGATCCTGTCTCCGAGACGATCGATCGCTTGATGGCTGGCGAAATCATGGCGATCAAGGGAATCGGCGGATTTCATCTGGCCGTTGACGCCACCAACGAGTTCGCGGTCATGCGCCTGCGCGACCGCAAGCATCGCTACGGGAAGCCGCTTGCGGTGATGGTGCGCGATGTTGATGCGGCGCGCGAACTTTGCGTGATGACGCCTGAAGAAGAGGAGTTGCTCACCACCGTCGCTCGCCCAGTTGTTCTTGCGCCCAAGCGAATAGGCGGCGGCATTGCGCCTTCGGTCGCGCCGGGAATTCCGTGGCTGGGAGTTTTCCTGCCGTATGCGCCATTGCAGCATTTGCTCTTTGCCGATCCTCGGGTCCGAGCATTGGTGATGACCAGCGCGAACCTGAGCGAAGAGCCCATCGCTATCGACAACGACGAGGCGCTGGCGCGACTGGGGAAGATTGCAGATGCGTTTCTGATGCACGACCGCGAAATCTTGCAGCGTTGCGACGACTCGGTGATGGCGCTGGTCGACGGCGCGCCGCAGTTGATTCGCCGCGCCCGAGGCTTTGTTCCGCTGGCTGTGCCGCTGCCGTTTGAGGCGCCTCCGCTACTTGCGGTCGGCGGGCATCTCAAAAACGTCTTTGCTCTTGCGCAGGGACGTTTCGCATACCAGAGCCAGCATCTTGGAGACCTCGAGAATCTCACCGGTCTCGAATTCTTTCGCGAGTCGCTGAGTCACCTGATGCACACATTCGAGATCGAGCCTGAAGCAGTGGTTCACGATCTGCATCCTGGGTATTTATCGACGTCGTGGGCGAAGGAATGGGCTGGCGAGCGCAGTTTAAGACTCATTGCAGTGCAGCATCACCATGCGCACGTCGCCGGCTGTATGGCGGAGCACGGAATCAACGGTCCGGTCATCGGTCTTTCGCTTGACGGCACCGGCTATGGCAGCGACGGCCGCATCTGGGGCGGGGAAGTACTCGTAAGCCGCCTCGAAAGCTTTGAACGGTTTGCACATCTGGATTATGTCCCCATGCCGGGAGGCGAAGCGGCGATTCGCGAGCCCTGGCGGATGGTGTTGGGGGCATTGCATGCGGCTGGTTTTCAAATCGAGTCGGCGGAGGTATTGGCGGCGACCGGAGTCAAGCAAAAGGACGCGCGCGTTATTCTGCGCATGATCGAGCGCGGGATAAATACTCCGCTCACGTCCAGTTGCGGGCGGCTCTTTGACGCAGTGGCCGCAGTGGTTCTTGGGCGCGGTGTGGTCGATTACGAGGCGCAGGCGGCGATTGAGCTGGAAGGACTAGCCATCGACGAAGCGGACGAGCTCGATTCCGGTTACAACTTCGACTGGATCTCCGGCGACTGGAACAAGCGCGAACCCACGCGCATTTCCAGTTCTCCGATGTGGCGCGAGCTGTTCGAAGATTTGCGCTCGGGTATCGCCAAGCCGCGTATCGTCGCGCGTTTTCACGCAGGCCTCGCCTCGGCATTTGCTCGCGCGGCTGTTCAGGCCCGTGCGGCCACAGGGATTGACCAGGCGGTGCTTTCTGGAGGCTGCATGCACAACCGGCGACTTGTAAGGCAGCTTCGCACCGCACTCGAAGCGCAAGGTTTTGAGGTTTTCCAGCACGTGCAAGTCAGCCCTGGCGATGGCGGGCTGAGCTACGGGCAGGCTGTGGTTGCGGCGGCGACGCTGATGCGGCGCGGATCATCCGGAGAGACGCACTAGCTCCTGCGCCTCGTCGCGCGGGCCGAGGATGGACATCCGCGGGATGCGTCCGCGCACCATCGCGACTTCGTCGCAACGATGCAAACGCGGGCACATCTGGCAGTCCTTGAAGATCTTGTCGGGCAGTTCGGATTTGTCTTCGACGGTGCGGAAGCCGTACTTGAAAAAGAAATCGGGAATGCGCGTAAAGAGGCAGACCGACTGGATGCCGTGTGTTTCGGCCTCCTCGATGAGCGCTTTCAGGATTCCGCCGCCGGCGCCCCGAGACTTGGCTTCCGGCTTGACGACGATCGAGCGAACTTCGCAGAGGTGCGGACCGTAAAGGTGCAACGCGCCGCAGCCGAGAAATACGCCGCCATCGGACTCAGCGACAGTGAAGTCGCGAATGTTTTCGCAGATTTCGGCGAAGGGCCGTTTGAGCAGAGTGCCGTCGCCGGAAAGAGAGTTGACCAGATCGTAGATATTGGAGGCGTCGTGCAGAAGCGCTTTACGCACCAGCATGAATGGCCTCCGTATGATGTTTTTCAAGGGTTGCAATCCACTCCGAGGCCCGATCGAGGGCTTTGTGCACACGCTCTCGCTCAGTTCCCCCGACCACATCGTGGCAATCCAATGTCGCATCGAGAGTGATCGCGGCGTAGAAGTCATCGCCGAATTCCTCGCCAAACTGTTGCAGCTCGGCGATGGTTAGGCCGTCGAGTTCAACACCCTTTTCAAGAGCAAAACGCACAGCTCTGCCCACTTTTTCATGAGCGGTGCGAAAGGGAACGCCTTTGTGAACCAGGTAGGTTGCCGCGGCCATCGCGTTGAGGAAGCCCGACTCTGCTGCTTCGCTCATGCGGTCGCGATTGAATTGAACAGCGGCCGTGAACCGCGCAACGAGATTCAGCATTTGCGGTACAAAGCCGGCGGAAAAGACCGCCTCCTGGGTCTCCTGCATATCTTTATTGTAGGCCAAGGGCAGCCCTTTGAGCTGCATTGCCACGGCCTGCGCCGCACCGTGGATGCGTCCAACCTTGGCGCGGATCAATTCGGTCAGATCCGGATTCTTTTTCTGCGGCATGGCGCTCGATCCCGTGGAATATGCCTCAGGCAGAGTGACAAAGCCGAATTCCGCAGTGGCGAACAGAGTGATCTCCTCGGCAAAGCGGCTGAGGTGCAGGCCAACGAATGTTAGCGCGTTCAGGTACTCGAGAATAAAGTCGCGATCACTCGTCGCGTCGATCGAATTGGCGGTGGGCGCTCTAAATCCAAGTTCGCTTGCCGCAATGGTTCGATCGAGAGGGAGAGTCGCGCCAGCCACAGCCCCCGACCCCAGCGGGCAGAAGTTCAGCCGTGCCCCGCAATCCAGCAAGCGATCGGCATCGCGCAGCGCCATCTCAACATAAGCCAGCAGCCAATGCGCGATGAGAACGGGCTCGGCGCGCTGGAGGTGCGTGTAGCTGGGCATGACGGAATCGCCGCCGTCGCGCCCCTGCTGGACCAAAGCTGCGGCCCAGGCGGCGAGGCCGCCCACGACGAGTTCGATTTGCGAGCGCACGTAAAGGCGCAGGTCAGTTGCAACTTGTTCATTGCGGCTGCGGCCGGTGTGGAGCTTGAGAGCGAGATCTCCGACGCGCTCGACGAGTTTGAGCTCGACGAAGTGATGAATGTCTTCGGCGGTCGCGTGATTACTCATCTCGACCCTGCCTGCGTTGGAAGAGAATTCCGAGGCAACCGCATCAAGCGCCTCGCGCAGCTCCACAGTTTCACTCGTGGACAGTATTGCGGCGGCGCAGAGGGCGGACGCGTGCGCTTTGCTGGCAGTGACTTCGTGGTCGAGAAGCCGCCAGTCAAAGACGATGGAGCGCTGCCAGGCCTCGAATTCAGGATCGAGCGGCTCGCGAAAGCGGCCTGACCACATCTTCCCGGATTGTTGCTCGTTCGACATTTCTTTACGCGTACTTGATCCTAGTCCGTCTCTTTACCATTGTTGAGCTGAGGCATCTCGCTGCCTTTGCTGAGCGTAAGGAGGCCGGTTTTTGCGTAGGTGACAAGCTTATCCCGGGTGTCGGTAATGTCGAGGTTGCGCATGGTTAGTTGCCCGATGCGATCGCGCGGGGAGAAGGTTGACTCAGTCTTCTCCATGCTGAGGCGCTCGGGATGAAAAGTCAGGTTGGGCGACTCGGTGTTGAGAATGGAGTAGTCGTTGCCGCGGCGCAACTCGAGTGTCACCTCGCCGGTGATGGGTTTGGCGACCCAGCGCTGTGCGGATTCGCGAAGCATGATCGCCTGCGAGTCGAACCAACGTCCCTGATAGAGGAGCCGGCCGAGCTTGCGGCCATGGTCGCGGTACTGCTCGATCGTGTCCTCGTTATGGATGCCGGTGATGAGGCGTTCGTATGCGATAAAGAGCAGCGCCAGGCCCGGAGCCTCATAGATGCCGCGGCTCTTGGCCTCGATAATGCGATTCTCAATCTGATCGGACATGCCGAGGCCATGGCGGCCGCCGATGCGGTTGGCTTCGAGGAGTAAGTCGACAGGCGAATCGAATTGCTGGCCGTTGATAGCGACAGGCGAGCCTTCCTCAAACCGAATGACAACTTCTTCGCGCTTGATGTCGACGTCGTCGCGCCAGAATGCGGCGCCCATGATGGGGACGACGATCTTGACGGATGTAGAGAGATGCTCCAGATCCTTGGCCTCATGGGTTGCGCCAAGGATGTTGGAGTCAGTGGAGTAGGCTTTCTCAGCCGACATTTTGTAGGCGAAGCCGGAGCGCTGCATGAAGGCAGACATTTCGGCGCGGCCACCTAGTTCGTCAATGAAAGCAGCGTCGAGCCAGGGCTTGTACACCTGGAGGCTGGGATTAACAAGGAGACCGTAACGGTAAAAGCGCTCGATGTCATTGCCCTTGAAGGTGGAGCCGTCGCCCCAGATGTTGACGTCGTCCTCCTTCATGGCCGCGACGAGCATGGTGCCCGTGACCGCGCGGCCGATAGGGGTGGTGTTGAAATAGGGGACGCCGGCGGTGGTGATGTGAAAGGCCCCGGCCTGTAATGCGGCGATGCCTTCGCGCACGAGCGGGCCACGGCAATCGATGAGGCGTGCTTTTTCAGCGCCGTATTCGAGGGCCGCGCGCGGAATGGATTCGTAGTCGGTTTCGTCAGGCTGGCCGAGGTTGGCTGTATAGGCGTAAGGGATCGCGCCCTTCTGCTTCATCCAGTGCAGGGCGGCCGACGTGTCAAGCCCGCCGGAGAAGGCGATGCCGACCTTGTGGCCGATGGGCAAAGATTCGAGAATTACGGACATGATCTCCTTTAAAGTTCACAGTTCTTAGTTCGCAGTTCACAGTTTCTGATGCTTTAGTGCGAGGCGCCGGGCAACTGCGAACCAAGAACTAGGAACTCGCTACTGAAACTTCTCGACGTTCACGAATCCACCAAGCAACAACAACAACAATGCCTTCTGCACGTGCAGGCGGTTTTCAGCTTGATCGAAGACGATGGATTGCGGGCTATCGATGACGGCGTCAGTCACTTCCTCTCCACGGCGCGCAGGCAGGCAATGCATAAAGACCGCGTGGGACGCGGCTCTCTGCATCAGAGCCTCGTTCACCTGGTAAGGGCGGAAGATGGGAGCGCGCTTGGTCGACTCGTGCTCGAAGCCCATACTCACGCACACATCGGTGTAGACAGCGTCGGTGCCTTCGACGGCTGCCTTAGCATCCTGCATCAGGCGCAGCTCACCATGATTCTTCTGGGCAATTTCGCGCGCGATGGTCACGATTTCAGCCTTTGGCGAGTAGGCGCGTGGTGTCGCCACGGTAACGTTAGCACCCAACTGCGCGCCTGTCAGCATGAGCGAGTGGCAAACGTTGTTGCCGTCGCCCACATAGGTGAAGTTGAGTCCGACGGCGGTGCCGAAGTGCTCCTCAAGCGTCATGAAATCGGCAAGAGCCTGACAGGGATGCTCAAAGTCAGACAGTGCGTTGACGACCGGTACGCGCGAGTTGGCAGCCATCTCCGTTATGGTGTCGTGCGCGTAGGTACGCAAAACGATCACGTCGACCCAGCGCTCGAGATTCCTGGCAACGTCGGCGATGGTTTCGCGCTCGCCGAGCGGCGAGTTGGTTTGGTCGACGAAGATCGCATTGCCGCCCATGGTGTTGATGCCGGCTTCGAAGGAGAGGCGGGTGCGCAGGCTCGCTTTTTCAAACATCAGCACCATCTGCTTCGAATCGAGCGCGCGGCGATACTCGCGGGGATTCTGCTTGATGTCGTGTCCCAGTTTCATGAGGGCACGCACTTCAGCGCTGGAAAGATCGGCGATAGAGCAGAGATCTTCGCCAGCCATGCGCGCGGCCGCGGCAAGGACGTCGGGATCCTTCTGGACGGGGAGCGTGGACTCTTTCCGTTCCATCGTTGTTCTACTAGCCATGATGATGACCTCCCGCAGGCGCGTTGTGCGCCGCAGCGTTGACTGTGAAAATCTCGTCGAGCGCGGCGATGGCCGTATCAACGTGAGCGCGCTCCAGAATGTATGGCGGCAGGAAACGCAGCACGGTATCGCTGGTGCAGTTGATGAGGATGTGGCGCTTCATCATTTCAGCTACCGTCAGCTTGGCAAGCTCCCCTGAATCAAGTTCGGCGGCAATCATCAGGCCCTTGCCGCGCACATCGACAATGGCTTCATGCCGAGCGGCAAGCGAGCGCAGGCGCAGCTGGAAGTAGTCGCCGACATCGGTTGCGTGGGCTAGCAGGCCCTCTTTCTCGATGGTGTCAATGACGGCGATGCCGACGGCGCAGGCCAGCGGTCCGCCGCCGAAGGTTGTGCCGTGCATGCCAGCGTGCATGACGCGAGCGACTTCCTCGGTGCACATGACTGCGCCGAGGGGAAGGCCGCCAGCAAGAGGCTTGGCGAATGTGGTCACGTCAGGATGAATTCCGTAGTGTTGATAGGCGCACCATTTTCCGGTGCGTCCCATGCCGGATTGAATCTCATCGACGATGAGGAGCGCGCCGGTTGAGCTGGCCAGTGCGCGCGCTTCTGCGAAGAACTCCTGCGTCAGCGGCCGCACCCCGCCCTCGCCTTGTATGGCTTCAACAAGGATGGCGCAGACATCGCTGGAAAACTTCGCACGCAGATCGCTGACGTCGTTGAAGCGCACGAATTCGACGCAGGGAACTGCCGGCGCGAATGGCTCGCGATACTTCGCTTTGTAGGTCGTCGACATGGCGCCGAAGGTGCGGCCATGGAAGCTCTGCTCAAGGGCGAGAAACTTTGTTCCTATTTGCGCGCCCTCGCTGCGCCTGAGGCCTGCGTAGGCGCGCGCCAGCTTGAGCGCACCCTCCCAGGCTTCGGTGCCGGTGTTGGCGAAGAAAGCGCGGTCGAGCCCCGTGCGCTCAGTGAGGCGAAGAGCAAGCTCGGCCTGGCCCTCGTGATAGTAGAGGTTCGATGTGTGGATGAGCGCACGGCTCTGGCGCGCGATTGTGTCGACGATCGCCGGATGGTTATATCCAAGCGCGTTGACGCCGATGCCGCTGAGCAGATCGAGGTACTTCGCACCGTTCTCGTCCTGGATGTAGACCCCTTCACCATCCACGAAAAGGACCGGGCTCCGATCATAGGTGGAGAGGAGCAGCCGTTGCTCGGCGGCGCGAATCTCTTCGAGTTTCATTGAATACGAACCTCCTGATTGTTCCTCAGGGGCTAAGGCCCATTCCCTTCTGGGGCCCCTGTTCGGCCTGGCTAAAGCCAAGCCCTGATACAAACCTCTCTCAAAACGCTCACGCGACCATTACTTCGGTACCATGGACAATGCGCGAGCTGCACAAATCGGGCAGGGAAGCGGCAGCTTCGGCGGGAAGAATTCGTACACGCTTCACGCCATTTAGAAGCGCTTCTCTACATGCGCTCAGCTTGGGCAACATGCCGCCTGAGATCACTGCGCTCTTGGCCATTTCCGCAATTTGATCGATGGAAAGCCAGCGCAGCACCTCACCGTTCGCGCCTTTCACTCCGGGAACATCGGTGAGGAAAACCAACGCGTCAGCGTGACAGGCTACGGCACAGGCGGCGGCCATCTCGTCAGCGTTGATGTTGTAATACTCGCCGTCGAAACCGAGGGCCATCGAGCAAAGAACTGGAACGCCATTCAATTGCCAGACGGCTTCAAGCCATCGGGTATCGCTTGCGGCGATCTCTCCTACGAACCCAAGATCGGGCGAGGTGCGCTTCTTACGCGCACGGAAGAGCAATCCGTCGCCGCCGGAGAGGCCGACTGCCGGCTGGCCGAGCGCGCCGAGGGCTGCAACCAGGCTTTTGTTCACACGGCCGGCAAAAACCATCAGTGCCACGTCGCGCGTTTCCGCGTCCGTGACGCGCAGACCATCGATAAACTCACTCTGCTTGCCCAGCGCCTTGAGCGTGCGGGTCAACTGCACGCCGCCTCCATGAACGACCGCAACCTGATTGCCGTCACGCACAAGGTCGGTGATGGCCCGCATGCAGCTATCGAGGAGCGAAGGGGATTCGAGGCCAGCCCCTCCCAATTTGACGACGTACTTCATTCAAGGCCCTCCGCAGCACGATTCATACGAGACCCTCCGATTCAGGCCAGCCCTGCATCACATTCAGATTTTGGACCGCCTGGCCGGCAGCGCCTTTCAGGAGGTTATCGAGGCAACTGACAATGACCGCGCGCTTGCCACCAGCGTCGAGTCGAAATCCAATGTCGGCGTAGTTGGTCCGCACCGAGTATTGAATCTGCGGGAGCGCCTTTTCGTAAAGCCGGACCATCGGGCTTTCCGCAAAAAACTCGCGATAGACTTTCGCAACGCTTTCATGTGTTTGAGATTTCGCGAAGTGGACGTAAATTGTGGAAAGAATTCCGCGCGGAATCGGCAGAAGGTGCGGGGTAAAAACAATCTGGCAACCGGAAACGCCGATTTCCTCAAGGATCTCGCCGGTATGGCGATGCGAAAACACGCCGTAGGCCGAAAGATTGTCGGCCGCATACATGAAGTGCGTTCTGGCAGTGGGAACTTTTCCGGCACCGCTGACACCACTCTTGGCGTCGGCTACAATTCCGCGCTCGAGATCGACGAGGCCGGCTGCGACGAGAGGCTTGAGCGGCAGAATGATTGACGTTGCATAGCAGCCCGGATTGGCGACCAGGTGCGCGGATGCGATCTGCTTGCGGTGAAGTTCCGGCATGCCGTAGACAGCCTGCGCCTGCGTGGCCTCGGCAAGGTCGGAGCCTTCGTCCTCAAAGGCATACACCGCACGATGGGCCGCGTCGGTCAACCGCCATGCGCCGCTCAGGTCGATGACGCGCAGCCCGCGCTTGAGCGCCTCGGGGACCCACTCGCGCGATTGTTCATGCGGCGTAGCGAGGAACAGCACGTCGACGCCGAGCGTAGAAAGCAGTTCCCAGGAGAACGGTTCGAGTTTCAGGTTCGCGGCACCGGCATTGTCTCCCAACTGCGGGTGGATCTCGGTGAGCGGAACCCCGCCGTGCACGAGATCTTTGGCGTCGACGCGCCCGGCGAAGACAGGCGGATGATTCTTGAGGCGAGGGTGATGCAAGAGCAGCCTGGCCAACTCAGCTCCGGCGTAACCAGTGACACCCACAACCGCGGTTTGTATGGTCTTCGTCATACTTCCAGCATCGTTCTCAGGCGCGCTGCGACCTCGCTCGCGTGGCGCGCATCGGTGCAAATGATCAATACCGTGTCATCCCCGGCGATGGTGCCGATGACTTCCGGCCACTCTTCGCGGTCGAGGGCCGCAGCAACCGGCTGAGCGCCGCCCATTGCCGTGCTCAGAACCACCTGATTCATCGCCTGGCGCACGCGCAGACCAAAGCTGTCAATCATTTCATTGACGGAAGGCGGCTGATCTTCGTCCGCCGCCGCTGCGATCGTTGACGTTCCGTGCCCATTGGGGAGTGAATACCCGCCGGGGCCCTTTGAAAGCCGCAGTTGATGAATGTCCCGCGAGAGCGTGGCCTGCGTGACGTGAATGCCCCGGCGGCGCAATTTTCGGCGCAGCTCGTCCTGGCTTGCGACTGGCGAGCTGGACAGCACTTCGCGAATTACGTTGAGACGCTGGGCGTTCATCTTCGGTACCGATTCCTGAATCAGGGCAAAGCAAAGGCGCGGTTCCCGGTGGGAAACCGCGCTTGAATAAATATACGTCATGATTGCATAAGTATGCAAGGACTATTTGATGGAAATATGGAGATTTAAGGAAGGGCCGGCGGAAGGGGCGATGGCTCGATGCAGGCCCAATTTCAGGGGCTAACGGCATGCTTCCTGAGCTACGATGCAGTCCAATAGACCGCAAACCGTTGCCAACTTTGGTTCAGGGGCTTCAGGTCGATTTCGCGCTTCAGTTAGGACTCTTTGCGAAATCTCTGCGAGTGACTTACTTCATCGCAATTCCTACGATTCAGGCAAACGTTTACGGGATCGACCGCATGAAGCGGTGGATCAGATTACTTCAGGTCTCTCCAATTCGGTCCAAAGGAAAGGTCAGCGACCAGCGGCACCTTCAATTTTACGACTCCTTCCATTTCGACACGGACGAGAGCCGCGGCTTCATCTTTCTCGTTGGCCGGAACTTCAAACAGCAACTCGTCGTGGACCTGCAAGACCATGCGCGTTTTCAGTTTTCGCTCCGCGAGTTTGCGGTCGAGAGAAATCATCGCTAATTTGATAAGGTCGGCGCCGGTCCCTTGCAGCGGAGTATTGATTGCTGTGCGCTCGGCAAAGCCGCGCTGATTCGGGTTGCGGCTCTCAATGTCGGGGATGGGCCGAAGGCGTCCGAACATGGTGCGCACAAAACCGTCTTTGCGGGTTTGCTCGAGCGTTTTCTCAATGAACACGCGCACGCCCTGGTAGCGCGCAAAGTATCGGTCGATGTAGGCCTTGGCCTCGGCCTGCGGGATGCCCAACTGCGCGGCCAGACCAAATGCGGAGATTCCATAGACGATGCCGAAGTTGACGGCTTTGGCGCGATTGCGGGTCTCCTTATCCATTGTGTCGACAGGGATGCCGAAGACTTCGCTTGCCGTGAGGGTGTGAATGTCGATGTTTTCTGCATAAGCGCGAATCAGCAGCGGATCGCCGGTGAAGTGCGCGAGGAGCCGCAGTTCGATCTGGGAGTAGTCGGCCGAGAGCAGCTCGGTGCCGGCCGCGGCGATGAATGCGGCGCGGATCTCGCGCCCCAGCTCCGTGCGCACGGGAATGTTCTGCAGGTTCGGATTGATCGAGGAGAGCCGGCCTGTGGCTGTGGCGGCCGACTGGAAGGTCGTATGCACGCGCGAATCAGCGTCGGCCAGCAGCGGCAAGGCATCGATGTAATTCGACTTGAGCTTGGAAAGATGCCGATACTCAAGAACGAGGCGCGGAACCTCGTTTTGATCGGACAGGAACTCCAGTACCTCCACCGCCGTGGAGACGGACTTGGTTTTGCCGCGAGCAGGCGGGGAGGGCAGGCCCAACTTTGTAAAGAGGACGACGCCGAGCTGCTTGGGCGAATTGATGTTGAAGCGCTCGCCAGCCAGCTCGAAGATGCGTTCGCCGACGCGTGTTAACTCGCCATTAAACTTCTCCGAAAGTCTGCCCAGCGCAGCTGTGTCGATGCGGACTCCGGCTTTCTCCATACGACAGAGAACGGGCGCAAGCGGGAGATCGATTTCAGAGTAGATGCGCGCGACGCCAGCTTTGTCGACTTCCTGGCGCAGGGCGGGAGCGAGCGCGTGAATGGACGCGGCAGCGGCGGGGAGGGAAGAAGGCGGCGGTTGGTTGTTGCGCGCAGCGACGTCGGCCAGGGACTGCGTTGAATGAGTAGGGTTGAGGGCGTAAGAGAGAAGCATGGTGTCGTCGATTGGGCCGCGCAAAGAAACGCCCGTGTCGCCGAGGACGTGGAGGGCGAGCTTCCAATCGTGGATACGTTTTGGAACGGAGGCGTCCTCAAGGAGCACGCGGAGCTCGGGCGTGAGCGGCAAACGAAGCGCGAGGGCAGAATCGGCGCAGACGCCGATGTAGAAGTTGGACTTCTTCTCGGCGGCTTCAGCGAGGTCAAGGAGGGACTGCACCGCCGGCTGGTCGTCTTCGGATTCTTCATCGGAGGGCTCCGCGGCATCAAGTGCCAAGGCGAATCCATGCTTACGCGCGGCGGCGTAGAAGGCGGCGACCTGCCCGGCGCTCGGTTCATCGACGAGCTCAACGGAAGCGCCGCCCTCCGCAGGAGCGAGGTCTCGAAGCATTGAAGTGAACTCAAGCTCGGTGAAGAGTGTGCGGCAGGCCTCGATGTTGGGTGGCTGAGTCTCCATTGCGGCCAGATCGAGCGGCAGGGGCACGTGGGTGTCGATGGTGACGAGTTCCTTGGAGAGCAGAACGGTTTCGCGATTCTGCTGGAGAGATTCGCGGTAAGCCTTTCGCTTGACTTCGTCAGCGCGGTCGAGAACAGCCTCGACTGTGCCAAATTCCTTGATCAGCTCGACGCTGCCTTTGTCTCCGATGCCGGGAGCGCCGGGAATGTTGTCGACGGAATCGCCGCGCAGGGCCATGACATCGACGACTTTGTCCGGAGGAACACCGAGCACTTCGGTGACCTTTTCAGGATCGAGGATCAAGTTGTCCTTTTGCGGATTGAGAATCTTCACCTGCGACGTGACGAGCTGCATCATGTCCTTGTCGCCGGAGACGATGAAGACTTCGTGCTGCTGCTCGGCGGCTTCGCGAGCGAGAGTACCGATGACGTCGTCGGCTTCGAAGCCTTCGGCCTGGAGGATAGGAATGCGAAGGGCCTCAAGCGAGCGGCGAATGTAGGGAATCTGGCGGCGAAGATCCTCGGGCATGGCTTCGCGCTTGGCCTTGTATCCGTCGTAGCTCACGTCTTCGAAGCTCTGTGTCTTGCCGTTCCAGCGGCGCAGAGTTGCAATGGAGCGGGCGCGTTCGTCGCGGAAGACTTCGCCGCTGACGTCGAATACCGCGGCGAAGTATTTGGGCGAGAAGTCCTGGCGGAGCTTCTTGATCATGTTGACGAAGACGTAGGTGGCCGCGGTGGGCAGGCCGGAGCGCGTGGACATAGGCCGCGAGCGCTGCATGGCATGATAGGCGCGGAAGATGAAGGACATCGCGTCAAGGAGAAAGACGGGCGGGTTCGATTCTGGAGACATCGATAGTGAGTTTAGCAGCGTGATCTATACGTTGCAGCCGTCATCCCGTTAAGCAGGTTCTTCGACTCCCTTCGTCCGCTGCGGCGGACGTCGGTCGCTCAGGATGACAACGTTATTGAATAAACATGCAGTCGCCGTAGCTGAAGAAGCGGTAGCGGGATTGGACGGCGTGGCGATAGGCGGCGAGGATGCGGTCGAGACCAGATCGGTCGGGGCCGGCAAAGGCCGAAACCAGCATGAGCAGACTGGACTGGGGAAGATGGAAGTTGGTGAGGAGCGCGCCGACGATGCGGAAGTCGAAGCCGGGCGAGATGAAGATATCGGTTGAGCCGGAGTGGGGCTGGATTGGGTTGTCTCCGGCGGCGAGTGCGGCGGCTTCGAGGGCGCGGACAACGGTGGTGCCGACGGCGACGATGCGGGCACTGCGTGCGGCGGCATTTTGGATGAGAGTAGTGGCCTCAGGAGAGATCGTATAGCGCTCACGGTGAAGGTGGACTTCGTTCAAGCGCTCGACGCGCAGCGGAGCGAATGTGCCGAGGCCGACATGGAGCGTGATGCGCGCTATCTCGATTCCTTTGGATGCGAGTTGCGCAAGAACATCGGGCGTGAAGTGCAGGCCGGCGGTGGGCGCGGCGACGGAACCGCGCTCGCGGGCGAATACGGTCTGGTAGCGGTCGCGATCGGAGCCGGCGTCGTCGCGATGAATGTAAGGCGGCAGGGGTACGTGGCCGATGGAGTCGAGCACGGCGAAGAAGTCGTCGACAGGCGCAAACTCGAGCAGGCGCTCGCCGAACTGGCCGCGCTCAAGGATTTCGGCTTCAAGCGCGATGTCGCCAGAAGGAGCGGGAAAGACGAGGCGCTCACCGATGGCGACTTTGCGCCCGGGACGAACAAGGGCGCGCCAGCGGTTGCCGCCAGCCGGTTCGGTAAGCATGACTTCGATGCGGCCGGTTGGTCTGTCGCGATCCCGGACGACTGTGCGATGGGCGTAGAGGCGCGCGGGGATGACGCGGCTGTCGTTGAGGACGAGGAGGTCTCCGGGGTGGAGATGAGATTCGAGGTTGGCGAATCGGTCGTTGTGCAATGAGCCGGAAGCGCGGTCCATGACGAGCATGCGGCTGGTGCCGCGCTCGTCTGGAGGCTCTTGCGCAATCAGATCTTCGGGTAGATCGTAATCAAAGTCGGAAACGCGGTGCTCCGCGGTTTGATCCTTTGGGTGCTCCGCGTTCTCAGGTTTTCGAGGAGATGGTTCAGACATCGGCTTTGCCAAAATGGTTGAGGGCGTGGAGGCGGGCACGTTCGATGGTGGCGGTGAGCAAGTCGCGCTGGGCGTCGATCGTGTCTTCGGGAATCATGTCTTCAGCGATGTCGGTGGGGACGTGGGTCCAGCGAGACCAACTGACGGCGATGCGGGTGAACGGCATGGGAACAAAAAAACGATCCCAGGAATGCAGCGACCAGGCACGGCGCGGCTCCAGATGAAAAGCTCCGATGCGCGCGCCGGTGATAGCGGCGAGCCGGATGGGTCCCGTCTTGGTGCGGAAGATCGGGCCGCGAGGGCCGTCGGCGGTGAAAATTGCGGTGCGGCCGGATTCAATGACGTGCTTCAGGCCAAGCAACGCTTCTTGTGCGCCGCGCGAACTGGAGCCGCGGACGGTCTTGTATCCAAAGAGTCCGAGGGTGCGCGCGATGAGCTCGCCGTCGAAGCTCTGGCTGACGATGATGGTTGCGCCAGTGCGGCGAAAATAAAACGTGCAGGGCAGCACGCACTGGTGCCAGAAACAGAAGATCTCGGCGCCTGCCCCCTCGCCGAAGGGAAGCGGGGTTGCACCCAATTCGGCGATAGTCTCGAAGCGCCAGGTGCGGCCGACGACCCAGAGCATCGCCCAGACGAGACGCGGAACAATGGCCAGCACGAGGCGCTGGCGGAGCGAGAACTGTTCGCTCCCAGGCCTCAAAGGCGAGGCCTCTGGAACCCCTGTGCGTGCCGGGGCGGGCTGGTCTTCAGTGGTCACTTCGTCGATTCTACGGCGGGGCGTGACGAAAGTGGCGCGAAACGGGTTTCAACCCGGTTTCGAAAGGTCATCGGAACGTCGGCGGAGGTATTCCCGTACGGCTGGATCGCTTTCCAGGCCGATCGCCAGTTGATACGCATGACGCGCCTCGTCATGAGATCCGGTGCGACCCAGCAGGTTGGCACGCGCAGCCCAATAGGGCTGATACGATTCCACGCGCCGATCCGCGCCGGCAGCCTCCAGCGCCGCCAAACCAGCGTGTGGACCTTCCAACTCCGCCACCGCCAGTGCACGGTTGATGAATGCAACCGGCGAGTTCGTCAACTTTGCGAGCGCGTCGTACAGGCTGACGACTGCGGGCCACGACACGGATCCAGTGCGAGCGCCTTCCACATGCGCCGACTGGATGGCGGCTTCCAACTGATATCGTCCAATGCGCCTTGAGCGGCTCGCATGGTTCAGTGCGGCTTCGGCTTCTTCGATCATTTCCCAATTCCACAGCGCCTTGTCCTGGTTATTCAGCGGAACGAATTCTCCTTCTGCGGTGCGGCGCGCCGGCCTGCGCGCCTCGGCGTAGAGCATGAGCGCCAACAAACCCCAGGCCTCCGGCTCATCGGGAAGAAGCTGCGCCAACAGCCTGCCGAGAAAGATTGCCTCCGCAGCTAATTCGCGGCGCGCGGGATCGGTTCCGGTGGCATCCGCCCATCCTTCGGAAAAGCCTGCGTAGATTGAATCAAGTACAGAGTCCAGCCGGTCGCGCAGTTCGTTGCGTTCCGGGATGCGGAAGGGGATGCCGGCCTCGCGGATCTTTGTCTTGGCCCGCACCAGCCGCTGAGCCATGGCAGCCGGCGAAACCAGGAAGGCCGACGCGACCTGAGCCGCTTCCAATCCCAGGACCACCTGCAGCATGAGTGGCGCGCGGACTGCCGGCTCAATTGCCGGATGGGCGCAGGCAAAGAGGAGCGCGAGACGCCGATCGGGAAATTCGTCGTCCGCTGCCGCGATCATGGCATCGGCCAACTGCTCCGGTTCGTCGTCGCTTGACGATTCGCGCTTGCGGCGAAGATGATCGATGAGTTTTCGCCGGGCTGCGGTGAGCAGCCATGCCTCCGGATTGTCGGGGCAGCCCTTTATGGGCCATACCGACAATGCCGATGCAAAGGCCTCCGCCAAGGCATCTTCCGCGGCGGCAACATCTCCGAACCGCGCCGCCAGATATGCGATCAGCTTGCCGCGGCTGCGAAGAGCCACAGCCTCCGCTGCCTGAAAAGCCTCATCCTTGTTTGGGGAATTCTCCATGGCGATTTGCTGCGAAGTCAGCTTGCGTTTCTTCGCTTGCGGGGCGGACCGATCCTTTCGAGCAGCGTGATCTTAATCATCTCTCCTGGCGCTTTTCCGATCGCCTTCAGGATTTCAGCTTTTACGGGAAGCTTGTGATTGCCGTCGCCGAGTGCCATAAACGAGCTTTGGAACGGGTATCCATCGATAGTGCCTTTGACCTTCACGAGTCCGCGCGTGCCAAAGAAGGCGGCTGACTCGGGCCAGATGACGTACGTCCAGCCGCCGGGCTTTGGGCTTTTGATAAGCGGCGCTGTGAAGGACACGTTCAGCATGCTTGTCTCACTCGTCGCCTTGAAGATCACGATCTCGGGTCACATCGCCCAGATCGCGCGCACTTCTACTACCCCGTGCTGCACCGCGGGGCATCGGCCGGCCCACTGCATCGCCGCGTCCAGGTCGGGCGCTTCGATCAGGTAATACCCTGCAAGCTGTTCCTTCGATTCAGCGAAAGGACCGTCGAGCACCTGTGTCTTGCCGTTGGTTGTGCGAAGCGTGGTTGCCGTAGCCGAGGGTTTGAGCCGGTTAGAGTTGACCAATGCGCCGGCAGATTTCAGAGCTTCAGAATAGGCCATATAGGCTGCCGTGCCCTGTTGCTGTTGTTCGGGCGTCATCTGGCCCCAGCCAGACTCATCGGTGTAAAGCGTCAGAAGATACTGCATCATGTCCTCCGTTTTGGATTGTAGGCGTTGAGCGCCTCACTCCAATGACGGCTGGCCCCCG
This sequence comes from uncultured Acidobacteriaceae bacterium, assembly GCA_963789425.1. Lineage (GTDB taxonomy): Bacteria > Acidobacteriota > Terriglobia > Terriglobales > Acidobacteriaceae > Telmatobacter. The sequence goes on along the minus strand of CAWBKM010000003.1, from coordinate 1,031,664 downwards.
GGCGAATCGACAAGGTGCCGAAATTATTTCCGACAATTGGCACCTTCGCCGGAATTACAGGAAGCAGGTCCTTCGGCTCCCATAGCCATTCGTGGCGGACGATAGGACCTAAGGACGACAGCCAGTTCCTGATCGATCTAATTGCTGGGTTTGGAGGCTTCGGGCCATGTGGGGCTGGCGAGCTGGATAGTCATGACGGGACTGTCGGGATAGATGGGGCCCTGTTCCCTGATGAAGGTTGGAACTTGCCCGGTCGTGGTCCAGATATGGATATCGGGCGGAGTCTTGCCGATGATCGGCGCCACTACGCCCGCCAGCCCAGTGAGCTGGATTTTGATTTCGTAATGAATCGCCTTGTGGGCAGAGTCGACCAGAGAATAGTTGTCTTCGCCGCTTTTGGTGATGATGAGCTTTGAGACGAGCGGCTTGGGTGTGGACACGAGCAGGGAGACGGTTTTTGCGGAGTCGTCGGGCCCCAGGTTTTCGATGACGAGGGGGACCAAGCCGTTGGCGAGGTCGGGTGGTAAATCAAGATGGTCGGTTTTGACATCCTCTTTCCCATCCTTGCCAGTGGTGCGAGTGGTGACCTGGCCGGCATGCGCGTCGATCAAGACATCGATCGGATGAGGAAAGAACGGCCCCTTCTGAATGTGGTGGTCACTGATGAACTGGAAGGAATGGCGCTGAGAGTACGTAGTGGTTTCGTCGTCGGTCGAGCCGTCTCTGAAGTTGAACAGTGTTTGCAAAGTGACGCGGTCGCCGCGAACAGATTGAATGATGTCTCCATTGGCAACGACACGGCCATCTGGCGACCGCATTTCGAGGAAGCCGTGGATGGTTCCCTGGACATAGCGAACGAGCGGCGGGTCGGGCTGGGCGCAGGCCGGGAGGGCGCAGAGCAGAATGACACAGAACAAGGGTACGAGGCGAATTCTGAAGAGCGTCATTTTGGTGTAGATGGGATTCGGGGCGGAGGAGTTGCAACGACAGGGAACAGAGAACGAATGAAGAAGTAAAGGTGTGAAGGAGTGAAAGAGTGAAGCCGTGAAGAAGTGAAGAAGTGAGTTCAGTGGTCGGTCGTGAGGGAGATGATCTTCATGGAGTTAGCTGTAGCGGAGCCAGCGGAGGATTTCGGGGAGGGTGGCGCGCTTGCCGTACATGAGGATGCCGACGCGATAGAGGCGGGAAGCGAACCAAATGACGGCCCAGATGCTGAACACCATGAGTGCGATGGAAATTGCGATTTGCGACCAAGGATAGGGCGCGGACAACATGCCGATGCGCGGAACCATGACGAGCGGCGCAGTGGGGGGAAAGAGGGAGACGGCGACGACCCAGGGCGAGTTGGGATTGTTAAGCAGGAAGGGCAGGATGGCGAAGCTGGTCCAAGTGGGAATGACGGCGAGGGTGATGTACATTTGCAGGTCCTGCGCCGTTTCGCAGGTGGCGGCGAGGCCGGAGAAAAACGCGCTGTAAAGAAAAAAGCCGAGGATGAAATAGACGGGAAAGAGGACCGCTTCAAGAATGCTGAAATGGATTTTCATCTGGCCGCTGAGTATGGGTGCGGCCAGGGCGGAGCCGGACAGAAGAATGGCGGCGACGATCCAGATGGCGATCTGGGTGAGGCCGACGGCGCCAACACCGAGCAGCTTGCCGGCGAGCAGATCTTCAGGGCGAGCGACGGCGAGCATGACCTCAAAGATGCGCGAGCCTTTTTCTTCGATGACGGAGCGAGCCATGTCCATGCCGTAAAGAAGGATGGGCATGGTCATGAGGAAAGTCATCAACATGGATGCATAAAAGGGCGCCATGCCCTGGCTCTTTCCGGTTTTGCCACTGGAGGAAACCTGGAGAGTTTCAAGAGGAACGGATTGGACGAGGGCATGGACCTTGAAGCTGGAAATGCCCTGCTGGGCGAGGCGGAGATTGAGAAACCCGGCGTTGATGGCTTCGGTGAGGCGTGAGGTATCGAGGAGGTCGGCCGAGGATTGCGATTCGTACGTGACGCTGGGCGTGGCGGAGGCGGAGTTCGAGATGATGACGAGACCGTCGAGGGATTTGTTTTCGATGCGTGCTTGAAGATCGGTGCGATCCTGCGGAGTAAAGGGAGCGACGGTGTCGATCGTGTAATGGGCGCCCTTTTCGGAGAGAAGATCGGTGCGGATATCGGCGGCGAGAGAGGCGTTGTCAGCAGCGATGGCGATGTGGCGGCCGCCGGCGAGCTTGCGGCCGGTGAAGGAACTGACACCGAGAAGGAAGAGGATGAGCGCGGGCACGAGGATGGTGGAGATGCGGAAGGCGCGGCCACGAATCTGCTCGAGATACTCGCGGCGGGCGACGAGGAGGATGTTACGCATCGGCCTTGCCTCCCACGGTCTGGATGAAGATTTCCTCGAGAGAAGGCTCGACGAGTTCGAAACGGTAAATGGCGGCCATGGAGGCGGCGAGGTGAAGGAGCTTTTGCGCGTCGCCATGGGGCTTGAGGGTGATTTCGGCGTGGCCTGAGTAGTTGTTGGCGGAGGCGATTTCTTCGGACTTGAGAAAATCGGCGCTGCCTTCAAACTCGACGATGATGCGATTGCGCTCATAGCGGCGCTTGATCTCGCGCAGGTTGCCGCTGAGGACGGCTTCGCCGTTGTTGATGAGGCAGATGGAGTCGCAAAGTTTCTCAACCTGGTCCATGCGATGCGTGGAGAAGAGGATGGCTTTGCCCTGCGACTTGAGGTCGAGGAGAGCGTCCTGGAGCAGCGTAGTGTTGACGGGGTCGAGGCCGCTGAAGGGCTCATCCATGACGACAAGGCCGGGATCGTGGAGCAGCGTGGCGATGAATTGGATTTTCTGCTGCATGCCCTTGGAAAGCTCTTGCGTCTTCTTGTCGAGGGAGCCGGAGATTTCCATGCGCGATGCCCAATCGACTGCGCGCTTGCGAGAAGCCTCCTTGGTGAGTCCATGAAGTTCGCCGAAGAAGACGAGCTGATCAATGACCTTCATTTTCTTGTAGAGGCCGCGCTCTTCGGGAAGGTAGCCAACTCGGTCGAGGTTGCGGCGGTCGAAGGGCTTTTCGAAAAGGTTGATGCGGCCTGAGTCGGGCATGGTGATGCCCATCATCATGCGAATGGAGCTGGTTTTGCCTGCGCCGTTGGGGCCGAGCAGGCCGAACATCTGGCCGGCATCGATGGAGAGCGAGAGGTCGCGAACGGCGACTTTGCTGTCGTAAGCCTTGGTGACCGAGGCGAGCTCAACAACCGGCATGAAGGCTCCCGCGGTCGTGGTGGGGGATTGGATGCATGGTGGAGCGGCGTGGTGCTTCAGGAGAAGTGTAACAAAGGCAGCGAAAGACAGCGGAGTTAGCGGGGTTTGCGGAGCTAGGGCACGATGAAGATTTGATTGTAGGGGCGGATTGCGGGGTTATACTGCAACAGCCTTCCATCCCCCAAGAAGGAAAGTTGCATTTGAAAGGTGATTCCCCATGGCAAGTTATATGGTGCAGGTGTCGTATACCTCTGAGGCGTTAAGCGTGTTGATTGCGAAGCCGCAGGATCGGGCAGGACACATCAGCAAAGTTATTGCGGGTCTGGGCGGGAAGTCGATTGGGTCGTGGCTGGCGTTTGGCGACCACGACCTTGTGATGATCGTGGAGATGCCGAACAACGTGAGTGCCGCAGCGTTGTCGCTGGCCGCAGCCGCGGGCGGCTCGCTCAAATCGGTGAAGACAACGCCGCTGCTGACGATCGCGCAGGGATTGTCGGCGCTGAGGAAAGCGGGCAAGTCGGGGTACAAGCCGATCGCAGCGGCCAAGAAATGAATTCAGAGGCTCCCTGAAGTTGACGGGGCCGGATGCGCCTGACAGTAAGCGCGTGGGGAGAGGTTTGCGCTTGCGCGGGGCGGTCTTGGATTGATTTGAGGAAGAATACCTGCAGGGGCTGAAGCCCATGATCATTGTGCGGCTTCTTGCGGCATGACTGAAGTCATGCCCTGACACTTCGTGCAGCTCCGAATGAATCTTTCCTCATTATGTTCGACCCCTACATGAGGCGGCAGCGAACGAAGTCGAGGGCGAACTGCGCGGCCCATTCGCGGACACGCTGGCGATCGCCGCGAAAGGTGCGGTCGATGGCGTCGGTACCCTGCGCGTCAGAAACGGCGATGTGAACGAGGCCGACGGGTTTGGAATCGGTGGCGCCGGTGGGGCCGGCGATACCTGTGACGCCGAGGCCGATGGTGGCGCCGGTGTGGGCGCGGATGCCTTCGGCGAGAGCTTTGGCGACTTCAGCGGAGACGGCACCGTGCTTCGCGATGAGATCGGGCGGCACGCCGGCGAATGAAGTCTTGAACGGGTCAGAATAGACGACTGCACCGCCAAGAAATGAGCGCGAAGCGCCGGGGACGGAAGTGATGCGCTGGGCGATGAGGCCGCCGGTGCAGCTTTCGGCGACGGCGAGCGTGGCCTGGCGCAGGCCGAGATAGTAAAGAACAATTTGCTCGAGCGTGTCGCCCTGCGAAGAGTAGAACCAATCAGCGAGCGCATCTTCAATGCGCTCGGCGAGCTCGTTGACGCGGGCCTCGGCGGCTTCAGCGAAAGGCTTGGAGCAGATGAGAGTGATTTGCAGATCGCCGGTGTGCGCGAGGAGCGTAGTTTCGACGTCGGTGTAGGTGGAGTAGATGGGAGCGAGGAGCTTGTCGGCTTGCGACTCGGGAATCATGGCGGCCTTAAGCGTGCGGACGGCGATGGTTCGGGGCGGGACGATGCCGCGGAGACGGGGCAGGCATTCGGAGTCGAAAAGCGGAGTGCATTCGTGGGGCGGGCCGGGAACGAGCATGACAAGCTTGCGAAAGCCAGCGAAGGTGACATCGAGCCATTGGCCGGGCGCGCTGCCGTTGGCATTGGGAAGAACGGTTGCGCCGTCGAGAACGTCGGCCTGCTTGAGATTGTTTTGGGGCATCGAGATGCGCCATGTGGCGGCACGTGCGTGGAGGGCCGCGACCTGCGTGGCGTCGCGGCGGAGTGAAAGCGAGAGAGCTTCGGCGACGGCTTCGCGGGTGAGGTCGTCTTCAGTGGGTCCGAGGCCACCCATGAGGATGAGAATGTCGACGCGGCTGAGAGCGGTTTTGATGGCGGAGATGAGATCGTTGCGGCGGTCGCCGACGATGGTTTTGAAAGCGACGGAAACGCCGAGGGAGTTGAGTTGCTCGGTGAGATAGAGAGAGTTGGTGTCCTGGCGGAAGGGGGTGAGCATCTCGGAACCGACGGCGATGATTTCGGATTTCATAAAGAAAGCTCTTAGCTTCCAGCCTCCAGCTTCTAGGCCTATCTTGCCGGACGACCGCTCGCGTTTCATTCCCCCAAACCGGGCACAGTTCCACAACTTGCCACGGTCCCAGCTAGAGGTTAGAAGCTAGCAGCTAGAGGCTAAAAGAGGTTCAGGCCTTCGACTCCCAATTCCACATCATAAACGGCTTCGTTGGTGGCGAGGATCGTGGTGCCGAGGGGCGAGAAGGCGACGCCGACGAGGTTGGGTGCGGAGAGAACGAGCGCAGCATCGCCCGTGGGCGTGACGCGAACCAGTCCGTGGCGGCCATGGAGACAAGCAGCGACGTAAACATCGCCTTCGCTGGAGACGGCAAGGCCCTGGGGACGACCAAGGCCGCGATACCAGACGCTCGTATCGCCGTTGGGCTTGATGGCCCATATGGCCTCATTGGACGAGAGCGAGGGCGCGGTAACAAGGAGCGTGCCCGCGGCGTTGACCGCGAGGTGATAGGCGGCAACGCTGGCTTCGAGCGTGGCATGAACGAAGATCTGGCGCTCGCTGTTGATCTTGAAGATTGTGCCGCTGCGATCGCCGACGAAGAGATTGCCCTCGGCATCGAAGGCAGCGCCAGTGGCCACGCCCATGCCTTCGACGTACTGCGTGAACTCGCCGGCCGCATCGACGCGGTAGACGTTCCCTTCAGCGCGCGAAGTGACGAAGAGGTCACCGTCGGGATTGAAGGCGAGGCCAGTGGCATTGAGAATTCCGGTAACGAAGGGGGTGGCGCGACCGTCGGGGGAGACGCGGACGACGGAGACGGGCGTTTGCTTGCCCCGAGGACCCGAGATGGTGGCGTAAACCATTCCGGAGCGGCTGACAGCAGGACTGGTGACGGGGTGGAGGCCATCATTGAGCTGGCGGGCGACGCGGAGAGCGGCGGGATTGGCGGCGCCGGCGGGAGTGCGAACTTCAATGAGCCCCGCGGAAGCCTCAGCTGGGACGCGAAAAACGAGACGCGTAGGGCGGCTCATGAGCACGTGGGCCGACTGATTGTCGACGGCGACTGAGGGCAGCCCGAAGCCGTTTGGGCCGAGAGAGATTCCGATCAACTCGACTTCGCCATTTGGCAGGGCGGCGGAGGGGAGAACCTGGTCGACGCGAGGCAAGTGGTCGACTGGAGGAGCGGGTTGAGGGGAGGAGCGAGGCATATCAGAACCAGATGCGTAACAGCGAAGCTATACCCAAAGCATACAGTCCGGCGGCCACGTCGTCGAAGACGATGCCCCAGCCGCCGGGGAGTCGCTCGAATCGGCGCACGGGGAACGGCTTGGTGATATCGAAGAGGCGGAAGAGGACCAAGGCGATGAGCCCGTGACGCCAGTCGAAGGGACTGAACAGGAGCGTGATCCATTGGCCGATGACCTCGTCAATGACGACGAAGCCCGGGTCGTGGCGGCCGCTTTCGTGTTCGACAATGGTGGCGGCGGGGACGCCGGCGGCGATCGCTAGCAAGATCCAGACCGAGAGGACGATCAGCATTGCTTGCGTCGGCGGATGGCGGAACACTCCCACTGCGGCCCATAAAAGCACTGCGGCGATAGACCCATATGTGCCGGGGCCGGGCTTGAGGTAGCCGACGCCGAAGAATGTGGCGACTCTCCACGCCCATATCGTCGTGTTCTGGCTACGGACGGGCGGCGCGGCAGAGCTTTCAGCCTTCATTCGAGTCTCCGCCGCGATTGTTGCCAAGGCCGCCGAGGTCTTCGAGGACTTCGGGATCGAGAACGGGAGAGCTGATCTTGTAAGCGCCCATGGCCCATTTGCCGAGATCGATTTTGCGGCAACGGTCGCCGCAGAAAGGGAATTCTTCGTCGCCGAAGCGGACGATCATGCCGCAGGTGGGGCAATGGAGGATTTTCGCGGATTTTTTGCGGGGCGACATGATGATGGTTCGGGCGCGAAAGCCGCGTTCAACAATTATGTTAGCGCGAAGAGGGCGGGGGGATGAATTGCATCGCGGTTTGCAGGCGCGGCAGTTTGCGAATAGGCTTTGTTGGTTCGCTCTATGGGAGGATTGGCGCGTGGAGAGCTTCGAAGCACGCGGGATGCGGCCCGTTACCAGCTACGCGCGGGCGCGCATACTGCTGCTTGGGATGACCGAAGCCGTTTTTGGATTGATGGTGCTGGGCATGGGCGCGCTCGCCATTTGGGCCACGTCAGCCGGGGAGATGCGGCCCACCAAGCCGGGGGATATGCCGGAGTGGTGGATGTACTTGGTAGGCGCGGCGCTCGCGCTGGGCGGACTCGCGTTATTTACCAGCGGATTGGGAAGGATGCTGAGCGGGTTTGCGCGCAACTGTTTTTTCATGGCCGGGCCGGATGGGATCGCGGTTCGCATGCCGAAGCAAGGTTGGTTCGGGCATTTCCGCGTGGTTGAATATGAACTCAACTGGAATCAGATTGCACAATTCGTGCGTACCATTCATCGCGCCCACATGATTCCAGTAGGCAGCGACCTGCGCATCGAGATGAAAGACGGCGGCAGGGTCGTGATCGCACGGCACTATTTCCGCGATAGCGTGAAAGAGATCGAGCAGCAGCTTCTGACGAAGCAAACGACCATGGGACGGTAGCGCGATCACCGTGGCGGAATCCCAGGTCCCCGAATGCGAGGGACCTGGGGCACCCCCGAGTTTTCTTACATTCCTTTGAGCAGAGTTTTCAGACGCGCGAGACCTTCCGTGCGCGCGGTGGTGTTGGCGGGGTTGGTGTTCGTTGGATCTTCACCAGCGCGCATGAAGCCGTGGCCGGCGCCATCGTAGATGACGGGGTCATATTTTTTGCCGGCGGCGGCCATCGCGGTTTTGGCGTCGGGAACCGTGGCGGAGATGCGCGCGTCGCTGCCGGCGTAGAAGCCATAAACAGGAGCAGTGATGTTCTTTATGGCGTCGGCGGGCGGCGGCGGGCCATAAAAGACGAATGCGGCGCTGAGGCCTTTACGGTTGGTGGCGAAACGGAAGGATTGACCTCCGCCCCAGCAGAAGCCGATGATGGCAAGCTTGCCGTTGGCAGAGGGGAATTTAAGTGCGTAGTCCGCGGTGGCATTGAGGTCGGCGGTGATGGTTTCGGGATCGAGGCCGGAGACAGCCTTGATGACGGATTGCTGGTCGGGGAACGCGCTGGTGCCTCCGCCGTTGGAACCGTCGCCCGAAAGCAGGTCGGGCGCGATGACGATATAGCCCATGGCGGCGATGTCGTCGGCCATGGAGCGCGCCCAGTCAGAGAGGCCGAAGATCTCGTGGATGAGCAGGACGACGGGAGCTTTGTGGCTGACCTCAGGATAGACGACAAAAGCGTCCACGGTGCGCGAGCCGTATTTGACCTTGACCCACTCCTGGTGGCGCGGAGATTTGTCGAGGATGGATTTGGCCCAATCCTGCGCTGAGGCGGGGGCAGAAAGGGTAAGGGCTGAGCAGAGAAGCAGGATTGCCAGGGCGAGGCAAGGAGGCGGGTTTTTCATGGCGGAAGGATAGCAGAAAGGCAGGGAATAAGGGACTACGGGACTACAGGACTAAGGGAGCGAAGGAGCAAGGGGAACAGGGAGGGAAATCAGGAGAAATGACGAACAAGGCCATGCGGGGAGAGAAGAATTTCACGTGGCCAGAGTTGAATTGTAACGCAGGTTCTTTATTGCGGCTGGCGAGGGTGATTTTCCGTTGCGCCGGCCTGCTGTGTGTGATAGACAAAGTGCAGATTCTCTTCTCCGAGCAAGCATTCCATCGTATTTGGCTTTATTCGTATCACGATGAACGGGCCCCTTTAGACCGGTTCCTCAGTCGATATAACCGTCACGATCCGTTGTGAAAAATGGCGTTTTCTTCGTGAAAACGGCCCTTGGCTTTAGTGGCTTCAGGACACGGTAACTGAGGAACGGGTATAGCGTCCGACGCAAGCGTGCGAAAGGAGTCTTCGCAATGCGGGTTCCCTTTTCAATCGTCATTCTCTCAGGCGTTCTGGTATTTGCTGGTTGCGTGCGGATGCCGAGCTCGAACTCCTCATCGACGAACCCGCAGCAGGGTGCGTCAATTTCCGGGAGGGTGCATGGCGGCCAGAATCCGATTAACGGCGCGCATGTGTACCTGATGGCTGTGAATACCACGGGCTACGGAGGCCCAGGGATTGCGGCGTCGAGCGCAAACAAGTCGGCATCGTTGCTCACCAGCGGCGCGGGACAGGACAGCCTCGGCTACTACGTAACGACGGACAGCAGCGGGCTCTTCAACATCACGGGCGATTACACATGTCCCAGCACCTGGGCGCATCCGTATCTGTATGCGGTGGGCGGCGATTCGGGATCGGGAGCAAATTCGGCGATTACGCTGGTAGCGCCGGTGGGGAGCTGCCCGGGCGCAAGCGAGTTCATCACAGTGAATGAGATTTCGACGATCGTATCGGCGTACGCCTTTGCAGGCTTTGCGAGCGATCCGACGCATGTATCGAGTTCCGGCAGCGCGCTGGACGCAACCGCCACCGAGAACGCGCAGAACACGATCCTCAACCTGGAGAACCCGAACACGGGTGTGGCATACGCCACAACGCCGGGCGGCAACGGAACCGTGCCGCAGGCGGAGATCGATACACTGGCCAATATTCTGGCGGCCTGTATCAATTCAACCGGGTCCGGATCAACGCAGTGCAGCACATTGTTCTCGAACGCGGCGAACGGCGGCACGCAGCCCACCGACACGGCAACCGCGGCGCTGAACATCGCGCACAATCCCGGAGCAAATATTTCGAATTTGATTGGACTGCAGACGCCCTCATCGCCATTCCAGCCTATGCTGAGCGCGACGCCGACGCCGAACGACTTTACGATTGCGGTGGTCTACACGGGCGGCGGGATGAACGACCCGCTGGGTCTGGCGATCGATTCGTCAGGAGATGTGTGGACGACAAACACCAATGGCGGGGCGAATTCGCTGAGCGAATTCAGCCCTGTCGGCGTGGCCATGTCGGGTACGGGCGGATTTACCGGCGGCGGACTGAATGTGCCGTACGGGATTGCGATTGATTCGGCTGGCAAAGTTTGGGTTGTGAACTCGAGCAACAGCACCCTGAGCGAATTCAACCCCTCCGGCACTCCCGCTTCAGGGACGGCTTTCTCCGGCGGCGGATTGGCAAGCCCCACCAACATCTGCATTGACGCCGGCGGCGATCTCTGGATCGCCAACGGATTCGCCAACAACGTCTCCGAGTTCAGTTCGAGCGGCACGCCGGCCACGAATTCGCCCTTCAGCGGCGGAGGGATCGACGGCGGTATCGACATTACGTGCGATGCGGCGGCCCACGTATGGATCAGCAATTTCTACGCAGTTCTGGGGGAATTGACGACGTCCGGCGGAGTGGTGACCAGCGGCGGCTACACGGGAGGCGGATTGAATGAGTCGTACGGTATAGCGGTGGACGGCTCAGGGAATGTGTGGACGGCCAACGATGGCAACAACTCCATCAGCAAGTTCGATTCGAGCGGAGTCGCGCAGTCCGGGTCGGGCGGATATACCGGCGGAGGACTGAATTCGCCACAATACATTGCGGTGGACAGCGCGGGAAACGTGTGGGTCGCAAATGAGGGCAGCCACTCGATCAGCGAATTCAATTCCGGCGGCACGGCAATTACAGGCTCAAATGGATACCAACTGCCCACCACGGCGATCACCAGGGAGCTTGCCATCGACGGAAGCGGGAACGTGTGGGTTACGAGCTACGATGTGAACATTCTCACTGAGTTTGTCGGCCTGGCCTCACCCGTGGTGACGCCTGTGGCTGCGAATCTTACTGGGTCTCCCGTTTCACCGGGAATCACGAGCATTCTGCCGAACCCGGCGACGGTGGGAACCGCAGTGACAATTACGGGGACAAACTTTGGCGCGACGCAGGGCGGGAGCACGGTCACCTTCAATGGAACGGCGGCTTCACCCACCAGTTGGAGCGCGACAAGCATCACGGCACTTGTCCCGGCGGGCGCAACAACGGGTAGCGTGTTTGTTACTGTGGGCGGGCTGCCAAGCAACGGATATTCGTTCACCGTAGGTTCTCCCACACCAAACATCACAAATATCGAGGCAAACCCCGCGGCGGTGGGAACCGCGGTGACAATTACGGGGACGAACTTTGGCGCGACACAAGGCGGGAGCACGGTGACGTTCAATGGGACGACGGCCTCGCCGACGAGTTGGAGCGCGACGAGCATCACCCTCCCCGTGCCAGTGGGAGCGACGACGGGGGACGTGGTTGTGACTGTGGGCGGGCAGGCAAGCACTGGGTACTCATTCACAGTAAGCGGGGGCACGATGCCCGGCGACGCCATTACGTGGCGCTACGACAATTCGCTCGACGGCCTGAACTCGAATGAGACGACCCTTACCGTTGCGAACGTAAACTCCACGACATTTGGGAAAGTGGGAGAGTTCACCGTGGATGGCCGGATTGATGGTGAAGTCCTGTATCTCGGGCAGATATCAATCTCGGGAGTGATGAAGAACGTGATTTACTTTGGCACCGAGAATGGCACGGTATACGCGGTGGATGCGGATAGCATCAGCGGCACGACGGCTACGGTGCTTTGGAGCAAGTCGCTGGTTCCAAGCGGAGAGGCGCCTGCCATGCCAGAGCAGACGGGTGGTGGATGCGGCAATATTCTACCTACGGGCGTCGAAGGCACCCCCGTGATCGATCGTGGCCGCAACGCCATCTATGCCGTCGCGAAGACGATGAGTACCACCACGAACACAAGTCAGTTCTTACGCGTTCATGCGTTGGACCTGACGAATGGCAATGAACTGTTTGGAGGACCGACGACTGTTTCGGCCACGTATCCGGGGACTGGGGGAAATGCTTCCGGCGGTGTCGTCACGTTCAGCGCGAGGGAGCAGAGCAACCGACCGGCGCTCCTGGAGACTGGGGGCAACATCTATATCGCATTTGGCGGCCAGTATGGCGATTGCGGGCTCTACTCAGGATGGCTGATTTCTTACAATGCGGATACGCTTGCACAGGGCGACGCGATTGATCTGAATCCCAACAGCTCGCTGGGAGGCATGTGGAACAGCGGGGCGAGTCCCTCCGCCGACGCCGCGGGAGCCATTTATGTTGCCACAGCCAATACCGGGGATGACAGTTCCATCGGTCCCAATGACTATCCGATTTCGGTCGTCAAGCTATCAGATTCCGGGACGCTTGCGGTTGCCGACTACTTTACGCCATACAATGCGGAGACTTTAGACCAGGAGGACCTGGACATGGGCTCGGCAGGAGTATTGCTTCTGCCAGATTTGGTGGATAGCGGATCGGTAGTGCACCACTATGCAGTGGCGGCCGGCAAGGATGGGAATATGTACGTGGTCGATCGCGACAACCTGGGTCAGTTCCACATGTCAACGAATGATACTGTGCAGACGATTAAAATCAACGGCACCGGCGCCGCCAACCAGAATTACTCGACGCCGGCTTATTTCAACAACAACGTGTATGTTTGTCCTTCAAGCCAAACCCTCAAGGCCTTCGCGATTTCAAACGCGCAGCTGGCGACGACTGCCACCATGAGCACCTCGACGGCCATCGGCACTTCGGGTTTCACGATTTCGGCGAATGGCACAAGCAACGGTATTCTCTGGGCGATCGATCCGAGGACTGGACACGGGGTTCTGTATGCGTTCAACGCCGCGAATCTTTCGTCGATGCTCTACGCATCGAACCAGGCTACGGGGAATCGAGACCAGACTGCCTCGATTCTGGGGAACTTCCATACGCCGACGGTTGCAAATGGGAAGGTCTACTTTGGCACGGGGACCACAGTGGCTGTATTCGGTCTGTTGCCGTAATGAAGTAACTCCCGCCGTTTGGCGGAGCGGGCGCGCTGGCCGCGTGGACGTGGCGAGGATTCAGGTGGTAGCCGCAGTTCTTTCTTTGCGGCGCCTCTTCAGGACTTCCAGAACGGGGAGGGGCCGATCCATTGCATGTCGTAGCGGTTCATGAAATCTTTCGTGGGTGCGAGTTCGGGATGGGCCGCGGCGTCAATGAAGTACTGCTCCATTTTGTCCGCAGGGCTGAAAGCGATGAGCATGTGCGCCGGCGAGCCGGATGCGGAAAAGGTGTGGGGAATACGGCGCGGGGCAAGGACTGACTCGCCGGGGCCGAGCCGCAGGCGATGATCGCCGACCTGGAAGCGGACTTCACCTTCCATCACGTAGAACCATTCTTCCTGTGACAAGTGCATGTGCAGAGCCGGGCCCGTGTCGGGCATGAGATTGCTGTGCTCGATGACGAGGAGGTTGCCGCCGGTATCGGAGGTGACGACCTTAAAAGCGAGGTGGCTGAACCCGAGTGAGTGCAGATGACCGGAGCGATCCTCACCGGCAGGGACGGGATGGACGGCATGGACGGCGGGTGTGGCGGGCGCGGGAGACTGAGCGATAAGGTCGTGGAGCGCAGCAAAAGGAACGACGGAAGCAGCGGATTTGAGGAAAGTGCGGCGGTGGATGGGCATGGACAGATGATATTGCGGCAGCGGTAAGGCTGCGCGAAAAAAATGGCTGCTATAATTGCGCAAAGTCTCGGTCCCCCATCTTTCTCCGCCATGTCAGCCATACGATTCGGCGAATTTGAGCTCAACGAGCAGACCTTTGAGCTGCGCAGGAACGGCGCGCCCGCGCGGATTCAGCAGCAGCCGGCGCGCGTGCTTGCGTTTCTGCTGCAGCATCGCGGGACGCTGGTGACACGCGAACAGATCCGGCTGGCCATCTGGGGCGAGGACACTTTTGTCGACTTCGAGCAGGGGCTGAACTTCTGCGTCCGGCAGATCCGGCTGGCGCTCAACGACCAGGCTGAGAAGCCGAGTTATGTCGAGACGCTGCCGCGACTGGGATACCGCTTTCTAGGGAAGATGGAAAAAGGCGGGGACGGCGAGGCTGCTCCGGATGAGAGGCGCTTGCGGATTGCAGTAGTTCCCGTTGAAGAGCTTTCGGGGAAAGAAGAAGACTATTTTGCCGCTGGATTGACGGAGGACATGATCTCCGCACTTTCGCGTCTCGATCCGGCACATCTGCGGGTGACTTCGGTTCCCAGGCTTGAAAGTGTCGATGGGATTGCGGCGCATCTGGACCGGCTGCAGAGAGAGTTGAACCTGGATTACCTGCTGCGCGGGACAGTGAGACGGTCGGGAGATACCCTGCGCATCACCGCGCTCTTGCACGATCTTCGAGACCGAAGCGTGCTTTGGTCAAAGACCTACGATCGTAAGGCAAGCGACTTGTTGGCGGTGCAGGAAGAGGTCACACAGCGCGTAAGTGAAAGCCTGGCGGTGGAACTTTTTCCGAGCGTAACGGTGGGCGCGCGAAGGTATTCGAAGTCGTCGGCAGCTTACGATGCGTATCTCAAAGGGCGTTTTTTCTGGCACAAGATGACGGCGGACGCGATCGGGCTGAGCATGGACTATTTCAGAGAGGCGCTGGCCATCGATGGTGGTTTTGCGCCTGCGTATGCCGGACTTGCCGATTGCTACGCGCAGATGGGATCCTCGCGCGTGGGAACGATGAAACCTCTTGAGGCAGTCGCAGAATCGCGTAAACATCTGCAAAGGGCGTTGGATTTGGATGAAACCTTGGCCGAGGCGCACTGCACGCTGGGCCTCATCAAGAGCTGGTACGACTGGGATTGGGATGGCGCGGGTGTCGAGTTCCAGGCGGCGCTGGCGCTCGATCCAAGCCAGATAACCGCGCTCATTTGGCAGTCGCTTTTCCTATCAGTGAACGGGCGGCATCAGGAGTCACTCGCGTCGATGCAACGCGCGCGGGAACTAGAGCCACTCTCGCCCACCGTCAATCTTTATCTTGGATTGGCCTATGTGCATGGCGGTCAATTTGACCTGGGGATCCGGCGAATAAGAGAAAGCATCGAGCTCGATTCAGGCTACTATCGGTCTCACATGTTTCTTGGCAGAGCTTTGAGCGCGATTAACCAGCATGACGAAGCGATTGTCGAGCTGCAACGGGCGCTGGCTCTTCGGACCGACAGCTTTGAGTCGAGCGCACTTCTGGGATTGGCGCTGGCAGGCAAGGGCGACCGGGAAGGCGCCCTTGCCATGGTGGAAAAAACTCAGGTATTGGGCGAGAAATGTGAACCGGCGATCATGATCGCGTGCATTTATGCCCGGCTCGGCATGCCGAACGAAATGTTCGAGTGGCTCGAACAGGCCGTGGCGGTCAAGTCGACTCCGATCTATGTCCCACTGATCAGCGTGGAGTTCCATCCTTACGAAACCGACACTCGGTATCACGGATTTCTGGCATCCATCGGATTGTCGAATCACGCGCGATATTAGCTTGCCGGTGTGATGTTCTGGTTGAAGCGGAAAAAATTGTCGGGGTCGTACTTCTTTTTCAGTTCGGCGAGGCGAGCATAGTTTGCGCCGTATGACGCCTTGACTGCCGACGATCCTTCGTCGCCGAGATAATTCACATACGCATCCGAGGCTCCGAGGGCTGCGAGAGCAGCGGCAAACTCCTGCGCCCAGGCGATGCACTTCTCCGCCATCGATGGATCGGTCCACGCTGGCATGATGTTGATGCTGTAGTGCACGCGCCTGAGGCCGAAGGCGGTCTGCTTGACGGGCACGCGGCTGGCAGCGCCGTGCATATGCTCGAGGATGACTTGAGTCTGCTCGGTGGGCATCTGTTCCGTGTGATCGAGGATGACACGGAGGGCATCGTCGGTGAGTTCTCGAAGGAAAGGGCACTTAAAGTAGTAGTGCGCGCCGGCGGGAGCCGTGAAATCGAGCATGGTTTGAAGCTCGGTGTATTTCTTTTCGCCGATCATGTCGGCAGCGGGCGGAGAGTCAAGGTAGAACTGTTTGCACGCGGCGGCACGGTCTGTGTTTGATCCACTGTGACAAAGAGCGATAGCCGCCATGGGATGGCCGTGGCCCGTGAGCAGCGCGGCGTAGGCGGTGATCTCGTCGGGCGCGTTGGCGGTGAGGTCTCGATACTGGCGCAACAGGTCGAAGGCAGCCGGCCGCGGATACAAGACGATGCCGCCATGGATGCTGGCAAGATCGTGGAGGCGAAATTCCAGCGCGGTGACGATCCCGAAGTTGCCGCCACCGCCGCGAATAGCCCAGAAGAGGTCTTCATTCTGCGTTGCGCTGACGGAAAGGTGATTGCTATCGGCGTTCACGAGGTCGGCGGAGATTACGTTGTCGCAACTGAGGCCGTGCTTGCCCATAAGCCAGCCGATGCCGCCGCCGAGAGTCAAGCCGCACACGCCGGTGGATGAGATGACGCCGCCGGTGGTAGCCAGGCCGAATTTCTCACTTTCGCGATCGAATTCTCCCCATGTGGCGCCGCCCTGGGCTAATGCCGTTTGCCGGCCGGGGTTGACCTGGACCTCTCGCATAAGGGAAAGGTCGATCATCATTGCGCCGTCGGCGACGGACTTTCCGGCCACGCTGTGGCCACCGCCGCGGACTGAGGCGGCAAGGCTGTTTTCGCGGGCAAAACGAACGACTTGAATCACATCGGCGATGCCGGTTGGGCGCACGATGACGCTGGGCTTGCGGTCGATCATACCGTTCCAGATCTTGCGCGCAGCGGCGTAGTTCGGGTCGTTCGGCGTCAGGATCGGGCAGTTGAGGACTCGGCGCAGGCCGGTCAGTTGGTTAGTGGAGAAGCCTTCCATCTGCTCTTTCATGTTGGAGAGATTACCAAATTGCGGGCAAAGCCGAGATGAGTTTTAGATGAGTTGGATGAGCCGCTGAACTCATACGCAACTCATCCCGGCCTCATTGAGTCCAGGGCGATGGCGGGGCAGACTCCTTTCATCGCATGGCGCAGGGGAACTGAGGCGCCGAGTCGATGAGGAGGAACACTCATGAAACGAATTATGACTCTGGCATTGGCAGCCCTTTGCCTTTGGATCGTACCCACCAGCGCCAAAGCGGCATGCGGAAACTTTGGCGCAACAGGCTTGAAGAACTCTATCAAGCTTCCCATCCTAGCGCAGGCGGAGTTAGGCTTCCCCAATCCCATCGTTGGCGCTAACTCTTCGATCGTCGGCCTTTGGCATGTGATCTATACCAACGGAACCGATGGCTCGACATTCAACGACACCTTTGACACCTGGCACAGCGACGGCACCGAGTTTGAAAGCGCGTTTCTGGCGCCGGCGGGCGGCGACGTGTGCGTCGGTGTGTGGAAGCAGACGGGCTTGCGGAGCGTCTCGCTGCATCATGTCGGCTGGCTCTTCGATCCGAGCACTCCGACGGCCACGGCGACCAACACATTCACTTTGGATGAGAACATCAGGGTTTCTGCAGACGGGATGTCCTACAGCGGATCATTCACGTTCAAGATTTGGAACCTGGATGGAACCCCGACTCCGGTGGAAGTGACGGGCTCGATTGCCGCGGCGCGCATTACACCTTGATCAACGGTCCTTCCCCACACAGTTCGCCACCGGCACGAGCGAGTCAACCCTCGCCTGCCGGTGGACGCGTCGTGCACGAGGACATTTGAACCCGGCATTCGGGAGGCGCGCTAGTTTGCCGCGGAGACAACGCGGGCGACGAGATCGTAGTCGTGGCTCTCGGTGATCTCGGCGCGGTAAAATCGGCCGGGTTCCAAATCTTCAAGAGGCCCGAAGTCGTTGATGAAGACTTTGCCGTCGATTTCAGGTGCGTGGAATTCGGTACGGGCTTCCCATAGGAGCGGAGTTTCAGCGCTGGGACCTTCGGCGAGAAGGGTGAGCTCGCAACCGACCCAGTTTTTCTTGGCGCGGCGGGAGATAGACTGTTGAAGCTTCATCAGGCGGCGGCGGCGCGACTCGATGGTGCGGCGGGGGACTTGTGAATCGAGCGACCAAGCTGCTGAGCCTTCTTCATGCGAATAGTTAAAGACGCCGAGCCAGTCGAATTTCGCCTCCCCGATAAACTCCTCCAAAGCTTCAAAGTCCGATGAGGACTCGCCGGGGAAGCCAACGATGAAGCTGGTGCGCAGGGCAATGCCGGGGACGGCGGCGCGGACCTTGGAGAGCGTTTTGAGAAAGATGTCGGCGCCGGCGCCGCGCTTCATGCGTTTGAGGACATTGGGAGACGCGTGCTGGAGAGGCAGATCGAGATATTTGCAGATGTTGTCATTCTTCGCGATGGTTTCAAGCAGCTTGCCAGTGATGCGGTTGGGATAGGCGTAAAGGAAGCGGAGCCACTTGAGATTCGGAATGCGGGCGAGCGTGTCGAGGAGTGTGGCGAGCCCATCGCGGAGGCCGAGGTCTTCGCCGTAGCAGGTGGTGTCCTGGCCGATGAGAGTGATCTCGCGAACGCCGCGGGCGACGAGCTGCTCGGCTTCAGCGACGACGGACTCAAAGCGGCGGGAACGGAATTTGCCGCGCAGGTTGGGGATCACGCAAAAGGTACAGGGGTGGTCGCAGCCCTCGGCGATTTTGATGTAGGCGGAAGCGCGTGGCGTGGAGAGCAGACGAGGGGTGGTCTCGTCGTAGAGGTAGGTGGGCAGGGTGGACGATGCGCCGGCCCAGGCGTCGCGAAGGAAGCGGCCGGAGCGCTCACGTGCGTCGCCTTCGGGGCGGGCTTTGTGCGTGCCGGATTGTGACTCTTTGCCGGAACGAATCTCCGCATGCGTGCTGGTCAAGATTGTGAAGGGCGAGGGCGGGGTCAGTGGGTTCCCCGGTCCCAAAATCGGGACCGGGGGCACTCGGGCTTCGAGGCCGGCGGCTTGGAGGATTGACTCTAGCTCGCCTGTGCCGACGACGGCGTCAACCTCAGGAATGTTTTTCTGGATCTCGTCGCGATAGCGTTCGACGAGGCAGCCGGCGACGATGAGTTTTTTCGCGCGGCCCTCGGTTTTGTGGCGGGCCATCTCGAGGATGGTCGAGACCGATTCCTGCTTGGCGGTGTCAATGAAAGAACAGGTGTTGACGACGAGGATATCTGCATCTTCGGGGCGAGCGGTGAGCCGAGCGCCTGCGCGGTCGAGGAGGCCCATCATGACTTCGGAGTCGACAAGGTTTTTGGGGCAGCCGAGAGAGACGAAGCCGACTCGGGGCCCCCGGGAAGCGGTCTCGGCTTCCTGGGGCGGGACGGTGGGGGAAAGTTTGGGCACAGCTCTATTCTACGTGGACGGTGGACGGTGAACAGTGCACGAGTGAAGAAGTGAAAGAGTGAAGGCTTAACTGTCTTTGCGATAGAGGAGGTCGCGCATGGCGCGGCGGCGGGCAGCATTGACTTCATGGGCGGCGCGTCGCTCGACATAGTCGGTGGAGGGGGCTTGTGGCTCGGGCGATTCTTCCGGTTCGCTGCAGGAGGGGCATCGATTGGCGAAGCCGGGCTTGCCGGGGTGAAGCTCGAATTCCTGGTGACAGATGACGCACGTTTTGATCGGGAAGGACATGCACGAATATGTTAACGAAAGTTGGCTGTGGAAATCGAGAGGCAGTGGTCACTGATCTGTGATGAGTGACCGGATTGCGGCGTTGATGAGTTGCCGGTCCACTAGTTGGCGAGGACGGCGCGATAGCGGACTTTACCTTTTTTCACTTTATCGATAGCCTCGTTGGCCTTTGCCATGGGGAAGTTCTCGGTGACGGCTTTGACGCTGTGGCGGGCGGCGACGTCGAGCATTTCGCGCAGTTGGAAGGGGCTGCCGATGGGGCTGCCGCCGATGGTACGCATACCGGAGACCAGTGGAAAGGTGTGAACGGAAACGGGCGACGGCGGAACGCCGACGAACCAGAGGGATCCATTGGGACGCAGAGCCTGGAGATACGAACTCCAATCCTGGTCGGCGTTGACGGTAGTGAGGATGAAGTCGAGAGAGCCGGAGACTTCCTTCATGGATTTGGATTCGCGGCTGTGGACGAAGTGATGCGCGCCGAGGGCGCGGGCTTCCTCTTCCTTGGCCACTGTGGTCGAAAAGGCGGTGACGTGCGCACCGAAGACGCGCGCGAATTGAATGGCAAGGTGGCCGAGTCCGCCGATGCCGACGATACCGACGCGTGTGGAAGGATTGACGCCGAAGACGCGCATGGGGTTGTAAACGGTGATGCCGCCGCCGAGCAGTGGCGCTGTCTGTTCGCTCGCCAGTGCGTCGGGGATGGGAACGACAAAGCGGGCGTTGGCGCGGATGCGGTCAGCATAGCCGCCGTGGCGATGGACGCAGGTGCCTTCAGAGGCGGCACAAAGATTTTCCTGGCCGCGCATACACCACTCACACTGGCCGCAGGAGTTGGACTGCCAGCCGAGACCGACGCGCTGGTCGAGCTCCAGCGTGCGAACCTCGCTCCCGAGCGCAGAGACGGTTCCAATGATCTCGTGACCGGGGATGAAGGGATATTGGCTGATGCCCCAGTCGTTGGCGATGAGATGAAGATCGCTGTGGCAGACGCCGCAGTGGGTGATGGCGATCTCGACCTCGTACGCGCCCAGCTTGCCTGGATCGTAGCGAAGAGGAAGCAGCTCTGACCCCGCCGCATGAGCCGCAAGTCCCTGAATTTGAGCCATAATTTGCCCCACTCGCCTCGGATCAGATTTTTCTTAGCTTGCCCGGCACAATTCCCCAAAAGCGCCGGTTCGCCCGGAAGTAAATCGATGAATCGTTGATGATTCTAGTCTAAACCGCCCCGCCCAGACATTCCCCCAAAGTGCCGGTCAAACTCCGACCCAAGTCATTGATTCGGTGATGACTTTAGTTTAATCCGCCGCCCGGCTCGATGTTGAGATTCAGAATCCAGAATCCGGTGAGGACACCTCCAGCGGGAGCTTCACCGACGAGCTCTGCGGATTCGCCGTTCAGTCCCGCGTCCTGAGCGTTGCGGAGAGGCTCAAGGGCGTTGGCCACGGAGAGCGGGAGGCTGGTGAAGGTTTGACCATGGATCTCGGCTTGAGTCTCAGGCGCGAGAAGGCTGACATAAATGCGGTCGGCGGCATGCTGATCGCGGGCCTCGGCCAGGACGGTGGCTAGACTGGGAGCGGCATTGGACAGACGAGGCTGAAGCAAAGTGCGATCCAGGGTGGCCGCGTCGGAAACGAGAAGGCGCAGGTTGCCTGAAGCAAGGCGGGACGGCAGTTTGAAAGCGATGCGGACGTTGCGCTCAGGCTGATGCGATGGGCGGAGAGTGGCCTCGATGGAGATGGTGTCGCCGGCGTGAGCGATGTCAGTGGAGGCGATGCGCGCCTGATCAAGCGCAACGTCGATCGGATGAGGAATTGCCTGGACGCGGAGATCGATGGAGCGAACGACGCCCTGTCGCGCGCCATTCGAATAGAGGCGAGTGAACTCGCTGCCAGCAAGAAGAGCGGCCGCCATCGGCGCAGGGGTAGGTTGACCGGACGGGGCCCAGAGATCGAGCGGGACGGATGGGAATTCGGCAATATCGATGTTGCCCGTTACGTGGTAGCTGATGGCTTCGGAGCTCTGGTTGGATTCGAGGAGCGATTCGTAGAGAACAACCTGGGCAGCGGTGGGAGTGAGGGAAGGCAGGTCGAGGATGTCGACGTTGACCTTGCGCGGGCCTTCCGGGGAATCGATGGCGACGTGGACGGGAATCATATGAGGCTGTGCGCCGAAGACCCCTCGAATCGCCGACTCGCGATCCTGCGTGAAGGCGCCGATGGTGACGCCCGTGTTGATGATCTTGAAGGAATTCAGCGGCGAGGCGAGAGTGGCAACGACATCGGCGGTGGTCATAGGGAGCGAGACCAGTCCAGCGCCAAGAACGGGATGGCCGCATGCGAGGAGTTGTTTGGGATCGACCCACGTGACGGTGCAGGTGGCCGAGACCTCGAGATCGCCACGAATGAGCTGCATGCTGACTGCCGACCCGGGCACGAGCGTGGGATGAGCGGAGGGATCGAGTCCGGGGTTTGAAGCAGAGGAAGATGACGACGCAGGGCCGGAGGACATTCCGGCGAGAGAGCCACCTGCGGCGACGGGCTCGAGCGAGGTTCCAGCGGTTTGTTGCTGCCAGAAACGAATGGCGTCAGGCAGGAATCCGCTCATTACGAGTGGAGTGTCCAACGGCTGGAACGTCATGGAGCCGGAAGAAAAAGGATCCTGGTTCGTGACGGAATTACTTGCCTCGAGGGATGCGCCGGGAGCGGGAGGCGCAGCTTGCGAGTCGATTCGCGTTTCTGGGGTCTGAAGATCGTGTACTGGAATATCGCGGACCTCGAGCATTTGCTCGATGGGTGTGATGCCGGCGATGGGTTCTTTTGTGAATTGGCCGATGCGATAAGAAAGTGAGCCGGCTAGTTTGCCATCGATATAGACGGGGCTGCCGCTCATACCTTCGACGACTCCGGTGTACTCAGCCTTGTCGCCATGAAGCCGAGCGAGGATGAGGTCCTGGCCAGGGCCGCGTGCGCCGCGCAGGATGCCGAGAATCTCGACCTGCATGGGTTCCGGTATAGAGCCTTGAAAGACGGTCCAGGCAGTTCCTGTCATTCCCGGGTGAATCTGGTCGAGGGGGAAAAAGCTTGTGTTGGTTGGGGGGCCGCCGGCGGGTTGCGATGAGGCGGAAGAAGATGTTGCGGGAGCGTGGGACGATTGTGCCGGCAATAAGGCGGGCGAAATTACCGCCAGGGCCAATGCGGCGAAGAGGGCGAAGGCGGGGACGGCGTTGGTTCCCTTCGGGCGAGTTTCCACGTCTATTAGAGTACGGCAAAGCGGCGGAGTTAGCGGAGACAGCGGGATCAGCGGAGTTAGATGGCGGCAATGCAAGTCGCGTATGCTGGGGAACACAAGAGGTCAAGATGATAAAGGCACATTCGAAGGCACGAGAGATTGGCGGATTTTCGCTAGCGATTCTGTTTCTGGTACTTTTGATTGCGGTCGCAGCGGTACAGGGACGCGCGCAATCCCAGAGCCAGCAGCCGGCAGCGCAACAGCCCGCGGCGCAGCAGCCAGACCAGCAAGCGCCGGATGCGGGAGGCCCAAGCGGAGACAATGGCCCGATCGCTCTGCCCAAGAAGCCGGACAATTCAGATAACACGCCACCACCCGCCCCAGCGCGGCCGGAGTTCAAGAATCCTGAAAACACTCCCAACATGAGCCTGCGCGTAGAGGTTCCGGAGGTGACGGTGGACGTAGGGGTGCTTCTGGAAAAGACGCACCAGTTCGTGCCCGGACTGAAGCCCTCCAATTTCCGCGTTTACGAAGATGGCGTGGAGCAGAAGGTGGAGGGGTTCAAGCGCACGGAAGCGCCAATTACGGTGCTGATCCTGATGGAGTACGCGGCGCGAGGCTTTGCCTTCAGAGTGGATGCGTTGAATTCGGCGTGGGCATTTACCGAACAGCTGCGTCCACAGGACTACGTCGCCATGATGACCTTCGACCTGAATTCGCATATTGTGAGCGATTTTACGCAGGATAAAAGACAGATCATGGAAGGAATCAACGAGCTCGCCAACGAAGTGTACATGCCAGCCGCGTTCCAGGAGACCGCAGTCTTCGATGCGCTGAATCAGGGGCTGGACCGGATGTCGCGCATTGAGGGCCAGAAGTACATTCTGCTGATTGCTTCCGGTATCGACACCATGTCGAAGCTGGACCTGGACGAGATTTTGAAGCGAGTGAAGGAGTCGCACGACACGACGATCTTTACGATTTCGACGGGCGGGTTCCTTGAGACGATGCGCGGGGAAAGCATGACCTATCTGCAGGCGGAAAATCAGATGAGAACCTTTTCCCAGTTGACTGGCGGCATGCACTTTGAACCAAGGTTCGTGGGCGAGTTGCCGGACGACATGAAGGCGATTAACGAGAATATCCGGGCCAAATACGAGTTGGTGTATCACCCCACGAACGCGAAGCAGGATGGGACGTGGCGCAAAATCCACGTGGAGCTCGTGGACGATGAAGGTCAGCCGCTGCGGATGCAGGATGAGAAGCACAAGCCGTTGAAGTACGACATCATTGCGCGGGACGGCTATCGCGCGAGGCAGGAAGTGGAGTAGTTGAAACTCGCACCGTTTCGGAATGTGGTGCGAAATCGGGACTTGATGAAGAGCCTGTGACTCCTGTCACCCGGGCGCAATGCCAGCATCCCCTAAGATGACGAGCGTGAGGCACGCAGCGAGCGTGGCCGCAGTTGATTTGCGGTTGCACGGAATGCGGACCGCGCAAATTCATAACCCTGGAGACTGGAATGGGATTTGTTCCTATTATGTGGGCTGTTTGGGGTGCGTCTTTTGTCTTTATGGCCGGCGTAACTATTTTTGCCGCGAGAGTCGGACGGAATGAAGAGGCGCAGATTTATCTGGCCGAATCATCGAACCGAGTGAAGTCCGATCAGGATGCCATTCTGGCTCGGGTGAACAAGATTCGTCCTGTGAAGAGGGCAGCATTGGCGCTGGTGGGAGTGATGACGGTGGTGGTCGTGGGGTATTACCTTTTCGACATCTTTCATCAGTTCTAAAGGCCGAGAGTCGATTCGTCGTGTGATAAGGCCGCGGGCGCGATGACGCGCGCCATTGCGATAACGATGCCGGGGCATGCGAGGCCGAAGAGGCCCCGCGCGCCGGGCGATGCGACCGCTCTAATCAATGAGGTGAAGCTGGAGCAGAATATCGCGTACGTAGTATGCGAGGACAACGACGGTCATGCCGATGACGAGCCAGCGGGCGATGCGCACCATGGGCTCAACTTTGGCTACTTTTGATGCGATGACTGCCTGCTCCGCCTGCTCATGCGAAAACGAATCGTCGAGGAAGATCTGGTCCTCTTCATTCTTGGTTAGGCTGGAGCGATAGATATACAGGGCAGCCATAAAAACAACGAATGCCGACCAGACGGTCCACATCACCGGTACGAACATACTCCACCTCCGAACGAATTCCGGTCCCAGAAACTGCGGGGTCGTAGGGAATTGCGGTCTCGCGGCCAGAGGGGCCCTTACGGTTGATCATCATAGCTCCGATTGGGTGAAAAAGCGAACCACTTTGATGCGGGCGGACGGAAAACGCGGTTCTCGGGCGGGAGGATTCCCCTGCGTCGATGCGGATGGTGGTGCATCTAATGGGATGTGTACCGAAAGTGGGGCTTGTGCAAGGTTTCGCCGAAAGGTACAGTACGTAGAGAGAGCGAGTGCCCTCAGTTACAGAAGGAGCGTTTATGGCCACGACAACAATAGCACCAGCCGAGGAAACCGTTAAGAAAGCGCCACTTATGTTGACACCGCAGGCGATTGCCAAGGTGCGCGAGATTATGGCCACCCAGGATCCGCTGCCGGCAGGGCTGCGCATCGGCGTGGTGGGCGGGGGCTGCTCGGGGTTCCAGTATTCGATGGCTTTTGAGAACCAGGGCGGGATGATGGATAAAGTCTTCACTTTTGAGGACTTAAAGGTGTTTGTGGACGCGACCTCGCTCATGTACCTGAATGGCTGCACAGTGGATTACGTGGAGTCGCTGGAGGCAGCGGGATTCAAGTTTGACAACCCCCAGGTGAAATCGACCTGTGGATGCGGGTCGTCGTTCCAGGCGTAAAAAGGCTGGGACTTGGGGATTAGGGACTTAGGGACTCGGAAAAGCACCAAAGGCTCGCCGGAAACGGCGGGCCTTTGGTGTTTTTGGTTGAATGCGGAGCTGGCTACTGCGGGGTGGTTTCGGGAAGCATGGACCCACTGCCTTGACTGCTTCCTAAGCCCTGACCGTTCCCGCCTCCACTCTGGGTTCCGCCACCGCCTTGCCCTCCGCCGCCATTCTGATCTCCGCCAATGCCCTGACCGCCTAATTGGCCGGTGCCCTGTTGGCCACCGAGCCCTGTGCTGCCGCCGCCGATGGTTTTCTGGTCGGAGAGCGGGTCGTAGGTGAACTCCCATTCGTTGTAGTGATTCTTCTTCTTGTAAACCAGAATCGACTGTTTGGGGCTGGCTGGCTCAAAGCCGATGATGCCCGCGCCGCCGAAGGTGGGGCCGCCGGAACCCGAGCCTGACCCGGTTGAGCTCGTCGATCCTGCACCCGCGTTTGTTCCTGTGCCGCCCTGCGAGTTTCCAGAACTGTCGGTCGAGTTGCTCGACCCTCCGCCTGAGGAGCTTTGATCGCTGCCGGTGTCGTTCGAGCCGAGACTGAAGCCTCCAGAGCTGAACCCACCGGTGGAGGTTCCGCCCGAAGCGCCCGTCGCTCCCTGCAATCCACCAACGCCGCCCGGCCCAGTCCCGGCCAGCGTGGATGCATTGCCCGCCAGCGGCTGGCCGAAGAAGCCCATGGCCTTGGGAGTTTTGTTCTGGCCGAAGGCGATGGGCTTCCAGTCATCCTGGCCGGTCATCGGATCGATGTATTTCTTGCGCAGGAAGTGAATGTCGTTGGTGTTGACGAGGGCTTCGACGTTGGGCGGATAAGCAGTGAATTTGCGGTAGTAGAGCTGGATGGCGCGCCGGTATTGCATGCCGCGATGGAAGGTTTCGAGGTCGCGATCACGCTGGATGGAGCGGGCGATGTTGGGCGCTGCGACAGCCAGAGAGATGACGAGAAGGGCCGTCAAGAAGACGGCGATGAGCAGGACGTAGCCCTGCTCGGAGGCGGGAACGGCTTTCAGAGAGGGATGCGAGGCGTTCGGTGATACAGGACGAAAGGTAGAAGCGGGTCCTTCGGCTCCGCTGAAAGACGCTTCGCTCAGGATGACACCGCGCGGGGGTGCGGGCGCCGGGTTCGGAGTCGTGCTATCCCAGGTCCCCAAATGCGAGGGACCTGGGGCACCCATGGAGGATTGAAGCGTGCAGCGAATTGGGGGAGAAGGAACCATTGAAGTTTAGATTTGTGAAACGTCAATTCGTCATTGTGAAATTTGGATTGTTTGCGTGTTGTTGTAAGCCAGGTCGGTGACCTCAACGTTGAGGGGGCGGATGACTCCGATCTTGTAGCGATGGTCGACAATGTCGCCAGTTCTAGCCATGAAGATGTCGTCGCCGTGCATGAAGAAGGCCTGGAGCTGCTTGTGTTCACCCTGCGAGTAGCCGAAGTAGCGGAGATCGATGGACGGGGGCTTGGGCGGCGCGGGCGGAAGATTTTGCGCAACCGAGGGACCGTTGGGACGGACAGGCGCGATGGCTTTGGGGATTGCGACAGGGACCGATTCGGCCGAGAAGATGTTGCGGCCCGAGCCGGAGTATTCGACATCTTCGCTCTGAGCCAGCTTATCGAAATGCAGTGAGGGATCGATTCCGGCATTGGAGAGGCGTAGGGCCTCGTTGCTTGCGGCAGGCGTGGCCGCGGAGGGTGTGCCGGAGGGGGTCGGAGGGTTCTGCAGCGCGGGCGCAGCCGGCGTAGAACCAGAGTCGCTGGCTGAGGAAGATCCGAAGAACATGTGAAAGACCCAGAAGGCGCAAATCACCAGGGCGACCCCGAGGACGCTGGCCAGAATCACCTGGCGCTTGTTTTCGGTGCCGAGAGCCAAAGCCATTATTCGCCCTCCTTGCCCGGGAGGGATCCGGCTGGAGATTCGTCGCGCGCGGATGGAGCCATGGGCAGGCCGCTGGCCTCAGCGTCTGCGGGACGCAACCAGGTGGAGACGCGGAGACGAAGATTCACCAGGCCGCCTTGCTGGCCGGTAAGGGACATGGCGCGAATGATGAAGAAGATTCGATCGCGCTCCAGCGAGTTAATGAAACGCATGATGGAGGGATAGTCGCCGCTGATGCCGGCGTCCATGGAGATTTCAGTGAGTTCGGCACCGGGTTTCTCCTGCGCGTACCCCACGCGCGAGAGGCGGACGCCGGATGTGACCGCTAATTCTCCGATGCGGCTGGAGATGACGGAATAGTCGGAGGGAATCCGCTTTTTGTAGAAATCGTCGATCTGCTGGCGCGTTTTCTGGACGCGCTGGTCAAGGCCGCGGAGGGGAGAGGTCTGGATCTCGAGAACCTTCAGTTGGGTCTGTTTGCCGGCGAGAACCTCGCTGGAACCGCTGTTCATCGCGGCCCAATCGAATCCGAGCCGAACGGCAAGGAAGACGGCGAGGACAAGCAGAATCGCGAAGCCGGCGAAGTGCCAGGTGAGAGGAGAGGTTAGCCTCTCACGGAAGGTTGAGGGGGTTCCGTTCGCACTCATTGCGGACCTCCTCGCGACGGTCCTGTATAAGGCGGACGACCGTTCGCTTGCGGTACTGCGGGATTTAGGTGCCGATGTTTGGGGTTTTCAATGCCAAGGGGAATGGATGGGGCGGCGTGGTGTACGGGCCTGGAGGCGATGCGCTCTTCTTCTAAGGTGGGCGGGTTGTATTCAGCAAGGAGATCGAAGTCGAAGCGATTGGAGATGCTGATGGGTTCCTGGCGCTGCGAGGGGTTGTTGCTGGACTCGGCGTTTTCGCCAACGATGCGGGGCTGGAGGAACCGCCGGGACTGCTCGAGGTTGGCGACGAGATCGTCGGCTTTGTCGCGGGGACCGACTACGCGAACATGAACGGTGATGTGACCGTCGGGGGCGCGGACGGGCTCGATGGAGGTGACCTGCACGCCGGCGGGAAGAACAGTCTCCATGGCTTCCATGGCGAGTGTCCAGGAAAAGGCCTTTTCATCGAAGAGCTGATTGAGAGCTTCGGCTTGCGTGAGCACGCGGGCATTCTCGGGGCGGTGCATCATGGTGACGGCGGCGGAGCGCTCGGATTGGACGCGGGCAATGCGGCCGTCGAGCGAGTGCTCAAGGGCGCGGGCCGCCTCGGCCTGGCGGTCGAAGAGATGAAGGCCCAGAAAGAGGAGAAGACAGAGCGCCACGAGTGCGGCCATGGCAATGCGCAGGCGCTTGAGCGCGGGGCCGATGTTGGCGTAGGGGCGAGAGGCGAGATTGAGAGTGATCCGCATCCGTCAACTCGCCCCGGCCAGCGCACCCATGACGCCGGCAAAACAGGTTTGAGGAAGGGCGGTCATGACGCCTTCATCGGGACGGGACGCCCATTCCACGACGGAAAGTTCGGGATCGCCAATGGAGGCCGCGAATTCGGCGGGATCCTGAACTCCGGCATAGTGAAGGGTGCGAGGGCGCGAGCCGAGCTTGTCTTCAAAGTAGGCGGAGGCAACCGCGATGCTGCGTTGAATTTCGGCGACACGTTGCGCGGAGTCCTGGGGAAGGTCGAGAGTGCGATAGAGGAGGAGTTCCTGACCGGTTGCGATGGTGGTGGTGATCGCGTGCGCGCTGAGGTTGGCGGCCATGATGGCTTCCATGGATTCAAGGGACTCAAGCGCGGCGAGCGATGAAGACAGAACAGCGCCGGGCTCGTAACCGGCAGAGCGAACGGCGGCCTCGTATTCGGCGAGGATGGGGGCGGGGACGACGGCGGCCAGAACTTTCCATTCAGATGCGTTCTGCGAGAGGACCTGATAGCTGACGCCGGCGTGCTCGACTTCAAAGGGAACCATCTTGCGCAGGCGGAAGCGGACGACGGGGATGGCTTCAGAGAGTTTGGCGGGAAGGGAATCGAAGTCGAGGACGAAGACGCGAACGAGCGTGTCGGGAAGAACCACAGTAACGGCGCGCGTGCGGGGCGAGATTTCGTCGAGGGCGGAGCGAATCGCGGCGGTGACGGCTTCGGGCGCGCGCAGGTTGGGCTCTTCGATGCCGGGAACGATGGTCCCTGGGGACAACGGAATGAAGGCATAGACGTTGCCCTGCGCCGGCTCGGATGCGCCGCGGCGACCGCGCGCGGCGGGACGCGCAGCGGCGAGCACGCCTTCAGGCGCGATCTCAATGGCGGCTGGCGGACGTCCGGCGGCTTCGGCAATGCTGCGAATTTTGCTGAACATCTGGGCCACTATCGTGAAGCCTCAATAAATGTAACCTTGTTGATCTCCTTGAGTGTAGTGACGCCGCGGCGAACGCGCTCGATGGCGGACTCGCGGAGAAAGCTCATGCCTTCCTTTTGCGCCTGCCTGCGAATCTCGGAAGTGGGCTTTTTGGCGAGGATGATCTCGCGAATGGTGTCGGTGAGGTCGAGCAGCTCGTGGATGGCGGTCCGGCCGCGATAGCCCGTGCCGCCGCACTCCATGCAGCCGGAGCCCTCGCGGAAGTCGAAGTCGCGCCATTCGGCGGGATCCATGCCACTCGCAATTAGGAGCCCGTCGTCGTAATGAACGGTGTGGCCGCAGTACTCGCAGACGGTGCGCACGAGGCGCTGAGCGAGAATGCAGTTGAGAGCGGAGACGAAGTTGTAGGCTTCGACGCCCATGTTGAGGAAACGGCCGAGGACATCGACCACATTATTGGCGTGAACGGTGGTGAAGACGAGGTGGCCGGTGAGCGCGGAGTTGATGGCGATCTGCGCGGTTTCCTGATCGCGGATTTCGCCGACGAGAATTTTGTCGGGGTCGTGGCGGAGGATGGAACGCAGGCCGCGAGCGAAGGTGAGGCCTTTTTTTTCGTTGACCGGAATCTGTGTGATGCCGCGGATCTGGTACTCAACCGGGTCCTCAATGGTGATGATCTTGTCCTCGTCGCTTTTGATCTCATTGAGCGCCGCGTAGAGGGTTGTAGTTTTGCCGGAGCCGGTCGGTCCAGTGACGAGTACCATGCCATATGGTTCGCGAATGTAGCGGCGGAAGCGGCGGAGATCTTCTTCAGCAAAGCCGACGACGTCGAGTGTGAGGTTCTTGAATTTTTCGCTCATCGACTCTTTGTCGAGGACGCGAAGGACGGCATTTTCGCCGTAAATGGTCGGCATGATGGAAACGCGGAAGTCGATGAGGCGGTTCTTGTAGCGCACGCGGAAGCGACCGTCCTGCGGGACGCGCTTTTCGGCGATGTCAAGCTCACTCATGATTTTGATGCGGCCGAGGATGGTGCCGTGGTGCTCACGGGCGATGGGAGCCAGGGCCTCCTGGAGCACGCCGTCGATGCGGTACTTGACGTGAACCGAGTCGTCGTAGCTCTCGATGTGAATATCGGAGGCGCGGCGCTCCAGAGCGGTGAAGATGGTGGTGTCAACGAGACGGATGATGGGGCTGATGTCTTCCGTGTCGCTGGTGAGCTTTTCGATGGAGATGTTTTCGTCGGAGTTTTCGTCGCCGGTGAGCACGTCGAAAGTGAGGCCTTCGCTGGCTTCGTCGAGGACGCGCTGCGACTGCTCAGTTTTCTTGAGGAGGTCGGTGATCTGCGAGAGCGTGGCCACACGTGCGGTGATGCGCGAACCGAGGAGGCCGGCGATCTCATCGAGGACCATAAGGCGCGAGGGGTCGCTGACGGCGATGATGAGCGTATCAGGGGTCAGCTCAATGGGGACGAAGTTATAGCGGAACATGAGCTCGACAGGAACTGTACGCAGGAGCTCGTGCTGAATCTTGAAGTTCTTGAGGTCGACGAATTCGGCGTGATAACGGCGGGCGAGGGCCTCGGCGTTGGCACGCTCGTCAACGCGCAGATCCGGGCTGCCAGGAGCGGGGAGCGTGACGACATTGTTTTCGGCCATGGTGAAAACCCTCCTGAAGATCGAGCAGCTACATCCCCGTCGTATTCCCAAGCGAGAAGATGGGCAGGTAAAGCGAGATGAGAATGAAGACGACAACGCAGCCCATGACGATGAGAATGGCCGGCTCAATCAGCGCGAGCGAGGCGGCGAGCGCGGTAGCTACGTCATCCTCAAAGAATTCGGAAACGGAGTTGAGCATTTGGGGCAATGCACCGGTTTGTTCGCCGACGGCGATCATCTCCGAGGCGAGACTTGGGAAGACGCCGGTTTTGATGAGAGAGTCGGCGAGGCTCTTGCCTTCGCTCACGGTGGTGATGGACGACTCGACGGCTTTGGAGACACGGCGCGAGGAGATGGAGCGCGAAGCGGTTTCAAGCGAAGGCACCAGCGGCAGGCCGCCGGTTAACAGCGTGGAGAGCGTGCGCGCGAAGAGTGCGACTTGGTACTTGAGCCAGATTTTGCCGAAGACCGGCATTTTGACACGGACGCCATCGACAAAATCGCGGCCGCGCTCGGTGATGGCGAAGCGGTAGAAAGCGGATGCGGCAATCACCACGCCCAACGCAAGCCAGATGAAGTTGTGTTGCATCCATTGGCCGAAATGTAAGAGGTCAACCGTGAGCGCCGGAAGCTTGCTGCCGAGCTGGTCGTAGAGCTTGGCGAACTGCGGAATGACGACGGTGAACATGAAGATGAGGAGACTAAAGACAAGAACGAGCAGCACGCTGGGATAAATGAGGGCCCCGACGAGCTTTTTGCGCAGAGCCAGAGCGACCTTCTGGAAGCTGACATAGCGATCGAGGACTTCAGTAAGGTTGCCGGAGCGTTCGCCTGCGAGCAGAGTCGTGGTGTAAATGACGGGAATTCCGCTCTGCGCTTCGAAGGCGGCGGAGAGCGACTCACCGCGCTTGACGCGGCTGGCGACGTCATCCAACTGGCTGGAGAACGCGGCTTGCTTCTGGATCTTGCCGAGCATCTGAATGGAGCCGAGGATGGGCAGACCCGCGCGAATGAGGGTGAGAAATTGCTGGTTGAAGATAAGAAAAGGCTCGAGCTTGATTTTGCGTCGGCCGAGGGCGATGCTGCCTCGCGCGCGGACAGAAAAGACGTGGTAGCCGGCATGAGAGAAGCGGGCACGCAACTCGTCGGCCGTAGCCGCGGATTGAACCTGCTCCTGCACGTGGCCACGCTCATCGGCCAACTTGATGACGAACTCTGCCATGGTCGCGTTTGCCGGCCGCACACTTCAGACGCCGCCGGAAATCCTCGAAAGAATGCTCCAGATCAAGGGTAACAGTCTTAACTGCAAGATAGACGAGCGGAAAGGGCTGGACGTTCGCGGATGTAGACGGACGGGATACCGGGACGGCAGTTTTGAGGTAGGGCGAGGAACCTTGCCTGTATGCTGAGACCATTCGCGGTTCCGGCTGGTGAGACGGTTGGCGCCGGGGTCACATAAGTGAGGGGTAAGGAAAGCGGATGGATTCGGTTTTGAAAAGGCATCTACGGTGGGAAAGTGCCGGGCGCAAGCGCGGGTCGGGCGATCCCGCTGAGAGACGGGACCCTAATCGGGCCGGGTCGGCCAAGCGTTCGAAATGGCTGGCAGGGGTGATTCCGCTACTGGCGGTGGGCGCGGCGCTGATTCCGACGGTCCTGATTCCTGCGCTGCACGGGCGGCAACACGCTGCGGTGGTGACGCCATATCCGCACGACCTGGCGCAGGTGAGCTTTGCCGTTGCCGGAGACGTGATTCCGCATGAGGCGGTGAAGCAGGCAGCTGCCGCAGCTGGAGACGGCGAGCAGGGGTGGGCAGCCCTGTTCAGCGATACGGCGGACGTATTTGAGGGTGCAGATTTTGGATTTGTGAACCTGGAGACACCGGTTGCGCCGGAAAACTCGCATGGGACGAAGGCTTTCCTGTTTGACGCGCCGGTGGCGCTGCCCGAGGCACTGAAGGCCAGCGGGATAAAAATGGTGTCGTTTGCGAACAACCACGTGATGGACCAGGGATGGGCCGGGTTCACAGAAAGCCGCGAGCACCTGAAAGAGGCAGGGCTGTTGTTTGCCGGAACATCAGACGACGAGGCGACCGCGTGGCAGCCGGTGATCACGGAGGCGAACGGGATCAAGGTGGGCTGGCTTGGAATGACGCGCTGGCTCAATGGAAACCGGAACCCGGAAAAGGACGACCAGCCGCATGTGAATTTCTATCCGTATCCGGGCGAGGCAAACGGCGCTCCGGGAGCGGATGAGGCGGCGGTGCTGGCGGCGGTGAAGGCGGCGCGGGCCGAGTGCGATTTGCTGGTGGTGAGCGTGCATTGGGGAATCGAATACGCGACGGCGCCACGGCCGGAGGATGTGGACCTGGCACACAAGATGCTGGAGGCGGGAGCATCGGTGATTGTGGGCGGGCATCCGCACGTGCTGCAGCCGATTGAAACCTACCAGACGCAGGATGGACGCGAGACGGTGATTTTTTATTCGACGGGGAATTTTCTGTCGAACCAGTCGCGGAGTTATGTGGAGGGGCTGAATCCGGACTCGAACGGCGAGCCGAGAGACGAGATGATTGGGCTGTTTTCCGCGGTGAAAAGAGACTACGGGCCAGCCGATGTGCGCGTGGAGCTTGGGCATGTCGGGGTTCTGCCGGTGTGGGAAGACAACAACCGCAACGAAATCGCTTCTGGGCTCGAAAAGAAGCCCATGATCAAGCCGGTGCTGATCGACCGCGAGATCCCGGCGCTGGAGGCGCGGCTGGACGCGCTGAATAAGGCTGCGGGTTTGAGCACGACGAATGCCGCTGCGCCGGTGGGCGGACCGAATGCCGAAGTCGAGCCGGGAGCGAATGGCACGACGCCGGGACTGGGAAATGGGCTGACGGTCGACCAGAAGAAGGAATTCATCGACGTGACGAAGCGGCTGAAGCTTTTGATGGACCGGCGGGCGCAAATCCTGGCGCGAGTGGGCGACGATTATGTGGTCGCGCCGCCGAAGCTCCCCACAAAACCGTAATTGGCGGCGACGATGCAGATGCCGGAATCAGAAAACCTGCGGAAGCGGAAGCCAGGGGCTGGCATCTTTGCGTGGATTCTCGGACTGCTGATGGTTCCTTTTTTGTTTATTGGCGCGTGTTTTGCGGCGCCTTATGTTCTTGTCATGCGGTGGCGGCAGCAACACCGTGAGGATGCTCTCAAGAAGCTGATGAAATCGCAAGGAAGATTCATGGGGTGGGCGGAGTTCCAGCGAACGATGCGAGAGTCGGGAGGCACCTGCATCGAAGAGCGATTTTCAGCGAAGGGCCCGGTCCGCTTCTGGTGGACGCCGGAGAATGTCTACGACGAATCACCACACGAGATCATTGACTGGTTCACAATGCGCAAGGGCGGGCGGTTTGTGCCGTTTGTTCTGTGGTGCCGCGATCGCTATACGAGAGCGGACGGAGGCAGCGCCATCATGGTTGAGACTTGGGGCGTGCCGAAGAAGGAAATCTACGCGCTGTGGGCAGAATGCCGGCCGGAGTCACAAAAAGCGCGATGGATTGAGGTTGCGCCGCCAGAGATTCTGCCAAGGCGCACCGGTCAATAGCCGTTCGCGACCAGCCACGCGGCGGTCAAGTCCAATTCCGATTTCTTCGCGGACTGCATCTGCAGCGCTGCAAGCTTGACCAGCACATCAGCCTCAATGTTCACCGGCGCGCCAATGGCGAGTGCATGGAGGTTGGTGCGCCAGTAGGTGAGGGGCAGGATTGCGATGGAGATGGTTTCGCCATCGAAGTCCGCGATGGTAAGGCTGATGCCTTCGACAGCGACGGAGCCTTTGTGGACCATCCACTGACGGACGTTTTCGGGGACGCGAGCCTTGAGGGTCCAGTCGGTGGTCTTGCGGTCGAACTGAGGACTCGATTCGGGGATCACAGGCTCAAGAGCGGTCAGGACGCCCGTACCGTCAACGTGGCCCTGAACGATGTGGCCGCCGAGGGGACTGCCGGCTGCGGTGGGCAGCTCAAGATTGACGCGCGCGCCGGGAGCCAGAGAGCCGAGCGAAGTGCGGTCCAGGGTTTCCTGTGCAAGGTCGGCGTGGAAGTACGTGGGGTCGGGGTCGAGAGCTGTGAGACAGACGCCGGAGACGCCGAGCGAGTCACCTTCGCGCAGCCGAGAAGCGATGCCGCCCGCTTCAACAGTGATGCGGCGAACGCCGCCGCGATCGGTGAGGCTGACGAGGGTTCCAGTCTGCTCGATGATGCCGGTGAACATGGATTGATTCTAAGCGGAGTTAGCGGAGTTGGCGGAGCTGGCTTGTCGCGTCAGAACTTGATTGCGACGCCCTTGTCGCACATATCGCCGAAGAGTGAGAGAAGATTTGTGATTCCCAGCAGCTCGCGCACCTGTTTACCCAGATTCACCAACTTCAGGCACGAGCCGCCTCTTTTTGCCGACGTGTAAAGAGTCACGAGAGTCCCAAGGCCCATGCTGTCGACTTTCGTCAGATCGGTTAGGTCGAGGACGATCTTTTTGTGATCGGGAATCAGTTTGCGGATATGCGCCGCAAACTCCGTGCCAACGCCAGCCACGAGCTGCCCACGGCAGTGCACCAGTGCCGTCTGGCCCTTGTGCTCCACGCTGAAAGTCAGGGATTTCGTCGTCTGAACGCTGGGCATCTGTCCTCTTTTCCGGTCGTCAAGGGAGGCCTGGGGAGCAGGATTGCCTGATTCTCTCACAGGGGCTCCCAGTTGATTCAAACGCATTCCCGGATGCCAATGGCCGGGTCGGTACCCGTTGGCTGTGCATGATTCGAGATTCGCCGCACCGCCTCCGAGTCATGCGGGCACGGTCGCAAGGCCGGATACGAAGCGTTGACAGGAGGAACTATGGGCCAGGTTATCGAGCCGCGAAATACCCCGAACCCGAACTTCAGGACGCCGACGCCCTGACACGCTGACACGACGCGGAAGGCAACATTCGGTGGAGCGTTAATGCGAGCTTCACCGGGGGTCCAGCGCGGGCTGTGACCCTGGCACGTAGGGACATTTTTGGATTCGTTATTGCTGCAATAGGATAGACACCGTTCCGTCGCCGCCGTTAGCTACGGCGAGATCGAGTTTCCCATCGCCGTTAAAATCCGCGGCCGCGATTGCGATGGGGCCTTTTCCCACTGCGTAGGGCGAGCCGGATGCCTCTGTGAACGTTCCATCGCCATTGCCCAGTAGAAGCGTGACTGTGTTATCGTCACTGTTTGCTACGGCAAGATCCAGTTTCCCGTCATTATTGAAGTCTCCCACTGCGATCGCCTGCGGATTGTTTCCGACTGGGATGGTAATCGGTGACTGGAAAGTTCCAACGCCGTTCCCGAGCAGGATGAGTACATCATTTGCAAGGTAATCCGTTATAGCCAGGTCCAGCTTGCCATCGCCGTTGAAATCGCCTGCAATGATCGCAGACAGACCTTGCCCGAGGGAAATCGGCGAGCCGCTCGCCTGTGTGAAGGTCCCATCTCCATTTCCAAGCGAAACAGCCACCCCCGATCCCGATGTCGCCGATCCTTCGCCCGCGACCGCTGCATCCAGCTTTCCGTCACCGTTGAAATCGCCCACTGCCACGCCTCTCGGAAATCCCGGGTTGTAAAGAGCTCCAGCCGTGTTGAATGCCCCGCTGCCGTATCCCAGAGCGACAAATGCCAACTGACCGCTAGGGGAATTAACGATCACGAGGTCAAGATCGCCATCGGCATTGAAGTCCGCCGCTGCTACCCCGGTCGTGTACATCCCCTCCGCGTTTGCAAAGACCGCTGACGATGGGTCGAAGGTTCCCTTCCCGTTTCCGAGAAGGACCCATACTGCTCCTGTTGTCCACTCCGCGACTGCCAATCCCGCATGGCCACTATGAGTGAAATCGCCCAGGGTCATAGGTCCAATAACCGGTGTCGGGAGCAGAGGAAAAGCGCCGAATGGCGGAACTGGGATCCTTTCAGGGGAACCCGGCGCGGGCGTGAATGTGCCATCTCCATTTCCAAGCAACGTGTACAGCCCTGCGGCACCATCTGCGACTGCCAAGTCCGGCTTTCCGTCCTGATTGAAGTCTGCTATTGCCAATCCATACGGCTCGACGCTTGGCAGCGGGGAATTGGGGGCATTCACAAAACTGACCGCCGTCTCCGGGGCACCCACATGGAAATAGACCACGTTGGATGAGCCGCCTCCGGGGGCCGGATTGTCGACGGTCACTGGAGCCGTCTGCGCAGTCGCTACGCTCGCTGCCGGTACGAGCGCACTTAAATGTTCGCTATCCACAAACGTCGTCGTAAGCGGCGTGTCATTCCAATCGATAGTTGCGCCGGAGACGAAGCCTGTTCCGCTCGCTTTCAGCGTCAGCCCGGAGCTACCAGGGGCAACGGCGTTGGGTGTAAGCGGCTGGTTTAGGAACGGCACCGGATTTGCCGCCGTTGGACCGGCAAGGTTGATCTGGATGCTCAGGAGCGCGTCGAAAACTCCTTCTTCGTCGGTCACAGTCGCTTCGAAGTACCAGGTTCCAGCCGCAGTGGGCGCTCCGCTGATCGTTCCGGTGCTGGAATCGAGCGTGAGTCCGTCGGGCAACGCTCCGCCCACATCATCGCCTCCACTCGGTCCGTTGTAGATGCTCCAGTGAAAGGGGCCAATCCCGTCGGCGAATTCAAGAGCCTGGCTGTATGGCGTTCCCACGGTCCCATTCGGAAGCGTCGGTGGCGTTGTCCCGTTAATGGGAATCGCCAGATTAGGGTTCACAGTGACGGCCAACGAGGCGCTCTGAGCGGGTTGTGCTACGGATTCGGCAGTCACCACTACCTGCTCTGCACTGGCGGTGGTCGTAGCTGGGGAATTGTAGACTACCGATTGGCTGGTCGAAGAACCGAGAGATCCCGGGCCATTCAGACTCCATCGCACCCCTTTGGGAATCAGCGAGTCGTTCGTGACGGTGGCAACGATAAAAACCGACTGGCCCTGATAGATCGTCTGTGGAGATGCAGGCGACAAGCTCACCGAAATCGGCGGCGAGGACGAATTGGAACACGCGCTCAAAGTCAGCGCTGTCGCTACAATTGTCGCCGCGATACAACGACGCATCTGGGGCACGCTTTACCCCGCTGTTCTCAGGACGGACTCCATGCAAGAATTTTAGACTCGCCAGCAGTTCCGAACGTGAAAGAGTTGATGGTGCCTCGAACGAAACGCAGAATCCGGTCAGTTCTGACCGTATTGCCGGAAGTGGAAATCAAAAACAGGTGGTTGCTTTAACGGATACGACAAATCGATCTGCAGATGCTTTTTTCAACGGCCGACGCCGGCTGCACCACTTCACACCCCGGGATCCCACAGACAGGTCTTTGCTGAACTTCCGCAGTTTACAGCTGCGGAAGTTCGACTAGTCCGCTGGTGGTTTCAGTTTCATCGCGTCAAGGGTGGGAAAACAGCCGGAGCGCTTCCCGGCGGTGGACCCACATTCTTAGTTTACACCGAAGAACATCAATCCTCCATAAAGGTTGTCCTGATACACATTGAACAGTCCCGGCTGCTGCGCACCTGGTTTCTTCTTGCGGCCTTTGCCGCCTCCACAGCATGGGCCAGTGCACTCGTCTCGCTTAATATTCATGCGCATGGCCCAAGTGGTAATCGCAATTTTCCTGATGATGATCGATGCTGAGACCATCATGCGCCGAAAGGGCGAAATCATCGGCAAACTTGGGAG
Source organism: uncultured Acidobacteriaceae bacterium (assembly GCA_963789425.1). Lineage (GTDB taxonomy): Bacteria > Acidobacteriota > Terriglobia > Terriglobales > Acidobacteriaceae > Telmatobacter. Next base: position 992,243 of record CAWBKM010000003.1, on the reverse strand, counting down.
AATTTATATTCGGTGTGGAATGAGGGAGATGCAGGCGAACCGGGCGGTTCGGGGCTTGACTTCCGAGTGCGGAGACAGGCGAAAGGCCTAGTCCGCCGCCTCTTCCACGGGAGTCCCAGCGGCGACGGCCGGCCCCGCCGTCAATGCACGCCAGGCGAGAAGAAGTTTCAACCGCCAGCGGAGGATCATGCCGAACGCGAGCAGATAAAAGAGAGCGCCGGTCTGCTCGAGCGTGAGGAAGCGGTCAAAGAAGCCACGGGCCAGGTAGCGCGCGACGGCCAACACAATGATGACGGCAAAAAACGCACTCGACCGCTTCATCATGATCACGCCGTTTTGAAGATGGAGGTCGGAGGTAAGCAGGAGCGGATAGGCGAAGATGACAGCGCCGATGAAGAAGGCGCCGAGGCCCCAGGTCCAAGGCACGCGAAAGGCAGGAACGATGAACATGCAGAAGCCGGTCGCCATGCCGATTGGCGGCATCACGATTTTCCTCAGCGTCACGGCGCTGCGGCCCTCGCGAATGCGCCAGGCAAGGACGCCGGCAAGACCGATGAGCGAGACGACAGCGGTGATGAGGGGAGTAGAGTGCATCTGGATCTGCGCTTCCATTCTTGCTTAGGGCCTTGTTACGGGCAGGGTGGCTCCGATTCAAGATTCAGGGGCCGGAGCCGAGCTTGTCTAAATTATAGGACGCGTGAAGGGCCGATGGTTTCAGGATGCCTGTGCGGGCGGCCATGGGTCGCGAAGGAGAGAGCTGAGGCCGAGATCGTCGCCATAGCGCTCGACCTCGACTTCGGTCATGGGTACGAAGCTGGGCAGACCTTTGAAGGCGGGAACGGCGTCGGAGCCCATGATCTGCGGGGAGATGAAGAGATGAAGGCGGTCGACGAGGCCGGCGGCGAGGAAAGCGGTGTTGAGGCGGGTGCCGGTTTCGGTGAGAAGCGTGAGGATGCCCTCTTCCCCGAGCTTGTCGAGCACTTTGTCGAGCGGGACGCGGCCGGCATCCGAGGGAAAGACTTCGACACGGACGCCACGGCTCTCAAGATCGCGGATGCGGGCTTCATCGTGGGAGACGGTGAAGATGACAACATCCTTCTGAGCGGTGGAGACGAGCTTGCAGTCGAGAGGCATGCGCAGGGCGGAGTCAAGGACGATGCGCAGAAGCGGGCGGCGGCGGCGCAGACGGCTGCGGTCGGTCATCAAGGGATCGTCGGCGAGAACCGTGTCGACGCCGACCATGGTGGCGTCGGCGGCCCAGCGGAGGGGTTGAACAGCGGCGCGGGCAAGTTCGCTGGTGATCCAGTAGGGCGCGTGGGGCGTTTGCTGAGCGGGCGGTGGCGCGATGCGCGCGTCGAGGGTCATGGCCACCTTCATCAAGACGAAGGGACGATGGTGCTGAATCCAGCAAGCGAAGCCCTCGTTGAGACGGCGGGCCTCGTTTTCGCAGACCCCGACACTCGTTCGAATGCCTGCCGCACGTAGTGCTTCGAGACCGCGGCCGGCGACAGCAGGATTGGGGTCGATGGTTGAGGCAACGACACGGCCGATTCCGGATTTTATGAGCGCATCGCTGCAGGGCGGCGTGCGGCCGGTGATCGAGCAGGGCTCGAGTGTGACGTAGGCCGTGCCGCCGTGGACGCGATCGCCGGCGTGAGCCGTGGCCTCGCGGAGGGCAACGATCTCGGCGTGGTCGAGGAGATCGTACTCGTGCCAGCCCTCGCCAACGACCTGGCCGGCGCGGTCGAGAATGATGCAGCCGACGGCGGGGTTGGGCGAAGTGACGCCGATGCCGCGTCGCGCAAGCTCGAGGGCGCGGCGCATCCAGTGGAGGTCTTGGTCGGAGATTTGGCTTGAGGTAGTCATCGTCGCAATGAACGGGAACAATCAAGTGTAAATCGAGTGGTCGGAATGCAGGAGCGTGACGGGGGCCCCGTCGCCCGCCGTAGCGCGATGCCGGGCATACGACGCGCGCAGCGGCCGAAATTTGTCATTGACACTCCGCCCGCGTCAATGGAGAATAAGCGAGTCCACAGGTCTTTACGAATGAAACGTGTACGCAAGCGCCGCAATAATGACAGCACCCCCTTAGTGAAAAAGCACTTGCCGGAAGTTAGCCGCGCTCTTCTCGAGGGTGAAAGTCGAGAAAAGTTTGTAACCTTCCTGAAAGACCACGAGCGAAATGGTCTTTATGCGCTCTATAAGCGGAACGGTGAGCTCTATTATGTGGGCAGAGCCTCTGACCTGCTAGGACGGCTCAGCACCCATACAGGTGACCTGCATGGGAAGAAATGGGATAAGCTGGCAATCTACATCATCGACGACAAGGTGACTTTGCACGATGTTGAGTCGCTCCTTATCGCAGTTTCTAAGCCTGAGGGCAACACTAATCGAGGACGGCTAGCCGGCGATCTCAAGAAAGCACTGAAGGCATCGATGAAGGCTGCCGCGCTGGATGAGATCAACGCAAGCCTTTACCCCAACTTGGAGCCTAAGGAGAGCAAGAAAGGTCTTAGAATCACCGAAAATAAGATAGAGGAATTCATCAAGGAGACGGGCGTCGTCAAGACAGCGGTGGTGTTAGGCGTTACCCCGGGGCGCATCAGCCAGCTTAGAGGGGAAAAGCGTCTGCGGCAATGGGTGATTGCCGCTGGCAAGCGAGAAAAGATCTTAGCGGCCATCGAGAAAAACAGAATTTCGCGACAATAATCGTTCCCCTCGACTCGCAGATCGGTCGAATACGCCTCGTACGTCAGTGTGTAAATGAATGGATTCGGCGAGTTGTCTGCCCACCATGAGACTGAGACTAGCTGTCCTTCCGTGCGCCATGATTCTTTGCAATTAGCCCCGCCGTTTTCAAGCATTAAGCTTACGATGTTGTTGCTTTTCAAATCGCATATCCCGGTCATGTCGAGCGGTGCGCCGTATTTCGCTGTCAAAGCGTTTGCCATCGAACTAACGACAAGGTCAACAGTTGCATAGACGTTCCCCATTCTTTGCATCGCCGCGTTACTGTCAAGGATCAGGTCCACTTTCTTAAGACCCCCGGAGAAGGTCAGTTGCACTCGAAACGGCAATGAGACCTTAATGTCCGGTAGAGATAAATCGTGAATGGGCCGCACGTCGTAGATGCCGGGATTGCCCTCGGTGAGTGTCACCCCCTTGCGCCTTAGTGCCTGTTGGACTTCGGCCTGGGATGCCCCGAAGTGAAGGCCGTTCCAAGTGGGTTGCGCGGGCAAGTGTGAAATCAACAATGCAAGGGCAGCGGGAAATATGAAGGCCAACCTGCTTCGCGTCATTCACCCTCCTCACATGGAGCACATGCTTCACTCAGCGGCACTAAGTGAGTGCCCGGCGAAGGTCCATGGAACCGCACGAACCTTCCTTTGTGAACTCGAGAACGGCACAATTGTACGCCTCCCTCGCTTATTGATCAGCCTCACCGATTGAGTGGAATCCATGTCTTACTCCAGCAGAGAGTCAACAAATTCTACCGGTGAGAACTCTAGCAGGTCCGTCATTTTTTCGCCGACGCCGACGAAGCGAACAGGGAGCGAGAGCTCGCGAGCGATGGCGACAGCGATGCCACCCTTGGCCGTGCCGTCGAGCTTGGTGAGCAGAATGCCGGTGACGCCGGCGGATTGTGTGAAGAGGCGGGCCTGCTGGAGGCCGTTTTGGCCCGTCGTCGCGTCCATGACGAGGAGGACTTCGTGAGGCGCGCCGGGGACAAGACGGGCGGCGGTGCGGCGCATTTTGTCGAGTTCGTCCATGAGACCGGTTTTGGTGTGGAGGCGGCCAGCTGTGTCCACGTAGAGCTCGTCGATAGAGCGGGATTTGGCGGCGGAGATCGCGTCAAATAGGACGGCTGCGGGATCTCCACCAGGCCGGGTCTTGATCATCTCGACGCCGGAGCGCGAAGCCCAGACTTCCAGTTGTTCGATGGCGGCGGCGCGAAACGTATCTGCTGCGCACAACAGCACGGAGTGCCCTTGCGCGCGGGACCAAGCGGCGAGCTTGCCGCTGGAAGTAGTTTTTCCGGTGCCGTTGACGCCGACGAGGAAGGTCACCTTCGGTGGCGACACCTGCGTTGCGGCAGTCGCGCCTTGCGGGGCGCGGAGAATGGCGATCAGCTGTTCTTTCAAGAGGTCGCGGAGCTCGGCGCCGCCTTCAATGGCCTGATGACGGGCGCGATCGCGGAGTGCGTCGAGGATGGCGGTAGTGGTTGGCACGCCGAGATCGCTTGAGAGGAGAGCGGTTTCGAGCTGGTCGAGAGCGGATTCGTCGACGGTGCGGGTGAGAGCAGCGAGGTCGGAGATTTTGGCAGAGAAGGATTCGCGGGTGCGCGAGACGGCCTGGCGCATTCGGTCGAAAATGCCGGTTTTCTGTGATTCCTCGCTGGATTTCTTCGGATCTTCGCTGCCAAAGAGTGTGGTGATCATCGTTTCCAGTCTAATTGGGACAGCGGTGTTAGCGGTGTTAGCGGTGTTGGCGGAGTTAGCGGAGCTAACCGACAGTTTCAGAAGGAAGTCCTGGCAGGTCAGCAAGTTCGAGGCGTGGACATAACGCCCATTCAGGTCGGAGTTGCGGCAGTCCAGTGCCTGCCAAGGCACGTTCGGCGCGGAACGCGGTGGGATGAGGCATGAGGTCCGATATTCTGGAGGGAGTTCGACGTAAACCCACGAGAAGAAATGACTAAACCTTCACAGCATCCGCTTGAAAAGATCATCGAAAGCCGGATCGCCATCATCGATGGAGCGACGGGGACGACGATCCGCAACTACGGAATGAAGGAAGCGGACATTCGCGGCGAACGGTTTAGGGACGCGAAGAAGGACCTGCTGAACAATGGAGACCTGTTTACGTTGACGCGGCCGGAGCTGGTCGGTGACATTCATCGGAGGTTTCTGGAGGCGGGCGCGGACATTCTGGAAACGAATACGTTTGGCGCAACGAGCATCGCGCAGAGCGAATTTTTCGTCGACGATCCGCGAGAGCAAGGGGGACGGAAGGATCCGGAGTTTTACCAGCGAGTGATTGACGGCAAGTTTCTCGGCGATCTGGCGTGGGAGATCAATGAGAAGTCGGCGCAGCAGGGGCGGGAGTGGGCAGATCGCCTGGGCAATGAGACGGGGCGGCAGCGGTTTGTGGCGGGCGCGATGGGGCCGCTGACGGTGTCGCTTTCGAATTCGCCGGACGCCGACGATCCAGGTTTTCGCGTGGTGACGTTCGACCAGGTGAAGACGGCGTATAAACAGCAGGCGCGCGCGCTGATTGCGGGCGGCGCGGATTTACTGCTCGTGGAGACGATCTTCGACTCATTGAATGCGAAAGCCGCGCTGGTAGCGATTCGCGAGGTGTTCGACGAGGATGGACTGACGACGAGCGGCAGGGAATTGCCGGTGATGATTTCGGCGGCGGTGGGACGCGGCGGAGAGACGATGATCTCGGCGCAAACTATCGAAGCATTCTGGACCGCGGTGCGGCACGTGAAGCCGTTTTCGGTGGGGCTGAATTGCTCGCTGGGGCCGGACTTGATGGCGCCGTTCTTGCGCGAGCTAGCGGAAAAGGCGGACGTAGCAGTGTCGTGCTATCCGAATGCGGGATTGCCGAATCCGCTGTCGGCGACGGGATTCGATCTGGGGCCCGAGGATATGGCGCGGTACCTGAGCGAGTTTGCGCATGAGGGGCTGATCAATCTTGCAGGCGGTTGCTGCGGGAATACGCCGGAGCACATTGCGGCGATTGCGAGGGCGCTGGACGGCGTGGCGCCGCGAAAGCTGCCGGCCGCTGCGGAGTCTTGCGGCGTTGAGAGCTACCCTACCCCAGGCGCAAAAACAGAGACGCGCCTAGAGTGGGGCACCCAAGTATGAACGCGACTGGCGCAAACCTCCCGGGATCCCGGCCGCTGCGATTGTCGGGATCGCAGCCGTTCACGCAACAACCCGGAGTCTTCATCTTGATTGGCGAGCGGACCAATGTGGCCGGGTCGCCGAAGTTCGCCAAGCTCATCAAAGGGGGCAAATACGAAGAGGCCGTCAGCGTGGCGCGGCAGCAGGTGGAGAACGGGGCAAATGTCCTGGACATCTGCATGGACGAGGGGATGATTGACGGCGTGGCCGCGATGTCGCGCTACCTGCAGTTGCTGGCCAGCGAGCCCGAAGTGGCGAAGGTTCCGTTCATGATCGACTCCTCGAAGTGGGAAGTGATCGAGGCGGGATTGAAGTGCCTGCAGGGCAAGGGCATTGTGAATTCGATTTCGCTCAAAGAAGGCGAGGCGAAGTTTCGCGAACATGCGGCGGCGGTGCTGAAGTATGGCGCAGCAGCGGTGGTAATGGCCTTCGATGAGCAGGGACAAGCCGCGGGATTCGAGGACAAGACGCGAATCTGCGAGCGGGCCTACCGGATTTTAACTCGCGAATTGTGCTTTCCGCCGGAAGACATCATTTTCGATCCGAACATCCTGACCGTGGCCACGGGGATGGAGGAACACAACAACTACGGGATGGACTTCATCCGCGCAACACGGTGGATCAAGGAGAATTTGCCGCACGCCAAGGTGAGCGGCGGCGTGTCGAATGTGTCGTTCAGTTTTCGCGGCAACAACAAGGTGCGCGAGGCCATGCACGCGGCGTTTTTGTATCACGCGATTGGCGCGGGCATGGACATGGGCATTGTGAACGCGGGCATGCTGGAGGTTTATGAGGAAATCGAGCCGGAGCTAAAGGAGTTGGTAGAGGATGTGCTGCTGAACCGGCGGCCGGATGCGACGGAGCGGTTGGTTGAGTTCGGCGAGAGATTGAAGGCGGCGGGTGTGGCGGGTGCGGGCGATGCGGAAGGCGAGAAAAAGGTCGAGGAGTGGCGTAACGGGACGGTGGAGGAGCGGCTGAGCCACGCGCTGGTGAAGGGAATCGACGCCTACGTTGAGGCGGATGCGGAAGAGGCGCGCGTAAAGCTGGGACGGCCACTGGCGGTGATCGAAGGGCCACTGATGGACGGCATGGGCGTGGTTGGAGAGTTGTTTGGCGCAGGAAAGATGTTTCTGCCGCAGGTGGTAAAGTCGGCGCGGGTGATGAAGAAGGCGGTCGCGTATCTGACGCCGTTTATGGAGGCGGAGAAGGTGCAGATGGTTGCGGCGGGCCAGGCGGTGAGGGTCCAGGGAAAGATTGTGCTGGCGACCGTGAAGGGAGACGTTCACGACATTGGAAAGAACATTGTGGGCGTGGTGCTGGCCTGCAACAACTATGAAGTGATTGACATGGGCGTAATGGTTCCGGCGGAGAAGATTCTGGAACGCGCACGAGAGGTGAGGGCGGACATTGTGGGGTTGAGCGGGCTGATTACGCCGTCGCTGGACGAGATGGTGCAAGTGGCGCGAGAGATGGAGCGGCAGGGGATGAAGCTGCCGCTGCTGGTTGGCGGAGCCACCACGAGCCGCGCGCACACGGCAGTGAAGATTGCTCCGCACTACAGCGAGCCGGTGGTGCATGTGCTGGATGCGAGCCGGGCAGTGCCGGTAACGACGAGCCTGCTGAGCGAAGAGGGCAAGCCGCAGTTTGTCGCGCAGTACAAAGTGGAATATGACGCGCTTCGCAAGGCGCACGCGGCGCCGCGGCGCGCGGTGGTTGCGCTGGTGACGGCGCGGGCCAGGCGGACACCGATTGAATGGCGCGCAGAGGAGTTGGCGACTCCTGAGTTTTTTGGTGTGCGCGTGCTGGATGATTTTCCGCTGGCCACGCTGCGGGAGTTCATCGATTGGAGCCCGTTCTTTCATACATGGGAGTTGAAGGGGGTTTATCCGAAGATTCTCGAGGACGAGAAGCAGGGTGAACAGGCGCGGCAGATTTTTGCTGAAGGGAATGCGCTGCTGGATCGGATTGTGAAAGAGAAGTTGCTGAGGGCACGCGGCGTATACGGATTTTTTGCGGCAAACGCGACGGGCGACGATGTGGAGCTGTACACGGACGAGACGCGCAAGAAGGTGCTGACGCCGGTTCATTTTCTGCGACAGCAATCGGATCGCGAAGGGAACGAGCCGTGCCGGTGCCTAGCGGACTTTGTTGCGCCGAAGGAGACGGGGCTCAAGGATTCCATTGGCGCGTTCGCGGTGACGAGCGGGTTTGGCTTGAAGGAATTATGTGACCAGTTCAGAGCGGCGCATGACGATTACAACGCGATCATGGCGGAGGCGATTGCCGACCGGCTGGCCGAAGCATTTGCGGAGTGCCTGCACAAACGCGTGCGCGAGGAGTGGGGATACGGGCGCGGCGAGAAGCTGAGCACCGACGAGTTGATCCATGAGAAGTATCGCGGGATACGGCCGGCGCCGGGGTACCCTGCGTGCCCCGATCACACGGAGAAGGGCACGCTGTGGAAGCTGCTCGACGTGAAGAAGAATGCGGGCATCGAGCTGACTGAGTCGTTTGCGATGTGGCCGGGGTCGAGCGTGAGTGGGTTCTACCTTGCGCATCCGGCAAGCCGCTATTTCAGCCTCGGGAAGATCGATCGCGACCAGGTGGAAGACTACGCGCGGCGGAAGGAAATGACCGTGGCCGAAGTGGAACGCTGGTTGGGGCCGAATCTGAATTACGAGCCGGGAGCGTAGCGGATCTTCATGAACGTCCAGGCGAGGCCTCGAGCCGTGAAGGTGCGCTAAAACGGAGCTCCCCGCTCGCTTAACGCGCCCTTCCACCTCGCACAGGAAATCCGCGTGCTGCCATCATCGGACCGCGCGCTGCATGTCCTCCGCCGACATACCCCATTTGCTGCGGATCCTCCGCTCACATAGCCGCGCGCGGTGTATCGATATCCGCACGCTCGCCGATGGGGAATCATCTTTGGTCCGGATCGATCAGGGCTTGACCAGGATTTTTGCACCGTTTTTGCAGCACGTTGACTTTGCGTTGACAGTCCCGGCGCGATACTTGACCCGTGATTCCAGAAACTCGGTCAAGAGTCCCTCTAAAGCTGGCATCCGATGCTAGCTCGCTGGTGGAGATTGCGCTTCCAGCAGGCTTACAAGTACAGCACAGGTCCGCGAAGGCTTCACGGATTCATGCCGATGTGGGGCGCTATCGCTTGCGACTCGCTGAGACGCCGGAAGATCGCGAAGCGGCATGCCAGCTGCGCTTCAGAGTGTTCAACATCGAATTAGGCGAAGGGCTGGATAGCTCATACGAGACCGGGCTGGATTGGGACCAGTTCGACGCGGTCTGCGAGCACTTAATCGTTGAGGACAAAACGAGCCGGCGCGTTGTCGGAACGTACCGGATGCAGTCGGGTGAAACGGCCAAGCGAAATCTCGGCTACTACTCGGAACAGGAGTTTCATCTTGCGCCGTATGAACCGCTGCGGGCGGGAATTCTGGAGCTTGGTCGCGCATCGATCGACCGCGAACACCGCACGCCCGAGGTGCTGATGTTGTTGTGGCGAGGCATCGCGCAGTATGCTACCGACATGGGGCTTCGTTATTTGCTCGGTTGCTCTTCTTTGAATTCCAATGACCCGGCGGAGGGTTGGCAGATGTATCGCCAGCTTGAGAATTTCAGGGTTCCAGAGGAGTTTGAGACAAGGCCGACCGCGGCGTATGCGTGCCCACCAGGAAGCTACGAGTTCGCCGAGCAGAGGATGGACGCACAGCCGTCGCCCTGCCGGAGCGATCGATTGCAGCCGGATGATCGTGCTCCGGCGACCTCGCATGCTGCGGTCAAGGTTCCCAAATTGTTGAAGACGTATCTTGCGATTGGCGCGCGCATTGCCGCGCCGCCGGCGTGGGACCGCGAATTTCGCACCATCGACTTCCTGACGCTCCTGGATTTGAATCTGCTTTCGGCGGCGGCTCGCCACCGCTTTTTGGCTCCGCTCACGCTTTGACAATGCGCCGGATGCGGCGCGCTGTGGCGCTGGCATTCGCTCTTGCAATGTGCATTGTTCGGTATTGGCTCGATCGCTTGTGGGGGCCAATGACGCTGGAGCGGCGCGCCCTGTGGCTGCAAGGTTCGGCGCGGGCAATTCTGAAGGTGCTCGACATCAGAACCGAGGTGGAGGGCCAGCCGCCGATTTGCGGGCTGGTGGTGTCGAACCATTTAAGCTATCTCGATATCATCATCAGCAGCGCGGCGATGCCGTGCTTTTTTGTCTCCAAAATCGAAGTGGGTGGTTGGCCATTCTTTGGCAAGGCAGCGCGGTCGGGGGGAACGATTTTTCTCGACCGGTCGAGTTTGGAAAGTGCCAACGCGGTGGCCGAGGAAATGGCGGAGCGGCTCAAGTTGCCGATTCCGGTGCTGCTATTCCCCGAGGGCACGAGCACGGACGGAGCGCAGGTGCTCAGGTTTCATTCGCGTCTGATCGATCCCGCAACGGCCATCGGCTCGCCGATTACAGCGGCGGCGATCCGTTACGTCATCGACGGGGGCGTGGAGGAGCGCGAGCTTTGCTGGTACGGCGATGAGGGATTCGCGACGCATTTGTGGAAGGTGCTGGGTGTGACGGGGTTCGCGGCGAAACTGCACTTTGGCGAGCCGCGGATCTATTCGGACCGGCGGGTGGCTGCGGACGAAACGCACGCAGAGATCACAGCATGGCGCGAAGCTGGCATGTTTGAGACCGCCGGTGCGATGGCAGCGCAGTAAAGTTATGACATGCGCGTCAAGCGCCTTGGCGGGTGGCCGCCCCGGCTGCCTGGAGCAGAGACTCACGAGAAACAAGAGACGATTGCGGGATCCGCGTGGATTCCGCGACCCAGCGCATTGCGTTGGGCGCGAGAGTGAGCGCGACGAGTGCCGCTGCGCGACCGGCGCTGGTAACAGCAGCACGCGAGAGCGACGTCGCGAGGTTCATAGGCCGGGTGAGTTGGTCGCGGAGGGCTCGGTTGTAATCGGCATCGCTCGAGCCCGTGAGGAACATTTGCGCGGCAAGAGCAGCGGAGTGCAGCGCAATGGAGATTCCGTCGCCGGTAAAAGATGGAATAACTGCGGCTTGATCCCCGACGCACCAAAGGCCGCTCGATTTCCGAATGAGATAGCCATAAGGAATCGGCGAGATGGCGAGGGGGCGCGGCCAGAGCGGCGTGGCGCCCAAAAGAATCTGACGCAGGTGGCGGTTGTCGCGCAGGATGAGAGCAAGTAGCTGCGGCCATCCGCCGGAGGAGCGCAATGTTGTGCGGCGGACGACGAGGCAAAGGTTAGCGACGCCGCCTTCGACAAGCGACAAGCCCCCGTAGCCGCCGGGGAAGAGATAGAGGTCCATGCAGTCGCGCAGTGCGTGGAGCTGCGAGGGCGCCAATTGCCAAAACATTTTGAAGCCGACGAGATCGGATTGTCTCGCCGGTGAGCGGGAGAAGCCGCGGAGGTCGTGCTTGCCGGTCGCCAGGAAAGCAGTCGAGGCGCGGAGGGAGTCGCCATTGTTGAGCGAAGCGATCCAATGATCGCCGTCGGGAATGAGCGACTCGACCGCTGTGCCGCGCAGGATTTGACAGCCGCTTTCTTCGGCGCGCGCGAGCAGAGCCGCGTCGAGAACGCAGCGCGAGAGCGAGAGCGCCTGAAAGGGGAGTGGCGTGGAGATGGTTTTGCCGCCGGCGGAAAGGCGAAGTGTGCGGATGGTGGCGGCGCCAAGATCTATGGGGTTGACGCCGGCCTGGCGGAGATATTCGACGGCTTCGCGGCTGAGGAACTCGCCGCAGACTTTGTAGTGCGGCCCGGGTTCTTTCTCGATCAGCACGACATCGCGGCCTGCGGCGGCGAGGCGGAGGGCGACCATGGCTCCCGCGGGTCCGGCGCCGATGACGAGATGATTCACGCTGCGAGTGGGAGGGGTCATGGCGTTTTGCTCCGGCTGACGCAGAGGCGCGCGGGGAAAAAAGGCTGGATGGAGACCGCACGAAGATCGAGGCCGGCTGCGGCGCATTTTCGACGCCAATCGTCCGGGACGAAGGAGCGCGCGATCGAGACCGGCCCGTCGTGCTGGACGAATCGATGAAGGCCGGCAAGCTTGGTGAAGATGCGCAGGAGGTGATAGGGGATTGCGGCGCGGGAGAGATCGTTGACGAACCAGCCGTGCCGGGCATTCGATTCCATCCATTGCACAAAGCGAATCAGGTCTTGCTCGGTGAGGTGGTGCGTGAAGAGGGAACTGACGATGAAGTCAACCGGCATGTCTAACTGCCATGCAAAAACGTCGGCTGCGATCCAGCGAATGGCGCTGTTCGGTGGCGTGGCTTCGGCGGCGATTGCAACGGCATCAGGGTTTAGATCGAGGCCGGTGAGCTCGACGGCAACTGCATTTGCACGAGCCCAGCGTTCGATGCGGCGGAGGCTGTCGCCGTATCCGCAGCCGACGTCGAGGATGTGAAGTGGCTGAGCATAGCTGAGGGGAGCGACTTCGCCAAGCCAATCAAGAATGGGCCGGTAGGCGAGGAACCAGCGATTGAGGCGGGAAAGATCGCGGAGACATGCGCGGAGCTCGCTGCGAGAGCAGGGCTCATCCATCAGTTCCGTCAGTTCGGCGCGGTGACGGAAATCGACAGCGTCAGACGGCATGGAACATCATGGTTTCGGCGGTGACACCCGGCCCGAAGGACATAGCGCAGCCAAGCTGTCCAGAGCCGGCGCGCTGCATTAGCCTCTGCAACACGAACATGACGGACGCCGAGGACATGTTGCCGTAGTTGAGGAGGATGTTGCGGGAGTCGGCGAGAGCTTCAGCGGGGAGAGCCAGCCCCTGCTCCGTCGCGTCGAGAATGGTGCGTCCGCCGGGATGGACGGCCCAGAGATCGATCGAGGAGAAATCGCGGCCCTGAGTGATTCGTGTGCCCGCTTCAGCGAGCCCGTTGCGCAACTGGCCGGGAACCTGGCCGGATAGATGCATATCGAAACCCTGCTCGCCAATGCGCCAGGTAATGAGGTGATCGGTGCCGGCAAGATTGACGGCGAGAAAGCTGTCGATGGCCAAGCCGGACGGCTCCGCTGTAACGAGATAAGCTGCGCAGCCGTCGGCAAAGACCGTGAAGGCGAGCAGTTGCTCCAAATCCTGGGTCTCCTGCATGTGCAGGGAGCATAGCTCGAGCGAGAGGAGAAGGACCTTGGCCTCGGGTTCGGAGCGCACGATGTGGCGTGCGGCTTTGAGCGCGTTGATGGCGGCGTAACAGCCCATGAAGCCGATAAAAGTACGCTCGACCGAAGGACTAAGTCCGGCGAGCTCGATGACTTCGAAGTCGATGCCGGGCGCGTAGAGTCCGGTGCAGCAGGTGACGATGACGTGAGTGATGCCCTGGCGTTCTGAATCGGTGAGCGCGAGCTTTAAGAGGGCACAACGCGCGAGTTGCGGGGCGAATTGCCGAAAGGCCTCCATGCGCCGTGCAGTTGAGGGGAAGTCGCCACGCACGAACAGCGCGTCTTCGTCCTGTAGTACGCCCTTATCAGTGACGATGGGTTTGAGAAAAGAGTAGCGGTGGTCAATCGCGGCGAGACGTACCATGCGGCGATAGAGATTACGGGGCGTGCCCTCGGATAAGAGGCTTTCAGCGAAGGGAATGAAGGCGCCGTGCATGTCGTGCGGCGGGACGGCCGTGGCGATGCGATTGAGATAGGCAGTCGTCATTCAAAGGCGTCCGGGGCGCCCGGTCGTTCATCCTCTCTGGACAGCATATCCTGCGGAGTGTCGCAGGATCGCAATCGTCAAGTCATTCAATTGCAATCTTTGACGTTGCGAACGGCAATTCGGCTCTATGCGACGGGCGGGGCGGCGGTGGAGTCGCGGACCACAAGGCTCGTTGAAACGAGGAATTCACGCTGCAACCGCGTGTTGCCGGCGTTTTCGAGTTGGTTGCAGAGAGCGTTGAAGGCGGCACGGGCAAGATCGGTGCGCGAGAGGCGGATGGTGGTGAGAGGCGGCAGCGTGTACTCGGCGAAAGCGATATCGTCGAGGCCGACGACAGACAAATCGTGGGGTACGCGGAGGCCCTGCATGTAGGCCGCGCGCAAAACGCCGATGGCGGTCATGTCATTGGAGCAGACGACAGCGGTGGGGCGAGAGGCAAGTTTGCTCATCTGCTCGAAGCCCGTGACACCACCCTTGAGAGTGTGGTCGCATTCGATGACCCACTTCTTTTGAAGCTGCAAACCAAAAGATTGAATGGCAGCGCGAAAGTCGTTCTCGCGCGTAATGGCGGAGTGAAGGCTGTGCGGGCCGGCCAGGAATGCGATGGCGTGGTGACCAAGGTCGACGAGATGACGAATGGCCTGATGAATGCCGGTGGAGTAATCGAGGAGAATCGTGCTGGCTTTGGGATCGTCGACTTTAAACTCGGCGAGCACGATGGGCACGCCCCGGTGCGTGAGCTGATCGAGCACGGGCTCTTCCTCGCCGAAGGTCATGACGGCAACGCCGTCGACTTTGCGCTCAAGCATGCGGCGAGCGCATGCGGCCAGCACGGCTGGGTCGCTGTTGGTGGAACTGACGAGAATCTCATAGCCGTGAGAGACGGCGATCTCTTCGAAGTTCTGGATGAGTTCGGGGAAGAATGGATTGGAGATGTTTTCGACGATGATGCCGAGAATGCGGCTGCGGCCGGAAACGAGCGTCCGGGCATGAGTGTTAGGGAGATAGTTGAGTTGCTTGATTGCCTGCCAGACACGTTTTGTGAGGCGCTCACTGACCAACGGAGAGCCGTTCATGGTCCGGGAGACCGTGGCGATGGAGACCTTGGCTACGGCTGCAACCGCACGAATGTCGGGGAGTTTACTGGCGGTCTTTCTCTTTGGTTTGCGGGGCACCAACCAATCCTAATGCAGCAAGGTAGAGTGCAAAAGGGAAAATAATTCGATTTTCCACCGCGAATTCGGCATGGGGAAAGCGGGTGGAGTCAGGCGGTTTCGGAGATGAGGAGGCGGAGGTCGCGCAGGTTGTGGCCGGTGGGCCCGGTAAAGACGGTGTCGCCGATTGCGGTGAAAAGCGGACAGGCATTGAATTCCGCGAGAGACTGCGCGGGGTCGAAGCCGAAGGCGCGGGCGCGAGCTACGGTGGTGGGGTCGGCGATGGCGCCAGCGGATCTGGTATTGCCGTCGATGCCGTCAGAGCCGGCGCTGAAGACGGTGAGGCGCTCGCCCGGATGGTTTGCGAGATCGAGGGCGCAGGCAAGAGCGAACTGCTGATTGCGGCCGCCTGCGCCCGGCGTCCGCGTGAGGTGGACGGTGACTTCGCCCACGGAGATGAGGCAGAGCCGGCTGTGCTGGGTACGGAATGTGTGAAAGCGTTCAAGCAGATAGCGGGCAGCTTCGGCGTAGTCCCAGTCGTCGCAACTATTGTCGACCACGACATGGTAGCCCACTTCCCGCGCAAGCGTGCGTGCGCTCTCAACCAGGTCGTGGCTTGAGAGCAAGATCTCAAAGACTGAGTCGCGGAAGGCCGGATCTTCGCCGCTCATGCTGGCCGCCGATGTAATGCGGCGGGGCCGTGTGGCGTCCGTCCAGGGGAGCCTAGGCAGCAGCGACTGACGCCAGCCCTTGTTGCCGGGCGATTCGGGCAGGTCTTCGCGCTCAAAGAAAGTGCGGATGGAGGCAGGTAGTTTGGGCACTAGTTCGTATTTGGCAAGGAGCTCACGCACTTCGGCAACGGTCGAGTGGTCTGGCGTGCTGGGGCCTGAGGAGAGCGCGTCGAGCGAGCGCAGCGGGACGTCGGGCAGGAGCAGGCTGACCTTGAGTGCCTCCGCTGCGGCCACGGCAAGGCGTCCGCCCTTGACGGCAGAAAAGTGCTTACGAAGGGTGTTGACTTCGTTGATGGGCGCACCCGATGCAAGAAGGAGCTGGTGGAATGCGGCTGTTTCTTCAAGGGTGATGTGCGGGTCGAGAGGGAGATCGAAGATGGCCGAGCCGCCGCCGGAGATGAGGAAGAAGACGAGTGTATCTTTGTGGGCTTTGCGAAGAAGGGCGAGTGCGGCGCGGGCGGCTGCAAAGGAGTCCTCGTTGGGGATGGGATGGCCGCCTTCAAAATAGCGAAATCGCCAATTGCGAGCAGTGGGCGGCTGGTTGGTACAACAGATGCCTCGCAGGCCTTTGCGGCGCTTCATGCGCTCCAGCAGGATCTGGAGCATGGGCCCGGCAGCTTTGCCGATGGCGA
This sequence comes from uncultured Acidobacteriaceae bacterium, assembly GCA_963789425.1. GTDB lineage: Bacteria > Acidobacteriota > Terriglobia > Terriglobales > Acidobacteriaceae > Telmatobacter. The sequence goes on along the minus strand of CAWBKM010000003.1, from coordinate 976,133 downwards.
TGACAAAAATCCGTTTATAAGCGGAGAGATCGATGGAGGCGGGGCCGCTGCCGTCGGGCATCAGGCGATTAAGCCTGTGCCCTTCGAAGCGGAGGCGGCGATCAAACGCGGAGGCGATGTCGCTCGCTTTGAGGGCGCCTGTGAAAATGCCGGTGGCTGTGGTGTGCATACCCTCGAGGGCAGCATCGCTGACCGGGGTCATGGCAACAGCTCCTTATGTCTAAGCGCCGCGTTTGCGAGATGTGTTCTAAAACAGCTAAATAACATGGTGGAAATCATTTCAATACTGATTTTACGCTGAAACAGGCGAAGGCCCAACGCGGTCTCTACGGTATTCTGGCAACAATATGAACGACTCTTCGAAATTGCTTCCTTTTGACCCGATTGGGCTCACGCGCCAGTTATGCGAGATCGAATCGACAACCTACAACGAGGGCGCGGTCGGCGATTTTCTTGGGGATTTTCTTGCCGGGCGCGGATGGGACGTGGAGAAGACTCCAGTGGCGCAGCCGGCGGACAGCACGAGCGCTGGACCGCGCTGGAACGTGTATGGAGGCCGAGCAGGTGAGACGCCGGATCTGGTTTTTTCGACGCACATGGACACCGTGCCGCCGTACATTCCGTTCAGCGAAGACGCCGAATTTATGCACGGCCGCGGGGTTTCAGACGCGAAAGGAATCATTGCCGCGCAGGTGGCGGCGGCGGAAGCGCTGCGCGCGGAAGGCTTTCGGATTGGATTGTTATTTATGTCCGGCGAAGAGCGCGACTCGGCTGGGGCCAAGGCCGCGAACCTGAAGCCGAAGGGAAGCCGTTATTTGATCAACGGCGAGCCGACCGATAATCGCGTGGCGCTGGCGTCAAAAGGAGCGCTGCGCGTGGTGTTTCGCGCAACGGGCAAGATGGCACACTCAGCGTATCCCGAGCTGGGCGAGAGCGCGGTGCACAAGCTGGTGCAGGTGATGGCGAAGCTGCTTGAGCTGGAGCTGCCGGTAACGCAGGACATTGGCCCGAGCACGCTGAACATTGGGCAGATCCACGGAGGGCACGCGCCAAATGTGATCGCCGACAAGGCCGAAGCGCAGGTGCTGGTGCGGCTGGTAGGCGATTCGGCACCGGTGAAAGCTGCTCTGCTGGGAGCTGCGAAGGGACTGGCGGAGGTGGACTTCACGCTTGAAATTCCGTTTGTCCGGCTGCGCGCGCCGGAGGGTTTGCCGACGATGGTGGCGAAGTTTACGACGGACATTCCGCAACTGAGCAACTGGGGCGAGCCGTTGCTGCTGGGGCCCGGCAGCATTCATGTGGCGCACACGCCGTTCGAGAAGCTGGCGAAGAAGGAGTTGCTGGAGGCGGTGGAACTGTACGTGAAGGTGGCGAAGCGACTGCTCGCGTAGCAGGTCTGCGCCGATCGCCGGGCACAATTACTGAGCGGCCGGACGACTGGTGGGCGGTTGCTTTGTGAACTCCAACGTGCAGGTGCGGCCAACAATGCCTAGACCCTGGCCCTTGGTTCCCGTCCCCGTCGTTTCCTGAAATTGAGCTTTGATGTCGTAGCTGTAACTCTCGCCCTGATGCGCAAAGACACCACGAGCATATTCTCGCGAAGCGGCAATGCCGTTGGCGGCGAGTTTAGCACTGCCGTCGCTGGCGATGGGGCCTTCGATGACAAAGTAACCGGGTTGGCCCGCTGCGCCGCGCTCTCCGCGAAAGATGCTGTTCTGGATGATGCTGGGAAACTGCCAGGTATAGCCTTCGGTGTTTCCTTTGGGCGGGCAAGTGAGCTTGGTAAGCCAATTGCCGTCGAAGCGCTCGCTGCCAAATGAGGCAGCCGGCAAGAAGATGAGTGCGATAACTAAAAGAAGCCGGATCGTGCGCATGAGCTTCCCCTCCCACGGCTGGAAAGTCTAGCACTCGCGACGGTGGGGCGTCGGTGACGAGCGAATTGCGAACCGCTACTGATAGTTGCCGATGAGGACGAAGGGCGCCCAGTAATATGGATGGGCATAGCCGAGGCTGCTTGGTGCGGATGCTTGGTCTTCGGTTTCGAAGCCTCGGCCTGTGCCGCCGCCGGGCACGGCACCGCCGCCCTGGATAAAAGCGAGTTGAGCCTGGCGAAGCGCCTCAGCTTTCCCATCGGCTGGATCCCTGACCCAACGAGCGTAGAAATCGCTCATGATGTGGCTGGTGCTTAGGTCATTCACGTCCCAGAGCGTGGCCAGCACGGCTTCGGCGTCCTTCTGCTGGGCGATCATGCCGAGCGAGTCCATCTCGAGTCCGTTCCGCGATTTGTAATCCTTGGCAGTGCTGCAGGCCGATAGGGTAAGAAGACGCGTGCCATGAAAGACGACAGCGGAGTTTTCCATGGCGGAGAGATTCCACTCAAATCCGCTGGGATCGCCGGAGTTGTCACCACCCATCATGAGAAACGGCTCGTCGCCGCTGCCGGCAATGAGGACGAAATGGCTGGCGATGTGCACGACGGAGAAATTGTTGCCGGACGTCAGCGCCGATTTGAGATTCGCCAGGGTGAACTGGTCATCGGGCAGCAGCTTTCCCTCCATAGGGCCGTGAGAGGCAGGATCGGAGGGATCGTGGACGATGGAGTCGAGCTCTGGAATCACGCCGGGCAGAGCAGGGAGGCCGTTGTAGCTCTTCGACAGTCCCATGGCGATTGCGCTGGGCGGGGGCCCGGCGTGAAGCGGGGAATCCGTCATGTGACCGTAGCTCTCCGGTGTGAAGAGCACATTGTGGAAGCGTTCAACCAGGTAATGGTTACCGTCAAAAAGAGCGCCCATGGGGACGTAGCGCAAAGCATCGTCGAGCGACCAGAGGAGCGTGGGGACGCTGCCTTTCGGTCCAGGAATAGATTCGAGGGACTTAAGCTGGCTTTCCATCGGCGCAACAACCATGGAGTAAAGCTGATTCAACCGCAGACGCGGGTCGGATGATTGCGAGCCGACGGCTTTCAGCGCTTCGAGTGCTTTGGCGCGGATGTCAGCCGAGGAAGCGGGCAGAACAACCACCTTGCGCGCATTGGCAGTCACGACGATGGCGTAGGCGTGATCTTCGCCAAGCAACAGGCGAATGCCCATCACGCGCGGGCCGAGCTTAGCTAGCGAATCCTGAAGGAAGCTCTTTGTGGTGTCAGCGGAAGCCTGGCCGGGCGCCGATTGCGCATCGAGCTCGGGAAAGATTTTATTTGTGAGAACCGATTGAATGTCGCTGCCTTGCTGCTGAATGGTTGTGCCGAGCGTTTTGAGTTGGGCGTCCTCGTCCGGCGTACGCGACGGCTTGGCCTGAAGTTGTGCATAGGACAGACTTGCTTCCTCGATCGCGCGCGCCTTTTTTTCAAGATCCGGTAACGCGTCTTCCGCATCCTGCTGCGCAGGAGAGAGCTTCAGGGGTTCAATGTCCGCCGAGGAGCTGGGCGTGGCGGTGGTGACAACGTCCTGGAGTTCCTGCTCCTTGAGGAGATCGAGAATCCGCTCGCCCTGGCCGGCGCGACCAGCTTCGACGAGCAGTTCGGCCAGCATGCGATAAGCGCCGGAGCGCGACTGCGCAAATCCCGCTTGAACCTCTTTGTCCATGCCCAGAATGTTTTTGCGAATCTGTTCGTAATCGTTCACCGCGAGCAGGCCGAAGAAGATGGCTTCTTCAGGCTTATTCTGCTTGCGGAAGCCGATCATGATGGAGTTTTCGATGTTGCCCTCGATTTGCGGATCGGCAGTCGTTTTGGCCAGGCCGAGCGCGGCGATAGCGCTGGTAAAAGAGAGTTCCGGTTGCTTCAGCTCAGAGTAGGCCCACGCGATGGTCATCAGGTCCTGCGCTTCGTCGCGCTGATCTTTGACCTCGCGCCAGATGGAAAGCGCCTGGAGGTCGAGGTCGTATGCCTGCTGGGCTTCGTTCATGTCGGAGTGATCGCGGCCCAGGTTGTTGAGGGTCATGGCCTCGCCGCGGCGGCTTCCGACCTCGCGAAAGATGGGCAGGGCCAGGGTTTGGAAGTCGAGCGCTTTTGCGGGCTGGCCGAGATCGGCGTAAGCGCGGCCGATATCGCTGATGGCGAGCGCCTCGCCGCTGCGATTTCCCACCTCGCGCCAGATTGGCAAAGCCTGATTGTAGTAATCGAGCGCGGTCTGATGCTCGCCGAGGTCGTTGTAGAGGCGGCCAATGTTGTTCAGTGTGAGCGCTTCGCCCTGGCGATTACCAAGTTCGCGCCAGAGCGCAATAGCCTGGTTGTAAGTCTCGAGAGCTTTTTGTTTCTGGCCAAGTGCGGCATAGGCGGGACCGGTGTCGTTCAGCACCAGAGCTTCGCCATTGCGCTCGCCCAGGTTGCGGAAGATGGACAGCGATTGATTGAAGTTGTCGAGGGCCTGTTTGCCGTCGCCCATGTCAGACCAGGCTCGGCCCAGGTTGTCGAGCGTGCTGGCTTCGCCATTGATGCTGGCAGTCGCGAGGAAGCTCGAAGCGGGCGCGGTTGTTGGCGGGGTAGCGGCTGAGGGGTTTTGGGCGGAAGGCGTGGCGGGCGATACATTGATTTCGTGCCAAATGGCCAGGGACTGGTTCAGGGATTTCAGCGCGGCGTCGTGTTGTCCGAGGTTGTTATAGACTTTGCCCATGTTATTGAGCGTCTCGGCTTCCCCGGCACGCGAAGAAAGCGCGCGCCAGAATGTCAGCGCTTGATTGAGCAGGTCGAGAGCTTTGTCTTCCCGGCCAAGATCGGTGTAGACGCGGCCCATGGTGTTCAGCGTCGTGGCCTGACCGAGCAGGCTCGAGTACTTTTGCTCGATAGGCAATGCCTGATTCAGGTAATCGAGGGCTTTTTGCAGCTGGCCTGAGCTGTAGTAGAGCGCGCCAAGAATGTTGCTCTCCGACACTTGCTGGCGAATGTTTTTGCTGGAGCGCGCCTGAGCCAGATTTTGTTCGTGCTGTGCGATCTGTGAGGTCAATGCGCCGGGTTGCGCGCCAGCGACTCCGCTCAGGAGCGCGAGTCCGAGAATTCCAGAAGCGCAAATTCCGCGCATTCGAAACACGACAGATCTTTCGTACGCCAGGCTGGCCATTGTGTCAGGGCCGGGCGCTGGCCGTTGCGGGCGGGGGAGTGCGGAGGGCGAAGTCTGCGTCGGCGGAACTGCGATTCATCACAGGATGCTGATGCATGCCCTGTGAGGAAACGCTCGTCGAGACCTGCTGCGCAACCGAAGTATAGACCTCGCTCAAGGGCGTTTGGCCTTTGCCGTTCTTGAGAGCCTGAAGCAGGAAATAGGTGAAGTAGCCGTGATGGAGCTGGCTGCTCTCAAGAGATTCCTCATTGACCTCGCTGGCGGCGATGACAATGCGGCCAGTTCCGTCGGTCATGTGCGTGAGCATGGTTCCTGACGGTGCTGTGTTGGTGAGGGGCGCGGCGGGTTGCGATCCGTTAGCGCCGGCTGCGCCACCGCTGTAGCACGTATCGAGAAACACGGCGGTTCGGAGGGCCTTCATGCGGGTGGAGACAGCATCGGCCAGCTCAACCATCGGGTAGGCCGTGGCGTAAAGCGCGTCCTCATCGAGGCTGCCACCGGAGTAGGCTTCGGTGTCATAGGTAATGAGGTAGTTGGCGCCGCCCGCTGTGTCGGTGGTTCGCGGCGTGCCGTGCGTGGCCACGTAAATCACGACCAGATCGTTGGGCTGCGCATGTCGCGCGATCCAGTTGAGCTCTTCTTTGATGTTCTTGGTAGTGGCTTGATCGTCGGTGAGCACGTGAACGTTGTCCGCGGGAAAGTCACCGATGGAGGGATCTTTCAGCTCGGTAGCGAAGGCTGTGGCGTCGGCGCCAGTGTAGTTAAGCTGGGGAATCTGCTTGTCAGTAAAGTGTCCGATTCCGACAACAAGCGCCCACTTCTGTTGCACCGGCCCGGGCTTCACGGGCGGTGTGGCCGGTACCGGAGTTGTGGTGCTCTCGGCCTCGAAACCGCGTGAGGCAGGAGTGGAGAGGACGAGAGGATTCAATCCCTGATCGAGCGCATCGGAACCGTTGAAGCGGGCCTTGTCCATCGCATAGTTGGCAAGAGAGTCGTGGCCAAGGTGCTTCTCGACGAGGCTGCGGTAGTACCATGCGTCGCCCAGCTCAGGACATTCTGCGACGGCAGACTTGAGCAATTGCAGCGCGTCTTCAAAGGCATCGTTGCCGCTTTGCGGCGTGATGCGTTCCAGCGCCTGGACGATGAGGTCCTGCCCGGCGCCGCATCGGACTCCCTGAGCGCGCGCGGCGGGACCTGCAATCAGCGTTGCAGCAAGCAACGGTAAGATGGCAGGTTTGAATCGGCTGGGCAAGATCATTTTTCGGCTACGTGTTTGGCAGTCCCCGCTGGCTTCTTCGTGGCTCGGGCTTTCATGGCATCGAGAACCCGGGCGCTGACACCGCCGCTCGTGAGAACTTGCTGGCCGTCAGGACTGAGGTCGAAGTCGATGGCATTGGCTCCGTTGATGGCCTGGATAATGGTTTGCTCATCCATGCCGGCCTTGACCATGGTGATGATCTGCGTATTCGAAAGCCCTTTATGCACGACGACTGCCGGCTTTTTCGCTGCTTGGATTTTCATCTCCGTGAGGATGCGTGGAGTTACGCCGCCAGAGGTGAGCGCTTTCTGACCTGCCGGTGTGAGATCGAAATTGACGGCAGTCGCTCCGCGGATGGCTTGCAGAACAGCCGATTCGTCGATTCCCGACTTCACCATCGTAATGACCTGAGCATCGGTGAGGCCTTTGCCTGCATCCATTGGGCCAGAGGGAGGATTGTTGGCAGCGGATGAAGCCTCGGCCTTGGCGCGGGCTGCAGCCTGCTGTTCCTGATCCAGCTGCTTGTAATGAGCAATCGCCGTTTCGATGCGTTTTTGCGGCTGAAGGAAGTACTTCTCGTCAGGCTTGGCATCGATGGCTTTGCCGTAATTGATCGCGGCCTGGTCAAGATACTTCATGATCGCTTTTTGATCTTCGGCCTGATACGCAAGCGCCTCGTAGGCAACGCCGATGTCGTAGAGCCGGTAAGCGTCCTCGTCTGGTTTGGGAAATGCCGTCGCCGTTTCGTAGGTTTCGAGGGCACGCTCCCACAGTCCGGTTTCGGCATCCTTGTCGCCTTCTTCAAGCGGGCCATCTTTGCGCGCCAGGAAAGCGTCTACGGTTTCGTTCGTGTCGACGAGGTGCTCCGCGATCTGCTGAACCGCATCGATAATCAGGCGCGAGCGCAGTTCGGCGTGCGTGGGAGGATTATTATCGTCGCTCTTGGCTCCGCCTTTCATATGCGAGAACTTGCCGGTAATCTCGCCCATCATGCCGTGCGAGGTGGAATTCCCCTCGCTATCGTATTCTCCGTCAAAACTCGACGAGATGTTGTCGGAGATGAGCATATGGCCGGCGGAATCCTTGGCCTGGAAAGAAACGTTGAGCTGGGCGGTAATGCGCTCAAATGTGGCTGTCCTTGTGGCGCTTTTGGTAATGTCGATGCCGCCCGCGCCGAAGGCGATGCCGGGCGCTGCCCTCGTTGTATACGTGGGATCGGGATGGGAGTAGTCGGTGATCTGGCAGATGATCTGCGTCGCGGGATTGTCGTCGTCGCGGAGATTGGGATCGTCTTTCAGCAGCTCCGTTTCAAGGAGCGCCTGAAAGTCGTATGGCAGAGTTCCGTCTTCGTCGGATGACGTGACGGTGACTTTGATGGTGTCTCCCGGCATATGGACCAGCGCGGGAAGTTTGCGCTGGAGAGTAACTTTTTCCTTGTTGGCGCCGAAACTTTGCGCGCCGGCAGGCGCCGCTGTAAGCAGCCCAATGCTCAACAAAAATAACAGAACGATTCTTGCCGAACGGCTCATCTTGACCCCCGTCGATTTACCGTTTAACGGCGCCACCGGCCCCGAGCCCGTGGCGCATTGCACAACCAGCATACCCGCAGATGCGGGTTGCCGTCTTCCCCGTTTGAAGGCGTCGTCTCTGGATCTTCGACGCGGTTGTTTGCCCGATTCATGAAATCAATTCCAGACGAGCGGACCTCAAAAAAGCTTAATTTGGCGCAGCAACGGGAGCACTGTGAACGGTCATCAGTCCAATGCCCCAATTTGTGGGGACCTCGCCGGAGAATCCGCGGGTTCCTCCACTGGTCTGGTTCAAGAGTTTTTCCAAGGGCGACGAAACTCCGCGCGAACCGCGCGTGGCCACTCCTTCAAAATTCAAAACGTATGGGTCGGCCAGCGGCTGCTCAGTACTGAGCATGATCAGCGTGTCCACACCATAAGGCGGACCGATGCGCAGGATGGGCGCGCCCGGCAGAATGAACTGCCGGCCATTATCGGCGTCGTTGGGAAATTGATTCTCCGAGTAGTCGCGCGGGTAAAGCACGGTGCCTTGGCCGTGGCAATCGATGTCGAGCACATAAACCCAGCGATGATCGATGATGCGGTCTTCGGAGGCGAGAGCCATCTTGAGCTGATCGCCCTGGTGCGTCGTCTGATTGGCGGGAAGCGGCGCAGTCGCGTTGCCGGGCATCAGGGTCAGCGAGTAGAACTCGTCGGTTGACGCGTCGGCGGGGCTGTTGGCCAGCTCGAGCCAGCCATGCACTTTGGCGAGGAGCGATGAGTAGTGATTCAACTTGGTGCCCGCGGCGTCGATGGCGGAGGCGCTGCCCACAGGAACCCAGTCCGTGCGCACGGGATATTGCGATGTGGCTGAGCAGCCGGGGCTGTGCGGGAGCGCATTGGGCGAGGGCGGTCCGGCGGCCAGCTCGCTCTTGTGATACCAGGCGTAGGCGGGCCCGTCGGCAGTGAGAACGCCGGTGAGCGCGTAGTGCGCCAGCGACATATTGCTGGCAAGCTGTACGGCGCTGTCGCTGCCAGCCGGCTTGAGTTTGGCCGCCAGCTCCTGAGATGGCGGAAGGTTAACCCACAGTTTCGCGCCGGCAGGAAGATTCTTTTTGATGGCATCCGCGGTGAGCGGCGCGCCAAGCGCGACCGGGGAGGCCGAACCGGCCTGCTGCAAAGTCCAATTCGTGCCATCCCAACTTAGGACATGAGTCCAAGGCTGTTCGGCGGGATCGGAGACCAAAGTGGCGCCGGAAGACTGGACCTGCGCGGCGGCGTTGTCAATCTGGTCCTGGGAGAGATTGGATGGCCAAAGCCAGACAAGCAGCGGCGGATTATCGGCGGGAATCCATTTACTCAACTCGAACAGATCGCCGGGAGCAACTTTTGCGCCTGCCGGGCTGACAATCTCTGCCGTGGAACGCGCCAGTCCGTCCAGGCTGGTGATGCGAAGCTGAACCGTTTGTCCGTCGCTATTGGGCGTCGTGGAAGTGAACTCGCTACCGACGCCAAGGCCGGAGGCGCGGCCAATGTCGAGCGAGATCGAGCCGTCATCGTTGGCGCCGAGGGCGGCGGCGCGAACTTTGTCAGACTTGGCAGCGGCGCCACCGAAGAGCGGCTGCTCACGCCGCGTTGCGGTTGCGTCTAGGTCCGGCTCTTGATCTGGGACGTTGCCGCCTTCCAGGACGGCCTTTACGCGCTCGTAAATGACGGAGGATGGGTGTGTCGGCGGGCATTGCCTGCAGAGCCTGAAGCAGCGCGGCCGTGAAAGCGCCGTGCGGCTCGGTGCCGGCGGGCATTTCCTTGGCGGTTTGATCCTGCTGCGCGGCGGAAAAAACCAGCGCAGGATTATCGGTGCGCTCGGTTGGCGAGGGAACCGGCTGTCCGTTGGGCAGCGTTTCGGGAGCCTGATTGATGTCGCGCGGATCAAAGGCCAGGGCGCGCTCGCGGTAAACCGGGCCGATGCCGCGGCTGATGCCACCGGAGTGGCAACTGTCGAAGATGACAGTAAGGTGAACGCCCTTGTCGAGAGCGGCGTTGAAGATGCGCGTCATCTCGCGGTCGCGGACGTCGTAGCCGCCCTTGTACGCATCGGAAGGAACCAGCGTGCTATCCGCATGGACATATTGATTGCCGACGAGCACGGTGAGCTTATTGCCCTTGCTGTTGACGCGAAGCGAGCCGTGGCTGGCGTCGTAAAAGACGACGGTGTCGCCCTTTTGCGGAAGGTCCACGAGATATTTCTGCATGGCGGCGAGAATGCCGTCGCGGGTAGTCTGGTCAGCGGGAAGCAGAATCGACGCCCGGGCTGGGATGAGGCGGCGCCGGGTTTGTGAGCAAGAGCAACGTTGGCGGCCGGGAAGCCGAACTTGGGACTGGTCAGCAGATCGGCCATGGCCTGCGCGTCGTTCACCGAGCCGTCGAGATTCTCGAAGGTGCCGAGCTCGCAGCGGCCGTAGATGCAGCCCGCAGGATGATCCGGCGTGGTTCCCGCTGGCTGATAGGTATTGATCCCGATCAACAACGCCCGCTCGGTTTGAGCGGCAGCCAACGACCCCGCGAAGATGCAAGCCAAGGCAGAAAATGCGGCGATATTCGCTTTCATAAGCGCTCCCGTTGCAGAGTGCGAGCGAGGGCGTTCCCCCAAAATTGCCGCGAGTCAATTCGCGAACGTCAGACCGCGGACTTGAAACCTTGCGCGGCCCGCTCATCAGAAACGACCACGCGTCGCATGGCCGTCCAGGCACTGCGACCTCCATCGCTGCCAGTCATGCCGGATGAAAACCAGCCAATTTCAGGAAGCCAACCGGCGTTGCTTGAAAGGCATGCGTCGAGGCCCGTACCACCCTCGCGTTTTATCGACGGTTGCCGAGGCGCGAGGGTTTCAAATCTGTCAATACCGGGGGGAGGCGGCGAATCTAATCAAATTCGTTTCGCGAACGTTCTCGTCGGCGAGAACAGCAAAAGTATAGCGCCTCGAAGCGACAATGCAGTCAAGAATGTTGCGGTGCGGCCGGAGAACCCTCAATCTCTGAGGATCGATCTCGCAGATGCAGAGTTACTCAGTAATTCATGTCAGCCTGGAGCAAGCGGTGCGCGATGGACAAGCTCCCGAACGTGGCACCGATGGATGCGAACGGGCCGAGTTGCACCGGTCGTAATTCTCTGTTGCCGGCAGAGAAGGGAAGAATCCGGTCAATCCCCCGAAAGTAACTGGAATCATGCTTTCGATGCACTCATTTCCGTGGACATGAGCAATTTATTTGCCCGAGAATGCAAGGAGATGGGGTGTGTGTCTTCACGGGGACCTGTCGCTCGATCAACCCCCAAAAAAGGAAGAAAAAAACATGATGCGAAAACTGGGGCTCCATGCGCTCCCGATCGCCATATTCATGTCGATGGCTGCCGGCATTGGCGAGTCGCAGTTGGTTTTGACGCATCACATGCGCGGCGCTACACAAGATGGGACTGCGCCAGGGATGGGTCGGCTGGCCTCGAACCAGAACCTTCACCTCGTGATCACATTGCCCCTTCGCAATGAGGACCAGCTGGATCAACTCCTGAACGATCTCTACGATCCCAGCAGCCCAAGCTACAGGCAATTCCTCACCGTGGAGCAATTCACGGAGCAATTCGGGCCAACCCAGGCAGAGTATGGCGCCCTGATCAGCTTCGCGCGAGAAAATGGCCTGGCGGTCGAGGGCACTTCCGCGAATCGCCTGAACCTGCAGGTGTCAGGGCCGGTGTCGAGCGTCGAGGCAGCTTTTCACTTGAGTCTCGGTGTCTACCAGCACCCCACTGAGAATCGCACGTTCTACGCGCCCGATCGCGAGCCGACCACCGATTTGACGTTCTCCCTTTGGCACATTTCGGGGCTTGATAACTTCTCGAAACCGCACCCAGCCGGGCTCGAAAGAAAGCCGGAAGATTCCGAAGTGAGCTCGAACGCCACCACCGGCTCCGGCCCCTCGGCCTCTTTCCTGGGAAGCGACATGCGGGCCGCCTATTACGGCGGTACGGCGCTGACCGGGTCTGGCCAGTCGGTTGGTTTGCTCGAGTATTCCGGCACCGATCTTGCCGACCTGACTACATACTTCACGAATGCTCACCAAACGAACAATGTCCCGATTACGCTGCTTTCGACAGACGGAACCAGCACCAGCTGCGTTGACACCACGGCCGGCGGCAACTGCGATGACACCGAGCAGACGCTCGACATGACGCAGGCGCTGGGAATGGCGCCGGGGTTGTCCAGTCTTGTGATGTATGTCGGCTCATCCGACGCCGCAATCTTCAACGCCATGGCCACGGCCAAGCCCCTCAACGCGCAGTTGGGTTCGTCATGGACGTGGTACCCAGCCGATCCAACCACAGACGATCCGTATTTCAAGGAATTTGCCGCGCAAGGTCAAAACCTGTTTCAAGCCGCAGGCGACAGCAAGAAATGGACGGCGACGGGCAAGGCGTCGGAAATTTATCCGGCAGACGATGTGTATGTGACCTCAGTGGGCGGGACCGACTTGTCGACGAGTTCCGCGGCGGGCCTATGGGCCTCTGAAACTGCTTGGGCCAACAGCGGAGGCGGCATTTCGCCGGATAAGTATGTCATCCCATCGTGGCAGACAGCTGCGGCGTCTGGTTGCGCCAGTTGCTCGCAGAGTTATCGCAACGGCCCCGATGTTTCGGCCAATGCCAATTACACCTTCTATGTGTGTGCCGATCAGACGACGTGCACAGCAAATAGTTACGGCGGCACCAGCTTTGCCGCTCCCATGTGGGCAGGCTACATGGCTCTCATCAATCAGCAGTCCGTGACAAACGGGAACGGGCTGTTGGGCTTCATCAACTCAAGCCTATACGTCATTGGCGCAGGCTCGAGCTACACCACGGACTTTCACGACATCACCATTGGCAGCAACGGCTACGCGGCAACAACCGGCTACGACTTAGCTACTGGCTGGGGAAGTCCGAACGGAAGCGGCCTGATCAACGCGCTGGCAGGGACTGCGCCATCTTCGGGAGGCGTCATCACCGGCCCGACGCCGGGCAGCACTCTGACAGGCGCATCGACGACGTTCACTTGGACGGCAGGCACGGGCGGAGTGACCGGCTACTATCTCCACATCGGCACATCGCCCGGGACTGGTGACTTGGTGAATATGAGTGTCGGCACGAACACCAGCGCGACCGTGACTCTGCCCACCAATGGAGCCACGATCTACGTACAGCTTGAGACGCACTTCGGCTCGACCATCGTTGAAAACAACAACACCTACACCGAATTTGCGCAATCAGGAGGCGTCATCACCAGCCCGACGCCGGGCAGCACTCTGACCGGCGCATCGACGACCTTCACCTGGACGGCAGGCACTGGCGGAGTGACCGGCTACTATCTCCACATCGGCACATCGCCCGGGACTGGTGACTTGGTGAATATGAGTGTCGGCACGAACACCAGCGCGACCGTGACTCTGCCCACCAATGGAGCCACGATCTACGTGCAGCTTGAGACGCACTTCGGCTCGACCGTCGTTGAAAACAACAACACCTACACCGAGTTTGCGCAATCTGGAGGCGTCATCACCAGCCCGACGCCGGGCAGCACGCTGACCGGCGCATCGACGACCTTCACCTGGACGGCAGGCACGGGCGGAGTGACCGGGTACTATCTCCACATCGGCACATCGCCCGGGACTGGTGACTTGGTGAATATGAGTGTCGGCACGAACACCAGCGCGACCGTGACTCTGCCCACCAATGGAGCCACGATCTACGTGCAGCTGGAGACGCACTTCGGCTCGACCATCGTTGAAAACGACAACACCTACACCGAATTCGCGCAATCTGGAGGCGTCATCACCAGCCCGACGCCGGGCAGCACGCTTACCGGCGCAACGACGACCTTCAGCTGGACGCCGGGCACTGGCGGAGTGACCGGGTACTATCTCCACATCGGCACATCGCCCGGGACTGGTGACCTGGTGAACATAGGTGTTGGTACGGACACCAGTGCGACCGTGACTCTGCCAACCAATGGAGCCACGATCTACGTGCAGCTGGAGACGCACTTCGGCTCGACCATCGTTGAAAACGACAACACATACACCGAATTCGCGCAATCTGGAGGCGTCATCACCAGCCCGACGCCGGGCAGCACGCTTACCGGCGCAACGACGACCTTCAGCTGGACGCCGGGCACTGGCGGAGTGACCGGGTACTATCTCCACATCGGCACATCGCCGGGGACTGGTGACCTGGTGAACATAGGTGTTGGTACGGACACCAGTGCGACCGTGACTCTGCCAACCACTGGGGCCACGATCTACGTGCAGCTGGAGACGCACTTCGGCTCGACCATTGTTGAAAACAACAACACCTACACCGAGTCTCAATAGCAAGGCCGTGTACCCTAATGGCCATCGCTTAGCTTGGCTTCGGTGCGGCGCATTGTCACGATCCGATTTCGAAACATCGTCTGTCGGATCGCACTCTTGGCAGGAATGATTCAATAGAGTGATGAGGAGGCCAGTAGAATCTTGTGGGCAGACCGAACGACTGAACGCCGGCACCGGCCTATCCAAATGGGCCGAACGTCGCACGTCCTTTGAATTTCAGTCTAGTTTTCCACAGTAACGCTTTTGGAATGAAAACGTTATAGTGCTACCTCGGGACTCAAGCTTGTCAAGCATTTGTCATACATCTACCTTGCATCCTTCGCGCCCTCCATGCTATTCCTTGGTCATTCCCAGCTTCGAATCGATGCGAACAACGGGATATTTCAATCGAGTCAACGTTGAAGAACGCCGCTTCTCCAGCTTTCCGAAGAGCGAATCTGGCTACCTAAAGTTTTACTGATTGCCTGGGACTTACGGGGGCGGAGCCTACCCTAAATTCGACCTAATTCCTGACTCTTCGAATAAACCCGAGTGTTCTCATTCCTTTCTCGCCATGCCGTTGAAGAGAAAGCAGAGAGTGATCGACATCGTTTTGCATTTCAAACTCGGCTCTGAGGTCGACTATGACAGTTCTGAAGCCGCGCTCACGCAAGGTTAGCGTTCGTCTCTCCGAAGAGGAATACGTTGCTCTTAGGCGCCTCTGCTCCTTAACCAGCGCGCGCAGCGTATCGGATGTTACGCGCGAAGCTATGCGTGCCGTTGTTCAAGACGTGAATCGTGAGGACCAGGTAGGACGCCATTTGGACGAATTCCGCGCAGGAATGAAGATTCTTGAGCGAAAAGTAGAGCAACTGGAGGCGAAGATTGCAACCTTCAAGGGCGAAAGTGCTCGGTGATCGATTTCGCCCGATCGACGCGCGGGGTTGGCGGTCTGTGCCTGAACCGCCGCTCACACGGCAGGGTTCGCGAGTCCAGATCTGAAGGCCGAAACGAGCCGAAACATTTGAGAGCTTTGTTGTGATGGCCGTAGCGTAAGAGGTTGGAGACGAAACGCTGGCGCTCTTGTAGATTGCCTTGAGGTTCCGGTGGTACGGCAGCCGGGCCGGAAATGAATCGTTGAGTTCGCAGAAGGCTGCAAGCTCAGAACACTGAACCAGGAATGACAACCGGAAGTTTGAGAAGGTATCGAATTGCGCAACGTAGTTCACTTGATTCGACGAATTGCTGAATTCGGAAATCGCCGGACCCGCGTCCGCAATCTCGTGTTTACGATCGGGTTGGCGATGTTGGTTTCTGGCGTTTTCGTTTCCCAGCGTGGTCGCGCACAGGCAACGGACCGGAACTGTAGCTCCGATCAGAACTCTCCTGACGCATGCGCACCCAATGGAGAGGCCGGTGGGACTCCTGCGCCATCTGGCGGTGGTAGTGGCACGCAGGGAGCGAGTCAAACTTGTGGCGCCGAGGGCTCCCCAGAAGCATGTGGTCCGAATGGCCAGGCCGAAACACCAACTCCAAGCGAGGCGCAGGAACCCAATTCTGTTGTTAATGGTGCTGCTTCAGAAACGGGTGCTGAGGGAACGGAATACGGCACAGACGAAGAGAAGTGCATTCAAGCTTGTGGCCAAAGCAGCGATGCCGAGAGCTGCCTTCGAAGCTGCGCGCAGAGCAGTAAGGCCAAGCCCGCTGCGGGAAATGGCGGGGACCAAGCGCCATCCGCGAGTAATTCCAAGCCAGCGGCGGGTGCACATGAGACGCTGGCGGGACCGGGTTCCCAAAGAGGTGAAAGCGAGCCGCAAGAAATACAAGAACCCAGTCCCTACAAGAATTTGCCCTCACTGTACGATCTCTACACACAGATACCAGCGGCCGGAGGCAAGCTGCAGCGTTTCGGCAGCAGCGCTTTTGTTGTCGGCACAGGGAACGCAGACCAGTTGCCGATGGATCTCCCGGCCGGTCCCGATTATGTTCTTGGGCCGGGCGATGCTCTGATCGTGAATATGTGGGGCGGCCAGTCAAACCGGCTGAACAGAACGATCGATCGTCAGGGCCAGATTGAGCTCCCTGAAGCGGGCACAATCATGATCAACGGAATGACGATTGCCGAGGCGCAGACTGCCATCCAACAGGCCCTCAGCGCGCAGTTTCATGATGAACACGTCGAGATCTCCCTGGGGCGACTGCGCACGGTACGCGTGTATGTTGTCGGGGACGTGCAGAGGCCTGGCGCTTATGACGTCAGCTCGTTATCTACGGCGTTGAGCGCGCTTTACGCCGCGGGTGGCCCAACGAATCGAGGATCGCTGCGCATCCTGCGCCAATATAGAGGTGATCGCTTGGTTCGTGAGATCGACCTCTATGATTTTCTTTTGAAGGGCGTCCGCTCGGACGTCGAACGTCTTCAGCCGGGCGATACTCTCCTGGTGCCGACGGTTGGGCCACAAGTAACCGTGGAAGGAATGGTGCATCGCCCCGCAATCTATGAACTCAACGGTGAGAAAACCCTGAATCAGGTGATTGATCTTGCCGGGGGAGTGCTGCGCACTGCGAGCTTGAAACAAATCAACGTTGCGCGAATTGTGGCCCAAGAGCGCCGCACCATGGCAAGTCTGCAACTCCCAGATAATCCGGCCGACGTAGCGAAGAAGCTGGCCGATTTCCCGGTGCAGGGTGGAGACGACGTCGTCATCTCGCAGATTCTGCCCTACAACCAGGATGCGGTTTATCTCGAAGGACACGTCTATCGGCCAGGCAAATATACCTACAAGGAAGGGATGACGATTACCGACCTGTTGCATTCGTACCAGGACGTAATGCCGGAGCCATCTGACCACGCGGAACTGGTTCGACTTCAGCCGCCCGATTTCCGGCCCGAGATTGTCAATTTCAATCTGCATGACGCGTTGATAGGCAACGATTCCTTTTCCCTGGAACCATTTGATTTAATTCACGTATACGGCCGCTACGAGATCGACCCGCCCATGGTTTCAATTAGGGGAGAAGTTCTTCGTCCTGGCATATATCCGATGTCTGACGGTATGACTGCAGCCGGACTCGTGAACATGGCTGGAGGGTTCACGCGGAGCGCCTATCGGGATGAGGCGGGTCTCTCAAGTTATGTCGTGCAAAACGGGCAAAAGGTGCTGGTAACGCACAGCACGATAGCCATCGGGAAGGCGCTCGATGGTGACAAGAGTGCCGATGTGCCACTTAGCCCGGGAGACGTCGTGAGCATTCAGCAATTGGCTGGCTGGCAGGATATCGGTTCTTCGGTGACGATAAGCGGTGAAGTCGAGCATGCAGGGAGTTACCCGATTCAAACGGGAGAGCGGCTCAGTTCTGTGTTGATGCGGGCGGGAGGCTTTCGAGCAGACGCTTATCCGCCCGCAGCCGTCTTTGAGCGAGCCCAAGTTCGTCTTCTGGCTGAGCAGGCGCGTCTGCAGATGATTCGACAGATCGAAGATACACCTGCCCAAGTCAAACAAGGGGCGATCGGCGTGGAAACGGCGGCGAATATTCAGCAGTCACTGAATGCGCAGCGGCAGGAGATCCTCGCGAGCCTTCGCAGTCATCCGGCCAGTGGAAGACTGATCATCAATATTTCCTCCGACGTGAGTCGGTGGGCAAATACTCCTGACGATATTGAGATGCGTTCAGGAGACACTCTTTTTATTCCCAAGCGGCCAAATTTTGTCGTAGTGAGCGGCCAGGTTTATAACCCCGCCGCGATAAGCTACGTTCCCGGAAAAGATCTGATCTGGTATCTGCGAAAGGCGGGTGGCGCGACACCTACCGGTGATAAGAAGCAGATCTATGTGCTCCATGCCGATGGGTCAGTTGTACCGCGCGAAACTAATTGGATAAGTGATAACTTCATGAACCTCCGCATGCGGCCTGGTGACACGATCTTTGTCCCTGAGAGGATTCTTGGCGCCTCAACGGTGTGGCAAAACATCGCTGCCGTGGCGCAGGCCATGGCCGCGGCGGCTCTGCCCATCGCCATCGCGGGTGCCTACTAGAGAGTTCCAGGGATTCCTCAATCTGAGTCGACAGCCCGACGAGCTGCCGACACATTTACCGACAAATCAGCAAGCGGCTGAAAAACCGGAAGCTGCTTCTTCGCCAACTCTCAATGCAGAGGTTGAGCAGTTTGTAGTCGACGAATCCGGTGCCGGTCAATTTTCCGGAGAGTGAGTTTGAAATGGATGATTCTCAAAACCCGATTCCTAATTCGGAGCTTCTGATCGAGACAAATGAAGCCGAGTTAGCCGATGAAGAAGAAATCAGTAATACTCTCGGCTCAAGACTCGCTGACTTCCTGCGAGCGTGCTGGGTGAGACGGAAGACGGTCTGTGGCATTCTTGTTGCTGGCATTCTCATTTCCATGCTATATGCTTTCGTCCAGCAAAATGTATATACATCCTCAACAACATTAATGCCTCCTGGAAATTCCTCTCCCTACCCCAGTATCACGAGCTTGCTTTCACCCGGCGGGGGTGCTGCATCTGAGCTGGGCAGTGAAGCGCTGGGGTTATATGACCCGGGCGATCTCTTCGTCAGCATTTTGAAAAGCCGCAATGTCCAGGATGGCTTGATCAATAGATTCGGACTCGTCGGTTACTATAAAACGCGCAGTATCGAAGACGCGCGCAAATCGTTGGGGGCCGCTACCAAAATCGATGAAGATCGAAGAAGCGGAGTGATAACGATAAATGTTACAGACAAGAATCCAGACTTTGCTGCAAATATGGCGCAGGGGTATGCGGAGGAACTTAATCGTGTCGTGGCTGGCAATACCACGTCTACTGCCCGCCGTGAGCGGATCTTTCTCGAGGAACGGGTAAAGGATATTAAAAAGCAACTCGATGACTCGGCCAAGCAACTTAGTCAGTTTTCTACTAAAAGCGGCGCCATCGACATGCCATCGCAGACAAAATCGATGGTAGATGAGGGGTTGAGATTGCAGGCAGAACTCATCGATGGCCGAAGTCAGCTTGCGGCGCTTCTGCAAACTTACTCAGAAGACAATTCCAGGGTAAAGGCTCTGGAGGCGCATAACGCAGAATTGCAGAAAGAAATTGACAAGATGGGTGGAGTTCCTCAAGGGCCCGGGACCGGCCCCGGAGCGGATAAGTCTCCCTATCCCACTGCTGGAGAATTGCCGGCTCTCGGGCTGACTTACTACGATCTTGAACGGAAAATGCAAGTCGATGAAGCACTGTGGGAGGCCCTTACAAGGCAGTATGAGGCGGCCAAGGTAGACGAGGCGGCGGAAATTCCGACGGTTCAGATACTGGACGTCGCTAATATTCCGAATCGCAAATCGGCGCCCAACCGAAGGCTCATTGTAGAGATTGGAGCAATGTTGTCTCTAGTTGTCGGTTGCATCGTTGTCATGAGCGGGATGATTTGGGAGGGGATGGACGCTAACGATGAACCCAAGCGCTTAATTACAGACATAGTAAAAGGTGCCATGAATCCTCGGCGGCGGATTTGGGCTTTGCCTGGGATGAGCTGGCTTCACAGACACTTAACAGGATCAGAGCAGCCTGGCTGATTCCAAGTGAGCGGAGTGCGATTGATGTTGCAATTTGGACGGTTGGCCGATCAAAGAACGCGCAGTGTTCCCCAGGAAAACGAAACTGACCGCTGCTTAAGCCTTGAGGTGAGCCCGCAGCTAAGAGATCATGTAAGGGACCGGTGGAATCGCTTTTCAAATGAGGTGGAATAATCGAAGGAATAGGTATCCCCAAATGATCGCACGATAAAAAGCAGGACAGAGTCGACGACATTCTAGTTGGGTCTTGGATATTGACCGATCAAGACGCGGAATCCGACGTGGTTGGGAACGTTCGAGAATTCTGAGGTCTCTGATTGGCGGATTTGTTTGTTCGTATCTGGATTGGACTTAAGAGAGATGGCTATCTGTCCCTGAGATTGGGGCGGCTTGAGTGCTGTTTTTCGCCCGGTTTGAGCAGATACCGATCTTCGAGAACGAATTTGGCGGATCGAGGGATTGTCGCAGAACCTTGCGATTCCAATCGCTGGCATACGGAGTCGATGGCCAATCGGAGCTGTCATATTTGAAAAAAATTGCTTATGGCGAGAGTCGAATCATACACTCGTCTTCAACGAAGTGACTCAGCCGAATTCTCAACAGTTGACCCGATTTAGCACATCTGATCATTACGGAAGGTTAGGAAGTACGGGAGGATACGAGGTTAAGACAATCTCGCTCGAAGATTTGCTGGAAAAGTACGATGCTCCCAGGAACATCGATTATCTTTGATTGATACGGATGGGTAGTGAGTACGAGATTTTGTCCAAGCTTGATTTTGACAAGTATCAATTCATGATATTCACCTGCGAGCATCATTTCACCCCACAAAGAGAGATAAATACTCAACACTTGCTGACTGAAACATGGTTATGCGCGAAAATTCGAGGGCGTCTCGAGGGTTGACGATTGGTATGTGAAGCCTGGGCGGGCATGAAAAAATCTCAGGGCCAGAGTCCTTGGTGAACTCACTGCTTTCTCCGCCTAGATTTGCATGTGGAAAACGTTGGACAGGAGTTCATTTCGCTCCGCAGGCGCTGGTATTCGTCGCCACAGGACCTCACGAAGGGAAGCGGGACCGAATTTGACAATTATCCAGGATCAAGCCCATCTCTCCATTCCCGGTCGAGGACGACAACGAGAGACCGGTGAATCGGCTTTCCAGGTTGCTTCGGTTCATAAGCGCGGCTCCGGGGCAAGCTTTGCCCGAGAATTCGTGGTTCCCAATTCAACAAGAACATGGGCGCCGGCTCGATCATGGCTCTCGTCAGCGCCTGCCTCAGTATCGTTTCGTATCCGATCTATCTCCATTATCTCGGGTATCATCGCTATGGGCTTTGGCTTGTCTTGAGCGTCGTTGTTTCGGTCGCGCAGTTGGGGAACCTCGGTATACCTTGGGCACTGATGAAGTTGGTGGCAGAGGACCACGGGCATGGAGACTGGGAAGGCGTTAAAACCTATGTCAATATCAGTTGCGGCATTCTCCTTACATTGGCCTCATCTTTCTCTGGCACAATCATCCTGATCCGATCTTATATTGTCTCCTGGTTCAAGTTGAGCGGTGCCGATGCAGCGATGGTGTATTCGATGCTCCCTTATGTCGCTGCGCTCTCTGTGCTTCGTATTGCTTCTTTCAATATCCAATGCCGCCATTGGCGGGCTGGGACGCATGGATCTCACTAGCTATAATGAGGCGCTCGCGCAAGCCCTTGTTATAGTCTTTTGCGGTTTGCTTCTGTACTTTGGAGTCGATTTGCGCGGCATGGTGGCTGGCTCGTTCTGTGGTTATGCCGTGGCGCAACTGATTTCGTTTGCGCAGGTGCAAAGGATGATGCCAATTCCACTCATTGCGCGCACGCGCATCAGCCGCCACAAGACGCGGCAACTGCTTGGCACTGGCGGATGGATGATGGGAAGCAGCGTCTTCAGCATGATGTTTCTCCCATTCGTCGCGCCTGATGCTCTCCCGTTACGCAGGTCTCGAAGCAGTGGCAGTGAACGATATGTGCCTGACAACGGCAGCATGAGGGTGAGCAGCATCTTCGACGCCGCTTTCAGGCCCATGATGCCCGAAGTCAGCAGTCTTCAAGTCAAGGGCAAAGTGAATCTACACGACCGTGTCCGGTCGATCGACCGCAAGGCTTTCATGGTGATCTTCGTCTTTGCGCTGCCAGCTTTCATCGTGCTTATGATCGTGATCAATCCGTTGCTTCATTTATGGCTTCATCGCAGCTTCAATCCGCTGCTCCCGAATACCTTCAGAATCGCTCTTATAGGCGCGTTCGCAAGCCTCCTGGGGGTATCGGCCTACTACATGCTGATTGGGCTGGGGAGGGCGCGCGACGTGGCCTATTGTACGGCCATCCAGTTTATGGTAAATGCCGTGGTGTTATTGGCCATCGCCCTCTGGTTCAAGCACGTCACGGTGGGCGAGGCCGCGGCAGCATTTGGAATGGCGACGGCTTCAGCCACGCTTTATCTTCGCTTCCGCCTTCGCTACCTTCTCCGCCCAAGAGACGCGCTCCCCGATTCGGTTGTTCTGATGAGGAGTGGTGCGGATTCTTGAGGCCGCGTCTGGGGCATGCGGGGGTGGACTCGACCATGCGATTTCTTCGGACGAAGATGTGGGGAGTAGGCTCTGCTTACGAGATCGCTGGCATTCAGGAGGAGTTGGAACGCCGCGGCTTCACGCCATTCGACTGGATTTCCGGTAAATTTGTGGATTTCACTGCACGTGCTGCAGGGAGGCTGCAAGTGAATGTTTTGCTGAATCCCTTTCCCGGAAACCCGATGCTGGCTTTTGGTGGATATGTTCCAGATTCGACCTGCTTCCCCTTGTCTCTTTGGATTCGCTTCATCCCCTGTTTCTTTGATTGCTGGGAGCCGTGGTTCCCGCGGTGGGATTCCTACCTCAAGCGGAACCGCACGGAACTCGCATTTCTGAGCGCGCGTGACGCAGTCGAACACTTTCAACGGCGCTTTCCGAGCCGGCGGTTTTGTTGGCTTCCGGAGTCTGTGGATCCTTCCATGTACCGCTGCGATATGCCTCTCGCATCTCGGTCGATTGGCGTTCTCGAACTCGGCAGAAGGCACGACGCGTTCCATGAACAGATTGTCCCGGCGCTGGCTGGCGCTGGAATGGTGCACCTCTATGAAAAGGTCAGGGGACAAGTCATCTTTCCTACCCGAAGTGACTTAGTATCTGGGCTGGCAGACAGCCGGATATCGGTCTGCTTCCCACAGTCACTTACTAATCCAAGGCGCGCCGGACGAGTGGAGACTGCAACTTATCGTTACTTTGAGTCGATGGCGTCAAAATGCGTGCTCGTGGGAAAGTGCCCTCCCGAATTGCGTGACTTGTTCGGCTATAACCCGGTTGTCGAGATCGGGGAGGCGAGGGAAGTTGTAGATATTGTTCGCAACATAACCGATTACCATGCTCTGGTCGATCGAAATTATCAAAGACTTCTTGAAGTAGGTACGCACTCGGTCCGGGTAGATACGCTTGTCCGCGAGTTGAGGAACGCGGGATACTCCGTCCCAGAGGCGACTCCCGAGTTGGAAAGTTCGCAGCGATGAACTCGGCGGCGGTGTTTAGAATACGGCGCTGGCCAGATGCCATATGAATTCTCCTTCAGTAAAAGCGAGGCTCCCGGATCCGGCGACCGGAAGCAAACGCCCTGGGGCGTACGATCCGGTCGACATTCTGGTGTTTCTTATCCCGTTTCTGCAGTTTGCCCGGTTGGGCGTCTTTGGCGTCGTGTACGGCGCGGTCACCGGCGTCCTGAACGCCACCGACATCCTGATGATGGCCGTCTTCTTCTATCTTGCAGTCCGCGGGAAGCTGCGGATTCCCACGCCGGCCGCCAAGTGGTCCCTGATTCTATGTTTGTTGTGGCTTGCTTCACAATGCGCGACAGATATTGTGAGGCGTACGGCATTCATGGATTATTCGCGTGGCTGGAGCAATGTCGG
This sequence comes from uncultured Acidobacteriaceae bacterium, assembly GCA_963789425.1. Lineage (GTDB taxonomy): Bacteria > Acidobacteriota > Terriglobia > Terriglobales > Acidobacteriaceae > Telmatobacter. The sequence continues at coordinate 952,383 of CAWBKM010000003.1, read as the reverse complement.
TTTGACCTTCGCCGGCCTGGCAGTGCTGTGGACGCTTTTATATGGGCAGCCACGGCGAATCATGCTCTACGGGGCTGGGTTCGTCCTGGGAAGCATTCTCGTGTATTTTGTCAGCCCCACTTCAGCCATGGTCGGGGAAGCGAAGGGGGATGCCTGGAAGTTTGCGTTCGCCTTGCCGGTAACCCTGGCGGTTTTCCTCTTTGCCTCCAGCAAGCAATGCCGCGGTCACCAGCCAGTGATCCTGGCGGTGACGATCGGCATGATTAACATGTGGCTGGGCGATCGCAACCTGGGCGGGGAATCCCTGGCGGTTGCCTTTTACTTGGTCGTCATGGGCGTAATGCGTGGGAAGGGTGGCGAGACCGTCAAGCTGAAGGCCGGATCGGTAGTGCTCCTGTCTGCTTCGATCATCGTGATTATTGCCGGCGTTCTTTGGATCTATGGATATTCAGCGAGCGCGGGGATCCTGGGCGAGGCAGCGCAACAGAAGTATGAGATCGAATCCAGCGGGAGCTACGGTGTGATCCTGGGGGGACGGCCGGAATTGTTGGCGGAGCTTCCCGCCATTTACGATTCACCCATTTTGGGGCATGGTTCATGGGCGAGAGAACCGAGCTATATCATCGGGATGCATGAGGCGCAGGCCGCGCTTGGATACGTTGGAGCGATGTACATCCCGCGTGAGGTTCTACAAGAGGGCCAAATCCCGGCGCACTCGTACTTCTTTCGAGCCTGGGTAGACGCGGGCGTGCTTGGCGCGGTCTTCTGGGGATGGGTCTTTATTGTGACCGCAAAAGTATTGACGCGTATCTATCCCGCTAGCGTCGATTTGCTTCCGGCAATGGCATTCTTGGCATTCTTGCTGTTGTGGAATATTCCATTTTCTCCTTACGGCACGCAGGAGCGTATCTTGTTTCCATACACGTTAATAACGATGATGACTTGTATGGCAATGCTGCCTGCCAAGGCCGTTCGCGCCGCGGTCCGCAAGAGAAAAAGAAGAATCAGCCCCGCCCTGGCGCCCCGGCCACAGCACTGATTTGCGCGGGCTGGAACACCAGTGTACCGTTGCGGTCAAAAAGCGCATGTAGGCGAAACGAGATTCGATGAAGACTAGGGATGATCTCGCAGTTTTGCGGCGCCTATTTTCAACTCATCCCCTTACTTGCGACGCGCCAATAAAAGCATGGGCGCGCTTCGCCTGGTGGCAGTTAAGGTGCCGGTGTCAGGACGAAATCCTTTTCCAATGGATAGGAGGGCAGCGGCTTGCGGTCCGACGGGGTATGGTTGGGGCGACCGCGAACATTTACGTGGGTCTGCTCGAATTTGCAGATATGATGCTGCCCCTTCACTTTCTCCGGGAAGGTGATTTGTTTCTGGATATTGGGGCCAATGTGGGCGCTTACACAGTGCTTGCATCAGGAGTTTCCAAAGCAAGGACGTGGGCGTTTGAACCAGACCCCCTAACCGTGGAACGCCTGAAGCGCAACATCACGATCAATGGCCTGGATACGCTGGTGCGGGTTTGTGAATTTGCTCTGGGAGCGGAGCGCGGTGAAGTGGCATTTACTATCGGTCGCGACGCAGGGAACAGAATTGCAACATCCGAGGAAACAAATGCCCGAATGACACGCTTGGAGCAACTCGACGGCGTTGTCGAAGATTCCAATCCCATCATGATCAAAATGGACATCGAAGGAGGCGAGGAGGACGTGCTTCAAGGTGCGAAAAGGCTCCTCGCAAATCCCTGTCTCAAGGTGGTCGAATTGGAAACAGTCACGTTGGAGAGCGCCGAAATCCTAAGCGGGAACCGGTTTGAAAGGGCATTCTACGATCCGTTTTCTCACAGGTTAGGTCGAGAGCCGAGTCGCCTCCCATCGTCGAACTCTCTGTTTATCAGGGATTGGCCCTTTGTTGCAGCTCGCTTAGCGACGGCCAGGAAAGTTGAGGTTTTGGGGCGTGAGATCTGAGCTGGATTGCCTCGTCTGAAGACAGACATCGTATGAGAATTGCTATTCTCTGGACCGGCCTGTCCGGGTACCTAAATGCATGCCTGAAAGAGCTCGCCAGTCGAGAAGGGGTGGAACTGTTTGTAAGTCACCAGGCCCCTGTGCAGGAAGCGCCGTACGATGACCGACATTTTGCGTGGATGCGAAATCGCCTGGTTTGGCATTCGAGGGCCGAATTCACTCCTTTGGAAGAGCGTCTGGGGGCTTTTAAACCGGAGATAGTGGTCTTCTGCGGATGGCATGTGCCAGCATATCGCCGGACGGCAAAGGAACGGGCCAGGCAGAGTTGGCGTGTGATGGTTATGGATAACGGTTGGAGACCCACGCTGAAGCAGCGTATGGGCACCCTCATCGCGCCATGGTATATCGCGCCTCTCGCGGATGCAGTTTGGCTTCCGGGAGAGAGACAGGCGGTTTTTGCGAGGAAGTTGGGATTCGAGGAGCGTGCCATTCTCTGGGGTTCATTGTCCTGTGATCAGCCGGCGATTGAGACCGTTCACCTGTTGCGTGTGACTGAGGGGCGTGCCGTGCCACACTCGTTTCTATTCGTGGGCAGGTTTGTCTCCGAAAAAGGCGTTGATCAGCTGGTGAAGGCCTACGAGTCTTACCGGGAAAGGTCAATCGATCCCTGGCCCCTGGTCTGTTGCGGCGCTGGTCCTCTGAGCTCACATCTGGAGGGCAGGCCCGGGATTCGCGTCAAGGGGTTTGTACAGCCAGATCAGATGCGCAACATACTCGCCTCAGCCGGATGTCTGGTCCTGCCAAGCATTTTTGAACCGTGGGCGCTCGTCGTACACGAGGCAGCTTCGGCGGGATTGCTGATTCTTGCATCCAGAAATGTCGGCGCATCGGTACATCTCGTCCAGGACAACCATAACGGCTACATTTTTGATGGCCGGGACGTGAAGGAGATTGCCGCACTTATGTCTCGCGTGAGCAATTTGAGTGATGCGCGTCTTGATGCTATGTCACGGGCCAGTCATCTGCTTTCAAAGCAATTCACGCCAGCTCGATGGGCCGACACGCTTCTTGAAGGCTTCCAAACATTCTCTGTGCATTAATCTGCGATGGCCCCGAAGCGAGCGCGTGAAAGTCGGTTCCAATGAAACTCGCGTTGATTTACCAGCGCAACATGTTGTTTGAGCGCGAATGGATTCCTGATATCTTTCGCGACGTAGCAGGCGAGCAGGTGATGGACGGAGAGCATCGGGTCGTTCTCGATAACTCTCTGTTGATAGACTCCGGCCTTCACGACCAACCGCGCGAATACTATCGAAAGTTCCGCGGTAAGAACGCATGGCTTTTCAATATCTCTGATGAGTTTTACGACGGAGGCTACGACCGCTACAAGAACTTTCGTGGGGTATTTCGCAATCATTGGACCGGTATCTTCAATTCCCGGCGCGTATTGCAGCTTCCCCTGGGTTACTCAGCCGGCTTATCCCTGAATCCAGTTCAAATTGAGGCTTCCAGGCGCGCATACCTCTGGAGCTTTTTGGGTGAGGCCCGCAAGAGTTCGCGCCCAGAGTTGACAACGGCGTTTCTGCCACTGGTGCCATATTTTGCGCATTTTACGGATCGTGCCGACTCGCAGCCTGTCGGTAAAGGGGAATATTACCGAGTACTGCAGGATTCTGTCTTTGTCCCCTGCGCAATGGGCAACGTGCATCTTGAGTCCTTTCGTACGTATGAAGCTCTGGAATGCGGTGCTATCCCAATTGTCGAAAAACGGATCGGTTTCGATTACTATACCCGGCTGCTCGGCGAGCATCCTCTGCCGACCTTCCGCAGCTGGGATCGCGCAGCGAGTTTCGTCGAGGAAATCCGTAACGACCCAACCGCCATGGACAAAATGCAAGCCGAGTGTGTCCAGTGGTGGGCTGGCAAAAAGCAGCGCCTTCGAGAACAGATCGCGAATTTTGTTGCTACAGCTCACGGCGATGAGGCGGGGCCATACTATTCGTGGCGTTATTCTGTTCCCGGCTGGCAGTCCGTCGAGTTACTTCGTCATCACAGCGGGCCAGCCATCGGGCGGCGCATAACCAGGCAGTTTCGTCGGTTGTTCACAAAAGGAAGGCTGCGTGCATAGCTACGTTCTTTCAGGCTTTTTCGGAGGCTGACTAAGATGCCTGGAAAAGCAAAACGGAAATTCGGGACAAAATGGAAAACTGGGAAATATAGGGATTCCGATCCGTGACTCGTCGTTAGTGCATAAGGAGGCTGATCCGACATGTTATCTTTTCGAGCGCGCTTTGCCGTGAGACGGCTCTTTAGTCCAGGCTATTCGCGGCGCCTCGCCCAAATCCTGGTTCATCCGTTCAAATTCTATGGCGTGTTGGCTTCCAAGCTCTTGCCCGGTTTGTCAAAGCGGCCATTCGATCTACGTCTTAAGGATGGTGCAATCGTTCGCGTGTATGGATTTTGGGCGTTGTTTCTCTTCGATGAGATCTTTGTGGAAAATTGTTACGAGTCGCCGGAGGTATTGAAGTGCTCGCCTTTCGGAACCGTGATCGACATCGGCGCAAATATCGGCCTCTTTACTCTACGAAGCAAGCAATTATGGCCGGAAGCCCGGGTTATCGCTCTTGAACCGCATCCTGGTAACTTTCGTCGACTAAAGGAACATGTTGGAATCAACCATTTACAGGACGTTGAACCGATGCAGGTCGGCATAGCGGAGAGACCCGGATGCTTCGACTTGTATTGCTCGCCTCGAAACATCGGTGGCCACAGCATGTATAAGCATGATTCTGATGCCCCATCTATCTCCATTACCACCTGTACTCTGCCCGATGTAATGTCGAAAGTTCGAGGGAGGGGCGGAGACACGTTGCTTAAAATTGATTGCGAGGGATGCGAGTATCCCTTGCTGTCCACGATGTCGCAGGAGGTTGCCGATCAGATTTCCTGCATCGTATTCGAACCTGAACGGTCACTCTACGACCTTGAGGCTCTAACGAAAAAGCTGACGTCTCTCGGTTTCAAAATTTCTTATTACTCGAGCCTTGTGGTCGCCGCCAAGGCGTTGACGATGAAGGCATAAGAGGCTGAACATTGAATGGACGTTTGAAAGAAGGACTTAGGAGTTTGTTTCCGCGTTCGCTGGCGCGCCACAGGATACTGGGAGGGCCTCTGCGCGGCAGCTCGATCGTAACTTCATGGCATGATTATCCGGCTGCAATCCTAGGCCGAACGGAACAGGCTTTGCTCGAGTGGTTTGCCAACAATGTTGGTGAAGGGGAGACGTGGCTGGATATAGGCGCGCATTACGGTTATACGACGATCGCGCTCTGTAAGCTGGTTGGCGCAGCCGGTCATGTGTATGCATTTGAACCGATGCTCAATACCGCAGGGTGCGTTTCGCGTGCCAGATCCTTGAACGATCTGCCGCAAATGACAGTTATTCCCGTCGCGTTAGGGAACAGGGCAGATTTGGCAATGGACAGCCTGCTCTCGACGAGAGGCATGGTCGACAGCACTCTTCAGGAAACGGAAGGATTCAAGGAGTCGTTCCTGGTTTCACGACTGGACTGGTTGTGGCCAAGAATCTCGGAACCTGATTCGCGTATTGACGGTGTCAAGATCGATGTGCAAGGCATGGAGATCGAAGTACTGGAGGGAATGGCCGCATTGATCAAGCGATACCAACCGAAACTATTAGTGGAACTGCATACAGGGGTTTCGCGGTCCCAGTTCCTGGACGTGATTACGTCGTTTGGCTACCCGGCACGGGGAGTTCCGCTCGAGCCACTCCCCGGTGAATCGGAACCGGTCTATGCGGATAGGACATATCTATTCCGGCCAAGAGAAACACTGGCCCAACCCAATAACTAATTATCAACGGATTCTGCTCTTCTGAAGCGATATGAGTTCCCCGGATTCAATCACTGCCCGCTACCAGACGATCTTGGGCATTCGTTTCTTTATTGGGACTGCTCAGGGTGCAATCAACGAAATATCGCGGCAAGGAGGTTTGGTTGTAGTGCCAGCTGCGCCAGCGCTTAAGAATCTTGCTCACGACCAACGATACCGGGATGCATTGCTAGGCGCGGACTTCGCGGTTGCCGACAGCGCCTTAATGGTGCTGCTTTGGAACCTGATCGAGCGCAATCGAATTTCCAAACTCTCAGGGCTGAAATATCTGCGGGTTTTGATCGAGCAGGAGGAATTTCGTCAGCCCGGAGAACAGTTTCTGGGTGATGCCCTCCAAGGCTGCGGCCGAGTGCAACGCGGCGTGGCTGCGTAGGAATGGCATTCCAGTGGCCAATGAGGATATATACGTGGCGCCCATTTACGGCGCCGAGATTCAAGACCTGAAACTTCTTGAACGGCTTGAACGCCGCCGGCCAAAGCACCTGGTACTCGGCATTGGTGGCGGAACTCAGGAGCGGCTTAGGATTCTATCTCAGGCAGAACCTGAACTATCGGCCGGCGATTCATTGCGTGGGCGCCGCCATTGCGTTTCTCTCGGGAGATCAGGTCCGAATTCCCGTTTGGGTCGACGAAGCTGGGTCTTGGCTGGCTGTGGCGCAGCATCTCAAATCCGCGTCGTTTTGTCCCACGGTATTGGGATGCCCGGCATCTTGTGCCCCTGATGTTGCGCTACCGTGACCGCTTGCCAGTTGACCGCAATTCAGTAGACGCCATTCTCGGGCCTCCTCCGGCGCAAACGTAAATTTCATGCACACGCTTCACATCATCGATAGTTTTTCCCCAGCTGCTGGCGGTCCGCCGGAGGCCGTGCGCCAGCTTGCAAAGGCTTATCTCGAAGTCGGCACAGGGATCGAAGTGGTTTGCCTGGACAATCCAGATGAACCATTCCTGACGGGCATTCCCTGTCCAGTGCATGCTCTCGGCCAGTCCTATCTGGGCAGGTACGGATTTTCTCCGCGGCTCTGGCGCTGGCTCCGTGAGAATGCAGGCCGCTTCGATGGCATTGTCATGCATGGGATATGGACTTTCCCCGGTGTCGCCCTTCGTTTCGCCGCGCGGCGCGCCGGCAGGCCCTATGGAATCTTCGTCCACGGCCAGCTCGATCCCTGGTTTTACAGGAAGTATCCACTCAAGCACCTGAAGAAGATGCTCTACTGGCCCATGCAGTATCCCGTCCTCCGCGACGCACTGGCGGTTTTTTTTACGGCCGAATCCGAGCGAGAACTGGCAAAGACCAACTTTCGTCCAAATACATGGAACAGCGTTGTTGTTGGGTTAGGGATCACCGATCCCGAGAGAGTGCACAAAAAGATCCCGCCGGGCAGATCGAGACGTTTTACCTCAGGTTTCCCGAACTTCGCGGCCGCCGCTATCTGCTGTTCCTGGCCCGCATCCATGCCAAGAAGGGCTGCGACTTACTCCTCAAAGCATTTGCGACGATCGCGGCTTCTGTCTCGGATATGGACATCGTAATGGCCGGTCCCGACCAGGAAGGAATGCAGGCAAAGCTTCAGCGTCTGGCCGAACAGGCTGGCATCGCCACCAGAGTTCACTGGCCTGGCAGCATTAGTGGGGACCTTAAATGGGGCGCGCTCCGGGCCTGCGATGCATTCGTCCTGTCGTCTCACTCGGAGAACTTCGGCATCGCGGTGGTTGAGGCTCTCGCTGTAGGGCGCCCGGTACTCATCAGCAATAAAGTGAACATCTGGCCGGAGATCGAGAGCGACGGTGTCGGTCTCGTCGATGACGATACGCTGGATGGGACTGAGCGCCTTCTGCGCCGGTGGTTCGATCTGCTTCCGGAAGAGCGCGACGCCATGGCCGCCCGCGCGCGGACCAGTTTCTTAGGGCGGTACGCAATGGACCAAACTGCGGTGGCCATCGATCGGTTATTTTCTTCTGTTGCATCCTCGGCCGGAGAGGGCGATGGCGCTGATTTGATTTCGAATGATACCGATGTTTCCAACTATCCCACGAAACGTGGAATAGAGGAGCTGAGCGAGTCCCGCAGAGCTTAATTTTTATGTCTCTATTTCTGCTCTGCAGAGAGCAACCCCAATGGCAGGCTTCACGCAAGAACAATCTCTCATTTGCAGTTGGCGCTAGCATCTAATTTTATGAGGCCCACCGTCATCCTGCTTTCCTTTAACTCTGAAGACACTCTGGGTGCCACGCTTAGTTGCGCCCGTTTGGTTTCTGACGAGATCTTCGTAGTGGATTCCTACAGCAAGGATGGAACCGTGGATTTGGCAAATTCTTTGGGAGCTACTGTCGTTCAGCACCCGTTCGAGAATTATGGAGCCCAACGGAACTGGGCGATGGACAATTTGACTATCATGCGGCAGTGGCAACTGCATTTGGATGCCGACGAGCTAATGGAGGCCGAATTGGTGACAGCCATTCAGGCGTTACCCGAGGAGCCCGAGCATTCCGGCTACTTTTTGCCCCGGTATGTGCGTTTTCTCGGACGGGTATTGCGTCATGGGGGCATGAGCCCAACTTGGCACATGCGCCTGTTTCGGACAGGAGCGGGCCGCTGCGAAGACCGCAAGTACGACCAGCACTTCATTCTGAAGACCGGAAGCAGCGGGCGGCTGCGCGGTGCCATGGTGGACGACGTTCGCATGCCGTTGACCGAGTGGACCGCGCGGCACAACCGCTGGGCCGATGGCGAAGCAGCCGAGGTGGAGTCCCAAGATACCGAGGGGCGGCTACAGCCCGACATCCGCGGCAACCCAGCCCAGCGCAAGCGATTCCTGCGCCAAAAATACAACCAACTGCCGCTGTTTATCCGGCCCTTCGGCCTGTTCGTCTATCGCTACTTCTTTCGTCTCGGCTTTTTGGACGGAACCGAGGGGTTGATTTTCTGGGTGCTGCAAACCTTCTGGTTCCGCTTCCTGGTGGACGCAAAGATCTGGGAGAAACGGCAAGCAGCGCGGCTGGTTGGGGAGACGGCGGCCAAGCCTGGATCTTGAATGAAGAGCTGTCCCTTTTTGCCGCATCGAAATAGAGCGTGGAAAAGTTAATGCGCACAACTTATCTCTTTTCTATTATTAGTTAGCATCCACCCACGAGGAGAAAAACTGCATGGCGATCAAGAAAGCACTGGTATGTGGCGCTGGTGGCTTCATCGGCAGTCACATGGTTAAGCGGTTGCGAGCTGAGGGCTATTGGGTGCGCGGAGCTGACCTGAAGCACACGGAATACAGTTCCTCGGAGGCGAATGATTTTGTGATTGCCGATCTGCGCCTTCGCGAGAGCTGGGAAGCAATCCTTGATGAGGGGATCGAGGAGGTCTATCAATTTGCAGCGGACATGGGCGGCGCAGGTTACATCTTTACTGGCGAGAACGATGCCCACGTCATGCATAACTCGGCGATGATCAACCTTCATGCAGCGGATTTCGCCGCAGCGCGCCAGGTGAGGAGAATCTTCTACTCATCCTCAGCCTGCATGTACCCGGCGTATAACCAGGAAGATCCCGACAACCCCAAGTGCGCCGAGGAAACTGCATATCCCGCCGCGCCCGACAGCGAATATGGATGGGAAAAGCTCTTCAGCGAGCGGCTGTATCTGGCCTTCGCGCGCAACTTCGGACTCAACGTCAGGATTGCCCGCTTTCACAACATCTTCGGGCCTGAGGGCACCTGGCAGGGAGGAAAGGAAAAGGCGCCGGCCGCATTGATGCGTAAAGTCGCTGAACAGCCTGATGGGGGGCAGATCGAAATGTGGGGTGACGGGCTGCAGACTCGGTCCTTCCTCTACATCGACGAATGTATTGAGGCTGTACGGCGGCTCATGCAGACTGCATCCTTCCAGGATCCGGTCAACATAGGGTCGGAGGAGATGGTAACCATCAATCAGATGGCCGAGATGGTTATGAAGATTGCCGGAAAAAAGCTCTCCATCAAACACATCCCGGGACCAACAGGTGTGCGAGGCAGAAATTCCGACAACAAACTGTTGCGCAAGGAACTTGGCTGGGAGCCCAAGCAGAGTCTCTTCGAGGGCCTGTCAAAGACTTATCCCTGGATCTACGGTCAGTTGCAAGCGGCTTCGAAAGAGGCCCCGAAAGTAACCGTCGGCGTCCGCTAGAAGTGACTGAAGTCTCATCGTGCCACGACCTTTTCGCGTGGCGCTATTCTATTTCGCACTTTTCCGCTATTTGATTATGGAGGCTGCATGGACGCCATGCAAGGTCCCGCTCGTACAACCAACTCGCTAAGGGACCCGATGAACCTAAGTTTTCCTGTATCCCTTACGATTTTTGTTTTGGTCACGCGCATCATTTTTCGTGGCCCACTTTATTTCGCGGACGGTCCTGACCATATTGCCAGCATCACCGAGAAAACCTTTATCATTCAACCTCCAGGCTACTGGCTGTTCGACCGTGTCGCGGGTCTCTTCTCCGATCCCGTGCTGGCAATTACCGTGATGAACATTCTTTTTTCAGTCGCAGGCATTGTCGTTTTCTATTACACAGCTTGTTTTTTCACTGGCCGGTTGAACGCCTTTCTGGCTGCTTTCGCTTACTCCACTGTCTTTTATATTTGGTTCTCCGGCGAAATACACAGCACTTATGCTTCGCAAATACTTTTCCCTGTGGCCACGTTTTATGTGCTGCTTTGCTATGAACGCGACCGGGCAACGTGGATGCTGTGGCTCGCGGCATTGATCTTTGCGGTCGGCGCTGGATTGCGCCCATCTGACGGCGTGTTCATGATGCCAATGGCAATGTATTTTGCCGCATTCCGCATGCCGTGCAAGAAAGCATTTCTATTCTTGTCGCTTGTGTTCATCTTTTGTCTGGGCTGGATTATCCCAACCTGGCTGGCATATAAGCATGTTGAGAGCGCCGCGCCCATTGCGGGTGGAGTAGAGACCTATGTTGCGCACATTGCAACGTTTCAGTCGATCTTCACTGGCTTCAAGATGTATACCGTGGCTAATTTCGCCCGCTATTTTCTTCCTATGGCGGTAGCATTCTGGCCAATATTAGGTATTGTGGTACTCAACGCGGTCCACAGCCGAAAGGATTGGCGCACTAAGGCTCTGGTGATCTGGATCGTTCCGGGATCTCTGTTTTTTGTTCTCATGCTCATTACATGCGCGCCGTACATGAATTTCCTTACCGCTGCAATTCTTCTGCTCGCTGTGTCCGCACGTAGAATGATGTTGGTTACCGCTCTATGGAATGCGATTGTGTTTCTCGGATTTGGACCGATCCCATCTCATAACCTCGCGATAAACATCGTGAACAGCTTTGTGCTTCGATACACGCGCGGCGGCATAGATCAGCAGTTCAATGCAACGCTGTCTCAATTGCAACATCTGAGCAACGGCTTGTAAGTTTGAGCTCCGTTGTCCTTTTTATCCGTTTTAGGATTTTCTGATTAAGCACCGGTTTCAGCTGTTGAGGAGTGATTCCATACCAGACTTGAATCTCGGGCATGCAGTTGAATCGTATTAGCCTTGATCCTTGTTCCGGAGACTGCATTTTGCACTCGCACGGGACACCATGAGGTTCCAATTCCGCGATTAGGCCTTTGAATCGACTTAGCGCCTGCTTAATTGTCGCAGGATCGGAGGATCCCACCCCACATGAGAAAAGCGCTGATCACCGGCTGTACCGGCCAGGATGGCTCTTACCTGACTGAGTTCCTTCTCGCGAATGGATACCAAGTTCACGGTCTCAAGCGGCGTGCGTCCAGTTTCAATACCGAGCGGGTCGACCACATATTCCAAGACCTTCACGAATCTGAGAACCGCTTCTTTCTGCACTATGCCGATTTGACCGACGGGAGCTCGCTTTCCGCGCTTTTACACGAGCTTGAGCCGGACGAGGTCTACAATCTTGGCGCGCAGAGCCATGTGAAAGTGAGCTTCGAGATCCCGGAGTTCACGGCCGATGTCGTGGCGAGCGGAACACTCCGCTTGCTGGAAGCGATGAGGCTGACTGGCGTGAAGTCCCGCTTCTATCAGGCTTCATCGAGCGAGATGTTCGGAAGCGCGCCACCTCCTCAATGCGAGACCACAGCCTTTCACCCGCGGAGTCCTTATGCCTGCGCTAAAGTTTTTGGGCACAACATTACTGTGAACTATCGCGAAAGCTATGGGATTCATGCGTCGAGCGGTATTCTCTTCAACCATGAATCTCCGCGTCGCGGCGAGACGTTTGTCACTCGCAAGATTACGCGTGCGGTGGCACGCATAAAACATAACGTTCAGCAGAAGCTCTTTCTAGGTAACCTCGAGGCTCGGCGCGACTGGGGTTATGCCCCGGATTACGTTCGCGCGATGTGGCTGATGCTCCAGCAGGAAAAGCCCGATGACTTCGTTATTGGCACTGGAGAGGCACATTCAGTACGCGAATTCGTCGAACTTGCCTTCGCGACTGCCGACCTGGATTGGCAGAAGTATGTGGAGATCGATCCTCGCTACTTTCGGCCGGCTGAAGTCGACTATCTCTGCGCGGATACATCGAAGGCGCAGAAAGCGCTGGATTGGGAACCGACGGTTACCTTCACGGAATTAGTCCGGATTATGGTTGAGGCCGATATCAAAGAGCTGGCGACCCGCATCAAAGGCGGCGCCGAGGCTCTCCAGCTTGCAGCGACCGCGGAAGGCAGACACTCTTGATCGATTTACCCAAGAAGCGAATTCTGGTCACGGGCGGAACGGGTTTTCTCGGTCATCATCTGATCGCGAGGCTTGAGAAAGCCGGCTGCCACAACATCTTCGCTCCTCGGCATAGTGAATACGACCTCACGAGCCTCGATGCGATTGAGCGTATGTTCGATGTGCATCAACCTGAAATTGTCATTCATTTGGCGGCTGCCGTGGGAGGAATCGGAGCAAATCGCGACAACCCAGGTCGATTCTTCTATGAAAACGCGATCATGGGAATCCAACTTATTGAGGTGGCGCGACGTCGAGGAATCGAGAAGACAGTGGTTCTCGGTACGATTTGCGCTTACCCAAAGTTCACGCCGGTTCCATTTCGCGAAGACAATCTGTGGAATGGGTATCCTGAGGAAACCAACGCTCCTTACGGGGTGGCCAAGAAGGCTTTGCTTGTGCAGTGTCAGGCCTATCGTGAACAGTATGGAATGAACGCCATCTTCCTTTTGCCGGTGAATCTTTATGGGCCTAGCGACAACTTTGATTTGCACTCGTCTCATGTGATCCCGGCCCTGATTCGAAAGTGCCTCGAGGCAGTGCAGGCAGGATGTCAGGAGATTATCCTTTGGGGCGATGGCTCACCCACGCGCGAGTTTCTGTATGTGGAAGACGCGGCGGAAGGCATCCTTTTGGCGACCCAAAAGTATGACAGATCCGATCCGGTAAATCTCGGCAGCGGAATGGAGATTTCGATTCGCGATCTCGCAAACACCATCGCGGTGATGACCGGTTTCGGGGGTAGGATTGTGTGGGATCCGAATCAGCCGAACGGTCAGCCCCGTAGGCGTCTGGATGTTAGCAGGGCAGAGAGGGAGTTTGGGTTCCGTGCCGCAACGTCGTTTGATCTTGGCCTGCGCAAGACGATCGACTGGTATCTCACGGCGCAGGGCCGCGATAGATAAGGATTCATGCTCCTCGCCGCTAGGGTGGCCGCTGTATAAGCGCTCTGTGATGCTTCCGAGCCGAAAAGTTTCCGCCCAATGACAACACTCCGCTTCATGTATGCCTAGGCAACCGGGCTTTCCAGCAACGCATCAATAAAATCACCTAATATCAATGGATCTTCGATATTCCGTGGACTGTATCCTACTATCGCACGCCGCAACCCACGAAAGAGAACCGGAGTAAGAACGTGAACAGAAGATTGCTTGTGAAGTTTTCGATCCGATGGGCGGTCGTGTTGGCTGGGTTGGCCCTAATAACAACCGGCATTTCTGCTTCTGAAAAACCAGGGGCGTCGGACGGTACGGCGCGGCCCAGTAGCAGTCAGAGTGCCGATGATTCCGATTGCCAGCCTGTCACGCGTGGTTCGCCGTACATTCCTGTTGATAGCTGGGTTTATCCGGCGGTACTGCGGCTGTATGCGTTGGGCTATGTCGACCATGGTTACCTGGGCATGCGACCATGGACGCGCGACAGTTTGAGCCGCATCCTGGATGAGACCGAGGAACGTCTCGAAGACCTGGATGAAGGGCCGGTCACAACCGAAGCCGAAGGTATATACGATGCACTGAAGCGCGAGTTGCGCGATGATAGTTGGAACTCTTGCGAAGTTTACAAGGGCACTGTCCGCGCTGAGTCTGTCTATAGCGTGGTGCGCGCGATAAGCGGCACGCCCCTGAGTGACAGCTATCATTTGGGCTCGACCATCGTGAACGACTATGGCCGGCCCTACGCCAACGGCTTTAATAACTATTCAGGCGCTAGTGGCTATGCGTCGTTCGGCCGCTTCCTGCTCTATGTGCGCGGCGAGTTTCAGGGCGCGCCCTCGGCTGCGGGCTACTCGTCCGCTCTGGCCCAAACGCTCTCCAACATAGACCAGACTCTCTACTTCGTTCCTTCAAGCACGCCGCCGTATGGCCCAACTACGTCTGTGTATAGTCAGGCCACGATTCCTCAGGGACCGATCCCTTCGGCGACTCAAGGGCGTTTCCTGGAGGCCTATGTTTCGTACGAATTCCTGAACCACGTTCTTTCTTTTGGCAAACAGGATGAGTGGCTGGGCCCCGCGCAGGGCGGTAGCTTCGCCTATTCCAACAACGCGCAGAACATCTATGCGTTTCACATCAATCGCATTGAGCCGCTCGAAGTGCCCTTGCTGTCCCGGCTGACCGGGCCGTTTCGATATGAGTTTCTCGTAGGCGCGCTGCGAGGCCACACGTTTATGCCGAACCCTGCCTATCAGGCTAATCCTTCGCCGTATATAGCGAACGTGACCAATCCAGGCGATCCTTGGGTGCATTTGGAGAAAATTAACTTCCGACCCACGTCGAATCTTGAGTTTGGTTTCGAGCGCACGGTGATCTGGGGTGGCAAAGGCCACGCGCCCATCACCGTCAAGAGCTTCCTGCGAAGTTTTTTTAGCCTAAGCTCCCCCGTATGTCAGGCTCCGACTACTGCTAACCCCAACCCCCCTTGCGCCAAGGATGACTCGGATGATCCCGGAGCCCGGTTCGGCTCCTTCGATTTCTCCTATCGGCTTCCCTTCGTCCGCAACTGGCTGATGCTGTACTGCGACTCGGAAGTGCATGACGATGTCTCGCCGATTGATGCGCCGCGCCGCGCAGCCTGGCGGCCGGGTCTCTATTTATCCCATGTTCCGGGCATTCCGAAGTTGGATGTTCGCGCCGAGGCGGCCTCAACCGATCCGCCGGTATCGACCAGCAACGGCGGCCACTTCATGTACTACGAGGCAATCCAGCGCCAGGGATATACAAACAGCGGCCAGCTTTTCGGCGACTGGATTGGCCGTGAAGACAAAGGCGGCCAAGGCTGGATCACTTACCACTTGAGCGGCAATGAGTGGATCCAGGTTGGCGTGCGCAATCAGAAGGCGGACAAAGATTTCATCCCTGGCTCAACGACCGAGATGCAGCCGCCACCTAACCAGAATTTATTGATTCCCGGCGGGACCACGCTAAACGATATCAACTTCCAGGCAGTCAAACGTGTGGGCAGAGACTTTGAAATTAAGGGCAACTTCGAATACGAGCACTGGAAGGCACCCATCTATCTCTCCGGCCAGCAAACCGTGACAAACACCACGATTCAACTCACCTGGTATCCAGGGCGGAAGGTCAACTTTTAGTGGAGCTGTTTCAGGGCCTTTGGCTTGAAAAGTGTACATTAGAGGTCAACAGGCGGCTAGTCGAAACGTATATCCTAGATCTGCAAGAGAAAAACGGAATTCCGGATGACGCGTCCAAAGGGACGGAAGCCGGCCCCAGGAATCATCCCGCAATTCAATGCAATACTGCTGGGTTTCTGCCTTGCGAATCCTGAAATGAGATGAATAGCTCTCGCATCCGTCCCCTGAAAGGGGGATTCTCGCGAAGAGTTCGTTCGTCAATTCTAAAGGAGAGAATATGCATTTGAAGCTCACTTTTAAGCTCATTTTCGCGGCGCTGCTTATGGCGGAGGTCCTGCCGGTCCATTCCCAAGTCAACCCGGCCGCCACCCAGGGTGGCGTGCCGATCGTCGTTGGCGCCGGTTTCTCCGATTTCAGCATCGATTGGGGTCCTGGGCAAAGAATGAATGGGATCACGGCGTGGGTTGACTGGTACCCCAACCGGTTGCCGGCGGTTCTGAACGGCTTGGGCATCGAGGCTGCAGGGCACGATATCAACTACGCCCGTCCCGCGGGATTACCGAGGATGCGCCAGGATACCGGCTTGGGGGGGCTGATCTACACCTGGAATCACTACCGCAACTTCCACCCTTACATCAAATATCTGGCAGGCATCGGCAGTATCGACTTTGCCGTCAGCGGGCCATACACTCATGACACATATGGTGTCTTTTCGCCCGCCGGAGGGTTGGATTATCACGCTTGGCGTCACATCTGGATACGCGGCGATTACGAGTACCAGTTCTGGCACCAGGTATTCGGACCACATGACCTGACCCCCAACGGCTTTACCATTGGTGCCTCATACGACTTCAGACCGCTCCGTTCCGAGTAGAAGCGCCTTCAACGCCCGTCCCGAGGTCCACTGCGTCCGCGATATAGGTGACATCTTCTTATCCGGCCGTGCGGTGGTATGGGGCTTCGCTCTCAAAGTTCAACCCGGGCAGTCATACCAGATCACGTTGGTGCGGTAGGCAAAGGACGGCGCGTCCTTGACGAATTGTGCTTTCCACAAGGCGGCGGGATCGGGCGCGGCATGGTATTCACCCTGAACCTTGCAGCGCAGACGCAACGCATCATTCAAAGCGGTCTGTTCCTCAACTTGCTCCCAAACCCCCGACCCGTTGACCAGCACGACCTTACCTCGGAGTTTTGCAACCCATGTCTGCCAGTCGTCCGGCTGCAGAATGGAGTATCCATGAGAGCGATAGAGATCCTCACCAAGGTAAGCGGCATCAGCGGCTTCGGTGTCAGATTCAAGACCAAGCTGGTAGTCGAGATAAAGAAAGAATGGCGGGTTCACGCTAACGATGGTCTCGCCACGGCGCGCATCCTGCGCCACAACCTCAGCAACCTTACCCCACGGTTCGTATAGGTTTGCCGTGGCATAGTGCTTTCCAGACACGATTCCGATCCAACCGGAAACGACAATGACACTGATGGCGGATAGTGCCAGCCGGGGATAGCGGGACGCACGGCTCGAAACAGCCGTTCCCATAGCCAGAAACAACCATGGAAGCATGAAGGGAACTCGTTTGATGTTGATATTTCCGCTGATGTCCAGCATGACGATGGAAAGAACAAAGTAGACAAGCCAGCGCCGGCCTCGGCTAAACCAGATCGCTGCGAATAACACAAGCACAGACAGAAAGACCGGAAGACTTAAGGGCAGAAACCACGGCGCGATGGCGGCTGAGCCGAAGATGGCGAAGCTGGGATAACCAGCCACGGCAATCTCATTCTTCCAGTCCATCCTGGATGCGGCGGGTGTTACGTAAGTCGCGACGTCCTGTAAGGCGACCCTAAGCAGCGGAAAGAACGCCGTCGCAATGAATGCCATGACTATCAGGAGCGGGCGAATGCGCTTCAACGCCAGATCTCGGTGGAAGACCAGGAAATCCATCAGAAGCAAAACGAGAAAAGCGAAGCCAAAGTAGTTTGACCACACTAGAAGCACGCTGGCGATCCCAAAGTTGACCCACGGCCGATAGCCTCGGTCCTCAATAATTGCAAGGTAAGTCCATGTTACCCAGGACAAAAGGAACATCGACAAGCAGTACCATCCCGTAATACGCCCGTACTGAAAAGCGAAGGGCCAGACAAAGCCAATCAGCAGCGTGGCCCAGTATGCCGGCTTTCCTGCTGTCTTTTCGGCAGATTTGGAAATCAAGAAGACTGCGGCGATGAAAAAAATGTTTGCGAACACTCGGAGCATGAAGAACGAGTAGTGAGTAGCCACTAACCACAAATGCATGAGGAGTTCGGCCTCTGGAGGGTGTAATTCATGAAACCCCTCACCCGTGAAGAACGGCCGCAGTGCAGCAAACACAGGGCGCCCCGCGATCGCGATGCTATCGCTTTCATCGTCCAGTATTGTGAAGTGGGTATTCGTGCTGACCATGACGGCCGCATAAATCGCCATGATTGCGAGAGTCCCCAGCCATGAGGGTGTCCGCGCGTGTCTTCGTGCCTGGACGTGTGTGTCTGCCATTCAGACCTGCATCGACTCCGCGTTATTGCTGCGGAAGCGCTCCTTCATCTGTTCGATGGATCGGTGACATCATGCCTCGAATAGGGCGTCTTCTGTGTCAATTCTAATGTGTCAGATTCTCTTGAGGACGTACATCGTTCTCATTCATTTCATTTAACCGTCTGATAAACTACTTCCACCGTTCAAGTGCGGGGCGTTTTTCCTGCTTGGCCTCATCAGGTCAGAATCGGTGTTAGGTCTCGAATCCGCGATTGGCACGCCTTCAATTCGAAGGGTAGGGTTTACTGTTTGAGGGTCCGGGCACGCCGTCCAATGCAGCTTGATTCACCTCCCGCAATTGAGGAATCAGACCTGACAGCCACGATCGTTGTCTGTACACGGAATCGTCCTGCTCTTTTGCGGAATTGCCTTGAAGGCATCGCCCTCATGGAGCGCGCACCAGACGAAGTCGTTGTGGTCGATAACACTTCAGGGGACAAAGAGACAGAGGCTGTGGCCCGGGCGTTCTCCGCCACCTATATCGTCGAGCCCGTTCCGGGCGCGAGCCGCGCGCGCAATCGAGGATTAGCGGAAAGCCAATCTGAGATCGTCGCATACCTGGACGATGATGCCACGCCCGATGAGCATTGGCTTAGAAACCTGCTTTCGCCATTCAAAGACCCGGATGTTGCGGCAGTGGCCGGCAGAGTAGTTACTCCCCAGTCTCAGACTGAAAACAGAGCCAGGAAAACCGCTCTGTTTGTCTCCAACAAAAATCCCAAGTGGTTTGAAATTGCCACCTTCGGTGGGTTGGCGTTAGCCAGCAATATGGCGTTTCGTCGGAGAATCTGTGCAGGCCAACGAGTCTTCGATGAACGGCTGGGAAGGGGAGCGCCATTTCAGATTGGCGAGGAACACTACGCTTTCGCGTTGATTTTATCGCGCGGCTACACCGCCGGCTATCTTCCTGATGCAATCGTCTTCCATCCAAATCCGACGCACAGCGAGGTCAAGCAGGAAGCCCGTAGTTCAATCGCCTTTACGATGTTGATGTTTTCTGAGTTTCCCGGTTCTCGCCTCAACCTCTTGCGATTTCTTTTTCATCGTATGCGACGGAAGCCGCTGACTTGGCCACGAGATGCTCCGGACCCCGGTGAAATCGTCGCCAGTGGATGGCGAGTTCTGTTGCCAGCAAGCCTCAGCGCAGCCCTGCTTTTCTTCCGCACAAGGAAGCCCAAGAACAAGTAGAGAGCCGGCCTGCAACTCGCACGGCCTGATCACTCCTCTAGATTGCAGATGGAGCGCGCGCCGCTGCAACGAGAAGGTGATGAATTGCCGATTTGCGTCCACATCTTGAAAGACGCGCAACCTGAATGCAGCGGTATCTGCCAAGTGATCGCGGGCATTGCAAAGTATGCGCGGCGCTCCGGATACGAGATATCAGTACTCTTCCTTGGAGAAGGGCCTCTGATAGCGGCGATGAGGGACGCAGGGATTCCGGCGAACGCGGTTTCATGGACAGCCGATCGCAGTGATTTGGCTGGGGCCTGGCGGGTGTGGCGTTGGTTGCGCGAACACACGGCCAACATCGCTCATCTGCACCATGGGGGCCTGTCGGTTCGGGCCGTGTGCCGTTTCGCCGGCGTGGGTTCGGTCGTACAGCACCTGCACGGCCGAATACTCGAGCCCTCGGGGGCTTCGATTTCGCAGATGGATTTTCGTTCTCTTGACGCCATCATAGCCTGTTCACAGGCAGTGGCCGATTGCCTCCCTGGACGTCATGCCGAAGTCATCTATGCCGGAGTCGAGACCGGATCGCACGCACCCGCAACGGTAACTCCCATTGGAGCGCTCAAGCTCGGCGTTCTTGCCCGGTTGATTCCGTTAAAGAATGTCGAGAGCGTCATCCATGCCACTGCTCGTCTTGCGGCCACGGGGATCGAGGTTCGGACAGAGATTGCTGGATCTGGCCCCTCGGAATCTTCGCTTCGCGAACTCGTTTCGGGTCTTGGGGTGGCAGATCGTGTGCGCTTTCTGGGCTGGCGCAAAGACGTTGACAGACTTTTGGCATCGTGGGATCTCCTGGTGGTCCCATCTCTGGAAGAGGGCTTCGGACTTTCCGCACTCGAGGCCATGGCAGCCGCTCGACCCGTCGTGGCAAGCCGCGTCGGAGGTCTTTCGGAATTAGTCGTTGACGGAGTCACCGGAATCCTTCTTCCACCCGGAGATACTGACGCACTGGTTCGTTGCATCGCGCAACTGGCAACGGATCGCAGGCGCATGGCACTTATGGGGAACGAGGGGTGGAAGCGCGCGCGAACTCATTTTTCGGTGGAAGTCATGGCGGAGCGGACTACCGAACTCTACGACCGGCTTCTAAATAAAGGTGTCCCTCGCTCGTCTTCAGAGTGACTATTTACCTTCATTGGCGGCCGGCTTCTCCGTGTGGAACATTGCAATTGCGTCGATCTCTAGCAGCAACTCTGGCCGGCAAAGCCTCACTTCAGTAGCAGTGGAAGCAGGCAGGGGATCGATCCCCTGTTCAGTGTAGAAAGCAGTCCGTTCCTCGTTGAAGGCGTCGTAGTCCCGGTCGATGTCACGAAAATAGCAGTTCGTACGGACGATATCGTGCCAGGTGCACCCCTCGCTGGCCAGCAGACCGGTGATGTTTTTTAGTGTCCGTTTCATCTGGGCGTGGAAGTCGCCAATGTGAATGCTATTTCCGAACTCGTCAACCGACCCGGTGCCGGAGATGAGCAGGATGGTGAGGCCTCCTAGATCGATCTTCATGCCGCGTGAGAATAAGCTTGGCTTCGCGTAAGTATAGGCTTCGTTGAGAACATCGCGGTTTGAGATTGCGCTTTTGATAATTGGACCGTGCCCCATCTTCTTAAGAAGGTCGGCAAATTCGCTCATTTTGATCGATGACCCCTTTGATCGTTGATCAACTCAGCTCGACTGGTGCTGGTGACGCCCAATGGCATGGTCTTGAAATTCCATCCCTGAATCCCAATGTCTACAGGGGTCGCGCTGAAGCAAGCATATCATCGTATGGCCGTCGTTCCTGCGGATTTGACCTGCGGACACTTCGCCGCACCAGGCCGGCGAAGAAGGTGTAAGCGCGATAATTGCCAGCTTAGAATAGCCGGCAGTCGCCACCGATAGTGATGAAGCATACGCGTTTTTACATGGCACTGTTGCAAACAGGTGAGCGGTAGCACCATCCAGCTGGCGGCCGCTCGTGCCGCCATCGTTTACGCTGTCGTGCCTAAGACAACCGATTGGTTAACAGGTGAAGATGGCAGCAGGAGCGAAGACAAAATCAACCGTCTATCATATGCGAACGCAAATCTCAGCTACAGAATCAAGATGCGGAGGTCGCCCGATGTGCGCCAATACTCTTGAATCGCTCAATGCGATCGGGCATTTGGCGGACTCAAACCCGAATTCCCCGGCACTGATAGAACCGAACGGCATCATTCTAAGTTACAAGGATCTGCGGGGACAGATTCTAGCCGTTGGTAGCCGGTTGCGGGAATCAGGAATAGCCTCTCAGGAAACTGTCGCAGTTCTCCTGCCGCAGGGCGGGCGTCAGGTGCTCGCAGTTACGGGAGTGTTGAATCATTGCGTCTGTGCTCCCTTGCAACCGCGGACCAATGTCGTCGAGGTTGAGGCGCTTTTGAGAAGGCTGGCTCCTTCAGCACTGATCGCATCTCCGCAGTTTGAAAAGGAAGCTCAGGCCGCCAGCGCGATGGGGTTGACAGTTCTGATCGCTGGCGATAATGAGTCTCCGAAGGATTGGAAAATCAGTGGCACTGCCTCTTCTGAACAAGTACGCGCCGGAAGCTCCGAAGCAGTTCTCCAGCTTGCCACCTCCAGCACCACGGGAAGCTCCAAAGTGGTATCACTCACCGCCGCAAACCTCGACGCCGGAATCTCGTCGAGGCGCGATTCTTTGCGGTTAACTGCTTCAGACCGTCTGCTGCAGATGACATCGATGTGCCATATTATAGGAATCGAGAACACTCTCGCGCAGTTTCTTGTCGGTGGCATAGTCATTGCGACAGAGGGATTCGATCCCACTGCCTACATGGACTGGCTTCGCGAACTGCAGCCCACGTGGTATGACTGCGCACCCGCAGTGCATCAAGCCGCCTTAACCGAGTTGAACCGCAAACCATCGGAGAAGTTGTCCTCTCTTCGTTTTGTTCAATCCGCCGGAGCCCCACTTCCAAATGAAGTCAGGCAGGGCCTTGAGGAGATTCTGCGCGTGCCGGTGTTCAACGACTATGGCATGACGGAGGCATGCCCCATAGCCACCGACGCATTTCTACCCAACGGCCGGGTTCCGAACTCGGCAGGGCGCTCATGCGGCTTGCAGATCGCCGTTATGGATCCATCGGGAGAGCTTCTTCAGTCTGATCAAGACGGGGAAATCGTGGTTCGCGGGCCCGCAGTTTTTCCCGGTTACACGGACGACCGCTGAGGCCAACCGCATCGCTTTCACGAATGGCTGGTTCAGAACCGGTGATCTCGGCCGTTTGGATCAGGAAGGAAACCTCTTTGTAACAGGCCGCCTTAAGGAGATGATTAACCGCGGCGGGGAAAAAATTCTGCCTGGCGAAGTAGATGCCGCAATAGGCTCTCATCCTGCAGTGCGCGACGCCGCCGCTTTTCCCGTCCCCCATCCCACTCTGGGCGAAGATGTAGCTTGCGCGGTAGTCTTGCGAGCCTCGAACGAAGAGCAGGTGAGCGCAGGGGAACTTCGCCGCTTCGCGGCAGAGCGATTGGCTTCATTCAAGGTTCCTCGCCGCATATTCTTTGTCGATGAGATTCCCCGCGGAGAACTGGGCAAGCCGCAGCGTTGGCTGCTTGCAGAGCGTTTCGGCGGCGAGCAGATAGTCCCGCACGAGCCTGCCGACAGGACAGTTCCTAAGGTCGCCGACGATATCGACGATGTCTTTCAGAGAGTCTACGAGATATGGCCACGCATCCTTGACCGCGACGATCTGGGCTTCGAGGAAGATTTTTTCGAAGCCGGAGGCGACTCACTGGCGGCGATAAACATGCTTGCCGAGGTTGATCGGCGTTTTGGAAGCCAGACCAGCGAGTCGGCAGCAAGCTTTCTTGATGACCCAACGCTGAACCATCTATCTCGCATGGTAGGCAATTGGCAACCACCCCGGCCAAGAGAGAGTGCCTCGAGCGAGTTTCAAGTCTTGCCCGTTCGCGAAGCAGGAACGAGCAAGCGACTTTTCTGCATCCCCCCTGACGGGCAGGAGGGCCTTATTTTCCGGCGGCTGGCTAAGCATCTCTACGGGCAGATGGATTTGACCATCATCCGGCCGGCGAACGGTTTTTATAGCTTTGCGCTTTACTCCCTTGAACACGACGGGGAGAAGGTGGCAACACTTATCCGCCGGGCACAAGTTGAAGGTCCTTACTTTGTCGGCGGTTTTTGTTACGGTGGCGTCGTCGCTTTTGAAGCGGCACGTCAACTTGCCATCGCGAAACAGGATGTACGGCTGATTTTATTTGACGTACCGATGCCCGGTTGTCCACTCCTCTCTAACCCGGTTCCATAGAACCTTTGGAAAGCTCTGGAGTAGATGGCGGACAGTGCGCAATCATAACCCAGCTCGGGAGCCGTCGGCGCAGTCCCCTTACATTTCGGCTCAGCGCCCCACGGTCTCTCACATTGCACGCCTAGTCGCATGGCGCGCCATGATTCCCATCCGGTGGCTCGCTCTGCCTTTCGAGCGCCTACCAATCGTTCAGAGATTCTTCCATTGGGCGCAGGTCGATTACTTCCCGTTTTATAAGGCCCGCCCACTTTGCGCCCCAATCCTTCACTTCCTCAGCACAGAGGAACATGCTGGCTTCGAGGGAGCGGCCCGATTTGGCTGGAGAATGGTCGCGCGCCGTGGCATCGACGAGCGGTTCTTGCCGCTGGACCATCCAAACGTTTTCCACGAGTCTAACCTGCCGAAGATTGTCGATACCCTTCGAGAGTGGTGCGGTGGGTTTTAGCCGCTCGACGTGAAGGATTCAAGCCTTTTAACGCAGGTGTCGCCTTTATTCTTAGTTCTCGCTCTCGTATCGAGATTCCAATCATGGATGGAATCTCTCGTGATTCGCAGTCACCGCAAGGCATCCGAATGATATCCTCATCGCAAATGCCGGACAATAAGCGCTTCCACTAACGTGATGATCCGAAGCGCCGGGTCATCGCGGAGTCTGGATTGGGCAGAGCTCTGGGGACATCGTGAGTTACTTTACTTTCTCACTTGGCGAGATATCAAGGTCCGGTATAAGCAAACGGTGCTTGGACTAGCATGGGCCGTCATTCAGCCCTTGGCGATAGCACTTACGCTGAGCATATTTCTCGGACACCTGGCCAAAGTGCCGTCAGAGGGCTTGCCCTATCCGCTATTTGCCTATGCCGCCATGGTGCTTTGGCAGCTCTTCGCGAATGCGTTCACCGAATCGAGCAACAGCGTGGTAGCGAATGAGACGGCTTATCACGAAAGTGTACTTTCCGCGGCTCATTGTTCCGCTGTCTGCGGTGCTGGCAAGTCTATTGGACTTCGCCATCAGTCTTGCTCATCCTGGTTATGTTCCTGATCTACTATCGAATTGTCCCAACTGACAACGATTGTTGTTCTGCCACTGGTGGTGTTTCTTGGTTGTTCTGGTTGCGCTGGGCGCTGGGCTTTGGCTTGCCGCCCTCAATGTAAAGTACCGGGATGTGCGCTACACGACAGGCTTTCTCGTGCAGTTTTGGTTTCTGGCGACTCCGATTGCGTATCCGACCAGTATTGTGCCGGATCGATGGCGGGTCTGGTACGGGCTCAATCCAATGGTTGGTGCAGTAGAGGGCTTTCGCTGGGCTTTGCGTGGCACGGGCGCCCCGCCAGTACATTTGTTCGCGGTTTCCGCGTGTGTTGCAACTGCGATTCTTATCGGTGGAATCTACTATTTCCGGTGGACAGAGGATACTTTTGCCGATTTCATCTGAAGCTGGGAATAAGGTCGCGATTTCCTGCGAAGGGATCGGCAAACGTTACTGGATCGGCAGGCAAGAGCGATACCGGACCTTACGGGATACACTCGCGGAAATGGCGCGCGCGCCATTTCGCCGCCTCGCTTCACTATGGCCTTCGCCATCAAACGCGGGCGATCGCAAACCGGAGTTGTGGGCGCTTAAGGACGTTTCTTTGGAAGTTCGGCACGGGGAAGTTCTGGGAATCATCGGGCGAAACGGCTCCGGCAAATCGACTCTGTTAAAAATCCTTTCGCGGATTACACGACCAACTGAAGGTCAGGCGGAAATCCGAGGCCGGGTCGGCTCCCTTCTCGAAGTTGGCGCCGGGTTTCATCCCGAGCTGACTGGTCGAGAGAATATCTATCTCAACGGATCGATCCTGGGAATGACTCGTCGCGAAATCGAGCGCAAATTCGACGAAATTGTGGAATTCTCGGAGTGTGGCCGCTTGCTCGATACTCCCATGAAACATTACTCCACTGGCATGTACGTTCGGCTGGCATTCGCTGTTGCTGCTCATTTGGAAACGGAGATACTACTGGTTGATGAGGTTTTGGCCGTAGGCGACGCGGCATTTCAAAAGAAGTGCCTGGGCAAAATGAGCGAAGCCGCTGGCCATGGACGGACGGTTCTGTTCGTCAGTCATAATATGATCGCCGTGGACAGCTTATGTTCGCGCGCCATCTGCTTATACGAGGGAAAGGTCGTATTAGAGGGACTGCCTGGCCAGGTTACATCCCGTTACCTGCAGGAATGGCTGCCGTCGTTCAAGGAAGTGACTTACAGCGACATCAATACCGCGCCCGGAAACGACCTAATAAGGCTGCACCGCGCCCCGTCCGCCCGCAGGATGGATCTTCTCAGGCTGGGCTTACAGTTCGATCTCCATTCGTCGTTGAGTTTGAATATTGGAAGCTTGCAGTGCATACCTGTTTAAACCTGGGCACTGAATTGTTCAATGATCATGGCGTCAATGTCTTCGCAACCGCGAGTTTGCTGAAGCCCCAGCTCCGGCGGGCCTGTTGCGGAGTTCTTTCACTGTGCCCGCTGACTTGATGAACAGCGGGACTTATCGAATTGTCTCAAAGTGTTTCTCGGTGACATCACGCAAGTCGCGATGCTGGCAGGATATCGTTGCCTTCGAAATTCACGATGCAGCCAGCGAACTGCGCGGACTGTTTCACCATGCTTGGCCTGGCGCCGTGAGGCCGAATTTGGAATGGAAGACGGAGCTTATTGGGCCGCTTCCGGCATCCGCGAAGTGAACGATATGAATCTTGGTCGGACCCACGACTTGCTTAACGATGGGCTAAGCGAGACGCTTACGGTCGAATTAGTTTCGACCGAAGACGGACTTTCAGCTCTTGAAGACTGACTGGAATCGTCTCAGCGAAACCTCTGATCATCCGAATGCATTCATGACTTATGGCTGGTATCCGGGCGTGGATTCGGCAGATCTTGCCGAAGATGATCCAGTCGCGCGCAACCTCGGCCTTATGTTTTGTTATTGAAGCAGCCTGAGCGATTCAGTCGTTGGCATCGCACCTTTGGTCCGTCGCATTGCCTCACGATTATTTCTCGGGTGCGCAAGCTTGAATTCGCGACCATTCATGCTGATTACAACGATGTGGTATTGGGAAGAATTCCAGCAAATCAGAACCATTCCATAATAGACTTTCTGGCTCGGACCGCCGGTCAATGGGATTTGGCGGACCTCAGGAATTTGCGGGATACAGGAGATACAATTGCGCAGATTGAACATACCCTAGCGCGCGCTGGGCTTGTGTCACCATATTCTGCCCGAGAAGCAGCGATATCCTTATTTCCCGATTAACATTCCACGGTCAACAATGATGAAGAGGAAGCATCTTCGCTTTGCGCGGCGTGCGGTGGATGGGTTTTCAGAGAAAGCTGACGAAGGGTTTAGCGTGCGCATTGTTGAGATATCCTCATGAGGAGCCCGGACTCTTTGATCGACTCATCGCCATAGAGGCCCAGAAGTGTATCGAGGGCAAACCGACGCAACCTTTTCTCGGGCAATATCGCGAGGTATTTCGCCCGGTGTTTAACGACCTTGGGGCCGCTAGGATGGATCACGGTCGGCTCGTGGAAAAGGACCGCCGCCTCGTCGCCTATCGTCTCCTTTACCGCTGCGGAAAGAAGCTCTGGGATTATCAGACTGCCTATCATCATGATTTTTCGAGCCTGTCACCGGGCACAATCGCTTTTGCGCCGCAATCGATTATGGCTTTGAGCGTGGATTCGATGAGTTCGATTTTCTGACCGGGGAGGAGCATTATAAGTTGCGATGGGCCTCCGACTTCCGCCAGACTTACCGCTGCTGGTCTGGAATCGGCGTCGGTCGTCGAGGCTTCGAGCCATGGCTTATCTCAAGTTGCGCATTGGCAAATATGCGCCCCCGCAGTTCGAGCGTCCAATATTGACTGCCTGACTTTTCATTTGCTCAATAAGCACTATAAGTCGTCGTGATGTAAGCCTCTTCAGCGTCAATGAAAAGGGGAGTTCTATTGCCGGAAGACATTCCGTTCGAATTAGCTGAGAATCTCGCAGCATTTCGGAGCGCCACCGGCCGTCGCAGATATCTCCGTCTACCGGTTGTTTCCAGAGGAAGAGTACCTGTTCGCAAAATATTACAGAACTGGGGAAAGCGTTCTGGATCTCGCCTGCGGCTTGGGAAGAACCACCTTGCTGTTGCATGAGATGGGGCTTAAGGTGCGCGGGGTTGAACGTTCCGAAGTCTTTTATGAATTAGCCAAGCGCCGTTTGCCTTATCTGGATTTGCGTGCTGGCAGCTATGACCATATCGAGGAAGAAGACGCCTCTTTTTGCCATGTGCTGATCTCATTTAACGGAATTGATTTCGCCTACCCCGTGGCAGAGACTGCAGCCCTTCGGGAATGCGCACGTGTTCTGAAGCCGAGAGGGCACATTCATCTATTCCTCCCATAATCTGAAATCGATGCATTGGTTTTCACCTCGCTACAGAGCTCGCTTGTGGTGGAAGTTCAGCAACAGTGGCAAGGCGTTCAGAGAGTGGGATTATGTGGTTGAAGAAGGCATACATACTTTTTACGCATCATCTGACTTTGTTATGCGGCAAACTGAAGAGGTGGGGCTAAGATTGATAGAGATGAAATGGTCTGCCAAATTGAGATCCGAGCGAATCGACAGATACTTTACCCCGTATATTCATTATGTTTTTGTCAAACCGGGCGATTAGTCGAAATGATTGATAGATAGGTCATTCGCCATAATTTCCACGCGCAATTAGTAGCGCTCGCTTGAACGTACCCAGCCGGTCTTTCCTGCGGAAGATCTTTCCCTCGCAGTTAGGTGGTAGATGAGTTCAGACCCAGATATATCGGTTGTTATTGCGACTCATAACCGCCGTGCTCTCTTAGAACGCACGCTGCCTACAGTTGTCGATCAGGATCTTAGTCCGGCGAGCTATGAGGTGATCGTAGTACTGGATGGTTGCACGGACGGAACAGCGTCTTTCCTTAATAGCTTCAAAGCCAAATGCGAAGTTCCGGCTCGTCGAACAACACCCCAATCAGGGACAGGCCAAGGCTGCAAACGCCGGCGCCAGCGCAGCTCGCGGAAGGTATCTCCTGTTCCTCGATGATGATCTTTTATGCGAGCGAGGCTTGTTGCGGGCGCACCTTGAGGAGCACGAATCCAGGGATTTCGATGTCCTTGTTTATGGCGCAAATCCTGTCTCAGACGAGAGTCCTGAGACGCTTGCTACTGAATGGACTCGGCAGTCTGCCTGTAATTGGCACGCGCGCGTCGTGCGAGATGGTGCAGTAACCTTACCGGACGACGCTTCTGTCGACGCGAATTCCTCAATCTCCCGCGAAATCTTTATCGAGTGCGGTGGGTTCGACGAGAGTTTGTTGAGTGCTCGTCAGAATGAGGAACTTGGTCTCCGGTTATGGCATCGCGGACTACATTTTGTTTACATCGCCTGCCGCCATTGGCCACCACATCTATCTCAAATCTAACTATGCATTTGCTGTGACGGAAGCGCGTGCATACGGGCGGGCTGAAGTTCGCATTGCCCGCAAGCTTCCCTATGCCCGCGCGAAAGCCGTTTTACCGGCAATTTTCAGTGGTCTTCCCGTCAAGTCCTTGGCGCGACGATTTCTGATCGGCATGCCGTTTTCATTTGAGCCGCTTCTCCGCCCCGCTTGCGGTATAGCTCAAGTTTTGAGCGGAGTTTCGATCTTCAGAAGATTGGGCTTGCGAATCTTAAGTTGGCGCCGCGCGATTGTGTTTGAACGCGCTGCCGCGCGGGAAGCGGGCGGCCTGAGAGTTCTGGCGTCAGAGTTCGGTACTGTCCTTCCGGTGTTGATGTACCATCACGTCGGAAAAGCGTTACCGGGAACCAACCCGGACCTCACGGTGAGTCCGGCTCAGTTTGAACGGCAACTCCGCTGGCTCAAGAGCCGGGGTTACACCTCGATCTTATCGACCGATTGGCTCAATTACGTCACGCACGGAAACGCACTGCCGAAAAGGCCATTGCTCCTGACCTTCGATGATGCCTATGCGGATCTCGCTGAGTATTGTTTCCCGCTCCTTGAGAAGTATGGCTTCACGGCAGTAGTATTTGTTCCGACTGTCGGATATCGGAGGGACAAATACGTGGGATCAGCCAATTTGGCCTGAACCTCACCGGATCCTATCCACAGAGCAGATTCTTTACTGGGCTAGCCGCGGAATTGAGTTCGGAGCCCACAGCCGGACTCACCCGAATTTGACGAAACTGTCTGTCGCTGAGTGCAAGGCGGAGATTGTCGGCAGCAAGAACGACCTTGCTGCATTGCTGGCGCGGCCAGTTATCTCGTTTGCCTATCCCTATGGAGAGAATCATGAGGCCTCGCGAGAATTTGTCCGGGACGAATTCGGCCTTGGGTTCGGGACAGAAGAGGGCTATCAACAATCTTCGCAGTGACCGGCACTTACTGCGGCGGACCTACATTGGCCCTAACGATTCGCTCGTGGAATTCGCCCTCTTTGTGCGGCTCGACGGGGCGAAGAGGGTCCGCGATCGTTTGTCCAGGTTTCGCGTGCGAACAAGACTGAAAAGCGCGCTCAGATGGATCGGTAGACCGTTCTCGCAGCGAGAGCAATCCGCATCGAGATAGGAGTGCCGGTCAAACATCGAATCTCCTATGCTGATCAGGTTCGACTCCATTTTCTGTGTCATGTGCTGCGCGTCTTTGGGTGCCCAGCCTCTACGAGCAGAATTGAAGCTGACAAGCTCAGTAACGGGCCGATGGCAGCTAAAGACCGGCCGAACTGTGTTGCCAAGAGCGTCATCGTAGGCACCCATTGCAAGCGCCGCAAGCGCCGCGCACACTGATGCTGCAACCCATGTTCCTGGCAAGCGTCCCAGCCGCCAGACGCCAAGCGGCAAGAGCCATCCGAACACATAGAAGGTTTCGCGGGCGAAAAGACATCTCAGCAAGGCCCGACAAGTAGAAATACGCAGCGCCCGTCCCCTGCCACCGGATGCAGCAAAGGTCATGGGAGTTGCCCCGGCGAGTCACAGCTCGCTATCACGAGGACCAAAACGTTACGAAACCAACAGCGACCATGGCTCCTATCCACGCCAGTCGTGAGAGCCTGAAGGGCGCTCCGCCGCCAGCACATCAACCACCACGCCAACGCAAAGACAGCCGAAAGAGGCACAAAAGTTTCCTTGGCGAGCGCACCCAAAACGCCCCAGATCAGCAACAGCCACCAGCGGTCCGTAAGCAATGCCCACGCCACCGCAATCATCATGCAATTAACCGCTGAGTCCACGTAGCCGGAGAGATTGAAGTTCGCCACGGCGAAGTTCGTGAGATACAGAAGCGCGCTCACGAGCGCAACAGCGTAGTTTCCGATAATTCGATGGCTGATCTCGACCAGCAAGAATGCAGTCGTTGCGATAAAAAAGGAGTTTACGACTAGAAGGGCAAAGAAAACCGGATCCCAGGAATGCAAATGAGCCTTTGCCATCCAATAGATGGGCTTGGCTAGATAGGGAACCAGCACGCGGTGCGCCTCGTCACCGGCCAGGTTATCGCCAGTTACAAGCGAGGCATATCCGATCGAGTCAGAAAGACCGGGCACTGACCGCGGATTGTAGCGGTTGAGCGTTGGGTAGCCGAGACCCATGCAAATAAGGAAGAAAAGCGACCATAGCAATACCTTCTGCCCAATTGAAATCCGCACGAATCCTGCCTCCGGCCTTTTCCTGCATTAAGACCTGCTCAGTCCAAAATACTAGATCGTCCGTCCTGAACAGCGGGCACGTCCATGCAACGCTCATTCGCGTGAATCTCAATTGGAATTCCCCCGAACCTCCCCAATCAAAAATTCGCCACGTGGCATTCGATGTGGCGACGTAATGCTGACCCGGCGCAATGCGCCGCGAATGGGATGAGAAGGGCGTCTTTGCAATTTGGCAGTTTCTTGAACGCAAAGCGGTGGAAATGACAGCGTTTTCATTCCCCGGACGGTGGTACCGGAGTAACGCAGCAAGGCGATTACGCTTCGAGCTCAAATGCCCGCGGATTCATTCTTCAACCCGCGGAGAAAATCGCTAAAACAGCACAGTTTCGGGGCATTGTTACCAAGGTAATTCATGCCGGTAACCCCGGCTCGCTGACGGCGCTCCAACACCGCATCTCATTGCAAAGAGATATCCTCTCGCCGCAACTCCCGTGATATGTTTAATGATGCTGTGGGGAAGCTTCCACCGCTCTGCGAATTGCGCCGACGCGCTGGGCTCCGAATCATGGACCGCGCTCAGCAATTTTAATCGGTCACAGCTTCTCTTTCATTTTGGATCCCTTAGACGAACTGCGGAGGATGAATCGCATGGAAACTCGTGTTTCGAAAATTGTGGGCCGTATTCTCGCGTTGATTTCAATTGGAATCATGTTCCCGGTTGCGATGTTGAGTCAGGCTGCGCCGGCAGCGCGAGGGGCGAGCAGCGACGATAACCCTTCGCGGTCGGACATTTTTGCCGGCTACAGCTATCTGGCTCCCAAAGGGACGGTCCAGGTTCCTCAACTGAACGGCACAACTGCCCCCTTTTCTTACGATGCGGTGAATGTGGGTGCGATATTGAGTGGTGCCTATTACTTCAATCGCTTCGTCGGTATCCAGGCGGAGGCTGCCGAGCACGAGTGGGGAAGGCCGCAGCCAGGCTCGAACATCGGTGTCGACGGCAACGACGACGGCTTCCTGACGATAGGCGGAGGCTTGATTATGCGCTTCCCCGATGGAAACATCACTCCCTTCGTGCACGCACTGGTGGCCGCTGCATGGGTGGACGGGCCGGATCATGAGTCCAACAAATGGGGTCCCGATCTGACAGTGGGCGGCGGGATGGATTATGAGACCCCGCTGTTCAATCATCGTCTCGCGATCCGTCTTTTCCAGGCAGACTACGAGTACATGCACGCCGATTGGGGACCGGTAGTGGGTGGCGGGCGCGCGAATATAAACGCTGCCCGTCTGAGCGCGGGCGTTGTTTTGCATGTGGGCTCGATTGCACCTCCGGCCCCAATTACGCTGGCCTGCTCGGCGAGCCCTGAGTCAATTTATCCGGGCGACCCCGTGACGGTGACGGCCACCGCGGGCAACCTCGACCCCAAGGATCACGTGGTCTACAGCTGGTCCGGTGCGGGAGCGTCGGGTTCAGATACAACAGTGAAGCTGGATACGAGTTCACTGGCGCCGGGTGAGTATACGGTCAACTGCAACGTGAAGGAAGGCAAGCCCGGCAAGGAAGGGTTGAAGCCGTGGGAGACGGCATCTGGCACGGCCGGGATCACTGTGAAGGCTTTCGAGCCGCCGACAATCAGTTGCTCGGCCAGTCCGAGCACCATCAATATAGGTGACAAGAGCACAATCACAGCCGCCGGCGTGAGTCCGCAGAATCGCCCGCTGACTTACAGCTACTCGGCGCCATTCGGCACCATCAACGGTACCGGCACGTCGGCAACGTATGATTCGACCGGAGCTTCGCCCGGCGATATACCCATCGCCTGCAACGTCTCTGACGACAAGGGCCACAGCGCAACCGCGAACGCCACGGTGACGATCGCCGCGCCGCCTCCACCGCCGCCTCCGGCACCCACGCCGGAACAAATACAGCTTGAGGCTCGCTTAGCTCTTCACAGTATCTTCTTCCCGACCGATCGGCCAAGGATCGACAATCCCGATGGCGGCCTTGTCGAGAGCCAGAAGGGGACTCTCACGACCCTGGCGACGGACTTCAAGAGGTATCTCGAACTGAAACCCGGTGCCCAGCTCACCCTGAGCGGACATACGGACGCCCGCGGATCAGTCGAGTACAACCAAGCGCTTTCCGAACGCCGTGTCGCAAGTACGAAGCAGTTCCTGATTTCGCTCGGTGTTCCCGAAGGCAGCATTCAAACGCGCGGACTTGGCAAAGAGCAGGAGCTTACCACCGATCAGGTGAAAGCTCTGATCGCACAGAATCCTGACCTAAGTGCCGCGGACCGGACAAGAGTTCTTCGCAACCTGAACGTCATCGTGCTGGCTCAAAACCGGCGTGTAGACGTTTCTCTGAACTCCACGGGCCAGCAATCGGTGCAACTGTACCCGTTCAATGCGACCGATGCACTGACTCTGATCAGCACGAAGGCTCCTACACCCAGCAAGAAGGCAGCGGAGAAGAAGACAAAGTAAGATCAGTAGGCCAACCGCATGGCTCCCCCTCAAAGAGGGGGAGCCATATTTTTTAAGCACATCGTTGAAGGAGCCAAATGGTTTCGCGAAATCTGAAGTCTGTTTTGCCGGTTCTCGCCGTGGCGGTATTTGCCCTTTTGCCCATGGGGTGCAAGAAGGCTCCGCCGATCACGTTATCGTGCAACGCCAGCGCACCGACCGTTTACCCGGGCGATCCATTGACGGTGACGGCTACGGCTGGGGCGGTGGACACAAACAAGAAGAACAATGTCCTGTACAGCTGGAGCGGGGACGGCGTAACCGGCAGTGGCACTTCAGCCAGTGTGAATACGGCTTCGCTGGCACCGGGTTCCTATACCGCGAAGGCTGAAGTGAAGGAAGGCAAGAAGGGCAAGGAAGGGCTGAAACCCGGCCAGACAGCCGACTGTTCCGCCGATTACGCGGTGAAGCAATTTGAGCCGCCGACGGTGAGCTGCTCGGCCAGCCCCACCACCATCAAGCCGGGCGACTCGGCGACGGTAACGGCAGTGGGCGTGAGCCCGCAGAACCGTCCGCTGACCTATAACTACACGGCCACAGCGGGCACGGTGACGGGCACCGGAACGACGGCTGAATACTCGTCCGCAGGCGCGCCGACGGGAGCCGTAGGCATCACGTGCGGCGTCTCGGATGACAAGAACCAGACGGCGTCGGCGAACACCACGATCACCATTCTGGCTCCGCCTCCGCCGCCTCCGGCGCCGAAGACCCAGGCGCTTTGCTCGACCAGTTTCTCGAACGACCCCAGGCGCCCGTTGCGCGTGGACAACGAAGCCAAGGCCTGCCTGGATCAGGTAGCTCTGGATCTGAAGCAGCAGGCTGATGCCAAGGCGGTATTGGTTGGCGAGTCGGATGCCAAGGAAAAGGCGCTGACAGACAAGCAAGAGAAGTACGCCGCCAAGCACAAGCATGCCAAGGTGGAAGACGCTGCCGCGCAGCGCGCCGTGAATGCCAAGGACTATCTGGTGACGGAGCAGGGAATCGATGCTTCGCGGATCAGCGTAGCCACGGGCACGACCGATGGGCAGACGGAAGAGAACTACCTTGTGCCGGCTGGCGCGACGTTCACGACCGACGTGCAGGGCACGACGCCGGTGGACGAGACCACAGTGAAGCCGCAATCACGCAAGCCGCTTGGCGAGCGTCACCCGAAGAAGGCGGCGCAGTAAGCCGAGCAGTCTGCGCAGGACGATTTGCGGGGCCTGTTGGAGCAAGACGGGGCCCGCATAACCTTAAACGAATTCTGTTGTACAAAATTGAGGCTGACCGGTAATCAACCGGCCAGCCTCTCTGCTTTTTGCGCCACAACCCCGTCTGCGTCGCGGTGTATCCGTTGCACTCATAGCTGGTTTACTACTAAACTAGCGAAGGCCGGTGTTTCTGTGTTGCTGGCAAAATCGTTGTAGGCGCATCGTTCTGCGCCTGGGACGGCTTCTTCAAGCGACGGCCAGCGCGGAGAGGTGGCAGAGCCCGGTTGAATGCACCTGACTCGAAATCAGGCATACCTTTACGGGTATCGGGGGTTCGAATCCCTCCCTCTCCGCCATTGAATTCTCGATTCTGATCATCGCGCCGCCATCCCCGTCATCACACTCAAACAACGATTCGCCTGTCGCCGTCAGCGTCCGTACCTTCCCACCGGCGGCGGGGCGTGGCTCGGGCAATTTACAATCACAGTTTCCGGTTCGCATCTAACCTATTGGTGTATTGTTTGCTTTGGTTACGACTGCACCAGAGGGACGCGGCAGACTGGCGAATCGCCCACCGGGGGAGCGAGTTTTTGACGATGGAGTTCCACATTTCGCGGAAGGCCCGGCAACGATACGGCTTCGCGGAGTCGCTTTTCTCGTACAACGGCAATGTGATTCTGGCCAATCTGCCGGCCTGCCGCGAGTTCGCCCACCGTATGAACCAGGTGCGCGATGTGCAAAAGAATCCTGATCAGGCGGTCCACGCCGGTCAGCTCTTTGCCATGGGACTTATTGACGAGGCCAGCCACGTTCTGATGGCGCGCTTTCGCGAACAGTTTGATCCCCAGGTGATGACTGCGGCGCTTGACTGGTTTGGCGCGCAGGTCGGTACCGACAATCTCGACAAAATGCTGCTTGCCTTTGTGGAGCAGTTCCCGGGCCAGAGCGTCATGCGCGGCAAGGAGACTCCCGCGCAGTGGCTCGCGGGAGAGACTGCTGGAATGCCCCACCGCGCCGCCGCCCTTGAAGAACTGCTTCTGCTTTGGTCGGCCAATCGCAATGAAGCTTTTAAGCCATTTGACGAACTGTTTGAGGACCGAACTCTAGCCGAAAAGACCGTCTACCGGCAAGTCACTGCGCAGATGCCGGAATATTTCGCGTCGCGGCCGCTGATTCCGCTCCCAGGAGCGAAGCCGATCAGTCTCCTCGATTTGTTGCGCGCTCCAGCTCTGCGCTCGCCCCGGTCGCTCAGCGATCAATTGGAGATCATTCGTCAGCTTTGGAAGCCCCTGATTGGCGACGCCCTCGAACGATTTCTTCTCATGGCCAGCGAGGTTCTACGCGAGGAGGAGCTGGCCGTTTGGGCGCAGTTTAATCCGCCGGGAACAACGCGGCGCGGGCCTCAGCAGTGGCCTTCGTTCATGAGCCGAGCCGAAGTGCCAACCTTCGGCGATCCGATGCAGGAATATGAGAAATTCTCGCCGGATCAAGCCTGGATGCCGGGTGCGGTGCTGATGGCCAAGAGCACCTACGTGTGGTTGGCGCAACTCAGCCGCTGGCATGGCCGGCACATCGGGCGGCTCGACGAGATTCCTGAGGAAGAACTGGCGGCCCTCGCCCATCGCGGCATCAATTCTCTATGGCTCATCGGCGTGTGGGAGCGCAGCCGGGCGTCGAAAACGATCAAGCAGCTCTGCGGCAACCGCGAAGCTGTCGCCTCAGCCTACTCGCTCTTCGACTATCGCATCGCCGACGATCTGGGAGGCGAGGCAGCTTACATCAACCTGCGCGATCGCTGCTATCACCACGGCATTCGCCTCGCCAGCGACATGGTGCCCAACCACATGGGCATCGATTCGCCCTGGGTGATCGAGCACCCGGAGTGGTTTATCTCGCGCTGGGATTCTCCCTATCCTGCCTACACCTTCAATGGTCCCGATCTTTCCCATGACGGCCGCGTGGAAATCAAAATCGAAGATCATTACTACGAGCAGTCCGATGCCGCCGTGGTCTTCCGGCGCCGCGACAAGGCCGCCGGCGAAACCCGCTACATCTATCACGGCAACGACGGCACCAGCTTCCCTTGGAACGACACGGCGCAGCTCGACTATCTGAACGCTGCCGTCCGCGAGCAGGTGATTCAAACCATCCTGCACGTGGCGCGGCTATTTCCCGTAATTCGCTTCGACGCCGCGATGACGCTCGCCAAGCGCCACTTTCACCGCCTCTGGTTTCCTGGCCCCGGATCGAGCGGAGCTATTCCTTCACGCGCCGAATATGGAATGAGCCAAGCAGATTTTGACCGCGCGATGCCTCAAGAGTTCTGGCGCGAGGTCGTCGATCGCGTCGCCGCAGAAGTTCCGGGCACGCTGCTGCTGGCCGAAGCATTTTGGCTCATGGAAGGCTACTTCGTTCGTACCTTGGGCATGCATCGCGTGTACAACAGCGCCTTCATGATCATGCTGCGCGACGAGGACAATGCCAAGTACCGTTCCGTCATCAAGAACACCCTTGAATTCGATCCCGACATCATGAAGCGCTACGTCAACTTCATGAGTAACCCCGACGAGCGCACGGCCATCGACCAGTTTGGCAAGGGCGACAAATGTTTTGGCGTCGCTGCCATGATGTCCACTCTGCCCGGCCTGCCCATGTTCGGCCACGGTCAGATCGAGGGGTTCACTGAAAAATACGGCATGGAGTATCGCTGGCCGCGGTACGAGGAGAACCCCGACCGCGCGCTGGTAGAACGTCACGAACGCGAGATCGCGCCGCTGCTCAAGCGCCGCTGGCTGTTTGCCGAGAGTAGCAACTTTCTGCTCTACGACTTTTTCAGCCACAATGGCTCAGTCAACGAAGATGTCTTTGCATATTCCAATCGCAACGGCGGTGAGCGCGCGTTAGTCGTCTACAACAATCGCTATGCCAATGCGCACGGCACCGTCGATTTCTCCGCTGCTTATGCCGACAAGGGATCAGGTCAGCTTCGCCGCCGCCGATTGGGCGAGGGCCTGGGCCTAAGCGGCGACTTCGGCGCCGTGGTTGCCTTTCGCGATTCGCTTACTGGTTTGGAGTATCTGCGGCGAGCCGAAGATCTCCTCAACCGCGGCTTGACTCTCAGTCTCCACGCATACCAGTGCCATGTCTTCCTTGATTGGCATGAACTGCATCCGACGGCGGAGCAGCCGTGGGACAGGCTCTCGGACCTGCTGAACGGGCACGGCGTTCCCAATCTTGCCGACGAGCTCATCAATCTGGAGCTCAAGCCCGTGCACGACGCGCTGCGGCAGCTTCTCGATCCCGGTGTCGTTCGGCATTTCGCGGATATTGCCGAGCATCCGCGAGCTGTCGGCGCGGTACGAGCGAAAAAACTCGATCGGCAACGCGCTGAATTTCTCAAGCAGGCCTGGACGAAATACGAGAGATTTCTGTCCGAGGCCGCGGCGTCATACGCTATGCGGCTCAAAGCGGACAGTCAACCTGCGCATGAGCCCGAGGCAACAACATCGGCGTCCGAGGCAGCGAAATTCTCGAAACTCCTGCGAGATGCCATGCGCATGCCTCAAGTGGAGGCGCAGTTCCCGGCGCCCTGGACCGCCGCGGCCCGCCGCATGCTGCCCAGTCCGAGCCCGCAGTTCACGGCAACGGCGATGTGGGGCCCGGTACTGGCCTGGTGCGCGCTCCAATTGCTCGCCGAATTCATCGACAAGGACCGGCCCGAACAGACCGCGCTCGATCTCTTCGACCGTCTCCGCCTGCGCGAGCCATTTGCCCACGCCCTTGCCGCCCTCGGCTTCGAGGGCGAGGAAGCCTGGCGCGTGGCTGCTCGGATTAAAGTGCTGCTTCTTGTGAGTGGCGGCATCGGCAATGAAACCGCCGTCAGCGGTAAACAAAGCACGGACACC
Organism: uncultured Acidobacteriaceae bacterium; assembly: GCA_963789425.1. Classification (GTDB taxonomy): domain Bacteria; phylum Acidobacteriota; class Terriglobia; order Terriglobales; family Acidobacteriaceae; genus Telmatobacter. The sequence goes on along the minus strand of CAWBKM010000003.1, from coordinate 913,248 downwards.
GGCAAACAACTCGCGCCGGGTGCCCCCGGTCTCGCGTTTGAGACCGGGGAATCGAAGCCTGACCCTCTGGCGCTGCCGCCGTCTGCCGGCAAGTCCATCGCCATTCCGCCTTCGCTGTGGCGCGATCCCGATGTGCGTTGGCTTTGCGGCGTGCACCAAGCGGAGGGTCACAACTATCTGATCCGCGAGCGTTACGAAGAATTGCTCTGGTGGCTGCTCATGCCGTCGCTGCTGCAGATCGCCGGCGAATCGGTCCCGAGTCAGCTTGCCGCCGAAGAGTTGAGCCGCGCAGTTCCAGCGGCATTGGCTTCGGCCGAGTCCGCCGGCTACCGCGTCGACGTTCTACTTCGAAAAGATAAACTCGCCGCTCGCGCCGATTCCCCCAAACCGGCGTTATCGCCAAAACCGCCCGCGAAGCCCTCTGCGCCGAAATCGAAACCGCGAAAAAAGCGCCCTCGCAAACCGAGAAAATAGGGCAAGATCTGCCGTACATCGATCAATCGCAGCTTTTCCTCGGCGAGAACTCCGTCGGGGAAGAGCCGCCGCTCAATCATGCGAATAAATCCCACTGTCACATGCCAATGTGACCTCAAGCACATCCGAAAGTCCGTCACGAGGTTCAAAGTTCCAACCGGACATTCTCCGGGGAGAACTCCAGCAGGTTCAAGTGTGTCCGGGGCACGAACGAATCGAATCGGGATGGCCTCTAGACGCCAGGATTGCAGGCTTTTTCTTTCGTTCTGTTCCTTCTTCCCGGGAGTCCGCCGATACGCGGGAGGACCCTGCGCAAACTGTCTGTGCCGGGCCAGGTAGGAGGGACATGGCAAGCGCCATCCACGACGTCGCCCGTGAAGGCCTGGACGATCAAGAACGCCTGCTCATTGATCAGGCCATCGCCAGGAACGGCAACCAGCCCGGAGCACTGCTGGGAATTCTGGAAGCCGTTCAATCCGCCAACGCACACAAGTTCCTCTCCATGGATGCGCTGCGCTACATCGCCGCGGAAACTGGCGTTCCTCCATCGCGTGTTTATAGCGCGGCGACTTTCTACGCGCTCTTCAACCTCGATCCGCAGGGTGACAACGTGATCTGCGTTTGCCGCGGCACCGCTTGCCACACGCGCGGCTCGCGCGACCTGCTGGATAAGCTCTGCCTCGACCTCGGCGTGAGCGAACACGAAACCGACGAGAACAGCGAAGCCGACAAGATGGCCATCACCACGCCGGATCGCCGCTTCACGGTCCGCACCGTAGCCTGCTTCGGACAGTGCGCGCTGGCGCCGGTGGTGGAGGTCAACCATCACATTCTGAGCCATGTGAATGAGCGCACGTTGCAACGCGAGGTGAAGACCTTGACCCTGGGGAGGAAGTAATGCCGCGCATTCAGGATATTGGCGCCTTCAATGCTGTGCGCGAGTCCGGGCTTGCCAAGCTCACGCCAACCATTCCACGAATTACGGTCGGCATGGGCACCTGTGGCCGAGGCAATGGCGCGGAAGAGGTCTTCCATGCGCTGAACGAAGCGATCCAGGGCAGCGGCCTCGAGGTCGTGTTGGCTAGCGTCGGCTGCTTCGGCTCGTGCTTTCAGGAGCCGTTGGTGGGAGTTCGCCTGCCTTCCAACCCTCTCGTTATCCTGCGCCGCGTGCAGGCCAACGACGCCGGCCGCATTTTAGAGGGTGTCACATCGGGGACCCTGCCGAAAGATCTCATCTATTGCAAGATCGAAGAGTGGGACCACGTCACGGCACACATCCGCTATGGCCAGGGCTATCCTGACATTCCAGCGTGGAATGCAATCCCATTCTTCAAGGGCCAGAAAAAGATCGTGCTGCGCAATTGCGGGCTGGTCAGCCCAGGCGACATTGAGGAATACATCGCCGTCGGCGGCTACCAGGCGCTGTATAAAGTGCTCATCGATGGGCGCACGGACGCGGTCATTGAGCAAATCAAAGCCGCTCGTCTCCGCGGACGCGGTGGTGCGGGATTCCTCACTGGCAACAAGTGGGATTTCATGGCCAAGGCCAAAGGTGATGCGAAGTACATCATCTGCAATGCCGATGAAGGTGATCCCGGCGCCTACATGAACCGCAATGAAATCGAGGGCGATCCACATTCACTGCTCGAGGGCATGATCATCGGTGCGTACGTGATGGGCGCGACGGAAGGCATCGTCTACGTCCGCGCGGAGTACCCGCTTGCGGTGCGCCGTCTCAATCGCGCCATTGAGCAGGCTCGCGAGTACGGCCTGCTCGGCCAGAACATCCTTGGCCGCGGTTTCAACTTCAACATTGAGCTGGTGCAGGGAGCAGGAGCGTTTGTCTGCGGCGAGGAGACCGCGCTCATCGCCTCGCTCGAGGGCTTTGCCGGCCGCCCGCGTCCGCGCCCGCCCTATCCTGCGCAAAAGGGGCTATGGGGTCGGCCCACCAACATCAACAATGTTGAAACCTGGTACAACATCGCGCCCATCATCACTCGCGGACCCGCGTGGTTCGCTGAGACGGGCAGCGCCAAAAGTCCGGGCACAAAAGTCTTCTCTCTGGTGGGCAAGGTGCAGAACACCGGCCTCGTTGAGATGCCACTGGGCACGCCGCTCAAGAGCTTCATCTACGACATTGGCGAAGGCGCTGTTGCCGGCCGCCGCGTCAAGGCGGTGCAAACCGGCGGTCCATCGGGTGGCTGCATTCCCGTGGAGATGCTCGACACGCCGGTCGACTACGAAAGCCTCGCGCAACTCGGCTCCATCATGGGCTCCGGCGGCATGGTGGTCATGGATGAAGACAACTGCATGGTCGACGTCGCGCGCTACTTCATCGAGTTCACGCACTCCGAATCCTGCGGCAAGTGCGTGCCGTGCCGCATAGGCCTCAACAAGGCGCTGCGCATTCTCGACGCCATCTCCACGGGCAGCGGTACCGCGGAGCACATGAACCTGCTCGACGAGTTGGGCCGCATGATCCGCGATTGTTCGCTCTGCGCGCTCGGCCAATCGGCTCCCAACCCTGTGCTCACCACAATTCGCCACTTCCGCGACGAGTATGAGGACCACATCGTGGCGCATCGTTGTCGCGCCGGCGTGTGCCAGGAGCTCGCCCTTTCGCCCTGCGAGAACAGTTGCCCGCTGCGCATGAATATTCCGCGCTTTCTCGAGCTTTACAGCGAGGGCCGCCTCGAAGATGCATTTGAATCGGTCATCCTCGACAATCCCCTGCCGGCCTCGACGGGGCGCGTTTGCCAGCATCCATGCGACAACCGCTGCCGCCGCCAGTCCTTTGACGAAGTCGTGAACATGCGCGAAGTGCATCGCCTCATCGCGGACTCCATCTATCAGTCCGATCGCTTTGGCGTAATGCTGCAGCGCATTCAGGAGCGCAGGCTCGTGCCCACGGGCCGCAAAGTCGCAGTCGCCGGTTCCGGCCCCACGGGGCTCACTGCCGCTTTTTATCTCGCCATGCTCGGCCACGACGTCACCGTGTTTGAAGAGCGCAGCGAAGCCGGCGGCATGTTGCGTTTCGCCATTCCCGAGTACCGTTTGCCCAAAGCCGTCCTGCGCCGCGAGCTCGATCTCATCGAAGGATTGGGCGTGAAGTTTGTTTTCAAGACGCGTGTTGGCTCCGATATGGCGCTCAACGATCTGGCTTCGCGCTTCGACGCCGTCTTCATTTCCATCGGCACATGGAAGGAGTCCTGGCTCTACTTGCCGGGCACCGAGCTGAAGAACGTGCATCCGGCCCTGTTGTTCCTTGAGGCAGTGGCGCGCTGCGAGAAGGTGCCGGTCGGCGCCCGCGTCGCGATTATCGGCGGAGGCAATGCGGCCATCGACTCCGCGCGCACGGTCATGCGGATGGGTGCGCAAGCCACCATCCTTTATCGCCGCGAGCGCAAAGATATGCCGGCGATCGATGAAGAGATTCAGGCGGCCGAGGAAGAAGGTGTTCGATTTGTCTTCCTCGCCGCGCCGCATCGCATCCTGGGCGGCACCGACGGCAGCGTTAAGGCCATCGAGATCGTCAAAACGAAACTCGGCGAATACGACAAATCCGGGCGGCGACGCCCCATTCCTACCGACGAGGTCCAGCGCTTCGAATGTGACAGCGTGATCATGGCGGTCGGCGAGACGTTTGACATGGATTTCTGCCGCGCCTCGGGTCTCGAGCTCAAGGAAGAGGGAACCATCGTTGTTGACCGCTTTACCTTTGAGACCAGCCGCGCAGGATTTTATGCCGGCGGCGACGTGATCACTGGCGCTTCCAACATGTCCAACGCCATGAGCGGCGGCAAGCAGGCGGCAAGGAAAATCGACGAGAGACTGATGGCCCAGTCGAGTCACGAGCAGCAAACGGGTTCAGCGGGTATTGCACGATGGGAGCAGCTCTTTCCCGACTTCGAATATAGCCACCTGGCGCCGGGAGAGCCGAGCCTCTCGCGCCGCCACGCCGCAGCTTCGTTGCCCGCCGGCGGCCGCGTTCGCTCGCAGGAAGAAGTGGTCACAGGGCTCAGCCCGCAGGAGGCGTTGGAAGAGTGCCGCCGCTGCCTGCGTTGCGATTTACGCAATGCCCAGGGAGCTGGATAGAGCCGGAACTGTATGAAAGGTTGCCCCGTCTTTTCCGCAAAGTTTGAGGAAAAGGTGGAAATTCGATGACAGTTTCAGTCGCTTGAACAGAAGTTGGTACAAAATGGACGCAAGCATCAAAGCAACGAAAAACGTCTCCCTCCGCATCGATGGCGAGCTCGTGACCGCGCACGAGGGAGACACCATCCTGGAGACGGCGCAGGCGAATGGAAAGTACATTCCAACACTCTGCTATCTCAAAGGCCTGAGCGCTGTCGGCGCCTGCCGCTTGTGCGTCGTCGAGCTGGGCGGAACCGACCGCCTCTTGCCGGCCTGCACGACGCCTGTGCAGGAGGGAATGGCGATCAAGACTTCCTCTGCGTGCCTCACCCTCTACCGGCGCATGGCCGTCGAGTTATTGCTTGTGGAGCGCAACCACGTCTGCTCGTCCTGCGTTTCCAACGGCCATTGCGAGCTTCAGTCTATGGCGCAGTCGCTCGGTGTCACTCACGTGCGCTATGCGTACAACAATCCGCGTCTGGCCGTCGATATGACGCATCCTCGCTTCGTCCTCGACCACAATCGGTGCATCTTGTGCACGCGCTGCGTGCGCGTCTGCGCCGAGCTCGAAGGTGCGAATGTTTGGGAGGTCTCTTCGCGCGGCATCTATTCGCGCATTGTGAGCGATCTGAAAGACGACTGGGGACACGCATCGAACTGCACCGCCTGCGGCAAATGCGTGCAGGCCTGCCCCACCGGTGCGCTCGCTGAGAAGGGATTTGCGGTCCACGAGATGGTGAAACAAAGCGAGCAGGTTAGCCGCTTGGCCACGCGGCGTTCCACCCACGCCAACGGAGCGCATTAATCTCTGCTTGGGCCCGCTCCACGAATGAAGCTTCACCCGCGCCATGCCGACTTGTCGCTTCGTCACTGGTCCCTCGTCTGGCAGTCCCTGTCTTTGTTGCGCTGGCCTCCGGCCGGCTGTCGTGCGGGCGTCCTCGCCCGCACTGTTACCGCTCCCTTAGTCCCTGCGTCGCATTTGTCCCAACCGGCTCGGCCCCGTAGAATGACCAGAGGGCCGGTAGTATGCGCGTACGGCGCCTGAAAATCAATGAGTGAACAGGAAACAGAGGTCTATTCCCAGACGCAGCCCGTTTCGCCGGCGTGGGACAGAATCGAGCGGGCGCGGCATCCGCAGCGCCCATACCCCATGGATTTTATCGAGCGAATCTTTTCCGATTTCAGCGAGATTCACGGGGATCGCGCCTTTGGCGACGATGAAGCTGTGGCCTGCGGCATGGCCCGCCTCGGCGACGATGAAGTGATGGTAATTGGCAACCGCAAGGGCGGCAGCACCAAGGAACGTGTGCGCCGCAACTTTGGCATGCCGCATCCCGAGGGCTACCGCAAGGCGCTGCGCGCCATGAAGCTGGCGGAGAAATTCGGCCGCCCCGTCATTACCCTCATCGATCTGCCTGGCGCCTACCCCGGCGTCGGCGCGGAGGAGCGCGGTCAGGCCGAGGCGATCGCCCGCAACCTGCGCGAGATGGCTCGCCTGCGCGTGCCCACGATTTCGGTCATCAGCGGCGAAGGCGGATCGGGCGGAGCGCTGGCGCTGGCCGTCAGCGACCGCGTGCTGATCCTCGAAAATGCGCTTTATTTTGTCATCACTCCGGAGTCCTGCGCCGCCATCATGTGGCGCGACGCGGCGCATAAGCAAGCGGCCGCCGAGGCCATGCGTATCTCAGCGCCCGAAGTCGCCGCCATGGGCTGCGTGGACGAGATCGTTGTCGAACCGCCGCTAGGCATCCACCTCGACCGCGAGGCCGGAACCGGAATGTTGGGATCGGCGCTTAAAAAGCACCTCGCCGAGTTGAAAGCCATGCCCGTTGATGCGATGGTATCCGCGCGGCAGCAAAAGTTCCGCAACATTGCCCAGTTTTATACGCAAAGCTGATCTGCATGCAAAGCTGACTCTCCGATTGCCCTGCGGCCGGCAGGACAGTCGACACGGTAACCATGAAGCATGATCGAGTGAATGTGCGCGTCACACGTTGCGCGGCCTGTCGAGCCAGTCGCTGCAGTTCCGCCTCGCCCCGGAGGCCCGCATGAGCCAACCCGGCTACACCGGCAGCCGCTTGCGCGCTTACCTGCAATTCCTCGCCGCAATCCTCTACTTTTTCCTGGCGCGGTCGTTGGCCTTTCATGGCGCTCAAGGTTTTGTCGGCGGCGCATGGTTTCCGCTCGTCGAGCAAACCATGCTTGCGTTTCTGCTCCTTGTAGGATTTGCCGTCATGGGCTTCTGGCTCGACCACCAAGCCCACCCCATCAGCGAGCAGGGCTTGCCGCGCCGCGAAGGCTGGCCACGCGAAATGGGATTAGGCCTTGCCATCGGTTGGGGAGCGGCGCTGGTTTGCGTGTTGCCGATGCTGGTTGTCGGCGGCATTGCCATCTCTCTCTTCACACAGGGCTCATCCTGGGGCTGGCTCGTAGCCGACGCCGCATTTTTCGCTGCAGTCGCCCTTGCGGAAGAGCTTGCTTATCGTGGCTACGCGTTCCAGTGTTTTATCCGCGCGGTAGGGCCGGCTGGCGCCGTGCTTGGATTTGCCGCAATCTACGCCATCGTGCAGGCGCTCAATCCCTCTGCCAGCCGTGTGAGCTTCATCGTCTCGCTTGCCTTCAGCTTCTTGCTCTCCACCGCCTATCTCCGCACGCGCGCGCTGTGGGTCAGCTGGGGTCTCAACTTTGGTTGGAAGGCGAGCCAGGCGCTCGTCTTCGGTCTCGCAGTCAGCGGTGTCAGCAGCCATTCGCCCGTCGTTCAGGGCGACCCCATGGGGCCCCTCTGGCTCTCGGGCGGAGCCTTCGGGCTCAACGGCAGTTGGCTGGCGTGCGTCGTTCTTCTCGCTGCCATTCCCGTGGTCTATCGCGTCACGCGCGATCTTGACTTCCGCTATAACGCCCCGGTCATTGTGTCCGGCGGAATCCCCGTCGATCTCGACGCCGCCGCGCGCGCACAGCACGAGGCAGCCATGGGCCCTGCTGCGGCACCCGCAGCTCCCGGCCTGGTCCAGATCGTAGGGAGCGGAACAACGATCAAGGAACACGGATCAGCAAAACCCACCCCACCCGACCCCCCTCGATAGTCCCTCCGCGCCTCAGCCCCACTGCCCCGCAGTCCCAGTCTTTGTAGCGCCGGTCTCCCGGCCGGCTGTCGTGCGGGCGTCCTCGCCTTCGCTCCCTCGCTCTCTTGCTCCGGTGCCTTTCTGATCCCAGACCACCGACCGCTGATCACCGTCCACCGTCTCATTTGCCTTTTCTCCCCCATCGGCGCTAACGTTTGCCTATCAACGTTCGTCGCAGCCATGGGAGGCTTCCATGAACCGGCGTTTGCCCGCCCCCGACGTTTTCCCCATCCGCCGATCCGGCGCATTCGGCCCGGCCCCACTCGCCCGTCTGCGCACACGTCTCCTCGGCATCGCGCCCGCTTGCGCATGTGCCGCGTTGCTCATGGCCGCAGCTTCCGGCCCTCAAGTCGCCACCGCCCAGGTCATCACTGTCGACACCGGCGGCGGCAATGGCCCCGTCGCCACTACCGGCCAGGTCGATCGCCAGTTTTTGCAGATCACGCCCACCCATGTTGACTTGCCCAAGACCGAGCTCGATCCTAAGTCGCGGATTCTCCTCGAGCGCGACCTCCAATCCGACCAGGGATTCGCCAATCGCCCATTTCCCCGCGGACACAAGGGGCTCACCCTCCAGGCCAACGGCAAGCTTGAGCCGGCCGGAGTCAGCTATCTCAACATGGTTGTCAACGAGGGGCTCTCCGCCAAGCCCGGCACGCGCGTCGTGGTCTCCGACATCAAGATCGACAAATCCCGCATCGTCCTCGACTTTGATGGAGGCCCCGACTTCAAGCATCGATTCCTGCGCCACATCCAAATTTCGGCCGGAGGGCCGATGGACGACCCGGACACGGACCCCTCGCTGATTGACCAGCAGGGCGATCCGGCTGGCTCGCGCATCACACTTGTCTTCCCCAACTATGTTCCCGATCTCACATCGGCTCAGGTCAAGGCGCTGCTGGCCCCGCTCGTCTCCTTCGATGTCAAGTCGCCCATCCAGGCATTCACTGACACGCTGCCCGCAGCCCTCAAAGACGCCATCCTCGGCCACAAGGTGCTCGTCGGAATGAACACCGACATGGTGATGTTCGCCAAGGGGCAGCCCAACTCCAAAACTCGCGAGATGGACGGCCAGATGCCGTTCGAAGAGTGGATCTTCGGCACGCCGCCCGAAGAAGTCGACTTTGTTCGCATCAACGGCAACCGCGTCATCCGCGTTGAAATTGCCAAAGAGGGGCGGCCCTTGCAAGTCTTCACTACCGACGTGGTTTCGCCCATGCTCATGGCCGCCGGAACGCCGGAGCTGGCTGAGACCAAAACGCGCACCATCAAGGAAGGTGACGTAGCAGTCGATCCCGATAAGCAGGAGGCGCCTGCGCCGCCCAGCCTGCGCAACCCCGGTGAAAAATTGCCCACGGATAGCCAAAGCACAGGCGTGATGCGCCCCGTGCAATTCCCCAAGCCGCACCCTGACGACATGCCCGGCGCCGATCCCGACGAGCAGTCCAGCACGCCGTCCGCAACCGCCCCGCCCGCAACCGCCCCGCCCGCTGGCACGCAGCCCAAGCCCGCGGAGCCCGGTGCATCCGCTTCTCCAAGCCGATCCGCATCGCAGCCAAACTCGCAGCCCAGTGGGACCACCGCGCAGCCCGCTCCAGCGAGCACCACGCCTCCTGCCGGATCGAATCAGTTGGTCTCGGCTCGCACCACCGGCGCCGTGACGAACTAACAAGCCTGCAAGCCAGCAAATCAGCCTAGGCATGCTTTGTATCAGGGCTTGACTTCAGTCATGCCGCAAATAATGCCTTGTATCAGTGCTTGATTTAAGTCGTGCAGTGAACAATGCCTTGTATCAGGGCTTGGCTTTAGCCATGCCGAAAATTCGGATTAAGAAGGTGAATGGGCTTTAGCCCCTGCCCGCTTTTTTCTTCGCCAAATAACCGTAGCAATATGGATATTCCCCAACCACGCCCGCCCAGCCTTCACCGGATTCTGGGCAATGTATTCTCGATACCCTGCAACGCTCTCCGTGCTGTCCGCCCTAACCTCCGAGAACCCTGCCTGCCACACCTCGCCCGGATATCCGAAATCCTTCTTGATGCGATAGGAAAATCTTCCCTTAATGAGCTGCATGGCCTTTTCGATCGTCATCGCGCCTGGAACCGTGATGAGCACATGCAGGTGATTCGGCATCACCACGAAATCGAGGAGTTGAAACTTCCGCGCCGCCACATAGGAGCGCAGAACCTCGATCAAAAGTGTGGCATTTCGATTGGACTGCAACAGGCGGCGCCCTCCGTATGTCTTGGTGGTCGCGAAAAAAGTGCGCGCTGTGCTCAGAACCTCGTCTGGTCGGGCGTTGCGATCTGGTCTTGCCATAACTTGGGCTAAAGCCCCGATTCTTCCCCTTCGAATTCTACGGCACGGCTTTTAGCTGCGCCACAAGCCATGCTTTGTATCAGGGCTTGGCTTTAGCCATGCCAAGGATATGCATAAAAAAGTTGAATGGGCTTTAGCCCCTGCCCATCCGGATCCCCACCGTCTCATCGGCCGCACGGACGCAGATGCCTTGGATCACCTTGCGGTTTCGTGGATGTGTTTCTGTCTCATGTGGAGATCGAATTGAATTGCGAACCATCGACCGCTTTCCGCTGACGAAGCGCCCTTCGATTCCATGAGAGGCATTTGAGCGTTGCAGGCCGAACACTTCGCGGCGACTGGATGTGAATTCGCGCTGTAGTCGATTTGCAATTCCGGTCTCTGTGCCATACGCGAAGTCTACGCCGAACTCCGGGTGCCGGCGCGGTTTCAAGAAGTCATATTCTCAGGCCACGAGCGTCATGTGAGCAATACGATACAGAATCGGTTGTTAAACAAGAGTACATACCCCGTATGACAGCCACAGCGATACGGATACTAACCACCGAACCCGACGGTGATGACGGGTTGATTGTCACGTTCTCCGACGGAACGACCGGCGCGTATGTCGTTGAAGAGCTGCTTGAGTTGAGGCCGATTCGAGAGCGTGCAAAGACCACGAAAACGCTGAAACCCTCCAAGGCAAAAGCGCGACGGCGATCATCATCACATAAATGAAATCCCCGCCTGCCAGGGCTGGGCTTTGTATCAGGGCTTGATTGGTAGGCGGGGGATTCATGCCCAACTGCCGCTACCGCCGCAACAAATAACGTCGGCTCTGCCCCTTGCCTTCCTCATCTGCGCTGCTTCATCCACCGCGCATCCTTCGACGCTTTGTATCAGGGCATTTTTTTAACCATCCCGCGAGCAATGTTTTGTATCAGGGCTTGGCTTTAGCCATGCCGCAACAGCCGCAACAAATTGACTTGGGCTTTAGCCCCTGGGGGTTGATTCACGCGAGTTTTCCGACACAACTGGGACGTTTTCAGCAAGCTGCAAAGCTGAGCCCCGATACAAAGCACTCTCTGGCCCGTACCGCGCCCAGAGCAAAAAGTCCCAGCCGGTAATGGCCTCGATGCGCCCAGCTGGAGATGAAACGAATGAACGCGGTTGAGGTATCAGCGCGAGGGGATGCGGGAGATGTCGGCGTTTGTGAGTACCAATCCCAGAACCAGATGGCTAAGCGCGAGTTCAATGAGTGCTTGGGCCAGAAGTCGTCAGTCGAGAACACTTGGCCACGCTGCTCGTATCCGGAGTTCACAATGCACTCCGGCTCTCAGCTAATTTGTTCGAAGCTTTGTCCGCAAAATAAGTCATCTCAATGGGCCATTAGGCGGCCCATTCATCGAATCGGCGCATGATCTCCATGAGCCAACATCCCATCAGGATGACAGAGCCCCACAATATGAAAGGAACGCCGTAGAGTATGAGTTGCTTGCGCGAACGGGCCAACTCGAACACTCGTACCTTCACAATCGCGTACACGTTCGCTGCGAGATAAGCAGCCACCAAACAGCTCACTACCAGATTGTGCATGTTCATACTCCTCCTTTTACCGGCCTGCATCTCCGCGCTGATACTCATCGGTCAGCTCATCAAGCGAGGTCCACACTTTAGAGTTGAGACCATCCTCCGTCGACCGGAAGTTCGGCGCCGGTAGTGAAGGTTGCATCGAACGCGAGGAAGAGGACGGCCTTCGCGATTTCCTCCGACGTCCCCCAGCGCTTCATCGGGACCATACCAATCATCATTTCCCTAATCTGAGTGGCTGCGTCAGCGGGAAACGCTTTGCCGATGATCGGCGTGTCGATGGGACCGGGTGTCACTGCGTTGACGCGAATCTCTCGAGGAAGCAACTCAGCAGCGAGCGTCCGAGCGAATGATCGTAGCGCGGCCTTGGCGGCTCCGTATGTGGCGTTGCCGGCCATTCCTTTGACGTTGGCGATCGAGGTCGTGAGGACGACAGACCCTCCCCGGTTTATGAGCGGCGCGAACTTCTGCACCGCGAAAAGCGGTCCCTTGGCGTTCAGGTTGAACATCTCGTCGTAGATGGCTTCGGTGATGCTCTCCAGAGGCGCTCGGATGCTGAACCCGGCATTGACGAACAGCAGGTCGAGTGTGTCGAACTCGGCCTTCACTCGAGAGGCGAGTGCGTCGAGGTCCGTCAACGACCGCGCGTCGCTCGAAACCACGATGGCCTCAGTTCCAAGTTCTTTCTGGGACGATTCCAGCCCTTCCTTCGAGCGACCCGTCACCACAACGCGCGCGCCTCCATCGAGGAGCATCTTCACCGTAGCGAGCCCCATGCCGCTCGTGCCGCCGATGATTACCACCTTTTTGCCTTCGTACCGTTTCATGTTTATTCTCCTGGTGACTGGTTGTTGTTCGTTCTGTCGCCGTGATTCGAAGTTAGGGATGTGGCGATGTGGTTTTGCATCCAGAGGCGCGCCGATCAGCGCTTCCTTCAGGACACCGCGCTCAAGGATGCTGGGCTAGACAAGTCGATACCGGAGACATTGACGACGGCCTGCCACGCGGCTTCCTGGCTGGCGCGATCGTGGAGGTGTGGGTGGCGCTGCGCCTCAATTGGGCCTGAGAACTTCCCTTGAGCCGAGGCGAAGAATTGCCCTGAGACGTCGGTTCCGAACTCCGACGCCTGGAGGTACCGACGGGCCGCGGTCTCCGGCGTCTGATTCATGCCGGGAATGAGGTTCACGATTGGGATAAACAGATACTTCAACAACGGGCCAGCGTTTCGCACCACCTTGGTGTCGGTCGCCCCACCGGGCGATACGGCGTACACGGCCATGCCGGAAGGCAGCCGGTGGGCCAGCGCCGCGGTCCACCAAGCGATGATGAGCTTCGCGTCAGCATACGCATTGTTGGGCACGTACTTCACGTTCGGCCCGTTGCGCAGCAGGGCTTCAACAGCCGCGGTTTGGTCGCCCCGGTAGTATTTGGCCGCGAAGGCTGGCACGTCGGTGTACTTGAACATGGGTACGCCCCCGCGGGCAGGCTCCGCGCCGGCGATAACAATCCGCGCGTTGGGGCTAAGAAGGTTGGCGCGAAGCAACCCGACAGTCAGTTGATGATGGCCGATCAGCGGGGCCTGAGCCGCCTCGATGCCCGCCGCAGTGATCACGCGCTTCTTGGTTGGGACCAATCCGGCATTGAGCAGTAGGAAATCGATCAGCCGCTCTCGCTTGACCAGCGAGGCGAGGGCGGCCTGAACGCTGGCTGGCGCGTTCAGATCCAACTCCAGCGGCGTGAAGATCTTCGTTTTGGTCTCAGCCGCGAGCTGAGCGACTGTTTCCTGGATCCGGGCCAGACTGCGCCCGGTGACGATGACCTCGCGGTAGCCCTTGGCGGCGAGCAAGCGGGCCGCCGCATAACCGAGCCCGGAGGTGGCGCCGGTGACGAGTGCGATCAAATGTTCCATGGGCGTCTCCGTGGTGTAGGGTGAAGGTCGTGCTGTTTTTCCGTTGAACCTATCCATGTTGTTTCCTGTGTTTATCTGTCTTGCAGCATTACAAACGCGAGAGTACGATAATCACAGCGGAAATGCAAGGAGTTTCGTACGCCATGGTAACTATTGTTGCGAAGCGCCCCCGAGGACGTCCAAAGGGCTTTATCCCCGACGAAGCACTCGACCGTGCCGTTGAGATGTTTTGGGAGCATGGCTATGAAGGAGTCGACGTGGATCGGATCGCGCGCGCCGTGAACGTCACCAAACCCGCGCTATACCGAGCCTTCGGAGACAAGTCCACGCTGCTGCTCAGGGCGGTCGAGCGCTATGGGCTGACGTATGGAGCTCCCAGAATGGCAGCATTTCAAGCGGAGCCGGACATCCACAAGGCAGTAACTGCGTTTTGCGAGGCTACCGTCGACTCCTGTACTGGCGAGGCTCGCAGCGGCTGCATGATGGCCGCTGCTGCGCTGGGACAGTCGGAGCGGGTAACGGAGATCCGTTCCCGGCTCAAGAAGGGCCTGACCGGATCCGCCGATATTTTCGCGAAACGTTTCGAGCGGGAGATAAAGGCGGGCCGTCTGACTCGCACACCCTCTGCCAAGGTGCGAGGCCGTTTGCTCGTTGACTTGCTGCAGGGTTTGCAGCTTCGCGCCAAGGTTGGTATCACTCGCGAGGAATTGCTGCAAGACGCCCGAAGCTATGTGCCGTTGATTCTTGGCGAGTAAACACTCTTCTTGGGGGACGCGCCTGGACGAGTGCCGGGTGCCCCCGGTCCCTCGCCTTTTGGGGACCGGGGAGGAAAAATCAGTCCGCCGGATGCGCATTTACTCCGGCAGCACAACGCCTCCAGCCCCAGCCAAGCAGCCGCCCCCAGCCGGATCGAACCAGCTTGTGTCAACGGGCACAGCGGGTGATGAAGCGAATTAGAGAAAATGAGGTATCGGCGGGGAAGCGGCTGATACCCGCACTTTTCTTTACATAAAGGCCTGACGCTTCCCGAACTTTAGGCCCTTCTCGATCTCGAGGGGCTGAAGCCCTAGACCGCCCGCACTTCAGCTTGCAGGCTGATACGCTCAGCGACTTCCTCGTAAACGGGCACGCGCAGATCCTCCGCTGCTTCGAGGGTCACCGCCAAGCCATAAGGGACGCGATCTTCGAGGCGCCCTGCGTCGGCACGGCAGTTAACCTTTATCCGGATTGTTGCGCCGTCAAGATAGGCAACCGCAGCGTCCCCCTCGAAAATCTCATGTTGCATCGTTCCGCGTTGCACGGTCTGCCATTGCGCGCAAATGCGCGCCGTGTTCAGCGCGCTCTCCGGCGTACTCACCCATAACCCGGCGCGCCGATAGTCGCGGTGCAGCGGATTGATCGGGGTCAACCACGCCAGCGAGACCACCAGCCGCCGGATACCAACAAGGCCCGAAAGACTCGGAGGCAAGGGCAGTTCATACAAGTGGCCTTCACCGTCGCCGATTTGCGAAGCCGAAATGACCGTCACGCGATGATTCTCGCAGCCCAAAACCCGCTCAAGCTGTACGGCCCCGTACCCGAAATATCGGGCAATGTGATCACGGTAATCATTACCGAGCCCCAGGCTCTGTTTGAACTCATCTGCGGTTTCGGTCCACGCACTGCCGTGAACTAGGAGCACCTTGGTCAGAAGGGTTAACGCCTCGGGACTCCACTCCGCTTCTAGCGAGTCCAACATTTGCAGGATCCATTCGCAAGAGCGACTGCCCAATGCCGTCGAATTGCTGGTACCACATTCATATCGGCAGGCTCGCAATTCTCCAGCTCGGCCCGGAGAAGCAACCAACTGCCCGGGCCCAGTCCGCGATGTCTTGACCAATTCGAGTACGCCAGTGGGTTCGTCTGGATTAGCAGACACCCTGTAAAGCTGCACCCCGCCCTCGAACAAAACCTCCGGCTTTACCGAACGTTTGAATCCAAGGCCGATCCGATTGAAAGGGCTTGGATAGCCCGTCTCGGGGTACGGATTGACGAGTGCAGCCGGGGTTGCCACGCTCGAATCATCTCCGTGAACGCTAGCTACGGTGATTGAGTTTACTGCCTCAGAGGGAGAGAGAATCCGGCGCAAGTGCGCACTTGCATGAACGGCGCGAGCCACCGCTGAGGAAAGGTCCGCATCCGTCAACTCTCCGACCTGGTCGCGCGCGACCTCCAGGTTGATATTTGAACCGTCGTTTCCTGCGCTGATAAGGAACAGAACCCGGTATCTCCACGAGAGCCAATCGATCATTCGCCCCAAGGGGCTCATCGGACCGTCCAACGGGCGGTTGGCGTTTCCAATTGAGAGGTTGAGGACCCGAATACCAGGAGCAACCGGTGGCGTCGGTCCCTCGCCGTCGTAGAGGCGTCTCACCGCGCTGTGCAACAAATCAACAGGAAGCTGATCCGCGGGCATAGCCTCATCCCGCAGCGCCCGAAAGTCGCGAGGATCAGGCCGCATGATCGGCCGAACGTAAAGGGGACGCGGAAGCGCGTCGCCTGTCGACGAAAGATCGCCCCACACGATGAGCGACGCCATCGCCGTGCCATGCACACGTTCTCCAGCCTGGTAGTCCTGCTCCCATCCTTGCGGGTCATCGACGACAAGCCGACCGGCAAGTAGTTCATGGTTAACCAAAGGAAGCCCGTCTAGGAGTCCAATGCGCGGCAATCCCGCAGGCCTTGCATCCGCCCCGGTGTTCCCTACAAAATCTATCGGAGGTGAATCGGGTGGAGTTGAAATCGATTGGCCTGCCGGACGAAGGAACATGACCTCGTCCAGCTGCAATAGCTGTATGGCGCCGTTTTCAAGAATCTGCGTCGCTGCAGCACCCGGAAGCGAGCCTAGTACAGCGTGGAATGCAATCTCGGGATGCTCCGACGCCCGCACCACCTGGCCGCCTATGGCGGCGACGGCACGTTCGATCCCAAGCGCGGCCCGGCGCCGTGCCTCGTGTTCGCCTCGGTACCAAAGCTCTGCCTCAAACGCAACCGTCTGTCGGCCGTTTTCAATTTCAAAACGCCAGTTTTCGAAAAGCCGAGTGTCGCGTATACGATCCTCAACACTCCACAGCCGCAGCGTCCTCAACCGGCGAAAGAGATCTAGCCATTTATTAAAATTCCGCGGGAAAGGATGCTCCGGGTTTGCTT
The DNA here is from genome assembly GCA_963789425.1 of uncultured Acidobacteriaceae bacterium. Taxonomy (GTDB): domain Bacteria; phylum Acidobacteriota; class Terriglobia; order Terriglobales; family Acidobacteriaceae; genus Telmatobacter. The sequence goes on along the minus strand of CAWBKM010000003.1, from coordinate 896,532 downwards.
GGTATGCCGCCCACAGCCGCAACAACTCGTCGAGTGCGGCGCGATTTGCCATAACGAGAAACAAGCGGCCCGAGACTGGGGCGTCTCGCCGTTCAGGGTAATAGAAGTCCTCGTCCGCGGCAGTTTCCTCATCGACCTCTGCGAGCCACTCCATCCCCGGGATGTGCCGAACAGCATTGAAAAAATTTGAGATTGAGCCGACAGTCTCAAGAACAATAACCTTTTCGGGCTCCGCGCCCTCGACGTCGGCCCTGAGCGCACCGCGTCCCTCAGCGAACGCTTGCTCGAGCCTTTGGATCTGGGGCCCTATCCGTGCGCCTTGTCGTGCCGCGTCTGGCAGGTGAATTGCCGTCGGTCCGCCGTGACCCTTCGCTCGCGCGGCGGTTAGGTAGGTTGGAAAGATCAGAATTGGCAACGTGCCCATTGCGCCCAATACCCTTCTTCGGATGGCATAGAATCCAGAGTCTCATCTGCTCCTGAAAGGCTCGATCCGGACTTGCTGTTCCATCCAATACGGACCTTCGTAAGACATTCTGAGCCAAATCGTGTAACTCCGAGTAGCTGGCACCCTCAAGCCGCGCAAAAGATCGTTTCATTTTCGATGCCTCGAACTGCGGGAAACGAGCAGCGAGAAGATCAAACCACCGCGCAATATCTCCTCGATTCGGCATCGGCAGATTGGCTCGAATCTGAAATCGTCTCCAGACCGCCCGATCTAACAAATCCGGATGGTTGGTTGCCGCGACTAGAACGACGTAGCTGGGTAAGCGATCAATCTCGAGAAGCAAGGAATTGAGCACTCGCTTGATCTCGCCGGATTCCTGTCTGTCCTCGCGCTCCTTTGCAAGCGCATCAAACTCGTCGAAAAACAAGACGCACTGGCGTAAGCGCGCGTACTGGATGACCTCCTGAATACGCTTTGCCGTCTCGCCCAAATAGCTGTTGACCACCTTCTCGTAGCGAACGACAAGAAATGGGACCGACAGAGCCGTTGAAATAGCCTCCGCCAAGGACGTTTTGCCGTTCCCCGGCGGCCCGGTGAGAAGTACTCGGTTTCTAGGCTCCAAATTGTAGGAACGGAGGAGGTCGGACCGCTGCTGCTCCTCGACGAACTGAGTGGCGAGAATACGAACGGCCGGGGGCAAAATTAGATCCGAGAATTCGAGCTCCGCACGCTGTTCTAAGAGCAGTTCGGCAGCGGGGCTTTTCGATACGACTTGAAGGGAAGACTCTGGCCGCTTGGCACGCGAAGCCGCATGAGTGAGCGAATCGGCCAAAATATGGTGGCTTTTTGACCGCTCCTCCGCGATTACCGCCTCGACAGTTTTCGTGAAGAGCTCCCGCTCCCCCTCGAACCCAGCCCTCACTAAATTGAGTAGCAAGTCTGAGCGAGCCACAGCTGGTCTCCTCCTGAGTAAAGTCTAGCAGCGTACTCGGTATTACCTCAGGCCGATCTATCACCAGTGGAAAAAACGTACCAAATTAGAAATTCTGGCGACCGTATATCGGCATTCCGATAATCGTCTCTCTTTACAGCCTTGAGTTGAGGCAGAACGAAAACGCAACGCACTTTGGCTCGCCCATCGCAAATTGTTGCTCGACGCCAGTTCGCCGATTTTCTAAGACAAGCGAAATCGGTAACCGCAATTCCCCATGCGTCGGATTGCGGGAATTGGCGCAAGCGACTCGGCTGCGAAACGGGAGCCTTTGCTTTTCGCCGGGCCATCGCGTCCGACGCGTAGAAGGCCGCTTCCCGAGGCACCGAAACGGCCTGTCAAGTCCCCCCCACGCAAACTCGCCGCCTCAAAAACCCCTTAACTCATTCACTCGCATTCACTTATTCACTCTTTAACTTCTTCCCGCAAGTTTGCCGATCATTTCCATCTTCAGGCGCATACTCGTTCCATGATTCCCAAACAGAACAGCCACCGACCGCCGGTCACCGGCCACCAACCACCGTCCGCCGGCGTCTCTCCAGGGTCCGCGCTAGCTCCGCTTACCCCTCTAAATCCGCTAACCCCGCTGGCCTCTAACTCTTTTATTTCCCGCAAGAGAAAATATTTAAGAAAAATATTTCAACTTTTCGCCAAACTTTCGCGATTTAACTCGTTTAGAATCAACAAAACCATCTCTGAAACTTCAGAAAGGGCCGTCCAATTACGTGCACTTTATACCCCACAACCCCTTTGTTTCTAATGTTTCGCTCGCTCGTTTCGTCACTTGCCGTAAAGGTCGGTTTCCGAGACCACCGGCTCGGGATTTTCGCCGCGGCTGGCGCGGCTGACAGCACCGAACATCGACCCGCGAGCGGGGATGACAGGAGCGAACGCCATGAAGCCGATCTTCGGGGCGATGTCGTCGTAGATGGCTTCCATGCCGCCGCGCAGGGTGTACGTCTCATGCCAGAAGCCGGTGCCACCGGAGTCGCGCAGGAAGCCCTTCCACCACTGGCGGTGCGGATCGGAGCGCGTCCACTTGAGCAGCGAGTCCATGTCGCGCCAGTACTGGCGCATGCCGGCATGCATGGGGAAGAGCGAGAACATGAAGTTCTCATGCTGAAGCAGGCCGTCAGGTTGATCGGCGACAGACTTCGAGATCTGGGGCCCGAAGCCGAACAAGGTCTTCAAGCCGGTGAGGCGGTTGACGCGCATGCCCAGGTAGACAACGACGAGATCGGGAAACTGGCTGAGATCGACGGTGCGGCGGTTGACGGATGCGGGCATGGGATCCTCCTGGAGGCCGAAGTTTCCCTGACAGTGTCAGGATAGCCGGACAATGCCGACCCGCCAACCCCCGCCACGCACTGTCATCCTGAGGAGCCCGCCGCAGCGGGCGACGAAGGATCTGCGGTTGCCTTTCAGCTTGCTGTCCGATCGAGCGGTCGCCTGCTTAGGGTCGCTCAGCGGTCGAGCACCTGGTAGCGGGCCATCATGCCGGCCAGCATGTGGTCCGAAATGTGGCAGTGGTAGAGCCAGATGCCAACCGCGTCCGGCACCATGTCCGCAGTGATCATCTGCGCGGAGATGATGGAGAGCACGTCGGTGCGCTGGCCGCCGACCAGCACCGTATTGCCGTGCCAATGCGGCGTGTGCGCATTGGCGAAATCGCCGAGCGTGGCCACGTACCAGCGCACATGATCGCCCTTCTTCATCACCATCATGGGCAAGTTGCCATAGATCATTCCGTTGATGGACCACTTGTAGTTGGTATCGACAAAGCCGATGCCGGCCACAGTGCCGATGATTCCTTCCGCGTCGACGGGCTTGAACTCGTAGCGATTGAGTTTTGATGGATCGGCGATGTGAGCCTTGATGTTGTCGTCGAGATACCAGCTCTCGTTCTCGTTGATCGCGATGAAGATGGTGACGAATCCCTCGTCCACATCTTTGGGTGTGCCGTCGGGGCGCGCCATGCCGCGGCGGGTGATGACGAAGCCGCCGAAGAGCCCGGAGGCCACGTCGCGGAGCTCGTCGCAGTGCGAGTGGTAGAGCCAGAAGAGAGAACTGGGATCGTTGGGGCCTGGTCCGGCGCGGTCGGGGACGTTCCAGGTATAGGTGTGAGTGGCACCGGGCGCGACGCAGGCGCCACGGTCTTCCATGTTGCCGTTGCCGCCGTTGTAGTTCGCGCCTTCGGAGTCCTTCTCGTAGAGAACACCGTGGGGATGCATGCCGTATGGATGTGTGGCGTTGTTCTTGAACACCACTTTGATGGTGTCGCCGACTTCGGCGTGCAGAATAGGCCCGAGGATACCCTGGTACGCGTCCTGGGGCGCGCGCGGCTTGATCGTGGTGAAGGTGGCGTCCATGTATTCGTGGTAAACGGCCTTCTTGTAAACGCGTCCGATGTGATTGGCGCTGGTTTCAACAAAGCCCTTGGCGTTTTCGTCGAAGGGCATGCCCATGGCCTCGTCGCGGCCTGAGGGAGCGTAGTCCCATTGCACTTCATCGGCGGCAACGTAGTAGGTGCGGGTCTTGCCTGCGCGTGCAGCGGGTGCGGCATGAAGGGATGCGGGCAGGGCACACAAAGTGGCGGCGGCCACGGAAATTGCGCCCAGCATGGCGCGGCGGAGATTTCGCTTGTTCATCGTTCCTCCGGGGAAATCGTTTGAGCAACACTTACGGCTGCAGACTCCTGCCGAGCGACGCGTTTCAATGAAGCCGTTGAGGGTTCTGGGGAAGCTACGCTCGCGATTCTAATTCGGCAGCCGTGGCCCGGCAAAGCATTTTCTTGCGGAACCGATCTTTGTCGGCCTGCATGGTCCCAGAGCGGGTCTCGCAGCCCGGCTCATATAAACTGGTAAGAGCGAGTCGTGCTCTGTGCGCGCAATGCGGATGCGTTCAGCGATCCGTTGCAGCGGGTGAAAGCAGCGGCCGCGCCGTTGAAGCCGTCCGCCGCGGCGGATGAGTGCAGAGACACCTCACAAGGAGAACCACCTACCGATGGCAAAAATTGCAAAAACAGGTGACCGCAAGAAAGTAATGGACACCACGAAGTCCACCGACTGTCCCAAGTGCGGCAAGCCCACGCGCATCGTCAAGCGCGTGAAGGATCGCGAAAGAGGCGTTCCAGGCGGAGTATATATTTCTTGCTCCGTATGCGAGTTTTACGAAAAGCTTTAAGCGTTAGTTGAGGTTTTATCCACGAGGAAAGCCCGGCGATGAGCCGGGCTTTTTGCTTAGAGACCGGGGTCCGGGAAGCGAGGGAGCGAAAGGCTTACGACTGAAGCGCCGCCGCCATTTCTGCGAGGACGGACTCAGCGGCTTTGGCGGGATCGGGCGTCTGCGTGATGGGACGGCCAACGACGAGATAGCTTGCCCCGGCGGCGAGCGCCTGAGCCGGCGTGGCAAGGCGTTTTTGGTCGCCGGCCTCTGCGCCCGCGGGGCGGATTCCGGGAATCACCAGCACGCCATCGGGACCAGTGAGCGCGCGCAGGGCGGCAACCTCGTGCGGAGAGCAGACAAAGCCGCGAATGCCGGCCGTGAAACACATCTTGGCCAGCAGCTCAACCTGTTGCGCGGGCGAGCGGTCCACTCCGGCTGCCTTCAAGGCGGCTGCGTCCATGCTGGTGAGCACCGTGACGGCGAGAAGCTCAGGCGGGTTTGCAACGCCGTCAAGCGCACCCTTGGCCGCAGCCAGCATTGCTGGCCCGCCGGCGGCGTGGACGTTCATCATGCGCACGCCCCACGCGGAGGCGGAGCGAACGGCTCCGGCCACGGTGTTGGGAATGTCGTGAAACTTCAAGTCGAGGAAGACGGAGTGGCCGCGCGACACGATTGGCTCGATGACGGCGGGCCCCGCTGCGGTAAAGAGCTCCAACCCCACCTTGAACCACTGGCAGGTTCCTTCGAGTTTTTTGACCAGCTCGGCCGAGGCAGCCGCGCTGGGAACGTCGAGAGCGACGATAAGGCGCTGGCGCGCAGCTTCGAGCTTGTCGGCCGCAGCGACGGGCGCGTGCTTGGGAGCGGATGTTGGATTCAATCGCTCGGAAATGGGCATACTTCGATCCTAACGGATTGCGGGCGATACGATAAGAGAGAGGAAAACTGGCGTTGAAAGAGGGGCCGTTGCGAATTCGTTGGTGGGTGACCGGGATCTTGTGGTTGGCGGCGACGGGTCCGTCATGGGCAGCGGCCGTCGATACCAACCCCATGAATTACGATCCGCAGGTTCGCGCGGCATTCAAGGATTTCTATAATCTGGATTACGCCGGCGCGGTTCAAGGCTTCGAGCGCTATCATGCGGCACATCCCGGCGACCCTCAGGCGACGGCGTACCTGCTGAACGCGATCATCTTCCAGGAGCTTTACCACGAGGACCTGCTGGATACCACCTTCTACGCGAATGACGGTTTCCTCACTGGGCGTCATGCGACGGAGGAGGATCCGAAGAAGCGCGACCAGATTTTTGCGCTGGCCGACGAGGCTGTGCAAGAGGCGGATTGGCGTCTAAGCCAGAATCCCAACGATGTGAATGCACTGTTTGCGCGAGCCTGGGTGCGCAGCCTGCGATGCACGTATGTGGCGATGGTGGAGCGGGCCTTTGGCACGGGTTTCCACCTGGCCACGAAGGCCCGGGACGATGCCGCCCGCGTGCTGGAGCTGGATCCGAATTATGTGGACGCGAAATTGATCACTGGAGTCTATGAGTATGTGGTCGGCGCACTGCCCTGGCCCTTTAAGTTGATGATCGGCTTTGCGGGGATCACGGGATCGAAGGCCACGGGCCTGGCGATGTTGCGCGATGATGGCAACCGCGGCGTGCTGACCAGGTTGGACGCGAAAACTGCGATCGCTTTGTTTCTGCGGCGCGAAGGGAAGTACGACGAAGCCATTCAGGTTGTGATGCAACTGAAGGGCGAGTATCCGCACGATTACCTCTTTTGTCTTGAGGAGGCCAACCTGCGCAAGGACGCGGGCGAGGGCATGCGAGCTGTGGAGGTGTACCGGCAGATCCAGGCCGACAATGCCAGGCCGGGCTACTTTGCCGATGCCCGCATGGAACTGGCCGACTTTGGGCTCGGCGATGCATTGCGCGGACAGCGACATGACGATGAGGCCGCTCAAGCCTATGAGCAAGCCGCATCGACGCCCGGCGTGGGACCAGAGCTCAAAATCCGTTCGCTGCTTGACGCTGGCCAATGCCACGATATGGCTGGGCAGCGCCAGCTTGCGATTCGCGACTACCAGGCGGCTATCGATGCCGGCCCGAATACTTCGCGCGCTGACCAGGCGCGAAGGTACCTCCGCACACCGTACGGCGGAAACTGAAGGCCGAGAACGAGATGCGCGATGGAACCGGCGGGCATGCGAATCCGTATGATGAAAGCAGTGAGCTTATTCCTCGGAGGGATTGATCATGGCAGCCTTTTGTCAGCAATGTGGTAGCGCTTTGCACCCAACGGCGCGGTTTTGCTCGGGCTGCGGGACGGTTGCGCCGATGGCACAGCCCATGCCGGGTCGGCCGCTGATCCGGCCGCACGCGGGGCGCATGATTGGCGGCGTCTGCATGGCTTTGGCGCAGGCCAATGGATGGGACGTGGCCACGGTTCGCATTCTCACCGTGATCGGATTCTTCGTTTCGAGTGGACTGGTCGGAGTGGCCTACGTGGCTGCATGGATCGGTATTCCCGAGGAGACGGTGCCGTTTCCGGGAGCGTATCCTCCTCGAATATGAGCTCGGACACCAGCAGTAGCTACCTTTCTGGCGGCGCAAGGCTGAGCTATAGGGACGCGGGCGAGGGGCTGCCAGTTGTTCTGCTGCATCCCACGCCGCTTGACCGAGAATATTGGCGGCCGCTTACTCGAGAACTAGCGGGGATTCGCGCCATTGTTCCCGACCTGCGCGGACACGGGCGTTCGGAACTGGGATCGGGGCTGCCGGCGGGAGCATTTGCACGTCTTCCCGGCGCGCCGGTGCTCTCGATGGCTCAGCTTGCCGCGGACATTCTCGCGTTGCTCGATCACCTAAGAATCTCCAAGGCAGTATTTGGCGGATGCTCCATTGGCGGCTACGTGATGCTGGAGCTGTGGCGGAGGACGCCGCAACGGATGCGCGGCATGATGTTTGTGTGCTCCAAGCCGCAGCCGGACGCAGAGGCAGACCTGACCAAACGCATGGAGACAATCGCACGAGCGCGGACGGACGGCGTTGCAGCGCTCTTCGACGGCATGGCGCAGAATACGGTGGCGCCCTCGGTACGCAAGGAGCGGCCCGAAGTGGTGAGCGAAATGCGGGGGCAGATGACGTTGATGGCCGAGGCGCTAGTTGCCGTGCAGGCAGGGCTTGCGGCGCGGCCGGATTCGGTTCCGACCGTGGCCACGATTCGCGTGCCGGTGCTGGCCATTGCTGGCGCAGAAGATTCAAACGTGACGGCGGCCGATATGGAGGCATTCCGCGCGGCTCCCGGCGGCTGCGAGTTGCACGTGCTGGCGGGCGCCGGTCACTTATGCGGCGTACGAGCAGCCGAAGAAGGTGGCTTCATTGATGGCGCCGTGGCTGAGGCAGTTCGCAGACTGATTGCTACTCTGATCCGAATCGCGCGCTGCACTGATAGAATTTCGCACGAATTGCTTTTCTGTCTCGAGGAGAATCGTATGAGTAATGTTGTCTTAAAGTATCCTGGCCGCCGCAAATTCCTGCGCGCTGTGCCGGCGGGTGCGGCTGCTGGTTTCACGATTGCGAATGCGTCGCTTTTCGCTCCGGTGGCGCGCTCACAAGCGCAGAGTGCGACTGGCGGTTCGAGCTTTCAGCTCTTCACCGCGCAGCAGATTCAGGACGACGTGAAGGCGCTTGAGGCCAACCCAGGCAACAACAACCTTGTACAAGGGAAAAACTTTTCTGTTGTGCTGACGGTGGAGACGTCGAAGACTGGCGCGGAGTATGAATGGCACGAGGGGCGGGATCATGTCTTTCAGATTCTGGACGGCGAAACGATCTACGAAGTAGGCGGAACGCCAAAGGGCGCGCACAACATCGGGCCGGGCGAGTGGCGTGCGCCGCAGGCCGACGGGACAACGAAGTTCACGCTTAAGAAGGGTGACATGCTGGTGATTCCGCGCGGCACCCTGCACAAGAGGAGCACCGCGAGAAGCGTGGCGTTTACGCTGATTTCGCCACAGGGAACGTAGTGCCGCTCACAGTTCACGGTTCGTAGTTCACAGCGAAGGTGGTGGATGGCCAGCTAAGAACAGCGAGCTAAGAACTGTGAACTGTCTTTTCAATTCCGGCTGCGCATTTTGGCAAGCAAGTTCAGGATCTCGATGTAGAGCCAGACCAGCGTGACCATAATGCCGAATGCGGCATACCACTCCATGTATTTCGGCGCGCCATACGCAACGCCCTGCTCGACGAAGTCAAAGTCGAGGACGAGATTGAGCGCGGCGATGGCGACAACGAGTAAGCTGAAGCCGATGCCGATGGGAGTGGCGCCGTTCACGGTCGTGAAGTTGATGCCGAAGAACCCGAGAAGCATCTCCAGCATGTAGAAGAGAAAGATGCCGCCTGTGGCCGCGACCACGCCGAGACGAAACTTCTGCGTGACTTTGATCATGCCGGATTTGTAGGCGATGAGCAGAACGAAGAGGGTGCCGAAGGTGAGGCCCACGGCTTCCATTGCAATCCCTGGGTAGCGCTGCTCGAGGACGGCGGACAATCCGCCGAGCACAAGCCCCTCGAGCAGTGCGTAGATGGGCGCGGTGATCGGCGCCCACGTCCTCTTGAACGATGTGATCAACGCAAAGATCAGGCCGCCGAAGAGGCCAATCATCAACGCTGGGCCGGCAAGCGTCAGGTCGCGCGTCTGCATAAACGAGTTCCAGGTCCACGCAGCGGTGACCACGGCGCAGAGCAGCAGAATGCCGGTTTTGTTGATGGTGCCGCTCAGCGTCATGCGCGACGCAGCGTCAATTAGGCTGCCGCCGTACTGGCTGCCCTGGAAATCGCTGAATGTGTTCTTGCCGAGGGCGGGATTCGATGTCTTCATCAGTGCCATTGCAATCGCTCCGTCGTGGCGATCCGGCCTGGAGGCCGTGAAGTTGATCAGGACTCCTTCGCCAGTGACTCTATTTTATTGGATGGGAACGAGCCCGCGGAAGTTTCAGGTGCGCATTCGGTTGGCTAATCGAGAGCCTGCATGCCGTAGTTTGCCTCGTGTCGAGCGGTCGTGGCCATCAGCTTCTCGATTGACGCAACCGGTTGGATGCCGCCGCGTGCGCCCTGCGCCATACAGTTCATCGCGGCCGCGGCACAGGAGAACTCGAGTTGGCAGTCGAGCGGCCAGTCACGCAGGAGCCCGTAGATGAAGCCGGCGCGAAAGATGTCGCCGGCACCTGTGGTGTCGACGACAGGCACACGGAAAGCTGCGCTGTGGATCAACTGCTTGCCATCCCAGGCCAGCACGCCGCTTTCACCGAGCGTAGCTGCGCTCAGGCGGCAGCCGTAGCGCGACTGCATGCGGCGCAGTGCGCGCTCGAGATTGGTTTCGTTCATCAGACGGCAGGAAAAATCTTCGCTGACAATCAGATAGTCAATGTTGGCGACGAGTTCTTCGATGCCGGGATACGTGTCATCAAGGTCGGCGACGACGGGAACGCCAGCCTCGCGCGCCCAGGTGGCGGCTTGCGTAGCAGCACCTGTGTCGTGACCATCGACGTGCAAAACGCGCGCATTCACGATCCATTCGCGGCGCAGGTCCTCCGGTTGAAGAACCATTTGGTCGTTGCGCTGGCAAATGACGGTGCGCTCGCCGGCAGCGTCAATGAGGATGACATTGTGCAGGCTGGCGGCGCCCGGGACGGTGACAATCCGCGCTTCGGCGCCCGCACGGCGGAATGCATCCTTGTGAAGGCGCGCCGCATCGTCGTCGCCGAGCTTGCCAACGTAGCGGGTGCGCAGGCCCCAGGTCTGGCAGGCGACGACGGTAGTCGCCACCTGGCCGCCGGGCTGCGTGGATCGATTGCCGTAGTGAACCTTGGAGCCGGGCTCGGGGAATCGCTCGAGCGGAATTAGAGTGTCTGTGGCGTTCAAGCCGACGCCGACGACATCAACGAGCTCAATGGGAGGCAAATCAGCCACAAAATCATTGTAATGGGCCGGTGAAAGAGGCCGAGTGCGATGAGAATTCGAAGGCCGAATGCTGTAGGCTCAGATTATTCTTTTGGTTTCGGACGAGACCTGTGGCTCAGAAAGCATCCTCGCGCCCGTTTCAACGCCCTGAGGGCGACGCGCTCTATTGCGGAGCGGTGCCGCTGGAGGCGCTTGCCAAGCGGTTCGGCACACCGCTTTACGTCTACTCGGCAGACCAGATTGCAGAGCGGCTGGGGATGTTCCAGGGTGCGCTCAAAGGGCGGGACCACCTGGTTTGCTACGCGGTAAAGGCCAACTCCGCGCTGGCAATTCTGAAGCTGCTGGCGGGACGCGGCGCCGGGTTCGACATCGTGTCGGGCGGCGAGTTGGAGCGTGTGCTGGCAGCAGCACCTGAAGCAGCCGACCGCGTGGTTTTTTCCGGAGTGGGGAAGACGGCGACGGAGATGGACGAGGGGCTGAAGGCCGGGATTCTGGCGTTCAATGTGGAAAGCAACGCGGAGCTGGCGCTTCTGGCCGAGCGCGCGCGAAAGCTAAGGATTCGTGCACGCTTCGCGCTCCGCGTGAATCCAGACGTGTTTGCGGATACGCACCCATACATTTCGACCGGACTGCGCGAGCACAAGTTTGGCATCGATATTCGGCGGGCGCGGGCGATCTACAAACACGCTGCTCGGAATCGCTGGCTTGAGCCTCATGGCATCAGCGTTCACATCGGGTCGCAGATCCGATCCGCTGAACCGTTTGGCGCGGCGATCGAGCGCGTGGGCAAGCTCGCGCGGAAATTGAGGAGCGAAGGCATTGAGCTAAGAATGATCGATGCGGGCGGTGGCCTGGGTATCGACTATCACGACGGCCGTTTTGACGCGGCAGGCAAGGTGGAAGAGTACGCCGAAGTGTTGAATCGCGCGCTCGGCGATTTTGACGGCCGATTGCTGACTGAGCCGGGGCGATTTCTAGTGGCGCAGGCTGGCGCTCTGCTGGCGCGGGTGCTTTATGTGAAGCGCAATGGCGCGAAGAATTTCGTGATCACCGATGCGGCCATGAACGATCTGATCCGTCCTGCGCTCTACCAGGCGCATCACGAGATAGTTCCCGTGACGCCGAGGGCAGGGCGGGCGCTCGTCGTCGATGTGGTGGGACCGGTGTGCGAATCGGGCGACTTTTTTGCGCGCGACCGCAAGCTCGCGCCGGTCGAGCCCGGCGACTTGGTGGCGCTGCTCGACGCCGGTGCCTACGGCATGGCACAAAGCTCGAACTACAATTCCCGCCCGCGCGCGGCAGAAGTGCTGGTCAAGGGTTCGAAGGCGCGACTGATTCGCAGGCGTGAGACGATGGCCGATCTGCTCACGACCGAGATGCCTTGAGGAATTTTGAGTGCTATTGGTGGACGCCGGATGCGGCGACGAAGCCTGAAGTCTGGGGGGAAGGCTCGCCGGCTGCCGGTGGGGTAGAGAAGCTCGATCCGCTAGCGTTGAGGGCGGTGGAATAGTCGGGGCCGAGGCCGAGACTCTTGAGCGCGCGGGAGTCGGGCATGAGTTTGGTTTGCCAGCCATGATCGGCTTGATACTTCTGCATGGCAGCAACAGTGGCGGAATCCCAATTGCCGCTGGTTTCGCCCGACAGGTAATGTTCGCGGATCAGAGCATGTTGAATTTGCGCCACGCGATCGGGCTGAATTTCCTGCTGGCCGCGAGCGCGGCGTGATCTGTGCCGCCCATGCGAAAGCTTATGGGACGTGCCGGTGTGGCTGGTGGTGGTCGTTCGGTGAGTGCTCGCGGCGAACGCGGGAGGCGCAAGAAGAGCCGCGGAGATCAGAAGCGACAATCCAGCGCGAGATGGAAACATCTTAAACCGCCCGACCAAAGAAGAAGATTTCAAGAGCTGTTCCAAGAAGTTTAGCGAACGAGGTGTTACGCGGCAAGGGGAAAACGAATTGATTACCCTGCAGTGGATTACTTTGGATACCTGCGCCGGAAGCGAGAAATCGCTGCCGGCGCGGGCCCGAAACGACTATAACGTGCCACCAATATAGTTGATGCCAAGTTCGGGATGACGGGGGTCGATCACTTCAAAGACTACGTCGTCGCCCGTCTTGAGCTTGCTCACCACGGCATCAAATTGTTCCTTGTTCGGAGTTGGCTGCCGGTTGACGTGGGTGATGACAAGGCCCGGCTCGAGTCCCTGCAAGTCAGCGAAAGAGCCGGTGCGGACCGACTCGATCACCACACCGGAAGTATGGATGCGGGAGACCGTTGCCTGCGGGGCATCCTGCACCACGACGCCGAGCTTGGCTTCGCCAGCGCCGCCAGCGTTGTCCTGATCGCTTTCAGGCTGCGGGTTGTTGAGATCGGCGAAGACCTTGTCGCGATCGCCGATGGTCACTGTGGTGTCCTGCGGCTTGCCATCGCGCATGTAGCCCAAACGGATGCTCGAGCCGGGTGCGCGGCTGGCAATTTCGTTGACGAGATCGTCGCCGTCTTTGATGGGGCGCCCGTCGATCGTGGTGATGATGTCGCCGTCCTTGAGGCCAGCCTTGTCTGCGGGGCCGCCGGGCTGAACTTGCTGAACAAGGACGCCATTCTTGAAACCGTAAACGCGATTGACAGCGCCCGGCAGGCCTTCGCGGAACTGAATGCCAATGGAGCCGCGCGTAACCTTGTGGCTGGGACTGATGAGATCGTTGTAGACGGAGACGACGGTGTTGGAGGGCATGGCGAATCCGATGCCCTGATAGCCGGCTGACTGGGTGTAAATGGCCGTATTGACCCCAATGACTTCGCCGTTCATGTTCAGGAGCGGCCCACCGGAGTTGCCGGGGTTGATGGCCGCGTCGGTTTGGATGAAGTGCTGGAACTGGCCGGGTGCACCCTGTTCAATGGTGCGGTTCTTGGCGGAGATGATGCCGGCGGTGACGGTTTGCGCGAGCGCGAATGGGCTGCCGATGGCCTCAACCCAATCGCCGACTTCAGCTGTGTCAGAGTTGCCCATCTTGACGGTGGGCAGCGGCGAGCTGGTGTCGATCTTGATCACTGCGAGATCTGTGGCTTTGTCGACGCCGATGACGCGGGCCGGACGGCCAAGATCCTGGGTGTCGGGATCGGTGGAAAGCTTGACGTAGATCTTGTCGGCTTTATCGACGACGTGATCATTGGTAATGATGTAACCCTTGGCGTCGACGATGAAGCCTGAGCCGAGCGATTCCTGCACCTGGCCATTGTCGCCGCCATCATCGGGGCCGGGGACCTGGCCGCCGAAGAAGCGATTGAAGAAGTCCTGGAAGTTGTCCGGTCCCTGCCCTTGCTGACCGTTGTCCTGGTTATCGTCGTCGCCAGGATTCTGCTGGTTGGGCTGCCCGGGGGCGAAATGACGGAAGTGGCCGGGGCCGGGATTCTGCGACTGCTTGGGCAGAGTCTGGGTGTTGATGTTTACGACGGCAGGTCCGACAAGTTTTGCGATTCTGACAAAGTCATTCGGCGGAGTGGGCGATGGTGACGACCTTGAGAGGAGTAGCGTCGCTGCTGCTCTGACTTTCCTGACCGTGGACTCCGTGAGCTGCGAACGACCCGGCCACGACGGCGACCGAGATCGCGGCAAGCAACACGAATACGGAGGTAAGACGGCGCGAGCGAAGCCATTCGGAGAGCGGTTTCATAAAGTTCACTGACCTCTGATCGAGCACAGCCTGACGGCTGGGGAGTGGTTGGCGCTGCTTCTTCAGTATAGCGATTCGCCAGCAGGTCCTGCATTGACTCTTCCGCGTCACGCGTGGAGACGGATGAGGCCGAAGCCACGCACTGAGGGGTTAGACGCGGCACGAGGGAAAAGAGCCGCTCGATCGAGGAGACTTTGCGCGTCACCCGGAAGCAGCTCGTCTAAATCTCCGCAGCCCAATCCAGAATCGCGAGCGTAAGCAGAAGCACCCGCTTGAGCCCCAGATCGCGGTCCCTGGCCGAATACCATTCGTGCAGTGTGTGAGCGTTGCCACCATCGCCACCTGCGCCGATCGACAGGGAAGGGACGCCGAGCGCGAGGGGAATGTTGGCGTCGGTGGAGCCGAGGCGGAGATCGGTGCGCAGTCCGAGATGACGGTCAACGGCGCGCAGCGTGGCCAGCAGAGGGGAATCGTCGGGCAACTGCGCGGCCGGGCGATCGCCGATTTTGGTGACAGCGAAGGACAAGCGCGAGCGCGAACCGCCGCCGGATGATTTCGACTTTTCATTCCAGTGCTCGACGGCATCTTCAACGGCGCGATGCAGCGCGACTTCGAGGCGAAGGAGTTGATTAAGATCGGTGGAACGAAAATCGATGTTGGCCTGAGCACTCTCGGGAATGGAGTTTACGCTGATGCCGCCGCGGATTGTGCCAAGGTTAAGGGTGGTGCGCGGCTCGTTCGGAAGAGGAATTTCGGCAAGCGCGGCGAGGGCGGTGGCAAGCGCGGCGATGGGATTGGGAACACCGGCATCGGTAAAGCTGTGGCCCCCAGGCCCGGTGATGGAGACCTGATAGCGCCGGCTGCCCAGAGCCTGCGTGACGGCTGCGTCGGCGCCAGGCCCATCAAGAACAATGTGAGCGGCGATGCGGCCGGCGAGGGGGCTGTGCTCGTAGATATGGCGCACGCCGCGCAGGTCGCCCTCACCTTCTTCGCCGACGTTACCGAGGACGACGAGTGGAACTGGAAGCTCGATGGCAGCGTGGCGGATCGCGGTTACGAGGGCCAACATTCCGGCGACACCGGCAGCGTTATCGCTTGAGCCCGGGGCTTCAAGGCGGTCGCCGTCGAGGACCGGGTTGAGCGGTGTGCCGGCGGGGAAGACGGTGTCGATGTGGGCAGAGAGGAGAATGACGGGGCCAGTGCTAGCGGCGGGAAGGTCTTGGGCGGGCAGGAGGCCGAGGACATTGCCGACGGCGTCGATCTCGACGTTGCTGAGGCCGGCTTGAGTAAAGTGTTGGGCGAGCCACTCGGCGCGCTCGCGCTCTCCATGCGTGGGCGCGGGAATGGCGACGAGCGCAACCTGCCAATCCATGATGTTTTTTGGATTTGCGTGCAGCCAGGAGAATGCGGCGTGGATGGGCCTTTGCGCGGCGAGGGCGGTGATGCGCGAAAACGCCGAAGCTGAGGAAAGGACCGGCATCGAGTTGAGTTCAGAGTAGCAGGCAGCGGATGCGCGAGCGCCGGCGGCGCGATCCGAGAGGGGGAATTTCACTGTGCTCATCATCGGAGATCTTCGGGCGGGTAATCTACGGAGTGAAGGAAGAGACCGCGCGCGGGAGCAGTTGGGCCGGCTTCAGAGCGGTTGCGCGCCGCGAGGATGTGGGGAATTTCATCGAGCGCGAGTTGGCCGCGAGCGACGTCGATCATGGTGCCGACCAGGTTGCGGACCATGTGATGAAGGAAGCCGTTGCCGCGCACGCGATAGACAAGAAGGTCGCCGGCGTCGGTTGAGCGCTGCTCCCAGTTTGACTCGAGAATTGTACGGATCGTTCCCGTCTGCGCGGCCGCTGCCGTTGCGCCCGCCGCGGGCGGTTTTGAGTTTTGGAGCAGGGCCTCAGCTTGAGCAGATTCGCGGATGGAGAGGTCTGGATCGGTTGCGGCAAAGCTGAGGAAGTCGTGCTCTCCCTCAAAGAGGCGTGCGGAAGCCTGAAGCGCGGCGAGTGAAAGCGGCCAGGGGCAGCCGTAAACATAACGGGCGAAGAAAGGCGAACAATCGGCTGCGCGGAGGATGCGGTACTCGTAGGTTTTGGAGACAGCCGAATGCCGTGCATGAAAGGTGCTTCGCACCGTTCTGGCCTTGGAGATGAGTATCGATGGGGGTAACGTCCGATTGAGGGCGCGCTGCAAATTTTCAGGCGGAATGGGTGCGCGCAAAGTAAAACTCGCGACCTGGGCGAGAGCGTGTACGCCGGCATCGGTGCGTCCGGAGCCCTGGGGCAGAGGCGATTCGCCTGTGATGCGGCCGAGCGCTTGCAGGAGTTCGCCTTGGATGGTCGGGAGGTCTGGCTGAACCTGCCAGCCCTGAAAGTCGGTGCCATCGTAGGCCAGAGTGAGCTTCCAGGTTTGGAGGCCGGGACCGGATTGGGGGCCGAGCGTCATTGAAGCTCGTTCGACACTGGAGTCGATTTTGGCGGGGGCTGGCGACGGAGCGTGGACCGACGGAGGATCGTGGGTCGTGCGTTGCGAGTGAAACAAGAGTCAAGGAATGAGACAGTTAAAGCGTGAAAGCGCACCGGCTGCAAAAATGCAGATCGTATGTTGATTCCAAAGGAGTTGTTTGTCGCAAATTCGACGAAAATGGACGACAATTGTGGCTGATTCTGAAGTCGATTTACTGATTCTAAATGACCTAAATGACGAAAGGTTGGCGAAATATCCCTATTTTTTTTATTTATTTTTTTTGGCACCCTTTGGATCGCCGGACCGAGCCGTGGCCGGGGCACGGTAGAGCCGGATTTCGCGCTGTCGAGAGAACGCAGGACGGGCTTGCCGTTGGCGGGTTGGCCACGTTCGGAGCGCGCGATGGCGAGTTGGCAAGTTGGCTGCATATAGAACCAGTGTATCTAAGTCGGTGATTTAATCGGCAAACTTGTGAAGAACAGGGAATAGGGAGTAAGGAACAGGGAATAAAGGGCTTATGAGAGGTGGACGGAATTATTTTTGGTTTGCGGGCTTGACAGGGCGTGCGAGATGGGCCGGAAGAGTTGCGCGCGGGAGGGTACCTGGCGTATTTTACTAACCAGTTAGTTAAACACCTTCCCGCCGTCCGAGAGCTTCTACAAAGGGACGAATTGGAGCAGTCGGGGCCAGAGTGACGAAAAGTTGATTCGAAGATGGCTTGACGGCTGAAGTTCATCGCCCGCGGGGAAGAAAAAGACTTGAGCGCAATGGCGTATCTCGCGGGTCTAAAGAAACAAACGGGAAAACGAGCTGCGAAAGAACCAAAGGAATTAAGCGATGTGTGGAACGACAGGGGTATCGAATTCGTAATTAACTTCGTAACGTGGAATCGCCTATTCCGGGAGTGTCGAAGCGATAATCGATATGACACTCTCAAAACGTGCATCCGGAGCAGCAGAGCCGCCTCCGCGAGGCATTCGATCCGCGCGGCGCAACCCATTGGAGAAGAAACATGCACTTGAAGAGGACCGGTGTGTTGAGTGACGAAATGACTGCCACAGAAAGCGAATGCAAGAATGCGGAGCCGACGCGGAGAGTATCTAGGCGAGGCGGCGAGCGGTTGCGAGCCATAGCGGGAGTGCTGCTGACGCTGGCGGCGACAATGCCGCCGGGATACGCGCAGCAAACTGGAGCGGGCTCGAAGGGCCCGGACAAAGCGGCGTCTGAGCTGCCGATAGCGCCGGCGCCGGTTGCCACGCAGCCGATCCCGCTACGCACGTCGAGCCGGGATTATTCGAAGGCCTTCGCGACCTGGATTGGGGATCCGATCAATATCTACCGGCCGACGACGGTTTCCAAGGCGAGCTTCACCAATTCAGTGCGGTTGACTGACCTGGTGAAGGACGGCAAGATTTACCTGAGCCTGTCCGACGCGATTGCGCTGGCGATTGAGAACAACTACGACATTGCGATTGCGCGCTACGATCTGGACATTGCGGACACCGACATTTTGCGGACGAGGACTGGAGTAGCGCCGCTGGGCGCGCCCTCGGGGCTTGTGACAGGAACGCTGGGCGGTTCGACGTCAACTCTGTCGACGGGGGGCGGGCCTGGGGGAACGACGATTGGAGCTGGGGGTGCTGGTTCGGGCGTGAACGGACTGACGCTCACCACTGCCGGAGCGGGGCCAAACCCTGAGGCTCTGGATCCCACGCTCACCGGCACAGTTCAATTGCAGCGGCAAGAGTCGCCGGCGCAAAGCATTTTCCAGCCGCGCGCGTCGACCAACACGAACCAGTACAACTTCGCGTACAACCAGGGCTTTGTCACAGGCACGGCGCTGCAGGTGGGCTTCAACAACCAACGGATCACGACAAATAACTACTTCAACGATTACAGCCCGCTGTTCCTTTCCAGCTTCCAGGCTCAAGTGACGCAGCAACTGCTGCAGGGCGCAGGCATCTGGGTGAACAAGCGTTTCATGTATCAGGCGCTGAACGACCGGCGGATCACTGATTCCTCTTTCCGCCAACAGATTCTCTACACCGTGAACCAGGTGGAGACGATCTACTGGGGCCTGGTGCAGGCCTATGAGGATGTGCAGGCCAAGGAGCGAGCGCTGGACCAGAGCAATCAACTGCTTTCAGACAACAAGAAGCAGCTTCAGATCGGGACGATGGCGCCGCTGGATGTAGTAAACGCGGAATCGAGCGTGGCGACGGACCAACAAGGATTGATCAGCGCACAGAGCGCTCTGAACTACCAGGAGCAAATCATCAAGCAGGCGATTGCGCGCAATCTGAACGATCCGGTGCTGTCGGCCGCGCACGTGATTCCGACAGATCGTGTGAGCCTGGAGGCGCTGCCCGAGGAATCGCAGCCAGTGGAAGCGCTGGTACAGGAAGCGTTTCAGCAAAGACCGGAACTGGAACAGGCGGTTCTCACGTTGCGCAACGACGAGATCACGCTGAAAGGCGCGCGCAACGAGATGCTACCGTCTTTGGGTGTGTACGGATTCTATGGAGCGAGCGCAACCGGCGGCGTGCAGAGCCCGAGTTGCTACAACTTTCTTTCCAACCCTCCGGCGGCGTGCTCGCCGAACACCTACCCGACGGTCGGATACGGCGCGACCTTGAGCAACCTGGTGAATAGCAGCGCACCGGACAAGGGAGCGGGCTTCAACCTGACGATCAACCTGCGAAACCGGGAGGCGCAATCGGTGCAAGAGCGCTCGCTGATGGAATACCGGCAGGCGGAGCTGCGGCTGGAGCAACTGCACACCGAGATCCGGATGCAGGTGGTGAACGCGATGTATGGGCTGGCCAACGATCGCGCGCAAGTGCGGGCGGCTGCGGCGGCGCGCGACTATGCGCAGCAGAGCCTGGACGCGGAACAGAAAAAGCTGCATCTTGGCGCATCGACGACCGCCAATGTGCTGCAGCAGGAGCGCAGCCTGGCAATGGCTGAGGACAACCTGATCGCCGCGCATGCCAGCTACGCCAAAGACCGTTCGGGGTTGTACCAGACGCTGGCTTCGACCCTGCAGCACTACGGCATCAATCTGACGGAAGCTGCGTCAGGAGCGGTGACGACGACGCCGGTAGTGACTGGCGTGGAAGCTGCGACGCCGGGGAATGAGCCGACGACGACGCCTCCGGCGACGCAGGAACAGCCGGCACCGCCGGCGCAGTAGAGTTGGTTGTGCTATCCCCGGTCCCTTCGCCACGGCGGACGAGGGACCGGGGGCACCCAGGATAAGTGGAAATGCGAGATGGCCCGGCGCAAAGCCGGGCCATTTTGTTGTATTGGTGCGTGTGCGATTGGGTGAGGGCCTGGAGGCCCGCACGACAGCCGGTCTGGAGACCGGCGCTACAACACGCGAGGGGACGGGTAAGGCGTTAGCGCTCGGCGACGCGATCCAACAAATCAAAGAACTCAGGGAAGCTGATGGCGGCGGAGTCGGCGCCCTGGATGAGCGTGTCTCCGGTGGCGCGGAGGGCTGCGACGCTGAAGGCCATGGCGATGCGGTGATCGCCGCCGGAATCGATTGGCGCGCCGTGGAGGGATTGCCCGCCGGGAACGTCGAGACCGTCGTCAAACTCCTCGACTTCAGCGCCCATGGCACGAAGGTTTTTGGCAACGAGAGAGATGCGGTCGGACTCTTTGACGCGAAGCTCGCGCGCGCCGCGGATGCGAATGCCTCCGCTGGTGAAGGGCGCAATGGCGGCGAGGACGGGCAGCTCGTCAATGAGCTGGGCGGCGAGAGCGCCGCTGACTTCCGCTGAGCCGAGACCCTCGGGTGGCGCCGTGATCTGCACGACGCCAAGTAGCTCGACGTTCTTTTCTTCGAGATTCAACACAGTGACGCGCGCGCCGAGTGCGGTGAGAACGTCGAGCAGCGCGGCGCGGGTCGGATTGAGGCCGATGGAGTCAAGAACGAGGCTGGAGCCGGGGAAGAGCGCTGCCGCACAGAGAAAAAATGCGGCGGAAGAGAGATCGCCGGGCACGGCGGCGCTGATGGCGTGGAGCGATTGCGGACCGGTGATGGAGATGGAGCCGGTTTCGCGCGTGAGCTTTGCGCCGAAGGCACGGAGGGCCAGCTCACTGTGGTCGCGGGTACGCACTTCTTCGAGGATGGATGTGGGGCCGGCGGTTTGCAGTGCGGCAAAGAGAATGCAGCTTTTGACTTGCGCGCTGGGAACAGGGGTAGCGTAGTCGATGGCGCGAAGCGGACCGCCGTCGATGGTGAGCGGTGCGTGGCCGTCAGTGAGCGTGAGGCGCGCGCCCATGGCTTCAAGAGGCTTGCGAATGCGCTCCATGGGTCGGCGCGAAAGCGAGGTGTCGCCGATGAGAGTGAAGCGGCCGGACTGCGGAGCGAGAAGACCGGAGATCATGCGCATGGTCGAGCCGGAGTTGCCGCAATCGAGGGGATGAATCGGAGGCGTGACGCGGCCGGCGACGCCAGTGATCTCGATGGAGTCGACGCTGGTGCGGGTTACGATTGCGCCCAACGACTCCATGCAGGCGAGGGTGGAAGCGCAGTCGGCTCCGGTGGAGAAGTTGGTGAAGCGCGAAGTGCCCTCGGCGAAACCGCCGAGCATGGCGTAGCGATGGCTAATGGATTTGTCGCCCGGCAGGCGCAGGCTGCCGATGATGTTTCGAGCGGGACGGATGAGGCGTTCCTGGGCGGCGGTGGACAAGAGGGCTCCGAAAGCGGCTTTCAGTTTCTAGCTCCTAGCTTCTGGCTACATCCTGCGGGAACGCAGATAGTTCTCTGGGTTCGCAGAAAGGCCGAAGGCAGGGAGAAAAATGACTACTTTTAAGAGTTTATCGAATGTGGAGCCATGGACCGGAAATGAAAGCTCGATTTCATACTGAAAAAACACGGCTTAGAGGCTTGCGACTGGGCCGGATCGAGGCTCAGCGAAGGTTCGAATTCAGGCATGGCATAAAATCTGCGGGAACGTTATCATGTGTGGGATCAGATTCGTCTAAATTTGCAGCAGCCGGGGAAATCCAATGAAACGAATTCTTACTCCTGTGGCGTGCGCCATATCGCTCAGCGTGTGTTTGGTAGGTCTGGCGGGCTGCGGTGGCTCGTCCGGTTCGACGACGACGCCCCCGCCAGCCGTACCCTCCATTACGAGTTTCACGGCGAATCCGACGACCATCACGGCAGGGGCAAGCGCAACGTTGACGGGAGTCTTTGCGAACGGCACGGGAGTCATCACTCCTGGAAATCTTCCGGCCACAAGCGGGGCCGGTGTGAGCGTGAGCCCAACGACGACGACGACCTATACCCTTACGGTCACGCCTTCCAGTGGCTCGGCTATCACGCAGACGGCAACGGTCACCGTGGTTCCGGCGCCAGCGATCACCAGCTTCGTGGCGAATCCGACAATGATCGGCGCTGGCGACAGCTCCAGCTTGACGGCCGTTTTTGCTAATGGCACAGGCGTGATCACGCCGGGCAATCTCGCGGTGACCAGCGGAACAGCGGTGAGCGTGAGCCCGACGGTTACCACGACCTATACCCTCACAGTCACTCCTCCGGTCGGAACCGCGATCACGCAGCAGGCCACGGTCACCGTGTATCCGGCGCCAAGCATCACGAGCTTCTCGGCGGACCACTCAGGGATCACGGCAGGAGCAAGCGGCGGCGTAAACTTGACGGCCGTTTTCGCGAATGGCACGGGCGTGATTACGCCGGGCAACATCCCTGTCACCAGCGGTAACGCGGTGAATGTCACCCCCACGACGACCACAACTTATACCCTCACCGTCACTCCTCCCGCTGGGGCGGCGATTACGGCGATGACAAGTGTGACAGTCGACCCCGCACCCACGATCGCCAGCTTCGTAGCCAATCCGACACTCGTTGGGCCGGGTGGAAGCGCGAGTCTGACAGGAGTCTTCGCCAACGGCACTGGAGTGATCACACCGGGCAACATTCCCATCATTAGCGGAGTACCGGTCAGCGTCAGCCCCTCAGCGACCACCACTTATATCCTCACTGTCACCAACCCCTTCGGGGCGGCGGTCACTCAGAATGCGACTGTAACCTATAGCGCTACTGCGCCGGCGATCACGACTTTCAACGCCACTCCGCCAACGATAGGCGCGGGTTCAAGCTCGAGTCTGTTGGCTGATTTCGTTAACGGCACCGGGATGATCACGCCGGGCAATCTGCCCGTCACCAGCGGAGCGGCAGTGAGCGTGAGCCCCGCGACCACTACGATATACACCCTCACCGTCACGCCCACCAGCGGGACGGCAGTGACCCAGACTGTCACTGTAACCGTGGTTCCTCCGCCGACGATCACCAGTTTCGGGGCGAGCCCGGCGACCATTAATTCAGGATCAAGCTCCAGCCTGACGGCAGTTTTTGCGAACGGCACCGGTGTGATTACACCGGGCAATGTGACGGTCACGAGCGGAACACCGGTGAGCGTGAGCCCGACGACGACCACGGTTTACACGCTCACCGTGACTCCTTCGCTAGGCACGGCGATCACGCAGACGGCGACGGTGTTTATTCAGAGCGCGGTGTCGGTGAATGAGTCGAGCAGCGGGCCGGCGATCAGCGACCAGCTGATGGGAATCAACATGGCCGTTTGGGACGACTTTACGAACGGCGGCTCGTATACAGCGAGCAATTCGCCTATCTTGACCGCATTTGAGAATGCGGGCTTTGTGGCGCTCCGCTGGCCGGGCGGATCGACCTCGGACGTTTACCACTGGAACAGCACCAACCCAAGTAATCCGGCAAACGGCGTAGCGCCCACGCCTTCGTTGTGCGGCGGCGGATACCAGGATCCGAACACGAACTACTTGAACTTTATTAACGACCTCGAATTTCCAAGTCCCTTGCCTTCGAACCTTCCCTACGGGTTCGATGTGGCGCTGACGGCCGACTACGGTACCGACCCAACGTGCACTGTCGGAGGCAGTCCGACCGAAGCGGCCAACTGGGTAAAGTACGCCTACGCGAGCGGCGGCACGGTGAGCCATGTGACTGTGGGCAACGAAGAATATGGGCATTGGGAAACGGACGATCACACGGTGAAGAACGATCCCACAACCTACGCCGCGGCGGTGGCGGGATCGAGCGGCTATTACGCGCTGATTAAAGCAGCTTCATCGAGCACTCTGGTGGGCGTCGACGTGGATGGTGGAGAACCATCATCCGACGGTGTCACTGCCGGGTGGGATACAAACGTGCTGGCGAACGCGCCTTACGATTTTGTGGAATACCACTTCTATCCGCAGAACCCTGGAGGCGAGAACGATACGACCCTGGTGCATTCGGCGGCGCAGGAGTTGACCGCGGGAATCAATACCATCAAGACGGAGCTGGCGACGGCAGGGAAAGCGAACACACCGATTTATGTGGGCGAGATGGGCTCGGTGTCGTCGAATCCTGGTAAGCAGACCTGGTCAATTACGCAGGGCTTGTATGCGGGCCAGTTGCTGGGCGAGATGATGAACGATGGTGTTTCGCGCGCGACGTGGTGGATTGGATTCGGCAACTGCAACGGTGCTGCCGGAAACAACAGCTCTTCGCTTTATGGATGGCAGACTTTTGGAGCCTACAATATCTTCTCCGATGGCTCTGCCGATAGCACTTGCCCGGACGCGGGCCCCATTGGCACGATGTCTCCCACGGCGATCGCATATCAACTGTTCAGCAACGTGGCCGTCAACGGCGAATCCGTACTGACTGCGGGTGTGACCGGCGATACAACCAACGTGCGCGCGTATTCGGCGACCGCGAGCGGCGGCGGGACGGCGCTAATGTTGTTCAACCTGGACGAGAATGCCAACGCGCCGGTTACGGTGACGCTGTCAGGCCTGTCCTCGGCGACGAGCGTGACCGTTGAGACCTACGACAAAGCGATCTACGACATGTCAAACCCGGCTACGACTAATACCTGGGCTCCGCCGGTGACGACCAGTCTTGGCGCGCAAACACTGCCGCTGACTTTGTCGCTAGCGCCCTGGAGCATGAATGTGGTCTTGATCCATTAAGCGGCCCATATTCATGCTGAGTTAAAAGAGGCGGGTCGAAGTTCGTGGTATCCCAGGTCTCAGAATCGAGACCTGGGGCACCCACACGTTGTCTGATAGCGAGGGTCGCGAAAGCAACCGCAGACCCCCATTCGACTCGTTCGACGAGGACGAACTCGTTCAGGGCAGGCTTTCGGTTTCCGCGGCGACCTCCGGATGACAAATCAGGGCCAAGGGCAGGTGTAGGGTCTAGCGGACGCGAAGCACGATGATGGTTTCGTCGTCGAAGCGGTCTTTGCCGCCCTGAAAGCGCGTAACGTCGGCGAGAATGGTCTCAGCGATTTCCGCAGCGGGCAGCTCGCGGCTCTCGCAGAGGAGGCCGGCAAGACGGTCCTCTCCGTACATCTCTTCTTTCTCGTTTTCGGCGTCGAGGATTCCGTCGGAGATGAAGACGATGGCATCGCCGGGCTGGGTGGCGACGCTGAATTCATCGTAGGTGACGTTGGGAAACATACCCAGGGGAAAGCCCTCGGCGCGGACGGGAAGCGATTGTCCCGCGCGGCAGACGACGGGCTGAATAGCGCCGGAGTTCGCGACCTGAAGGGTCTGGTTCTCGTCGTTCCAGAGGGCAAAGAGCATGGTGACGTATTGCGAATCGAGCTTGCGTTCCTGAAGGGCATCATTGAGGAGGGCGAGCATGGCGGCAGGCTCAGGTGCTTGCGCGGCGGCGGCGCGCATGATGCCGCTGACGAGCGCGGCGAAGAGCGCGGCGGGCGCGGCCTTTCCGCTGACGTCGCCGAGAACGATGGCGGTGCGGTTGGGGCCGTAGTCGAGGAAGTCATAGAGGTCGCCGCCAATGGTGCGCGCGGGCAGAAACCGGACAGCCATATCGGCGTGAAGATACGATGGGGCGTCAGTCGGAAGCAGACGGAGCTGCACCTCGCGGGCCATGGTGATGTCTTTTTCGAGCTGGCGCTCCTGCCGGTGTACGGCTTGATAAAGGCGAGCGTTTTCGATGGCGATGGCGATCTGCGAGGCGAGCGTGGTCAACATGCGCTCGTGTTCTTCATTAAAAAAGTTGGGACGCGTGTGTTCGAGATCGAGGACGCCGATGACGCGGCCTTTGTAGAAGAGCGGAACGATGAGCTCCGAGCGGGTTTCGGGGTTCATCGGCAGGTAACGCGGGTCCTTGGTCACGTCAGGGACGTTGATGGGACGCCACTCGCGAACTGCGGCGCCGACGAGGCCACTGGAGATAGGAACGCGGCGAATGGGTGCGTGGACATATCCGAAGCGCCAGGCGTAGCGGGTGACGAGAGTTTCGC
Organism: uncultured Acidobacteriaceae bacterium; assembly: GCA_963789425.1. Taxonomy (GTDB): domain Bacteria; phylum Acidobacteriota; class Terriglobia; order Terriglobales; family Acidobacteriaceae; genus Telmatobacter. The sequence continues at coordinate 870,504 of CAWBKM010000003.1, read as the reverse complement.
CCTTCTCATCGAGCAGCATCACAGTGAACATCTGATAGTCGATGAGGCGGCGGAGGAGCTGCCCGACGCGTTCGAGAAGTGGATTGAGATCGAGGATAGAGGCGAGCTCAACAGCGATTTCGTTGAGAATTTCGAGGGTCTGCGCCTGGCGGGAGACGCGGGCGTAGAGGCGCGCATTCTCAATGGATTGGGCGATGCGCGACGCGGTCATTGTGAGCACATGAAGATGCTCGGGGCGGAAGAAATTGAGCTGCTCGCTTTCGAGATCCATGACTCCGATGAGGCGGTTCTTGGCGATGAGGGGAACGGCCAGCTCAGAGCGCACATCGGGGTTGGCGGCGATGTAGAAGTCGGCGGTGGAAATATCGTTGAGGAGGATGGGCTGGCGAGTAAGCGCGACCTGGCCGACGACTCCTTTGCCAACGGGAACGCGAGTGCGTTCGATTTGCGGAGTGTGGCCGATTTGGAATCGCATGCGCAGGTCGTGCGTTCGTTCATTAAGCAGAAAAATGGCGAAGATGCGATAGGGGATAAGGGAACGAACCAGCTCGGAGGTGCGAGCCAGAAGGGTTTGGAGATCGAGCGTGGTGTTGAGCGCGTCGGTGAGGCGCATGAGATAGGCAACGTCGGCCGGCTCGATGCGGGCGTTGATGGGATCGAATGCGACCGGCGAGGTCTCGGAGTCGGCGGGACGATAATCGCCCTCGAACTCGTGCGACGGCGGAGATGGAGGAGTGTTAGACATGCGGAGTCAAGGAATGATAACGCAGAGGACAGTTCTCAGTTCATCGTTCGCAGTTCACAGTGGTTTGCGATGGTCGGCGATAGGGCTGTGAATTAAGAACTGCGAACTGTCCTTACTCGGCGCCGAGCTCGCGGAGGATGGCGACGGATGCAGAGGAGCCGATGCGGTTGGCTCCAGCCTCAAGCAGGGTTCGGACCTGATCGACAGTGCGGATGCGCCCGGCAGCCTTAACGCCACAGCGCGCGCCGACGACTCCGCGCATGAGAGCGACGTCGACCGGGGTGGCGCCTCCCGAGGCAAAGCCGGTAGCAGTATTGATGAAATCCGCGCCGGCCTGAATCGCGATCTCCGATGCGCGCAGCTTCTCTTGCATGGTAAGCAGACAGGTTTCGAGGTTGACCTTGAGCACAGCGCCTCGATCATGCGCGACTTTTGCGACGGCACGAATGGAGTGTTCAACCGCGTGATGATTACCGCTCTTGAGTTGCCCGATGGGAAGAACCATGCCGAGCTCACGAGCGCCGAGCCGGATGAGTGCGGCGGCTTCCTGGCGGAGTGTGGAAGCCAGCGATGCGCCGAACGGAAACCCGATGGTTGCGGCGACAGGGATGCCGGTGCCGGCGAGGAGCTTGACGGCAGTGGCGGTCCAAACTGGATTCACAACGACGGACGCAAATCGGTAGCGCGCTGCCTCCGAGCAGAAGGCTTCAACCTGCTGGCGCGTGGCGTCGGGTTTTACGAGCGAGTGATCGATGACCGCGGCGAGAGCCTGCCAGCCGGCGAGAGCTTTGGCGGTGAATGCGGCGGAGTCGAAAGTTCCGTGATCAAAATCCAGGTCGGAGTTCTGGATTGCGACGGGGGCAGACATGGGGGATGCTCCTTGTGATTCGCGGACTCGGCTGCCGGGGCAGCTCATCCGCGGTGTCGGGAAACGAGTACCGGGAGATGAGTATACGGCGGCGTCAAGCTGGAAAGAAAGGGACAGACGAAAAATCGTGAAGCGCACCAATCCGAGGAACGGAGTGGCATCCGCTAATCCGCAGTTTGCGGGGTTTCCGGCGATTCGATGTCCATCCGTTCGATCAGTCCGTCTCGGATGCGATAGGCATGGTGGACGACGGTATCGAGCATCAGTTTGCCATCGAGGTCGTGGACGGTCTGGTGGACTTGGACGATGAGCCGGCCTGTATGGTCGGGCTCGATGCGGATTGGCTCGACGCGCGGGTTGAGAATCTTCCACTGGCGAGTCCAGTAAGCGCGCACAGCTTCAACCCCGTGGACGTGGCCACCCTCCATTCCGTTGGCCCAGGTGACATCCGGGTGCATTCTGGCAAGAACGGCGTCGATCCGGCGGGCGTTGAAGTCGCGATAAGCGCCGGCAAGCAGTTCCCGATCATCCATTCTCCAAGTTTCTCCGGACTACGCGGTTTGGCCGGGCGCCATGATGCAGATGTCGGGCAGATTGCGGTAGCGCTCGCCGTAGTCCATGCCGTAACCGATGACGAAGAGGTTGGGAATGGAGAATCCGACGTAATCGGCGTCGATTTTTTCAATGCGGCGGGAGGGCTTATCGAGAAGTGTAGCGATTCGCAGCGACTTCGGATGCTGCTGGATGAACAGTTTGCGCAGGTACGCGAGCGTCAAGCCGGTGTCGAGAATGTCCTCGACGATGAGCACGTTCTTGCCTTCGATCGGCTGGTCGAGGTCCTTGATGACTTTGACGGCGCCGGAGGAGCGTTGGCCGTTGCCGTAGCTGGAGACGGCGACGAAGTCGAAGGTGGCGTCAGCCTGGATGGAGCGCGAGAGGTCGACGAGGAAAAAGGCAGCGCCCTTGAGCACGCCCACCATGACCAGCTTTTCGCCGTTGAGGTCACGGGTGATTTGCGCGCCCATTTCGGCGACGCGTTCGGCGATCTGCTGGCGGGAATAAAGAACGTCAAGGCCCTGATAGGTCATGGTAGCCATGCACACAGTATCGCGCTATTTCGATTGGAAGTGGCTGTGAAAATCGGGGGCGGAAAAGCGGACGGCAGCGGACGGCAAGCATTGGTCTTTTTTTGCTTGGTGGGGGTCATGGTATCCCAGGTCCCCAAAGGCTAGGGACCTGGGGCACCCAATTTCATGGTGGGTGAGACGGGTAGGAGGGCGGGGGTTCGTGGTATCCCACCCAAGCAAAGCTTGGATGGGGCACCCAGAGCCGCTCGCGACGGGGCTGGCGCGATTGCGGCAGCGAATTGAAGCCAGCGGACGTCTATACTTGAAGAGACATGCTTCCCTATATCCCGCTTCCGTTTTGGCCCCACCATTTGAATGCTTTTGGCCTGATGCTTTGGCTTGCCGCCGTTTCGGGCGCGATCATTGCCGACCGCGCGTTCAAGCGGGCGCACATTGACGCTGACGCGGTAGGGATGGTCGCCGTGGCGCTGATTGTGGGCATCATCGGCTCTAAGGTCTGGCATGTGCTGGACACGCCGTCGGAGTTCCAGGCTATTGGCTGGGGAGTTTTATGGGATAACGCCGGATTTGCATGGTATGGCGGATTGACATTCGGCATCGCTTCCCTGGTGGTGATGGGTTGGCGCGTGAAGCTTGGTGTGCTGCGCACGCTGGATCTGCTTGCTCCCGCAGCGGCGATTGGGTACGGCATCGGACGGATCGGGTGCTTTCTCTCCGGGGACGGGTGCTACGGAATCGCGATCCAACCGGTTCATATCTTCGGCATCACATTTCATCCGTGGGGAATGGCATTTCCGAACGGGATCGAACCAGTGCTGGTCCCGGTTTATCCGACACCGCTTTACGAATTGGGAGCCGGGCTGCTGATCGGCTGGTATTTATGGTGGCGGCTAGGCAAGCCACACGCGACAGGTGCGATTTTGGGTCAATACCTGGCGCTGAGCGGAATTGCTCGTTTTCTGGTTGAATTTATCCGGCGCAACCCCAAGGTTATTTGGGGTTTATCGAACGCACAAATGGCCAGCGCGGGGGCGGTTCTTGTGGGGATCGCGCTGACTTGGTGGGTTTCTACGCGGCCAGTACGCGTGGACGAAAAGGATAGCAAGAAAGCAGCAGCGCGGGTGGAAAAGACGGCTTAGTGGTCAGCGACATGCTACTTTGCCGGTTCCCAGGGATTGACCACATCTAGACCGCAGCCCGCAAAATCATCGACATTCCGAGTTGCCAGAGTAGCGCCATGAACGCGCGCAATAGCGGCAATCTGCGCATCAAGTTCGCGGATGGGACGGCCATTTTTTCTTCGCGAGGCGAGAATCTGCGCGTACTGGCGGGCAGCGGGCAGATTGAAAGTGAGCAACTGGCCGCGAAAATCTTCTGAAATCATCTTCTCAACTGCGTCGCGCAGAGCTTTTTGTTTGCGGCCGGAGGGCATCATCTCGACTCCAGACAAGAGTTCGGCGACGACGACCGACGCCGTCCACAAATCTTCTTCGGGATACGAATCGAGCCATGACGATACTGCGGCGAGCGGGCGCTCTCGCAGGTGCTCGGAGATGACATTGGTGTCGAGCAGGATCATTCGTCGAACTTAGGCAGCGGGCGGCTGGAGAAGGTGCGAAGCGGGATAGGGAGATCCACTCCTCCGAATGGCGCAAATCGCTTGCGGAGAGCCGATCCAAGGCCGCCGCGCCGTTCGGGGCGAGGCGAGAGTATTACGAGGTCCGACAGGATTTCGCGCACCTCGGCTTCCATGGAGCGGCCATTGCGGGCGGCGCGGATCTGCAGCCTGCGTTTGACGCTTTCGTCGAGTTTGCGGATGACGATGGTGGCCATGGAGAGATGCTAGCAGATTCGAGCTAGCATTGCAAGCATTGCTAGCTGTGCTAGCAAGTGAGGGAGAGGCAAATGTCTCTCCTTTGCCGGTTTTGGCCTCGCGGAGAATGTGATTGGGCTCACAGGGAGTCGGCCTTCCTTTGTCAAAAAGTGATTTGCGACACCTGTGATGACGCTCACAGCCACTCGTGTTTTCGAGTAAGTAACGTCGGTCACATTGACCGGCGAATCCTTGAATTCCAGAAAGCCTCCAAAAGATTTCAGGGGTCCGCCGGTCTGCAATGTGAGCGAGGTAGGCATGGGCGGAACGATCTGGAATTCGATGCAGCAGAAGGGCTACAGCCGCAGGGACTTTATTCAATTCTGTACAGCGGCAGCGGCAGCGGCTGGGCTAGCGCAATCCGGCGTGGCGCAGGTTGTTTCAGCCTTCGAAAAGAAGGAAAAACCGGCTGTGGTGTGGATGCACTTTCAGGAGTGCACCTGCTGCAGCGAGTCGTTTATCCGTTCATCGCACCCGATTGTGGCTGACGCGCTGCTGGACGTGCTCTCGCTGAACTACACAGAGACACTGATGGCCGCAAGCGGCTTCCAGGCGGAGAAGAGCCTGAGCGACACCATCGCGAACAACAAGGGTAAATACATTGTGCTGGTGGAAGGCGCCGTGCCCACGAAGGACGAGGGCGTCTACTGCATGGTTGGCGGCAAGACGGCAGAACAGATTTTACAAACCGTGGCTGCGGATGCGGCGGCGATTGTGGCGTGGGGAAGCTGCGCGTCGAATGGATGCGTGCAGGCTGCGAAGCCCAATCCGACGGGCGCGACGCCAATCGCAAAACTGGTAAACAAGCCGGTGATCAATGTACCGGGTTGCCCGCCGATCGCAGACGTGATGATGGGCGTGGTAACGCACCTGCTGGTGCTGGGGCAGATTCCGGCGCTGGACAGCCAGGGACGGCCCAAGGAGTTCTACGGGCGGCGCGTGCACGATACGTGCTATCGCCGGCCAAACTACGATGCCGGGTTGTTTGTCGAGTCGTTCGACGATGAAAACGCACGCAAGGGATATTGCCTGTACAAGATGGGCTGCAAAGGGCCGGTGACCTACAACGCCTGCTCAGTAGTGCGGTGGAACGAGGGTACCAGCTATCCGATCCAGTCAGGTCACCCCTGCATCGGTTGCAGCGAAGAGGGCTTCTGGGACAACGGCCCGCTCTATCAACACCTGGCATCGTTCCCCGGATTCGGCATTGAAAGCACAGCCGACACCATCGGCACCGCTGTTGGAGTGGCCACACTGGCGGGCGTAGCAGCGCACGCGGTGGTGACCAACATCCGTAAACACCAAGTGATTGCGGAAGTGCACGCAGAAGAACAGAAGGAGAAGTAAACAGCTATGGCAACGCGTGTCGTCGTCGATCCTGTAACTCGCATTGAAGGCCACCTGCGGATTGAAGCAGTGGTGGAAAATGGCGTCATCACCGACGCGTTCAGCGCCGGGACCATGGTTCGCGGCCTGGAAAAGATTCTGATGGGCCGCGATCCGCGTGACGCCTGGGCCATTACAGAGCGCGTATGCGGCGTTTGCACCACGGTGCATGCGTTGGCCAGCGTTCGCTCGGTTGAAGATGCGCTGGGCGTTGCCGTGCCGCCGACGGCGGAGCTGATCCGCAACATCATGCTGACCACGCAATACGTGCAGGATCACGTGATCCACTTCTATCACCTGCACGCGCTGGACTGGGTGGACATTGTGAATGCGCTCAAGGCCGACCCCAAGAAGGCGGCGGAGCTGGCGCAGTCGTTTTCCAAGTGGGACAAGAACAACACGGCCTATTTCACCGCGGTGCAGGACAAGATCAAGGCATTTGCGGCGAGCGGGCTGGGAATTTTCGCCAATGGGTATTGGGGACATCCGGCGTACAAGCTGCCGCCGGAAGTGAACCTGATCGGCGTGGCGCATTATCTGGACGCGCTGGAGTGGCAGAAGGAAATCGTCAAGATTCACGCCGTGTTTGGCGGCAAGAATCCGCACCCGAATTATCTCGTCGGGGGAGCGCCATGCTCGATCAACGTGAACGAAGTGGCCGCGATCAATATGGAGCGGCTGAACCTGGTATCGCGGCTCCTCGGGCAGGCGGACGAATTCATCAACGAGGTGTACATTCCCGATCTGCTGGCCGTGGCTTCGTTCTACAAGGACTGGGCCAGTTACGGCGGCGGGTTGCACAACTATCTCTGCTACGGCGAGTTCCCGACGAACGGCTACGGTCATCCGGAGGCGTTCAAATATGCGCGGGGCGCGGTGCTCAATCGCGACCTGAGCACGGTGTATCCGGTGAATCCGCGCGATTCGCAGGAGATCAAAGAGTACATTGCGCACTCCTGGTACAAGTACGATGGAGGCGACAGCGTAGGCCTGCACCCGTGGGATGGCGAAACGAATATCGCCTACAGCGGCCCGAAGCCTCCATTCGAAAGCCTGGAAGGCTTCGACAAATATTCCTTCCTGAAGACGCCGCGCTGGAAAGACAACGCGATGGAAGTGGGACCGTTGGCGAGGCTTCTGGTGTCGTATGCGTCGGGCCACGCGGATGTGAAGGAAACAGTCGGCATGGTGCTTGGCAAGCTGAACGTGCCTGTGGCTGCGTTGTTCTCGACGCTGGGAAGGACAGCGGCGCGCGGTATCGATGCGGCGCTGGCCATGATCTGGCTGAAGGATTTCTACGGGCAGTTGATGGATCGCGTGAAGATCAACGAGGTGTCGACGTTCAACGGCGAGAAGTGGGATCCGAAGACCTGGCCGGCGGATTGCGAGGGCGTTGGACTGGTGGAAGCTCCACGCGGCGCTCTGGCGCACTGGATCAAGATTCACAATGGGGCGATTGAGAATTACCAACTGGTTGTGCCGACAACCTGGAACGGCTCGCCGCGCGACGGCAAGCAACAACGGTCGTCATTCGAGGCGTCGCTGATTGGAACGCCGGTGGCGAATCTGGAGCAGCCGGTGGAGATCATCCGCACCATCCATTCCTTTGACCCGTGCCTGGCCTGCGCCGTGCATCTGTACGATCCGCAGGGAAGGCACCTTCACCAAGTTTCATTCGAGTAGCCGCATGAGCACTGTGGTAAGAGACGTTTTCAAGCTGAACGGCGGAGCGCCGATTGAGTACAGGCGCGTGTATGTGTGGGAATTGCCGGTACGCGCATACCACTGGATCAATGCAATCGCGCTGACGCTGCTGTGCGTGACGGGTTACATGATCGGCCACCCGGTGCGCATTGCGTACGCGTCGGAGGCGTACCAGCAATACTGGTTTGGCTGGGTACGGTTTATTCATTTTGCTGCAGCGTACGTCTACGTCTTCAACTTTCTGGCACGGCTCTACTGGGGATTTGTGGGCAATAAGTACGCCAAGTGGACGAATTTCTTCCCCGTAACGAAGAAGCAGCAACAGGAAATTGTGGATGTGGTGAAAACCGACGTTTTGCAGACGAAGATGCACGGGGAGATTTCAACCGGGCACAATTCGCTGGCGGCGTTCATCTACTTTCTGACGTTCATCGCGTTCTGCATCCAAACCGTCACCGGCTTCGCGCTTTATTCGTCGATGAGCTCGTCGTGGGTGCCGAGGATGTTCAATTGGGTGGTGCCGCTGCTGGGCGGCGACATGGGCGTGCGCTTCTGGCACCATTTATTCCTGTGGTTCTTTGTCACGTTCGTCATCGTTCACATTTATCTATCCTTCTACCACGACTATATCGAGGGCCGGGGTACGGTAAGCTCGATCATTGGCGGGTGGAAGTTCGACAGGGTGCGCAGTGACGGAGACGTTAAGAAGCAATAACAAGACGCTGGTACTGGGCCTGGGCAACGTCATCATGGGCGATGAGGGCGTTGGCGTCCACGTGGTGCGCGCGCTCGAGAAGCTGACGCTGCCAGATGGGGTTGAGTGCCTGGACGGCGGGACGGGCGGTTTTATTCTGCTGGAGCCCCTCGAAAATGCCGACCACATCATTCTGATTGACGCCGCTGCGGACGGGAATCCTCCTGGAACCGTGACGCGCACAACGCCGCGCTTCTCAAAAGACTACCCGCCGACGCTGACCGCGCACGACATCGGAGTGAAGGATCTGCTGGACGCGTTCTACATGCAGGGCGGAACGCGGGAAGTGGTCTTATACGCAATCGCGATCGATCCCCAGCAGCCGATTTCGATGGAATTGTCGGCGGAATGCGCCAGGGCCGCCGAGACGGCTACATACGAAATCCTTGAGGAACTGAATAGCGTCGCCGCCGGCGCCTAAGTCCTGCCATTTGTTCCCGGCATTGCGCTCAGGATTGCAATTCGGACCAAAACAGTCTAATATTCTGACCATGGTACCCATGGCCTGTTGTCGCTCGTGTAAGCTGCTCACGCGGCAAGGGTGACCTGGGTCTGAAGTTCGAAATACAAGTCCACGGCTTCCCGATGCCCGCGATTGAGTCAAAAGCTCACGCGGGCATTTTATTGCTTTGAAAGAAGAGAAAAGAGTGAGGATGAGCGACGCACCGGCGCCAAAAGAAACCAAAGCCCAGCGGATGGAGCGGCTGAAGCGCGAGAAGAATCCGTGGGAGGCATTTGACGAGGTTCGTGCGTTTGCGCGCGCAGGGCGCTCGAGCGTGGTGCCGGAGTGGGCTTCCGCTTACTTCAAGTGGTGGGGCGTTTATACCCAGGGCGATGGCGTGGGTGCGACCGGCGGCAAGGGTGGCGAGGGGCTGACGACCGAATGGTTCATGCTGAGGATAGGCATTCCGAACGGGATCATCTCCGCAAGTCAGCTTCGCAAGATCGGCGAGATCACACGCAAATACGCGCGGGACCTGGCAGATATTACGGTGCGCCAGAACATTCAGTTACACTGGCTAACCATCGAGTCGCTGCCGGAGGTGGTGGACGCACTGGACGCCATTGGGTTCTCGCCCAAAGGTGCTTGCGGTGACGTGGTGCGCAATGTGACGGGATGCCCACTGGCGGGCGTGGATGCCGACGAGCTGATCGACGCTTCGCCGATTGCCCGCGGAATCGCTCATGAACTTACAGCGAACTCGGAATTCTACAATCTGCCGCGCAAGTTCAAGATTTGCGCAACTGGGTGCCCATCGTGGTGCAGTTATCCGGAGATTAACGACATCGCACTGACGGCGGCGGTGCGCGACGGCGAAGTGGGCTACTCGCTGCGCGTCGGTGGAGGACTTTCCAACGAACCGCACCTGGCTGTGAAGCTTGACGCATTCGTGCGGCCCGATCAGGCGATTCGCGTGGCGCGCGGCGTGACGGAAATCTTCCGTGAGCAGCAGGGACTGCGCGAAAGCCGCGACAGGGCACGAATGAAATACCTCTTCATGCGCGAAGGTTGGACGGCGGAGCGCTTCCTTGACGAGTTGCAGACGAAGATTGGTTTCAAGCTCGATCCAGCGGCGCCGGAGCAAGTGCCGGACGATATTCTTCGCGATCACGTGGGTATCCACCCCCAGCGGCAGCCGGGACTGGCGTATGTGGGCGCATCGGTGCTGCGCGGCAGGGTGAGCGGCGAGCAGTTGGAAGAGGCGGCGGAATTGGCGGAGCGATTCGGAAGCGGGGCGTTGCGCCTCACGGTCTCGCAAAACCTGGTGATTATCGATGTGCCGTACGCGAAGACCGGCGAACTGGCGAGGGAACTGGGCCAGATCGGATTGCAAGTGGAAGGGTCGATGTTCTGGCGTGGCGCAGTGGCGTGCACTGGAACGGAATTCTGCAAGCTGGCGATCACGGAGACGAAGGGCTTTACGCGATGGCTGGTGGATGAGATGGAAGAGCGGTTGCCGCAGTTCGATCAGCAATTGAAACTGCACGTGACCGGTTGCCCCAACGGTTGCGGTCAGCACTGGATTGCGGACATCGGCCTGGAGGGCAAGAAGATCAAGCACGAGGGCAAGCTGACGGACGCTTTCTATTTTTGCCTGGGCGGAGCGGTCGGCCAACACGCCGGGATCTCGCGGCCGGTAGGCTATCGCTGCCCGGCGCCGCTGGTACCGGAGGCGATTGAGCGGCTGCTGCGGCAGTATATGGCGGAGCGTAGTGCGGAAGAGGATCTGCGCGCATGGTTTTCTCGACACACGAATGACGAATTGCGCGCGCATCTGGCCGGAGAAACTTTGGATCCGGTAGAACGCGATCTGCCGACAGCGTCCGTACCGCACAGCGTTGCGGAGTAATGCAGCCAACAAGGAGTGGAACTGCGCGATGAGTTTGTTACCAATATTCCTGAAGCTTGAAGGGCGGCGGTGCCTGCTGGTGGGAGCGGGAACAGTGGCTCTTGAAAAGATCGGGACGCTGCTCAAGACCGGCTTGCGACTACGGGTCGTTGCGCCTGAGGCAAGGGAAGAAGTTCGTGCGCTGGCGGTGGAAGGGAAACTCGAGTGGGTGCAGCGGGAGTTTGAGCCAGCGGATCTTGACGGCAACTTTATTGCGATCGCCGCGACCAATGTGCCTGAGGTGAACGCCGCAGTTTATCGCGAGGCGGTGAAGCGGGGGATTCCGACGAACAGCGTGGACGACATTCCCAATTGCGACTTCTTTTTTGGGTCGGTGGTGAGCCGCGGCGATTTGCAGGTTGCGATTTCGACTGCCGGTGAGAGCCCGGCGGTGGCGCAACGGCTAAGGCGCGAGATCGACGAACAATTGCCGGAGGATTTGGGACCGTGGCTTTCGCAGCTCGGGGAACTGCGGCGCGAGGTGCTGGCTAAACATCCGCGCAGCGAAGAGCGGAGGCTGCTGCTGCACGAATTGGCGCAGAGGCAGATTTGCGATTCGGCGCTTTGCGAGACAAAACAGTTAGCGCGGACCGGCAGGGAAACGCGAGCGGTTGCTGGGAAAGTTTATCTGGTTGGGGCCGGGCCGGGCGATCCGGAGTTGCTCACGGTGAAGGCCGTGCGGTTGATCGAAAGCGCGGACGTGATTCTGCACGACGACCTGGTGCCAGAAACGATTCTCAATCTGGCGAAAGTGGATGCCGATGTGGTGAATGTGGGCAAGCGCTGCGGCGGGAAAAACATCACGCAAGAGGACATCAACGCGTTGATGATCGAGCACGCGCAGGCGGGGCGCAGCGTCGTGCGGTTGAAGAGCGGCGATCCGCTGCTGTTTGGCCGCGCCAGCGAGGAGCTGGCTGCGCTGGCCGAGGCTGGCGTGCCAGTGGAGATTGTGCCGGGAGTGTCTGCGGCGTTTGCGGCGGCTGCGGCGATTGGCAGGTCGCTGACCGATCGCGATTGGGCCTCGCACGTGGTTCTTTCCACAGGCCACCATGCACAGTCGCATAATCGCGAAGCGCTGCCTGCCGTGGAAGCGGGCACACGCGTGGTCTATATGCCGGGTCGGGATCTGGCATTGCTTGCCGCAGAATGGCTGGCCGAAGGATTGCCGGCGGGACTGCCGTGCGCCGTGGTTTCACGCGCCGCACAGCCGGATCAGCAGGTTGCGCATACCACGCTTGGAAAGCTGGGCGAAGTCGAACCCGCTGCTGCGCCTAGTTTGTTGATCGCCGGATGGGCGGTGCGGGAGATTCGCTCGAGTGAGCGGCCCATTGAACGCGCCGCGCTTGCTGAGGCTTCAGACTAACGGAAACGGTTTCCCTTCAGGGACGAACTGTTCGCATCAAGGCATCAACCAGGAATACCCCCTCAAAACAAAGACTTTTGGCTCGCTTGTAACGTTACAGTGGCGTGTTGAGACTACCGTCTGGGCGGCAGATCGGTGAATCTGACTGGCAACGGCGGGCAGTCTGACCGGCTCGGTGGCCGATGGGGGGGACCTAACGGGTTCACTTGCCCGTTCAGGCTTCCGCCGTATTCGAACGCGACTTTCCCGGAGGTAAATATGACACATCTGCACACAGTTTGTGCGCGGCTTGGAGCAGTTGGACGCTGCGCATTAGTGGGGATGCTGGTGGGAATGCTGGCGACACAGGCCGTGGCAGAGGGCGCCGCGAGAGTGAGCCCGCAAACGCCGCTGAACCCCGAGACGACAAGTGTCCCGAGCGGGTCCTCGGAACAAATCAACCTTGCGACAACTGCAAATCTTCCGCTCACATCGCAAGACAACTCCGACGCCGACCTGAACGCGCTGCCCGAGGCGCCGATGGCGTCGGCAGGCGCAAGCGACTCGGCGAGCGTGAACATGCCGCCCGAATTGAGGGCGATGATGGACGATGCGAAACAGAACGCGCAGAATCTTCAGCCGGCTCCGGCAACCAAGCCTCACGGGATTCAGCGGCCGGGAATGCTGATCATGGGAATTGTCGGTATCCCGCTGGCCTTTATTGGCGTTGGGATTTACACGATCAATACGAACGAAACAGGCAAGAAGATTGGGCTCGGCACGGCTTTCTTTGCGCCGGGCGCGGCAATGAGCGTGTTTGGTTTCTACTATGCGTTCAAGCCCAAACAGTGAGCACTGACAATGAGCCACGGCAAATCAGATAAGGGGGCCTCAGGCTTTGGCGAAGGCCCTCTAAGTTCTATGTTTCAACTTTGCAAACATCGCGTTGACGCTGCTTGGAGAGGATGGCTATGCACTCCGAATCAGGGTCTGCATGGCCGAAGTGGGGTACTTCTGCGCGTGGTAAGATCATCCCATATCCGCGGAAAAGGCTCCAGATGTCTGGCATCATCGAAAGCCACTCCTCCCCCCGCAATCCCGACTTGCGCTCAGCAGAGATTCGCTCAACCCTGGAGCGGCTGCTGGCAGGGCAGAATTTTTCGCCCTCAAGCCGGCGTGGGCAGCTCCTTAAATATCTTGTGGAGCACACGCTCAAGGGCGACGCCGACAAAATCAACGAATATGCGATCGGACTGGATGTCTTCCAGCGGCCGGCATCGTTCGATCCGCGCATTGAATCGGTGGTGCGAACGGAGTTCAGCAGGCTGCGCCAGCGGCTTAAAGACTACTACGCGGAAGACGGACTCCGGGACGCCATCGTCATCGATTTTCCACCGCGCAGTTATGTGGCGAGCTTCACATTTCGCGATGCCTCAATGCTTCGCGAGCCAACTGCATTCCCAGAAACCGCTCGCGCTCCTCAACTGGTGCCTGCGAGGGCGCGCCAAGCGCGCCGAGTTTGGATTATAGGGGCCATTGTTGTGCCATGTATCGCTGCAGGTGCGGTCGCTGGAATCATGCTGTGGAGACAGCACATGTCCGTTGCAGTGGCACGACAGCCAATCCATGCCATCGTGGTGCTGCCGTTCGAGGATTACTCCCCCAACCATCAGGACGAGTACATTGCCGATGGAATTACGGAAGAGCTGACCAACGATTTGGCGCAATGGCGGGACATGCGCGTGGTGGCGCGAACTTCAGCTTTTGCCTTCAAGGACAAAGGTGAAGATGTGCGGGAGATTGGCCGGCAACTGAACGTGGATGCAGTGCTGGAAGGCAGCTTCACGCGAGACGGCAATCAGATGCGAGTGACCGCGCAGCTAAACCGCGCAACGGACGGTTATCATCTCTGGTCGCACTCCTACGAAACACAGTCAAGCGACATGTTGGCCATGCAAGACGAGGTGGCGACTTCAATCACCGATGCCATCGGGCGAATTCGTGGAGGATCGCGGCCGGTGATTCGACCGCCGACGACGAACTCGGAGGCCCTGGACCTTTACCTCCAAGGCGAGTATCAACTCCATCTCGCAACTGCGGCATCTCTCCCTAAGGCCGAGGATCTGTTCAAAGCTGCAATCGCCAAAGACCCTAACTTCGCCCTTGCTTACCTGGGGATCGGCTACGCCGAGATCAATGCAACTGCTCTCACCACCGAGACATCCGCTGTGAGCATGCCGCACGTGCGACAGGCCGCGCAAAAGGCGATTGAACTCGATCCGAACCTTGGCGATGCATACGGATTGCTGGCCGTTGCGACTTACGTTGGCGACTGGAATTGGGCCGACAGCGAGACCGAATTCAAGCGTGCTATTGCGCTCGGCGCCAAGGCGCCGGTCCTCGGGCAATATGGATGGGCCCTGGCCACGCGTGGGCGGTTCGCGGACGCGCATGAACAGTTCAGCGAGGCTGCCGAACTCGATCCGCTTTCGGGTGGAGTGCCGTACAACGAGTTCTTTGCCTACAACTTCGAGCGCGACGTGCCGGGAGAATTGAGAGCCCTCCACCGGCTGAACGAGATCAGGCCCGATTCCTTCGGAGCTCCCGCGCTGACTCTCGTGATGGCCATGGGACGCGATGACTGCGCCACCGTTCGCGCCAATGCGGGCAAGTTTGCCAGCACGTATCCCAAGCTACCGCTGACGCAGACGATGCTGGCGTTTGACGCTGTGTGCCGGGATGACAAGGTGGCGGCGGCCGAACATATCAGGAAGATGGCGGCGGAGCAGGCGCCACACTACCAGCTGGCCATCGTTCATGCACTCCTGCACGACACAGGCGACGCCATTGCCGAGCTCGACAAGTGCGCCGATGCGCATGAAGGGCAGATTCTCTATCTCAAGTACGATCCATTCTTCGACGGAATCCGCAGCGATCCCCGGTATGTTGCGCTGGAAAAGCGCGTGGGGCTGATACCCTGAATTCATGAAATTCGGCGTGGTGGTTTTCCCGGGGTCGAATTGCGATCACGATACCTACAACGTGATTGCCGAAGTCGCGCGGCAACCGGTTGTGTTCCTGTGGCACGACAGCGAGGATCTGCAGGGCGTGGATGCCGTGCTGGTTCCGGGCGGATTTGCCTACGGCGACTATTTGCGGACGGGCGCGATTGCACGATTTTCACCAGTGATGCAGTCGGTGAAGAAGTTTGCGGCTGGCGGCGGGCCGGTGCTGGGGATCTGCAACGGGTTTCAGATATTGACCGAGAGCGGACTGCTGCCGGGCGCGCTGATGCGCAACGCGGAGCTGAAATACATCTGCAAGCAGGTGCACCTGAGAGTGGAAACGGCGAACAGCCCCTTCACGAATCGATTGAAGAAGGGCGAGGTGCTGAAGATTCCTATCGGGCACATGGAAGGGAACTATTTCTGCGAGCCGGAAGAGCTGCGACGCCTGGAATCCGAAGACAGGATTGCGTTCCGGTATGCGACTCCGGCGGGAGAGATTACTCCAGAGGCGAATCCCAACGGATCGCTGAGCAACATTGCGGGAATCCTGAACGAAGGACGGAATGTGCTGGGCATGATGCCGCATCCGGACCGGTCGAGCGAGGCGTTGCTGGGGTCGGCGGATGGATGGGGGATTTTTGCCTCGATGCTCCAAGCGCAGGAAGTAGCAAGCGGCAGGTAGAGAGCGGGGAGCACCGGTTTGGCGGGATTTGGGCAGGGAAGGGCTTCTCAAAAGCAACCGCAGATCCTTCGTCGCCCGCCGCGGCGGGCTCCTCAGAATGACAGATCGATAGAAGGATCTATCCGCGGAGGTCCCGGCTGCCGCGACCTCGCTCAGGATGACAGCTTCAGCGGGCGAATCGAGCCATGATCGATATTCATCATCATTTGATTTATGGAGTGGATGACGGGGCGCCCGATCTGCAGGCGTCGCTGGATATGGCGCGAACCGCAGCGGAAGAGGGCGTGACGCACATTGTGTGCACGCCACACGCCAGCGGGGAGCACTCTTTCGACAATCCGCTGATTGAGGAGCGGTTCTCCGATCTGAAAGAACGGCTTCAGGGCATTGTGGAGTTGAGCCTGGGATCCGACTTCCACATGACATCGGGCAATGTGGGCGACGCGGTGGCGAACCCGCTGCGATACTCGATCGGCGGAAAGGGCTATCTGCTGGTTGAGTTTTCGTGGCAGGAGATTTCGCCGAACGTGAACGATGCGCTATTGCGGCTGCAAGCGGCGGGATACACACTGATCGTTACGCATCCGGAAAGGTATCCGGCGGTGCTGCGGGAACCGCATCTGCTGGGCGAATGGATGCGGAACGGGTGCCTGGTACAGGTGACGAGCAGTTCGCTCTATGGGCGGTTCGGAAAAGAGTCAGAGGTGTTTGCCAACGAGCTTCTGGAGCGCAACTGGATTCATTTTCTGGCGACCGATGCGCATCATCCCGTGTGGCGTCCGCCGCACCTGAAGAGTGGATTTGAGTACGTCGCCAAGCGGTTTGGCGAGGAGACCGCGATCCGGCTCTGTGAGACGAATCCGCGGACTGCGGTAGAAGGCGCTCCGTGGCCCGAACAACCCGAGGCAAGAGGACTGTGGGAGAACGTGCCGCTAAGGTTTGCGGAACGGATGCGCGGCGGGGAAAAGAAAGAGAGCGGGTTCTGGAAGCGGATGAGGAGAAAACAGCGGAGTTAGCGGAGCTAGCGGGATTAGACGAGGCCAAGGCCGCCATCGACGACGAGTGTCTGGCCGGTGATGAAGTGAGGGCCGGTGGCAAAAAAGAGGACGGCCTCGGCGACGTCTTCGCCATTGCCGTTGCGGCCCATGGGAGTTTTGGCGGCGAAGCGAGCCGCCTGTAGTTCCGCCCTGTTCACTACATCGATGCGCGAAGGATCGAGCGCCGTTTGCTCTTGAGCGATGCGCTCGTCGTCGAGGGCGATCCATCCGGGAGCGACGCAATTGACGCTGATATCGGGCGCGAAGGCCTTGGCCATGGCTTGAGTGAGCATGTGCAGAGCGGCCTTTGAGGCGCAGTAGTGTGCGTGGCCGGTCCAGGCGTGGAGACCGCCGAGCGAACCCATATTAATGATGCGGCCGCTGGCGGCGCGGAGATGAGGAAGGGCTTCGCGCGCAACGAGAAACGGGCCGCGCGTGTTGGTTTCGAAGGCAGCGTCCCACTGATCGAGGGTCAGGCTCTCGAGGGCCGCGGAGCCAAAGACAGCGGCGTTGTTGACGAGGATATCCATGCGGCCGAATCCAGCGATGGCTTGAACGATGGCAGCGCGGACGGACTGCTCGGAGCGAACATCACAGGGAATGGCGAACGAGTTGCGGCCGAGAGCGGCGATTTCCGCGGCAGTCTCAGCAGCGTCCGATTGAGAGGCGCGGAAGGTGATAGCGACGTCGGCGCCTGCCTGGGCGAAGGCGAGTGCAATGACGCGGCCGAGGCGGCGCGCGCCACCGGTGACCAGGACCGATTTGCCGGCGAGGGGAGCGATGGACATGACAGGATCAGTTTAGCGGGCAACGCGTCGGGGTTTCCCACCCTTCGCTGTGCGAAGGATGGGGCAACGAGCCGAAACAGCAAGCCGGAGGCTCACTTGGGCGGTGGCTGCGGTTGGCTCTGACTAGGCGGAGGATCGGAGGGTTTGCTGCTGGAATCTGGCGGCGGGGAGTTCGGCGTGGAGCCAGAAGGTTTTCCAGAGCCGGAGTCGTTGCCTGAACCGGAGCCGCTTCCTGATCCCGATCCATTGCCAGATCCTGAGTCTGGCGCGGAGTTCTTGTAAACGGAGTATTGCGAGGTGGGCCTGTTCAGGCGGACTTCCATCGACATCCTGGGCTGGTCGATTTTGTAGACCTGGCCATAGGTCTGGAAACCGTCTGCAATGACTTGAAGAGTGACGGTGTCGCCGATGGGGATCACGTCGATCGTGACCTTGCCATCCTCGTTGGTCTTGATCTCGAGTGCACCCTTGTCCTTGTCGCCTTCGATGGGGTGGAAGATGACGTGGGCGTCGGAAACGGGCTTGCCGTTGTAGGCGCGAACAACAGTGACACTAATCGTGGCGGAAAGCGGCGGAGCCTTGTATTTGCGACCGTGATGCGAGTCGTCGTCTTGAGCGCGGAGGGTGAGGATGCACGCGATAAGACCAAATGAGGCGAGAAGGACGCAAAAACGAAGAGGCGAACGGTGAAACATGCTTCTCATTGTAAACGGAAGCGAGTGCAGTGACAGCGGAGCCTGGCGGAGTGCGCGGGATCAGGGGATGGGTGTGCGAGCGAGAGGATCCTCGATCGTTGATGCGAGGTACCTGGGAAGAGGGAATCCTCTGAACAAGGCTTGAAAGCGAACAAATTTCACAATATGAGTATCGGACGCTCAGATTTTAACGCAGGGGCTATTGACAATCGGACCCGGCTTGCCTATCTTTAGCAATTAGAAGGCTGGAGTGCTAGCAGCCGACCGGTGAGATCGCTCGCCGGGTGGGTTTTGGG
This sequence comes from uncultured Acidobacteriaceae bacterium, assembly GCA_963789425.1. Lineage (GTDB taxonomy): Bacteria > Acidobacteriota > Terriglobia > Terriglobales > Acidobacteriaceae > Telmatobacter. Next base: position 851,848 of record CAWBKM010000003.1, on the reverse strand, counting down.
CGGCTGGACACTGTGCAACCTACTGAATCTTTTAATCTTACCAATCACCAAGAGCCGCGTTTTCGGGAGCGAACCGCCGCGCGGCGAGACCGAGAGACAAAAAGGAGAAGCAAAGCGATGGCAGTAAAAGCAGCAACGACGACATTCACTCCGCTCCACGACCGGATTCTGGTCCGCAGAGTGGAAGAGGGCGAGACGATTCGCGGGGGCATCATTATCCCCGATAGCGCAAAGGAAAAACCCCAGGAGGGAGAGGTCATCTCCGTGGGCAAAGGCAAGTCGAACGACGAAGGCAAGGTATTTCCGCTGGACGTGAAGGCAGGCGATCGCGTGCTGTTTGGGAAGTATTCAGGCACGGAGATCAAGATTGACGGCGAAGAGCTTCTGATCATGCGGGAAGAAGAAGTTCTCGGCATCCTGAAGAAGTAGTCCTGGCCGGACGGGCGTACCGCGCTTGCGCGCGCCAGCGGAGTTTGCTGGAACACGCAGGACGGCGGCGCCGAGAGTTCGACACGCGAATTGAGAATTTGACAACCGACTTAAGGAGAGTTTGGAGATATGGCAAAGCAAATCTTGCACGGTGAAGATTCCCGTCAGGCGATTCTGCGCGGCGTGAACACGCTGGCAGACGCTGTGAAGGCGACGCTCGGGCCCAAGGGCAGGAACGTTGTGATCGAGAAGAAGTTTGGCTCGCCCACCATCACCAAGGACGGCGTGACGGTGGCCAAAGAGATTGACTTGAAGGACCCGCTGGAGAACGTAGGCGCGCAACTGGTGCGCGAAGTGGCATCGAAGACCAGCGACGTGGCCGGTGACGGCACGACGACGGCGACGGTGCTGGCGCAATCGATCTTCCGCGAAGGCGTGAAGACTGTGGCAGCGGGCGCGAATCCGACGGCGCTGAAGCGCGGCATCGAGAAGGCCGTCACCGTAATCAACGGCACGCGTGACAAGGATGGCAAGTGGAATCAGGATGGCGCGCTGAGCAAGCTTTCGAAGCCGGTGAACGAGGGATCGGTAGCCCAGGTGGGCACCATCTCGGCCAACGGCGACGAAGAGATCGGCGCTATTATCGCGGAAGCGGTGAAGGTGGTCGGCAAGGACGGCGTGATCACGATCGAAGAGTCGAAGACCATGCACACCGGTCTTGAGACTGTGGACGGCATGCAGTTCGACCGCGGCTATCTGAGCCCGTACTTCGTAACCGACGCGGAACGGCTGGAAGTAATCCTCGAAGATCCCTATGTCCTGATCTACGAAAAGAAGATCAGTGCCATGAAGGATCTGCTTCCTCTGCTGGAGCAGGTTGCTCGCGGGGGCAAGCCGTTGCTGATTATCGCCGAGGACGTTGAGGGCGAGGCGCTGGCCACACTGGTGGTGAACAAGCTGCGCGGCACGTTGAACGTGGCGGCGGTGAAGGCTCCCGGATTTGGCGATCGGCGGAAGGCCATCCTGGGCGACATCGCGGTTCTGACCGGCGGCAAAGCCATCACCGAGGACCTCGGCATCAAGCTGGAAGGCGTGAAGATCGAGGACCTGGGCAAGGCCAAGCGCATCACCATCGACAAGGACAACACCACGATCGTCGACGGCGCAGGCAAGGCCAGCGACATCGAAGGCCGCGTGAAGGAGATTCGTGGCCAGATCGAAAAGACCACCAGCGACTACGACAAGGAGAAGCTGCAGGAGCGGCTGGCGAAGCTGGTGGGCGGCGTGGCCATCATCAAGGTGGGCGCGGCAACCGAGACCGAGCTGAAGGAGAAGAAGGCTCGCGTTGAGGACGCGCTGCACGCAACGCGCGCGGCTGTCGAAGAGGGAATCGTCCCCGGCGGCGGCGTGGCGCTGGTGCGCTGCGTTCCCGCCGTAGAGAAGCTAATCGCAACGCTCGAAGGCGACGAGAAAACCGGCGCCCAGATCGTGCTTCGCTCACTCGAAGAGCCGCTGCGCCAGATCGTCGCCAATGCCGGCGAGGAAGGTGCGGTGGTGGTGGCCAAAGTGCTGGAGTCGAAGGAAGCGCATTTCGGCTACAACGCCTTGACCAGCAAGTTCGAGGACCTGGTGAAAGCCGGCGTCATCGATCCGACAAAGGTGACGCGGACGGCGCTGCAGAATGCAGCCTCGATCGCGGCACTGCTGCTGACCACCGAAGCGCTGGTGGTTGAGCTGCCCGAGCCAAAGAGTGCGGCACCGGCCGGTCATGGCGGCGGCGGCATGGACGGAATGTACTAGGACTAGCCGTCCAGGCGCGCGCGCCTTCGGCGCAAAAACCAAAAGGCCTCCAGCTTCGGCTGGGGGCCTTTTCAGCCCGTCTTGACATTCGTAGGAATAATAGGTATTGTAATATTAATTGAGGTTACCTAAATGGAAACAATTGAATCGGTATTCCTCCTAGCGGACCGGATTTGGGTTGCAGTCGCGTTGCTACATCAGGAATCACCGGGGCGAAAGGACTTCACGAAAGAGGAGATTCGGCAAAAACTGCATGAAATAGGCCTAATGGAAGGTCTGAATCCCGCTTCGGTTGCGGCCCACCTGAAGGAGCACCTCGTCGCAAATGTACCGCCGTCAACGAGCAAATATCGAATGCTGTATGAGACGACTCCGGGGGGAAATCTCCGCCTCTTCCGCCCAGGCGATTTCACGTACGCAACCAGATATCAAAAGCGTAAACCGTCAAAGACTGTGCCCAAGAGCGAGGAAATCCCGAAGCAATACCGGCAGTTGCTGGACTGGTACGAGGCATGGAGCAAAGGCACACATGCTGCAGAAGCGCCAATCAACTGGGAAGACGATCCTCTCATTCGCCTGATCGGTTCAGGAAAACACATTTGGGCCGATGAGCATGCAGATGAATACGTTGAAAACCTTCGCCGGGAGGACAGATGAGCAAGGTATTTTTCGACACCAACCTGTTCATCTATATGTTCGAAGGCCTGGAGCCATTTCGCAGCCGTGCGCTTGAAATTCGAAAACGGACAATTGAGCGGGGAGACGAAATCGTAACATCGGCGATGACGCTTGGCGAAGTCTTGGTTAAGCCAACCAAACTGGGCCAAATTTCATTGATCGATGAGTATGACCGCGCGATCCGCTCAATCGCGCGAATCATCAGTTTCGATCCCTCAGTCTCATGGCGCTACGCGTCATTGCGCGCCACGTACACGCTCCGCAATGCAGACGCGATTCAACTCGCTTGCGCATCTCATTTTGGCGTTGATCTGTTCATCACAAACGACCAAAACTTGCACCGGCTGAACGTTCCAGGAATAGGATTCATCGCGCCGCTCGAAAAAGTTCCGCTTTAACCAGAACGATCTGCTGAATTCACCTTGCGGCGCAAAAGTGAAAGGCCTCCAGCTTTGGCTGGGGGCCTTTTTTTACGCACGCAAAGTCAATTGGCACAGCGCACTTGTGGAAATGCCGCCAAACGGCCGCAAAGAAGCGGCCAGGTCGATCGAATTGTTACCGCACTACATTACCGCAGCGGACGCACTTGCGGTGGCAATTCCCGCATCATTGACGGTGGGTTGCGGGCGCAGAGAACGCAACCAACCAGCGGAAAGCCATGCGCGAGGAATCACGAACTCCGACCAGCCACAATCCAGGCAAACCCGGATGTCAGGAGAAGGTGTCATCGGGGGGTGACTCAGGGTGCGCGGACTGTTTCGATATAGTCGGACTTCTGCCGGGACGACGGATAGAGCGGCAGATTGGCACTTCGGGCAGATCATTTGTACACCTCAGGAGGTCCGAAAAAGGCCGGAACTCCCCAAAAAAGAATTGAGGGAGTGATTCAACATACCGGAATAACGGTCGAGATTTCAACAGTATCAATCTAAAAGATGCACGAAAGTAACATTGGACTTTGTTACGTGAAATAAGCATTTGACGATACGAATGAGAGTTTCGGGATGAATAGCGCCAGGAAACCCGTGCAATTCGGCCACTTGAGAGCTGGGCGGGGAGAGAACTTCGCGATCTACTGCCGTCAAGGTGCGATGTCCGCTGGGCGCAAGGGGAATTGACGGGGCCGGAAGAATTCGAACCAAATCTGCGGGTAAACCGGCGATCAGACTGGCGCCGAGCGGGCCTCCGCAACGCGACAAGAGCCCCAAGTGACGCAAAAAACGAGCCCGATAAAGAACGCGGCGGCCGAAGCCGCCGCGCTCAGTTGAAAAACCAGAGAGGTGGTTAGAACAGCAGGCGTGCCGATATCTCAACTTGGCGCGGCGTATAGAGAAAGCCGCTGTTGTTGGAACTGGTGACCGCCTGGTAGGTGGAGGATTGGAAAGTCGCCGTAAGGTTCGACAAACTGTATGCGGTCGCGTTCAGGCCATCGACGTTCTGGTGGTTGGCGATGTTGAACACGTTGCACATGAGCTGCAGACTGCGTCCGCCCTCGAACGCAAACTCCTTCTGCAAGCGAGCGTCGTCCACAATGTGCCGCGGGTACCGCTTTGTATTGATTCCGATCATCGGGATCAAGGTTGAGCCGGACGAGCCGTTCCAATCGCTGAGGACGCCTCGAACTCCACTGGGGAGTTGGAAGTTCCCGGAGACGCCCACGGTATAAGGCAATCCGTTCTGCATTTGGAAGCTGTCGTTCAGGCTCCAGCCGTTGACGACCCACTTCAAGGGATTCGCCGAGTTGACGCCTGGGAAACTGTAAAGTGCGTATGCGACAAAACGGTTGGGAACGTTCCATTGCGAGTCGCCGTAATTGATGCGCGCATTATTGTAGGGATCGTACCAGGCGTTGGTCGCGGCGCTGGTGACATTAGCATTCTGGCCGAAATCCAACGCGTGCGACCAGGTGTAGTTGGCGTCAAACTGAATACTCTTGAGGGAGTGGTTCTGGATCTCACCAACCAGAGCGTTGTAATTCGAATTGACATTGCTGATCATCTCGGTGATGTTCTGGAAGTGAGTGGCCGCCGAGCCGAAGAGGGCCGTATTGCCGTAGCCGGTAAATTGGGGAACCTGATAGGTTGACCCATTCGGCAGGGGACCCTTCCCGGAAGAATCGGAAACTGTAACCGTAAAGGCGGTTTGGGTCGGATTGAGGTTGACGTCAAGGAAATTGGGCAGGAACCGTCCCAATGAGCCCAGGTAGCTCAAGGAGAAGAATGTACCTTTTCCAAAAGCCTGCTGAAGCTGCATATCGAACTCCTGGACCTGAGGATTGCGGAGATTGGGGGCCAGGAAGTTGGAAGTCGGCGTAGCGCTCGCAGCGCCGGCGCCAGTGACGATGTTGGGGATCATGGGCGCGCCGCTCGCAGCTGTTGTCCATGTCGTGGTGTACTGGGCGTTTGGGCTGCCCGTTGCAAACCGGATGTTGATCAGCTCGCCGTTGTTGATGCGGCCATAGTAGAAGCCGTAGCCGCCGCGCAGGACCGTCTCGCCGGAGCCGAAGAGGTCATACGAGAATCCGACGCGAGGCCCGAAGTTCTTTTTGTCGGTGGGGGTGTTGGTCAGGCCCGGATAGGGAACAAAGCTGCCCGCAGCCGCTGTAAATGCGGGGTTGGCAGGAGGTAGAGCCTCGTAGTCCCAACGCAGGCCGAGCTCCAGAGTAAGACGAGGGCTTACCTTCCAGTTGTCCTGGGCAAACACTCCGCTGTCCATGGTGCCAATGCCGTAGCTAGGTACCCCAAATGTCTGAGCGAAGCTGCCATAGCAAGGGTAAACTCCAACCGCGCTGGTGGTGGCAGTTCCGTCTCGTTCAGCACTGCTGTTGCAGGTGCTGGCGGTTTTTCCCATGTTGTGGTTGATCTGATCGTTGATGTAGTTGCCGAGGTAGGTGTAAGAGAAGTAGCCGTTGCCGTCGAATCCGACGCTATTCAGAAAATCGTAATTGTGCAATTCGTCAACCCCGAATTTAAGACTGTGATTGCCGTGGTTCCAGTAGAAGATATCGCCGATCTGCCATTTCCACTCATCGGGGTTGGCTCTGCGATAGGAATAGTATGGCGAACCAAAGCTAAACCCGCCATTCGAGGTTGAAATTGAGATCTCGGGAACGGTCCCCGCGCCAAGGCCGGTGGTTGTGGAAACGCCATTGCCGATCAAGTTGGCCTTGGTGTAGGCGGTGAATGGCTGTTGGGTCTCAGAGAGTCCCTCGCGGCTGTACTGGTAGAGAAGCTCGTTGCTCATGTGCGCGTTGACAAGGCTGGTGAGCTTGGTGACGCCATAGTCGAGCTTGACGAAATCATTGCCAAAAGTGTCGAGTGCATAAGCGGCCGTCGCGTTGGTCTGGACATCGCCTGGCGCATCCCAGCGCAGGCGATGGTAGAGCACGCTCAGGTGTTCTTTGTCGTTGATTTGCCAATCGAGCTTGGGGGTATTGATTTCCTGGAAGCCCTTGCGCGGCTCAAGCCCAAGGTCCGTATTCAGGTTCCCGATCCAAGTGTTGTAAAGAGATGCGCCCGCGGCGTAGGAAGAGAGGCCCTGGCGGGCAGCGAGCGTGCAGGCATCGGCATCTTGAGTGACGGTATCGCCGGTTAGGACTCCGGTGGTCAAGTTGCAAGTGCCGGTGGTGGTGGGGCTTGGCAAGGTGTAGAACGTGGCCGGGATGCCGGGAATGGAAGCTCCAGGAAAGACGTGGGTGTGCTGATCGTAGGTATAGATCCAGAAGAGCTTGTCCTTGATGAGTGCGCCGCCTAACGTGAAGCCGTAAATCTTACGCAGATCCTCGGGCTTGATATGTGTGGAAACATACTTGCCTGTCGTTGAATTCAACTCCGATTCAGTGGCGAAATCATTGAAGGCATTCCAGTTGCTCTCGCGATCCCAGAAGTAGGCCTCGCCGTGGATCTGGTTGGTGCCGCTCTTGGTGACCGAGGTGATGACTCCACCGGCGGCGCGGCCATACTCAGCGGAGTAGACACCGGTGTTCACGGCAAACTCGCGAGTGGCGCTGCCTGAAGTGGAATAAGCTTCGCGGGTGTAGCCGCGCTCGGAGGAAAAATAAGCTTGGTTGTCATCGGCGCCGTCGATCTCAACATTATTGAGGTATATGCTGATGCCGCGGATGGCTACCAGTCCGAAACCGGTGGAGTCAGAGACGACGCCAGGAGTCGTTAGGGCCAAGGCCGACCAGCGGCGATTGTTGATCGGAATACTTTCGAGGGCAGCTGTATTGAGGGTGTCGGTAAAATCGGGCGACTCGAGGTTCATGACTGGGGCCTGCTCTGTGACGACGACTTCAGTCGAAGCCGAAGCGACAGCGAGACGGGGCTCGAGGCTCGTGACCTGGCCGACCACAACGAGGACATTATCGGCGCGGTATTTGGCAAAGTTCGGGGAACTAATTGTGACAGTGTACTTTCCCGGCTCGAGGAGGGGCGCCTTGAAAAACCCGCTGCCGTCAGCCACGACGTCCACTGCGAAGCCTGTGGCGACATTCTGGATATGAATGGCAGCTCCCGGCACGGAGGCCTCCGAGGAGTCCAGGACTGAGCCCGAGATCGAACCTTGAGTGCTGGACTGTGCATTCAAAGAGATGGAGCTGATGCACGCAGTGAGGATGAGAAGCGCCAGGTAACGAATCCCGAGGCGAAGTCTATAGAGTGTCATTTAGCTGCCCTCCAAAAGTAGTCGTTTGCGTTTGACCCGATTACGCGTGAATGATGGCGTCGTCGCCAGCGCCAAAAATCGACGCTAAGGTCAACGCGCAGAAACCGGGGAAGTGTAAGTACTCTCGCAAGATTGCTTGATACATACGAGGAGCCAATCGAGCATCTCGGACACGCAACTTAAGCCAAAACAACGGGCTAAAAGTTACCATACAAATTCTCGATGAACTCCCGGTGAAAAAAGCGGAACTAAATTGTGTGATCAGGAAGCCGTGGGCTGCGTACCAGACGCGGCCAAGAAACACGTCGGGCAATCGGAAAGAGGAGATCACGTATCCGATCGACCAGCTTCAAAGATAAACAGTCATGCCCCGCTGCAAAAGCGATTCAAGTTCGGAAACCCAGGAATGCCGCGGACTGAAAAAGCCCGGCTGACTGCGGCGGGGAGGCGTCTCATACTATGCGATGCGCCGAACTGCCGCAGTCAATACGTGAAAAGAACCGTATGGACCTTCAGCGCTGCCCCAAACAAGAGGTAAAGAATCCTCTCAACGAGCGGTATTTGGGGGTACTGCAATCTCTCAGGAGAGGTCATTGTAGGTCAGATGTGACCATTTTTCCAAGGGGGGTAGCGAAAAAAACCTCCCGCAATCCGAGAAAAACGCGGCCACGGCAGACAACCTGTGGAAAATGAGGCCAATTTGAAGAAGAGCCCGGGAGAAGACATCGATGGAAAGGGCGGATGTGGGCAATCGCCTAAAGGATGGGCTGAACCTATTCGAGCGCCGCGCCTTCAGCTCTGCCCGCATCCGTGACGGAATTCGTTCAGTTGCCGCAGGTCTCAATGGCCGCTACCCGGGCCCCAACTTACGCGCAGACCGGTGCGAGCCGTGAAGGGAAGGCTGGGATAACCGATGGGCGCAATGTGCTGGTTATCGAGAAGATTCTCGGCTTGCGCGTAGACGTCGAGCCAATTCAGCAATTGATAGCTGCCTCCGATGTCGAGCTTGGCATAGCCGTAGTCGAGGTTGCGATTGGGCAGCAGCAGGCTATTGCCGCCGAAAGCGTCCTCGCCTTCAAGATAAGTCGAGTCATCGCTCCGGCTGGCGAAGGCTGCGGTGAAGACTCCAGTGATCTTTCTTGTGGCGTAGGTGGCCGTGAAGAAGCCTGTGTGGGGTGCGCGACGGAAGGGACGAGCGCCTTCGAGCGGCGAATAGGGGCCAATCTGGATGCCATTCGGAATGTTCTGCCATGTAGGAATGGGGCCGAGCAGGGCCGCGTCGTCATTGGTGAACGAACGCTGGACGACGACGTCGAGATACGTGTATCCGCCGCGGAGAAACAGATTGGCGCCGATTCCGGATTCGACCGATGTTTCAATACCCTGGGCTCGGAAGGCCTCGGAGTTGATGGTCAGCTCATAGGCAAAGTTGGCTTGCAGGATTCCTTCGAGGGTAGCCTGTTCGGAAGGAGTCAGATTTGGAGTGAGCGCGGGCACGAGGTCGAGGCCGACATACTCGATTTCCTTGCCGAACTCGTTGTGGAAGTAACTGGACTTGAAGATGATGTGCTGGGAGAAGAAGGACTGCTCGATGCCGCCCTCGTAAGAGCGCATGGCGGGCGCGGCAAGCGGGCTGATGTGGAGCGACTGGATGGCAGAAGGGTTGTAGGTCTCGAGGAAGTTGTAGAGGGAATCGTCCTGATCGGTGAGCTTGGGCTCACGCACCGCTTCACCAAAATTGAAAAGAATGCGCGTGCCTGCGAAGGCGCCGCTGCGCGGACGAAACACATAGTAGTTGAGGCCGGCGCGCGGTGAAGTCTGAAGCCCGAACAAGGAGTAGTGCTCGATGCTCCCGCCCAGCGTGTAAAAAAAGCGATCTTTGAAATCGCCGTGCACTGCGATTGGGATGAAGTAGTTGGTACGCGCGACAGGCTTGTAGTACGTGCTGCCAGGTTCGGCGCCGCGCTCGTCTTCATATTGGAAGCCGGCGAGACCGGCCAGGTGAGGAGTGATGGTGATGTCTCCCTGATAGCCGGCCTGGTCGCGATTGGAGACGTACTGGACTTGAAATGTTGAGCAATCGAGCACCGCCTGCCCGTTTGCGGAGTAGCCGTTCGCTCCAGTGATCGTGACGATGCTGCCGAGATACGCCGGGCCGAAGCAGTAATTGCTATATGCCTGGTAGATTCCCGGGGTGGTCCAGCGAGCATCCTGCTCGCGCTTGCGTGTAAGGCCGTAGCGGATCACGCTGTGCAGGCTTGCCGTGGTCTGGTTGTCGACGGAGGCGCTGAGGAAGATGTCCTGATCTTTTTCAGTGGCATCGTCAGCGATGTGATAAAAGTCCCAGGCGCTGGGTACTCCCGTGGCGTCGACGCCGTAATGGAGGGTGGCGCGAAGTTGCGTTGACCCGTTGAGAGCCCAGCCGAGGTTGGCCGCGCTCGTGGCCACGTGGTACTCGTCCATGGGCATATCGTTGGCTGTTTGCATCCAACTGAACGCGCCGAGGTAATCGAGCTTCTTGTGCGCGCCAGCAACTTCGAGTTGCTCGCGCGAGGTGAATAGATTTCCGGCATCGCCTTGGAAAAGCAGGGAAGGGAAGCTGGTGGTGCCGTGAGGAGTGGTGAGGCTGACGACACTCGAGTCAGCGCCCGCACCGTATAGGCTCGCATCGGGGCCGCGATAGATCTCGGCACTTTCGATCGCAGTGGTAGAGAGCGTGCCGAAATCGAATTGATTGCCCAGGTCGCCGATGTCGACGCCGTCGAGGAGCATCTTGTTGTCGTCGGAGTCTCCGCCGCGGACGAAGAGTGAAGTCGCCGCGCCGAATTGGCCCGACTGCACAACCGTAGCGCCCGGCATGAGGCGCAAAGTGCTTACAAAATCGTCACGAAGGGCGAGGTCGAGCGGGCCGAGCACGGTCGTGGCAGAGCTGGTTTGCGGCTGCGGAGTGGGTGTACCAGTGGCGGTTACCACGATCGATTCGCGCGCCCATTCCGGCTCGAGCACGACACTGCGCTCGATCGAGTCAAAATGGCCAGCGTAGAAGTCAGGCGTTTGCAGTTGACGGAAGGACTTTGCAGAGACGACGAGAAAGAAGCGGCCGGAAGCGCCGGTGAGGATCTGGAAGCTGCCATCGGCCGTAGAGACCGCCGAGGCGATGACCTGACCGTTGCTCACGAGAGAGATGGCTGCGCCGGTGACTTTGGCGCCGGTGGCATCGGTGATGACGCCGCGTATGGAAGCCGCGCAACAGGTGGCAGCGCAGAACACGAGCAATGCGGCGGAGAGAGCGCGCGACGAGACGCGCAACAGGGACAGGTGCAAGGCGCGGGCAGAGTTTGCGCGCAGAGAAATGGAATTCGGCATGTGAGTTCCTTCGTTCCCCTCGGAACGTGAAAGCGGTTAGGTGCCGCGAAACCACAGATCCATGCTCTTCGGAGTTTGTTGCAAGGTCGCCGCTGCTTCTACCCCAACGACGAAGACCTGTCGTTGGGGACCCCGATTCCTTGGGGTCGCGTCGACTTGGCAGTGACTACTCCGAGAGCACCTTCTGTGGTTTCGCGGTACGCCGAGGACCGGTCTCCTGACTTGCGCCGGGTTCAGCCGCCTTCCCAAAGCCGGATCTGTATGGATTCGACTCCAGTGGCTTCAAGTAGATTCCGCTGGGTGGCGGAAGCACCTGGCTGAAACCCTGTTTGTCCTAGTGCCTCCGATAAACGACGGCAAGGAAAACAGGTGCGCTCACAGTTGCGGGGCAGTGGCGGAGTTTCACCGCCTTCCCGAGCATCCTGACGATCACGATGATGTTGTGGGGCTGTGGCATGTGCGTGCCGCAGCAGTGATGTCATGGAAACGACTTCCATGACATCAACTTTTATAACGGGTCCGGCGAAGGAAGTCAAAGATGTTCTCGCGACTAGAAGAAGAAAGCGGGATGGTACTGCGGATGCGGAGTCCTGGGCAAGGTTGGTGACCCCGGGCTGATTCGAACAGCCGACACGCAGTTTAGGAAACTGCTGCTCTATCCATCTGAGCTACGGGGCCACACTTGAGATTCTAAGGGATTCTTACATCATCAGGAACCGGAAACTATCGATCGATCGCTTCACGGCAGCAGAAAGGATGAATTCGGCAATCTCGGTCGCTTCGTGAAGTTTGAGCGAACTTTGGGAAAATTCAAGGTCTTGGTTGAGCGAATGAAGAGCCCTATTGTCTTGGAGTTTTTCTGAACTCGAGAGAATGACGTGCATCTGCGCTATGGCTCTATCGATCCTCACGTGATCGTTCTTGAAACCTGACCGCCTGCCTCTGTTCCCTTAGCACAGCGACAGAAAAAAGACCTTCCATACATTCAAAGACGCGGCGTTCCCTGACCCCAGCCCGGCAGACGCGCAGGGTGTGGTCGGTTCCGTCGAAAACAGAGGGCATCGACAGCTTGAGGCCGCCTGCCAGAACGCACTTTAGATTGCCCCCGATCATGTTCGACAGTTCGCCGAGCACATCCTTAACTACGTCGTCTACAACCTCCGGCGGGCTGATGGAAAGAAAGCGGGCCGCGAAAGCGCAAGCCTGCTTGCGGCCGCATTCCAGCGCCAACGCACCTTTCCAGTCGCCTGCCAAATGGATCGTTGATGTCAGGCGGTCCCCGCCGGGGTTCCAGGGCTGGGAGGATTCGCTCACTTCCAGGCAAACCATGGACCGGAACACGTACTCCACGATCTGCGCCAGCTCGCCCATCTGTATTTCGATATTCGATTCGGTCGGCATGAGTGTCCTCTCAGCGCGCGGCGTACACAATTGCATTTCCCACCGTCTGCCTTTCGAAATACTCCTCGATTCCGGATGCCGTTTCAATGCCTCCAAGCAGCAGCCATCCGCCTCGAAACAAGGTGCCGTGAAGTTCTTTCAGGATGTTCATCTTTGTCCCGGCATCGAAATAGATCATGACATTGCGGCAGAACACGAGATCGAAGGGCCCGAGCGCGCGCATACTGTTGCGCAGGTCGATGGTGGCAAAGCTGACCATACGGCACACCTGATCGTCCAACTGCCATACAGTTCCGAAGCGGCGGAAGTGTTTGATCAAAAGGGCTGCGGGCAGGCCTCGATTCACCTCGATTTGCTGATACTTTCCGGATCGGGCGCGCTCCAGAGCCTGGGAGGAGAAGTCAGTGCCCAGAATCTGAATGTTCCAGTCGGCCAACCTTTCCTCGATGAGAAGCATGGCCAGGCTGTAGGCTTCCTGGCCGGTTGAGGAGGCAGCCGACCAGAATCGCAATTTCTTTGTGTCCCGACGTTCCTTGATCAACCGAGGGAATAGAACAGTTCGTATGGCATCGTAGTGGGCAGGATCGCGGAAGAAGTAGGTCTCGTTCGTCGTCATGGCCTCCACGACCAGGTGGCTAACCTCCGGCTGACGAGTGGACTGAATGAGGTCGCATAGGTCGTCAATGGACTCCAGGCCGAGTTGCCTGACGATGGGCGCGAGGCGGCATTCGAACAGGTAGTGCTTATCTCCCTCTAGCACAATGCCCGCATGAGAATAGACATGGTCCAGAAGGAATTTGTAGTTCTTTGGATTGATCACTGCGGTTGAGGTTGCACAAGACATTCATCGGCTCCCTTGAGTTCAATCCACTCTGCGCAGTATTTCCGGAACCACCTGGTCGAGCGGCAGAACGCAGTCGGCAAGACCGGCATTCACGACAGCGCCGGGCATTCCCCAGACCACGCTTGAAGCCTCGTCCTGTGCGAGGATGCTCGCGCCCTGAGTTTTCAGAATCTCGGCGCCGCGCAGCCCATCCTGCCCCATGCCCGTGAGGATGACGGCAATGACCGCACCGCCATATGTCTCGCCGATCGAGGAGAAGAGCGCATCCACCGAAGGCCGGCATGAATTCTGTGGCGGAGACTGATCCAGGAACACACGGGCTTCAGCCCCATTGGCGGCCACTTTCATATGAAAGTCTCCTGGCGCAATCAGAATTTTGCCGGCAGCCACCGGATCGCCCTGGGTCGCCTCTTTAACCGGCAGCCGGCAGGAGGTGCAAAGACGCTCTGCAAGAAACCGGGTAAACAGCGGCGGCATGTGTTGCACAAGCAGAATCGGAAGAGGGAACTCGGCCGGCAGTTGCGGCAAGATCGTGCCCAGAGCGGTCGGCCCCCCGGTAGAGACTCCGATGGCTACGACCTTGGGCCGCACACACGTGCTCTGCGAGACTGGCTTGCTGCGCGACAACAGCGACCCGTGGACCTGCGCCGGCTCCGGCGTCGTTGCAGGGCGGGTTCGTCCTGGCAGGATGAAGAACTGTTTGATCTTCGGAATCAGCTCTTCTCGCAAGCGCGCCATGGAACGATCGAGCGAACCTTCGTTGGAGGCTTTGGTCACATAGTCGCTGGCGCCGAGCGTTAATGCTTCGAGGGTCACAGCCGCTCCGCGCTCGGTGAGCGTGCTGAACATGATGACCCGCAGTTGCGGATAGTCGCGCCGCAGGCGACGCAAGGTTTCCAGGCCGTCCATCTCCGGCATCTCGATGTCCAGCGTCAGAACGTCGGGGTTGTATTGCGGTATCCTCTGCAGCGCAATCGAGCCATTCGACGCAGTTCCCACCACTGCAATCTCGGCATCCTCTTCGAGAGCATGTGTAACAAGGCGGCGGATGACGACCGAATCGTCTACCACCAGCACTCGAATCTGCTCGCCAGGCTGGAGAATTCGCTTGTTCACCGCGGGCATGTCTTACTCCTCAGGGATGGATTCCCGCAAGCTGAAGCTTCTCGGTGAGTATGTCTTGCGTGAACGGTTTCATCACATACTCGTTGGCGCCGGCCTCCATGGCTTCCGCAATCTGTTCGATTTCGGTTTCGGTCGTTACCATGACCACCGCGAGGGAAGACAGCGCCGGATTCTGACGCAGTCTTTTCAGCAGTTCCAGTCCGTTCACCTCCGGCATGTTCCAATCCGCCAGAACCAGCTTTACTCCGCTGTCTCCCGCTTCCATAATTTCCAGAGCCTCTCTGCCGTTGGCAGCTTCCTGAACTTCATACCCGAGTTGCCTCAGGGTTCTATTGAGAAGCATTCGGATGGCCCTTGAATCATCCACAACCAACGCTTTTGTCATGCATTCACCTGCTGCTTTCCGATGGGGCGATGCGATGCGGCCTGAAGGACGAATTCGATCCTTCAAGCCGCAATCATCACCGTCGGGTTGATCAGAATGTGAATTTCGAGACAACTTTTTGCAGCTCGGCAGCCATGTGGCTCAACTCCTGCGAAGCCCTCTGGGTGTCGCTCGCGCCTTGTGTGGTGTTTCTTGCCGCCAGAGCCACGCTGCCTATGTTCTTGGCAATGTCGCCTACGCCTGTGGCGGCTTCGGTTACGCTGCGGCCAATCTCATTGGTTGTCGCAGTTTGTTCTTCGACCGCCGAGGCAATGCTGTTGGAGATATCGTTGATCTGGTTGATGATCGCGCTGATCTCCTCGATTGCCGTGACTGCGCCTTTGGTGTCGCCCTGAATGGCCTCGATCTTCTGACCGATGTCCTCCGTGGCCTTGGCGGTTTGCTTGGCAAGCTCCTTGACCTCGTTGGCCACCACGGCAAAGCCCTTGCCCGCCTCGCCGGCGCGCGCGGCTTCGATGGTCGCGTTCAGAGCCAGCAGATTGGTTTGCTGCGCGATCGAGGTAATCACTTTGATGACGTTGCCAATCTCCTGGCTGGACTCGCCAAGCTTCTTCACGGTCTCGTTTGTAGAATGCGCCACGTTGACGGCATTCTTGGCCACCCGCGCCGATTCGTTGGCGTTTTTGGAGATCTCGCGGATCGAGGCCTGCATCTCCTCGGCGGCTGAAGCCACCGATGCGACGTTCTTGGAGACCTCTTCGCTGGCCGCCGAAACCACGTTGGCTTGCGTAGCCGTCTCTTCCGCGTTGCCGGCCATCTGCTGGCTGACAGCCGTCAGTTCTTCCGATGAAGACGCGAGTACCGTAGCGTTCTGTGCGGTGATCTTCAACGGCTCGACGATCATCTCGAGGGTTTTGTTAATGCCCTCGACGATCTTGCGGTAGGCACCCTGGTGTTTGGTGGCATCAGCGCGTGTGCCCACTTTGCCGTCCGCGGCCGCTTGAGCGAGCATATCGGCATCCGCCACCAAAGCCTCGATCGCGGTCATCGCCCGGATGAAAGCGGGCACAAGCGAGTCGTTCTCCGAGCGTTTGCCAACCTTTTGGAAGGCGGCCAGTTCTTCCAGGAAATCTCCGGCTGCGACCATCTCAACCACGGCGAGCGCGTGTTTGATTCTGTCTTGAGCGGCGTTGGTTGCTTTCGCGCATTCGTCGAATATCCCCAGGTGCGAGCCTTCGACCCTGACCGAATAATCATTGACCGCCATTCTCTGCAACACAGCGTTCGCTTCAATGAGGCCACCAAGGCCATCGATGCATGCGTTCAAACTGTTCTTGATTTCGTTAAATTCGCCACTGGCAGTCTCGGTAATCTTCGGCGGGATTTCTCCTTTTGAGATCCGCTTTACGTACTCCTCCGACACCTTCAACGGGCCGATGACCGCGTCCAGCATCTCATTCAGATTTTCCAGGACGGTTCGGTTGCCACCCTCGAACTGGCCGGCTTGCGCCCGCTCCGCTAGGTGGCCCTGTTTGAGAGCGGAGGCCACCTTGAGCACTTCTTGCTGCAGCAGATGCCTCGACTGCGTTTCCCGCGCGTCCGCTTCTTCGATGTCCAACACCGCGGCGCCGGTAGTCGTTCCTCGGCCGGGACGAATCCCATGACCGTTGCTGCCTTGTCTTGCCATTGTCGTTGCTCCTTTGCATTCTTGATTGGTTGCCGCGCCAGCATCGGCGCCTGGTGGTTGACTTGCGCCCGCCTTCGCGCGACAGCTACTCCGCCGCTGTTTCTAAAGCAGGTTGAATCGTTAATTGACGGGCGCTGGCGCTCGATCCAGCACCGACGATGCCCAAGAATCTCTTCGCGGCGAGGCATTCCTTTCCCAGCCGCCAAACTTGATCGCCGTCACGCGCTAGAACGAAAAAACTGGACCAAACTCAACTCGCTGGTCCTGCCAGATGCGCGACGGCGCTGCGGCGATGATCCAGAACTTGCCCACCTCAGGGATGGCGCGAGAGGTGTAATGTGTCGGCTCAATCCCAAACGCGCACCATTGATTGATCTTGTAGTACAGAGTTGCTCCAACGAATTCGCTCCCGATCATCGGAATTCCCAACCCTTGGCCAACTTGGTTTGGGCCGGCTCCATCGAGCAGGCCAAGCTGCATTGCGGCGTCCCGGTGCACAAGCTGATCCTTGCCGGCGTGAAGATAGAACTGCCATCCCGCGTTGTAGCCCTTCGGGTTGGCATTGAACCAGCGTGAAAGCGGCAGGCCGAGCTCGGCGAATCCGCCATAGGCGCGAACGCCGTGCTCAGGAGCGACGACAACGTCCTCGGAGGGGCAAGTACCCGCGCCAGGATTCACCTTGCAGCCCAGCAGAGCAAAGCCGGAGAGCGTGCCTGCGACATTATCCACACCGGTGCCCAGAAAGAAGGGCGCGGGCGATCCGCCATTTGCGTTCACGAGAGGAATTGGGAACAGGTGCGTTGTGTCGGTGTAGTTGGTTGTCAGTTGGCCAGCCAAGACCTGCCGCAGGTCAGCGCCGCGATAGCCGCTGAGAACCAGAGTGAACCAACGAGTTGGCAGCTGTGCGGCGACTTGATTGCCATACATGGTGCTGCTGGCGGTAAAACCTTTAGCCAGTGAAGTACCCGCCACCAGGGCGACCGGGTATTCGTCACCAATAAGATCTTCGGCGGTGTTGGGAACGGTTGACGAACGGCGCCCGTAGAAAGCGGTCCAGAAGATTTGCGCGGGCGCCACCGCGGGGGCTCTGTCGAGCTGGAACTGCAAAGTCAATCCGGCGGCAAGCTCGGGACGGTCGGAGTCGGCGCCCTGACGCTCGGCCTCGCCAACCTGGCTGAGAAATCCGACGGTGGGCGAAACAGCAGGCGGACAATCGAGGGCCGCCAACGTGCAAAATGTGAGCTTCTCCACCTGCCCCGAACTCGGCATCATAAGTGCGAATTCGGGCGAGAGCCTGAAATTACGCGGCGAGGCTCCGAGTTTCTGGACGACTCCGAAACGGAATTGCGGCGAGCGGTTGTAGGCAGCGCCGTAGTCGGCGGCGTTCCATGTGGTGTCGAGTAGGTTGGGCATCGCCTTTGAACCGAACAGAGTCCAGTCTTGTCCGCCGACGAAGAACAGACCGGTTCTATCGGTGGCGCGGATATCCAAACGCACATAGGCCAGGCGCAGACGCAGGTTGGGATTGCGAATGGAAGTGACGTCCGCATTATCGGATTCGTTGAAGTTGCCTTCAAAGTCGGCCTCGAATCGGCCGGTAAGTGCAACTCTTTTTGAAATGCTGGGCCATTCCACGTTGAGTCCAATGCGGCTTTGGCGCGATTTCATGTGAAACTCGGGATCGGCGTTCGGGCCGGTATCGCTTCCAGGCAGCAGCATCAGACCTGCAGGAATGGGAAAGTCATCGCCGTTGGGGGAACTGCTGTCCTGCTCCCCGGTTGCTTTGATGAAGCCGTAGGGAGTAAAGGTGACAGGGCCGATCTTGAGCCCGATTAAGCCGCCGGGTTGAGGAGCGTCGAAGGCCAGCACGCGGACCGGAACAATCGCGGGGATTGCGGAGACTGCGGGAGGCTTCAGTTCAGCTAACTCGGGTTGAGGGACTGGGGCGGCTTGCGGCTTGGGCGGCGGCGCTGGGCTGGCAGCCGGCGCCGGAGTCGCAGCAGGAGCCGGCGGGGTTGCGGCTGCGGTTGCGGACAAGTCGGCCGCGTTCAATACGCCTTTGCGAGTGAGGGCTTGAACCAGCAGCTGGAGGTCGGCGTCAGGGGCGGCGACGCGGATGGCATCGATCTCGGCTGGCGCGAGCACTCCTTTCTTCAGGAGCGCGTCGAGCAAAGGCGCGAGATTCACGGCGCTAATGGTGGCGGCGGCCTTTGCGGCCGGGAGGGGAGCCGGATCCGGAATTGAGGCGGAGGTGCCATCTCCCGCGACGATTGCGCTCAGTGCGGGCGCGCTACTTCCGGCAAGGTTAAGTTGCGCATGGACAGGTACGATTACCGTAGCCAGTACGACCAGACCTGACAACCACACTTTCGATTTCAGCTTTGACATTCTCGCTTTCAGCTTCCGCATAGATCGTCTCTCCCTGATCCCAGCTTGGCGCCCAGCCGAGCGTTCAATCTGGCCCCAATCGACGCCACCTCGATGCCTCGGCGCCATCGATCCTCTTGCGCGCAGCGCTCATCTCACGGAGGGCGCTACGCAACCCCTCCCGCGCCCAAACCCTCCGTGATTCAGGCAGCCGCTTGTTACAGGGCTTGGCAGATTCCAATTCAGCTCACGCTCATCCAATCGGCAACACAGTCCTTTCGAATTGCTCGTTCAGTACCTCGGCCATGGCGAGATAGATGGCGCTAAGCCCGCAGGCGATGCCCTCCAGCCCTGCGATCCTCCCGACCAATGCCGAACCCGTCCATTCGCTCGCGGCTAGCAGGAAAAACAGCACGGTCAGCGATAGAAACACCGCCTGCAGGCCTCGATTCGCCCGCAACGTCCCAAAGAACATGCAGAAAGTGAACAACCCCCAAAGAATCAAGTACCAGCCCATGAACGCAGCTGGGGTCGCATCGGCCCACCCCAACTTGGGCGCGAGGATCAACCCAACCAGCGTCAGCCAGAACGCACCGTAGGAGGTGAATGCGGTTGTGGCAAAGGTATTGCCGCGTTTGAATTCAAGCAGTCCCGCTAGAATCTGAATGAGGCCGCCATAAAAGACGCCCATGGCCAAAATCATTGCGCTGAGGGGAAAAATCCCTGCGTTATGCATATTCAGCAGAACCGTTGTCATGCCGAAACCCATCAGGCCTAGAGGGGCCGGGTTTGCTGTCTTTTCCATCGTCAACTCCTTACTTTCCCTTCTCGTGCGTCCGCCGGACTTCTACTGCCACTGGCTGGTGCGTTGCCGACGCTACGCGACTCTTCCGATGGCAATATCCACCGTTCGCTCCGTATCGAGAACGAGCAACAACCGGTCCTTCAGTTTGTAGACGCCGTGAATAATCTCCCGCGCAGCGGGATCGAGATTCTCCGGAGGCTGCTCGTAGGTGGCGGCATCCACGTCCAGCACGTCTCCAATCTCGTCAACCAGCAAACTCACCGCGCCGTCGTCGGTCCGGATCACCATGTTGGTCGGCACCTGGCCTCCGGTACGAGGCGGCAATTTCAGCCGCCGCCGCAAGTCGATGGCGGTGACGATTTGCCCGCGCAGGTTGATCAATCCTTCGATGACCTCCGGAGCCTGAGGCACGTGGGTCATCTGCTGGAAGCGCAAAACCTCCTGCACGCGGAGCACATCCACGCCGAAAAACAGGTCCGTCACAAAGAATGTTGAAAGTTGTCCGTTGGTCCGGGCCGCCTCTGGTTTCAAGATCGCGGGATCGGTTAGCATGACTTACTTCTCCTCTCCGGCCGAAACCGGCTCGGATTTTGGGCGAGCCTCAAGGGATGCCAGCCGGGCCACCGACTCGAGGACGGCGTTGCCATCGAACTTTGCCTGGCAGTCTTCAAATCCAGCCATCCGGACCGCGGGTGACTGGAGTTGACTGGCTGAATCGGCCAAACCCAGCAGCGGAATCCGTTCCCACTCCGATTTCGCGTGCAGGGCCGCGAGCAGGGCAGGACCGCCCCTGGGCGGCAGGTCCATCGCCGTGAGGACGATGTCCGTGGGCTGCTGCTCCATTTCGCGAATGGCCTCATCGAAGTTTGCAGCCTCCTTGACCCGGTAGCCTGCCATCACCAACTCGCTCGAGAGCAGGCCGCGCGAGAACGACGAGCCCTCCGCGACCAGAACCGTCTTGCCGCCTCCGGATCCGCCGGCGCCCTGGAACCAGCTTTCGCTGGCCGCCTGCACGACCTCGTTGAGATCGAGAAGGTCCGTGACGCGCTTGCCGACCACCGCCGAACCCAGCAGACCTTTGCGCGTCGATTTCTGGCGGGTTATGACCGTTTCTTCGACGACATCGAGAATCTGATCGACCACCACGCCCACGCTGCGGTCGCCGTCGTTGAAAACAATCACCTGCACCGGATCGGCCGCTTGCTCATGGTTGGGCGCTGCGGTTTCCAGAACATCGCGCAGGGGCACGAGGGGGAGAATGCGGTCGCGGTACTGCACGACCTGGCATCCGCCCGCGAACTCGATGGAGCTCAAGGGAAATTCCTCGAGCCTGGCAACGAGCGAGAGAGGCACGGCGAGGCGTTCGAAGGAGCCGGCGCGGAACAGAAGCAGGCGCTGCTGCTCGACGCCGGCGCGCGCACTCTTTTCGGCTGCGGCGCGCGCTTGCTCGCGGCTTTCTGCCAGCACCCCGGAGCGCTGGCCGATGCCGAGCACGTCCAGGATCAGGGCCACGCGTCCGTCGCCCATGATCGTCGCGCCCGCATATTCCGTGAGCCCTTTCAACTGCTTGCCGAGCGGTTTGACCACGATCTCCTGCGTATCGTTGATGCCGTCGACGACCAGTCCAAACTGGCGATCTTCGGCCTGCAGAACCACGATGCTGACGGCCTCGGCCCGCTCCGCCGACTCCAGCCCCAGGACTCGGTTCAGATAGGCAATCGGCAGAAGGCTTCCGCGCCGCCGATAAACCGGTGTTCCGTGGACCTGCTCAATGTGCCTTTCGGAGGAATCTCCCTCGAGGCGGATCAACTCGAGCAAACTGACCTGAGGAATAACGAACCGCTCACCACCACTGGTAATGACCAAGCCGGGGATAATGGCCAGCGTGAGAGGAATCTTCAGCTTCACCGTGGAACCTTCGCCGGGCCGGTTCGAGATATCGACCACTCCTCCGATCTTCTCGATGTTCGACTTGACGACGTCCATGCCGACGCCGCGCCCGGAGACCTTGGTTACGGTTTGTGCCGTCGAAAAGCCAGGCTGGAAGATCAGGTTCAGCGCCTCGCGGTCGCTCAGTTTCTCCGCCTGTTCGGGCCGCAGAAGGCCTTTCTCGACGGCCTTTTGCTTGACTTGAGCGACGTCAATTCCGGTCCCGTCATCGCCGATTTCGATGTTGACCTGCCCGCCTTCGTGATAGGCGCGCAGGATCAGAGTTCCCTGCGGCGATTTGCCCGCGCTGGTTCGGACTTCGGGTGTTTCAATGCCGTGGTCGCACGAATTGCGGACCAGGTGGACCAGCGGATCTTTGATCGCCTCGATGATGGTTCGGTCCAGTTCCGTGTCGGCGCCATCCATTTCCAGCCGGATCTGCTTGCCCAGCGCCACGGCCATGTCGCGCACCACGCGCGGCAGCTTATTCCAAACCATGCCGATGGGCTGCATCCGCGTCTTCATCACGCCTTCCTGCAACTCCGTCGTAATCAGGTTCAGCCTTTGAGAGGTCGCGTTGAGAGCCGGATCCTCGCGCTCTGCGTTGAACTGGAGAATCTGATTGCGCGTCAATACCAACTCGCCGACCAGATCCATCAGCTTGTCCAGATGCACCACGCCAACCCGGATATTGGCATCTACGACGGCAGAAGACCGGGTGGTGTCGTCCTCGACTCTTGTGCCGTCCGGGTGATCCGCAGAGTTCAATCCCCTGTGAAGTTCCGCGACTGCATCGGGCAATTCACGAGGGCTGCTTTGGCTTCCTGTCCCGCAGAGACATTGCGCCTCGAACCGCAGACGTTCGGTCAGATCTTCGTAAAGGTCCGAGCCTTCCTTTCCACTTGCCTCAATCGAAGCCAGCACCTTGCGCGTCGCGTCCACGGTTTCCAGGATGAGGGATACCAGAGCCGGATTCAGTTCTCGCTTACCATCGCGCAATTGGCTGAGCAATGTCTCAGCCTGATGGGTGATCTTTTCCAGAGTCGAGAATGCGAAGAAGCCACAGGTGCCCTTGATGGTGTGGATGGTCCGGAAAATACTTGCCAAAAGGGCAGCGTCTTTCGGCCGCATCTCCAACTCAATCAGATCCTGATCCAGGCGCGAGAGATTTTCGTGGCTTTCAACTAGAAATTCACGGACTACATCCTGATCGTCTTGCATGCGCTTCTTCTCCAGAGAGCACTCATTGTCCTGGGCCATCGGTCTGGCAGGCCGCGCTCGCGTCCTTTGCTGAATCCATCGCGGAATGGGTTGCCGCACGGCACTGGCCGACGAAACCGACTATCTTATCGGCATCGAAAACCGAGCCGTGCCGGCAATTGCTATACTTGGCCGGTGAATGTCCCGAATTGATTCGGAGCAGACGTACGCCTGACAAAAATGGATTCTTCGCGGCGCCAGAAAAGAGGAGATACCAGGTTCTTCGAATTGTCATGCGGGCCAGAGGCATACACGTCTCGTGATGCTCCTCGTGGTTGCAACGAAGCATTCAAAGAGCCCCCGATTGCGGGGATGGATTAGCAGGCTTTTAGGAACCGCTTGACTCGAGTGTGGCGCTCGCTACAGCGGCCTGAATTGCCGACATTCCGCGCGAGATGATGCATGACGTGCGCTAAGCGGTTATGGAGTTTTGTGCGCCCGAACCATGTCGAGAAAGAACTTCTGCACGCGCGTATCGGTTGTCATCTCGGGGTGAAAGGTGCAGGCAAGAAGATTTCCTAGGCGCACGAAAGTTGGGAAGGTGTCGCGGCGGGCGAGGACCTCGACACCATCGCCGACGCGGGTGATGCGTGGCGAGCGGATGAAGACCATCTCGAGAGGCCCTCCGGGAATTTCCGTCGGGAGCGTAAGGATGGTCGAATCGATCTGGCGGCCGTAGGCATTTCTCTCGACAGTGGCGTCGAGCACACCGAGGCTGCGTTGTTTTGGATGCAGCACCTCGCGCGCCAGCAGAATGCATCCGGCGCAGGTTGCGAAAACCGGCTTCTCCGAGGCAAATTTGCAGAGTTCTTCAAAGAATCCATTTTTCTCGAGGAACTTAAGCATAGTCGTCGACTCACCGCCGGGGATGACCAAACCGTCGAGACCAGCCAGCTCCTCCGCTTTGCGCACCAGCACGGTTCGCGCCCCGCTGCTCTTAAAGGCGCGCGCGTGAGCCTCGTAGTCGCCTTGCAGGGCAAGCACGCCAATGATGAGAGGGCCGCTATCTGCCGCGCTCTTCACGGCTGGCTGCGATGCTTGAGTGGCCATAGGTTTCCCTATCAATATGATACCGATCATCGTCGATGCGATGCAGCGTTTCGTTGTGTAGATGCGCGGCACGCGCGGCCTGTATGCTCAGTCCATGACTGAAAGCGCGCCCTCGAAAACCAGCAATCAACTCGAACACGCGGCGTCGTCCTATCTGCGATCGGCGCGGCATCAGCCCGTGCGTTGGCATGCATGGGGCGATGCGGCGTTTGCGCGGGCGCAAGCTGAAGACAAACCCATCCTGCTCGACATTGGAGCCGTGTGGTGTCACTGGTGCCACGTGATGGATCGGGAATCGTACGAGGACGCGGAGATTGCCGCGCTCATCAACGGCCTTTTTGTAGCCGTGAAGGTGGATCGCGACGAGCGGCCCGATGTGGATGCGCGCTATCAGGCAGCAGTTTCGGCCATCAGCGGTCAAGGCGGCTGGCCACTGACGGCATTTCTGACACCCGACGGGCGGCCGTATTTCGGCGGCACGTATATTCCGCGCGACGACCGCTATGGACGGCCTGGAATGGGGCGTGTGCTGCTGGCGATGGCACAAGTTTGGCGCGAACGCCGCGATGAAGCATTGGAGACGGCAGGCAGTGTGATGGCCGCCATTGAGCACAATGAGAGCTTCTCCGGCCGGGCAGGTTCGATGAGCCTGGCGGTTGTTGACAAGATTGCCGATTCGATCGTCGCTCAATTCGATCCGCACCATGGCGGCTTCGGCTCGCAGCCCAAGTTTCCTCATCCGGCGGCGCTTGACCTGCTGCTTGAAGTGGCGATCAATCGCGGCAACGAACGCGCGCGGGAGGCGTTCACAACAACGCTCGAGAAAATGGCGCGCGGCGGCGTCTACGATCAGCTTGCCGGTGGCTTCCACCGCTATAGCGTGGATGAACGCTGGGTGGTGCCGCACTTCGAGAAGATGATCTACGACAACACCGAGCTGCTGCGCAACTATGTGCACGGCTATCAGAGTTTTGTTCGCGAGGATTATCTTCTCATTTCAAAAGAAATCGTTGCATGGCTCGACGCGACGATGACCGACCGCGAACGCGGAGGGTTTTATGGATCGCAGGATGCCGACGTGGGACTGGACGACGACGGCGACTACTTCACCTGGACGCTCAATGAATCGCGCGGAGTTCTCAGCGGCGAGGAGCTTGAGTTCGCCGCGAAGTATTGGGACATCGGCGAGCTGGGCGACATGCACCACAACCCGGCAAAAAACGTGCTGCATGTGAACCAGACGTTGGCCGAGATGGCCGCGCAAACGGGCGCAAGCCCCGAAGCGAAACTTGACTCGTTGCGCACGTTGCGCGATTCAGCCCGCGCGAAGCTGCTCGCCGCACGTGCGCAGAGGACTGCGCCGTACATTGACCGCACGCTCTACACCAGCTGGAATGCGATGGCCGTGACGGCGTACCTTGAAGCGGCTCGCGTTTTGCGCGATGACAAAGCGCGCGAGTTCGCGCTGCTCACGCTCAACCGGCTGCTCGACGAGGCCTGGGGCGGAAAGTCAACGCTGCGCCATGTGATCAGCTACCCGGATGGGCTGTCGCCGCGGGAGAGCGTCCCCGGCACGCTCGACGATTATGCGTTTACGGTGAACGCATGCATTGATGGATGGCTGACGAGCGGCAAGATGAAGTTTTACCGCGCAGCGATCAAACTGGCAGACGCCATGATCGAACAATTCCACGACGCATCTGCGGGAGGCTTCTTTGATACCTCAGCGCCGCTTAATGATGAGCCTGCGGAGATTCCGCTCGGAGCTCTGACGGCACGGCGCAAGCCGCTGCAGGATGCGCCTACGCCTGCCGGGAACCCCACGGCTGCTGCGGCGTTGCTGCGCCTTGAAGCTCTAAGCGGGCGCGAGGATTATCGCAAAATCGCCGAAGGGACCCTCGCCAACTTTGCGGGAATTGTGGAGCATTTCGGTCTCTATGCGGGCAGCTTCGGATTGGCCGCCGAGCGGATGCTGCTCGACCCGGTGCAGGTTGTGATTGTGGGCTCGGGCACGGAAGCGGACCGGCTGGAGGCGACAGCGGTTGCGGGGTTCGCGGTCAACAAGACAGTGATGCGGATTGAGCCTTCAAAGCTGGTCGCAGGCGAACTCCCTGAAGCATTGGCCGAGACCTTGTTGCAAGTGCCGGTGCCCCCGGGCGCGAAGGCATGGGCATTGGTTTGCCGTGGCCGAACTTGCCTGCCTCCGGTAACGGACGTCGAAGCGCTGTTCAAAGCATTGACGCCGGTTGCGTAACAGATCGCCCGGCTTCAAATCTCGCCCCTCTGGAGGGCGTCGCTTCGGCTACGTATTCGAGGAAACAATCGAACCGATAAATCCGGCCTGATTGCGAGCATAGAAATGAAGGATAGGGGCCACGGTCGCATGATATGTTTATCCGGTTCGCACGCGAAGGTTTCCGCTGACGCCGAACTGTTCGGCCGATCGTTGTGCCGACCCCGCAACATCCCATTCGAGGTGACGCAATTGAAATCGCATTCTCCGTTCGGCAAACATCTCCTGCGCCGTGTTCTGGCTCTGGCCAGCGCCGCCATTGTCTTCACACTCGCCCTCATTAGCAGCCGGGCCTGGGCCGCTGATCCATTGCTGTTGCGCAATCCCTCGCTGAGCGAGACGAAGATCGCCTTTCTGTATGCCGACGATATCTGGACCGTGCCCCGCGCGGGCGGCGTAGCCGAGCGCCTGACCTCGCGGAACGACGTTGTCGATGGTCCCTACTACTCGCCCGATGGCTCTGAAATCGCCTACTCGAGGCTGGAACATGGATTGACCAACGTCTACGTCATCAGTTCCGATGGCGGCGTGCCGCGACGCCTTACCTGGGACAACTCCGGCCATGCAGGGGCGGGTAATTACGCAGTGGGCTGGACTCCGGACGGCAAGAATGTGCTCTTCGCCTCGATGTACGCCAGCTGGTCCGATTTCTTCGAGCTTTTCGAAACGGCTGCCGATGGCCATGGATCGCCCTCCGCACTCCCGTTGCCGAGCGCCGTTCGAGGATCCATTTCTCCCGACGGCCAGACGATTGCTTACGTGCCGACTCTGCAGTGGGAGGCGGCATGGAAGCACTATCGCGGAGGCCAGACCACACCCATCTGGCTAGTGAATCTCAAGACCCTCGACCTGGTTAAAGTTCCACGCGACAACTCCAACGACTCCAGCCCCGTTTGGGAAGGCAGCACCGTCTATTTCCTCTCCGATCGCAATCGTCCTGTCTCTCTCTTCAGCTACGACACAGAAACGAAGAAGGTTTCTCAGGTCGTCGACAACACCGGCTACGATCTAAAAACCGTCGCTGCCGGTCCCGGCGCGCTGGTCTACGAGCAATTCGGGTCGCTGCATCTTTATGATCTTGCCGCGCACATGGAACACGCCGTGCCCATCACCATCGAAGGCGACCTTCCCGGCCTTGCAGCGCATCTGGCTAGCATTCGCCCCGACGAGCTTGAAAACCTCGACATCTCGCCCACCGGCGTTCGCCTGGTCGCTGAAGCTCACGGCGACATCTTCACAGTGCCCACCGACAAGGGCGACGCGCGCAACCTCACTGCGACTCCGGGCATAGCCGAGCGCGATCCGGCCTGGTCGCCCGACGGCAAATCCATCGCCTATTTCAGTGACGCCTCAGGCGAATACCAGCTCTTCATCCGCGATCAGGACGGCATGAAGCCGCCCACGGTCATCGATCTGGGTCCGAATCCCTCGTTCTTCTATGGACCTCACTGGTCGCCTGACTCCAAGTACATCGCGTACTCCGACAAGCATCTGCACGTCTGGTATGTGGCTGTCGCGGGCGGCAAACCCGTCCTGATCGACACCGGCCTATATGGCGGGTTCGGCCAGCAATATGAGCTCAGCTGGTCGCCCGATTCAAAGTGGATCGCCTATAAGCGCGATCTCCAAAATCAGTACGACGCGATCTTTCTCTACTCCCTCGACACACATAAATCCACGCAGATTACTGACGGCATGAGCGACGCCGCTCATCCGGCCTTCGATCCCAACGGCCAGTACCTCTATTTCACCGCTTCCACCAACAGCGGTCCATCATCGGGGCCCGATCTTTCCGCGGAGGATCAAAGCACGACGAGCGGCGTTTACATGGTGGTTCTGGCCAAGAACGGCAAATCGCCCATCGCGCCTGAAACCGGCGATGAGAACGCCGCCGGCGCGAGCGACGAAAAGCCGGCCGGCGACGATAAGGCGGCCGGCGACAACAAGGCCGCGACCGGAAGCAAATCGGATCAGGATTCGAAGCCGCCCGCGCCAGGCGATGCCGGGCAGAAGAAAGAAGCCGCCAAACCCGCCGCCACGGTCGTCGATCTTGACGGCATCGGCGATCGCATTCTTGCACTGCCCATCCCGGCGCGGAACTACGTCGATCTCAAGGCCGGCAAGACCGGCGTGATCTACCTCGGCGAAGGCCCTGCTGTCGGCAATCCTTCTGAAGAAAGCGGCCCGTCCATCCGCGGCCTGTGGCGCTTTACAACCGAGTCGCGAAAGGCAGAGGAAGTGCTGACCGATCTGGATGGATACGCGGTCTCCTTCAACGGCGAAAAGCTCGTCTACATCCAGCAGGGCCAGTGGTTCACCATCACAGCTTCCGACCTCAAGCCAGGCGGATCGAGCGGCAAGTCCGTCAACAACCACGGAATGTTCGCCACCATCGATCCCCGCGAGGAATTTGCCCAGATGTACCGCGAGACGTGGCGCATTGAGCGCGACTTCTTCTACGATCCGCACCTGCAAGGTCTCGACCTGACGAAGATTGAGGCGAAATATCAGCCCTATTTGGCCGGCCTCGCCTCGCGCGACGAGTTCACTTATCTCTGCGAGGAGATGCTGGGCGAAATCGAAATCGGCCACATGTTCATCAGAGGCCCGCGCCCTCCTCCCAATGGGCCAAGGACCGGTTTGCTGGGCGCCGATTACACAGTTGACAACAACCGCTACAAGTTCTCCACCATCTACAATGGCCAGAACTGGGCGCCGGGCCTTGAGGCGCCGCTCACCTCGCCCGGAGTCAACGTTCATACAGGCGATTACCTGCTTGCCGTTAACGGACGTCCGCTCTACGCTGCCGACAATCTCTACAGTTTCTTTGACGGCGCGTCCGGCAAGCAGACGGTGATCACCGTCGGCGCCAAGCCCGACGGCTCCGATGCGCGCGATGTGACCGTGGTGCCGATTCCCGACGAGGCCGGGTTGCGCAACATCGCCCGGATCAACCACAACATCCAGTTGGTGGATAAACTCTCCGATGGCAAGGTGGCCTACGTCTACATGCCCAACACGGCCGGCGCAGGCTACGACAACTTCAATCGCTACTTCTATGCCCAGATCGGCAAACAGGGACTGGTGCTCGACGAGCGCTACAACGAGGGCGGCGCGCTGGCCAACTACGTCGTCGATGTGCTCGGCCGCAACATGCTCTCCGGCCTCATTGAGCGCGACGGAGCGGTCAGCTACGATCCTCAGGGCGCCATCTTCGGGCCCAAGGCAATGATCATCAATCAGTCTGCCGGCTCAGGCGGCGACGCCATGCCCTGGTATTTTCACAATCAGAATCTGGGAACGCTGGTGGGCACGCGGACCTGGGGCGGCCTGGTGGGCATCGGCGGCTTTCCAGTGCTCATCGACGGCGGTCATGTCACCGCGCCGCGCTTCGCCATCTTTGGTTTGCACGGCGCTTGGGAAGTGGAAGGGCACGGCATTCCGCCCGACGTGGAAGTTGACGTGTTGCCAAAGGATGTTGCCGAAGGCCACGACATGCAGTTGGAGCGTGCTGTTGACATCGTGATGCAGCAGCTCAAGGAACACCCTGTCGTCTACCCGGCGATTCCGCCTTATCCCAACTACCATCAGCACGACGGGTTGGGCACAAGATAGGGTGGTTCGGCACTTAGTGCTGTCGACGGATTCGGACGCACTGCTGCAAGCGATGGCTGAGCCCGCGAGTTTTTCAATCTGCGTTCCCGGCTCCAACGACGGATCTACTGTTTTGCCGGCGGAAGCAGAAACCCGCCGAATGTGATGAGGACTCCCGAGACGACGAACATTTCATTGCCGATGAACCAGCCCATGAGCGCGACCCAGATAGGTATCTCGGCCAGCAGCGAGAATCCGCAAAACAGCACGAGTGGTTTACGAATTCGTGTTTGAGTGAAGGCCGCAATCATCGTGACGACTGCGATCACGATCCAGGTCAATCCGATCATCAGAAAGACCGATCGCGTGGCGTCAGCCATAAGAGCACTCAGGTTCGAGGCTGCGAGGGCCGCGACGACGCGCGGGTAACCGGCGAATAAATGAAGGCCGGCGCCCACCAGCATGTTGAGAGATCCCAACCCAACCAGCAATTGCGCGATGGTCTGACGCTTGTTCACTGCGGTGCTCTCCATTCTGGAATCTTCGGGAACGACGATTTAGCAAGAATAAAGCAAGAATGAAGATATCAGGTGGATCGCCAACGCTCACTCGTTGCCGAACAAATTGGCTTCCGGCTGCTTGATCGTAGTGGGATCTGGTGCAGGTTCGGGTTCCTTTGCTTCGAGCTCCGGGCCGACCGCTGCCGATTCCCCTGTCGGCCTGAAGACGCGGTACGGATCGCCGGGGAGCATCCGTTTTTCTTCGAGAGCGAGCCGCACGCGGCGCTGGAATTCTCGCATGGGACCGTATTGCTGGGTCGGGAGGGTTTTGAATACTACGGGGAAGATCACCTGCGAGCCTTTGACCGCATCGACTCCTAAAATCTGCGGGTTCCGGAGAAAGACATTTTTGAATTCATCGCTGTTCCGAATTTCCATGGCGATCTGCTCGAGCAGTTTCGTCACTTCATCGGGGTTCGCGGAGAAGTCGACGCTGACATTGACGGTGGCTACGGAAAAATCGACGCTCAGGTTGGCCACGGTGGTGATCTGGGAGTTGGGAATCACGTAGAGAGTTCCATCCGCGTCGCGCACTGTTGTCTTGCGCAGGGTCATGGATTCAACGGTGCCGGTAAGCCCGGCCAGCTTGACCACGTCTCCCACATTGAACTGATCCTCAACCAGAAAAAGCATGCCGTTGAACATGTCCTTGACGATGTTTTGCGCGGCCAATCCGATGGCGATTCCAGCGACGCCGGCCGAAGCCAAAAGCGGGCCGAGATTGAAGCCCATCGAATCAAGCGCCTGCAGCAATGCGATCACTGCGATGATCGCCAAGCCAGTGGCGCGGATGACTCCGGCCATGGTCCTGACCTCGGAACGCCGCCCCGCGCCGCCTCCTTTTCGCTCGGCAACACGAATCATCCGAGAGGTGGCAAGACTAAGTAAGCGGCTGAGAATAAAGGCGATGATCGCAATGACAATCAGTCGCGGCAACTTAGTGTGGATGAACTCCTGACTGTCGGAGATCCACTCATCGAGAACTCGGCCCAGGAACCGGCCTTCCTGAAACCAGCCCCAGCGCATCACGAGAATGAATCCTGCTATCGCAGAAAAAACAGCCATGCCAGAACTCCACTTTCTAGACTAAACTGTGCGCAGGATTGGCTCGAAGTACGGCCATGCTCGGCCGCAATCCTTCCTCTCCGACGGTGAGCGCATGAAAGCAATCAGCAGCGAACCGATGAACCGGAAACTCCAGGCAA
This sequence comes from uncultured Acidobacteriaceae bacterium, assembly GCA_963789425.1. Taxonomy (GTDB): domain Bacteria; phylum Acidobacteriota; class Terriglobia; order Terriglobales; family Acidobacteriaceae; genus Telmatobacter. Next base: position 820,405 of record CAWBKM010000003.1, on the reverse strand, counting down.
AGCGCCTCGCACACTGGCTCTGTTTTGTTGGATGCATTGCCGTGCTGGCTGTTGTGGCGGGCATGGGGCTGATTCGGACCCACGCGCAGGAGTCGTTTCCGCTTCCGGCAATCAATCCTCCGGGGGCGAAGGCCGCAGCGCCAGCCACTGGCACGGCGCCTTCAACAGCAGCGCATTCTGCGCCGCAGCGAGCGGGGGCATCGGCGGAGGCCAACGCGCCAGAGGTCGCCAAACAGTGCGCCGAACTTCTGAAATTGGCGACAGATCTTAAGACTGCCGTCGATGAATCGTCTGTGAGTACACTTTCGGTGACCGTAGTCCGAAAGGCAAGCGCGATTGAGAAGTTGGCACACAAAGTAAGAAATGCGAACGCGAAATACTGAGGCATCGCATGCGATTTGGCTTAGGACAGCGCAAGATACGTGAAGGTGGATGCGCAGTGAGAGTCGGCTGGTTGGGAAAGTGGATGACGTCTCTGTGTTTAGGTTTTGGCTTGGCGGTGGTGTTTGGTCTTGTCCCCGGACCGGCGGTGCGTTCGCAGTCGGGGATCCCCACGATCATGGATCGTCCTTCTCCGATGCCGACGGATCCGTCAGCATCAGGCGACTTTGCTCCCATCCCAACGGAGCGACAACTGAGGGCGCTCAATATCGAGCGCCAGAAGGAGATGGTGTCCGACACCAACAAGCTGCTCAGGCTGGCGAGGGAGTTGAACCAAGAGGTCGCGGCAAACGGCTCCGCGACGTTGACCGATGATCAGTTGCGTAAGATCGCCGAAATTGAAAAGCTGGCGCGCAGCGTCAAGGAGAAGATGGCCGATGGAACGGGGCGGCCGGTACCCCCCATGCAAAGTCCCTTTACTATACCGGCTCATTAACTCCCGATTCACGCCGGCAGCGTTGGCTAGGAGGGCCAACTTCTGGCAAGCATCGGCACTTGGCAAATTGTTACAATCAGATTTAGGTTGTATCCGGAAGAAGGTCTTCCGGCGAGACCGGAACGACAATGCCTGTGTTGGCTCGACGCTCGATCGCTGTGATTTCTTGATTGCATAGATTGGGCTGGCATGCCGGCGGGTCACACTCGCTCTGGTTCTCGATATGGGGGTCGACCGGAATGGAAGTGGCAATTTCCAGTGCTCGTGCGTCCGGAACAACTCCGGGCCGGGACGAGCTGACCGCGCAGCAGATGATTGAAATCTACCGGCTGATGTTTCTCTCTCGCGCGGTAGACGACCGCGAGATCCTCCTCAAACGTCAACAGAAGATCTTTTTCCAAATTTCCTCTGCGGGTCATGAAGCGTTGCAGGTCGGAGCCGCTCTGGGCTTGCGACCCGGCTACGACTGGTTCTTTCCCTACTATCGCGACGGCGCTTTGGCCCTGGGGCTGGGCGTTACGCCTTACGACATGATGTTGCAGGCCGTGGGGGCCGCTTCCGATCCCGCGAGCGGCGGCCGGCAAATGCCCAGGCATTGGAGCAGCCGTGCGCTTCATATCGTCAGTACATCGTCCTCTACAGCTACACAGTTGCTGCAAGCCGTGGGCTGCGCCGAAGCGGGGCGGGCATTCAGCAAACATCCGGCGATGACCGCCAAGGCCGAAGGCGACTACCGCGCCTTCCACGATGTGGACTTCCATGGTGATGAAGTTGTGCTCACTTGCGTGGGTGAGGGATCAACTTCCCAAGGGGAGTTCTGGGAGGCGATCAGCACCGCGTCGAACCAGAAGCTGCCGGTGATTTTCTGCGTGGAGGACAACGGCTACGCCATCAGTGTTCCGGTCGAGGTAAACACGCCGGGTGGCAACATCTCCCGCCTGGTGGCAAACTTCCCCAATTTTTACTTTGCCGAAATCGATGGGAACGATCCGATCGTGAGCATGCGCGCGTTTCAAACGGCCGCGGAGCACTGCCGCGCGGGAAACGGTCCGGCGTTCATTCACGGCCATGTCGTGCGGCTGTATTCCCATTCGCTCTCCGATGACGACAAGAACTACCGCTCGGCCGCCGAACGGGAGGCGGACCTGCTGCGCGATCCGATCGCGCGTTTTCGCAGCCGTCTGATTGGCGAGGGAATTCTGACGGTGGCGGAGATCGACGGGCTGGAGAGCAGTCTTGAGCGCGAAGCCGCCGAGGCCGCGGAACGCGCGTTGGAAGCGCCGTTGCCGGCGGTGGAGGACATTGCCACACACGTTTACTCCGAAGACCTCGATCCAACAAGCCCTTCTTTTGCTTCGGAACGGCCGGTGATCGCGGCACCAGCGAACGGCGCCGCGGAGGGCGTGCAAAAGGGCGCCGGCCCGCGCACCATGGCCGAGCTGATCAATGTTTGCCTGCGCGACGAAATGCGGCGCGATCCACGCATCGTCGTCTACGGCGAAGACGTGGCCGACGCCAGCCGCGCCGAAGCGCTCTCTGAGGTGAAAGGCAAGGGCGGGGTCTTCAAGCTCACATCGGGCCTGCAAACCGAGTTCGGATCGGATCGCGTTTTCAACTCTCCGCTCGCAGAGGCGAATATTGTTGGCCGCGCAATTGGCTACGCTTTGCGTGGCATGAAGCCGGTGGTGGAAATTCAATTCTTTGATTACATTTGGCCAGCCATGCATCAGATTCGCAATGAGTTGTCTTTGATGCGCTGGCGATCAAATGGAACCTGGGCCGCGCCCGTCGTCATCCGCGTTCCCATTGGCGGCTATCTCACAGGTGGAGCGATCTACCACTCGCAATCGGGCGAAAGCCTCTTCACCCACACTCCGGGACTGCGCGTTGTTTTCCCCTCGAATGCGCTGGACGCAAACGGCCTGCTACGCACGGCCATTCGTTGCGACGATCCGGTGCTGTTCTTCGAGCACAAGCGGCTCTATCGCGAGACCTATGGACGAGCGCCGTACCCAGGGCCGGAATTTGCGATTCCATTCGGCAAGGCAAGGATCGTTCGTCCCGGCACTGACCTCACGTTGGTCACATATGGCGCGCTGGTCCCGCGTGCGCTTCAAGCCGCACAGCAGGCGCAGCGCGCGCATGGAATCGAAACAGAGATCATCGATCTGCGCACACTAAACCCTTACGATTGGGAAGCCATCGCCGAGAGCGTGCGCAAGACCAATCGAGTGATCGTGGCCCACGAGGACATGCTGAGCTGGGGCTACGGCGCCGAGATTGCCTCGCGCATCGCCGATGAGCTCTTTGACGAACTCGACGCTCCGGTGCGGCGCATCGGCGCGATGGATACATTTGTCGCTTACCAGCCGAAGCTCGAAGATGCGATTCTGCCGCAACCCGAAACCATCCTGAAGGCCATTGTGGCGCTCAAGGCGTATTGACCGAGTCTTGACGGTGCTCCGCGTAACTGACGAGATACAAAGCCGCATCACCTGAGGCATGCGCGAATAGGGCGTATCGCCTCCAGCACAGATACAATACGGGGATGGACTTCCGTACCCAACTTCAGCAGGGAATCAGGCGCCTTGGGCGCCGGGCTGGCCGAGGCGCATGAGGAATTTTCTGCGCCTGCTGCGCTATGGGCTGCCGTACACGCTGGAGTGGCTGCCGGGAGTATTCCTGTCAGCGCTTGTGGGCGGTTTGGATGCCTTTCGCATCCTGCTGCTTCAGCCGATCTTCGATCGCGTGCTGACGCCGAGCGCGCCAGAGGGCCCCATCATGCTGGGCCTTCCGAAAACACCATGGCATTTTGACTTAAGAAAGCTGATCCCCCACTTTCTCCACATGCACAACGCGTGGGTCGTTGTGGCGTTTGCGCTGGTGATCGCAACCATTCTCAAGGGCCTTTGCGACTATCTTGGAAACTACCTGGTTAATTACGCCGGCTTCGGTACCATTACCGATCTGCGCAATCATTTATACGAAACCACGCTGCGCCGCTCTTCAAGTTTCTTCCACAAGCATCCCACCGGCACGATTCTTTCCACGCTCATCAACGACGTCGACCGGGTGCAAACCTCGTTGAGCTCGGTGCTGGGCGATTTTTTGCAGCAGTTTTTCACCTTTGTAGTCGCCATTGTGCTGATCGTCGGCATGGGCGGATATCTAAGCTGGGCACTGGTTCTCTTTATTCCTGTGGTGATCACTTCGGCGCGCAAGATTGGTGGCGAAGTGCGGACGCGCACGCGCACCGGCCAGGACAAGCTGGCCGAGGTGCAGAACATTCTGCACGAGACGGTGACTGGCAACCGCATCGTGAAGTCCTTCAACACCGAGCTGTGGGAGATTCTGCGCTTCAAGAGCGCGGCCAAGCGCCTGTTCCGCGCCAACCTGCGCAGCGTGCGCATTCAGTCGATCAGCTCGCCGCTGATGGATACGGTGGGCGCGATCGCCATGGCGATGCTGCTGTGGATCGGCCGAAGCGCGATCATAAGCGGCTACATGACCATCGGTGTTTTCGGCGCATTTATTTTTCTGCTGTTCAAGCTCTACGATCCGCTACGCCGTTTTGCCTTCTTCTACAACAGCTTTCAGCAGGCCATGGGCGCGTCGGCGTCGATCTTTTCCTTCTTCGATGCCGAGGACGACGTGAGAGAACGCCCGCGCGCCGGCACGTTCACGCGCTTTCGCCAGGCCATCAAATTCGAGAATGTAGGCTTCTCCTACTCGACGGACGAAGGTGAGCAGGAGATTCTTCACGACGTAGACCTTGAAGTGAATGCGGGCGAAGTGCTGGCCATCGTCGGCCCCAGCGGCGCGGGCAAGACCACGCTCGTGAATCTGATCCCGCGATTCTTCGATGTGACTTCCGGCCGCATACTGATTGACGGCCGCGATCTCCGCGATCTTACGCTGGCTTCGCTGCGCCGCCAGGTGGCGCAGGTGACGCAGGAGACGATTCTCTTTAACGACACGGTGCACAACAACATTGCGTATGGGCAGCCTGACGCGAAACGATCATTGGTGGAACAAGCCGCGCGCAATGCGCTGGCCCACGACTTCATCCTGAACATGCCGCAGGGATACCAGACGATGATCGGCGAAAAGGGCCTCCGGCTCTCCGGCGGCGAGCGCCAGCGCCTGGCTATCGCACGCGCCATCTTCAAGGACGCGCCCATCCTGATTCTGGACGAAGCCACCTCGGCGCTCGATTCCGAAAGCGAATCCCTGGTACAGACCGCGCTGGCCAACTTGATGCAGAACCGCACCGTGGTGGTGATCGCGCACCGGCTTTCTACGATTCGCCGGGCAAACCGCATCGCTGTTCTCGAATGCGGCAGGATTACTGCCATCGGATCCCATGATGAGCTGCTCAACACCTCGCCCACCTACCAAAAGCTCTATCAATTGCAATTCATCGATCTGCCTGAGACGTTGGAAACGCCCGTGGCGCAACTCCCCGATCCTAACAAGATGTATCTGCCGTTCGACGAAAGGGCAGCGCTGACCACAGGCGCGAAGGAGTAAGCATGGCGATCGCTTCGATGACTGGATTTGCACGGGTGCAGGCGCGTGTGTCTGTTGGCGGCGAGGAGCAGGTGAGCTACACGCTTACCGCGAAAAGCGTGAATCACCGCTTTCTCGACCTGCAATTCCGTCTGCCAACAGGCCTCGACGCCGTGGAGATGGATTTGCGCCGATTGCTGAAGGAGAACCTCATTCGCGGTCACGTCGATTTGACTCTTTCGGTTGACCGCGCAACCCAGGCCAAGGCGGGATACAATCGCGAGCTAATCGCCGGTTACCTCACAGCTTTTGACGCCGCGCGGCGCGAGCATAAGCTGAAAGGCGAGCCAGATCTGAACGCGGCATTGCGTCTGCCCGGAGCGCTGCAGACCGAAGATCGCAACAATACCGACTTGAGCGCGCTGGCCGCCAACGTGCTCGAACAGACCGTTCCGCTACTGGAGCAATTGAAGGCCATGCGCGCGCGCGAGGGCGAAGCGCTGGATGCGATTTTGCGCGGCACACTCGACCGGCTCGCGACCGCAACGGAAAGTATTGCAGAGCTTCGGCCGGAGATTGAGCAGCGCAGCCAGGAGCGCCTTACGCAACGGCTGACCGCCGCGGTGGGGCCAGATTTTAATCAGCAAAGAGTGCTGGAGGAAGTTGCCGTTTTGGTGGAACGCAGCGACATCAGCGAGGAATTGGCGCGTATGACCACACACATCGAGCATTTTCGCGAACTGCTCACGACGGGAGGCGACGTGGGAAAGAAGCTCGACTTTCTGCTGCAGGAGATGAACCGCGAGGCAAATACTCTTCTCTCCAAGACTGCAGGCATAAGCGGGAAGGGAACGCGCATTACTGAGTTAGGGCTTGCGATGAAATCGGAGATCGAAAAGGCACGCGAGCAGGTTCAGAACGTGGAGTGAGAAGCAGCTCCTAGCTGCTAGCTTCTAGCTCTTAGCTTCTCCGTCGGGAGAGCGAGGAGCTTGCCCACGCGAAAGTGAAGCAAACAGCCAGAAGCTAATAGCTGGTTTTCAGGGGAGACGAAAGGCAAAAGTGGCAGGAATCTTATTTATCATTTCGGCGCCGTCCGGCTCGGGCAAGAGCACGCTGGTAAGCGAGCTGCGCAAGCAGGTGAGCGGCGTCGACTTTGCCGTCTCCTGGACCACGCGCGCGCCACGAGGCTCGGAGGAAGACGGGCGCGAGTACAACTTCACCACGCGGGAAGAGTTTGTGCGCATGGTGAACGAGGGCCTGTTCCTGGAATACGCGGAGGTCTTCGGCCATTTCTATGGCACGGCTCGGAAGTCGCTCGATGACGCGCTCTCGGCAGGGCATGACTTGATGCTCGATATCGACGTGCAGGGCGCAGCGCAAGTGCGCGCCAAAATGCCGGAGGCTGTGGGCATCTTCGTATTGCCGCCGAACCCGAAAGTTTTGCGCACGCGCTTGCGCAACCGCAGCCGCGCCGAGGGCGTGATGAACGAGGACGAATTGTTCCGGCGTCTGGGTCAGGCCCGCAATGAGATTGAGAATTATCGCCAATACGGCTATATTCTGGTCAATGACGTTCTCGACCGGGCGGTAGCGCAACTGGAAGCCATTGTGTTGTCGGAGCGTTTTTATCGCAATGGCGAAGTGATCGCTTATCGTTCGCGACGGGTTTTGGAGGTCGCCGCGGCCTGCCTGCAATCGAACTCGCAGGAGCGGCTCAAACCTGTGCTGGAGGCCTTCGGCATCGATGGCGACTCCGGCCAGCAGCAGCTTCCCTTTGGAGATGACCCCGATGACGATTGAAACCAGTTTCGATTCCAACTATCGCAAGGTCCTGGTGGCTGCGCGGCGCGCACGCCAGATACAGAATGGTTCCCAGGCGCTGGTCGCCACTCGATCCAGTAAGGCATGCCGGATCGCGCAGGATGAAATCGAGGCCGGCAAGATTGCTTACGTCAAGCGCGAAGTCGCAGTGACCAAGCCGCTGGTTGAAGGTCCTGCGATCCCGATCCTGCTGAGCTGAGAGCTGTGAACCGTGGACGGCGGACGGTCAACTGTTTTCGAAGTGGTCAAATCGACCGATCCGGCGCACACACAGCGATAGGGCGTAGTTGTCGCTATCTGTCCGATTCTTAGCGCCCACCGTTCACCGTCCCTGAACTACAATCAAGACATGAGAGCGATCGTAGGCGTCTCCGGCGGAATCGCTGCGTATAAGGCAGCCGAACTGGTGCGCGCATTGCAGCGCCAAGCCGTCGAAGTGCATGTGGTGATGACCGCCTCGGCACAGAAATTCGTGCAGCCGCTCACATTCTCCGCGCTCACCGGACACAAAGTGATCACCAGCCTGTGGGAGGATTGGGATCCGGGCGCGGCCGCTCCTGAACAGAACGGGATTGACCACATCGCCGAGGCGCAGTGGGCCGATGCGCTGGTTGTGGCTCCCGCGACGGCAAACATTCTGGCGAAGTTTGCTCACGGAATCGCCGACGACTTTCTATCCACACTCTATCTCGCGACAACTGCGCCGGTCGTTGTTGCGCCGGCGATGAACGTGAATATGTGGAACCATCCGGCCACGCAGGCGAACATTGAAACGCTGCGCCAGCGCGGCGTAGCCATTATTGAGCCGGGAACGGGTGAACTGGCCTGCGGCATGGTCGGCACCGGGCGCATGGCGGAGCCGGAGACGATTGCGTCGGCGGTTTTTTCCGCGCTCGGCGGACGCCACGATCTGGCCGGTGAAGTGGTTCTGGTGACCGCGGGTGGGACGCGCGAGGCGCTGGACCCGGTGCGGTATATTGGCAACCGCTCCAGCGGCAAGATGGGATATGCGCTAGCCGAGGCAGCACGCAGCCGGGGCGCAAAGGTCATTCTCATCAGCGGGCCGTCAAGCCTGCAAGCGCCCGCACATTGCGAAGTGGTGAAAGTAACCACCGCGGACGAAATGCGGAGCTCGGTTTTGGCGCGCATGGAGGAAGCCACGCTGGTAATCAAAGCCGCCGCTGTGGCCGACTATCGCCCCGTGGCGGTTTCCGCGCAAAAGCTCAAGCGCACAGGCCCGTTGATGCTTGAGCTCGCGCCGACGGAAGATATTCTTGCGGAAGTTGTGCGCCGCCGCAGGCCGGGCCAACTGATCATTGGATTTGCAGCGGAAACCGAGAATCGCATGGAGAATGGCCGCGCCAAGCTGCTGGCGAAAGGCGTCGACGCAATTGTGGTGAACGACGTGGCCGGCGAAGACATAGGCATTGACGCCGACACCAATGCGGCCACATTCCTCACGCGGGACACCGCGGTGGAACTGCTTCAAATGCCCAAACGCCAGTTGGCTGACCGCATCCTCGACGAGATTCTCAGCTTCCGACGCCCGCGGCCAGTGGTCGTGGAACTCGATGAAGAACAGGGCAAGGAAGCTCAAAGCAGGCAGGCGATTCAGGACCGCGTGCTGGACGAGAGCATTCCCGTCGGGGCCGGTCGACGCCAACTCATCGTGGAGTGATTTGTTTGCCGCGCGCGCTCGATTCCGGCACTCGTGACGCTCTGGCCGAGCGGCTTAAGTTCTATCGCGATCTGGGGCTCACCGAGTTTTACCGCAGAGGGGTTGAGCTGGTTAGCAACGTCGACGATCCCAAGCTGGGCCGAAGCGTGGCTGAAGAGTTGGCGGAACGAGAAGGGCTCTTGCAGGCTGCTGTTGAGGATGCGGCCCAATCTGCAGCTGAGCCTTCGGCAGCTCAGCCCAACTTCTTTGGAGAGGATCCCACAATCAAGACTCGTAAAGTGTTTTCTGCGCCTCCGCAGATTGCTGCCGTTCTTCCTGTGGAGGACCGCGCCGCGGCGCTTGAAGCGATTCGCGAAGACCTTGGCGATTGCACGCGCTGTGCTCTTCATACGGGACGGCACACCATTGTCTTTGGCGTGGGAAATCCCGCCGCCCGGTTGATGTTTGTGGGCGAAGGGCCGGGCGCGGATGAAGACGCGAAGGGGCTGCCTTTTGTGGGCCGCGCCGGTCAACTGCTGAACAACATGATCGCTGCGATGGGGCTGAAGCGCGAGGAATGCTACATCGCCAACATCGTCAAGTGCAGGCCGCCAGGCAACCGCACGCCGGAACCCGAAGAGGCCAATACGTGCTCGCCGTTTCTCTTTCGCCAGATCGACGCAGTGCGGCCGCAGGTTCTGGTGGCGCTGGGTGCGACGGCGGCGACCTATCTGCTGGGCCAAAGGCAACCACTGGCCGGACTGCGTGGGCGCGTGCACGCATTCCGCGGCATGAGCCTGATCATTACCTATCACCCGGCTTTCCTGCTGCGCGATCCGCGACAGAAGAAGGAAGCTTGGGCCGACCTGCAGATTGCGATGAAAGAGCTCGGGCTCAAGGCGCCTGCGAAAGCCTAAACAGCACCTCCGATCTCGCCGCGTGTTTCGATTTCCCGGCACGCCGCTTCGCCTACACTGAACTTGTCTCCCATGCCTGCTTACTGCGAAGTCGCGTTGCCGGTGCCGCTGGATCACACGTTTACCTACGGCGTGCGTCTGGGGCAGGAGCCACAGCGCGGGGCGAGGGTGATTGCGCCCTTCCGCAATGAGAAGCTGATCGGCGTGGTGACTGCGATTGATGCAAAGCCCCCCGTCGATGTCGAGGTGAAGTATCTCGAAGCGGTCCTCGACGAAGAGCCGCTGCTCAGCGACCATCTTCTGGAACTCGCGGAGTGGACGGCGCAATACTATTTGGCGCCGCTCGGCGAAGTGCTGCGCGCCATGCTGCCGTTGGCCGCCGAAGTTCGGCGCACGGTGTATTACCGGATCACGGACCTGGGGCGCGACGTGCTGGCGACAGCGATGGATGGAGACGAAGGTGCCGATGGTTCCCACCCTTTCCGTTCGCAGCGGCGAACAGGAAAGGATGGGGCAACCAGAATTCCGGGCCGGCGGCGCGGCAAGCTCTCCAGCGAAGACCAGGACATGGAGCGGCGCGTGCTCGAGCGGCTGGCCAAAGGCGAGCCGGTAAAAGTGTCGACGCTGCGCACGGCTACAGCGGCTCCGTTGCCGCTGCTGGCCGCGATGGTGCGCCGGAAGTGGATTGCGCGCGAGACCGCAGCCGCCGAACGCGACGCGCGGCGCATGGAGCGCTTCGCCGTGTTGATCGGCGACGGGCGGCTGCCCACACTCACCGAGAAGCAGACAGCGATCCTGGCGGAGCTCGCGGCGGGTGGCGGCGAATTGCCGCTGGCGGAGCTGCGACGGCGCGAGTTGCCTTCGTCGACTCTGCAGACTTTGGTGCGGCGCGGACTGGTGCGCATTGGCGAGCGACCGGAGGCGTTTCGGCTGGGCGGACTCACTCCTTCGTCCGAGACAATCTACTTGAACTTGGCGCAGATCGATGCGCTGGAAACACTGACCGAGGCGCTTGGTGCGTTCCATCCGTTTCTGCTGTATGGCGTGACAGGATCGGGAAAGACGGCCGTCTATCTCGCCGCGATGCAGAAGGCGCTCGACCGCGGACTGACTTCGATCCTGCTGGTTCCCGAGATTGGGCTGACGCCGCAGATGGCCGGGCTGCTGGATCAGGCGTTCGGGCAAAAGGTGGCGCTGCTGCACTCCGCGCTCACGCCCGAGGAACGCAGCGAGCAGTGGCGGCGGATTCGCCGCGGCGATGCGCCCATCGTGGTTGGTACGCGCTCGGCGATCTTTGCGCCGGCGCCGAAGCTGGGGTTGATTCTTGTCGACGAGGAGCACGACCAGAGCTACAAGCAGGAAGAGACGCCGCGCTACAACGCGCGCGACGTTGCCGTGATGAGGGCCAAGCTGGCCGGAGCGGTGGTGGTGATGGGCTCGGCGACGCCCTCGCTTGAGAGCTGGCAGAATGCGGAGCGCGGAAAGTACACGCGCATCGAGCTGGTCGACCGCGTGATGAACCGGCCGCTTCCAGAAGTCGAGCTCGTGGACATGCGGCGCGAGTTCAAGGAGACGAGCAAGGACCAGATCTTTTCGCGGTCGCTTGTCGAGCAAACCAAGGCGGCGCTCGAACGCGGAGAGCAGGCGCTGATCCTGCTCAACCGGCGCGGCTACTCGTTTGCCGTGATGTGCCGCTCGTGCGGCGAAAAACTCGAATGCCAGAATTGCGCCATCGCGCTCACTCACCATAAGGGGCAGCTCGATGACAGCGCCGCAGCGCGCGCGGGGCAGCGGCTGGAGTGCCACTACTGCGGCTATAGGCGCACGGTTCCGGCGCGCTGCCCCAAGTGCGACAGCGAGCACTTGTATTACCTGGGCGCGGGTTCGCAACAGGGCGAAGAACGGCTCACGGAGATTTTTCCTTTTGCGCGCATCGGGCGCATGGACCGCGACACGGTGCGCGGGCGCTACGATCTGGAGCATCTGCTGGCGCGGCTGCACTCGGGCGAGATCAATCTGCTGGTAGGCACGCAGATGATCGCCAAGGGGCACGACATTCACAACGTCACGCTGGTGGGCGTGGTGGGTTGCGATCACGCGCTTTCCATGCCGGATTTTCGCGCCGCCGAGCGCGTGTTTCAACTGATGACCCAGGTGAGCGGGCGCGCCGGGCGTGGCGATTTGCCGGGACGCGTGGTGGTCCAAACCTACTATCCAGATCACTACGCTATCCTGGCGGCGATGAAGCACGACTACAAATCGTTCGCCGAGCGTGAGCTGAAGTATCGGCGCTGGATGCACTATCCTCCTTTCGGCGCGCTGGCCAATGTGCTGGTGCAATCGCAAAAGCTGGAAGAAGCCGCGGCGTGGTCGGCTCTCCTCGGTAAATATTTAGTCCAAAACAAGAACAGCGGAGCTGTGCGAGTCTTGGGCCCGTGCACCGCACCGATTGCGCGCATCAAGAACGTCTATCGCTTCCACATGATTCTGAAGAGCGCGACGCGCAAGGCTCTGAATGAAGCGTTGCGTGGCATGCTTGCGCACGCGGCGGAGAAGGATGTGCCACGCCGGAATCTGATCGTCGACGTGGATGCGCTGAGATTGATGTAGCCACCTGCGGTGGGGCAGACGCCATCGGCAGGGCCGCGTCAGAAAGAAGCGCGGCGTTCGGGCCCTGGACCGTAAGTCGTTGCCGGAAAACGAAGCAAAAGTCATGGAATGAGTGAGTTAGAAACCAAAAATGCACATGTCGCATTTGCTCAAATCTCACGTTGATTCTAAGGGAGCTGTTTGCAAAAAAAACGCTGTAGATAGATGCGTTTCTCCGGCTCTTCAGAGATAGGTTTGATGATTCTAAACGAGTTAAGTAGCGAATAATTAGCGAAAGAGCCAAAATTTTTTTATTAAATTAATTTCCGCTCCTTCCGAGTTCGGTGATTTGCGTGCCGGTGAAGAAGCGAGACAGTGGACCGCAGTTCGCAGATCGTGCTGCGGGAACGCCGATCTTGATTCAAGAGCGCGCTGGATTTTGATTTGGTTTCAGTATGTGCTAAAGACCGGAAATGATCGGCAAACTTGGGAAAGTTTATATTTCCAATGTTCTCCGGGATTTAAGGAAAAATCTCGCGCAGGCGGGGGTTGACAGTTTTTTCCGATCGCAGGATCGGACTCGTCCATCATGCGCCTTAGTTGGATCTCAAAGAGCGGGCGCGGCGCGCGCGACGGTAAGGACGGTGATGTCGTCGTCCTGGCCGAAGGCTTGAGCGGCATGGGCGATGGCTTCCGCGGGTTGAGTGCTGAGGGCGGCGGCGGGTTCAAAGCCGAAGAGCGCGCCGGATTCGTCGCGGGCTTCGATGACGCCGTCGGTAAGAAGAGTGAGTTGCTGCCCGGGGGACAGTTGGAAGGTAGATTCGGCGTAGATTGTGTCGGCAGCGATCCCTAGTGGAAGACCATTCTCGAGTGACAACTCCTTGCCTGCAAGGTAAGGCGCAATGTGGCCCGCATTGGCGATGGTGAGCGTGCCGTCAGCGTCGGCGCGAAGGACGAGGCACGTGGTGAAGCCGCCGTGGCTGCGGGCGAGCATACGCTGGTTCATGGCGGCCAGGATTTCTCCGGGGCTTTGCGTATAGTGTGCCAGTGTGCGGACCGTACCCACCAGCAGAGAGACGGTCATGGCAGCGGGCATGCCCTTGCCGCTGACATCGCCGATGATCACCAGCGCTCCACCGTCGCCCAAATCGTTCTTCACCGGCAGCACCTGGAAAAAGTCGCCGCCGACCTCTCCGTAGGGTTTGTAGACCGATTGAATGTTGAATCCCGGGATTGTAGGAATCTCTTCAGGAATGAGAACCTGTTGAACGGCTCGTCCGGCGGCCAGTTCAGCGGCCATGCGCTGCTTGTCGCGGCGATCGCGGATAAGGTCGCGAATAAAGATCGCGAGCGTCGCCATTCCCGCTAAGGTCAGCGCACTGGTTGTGTACGGCCATTGCCAGCCACCGATGGGAGCAGTGTGGTCCTTCACGGCAGTCAGGCGCTTGAAGGAGCCGAAAGCTGTGAGACGCACGAGCCAATAGCACAAAAATGCAACGGCAATCGTTCTGTCAGGTGCGTTTTTGCGCGTTAGACCCTGGAAAATCAGAATTGCGAGCAGCACCTGGGATACGAGTAACGGCCACTCGGCGGTGAAAGACAAGCTCGGAAACCACACCACAATGCAGGCAAAGAGATAGATTGGCCAGAACAGCAATGTCCAGCGGCGGTGCGGAACTTGCATTGCCTCGCCGGCGGTCGCAACGAGCAGACCCGCCGTTATGGCTCTCAGAGACCAATAGGGAATCTGGCCCCCGAAGTAATTGAATAGCTCACCCATCGCTGCAATTGAGAAAAAAATGCCAATGTTGCGAAAGGCTCGAAAATCGTTTGCCGCTCGCCAGAGCGCCAGGTACGCAGCAGCGAGGCAGCACATCAGCACGGCCAGGATCAGCGTTGGAGTCTTTTGCACCTGCTCGGCGAGCGGCACTGGTGGAAAGAGCTGCTGCATGAGCGGCAGTTCGGCGGCAGGAAAAAGAACGGCCGTCATGCGGGCACCATTCGCGCCACGGCGAGGACTGTGATGTCGTCTTCCTGGCCGAATGTTTGCGCCGCGGTGGCGCTGGAGAGGTCGAAGGTCTGCGCGTGCGCGGGACCGCACAGCGCAGGCGCGAGCAGCAAAAGAAGCCAAAGAGACTTTTTCATGCGGGCAGAGGGAATCGGTGAGGCCTTGGCAAGCTATAGCACGGTGACCGGCGCTGCCGGAAGAAAATATGGGGCGGGGGACGGGGAATCGAAGGCGGGGAAGCGGAACAGAACGATAGGGGAAGGTGAAGCAAGCGGCAATCGGATGCTGGATCAACCACTTGCCGAATGCCAAAGAATTCACTTGCTGAGGAATCGAAAGGGCCGGTATGATCCGGGGCAAGCTTCCGTTCAGCAAAACAGCAAGCGCGGTCTGTGGACTCGGGAAGCGGTTCATCGGCAGATCGCAATCCTTTCCCCGGCAACCGTCGGCGCAGCAACGATGCGGCGTCGATACTTGCCTCAGCGTTCAACGAATCGCGGGCCCTTCTGGTGGGCGTGAATTTTCTTATTCCCGGGAACGGAAATGAGCAGCGCAACCTGCATGGGCCTTCGGCGATTTGAGGAGGAGACTATGCGAATCTTTACGAAACTGCTTGTCACGGCGATCCTGCCCGCGATTCTGCTGGTCTGCGTGCTTCCGCAGCAGGCGATCCCGCAGAGCCGGGCGAATTTCTGGTTTCTGAACAACACAGGGAAGACCCTGAACAACCTGTATGTTTCGCCGCACTCGTCGGGCACATGGGGCGCGGATGTGCTGGGGCGCGCGGCGCTGCCTGATGGAATGGGAACGCTGATCGTATTCCCACCGCAATGGCGCGGCGTTTGCCATGAGGATTTCAAGCTGGTATTCAGCGACGGAACCGCCCAGCAGTATCAGCAGGGCCTTGACGTATGCCAACTGCACGCGTTGCAGTTTGACGCGGCAACGGTTTCGGGATTCTAAAGGGGAGCGGGAAGCTCAGCTTTGTTGGCCCCATGATCGCAGCTCGGTCATGGGGCCAACGTGTCTGCGCCCGCGACGTCCCACAGAGACTGCGCAGCAAGGGCTGCGCTAGTGGATGGCAGTGAAGGGATCGATGTTGAGGAGCTGCAGGAGCGAGTTGTCGTAGAAGGGCGTGGGCGTGAAAGTGAGCACGAAGAGGGCGAGGCCGAGGATGCCGAGAACGGCGCGGCCGGGCGAGAGACCCGAATCGATGGGGACTTTGGGATGGCGCAGCGCGGGGATGAGCAGGAAGACGCCCCAGAAGAGCCAGCCGACCCAATAGATGGTACCGGCGAGGAAGAGGAGGAAGGGCAGGAGATTGGTCATGAGGCGATGCAGGCGCGGCGAGAGGGCATAGAGGATGTGTCCGCCGTCGAGCTGGCCGCCGGGGATGAGATTGAGCGCAGTGATGAAGAGACCGATCCAACCGGCGACAAGGATGGGGTGCGGCGAGGAATGATTGAACGAGGGGACGGCGGGGTACCAGTGGGCGAGAACGTGGCGCAGTAAGTGGATGGTGAGCGGATCGCCGCCGAATCGAATCACGGAATCAGATGCGCCGGGCGGGCGCGGCACGCTGAGCACAAGGCCGACGGCTACGGCGATGGCTGAGGCGATGAAGCCGGCAAGCGGGCCGTAGATTCCAACGTCCATGAGCGCGTTGCGGCTGGGGATGCGGGTGCGGATGCGGATGATTGCGCCGAAGGTTCCGCTGAGCGTGGGAGCGGGGATGACCCAGGGAAGAGTGGCGCGCATGCGATTCGCGGTGCAAGCTGCGTAGTGGCCGTATTCGTGAACGAAGAGAATCGAGAGCAGAGTGAGTGAATAGGCGAAACCGGTGGAGAAGAGAGCGGGGTGGCGGAGGAGCCAGGGCCACGGCCACAGATCGGCCTCGCGCGCGACGGGCGGCAGGCCTTCAAGAAAGTTCTGCATGAAGCGCGCGCCGTTCACGGTGGTGGTGACGATGCTGGCGAGGAGCAGCAGCAGCGGCAAGGCGTAATCGCGAAAGAGATGACGCAACCGGGGCCTTTCGTGGGGAGCGCGAATTTCTATCTGCGCCTGAACCGGTCTCATAAGCGATCTTTGTCAACACGCTGGAATCATGGGCCCCGTCTTTATGTCGGGTCCCAAGCGCGCTCGCTGGGCACCAGAAGCATTTATGAGACCGGCTGTTCGGTCGGGTCCTGGGGTTGGTCGACTCGAGAGTGAGAGATTCAAAACCGTGGAGACATGAGCACGCCGATGCCGTGCTGCAACGCAGCCGGCAATTGCTCGCTCGGCACGGCCAGAAATTTCGTGAGTGGCAACGCGGTTAGCTGGTTGAGGAGCCCGGCTCGAGCGCGTGCAGTTCCTTACCCGGCTTGAAGCGGACGGCTTTGCCGGGAGCGATGTTGACCTCAGTTCCGGTGCGGGGATTGCGACCGATGCCGGTTTTGCGGGCGCGGACGCTGAACACGCCGAAACCGCGCAGCTCAATGCGCTCGCCTGCCGCCAAGGCCTGCTTGAGGCCCTCGAAGACCGTGTCCACTGCCGCCTCAGCCTTGGTGCGCGGCAGGCCCGTGCGCTCGACCACGTTGTGAACAATATCCTGCTTGATCAATGGAGTTACCTCGCTCAAGACGAACTGGTTGAAGCGTATCTTACCACCTACTTGGCCCATACTACAGATTTTGTTGCGATTAGAAAAGATAGGGGACCAGGGAGGCGGGGACTGAGGGAGCGAGGAACGTCGGGCGGCGGACGGCAAATCAGCCAGGGAGTGAACAAGTGAAGGGGTGAAGGATTGAGCGATTGAACGGCACAGCAACGTGTGACGGTAACACTGTCAACGGGCGCGGGCTTTGCTTTAAGATGGGGTTTCGAGTTCGAGCCAACTCCGCCACACCGCCGGGGTGCCGCTCAAGAGCACCGGGGACAGGAGGCGCATGTCGATACAGAGCGACCAATGGATCAGGGAGCAAGCGCTGAAGCATGGAATGATTGAGCCGTTCAGCGAGAAACAGGTTGCGGGCGGAGTTATATCGTATGGTCTTTCTTCCTACGGATACGATCTGAGAGTCTCGAACGAGTTCAAGATTTTTACCAACGTGAACAGCGCGGTGATCGATCCCAAGGCATTCGACGAGCGGTCGTTTGTATCGGTGGAAGCGGATTCGGTGATCATTCCGCCGAATTCGTTCGCGCTGGCGCGGTCGGTGGAGTACTTTCGCATTCCGAGAGACGTGCTGACGATTTGCGTGGGGAAGTCGACGTATGCACGGTGCGGCATCATCGTGAACGTGACGCCGTTCGAGCCGGAGTGGGAGGGGTTTGTGACGCTGGAGATTTCAAACACCACACCGCTGCCGGCCAAGGTGTATGCCAACGAAGGATTGTGCCAGATTCTGTTTTTCCACGGGGACCAGCCTTGCGAGACCAGCTATGCGGATCGCAAGGGGAAGTACCAGAAGCAGCAGGGAATTGTGCTGCCGAAGCTCTAAGCGTGTTCCAAAGGGGGTTGATATCCTCAGGGGTTAAAACCCCGATTTTTTTGTAACCTTTTCGGCCCGGCTAAAGCCGTGCCCTTGTTACAAGGCTGATTGTTGAAAAGTGGGCTCTCACAATGTTTGGATGCCACCTTAGCGTTAAAGCCCTAGCACGAATTTCTCAAAGCGCCGAATGATGGTGGTATTTGCGAATTTGGTTCACAGGTGAATGATTCAAACGGGGACACACTGAAAAGATTTGGGTTGATAGGACCCGGCAGGGCCTCGTGCAATCCGGGGCTCGCGCGATCCCGATTCGCCGAGCCGGGCCATGGCACGGTCAGACGACGTCTTTCGAGCGCGCTGACGATGCCGGTTGAAGCAGGAAACATCGAGACAAGGTCGTCGCCACTGTTTGGGGCAGGCGCGGCGAACCGGTCAAAGAAAACAAAGCTTCGCTTTCATTTTTCTCTCGGATCAGCGAACACAAAATCGACATAATTCGAGGGGGGCCGAATGGAATTCGGCTGGGCTTCGACCGACGTGGGGACGGGTGTGGGGATGACATCGTCGAAACATGGTC
The DNA here is from genome assembly GCA_963789425.1 of uncultured Acidobacteriaceae bacterium. GTDB lineage: Bacteria > Acidobacteriota > Terriglobia > Terriglobales > Acidobacteriaceae > Telmatobacter. Next base: position 801,977 of record CAWBKM010000003.1, on the reverse strand, counting down.
CTGATGCAATTCGTATTGGGGTGGCTGCGGATGAACCGATTCGCGTTGCCGGGCTAGCCAGCATCTTTGATCAGCCGGGGCAAAATGGCGAATATGAGCTGGTTCCGGTAATCGCGCCGCTGAAAGATCTGCTGGCGCTCCATGACATCGAGTATGTGGTGATCGACCTCCATTCGGTTCCAGGCGATCTAGAGGTCGTGGACAGGATTCGGACCCTCCGGCCGGACCTGCGGTCGATTGTGATCGGGCCGGACGGCGACGACGAACTGGTCTTGAGTGCGATTATGGCCGGGGCGAGGGCGTACCTTGGGCAGTCCGCCGGGCCCGAGATGGTCCGGAGAGCGATTGACGTTGTGACGGCAGGGTCGATCTGGGCTCCGCGACGGCTGCTGTGCCGCGTGATCGACCGCTTGATGAAGGCGCCAAATCTATCGCAAGTGCTGTATCGGCAACAGCTTACACAGCGTGAGCAGGAGGTTCTGGAGCTCATTCTGGGGGCATATTCAACGCGGGAGATCGCCCGGCGGCTGGGAATTGAACAGCGGACCGTCAAGGCTTATGTGGGTCGCCTGATGCGTAAGACCGGCGCTGACAATAGGATCCAGCTCTCGATGTCTGCGCTGAGTCACTCTTTTGCTCCCGGAGACCGCGTGCGGCGCGCAGGAGCTAGAAGTCACGAAAGTGCTTCAAACTAAGTGAAATCACAGTTACTTTAGCCACAACACCTAAGTACTCTTGTGTAGTTACCGGAATTTCCGCATTCTTATCCACAGAAACAACGCAGATCTGGGGAAAGGAGTTCCCCGGCGGCATGTTTCACATGATGCCAGGGAACTCCTCTTTTTTGATTCCGCGTGGTTTCGCGCAAATTACGATCGCTTATTCAGCCCTCCCCCCACTCCAATCGGTCATTCAACCTAGAGCATGCGGTCTGAGTAAGGCCGTGGGCCGAGATAGCCGTCAAGCGGCGCTCTTTTGCTTTAGCTCGCGATTCATGCGCTGGGCAAGCAGCTTGCGAGCCTTCTCCAGCCTGCGCAACTTGGAAGGGCTGAGCCGCTTGGACGCATGGCTGATATAGAACTCAAGCAACCTCATTCCGGCGGCGGTTCCTTGCGGACTCACTTCCTTGGAGGCGAGAGAATCCGCAAGGGCTTCGGGGGGTTGGGTGAATAGACCGGGATGTGGATTAGCAGAGTCCATATGGATGCTCATGTCTCGAATCAAAGTTGGGTTGGACTAGAAAGAGCCGGCGCGGACTCTCAAGCGAGCGGCCGCGCCAGCGCCACGATGCGGGCTAGCGATGCATTTCAGCGTCGCCGAAATACTGTCTGATCGCGTGCAGAAATCCATCGGCCTGCGGGGGCGGAGGCACCTCGCCGCGGAGAATTGCGTCGAAGTGATGGGGTCCGCCGTAGAGCTCATCGGTGTCTCCGGTATTCTGGCTCACCGTTGCTCCATTCAGGTCAATGCCCGCAAAGATTCCGCGGCTGCGCGACCAGGTGAGCATTTCGGCACGCATGCTGATGTCGGTCGAGGCTTGTGCGTCTCGCCCCACGGGTCCGGCTGCTGCCGACGCGTCGGCGCCGATCTTGAACTTGTCATGCAGAAGGTCCTGGAAGCCCTTGTAATTGGTCGCTACCAGCACCAGGTCGGTACCCTGTCCGCCAGCCTGGAAGCCGAACGATCCACCGGCCAGGCGAATGAACACGGGTGCGCTCCAGCCGTGACCGGTGCGACACGTAACCACGCCCTGCCCGTATTCGGCGCCGACAATGAACGCTCCTTTCACGACGCTTGGCACCACGGCAATGCATTTTGCCTGGCGCGCGATCCCTTCGGGAACGGCGTGGTCAGGTACAGACATAATCGAGTCAATCACGTTGCGGGCGGCGTCGAGCCGACCATCGAGCCTTTCCCGTTCGTTGCCGGCGGCACGCGCTAATACACAACATCCACATCCGGCAATCAACAGCATCGCAAGAAATTTCTTCATGGAGTACCTCCTTGTTTTCACGCCGCATCGGCGTCTTGACAAAGTTTCGCGAGCTTTCGGTCGTTACCTTTGCTTCGATGCAGGTTATAGAGCGGCGGCAATCTGAATGCGAAACAAAATGTTAAAGTCTTGACGGGACAAGGAGATGCGATGTGGTGTTTGGCAGCCCGGGATGTTGACCGGCCTATGGGCTTGAATGGGCAACGATTACGCTCGGAACCCGAGTTGTATTCTCGTAGGAGATGCCTGGTCCTTCAGCTTGGGAGATAACACTGTGATGGCGGTTCGAATCTCCGGAGGAGTCGTACATAACCTTCCGGCCGATCTTCGAAAAGCGCTCGCGGCCGATGCGAATGCACTGGCGGCTTGGGAAGATATAACGCCACTCGCGCGCAACGAATGGATCTGCTGGACCATCTCTGTGAAGAAAGATGAGACAAGGCGCCAGCATGTCGAGAGAGTGTGCTCCGAACTCAAGGACGGGATGCGGCGGCCGTGCTGCTGGCCTGGCTGTCCTCATCGATGAGCGTTCTGCGGTGTGATTCGCGCTCGACGACCGGCCACTCGGTATTAGCTGTTTGTTGAACATTCCGTGACGCAGTAGATGCGTGTATGGCAATTGTGGAACCGCTGTGCCGATGAAAGCTGTAGGCTGGGCTGTAAACTAGCCGGAGAGGACCCGGCGCAGGCTGCCATGCGAGCGTTCCCGCGGATCCTCCAGCTCGATGATTTCGGCAGAGAGACGAATCCCCCAACACAGAGTTCTCACATCCGCGGCCCAAGGCAGCGGAATGGAAAGGAAATGGACATGAAAAAGGTCATTGTTTCGATTTGCCTCAGTCTTCTGCTTCCCACGGCGGCTTTGGCCGCATCCACGCGGGAAGATTTGCAGGCGCGCATCGATGCCGCCAAGGTGGTTCTGGACCAGATCATGAACGCAGGCGACCGGACCGTGCCGAACAACATTTTGAAGTCGGCCACATGCGTGGCTGTGGTCCCGAGCATGGTGAAAGGCGCGTTTTTCGTGGGCGCTCAGTATGGACAGGGAATTGTTACGTGCCGCACCGGACACGGATGGAGCGGGCCGGTGTTCATCCGCATGGCCGGCGGGTCCTTTGGATTTCAGTGGGGCGGCCAGGCGACAGACCTGATTCTGATTGCCGTGAATGACCGCGGCATGCAGGATCTGCTCAAGAACAAATTCAAAATTGGCGGCGATGCTTCGGCTGCGGCGGGTCCGGTGGGGCGGTCGGGAACGGCATCAACGGATTGGAAGATGAGCGCGGAGTTGTTGAGCTACTCGCGCACCAAGGGAATCTTTGCCGGGATCGACCTGGACGGTACCAGTGTGAGCCAGAATAATGACGACACAACGCTGTATTACGGAGCGCCGCACCATTTTGAGTCGATCCTGAGAGGCGACGTGGGTGTGCCGCCGGGCGCAGTACCGTTTGTGCGCGATGTGGCGCAGGACTTCGTGCGAGCAAAGGCGCAGTAGAACATCGCGCCTCCGGGCATTCCCGAAAATCTCAAGGTTGCAAGCTCGTCCTCTCTGCCTATTGGCGGAGAGGATTGGTTAAGGGCTCCGCGGCCTCATCGGTCGCGTTGAGCGTCTACACTGATCCTTACTCATGCGGGAGAAGATCGAGTATGGGGTTGTTGTAGCCGTTGCGCGCGCGCTGGGCGCGATGCCGCGCCCTGTGGCGCGCGTTTTCTCCAACTGCATTGCGTTTGCGGTTTACTGGTGCTTTGGCCGGTTGCGGCATGTGGGCGCGCGCAACCTTGAGCTGGCCCTGCCGGAGCTTTCTCTCAAATCCAGGGAGAAAATCTTGCGCGGGGTTTATGTCCACTTGGGGTGGCAACTGGTGGAGTTCTGCCGCATGACGCGGTATACGCCGGAGAACACGCGCGAGTGGATTCGCACCGAGGGCCTGGAACATTATCTGGAAGCGAAAGAACGCGGCAAGGGCGTGCTGGTGCTGACGGGGCACCTGGGGGCCTGGGAGCTGTCGAGCTTTTACCACTCTCTGATGGGTTACCCGATGGGCATGCTGATCCGCAGGCTCGATAACCGCCGACTCGATGAGTATGTGAACCGCATCCGATGCATGCACGGAAATTTTGTGCTGTCGAAGGACGATTTCGGGCGCGGGCTGCTGACGGCGATGCACACGGGCGGCACGGTGGGAATGCTGATCGACACGAATATGACGCCGCCGAGGGGCGAGTTCGTAAAGTTCTTCGGGATCGACGCGTGCACGGGGACGGGCCTTGCACACGTGGCGCGGAAGACGGGCGCGGCGGTGCTGCCGGGGTTCATGGTGTGGGAGCGGGAAGAGCAGAAATACGTGCTACGTTTCGGGCCGGAAGTCGAGATTCCGAGGACCGACGATGCGGCCGCGGACATTCTGGAGGGGACTCGGCGCTGCACGGCGGTGCTGGAAGAGTGGATTCGGCGCTATCCTGACCAGTGGCTGTGGATTCACAGGCGATGGAAGACGCGGCCGGCGGGAGAGACGGGACTGTACGGGAAGTGAGCGGCGAACGATGGATGAGTGAATGAGTGAAAAGGCAAAGAAGTAAATAAGTGAATCAGTAAAGATGTAAATAAGTGAAAGCATAAATAAGTAAAGGAGTGAATACATGAACGATGGGCTGTGCGAGAGTGAGCAGCGATGACGATTGGCGAATTGATTGAAAAACTCGGCGGGAAGTTGGTGCGGGGGAGCGCGGAGCTCGACCTCACGGGAGTGAACTCGCCGGCAAACGCGCGCGCGAGCGAGTTGGTGTTTGCCGAGGATGATGCGTCGGCGGCCGAGGCGCTGAAGAGTTCCGCGGGCGCGGTGGTTCTGAAGGCGGGAACGAATGCGGCATTTGCGGCGAGACCGTCAATCGCGGTGATTGAGGCAGACCAGCCGAAGCTGTGGTTTGCGCGGGCGGCGAAGAAGCTGCGGCCTAAGATCGAATGCGGATGGATTCACGAGACGGCGGTGATTGGGGAAGGGGCGATGCTGGGGAGTGGCGTGACCGTGGGCGCGCATGCGGTGATCGGTAGGAGCGCAGTGGTGGGCGACGAAACCCGCATCGAGGCGGGCGCGGTGATTGGCGAAGGCGTAAGGATCGGAGCGCAATGCCGGATTCATCCGCGTGTGGTGGTGTATCCCGGAACAACCATCGGCAACCGCGTGGTGATTCATGCGGGCGTGGTGCTGGGTGCGGACGGGTTCGGGTATGTGCGCGATGCGGCGACTGGCGCGTACACGCAGTTCCCGCAGCAGGGAACGCTTGTGATTGAGGACGATGTGGAGATCGGCGCGAATTCGACTGTAGATCGAGGCGCGCTGGGAGAGACGCGCGTGCGGCGCGGCGCAAAGTTCGACAACTTGGTGCACGTGGCGCACAACTGCGACATCGGCGAGGATGCGATTTTGGTGGCGCTCACGGGGATCAGTGGGTCAAGCACGATTGGTAAGGGCGCGGTGCTCGCGGGCCAGGTGGGCATCGGCGACCATGTGCATATTGGGCCAGGCGTGATTCTGGGCGGGCAGGCGGGGGTGTTCAGCGGCGCGACGGTGACGAACGATGGATTGAAGCCGGGAACAGTGCACTGGGGCACGCCGGCGCGGCCGCTGCGGGAAGTGTTGAGGGAGCAAGCGACGCTGGCGAGGATGGCGAAGAAGCGGAAAGTCAGCAGCTAGCTTCTAGCCTCTAGCTGCTAGCTATGCCGCGGTTGAACTAGCGATTTTGGCTCTCACAAAGAGAAGCTAGGGGCTGGAAGCTAGTAGCGAAAAGCTGAGGTTTGCGATGGCGGTGATTGTTGTGGGCGGGGGCGGGCGCGGTGCGGGGAAGACGGCGCTGGTGTGTGGGCTGATGCGTGCGTTGCCGGAGATCCACTGGACCGCGGTGAAGATCACCACACATGAGCATGGGAAGGCGACTCCTATCCGGGAAGAGACCGCGCCGGAAGAGGGGACTGACACGGCGAGGTATCTGGCCTCGGGAGCGCGGCGCGCGTTATTAGTGACCCCGGGGCTGGTGACGAAGGGTGCTATGGGGTCGGACGAGGTTGCGCTGGGACCAATTGTGGAGAAGATCCTTCGCGAGTGCCCAGCGATGGGTGGCGTGATCTTTGAATCGAACAGCGTGCTCGGCCATGTGCGCCCCGACGTTTGCCTTTGCGCATCATCGAGTCCATGGACCGAAATGAAGGCTTCGTACGATCTTGTGCTGGAGCACGCCGATGCCATGGTCGAGTTGGCCGGGCACGATCACATCATCGAGGCGGAGAAGATCACGTTCCGGCTGGCATCAATGGAGCGCGTGTCGCCGGTGATGTTGGATTGGTTGCGGGAACGGCTCAGTGACCGCAAACCTTGACTTCCTAGTCGCTTGCTTGTAACGTGGGCGGACATTCCCTGGAACTGCGGTTGTGTCTCAAATGAAGACAGCCGGAGTGTGCGAATTTTGGACACTGTATCGATTTCGGACAAGATCACGGGCTCAGACGGGCTGCGAGATGGCTCCAATGTGGAGCGGGCGGCCGAAGAAGGTGATGGACCTCGCCCCGGTCCCCGAGTGCAAGGGACTGGGGGCACCCTTACGGACGAGGATCGTTTGGCGTGGCTGGCGTTGACGTTGACGCCGGGGCTCGGGCCGAGGCGGATTCTGGACGCGGTGAAGCAACTCAAGTCGGCAGGCCAGATTTTCACGATGTCGCTGACGGCGCTTGAAGGGTTGAGATTTCCCGCCGAGGCGGCACAGTTTTTGTTCGACGGCAAGGCCCGGAAGGCGGCCGAAGAGGAGTGGGCGCGGGTGGCTGCGCAGGGCGCGGCGATCGTCGACTATTCAAGTCGAGAGTATCCCGAGCGGCTGCGCGAGATCTACGATCCGCCGACCGCGCTTTGGGTGCGCGGTGACGCGAAACTGTTGAGCCGGCCGGCGATTGCGGTGGTGGGAACGCGGCATCCGACGCCGTACGGGACGGGCATCGCCGAATTGCTGTCACGCGACCTGGCGGCGCGGCGGCTGTTAATTGTGAGCGGGATGGCGCGGGGCATTGACTCATGCGCGCACAAGGGAGCACTGGCGGCGAGGATGCCGACGGTAGCCGTGTGGGGCACGGGAATCGATGTGGTGTATCCCAAAGAGAACAAGAAACTGGCTGAAGAGATTCTGGTGACGGGCGGGGCCATTGTGAGCGAACTACCGATGGGAACCTTTCCAGCGCCACAGAATTTTCCGAGACGAAATCGGATCTTGAGCGGGCTGAGCGTAGCGGTTCTGGTGGTGGAGGCCGGGGAGAACTCAGGGACGCGGGTGACGGCAAGGTGCGCCGCCGAGCAGAATCGGGACCTCTATGCCGTTCCAGGCAATGTGACCAACAAAGGCTCATGGACCCCTAACACATTGATAAAACAAGGGGCTAAGCTCGTCGCGACCTGGGAAGATGTGTGGGAGGATCTGCCTTCGCAGGTGCGGCTGGAGCTGGAGGCGATGGCAGGGGGTGAATCGAAAGCCGAGGCCCAGGCATCCTTATTGGCTGATCCGGTGCTGCGGCCCCAGGAAGCTATGGTGCTGGAGGTCCTGCGCACCGACGACAGCCTGCAGATCGACCAAATCCTGGATCTGGTCGAGACTCAACTCACTTCCTCTGAAGTATTTACGGCACTTTTTGAGCTGGAGATGGCGGGCCGGATTCGGCAACTGCCGGGGAAGAACTATGTGAGGACGATGTAGCAGATCAGCGAAGCTGGCGGAGTCAGCGAGGCCAGCGGAGCTAGAGGACACGCTGGAGGCCCCAGGGCGAGCTGCCAGGCGCAGATTGAGACGAACTGCCGGAAGGTAGAAGTTACTTTTCGGATGCGCGCCCCAATATAGATGCAAAGAGATGGATTTGAGGCGGTTTGCGGGCCGCGAAGGCAGGGTCCTGGACGCTGAAATGGGACGGTTCGACGGGAAAAATCCTCCGCGCCGGTGGAAATGAGGTGGCAATCCATGCTACGGTGCAAGCCTTGCGGCCATTTTTTTGCCGGAGCCGGCCTGGAGACGCATGGGCCGCATGATGGCTGGCGCGAACAAGTTTCTGAGCAGGCCTGTTGAGGGGCGCAGGAAATAGGCACGCACTGCCACTGGAACCGATTGGCTGTGAGAGAGTCAAACAAGAGAATCTGGCCAGGGAACGCGCAAGCGAGCAAGAGAGAGGGAACCGGGTTAAGGGATGGCAACAACAAAATCATTGGTGATCGTTGAGTCGCCGGCGAAGGCGAAGACGATCGAAAAATATCTGGGCAAGGGATTCGATGTGAAGGCCTCTGTGGGCCACATCATGGATCTGCCCAAAAACGAGCTTGGTGTGGAGCTGAAGAAGCGCACCTTCGAGCCGGAGCTGATTGTGTCTCCGGGCAAAGAGAAGGTGGTGGATCAATTAAAGAAGGCGGCCGCGAAGGCCGACGAGATTTATCTGGCGCCCGACCCGGATCGCGAAGGCGAGGCGATTGCGTACCATCTCGCCATTCAGCTCGGGACCAACGCCAAAGAGAGAAAGAAGATTCGCCGCGTCACCTTCAACGAGATTACGAAGAAGGCGGTGCAGGAAGCGTTCAAACATGCGCGCGACATCGATCAGAACTTAGTGGCGGCGCAGCAGACGCGGCGGGTACTGGATCGCCTGGTGGGCTACCAGATTTCGCCGCTGCTGTGGGACAAAGTACGGCGAGGTTTGTCGGCGGGGCGCGTGCAAACAGTGGCTCTGCGGCTGGTTGTTGAGCGCGAGCGCGAGATTCGCGCGTTCCAGCCATTGGAATACTGGACGCTGGAAGCGCAGCTTCATCCCGAGAAACAGGCCGACCAGAAATTCAAGGCGAAATTTGTCGGCATCGGCGGCGAGCCGGTGCGCGTGGCGAACGGCGCCGACAAAGACGGAAAAGAACAGTTCATTGCGAGCGCGCTGTCCGACAAGAAGCAGATGGACGAGGTGCTGGCGGCGCTTGAAAAAGCGGAGTGGTCGATTACCGGCGTGCAGGCGCGCGAACAGCAGCGCAGGCCGCTGGCGCCGTTTATCACCAGCCAACTGCAACGCGACGCAGCCAACAAGCTGGGCTTCAACGTGCGGCGCACGATGGGCGTGGCGCAACGGCTGTATGAAGGCGTCGATCTTGGCAGCGAGGGAACGACGGGACTGATCACGTATATGCGTACCGATTCGCCGCGTGTTTCGCCCGAAGCGGTTACCGGAGCGCGCGAGTGGATTGGGAAGGAACTGGGCACGAAGTATCTGCCCGAAACTCCCAACGCATACAAAGGCAAGAAGGACGCGCAAGACGCGCACGAGGCCATTCGGCCCACGGATGCGGCGCGGACACCGGAGTCAATTGCACGCTACCTGAGCGACGAGCAGTTGAAGCTCTACACGCTGATCTGGCGGAGATTCGTGGCTTCGCAGATGGTTCCTGCGGTTTACGACGTCACTACGGCGAACATCGCAGCGGTCTCGAGCAAAACCAGAAAAACATACGATTTCCGCGTGAGCGGATCGGTGATGCGCTTCGATGGATTCCTGAAGGTCTACGAAGTTTCAGAAGACAAGAAGGACGATGACGACGAGAGCGCGAACCGGCTGCCGAACCTGGACGGCGTGAAGGAGCTGGGACTCGACGAGTTGCTGCCGGAGGATCACTTTACACAGCCGCCACCTCGCTACAACGAGTCTTCGCTGGTGAAGGAGCTGGAAGAGCGCGGCATCGGCCGGCCTTCGACCTACGCTTCGATCATCAACACCATTCAGGACCGTGAGTACGTGGTGAAGCACGGTGGCTCGCGCGGGCGGTTTTATCCCACCGAGATCGGTGTGGTGGTATGCGAGCTGCTCGTGGAGAATTTTCCGTACATTTTCGACACTGCATACACGGCCAAGCTGGAAACCGAGCTGGACGACATTGAAGAAGGCACGGAGAAGTGGACCGATTTGCTGAATGGCTTTTACGACCACTTCGAAGACGAGTTGAAAGATGCCGGCAAGAAGATGCGGAACATCAAGCGCATGGAGGAAGTGACCGGCGAAAAATGCGAAGTGTGCGGGTCCCCGCTGGTTTTGAAGTGGGGCAAGTTCGGAACATTTTTTGCGTGTTCTGCCTATAACAAGAAGGATCCGGCGAGCTGTACGTTCACCAAGGAGAACATCGCGTCGAAGCCCGACCTGAACACGCCGGAAGCGCAGGAGGCGGGCGACACCGAGGAGTACTGCGAGAACTGCGGCAAGGTGATGGTGATGCGGCGCGGAATCTTCGGGCCGTTTATGGCCTGTCCGGATTACAACGCCGATCCACCGTGCAAAACCTTCAGGAAACTGAGCTCGAAGCAGCAGCAGAAGCCGCCTGAGCCGACCGGCGAGCCTTGCCCGGTTTGCGGCAAGCCGCTGGTGCTGCGGCAGGGCGCGTACGGCGAGTTTGTTTCGTGCTCCGGCTATCCCAAGTGCAAATACGTGAAACAGAATTTGATTGAAGGAATGAAGTGTCCCAAGTGCGGCGAAGGCGATTTGGCCGAGCGGCGCGCGCGAAGGGGCAACGTCTTCTGGGGCTGCACGAATTATCCGAAGTGCGACTTCACATCAAATTTGAAGCCGGTAGCGAAGAAATGTCCCAAGTGCGGCAGCCCATACTTGCTGGAGAAGACGCTGAAGTCGGGCGTATTTCTGGTATGCCCGAATCTGAAGAAGTCGGCAGAAGAAGAGGCAGCGACAAAAAGGCGAGGCAAGAAGGCGCCTGTAGTGGAAGAGGGAGCCAAGGTGGTGTGTACGTATTCGAAGCGCATTGGCGATGCTCCGCCGCCGCCCACTGCGGAGACCCATGGACCTGTGGTCGAAAAGAAGGAAGAGAACGAGGCGTTGCAGCCGGCGTAACTTAGGCAGGGACCAAGGGAACGAGGGACGAAGGGACTGCGGGACAAAGGGAAAGAGGAACCGAGGGAGCCGGAGAAAAATAAGTTGGGAACAGGCGCGCTGCTTTGGCGCGCCTTTTTCGTTGGCGTAGAATCTTCGGCATGACATCGGTCGAATCCTGTACCATTGGCTGCGGAGACGATCAATGGAACGAATGCTGGCTACGCCGGCCGATGCCGAAATTATTCTGAGACTTTATGAACTGCGCACGGAAGCCGTGATGCGCCAGGCGCGCGCGTGGGTTGGCGGCGAGTTCTGGCCGCAAACGGCAGACGAGTTCTATGCCGTTTACGAGAATCCGCGCGACCCGCACAATCCGTGGCTGCGTCAGGTGCTGACATATTGGGAGATGGCGGCGGCGATGGTGCTGCACGGCGCGGTTTCGGCGGAGCTATTTGTCGACTGCAACGGCGAAGGTTTTTTCATACTGGCGAAGTTCGCGCACATCCTGGAGGCAATTCGGGAAAAGAATCCGACCTTCTTGAACAAGACCACCGATTTGATCAGTCGTTTCTCCGCAGCGGCACAGCGCTACGAGGTAACTTTGAAACGGGTTGAAGCGAGACGAAGCGCTATCGCGGGGAAGTAAAGTTGGTCAAGATGAACCTGGTTGGTACTCGCCACGTCGACCCAAACTCTGATACTGTCATATGGATTCTTCTCGTCCGGCAGTTCTTCGAGTTGCGTGCAGGGCGTGAAAGGCTTTGACTGAAAGCGACCGGATAACCATGGCGCGAGCAACCTGGAACGGCAGAGTCATTGCAGAGAGCGAGCGGACCGAGGAACTGGACGGGGATGTCTATTTTCCTGAGTCCAGCCTCAAGCGGGAGTTTTTTCGATCCAGTTCCACAACATCGACTCATCCCCTGAAAGGCCAGGCACGATTTCTGACCGTCGTGATCGACGGGCAGGATAATCAGGATGCCGCCTTCTACTATCCCGATCCCAAGCCAGCAGCACGCAAGGTCAAGGGCTACGTGGCGTTCTGGCGCGGCGTGGAAGTGGAGAAATAGCCACTAGCTGCTAGCATCTAGCCGCCAGCTCAATCCTGCACGTGCTGACCGCATCGGCCAATCACCCAACGACAAAGTCTCCAAAACCGAGGCGCAGTGGTTCGTCCTTAGCGGGCACGGTGAAGTGTATGTGTGGCTCCTCCTCGGAGAGCTAGAGGCTAGAAGCCGGTGGCTGGCGGCTAAGTCCTAATACGCCTGGAGCTGATCGAGCGGGAGGCGCACGCGGAAGCAGGTCGATCCCGGTTCGGACTTCACGCTGAGATGGCCACTATGCTTGCGCACGATGCGCATGGCGTTGTCGAGGCCAAGGCCCAGCCCTTTGCCGGGCGCCTTGGTCGTAAAGAAGGGCTCGAAGATGCGTTCCTGCAGCTCGGGAGGGATGCCGGGCCCGGTGTCCCAAATTTCGACCAGCAGCATATCCGCCTCGAGCCTGCAGGCCACGCGCAGGCGGCCGTCGTTTCCGAGCGCGTCGAGTGCGTTTTCGATCAGCGCGGTCCAAACCTGGTTTAATTCGCCGCCGTAGGCGCTGATGCGCGGCAGGTCCGGTTGATAGTCGCGCTCGATCTCGATGTGGGTCATGCGCGACGCCAGCATTTGCAAGGTGGCGTCCAGCCCGGCCGCTACGTCGACCTCGAGAATCGGCGCGCGGTCCATGTTGGAGTAATCTTTGACTGCTCCGATGAGATCGAAGATGCGCGCGGTGGAGTTGACGATGGTCTCGGCGGCGCGCGCGGAGCGCAGATAGCGAGCGAAGAATTGCAGGACGACGCAACACTCGCTGGGGTTGAGGAATTCGTGCAGATCATCGAGATCGGCAGTCGTCACGGATTGCTCGGCCATTTGCGCTGCCACTTCCCATGCGTCGCCGCAGCCGACGCCATTGAGCCAGGCGCGGAGCGACTCCTCGCGGCCAATGAAGCCGAGGGCGTTGGTTTCGGCTGGCGGGTCGAGTGTTTCGCCGGAGCGTGAGAAGATTTTCTCCTCCCAGGCGACGACTTTTTCCATCTGTTCTTCAGTGAGGCGCAGCGTGATGAGCTTGATACGGTTGCTGCGGTTGGCGCGCAATGCGCTGAGCAGGGTTGCGGCGGCGCGCTGCGCGGCGGATGCGGGATTGTTGAGCTCGTGCGACAGATTGCCCGCCAATTGGCCAAGTGCCGCAAGCTTTTCCGCCTGCTGCTCGATGCGTGTGACTTCGCGAACGCGGTCGAGCAGCGAAGAGACGACGCGCTGCGCCATCGAGGGAATCGCGGCGAGCATCTCCGGGAAAACCGAGCGGTGAATCAGCAACGTCCAGACGGGAGAGACGGCGAACCCCTGGCCGCCGTAGCCCTTCATGCGCGAGAAAGGCAGCAGGCCGGTCATTTGGCCGGTGCGGCCGATAAACAGCGTCATCGGCCCGCCGTGCTGGCGGCGGACATGAATCTCGCCCTTGAGGATGAGGACCATGTGCTCGGCGGGAGCGCCTTCCTCGAAAAGAATGTCGCCGGGATTGGCGATGTATTCCTGGCCGTGACGCGCGAGCCACAGGCGGTCTTCGAATGGAAGGCCGTGCAGCGGGCCGATGTTATCGATGGCCTCAGCGATTTCTTCAGGCGGCGTGGGAGTAGCGGGAGCGACAACGGTGGGGGAAAGCATCCGAGACCTCCGGGTACAGGAACAGGATAGAACAGAGACTAGGGACCAAGGAACAATCGAACAAGGGAGAAAATCGAGACCAGTGCTTCAGGGGAGATTCTTTTTGGAGAAACCAAGCCACAGCGCGAACAGGATTGCCAAGAGGATCAGACCGAAGAACACGTAGACGACTCCACCTGTGATTGAGCGGGTTTCATGGTAGCCACGATAGAAGTCATAACCGGCCGAAAGGACGAATAGCACGGCGACAAACAGTACTTTTATTACCCTCGTCCTCATGCTATTTCCACTCGTTTTCCGGATGAGAGAATTCTTCTCGGATTCAGTCATGGTCAGCCGGGGATTGACGCTAGCGCCGTTCGGGCGCGGCGGCTTGGCGCTCGAATTCGGAGGGCCGGTTGGCCGCTTGCGATTCGGATCTGGGCGCAACGTTCCACGCGTCGGCAACGATATACAGCGGCCGGCCTTTGCTCTCCTCGAAGATCCTGCCGACGTACTCGCCGAGAATGCCGACGGTGATGAGCAGGGCAGCGTTGCTCATGCAAAGCACAATCATGAGCGAGGTCCATCCCGGAACGGTGCGGCCGGCATGAAAAGCGACCAGCGCCCTGACGGCTTCCTCAACGGCCAGAAGAGCCATGATTCCGCCGGCGAAAAAACTCATGCGCAACGGCAGAGGCGAAAAGGACACCGCGGCGTTCCACGCCAGGCGGATCATACGTCTGAGCGGATACTTTGTGACTCCGGCCACGCGTGGCTGGCGCTGGTAGCGCACACATATTTGCGGATAGCCGACCCAGGCCACCATGCCGCGCAAAAAACGATGCAACTCACGCATGGAGCGGAGGCTTGAGACGCAGCGCCGCGACATGAGGCGAAAGTCACCGACATCGGCCGGAAGCGACTTGAGGAAAAAGGCCCGCATCAGCCGGTAGAAGAACCACGCCGTTGCGCGCTTGAAAAGGTTCTCTCCTGCGCGAACGGATCGCTGCCCGCAAACCACATCGTAGCCATTCCGATACTCCGCCACCATTTCGTGAATCACGTCGAGCGGGTCCTGCAAGTCGGCGTCGATGACGACCACTGCGTCGCCAGCAGCGTAGTCGACGCCCGCCGTCGCAGCCAACTGGTGGCCGAAGTTGCGCGAAAAGCTGAGCACCTTGATGCGAGGGTCACGCGCACTCCAATCGACCAGAAGCTCGAGGGTGCGATCGGTACTACCGTCGTTGACGAGGACCACTTCGCAGGAATACGGCGCTGCGTCAATGAAGCGTGTCAATTCGGCTGCGAGCAACGGCAGGCTCTGCTCCTCGTTGTAGCAGGGAACCACCAGCGACAGCAGAGCGGGGTCGGGCCGGGTTTGCAAATAGCCGGATGACACGGTCAGCGAATGATCATGCATTGAACTACCGACCTTGATGGTATCGCCTTCAAGGGCCTGGTGACCACGGCGAAAGCTATTTGGCAACGGGGGTGAGCCCTTTGCCGGTGCCGGCGCTCGCGACTGAGCGCCTCAGTGATAGAACGCCTGCGACACCGAGAACGATAATGGCCGGCTCGATTGGCTGGCGGTAGTCCAGGAGCGGATGCGTGATGTAGTACGTGAGGGGAAAAGCGCCAATCATGATCAGGTAGGGAGTGCAGGCAATTCGATTGGAACGCCAAAGGCGTTGTGCGCCAAGCAGCATCAGGATCGTCATGGAGGAGACATAAAAAACGCTCCACGGCTCATAGGGTTGATCTCTCAGCTCTTCGGCAGAGAAGCTCCAGTAACCGGTCCAATAGTAGACAAAGCGGCGCAAGGTTTTTAGCGCGATGAAGCCGAAACGAGGATTATGGTGGAGATCATAGATTGCCAGGGCATGCTTTTGGGCCAGATAAGCGGTCTCGCCCAAGGTTAGATATTTTTGTAACTCCGACGGACTGTCTGCGGGGTAACCCCTGCTGCCGGCAGTGGGCGGGGAGGTGTGATCAAGATACGCGCTGCCGAAGTTATCAATATAGATTTCGAGCCAGAAGTTGTCGCGGACGGGAACGATGACCCCGAGGGCGCGGTAATTGCGCACGGTCCACGGAGTGAGAACGGCAAATGCGGCAAGAAGGGTCAGCGCGCCATTCAAAATCCACCGGCGCCGGGACTGGTGAGCACGATAGAGCGCCAACGCCAGGAGAAACGGCAAAGTTGAAAGAGTGGTGGTATTGGAGAGCGCCGTAACGCCAATAAGCGCACCCCACCCCAACCAAGCCAGAGGATTGCGGGCCAGGTGAATGCGCTGTGCGATGCAGAAGCATGTGGTGAAGAGCAGGCATGTCAGCGAGTATTCCCAGACCCGGCCGGCGGAGAAATAAATGGCAAAGGGATAAAATGCCCAAACCCAGGCTGCGATTCTGGCAGGCCGGGGCCCAAGAGAGTATTCCGCGCTGAAGTAGACGGGAATGCATGTGAGCGCGGAGAGCAGGCTGTTGATGGTCAGAGTGACGAATGCTGAGGAGAGGGTGTAGATGCCGAAAAGCCTGAAAACGAGGGACAGGAGGAATGGATACAATGGCGGCTGCATCGCAGTGGGGCCGCTCCAGGGATAGTAGGGCGAGCTGAAGCCGTGGCCGCTGGCCAAGGCGCGCGCCACCCAGCCCATCTCCCAGCCGAATGCCTCGTAGTGCTTGTCAGCGTCGGGCAAGCCGCGATAGGTAAAGATGACGACCAGCAGGCGGATGGCAAACGCCGCCAGTATGGCAAGGGGAACCTGAGCGCGCAACAGGGTGGCGCTTTCCGCACGCGCGGCGGACCGAATTGGTTGGCTCATTGCCCTATTATCATAGAGGAAATGCATACCCATCTGAATTTGCCCGAAAGTGCCGGCCAAGGCACATTGCCCTCTCCATCGGACTTTCGAGGGAGGCAAGGATACGTCGTTGCCCGCAGTGAGATCGCGGTTCGGCTGAAACCGTTCAGGATGGTCTTGTTATTTCAGCGGTATGGCGTTGCCGCAAGAGCCGCGGCCGGACCGGCGCCAACGATCCGCAGAGGCCGGGAGAGGGAAGTGACCTGTGGCTGACGCGGAATTCGATCATTTTGTGGAAATTTATCACGACGAGCTTGAGAAGAACATCAAGTTAAGCGGAGAACATCCCGAGTATTTCGCCGAATACAAAATTGCCGATTTGGCCAACGACCTGCGCAGGGGCCGTACCGCTTGCGAGTGCATCATGGATTTCGGCTGCGGAATCGGTAATTCAATTCCCTACTTCCGCAAGCATTTTCCCAGGGCGTCGCTCAGTTACGCCGATGTATCAGCCTGCAGCCTGCAAAAATCGCGCGATCGATATCCGGGAAATGAGGCGTTCGTCCTGATCGGGGGAAATCGAATTCCACTGGAAACTGGCAGCCAGGACGTTGTGTTTTCGGCCTGTGTGTTCCACCACATTGTCCACGAAGAGCATGGTCAGTGGCTCAAGGAGTTGCTGCGCGTAACCCGGCCCGGCGGTGTTCTGGCCATCTACGAACACAATCCACTGAATCCGCTGACGGTGCATGCTGTGAACACCTGCCCCCTGGACCAGAATGCGAATCTTATTCGAGCGGGGAAACTGCGCCAGGAATGTTTGTTGGCGGGGTGGTCGAGAGCGAGCATCGGCTATCGAGTGTTTTTTCCGCACTTCCTGGCGTCGCTTCGTCCGATGGAGCGCGGCCTGGAATGGCTTTGCATTGGCGCGCAGTACCGTGTGCTTGCCTGGCGTTGACCAAAGCGGGAAGCTGGGCAAGGCGCGAGAATCCATCTTGAAGCAGCGTAGTAGACTGACCCGTTGAAGCCGCAATAGGGAGCTTGTCGCATGCAGATTACGTTTGCCGCTTCGGAAGCCACGCCCTTTGCCAAGACCGGCGGGCTGGCTGATGTTGTCGGCGCGCTGCCCCGCGAACTGGTCAAGCTGGGGCACAAAGTCACGGTCTTCCTGCCGTTCTACGCTCGAGTGCGGCGGCTCATCGAGGGTGAAGCGGAAGGCGATCCGAAGGTCGCGATTCGTTCGCTCACCATTCCATTCCGTTATTACAACCGGTTCGTCGGTGTCGTGGACGCGGGCATACGCGATGGGGTGCAGCACTACTTTATTGATTGTCCAGAACTATTTGATCGCAAAGAACTTTATGGGCCGAGCGGAGCCGAATACACCGACAATGCGGAACGATTTGGCCTGTTTTGCCGCGCGGTGATCGAAGCCTCAAAACGGCTTGGCGTGCCCGACGTCTTTCATGTCCACGATTGGCAGGCGGCGCTGATTCCTGTTTATCTGCGCACGTTATACCAGCAGGATCCCGATCTCCTGGGCGCGGCGACGGTGCTTACGATCCACAATGCCGCGTACCAAGGCGCATTTCCGCCGAATACCACCGAGGACCTCCTGTTTCCCTGGGACGTCTTCACCATGGACAAGCTGGAGCAGTACGACCACTTCAACTTCCTTAAAGGCGGCGTGGTGTTCGGCGACATGTTGACGACAGTGAGCAAGAAGTATGCGGAGGAGATTCAGACAGCGGAGTTTGGCGAGCAGCTTGAAGGCGTTCTGCTGAAGCGCGCGGCCAATTTGCGCGGCATTTTAAACGGCGTCGACTATTCCCTCTGGGACCCGGCCAAAGACGGTCATCTTGCGGCACACTACACGCCGGAAGATCTGAAGGGCAAGCGCGCATGCCGCGCCGATCTTCTGCATGCCTTCGGGCTGGATAACGTCGAGGAGGCGACGCCGGTGATCGGCATTGTTTCGCGGTTTGCCAAACAAAAGGGGTTTGACATACTGGCAGAGATCGCCGAGGAAATTGCCGAACGCGACGTAGCAGTGGTCGCCCTCGGAACACACGATCCTTACTACGAGAATCTGTTTCGTGGGTGGGCGTTTCGGCATCCGGGCAATATTGCCGTGCAGATTCGCTACGACGAATCGCTGGCCCACAAGATCGAGGCTGGCTCCGATATGTTCTTGATGCCCTCGCGCTACGAGCCGTGCGGCTTGAATCAAATCTACTCGCTCAAGTACGGAACCGTGCCGATCGTGCGCGCGACCGGGGGCCTCGACGACACGATTGAGGAGTGGGACGCGGAGAAGGGAACGGGCACAGGGTTCAAGTTCGAAGGGTTCGATTCCGAAGACCTGCTCGCGGAGATCGATCGGGCACTGGATGCATTCCAAAACAGAAAAGCATGGGAACGCCTGATGCGCAATGGTATGGCGCGGGATTACAGTTGGCGCGGTCCGGCGAAGGAGTACGAGCGCGTGTATGAAGAGGCCGTGCAGAAACGGGGACCACGGAGCGGGGCATAGAGGGCTAGGGACTACGGACCCGGTGTGGGTTCTTTGTCGCGGCTTAGATGTGATAGGCTGCGAGAGCCTGGAACAAATTTTGTTTTGGAGGTTGACGATGAATTTTCGGTTAATGGCAGCGTGTTGTTTGTTGAGTGTCGGTTCAATGATGGCCGTGGCGCAGGCGGGTAGCGCGCCGAGCGGGCCGGCGGTCGGAACGATTGCCGCACCTGCGGCGGCCTACGATTCGCAGGTGAGCATCATTGAATTCGAGATGATGGGCGCGGTGAAGGCCATGCCGGCCGATAAGTTCGACTTCGCTCCGAGCCAGGCGATCTTTGTGCCTGGGCAAAAGACCGAGTTCGCCACCGTGAGGACGTTTGCGCAGGAGGCAACACACGTGGCGCAGGCCAACTACTTTTTCTACAGTGGCGTGAGCGGATTGAAGCCGGACGTGGATGTGGATGGACTGGCCAAGCTGACCAAAAAGGACGATGTTGTGGCCGCGCTTGCGGGCTCGTTTGCATTCGCGCACAAGGCCGTCGCAGCGCTGACGCCGGGCAACGCGTTTGAAGTGGTGAAAGTGCCGATTCCGGGCACCTGGACGCGCGGAACGCTTTCTGGATTCGGCGTGTCGCACGCCTTCGACCACTACGGGCAGATGGTGGAGTATTTGCGGATGAACGGGATTGTGCCGCCGGCCAGCGCACACTAACTCGCTGCAGTGAAGACCCTGGCCAACGAACAGGACAAGACGGAAATCGTCCTGCGGATCGTGTCGATCGGTCCGTCGAACCGGCGGCGATGGGGAACGATGAGCATCGGCCAGATGATCTGCCATCAGAGTGACGCGATTCGCGTGGCTCTCGGCGATCGGGCGGCAAAGCCGGTCAAGAATCGGTACACCGGCTGGCCCATGAAATGGCTGGCGCTATCGCTGCCATTCGCGTGGCCGCACGGAGTGCCCACCGTGCCAGAATGCGATGCCAATGTTGGCGGGACTCTGCCGTCGGACTTTGAGCGAGACAAAGGCGATCTTCTCGTGTTGATCGAACGATTCGCGGCGCAGCGGGACGGTCTGGCGCAACAGGCGCACCCGTTCTTCGGACCCATGACAGAAAAGGAATGGATGCGCTGGGGATATCTGCACGCCGATCATCATCTGCGTCAGTTCGGCGCTTAGGTGCGGGCCAGGGGCCTGATTTTCAGCACGTCTTCGATGATGTCCGCGGCGCGGTCGAGGCCGTCTATCTCGGCGATAGCGGCCTGTATTTTGCGGGCGTTGCGCCGATACGAATCGTTTTCGAGGACGGCTCGTACGGCGGAGCGCAGGCGCTTCGCATTGACCCTGCGGGGAGTCACAACCACACCCGCTCCGTGCGCTTTGACGCGCGCCGCGACTCCCGGCTGGTCATTGCCCAGCGGAATGCACACCATAGGCACACCTTCAGACAGCGACTCGAGTACCGTGTTGAGTCCGGCGTGCGTGATGACCAGCGTTGCGCGCTTGACGAGTTCCAGTTGCGGAGCGTAGTTCACGACCAGCGGATCGCCGGGGAGGATTCCAAGCTGCCCGCGGTCGAGTCCGCCGCCGAGTGACATAACGAGCTGGACATTTAGACCTGCGCAGGCCTCAGCAATGATGCGGAATTTCTCGCAGGATTGGTTTTGCAACGTTCCCAGCGACGCGAAAATGAGCGGCCGTCCGTCGAGCCGGTCCCATGGAAAATCCACAGGCGTTCGTTGCGCTGGGTCAACAAACGGGCCGGTGTAATAAAGGTTGGGAGGCAGCGGGTCAATATCAAACTCCAGCGCCCGTGGCACCTGCGTGATCTGCGCGAGCTTCGAGAGTCCCTCGCCGGGATGCCGGCCAACACTGAGTCCCCACGCCACTCGATATTCATTGACAGCGGTAAAGATGGGCCTGGCTACGCGCGTGAGCACACGGATGGCAATCTCATTGCGCAAACGGGACCACCAGCGCTGGCTGCCCGACCAGCCGAAGTAAAACGGCGGATAGCGATTGTCGTTAACCAGGGGCGGAATAAGCGCGAGCGAAATGAAGGGCAGGCCTAGGTACTCTGCAATGTTGTTCGCCATATCTGTTTCATCGATCAACAATGCGTCAAGGTCGGCGTTGCGAACCGCTTCAAGGCCGTCGCGAAGCACCATGCGCGCGGTGTTGCACACTCTCTCCATGGTGAAGCGGAGGACCGCGACGCCGGTCATTTCTCCCAATTGCTGGTCCAATTTTTGAAGAGTCCCCAGCGGGTAATCGCTCTGGCCGATCAGGCAGAAATCGATCCCCGCCGCTCTCACGCGGGACTCTACGTCGGCAATTCCGAAGATGATGACGGTGTGTCCGCGCTGCTGGAGGCGACGTGCCAACGCGGTGAGTGGGTTCAGGTGCCCGGTCCCCGGAAAACAGAATGCGCCCAGCCTTGCCATTCTTCACCATGCTACAAGAAGCGAACGGATAGGCTAATTGTGCTTGCCTTTCCATTCCTCGTAGGGGCCCTGGAAGTCTTCGATTCCGCCATCGTGGAAGATCCAGAGGCGCGTAGCCACTTCGTCGATCAGGTCGTGATCGTGCGTGACCAGAAGGACCGTGCCCTCGTAACGCTGCAGCGCAATGTTGAGCGCATTGATGGCTTCGAGGTCGAGGTGGTTGGTGGGCTCGTCGAAAATGAGGATGTTGGGCTTGGTCAGGATCAGTTTGCAAAACGCTAGCCGCGCCTGTTCGCCGCCTGAAAGCGCCTTGGTCGGCTTGGAGCCTTCTTCGCCGGAGAAGAGCATCTGGCCGAGAATGCCGCGAATGTCTTCAACGTGCGCAGCGGGGTTCCACTGGTGCAGCCAGTCGGTGACGGTCATGCCGTGCTCGATGGTCGCGCCCACGTCCTGAGGAAAGTAGCCCACTTGCGCCTCGTGGCCCCAGAAGACAGAACCCGAATCGAGCGTGAAGCCAGACTCAGCCAAACCGGGATAGTTGGCCAGCAGGCTCTTGAGCATGGTGGTTTTCCCGGCGCCGTTGCGGCCCATGAGGCAGATTCTTTCGCCGCGCAATAGATTAGCGGTAAATCCATCGATCACTTTGAGATCGCCGTAAAACTTCGACAGATGCTTGAGCTCTAAAACGTGCTTGCCGCTGGGCCGAATCTGGTCGAATTTGATGTAGGGGCGCTGGATGTTGGACCGAGCGAGCTCGTTGGTCTGGAGGCGCTCGACCTCCTTGCGCCGGCTGGTGACCTGCGAGGAGCGCGTGCCGGCAGCGAAACGGGCGATGAACTCGTTGAGCTGGGCGATCTTCTTTTCGCGCTGTGCGATCTGCGATTCCAGCGTGGAACGAATCTGCGTTTTGGCTATCACCATGTCGTCGTAGCCGCCGGTGTAGGTGATGATGGTTTGGTAATCGATGTCGGCGGTGTGCGTGGTAACGGAGTTGAGAAAGTGACGGTCGTGTGAGATGGCGATCATCGTTCCGTCGTAGCTCAACAGGAAATCCTGAAGCCAGTGGATGGAGTCGAGATCGAGGTAGTTGGTCGGCTCGTCGAGCAGGAGCGCCGGCGGCTTGCCGAAGAGCGCCTGCGCAAGCAGGACGCGAACTTTTTGCCCGCCCTGCAACTCGCCCATTTTGCGCTCATGGAGCGGCTCGGGAATGTCGAGGCCGTCGAGCAGCACGGCGGCGTCGCTTTCGGCAGTGTAGCCGTCCTCATCGCCGATGGTGCCTTCGAGCTCGCCCAGCCGCATGCCATCTTCATTGGACATTTCAGGCTTGGCATAGATGCGGTCGCGCTCCTCGAGCGCCGCCCAGAGCGGCTTGTTGCCCATGATGACCGTGTCGATGACGCGATAGGCGTCGAAGGCGAACTGATCCTGGCGCAACACGCCGAGTTTGCGCGGGCGGACGACCGTGCCCTTCTGCGGCTCGAGCTCGCCGGCGAGAATCTTCATGAAGGTCGATTTTCCGGAGCCATTCGGCCCGGTCAGCCCATACCGGCGACCGGGCGTGAAGGCTGTGCTGACGTCTTCAAAGAGAATCTTTGAGCCGTAGCGCATGGTGACGTTGCTGACGCTGATCATTCCTTACGATTTCCTGAGAACGAGTTGGCTTGCACCGCGTAGTCCGCAGCTTGCCATTGGCCGCGCGGACCGGTTGAAATTGGATTTGAAGCGGGTTTTGGCGCATTGCAAGCCGCCCAAATGAACAACTCACTGCCGCACTCTCAGTTTCTCACAAAACCGCCGGCTGATTCGCGCGCGGCGTGCTCGCGGTTCCGGCTCTATCCGCTCAGAAGATTTCGCGGAGTTTTACGAATGCATCAAGCTCGATCAGGCGCTGGCCTTCGGGCGCTTTGTCGACGGCTGCGTGCTCGAGGATCCAGGTGTCGGGGTGAAACAGAAACACCGCGTGCAGCCCCGCGGCGAGCGCGGGGTTGATGTCGCTTTTGGGGCTGTTGCCGATCATCCAGGCGCTGCCCGCAGCAATGTTTTGGCGAAGGATTACGTCACGGTAAGCTGCCGGGTCCTTTTCGGCCGGAATCTCTACCGCGGCAAAGTAGGAGGCAAGCCCCGAGCGCGCCAGCTTGTCCGCCTGCTCGGCGCGATTGCCTTTGGTCATCAGGATCAGGTGGTGGCGCGTGGAAAGGTCGGCGAGGGTTTCGGCGACGCCCGGCAGCAACTCGATTTCCTGCTCAGCGATCGACCGCGCGAATCCGCGAATGCGCTCGCGCTTTTCCTCGGTGACGTGCGCGGGGCTGAGGCGCTCGAAGCAATCGACCAACGAGCGCGTAAAGCTCGACAGGCCGTAGCCGTGCGTGACGATGGTTTCGCGTTCGACGGCATTGAGTGCCTGGCGGACTTCGGCGGGCGAGTACTCGTGGTGGTCGAGAAAGCTGATGAAGGCGGCGATGGCGCGCTCGAAGTAGATGTTATTTTCCCAAAGCGTATCGTCGGCGTCGATCAGCAGTGTTTGGCCGGCAGGGAAGCGAGGCATGGGCACAGAATACTAGGTGTCAGGTTTCAGGTGTCGGTGAACCGGTGAATCAGTGAAGAAGTGAATCGGCGTATGAGTGAAGGAGAGAACGTTGAAATGGCGAATGCGAGGCTCGATCTCTCGGGGCACTACTCCCTGGTCCAAACTCCCTCCTTCAGCTCTTCCACGCCCCCAGAAGCCGCCTCACGAGCACGAGTTGTCCCAGGTGATACGCGTTGTGATCGGCCGTGAGCAGCGCCTCGCGCAGGATCGTTTGCCCACTGCCATGCGGAATACGCGCGTACAGATCGGTTGCCGGGTTCGAAACTAGATCGCACATCGCCTTCAGGTCGCGGCGGAACGCGCGCGCGCTTTTGTCCCACGCCTTCGCATCGGGCGGCGCGGCCGTCTGGGGCCAGTAGCCGCTGGGCCAGTCCGGCGATTGATGGCTGGCGTCGTGCGAGAACTCGAGAATGTCCGACTGCGCGATGCGCAGGTGCTCCAGAATCTCCCATGGTGAATGCTCGGCGCCTTTGGGCCGTTTGCCGCGCAGAGCGGGAGCAAGGCCGCGAATGGCAGTTTCGAAGTCCGCGTGCGCATGGCCGCCGTGGAGCAGTTCGAGAAGGTGTTGGCGCAGCGCCGCGTCGTGATCTCGCGGTGCGGAAGTTTTCTTTGTGGTCATTTGGACTCTCCTGGCCATAGCAGCGGAATCGTCATGTGATCTCCACTGATATCTGCACCTTGGTTGGTACGCATGGAGAGATTCGTTGACATGCGCGGCCGATGCAACAATTTTCGCGCGTCTCCCGCTTGAATAAACTACTGGCTGCCGGCGAGCACCATTCGCTGCGCGGCAAAAATCTCCTTCATTCCCGTCTCGGCCAGATCGATCAGCCCATTCAACTGCGCGCGCGAAAACGACCCTTTCTCGGCTGTCGCCTGTGTCTCTACAAGGCCGCCATCGGCAGTCATTACCACATTCATGTCCACCTCAGCTTGGGAGTCTTCTTCATAGCAGAGATCGAGCAACGCCTCGCCATCCACGATGCCCACCGACGTGGCGGCCACCAGTTGCTTGAGCGGCGAACTCTTGAGAGTGCCTGCTTTCACCAGGGCATTGAGCGCCAGCCCAAGCGCCACCGCCGCGCCAGTGATGGCGGCCGTGCGCGTGCCGCCGTCAGCCTGGATCACGTCGCAGTCGAGAATGATGGTGCGCTCGCCCAGCGCTTTCATGTCCACGACAGACCGCAGGCTCCGTCCGATCAGCCGTTGAATCTCGTGCGTCCGCCCGCCGATCTTGCCGCGCTCGCTTTCGCGCGGCGTTCGTGTCACTGTCGACCGGGGCAGCATCGCATACTCGGCCGTCACCCAGCCGCGTCCCGAATTGCGCAGCCATCCCGGAACGCCCTGTTCGATGGTCGCGTTGGTCAGCACGCGCGTATTGCCGAGCGAAACCAGCACCGAGCCCTCGGCGGTCTGCACATAGCCGGGCGTAAGCGTGAGCGGGCGAAGCTGGCCCAGGCTTCTGCCGCCGGGTCGAATCGAAAGGGCGCCCGCGGGCCCTTTGGCAATTGCTGTTACGTTTCCTGTGGCATTCATAAACGGATTGTACGAGAGCCGCGATGGAAGCAGGACGGCTCGGGAATTCCGGTTCCGCAATGGGAATCCAGGGAATCCAAGTCCCGGAAGAGGAATCTGTCCCTAACCGTTTGAAATGACTGGTCTTCCGCTCGAATCAAACGGGCGGCCTGTTCCAATTCGGGACGCCCGCACCGAGCGCTTCCGCCGCGCACCGCGGCGCTCCTGAGGCTTATCCCTTCCGTGATCATGCACTTAGAATTCCCGTCCCCGTTTGGCACGCCACGTGTATGAAAACAGGACAAAGTCCACCAGCAAACGCAGAAACGGGAACCTGGTGGGGTGACAACTCACGATCCAGAGACTAGGGACCGCGATCCAGGGACCACGAACCACGAATCAGGAACCACGGCGGGAAAGGAACCATCGCATGCATCCGACAGAAACATTGAGAGTCACGGGACGGAAACGAATCGGCGGTGCAATGCACAAGGAAGTGAGCTTCGACCGCGAGCAGGTCAGCCTCGACCGCAGGGAGGCCAATCTTGACCACGAGAGTCTCGATCTGAAAGAGAATCGAGCGGACAGCAAGTTGAAGATCCCCGAGCGCAAGCGTGTGGAGACGGTCGTCGAGACCCTTGCCACGCTGCGCGGTCACGGAGAGACTCTGCCCGAGGTAGCGCACGATGCGCGCAACATGGTCACGGCGCTGGGGCTCTATTGCGATCTGCTGGAGGAGCCCGGCGTTCTCGCCACTCCCTTCATGCATTACGGGCACGAGCTACGGCTGGTGGCCGCGGCCAGCCGCCGCCTGGTGGAGAAGATCGTCGCCATCGACGCACTGCGGGGCCTGCCGGGTACGGTCGGCGTGGCCGGTGTTCCCGGAACAGCATTTCCTCAAACTCCCGCAACGGCATTGGTTCAAACCACCGGGTCGGCATTTCCCCAAACCGTCGACTCGCTTTCTCGGGCCGCGCAGGGAGGACGGGAGCAAGCCGGAAGTTTGATCGCCACAAGCTCGATCCTCGACCAGATTCAGGGCGGCGACGCGTCCGACCTCGACAAGGCGGGCATTGCCGATCCGAGCTATACCAAGGCGAGTCGGCGCTGGGACTTGCTGCCCGCCGTGCCGGTTGCAAACCTGGCCGCCGAGCTCCTGGCCAACCGCAATCTGCTGGCCGCTCTGGCCGGTCCCACCATCGCCCTCACCGTTCACACCGAGGGCGGCGCAGGCCCAGTGCGGCTGACCGGCGAAGACCTGACGCGAGTGCTCGTGAACCTGGTGAAGAACGCAACGGAGGCCTTGCCCTCGGGCGGCCGCATTCACATCGGCTTGCGCGAGGAGCCTCCCGCGCACGGCACCGCGGCCTGCCTTCTGCTCACGGTAGAAGACAACGGTCCGGGAATCCAATTGGACGCGCTGGAGACGATCTTCACGTCCGGCTACACCTCGCATGGCATGAGCGAGGGCTCCAACGGCAACTGGACACTCAGCCAT
Source organism: uncultured Acidobacteriaceae bacterium (assembly GCA_963789425.1). Lineage (GTDB taxonomy): Bacteria > Acidobacteriota > Terriglobia > Terriglobales > Acidobacteriaceae > Telmatobacter. Next base: position 775,058 of record CAWBKM010000003.1, on the reverse strand, counting down.
CGCGGTCTGGGTCTCACCATCACCCGCTCCATTGTGGAGGGCGCCGGGGGACGCATCACTGCCTGCAATCGTGAGCACGGCGGCGCGCGCTTCGCATTGGAGCTGCCGCTGCGCAAGGCAAACTAACGGCTAATGGCTGACAGATGAAAGCTGGGAGCTTCGAATCCAGGTTTTACCCAAACACCCAGGAGGCGAATACAATGCTGGATACAGTCTTCAACACACGAGAGATGGAGTTCATTCCGCAACTTGCCGAGCCGGCCATCCGCCTGCACCTCCTGGTCGTGGATGCGGACGCGGCAGTGCGTTCGGCCTGCGCGGAGATCGCCGCAAGTCTCGGCTACGTCGTCGACAGCACGGGCGACCTCAGCCAGGCGCGGAGCCTTTTGCGCGGCCATATCGCCGACATTCTGCTGGTCAACCTACCCTCGGGGTCGAATGAAGGCCTCGAATTGGTCTCCGAGGTCAAGCTCCTCTATCCCGATACATCGGTCATCGCCATGACGGCCACGGGTTCGGTGAACGCCGCCGTCGAAGCCATGCGCTGCGGCGCCTCCGACTATCTCACCAAGCCTTTCGCGATGGACGAGCTATCGACCGTGCTCGACCGCGCCGCGCAATCGCACATGACCGACACCGCGACGCGCCAGTTGAGGGAGCGCCTGCGCCTGTCTGAAGGCCTCGGATCCATGATCGGACGGTCGCCCGAAATGGAGAAGATCTACCGGATCCTCTCCAAAGTCGCACAGAGCACGCACCCCGTCCTGATTCTCGGCGAGAGCGGCACCGGCAAGGAACTGGTCGCCCGCACCATTCATGCCTACGGCCCCAACTCTCAAAAGCCCTTTCTGCCAGTCGACTGCGGGTCCCTGGTTCCAACCCTGATCGAAAGCGAGCTCTTCGGCTACGTCAAGGGCGCTTTCACCGGGGCCATGCGCTCGAAAGACGGACTGCTCGTCTCGGCCGAAGGAGGCACCGTCTTCCTCGACGAGATCGGCGAGCTCACCCTCGACCTGCAGGCCAAGCTCCTGCGCTCTCTCCAGGAGAAAGAAGTTCGCCCCGTTGGCGCCACGCATCGCATTCCCATCAAGGCGCGCATCGTGGCCGCCACCAACCGCGACCTCGCCTCCATGGTCGAGAAGGGAACCTTCCGCAAGGACCTCTTTTATCGCCTGAACGTCGTCAACCTTCGCCTGCCTTCCTTGCGTGACCGCCGCGAAGACATTCCGCTACTCGCCGCGCACTTTCTTGACCGCATCAGCCGCGAGCACAACCGTAAGTTCACGCTCTCTGACGAGGCCCTTCGCACCATGATGCGTCACGACTGGCCGGGCAATGTGCGGGAGCTTGAAAACTCCATCGAGCGGGCCACCGCGCTTTGTTCCGGCCCCGTTTTGCAACTGGGCGACCTGCCCACGCAGTTGCAACAGCAGGGCCTGCAACAGAACTTCGAGGCGCGCCACGCCGGACTGGCTGATGAAACCGAAATCTCTGCCGCACCCGGCGTAAAGCCCCTGGCCGCCCTTGAGCGCGACGCCATCTTAGGGGCCATCCGCACGCTCAATGGCGACAAGCTGCAGGCCGCCAGGCTCCTCGGCATCGGCAAGACCACGCTCTACCGAAAGCTCAAGGAATACGGCATCGCCGACCCGCCGCTGGGAGAGTGAAAAAGCAGGGAACAGGGATCAGGAAACAGGCCACTCAGGACCGAGTCCCCCGCATTCACCCTTTCACTTTTTTCACTCCTTCACTCTTTCACTCCTTCACTCCTTCACCTCTTTACTGTCCCATGATCGAATCACGATCCACGAATCACGAACCACGAATCACGATCCACTCTTCACGGAGGTCGAGCATGAGCATCCTTTTAGTCACCGGAATTGAAGGCGCGCGCAACTGCGCCGATGTCGCCGCGAAGCAACTGGGCATGCCGGTTGAAGTGGCCGCAGGCCGCCGCGACGCTCTCGCCTGCCTCCGCAAGGGCGAGTTTCTGGCCGTTGTCATCGACGAGACCCTTGCCGAGTGCGACCCCGCGGCCGCCGACCGTATCTGCGAGCAGGCCGGCCTGGCTATTCCTCTGCAGATCAACTTCGCCGTCTCGGGCGCGGCCCGTCTCATCCGCGAAATCCGCTCCGCGCTCCATCGCCGCGAGCGCGAGCAGGCAGTGGCCCGCCGCGCCGCAGCGGCCGCCATCGAAGTCGAGCTCAAGTCGACGATTGCCGGGCTGCTGCTGCACTCGCAGTTGGCGCTCGCGGGCACTGAAGTCCCCGCGCCCGTCGCCGACCGCCTGCGCGTGGTCGCCGAGCTGGCAGGCAGCCTGCGCCAGCAGCTGAGCGCGCCAGTGGCCGCCCGTGCGGGGGTGGCCTGAGCGACGCCTGCGACGACCACCTTCGCCTGCGGGCACCCTGCCGCGCTATGCTTTCTCGCATGAGCAAGCACGCTCTGTTCGCGCTCTTCGTTCTGGCCTGCTTTGGGCTTTTCGACTCGCTGGCTACGGGCCAGACGACTGATACGAATGACCCTTGCACGGGATATCTAAAGACGCCGCTGCCCTCCGAAGCTCTCGCAGTGCCCGCGCCCAAGACCTGGCCCGACTGCGCCTCCATCCATTCTTATTCCGGAATAGGTCACAAGGTGGATTACGCTGCGGCACGCCAGTGTGCATGGCGGGAGCGGTCGGCGCAGTTGGTAGACCTTGAGCCCAGATACACGGCAGAAAGCCTCTTCGGCGGCTCCGCGATGCTCACGGTGCTTTTTGCCAATGGCGAAGGTGTCGACCAAAGCAAGCCGCTCGCGCTGCGCTTCGCCTGCGAGGCTGGACTGAGCGATGATGGAATGATCGACCTCCTCGCGCTTCCCACTGAGCCTCATGTGACGCAGAAGAAGTTCGTATACTGCGACCACGCCATGAACACATTCGACATGAACTTCTGTGCGGTGTATCAAGACGAAATCGCCGCGCAACAGCGGCAGAACGAGCTCGATGCGCTCTCGAAGGCCTGGCCGCAGGCAGACCAGGAAGCTTTCGTGGTGCTCGAGAAAGCCAGCGACGCCTACATCGAAGCACATGGAGCGGGCGAGGTCTACCAGGGCGGGACCATCCGCGATCTTCGCACGAACGGCGTGGAGGAACACCAGCGCCAGGAATTTCTCGCTGCCGTCAAGAAATTCGAAAGTGGCCGCTTGCCCGAAGGAACTGCTCCCGATGCTCAGAAAGCCGACGCCGATCTAAACGCGACATACAAGAGCGCTCTCAATCTCGCTGCCAAACAGAATTTCGCTGAGGACGACGGCGACATTCGTCCCGATGGAATCCAAAAGGCGGAGCGCGCGTGGCTCGCCTATCGCGATGCCTGGGTCGCCTTCGCCAAAGTACATTACCCTCGGACCAGTTCGAGCTCTTGGCTTACATTGCTTACGCGCAATCGTTACTGGAGCCTGCGCGCGACGATGTGCGATGTTGGGTGGAGCGATCGCGCCTGCCTCGCAATGCCTTTGGAGGACTAGCTGCGTCCGTTAACCTAAAGGGTTGGCTCAATGAGGAACTCCATGACCGTCATCCGCCAGGAAGATTTCATCGCGAGCGTTGCGGGCGCGTTGCAGTACATCAGCTACTACCACCCGGTGGATTACATCCGCTCGCTGGCCCAAGCCTACGAGCGCGAGCAATCGCCCGCCGCGCGCGACGCCATGGCGCAGATTCTCATCAACAGCCGCATGTGCTTCGAGGGCCATCGCCCCGTCTGCCAGGACACGGGCATCGTGAACGCCTTCGTCAAGCTGGGTATGGATGTGCGCTTTGAGCCGGGTCCCGGCGAAGAGCCCCTCGACCTCCAACAGATGGTCGACGCCGGAGTCCGCCGCGCCTATCTCGATCCCGATAACAAACTCCGTGCCAGCCTGCAGGCCGATCCTGCCGGCAAGCGCATCAACACCAAGGACAACACTCCGGCCGCCGTCTTTGTTGAAGTCGTGCGCGGTGGAACGGTCGAAGTCACCGTCGCCGCCAAGGGCGGAGGCTCCGAGGCCAAAGCGAAATTCGTCATGCTCAATCCCAACGACTCGGTCGTTGACTGGGTGCTCAAGACCGTGCCCACCATGGGCGCAGGCTGGTGTCCGCCGGGAATTCTCGGCATCGGCATTGGCGGCACGGCGGAGAAAGCCATGCTGCTCGCCAAGCAATCTCTCATGGACCCCATCGACATTCAGGAGCTCATCGCCCGAGGCCCCCAAACCACCGCCGAAAAACTTCGCGTCGAATTATATGACAAGGTAAACCGCCTCGGCATCGGCGCGCAGGGATTGGGCGGTCTGACGACGGTGCTCGACGTAAAGGTAGTCGACACACCGGCGCACGCTGCCAATCTGCCGGTAGCGATGATCCCCAACTGTGCGGCCACGCGCCACGCGCACATTGCGCTCGACGGCTCAGGCCCCGTCTTTCTCGATCCGCCGCCGCTCGACGCATGGCCGAAACTGACTTATGACGTGAGCGGCGCGCGCCGCGTCAATCTCGACACGGTCACAAAAGAAGAAGTCTTTTCTTGGAGACCGGGTGAGGTGCTATTGCTGAGCGGGAAACTGCTCACGGGCCGCGACGCCGCCCATAAGAGAATGTCCGACATGTTGAACAGAGGCGAAAAGCTCCCGGTCGATCTTCGCGGCCGCTTCATCTACTATGTCGGCCCGGTCGATCCCGTGCGCGGCGAAGTTGTCGGCCCAGCCGGACCCACAACGGCCACGCGCATGGATAAGTTCTCGCGTCAGATGCTTTCCGAGACCGGACTCCTCGGTATGGTGGGCAAGGCCGAGCGCGGCCCTGAAGCCATCGAAGCCATCCGCGAGTTCGGCGCGGTCTACCTGATGGCTGTCGGAGGCGCGGCATATCTCGTTTCCAAAGCCATTCGCGGATCGCGCCTGCTGGCCTTCGAGGACCTGGGCATGGAAGCCATCTATGAATTCGACGTGAAGGATATGCCGGTCACCGTGGCCGTGGATTCGAAAGGCACGAGCGTTCATATCACCGGCCCCGAGGAATGGCAGAAGCGCATCGCCGGCATCCCGATTTTGCAATAAGCCCGCAGCGGTTTGGCTTCGCGCTCATTTCGTGTCTCTAGATTGAGACGCAGGCACCACGTTAGGCAACGCCTCGCCACGAACAAGCTGATACGCTGCAAGAACTGTGAATCGGCTCATCCTTCTCGCGCTCTGTGCTGGGCTCTCTGCCGCCAGCGTCTCTGCACAAACTTCAGGCTGGCAGCCTTTGCCGGGCCACACGCAGATTCCAATCTGGTCCGGCGGTGCGCCCGATCCACAACCAGTGAGTGGGCCAGAGACAGTGAAAATTGACCCGAAAGACGTAATCGGCGGGCGCACGATCACCGTCGTCGAGAACGTGATCGTCCCGACAATGACGATATATCCGCCAAACGGCAAAAACACCGGCGCCGCGGTCGTCGTCTTCCCCGGCGGAGGCTATCAAATTCTGGCCATCGATCTTGAAGGCACCGAAGTCTGCGACTGGCTGACGCAAAAAGGAATCACATGCGTGCTGTTAAAGTACCGCGTCACCGACGTTGGACCCTATCCAAAATCTGGCCCTTATCCCGAGTCGCCGATGGCTCTCGAAGACGCGCAGCGAACGATCCGCCTGGTCCGCTTTCACGCTGCCGACTGGCACATCGATCCGCATAAGATCGGAGTCCTTGGCTTCTCCGCCGGCGGCCACCTCACCGTGGCGACGAGCGTCTACTTCGACAAGCGTCTCTATGCGCCAATCGACGACGCCGACAAAGAAAGTTGTCGCCCCGATTTTGCCGTGGCCATTTATCCCGGACATCTGTCGCGGGCCGCAGCGGAGTACGACGCCGGGTTCGGCACGAAGAAGTTAACGATTCCTCCGCCCGATCCGCTCGCGGCCGCCGATGACAATCTCGGCCTGAATCCCGATATAGCCGTCACCAGCGACACGCCGCCGACGTTTCTCTTGCAGGCGGAAGACGACCACATCGACAGCGTGTACGACTCACTGTCCTATTACATCGCGCTCAAGAAAGCCGGAGTTCCGGCGGAGATGCATTTGTACGCGCAAGGGAATCACGCGTTCGGGCTGCGGCGTTCGAAGCTTCCCATCACCGCATGGCCTCAACTAGTCGAGATCTGGCTGGGGAGCATCGGCATGATCTAAAACTCGGAATCAGCACTTACCTCATGAGGGTTCCGGAAGGCCCGCACTGCGGGATGTCTCCGTGGAATCGACGAGTTTCTGTCGGAATCGCGGACTCACATGTATGTCCATCTGCTTGAGAATCCCGGATCCTGCATTAACGAATCCGTGTGGGGTTCTTGCTTTCACGACAAGGATGTCGCCCGGTAGAGCTTCCCGGATGATCTCGTCGATTACAAATCGTGACCGGCCTTCCTGCACCAATACGATTTCGTCGTATTCGTGAAAATGCAGTGGCGCGCCGCGCCCCGGCTGCGCCTCGACGAGGAAGATCGAGATTGCGACGTCCCCTTGTTCTGCCCCAACGAAGTTGTACGAACTGCCGATTAGCGGAAGATCCTGTTTCCGTACAGCGTGCATGAATTCTTGCATCTTATTCCCCGTGTGCTCACACCGCTTTGGATTCAGCCAGACTCGGTTCGGTCGCAGGAGAATCTCAATCACGCGAACTGCTGCCGCGGTGGATACTGAGACCGGCCGACCGAGAATTGATGGACTCAACGCGACGTCCCACAGCAGAGTCGACTGGACGCGATTCTGAGCCCTGAGACAGCATGAGCTCCGCTGATCTGCTGACTCGCTAACTTGCTGTTCTGCTCTACGCGTGCGTCAGATACCCCATCCCATCCAGCACGCCGCGCATGAACGCGAAGCTCTCGATCACTCCGGGCATCGGATCGTCGGGATGAATCTCGTATTCGAGATCGATGAATCCCTGATAGCCGATCTTGATCAGCGCCTCGAACATCTCGCGGAACGGCAGAATGCCCTCGCCGACGGCCACCTGGCTTTCCTTGCTGGCGAAGCTGGTCAGGTCCTTCACATGCATGTTGAAGAGGCGCGGGCCGCATGCGTGGATCGCCTCAACAAGATTGGCTCCCGCGCGCGCTGCGTGTCCCACGTCGATGCAGCAGCCGATGCGCGGGTCCATGTTCTTGATCGCTTTCAGCACATCGAACGGAGAAGGGAAGAGCGTGTCTTCAGGCCCGTGATTGTGGATCGCGAGCCGAATGTCGTATTCCTTCACGAACGGCTCAATGAGCGGAAGCGTATCCGGCGTGGGGTCCCCGGCCACGATGACCTTGATGCCGGCCCTCTTGCAGTACTCGAACTTGGCGCGAATTTCGTCGCTGGTGTTGTTCTTGAAATAGATTGCGCCCGCGGCGTGGAGCTTGATGCCGTTAGCGGCGTAGTCGGCCAGCGCCTGCGCCTCCAGCGTTGGATCCATCGGCAAATGGTCCTTCACGTCCTTGCAGTTCAGGTTGGCCACGTTCAACTGCTTCATAAACCCGATTAGTTGTGCGCGGGTAAAGTTGCGAAAGGTGTAGCTGGCCAGGCCGAGGCTGAGCGGCGAAAATTTTCCCGAAGCCGGAATGGCCTCCGCGCCCGCTGTCGCGGCGCCCATCAGCGCCGGCAAAACTCCCGTCGCCGCCGCGCCTGCTGCCGCCGCGCCCGTCTGCAAGAATCCCCTGCGAGAGAATCCGTTCTTCATCGTTTCAACGCTTTCTATACGTCCGCCAGCGTTCCATGCGCCACGATTCACGGATGACTGCGAACTGTGAACTAAGAACTGTGAACTAAGAACTAAGAACTGCGAACTGTGAACTAAGAACTGTGAACTGCTCTACTGCTTTCCCCAGCGATATACTAACCCGCCCGTGAATCCGCGGCTGGCTTGAAGCGACGATCCAAAGCCGGTGAAAAAGTATTCCGGAGCCAGCTTCAACGCGAGGTTCGGAGAAATATTCAATTCCCCGATCACGCTGGCGCTCGCTGCAAACGTATTGGCATCGGGATAAAGGCCCTTATCGACGGGCGGAATGCCATTCGTGTCGCCGGAAAAGTTACCGTGGGCCCAGCCCGCCATCGCGCGGCCAGCGATAGAGAACTTCGGCTGCAGATAGAAGCGGTAAACCGGGCCCCCGATCACGTCGTACTGGCTGATCGAGGGCCGCGTGAAATAACCCGTGCAATAGGTAGTGACGTTGCAATATGCCGTACCAAAGTAGCCACGGCCGATGAGCGTATAGCCCAGCCGCTCCGTCGAAAATCGCGTCAGGCCCGTCTCCCACGCATAGTAGGTCAGCCGCTGCAGCGACGGTCCAGGCTTAAAGCGCAGGTAGCCCATGTCCAGGTATGTTTCCCAGCGGTGGTCATAGGCATCGTGAATCGCCGTGCTGCGGCGCTGAGCGCGGCGCAGGCGTATCCGCTCCTGTACGCTGATCTCGCCCTGAGTTTCCTGGGGGGTCTGCTGCGCGCTGCCCGCAGTCTGGTTCTGAGCCAGTTCCAGGTTTTGAGCGAGATTCAGGTTCTGATCCAGCGCCGGGCTGGAATAAGCGGGATTCGACGATGAGTAGTTCGAGCTTTGCGCGTAAACGGCGGGCATCACCGGGAACAGAAGCGCCAGCAAAATTGCAAGACGGCGAAATGAAAACATCGGGTTCGAAATTCCTCCAAGGGATTGCAAAAGCATTTCCGCTGACCGGTCCAATTCTGCATTTCGAGCGTCCGCCGTGGCAGAATCGCTCCTCTCGAATCGTGGTTTCAAGGCGGTCTTGATGCGGCGCTTCCCCCATCTGGTATTAAATCACCTCGGGGGCAGCCCGGTAACCGAGCTCGTCGGAAACTGACCGCCGAAATCTTCCGAATCTCGCTGCGGAACCGGTAATCCGGGACGTGCAGTTTAGACGCGCACCGGCAAGAACCGGCACTCGGCGGCTTGCGCTGCTTTCACCCCTAAACTGAGCCTTGTCTGCGATGATAGCCGTGGGAGGCGCCGCGAACGATGGGACGCATTTTTCTCGGATTCATCTTGTGTTTGGTTCTAGTGCCGCTGGCCGTGCTGGCATGGTTTCACTTTGGGCATCCGCCCGTAGCTGTAGCGGATGCGCCGTTTCCGTTCGAAAGGCAGATCGTCTCGATTCCGCTTAATGCGCGCATCGGTCGCGAGATGCCCGGGAATCCTCCACTACAGGCCGACGAGGCCACTCTCACTGCCGGGGCCGAGGTTTACGGCGACCAATGCGCCGTGTGTCATGGCTTCTACCGCAAACCCTCGAACCTCGGCGCCAGCATGTATCCAAAAGCTCCGCAACTCTGGGTTCAGCACAAGGGGTCGAGCGTTGTAGGAGTGAGCGACGACCCGCCCGGCGAAACCTATTGGAAGGTGTCGAACGGCATTCGTCTCACGGGCATGCCGAGTTTCAAAAGCACGCTCACCGATACAGAGATGTGGCAGGTAACCCTGCTCCTGGCCAATGCGGATAAGCCGCTGCCGCCGGCCGCTCTCCAAATCGTGCATGGCGAACTGCCGGCAGATGCTGCGCCGGCGCCCTCGGCAAAACCATAACCTCAGGAGTTCGCCAACCAGGCGTCACACTGCGAACGAAGAACTGCGAACTGTATTCAGCGAGATGCCGTAATGAACGTGATGGATTGGCTGCGTAAAGGATTCGGCTACGTTTTGCTGAGCATGGGCGTCTCGCGTCCGGCGCCCAAGCCCAGGCCCCAATCAAAACCCGGTCCCCCTTACAATAAAGAAGGAAGCCCCCCAGCCGATGGCGGATAACGAAGACAAACAAGCTGAGCAGACCGGATCCACCGACGGATCGAAAAACGGCTCTGTCCAGCCCAAGCGCAAGGCCGACGATGAGGTTGTCGGCAAGGTCTACGACGCGCGCCTGATGCGGCGCCTCGGCCGTTTCGTGCGCCCCTATTGGCTGCAGGCGGCCGTCGCTTCTCTCTCCGTTTCTCTCAAGTCGGTGTGCGACGTGGCCGGCCCCATTCTGGTGATGGTCGCAGTCGATCGCTACCTGGCTCCGGAAGCCAGCGATCAGGATCCCTCCAACGCCGTCGCACACTGGGTAGCCGTTAAGAGTCCACTCGCGCACGTGCTTCCTCAGGCCGCCGTGCAGGGCATCACCCGTCTGGCCGCGATCTATCTGGCCATGCTGGTGACGGCGTATCTGCTCCAGTTCGTTCAGGTTTACCTGATGCAGTGGATCGGGCAGAAAATCATGTTCGATCTGCGTCGCGACATCTTCCGCCACATGCAGCGCATGGACGTCGGCTTCTTTGACATTCATCCTGTCGGCCGCCTCGTCACGCGCCTCACCTCCGACGTCGACGCCGTCAATGACATGTTCACTGAAGGCGTGCTGGCCATCGTGAATGACGCCTTCATGCTCATCATCATGGCCGCTGTCATGCTCGCCATCAGTTGGTGGCTGGCGCTGCTCGCCTTTGCCGTTCTCCCGCTGATTCTCATCGTCACGCGCGTCTTCCGTGACCACGTGCGCGAAAGCTATCGCCGCGTGCGCACCGCCATTGCGCGCATCAACAGCTTCACGCAGGAGCACATCTCCGGCATGGCTGTGGTGCAGCTCTTTAATCGTGAAGACCGCGCCTACCGTGACTTTGAAGACGTCAACCGCCAGCACATGATCGCCTTCAAAGACACGATCTTCGCCTACGCGCTCTATTACCCCGCTGTCGACTTTTTATCGTCCGTGGCTATCGCGCTCGTTGTCTGGCGCGGCGGTTTCGGAGTGCTTCATCTGCCGCCCACTGTTACCATCGGCGTACTCATCATGTTCACGCAGTTTTCGCTGCGCTTCTGGCGGCCGATTCAGGATTTAAGCGACAAATACAACATCCTTCAGGCGGCAATGGCGGCCTGCGAGCGCATCTTCAAGCTCATGGATTCGCAACCGGAGATCGTGAGCCCTGCGCATCCGATCCCCGGTGACGGGTCAAATCGAATTGAGTTCGATCACGTCTGGTTCACCTACCAGAAACTGACCGATGAGCAAAAGGACGCGGTCGCAAAGGCTGCCTTGAAAGGGCACGACTTCAGTCGTGCCGATAGCCGCGAAAAAAACAACGGGGCTTTAGCCCCTGGGGGAATTCCCGACTCCGCCGCCCTCGCGTCTCTCGACGGCATCGAGTGGATCCTGAAGGACGTCTCCTTCACGATCGAGCCGGGACAGACCGTCGCCATCGTCGGCCATACCGGCGCCGGCAAGACGACGCTCACCAGCCTCATGATGCGCTTTTACGAGGTCACCGCCGGTCGCATTTTGCTCGACGGAGTCGATCTGCGCGACCACGACCTAACCGAGCTCCGCCGCCATTTCGCCGTCGTCCTTCAGGATCCATTCCTCTTCTCCGGCACCATCGGGGAAAATATTCGCCTCGGCAATGAGCAGATTACGAGTGAGACCATGCGTCGCGCCGCGCGCGACGTCAATGTGCTCGATTTTGTTGACAGCCTTCCGCACGGCTTTGACGAGCCCGTTCGCGAACGCGGCAGCTCGCTCTCCACCGGCCAAAAGCAGCTCATCAACTTCGCCCGCGCGCTTGCCTACAACCCACACATCCTCATCCTCGACGAGGCCACTTCGAGCGTCGATACCGACACTGAGCTGCGCATACGCGGGGCCCTGGAGCGCATGGTCGAGGGCCGGACGAGTGTCTTGATCGCGCACCGCCTGTCGACGGTTCAAAGAGCCGAAACCATTCTGGTCATGCACAAAGGCCAGTTGCGCGAGATGGGTTCGCACCAGGAACTGCTTGCCCAGCGCGGGCTCTACTGGAAGCTCTATCAGCTTCAGTACAAGGATCAGGAGACCGGCTTCCTCGCGCCGCCGTCGACCGAGCCATCTCCCGCGCAGGCGGTGTGACTGGGGCAGGGAATGGGCCGTGCTCCCTATCTATTGCTTTCCCGCCCATTGTTTCCTATGCTCAATGTATGGAATTGCTCACCCAGGACGAGCTTGTCCGTCTGTCCCCGTCCGAGCGTCTTGCGCTAATCTCGCAGCTCTGGGACAGTTTGGAAGACGACCAGCTTCCGCTGAGCGTCGCGCAGCAGGCAGAGCTTGACAGCCGCCTTGCAACCCTCGATCAGGACCGGCGCGAGGGCATCACCTGGGCGGCTTTGAAGTCTGAGCTCGAGCGCCGTTGCCCGTAGAGTTTCCGGTCATTTTCACGCCGCGCGCCCGCGCCGAATTGATCGACGCGCTAAAATATTGTCATCCGCGAAAGGGTTTGGCGGACATAGATTCATCAATAAATATAGGAGGATAGATGGCTATTTTTCGAGAATACAAAGTTTTGCCCTCTGGCGACTACCTGCAGGTCGTATGCGCTGAACATAATCAACCCTGTGAACTTCGCTTTCATGGATTTGATCCCGTCATGCCAATGGTCGAGATCATCTGCCCAATTTGTGGGACCTCGGGCGAGTGGAAGCTGCACGGATACGATGAAAAATACGCACCACAAAGGTAGTTGGGTAAAGCAATTTGCGATTGTGAAGGGGGGCCCTAAGCCGTGCGCAGAGTCACTCCTTGCCCTTGCCCGAAGTGCAATCATGAGGTTTTGATACCTAAAATCAGAACCAAAACCGCGTCTGATTTCCCAGGTACCGTCTGCCAGAACTGCGGGTACATTGTCACCGAAGAGGACATGGTAGCCCAAGCACTCAAGGCTGCCGAGAGGATGATGAGTAGAATTAAGCCCTAGGAACTGAACAGTCATCCCTGGGGTAATTTGGGAGAAAGTGCGATTGCATGACAGGTTCCAGCCAGGACGAGCGAGGGAACACTTTGACGATTACCCTGCCTGCGTTCGTGCAGCGCTGGATCCAGCTAATCCCTAAATCCACGGCGAGAGCCGCACTCTTCTTCTTCGCTGTCGGCTTGGGCCTTGGCCTCGCTATTGTGCTTTCAAATGCGGCAATTTCCTGGCACAAGAACAGGCCCCTCCCGCAAAAGGAGTGGCAGGAGCGGAAATTCGACGGCGTTGGACTAAGGGCCAAACTCGAAACAGACTGGGGAAATTCTGGCGACGAGCTGAGGTACAAATTATTGATTGGGCCTTCGGACCCTGCGGCCATAGATGAGTTTTCCCAGAAGCTCATTGAGCATCAGTTCGGGGGCAGGATCACGGTTAATTTATATGATGCTCGCCATTTTCTCGTTGCAAAAAGCGATAACTACCTAAGCGCCTTTACTCGTGTTTTCGATGACTCAGGGAAGATTAAGGTAGCTGTAGTTCAGGATGCGTTTTTCATCACCCGAGACCAATACGCAAGCCTTTCCAGTTGGGACTTTTCGACTAATCTTCCGATTATTCAGAAAACAACTGGAGCGGGTAAGCCAAACAATTCAGCTATCCAGATGGCTAAGCTTGACGCCGCTAAGGACAGTCCCCGGGAAGGGGACGAAGTAATCAGTGGCTACGATGTAGCGAATGGCAATCTTGAGACTAGCTCAGGGCGCACATTTTTTATTTACAGGCCGGGGGAACAGAGCACTGCGATCTCTTGGCAGGTGTCCTCGCGATTTCACTACAAGTGCAATGAAAACCTAGAATGTGTCCTCACTAAAGGCGACACTGTCGTAGTCTTGCACGCGAAGCTACGAGAATAGGCAGCGTGGCTTCTCTCTCGACAAAACGCATCATTTCATCGACGGGCAAAGATGCCGAGGGCTTATCTACGCAGCCCCGCGATATGATGGAATCAGAAGATTTCCCGCGTATCCCACTGTATTTCGGCCGGGACTCTCAGACTGAACCAACGTGACCACACCGCCACAAGTCGAGCTCTTTGACACCAGCCTGCGCGACGGCCTGCAGCAGCCGGACCTCGAGATCTCTGTACCCAACGCCGTGCTGCTCTTGCAGCGCATGGCCACCTTCGGCGTGCGCTACGCCGAGATCGGCTTCGCCGGCGCCAACCAATTTGTCTCCGACCTCACCTCCGCGCTCGAACCCGTCGAAACCGGCGACCTGCGCCTCGCGCTCTTCGGCCGTTCGCGCGGCCGTGGCGTGAAAGTTGAAGACTGGCCTGACCTGCAATTCATCGTCCGCCACAAGCACCGCATTCCCGCCGCCGTCATCGTGGTCAAATCGCGCCTACTCGACGTGGAGCGCTCGCTTGAAACCACGCTCGAAGAAAATCTGCTCATGGTGCGCGAGACCGTCGACTACCTGCAATCGCATGGCCTTGAAGTCCTCATCGATCTCGAGCACGCCATGGACGCCAGTTGCGGCCGCTGCGAAAATGGCAATCCTTGCGGAGGCGATTTCGCCAAGCGCAGCCTCGACCACTTCCATCGCCTCATCGAACAGTGCGTCCAGCAAAAGGTCAGCCGTATCGTCGTCTGCGACACCAACGGCGGCGCAGGTCCCGAAGAAGTTTCGACCGTCATCTCCTCGCTCATCCGCGATTTTCCTTCCGCGCAATTCGGTTTTCACGGCCACACCGATCGCGGCCTCGGCATCGCCAACACGCGCGCCGCGATCCTGGCCGGCGCTCGTCACATCCAGGGCACGCTCATCGGTACCGGCGAGCGTTGCGGCAACGTGAACCTGACGACCGTTGTCGGCGCAATGCAACTTCGCGGCGAGGCGGAGTTCGTTCCACCCGCGGCTTTGCCCGGCCTCACCTCGCTCGCCCACTCGGCCTACGCGGCCTTCGGTCTTGAGCCGCCGCACGGCGCGCCCATCGTTGGTCCCGGCGCATTCGGAACATGGGCCGGCATGCACGGCTCCAGCGAGCGCAAGAATCCCGGCGCGTACCTCTGGACCGACCCCGCGCTCGTCGGCGCAAGCCCGGTGATCGGCGTCAATGCGCAGTCGGGCCGCGCCAACATCATGTTGCTCTCGGAATCGCTGGGCGTGCCGCTCAACTCCGAGCAGGCGCAGGCGCTGATTGACTCCAACGAGGCCATGATCGAGGGCGGTGGCTACACCGCCAGCGAGGTTTCCTTCCGCCTGGCCTGCATGCGCACGCTGGGCAGCTTGCGCAACTGGTTCTCCATCAAAAGCTGGCGCGTTCACGATGAGTCCGACGAAATTGGCGGGCGCTACGTTCAGGCCCACATGGTTCTCACCGTCGGCGAATCCAAAGTGGCCGTCTCGCGCGCGGAGGGTGCCGGTCCGGTTGACGCGCTTACCAAGGCCATGCGGCACGAGCTCGACAAATACTACCCCGCGCTCGCTGAGATGCGCCTCGGCACATTCACCGTCGCCGCGCTCGACGTCCGCGCGCACGATTCCGCGGCGCACGTGCGCGTCACCGTCAGCTTCATTGCCGAGGGGCACGAGCCATGGGTCACCGCCGGAGTCAGCAGCGACTTGAACGAGGCCGCGCTTATGGCCATCGTCGACGGCTTTCACTACTGGCTTTTGATGCAGAATGGCAATAATGCTGGCTCCGGCAAATCCGCTGAGCAGGCGGCTGCTCAGCCTGTGAGCGGCCTGATTCACTAAAAGTTGCGTCGGCAATACCCCGCAAGCCGAACAACCATAAAGAATTATCCGCGCATCCCAATTTGCGCGCGGCCTTCCCGCGTTAAAGCTGACCGTTCCCAAGTGGGTTCTATACCCATATTGGGTGATTTTGCTCACTGAACTCCTGCGCACATACTCCCACACTAAGGCCAATCCAGCAGAAGAACTGGTTTCGTTCGTTAAGGCTCGGAGTTCGCGATGTCAGTTTGTTCTCTTCTGATCTGTTGTGATCGGCCCCGTGGGAAAACCCCGGAGGGAGGACTGCCGTGTCCACTCAAATTCTTCATGCACCGCTTGACTTAGCTGTCAACGGACCCGCGTCGCGATACATTCGCGAAACCAGTATCGAGCTTCTCGACTACGAAACAGAGGAACTCGCCGCGTTGCGCTTCTCCATCATTCTCACCGCGCGATGGGCTGCCTCAGCCGACGAAACACCAGACCGCCGCGCCGAGCTTCGCGAAGAGCTGGCGCTGCTTCGCCAGCACTACGGCGACAAGGTCGACGAGATCGCCATGACCTTCGGCGTGCAGAAGGCCATGGAAGCGCAGAATCAGGTGGAACGGACGGTCGTAGTGCCTCGCGACGTCAAGCCGATTCCGATGAAGATCGGCGAAAGGGATTACACCGAGGAAGATTTGGGCCTCTGACGCCGGCGGAAGGAGCAGGGGCCTTCAGGCCCCTGAAATGCCCGCCAAGCTCATGGGGGCTTTAGCCTCGGAAAAGCGTTCGAGCGCTGCTATATTTCCTAGACTTATTGCGGCGTTCGACAAAAATGCGGCCCCTCCCATTGCGGAAGGACCGCATTTGCTTTCTCCTCTAAATCAAGCCAAAAAAATTACTTGGCTGCCAGCGAAGGCCGCGTGTCCAGTGCGCCGCTGGCGTAGCCCTTGGCCATTTCGGTAATCGGAATGGGCTTGTAGTCGCCTGCGTGGCTGGCTTGCCCGAACTGCGTCATGCGCTCTGCCACTACCTTGGCCATTGCTTCGCGCGCCGGCTTCAGGTAGTCGCGCGGATCGAACTTCTCCGGGGTCAGCGCGAATACCTTGCGGATCGCACCGGTAATCGCCAGCCGGTTGTCGGTATCTACGTTAACCTTGCGCACGCCGTTGCGGATGCCGAGCTGAATCTCCTCAACCGGCACGCCCCACGTCGGCTTCAACTTTCCGCCGTATTCGTTCACGATGTCCTGCAGTTCCTTGGGCACCGACGAACTGCCGTGCATCACCAGGTGCGTGTGCGGAAGCCGCTTGTGAATCGCAATCAGAATGTCCATCTTCAGCACCGAGCCATCTGGCTTTTTGTTGAACTTGTACGCGCCGTGGCTGGTTCCGATTGCGATCGCCAGGGCATCCACGCCGGTCCGCTCCGCGAATTCAACAGCCTGATCTGGATCCGTGACGTGCTCCAGGCCTGTGCCGCCCGCGCCGTGGCCGTCTTCAATGCCGCCCAGCACGCCGATCTCGCCTTCGACCGTCACGCCGCGCTCGTGCGCGTAGTCCACCACGCGCCGCGTCACGTCGACATTTTGATCGAACGTCGACGGCGTCTTTCCATCTTCCAGCAGCGAGCCGTCCATCATCACGCTCGTGTAGCCCAGCTCGATCGCGCTCTTGCATGTTTCAAAGCTGTTGCCGTGATCCTGATGCATAGCAATGGGAATATCGGGATTCAGCTCCGCCGCCGCCTGGATCAGCTTGAATAAGTAGAGGTCCTCTGCAAACTGGCGCGCGCCGCGGCTCGCCTGCACGATCACTGGCGACTTGGTCTGCTTGGCCGCCATCATGATGGCCTGAATCTGTTCCATGTCGTTGACGTTAAATGCGCCGACGCCGTATCCACCCTTCGCAGCTTCATCGAGGAGCTGCCGCATCGATACAAGAGGCATAGATATTCTCCTTTGTGTTGGCTTCGGCCGCTTGAGGCTTCACGCAAATCAAATCTGCGCTGTCACGCTCTTCAGTTCGGCCGTTAGAAATGCAGTCAATTCCATGGTAGCAGAGGGCCGCGTGGAAAATTTGTGACGGCGCGCAGCCTGCGCGTCTCTATCGTCCCGAATCAGTCCGGATTCATCTCAGGCGTTTCCAAAAAGGTATTCACTGCGCCTCGCGTGCCGCTCGCTCCACGCGCTTGCCAAAGTCAAGAATCCGCGTGCGCAGCGCCTCAAATTGCGGCTTGCTGAGCGTCGCCGACATTCCCGCTCGGAAACTCTTCGCCCGCTTTTGCCCCGACTCGCGCGCCCGCAACTTCAAAATCCGCCCGAACGCTGCCGACCGGTCGCCCTCGGAGATGAGCGCCTCGTACACGCTTAGAGTCGGCTCGGCATGATGGCAGATCAACAGAAGATCGGAGCCGACGCGCACGGCCTCCACGCCAGCATCGTCCATGGGCATAAAGTTCGCCACGCCGCCCATCTCCAAATCGTCCGACAAAACCAAGCCGCGATAGTCGATGCGTTTTCTCAGCACATCTCCAACCCAGAAATTCGACACACTTGCCGGCCGCTTCTTCTCTTTCGTCAGCGGATAGGCAGCATGGCTTACCATCACCATCGGCAGCTCATCCCGCAGTGCGCGGTACGGTTCAAGATCCTCCTGCCACACCTGTTGCCATGTGCGGCGAATCTTCGGCGTTTCCAGGTGCGAATCGAGCGTTCCTCCGCCCAGTCCCGGAAAATGCTTTCCGCATCCCGCCACGCCTTGCGCCGCCAGCCCAGCCAAAAATGGTCGCGCGTACGCAATCACCTCCGCCGCCGTCGGTCCGGCGCACCGCGTTCCTAAAACTCTCTGCGACGCGGGCAGCCCGAGGTCGAACACCGGCGCCAGCGGCGAGTTGAATCCGAACGCCTTCACCGCCCGCGCAATCAACTCCCCGTGCTCTCGCGCCAAAGATGATGGGGTGCCCCTGGTCCCTCGCACTTGGGGACCAGGGATAGCACCGCCCGCGAGCCGGTTGCCCCATTCTGACGGCGTTCTTGCCGTTAGCCTGGGACCGCGCAACCTCATGGCTCGCGCCACCGCCTCCACCGGCGCCATCGGCGCCAGCGCATCCCGCAGCCGATCCACCGTTCCGCCTTCCACATCCACGAACCGCGCGCAATGCGGCGCGCAAAACTTCGTCGCCTCGGCCAGTAGCGCCCGCGTCTGCTTTGCATCCTCAATGTTTCGGCGAAACAGGATAATCCCCGCCGGGCGCAGCAGTTTCAGCCACGCGCGCTCCGGGGCGGTCAGCTCAGTTCCTTCGAGGCCAACCACGAGCAAACTCCCCGCCGCTTCACGAAGCGTTCTTGCACTCATCCTGATTTCTCCCTCGACCGCAGCGAAGCTTCTCACTCATTTACGCGTAGACTCATCCACTCATATTCTTCTTCACTCATACACTCATGCACTCATTATGCTCATTCACTCATCCATCAGCGTCCACGACCCTCACCCCTAATCGCTGTTTTGTGTCTTCTTCAATTCGCTTTGCAGCTCCTCCAGCAGATTCAGCGCTTGCAGCGGTGTCAACGCGTTCACGTCCGTTTGCTCGATACGGTCCACAATCTTCTGCGAAAGCGGCGTAAAAATTGTCAGCTGCATCGGATCGGCCTCCGTCTCCACCTGCACACTCTGCCTCTCCTGCTTTTCGTGCTGCTTGAGTACATGCTTCGCTCGCTCGATCACCGCCGCCGGCAATCCCGCCAGTCGCGCCACTTCAATTCCGTAGCTCTTGCTCGCCGCGCCCGGCTCAATGTTGTGCAGAAATACAATTCCGCTCGCCGTCTCCTTCACTCCCACGCGAAGATTGCGTATGCGCGGCAGCTTCTCCGCCAGCATCGTCAGCTCATGATAGTGCGTGGCGAATAGCGTCCTCGCGCCTACCTCTGCGTGCAGATACTCGACCGTCGCCCACGCCAGCGAGAGGCCATCGAACGTCGCAGTCCCTCGCCCCATTTCGTCCAGCAGAATCAGCGACCGCTTCGTTGCCGTATTCAGAATCGTCGCCGTCTCCGTCATCTCTACCATGAATGTCGATCGTCCGCGGGCCACGTTGTCGCTGGCTCCAATGCGCGTGTAAATGCGGTCGACCAATCCAAAACGTAAGGTCTCGGCAGGGACAAAACTTCCCATCTGCGCCATCAACACCAGCATCGCCGCCTGGCGCAGGTACGTGCTCTTGCCACCCATGTTAGGGCCGGTCACCAACAGCAGGCTCGGCGATGCCGCTCCCGCGCTTTCACTCTTTGGACCAGAGTCATCGTGAGCGCAAAGATAAAGATCGTTCGCAATGAACCGTCCCTCGCGTGTCTCTTCCAGCCACTGCTCAATCACCGGATGCCGCGCCGCAACCGCTTCCAGAACCGGTTCCTCGGTCAACTTCGGGCGCACATAGCGCCGCGCCGCTGCCAGATGCGCAAAACACGCCAACAGATCCGCTTCGGCCAACGCCGCCGAGCTCCTGCGAATTCGTCCCGCGCTCTCGAGCACGAACTTTCTGAGTTCGGCAAATATATGTTTCTCAATTTCGATTGACCGGTCGTGGGCCGAGAGAATCTTCCGCTCGTACTCTTTGAGCTCCGGCGTGGTAAATCGCTCCGCGTTCACCAGCGTCTGCTTGCGTTCGTAGTCGGCCGGCGCCATCGCCAGGTTAGCCTTCGTGATCTCGATGTAGTAGCCGAAGACCGAGTTGTAGCGTACTTTGAGCGAGCCAATTCCCGTCCGCCGCCGCTCGCGATCCTCGATCGCCGCAATCGCCTGGCGACCGCTCGTCGAAATCGTTCGCAGCTCGTCCAGCTCCGCATCCATTCCCGCTGCAATCGCGCCGCCGTCCACCAGAGTCAGCGGCGGCTCGGCCACCAGCGTCTTCGCGATGCGAGCTGTCAGGTCGTCCAGCGTGTCGAGCTGCGCAGAGATGGCCCGCCACCGCGGCGCCACCATCGCGGCAAGAGCGCTTTTTACTCCCGGTAGCCGCGCCAAGCTCGCAGCCAGTGCGCGCACATCGCGAGGTCCAGCCGAGTCTAAGGAAATCCGCGCCAGCAGCCGCTCCAAATCGAGAATCCCGCCAAACGCGCGCCGAATCTCCTCGCGTTTCAGCAGATCGCCATGTGCCTCGGCCACCGCTTCGTACCGTGCTTCGATTTCCGGCGCGTTGTTCAAAGGCCGCAGAATCGTCGCCCGCAGCAGCCGCTTGCCCATCGGCGTCAGACACGCATCGAGTGTCCGGAACAGCGTGGCCCGATCGTCCTGTCCGGAAAAAAGCGGTTCTACCAATTCGAGGTTCCGCACCGTCACCTGGTCCAGCTCCAGCGCCGTCGAATGCTCCTCGAATTTCAGGCTGTCAATGTGCAGCGCGTCATTCTTTTGTGTCGAGCGCACGTAGTGCAGCACCGCGCCCGCCGCAATCGCAGCCGCCTCATGCCCACTCAGCCCGAATCCCTCCAGCGATCGCACATTCAATTGCCGCTCAACCAGAGGCACCGTGTACTCCGGCGTCCACACCCAGTCCTCAACGCGAGTGCGCGCGGAAATCCTCTCCAACAGTGCCGGCGTTTCTGCGCTCGTCGCCATCAAAACCTCGCTCGGCGCTGCCAGTAGCAGCGCATCGATCGAGAGCGCCCGCGCATGTTCTCCGCGAAACTCCATCGTGCGAAACTCGCCCGTCGAAACGTCGAGCAGCGCCACTGCACAAACACGCTCGCGCCCAGCTGAAGGAGCATCTTCGAACAGCGCCGCCAGAAAATTGTTCTGCTCCTGCCCCAGGGCGGCATCGAGCGCCGTTCCCGGCGTCAGAACCCTCGTTACCTCGCGCTTCACCAGCTTCTTAGTGAGCTTCGGGTCCTCCATCTGGTCGCAGAGAGCAATGCGGTAACCTTTGCGCAGCAGCCGAGTCACGTACTGCTCCACAGCGTGATAGGGCACGCCGCACATGGGAATGTTGCGTTCCTTGTCCCTCGCTGTCAGTGTCAACTGCAGCTCGCGGCTCGCCACGGCCGCATCGTCATAAAAAAGCTCGTAAAAATCGCCCATTCTGAAGAACACCAGCGCATCGGGATTCTGGTGCTTGGCCGCGGCCCACTGCCGCATGAATGGCGTCAACTCCGCCGCGCCTTTTTCCGCGGGCGCGCGTTCCACGGGCAGAGCGGTCAGCGCAAACTCGTCAGGCGGAGGGCTCTCGTCCAAAAGAGGAGAGCGCGGAGCGCCGCTCGCACGGTTCTCATCCAAAGCCTGAAGGTGCGGAGCACCCAGAAGAGGAGAACGCGGAGCCGCGGGATGTGAGTCTTCTTTGATCACGTTGCATTCAAGACTATCGCGACCCCACGCCGCCGCGATAGCGGAGTTCCAGCCCAAAATTCCACCGTCCTCGCCCCGAATATCGAGCCCGCCTGCACCGGCCGCCGCATCCCGCACAACAAACTACCCATCTGCGGCCGTCGGCCTATACAATCGCCCGGTCACCGGGCCGAGTCGATTCCTCGCAAGTCAGGCCCGTTTCAAAATCCAGAACTCAAGTTCCCCAAGGAGGAACATGCAAATGTCCAGCAGCAGGTGTTATGCACTCTGCGCGCTCATCACCATGGCAGCCCTCTTCGCAGCAGCGACTTCTTCAGCCCAATCGCCCTTCGACGGCACCTGGAAGACAGACTTGTCGAAGACCAAGTTCAGCCCTAAACCCCTCGCCTTCTACACCAGCGCTGGCTGGTACCACTGCATCAGTTGCACACCCGCCTTCGACGTGCAGACCGACGGTCAGGACCACGCCGTCGCCGGCCAGTCCTATGACACCATCAGCGTCACCATCGTTGACGCGCACACCTTCTCCGTTATGGCCAAGAAGGGAAGCGTCGTCACTTTCGAACAAACCCGCACTGTCTCCGCCGACGGCAAGACACTCACCATCAAATCCACGGGCCATCCCCAGAGCGGTGGTGCGACCACAAACTTTGAAACCGTTGCCAGGCGTAGCGGCTCGTTGCCCTCGGGTGTGCACGCCACTTCAGGCGACTGGATCATCGAGAAGCAGACCGGAAGCTCCAACGCCTTGCTTACCACCTACAAAACGAAAGGCGATGAGATCAGCATGACCTCACCTACAGGCGAAAGCTTCACAGCAAAGTTTGACGGCAACGATTACCCGGTTAGAGGCTCGTACGGTTGGGACGCCGTCTCACTCAGGAAAATCAATTCCAACACGATTGAGGAGACGGACAAGCGCGATGGAATTATCAACGTTGTGACCACAATGACCGTCTCACCCAACGGCAAGACGATGACGGCCGTGGATACCAGCAAGCTCACCGGTCGCGTAAGCACTTACGTCGCAACAAAGCAGTGAAGGCAACCGGCACACTATCAGCAACTTAACTAGGATCCATGGTCCGTCGCCGATCCCCGCGACGGACACGCCCTGGCTATGTTTCTGCCTCGCGCCGCAGTGGTGCCGTCGTGAGTGATGGGGATCACATCGCCCCCAGCCTTTCAGGGCAAACTGGCCTCCTCATATTTTGAAAATTAAAGGGGCCAGCTTTGACCACTACCACCGTACTCCTTAGGAAACTCCTCGCTATTGAGCGCGCCATCGGTGCCGCCAATAACGCTACCCTCCGCGAACTCGTAAACGAGGCCGAGGAATGTCTCCTCCAGATGCAAAAAGAGTGTGCGGAAAGCCTCATGATTGAGGCCTGGCAGGGCATGAGCCACCAAGTTCAATCTCTCAGCAGAGTCCCGGTAGGCCAATAGTCGATTCACGCTCCAGGTCCGCCCAATGATGGCTGGACCGACGGATTCCAGCTTCGCTCGTTCGCTCCTATTGATCTCTACAGTTCCCGGTTCAGCCATCCCCTCCTAAAGCCGCGCCCCTCAAGGCTGCTTCCACCGAATGCACGCCCGTCGATTCCTTCGCCCCTACAGGTGATTTCGATCACAGTTATACTGGATGTCTACGCCTTAACGTGGAACCTGCCATGTACCTGCTTTGGCTACGAGTTGCGGCCATTCTCTATGCCGGTGGATGTGTCGCCGTCTTCCCGGCGGTGCTTTATAACTCCATCCCCTGGCGGAAGACCTGCGTCCATCTGAGCGGGCTGGCATTCTTCTTTCATTTCGTTTCGGTTATCGAGATGCTCGTTCTCGCTCATCGCTGGATGCCCGTCGGCCTCCGCGAGATCGAATCCATCCTCGGCTTTCTCATAGCTGGCCTGTTTTTCCTCGTCTGGTGGCTTTACGACGCCATCTCGCTCGGCCTTTTTGCTCTCCCGGCCACAGTTTTCCTGGTCTTTATCCCTGCGCTGGGTGCCACCGCCTATCGTTTTCCGTCGCAGCGAGTCTGGATGAGCTGGCTGGTCGCGCACATTATCGCCCTGCTGCTCGCCTACGCGGCGCTTGGCTTCAGCTTGCTTTCCTCAATGCTGTATCTGGTGCAGGAGCGGCGCATCAAGGCCAAGGTCAAGCCCGGACAATCGTCGCGTTTTGCGCCGCTTGACTGGCTACCGCCGCTCGACACGCTCGAGCGTCTGGCTCTCGCGACCCTCGAATTCGGTTTCCCTTGCATGACTGTCGGTCTGTTGATGGGATTCGTTTTGGTGCAGGAAACCTCGGTTGGCGCCTCCTATTTTCTCGATCCCAACATCCTGGCTTCGTTCGCCATGTGGATCGTCTACGTCACGCTGCTTCTCGTCCGCCGCGGCGCCGGTCTGCGCGGTCGAAAGGCCGCTTACGTCTCCGGCGCGGCGCTGGTCGTGATGATGGCCGTCTGGGCCGTCAACTTTTTCAGCCAGGTACACAGGTTCGGTCCCCAATGATGCTCACTCTCATTGGCGTCAACCATAAAACGGCGCCGATCGCGCTGCGCGAAAAAATCGCTATTGGGCGCGACGAGCTCGCCGAGACCACGCGCGCTCTCGCCGCCACCCCGGGAGTCACTGAGTGCATGATCGTTTCCACATGCAATCGCGTGGAGCTGATCTCGGTCGTGGAAGCCGGCAGTGTTCCCGTCACATCGTTTCTCTCGCGCCAATTCGGCATCGATCCCTCCGTCCTCGAGCCTCATCTCTACGAGTACCGCGACAAGGAAGCCGTCAGCCATCTCTTCCGCATGGCCGCCAGCCTCGATTCCATGGTTGTCGGGGAGCCGCAGATTCTGGGCCAGGTCAAGGAAGCCTTCGCCGTTGCGCGCGCCGCGGGAACTGTCTCCGGCCAACTCGAGCACCTGTTGCAGGGCGCCTTTGCCGCCGCCAAAAGGGCGCGCAGCGAAACCGGCATCGGCTCTAACTCTGTCTCGATCGCCTCTGTTGCCGTCGATCTCGCACGCAAAATCTTTGGTTCGCTTGAGGGCCGCACCGTTTTTCTTGTTGGCGCCGGCAAAATGAGCGAGATCGCCGCGCGCCACCTCGTGCAACAGGGCGCAGGGGCCATCCTCGTCTGCAATCGCACCGCCGAGCGCGCCCGCCGCATGGCCGCGGAGTTCGACGGCGCAATCGTTCCCGAGGTCATCGACTACGGCCAGCTCTACGACGCCGCCAGCCGCGCCGACATTGTCATCAGCTCCACCGGCGCGCCGCATCCCATCTTCCGCCCCGAGCACGGGCAGGCATTTCTCCACAAGCGCCGCAATCGGCCCATGTTCTTCATTGATATCGCCGTCCCGCGCGACGTCGACCCGCTGATGAACAAGCTCGACGGCATCTTTGTTTACGACATCGACGATTTGCAACAGGTGGCTGTCTCGCACATGGAAGAGCGCAGCCGCGAGGCTATCGACGCCGAAGCGCTCATTGCTGCCGAGGTCGAGCGCTTCCATCAGCGCCTGCGTACCGTGAACGTCGCACCCGCAATCGTCGCCCTGCAGAAGCGCGCGGAAGAAATGCGCGTCGCCGAGATCGAGCGCATTCACAGCCGTCTCGGCACGCTCACCGCCGAGCAACTCGCCGCAGTTGAGGCGCTCACGCGCGGCCTCGTGAACAAGTTTCTTCATCAGCCCATGGCGGCGCTTAAGCAGGCGGCGCGCGAAGGCGACGCAGCCAAGCTCGACGCGCTCTGCGAAGAGTGGTCCGTTTCGCCCAACGCGACAAACGAAGTTCCACAAGCGGCATCAAGCCAGGCCGGGCCGGCCGAAACTGAACCGCCGCGCACAAGCGATACCATCGGGCCGGAAACAAAGAAAAGCTTCGAGAAAGTCACATGACTTCTGGCGCCTACACCCGCCGGGTGCCCCCGGGTCCCTCGTCCGCCGTGGCGGAGGGACCGGGGATACCACGACTCTTCGTTCCGTACAACTCCGCCCCGGCGCGTGCAAGAAATGTGAAATGAGCTATGCTGAGCGTTTCGCACCGCACTGCCCCCGGAGGGGGCAAGGAAATTAGCCCCGGGTGAAGTGAGCAGCAATTGGCGAACGTAACCCGGGGATAGCGACCAATAATGAGTCCAGCCCCGTAGGGGCGAAAGAACCTGTAATGCGAGTTCAAAAGACAGAAAGACCGATGACGCAAACGCCAACTAAAGCCGAGGCCCGCCGATGAAACTCCGCATCGGCAGTCGCGGATCACAACTCGCCCTCTGGCAAGCCAATCACGTTGCCGAACTGCTCCGCGTCCAGGGCCACGAAGTTGAAATCGAAATCATCAAAACCACCGGCGACCGTCTCCAGGAAGTCACGTTTGCCGAAGTCGGATCCAAGGGCATGTTCACTCTGGAAATCGAGGAAGCCCTCGCCCAGGGCCGCATCGATCTCGCCGTGCACTCGCTCAAGGATTTGCCCACGGAACTGCCAGCCGGCTTCGCACTCGCGGCCACGCCGCCGCGTGTCGACCCACGCGATGTTCTTGTCTCCGCTAATTTCGCCAGCCTTGCTGAGTTGCCGCGCGGTGCGCGTGTTGGCACCAGCAGCCAGCGCCGCCGCGCGCAATTGAAGGCCCTGCGCAAGGACATTGAGGCTGTCGAATTTCGCGGCAATGTGGATACGCGTCTGCGCAAGCTCGCCGAAGGACAAGTCGACGCGATCCTGCTCGCTGCTGCCGGACTCGACCGCCTGGGCAAAACCGACCACGTTCGCGAACGTCTTGACCCTGTTGATTTTTGTCCCGCCGCCGGCCAGGGAGCCTTAGGTATCGAGATTCGCCAGGGCGACGTGGGAACCCTTTCGGCCGTGGCCTTCCTTGACCACGCCGATACGCGCTTCGCGGTTACCGCGGAACGCTCGGCTCTCGCCGCTCTCGGCGGTGGTTGCCAGGTTCCCATCGGAATTCACTGCCGCCCTTCGTTTGCTCAGGACATTCCAGCCGTTTCCTGGTGGGAGATCTTTGGCGTCGTCGCTTCACCCGATTCAGGGCAGATGATCCGCGTCCATCTTCATGCGCCGCGCAGGAACACCGATCCCTTGGCCCTGGGGCGCGAAGCCGCCGAAGTTTTGCTGGCCGAGGGGGCGGGCGCATTGCTTGCGGCCGGCACGAACATCGCAGGCGGAGCCGCTTGATGAACGCACTGCCACTCGCTGGCCGGCGCATCCTCGTCACGCGCGCCAGGCATCAGGCCGGCAAGCTCAGTGAAGGCCTGCGCTCGTTGGGAGCCGAACCGGTCGAAGTTCCGGTCATCGAGATTCAGCCACCATCGGATTTTGCTCCGCTCGATCGCGCCCTGCGACAACTCGACTCCTACGACTGGCTCATCCTTACCAGCGCGAATACAGTGCGCGCTCTCGCCGACCGCGCAGCCTCGCTCGGCCTCAGCCTGGCTACTGCAACTCGACTCAACATCTCTGCCGTCGGAGAAGCCACGGCTGAAACGGCGCGCCGCCTGGGCTTGGCCGTAGCGCTGGTTCCGGAGTCCTATGTTGCCGAGAGTCTAACGGAGAGCCTGGCGGTCCATACGTGCGGGAAGAAAGTTTTGCTGGCACGCGCCGCCATGGCTCGCGATGTCATCCCCCACGCGCTCCGCACTGCCGGCGCTACAGTTGACGTCGTCGACGCGTATCGCAACGCCATGCCCGCTTCCGCACCCAGGCTTCTGCGCGAGGCTTTCAAAAAGGGAATCGACGCTACTGCCTTTACCAGCTCATCCAGCGTCGCGCATCTCGCTGAAGCTGCGCGTCACGTCGGAATCGCGTTCCCATTCGCAGGAGTTGCCGCGATTTCAATTGGCCCCATCACCAGCAAAACGCTCCGCGAACTCGGCTGGGAACCGGCAGGGGAAGCCAGCCCATCCGACGTTCCCGGCCTCATTCAGGCCATCGCACGCGTTCTCTCTCATTCGCCGCCTTGCTGACTCCCACGCTCAGTTCACTCGCTGTTTCTTAGTTCTCCCGCTAGCTTGCGCCGTAGGCGCATCGGTTGTTAGCCCCGCTTTAGCGTGGGGAATGCTTCGAAGAGTAGAATCCTGAGTCCCGTAGGGACGGTGCCAGAGATTCCAGCCCGCCTAAGCGGGCGAAAGATTGATTCCTCTCGTGATCGAGCCTCCCGATGACCACGCCAACTCGCGACCACTCCGCTAACTCCGCCGTCCCCGCCGCTTTACGAGCTCCACGTTTTGTCTTTCGACCGGCACAGCGGCTCCAGGTTGCACTCGCGGCATTTGGGATTCCGCGCCATGCACACCTTGCGCCCGTGGTGGATGATCTGGTGCGAGAAGCTGATCCACCTGTCGCGCGGCAGAACCTGCATCAGTTCCTGCTCGACCTTTTCAGCCGTGTCGCCCTTCGCCAACTCGAGCCGCCGCGCAATGCGAAAAACATGCGTATCCACCACCACGCCCTCGGCCTTGCCGAAGCTCACGCCGAGCACGACATTCGCTGTCTTACGCGCCGCTCCCGGAATCGTGATCAGTTCCGCCAGTGTTTGCGGAACTTCGCCGCCGAACTCCACGATGATCTTCTTTGCCGCGCCCTGGGTCGACTTCGCCTTGTTGCGGAAAAATCCCGTCGTCCTGATCAGCTCTTCCAATTCCGGCAAACTCGCCTTGGCCATCGCTTGTGGGGTAGGGAAACGCCGGAACAGTTCCGGCGTAACCATGTTCACGCGCACGTCCGTACACTGCGCGGAAAGAATCGTCGCCACCAGCAGCTCCCACGGCGTCTGATGATTGAGCGCGCACACGGCGTTCGGATATGCCTCGTCAAGTCCCTTCAGAATCGCGGCAATACGCTCCGGCGCAAGCGCCCCGCGAGCTGCGCCGATTTTCTTAGTGATGCTCTTGTTCGTTGGCATAACTGTTGGAATGTTTCACTGAACCAAGGCTCCGATCATCAGATTTGACGTTTCAGATCATCGATCTGGCGTGCGTATTGCTTGATCCGATCCTTCTCGCTGCTAATCTGTTGGTCGCAGTATCGGATCCTTTCGCTCTTTTCGCGCTCAATCCTCGAAATGTTTGATTCATGGCTCGCAATCGTACGCTGGATGTCTTGGATTTTCCTCACCGCTTCAGCAGATTTCTTTACGTCAGCCATTTCGCTCTCCATTTCTTAATGACTGCGCCACGTCCTAAACGTGGTTCAGTTGTCGTTGAGTCCGTGAGGAGATCGCGTGTGAAGGCGTTCCTTCCACTTGTTCTCCAGATCATTGATCTCCTTGCTGGCCATGTCAGGAGAAACTCGTTCTAGGATTGAGAATCTGAAATTCTTTCGATCCCGGTTCTTAAGCAGACTGTTTCCTCCGTGCCCCGAGGCGGCGTAGTTTTCCCATCTCTGATGAAGATTGTTCTCTCCGCAAGCAGAGCCGACATAGCCCCTTCGATCAGACTCATCGAAAATAAAATAGACCCCCCTCCACTCGGAGAGCTTTAATCTCCACCGTGTGGGAAGTACACAAAGATCCTCCCAGGTCCAAACAATCTCGTCCCAGGCAGGCATGTATGCGTCCAATGCGCTGTCTTCAAGAACCGCCAGCACGTTCATTTTGTTGGTGTGCGCGCGGCGCCACCAAGACCTTTCCGGTGGTGGCCAACTCACGACAAGTTTGCCTTTCCAAGAGGCATAGAAATCATCCTTCAATGCGAGGTCAAACCATAGGACGTGTGAGCGGTGTTCTTTCTCTGTGAAGCCTTCCATGCCAAACTTCTTTAGCTCGATATACGCCGGAATCGCCCAGTACTCGTCCCGCGTGAGCGACTTCGATGCGCCAATCGTGTAAAGGCCAACAAACAGTGCCCTGCCAGGCCTGTGCCCAATAAACGAGGCGACATAACGGGTGCCCGACATAGCCTTCTCAGCTTTCTCTCCCTGCGTCTGCTGGTATGCATTGAACAGATCCGGCTTGTCTGCGGCTAGCCATGGTAGAACCTTGTTGAGCTCGCGCTCACTAGGTCGATGTCGGAATACCAGAACCTGCCTGGGATCTATGCCCGCTTTGATAAGCAGATCATTCAGTTCCATGTCACCCTACTTTCGAAATCTGCCTACATTGGCTACAAACTGCCATTGAGCCAACTGGAGAGCTTCTCCACCGGCAGCCGCACCCCAATATAAAACTGCCCGAACAGCGCGTACACCGCGCTCACTTCGTCAAATCTCATCTCGTAGATCAACTTCTTGAAGACCACCGGATCTTCGGCGAACAGATCCACGCCCCATTCCCAATCATCCATCCCAATCGATCCGGAAATAACCTGCCGCACCTGCTCGGCGTATCGCCGCCCGATCATCCCGTGCTCGTGCATCATGCGCTGTCTTTCTGCAAATGGCACCGTGTACCAGTTCACAGTCTCGCCGCGCTTGCGGTCCATTGGATAAAAGCACAGATACTTCGCGTCTGGAATCGCAGGCCACAGCCGCGGCTTCATCGCTTCAGCACCGCGTTCGAGCGACGAAGCAATCTCGGCGTTCCATTCCGCTGAAAACTGCTCGAATCCCTTGGCCGTCGCGGCCTCGTATGTCTTGCGCGACGATTCGTAGAGTCCCAGCTCGACCACGGAAACATAAGAATGGCGCAGCTCAAGAAAATCGTAGAGCGGCGTCTGCGCCAGCGTCAGCTCAACCTGGTTCAGCTCTTCCAGGGAGTCGCGGAAGTGAATCAGCATTAAGTCGCCCTTGTGCCCGAGCTGCGAATACAGCGCAGAGCGCGCTGGCCCGCTCTCGTCCTTTTGTTCGAGCGTCTTCAGCGTTGCAATCGCTTCGGCAATCATGCGTCCACGTTCGCTCGGCGCGTAGCCGCGCCACGCCTTCCAGTCAAACCTGAAAAACTGATGCAGCACGCTCGAGCCCTCAAGCGTCAGCGGAACCGACGGATGCGAATCGGACATTTGATCGGTCATTTGTCTCCTTCAGACACATCTCATCCTAACAAACGCAAATTGCAGACGTGTGCAGTTGCTTGTTTCCTCGACCCGCATCTCGTCCAAAGCCCAAAACCGCGGAGCGGCGGATATACTGGAGAGGCTCATGAGTGAAAGAATCCTGGCCCTGCTGGTGGAGTTCGTGACCCGTGTGATCAGCGCCGGGGGTTACGCAGGGATCATTGGATTGATGGCCATCAACTCGGCCGGAATCCCGCTCCCCTCCGAACTCATCATGCCGTTCTCCGGCTACCTGGTTTATCTCGGCCGCTTCAATCTCTTCATGGTCGCCATCGTCGGAATGGTCGGCTGCAACATCGGCTCAGCCATCGGCTATTGGATTGGAGCCAAAGGCGGGCGTCCCTTCGTCGAGCGCTACGGCAAATGGGTCCTGATGAGCCATCACGATCTGGACCGCATGGGCTGGTTTTTTGCAAAGTATGGCTCCATCGCCGTGCTTCTGGCGCGCATGATGCCGGTGGTGCAAACGTTCATTTCGATCCCCGCAGGAATCGCGCGCATGCCGCGCCTCCGCTTCCACATCTACACCTCGCTAGGTTCGATCATCTGGTATACGTGCCTCGCATGGGCGGGCATGAAGCTTGGCGAGCGGTGGCATACTGATCCGCGCCTCGAGCAGATATTTCATCGCTTCCATCTCGTCGTGGAGATCGCGATCGTGGCAGCGATCATCTGGTTTGTCTGGTCGCACGTAAGGCGTGCGAAACATTCGAGTGCGGCATCGGGAAGCACTCAAAGTGAGCAAGGCCGCGCAGTTCTTTAGCGCGCTTGATCGAGCATTGAAATTGATTTTGAAATCATCCGTAAAGGAAAGTTAGGAGAAGCAATGGCAACGAAGAGAAAAGGCGGCGCGAAAAACGAGGCTCCTTCGTCGATGGGCCGCAAGACTGGGGTCCCCGCGGACAGATCCTCGTCCGGGGGACGTAAGACCGCTGCAATGATGGTTGAGCCCGCCAAGGGCAAGTTGGGTGTGATGGTGGTTGGACTCGGCGCAGTGGCCACCACAATGATCGCCGGTGTTGAAGCGGTTCGCCGCGGACTGGCAAAGCCGATCGGATCGCTCACGCAAATGGGCACCATCCGCCTCGGCAAGCGTACCGATAACCACTCGCCGCTCATCAAGGATTTTGTTCCGCTCGCCGATTTGAAAGACATTATCTTCACCGGTTGGGACATCTTTGAAGACAACGTCTACGAGGCAGCCGCACATGCTGCGGTTCTTGAGCCCGAAACTCTCAAGAAGCTTAAGCCCTATCTCTCGAAGATCAAGCCTATGCCCGCGGTCTTCGATCGCTACTATGTCAAGCGCCTCGACGGCACGCACGTGAAGAAGGGCAAGAACAAGCGCGACCTGGCCGAACAATTGCGCGCCGACATTCGCGCCTTCAAGAAAACCGTCAACCGTGTCGTCATGATCTGGGCCGGCTCAACCGAAATCTTCTTGAAGCCGACCGCCGTGCATCAGTCCATCGAGGCTTTCGAGAAAGGCCTCGAGAAAAACGACCCCGGCATTGCGCCTTCGCAGATCTACGCGTACGCGGCGCTCAAAGAGGGTGTGCCCTTCGCCAACGGCGCGCCGAACCTCACCGTCGACGTTCCGGCGATGATCGAGCTCTCCAAGCAGAATGCCGCGCCCATCTGTGGCAAGGACTTCAAAACCGGCCAGACTTTCATGAAGACCGTGCTCGCGCCGGCCTTTAAGGCACGCATGATCGGCGTCAAGGGCTGGTTCTCCACCAACATTCTCGGCAATCGCGACGGAGAAGTGCTCGACGAGCCGCATTCCTTCAAAACCAAGGAAGAGTCGAAGCTGGGTTCGCTCGAGTACATCTTCCAGCCCGACCTTTATCCGGATCTCTACAGCGACATCTACCACAAGATTCGCATCAACTACTATCCGCCGCGCGGCGACGAAAAAGAGGCGTGGGACAACATCGACATCTTCGGCTGGCTCGGCTATCCCATGCAGCTCAAGGTCAACTTCCTCTGCCGCGACTCGATCCTTGCCGCGCCCATTGCGCTCGACCTCGTGCTCTTTCTCGATCTGGCCAAGCGCACGCCCGAACTCCGCTCCATTGGCATTCAGGAGTGGCTCAGCTTCTACCTCAAGTCGCCGCAGTCGGCGAAAGGACTGTACCCGGAGCATGACCTCTTCATCCAGTCGATGAAGCTCAAAAACACGCTCCGCCACATCATGGGCGCGGACCTGATCACGCACCTTGGCCTCGAGTATTACGATTGAGGCCCATTGCGAGGGAGAAGTGCTCCTGTAACGCCGGCGTCCTCGCCCGCACCTCTATGCGGTGTCATCCTGAGCGACCGCAGCGCAGCGGAGCGAGTCGAAGGATCTGCGGTTGCCTTTCGCGACCTTCACTCGCCACAAGAAATGGGTGCCCCAGGTCCCTCGCATTTGGGGACCTGGGATTGCGCAAACCGTGCCCTGCCGCCGGGAGCGGCACAGGCTGTCTCAGCGCCGGTGCCATATCGTAAGCTGATCTCACGATGAAAGCTTCAGCTGTTCTTTTGATCGATTGCCCTGACCGCAAAGGCCTCGTCGCGCGTGTGTCGGGCCTTCTCTACGAGCGTGGCGCCAACATCCTTCATGCCGACCAGCACATTGACCATGACCTTGGCCTCTTCTTCATGCGCGTCGAATGGGGTCTTGCAGACGGCAGCCCTTTGGACGAGGGGCGTGCCGAAGGTATTCACGCGAAGAGTGCGCAGTCCTTCGATCTCGCGGCCTTCAGGGAAGTGTTCACGCCAATCGCCGCCGAGCTCGGCATGAACTGGAAGCTGACCTCGAGCGAACGCCCGCCGCGCGTAGCGCTCTTCTGCTCGCAATACCTGCACTGCATGGCAGACCTTTTGCACCGCTGGCGCACCGGCGAGCTGGCCTGCGAAATCCCGCTCATCGTCTCCAATCATCGCGAGGTCGAAAAACTGGCCGCGTTCTACGGCGTACCCTTCGAACATGCCCCTGTTACTGCCGATACCCGCGCCGACGCCGAGGCAAAGCAGCTCGCGTTACTCTCGCAACACCAGATCGATCTCGTCGTTCTCGCCCGCTACATGCAGATTCTTTCGCCGCAATTCGTGGCTCACTATCCCGCGGCCATCATCAATGTGCACCACTCGTTCCTGCCGGCCTTCACTGGCGCACGTCCCTATCACGCGGCGCACGCACGCGGCGTCAAGCTCATTGGTGCCACAAGCCACTATGTCACCGAAGTGCTCGACGACGGCCCGATCATCGAGCAGGATGTCGCGCGCATCTCGCATCGCGACCAGGTTGAGGATCTCGTCGCCCGTGGCCGCGATCTCGAGCGCATGGTTCTATCACGCGCCGTCCGCTGGCACCTCGACCGCCGCATCCTCTGCTACGGCAACAAAACCGTCGTCTTCGACTAGGGCGCCAGGCTGCCGATCAAGAGGACTCTCCGCCTTCCGGCAGGGAATCAGCGCGTCCGCCTGCTTTGGAGCTCTTTACTCGTCGCTTCGCAGTAAGGTGTTAAAAATCTGCCAGTTACGGGAAAACATGCTTGGACTGCATCGGAATATGCTTGCCAATTCGCCCGTTCTGGGTTAATTTACTAACCAGTTAGTTAATTCATCAAACATGACCCCAATCACACATCCCGAAGCCCAGGCCGAGCGATCCGCCGAGACCCGCAGCCGCATCCTCGACGCCGCCCTCAACGAGTTTGCCGCAAACGGCCTTGCTGGCGCGCGCACCGAGCAAATCGCCCAGGCCGCAGGCGTCAATAAGGCGCTGCTCTACTACTACTTTGAGAGCAAGGAGAAGCTGTACTCAGCAGCGCTGGAGATGGTCTCGGCGCGTATCCGCGATCGGTCCATGGCGGTTTTCCTTCGCGAGGCCAGCCCGGGTGAGCGCATGCTTCGTGCCGCGCTCGATCATTTTGACCGCATTTTGACGCAGCGCGAATTCCAGACCCTCATGCAGCACGAGATGATGCGTTTGCATAAGGGCGAATCAGGCGAGTTGCTGATCCTGGTTAAGCGCGTCTTCGCTCCGCTTCACGCCATGTTCCAGTCCATGGTCCGCGAAGGCATCGCTTCCGGCGAGCTCATCGAGGCCGATTGGCTGCAGATTGTCCTCACGGCGCTCGGCGGAAATGTCTTCTATTTCCTTAGCGCGCCCATCTGGCGTCACATCCTGCCCTTCGAGCCCTTCGAGAGAGGGGCGCTGCAGGCGCGCAGGGTCGCGACCGTCCAGTTTTTGGGTCAGGCGATTTTTCAGGACCGCAAGCACGGCGCGGAGCTCGCGGCGCGGGTACTTGACGACACGCCCATGCCAGAGTACGCGGAATTCAACAGTTTAGAGGTGAAGGCCAAGTGAACGCGCGAAATCGAGTTTTTCTGATCCTGGGACTGCTGACCGTCGGATCGCTGATATGGTACTTCGCGACCACGAATCGCGGCGGCGACCTGCAACTGGTCGGCACCGTCGACGCCAACGAAGTGATCGTGAGTTCGAAAATCCCCGGCCGCATCCAGAATCTGACGGTTCAGGAAGGCGACTCGGTAAAGGCGGGCCAGCTCATCGCCAACATCGAGAGCGACGATCTTGCCGCGGCCACCAAGGCTGCTGAGGCCACCGCCGCAAGCGACACACAGAAGTTGCGCGAGGCCATGGAAACCGAACGTCAGAATCAGGGCGAGACCTCCAGCGCAACGCTCGCGGCAGAAGCGCAGGTCAAAGCTGCGCAGGCTACTCTCGCCCAGGCTCAGGCCAATCTTGAACACCAGAAGGCCGACACCAGCCGCATCGTTGCGCTTGCCGCGCAGGGAATCATGAGCGAGCAGGCAAAGGATGAAGCCGTCACCAGCCTGCAGGCCGCAGAAGCGGCCGTCAACACGGCCAAGGGGAATTTGACCGCGTCAGAAGCAGATCTGAAACAGGCGAGGGCTCATGAATTACTGACCCAGGTCTCGGCCGGCAATGTCGACGAAACGCGCGACGCCGAAGAAAACGCGAAATTTCTCGCAGACGAAGCCAAGGTTGATCAGAGCTACGCGCAGGTCGTCTCGCCCATTGACGGAAAGGTGGACGTGTGGGCCGCGCGGCAGGGCGAAGTGGTCACCGTCGGCGAAGCCATTGTCACCATCATGGATCTTTCGCAAACCTGGGTCTACGCGCCGCTGCCTGAGACGCAGGCCGACAGCGTCGAGTTAGGTGATTCGCTGCGCGTTGTCATGCCCAGCGGCGACACGTTTTACGGCAAGGTCATCGCCAAAGCCGCGGAAGGCGATTTCGCGACGCAACGTGACGTGAACAGCATGAAGCGCGACATCAAGACCATTCAACTCAAGCTTCTCATTCCAAATCCTGGCGAAAAATTCGTACCGGGCATGACGGCCTACGTGTACATCCCCAAGGCCAAGCTGGTGAAGCAGTGAGCGCAGCCATCAATCACAATCCGGCGAACGGCAACGGCGCCACCAGGCCGGCGGCCATCGCGGTCGAGAACATCTGCAAGCGGTACGGCGATTTTGAAGCGGTCAAGAGCGTCAACTTCAGCGTCGCCGAGGGCGAGATATTCGGCCTGCTGGGTCCGAACGGTGCAGGGAAGAGCACGCTTATCCGCATGATGACCACACTCATCCCGGTCACTTCGGGGAAGGCCATCGTCGCCGGGCACAATGTAGCCGACGATCCTGACGACGTGCGCCGCGTCATCGGCGTCATTCCGCAGGCCCTCACCAGCGATCAGGACTTGACGCTCGGGGAGAATCTGAGTATCTACGCCAAGCTCTACGGCGTGCCGCGCGCCGAACGCGAAAAAAACATTAACGACGTGCTTGAAGCTGTAGACCTCACCAAGTGGCGCGACGCACAGACCAAGACTCTTTCCGGCGGCATGCGGCGCCGGCTTGAGATTGCGCGCGGCCTCGTGCACAACCCCAAAATCTTTTTCCTCGACGAGCCGACTACCGGCCTCGATCCGGTCTCCCGCATCGCCGTCTGGGAGATGCTCAACAAGCTCAAGACCACGCGCAATCTCACCATGCTGCTCACCACGCATTACATGGAAGAAGCCGACAAGCTGTGCGACCGCATCGCTATCGTGGATCACGGAACGCTGGTAGCGCTGGGCACGCCGGTCGAGCTCAAGAACAGTGTTGCCGGCGCCAACGTCGTCGAAGTGCACTTTGACCGCGAGACCGAAGAGTGGGAAGGGCGTTTGCAGAAACTTGAAGGCGTAACCAGCGTGCAACCGGAGAGCGCCGGCTTCTACCGCGTGCTCACCACGTCGGGTTCAAAGACCACCATGCAGATTGTGGAGCTCGCGGCCAGCCTCGGCGAGACGCTCACTTCGCTCAGCGTGCAGAACACAACGCTCGACGACGTGTTCATTCACTACACGGGCCGCCAACTGCGCGATGAGCAGGTGAAGCCGGTCTTCACCATGCCGCCGCGGCCGGGAGCGCAGCCATGAACAGAATGTTTGCCATCATCGAGCGCGAGATGCGCAAGTTCTTCCGCTCGCCCACGCTGATGATCATGTCGCTGATGCTCCCGATTCTGCAGTTGATCATCATTGGCAATGCCTTCGGCGGCAAGATCGTCGGCACGCACGTGGCCGTCGTCGACCATGACCATGGACCGCAAGCGGTCAAGGTGCGCGAGGCATTCGACGCCGTAGCCGCCAACATCAAAACCTTCACCGTCGTCGATTATCCCAATGAGGTTGAGGCGCGCGAAGACGTGCGCACCGGCAAAATCGACGCCGCGGTCATCATCCCCGAGCAGTACTCGCGCCGCGTCTACGCGCAGGACGCGCCCCAACTCGGCCTCGTTGTCGACAACTCCGACCTGTTCACCTCTGCCACCCTCGAAGGCGAGATGCAGTCGCTCGTTGACGCCATGAATGCGCCGCAGGTTCAGGGCCGGCTCACGAAGTCGATCGCGCTCGAAATTGTCGAGCTTTACCCCTACGTCAATTATCTGAAGTACCTTCTGCCAATGACCGTCGCGCTGGCCATGTATATCTCGGTCATGATTGGCGGCGGCATGCTCTATATCGACGACAAGGCCCGCGGCGTGCACGAGGGCTACCTGGTCACTCCAATCACGAAACTTGAGCTGGTCTTCGGATTGAACATCGCCGGAGCCATCAAGGCCACGCTCAGCGGAATATCGATCGGCGTCATCGGATCGCTCATCGCAGGGCTGGGCATTATCTTTCATCCCATGATCGTGCTGCAGATGTTATCCCTCATCATCGCCGGCTCCATTGCCTTTAATGGCATGATGTTCCTCCTCATGGTGCGTGTCGATGATCCTCTTGTCCCGCGCGCCATGTTCGGCGTGCTCAACGTGCTGCTGTTATATCCCTCAGGCGCAATGTATCCCACCGTATCGTTCCCCAAGTGGATGCAGGCGATGAGCGTCATCGATCCCTTTACCTACGCGATTCACGGCTTCAAGGCGGTCCTGCTCAAAGACGGCGGCTGGATCGCCATCAAGGGCGATCTTGCGTTCCTGACAATCTTCGGCATCGCCAGCTTGCTCATCGCCACGCCCATGTTCAAGCGCACGCTCTAGGTTTCTGACGCCTTTTTGACGTACCAATTTGGGTTGCCCCATCCTTGCAGCGTTTTCGCCTTCGCCGCAAGGGTGGAAAGCACGCGGCCATTTGCCCGGAACCTAAACTCCAGCCGGCAAAGTCGGTTATAAGGCGATTTGCATTTCAGATGCCGGGCGAGCGCTTCAATCCAGCCCCACCAGCTTGCGGAACTCCGGATCGTCGTGCAGGCAATCCAGGTCCGGGTCTTTCGACATCCAGTCCAGATTGCCGTACCCCGCAGCCAGCGCTTTCTTCACCGTCTCCATCGCTTCCGACTTGCGGTTCATCACCCCGTAGGCGCAGGCTGCGTTATACATGGTGTTGGTGTCTTTGGGCCGTAGGGCGACCGCCGTTTGCAGATGCCGCACCGCTTCATCCGCCCCGTCGTGCTGTGCTGCCAGATACACGGCCAGTAGCACGCGGGCGCGAACGTCTTCCGGCTCCCGTTCCAGTTGCTGTCGCAACACCATCGCCATGCGCGACTGCAGTTGCTCGGCTTCTTTTTTCCGCCCCAGTCGCTCCAGTGAATTGATGAAAGGCGAATAAACGTTGTAGTCGTCGCCGTTCCCCTCGGCGGCTTTGTCCACCACCGCCGCTGCCTCTTTGTATCGGCCCGCGGCAAAGTATGCGCGGCCCAGAATGCTCCAGGCGCCGTCGCAGTCTGGTTTGCGTTCGATCGCCTGCATCACCAGCACGATCGCGTCTTCATACTTCTTCTGCGCATAGAACAGCCGCGCCCGCGCCACCAGGACCTCCGGCTGGTCCGGCGCCAGAGCCACCGCCTGGTCGCAGGCCGCCATGCCCCGTTCAATCAGTTGCGGATTCCGTTCGCGCAACTCGTAGGTCAGCCCGCAAACCTGCGCGATCCCGGCATGAGCCAGTGCGAACTTCGGATCCAGCTGAATCGCCTGCTCGAACATCTGCAGCGCGTAGTCGGTGTAATACCGCCGCGTGTAGTTCTTGCCGCGCAGATAAAAATCGTACGCCAGCGGATTCTCCGTCGGCCGCCGCGCAATGATCTTTTCTTCCTGCGGGGTCAGCGTGATCCGCAGCGCCTGCGCGATGCTCCGCGCAATCTCCTCCTGGATCGTAAACACGTCTTCCATTTGCCGGTCGTACCGTTCCGCCCACACCGAGTGCCGCGAGGAGGCTTCCACAAGCTGCGCGGTAATGCGCACTCGGTTCCCCGCTCGGCGAATCGACCCTTCCAGCACGTACTGCGCTCCCAGTTGCTGGGCCACCTGCTGCGCCGTCACCACCTTGTCGCGAAAGGCCATCATCTCCGATCGCGGAAAGATGTCCAGTTGTCCGATCTTCGAGATCTCCGTCACGATGTCTTCCGTGATCCCGTCCCGGAAATACTCGTCTTCCTTCGATCCGCTCTGGTTCTCGAAATACAGCACCGCAACGGACTTTTGCTTGACCAGCGAGGCCTGAGCTACCGATCCCGATGCGCCGGGCTCCCCCACCGCGCGCCGTCCCGATCCCAAATCGCGACTCAGCCGCTTCAGGTCCGCGCGCAATTCCGCCGCTGTTTGGTAACGCAGATCGGCGTCTTTCTCCAGAAGCTTCCCAAGAATGTTTTCGAGCGCGGGTGGCATCCGCGGATTCACCTCTGTCACCGGCTCCGGATCGCGATTCAGAATCGCTTCCAAAATAACCGCCGGCGACGATCCACCGAACGCCTTTCTCGCCGTCGCCATCTCGTACAGCACCATCCCCAGCGAAAACAGGTCGCTTCGCGCGTCCACGGCGTCGCCCCGTGCCTGCTCCGGCGACATATATGCAATCGTGCCTACCGCGAGCCCCGGACTAGTGAGGTTCGCCCCAGCCGTCGTTTCCCCGTCGCTGCTCGACGCGCCCAAAGCGTCCAGGCTCTTCGCCAAGCCGAAGTCCAGGATTTTGACATGCTCATCCTGGGTGATGAACAGGTTCGCCGGCTTCAGATCGCGATGCACCAGCCCGCCTCGATGCGCCTTGTCCAGCCCCTCTGTAATCTCCAGCGCCATCTTCACCAGCGCTTCCGGCGCCAATGGACCGTGGCTCAGCCGGTCCGCCACCGTCTCCCCTTGCAGATACTCCATCACCAGGTAGCTCGTGCCGTCCTGCGTGCCCACGTCGTAGAGATTGCAGATATTCGGATGGCTTACCGACGAGATCGTTCGCGCCTCGCGGTCGAAACGCTCCTTCGCCTCGCGCGTTCCGCACAAATGCGGCGGCAGAATTTTAATCGCCACCGTGCGTCCCAGACGCGTGTCTCGCGCCTGGTACACCTCACCCATACCGCCGGCGCCCAGCGGCGTCTCGATCTCGTACGGCCCGAACTTTGTTCCGGAACTAACTGGCATCGGTGGGGCTTATTATAGTGCCCGAGTCTCTTTTTTCAGCCACGGTTCGCTCGAATTTTAGCGCTCTTCAGCGAAGGGAAAGACCGCTGGCGGCCAGTTCTCGATTTACTTTGGGGGCCTGCTCAAATTCCTGATTCCGGATGACCGCAACTCGGCAGGTACTTCTTCTCGAACTGCTGCTAGCACCACCCCAATCCCGCGATCGGTGAACCTGGTCGAAGGCATTCTTACGCGGGGTTTCGACTCTCTTGGCAACCGCCTGCAACTTCCGCGAACTCGCGAACCCGCCACCTCGCCAACCTGCGAAACCCCAGCCCCGCTAACTCCGCCAATCCCGCTGCTTTTTCTTGTCAAGCCCTTCACCTCAAAATAAATCCGCCCACTTGCCTTAAGTCCTTTTTCTCTAGTCTCTTATCTCTGTTCTCTGATTCTCCCAAGTTTGCCGATAATTATCCCCTCCCGGCGCATCATGGTTACATCATCAATTCTCATGAAGGAATCTTGCCATGACCAAACGTCACAACGCATCCTCATCCTCGGCCGGCTCTGCCGAAACAGTCGAATCCGAAATCCTCCAACCCAAATCCAAAATCTCCAAACCCAAATCCGGGAACCAGGACAACGAGGCCCTCGAGCGCTGCGTCAATGCTTGGCATCGCAACTTCGACCTCGCCTCCATCAATCCCACCGACGACAATCTCCACAGCCTTGAAGACAACGACGACAATGTTTTCGCCTGCGAACAGGGGGCCAACGCCTTCCGCAACGCAATGCCTATCCTCGTCGGCTACGAAAACATCCGCGATTTCATCGCCTGTACTACTTATGCCATGCTCGTCAAAATCCTGGAGCAGGACGAGTGCCGCGGGCTTCTCTGTGCGGCCAAAATCGCCATGGCCCTCCTCAAGGCGCAGCCCAAATCGCCAACTTCCGCCGCATGATTTTTTTTGAAAACTGCCTCATTCCCGGTGCAAATTGGGCGCTTTTCAGGAGGATTTCAATAGAATCAACGGCTTATCTATTAACGAATCGACCAATAGTCTATTAACTGATCCGCCAACACCGTTGCGCGCCTCAACTGAGTCTGCTCCAGCACAATCGGCTTCGTGTACCGCTGGCCTCCGGCCGGCTGTCGTGCGGGAGCCTGCCCTGAGCGGAGTCGAAGGGTCCCCGCCCGCACCTGTCTACCAACCTACTGCGCCGGCGACAAATCCCGCGCCGTAGGCGCCGTGTTTGTTAGCCCCGCGCTTCAGCGTGGGGAACCCGGAATCCCAAATGTCTCGGAGTCCCGTAGGGACGGCGCAAGGAAGGCCCACCTATGGCGTTGCGGGTGCCCCCGTTCGCTCGTTTGCCGCTGCGGAGGGACTGGGGAACTGCACCTCGGAAACTTCGCCGGAATTTACTGCGCCGGTGGCGTCACCGGCGCGGCAGCCGGAGCACCTGTATCCGTTTGCTTGGTGAACTCAAAGCTGCATGGCCGCCCCAGAATCCCTGCGCCTTCTTCGCGCTTGCCAGTGCCCGAAGCGCCGGTGAACTTCGCATCCACGTAGTAGTCGTACTTGTTGCCTTTCAGTTGAGTAACCAGTCCCGCCTTCCCCGCCGACACCTTGCCCTTGACGTGGAGCTTCGCCGAGCCGTCGGCACCAATCGTCCCATCCATAACCATGTACCCCGGCCCGCCCTCTTCGCCGTGCTGCCCGTGGAAAGTGCTGTTCGTAATCGTGCTCACAAATGTCCACGTATAGGCTGGCATGTGTTCACTCGCGTCGCAGGACATGTTCGTGGTCCATGTGCCGTCGAATGCGCCTCCCGCAGCCTGCGCCCACAGCAATGCCGGTCCGCAAATCACGGCCAAAGACAGTGCTCTCCCGATTCTCATGGATGACCTCCTGATGGATGCAGAATACCCGCAACAGCTGCGATTTTGGCAAGAAGTTTTTGGGGATTTCCTATTGGCCCGGCTGCGCCAGCACCTGCTCGTAATATCGGACGTACTGCGGCACGACTAAGTTTGCGCAGAAGCGCTTTTTGGCGTCCTTGCGAGCAGTTTCGCGCATGGTCTCCAGCCGCGCCGGATCGTTCAACAGGCTCAACGCGCCTGCCGCCATCGCTTCCACGTCGCCAACAGGGAAGAGCAGCCCCGTTACACCTTCTTCAATCAGCTCGGGAACCCCGCCGACGCGCGTCGCAATCGACGGCACGCGGCACGCCATGGCTTCAAGCGCGGCCAGACCAAACGATTCCAGCTCGCTCGGCATCAGCATCAGATCGGCAATTGCCAGCAACTCCGCCACGCGCTCCTGCTTGCCCAGGAAATGCACGCACTCGTGAATGCCCAGGTCGTGCGCCAGCCACTCGGCAGCCGACCGGTCCGGGCCGTCGCCAACGAGAATCAGTTGCGCCGCCCGCTCCCGCGCAACCCGTCCAAAGATCTTCACCACATCGGTCACGCGCTTCACCGGCCTGAAGTTCGAAAGGTGCACCAGCAGCGGCTCATCGGGCGTGGCATATTGAGCGCGGCAGCGTGCACGCTTCTCCTCATCGGCAATCGGCGTGTAGACATCGCAGTTGACGAAGTTCGTAATGGTCTGGATGGGTCGCGTAACTTTGAAGTCAGCAATCGTCTTGTCGCGCAGGTAATTCGAGATGCTGGTAACGCCGTTGCTCTCCTGAATCGCGTGGCGCGTTATGGGCAAATAACTGCGATCCAGGCCGACGAGGGTGATGTCGGTTCCATGCAGCGTCGTGACAAAGGGCAGCCGGCGTCCGCGCGTCGCCAGCATCTGGCGCGCCAGCAGCGCCGAAACGGAGTGAGGAATCGCATAGTGCACATGAAGCAGGTCGAGCGAGTTAAACTCGGCCACTTCCGCCATGCGCGATGCCAGCGCCAGATCGTAAGGAGGAAACTCGAAGAGCGGATAACTGGAGACAGGCACTTCATGATAGAAAATGCCGTCGTCGCGGCCGTTCAGCCGGAAAGGCTGACTATAAGAGATGAAATGGACTTCGTGTCCCAGGGCGGCGAGCTCAATTCCCAGCTCGGTGGCCACAACGCCCGAGCCGCCGTAAGTCGGATAACAGGTAATCCCGATGCGCATGAGGCCTTCTTACTTTGGATTTGCTTTGCCGCTATGCTTTGGACGCGCGGCAGTGGATCGAGGATGCACAGAGTCAGTAAGCTGCCGTTTCACCATGTTAGTGGTC
The DNA here is from genome assembly GCA_963789425.1 of uncultured Acidobacteriaceae bacterium. GTDB lineage: Bacteria > Acidobacteriota > Terriglobia > Terriglobales > Acidobacteriaceae > Telmatobacter. The sequence goes on along the minus strand of CAWBKM010000003.1, from coordinate 731,134 downwards.
GAGTGAATCTGAAGAAAGGCCCTTATACGAAATAAGCTTGATCGCAGGAAACTCCTTAAGCGCCGCGAGCGCCGCTCGCTCCACGTCGCGCGTACCGCGCAAACGCGTGCGAACGCGTTCGAGGTCGGCGTCGTTGTAACCGGGATGCGTCACGAGTTCCCAAGTGCCGGTCGGCAGGCTACTGAGCAGAGAACGCAGAGTTGCAGCGTCCAGAATGCCGGTGCCGGCCACGGCGACAGTTCCGCTAGTAGTCGCAAATCCTTCTTTCTCGATGATCCGCCGGGAAGCAGGTTCGAGCCACCGCAAAGCTCCCACCTGTGCAAGTCGCATCCAATGCGCGCGGCGTGTGGCGCGTGTGGACCAGTGCGGCTCGAAGGGATTGCGGATCGCCCGAATGCCTGCCGCTCGCGCGGCGCGCAGCAGCGGCCGCAGCACGGCGCTGAAGACGTGTGTGTGCTTATGCGTGTCTACATGAGTCAGGCGAACGCCGCGTTGCTGAAGAAATGCGATCTGCGCGGCGATCTCGGCTTCCATTTCAGCCGTGCGAATGCGGCCGCTGAAGAGGCGCGTTAGAAACATAGCCAGCGAGTTCGGAAAATGCCCTGTCTTCCGGTCAACGAGCGTTGGAATCTGCTCCCTCGGGAGCACTGGCTCGCCATCGACCAGAACCACATGGCAACCCACGCCGAGCGTCGGCGTCCGAACCGCGAAATCGATGGCTTCTTCTGTAGCGTTAGCGCGGGCCATGAGCGAACTGCTGGTGACAAGGCCGGAGGAGTGCAGTTCCATGATGGCCCGATTGACGCCAGAGGTCAGCCCGAAATCATCGGCGTTGACGATAAGTGCGCCCACCAGGTGAGTTTATCAACTGGCTGCGCCGCATCTTCCGCATCATGAATGCGCTGCTATCATGGCAACAGGCCGCACCTGTTTGCGGCGGCGTGGGCGGTTAGCTCAGTTGGTTAGAGCGCCTGCCTTACAAGCAGGAAGTCGGGGGTTCGAGTCCCTCACTGCCCACCAGCTTTGTCCGGCTTGGCGGACGAAGCTGCCACGCTGGAGCCCGCGGGGCGAAGGCAGGCCCGATCACCGCTAACGCAATCTTCAGCCCGTTTCTTCAAAATTCGATCTCCCCATCTCCGTTCCATTCGAAAATGATTGCGTCTCCCTGCGATTGCGCTCCGCATAGTCAACTGTAAGACCAGCAATCTACACTGCGGAAGAAGCAATGCAGACCGACGCGGCAAAAACGGCAATCGTAGTCGGCGGCGGAGTGGCCGGTATGAGCGCCGCCTGCGCGCTCGCTGAGGCTGGCCTTCACGTCAAGCTTGTCGAGCGCCGCGGCTATCTTGGCGGACGGGCCAGCTCCTACCGTCATCCAGGCGTTGACGAAGTCATCGACAACTGCCAGCACGTGCTCTTCGGCTGCTGCACCAATCTCATTGGTTTCTACCGGCGCACCGGCGTTGCTGAGCGCATTCATTGGACCCGCTCGATGACCATGATCGAGCCAGGTGGTCAACAAACGCGGCTCGCTTCCTCCCGTTTGCTGCCCGCCCCTCTGCACGGCCTGCCGAGCCTGCTCGCCGCAAAGGCTCTCTCGCGCGACGACAAGAAGTCGCTGGCACGCGCCTTTCGCGCACTCATGCGCCCATTGCCTGCCGACTCCACCGAAACGTTGGGCGAATGGCTCAAACGCAACGGGCAAACTCCCGGCGCCATCAATCGCTTCTGGCGGCTGGTAATTGCGAGCGCGCTGAACGCAGATGTGGACGAGATCGCGCTGCCCTACGCGGCCAAGGTGATTCGTGAGCTCTTTCTGAACTCCGCCGCTGCCGGAAGCATGGGAATGAGCAGTGCGCCGCTAAGCGAGCTTTATTCCGGCGCGGAGCAGTACCTGCGCGAACATGGCGGCGAAGTGCTCTTCAACGCAAGCGTCGAAGGTGCTGTGTGGGACGAAGAGACGTCGCAATGGACGCTAACAACGCGGGTGGGCGAACAGGTTGCGGACTTTCTCGTGCTCGCGCTCCCGTTTGAAGCCACCGCGAAACTGCTGCCGCTCATGCCGCCGGCGGACGGAGTCGATTTGCTGGCCTCTCAAATCGCGCGGCAAGTACATGGGCCAATCTGCAGCGTGCACCTGTGGTTCGACCGCGAGATTACGGGCCTTGATCATGCCGTCCTGCTCGATCGCCAGATTCACTGGATGTACAACAAGAGCCGGCTGCAGCCCTGGCGCGGCTCGAAGGGCACCTATCTGGAATTGGTCGTCAGCGCCTCACATGAGTTTGCGGCGCTCAGCAGGGAAGAGGCCATCGAGCTGTCCGTGCGAGAACTTGCGGAGTTTTTCCCGGAAGTCGCCACGGCGAAGCTCGAAAAGGCTGTGCTCGTCAAGGAGGTGCGCGCGACGTTTACCGTGCCGCCGGGAATCGATGCCGCGAGGCCTGGTGTGGTGTCACCCTGGCCGAACTGCGTGCTGGCCGGCGATTGGATTCAGACCGGCTGGCCTTCGACGATGGAAAGCGCCGCGCGCAGCGGACACCTGGCTGCGGAGGCAGTTTGCATCGCAATCGGCGAGCCGCAAAAGTTCCTCGTCGCCGATCTCAATCCCCGCGGCCTGATGCGATTCGTAAAAGCGGCCTCTAGCTAGCACCTAGAAGCTAGCAGCTGGAAGCTATCTCTCAGTGCGCCAGCAAATATACTCCAATGCAAACCAGTCCTGCCGAAACCCAGCGGCGGCGGTCCACATTTTCCTTGAGGAAGATCTTGCCCGCGACCGCGTTGGTGACCAGCGTGAGCGAGGCCGAAGCTGGCGCAACGAGGCTCAGATTCAGGTGATTCAGCGCAAAGAGCAGTGAGAAGAAGGCGGCTGCGAGAAAGAACACTCCGCCAAAAAACAGTTGGCTGGTGAGAACGGCGCGAATGGCGCCCGTCAGGCCCGATCGAGCTCGAATCATATCCAGGTCGCCGATCGATTTCATCGCAGCGGCAGTAAGCACTTCGCCCGCCGTCGATGTGAGCACAATCGCGGCGATCATGGCCGCTGCCGTCCATGGATTCGTCGTCAAGGTGAGCGGCGTGGCTGGAGTCGTCATCGCGTCTGCGCCTCCGTTGCGACGTGCTCTTCCAATTGTGATTTCTCGTCGATCGGAGCAGGTCGCTCGGTAAGGGCTGGGCCTTGCGCAACGAAGCCCACGCCAAGAGTGATGAGAACAATTCCTGCCCAGCGCTCCAATGAGACGGCTTCATGCAGCCAGAATCGCGAAATGAGCGCCACAACGACGTTGCCGAGTGCTGTTGCAGGCAACACAAATGTCAGGTCGGCCCACGAAAGCGCTGTCAGGTAGCTGGCAAAGAAGCCGATCAGCAGTGCTATGCCCGCAGCGATCCAGGGAGTGAAAACCGCGGCGATGAGCGCGCCGGGATGGGTCAGCGAAATGGCGGGCATCGCGGTCATGCCTCGAGCCAGGCAGCTGTCGCCAAGCGGGGCGCAAAGGGAAACCAATCCCAGGATCAGGTATTGGCGCGGCGAGAGTGAGTGATGCACCATCGGTGGCCGATCAATCCACAGGTTGAAGCTCGAAACAAATCGAGGGCGGACGTCCGCCACGGTGGACGCCGCCCTCGACATTGCGACTCGAAGGTTGCTTACGCGCCGGCGCCGGCGGGAGCGGTCGGCGTGGTCTGTTGCCTGCGCGTTTCCTTCACCTGCCGGTTACGCTGCGCGCGCAGTTTCAGGAACGACTTCGCCTCGACATACAGCCGGGGCAGATCGCGATTCACAATCGCTTTCCAGACCACTCGGAACGCGGCCTTGGGACGGAAGTAGTACTCGTCGTAGAAACGGTGCACCATCTCCATCACGTAATCCGTAGGCAGGCCGGGATACTCGATGTGCGCCATCTGGTGTCCGCCGCCATCTTCCATCTTTTCGTTGGTGATGAAGCCGTTGGCCTTTGCGTAATCGTAGAACTCCGTGCCCGGATAGGCGTGCGCGATTGAAACTTGAATCGTCTCCACGTCGAGCACTTTGGCGAAATTAATGGTGTTGCGGATGGACTCCTTCGTCTCCCCGGGAAGCCCGAGAATGAAGTCGCCGTGAATTGTCAGGCCGAGGTCGTGGCAGTCCTTGGCGAAGGCCCGCGCGCGCTCAACAGTTGCGCCCTTCTTGATGTTTTTGAGGATTTGCGGATCGCCGGACTCGAAGCCGACGATGAGCAGCCGGCAACCGGCTTCTTTCATGGCCTTCAACGTGTCATAGTCGGTCGTGACCCGCGAAGTGCAACTCCACGTCAGGCCGAGAGGCTTCAGTTGCTCGCAGAGCTCGATAGTGCGCACCTTTTGGATGTTGAAGGTGTCGTCGTCGAAGAAGAATTCCTTCACATCGGGGAAGTTCTCCTTCGCCCACTTCATCTCCGCGGCAACATCCTCGGCAGAGCGCTTGCGCCAGGCGTGCCCACTCAGAGTTTGTGGCCACAGGCAGAACGTGCACTGGGCCGGGCAACCGCGCGTGGAGTAAAGCGCGATGTACGGATGCAGCAGGAAGGGAACGTTGTAGCGCGTAACGTCAAGGTCGCGCTTGTAGGTCTTTGTGGCCCAGGGCATCGCGTCAAGATTCTCGATCTGCGGGCGATCGGGATTGTGAACGATCTTCCCATCTTTCTTGTAGCTGATGCCGAGAATCTCGTTCAGCGGCTTGCCCTGCGCGAACTCCACGACGGAGTAGTCGAACTCGCGGCGGCAGATGAAGTCGAGCACGGCACATTCATTCAGGGCGCGTTCGGGATCCGTCGTGACCGGCGGTCCAACAAAGGCGATTCGAAGGGCTGGGTTAGCGGCCTTTATGGCCTCAGCCAGGCGCTGGTCGCCCTCCCATCCGACGGTCGAAGTAAAGAGCACCAGGAACTCATAGTCCTTGCAAATCTTGATCGTTTCCTCGGCGGAAACGTGGTGCGGCGGCGCATCGAGCAGCCGCGAACCCTCAAGCAGGCCAGCAGGATAGGTGAGCCAGACCGGGTACCAGTATGACTCGATTTCGCGAGTCGCCGGCCAGCGCGAACTTGCGCCGCCATCGAAGTTCTCGAACGAAGGGGGGTTGAGGAAGAGTGTTTTCAGGGGCATCGGCATCTCCTTCATTCTACCATTCGGACTGTTTTGTTAGACGCGTTTGCCTCGAAACACGCGGCCAGAAGAAAGCCTCAGGATCCGGGCGATGCAATTCGCCTAACTCAAGCGGAATCAATGTTTCATGCGGTGTTGTGAATGTGTTCAACAGGCTGATTTGAGGGGTTGCTCCGGGGGTACCCGGGCGCAATTACTTTGCGTGCAGCTCGTCGAGCCAGTCCTGCATGTGCCCGAGGGCGCGCAACAGGTCAAGCCGTGCCTTGCTCAGGTCGAACCCGGAGTCGAGCGCGTCAACATACTTTTGGCGTTCGTCAATGTTCGCCTGTTGCTCTGCGGTCGGCGATAGCTGGGGCGGCGCGCCGGCAGTTCCAGTGGAGCCATTACCCACTTCCAGTTGCGCATCAATGCTCTTCAATTGCTCCTCGGCAATCTGCTGCTTCAGGCCGGCAACTTCAGCCTGGGCGTCCAGCTCACGCAAACTTGCCGTCAGCTGGCTGATTTGAATGTCGTTCTGTTCCTGTGCCTGCTCAGCCTCCACCTTGGCGCGGAGGGCCTCGGCCGCGGAGACCTTGGCCTTTGCGCGAACGGCAAAATCGAAGAAGGGAAGCGAAATCTGAAGACCAAAACTGACGTTGTTCGGCGTGAAGTTGTTGTAATAGGTGCTGTAACTGTTCAGCTCGTTGGAGTCGTAGTTATAGACTGCGCCGAATCCTATCGAAGGGCGGCGCCACGCCAGATCGGCTCCCTTTGCCTCCAGCAGCTTTGATAGCGCCAGGGCATTCGAGGATTGAATCCCGGCGAGGGGCCGTGGAGCTTCTTCGGCGGAAACGGCAGGAATCTCGGGAATGCTGGCGTGATCGGGCACGATGGAGCCTACCGGAAGGCTGGTCAGCGTGGATAGCTGCTTGGACAGCGTCGCAGCGCGGGTTTCGAGGTGCAGGCGGCTCAACTTGAGCTGTGCCGCCGTCAACTTCGCTTGAAGCAGGGTGCTGAGAGGATCGACTCCGGCATCCGTGCGCTGCTGCTCAATGGCGACCAGGCGCCCCGCATCCTGCTCCTGTTCGCGGACAGCTTCGAGTTCGCTGTCCACGGCGTCCATCTCAATGTAGGCCGTGGAGGCGTCGAGAGCGACCTGCTCCTTTGCATCCTTGAGGCTCAGGTTGGCAGCCTCCGCGCCGGCCCGAGCCGCTTTGGTGTACTGGCGCTGCGAGAAGCTGAGAACCAGCGACTGCATCGTGGCGTTTCCGACTGAGGGCTGGCCGGTTGGGAAGCCGTGAGAGTAGCCGACTTGGGAACCGATGACGAAGTTGGGGATATATGCATCTTCGGTTTGGCCGAGAGCCGCTTGCGCCTTTTGAAGATCGGCGTTGGCGAGTTTTACAGCAGTTGAGTTTTGCTGTGCCATCTCAACCACAGTGGTCAGCGACACCTGCGCCTGCGTGAGGACCGCCGCACAGGCAAGCGCCAGGGCTGCCACGGCTTGTGCCGCACACACCAGCGATTTTTGTCGAAGCTTCACCTGAAGTTCTCTCATGAAGGTTTCAAGCCTGGGCCGGATTAAACTCTTTCGCCATCTGCGCCGCAATTGCCAATTCTGCCTTGGCGCCCGCGGCATCGCCAAGCTGCTGCTTCAATCGCGAAAGCAGAATGTGTGCAACAAACGCCGGTGCGTCCTCAGTCATCGATGGGCTCGCCAGGTAGTTCTCGAGCATCTGCGCGGCAAGCGAAGGATTCCGTTTGGCAGCGATGAGCACGCCCGCGCCATCGTAAAGGGCAAAGCTGGAATTCTTGTCCTTCGCTACCGCAGCGATGCAGCCCTGAATGGCCGAGTCCAGATCGGGCCACTGCTGGCGCAAGCGGTAAAAGTTTGCCAGGACGCTCCAATAATCGGCAGGCTCCTTAGCGACGGCGACCGCCTGACGATAGTCATTCTCGGCCGTCGTGTAGTCCTTTTGGGCCATAGCGATGTCGCCGCGCAGTTGCTGAGCTCGTGCCGAGTCGACTTTGTCGAGTTGTGCAGCAATTGCCTGAGCTTTGCCAATCCCGCCCCCCGCGATTCCGGGAGCCTGGGCATAGTAATCGCCGAGGTCTGACAAAGCGGGGCCATTTTGCGGATTGAGCTTGACCGCGGTTTGCATTTCAGAGAGCGAGTGTTTAGCGATTCCGTATGCGGAAAGGAAACTCGCGTGGCTGGCCTGCCGACCCAGAACCCGCCCAAGCCACATGTGATCGTCCGAATTCTGCTGGTCCAGATTCACGGCCTGCTGGCAATTTGCCGCCGCCTGCGACCATTGCTGAAGGGTAAATCGGACTCGGCACAGAAGGTTCTGTGCTTCCGCAGCGCCATTGCCCGAGGTCGGTAGTGGGGCAAGCAGCGCAATGGCCTCGTCTGCCTGGCCCTCTTGCAGGCATGAATTGGCCTGCGTCAGTGTTGCGGAAGGAATTTGCGCGTAGCCCGGCTTCGCGACCGCCCCCGTGAGGCAAGCCAGTGTGAATGCGATTGCCGGCACGGGTGAGCGCATCAACGTTCTTCCTTGATTGGTACGCCCTCCTGCAAGGGCTGCCCGTTGGTTGTTCCGATGGCGACCAGATCGCCGGCTTCGAGCCCGGAAAGAATGGGCACCTGGGTCAGATTTGGCGCGCCGATCATAATCGGAACGCGCACCAGCTCACCGTTTTCGACCCTGAACGCGAAATATTTCCCGTTCTGTTCGTGGAGGGCCTCGCGAGGCATGCTCAAAGTGTCGGGCAAGCTCGAGGTCGTCACGGTCAAAGTGACGTTCGTGTCGGGCAGAAGCCCGTCTGGCGATCCATCGAATTCGATCAAGGTCTCTCCGACGTTGCGCGTCGTGTAAGTGACGACAGCGGAGGGCAAACGAGATATGTGCCCGTGCCACTCGACGCCGGGCTTGGCATCCCAGCGAATGACAACCGGTTGTCCAACGGCCAGTTTTCCCAGGTCAGGCTCGTCAAAATAGCCGCGGACGTGCTCACGGCGCAGATCGGCGATTTCGAGAAGCAGATTGCCGGCGGCCGAGAATTCTGATGGCGAAGCATCCATGCTGTAAATGGTTCCTGTGATGGGAGCGCGAAATTCGGTTTGCGATTCGACATGTTGCGCGGCGTTCAGTGCGGCTTTTGCATCGGCCACTGCAGACGTTGCTCGCGCCATGTCCTCAGGCGAGAAGCGTTGGCGAGAACTCTGCTCGGCAGCGAGCAGGCTCGCCTGGGCCGAATCCAGCCGGTTTCGCGCCGCCGCCACTTCGCTGGGCGCAGCCGCACCTGCCGACGCCAGCTTGATGAGCGCGTCAAGATTACGCTTGGCCTGATCCACTGCGAGTTGATCCTGCGTGATCTCCGCGGCCGAAGCTTGCCGTTCGGCGAGCGTCCCATTGTGTTCTACGGCAAGGGAATTTGCCAGGGCATTCCTCACCGCGCTTTCCGCACTTGCCACCTGAGCCTTGGCCGCCACATCGTCGAGCGCGATGAGGAGCTTGCCGGCAGGAACCGTGTCGCCTTCCTGCGCGTACACGGCCCTTACCGTGGTAGCAATCGGACTGTAATACTGATAGTTGACTACGGGCTCAACGCGGCCATTGGTGCTAATGGTGTCGACAAGCATCGCGTGTTCCACGCGCGCCACACGCACCGGCAAACGCTCGCGCAAGAAATAGCGCGCCGTGAAGAAAACGCCAAGCAGAACAACTACTGCGGCGGCCCAAAGCCACCACCGGCTTATTTGCGATCTTGCTTCAGCCATGCAATTAACCAGAGTCAGTATATAAGACTCAAAAACAGTGGATAAGAAGCGGCAAAATGAGCCGAACCTGAATCGCGCCGTTCGTTGGGCCTCGTACAATACTGGCATGGCGGCAAAACCGAGATACACCGACCAACACGCCAAGGCCGGGCTGGACTTTGCTTTTCCGTCCATTGAGACCTGGCAGAATCAGTTTCCCGGATACGAGATTCAGATCGACGATCCGGAGCTGACCTCGGTTTGCCCAAAGACCGGCCTGCCTGACTTCGGAGTTCTGACCATCCGCTACATGCCGCGCGATCGCTGTCTGGAATTGAAATCGCTCAAAGAGTATCTCTTCAGTTACCGGAACCTTGGCATATTCCAGGAAAACATCGTGAACCAGGTCCTGAACGACATCGTGAAGGCGTGCAATCCTGTGTGGGTGGTGGTGAAGGGCGAATTCCGTCCACGCGGCGGAATCGGCACAACCGTTGAAGCCCGCTGGCCTCGGCCCTCAGCCTAGGTCCGAAGCGCCGGTTGGGAAATCTCACTCCGCTGTGATATTCGTGAGTTCTCTTGAGTCTCTGCTTTACCCGGAGAACTTTGCCAGATCTGACTCAGCCTGCGCGCCCCAGCATCAGCCCTGCTCTAGGCACCGTGGCGCTGCTTCTCGCGCTCAATCTACTGAATTACATTGATCGCTACATCCTCGCCGGCGAAGTCTCGCCCATCCAGCACGAGTTTCATTCGAGCGACCAGCAGATGGGCGCGCTGGGAACTGCGTTCTTCGTCTTCTATATGATTGCCGCGCCGTTAACCGGCTGGCTGGGAGATCGCTATCGGCGCAAGCCGATGATCATTACAGGCGCAGTGCTGTGGAGCCTGGCCACGCTCGCAGCGCTCTGGATTCACAGCTACACCACGCTCTACCTTCGCCAGGCGCTGGTGGGGATTGGCGAAGCGACCTTCGGGATCTTTGCTCCGGCGGTGCTGTCGGATTTTTATCCCGAGCGCGAACGCAACCGTGTGCTTTCGGTGTTCTATGTCGCGATTCCCGTAGGCGCGGCGCTCGGTTACCTGGCCGGAGGCCAAATTGGCTCCCATTGGGGCTGGCGTGCGCCGTTTTTCGTCTGCGCGCTGCCGGGATTTCTGGTCGCGGCTCTGTATGGATGGATCGGGCGCGAGCCGGAGCGGGGAGCAAGCGATCACGTACAGGCAAATCTGAAGCGCGCCACAGTGTTGGGAATTATTCGGAATCCGGCGTTCCTCACCGCGACCTTCGGCCTCGCGATGCTGACCTTCGCTATGGGCGGAATCTCGTGGTGGGTGCCGGAGTTTCTGCGGCGCTTCGCCGGCATGTCGATGGGCACCGCAAGCCTCACCGTTGGCGCGACCACGGTGATTGACGGGATTGCCGGGACGCTGGTGGGGGGATGGATTGCGCAGATGTGGCTGCGCAGGAATCATCGCGCGCTGTACTTGCTGTCGGCGTGGAGTGTGGCGCTGACCCTGCCGTGCGGGATCATGCTGTTCTTCGGCCCGCACAAGTGGGCCGTGCCCTCGCTGTTTGCTGCCGAGTTCTTTCTCTTCCTCAATACCGGGCCGCTGAACACGGCCATCGTCAATTCCGTCTCCGCGCCGGTGCGGGCGACGGCCATTTCCATCAACCTGTTCTGTATTCACTTCTTCGGCGACACGTTTTCGCCGCAGGTTATCGGCGCCATCAGCGACCGCACAAACCTCAGCATCGGCTTGGGTGCGACGCTCGTGTTCCTGGTGATCTCATGCACCATTCTCTTCGCGGGTGCGCGGTTTGCGCCGCCGCTGGAAGAAGCAGGGAACGAGGGAACAAGGGACCAAGGGAACAAGAAAACCGGGAACCAACTCCGCTAGCTCCGCTGACTCCGCCAACTCCGCTACTTCTTTGGCAGCGGTTCCTGATCGCGTGTGTTCATGAATGCGCGGTGGCCGCCCTGCGGGCGAAGGTTGGGATCGCGGATCGGTCCGCGCTCCTCATCTGCCGAAAAGCCGCGGGCAAGAAGGGGATTCGGCCTGAACTTCGGCGGGCCGCCGTAGAACTGGCGCGAGTGGCTCAAGATCATTCCCGCGCGGCCGTGCATGGGCTGCACGATGCCGCGAATCTCGACGTCGGCATCGCGATACTTCTTCAGTTCGCCGACTTCGCCACGATCCTCGGGAAGACTCACGACTGTGAAGCGGCATTGATCGTCCGGTGTTTGCGGCGAGCAGACATCGAGGAAGCGCGTACCATCTGGAAGCTCCACGACATCATAAATATGCGCGGAAATACAAACGTCTTTGTTGAGCATTTTTGCGGCCTGGTCGGCGGGTACACAGGGCCGGGGCTTGGCGGCCAATGCCAGCGTTGGCGCGCAAAGAACCAAAGCGAAGCACGAGAAGGATCGGCGGATGCACACTGGCAGGCTCCCTTGAGGACGGAAGAAAGCTTAACGCGGAAGCTGCGCGTGCCGATGTGATGGTCGTCGCGGCCACTTGGCAATCGGGCAAATAGCCAGGAGCTAGAAGCTAGCGGCTAGGAGCTTCATTTCACCGCGCGCCGACGAGTTCGCCGGCCTTGGCGCTCTGGCCGTAGTGGCTTTCGACGTAGTGATCGAGGATCTGCTTGAACTCGGCCACAATCGTGTCGCCGCGAAGGGTGGTCGAGAGCTTGCCGTCAATATAGACAGGCGCGACGGGATCCTCGAATGTGCCGGGAAGGCTGATGCCGAGATTGGCGTGCTTCGATTCGCCGGGACCGTTGACGACGCAGCCCATGACGGCGAGCTTCAGCTCTTCCACGCCGGGATACTTCTTGCGCCACTCGGGCATGGAGTTCCGCAGGTAGCTCTGGATCTGCTCGGCTAGTTCCTGGAAGTACGTGCTCGTAGTGCGTCCGCAGCCGGGGCAGCTCGTCACCTGCGGCATAAAGCTGCGGATGGAGAGCGATTGCAGAATCTGCTGCGCGGCCTGCACCTCTTCGGTGCGGTCGCCGTTGGGCTTGGGCGTCAGACTCACGCGAATGGTGTCGCCGATTCCCTGGAGCAGCAGCGGCGCCAGGCCCGCGGTCGAAGCGATCAGGCCCTTCGAGCCCATTCCGGCTTCGGTCAGACCGAGATGCAGCGGATAGTCGCAACGCGCGGCGAGCTTCGAGTAGACATCGAGCAAATCCCGAACCCCAGATACTTTTGCCGACAGGATGATCATGTCGTGGCCGAGGCCGTAGCGCTCGGCGGCAGCAGCGGACTCAAGCGCGCTGGCGATCATGGCCTCAATCATCACGTCGCGCGCAGGTAGCGGCTCGGCGAGCTTGCTGTTCTCGTCCATCATGCGTGTCAGCAAACTCTGATCAAGAGATCCCCAGTTGACGCCGATGCGTACAGGCTTCTGGTTCTCGACAGCGCACTCGACCATGACGCCGAAGTTCGAATCGTCTTTGCGTCCGATGGAAACGTTGCCGGGATTGATGCGGTACTTGGCCAGCGCGCGCGCAGTGGCCGGATATTTTTTGAGCAGGATGTGGCCGTTGTAGTGGAAGTCTCCAATAATCGGCACGCGCAGGCCGCGCTTTTCAAGTCCGTCCACAATGTGGGGAACGGCTGCCGCGGCGTCTTCGTTGTTGACCGTGACGCGAACCAGCTCGGAGCCGGCAAGGGCGAGCGCCGCGACCTGGGCAATTGTGGACTCTACGTCGGCCGTATCGGTGTTGGTCATCGACTGGACGACGACGGGAACTTCCCAGCCGACTCGGACGTTGCCGATGCGGACGGTTGGAGTTTTTCTGCGGGCGATCTCGGCCATGTCTCCAGTTTACCTAAAAGCAGTTCGCAGTTCGTAGTTCACAGTTCGCAGAGGACGACGAAGAGCAAACAGCAGACAGCAAGTTAGCAAGTCAGCGAGTCGGCAAGTTTGCGACAAATTTGCGGCGAAAAGCTCGAAAACCTGACTTCAAAACTGTGAGACTGTGAAACTGTGGCTGCAAGCCGCTGATTATAAAGGCTCCACAGTTTCACAGATTCACAGTTGCACAAAACGGCATAGGGGGGTGGGGTTGCGGAGTAGGGGGGTGGGGGTGAAGCAGCTTGGTACGGACCGGGCACATACCTGACAGATTGAACCGGGGACATTCCTGACACTGCACAAGCCCAGCGGCGATTGTTTAGAACGTCGAGATGGGCTGGAGAGTGAGCAGTGCGATGGAGGAGAAGCTGCGCTTTGTCTTTGAGTATGAGCGCGATGTGCAGACCATTTCGGAGCTTTGCGGGCAGTTCGGCATCAGCCGGGAGACCGGCTATGTGTGGCTGCGGCGGTACCGGCGATACGGACCGGGAGGCCTGCTGGAGCTGAACCGGGCTCCAGTCCGTCATCCCAACCAAACGGCGGCGGCGATCGAGGCAGCGGTGTTGGCGCTTCGCCAGGCGCACATGACGTGGGGGCCGCGCAAGCTGAAGCGTGTTCTGGAGCGCGACCAGCCAGGCCGAAGCTGGCCGGCGACCAGCACCATGGGCGAGATAGTCAAGCGCGCCGGACTGGTGGTGGCGCCGAAGAAGCGGCGCCGCACCGAGCCCTACACCGAGCCGCTCGGCCATGCGCTGGAGTCGAACCGGGTCTGGTGCGCCGATTTCAAGGGCTGGTTCCGCTCCGGCGATGGGGCGCGCATCGATCCGCTGACGATCAGCGATGCCTGGAGCCGCTACCTGCTGCGCTCGCAGGCGGTGGAGAAGACCGACACCGAACGTGTGCGCGCCATCTTCGAGGCGGCGTTTCGCGAACACGGCCTGCCCCAGGCCATCCGCACCGACAACGGTGCGCCGTTTGCCAGCTCGGCCATCGGCGGACTGTCGCGGCTGGCGCTCTGGTGGATCAAGCTGGGCATCGTGCCGGAGCGCATCGCGGCCGGACACCCGGAGCAGAACGGCCGCCACGAACGCATGCACCGCACGCTGAAGCAGGATCTGTGCCCGGCCCAGGACCGGCGCGCCCAGCAACGCGAGCTGGATCGTTTTCGCCACGAGTACAACGACGTGCGGCCTCACGAGGCGCTGGGCATGCAGACCCCGGCCAGCGTCTACGAGCCTTCGCCGCGGCCCTACCCCGACAAGCTGCCCGAGGTGGAGTATCCCGATGCCATGCTGGTGCGCACCATCAAAAGCCATGGTCACTTCCGCTGGAACAAGCATGATGTTTTTCTCTCCGAGGTGCTGTGGGGTGAACCCATCGGCCTACTGCCTGTCGACGATGGAACCTATACCGTCTACTTCGCTCATCTGCCGCTGGCGCGGTTCGACGTCAGAACTTGTACACTGTCCCCGCTGACCAACGGCAACAGGGACAGACACGCCGCTTCAGGTCCAGGGCAAGCTTGCCCTGGACCTGAAAGCAAAAACCAAAACCTTCCTGAGAAGGAAACACTGTCAGCTATGTGCCCGGTCTGAAATGTCAGCTATGTCCCCGGCCGCACAATCTTTTAGCTGCTAGCTCCTAGCCTCCAGCTTCCGACTCGTCACGCAGAGACAGTGGCGTCGCTCGCTCCCTTGGTCCCTCGTTCCCTTGTTCCCTTGGTCCCTGCCTTTAGATCTTGGAACCATTGTGCGCCGAAAGGGGGAAATGATCGGCAAACTTGGCGGAGATTATTTGGTCGGGTCAGGGGCCAGAAAAGGAACGAGTTAGGGCGGAGATGGAGGGGTTGTTTGGGCGGCGGAAGGCTTGACAAGGGGAAGGCGGGCAGCCAGCCGGCGTGTTTGCGAACCTGCGCTCGGCTTATTGGCGCTAAAATGCGTAGTGATTCCCTGCCATGTTTAAGACTGCGCGATTCAAAGTCCACAATCCGTCGCGGCATAAGAGCGTAATGCTTTGGCACGCGATGACGCGGTATCACCTTACCCTGAAATCTGTCCTGGAAAAAACACTTGCTCTGCCCGATCTGGGCGAGCGAATTTCTGTGCTTGACAAGAAGGGAAAGCTCCGACCCAACAAGTTTCTTCTCAGCAAGCTGCTGTACACGATCGCACCCAAGAACTGGGAGCTCGCTCCGCTGCGGGACTACTTGATCGGCGATGCATCCGCCATGATCATGAGCCACTTGAGCAAGGCCTTCAAGGGTGAAAACGAGTCGAACCCTCCGACGATGCCCAACTTGGGCGCGATGACCGACGAGGAGTTCCGTCGCGCCTATAGCGAGTTCGTGGACCCGGAGGCACAGCTTGCTATCAAGCCACAACAACGAGAAAAGATCGACGCAGCCCTAGTCAGGGGAGAGACTCAGGTCGCGAGGCGCCTCGTGAAGATTTATTCCAACTGGGCCGTGTCCCGCGCAGCAGGGCAAGTGTTGCGCAGGCTTGAGGGCGCGCTGCCCCACCCCATCGAGTTTACACATACCGAATTTGCACGCGGATGCCTGCTCGCCTTTCGCGACGGGAATTATTATTTGCTGGTACGCCTCTTCGCAGAGGGGCATCGGTGTCGCGAGACTAGAATCCTCGAGGACGGATTCATCGACTGGAAGGCGAAACAGCCGATTGGCGGGAAGAGGTACCCCGGCCTCATCCTGCCCCTTGAAATGGATCGCCATTTCCACGAGCACGAGTATTTGACCCACGGGTCCATTCAAAGCGTGAAACTTGTCGTGAAACGTCGGCCGGGTTTGTCCTCGGACATGGCCGGGCGTCCCGCAGGGGCGCTCGAGAAGGTGCAATTCAACGCCGCCGAGTACGAGTTCTACGTCCACGCAGCCTTTGAGTTTCAGCCGTCGCCGGTTGAGACCGAGACCCTTCTTGGCATTGATAGAGGCGCGGCAAAGCTTGGGGCCGCAACCCTGATTGACCGGCAAGGAAGGCTCATCGAAACTGGCTTCGATCTCGACGGGGCCGCATTCGCCACGGAAATGCGCCGTTTTGAGGCCCAGACTCGGTGCCTCCAGAAGCGCGGGATTCAGCGCTCGCGGAAGTTCTCCCTGCGCGGCAAGCGGGCCGATGCCGTCCTGGGCGAATACGCCAATCGCGTTGTTGCCATTGCCGAGAGGAACCGTTCGCAGATTGTTATCGAGGCTATCAGGGGCAGGGTGATGGGGCGATTCCTTAAGCAAAGCCAGTTCGCCAAGCTTCAGCAGATGCTCACCTATAAGGCGGAACGGCTCGGCCTCCCGGCCCCGATTGAGGTTCCGGCCGCCTACACGTCACAAACCTGCGCACAGTGCGGCCACAGGGACGCCGCCAACCGCCCCAAAAAGGACGAGGCCGGGAGGGCAATACAGGACGTGTTCAAGTGCGTGGCTTGCGGTTACGCAGCGAATGCCGATTCGAATGCCAGCAGGATTATTGCGATGCGCGGGCTCCATCAGCTGAAAAATGGTGGTAGATTCAAGAAGTTCGATCTCTTTCAACAGTGGTTGAGAGAAGTTGTCGGCCGGGACGGTTCCTCTGCCTTCGGGCAGGTGAACCAGTAGTTTCGCGGCCGGGCACTGGACGGGTAGGCGAATGACGGCAACCGCAAGGTTGCAGCGTAACCGACCATCCTCTGGTCCAAACAGCCGAGGTGCGCCACCGGAGGGCTAGTCCTGCCGGTTGAGCTTCGCTCATGCACCGGATTTACAAAATGGACGAAAAGGAGTCCACTCAATAGCTCGCATGGCGCGTTTTCCAAAGCCTCCCATGCTGCGATTCCTTCCCCGGCTAGGGAGCTACGGCGGATCAGCTGTAGAAGGGCGTTCATTCATGGCTGACGGAAACCGCTTTCCTGCTGGGGCACGGCCTTCATTGGCTGTAGAAGGGCGTTCATTCATGGCTGACGGAAACCCCTGCGTGCCCCGTGTGGGGGCTACTTGGGCTGTAGAAGGGCGTCCATTCATGGCTGACGGAAACCGTTCTCCCACGTCACTGGCGCGGGGTGCTGTTGAGGGGCGTCCATTCATGGCTGACGGAAACGCCAAGACTGGAGGCGCGTGATGCCCAGCGCTGTAGAAGGGCGTCCATTCATGGCTGACGAAAGGGTGTGCGCCCCGGTGACGGCAACGCCATTTGCGGATGACGGAAACTTCTCGCCCTCAGTCTGAAAGCGGCACTGCGGTTGGGATCGCTCGCGGCTTCGCAGCGTGCTTTGCTTCCAAGAAAAATGGGTGGGTGGTGAATGTACGGGCTGAACAGGCTGCGGAAAAACACGTGTTTTGCCGGCGCTATTGTTTGCCGGCGGGGATTTCCGTGATCGGGCCTGTTTGGCCGGATGGTTTCTGTTATTGTTTCCGCCTCCGAAGGCCATTGCAACAGCCTGCGGAGACACTTTGGTCCTAAGCAGCCATGGCTTCAATCGGAATCAGTCTTCGCATGCGCACCAGGTTGTAGGCGGCGATGGTCAGCCGATAGAACCAGTCCACCCGCTTGAGCCCGCGCAGCTTCACTTGCCGCAGCGGGCGGTTCAACTTGCTCCAGCCGAATACCCGCTCGATCAGCTTACGCCGGCGCTGGCTCACCCGCCGCCAGGGATCGTCCCGCTCGGCGGCGGTAAGGTGATTCTTGCCCAGGTTGCCGTGCACATATTCCGAGATATGCGGCGCCACCGCGCGCTGGCGCAGAGCCTCAATGAACTCCGCGGCCTGATACTGCGTGTCGGCCCCCAGCGTGCGCCGCGTTCCGGCCCGCTCCGCCCCATCCAGCATGCGCAACGCCGAAGCTCGTTCCGCGTCCGTGCCGGCAAGGCTGGCTTGGGCTGCAATCACCAGCCCGTTGCGGTTCTCCATCAGCGCGTGTCCCAGATAGCTGGGAAGACTCCGGTCGGCCGCCGCCTTGCGGTACAGCCGCGCATCCGGGTCGGTGGTCGACTCCACCTTGTCGCGCAACAACACTCTGCCCCCGTCGCCCGTGCCCGAACCCGGCTGCGGAGGCTCCTTCTTCTCCTTGAAGCTGCGCGCCGAGGCCCAGGCCTGGATCAGCGTTCCGTCCACCGTGAAATGCTCCTCGCTCAGCAACTGCTGCTCGCCCGCCTGCTCCACTACCGCCAGCAACAACTGCTGGCTCACCGCCCCGGCGATCAGCCGCTCGCGGTTCTTGGTAAACACCGTCACGTCCCACACCGGGTCGTCCATCTCAAGGCCCACGAACCAACGAAACAGAAGGTTGTAGTTCAACTGCTCCATCAACTGGCGCTCCGAGCGAATCGAATACAACACCATCAGCAACTGCGCCCGCAGCAACCGCTCCGGCGCGATCGACGGACGCCCGGTGCTTGAGTACAGCTTCGACAAATCCCTGTCCATCCGCTCCAAGGCCCGATCCACCATCGCCCGTATGGCACGCACAGGATGATCCGCCGCGATCCGCTGTTCCATCGTTACGTAACTGTACATCCCCGACTGAAGCTCATCGTCTCCACGCATACCTACTTCTTAGAACAAACCACGGTGCAAAAAAAGTCACTAAAAGAGACTTTTTCCGCAGCCTGTGAAGCCCGTACCCTTCTTCCCCAGTCGGGGATGAATCCCCGACCTACCGGTGGTGCGCTGATACAAGACGAAGGACGAGAAGCAGGTCCTTCGGCTCCGCTGAAAAGCGCTTCGCTCAGGATGACAGCGCATAGTTGGTTCGTGGTATCCCACCCTGGCCACAAAAACAAGAACGTGGCGAGGATGGGGCACCCGTCTTTTGTGGTGGGTGGTCGACGAAAAGCAAATGCAGGTCCCCGTTCGACTCGTTCGCCAAGGGCGAACTCGCTCAGGGCAGGCTTTCGACTGCGTCCGCTGCGGCGGACTCTGCTCAGGATGACAGCGCAGACAGATGGGTTCGTGGTATCCCACCCTAGCCACAAAAACAAGAACGTGGCGAGGGTGTGGCGCCCGACTAGGCGGGCGGCCCCGATCTCGAGAATGATTTATCAAGTCGAGGGTGCCCCCGGTCCCTCGCGTTTGGGGACCGGGGAGTGGGGGCCGTGCGGCCGGTAGCGCATCCACTCGGGTAGTTGCCAACCTCTCTCGCAGGCGGTCCACTCCGATTCGATCTCTACGGTTCCGTGAATGCCCGTTTGATAGTGGCGAAAACTCGACCAGCCCAATCTTCCGGCTTCTGGACCAAGCCACGTTTGACGGGGTTGCGATGGATGTAGCGCAGCTTCTCCACAAACTTTTCGTGCGAGGACACATTGAAATCGTAATAATGCGCCTGCCAGAAAGGTCTTTCGCGGCTGCGCATGGAAACCGACAGCTTGAGAGCCTGGACAGCCCTGGATAAAAGCGCGCTCTTTGGCTCGTTGACCAGCAGATGCACATGCTCGGGCATAACGACGTAGCCAGCAATCACAAAAAGATAGCGGCGGCGAACGCGCTCCAGCGCGTCTTCAAAGAGTTTTCTAACGGTGACGGTTTGAAGGTAAGGCTGGCGGAGATAACAACTAAAGGTGAGGAAATGGAACTCCCCGGTCTGCTGATAGCGGATGCGCTTACCCTTCATGCACTGGGAGGATACTCCAAATGTAGGCCCGCCGGCGGTGACGAGTGTGCTATCGATCCCCGGTCCCCAAGTGCGAGGGACCGGGGGCACCCGTCTCTTGTGGTGGGTGGAGGCTGCGAAAAGCAACCGCGGATCCCTCGGCTCGCTCAGCTCGGCTCAGGATGACATGGCGCGGGGTGGTGGTCGGGGATTCGCGCGCGGCTTTGCCGCGTACTTTACTTCCAAGAAAAATGGGTGGGCGGGTTACGGCAGTCGGGGGTGAATCCCCGACCTACCAGACATGCGCTGATACGAGGCGGAAGGCGAGAAGCAGGTCCCCGTTCGACTCGTTCGCCGAGGGCGAACTCGCTCAGGGCAGGCTCTCGACTTCGTCCGCCGCGGCGGACTCCGCTCAGGATGACATCGCAGACAGTTGGGTTCGTGGTATCCCACCCTAGCCACAAAAACAAGAACGTGACGAGGATGGGGCACCCGGCCATGTTTTGAGATTGAGATTCGGGAGCCTGAAGGCTCCTGCTCCCTCGGATGCTTCTCTCAGGGGCTTTACAGGCTGCGGAAAAACACCGAATGGACAGCGAACTGGCGAAATTTGGGGGATGCAAAACCATCGACCGACCCTCGCGGATCGTTCCTGGGTCATCCTGGCGCGATCCATTTTTCGCCGATTTTGAGAAATCGAGTTTTTCCGCAGCCTGTAAAGCCCACGTTCATTTTGCCGATCGTGCGGCACGACTGAAGTCATGCCCTGACACAAGGCGCGTGGATGTTGGGTTCGGGGTATCCCACGTCCCATCCGCCGCGGCGGAGGGACATGGGGCACCCATCTCTTATGGTGGGTTGAGAGCAGACCGATCCCACCCTAGCGAAGCTAGGATGGGGCAACCAGCGTGCAGAATTGCGCAGAAAATGGCGCCGTATGTCCACTTAAGGCCGGCGAAGTGCGATCTATGCGTGCGCTAACGCCGCTATCTGTGAAATTACTCGCGACCTTTTGCCGCGAAATGTGAAATTCTGAGCGACCGCTTACCCCTGTTTCGGGAAAAACCTTGGCGCACCACGCAACGATTCGCGAAGCTTTGGGTAAACATTTGGGACTTTTTGTGAACTTCTACGTTCACATTTCGCAGGGTTCAGGTCGCATGAAGTTGAACATTTCGTGCGGGTTGAGCGGGTTTGAGCCGGCCCCAAAAAAAAACGGCCCTCGCCCGAAATTCGATCACGAAAAAGCAACCGCAGATCCCCGTTCGACTCGCTCGCCGAGGGCGAACTCGCTCAGGGCAGGCTTTCGACTCGTCCGCCACGGCGGACTTCGCTCAGGATGACAACGTGCGCGGCTTCGCCGCGTACTTTATTTCCAAGAAAGATGGGTGGGCGGGGTTGCGGCAGTCGGGGATGAATCCCCGACCTACCAGCCGAGCCCTGCTACAAGGCTCCGGCGCTGAGGGCCATACCCTTCAGACGGCTATGGAGTCGGCTATGGTGGCGGGGATCTTCTTCAACAGCGAAGCGATGGGCATGGATTTGCCGAAGAGCCATCCCTGGGCGTAACGAACGCCGCGCCTGCGGAGGAACTCGGCCTGCGCTTCAGTCTCGACGCCCTCGGCAATGGTCTGGAGGTGGAGCGAGCGGGCCATCTCGATGATGTGGACGACGACCTGGCTGGTTGCGCCGTCGGTGTTGATGGTTTCGACGAAGGCCTTGTCGATTTTGAGGGTGTCGAGCGAGAGCGATTGCAGGCAGGAGAGCGAGGAGTAGCCGGTTCCGAAGTCGTCAATGGCGACGCGGAAGCCCTTGGTGCGGAGGGTGGCGATAAGCTGCGCGGTTTGGGAATCGTGGAGGAAGGCGCGCTCGGTGGCTTCGATGCTGATGTTGTGTGGCATGGCGCCGGTGGCCTGGAGCAACTGGTCGAGCTGCGTGAGGGTGCGGCCGGAGCGGAGATCGCCGGGCGACATGTTGATGGCGATTTCGAAGTTGGGATCGATGGCGAGAAGCTGAGGCAGATCGTGGGTGACGATTTCGAGGACCTGGCTGGTGAGGAGATGGATGAGGCCGCGATCTTCCGCGAGCGGGATAAAGTGGTCGGGCGGAATGTTGGCGAGGGGACTCTTCCAGCGAATGAGGGCTTCGGCGCCGATGATGCGGCGCGAATCGAGATCAACGATGGGCTGGTATTCGACGTAGAATTCCTTGCGGCGGAGTGCGCGGCGGAGAATGGCGGGGAATGAAGTGCTTAGCTGGCAGACGTAGTTGACGGCCCAGGCGAGGAGAACTCCGCAGAGCACGCCGAAGGGGGCGAAGATGAGAGAGAAGTGGCGGACCTGCTGAAAGGCATAGTGCTCGGGGACTGCCGAAACGACAGCGAGATCCCACTTGGCGGAGCGAACGCGCGAAACGAGGTAGCCGTGATCGAGGAGAGATGATTCGGAGCCTGGAGCAATGGGTTCGAACCAGGCGGACGGGAAATTGCTGCCGAGAACGGTGATGCGGTCGCGGCTCGGGGCTGAAGGAACGAAGACAGTAAGCTCGACATCCGGGCCTTCAGTGGGAATGTCGATGGGCAGGTAGGGGTCGACAACGATGGCGACGCCGGCGGCGGCGAAGACATCGAGCGGATGCCATTGCTGGGGCGAGAGCTTTACGTTGAAGTACTCGGCGACGCCGTGTGAGGAGATGAGGCTGGGCTGGCCGAGAGAGACCGGAGCGGTGACACCCTGCGAAGTACACAGAAGCGTGTTGCCAGAGGTGCGGCCCGCGGCTTGAATGTAGTTGGATCCGAGTTCGATCTGGCGGAGCAGGTCGATGTCGTTGGGCGAGCAGGGGGTGAATTTTGCGGCGTCGATGCGGCTCTTGGCAACGGCAAACTGGTTGGCGGCTTCTTCAACGCGGCGAAGAGAGTCGTGGGCGTAGGCGAGGCTGAGGGATTTTTGGGCGGCGAGGCTCTGGTGCCAGGCGAGGTAGATGGAGGCCAGGATGGGCGCGCAGATGGCGGCCAGTCCGACGGCGAGCGCAAAAGCGATGCGTGGCCGATGAGGCAATTCGAGACCTCTCCCGGGAAGAAATTTGTGGACCTGATGAAAGATGATAGTGGATTGAAAACTGGGTCGAACGGACCTAGGTGGAGGTGGGTATGACCCTTTCGATGCAGGAGGAGCGAGTTAATTGGTGTAGATGCGGACGTAATCCACGAGCATTTGGGAGGGGAAGGGCGTGGTGCTGTTGGGAGGGCCGGGCCAGGAGCCGCCGATGGCCAGATTGAGGATGATGTAGTTCGATTGGCCTGCGTCATAGGGCCAGACTGTGCCGCTGAAGCTCGCGATGCTGGAAGGCGTGTATGTGATGTAGGGCGAGGCGGGATCGTCGACGTAATAGGCGACGCTGCCCTTGCTCCAGATCATGCCGTAGGTGTGCCAGCCGGCAGCGGTTTGGCCGGAGGGGAAGTTGAATTTGGTTCCGATGTTGCCGCCGGTGAAGCCGGTGCCGTGGATAGAGCCCTCGTTCCAGTCGGGAGTGGCGGCGGCGTTGATGCGCTCGAGCACGTCCATCTCGCCACATGCGGGCCAATTGACGGTGGCGATGTTGTTGCCGAGGAGCCATGCGGCCGGCCAGAACCCCTGGGCTTCCGGCACCTGTGCGCGGAATTCGATGCGGCCGTACTGAAAGCTGAAGAGGCCTTGCGTCTTGAGGCGCGCGGAAGTGTAAACGCCGGGCGAGGGCTGGGCAGCCAAAATGTGCAGATAGCCGTCGGTGCCGACGTAGGCGCTGGGCGCGGCGGGGTTGCATGGAGAACTTGACGAGCCCCACGCACAGTAATTTTCAAGCTCGTTGTTGCCGAAGCCTGTGTTGCCAGTGTCGTAAGTCCACACGGCGGGATTGGGCTCAGCGTTGGCGGCGGATGCGTTGGAGAATTCGTCGCTCCACACCAGGGTTCCGGATGGGATGTTGAGGGCAAACGTTTTGGTGGCGACGGCGCTGTTGGAGTCGCCTGGCGCAGCGGCGATGGCGTTGACGGTGAGGTTGGATGCGACGAGAAAAGGCGCCTCGTAAATCTGGGATGAGGTGGTTGGGGCCGATCCGTCGACGGTGTAATAGATGGTTGCGCCCGGCGTGGACGAAGACAGTGTGACGACGACGGCTTTGTTGAGTGCAGGGGTGGTGGCGATTGCCGGAGCAGCGGTGGAAGCCGGATTCGATGGCGAGCCTTGCGCCGAAACTGACCCGCCGCAGCCGGCGGCGGTGAGAATGCCTGAGGCCAGAGCGAAGACGATGGGGATTCGGACGAATTTCGACATGGCGTTGATCTCCGCTATCGATCTGCAGATCTATTGTCGCGCAAATCGACGTTAAGGATTTGTGATCAGGGATGGCGCATGCTCGAGGGCGCGCTGGAAGCGGAGGACGTGGACGGCCGCGCCCCAGACGGTGTCGGTGCGCTCAAGGCCGTCGGGGGTCCATTGGTCGGCTTTGTAGAAGCGCTGGGCGCGAAGGTTGTCGACCAGGGTGAAGAGGTAGGCCTGGCGCAAGCCAAGAGACACGAGGTGGGCGCGGGCGGCGGAGACCAGAGCGACGCCGACGCCGAGGCCCCAGGAGTGGGGATCGACGTAGAGGGCGGTGAGCTCGCCGTGGTTGGGGAGGTCGGGCTCTTGCGAGGGACGCGTGGTGGCGAAGCCGTGGATGATGTTGCCGGAGACTGCGACGATGGTGTGGGGCTTGAGGGGATCGGAGTTGGAAAGATCGTATTTGTCGGCGCGGTCCTCGGCGCGGAGATTGTTGAGATAGCTGGCGGGAAGGATTCCAGCGTAGCCGTGCTGCCATGCGCGGACGTGTACGCGAGCGATGGCGAGAGCGTCGGCGGGCTCGGCAGGGCGGAGGAGCATTCCATGAGTATCGCAGAAGAACAGCTTCCAGCTGCTAGCATCTAGCCTCTAGCCTCCAGCTCCCGAAGCAAGTCAGCGAGTTGGCTTGATTGGCGCCGAGGTGGATAGGTTATAGTGGACGGGTTCCCGCTGCTGAAGAATTTCTCCAAAAACAACTCACGGAGAACGATTGCCGGAAACTCAGGCAGGGCTTGGATTCGCAGGGCAAAGCAGATTCCCCGAAACAAAACTCAAATTGAGAAGTGACCGAGGAGGTCATTGTGGGCGAGCATCCGACACCGGACAAGATGATGCAGATTGGCATGGGATTTATGGCGTCGAAAACGCTGCTGAGCGCCGTGGAGATGGGACTGTTTACGGAGCTGGCGCGAGGGCCCGAGGGATTTGAAGCGGTGCAGGGAAGGCTGGGGCTTCATCCACGGTCGGCGCGGGATTTCCTGGACACGCTGGTGGCGCTGGGGTTCTTGGAACGGCGCGACGGAAAGTACTCGAATACGCCGGACACGGACTTGTTTCTGGACAAGAAGAAGCCGTCGTACATTGGCGGGATTCTGGAGATGGCAAACCAGCGGCTGTATGAGCACTGGTCTCATTTGACGGAAGGTCTGCGGACGGGGCTGCCGCAGAATGAGGTGCGAGGTGGGGGACAGCCGCTGTTTGAGACGCTCTATGCCGATCCGGCGCGGCTGAAGACTTTTTTGAAGGCGATGAGCGGCATCAGCCATGGGTCGGCGCTGGCCATTGCGGCTAAGTTTCCGTGGAAGGAGTACAAGACGTATTGCGATGTAGGGACGGCGCAAGGCGATACAGCGGCGCAGATTGTGCTGGCGAATGCTCACCTGAGCGGGACGGGGTTCGACCTGGCGGAGGTGGGGCCGATTTTCGAAGAGTACGTGGGCGAGCTGGGTCTGAATGGGCGGTTGAAGTTTACGCCGGGAAATTTCTTTGAGGGCGCTCTGCCGAAGGCGGATGTGATTGTGATGGGGCATATTCTGCATGATTGGGATTTGCCGACAAAGAAGATGCTGATCAAAAAGGCGCATGAGGCGCTGCCGAAGGGCGGAGCGTACATCGTATATGAGGCGATCATCGACGACGATCGGAGCAAGAACGCCTTTGGATTGATGATGAGCCTGAATATGCTGATCGAAACGTATGGCGGGTTTGACTACACCGGCGCGGACTGCCAGGGATGGATGAAGGAAGCGGGGTTCAGCCAGACGCGGGTGGAGCATTTGGTGGGGCCGGACTCGATGGTGGTGGGGATCAAGTAGGGCGGCTTTCAGCCTTCAGCTCTCAGCGCGACGCGGCAAGGACGAATGAGTGGGGTTGCCAGGTCCGAAAATCCGGACCTTGGGCGCGGGCATATGGCTATTTAGCGCCTGCCTGGGCTAAGACTGATTCGATCTCGTTGTGTCCCCCCTTTTTTGCGTAATCCATCGCAGTCCTTCCGTCGGCCGTTCTCGCGTTGACGTCTGCACCTTTGGCTAGCAGCATCCGCACCGCTTCGACAGGACCGATGAGGGAGGCTCCCATCAGTGCGGTTTCGCCTTTCAAGTTCTTGGCATTAACGTTCGCGCCTTTGGCTAACAAAGCCTTTACAACCTCGGGGTTTGTATAGGATGCAGTGGACTCGATCAGAGCTGTGTTGCCGTCGTCCAGTTCTGCATTAACATCAGCCCCGCTTGCGAGCAAGGCCTTCACCACGTCGAGGTGACCAATCAGAGATGCCGACATCAGCGCGGTAGATCCGCCGCGGTTCTTGTAATTGACATCTGCCCCCTTGCCTATCAACAGCTTCACTACATCGACATGGCCGCCTTGAGAGGCCGTCATCAGCGCGGTAAAGCCTTCATTGTCCACGGCGTCGACATCTGCCCCTTTGGCTATCAAGAACTCCGCAACCTTGAGTGTTTCCCCTTCCCCATCAGAAGCCATTTCCAGC
Source organism: uncultured Acidobacteriaceae bacterium (assembly GCA_963789425.1). Taxonomy (GTDB): domain Bacteria; phylum Acidobacteriota; class Terriglobia; order Terriglobales; family Acidobacteriaceae; genus Telmatobacter. The sequence goes on along the minus strand of CAWBKM010000003.1, from coordinate 705,001 downwards.
GCTGTCTCACCCTCATAATCCTTGTCACCAACCATAGCGCCGTGGGCAATCAGTTCCTTTACCACTTCGATTTGGCCTTCCTGCGAGGCCTCCAACAGGGCACTCCAGCCTTTATCTGTCGTTGCATGGACATCCGCTCCTCTCGCCAGCAGCGTCTTCACAACATCGACTTGCCCAGTTGAAGAGGCCGCCATCAGAACGGACCAGTCGTTCTCCCTCGTGGCATTGGCGCTGGCTCCTTTGTCAAGAAGTTCGTTGACGCGAGGCAGATCCCCCTTCTCGGCGGCCGCAAAGAGAGCATCGTTCTGGGCACTGGCGTGCGGGGCGAAAAAGAGGCAACCCATTGCTGCTAAAGTGCACGCGCAAGACCGCGTCCATAAGCGCATTGCCTTCATAGAGAACATATGGCCCTCTCAGAATAAATGCGGTGCAACTATACCACCGGCCCGTAGCGGCGCGCAGAAGACGATTCTCGATTCTTGTTCAACCTGACGTTCAACACGGACCTCAATACTGATCCGTAATATGGAAAGGGAATTACGATAATCTAGGTCGATGACCGACACGGCAAATCCTCTGCTTGTGGAGACCTCGCACGCGTCTGACAGCGCGGGCGCGGCGTTGCGTATACGAGGACTGAAGAAAGCGTTTGTAGATGTGCAGGCGGTGGATGGAATCGGCCTGGAGGTTGCCAAGGGCGAGTGCTTTGGATTGCTGGGGCCGAACGGGGCGGGCAAGACGACAACCATTGAGATTTGCGAGGGGCTCACGACGGCGGACGAGGGGACGGTGGAGCTGCTGGGGCTGAACTGGATCAGCAGCGCCGATGAGCTGCGGCAGCGAATCGGGGTTCAACTGCAGGAAACGCAGTTTCCTGACAAGTTGACGGTGGAGGAGGCGCTTCGGCTGTTCCGGAGTTTCTATCGGCGCGGAATCACAATCGATGAATCCATCAAAATGTCGCAGCTTGAAGAGAAGCGGCGGTCGCGCGTGGGCGGTTTGAGTGGCGGGCAGAAGCAGCGGCTGGCCATGGCGACGGCCATGGTGGGCGATCCAGAGTTGCTGTTTCTGGATGAGCCGACTACGGGACTCGATCCGCAGGCGCGGCGGCACTTGTGGGATCTAGTGGAGGAGATGAAGCAAGCGGGGCGCACGATTATTTTGACGACGCATTATATGGAGGAAGCGGAGCGACTGTGCGATCGCGTGGCGATTATGGACCATGGCAAAGTGATTGCGATGGGCACGCCGAAGGAATTGATTGCGACGGTTGGCGGCGAGGACATTGTGGAGTTTGCAGTGAGCACCCCGGTCCCCAAGTGCGAGGGACCGGGGGCACCCAATGTTGTGGAGAACGCGGTGGTCGATGCGGAGGCGCTGAAGAAGATTCCAGGAGTGCAGGCTCATCGGGTGGACGAGAATCTGTACCAGCTTTCAGTGAGCGAGCTGCACACGGCGGTGCCGCGGATTTTTGCGGCGCTTGAAGGGCAGGGGCTGCACTTGAGTGAGTTCAGAACGCACTCGGCGACGCTGGAAGATGTATTTGTGCGGCTGACGGGAAGGAATCTGCGCGATGAGTAGCGGCGCCGTCCCTACGGGACTCCCAATCGGAACGGATTCTGCTTTCCCCACGCTAAAGCGCGGGGCTAACGAACGATGCGCCTCCGGCGCGTGGGGCATGCGCAATGAGTAGCCTGGAAACCAGCAGCCTTTATCAGTTGACAGCGACGCGGCTGAAGCTGACGCTGCGGGAGCCGGAAGCGATCTTCTGGATCTTCGTTTTTCCAATTCTTCTGGCCATCGGTTTGGGGATTGCGTTTCGCAATCGCCCCGCAGATGTGCTGCCAGTGGGTGCGACAACCGAGCAACTGACGCAGGCGCTGGCTGCGGACAAGGGACTAAAGGCGACGGAGATGGACGAGATCGCGGGTGTGCACGCGCTCGCAGTGGGAACGATTGTGCTGCTGGCCGAGCAGAGCGGCGATCGGGTGGCATACCGGTACGACAATACAAATCCCGATGCGCGGACGGCGCGGATGATTGCAGATGACGCGATCCAGAAGGCGGCCGGGCGGCACGATTCGGTGACGGCCGCGAACGAACTGGTGCATGAGACGGGCTCGCGGTATATCGACTTTGTGGTGCCGGGACTGCTGGGCATGAATTTGATGGGATCGGCGATGTGGGGATTGGGATTCTCGATCGTCGACGGCCGCCAGAAGAAGCTGCTGAAACGGATGGTGGCTTCGCCCATGCCAAGGTGGCAATACCTGGCAGGATATTTGCTGTCGCGGCTGGTGATGTTGGCGATTGAAGTGGTAGTGTTTCTGGGTTTCGCGAAGCTGGTGTTTGGCGTACCGTTCCGCGGGCCGCTGTGGCAGCTTGGACTGCTTTGCATTTTGGTCTCGCTGGTGTTTTCAGCGCTTGGGCTGCTGGTGGCATCGCGGGCGAAAACGATGGAAGCGGTAAGCGGGCTGATGAACCTGGTGATGCTACCCATGTGGATTTTGTCGGGAGTGTTTTTCTCGGCGTCGAGATTTCCGGCGATCATTCAGCCCTTGGTGCGCGCGCTACCGCTGACAGCGGCGATTGATGCGATACGCGGGAATATGCTACAGGGCACGCAACTCGGGCAGCTGACGGTACAGATGGGGATTCTGTTGTTATGGTTTGCGCTGCCGTTCGCGATCTCGCTCAGGATCTTCAGGTGGAGATGAAGAGGGCAGGGACCAAGGGACCAAGGGAGCGAAGGAGCGAGGGAGCAGAAAGACAGAGAGCACGAAGAGACTCGGCGGAGTGATGGTGTTTTCCCGGCGACGTTCAGTGCGCGGGGACGGCGGCAGGATTGGAATAGTAGCCGGTGCGGGTGCGGGCGACGAGGCCGGGCTGGTCGATTTTGACCTCGATGTGGTGATACTCGTTGGGCTTGTCGGCCGGCAAAGGGTCGAAGGTGATTTCGTACCAGGAGTTCGCGTCGGTGAGGCACTTCTGAATATTTCCGGTGACGTCGCTGTTGGAAGTGATCGTGAGGCCCCCGCTCTGAATGGCAAGCACCTGAAGGCTTAGGTCGGCATATTGCGCATCAGCGAGTTTGGTGATGCCCTTTAGGAAACTCTCGTAGTAGTTGGCCGCCATCATGGATTCGGAAACCCCGAAGGGATTGACGTCATAGAGCATGATGTTTGCCTGCCGCAATTGCGAGGACAGGAAAACGACGTCGTCGAAGATATGCTGCTGCTGCCTGGAGTCGAGATCGGTGGAAGGGCCTGAGAGCAAAGGCCAGCCAGGCGAGATGTAGAGGATGAGTTTTCGGCCAGGCAGGGTCGAGGCATAGGTGACGAGCTGATGGAGGTCGTTGAGGCAAATATTGAGTCGCTCAAGTCCGCCCCATTGCGAAGCTCGGGTGATGGAGCGCAGGCCAATTGCGTGGTGTTCGAGAACGTCACTTATAGCGTTTCCATTGGCGGAGAAGGCATTGTCGATATCCAAGCCGTGGTCTGTGAGGAAGGCGATGCTGGTGGGATGGGCCAGCGTGCCTTCATTCGCTTGCAGGAACTTTACCGTTTCATCGCGCATGTAGGAGACCGTTTGGTATGGCGCATTGACGGTATCGATCAAGACGATAACTTCGACGGGTTCCTGCGCTGGGGTGACGACTTTGAAGGAACTGATCGGCCGCGGAGATTTGTTGTCGAGAATTGTGAAGACCTGTTGAGGAAGGCCGGTGACGGGCTGGTCTGATTTGGTGCTGACGACGACGTCGAGTTGGATGCGCCCGGAAGAGGCGGAGGGGCCGGGTTTCGAGGTGGTCGGCTGCCGTTGTTGGGCAGGAGCTGCGGGCAGAGCCGTAAGCAACACGACGGACAACGCGAGGACGATTCTATGGATGGTCATCGACGGCCTCCGGTCGGACTCTTGCGAGCCCCGAAAGACTGTGAGTGAATGCACCTTGGTTATACCTCAATAGATGCGTTGGCGAGCGGAGGGGTTGTGCGGGTTGGAATCGACGACAGGGCCGGTAGAATGATCGATATGGATTCAGCTGGGCAGAAGCTCGACGCGGCGGAGACGATTTTCGCCGGGAGCCGGTTTGTGCGCGCATGCCTGCGCAAACCGGTGGACCGCACGCCGGTGTGGTTTTTGCGGCAGGCGGGACGGTATATGGAGGAGTACCGCGAGGTGCGCAAGCACCACACGCTCGTGGAGATTTGCAAGAAGCCGGAGCTGGCGGCGGAGGTGACAATTACCGCGGCTGAAAAACTGGGCGTCGATGCGGCGATCATCTTTGCCGACTTGCTGCTGCCCCTTGAGCCGATGGGTCTGGACTTCGAGTTCCAGGCAGGCGAGGGGCCGGTCGTGCATAAGCCGGTGCGGACCGCCGAGGACGTGCGCGCGCTGCGGACTGATCGCGCGGGGGACCTGGCCTATGTGGCGCAGGCGATTGAGAAGGTGGCCGCACATTTTCGTGATCGACTGGGAGTGATTGGATTTTGCGGCGCGCCGTATACGCTGGCGAGCTACATGATCGAGGGCGGCGGCTCGCGAAATTACATTCACACGAAGCAGCTGATGTACCGCGATCCCACTGCGTGGGGCAGCCTCTTGGAGAAACTGGTAACTGTACTCACTGAATACTGCCGCTTGCAGGTGCAGGCAGGCGCGGACGTGATCCAGATTTTCGACAGCTGGGTGGGATCGCTCTCGTTAAGCGACTATCGCGATTATGCGTTTGAGGCGTCGAAGCGGCTGGTGCGCGCAGTGCAGGCGATGGGCGTGTCGGTAATCTACTTCGGCGTGGAGACGGCGGGGTTGCTGGAGCAGATGGCGGCGACGGGAGCGGACGTGATTGGGCTCGACTGGCGGCAGCCGTTGGACGAAGGCTGGCGGGCGGTAGGACATGCACGTGCGGTGCAGGGAAATCTGGATCCGATTACGCTGTTTGCGCCGCTCGAAGTTCTGGAGCAGCGCGTGAAGGAAGTTCTGCGCGCGGCGGGCGGAAGGCCGGGACACATTTTTAATTTGGGACACGGAATTGTGCCGGAGACGCCTGTCGAAAATGTACAGGCAGTGGTAAAGATGGTGCGCGAGTTCCGGCTGGAGGACGCGCATGCCTAAACAAGCAGTCCTTCTGCTCGCTCATGGAACCCCGGAGACGGTGGAGCAGATTCCCGAATACCTGCGCAACGTGGTGAGCGGTCGGCCGGTCCCGCAAGCAGTGGTGGAAGAGATTCAGCATCGGTACTCGCTGATTGGGAAGAGCCCGCTGACGGAAATTACGATGGAGCAGGCGCGGCTGGTGGAGGCGGAGCTTAACCGGGACGAGGTAAATTCCGCTTCCCACCCTAGCGACAAAAACAAAAACGTCGCAAGGATGGGGCGCCCGATTCCGGTCTACGTGGGGATGAGGAACTGGCGGCCGTATATTCCGGAAGTTGTCCGGCAGATGCGCGCGGATGGCGTGGAAGAGGCGGCAGTGATCTGCATGGCGCCGCAGAATTCGCGCACCAGCGTTGGGCTCTATCGGCGTGCGGCGGAAGCGGAAGCGGGTGGATTGCGCATCGATTTTACGGCCGGGTGGGCAGAGCATCCGCTCCTTGCGGAGGCATTCGCCGAGCGGTTGAGGCCGGCGTTGGCAAAGCTGAGCGCGGACGTGGGCGAACCGGTGCCGGTACTCTTTACTGCGCACAGCGTGCCGACGCGAACGGTGGAAGCGCCGGCGGTAGGCGCGGATTCCGCCTCCCACCCTAGCGACAAAAACAAAGACGTCGCGAGGGTGGGGCACCCGGGACCGAGGTTGTGGCCGGGGCAGGGGGCTGATCCGTATGCAGAGGATGCGCGGCGAACGGCGGAGCTGGTTGCGGAGAGAGTGCCGGAGATTCCGCAGTGGTGGTTTGCATTCCAAAGCCAGGGCGCGAGCGGCGGGCCTTGGATCGGCCCGAGCGTGGAGGAGACACTTGACCAACTTGCCAGCGATGGCGTGAAGGCGCTCATTCTTCAGCCGATTGGATTTCTCTGCGATCATGTGGAGATTTTGTACGATGTTGATATTCACTTTCGCGAATATGCCAGCAAACTGAAGATTCGCCTGGAACGTCCGGAGTCATTGAATGCTTCGGCCACTCTTGCAAGAGCCGTTGCCGATTTGGCGGGGCAGGGATTGCGGAGATTGCGGGATGCAAAGGGATGAATTGCCTACGCATATAAAGAAGGGCGAGCCGGCTGGAACACGGATCAGGAGCGGAAGAAATTTCGCGCCAGGAAGATCACGTTGGCTGGACGCTCAGCCAAGCGGCGCATGAAGTAGGGATACCATTCGCTGCCAAAGGGCACGTAGACGCGGACTTTGTAACCCTGGCTAACCAGCTTCCGCTGGAGATCGCGGCGCACCCCGTACAACATTTGAAATTCGAAGTGACTGGGGTCGATTGCGGCCTCAGTTGCGTAGGCCTTCATTTTGTCGATAAGGCCATCGTCGTGCGTGGCCAGCGCGTGGTAGATGGGGCTGTCGACGAGCATCTTCGCTAGCTTGAAAAAGTTGGCGTCAACGTCAGTCTTACGCGGGAACGCGACTTCAGGAGGTTCTTTGTACGCGCCTTTGCATAGGCGAACACGAATGCCGTCGGCGAGGAGTTGCTCGATGTCGGCCTGCGAGCGATAGAGGTAGGCCTGAATAACAACGCCAACCGCGCCGCGAAGTCCGGCGTGCGAGTGAACGCGGCGCACGATATCGAGCGTGTCCTGCGTGAGGCGCGAGTCTTCCATATCGATGCGCACGAAATTCTGAGTGGAGCGGGCGTGCTGAACGAGGTTCTCGGCAATGGATTCGGCTAAATCAGGCGACTGTTCGAGGCCCATCTGCGTGAGCTTGACGCTGATGTTGGCGTCGAGTCCGCGTTCGGCGATGGAGTCGAGCAGGCGATGATAAACGTCTGCGGCGCGATGCGCCTCGGTGGGCGATGTGACGCTTTCGCCAAGCGAGTCGAGCGTGACAGAGATGCCCTGGCGGTTGACGGCCTCCGCGACGCGAAGCGCGTCTTCCGGCTGCATGCCGGCAATGAATCGCGCATTGAGCCGGGTGCCCAGCGCGGAGTGCTCACAGAATCGGCGAAGCGGACGGTTGTGCGAAAGCGCAATGAAAGCGGAACGAAGAATTGGCATGACTCGCCCCTGCTCGAGAGCGCGCCCGAAAGAGCGCACTGGGCAGACAAGCTAGTTTCGCACATGGGGACGGAGAAAAGTGTGGCGGGTAACACGTTCGTGTCACCCGATCTTGTGGATTTGCGGTGCCTGAATTCGGAGCAGGTGAACCCGAGTCAGCGGACTTCAAACAATGCGCAGCCATGGGGCGGGAGCGCTACACCAATCTCTTTTGACTCCTTGAGGGTGGAATCTTCCCACACGTTGCGCGCGGAGTGCTTTTGGCCATCGAGGCCGAGTTGACTCCATGTCGTGCGCAACGTGGCAGGATTGTCCGCGAGATTGAAGAAGGCGATGTACTCGGCGTAGCCGCGATCGCCTGGTTGACCGATAGAAGCGCGCCAGACGCGGGCATCCTGAAAGCCGGGACCAAGAGTGGAGACGTCGACGGGGTGGCTGTAAGTGGCGTACTGATCGATGAAGATGACGGTCTGATTAGTGATGAGCGAGCGTGTGAAATCGTCAAGGCGGGTGAGGTTGGTACCCAGGATGAGGGGCGAGCGTGCGACGGCCCAGAGAGTGAATTCGGTGCGCTGCTCGTCGGGAGTCAAACGGGATTGGCGCGCATCGCCCCAGCCCGGATTGGGACCGAGCCAGCCGTCGGGAAGCATGTCGGCGTCGGGCCAGTTGCCGGGGTTGGTGTACACGTACCACTGCGCTAGGCGATCAAACATGTCGCGCACACCCATGGGGAATTCGCTCTCGGGTTTGTGCGGAAAGGTCCAGCCGTCCCAGTGATCGTCTGCGATGCGCCACATCTGCGCGGACTCGGCGATCTCGGCGGCGTGGCTGAGCTGCGTGGGACCGGGCGAAAGCGAAAGCACGATGGGCCGTCCGGATTTGCGGATGGCTGCGGCGATCTGGCGAATCTCGGTGATGCGGTAGGGATGGTCGGAGATGCAGTCGACCTTGAGGAAGTCGAGGCCCCACGAAGCGTAGAGGCGAATCATGGAATCGTAGTAGGCTTGGCCGGCCGCATTATCTCTGATGCCCCAGTTGCCCTCGTCCCAGGGGCAGGGAGAGGTGAGGTCGGCGGCGTCGGCGGCGTGAAAGGATGTGCCGGCGATGGGCAGGTTGGCCGCGACTACCTGACGGGGAATGCCGCGCACAATATGGATTCCGAATTTGAGGCCCTGCGCGTGGAGCCAATCGGCGAGCGACTTGAAGCCTGCGCCATTGGCTGCGTCCGGAAAACGCGCGGGGTCGGGGACGAGGAGTCCGTTGCCGTTCCAAAGATAGTGGCGCTCATCGAGCGAATGGCCCTCAGGATTGGCCATGTACCATCCTTCGTCGATGACGGCGTACTTCCAGCCGAATTGCTGGAGCGACGCGAGAACGGTGGCGTTGGCCTTGAATTGATCCTCGTCAATCGTGAAGCCGTAGGAGTCCCAGCTGTTCCAGCCCATCGGCGGAGTGGGAGCGACTGTTTGAGCGGGAAGAAGAGAAGGAACGAAAGATGCGACGGCAAGAAATGCAACGGAGATGAGGGCTAGCCTGCTCATGGGGAAAGGATAAATCAGCGGAGTTAGCGGTATTTGCGGAGTTAACAAGTTAGCATCCAGCACGGGGTACCGCAAGCGAGATGGCGACAGAAGAGAGTTATTCTAGGCGAAGCCCGCAGAGACAAAGAGACGGCCGGACCAGTTGATCGATCAGGAGAATTCATGATGAGAACCCACGGGGCCGGTGTCCGGTGCGGGGCTTTTGCGCTGGGCGTGGCTGCAGTGTTTTTGGGGGCGCCGGGCTTAATGGCGCAGACCGCTCGGCCAGCGGAGGAGCCGGCGACGGCGAGCGCATCGAAGCCGACTGTTGAGGCGCTGTTTGTGAGTGACATTCACTTTGAGCCGTTCTGGGATCCGAGCAAAGTGGACCAGTTGAGGGCGGCGCCGGTGGGCAAGTGGAAGGCAATTCTGGAGGCGCCGGAGGCGGCGGATCGCGCGCAACGGTTTGAGCAGCTCGAGCAGGCGTGCAAAGTGCGCGTGTCGCCGGACACTTCTTACGAGCTGTATGCTTCGAGCCTGCGGGCGATCAGCACGGATGCGAGCGGAGCGAAGTTTGTGGTGCTGAGCGGGGACCTGATGGCGCATGAATTCGAGTGCAAGTTCACAACGCTTGTGCCCCAGGCAAAGCCCGGCGAATATCGCGCATTTGCCGAGAAGACGATTGAGTTTGTGATGCAAGAACTGCGGGGCGCGCTCAAGGGAGTTCCGGTGTATGCGGCGTTGGGGAACAACGATTCAGACTGCGGCGACTATCAACTGGATGCGAATAGCGCATTTTTGAAGGCGACGGGCGAGAACTTGACGGTCGACCTGCGTGACGGGGACCGCGTGACTGCGCTGCGAACGTTCGCTGAGGGAGGGTTCTACAGCGCGCGGCTGCCTGCGCCGCTGGAACGAACCAGAATCCTGGTGCTGGACGATCTATTTATGTCGCAGCGGTTTGAAACCTGCGGTGGGAAGGACGATCAGGCTCCGGCGGCATCGCAGATTGAATGGCTGAAACAGCAACTAGATGCGGCGCGCCGGAACCACTATAAAGTCTGGGTGATGACGCACATCCCGCCGGGGGTGAATATTTATTCAACGGTGACGAAGGGAATCAATGTGTGCAGCGGGGGAAAGCCGCAGATGTTTCTTTCTTCCGAGGCGCTGCCGGAAGCGATGGCGGGCTATGGCGACGTGATTGAACTTGCAATTTTTGCGCACACGCATATGGACGAGATGCGGTTGCTGAAGCCAGCGTCGGATGCGGAGGCGAGGGGCGTTGCGATCAAGATGGTGGGATCGATTTCGCCAATCGGCGGAAACAATCCGTCGTTTACAGTGGCGGAGATCGATGCGGCGACAACTGAGATGAAGGATTTCCAGGTTTTTGCAGCATCGGACAAAACAGGTGCGAATTGGAGTGAAGAGTACGATTTTGCGCAGACGTACAAAGAGCCAGCGTTTACGGCGACTACTGTGGGAGATTTGATTGCAGGATTCAGGGGCGACCCGAATGCTCAAGCGACGACGAGCGCAAGCTACATTCAGAATTTCGATTCTCGCGGCGCGGGCTTGAAGGCGCTCAAGCCAATGTGGAAGATATACACATGCGAACTGATGGGCGAGGGGGCGGAGGCATTCCGCAGTTGCGTTTGCGGAAACTAAGCCTCCGGGTTAGCAAGTTGGCAAGTTAGCGGGGACGTGCGAAGGTTGGGTTCGAGGTATCCCACCCTAAACGCAAAGAGCGCGTTTAGGATGGGGCACCCGGCACCCGGCGGTCGAGCTAAAGAATCGCTTGAACGATCTTGAAAAGTGCGTACAACGATACGGCTCCATGTGAAATCCGAGCAATCAGAATTTTCGATCTGGAGCCTTTCGCTGCATCGGCCAAGAGCTTCTCTTGGTCTGTAAACTCGCCGTCTTCATTTCCTGTCACGCCTTGGCTGGCAGCTATTACCCTGAACCGAACAAATGCGGCGTAGTTGTTGACGTCGGAAGCTTCGCCGAGCAACGAGAAATTGTAGAGTACAGCGGAATATAATTGAATCATTCCTGCCAGGACGAGAGTTTCAAATCTGCTCTCTGCTACAGAAAGAACGCAAATTGTCACGGCCAAGTAAACGACGCCCAATAGAATGTTCCATGCAATAGACATCTGAACCTCGCATCGGCGAATACGTGAGGGTGAATGACAGGATACACCTGTGGCTGGACGGGCCCTGACAGGGTTAGAAAGTTCCGCCTTGTTTAGCGCGCGGCGGCGGCGGAGTGGCGGAGGCGCGGCTGGGCCTGTTCTTCTTTCGCGGCCAGATAGTCGTTGACGGCTGCTGCTGCTTTGCGGCCTTCGGAGATGGCCCAGACAACCAGCGACTGCCCGCGGCGCATGTCACCGGCGGCGAAGATGCCGTCGACCGAGGACATGTAATTTGTGGTGGCGATGTTGCCGCGATTATCGAGCTGGAGGCCGAGCTGTTCGATCATGCCGCCACGGACAGGACCAAGGAATCCCATGGCGAGAAGAACGAGATCGACATCGAGGATAAATTCGGTACCGGCCTGAGGCTCGAACTTGGGCGGTGGACCGACGCGCATACAGTGAAGCTGGCTGACGTTGCCCTGCTCGTCGCCGGTGAATTTGACTGTGTTGATCGACCAGTCGCGAATGCCGCCTTCTTCGTGAGCACTTTCGGTGCGCAGTTGCAGAGGCCAAAGCGGCCAGGGGGTTGATGCGGCGCGCTCGGCGGGCGGGCGCGGCATGATTTCAAACTGGTGGACGCTCTTGGCGCCCTGGCGATGGCTGGTGCCGAGGCAGTCTGCGCCGGTGTCGCCGCCGCCGATGATGACGACGCGCTTGCCGGTGGCAAGAATCGTGCCGGCAGCTCCCATCGATCGCAGAAGCGCTTCCTCCGAGTCGCCCTCGTTGCGGCGATTCTGCTGCGGCAGAAACTCCATGGCGTAGTGAATGCCTTTTAGCTCGCGGCCGGGGACGGGCAGGTCGCGGGGATGCTCCGCGCCCCCGCAAAGAAGGATGGCGTCGAACTGCTCAGTGAGCGACTCGACGGGCGTATTGACGCCGACGTGCGCGTTGGTCTGGAAGATGACTCCCTCGGCCTTCATCTGCGCGATGCGGCGATCGACGACGTGTTTCTCCAACTTGAAATTGGGAATGCCATAACGAAGCAATCCGCCGATGCGATCGTTTTTCTCGTAGACGGTAACGGAGTGGCCGGCGCGGCGAAGTTGCTGCGCGGCGGCGAGGCCTGCGGGACCGCTGCCAACAACGGCGACGCGCTTGCCGGTGGCCTGCTCGGGTGGCTCGGGATGAATCCAGCCTTCATCGAAGCCGCGCTCGACAATAGAACGCTCAATTAATTTAATGGAGACGGGCGGCTGATTGATTCCCAGTACGCAGGCGGCCTCGCACGGGGCGGGACAGATGCGGCCGGTAAATTCAGGAAAATTATTGGTCGAGTGGAGGCGGCGAACGGCGGCCTGCCATCGATTGTTGTAGACGAGATCGTTCCAGTCGGGGATGAGATTGTTGACCGGACATCCGGTGTGGCAGAAGGGCACGCCGCAGTCCATGCAGCGAGCGCCCTGCTCGCGCTGCTTCTCCTCGGGGAACGGCTCGTAGATTTCGAACCAGTCGCGAATGCGCTCATCGGCCTTGCGGCGCGTGGGTTGCTCGCGATTGATTTCCAAAAAGCCCGTGACCTTACCCATGCTTCGCCTCCGATGACGCTGCGACCAGCGTGGGTGTGGCGAGCGGGGAAGTGTAGACGGCTTGCGCGCGCTCGACACCGAGAACGCGCTTGTACTCATGCGGGAAGACCTTGATGAAGAGCGGCTTCGCATCGGCCCAGTGTTCAAGGATCCATGCAGCGCGGGGGCTCCCGGTGAGGTCGCGATGGCGCGCGAGCAGTGCACGAATTGTCTCAATGTCTTCGGAATTGACCAGTGGCTCCAAGTCCACGCTGGCCTGGTTGCAGCGGCGCGTGGCGAAATCGCCCTGATCGTCATAGACGTAGGCGATGCCGCCGCTCATGCCTGCGGCGAAGTTGCGGCCGGTAGAACCGAGAATGATGGCGAGACCGTTGGTCATATATTCGCAGCCGTGGTCGCCGACGCCCTCAACGACGGCTGTTGCGCCGGAGTTGCGGACGGCGAAGCGCTCGCCCGCGATGCCGTTGAGGAAGACTTCGCCGCTGGTAGCGCCGTAGAGAACAACGTTGCCGACGAGAATGCTTTCCTCCGGCAAGAAGCTGGAAGTCTTGGGCGGATAGGCGATGATGCGACCACCGGAGAGACCTTTGCCGAGGTAGTCATTGGAGTCGCCCTCAAGCTCGAGCGTGACGCCCTGCGGAACGAACGCGCCGAAACTCTGGCCTGCCGATCCTCGGAACTTGAAGTGAAGCGTGCTGTCGGGCAATCCAGCGGAACCGAAGCGGCGCGCGATGGTGCCGCCCAGCATGGCGCCGACGGTGCGGTGCACGTTGCGAATGGCGAAGCTGGCAGTGACCGGCGTCTGCGATTCGAGCGCGGGCTTGGCCTTGGCGATCAACGCGTGATCGAGCGCGGGGCCGAGGCCGTGATCCTGGCAAGTGGTGCGGCGGCGCGCGACGCGCGAGGGAAGCGGCGGAACATGAAGGATTGAAGAGAGGTCGATGCCCTTCGCCTTCCAGTGTGCGTCGTCGATGTGCGTTTCGATTTTCTCGACGCGGCCGACCATCTCGTCGACAGTGCGGAAGCCGAGCTTGGCCATGTGCTGGCGAATCTGCTCGGCGATAAAGAAGAAGAAGTTGATGACGTGTTCGGGCGTGCCGGTGAAACGCTCGCGGAGGACGGGATCTTGAGTGGCGATGCCGACGGCGCAAGTATTCAAGTGACACTTGCGCATCATGATGCAACCCATTGAGATGAGGGGCATTGTTGCGAAGCCGAATTCTTCTGCGCCGAGTAGTGCGGCGATGACAACGTCGCGACCAGTCTGGAGTTTGCCGTCCGTCTGCACGCGGATGCGGCTGCGCAGGTCGTTGAGCAAGAGGACTTGCTGCGTTTCGGCGAGGCCGAGCTCCCAGGGCAGGCCGGCGTGCTTGATGGAACTGAGCGGCGAAGCGCCGGTGCCGCCCGTGTCGCCGGAGATGAGCACGACGTCAGCGTGGGCCTTGGAGACGCCGGCGGCGACGGTACCGACGCCAACTTCCGAGACAAGCTTAACGGCGATGCGCGCTTCCGGGTTCACGTTCTTGAGGTCGTAGATGAGCTGCGCGAGATCCTCGATCGAATAAATGTCGTGATGCGGCGGAGGCGAGATGAGGCCGACGCCGGCGATGGAGTGGCGGATGCGCGCAATTTCACTGTCGACTTTATGGCCGGGAAGCTGGCCCCCTTCGCCAGGCTTTGCACCCTGCGCCATTTTGATCTGCAATTCTGTGGCGTTGACCAGGTAGTTGGTGGTGACGCCGAAGCGGCCACTGGCGACCTGCTTGACGGCAGAGCGACGCGAATCGCCGTTGGCGTCGGGCTTGAAGCGGGCTTCGTCCTCACCGCCCTCGCCGGTGTTCGACATGCCGCCGAGACGGTTCATGGCGATGGCGAGTGTTTCATGCGCTTCTTTGCTGATCGACCCGAAGCTCATGGCGCCAGTGGTGAAGCGCTTGACGATTTCCTTGGCCGGCTCGACCTCTTCAAGCGGAATCGGCTCGTCGAGGTACTTGAGCTTGAGCAGCCCGCGCAGCGTGCAAAGGGTGCGGTTCTGTCCGTCGATGAGGTCAGTGAATTCCTGGAATGTGGCCGGGTTGTTGTTGCGGACTGCATGCTGCACCTTGCTGATGGTCAGCGGATTGAGCAGGTGGAACTCGCCGCCTTCGCGATATTGATACTGGCCGCCGACGGCGAGATCAGTCTCGGAGTCGGTGAGCGGCTGGAAAGCGTACTCATGCTTCAACTGCGCTTCGCGAGCCAACACGCCGAGGCCGACGCCTTCGATGCGCGAGGCGGTGCCGGGGAAATAATCCTCGATGAGGGAGCGATTGAGGCCGACAGCTTCAAAAACCTGCGCGCCGCGATAGCTTTGCAGCGTGCTGATGCCCATTTTAGAGAAAGTCTTGAGCAGGCCCTTGTTGATCGCCTTGATGAAGTTCTTTTCGGCGTACTCGGCGGAGAGTTTTTCGGGGAGCAGGCCGCGGCGCTTGAGATCGTGGATGGTCTCGATGGCGAGATAAGGATTGATGGCGCTGGCGCCGTAACCGATAAGCAAAGCGAAGTGCATGACCTCGCGCGGCTCGCCGCTTTCAATAATGAGCGCGACCTGGGTGCGCTTTTCTTCGCGAACCAGACGATTGTGGACGGCGGCCATCGCCAGCAGGCTCGGAACCGGCGCGTAGGTGGGATCAACGCCGCGATCGGAGAGGATCAGGAGCGAGTAGCCGGAGTCGACGGCGTGCGAAGCGCGGTTGCTCAGGTCTTCGAGCGCGTGGCGCAGGCCCTTTTCGCCATCCTCGGCGCGGAAGAGCGCGGGCAGCGTTGTAGCGAGAAGATCGCCCGATGAAACACGGCGCAATTTCTCGAGGTCGCGATTGGTGAGGATGGGATGGGGCAGCTTGAGAGTGTGGCAATTCTCGGGCGCTTCGTCGAGAATGTTGCGCTCGGTGCCGATGTAGCTGATGAGCGACATCACCAGCTCCTCGCGAATGGGATCGATGGGCGGATTGGTGACCTGCGCGAAGAGCTGCTTGAAGTAATTGAACAGCGGCTGCGGGCGGTCAGAGAGACAGGCCAGCGGGACATCGGTGCCCATGGAACCCACCGGTTCCTGGCCCTCGGCGCCCATGGGTGCAAGCAGGATGCGGAGATCTTCTTCGCTGTAGCCGCAGGCGCGCTGGCGTCGGAGCAACGTCTCGGGATTGAAGGCGATGACGCGTGGCGGCTCGGGCAGCGAGTCGATGGTGACCTGCTGCTGCTTGAGCCAATCGCCATAGGGCTGGCGCGCGGCAAGAGACTTCTTGATTTCAGCGTCGGAGATGATGCGCTGCTGCACCGTGTCGACGAGGAACATACGGCCGGGCTGCAGACGGCCTTTCTTGAGAATGTCCTCGGGCGGAGCTTCGATGACGCCAGCTTCGGAGGCGAGGACAACAAGATCGTCCTTGGTGACGATGTAGCGGCCGGGACGAAGGCCGTTACGGTCGAGCGTTGCGCCAATGACGCGGCCGTCAGTAAATGCGATGGCTGCAGGGCCATCCCACGGTTCCATGAGCGAGGCATGGTACTCGTAGAAGGCGCGCTTGTCCTCATCCATGTCAGGGTTGCCGGCCCAGGCCTCGGGAATCAGCATGGCCATGACGTGGGGCAGGGAACGACCAGATTGAAAGAGGAACTCAACAGCGTTGTCGAGGGAGCCGGAATCGCTGCCGCCGGGAACGACGACGGGATAGAGCTCCTTGATTTTGTCGCCGTGGAGCGCGCTTTCAAGGACCGACTGGCGCGCATTCATCCAACTGACGTTGCCGCGAATGGTGTTGATCTCGCCGTTGTGCGCGACGTAGCGGTAAGGATGAGCTAGCGGCCAACTTGGGAATGTGTTGGTGGAAAAGCGCTGGTGAATCAGCGCGAGCGCGCTGGTGACGAGGGGATTGGCCAGTTCGAAGTAGAACTTCTCAATCTGCGGGGCCAGCATGAGGCCCTTGTAGATGATGGTGCGACAGGAGCAGGAGGGAACGTAAAAAGTTTCCTTGTCCTCGATTTCGGAGGCGAAGATTTCGTTTTCGGTGCGGCGGCGAACGCGATAGAGAAGGCGCTCGAAGGCATCTTCGTCGAGGCCCCTGGGGCGGCCGAGGAAAAGCTGCTCGATGTAGGGCTGCGTGTTGCGGGCTTCGCGGCCGATGGCATCGCCGTTGACAGGCGTGTCACGCCAGCCGAGAACTGTGCAGCCTTCTTCCTGCGCGATGCGTTCGAAGACGCCTTCACACTGAAGGCGATTCTGGCGCTCGACGGGAAGGAAACACATGGCCACGCCGTATGCGCCGGGTTCGGGCAGCTTGATGCCGAGCTCGGCACATTCCTTTACGAAAAAATCGTGGGGAATCTGGATGAGGATGCCCGCGCCGTCACCCGTCTCCGGGTCGCAACCAGCCGCTCCGCGGTGGGTGAGATTGATGAGGACCTCAAGCCCTTTGCGGATGATCTCGTGACTCTTCTCGCCTTTTATATTCGCGACCAGGCCCATGCCGCACGCATCGTGCTCATCGCGAGGATGATAGAGGCCTTGCGCTTGCGGTGGGCGAAGATGGCGATTCGAAGATCCCATGGCGTCCTTTTGTGCAGAAACTTCATTGCGACTAGGTGGATATTTCGAAGTACACAACCGCTGTGCGATTCCCGAGGGCAAAAAATCGCCTTGCAAATGGAACAAGTGGTTTCGGTGAGCAGCTCCGGCCGCATCCCGGGGGTGCACTGCTTTTAATATAACGAAAAACCGCTGTCAATGCAGTAAGTCCTTTCAGAATGGGGGACGGTAAGACAGGAAGGGCTGCGATTTCAAGAAGATTCCAGCCGTCGCGGCCTGACGATCGCAGCTCAAGGGACCTCGCTTGGGTCGTGTTTTGTACCGTATACTTGGGGTCAATGAAGCGCATGAGCCAGACGGTTCTGGTCACCGGCGGCGCGGGGTTCATCGGTTCGAACTTCGTTTTGAGCTGGATGAAGGACAGCCCGCGTTCGAAGGCGGGGCCGGTGGTGAATCTTGACCTGCTGACCTATGCCGGGAACGCCGCGAACCTGGCACCGCTCGAAGGTGACGAGCGCTATACCTTTGTGCACGGCGATATTTGCGACGCGGAACTGGTCGGGTCGCTGCTCAGGAAATACCAGCCGCGGGCCATCGTCCACTTTGCGGCGGAGAGCCATGTGGATCGCTCGATTGCTGCGCCTGAGGAGTTCATCCGCACCAATCTGGTCGGCACATACATGCTGCTGGAGCAGGCGCGGGTCTACTGGGCGGGGCTGGAGGAAGCTGATCGCGCGGCATTCCGGTTCTTACATGTGTCGACGGACGAGGTGTACGGGTCACTGCGTCCGCACGATCCGGCGTTCAACGAGGAAACGGCGTATGCGCCGAATAGCCCGTATGCGGCGTCGAAGGCGGGATCGGATCACCTGGCGCGAGCATACTTTCACACCTTTAAGCTGCCGGTGGTGACCACGAACTGCTCGAATAACTATGGGCCGTATCAATTCCCGGAAAAACTGATTCCGCTGACAATTCTGAATGCTCTCGAGGGCGAGCCGCTGCCCGTGTACGGCGACGGAAAGAATGTGCGCGACTGGCTATTTGTGGAGGATCATTGCGCGGCGATTCGCGCGGTGCTCGCGACCGGGCGGCCGGGACAGACGTATAACATTGGCGGCAACAGCGAACGGGCGAACATCGATGTGGTGATGGCGATCTGCGACCTGGTCGACGAAATGAGGCCGGAACCGGGTGCAGCGCCGAGGCGAAGGCTGATCACTTTTGTTCAAGACCGGCCGGGCCACGACCGCCGTTACGCGATCAACGCCAAGAAGATTCAGCGCGAATTGGGATGGAAACCGGCGGAGGGATTTGAGCGCGGCCTGGGCAAAACGGTGCGCTGGTATTTGGAAAACGGAGATTGGGTGAAGAGCGTACGGACCGGGGCCTATCGCGACTGGATTGCGAAGAACTATGCGGAGCGGAAGACGGTGAGCGGTGCACGGTGAACGGTGCACGGTACTTGCCGTCTGTTTGCTTCGGGCACAATGGGCCCGATCAACGTTCACCATCGACGTTGCGCGCACCGGGAAGGGCGAGGCATGAAAGGCATCATTCTGGCTGGCGGATCGGGGACGCGGCTGTATCCGGTGACGCACGTGGTTTCAAAGCAGCTGCTGCCGGTTTACAACAAGCCGATGATTTATTACCCGCTGAGCACGCTCATGCTGGCGGGGCTGCGCGAGATTCTGATCATCTCAACGCCGCAGGACGTTGGGCGCTTCAAGGATTTGCTGGGCGACGGGAGGCAATGGGGACTGGAGATCGGGTATGCCGTGCAGCCCAGCCCCGACGGATTGGCGCAGGCGTTTTTGATCGGCAGGGAATTTATCGCTGGGCAGCCGAGCGCGCTGGTGCTGGGGGACAACATTTTCTACGGGCAAGGTTTCTCGCAGCAATTGCAGACGGCAGCAAAGCTCAAGGAGGGCGCAACGATCTTCGCGTACCCGGTTGAAGATCCAGAGCGATACGGCGTTGTGGAATTCAACAAGCAGGGACGGGCGATAAGCATTGAAGAGAAGCCGGCGCAACCGAAGTCGCGTTACGCGGTGACAGGATTGTATTTTTATGACGGAGATGCGACGAAGATTGCCGCGACGCTGAAGCCATCGGAGCGCGGAGAGCTGGAGATCACGGATCTGAACCGGCGCTACCTGGAAGCGGGGAAGCTGAAAGTGGAGATCATGAGCCGGGGCATGGCATGGCTAGATACTGGGACGCACGAATCGCTTCTTGAAGCGGCGCTGTTCGTACATACCATCGAGCGGCGGCAGGGTTTGAACATCGCTTGCCCGGAGGAGATCGCGTACCGGCAGGGTTTCATCGACGCCGAGCAACTGGAGAAACTGGCGGCGCCGATCGCGAAGAGCGGCTACGGGCAATACTTGCAGGCCCTCTTGCGCGAGCCGTATTTTGCCGCTAAGAGCGAGTAGGCGCGTGACGGTGCGCCGCGGCGCATTGTTGTTGTACTGTATCCCCGGTCCCTCCGCCACGGCGGACGAGGGACCGGGGGTACCCATTTTAGTTAATGGGTGAGGGCGGCGGGAGACGGGAAGAATGAAGATCGAAGAGACAGTGTTGCCGGGCGTGCTGGTGCTGACGCCGAAGATCTATCGTGACGATCGTGGCGCGTTCTCTGAGACCTTCAATCTGCGGCGCATGGCGGAGGCGGGTCTGCCGACGCAGTGGGTTCAGGACAACTTTTCGATCTCGCAGAAAAATGTGCTGAGGGGAATTCACTATCAGATCTTGCAGCCGCAAGGAAAATTGGTGCGGGTGACGCACGGGGCAGTGCTCGATGTGGCTGTGGACCTTGGCAGAAGCTCGCCGACGTTCGGCAGGCATGTCGCGGTGGAGCTAAGTGGAGAAAACGGCAGGATGCTATGGATTCCGCCGGGATTCGGCCACGCATTTCTGGTTCTGAGCGAAGTCGCCGGCTTTGCCTACAAGGTCACTGATTATTATTCGCCGGAGGGCGAACGGACGATTGTTTGGAATGATCCTGAACTTGGGATCAAGTGGCCGATCGCGGAGGGCGAGACGATCGTGTCAGAGAAAGACGCAAAGGGGAAGCCGCTGCGCGACGCGGAGGTCTTTGCGTAAACTGAGCTGGGAAGCAAGCCGCAATCAAACTTAAATAATAGGAGAGACTGCGTGACAGAGAATCTGTGCGTGGATGCGCCTGCCGCGGCGTTGCCGGGCTGGATGGGGAAACTGACGAGACGATTGGGCGATGAGACACCGAAAGAAATGACCGCGCCGCATCCGGTAAGCGAAGTCTTTGGCAAGGTGCCGGAAGTCGCGGTAGGCTTCTGGATTATCAAGATTGCCGCAACCACGCTGGGCGAAACCGGGGGCGACTCGCTCTCCATGTCGCTGAACCTGGGATACGCGACCAGCACGATTATTTTCTTTGTGCTTTTTGCAGTCGCAGTCGGCGCGCAGATTCGAGCCAAGAAATTTCATGCGTTTCTTTACTGGGCTGTCATCGTTGCAACGACCTTGACCGGAACCACGATGGCGGATTTCGCTGATCGCTCGCTAGGGATTGGGTATCTTGGCGGATCGATCATCCTCTTCACGCTTGTGATTGCAGTACTGACAACCTGGCGGCTGAAAATGGGATCGATATCTGTTGAGTGCATCACCTCGCCGAAGGTGGAGATGTTTTACTGGACAACCATTCTTTTCTCGAACACGCTGGGCACGGCCCTTGGCGATTGGGTCGCGGATTCGGGCCCGGGCTACGAAGGCGGCGCGCTGATCTTTGCCGGATGCATCGGGATCGTCGCGATGATTTATTTCTTCACCAAGGCATCGCGAGCGATGCTATTCTGGGCGGCTTTCGTGCTGACACGGCCGCTGGGCGCGACTCTCGGCGACCTGCTGACCAAGCCAGTTGCAAGTGGGGGCCTGAATCTGAGCCGATACACTTCGTCGGCGGCGATCGCCTGCTTTATGGTGGCCTGCATTTTGGCCTTTCCGCAGCGGGCGGGGCAGCATCCTGGGGCGAAGCCAGCCGACTGAAAACGGGCGGTCGAGCAGGAGAACGCAAGGGTCGTCCTGGGATATACTTGCAGGGTCACTCTGCGGGTATCCGCCATCTTTCGTCACGTTCGAGGTTGTTATGTCAGGCCACTCGAAATGGGCCACCATCAAGCACAAAAAGGGCGCGCTGGACGCCAAGCGCGGCAAGATTTTCACCCGCCTCATTAAGGAAATTGCGGTTGCTGCCAAAGGGGGCGGCGATCCGGACGGGAATGCGCGACTGCGCACGGCGATCCTGGCGGCCAAGGCAGAAAACATGCCGCAGGAAAACATCAAGCGTGCGATCCAGCGCGGCACGGGAGAGCTCGAAGGGGTCAGCTACGAAGAGGCCAGTTTTGAAGGATACGGGCCGGGAGGCGTGGCTGTTCTGGTGGACGTGCTGACCGATAACAGGAACCGCGCGGTGAGCGAGATCAGGCACGCGTTTGCCAAGAATGGCGGAAACCTTGGCGAGACTGGCTCGGTGAGGTTCATGTTCGCGAAGAAGGGTTTGATCGCGGTGGAGAAGCGGGCGGCCAGCGAAGAAAAGCTGATGGACATTGTGCTGGAACACGGCGGCGAAGACCTGAAGGACGAAGGCGACACCTGGGAGATTCTTACCGAGCCGGGATCGCATGAAGCGGTGGCGAGTGCGGTAAAGGCTGCGGGGATTCCGACGGTGATGAGCGAAGTGACCATGGTGGCTTCAACCTACAACAAGCTGGAAGGAACCGCAGCCAGCCAGATGGTGCGCCTGCTGGAAGCGCTCGAGGATCTGGACGACGTGCAGAGTGTCCATTCGAACTTCGACATGGACGCCGAGCAGATGGAGCACACGGCTGGATAAGCGAGATCAGGGCAGGCAGAGAAAAGGCCGCCCGGATGTGGCGGTCTTTTTTTGGGCAGGAGCAGGGACTGAGGGACTACGGACTAGAGACTGGGTGGGGGAGAATTTGAGGCGATTTGAAGGATTTGTTTTGCTTTTGTTGCTGGCGGGCGGAATGACGGCTGGAGCGCAGGCGGCAGGCATTGAAACTCAGGCCGCACCGACTGCGGTAATGGTGACCAATGGATACGGATACGTTGAGGATCCGGTCGCGCAGGTTCGCGATCATCGCAGCTGGGAGCTTGGCCCATTTCTCAATTGGGGCACGGGCGTGGGCGACCGGTCGGATTACAAGTTTTTCTGGGGCGGATTCCAGTTGGGAAAGGTCTTGACGCCCGTGGTGCACGCCGGAATGTTCAGCGGCCAGTTTGAGTTCGCGGGCGAGATCATGCCGCTGTGGCAGGCGTACACGCCGCCGCCGCATTTGCAGGCATACACTTGCGAGACGTCAACGGGGCAGTTTTACACCTGCAATTTACCGTTCGGAGGGGGAACGTTTCGCGGCGTCAGTCTTATGCCGGTGATCTTTCGCTGGAACTTTCTTACCAGGTCACGGCGCATTCAGCCGTGGTTCCAGGGCGCGGGCGGGCTGATTTATACGACGCACAAATTTCCACCGAACATCATGAGCAACAACAACCCAGCCAATGGACCCATTATCGACGGTGGAACAAGCGTTTGGAATTTCACACCGCAGGGCGGCATTGGAGTGCACTACTTTCTGAGGTCGAAGCGCTCAATCGATCTGGGTGTGAACGCAGTGCACATTTCTTCCGCTTCGCTAGGCGACCGCAATCCTGGAGTCAATGCCAGCATTCAGATCCAGGCGGGATATACGTTCTGGAAGTGACGAAGGCAGTCATGAGCCGTTAGCCATTCGCTGTTAGTCCGTCCTGCAGAGTTGACGGTAGCGGATAGAGTGCGGGCCGGGGATCAGGAGACTTCGAGCCGAGACCGGCGTTCTACGAACCGAGAACCGTGAGCGGATCAGGGCGCGAACGGTAAAGGGGCAAGGCAGCCATGAGCGGGGCGATCGTTGAATGCGTTCCCAACTTTTCAGAGGGCACAGACGTTGGCCGTGTGGAAGCGATCGTCGCTGCCATGCGCGTGGACGGAGTGCACCTGCTGGATTGGTCAATGGACGCAGACCATAACCGCTCGGTGGTAACGATTGCCGGTGAGCCAGCTGGAGTGGTGGAAGCAGCGGTGCGTGGCGCGGGCAAGGCTGCGGAACTGATCAACCTGACGCGCCAGCAGGGAGTTCACCCGCGCATCGGGGCCGCGGACGTGATTCCATTTGTACCTGTGCGGGGAATCAAGCTGGAACAATGCGTGATGCTGGCGCGGCAGGCAGGCCTTGAGATTTGGCGGCGGTTTGGAGTTCCGGTTTACTTTTATGAAGCGGCAGCGGCGCGGCCGGACAGGAAAAATCTGGAGGACATACGCCGGGGGCAGTTTGAGGAGCTGCGGGACGCAGCGCAGAAGGACCCATCGCGGCGGCCGGACCTGGGCGGGCCGGGGCTCCATCCGACCGCCGGAGCGAGCGTGGTGGGCGCCCGCAAGTTCCTTGTCGCGTATAACATCTACTTCGACTCGTCCGATGTGGCCCTTGCCAGGGCAATCGCCAGGGAGATTCGTGCAGCCTCAGGCGGCTTGAAGGGCGTTAAAGCCATGGGAGTTCTGGCCCACGAGCGGGCGCAACTCTCAATGAACATTACGGATTTCGAGGCAACGCCGCTTTCGGTGGTCTACCGCAAGGTGGCTAGCCTGGCGGCGCGGCACAAGACCGGGATGGCCGAGGGAGAGGTGATCGGACTGATTCCCGAGGCGGCTTGTGAGCGGGAAAGCGATTGGATGCGTCAATTAAGTGAGTTCGATGAGCAAAACAAGGTCCTGGAACGGCGACTTGAGCACCCGCTGGAGTGGCCACAGGAGTAACATCCCACGTGCCAAGGATGCGGACAGAGCGAGTCGCAAGTCGGTACAATAGCACCAGGCGCCAGGAACCGTAGGCGCGAAAGAAATGCGAATTTGGCCCCGCGTCGAGCGGATCTGGAGCCGGACGGGGATCGAGTTTCGGAGGGTTACGTTGAAGAAATGGGTAGGAATTTCAATCGCAACAATGATGCTGGCAGCGGTTGTGCCGGCCCCTGCAGCACAGCTATCAACGGATGCACGCGGGGCTATCCCGCATGACGTGCAGCAACTGGTCGTGATCGACTATCGCGCGATGCAGGATTCAACGGCGGCGATGAACTTGCGCAATCGGGTGGAACCGCCGGAGTTGAAGCAGTTCGACGAAGCGTTGAGCAAGTTTACGCTGAAGCCGGTTCTGCCGAACGGAAAGCCGAGCCCAAATCCGGGCGAGCCCATCGATCAATATGTGGACGAGCTGGCATTTGCGCTGTTCCGGCCGACTCCGGGTAGCGACGCGCTGCAGTCGGTGGGGATTGCGCAGGGGCAGTTTCCGACCGAAGACATTTTGGCCAGTTTCAAAGCGCAGAAGATGAAGCCGACGATGGTGAGAGCGAACAGCATATATCCCATGAGCAAGACGGGGATGGTTCTTTGCTTCGTCGATCCGTCGACGATGGTCTTCGGCAGCAAGGAGTCCGTGACCAAGGCGCTCGATGCGCGAGACGGAAATGCCGCCAGCATGCTCACTAACAATTCGATGATGGAAGCGATGCAGAGCGTGGACTCAAGTTCGCTGTGGAGCATCCTGGACAATCAAGGCACACAGACCATGATGAAGCAACTGCTAGGCGAAGCGGGCTCGGTGACCGATTTCGACACCGTGAAGCAGCGGCTGGAGGCTTCATGGTACGCGATGGACTTTCGCCATGGTGTGCGGTTCGATTTGGCGATTCAGACGGGTGACTCATTCGCGGCCGCCACGATTTCTTCGCTGCTGTCTGCGGCGGTGATGGTGAGGAAGATGACGGGATCGGATACGGAGAAACAGGCGCTGAGCGAGACTTCGATCGACTCGAATTCAGGAAAGCTCGAAGTTCATTTTGCAGCCTCGGATACCGAATTTAGCGCGCTGTTGCAGTCTCCGTTGTTCCAGTCGATGGTGCATTGAAGAGCAGCCACTAGCTGCTAGCTTTTAGCTGCTAGCTCTTCGTGGAGAGCTGAATGCGGCGGGAATAGCGCTGAGCTTGGGACCAGCGGCAAAAAATTACTAAGTGATTTAATCAGGCGGAGCGGCCGGAAACGGGCTCCGCCTTTTTGCGCTTAGGCAATTCTTGACCTGCCCTGCCGCGGGCGAAATTGTTCGGGTCAGGACGCTGGGGTGAGTTCTGGGATGAACTGGGCCTTGCCATCGGGCAGCAGAACGATTGTGAACTGGCCCTGCTGGCGTTCGACGAGCGTGGGGCCGGCGATCTGGATCTGTTTGTCACCCGGGCCTGTGTATGTGATTTTGAGTGGGCCGCTGCCACGGATCTGGAAGCGGTAGTGGTAAATGGCTCCTGACGCTATGTGGTCGGCGCCGAAGCTGGCGCTGGGATAGTCGACTTCAAGAAGCTGAATGTCGGAGCCTGTGTGGTTCTCGACAGTGGCGTCGACGTGGTAGGAGTGGCAGGCCGCGGCAGAGAGAAAAATGGCGGATAGAAAAACGGCGAAGAGAGCGCGGCGCGCAGCGGCGATGCGGGTCACTTGCCCGGCTCCTCGCTTGGCGACGTCGGCTCAGAAGCGGAAGACCTCTGCGCGACTTGCTTGGCGAAATCCTTTTCCAGGCGATCGAGGCGTTTGAGCAGTTCCGGAAGGCGCTGGAAGATCGAGACGGCGCGCAGCCAGATGCGATTGTCGAAGCCGGGTGAGCCGGAGATCATCTTGCCGGGCGGAACGTCGTGGGAGACAGCGGATTGGGCGGTTAGGATGACACCGTCACCGACGGTGCAGTGGCCGGCGATGCCAACCTGGCCGGCGAGAATGACGTTGTTGCCGATGACAGACGAGCCCGCTAGCCCGGTTTGGGCGCAAATCAGGGAGTCGTTGCCGATACGCGACCCGTGGCCGACCTGGACGAGATTGTCGACCTTGGTGCCGTCGCCGATCTCCGTTGTGCCTACAGTTGCGCGGTCGATGGTGGCGTTGGCCTGCACGTCGACGTGGTTGCCGATGCGCACCGGGCCTGACTGCGGAATCTTTTCCCAGTGGCCCTGCTCATTTTTGGAGAAGCCGAAGCCGTCCGCGCCGATAATGACGCCATTTTCGAGAGTGACGTGGTCGCCGAGGATGCAGTTTTCACGGACGACAGAGTGGGCGTGGGCGAAGAAGTGGCTGCCGACCTGAACGCCGGGATAGAGCACGACGTGCGGCAGGATGGTTGCGTGCGGGCCGATTCGGACACCGGGACCGACGACCGCGTAAGCGCCGATGTGCGCATTTGGGCCGATGACGGCAGTGGGATTGACGACTGCTGTGGGATGAATTCCGGGCGAATAAGCCGGCGGCTGATAGAAGAGGCCGAGAGTGCGCGAGAAGGCGTGATAGGGATTCTTGATGCGCAGCGTTGCGGCTGTGATTTCCTGAAATTCCGGCTCGACGAGGACGGCTGCGGCGTGGGTGGTGCGTGCGAGGGCGGTGTATTTGACGTTGGCGACGAAGGTGATTTCGTCGGGGCCGGCTTCTTCAATGCCTTTGACGCCGGTAATTTCGAGGTCTGGGTCGCCGCGGAGTTCCGCTCCTAGCTTCGTTGCCAATTCGCCAAGCTTCATTGAGGGAATTGTAACGGAGTGGGCAGGATGGGCGTTGCGGAGCGGGTGATCTCCGGATAAGCGGTGACGCGGCGGGAGTGCTGCACCCCGGAACTCGCTACGTGGGCGAATCCTTCATGGCTAATGCTGCGACTGAATCTCGCCGGGGAAGGTTGTCGCAGAGTCAAGTTCGGCGCGGACGGCCGGGTCAACCCGCTTGATTTCGATCGGCTTCAGGTGTGCTGCCTCGCGCTGCGCCCGCTGGCAGGGAACCTCTTCGATCTGGTTGTCCCACTGGCCATAGATCTCTAAATTGATCATCCTTGCGAAGAGCCGAACGCAGTATTGGCCGCCGTCTTTGATTTTGATGACGAGAGGCTTCTTGCTGGGCCCGGTTGGGCCCGCGTCGGTGAAAGAGTGTTCTCCGGGACTGAGATGGAAGGTTGCGAAGCGGCCCATGCGGATGCGGGCCAGACGCTGCGGGCCGTCAAAAAGCCAGCCGCCTTGCAAGCCGCCGAAGGGTTGCTCGCTTTTGGGAAGGAAAACTGAGGCCTCGCTTTTTGCTGAAATGCCTTGACTGTAGAAGGTGATGGTGCCTGTTTGAGCAAGGCAGCAAGTGGCAGAGAGGGTCGCGATTAGAGCAACGCGGAGGAATGTTTTCATAGTCCGAAGAAAGAAAGTATAGCACTGCGGAGATCATGTCATGAAAAACTTCCACACAGCAGCTTCTGAACCTGCATACGACGGCGTCAGCCAGGCGTACATCGGCGAAGAGGAGATCCGACTGGTTTGCCATATTGGGAGAACGGTCGCCCATGGCGACCATTGCGAGATCTCTACAAGGAAATTCGCAAACGCGAGCCAACAACCGGTGCATCCAGCCGGCTACCGCGCCGGCGGAGCGGGATCGGCGACCGGCGCTTGCGGCGGCGCTTGCAGCGTGTGGGCGGCGGATTGCGCGGCGTCGAGCGTTGCGCCGGGAATGATGCCGAGAACAAGCGTGGCTGCGACGGCAAGGAACAGGGCGGCAATAACGGCCGCGCCGACTGCGGGCTTGGGGGCGGCGACACGGGCGAATTCCGTCGCTTTGTCGAGATCGGGTTTCTGTGCGGCGACGACGGCGAGGCGGAGGTAATAAGCTGCGGCCAATCCTGAGTTGAGCAGACCGATGATCGCGAGCCAGATTGCGCCGCCGCCGACTGCCGCTGTGAAGGAATAGAACTTGCCGAAGAAGCCGCCGGTGAAGGGAATTCCGATGAGCGAGATGAGGAAGAAGATGAGCAGGCTGCCGAGCATGGGGGAACGATAAACGAGGCCACGGTAGTCGTCGATGAGCGAAAGCTGCTCATCGTAGCCGGCGACGAGAGTGACGACGGCGAAGATTCCGACGTTCATGGCTGCGTAGGCCGCGATGTAAAAGGCGGCGGCGGCGATGCCGATTTGGCCGATGCCGGCGAAGGCTGCGAGAAGGTAGCCCGCGTGGGCGATGGCGGAGTAGGCCAGCATTCTTTTTACATTTTGCTGGCGGAGGGCGGCGAGGTTGCCGACGGTCATGGAGAGGACGGCGACGATCCAGAGCAGCGGGGCCCAGATCGCGTGGAGGTTGGGGAACATTTCGTAGACCACGCGAAGCAGCAGGGCGAAGGCGGCGGCTTTGGGGGCGGTCGAGAGCAGCGCGACCACGGGTGAGGGCGCGCCTTCGTAGACATCGGGCGTCCACACGTGAAAGGGCACTGCGGAGACTTTGAAGAGAATTCCAACCAGCATGAGCGCGAGCGCTGCGAGAACCAGGGCTTGATTCTGTGCGGCGGGAGCGAGCAAGGCGATCTGGTAGATCTGCGTGGTTCCGGTTGCGCCGAAGATGAGCGCGATGCCGTAGAGCAGGAATGCAGTGGCGAAGGAACCGAGGAGGAAGTATTTGATGGCCGCTTCAGGGCCGCGGCCGGTGTGCTTGCGCCATCCGGCAAGAATGTAGGTGGAGATGGAGGAGATTTCAAGCGCAATGAAGACGACGAGCAGCTCGACGGCTGAAGTGAGCAGGCACATGCCGACTGCGCCAAAGACGATGAGCGCGTAAAACTCTCCCTGATGGTGGGTGTCTTCAGGCAGCGTGTCGAGCGAGAGCAGGAGGACCACGAGGACGATGCCGCAGATGAGGACGTGGAAGAAGACGGTGAAGGCGCTGGTTTCGACGGTCGAGAAGAAGCCGGTTCCTTCGGGCAGGGAAAGCTGCCAGAGGCTGGCCCAGAGTGCGGCTGTGGTTCCCATGGCCGCGATCCATCCAAGCGAACGGCGCGGCCATGCGGGCGGGAGCGTGGCGTCAATGAGCATGATGGCAACGCCGGTCAGCGTGAGGATGACCTCGGGGAGGATGCGGTAGATGTCGTGCACTGGGGTCACCGCTGCGTCTCCGTCTTTGGCGGGGCGGCGAGAACTGCAGACACTTCGTCGCTAGTTGCCGGGCGAGCTTGCGAGCTTCCCTCAGGGGCTAAAGCCCTAGATTCTTTTACGTCGGCTACGGCACGGCTAAAGCCGTGCCCTTTCAAAGCAGCAGGTCCTTCGACTGCGGCCGCTGCGCGGCCTCCGCTCAGGATGACAGAGGTTTGTGCGACGGGCGAGGGTTGGGGCGGGGGATGGACGCCGGTGCGGATGGTGTTGAGCCAGAGGTTCGGCGCGAGGCCCATGACGAGCATGAGGACGACGAGCGGAGTGAGAATGGCGAGCTCGCCGAAGCGGAGATCGGAGGTGGGTTTCGAGGTTGCGAGTGCGCTTTCAGGCCCGTAGAAGAGCCGCTGCACGAGCCAGAGCATGTAGGCAGCGCCAAGAATCACCGCGACAGCAGCGGCGACGGCCCAGGGGCGGCTGACTCCGGCGAAGGTGCTGGAGAGGATGATGAACTCGCCGATGAAGCCCGAGAGCATGGGCAGGCCGATCATAGCGAGAGAGGCGATGACGAAATAAGAGGTCGTGCGCGGCAGTTTGGCGGCGAGCCCTCCATAAGAATTGATGACACTCGTGGCGTAGCGCAGCTCGAGCGCACCGAGGAGCAGGAACAGTGCGCCATCGACGACGCCGTGGGAGAGGATCTGATAGACGCCGCCGGCCCAGCCGAGGAATGTGAGGCCGTAGATGGCTAGGACGATAAGGCTCAGATGGCTGAGAGCGGCGAAGGCCATCAAACGCCAGAAATCGCGCTGGACGAGAGCGAGGCATGCTCCATAGAGAATGCCGATGACGGCGAGCGCGATGAGGAGCGGCGCGATGGCGCGAGCCTGTGCGGGGAAGAGTCCCACGTGGAAGCGAAACATGGAGTAAAGGCCGAGCTTTCCAGCGACCACCATGGCCAGCGCGACGGGCGCTTCGCTATAGGTGTCGGCGAGCCAGCCGTGAAGCGGGAAGACGGGAACCTTGACTGCAAAGGCGAAGAGAAATGCGAGCGCGACCCAGAAGAGGGAGTTGGCGGGAAGGACGCCGCTGGCAGTCTGGTACTGGAGATCGGCGAAGTTGAAGGTGTGGGTCTTGGCGTAGAGCCAGAGGATGGCGACGAGTAGGGGCGCCGAGGGAATGAAGGTGAAGAGGAAGAATTTGAGTGCGGCGCGCGGGCCTTCTTTGCGGCCGTACATGGCGATGAGGACGGCCGTGGGGACAAGCGACAGCTCCCAGAAGCCGTAGTAAAGTATGAGGTCAAGCGAGATAAAGACGCCGACCATGGCGGTCTGCTGGACGAGGAAGAGCGAGTAGAAGACTTTGCGGCGGGTTTGGATTGTGTTCCAACTGGCGACGACGCCGATGGGAGCGAGCAGGCCAACGAGCACGACAAGCCAGAGGCTGAGGCCGTCGACGCCAACGTGGTAAAAGATCGCCGGGCTCGCAATCCATGGGACATTCTGCTCAAACTGGAAGCCGGTCTGGCCGGGAACGAAATGTGCGGGAAGATGAAGCGTCAGCAGGAACGTGACGAGTGTAGTGAGGAGCGCGATCCAGTTAGGCAGCTTTGCGCGGTCGGGCAGAAGCGCAACGATAAGCGCGCCTGCGAGAGGGACCAGCAGGATGAGGGTGAGAATGGATTGGTCGATACTCGTCATTCTCAGTGCCCCTGTCCGGCTTGAATGATTGTTATGTGACTCACTTTCAAAATTGGCGTGGGGTGAAAGAGAGTAAGACTCCAGGAGTGGGGCGAGCCAGTGAGCAGTAGGAACAGCAGCACGGCAGCGGCTCCTGCGGCCAGCCACGCGGCATAGGAGCGCAGATTGCCGGATTGCCAGCGCTGAAGAATCATTCCGGAGATGCTGGCGATGCCAGCGAGAAGCCAGGCGACACCCGCGAGCAGAACATCGACTCCGCCCAAAACGTATTTCGAGAAAGCCAGCAACGGCTTGACGATCACTGCGCTGTAGATTTCGTCGACGTAATACTTGTTCAGAAGCAGCGTGTAGCCAGAAGGCAGCACGGCCGCGATTTGGGCGGGACGATCGGGCTTGCGACGGTAATATTTGTCGGCGATCAGCCAACCTTCAAGCGCCACGAGAACAGCGACAATAGTGAGGATGAATTCGAGGAATGGATTGCCGGTGGGCAGGGAGCGATGCGCGGCGGCAACGGGAGCGAGGTATGCGCTAAATCGCTCGATACCGATCCAGCCTCCGCAAACGGAAAGGATGCCCAGAATCACGAGCGGCACGAGCATGGATAGTGGCGTGGAGTGATGGTGCCTGGCTTCGCTGCGTGGTTCGCCCATGAAGGCCATGTACCAAAGGCGAAACATGTAAAGCGACGTGAGCAGCGCCGTGACCAGGCCGACAAACCATAGAAGCTTGCCGCCCGTTCCCTGAAGAAATGCAGCGTAAAGGATGGGGTCTTTTGAGAAGAAGCCTGCGAACGGCGGAAACCCAGCGATAGCAAGGACCGCGGCGGTCATGGTCCAGAAAGTTACGGGGAGTTTCTTGCGAAGTCCGCCCATCTTGCGCAGATCCTGTTCGCCGCCCATGGCGTGAATGACCGAACCGGCGGCGAGGAAGAGCAGCGCCTTGAAGAACGCGTGCATGACGAGATGAAAGATAGCCGCGGAGTATGCCGCGACGCCGCAGGCGAGGAACATGTAGCCGAGCTGCGAAATGGTGGAGTATGCGAGCACGCGCTTGATGTCGTTCTGGACAAGGCCGATGGTGGCGGCGAAGAGAGCCGTTGCAGCGCCGACGATGGCCACGGTCCAAAGCGCAACGGGTGAGCGATCAAAGAGCAGATGCGTGCGGGCGATCATGTAAACGCCCGCGGTGACCATGGTGGCGGCATGGATAAGGGCGGAGACGGGCGTGGGGCCTTCCATGGCGTCGGGCAGCCAGACGTAGAGCGGAAGCTGCGCGCTTTTGCCGGCAGCGCCGACAAGCAGGCAGAGACAAATGACTGTGAGGACCGTTCCGTGCCAGTCGGGAGAGACGGCGAGCAAGACCGCAATCTGGCTAAAGCTGAGCGTGCTGAAGGTGGTCAGAACCAGAAAGATTCCTATGAGGAAGCCGAAATCGCCGATGCGGTTGACGATGAAGGCCTTCTTGCCTGCATCGGCAGCGGAAGTGCGCTGGAAGTAAAAACCGATGAGCAGATAGGAAGCGAGGCCGACGCCCTCCCAGCCCACAAACATGAGAAGGAAGTTGCCGGCCAGAACCAGCACGCTCATGAAAAAGAGAAAGAGATTGAGAAAGCTGAAGTAGCGCGCGTAGCCCGGCTCGTCCCTCATATAGCCGACGGAATAAACATGAATAAGGAAGCCGACGCCGGTAACGACCAGCAGCATCACCGCTGAAAGCTGGTCGAGAACGAACGTGAAATCGACATGGAGCGCGCCGAGGGCGATCCACGGATAGGAGAGTGTTTCGGCGGCGGGTAATGCAAGCGCGGTGACGGAACCGCAGTTTGGACAGCTTGCCGCGGCGCCGATGATGGTGGCGCCAAAGTCGCTCAGAACGACGACCAAGGACACCAGGGGCGCGAGGACACCGATGGCCGAGACGAGCCGCCGCGGCAGCCGCGAGCCGAAGATTCCGTTGAGCAGAAAGCCCAGGAACGGAAACAGCGGGATCAGCCAAAGATGTGCGGACTCGTTCATAGTTTCATCAGATCGATTCGATCGACAGCCAAAGTGGAGCGGGCGCGGAATACCGCAATGATGATCGCGAGGCCGACAGCGGCTTCTGCGGCGGCGACCATCATGACGAAAAAGACGAAGATCTGGCCTCGCACCTCGTGCCATTGGTAAGCAAAAGCGACAAAAGAAAGATTGACGGCGTTGAGCATGAGCTCAATGGACATAAAAACCGTGATGAGATTGCGCTTGATGAGAAACCCGACGACGCCAAGCGAAAAAAGAATGGCGCTGAGCAGCAAATACCAGGAGATCGGGACGTCGTGTTGAAGGAAGCTCACTTTTCGGCCACCCTTTCCGAGCTGGGGGTCTTTGACCCTTCGACGTGAGCGATGGCGACGGCGCCAAGGATGGCGATGAGTATGAGCACCGAAGTGACTTCAAAAGGCAGTAGGAGCTCGTGGAAGAGCACCTGGCTCAGAAGGACAAGATTCGATTGACCGAGTGCGTTGGAGAGCCCTTCGCCGAGATGCGCTGAGCCGAGGCCCTGAGCGTGGAGGACGATGGTGGCAAGGACGGCGAAGAATGCGACAACGGCAGGAAAACCAGCGCGCGATGCAGCGCGACTGCCGAGAGTGCGCTCTTCGCGGCCGGCGTTGAGAAGCATCACAACGAAAGTGAACAGGACCATGACCGCACCGGAGTAGACGATGATCTGTGCGATGGCGAGGAACTCCGCGCCGAGAAGCAAGTAGAGGACGGCGAGGGAGGTCATGACGACGATGAGCGAAAGCGCGCTGTTGATGGGATGGGTCTGCAACAGGAGATTGATAGCTCCAGCGAGGCAGAATCCGGCAAACAGGAAAAACAGAATCAGGTGCATCGTCGTTCGAGGAAATCCTTCCCGATTGTAAATGAGCGCGATTCAGCCGAGATTCATCATCGGCGCGAAAACACTGTCAGCGATACGCAAGCCACAAGCTTGTTCCCACAATATTGAGAATGGCAAGTGGAAGCAGAAAGCGCCATCCGAAGTTCATGAGTTGGTCGTAACGAAAGCGAGGCAACGTGCCGCGCACCCATACATAGAGACAAAGAAACAAAAAGACTTTACCGACGAACCAGATAAGCGGGAGAATTCCGTTGAGAAAGTTGCTCTGGAACGGGCCCATCAAGTCGCCAAGCGGGCTGGTCCAGCCGCCGAGAAAGAGCAGCGTAGCCACGCAGCCCACGTTGATCATGTTGCCGTATTCGGCCATGAAGAACATGGCGAACTTCATGGAGCTGTATTCGGTGTGATAACCGCCGGTCAGTTCGCTTTCAGCTTCAGGCAGGTCGAAGGGCGAGCGGTTGGTTTCGGCGAATGCGGCCATCAGATAAATGAAGAAGGCTACAATCTGCCCGCCGCCAAGGATGTTCCAAGTTGCGATGCCGAGAGTGGACTGCTGCTCGACGATCACGCGGAGGTTGAGCGATCCGGCGCGGAGCACGACGCCGACCAGCGAAAGGCCGAGCGCCAATTCGTAGCTGATGAGCTGCGCGGAGGAGCGGAGGGAACCGAGCAGGGAGTATTTATTGTTCGACGACCAGCCGGCCAGCGCGATGCCGTAAACGCCGATGGAAGTGACGCCCAGAATCACGAGCAGGCCGACGTTGATATTGGAGATTTGAAAAAGGTCGACACCGTGCGGGCCCATATTTGCGCCAAAGGGAACGACAGCGATGGCAATGAGCGCGCAGCCGAGAGAGATGATGGGCGCGAGAAGATAAATGGGCCGATAGACCGCCGTCGGAATCAGGTCCTCTTTGAGGAAGGACTTGGCGCCGTCAACAAGCGGTTGCAGCAGACCGAATGGGCCAACGCGGCTGGGCCCCCAGCGATTCTGGATGCGGCCGACGAGCTTGCGCTCGAGAAGCACGGTGTAGGCGATGCCCATCAGCATCACCACCGTGACCACGGCGACTTTGGCAAGGCTCCAGAGAAAAAATTCGAGAATCGTCACGTGCGTTTGGCCTTCCGTCTGTCGCTCAGGGGCTAAAGCCCCAGTTCATTCCTGTTCTTCGACGGCACGACTAAAGTCGCGCCCTGACATTTCGTGCCCTTGAGGGGCGTCTCGGTTAATCAGCAGCCGATGCGGCCGTCTCCTTTGATTGATGTTCTTCGAGTTGACGGAGCGCCGAACTGAATCGCCCCAGCGTGCCCGAGGTGAAAAGAGTATCGTGCGCCGGAACAATGACCTCCGGTGCGGCCAGTGCAGAAACGGGAACAAAGCCGGATATGAGTGTGGGCGAGGCCGGCTCGGTATGCACGTCGTTGCCTGCAAAAAGATTGACGCGATCGAGAGTGTATCCTGGAACGAGCCGTTCGATTTCGTCGAGCGCAGCGAGCGGATCGAAAGGGCTGAGCCTGGGCTCGAGACCGTTGGCTTCAAGCCAGACTGAGTGCCGGTCGGCCTCGCCGGACTGCGCGCCGCGCGACTGGCCGAGATCGCCGGTGGTGCCGCGTTTACCGAACGGAACCAGGGTGCTCACGTCGACGCCCATGCCTCCAGCGAGACGAACAAGAATCTCGAAGTCGGGTTTGACGCCCGCACGGTCGGCGGCTTTGCGAACGATCTGAATGTCGCCAAAGGTATTGGTCACGGTGCCGGATTTTTCGTAGAGGCTGGCAGCAGGGAAAACAACATCAGCGAGCGCAGCGGTTTCAGTGAGGAACAGATCCTGCACGATGAGGAAAGTGTGCTGGAAAGCCGTGGGATCGAGCTTGGCGTGCGAAGCAGGATTGGCGCCGACGACAAGAAGAGCGCCGAGATCAGGTCCAGCCGCGAGCATTTGCGGGAGCGATTTGCCGGGCGCGGCTGGGAGGTTGGCGTATTCGGCGAACGCGCCGGGCGCGCTAACCGGTACGTAGCCGGGCAGCAGGTCGGGGAAGAGACCCATGTCGGCCGCGCCGCGAGAATTCGAGTAATCGCCAAGATAGGCAAATTTTACGTTTCCACGCTTGGTGCCCCACGCGACGAGATTTTCGACGGCCTCGCCGCGAAATTCTTCGCCGAAGATGACGATCAACGATTCCTCGGCCAGGATGGCCTTGCTGAATTCCGTTCGTCCGGAGTCGAGAGAAGTCGCGAGTTTGGCATAGTCGCCTGGGCGCAACTCGCGCGTGACTTTGGCCTGGCGAGCGAGCTTGATGGTCCTCGAATTTGCGACGTAAAGGCGGGAGCGGTTGAGGCGTACGTTGGTACGGAGCAGCCAGGCGAGAAGCGGATGCTCGTCGGTGGGATTGCCGCCGACGAGGAGGACCGCACAAGCTTGGGCGATATCGCGTAGGCT
Organism: uncultured Acidobacteriaceae bacterium; assembly: GCA_963789425.1. GTDB lineage: Bacteria > Acidobacteriota > Terriglobia > Terriglobales > Acidobacteriaceae > Telmatobacter. The sequence goes on along the minus strand of CAWBKM010000003.1, from coordinate 669,000 downwards.
CGCTGTTTTTCCGGGATGGCCGCTTAGAGCGCGCGCGAACGAAGCATAATCCGTCGTCCGCTCGTGGTCAATGTTGTTGGTGCCAAGAACCGTCCGCGCGAACTTTTGCAGCAGATAGTTCTCTTCGTTGGTTGTGCGGTTGGAGCCGATGATGCCGATCGCCGAACCGCCTCGCGTGTCGCGGATTTCTTTCAATTTGCCAGCGGCGACGCGGATGGCGTGCTCCCATGTGGCGGGTTCGAGTTTGCCTTCGGCGCTCCGGACAAGAGGCTGCGTGAGGCGGTCGGGGCTATCAGCAAAATCGAAGCCAAAGCGGCCCTTGGCGCAAAGGAAGTCGCCGTTAATGCCGCTCTTGTCGCGATTGTCGGCGCGCACAATGGCGGATCCGTCGTTGGCCTGGCGCACGCCGAGCGTGACCTTGCATCCATCAGAGCAATGAGTGCAGACGGTCGAAACGTGGTTCATCTCCCAGGGCCGCGTTTTGTAGCGATAGCTGCCACTGGTGAGCGCGCCCACAGGGCAAACGTCGATGCACATGCCGCACTGCTCGCAATCGAGTTGGCCCGCTCCGTGCGCTTCGGGCACATTGGGCACGATGACGGAGTCCGCAGCGCGATTGTGAATGCCGAGCGCCCAGACGTCCATGCCCTCGCCGCACATGCGGATGCACCGGTAGCAGAGGATGCAGCGCGGGCGATCGTAGAAGACGGCAGGCGACCATTGCTGCTCGTCGCGATGGTGCTTGACCTCGACGAATTGGCTTTCGCCTGCGCCGTATTTGAAGGTCATGTCCTGCAGTTCGCACTCGCCGCCGGCGTCGCAAACGGGGCAGTCGAGCGGGTGATTGCCCAGCAGCAACTCGATGGTGGCCTTGCGCGCCTGCGCGATTTCAGGCGACTCGGTGATGAAGACCTGGCCCTCGGCGACGGTCGTGGTGCAGGCGGTTTGCAGCTTGGGGACTTTTTCCTGGCGAACGACGCACATGCGGCAGGCGGCCTGAAGCGAAAGGCAGGGATAGTAGCAGAAAGCAGGAATCTCGATGCCGGCCTTGCGGCACGCGTCAATGAGCAGCGTTCCCGCGGGCGCGGTGAGCTTCTTTCCGTCGACAGTGAAAGTTACGTCCGGCATCGTTTCTCGTTCGATCGCAGTCTTGCAGAAATCTCGGTGCTGTTTATACAACAGTCAATTGCGGCACGCCTTCCCTTTCAAATGGACACGGCCTGCCGTTCAGATGATCTTCAAACTCCTGGCGAAACTTCTTGACGAAGGCGATGGTGGGCATGGCCGCTGCGTCGCCGAGCGGGCAGAAAGTGCGGCCCAGCATGTTCTCGGCGAGATACTGAATGTTGTCGATGTCGCTCCTGGTGCCGAAGCCAGCGTGAAAACGGGTGAGCGACTTCTTGAGCCAGTCGGTTCCTTCACGACACGGGATGCACCATCCGCAGCTCTCGTGGGCGTAAAAACTGATGGTGCGGAGCGCGAATTCAACCATGCAAGTTTGGTCATCGATGACAACCACGCCGCCCGACCCGAGCATGGAGCCGGCTTTGCCCACCTGATCGAAGTCCATGCCGATGTCAATCTCTGCGGGAAGCAGGACGGGCGTGGACGAGCCGCCGGGAACGACAGCTTTCAAATTGCGCCCGCCGCGAATGCCGCCGGCAACTTCGTAAATCATCTTCTTGAGGTTGTAGCCCATGGGCAGTTCGTAAACGCCGGGACGCTCAACGTGGCCGCTGATCGAGAAGAGGCGCGTGCCACCGTTGCGCGGTGTGCCGACCGCCGCGTAAGCAGCCGCGCCCATCTGGATGACGTGGGGCACAGTCGCGATGGTTTCTGCGTTGTTGATGACCGTGGGACCGCCGTAGAGTCCGACCACCGCAGGGAAGGGCGGCTTGATGCGTGGAACACCGCGCTTGCCTTCGAGCGATTCCATGAGCGCGGATTCTTCGCCGACTTCGTATGCGCCTGCGCCGGTTTGCGTGATGATCTGAAATTCGTTTTCGGTGCCGAAGATGTTCTTGCCGAGGAAGCCGCGCTTGTAGGCGACGGCGACGGCGCGCTCCATGATTTCGAGGAGATAGCGATACTCGCCGCGGAGATAGATGAAGCCCATCTTCGCGCCGACGGCGAGGCCGGCGATGATTGTGCCCTCGATGACGGAGTGCGGGTCATGAAGGAAAATCAAATGATCCTTGCAGGTGCCGGGCTCGCTTTCGTCGCCATTAACGAGGATGTACTTGGGCTTTGCGGACTGTTTGGGGACGAAGGACCACTTCATTCCGGTGGAGAAGCCCGCGCCGCCACGGCCTCGCAGGCCGCTGGCCTTCATCTCCTCGACAATCCAGTCGGGGCCTTGCGCGAGACATTTCTTGGCAGCTTCATAACCGCCGAGCTCGATGTAGCGATCGATGTCGGTGGCTCCCATGCCGAAGCGGCGCGAGATGATCTTCACTTCATCGGGATGGGAGACGAGCCTAGGCATCTTCGTCTGAGTCCTGGGCCCGATCCTCAACTCGCTGCCGGTACGCGCCCAGAATGCCGGGCACGAGATCGGGCTTGAGCTCGTCGTGGAATTCGTAATTTACCTGGATGGCCGGAGCCCAGCAGCAGGCGCCGATGCACTCAACTTCTTCCAGCGAGAAGAATCCGTCCGCCGTAACGCCGTCAGGGCCGACGCCGAGCTCTTCGCGGAAACGCTCGTAGACTTCGTAGGCTCCGCGAAGCATGCAACTAATGTTGGTGCAGACTTGAATGTTGTATTGGCCGGCAGGCTTGAAGCGGAGCATGGAGTAGTAGGTGGCGACGTTGCGCACCTCAAGCTCGGTGATGCCGATGCGACGGGCGATTTCGGTGACCACCGCGCCGGAGAGATAACCAACTTCATCCTGCGCGTAGAGCAGCATGGGAATGAGGGCGGAGCGCCTGGCGGGATACTTTTCGACCAGGGCATCGAAGCGCGCGGCGAGCTCGGGTGAGAAGACGGAGGCCGGTTTGGATCTGGCGTTCTTCGGGCTCATTGCATGATCTCCCGTGCCCACTGCTCCGCTGCCAGGTCCATAGCCTCCTCATGCGTGTCGCGGCGCAAGGTTCCAGACTCAGTCAGCTCCATGGTGCCCATACTTCCATTCTCTCGCGTCCAGGTAAGGATTGCGTGACTGCGGACAAGACGCAGCCATTTTTTGCCGTGGCGGACGATGATTGTCCCCTCGGTCAGCGAGTGGTCAGCCTCGCGCTTCAAGTGGAGGCCATGCGCCGCGGTGTAGCTGCGGAGAAGGGAAGCGAGCGAAGTCCAGAGCTCGGCGTAGACCGCTTCCAAAGAGTGAGTCGGCGCTGATGTCAACGGTCAATCTCCCCCAGCACAATGTCGATAGAGCCGACGACGGCGACCAGGTCCGCGATCAGACGGCCTTTGCACATGGTCTCCACAGCCTGCAGCGTGGCGAAAGATGGATAGCGCATGTGGACTCGGTAGGGCTTCGCGGTACCGTCTGAAACCACGTAATAACCCATCTGGCCGTGGCCGCACTCCATGCCTTGATATACCTCGCCGGCAGGAACGTTGAAGCCCTCGGTCACGATTTTGAAGTGATGGATGAGCGCTTCCATCTCGGTTTTCATTTTTTCGCGGTCGGGCAACACGACCTTCGGCGCGTTGGCTTTGACCGGGCCGCCTGGCATGCCGTCCAAGGCCTGCTGAACGATCTTGGTGCTCTCGCGCATTTCGACAAGGCGCACTTCGTACCGGGCCCAGGTATCGCCGACGATCGAGGTGGGAACCTTGAACTGGAACTTCTCATAGCTGGAGTAGGGCATGTCGCGGCGTAAGTCGATATCGACCCCTGAAGCACGCAGCGGAGGGCCGGTAACGCCGAGCGCAATTGCATCTTCTGGAGATAGATAGCCAACACCCTTCAAGCGATTCATGAAGATTGGATTGCCCGTGAGCAGGTTCGAATATTCGTCGATTTTTTCGGGGAATGTGTTGATGAAATTCTGCACGCGGTCCAGCCAGTCGAGCGGCGGCTCCATGGAGAGGCCGCCGATGCGGAAGTAGCTGGTCATCATCCGCTGGCCGGCCACGGCTTCAAAGAGGCGGAGAATTTCTTCACGCTCGCGGAAGGTGTAGAGAAAAACGGTGAGGGCGCCAATGTCCATGGCGTGCGTGCCGAGCCAGATGAGGTGCGAATTGAGCCGGCTCAGCTCGGTCAGCAGCACGCGAATCCACTGTGCGCGCGCGGGGATTTCGAGGCCGAGAAGTTTTTCGACAGCCAGGCAGTAGCAAAGATTGTTCGAAAGCGGATCGAGATAGTTGATGCGATCAGTCAGCGGCACGACCTGCTGATAAAACTTGGCCTCACAGGTTTTCTCGATTCCGGTGTGGAGGTAGCCGATCTCAGGCCGGACGCTGACGATCACTTCGCCGTCCAGCTCAACCACCAGGCGCAGCACGCCGTGCGTGGCCGGGTGCTGAGGGCCCATGTTCAGGACCATGCGGTGCTCGCCCAGGCTCTCGGAGTCGGGCAAATCGATGACCGGGGCGCCGGGGTTCGTGTTCATCAACGGTAGCCCTCCACTGGGTAGTCTTTGCGCAGTGGGTGGCCCTTCCAATCATCGGGCATCATGATGCGGCGCAGGTCGGGGTGGCCGGCGAAACGAATCCCGAAAAGGTCGAAGACTTCGCGCTCGTAGTAGTTGGCGCCGACCCAGACCGAAGTAATGGAGTCGATCGTGGGATCGGGTTCGTCAACCATCGCGCGAAGGCGGATGCGCTCCTTCATGGCGTGCGACAAAATGTGGTAGCTCAACTGGAAACGCGGCGAGGCAGGGAACCAGTCAACCGCCGTCATATCCTCAAAGAAGTTGTAGCCCGCAGCCTGGACGGCCGCGCAGGCGGCGCAGATCTCGGATGCCGCAACAGTCAGCGTGAGTTCGCCAAAGTCGAAGCGCGCATCCAGGAAGGCCTCTGGATTCCACGCGCCAATAATCGAGGTTCCCAGGGCCTTGACGGCGGGATGGTCCGGCATGGCTTCGAGAACAGCTTGCTTGCCGGAGAGTGTGGGGGATTGATTCGCCATGCTCAGAAGCCCGCCTTATCCTCTCAAGAATTGCTTCCCGTTGCGCCAAGAACCTGTGAATCGCGGAAGGAACCGATCACTGGCCGCTGCCTACTGAGTTAGAGATCCGCTTTGTCGCGGCTCCAGTTCAAGATGCCTTTACGAGCTATGTAGTAAAGGCCGACAGCCACGAAGCCGAGGTAGACGAGCATCTCCCAAAAGCCGAAGAGGCGAGAGCCGGTGATCTGTGGAAGCTGGCGGTAGATGACGGCCCAGGGCATCATGAAGACCATTTCCACGTCGAAGAGGATGAAGAGAACCGCGACCAGGTAGAAGCGTACGCTGAAGCGGCCGCGCGCATCGCCCACGGCCTGGATGCCGCACTCGTAGGCGTCGAGCTTGACCTTGGTGTTGCGATGGCGGCCGACAAACCATGAGGCTGTAACCATTCCAACCCCAAGGAGAATCGCAGCAAGAATCTGCATGAGCAGAGGGAGATATTGCCAGAAATAAGGGGTCGGATTCATCGCCCAGCCTGAATGAATTATGGAGCAAGCCAATTCAATTGCCGAAAAAACGCTTCGCAGAAAGAAAAACCTAGTTTGAGCTTAGGTTTTCAGGCTTCTTGAGTCAAGGCGAGCCGCGGCGCGCCGCGGGAGGACGCTTCGCCGGCCGGGGGATCGGGGGTTGATTGGCGAGAGGGGTTACCGAAGGGACTGTTTCGCAAGGCTCTGTGAGCGTCGTCACTGGTTTTCCCGCAAGGATTCTGCATAACTGTGTTTGCACCATTTTGGGACATCACTTTTGTACTCTGTCCCATCCAATTGGCTGGGCCGAAGAACCGGGTTGAGGATTGATGTATGGGCTCCTGTTCAACGTTGAGTCGTGTCCCGCATTCGGCCGCCATTCCCGCTCCGATCGCGAACCTGGGCCGCGCACATTACAGGCGCATCGCGCCCCAGGCCGGCCGCGCCCTAGAGATTCTTGGCCACGCCATCGAATACCTGAGCGATGAGTTCGTGCACGCGGGCGGCTCTTTGAGTGCGCATAACGCGCAGATTGAAGCGGTGCAATTGCTGATGGCGGTGAATCGGCAGATTTACTTTGCGTGTCCCGAAGTTCCCAGCATGGGCGAACGCTGGCGCGCGCTGCTGCACGGAAAGGCAGCCTCTAGCTGCTAGCTCCTAGCCCCTAGCTGTTCGAGCGACTGCTTGCGACTTCGCTATTGCTGAAGACTCTACCCAAAACGACATCGATTTGCGCTGTTCCGCCCCTGCCCGGAAAAACCGCCTCGGGCGGGGGTGAGAAACGGCACAGCCAACGTCATCCTTCGCCTGAAGCTTAATCGAGGCCGTAGAGGGAGCGAACGCTGGGCATGTTGGATCGCATCTTGTAGCCAACTGCTCGCCCGAGAAATTTTGTGACCGCTTCGAAGCGAAGCAAGGAGGCAGCTCTCGTTTTGGGATCGAGATCGAATGCGGCCAGAAGGCCATCCTGGTTCTCAGGCGGCCAGTTCTGGTAGTCGTTCCACGCCTGTGTATTGCCTTCTCTGACGGCCTCGTTGCCGCCATGCGCGTATTCGGCCAATTGCAGCCACTGCCTTGTGAGGTCCTGTGCGCGTTCGCTTGCTGGGTCGAGGTCAATTTCCGCCTCGATCTCGCGGAAGACCTTCCGCAACGCCGTCACATTCTTCTTGAATTCTTCCGGAGGCCTTTCGCGGGCGATGCGTTCTTTATCGAGCCAGGCCTGCTCGGTGTAATACTTCCGCATGAAGTTTTCTTGTGGCTGCATGTCGATCACCTCGATAATCTTTCGCAGAATGGATGCGTCGGTGGTTTGCCCCGATCGAATCACTTTCTCCGCCGCTTCAATGGCGACCAAGGCGCGATCGATCAGCCTTCGCTTTTCGGCCAGCGCTTCGCGTTGCATTTCAAGCGAGCCGGCGAGCGTGAACGGCCCGTGTTTCAGGAGCAGCTTGATCTCCTGAAGCGGGATCCCGAGGAACTTGAGGGCGGCAATCTGTTCCAGGCGTTCGAGATCCTCCATGCGGTAAAGGCGAAACCCAGAGGTTCCGCGCTGGGGCTTGAGCAGGCCGATGCGGTCGTAGTGGTGCAAGGCTCGGACGGTCACCCCGGCCAGTTTCGCGAATTCGCCAATGCGATAGGTGCTCATAACTCTTTCGACAATAGTGCGGCCTGACGCTGGGTCAAGGTCAAGCGGAGAATTGGTTCGGTCTCCGATTTCTTGACCAAGCACGCGGCCATTCGCGTATCACCGACCTCCATGGCTCTGGCGGCAGTCTGAAGATATTTTCCGCTGGTGATCAGCTCCCCGATCGTTTTGCTATCGAGGATTTCGTCGATATCTTCTTCGCCGGTGCCGTAATCTTCTTCTTCGTCAGCTTCGCCGTCGTCCTCCTCTGAATCGTCTTCCGAGTCTTCGTCGTTGTCGCTTTCTGATTCGTCTGAGTCTTCGTCCTCATCCTCGTCTTCGTCGGGATCGGCGGCGAGATCCAAACCGTCGTAGGTCTTTGAGAGGTCCGTGACGGTCCCCATGGGAATGGAACACGGGAAGTGTTCGACACTTTGCAGGGAGAGCTGGAGGCCGTAGAGGAGAAGCGATGCGCGGGGACGGTCAATGGTCTTATTGACGACGGCGCGGAGGACCTGCGTGATAGTGACCTGGATGGCGCAGCGATCTTCGAGGAGGGGGATTTCGATTGAGTCCATAGAGGTGACAGGTTTCTGGGCCGCGATGAGCTGGCGGCTGTGAAAGTAACAGAGATCTCCGTCCAGGAGGGCATACCCCCGACACTGCATTCCGTTCGGCATGATGTGCCGACATTTCGATGCCATAGAATTTCTCCTTTGCGATGGCCGACTTTACCTTTTCGTTACCCCCGCCCCCTCTCCCCGGTATGCCGTACCTCCGTATCTGGTGGCAAAGGGGTTACGGGACGGCCCATACCTTCGGCCATACCTTATGCATACCTCGAAGGACAGTGAACGGTGGTCGCCGGTGCGCCGGTTTTTTCCGAGCGCAGAGACGCGAATGCGGCAGGGAAAAAGCCGCTGCCGCAACGAAGGCCTGGTTGAACGCTTATACGGGGAGTATGCGCTTAAAGGGGGAAATTATCGGCAAACTTGGGGAGAAAAAGACAAAGTGAATAAGTGAAAGGGAATCAGTGGACTGGAGTGTTAATTCAGGCACAATTTGGGTGTGGAGGGGTTGACAGTGAGGCTAGGGGCTAAGTGGCGGCCAGAGGGATTTGAGGCGGCGTTGAGCAAGGTATAGGCGTTTGAACTAAGCCTGCGGCGCGGCGGACGCTGCGGCGGTGGTGGTCGGCCAGCCTTTCAGGCCATTTAAGTTTTGGGTCACAAGGAGGTTTTTGTGACCCATCTTCGGCAGAAGATGCTGGACGAGCTCCAGCGTCGCAACTACTCACAGAACACGATCAGCACCTACCTACACGCGGTAGAAGACTTCTCCAGGTATTTTCACCGCTCGCCAGACAGATTGGGACCGGATCATATCCGGCAGTATCAGGCCTATCTGTTTCGAGAGCGCAAGCTCCAGGCAGGGACGATTGCATTGTGCACCGCAGCTTTGCGATTTCTCTACGTCAAGACGCTGCGACGCCCGTATCTCCCCGAGCACATTCCATTTCCCAAGCGTCCCAGGCAACTTCCCGTCATCCTCAGTCCAACAGAGGTTCAGCGGCTGATCGATTCAGCAGAGAACCTGATGCGCCGCACCATGGTGATGACACTGTACTCAACGGGCATCCGCTGCTCAGAGCTGTGCCATCTCAAGGTCTCAGATGTCGACAGCGAACGGATGATCATTCACATCCACAAGGGCAAGGGCGGCCGCGACCGCGATGTTCTATTGAGCCCCAAGCTGTTGGAGACTCTGCGTGAGTACTGGCGCTGGATGAAGCCCAGGACCTACCTATTTCCAGGGACGGTGAACAACTGGCGGGCAGATAAGCCCATTACTCCGAAGGTGGTGTGGAAGGCCGTCAACGATGCCGGTAAGCGCGCCGGCATCAACAAGCACGTTGCGCCTCATTTACTTCGACACAGCTTCGCGACGCACATGCTTGAAGCCGGTGCTGACCTGCGCACTATCCAGGTTCTGCTTGGCCATGCCAAGATCGGCGACACGGCACTCTACCTGCATCTGTCCCGCCGCCATCTGCAGGCTATCGCCAGTCCTCTCGAAGCCATCGAGGTGTCGAGCCTCGATGAAGTGAAGCGGTCCAGGAGGTTGATGAAGCGGTGAGCCGGCCCACCCTCGAGGCGGCTGACATCGTCCGCGCAGCGGGCAACAGATTCTGGGAAGGGCACAAGTCTCACCTTGCATGGGCGCATCGCAAGGTACTCGATGCCATCGTCCGGTGCCGCACCGCGGTACTGGGCGGTCATCGCGATAAGTGCATCCGCTGTGGCCATCTGACCGCCTCTTATAACTCATGCCGCAATCGGCACTGCCCGAAGTGCCAGGGCAACGTGCGCGCCAAGTGGCTGGCCGCGCGTTCGGCTGAACTGTTGCCTGTACCGTACTTCCACATCGTCTTCACTCTGCCCCACGAACTCTCCGCCTTAGTCCTCCAGAACAAGCGGCTGCTCTATGATTTGCTCTACCGCGCCAGCGCCGCGACCATGCTCGAACTGGCTCGCGATCCCAAGCACCTGGGAGCAGACATCGGATTCCTCGGCGTGCTCCATACCTGGGGACAGAACCTCCAGGTTCATCCCCACGTCCACTACATCGTTCCCGCAGGCGGCCTCGCCCTCGATGGTTCCAGATGGATAGACTCTTCGCGCCGATTCTTCCTGCCCGTCAAACGACTCAGCCGTGTATTCCGCGACGACTTCTGCGGCCAACTCGGTGAACTGTTCAACCAGGACAGACTGCAGTTCCACGGCTCACTGCGACAGCTTGCTTCACCTGATGCATTGAGTCGCTTCCTCTGGCAGCTCGGCCAAAAAGACTGGGTCGTTTACGCCAAGCCACCCTTCGGCGGCGCCGAACATGTCCTCAACTATCTGGCTCGCTACACGCATCGCGTTGCCATCTCCAACCATCGACTCGTGGCCTTTGAGAACCATCGCGTCTCCTTCCGCTGGCGAGACTATGCGCACGGCGGCAAGAACAAGATCATGACGGTTTCAGCAGATGAGTTCTTGCGCCGATTTCTTCTTCACGTCCTGCCCAAAGGGCTGGTCCGCATTCGCCACTTCGGACTGTTCGCCAACCGAAGAAGGGAGACCGCCCTCGCCTGCTGCCGCCAGCTGCTCGGCACAGCACCCGGCACTGATCGCCCTGAGACGGCCAACCTGATGCGCTGTCCGGTTTGCACCGGAACTATGTTGGTCATTGAACGGGTCACCGGCGCTCAACTTTACTTCCGCTCCGACCAGGGTCCCGCAACCCCGCAGAGGCGCAGCATTGACAGCTCATAAAACATCCATGGCCCACGATTCATCTACCCCCGTCGCCCCATGGCACGCTCGCGCATGCAACGCCGTCCTATGCCCGCAAGCTGCTCACACACCCCATATACGGCACTCGCGCCCTCCTCGCAGCACTCAACTCCACTCATTGAAGCGGTTGCCCCCGCTCGGCCGGCTCAGTTCCGTGCTCACAAAAGCTACGATCGGCGGGACCGCGCCATTGAAAGTACATAGGTAGATCACCGCATCCGCCGCAAACGCCTGCGGCTCAGTTCAAACGATCCTATCGAAACTGCCCCGGACGAATGCTCCGGCCACAACCTCGCCTCGTCTGCCGCGGCAGTCCCGATAGGGTTCTAACGTTTTTCAGGACCGATCCTCTAAGCTAGGTTCAACCCATGCGCAATGAGTGCATTGGCCTTTTTGGCAATTGAGGATTACTTCCAGATTGCTGTGACTCGCTCGAACGACGACCCATTCTCGGAAGAGCATCGCGCACGGGCAAAGTTGGGAAGGAGCGCACGTGACAAGCATCTTTCCACACTCCTATCAACCGCGATTCAGGAAGAGTTATGATGAGGCGCGCCTAAGAACAGGTACGGGCCGTCTCCGATCCTGTTGAATCACTTCACACGAAAGTATCGAACCGATGAAGAAAGTCTTCCTTGCGCTTGCGCTTCTGGCTCTTCCCGGGTTTCCGCAGGACAGCCCTAAGAATCACGTTAATCCCCACACGCCTGCGACGGAGCCCGCATCGCCCGATCCATTGGCGCTCGAACGATGGTTCGTCGGAGATTGGATCTGCACCGGAACCATGCATTCCTCACAAACGGCCTCCGGAGTGAATTTCACCGACCGCTTTCACTTTTACATGACCCTTGGCGGCTCGTGGCAGATCTACGAACTCCATCAACTCGAGGGACCACACAAGGGCCAACTCACGCTCATTGGCGCTATCACTTGGGATGCAAACGCCGGACTCCATGTTCGTCGCGACATGAACATCGGCGGATCGCGGATGGACATGACGACCCGTGGTTGGGACGGCAATAGAGTGGACTTCACGGGCTATATGGTCGTGAACGGCCAGAAGTCGCCTGCCAAACAGAGCCTCTTCAAGAAAGGCGATGACAGGTACGACGGCAGCCTTGAGATCGCCGGCCCAGAAGGCAAACCCGTTGATTGGGAGGAAGAAACCTGCAGAAGAGACCGCTAACGCAACCCTCGCCCGAGTCCCTGCACACACCATTTCACGATCGAGAAAGGTAGAGACTGTGGAGCACGAAGGGCCCTGTTGTTCCGTTGCAATCAGGCTGCTGTCGGTCATGGCCCTGCCCGGTCTGCTTTTCGCCATTTATCTGCTTGCTATTCGGCCCCCTGCACTGCACTGGGGCGCGACAGCGGAAGAAGTGGCGCGCTCCATGCCGGGAGACGATCTCGTTCTCTCGCCATCTTTCTGCGCGACGCGGGCCATAACCATTCAAGGCAGGCCGGAAGATATATGGCCGTGGTTAGTGCAGATCGGCTACGGGCGCGCCGGGTTCTATGGATACGACCTCATCGAAAACCTCGGCAGCGGTTCGGGGATTCGCAGTGCTGGATCAGCCCGCCCCGAGTTGCAGCATCCCAAGACAGGCGACGTGCTCCCTATCAGTGCGGTCGCCTCCCTTGTCTTCGGACCGATTGAACCTGATCGCTATTTGGTTTGGAGAGGAGCTGCCGCACCCATTGACAGCAGCTTTGCGTGGGCGCTTTATCCGATTGACGCGAGCCATACCCGTCTGATCAGCCGCATTCGCCTTCGCTACCATTGGAGAGATCGGAGACTTGTGCTCGATCTCTTTACGGAATTCGCCGACCACGTCGCGGTACCCAAAATCCTGCTCGGACTGAAAGGACGCGTGGAAGGGCGTCGCCCACAGACCCTTGCTGCGGAAGCTGTCGAGATTGCTATTTGGGTTCTTGCATTCGCGGAGTTCGTCATTGCAACTGTACTGGTATTCCGTTGGCACAGATGGTGGCGTGCGTGGCTTCTTGCGCTCGGAGCGGGGCTGTTGTTGCTGTTCGCCCTCTATGCACACGCGCCTGTGTGGATTGGCGCTGCGCTGGTTAGTGTTCTCCTCGCAGTCACGCTTCGATTCTCGTGGACCGACTCCGCGCAATCGCAGAAAGGCTAAACGAGAGGCTCAGATTATTACGATTGCGCTAATACTCTCGGCTGCGAATTCAATTGCCTTCTGACTTCCGTGACGGGTCCCGAGTGGATTATCGCCAACTCTTCCCTGACATCATCTGGCTCACGTTGCTTCCGGTTTGGCGGTGATCCTACCCACAATGTTTCTTGAGGCTTCGACGCAGATCTATGCGACATCGATCTTTTCAACCAGATCCATTCGCTGCCGACTCAATTCAAAATGTTGATCATTTGGCGGCTGCGATCTGCCCGGCACTCAACGAAAAGTGCTGAACAATCTTCCACTCCTCGCCAATCTTCTCCATCACGATCAGATACTGCCCGAGATGAATCACGGAGCCAACGCGCCTTCTGGTTTGCCCTGTCGCATAGGCAAGCGTTTCAGAACACTCCTCAAGGACTGGATCGATTGATTCCAGTCTGCTTCCCTGATCCAGCCCCGCCTTGACCCACTGCCGAATTTCGTTCCTCCCCCTGAATGTGCCGCCATCGCTCACTAAGGTGGCGTTTTTGGCATAAAGTGCCACGACTGCATCGACATCCTTCGCGTTGTACGCCCTCTGGAACGCCAGCCTCACCTGCGCACCCGGGTTGTCGCAGGCAGTCGGCTTGACCTCTGACGGTTGTGCCGATGCGTTTAAACCGAACATTAAAAGGACCGCCGCCAGGTACTTCAATTGTTTTCTCCAACGCCGGAAGGTTGTCGGGATGGTATGCCCCTCACAGTGCAGGAGGCGGTGCCGTAGATCACAATTCGGGGCGAATTGTTGTTGGCAACTCGGAAATTGCCTTGAAGTTAACATCTGTTGTGGACTGGGCGGGCAAGTGCATCCCGCTTCCCGCCAAAATCGCCTAGGCGCTCATCGACCGCAGACAGGCCCCGAGAAGCCGGCTTGTTGTGATTTGCTCGGGTGATACGGTTACGGAACCGCAGTCGATTTTTCACCAGGTGGAGCACAAGGGGCAGGGAGCAGGGGAATCGATGGGTTCTTTCGCCCGCTGACGCGGGCTGCGCGTCGTGGGTGCGCCTTGACTCCAGGCTTGCGCCGTGGGGCTACCTTATTTCGCCCGCTCAAGCGGGCTGGGGCGCGGGCCTGAAGGCCGCGGTGCGGTGCGCGGGAGTTCCGGGGCCTGAAGGCCCCTGCTCCCTCCGATTATTCCCGCAGGGGCTGAAGCCTGGGGTCATTTTGTTGCCGTATGCGGCACGAGTAAACTCGTGCCCTGACACAAGGCCTGTCGGGTTGGGTTCGTGGTATCCCACCCTAGCAAAGCTAGGATGGGGCACCCCAATTCTGTGGTGGATGTGGGTTAAGAAAAGCAACCGCAGGTCCCCGTTCGACTCGTTCGCCGAGGGCGAACTCGCTCAGGATGACGACTCTTGGGGGTGGGGTGGGTTCGTGGTATCCCAGGTCCCTCCGCCACGGCGGACGAGGGACCTGGGGCACCCCAATTTCATGGTGGATGTGGATCACGAAAAGCAACCGCAGATCCGTCGACTCCGCTCAGGATGACATCGATCGTGGTGGGTGGGCATCAGGCGATGGTGGCCGCGGTCTGTACAATTGCGGCGTCCAGAAAGCTATCCTGAGAACCCTGGCCAACGATCTTTGCCTCATGTGAAATGCAATGAATTCAGGCTGCACAGTCAACGCCGCGCCGTCCCCAGAGTCCGAAGCGGCGCCTCGCTGGGCAAAATGGGCGTACCTTGAACTCGGCATCGCAGCCGCGATTTTCTTCTATCTGCATTTGTTTCGCTTTCCATTTCTGCCCGTTTGGCATTGGGGAGACCAATCCGTCTTTCTTGATCATGCCGAGCGTATGCTTCATGGCGCGGTCCTCTATCGCGATCTGTTTCAGCTCAACTTGCCGGGCACCGAATATCTCTACTATTTGCTTTTTCTGTGCTTCGGTGTCCGCCTTTGGATTGCGCCTGTGATCGTGTTTGTGGCCCTGACTGCAAGCACCCTGCTGGTTTACTCGCTCTCGCGCGCCGTTCTTCGTGGTTGGGCCGCGCTGCTCCCCGTGGCCGCCTTCCTCGTCATTTTCCAGCGCAGATCGATGGATGGAAGTCATCACTTGTACAGCACACTCCTGGTTTTTGCCGCCGTCACTCTCGTAGCCAGGGCACGCAATTCCCTTTGGCTCTGCTGCGCGGGCGCCCTCTTAGGCATGGCCACGCTCTTCACATCCAGCCGCGGAGTCTTTGTGGCGGCGGGGGTGTGTTTGTTTTTCATCTGGAAATTCCGCGATTGGGGCAAAGCTTTGCGGGCTGTTTGTGCATTGCTCATCCCCTTTGTCGCGGTGATATCCGCAGCGCTGACTTTTCTGGCAACGACCGTCGCGCCACGAGCGCTGTTCGAGTCGTTGGTCGTCTTCCCGATGCACTATTTCTCTGCGGGCCGCTTCAATACGCCAGCCATGTTTTATGCAGAGTTGAATTCTACTTTGCCGCTACGGCCCCTTTCCGTTTTGGTTGTTGGCTTGTGGATTTTGATGAAAGCCGCAGTGCCACTCCTGTTCATTGCATTCATTGCCAGGCGGCTTCTGTTCAAACCCATCGAATTGCGCGGGGCTCCGACAAATCAAGCCCTCGTCTTATGCTTCTTCGCCGGATCGTTCGAAATGCTTGCGCAGGCCAGTTCGTTGTCGCAGCCGCGCTTGAACTGTGCCGCAGCCTTCGCTTATATTCTCGGAGCGGCAATGCTCCACGACCTTGGCAAACGCCGCTTGATCGGCGCCGCGCTGGCGGTCATCGGCCTGATCGGGCTTGCGGAGGTGACCGCTGCTGTGATTCATCCGGTCCAGAGACTCGACAGCCCGCAGGGCTCCGTCGTATTTGTGAGCGGCGAACGCTATGACATGGTGGCGTGGCTTTATCGCAACGCACATCCCGGCGATCGGCTCTTTGGAGACCCCGATCTAAATTTCGTGCTGGGCCTCGCGAATCCCGCCGAGGTGCAATGGGTTGAAAATGACGCGTTTACTCGCCCAGAGCAAGTGAGCAAACTGCTGATTGCGCTTGATCGATATCCCACGCGGTTCTTCATCTGGGACGACGTGATGGATCGCGCCGGCACTGGGGACAACTTGCAGCCTTTGCGTGTTTACCTGAAGGAGCACTATCACCTTGCACAGCAATACAGCGGTGGCGCAGAAATCCTTGTTGAGAACGAACTCTCACCGAGGTGAGCAGCCGCAAGCACCTGCGCTCGGGATGACATGCTTGGTTGTGTGCTTGGGGGAAGTGCCTAGGCGACGCTGACTTCTGAGCTGCTTTCCTGTTGCTCCAGCAGTTCAATCACAAACTGCAAGTTATGGCAGTCTTTCAGCGCCTTGTACCAAAGGTGAGCGATTGCAGCCTTCTGAACGTCGGCCAACGTCGAACACTTGAGCTCGTTGGCTAAGAAGGCGCAGGTTTTGCGGCTCAGCACCAGTTGGGCCTGGAGAGATTGGATTTTCATTTTTTGGATTGCGGATTCCACGGGCGCTATTCCGCTCCTCTCTTCAGAAGTTCCAGCGCAAACTGGGAGACATTCCATTCTTTCAATGCCTGCGTCTGCCGGAGAGCCAGGATTCTTTTTTCCGCGGCGGTTTGGGCAAACTCGAGTTCCAGTTCCAGGGATGCGCATACAAATTGTTGGAGGCCGAGCCTCGTCTCAAGATTCTCAACACGCAACGCTTGAATCATTGGGCCCATGATCTATTTACCGATAACGCAGAATAATGCGCGTCGAGCCCGGCAATCTTTTCCGGTTATACCCTGCCTTGGCGAAGTCAGGTGACGCGCGTGAGAAAAGAGTACGCTGCAGTTTTCTTTTGAGGATGTGATCCAGGTCACCGGATCATGGTCAGGGATCAGGGCTTCGAAAGAGCTTTCAGTTCGTGTTCTGTGAGAACGTGAGCCTGCGAACCGTAGCGGTGGTAATTGAGGAACTCGAACTCATTGAGGACAGGGCGCTTCTTAGCCTGCTGGAGGCTGACGGCTCCGCGCACCGGCAACAGGAAATCGTGATCTTGCATGGCAACCCAGGAGTAATCGACGGACATGCTGCATGCGCTGATGGGCAGTGCGGGGGGAATGTCGTCGGCATCAACGCTGATGCGGCGAACGCTGTGCGTGGCGGGATCGATAAAAACGAGGCCATGAACGCCTACGGGTTGATCGTAGCCCTCGTTTTCACCGAGTTCGAACTGGGAGTCGGCGCGCGCGATACGGAAGGTGAAAACCTGGACGGGCTGGCCGTCGAGGAAGTCCGACTGCTTCCATTTGAAATCGGCTTTGGCGGAGGGATCGAAGACGAGGTGAAACATGGCGCCGAATTCGCCGGCGCTATGAGTGAACGCGAGCTGGTCAGGCCCGACGTTGCTGCGAACGTCGTTGAGAAAGATCGTGGTCCGAGATTCCGTTTGGTCGACGAAACGCATCTGCTCCACCAGGGTGTCCTTGAGTTTCCAGTCTCCTTCACCCGTGGAATCGATGGAATGCCGGGTAATCTCGAAACAGGAAAAATTCACAAGGGAGTCGGACCAGGCAAGGGCGCGTTGGCGAGCCCCTTCGATCAAGTCCTTGATCTCGGCGTCAGTAGGGGGCGGGATGGGATTTGCCGAGCTGGAGATGACGAACCGGCTATTGGCCGTGGAGGCTTCGGAGACCAGGTGGGAATCCACTGCATCGGAACCGGGGGAGCCTGCGGTTGCGAGGGAGGGGTTGGGCGAGTTCGAGGCAATGACGCCTTCGACGCGAAAGGAGGCGGAACTCGATGCGGCCCTGCCGTCC
This sequence comes from uncultured Acidobacteriaceae bacterium, assembly GCA_963789425.1. Classification (GTDB taxonomy): domain Bacteria; phylum Acidobacteriota; class Terriglobia; order Terriglobales; family Acidobacteriaceae; genus Telmatobacter. The sequence goes on along the minus strand of CAWBKM010000003.1, from coordinate 651,513 downwards.
TGGCTGAGAAGGGTTTTGACTTCGTATTCGCCGGGAGGAAAGACGCTGCTGCGGATGCTGTCGAGATAAGGAATCGCGGCGCCTGTGCCGGAAACATTTTTTAGTTCGATGGGCATTTCGGCCATCATCTGGCCGTCGCGAAACACCTGCATGCGAAGCTTGGGCTGGTCTCGGCTGCCGCCCACAGGATGGACGAGGAAGAAGAGCGAGACGGACCGTGTGTCTCCAGGCAGCTCGGGAGCGAGGTTGGGGACGACGCGGCCGTCGCCGACGCGCATCGGTTCAAAGGCCATATCGTCTTGCTGAACGGGCTCGACGCTTTGTACAAGGGCGACGTCACTCAGAGCTGGACCCTGCTGCTGCGGCGCGATGGTAAAGGTGATGCGCTGTGCAGCGGCCTTGTTGGCTACGCGATCCATCACGGCGGTTTCAAGCGTGTAGACGCCGGGATCGGCGGAGAAATGCCGTTCCAGTGCGATGCTCTGGCCGGAATTGAGATGGAACATCTCGGGCGTTTCGTGCAGCGGGAAGTCCTGGCCGAACCTCTCGAGGACAGTGCCTTTGCTGTCCTTGATGACGGCGACAACGTCGGCGTGCACTGACGAGATGTGGGTGTTGGCATCTTCGTGGATTTCGAGCTGGGAGATGGGAACCTGGACAACGAGCTCGCTGGAGTTCCCGTCAGGCAACTCACCGAGATGCAGGATTCCGGCGTGGAATGCCAGATCGCTCGGAAGCGCGGCCCCGGCGAGAATGTTCAGGAGCGGCACTTCAAAGGGGCGGATTCCCGAGGCATCAGTCGGCGGCAAGGCAAAGTAGCCTGAGCGTGAGCGGATCACGAGGCCTTTGCGCAAGGGGCGGACATCGACGGGGCGAAACTGACCGTCGTAATTCTTGATCGGCGGCACCCACGAGGCCTGGTACCACGTGGTGAGGTCGTCGTGGAGATGGTTTAACTGACTTTTGGAGATGCCGGTAGTCCCGATATAAATACCGCCAGTGCCGGATGCGAGAGGAGTAAGCGGGCTCTCATCGTTGCCCACCTCGCCATACTCAAATCCGAACATGCTTTGCCCGGCAACGTACTGGCCTAATGCGCCGGACGTGGTGCCGCCGGGGACTTTGCCCGATGAGGCGCCGGCTGAGCCAGAGGCGTTCCCGACGTTGCCGGCGTAGGTTGCGCCGAGGGCCGATCTGGCCATGCTGGCCCGCATCGCGGCGTCCATCTGTTCATTGACGATGGCCCCGGTATCCACGGCGCAGATGGTGACGCCGGCGCGATTGGCCAGCCCGGCAATCGAGTGGACCATGTCGCGGGCGTCGGAATTCGAGACGGTTCCCCTGGAGAAATAGAAGATGAACTTGCGGCCGGTCAGGAGTCGATCGCTCAGAACCAGGGCCTGAAGCGCTGCCAGAGAAGGATAGCTGTGCTGGCCTTCAAGGAGACGCTGCGACTGGTCGAGCGCTGAGAGGAGAAGTTTCCCCTCCGCGCGGCCGGCAGAGTCGAAGCTTAGAGAATCACCCTGGATCGACGCGATCAAGTCTTTCTCCGCTTTGGTGAGCTCGGCCGTGGGCGCAGCAGGCGAGGTGGGCGTCGCGTCCACGATAGCGGCATCGATGAGGCGGCGGTCCTGGGTGAAGGGCTGAAGCAGGCGGAGCCGGCCGTTGACCTGAAGGACGGCGAGAGCATAGCCCTTCTCGGGAATGGCTTCGAGGATTTTCTCCGCAATCTTGCGTGCATTTTTGGCGGGGCTCGGGTCCAGGCGATCGAAGACCATGGTGATAAGGTGCTCCGATCCGGAGGCGCTGGCGACAAGGCGAAGGGAAGAGAGCTGAACGGGCGATCCGTCGTCGCTGAGAGCGAGTTGCGAGGGCTGAAGGTCGAGAACCGGCTTATTGTGTTTGGTGCGAACCGTCAAATCAAGAGAAACCTCGTCGACGGTGGTGTTAATTGTCGGAGTGGCGGAAGAATCCGGCGTTGCGGATGCGGCATGAACCGCGTCCTCATGCGGTGCAGGCGTAGGCGACGCCTGTGCCGGCGAGTGCGGCGGAAACATCAGGACCAGAGGCAGGTAAATGACAGCGATTCGGTTGGGGTTCAGAAAAGAGCCGACGCACACTGTTCGCATCTTCGTTCCTTTCGCTGAGGCGAGGTCGGTTCCTGCCCTGTCCGGAACTCCCGCAGGCCGAAGCAGATTGGTACCATCAGCATATCCGAAGCCATTGCCACAGGAGTCCAGGTACAGCACGGTTGTGGGATTGACACGCAATACCGGCGCTAGGTGATTTAGATCACATCTTTATGTGCGGACCAGTGGAAGCATTCCATTATCAGGGTTAGGGTTTGCACCAGCGAGATCCTCATCGGAGTCTTGGCGGGGCGGAATATATCCTGATGTTCGATCCTCATTATCTACAGTGCCGGGATATCTAGAGGGCCGCGATGTCAAATATAGATTCATCAGCAGAGCGAAAACGTTCCTTAACGAACCCGTTGTCACAGCGGCCCCTTCCGACTTTGGGCTGGGCTCCATCTTCTGCCCGGCGGAACGATTTGCATCTTGTAAGAGGGCTTGTTCGAATTGGCAGAGGAATGGACGACCCATTGGTTCATCCAAAGGGCATGTATGGGTTGTCCTGGGATCATGCGCAGGATGGCAAGGTGGCGATTGACCTGGGAACGGGCACGATTGTCGATGTGAATCCTGCTGTGGAGAGGTTATCGGGTTATTGCCGCGCAGAGCTAGTCGGGGTTCAACTGGCCAAGCTTGCTCCTGAAGATGAGCGGGAGCGAGTGATTAACGACATGAGGGAAACGGCCTACCAGCCTGGACGTTATGTTGGATTTCATTTGCAACGGAAGGATGGCGTCTGCCTTCCGATCAGTATTTCGACGTCGGGGGCCGTGGAGCTGAATGGCCGCGTGGTGACCATCTCAGAGTTTCGCGATATTACCGATCAGGCGAACTACGAGAGCCGGCTTGCCGCCCAGAACTGGGCGCTTTCGGCATTTTCCGGGGCTGCGCTGGCCCTGAGCCGTGCTCACTCCGAGCGCGACCTGCTGCAGTCGATTTGCGACGCCATCACCAAGGAATCAGCATATGTGCTGGCGTATGTGGGCATCGCAGAAGAGGGGCCGGAAAAGCTAATCCGATTTGCAGCCATTTCGGGCAGTGCCGCGAGTTATCTGGAGGGGCTGCGCCTGAGCTGGGCGGAAAACGACCCCGACGGGCAGGGACCGTCGGGAGTTTGCGCGCGAGCAAATCGTGTATATATCGTCGATGATTTTGAAACGGAACCGAGCTTTGACCAGTGGCGCGAGCGAACAAGAAAATCCGGAGTTCGATCTGTCGCCGGTATTCCCCTCGTCATCGAAGGCGGCTGGAGGGGAGCGTTGGTCGTTTTCTCCGCGGAATCGAAGGCTTTCAGTGCCGAACCCGTGCAAGTGTTCCAACGTCTTGGCGAGCAGATTGTCCACGGAGTGGAGGCGCTGAAGCAGAAGCAGCTTTTGGAGGTGGAGCGGGAGAAGCTGGAGACCGCGCAAGAGAAATTGACCGACGTTCTGGCTGCAACTGTAGGGGCCATGGTGACGGCAATGGAGGCGCGCGATTCCTACACCTCGGGTCATGAGAGCAGGGTTGCGGAAATCTGTGTCGCCATTGGCAAGGAGATGGGCTGGGATGAGGAAAGATTGCTGGGGATGCGGCTTGGCGCCATGGTCCACGACATTGGAAAGATAGCCATTCCGGCCGAGATTCTGACGAAGCCTGGGCGGCTCAATGCGGCGGAGTTCGAACTAGTGAAGGCGCATACAGAAACTGGCTTCGCGATTTTGAAGGGCGTGCCCTTTTCCTGGCCGGTTGCCGACATGGTGCGGCAACATCACGAGAGGCTTGATGGCTCCGGTTACCCACTCGGTCTCAAGGCGGATCAGATTCAGCTCGAATCCAAAGTCCTGGCGGTTGCCGATATGGTGGAGGCGATGGCCTCGGATCGCCCGTACCGGCGGGCGCGCGGACTTGAGTTCGCTCTACAACAAATCGAAAGCGAAGCTGGCACGCGTTTGGATGCGGAAGTCGTACGAACTTGTGCGGCTCTCTTCCGCGAGAAGCGATTAGTCGTACCGGGCCTAAATTGGAATTGAGCCAGGTATTGTCCGGGCACCTGGAGATCAGAGAACAGTGGCCCGGTTATGAGACGCTAACAATATGGATTCAATCGCGTCTTTCGCCACTACGACACTCCGCAATTCTTCGATTCCGCTCGGAGGAAAATAATGGCGACTGTCACGCAGCTCGCGCCCAGCCCAACTCGTTCAACATTTAAATTCGCTCTCTGGCTCGTCCTTGGTCTCACGACGCTCTTTGTCTTCATCACTTCAGAAGTGTTTCTGGTTGCGGACTACCCGATGTATCACCGCTATCGCCTTCAGGTCATCGCTGACCGCGACTTGCTGATTCCGCATGTGCTCTGCGGAACCATCGCTCTGTTGAGCGGCCCCGTGCAGTTCTCCTCGCGATTTCGCCAACGTTACTTGAGATTCCATCGCATCCTCGGCCGCGCTTACGTTGTCTCTGTCGTTATTGGCGCGTTCACTGGGATCGCTCTCGCCACGGGTCGCCCGGGATTGCCGGGAACCACCATGCAGGCGGTCGCCTGGATCGTTTGCACCACCGCTGCATTTATCACCGCGCGCAACCGTCAAATCACGCAGCATCGTCAGTGGATGGCCCGATCCTACGCCGTCACATTCACCTTTGTGTCAAGCCGCGTGCTCAATCTGTGGCCTCGTTACTGGAGTCATCTTGGCGACGCCTTCTCCGCTGTCGGCGTCATTGCCTTCACACTTGTTTCTCTGCTTGCCGTCGACCTCGGGCTGAATTGGCGCGAGCTCACGACACGCCGCGCGTGATCCTTTATTCTCGGCAAAATGACGAACTGTTCATTCTCGCCGGTGCGAAGATTCGGGCAACGCACGCTGTCGCTCACCAATCTCGCCCGCGCCTCGTCCAACAGTGACACCTGGCCCGAAGATTTCAATTTGAGCCACGACGAAATGCGGTGAAAGCGAGTCAAAAGCTGTTCAACTTGAACGTATTGGATCCGAAAAAGGAGATTCCTGTTACAACGTCTAGTCTGAATCGAATTCCCGTTCCCAATGAAGTTCTTGTTATCGGTGGTGGCGTGGCAGGCTGTGCAGCTTCCATCGCGCTCGCGCGAAGTGGACGGAGCGTCACCCTGATCGAGCGCGAGCCCACACCGCGGTATAAGGTCTGCGGAGAGTTTCTGAGCGGTGAGGCGCTTGAAGATCTGCATACGCTTGGCATCGACGTGGCCTCGCTTGGCGCCGTACCGATCGACTTCGTTCGGCTTGCCGCTCGGAGGCGCGCAGCGGAGGCTCCATTACCTTTTCCCGCGGCATCGCTCACGCGCAAGGCGCTTGATACAGCGCTTATTTCCGAAGCCATTGCCGCAGGAGTTCACGTGCAGCGTGGTCGCGGCGTGCAGACGCTGGTTCGCACGACAAACAACGTTTGGCAAGCTACTCTCGACGACGGCAGCACCTGTGAGGCTCCGACGGCCTTTCTCGCGACCGGCAAGCACGATCTACGTGGTTACACTCGACCGGATGATCCGGAGCGTTGGGTCGGCTTTAAGATGTATTTCCGCCTTGCGCATACGCAGGCCGCTGAGTTGGCGTGCGCCTCTGAGCTGATGCTCTATCCCGGAGGCTATGGCGGCATTCAGCCCGTTGAAGACGGCAATGCAAACCTTTGCTGGGTAATACAACAGAGGCACCTCGCGCGGGTGGGCCATCGATGGGAAAACCTGCTCGCGAAGATGCAGCAAGATTGTCCGCATCTCGCGATGAGGCTGGACGGCGCGGAGCCGTTGCTCGCCAAGCCGATCGCCATTACGCATATCCCCTATGGCTTTATCCGCCGCACAACGGAGGAGGGGCTCTACTGCATCGGCGATCAGGCAGCCGTCATTCCTTCATTCACGGGCGATGGCATATCCATTGCACTGCATACCGCGCGCTGTGCGGTCGCTGCCTATCTTGCGTCCGAGGCGGCGCCGCTGTTCCAGGCGAAGCTGCGTTCGGGATTGCTGGCCCAGATGCGCCTTGCCGAATTCGCCGCCGATGGATTGAACAACTCACTGGCGCGCGCGGTATTACCGTTTTGCCTAAGAGTATGGCCCGGCGTGATGCGCGTAACGGCAAAGCTGACACGCGTTGCCCAGCACGGCTCTGTTGCTGCCCAAGCTGCCGCAAGCTAGAACAGGGGATATCCCTCCGAGGCACAACTCGAACAAGCAAACCGCTCCAGGAGAGACGTAATGAAACCCTTCGCAATCTTCGCGCTCGCTGCGGTGCTTGGTCCGGCCGCGCTTGCCCAGCATCAGACCTTCGTCGTGAATCCCGATGCCAGCGAGGTCATGATGACGCTGAATACAAGCCACGAGGTCGTCAACGGTACCTTTCACATCCAATCCGGAAGGATTGAATTTGACCGCGAAGCTCCCAGGATGTCAGGTTCGGTGATCGTTCTTGCCGGCAGCGGCAAGACGGGCAATGACAGCCGCGACAAAAAGATGAACAGGGACATCCTGGAAGTGGAACAGCACGCGACGGTTTCATTTGAGCCGAAGACCTATGCCGGCGCCATCGCGCCTTCGGGAGAATCGACCATCCAGGTGACGGGGATTTTCACACTGCTGGGAACCCCTCATGAAATCACTGTCCCCATTCAGGTGCATCTGGAGGAGGGGAGCGCGACCGCCAAGGCGCACTTCGCTGTGCCTTATGTCGACTGGGGACTCAAGAATCCAAGCTTTCTTATCTGGAAAGCAGAGAATGATGTCGCGATTGACCTTCACCTTGTTGGCACGATTTCAAAGTAGCCTGCGAAGGCAGTCGCGGTGACTGCTTAATTTGTCTGGGCTTCGTCGAGGGTGGCGACCATGGGGATGAAGGAGTCGACCCTGGTGAGCTTGAAGAGCTGAACGATGCGCGGGCCAGCCCCGACGGCAATGAGGCGGACGCCTTTGCCGCGGCAGCGGACATAATGACTGACGAGCGTGCCGATGCCCGAGGAGTCCATATAGGGAACTGCGGTGAGGTCGAAGATGTTGGTCATCGGCGCGGTGTCGCCCGGGGTCAGTTCGCAATCGAAGATGTGGTGGAAAGCGGTGGGGGCCACGGATCCATACATATCGCGCGCCGTGAACGGCCCGGTAAAGCGGAAGATCACAGTCCCGGGATTCTTGCCCGGAAGACGATCAATACAGAAGGCCGTGCCTTTCCAGATCTGAGCTTGAAGTTCTGGCATAATTTATTCTCCGTTTGGATCGCGAGGGCTCAGACGGGAAGTCGAATTTGCCCCACCAAATTACGCCCCGCTAGCGTGAGCTTAAGCGAGCGGAAGAGATCGAGACAAGGATTATGTGAGGGAGTGGTTTTGGAAGATCATCTCTCAAGGGTTAAAGCCCGCGATCATTCTTGCGAGGGTTGAGGCAGTCGTGGATGAATCCACGACCCACCAGCGAAGCCCTGATACCAAACTGCCGAGGTATCCCAGGTCCCTCCGCCACGGCGGACGAGGGATCTCCACTCCACAGGCTAAGACCTGTCTGTGGGGGCCCCGGACCTGGGGTACCCCTCGTTTGTGGTTGGTTGGAGCGCGAAAAGCAACCGCAGATCCTTCGACTCTTTCGCCCGTCGCGGCGGGCGAACTCGCTCAGGATGACAATCCCCGGGGGTGGATGAGGATTATTGCCCGAAGACAAGAACCGCAAACAGGATGATCCACGCGAGGCCCATGGTGTGCCAGAACCATGCGGTGGCGTCGACAGCGATCTGGCGGGATTCAACGCGCTTGAGGCGGGAGAGCGCGACGAGACAGAAGGCGAGAGCGAGAACGCCCAAGGCCAGGTGGGCGGCGTGCAGACCGGTGATGACGTAGAAGAAGTAGCTGGCCGGGGTGGCCCAGCGATCGAAAGCGAATCCTTCGGCCGTGAGCTGACGCCAGGCGATGAGCTGTCCGGCGAGGAACGCGAGGCCGAGAGCGAGAGTGGCGCCGAGCCAGGGCAGAGTGCGGCGCAGGGCGGGGCGGCCGAGGCCGAGCCATTCTTCGAGAACATCGAATTCGCGAAAGATGTGGCGGCGCGCAAGCTCCATGGTGAGGGTACTGAGGGCGAGAACCGCAGTGTTGAAGTAGAGGATGCGCGGCAACAGGATGGGATGCCAGTCGCCGATCTGCTGCATTGTGCGCGGATCCATGTGCGTGGCCATCTGGCGCGCGTAAAAGACGGCTACCAGGGCGACGAAGAACATCATGTCGCCGGCGAGTGCGCAGAAGACAAAGGCGCGTGTGCGGTTGAGCATCTCGCGCGGGCTGCGGCGGGGACTGCGCCAGTCGTCGTCGCCACCGCCGCCTCCGCCGCCGGTGGGACGGCGATCAACCGGAGGCTTGCCGCCGGTACCGGGGGCTTTGCGCTCAACGTCGGACGGGATGGGAGTGAAGATGGAGGGCATGGGCGACCCTGTGAGGATGAGGTTACCTCACTTTTGATTGGACGCGCCGAAAATCGGAATCGGTGCCTGAAGCGGAGGAAAGAAAATGGGTGCACCAAAGGGAGAGGGTGCGGCGAGGGGGGCCAGAACGGCATATGTTACTTGGCCGTAAAAGGGTTGAAGACCCGGACGCCGAAACTGGCGAAGTCTCTGACGTTCCGAGTGGCGATGACCATGCTGTGGACGCGGGCGGTGGCGGCGATCATGGCGTCGGAAGCGAGGTGATCTGATGTGGCCGCCATGAGACGCGCCCACTCGCGGAATGAGGCGCCATCCATGCCGATGACCATCCATGTGCGCATGATCCGGTCGATCCATCGCTCGATTTCGTCTGCCTTGAGGGGATCCTGCAAACGCGTTTTTTCAACTCCGGCCTGGAGTTCGCCCAGTACCACGGCAGGAATCTGGATCAGGTCAGAAGGCATTGAATCGAACCACGCCGATACAGCGCCGTGCGGCTTGATCTTGCGCAATTCAGAAACGACATTCGTGTCGAGCAGGTACATCGGGGTCATTCAAACTCGACGGGACGCAGACGAATCTTCCTGCGGGGCGGGATGTAGATATCGTGCGGGCCGTTCGGATCGAGTAAGACGTCCTTAAGTGACTCGCGTTTTTCGCCCTTCAGGCGCTTCCACTCATCGATGGGGACAAGGACAGCGGTTTCAACACCGCGGCGCGTGACTACCTGCGGGCCGTCTTTGAGCGCCGCGTCGAGGAGTTCGCTGAAGCGAGCTTTTGCGTCGTAGACCTGCCAAACCATCGGGCTGACCTCCTTATATAGTCATATGACTAGTCAGATGACTATGTCAAGGCACCTGCCGGGGCGGCAGCCGCCTGCGGCGCGAAGAAGGAACAGGCGCGGCGACGCACCGGTTTGGCTTGTTCCTATAATTCCCTTGACGACATATGTTGTTTAGTACATAATCGATTGGTGGCCTGGGAAGTCGAGTTCGCGGATGAATTTGGCCAGTGGTGGGACGGGTTGAGCATTGGGGAGCAGGAAAGTGTTCGCGTCAAGGTAGAGTTGCTGGCGGAGTTAGGCCCAGCGCTCACACGACCGCATGCAGATACTCTCCACGGTTCACGAGTGCAGAACCTGCGTGAATTGCGGGTTCAGCATGAAGGCAGACCGTACCGGGTTCTTTATGTGTTCGATCCACGACGCACCGGCGTTCTTCTCATTGGGGGAGATAAGACCGGAAATCCCCGATGGTATGAAGAGTTTGTGCCGAGAGCAGAAGGCATATATGAACAACATTTGCGTGAGTTAGGCGTGGAGGGGCGAGATGGCACGGAATTTTAATGAACTACGAGCGAAGATGTCTCCGGAGAGCCAGACGCGAGTTGCGGCTCGCGTGAAAGAGGAGCTTGCAAAGATGCCTCTGCATCAACTTCGCAACGCGCGGGAGATGACGCAGACGCGGCTGGCCGAGGTGCTGGAGATGGACCAGGGCAACATCTCCAAGCTGGAAAAGCGCACCGACATGTACCTCAGCACTCTTCGGAGCTACGTTGAAGCGATGGGCGGGACGCTGGAGATCCGAGCGGTGTTTCCTGATGGGGACGTGAAGATCGACCTGCTGAACAAACTGTCGGCGTGACCACCTGCCGTGGGGCAGCCGCTCGCTAATCGCTCGCGGAAGGTCCTTCGCTTCCCACCCTTCGCAAGAAAGAAGCGAAGGATCGGGCACCGGCCATTCGCCCAAATTCAGATTAGAACTGCCCGACTGTTAGGTTCTCCGGCGTCCGTCCATCGCATTTGCACACACTACATTCGTTGATATGCGGGTTAAGGAGAAGTTCCGCGAGTACTACCTTTGAGTGTGCAGCACGAATTATCGTCAGTCGTGATGATTCCGACATTGACCGAGCAGGGGCGTCCCGCGCTCTGTCTTCGGCAATCATTGCTTCGACACCTAGCTTCGTTAGCCGGCCGTATTCTACACAAGCCATAGCTTATAGTAGACCGTGTTCTGCGATTCGAGAGCTGAGATGACTTCAAGTTCTACAGTATTTCCGTGAGGATGCTCATGACGAGGGCACTTATCATAGCCTTCAGTCTGCTGATGATTCATCAGGTGGCTGGGGCTCAGTTCATAAACAGCCGCGAACTACAGCAGGATCCCATGAAGCTTAAGATGTGTCTGGCTCGCGCCAAGGTTTCAACTGTCGGCGAGTTTGAGATCAATGTCAAGTATGTTGACCTCATCAAGCAGATAAATCCAGACGCCACCTTTGTCATATCAAACGACGGGTTAACCGAATGCGGGATGAACGAGGGCAGCGGGAAATATAGTCCGCTTTCCACTACGGGAGAAAATTGGGGATGGCATTTCATTAGGCCAGAGCAATTCAAGCCTGGGCTTGGCTCCGTCGAAGGCCAGGCGATGGCAATCAGAGCATGCGGAGAAGCGGCAAAAGCGAAACTGAACCGACCAAACTTTGATCATTACTCATTCTTCATGCCAAGAGAAATACCACGCGCGGTCACCCATTACAACGCGCGGCAGGCGGCAAACTTGGCCAAAGGGGAGTTCCATTTCGTGGATGATCGCGACCTCCCTGTTGCTCCATACGACATCGAGGTGAACGGAACCGAGTTCTACAAGACAGGTGGCATCGATCTGACAGGGACTTCGGTTCTGTGTCTTTTCAGTCCGATGTTGGAGATAAAGGCTGTGAAAACGAAAAATGTGAAGGAGTCGGCCTCTCCGAGGGGAAAAGGGAAGTAGGTCAATCTTCAGAGCCGGGCGTCGGGTACCCCATTCTTGCGCGCTCTCTAGCGCAAGGGTGGGAACCACAAAGGCTCTTGCGAGCGAATCGCGAGCGGCTGCCGGAACGGACAGCTCACCAGCCGCGGGTTTGGAGGAGCTGCGACTCTTCGAGGCCGGCGGCGGCGAGGCCCTTCATGGTTCCCGTGACCTGCTCGGCGACCTCGGCGAGAATCTTGGGGTCGTTCCAATGCGTGGTGGCGACGACGATGGCCTTGGCGCGGGAGACGGCTTCTTCGCGCTCCTTGGGCGAGTTCTCGACGTCGAGCGGAATGGCGCGCTCCTTCATGAAGATTCCCGAGCCGACGAAGATGGCTTCGGCGCCGAGCTGCATCATGAGGGCGGCATCGGCCGGCGTGGCGATACCGCCGGCGGAGAAGTTGGGAACAGGAAGCTTGCCGGTTTTGGCGACCATCCGGACGAGTTCGTAAGGCGCCTGCAAGTCCTTTGCGGCGGCGTAGAGCTCTTGATCGGATAGCACAGTGAGCGTACGCATCTCGCGGGTGATGGTGCGCATGTGCTGCACGGCGTGAACCACGTCGCCCGTGCCCGCTTCTCCCTTGGTGCGGATCATGGCGGCGCCTTCGGCGATGCGGCGAAGAGCCTCGCCCAGATTGCGCGCGCCGCAGACGAAGGGCGTGGTGAAGGCGTGTTTGTCGATGTGGTGCGCCTCGTCGGCGGGGGTGAGCACTTCGCTCTCGTCGATGTAGTCGACGCCCAGCTCCTGAAGAATTTGCGCTTCGGCGGTGTGGCCGATGCGGGCCTTGGCCATGACGGGAATGGAAACAGCCTGAATGATCTGCTTGATGAGCGAGGGCCGGGCCATCCGGGCTACACCGCCTTCGGCGCGAATCATGGCGGGAACGCGTTCGAGGGCCATGACCGATGTGGCGCCGGATTCCTCGGCGATGCGCGCCTGCTCGACGGACATGACGTCCATGATGACGCCGCCTTTTAGCATCTCGGCGAGGCCGATTTTGAGGCGCAGGCTGGTGCCGGCGAAACCGTTGTTTTCTGTGGATTCAGGCATATTTCCGGACCTCGGAAGGCGGCAGATTCCGCATGGTACGAAGGGAAATGCCGCAAAGTCTTTCCAACTCTAAGTGTAACAGCGAAGTGAATGGGGCGCAGGGGCGCGGGTGCAGGCTGAGCGTGATCGGCCGCGAGCGGTGCGTGTTCGAGCGCGAGCGGCGCGGGGCCGGAAGCTAGCGCGCGCAATTCTTAAGCCATTCCAATCTTTCCAACCTTCCTCTGGACCGGTTGCTGCAGGGTTCTCTTCGCAATGGCTTCCTCACAACCAGTTGCGGCGGGTGTGCAGATTCCGGCGGGCGGGCAGATTGCAGGGGGCGCACATCCAGCGGCGGCTGGGGCACGTCCGGCTGCGACGGCACCGGCAGGCGCGGCGGGAGTGGCGCTGGTTCCGTCGCCGCGACAGTTGGGCGAGGACGAGAGCGAGCCCGGGTACGGACCGCTGGTAGCGCGACTGCTGGTGGAGCTGGACGTGGCCGTGCCGGTGCGCGAGTTTCGCGTGCGGCATCTGCTGGCGCTCGAGCGGGGAACCGTGATCGAGTCCCGGTGGAATCACGGCAATGACCTGCCGCTGGCTGCGGGTGACGTGACGCTGGCGTGGACCGAGTTTGAGGTGATTGAGACGCGGTTGGGGGTGCGGGTAACGCGGTTGGCGTGAGAACCAGCAGGCAGAGATCAGGGAGCAGAGACCAGAGCACGAGATCGGGAGACGGGAGCGAAGTGAATCGAGATGGGGATGTGAGGGCCGGAGAAGAAAAAGTGGGACACATCGGTGGGATCGCAGTGTGGTTGGTCGCGAGGTTCAGCAGCCGCCGGCGCGGCGAGCCGCGGTTGGCGCTCGTCGAGCGGATCGCGCTCGCGCCGAGGCAGTCGCTGGCGCTGGTCGAGGCCGAAGGACGAAGGATTCTGGTGGCCACGTCGGCTGAAGGCGGTCCGGCGTTTTATGCGCTCGACGAATCGACAAGAAGCGCTGACCGGACTGCGCGAATCGGCGCTGGTCGACCGGGGCGAGTCGTGGCGCGCCGGCAGTTGAAGTTCACATCGCCGAGGATCTCATGGTGACGGTATGGCTGGGCGCGCTGGCCGCGGCCGCTCCGCAGAGTGTGCCGCTGCTGCCCGACCTCAACGCGAAATTGCATCCGTCGGACTCAACGCCGTGGACGATTCTTCTGGTCCTGACGCTGATTACACTGCTGCCCGCGATTTTGATGTGCATGACGCCGCTGGTGCGGCTGCTGGTGGTGTTTCATTTTCTACGCCAGGCGCTGGGCACGCAGACGGCGCCCTCGAATCCCACGCTGATGGGACTGGCGCTGATGATGACGTGGTTCCTGATGACGCCGGTGCTCGCGCAAATCGACCAGCAGGCGGTGGAGCCCTATCAGGCGGGCCAGATCACGGGGATGGAAGCGATTGATCGCGGCACGGTGCCGGTGAAGCATTTTCTGCTGCGGTATGCGCGCGAAAAGGATTTGGCGCTGTTCGCGGCGGCGGGCCAAATTCCGCGGCCGCAGATGCCGGACGATTTGCCGATGCGCGTGGTGGCTCCGGCCTACATTCTGTCGGAGTTGAAGGCCGGCTTTGCCATCGGCGCGGTTTTGTTTCTGCCGTTTCTCTTGATCGACATGGTGACTGCGGCGATTACTACTTCAATCGGCATGTTCCAGTTGCCGCCGGTGATGGTGTCGACCCCGCTGAAGATTTTGCTCTTCGTGATGGTGGACGGATGGAATCTGCTGGCCAACTCGTTGCTGAAGAGTTTTTGAAAGGGAACCGATGACGCCGGACCTGGTTGCCGAGCTGATGCGCCAGCTGATGAAAGAGGCCATCGTGCTGGCCGCGCCCTTGTTGATCGCGGCCGCGGCGTTGAGCTTTGTGCTGAGTCTGGTGCAGACCCTGACGAGTTTGCAGGACCAGTCGCTGACCACTGTGCCGCGGCTGGCGGCGATTGCGGTGATTCTGCTGGCCGGCATGCCGTGGTTTCTGGAGCAGATGGCAACGTATACGCGGCTGCTGTTGAGCGACTTTCACCGGTACCTGGGCTGAAGAATGCAGCTTCCAGCGACTAGGTTCTAGCTGCTGGCTGGACAACGGAGATGCAGGCAGTGCCGACGAATGAGCTGGAGGCTAGGAGCTAGCGGCTGAAATGAGCGATTGGCCCACATTTCTGAGTGCAATGACACTGGCCCTGGTGCGGCTGAGCGGCATGGTGGCTTTCGCCCCGTTCTTCTCATCGACCGCGCTGCCCATGCGCGCGAAGGCGGTGTTCGTGGGCGCGGTGGCGTGGCTGGTTGCGCCGTTGATCGCGACATTGCCGAATGCGCAGGCCACACTCAGTTTTTCGGCACTCATCGGAGAGCTGGCGGTGGGTTTGGTTTACGGGCTGTCGCTTACGTTGTTGAGCGAGATGCTGATCTTTGCCGGGCAGATCGCGGGATTGCAGTTCAGCTTCTCGCTGGTGAACCTGCTCGATCCGGAGTCGGCGATTCAAACGCCGCTGCTCGGAGACTTGTTTCAACTCATGGGCACGCTGGTTTTGATCACCGCAGGCCTCGACAGGATTCTGCTGGCGTCAGTTTTCCGGAGCTTTCGCGCGGTGCCGCTGGGGACTTTCACTCTGGCTCCGGTGGCCGCTTTGGCCATTGTGCGCGCAGCGGGAGGAATCTTTCTGGCCGCGCTCGAACTGGCGGCACCGGTTCTAGCCTGCACCATGCTGGTCGAGATCGCCGTTGCGCTCGTCGGAAAATTGAGCCCGCAACTGCCGGTGATGTCGTTAACCGTGCCCATGAAGACCTTGACGGGCTTTGTGATTCTGGCAAACTCGCTCGCCTTGTGGCCGCGCTTTATCGAGGCACGCTTCGGCAGCTTGCTGGACATGGCCGAACGATTGATTTCGGCACCCGGCGCGGCGCACGGTGTCGCGCTCGGATGGGGGGGCTAGACGATGGCCGGCGAACGCACTGAACAAGCAACGCAGCACCGCCGGGAGAAGGCGTGCAAGGAAGGCGACATCCTGCATAGCCGCGAGCTGACGGCGGCGGCGGGAACTTTGGCTGGTGTGATCGCGCTGGGCGTCTTGGGTGGCCGCACGATCGAAGCGTGGCAGGAGGCGTTCCAAGGATTTCTTTTGCTGGGTGCACCCACGCGCTGGGAGCCGGCGACGCTTGCACCGACGCTGGTCGCAATACGGCGGCTGATGCTGGCGGTACTGGGCGCGCCGGCCGTCGTGATGGGCGCGGTGGCTGTGGCCGCGCTGGGCGCGGGGATTGCGCAAACCGGCGGGGTGACGGTGCACGGAAGCGCCATCGCCTTCAAACCGGAGCGCATTAATCCGATTGCGAATATCAAAAATCTTTTTTCGCTGCGCGCGGCATCGCGGCTGGGAAAGTCGCTGATCCCGGCGAGCTTTCTGGCGGTTTTTGCGGTGGAGCGCATGGCGCACCAGCTGAGCATTCCCCCGTTTTCGACTGAGCGGCTGGAACTGCTGGGCCGGGACGTGTATGGACTGCTGCTGGCGGCGGCGTGGCTGCTTTTTGGATGGTCGGCAATCGATTACATGGTGGAGTGGCAGTCGCGCGAGTCGCGCCTCAAGATGAGCCGGCAGGATCTGCGCGATGAGTACAAGGAAACCGAGGGCAGCCCGCAGATTCGCGGCCGCATTCGCAACCTGCAGCGCCAGATGCGCCGCCGCCGCGTGAAGGCGGATGTGTCGCGAGCGGCGGTGGTACTGACTAATCCCACGCATTACGCCGTAGCCCTGGGCTTCGACTTCGTGTCCATGGAAGCGCCGAAGGTGATGGCCAAGGGCCGAAATCTCTTGGCCGAGGAGATCAAGGCCGAGGCGCGCTGGGCCGGAGTGCCCATTATCGAGAATCCGCCGCTGGCCCGTTCGCTCTACCGCACGGTCGAAGTGGGCCAGGCGATTCCGGTGGAGATCTATGCGGCGGTCGCCGCGATCCTGGCGTATCTCTACCGGCAGCGCGTCGAGGCGGAGCTCCGCGAAAGGCAGCGCTCCGCGCCTTCAGGCCGCTCCGCGGGTTCAGGTTTTGGATCAGGCCCGCAATGAGGCGCGGCTCCGTAGTTTCGAGTTTTTGGAGGAGTTTCGCGATGAGGCGGCGCTCTGCGCATACACGTCTTGGAGGAGATTCTCAATGAGTTCAGCAGCGCTTGTCGCCGGAACGTTGCCGGCAAAAAACTCGATCTGGCACAGCCTGCGCGACTACATGCTGCCTATGGCGGCGATCAGCGCGATCTTCGTGATGCTGGTGCCAGTGCCGGCTCCGGTGCTCGACTTCCTGCTCGCAATCTCAATGGCCTGCTCGATCATCGTGTTTCTGTCCGCGGTGCAGATTCGCCGCGCCGTTGAGTTATCGGTTTTTCCCACGCTGCTGTTGCTGCTGACGCTGTTTCGGCTGTCG
Organism: uncultured Acidobacteriaceae bacterium; assembly: GCA_963789425.1. GTDB lineage: Bacteria > Acidobacteriota > Terriglobia > Terriglobales > Acidobacteriaceae > Telmatobacter. The sequence goes on along the minus strand of CAWBKM010000003.1, from coordinate 634,714 downwards.
TTGAACATCGCATCGACGCGGAGGATTCTGCTGCACGGCCAGGAAGGAACAGCCGCTGCGGGAAAAGTGATCGAGGCGTTCGGGCAGTTTGTAGTGGGCGGCAATTACGTGGTCGGCTTCGTGCTTTTTTTGGCTTTGGTTGCGATTCAGTTCCTGGTCGTATCCCATGGCGCTGTGCGCACGGCCGAGGTGACCGCTCGTTTCACATTGGATGCGTTGCCGGGCAAGCAGATGGCTATCGACGCCGACATGAATGCGGGGCTAATCGACGAGGCCGAAGCGAGGCGGCGGCGGCAGGCCATCGCGCGCGAGGCGGAGTTTTATGGGGCGATGGACGGCGCGGCGCGCTTCAACCAACGCGACGCGCTGGCCACAATTCTGATTACCGCCATCAACATTGTGGCCGGCTTGCTGATCGGGACTTTGCAGCAGGGAATTGAACTTGGCGAGGCGGCGCGGACTTATACCGTCCTGACGGTGGGCGACGGACTGGTGACGATTATTCCTTCGCTGCTGGTCTCGGTCGCGGGCGGCATCACGCTGACGCGCGCGAACTCCGCCGGCATGCTGGGCGGCGAGATCCGGCAGCAACTGCTGGCGCGGCCGGCAACTTTGTACATGGCTGCCGCGGTCTCGGCCTTGATGTGCCTGATTCCCGGATTGCCGAAGATGGCCTTTTTGTCGGTGGCCGCGGTGCTCTATGTAGGCGGAAGGCGCGTGGCGGCCGCGGCGCCGGTGATTCTTCCGGCCGAAGCCTCCCTCCAGGACAAGAAAAAAAGCGAAGGAGCGCAGGGTTCGGATCTTGCGGCTTTGATGCGTCTCGAAGACCTGACGCTCGAGATCGGGTTTCAGCTGATTCCGCTGGTCGACGAGAAACAGGGCGGGCAATTGCTGGGCCGTGTGCGCTCGCTGCGGCGACATCTCTCGTCGGAGATGGGATTTCTGGTGCCGCCCGTGCACATCTCGGACAACCTGCGGTTGAAGCCGCGGGAGTATGTGGTTTCTTTACGGGGCATTGAAATCGGCCGCTGGCAGACCGAGGGCCCGCACCTGCTGGCTGTCTCGGGCGAGCCCGGCCGCAGGCCCTTGACGGGAAGAGAGACGCGCGAGCCGGCCTTCGGAGTTCCGGCAATCTGGATCGCGCCCGCGCTCGAAGAGCAGGCGATTGCGGCGGGGTATTCGGTCGTGGACGCGGTCACGGTGGTCACCACGCATCTCGGAGAACTGGTTCGGCAGCACGCATGGGAGTTGCTGGGACGCGCGGAGATTAAGCGGCTCGTAGATTCGTTGAATGAAAGCCATCCGAAGCTGATGGAGGAGCTGGTGCCGAAGCTGCTCACGCTGGGCGAGGTGGCGCGGGTTCTGGAACAGTTGCTGCGCGAGCGCGTGTCGATCCGCGACCTGGGCGCGATTCTGGAGGCGCTGCTTGAGACCGCGGCAGTCTCAAAGAATCTGGTTGCGCTGGTTGAGGCGGCGCGTGCCGCGCTTGGAAGAAGGCTGGTGCAGCCACTTGTGGATGGCGACGGCCAGTTGCCGGTTCTGCTGCTCGATCCGGGGCTCGAAGAAGAAATCATCTCGACCATCGCGCCGGAAACATCGGGCGCAGGCGGCGGACAGCGGCAGCTCGCGGCCAGCGCACGCCCGGCGACGCCGATCGTGCGCCGTCTCGCCGATTCTGTGAGATCCCTTATCGGTTCCGCATCCTCCTCGGCCCCGCCCGTGCTTCTTTGCCCCAGTCCGGCCCGTTTTTTTGTCCGGCGTTGGCTGGAGCCGGTCTTGCCGCGCCTGGCGGTGGTTGCGGCCAGTGAAATTCCGCCCGAGATCAGGCTGCGCCCCGTGGGCACGGTCCGATAGTTGGGCGGGGCGTAGAGGGTGTTGGGTCGAGCTCAGGAGTTCTCGAGAAGGGAAGCAGATGGCGATCGAAGCAGCGGCAGCGAGAGAGCCGAGGCCGGCGCGGCGCGGCCGAGTTCCAGGCGGCTATCCGCCACAGGCGGCGGATCTGCCGGCGCTGACGACGGAGCAGGAGCGGGTGCTGCTCGAGCACTTGCCCATCGTGCGCTTTCTGGCGCGGCGCATTCATGAGCGGCTACCGCAGCATGTAGACATCGAGGACCTGGTTTCGGCGGGCGTGGTGGGGCTGATGGACGCCTTCGCCAAATTCGATCCCACAAAGAAGGTGCAGTTCCGCAGCTACGCGCAGTTCCGCATCCGGGGCGCGATTCTGGACTCGCTGCGCACGCTCGACTGGAGCCCGCGGGAGCTCAGGCGCAAAGGCCGCGCGGTGGAAGAAGCCATTCGGGTGATGACGTCGCGGCTGGGCCGCGCGCCGGGCGAAAACGAGATTGCCGCCGAGATGGAGATGAGCCTCGACGAGTATCAGCAACTGCTTGGCGATCTGAAGGGCCTCGAGATCGGCACGCTGCATGTCGAGCGCAACGAGAACTCGGGCGAGGAGGAGCTGGCCTATGTCCCCGGCAAACCGGAGGACGATCCGCTGTTTCACTGCCTGAGGGGCGAGCTTGAAGAGCGACTGACGGATGCGATTGCGCACCTGCCCGACCGCGAGCGGCTGGTGATGACGCTCTACTACTACGAAGAGATGACCATGCGCGAGATCGGCCTCGCGCTGGGGGTGGTCGAATCGCGCGTGTCGCAGGTGCACGCGTCGGCGGTAGTGCACCTCCGCGCCGCGTTGCGCGATTTGGCCGGGAACGGGGCAGCAGAGCGGACAGGCCCAAGACCGATGGCGCGGAGGAGATAAGCCTTGGCGGAAAAGACGCTCAAGCAGGACGAAATCGACGCACTCTTCGAGGCCGCGCGGAGCCAGGCGCCTGAGGCCGCTCCCGCCGAGGCGCGCGCCAAGGTTGTGCCCTACAATTTTTCGTCGGCGGGTCAGATTTCGACCGAACAGTTGCGCGCCATCAGCATGTTGAACGACCTGTTTGCGCGCAACCTGACGCACAACCTGGCGGCATGGCTGCGCACGCGGTTTCAGGTAAATCTTGTGTCGGCTGAGCAGATCCAGTTCAACGAGTTTCTGCTGAGAATACCCGAAATCTGTTACGTGGCTTCGGTGCGGCTTGAGCCATTGGGCGCGCTGGCCGTGCTGCAACTCGATCTCGGCCTTGCGCCCCCCATCATCGATCTGTTGCTGGGCGGGGACGGCAAGGACGGCCCGTTGCGCGAGCTGACCGATATCGAGGAAGCGATTCTGGCCAGCGTTGTCGAGAATATCTGCCGCGAGCTGACGGTGGCCTGGCAGCCGGTGGGGTTAAGCTTCCTGTTCGAGCGCCGCCAGATGCAGACGCAGGTGGCGCGCATTATTTCGGTGGCGGAAAAGACGCTGTGCCTTAGCTTCGAGATTCGCATGCCGCACAGCTCGGGATTGTTGAACCTGGCCTTTCCGGCGGTGGTGGCAAACACCATCCTGCGGCGGCTGACGTCGGAGTGGGGCCGGCGCCGGGGCCACGCGGGCGACACCAGGACCCGCATGAGCGAGGCGGCGCGCGAGATTCGCTTTGGCTGCTCGCTGCAACTGCCCACGGTGCGCCTCGCGGCAAGCGCGCTTGAAGCAGTCCAGCCCGGCGACGTGCTGCGCCTCGATGTGGGCACGAGCGCGCTCGCCGAGCTCAGGGTCGCGGGGCAGGCTCTTTCGCTGGCTCATGCCATGCGCCACGGCGTGCATCGCGCGGCGCAGATCGAGCGCGTTCTCTTGGGAGGTGAGCCGTGAAGACCTACGCAGATTGCTGGGCGCAGGCAGCGACAGCACTGTTTTCGCAGGCCCTGGCCGGCGAACCGGCGCTGAGCGAGGCCTTGCCCAAGCCTTTGGGTCCGGGGTCGTTTGGTTTTGCGGCCACAGTCGGCGGCGATGTTCAAGGGCGATTTTCAGTGGTCCTCGATGGCGCGGTTCTGGAAACTCCGCTGCTCGGCGAGGGCGTCGATCAGAAGGCCGGCTGGAAAGAGCTTTTGCAGGAGGCGGCCGGCGCTGCGGCCGGCGATCTGCTGGCCGCGACCGGCAAGAAGTGCCAGGTGGTGAGCTTTGATGAGATTGCGTCCGAGGCCAAGATTACGCAGGCCTTCCAGCTTCGTTCGGGCGAGCGCGCGTGGACGGTGTTAGTGCGGGATGAGGTGAAAGAGCAGGCGGCGCAGCCCGCCGTTGAATCCAAACCGACATCGGCCGCGCAGGCTTCGCCGGCCGCCGCCGCTTCGAACAGGGTTCCATCGGACGACCTGCGGGCAGCGCCGGCCTCGTTCAGTCCAGGGCTCAGTCCGGGTCTCGAGCTGCTGCTCGACGTCGAGCTTGAGGCTTCTCTGCGCTTCGGCTCGCGGGAGATGCCGCTCGGCGAGATTCTCGATCTGGGGCCGGGCGATGTGGTCGAGCTCGATCGCCATGTGGCCGATCCCGTGGACCTGATTGTGGGCGACAAGATCGTGGCGCGTGGCGAAGTCGTGCTGGTGAACGGCAATTTCGGGTTGCGGGTGACCGAGGTGGCCGCGCCGAGAAAGCGTCTGGAGAGCATTCGATGCCTCTTCTGAGCCGCCGCCCCCGGCCCGCTTCCCAAAGTTCTCCGGCGGAATTGGCGGGGAGCGGAACCGCTCAAGCGGATCGCGCGTCCGGAGCGTCGACGGTGCGCGGCGGTCGAATCGCGGACCTCGGCAATGGCATCTTCTCGACGTGCGCCAATGCCCGCTGCGACTCGGGCTGGCTGCGCCTGTGGCGCCGGCGCGATACGCCGGTCTTTGAAGGCGGCTGGTGCTGCTCCTCGGAGTGCATGGCGGCGCGCGTGGGGGCGGCGCTTGCGAGAGAGATCGACGGGCGTGGCTCGCCGCGCGAAGGTCATCGTCACCGCATCCCGCTCGGGCTGGTTCTGCTCGAGCAGGGCTGGATCACGAACCAGGACCTGCGCAATGCGCTGCAGTTGCAAAAAGATGCGGGCGCCGGAAGGCTGGGGCGCTGGCTGATCGAGACCCGCACGGCCAGCGAGGAGAACGTGACGCGCGCGCTCGGCCTGCAGTGGGGATGCCCGGTGCTGGCGATGGAGTTCCACCACCCCGAAGGGCTGACCGCGCTGGTGCCGCGGCTGTTCGTGGATGCATTTGGAGCGCTGCCGTTGCGCGTGGCGGCGGCGCGGATTCTCTATCTGGGATTCGAGGACCATCTGGACGCCGCGCTGGCGCTGGCTCTGGAGCGCATGACGGGGCTCGAGGTGGTCGGAGGCCTGGTGCAGGAGTCTCAATTCCACCCGGCGCATGTGCGTTTGCTCGAAGCGCGCTTTCCCGCGGCGGAGCTGATTGAAGCAGCGACCGAGCCGGCGCTGGCGTCGGCTTTTGTGAAAGCCGTCGAGCGGACGCGGCCCGTGGAGTCGCGCCTGGTGAGGGTGCACGACTGTTTTTGGCTGCGCATGTGGATTCGGCCGGGCAGCGGGCCCTTGCCCGAAGTGGACTCAGTTTGCGATCTGATCGGCTCGGTCCGCTCGCATTAGGAGGTTTCGATTCCACCTCAAGGATCGGTCCCGGGCGCCGATAGAAACAGCGTGGAGGGAGCCTGGGCATGAGCGAGATTCGAACCCTGATCGTCGACGACTCCTCGGTGATGCGCAAGATCGTCGAGCGGTCGTTGCGCCAGGCGGGACTCGAAACACTCGTGGTGCACGAGGCTGGCAGCGGGGTTGAAGGGCTGGAAGTCTTGAAATCCCAGACGGTCGACCTGATTCTTTCCGACATCAACATGCCGGCCATGGACGGGCTCGAGTTCTTGCGCCAGATTCGCGCGCAGAATCTGGCCGTCGGCATTCCCGTGGTGATGATCACCACGGAATCGAGCGAGGAGCATGTGAAGCAGGCGATCGAAGCGGGAGCGAGGGGCTACATTCGCAAGCCGTTCACCGCCGAGCAGGTGAAGGAGCGGGTGTTGCCGTTGTTGCACGCGGCATAACGCCGTCTCCGGCATGATGGGCGTTTCTTCCATTGGCGGCTTGTTTTTTCCCTGTTTCACTTTTCTGGACCTGGCGGTAACGGGTAAGGCAGGAGGGCGCCGTGCTGTTGAACGGAGTGCGTTCATCGGTCACCGGGGGACAGCGGGGCGGCGGAGACAAGGGCGTTGCCGGGCGAGATGCCGGCGGCGCGGTCACGGGATGCAAAATTCCTGGGGAGCGTACGATGCCGGTGTCATTGCGTGAATCTGTCGAGCAGGTCTCCGATCCGCGGAACCTGGATGCGAGCGTAGAGGAAGTTTTTCGTCTGATGCTGGGCTTGGAGTGCAAGCGCGTCATGGGGTCGGCTGTAATGGACTCGGAGTCGGTGACGTCGGTGGTGGGATTTGGCGGCGTGTTGAGCGGCGCGTGCGTGTTCAAGTCGGGCGCGGGGACGGCGATGAAGATCGCGGCGCACATGACGGGCATGGAATTCTCGGCCATCGACGACACGGTGAAGGACGGGATCGGCGAGATCTGCAACATGCTGGCCGGAGCGTGGAAGGGAAAGGTGCCGGAGCTGGCGGCCAATACCGGGCTCTCGGTTCCCGCGGTGATTACCGGCCACGACTACAAGCTGCACGTGCAGGCTCCCGAGTTTCAGATTCACCACACGTATCGCTTCGACGACCAGGTGTTCGAGGTGACGATCGTATGCGACGGGCTGCAATAGAGCAGCTTCCAGCTACTAGCTGCTAGCTAGACGACTCTGCTGATTGGAAGGCTACGGCGCGGGCGGGAAAGAAGTTGGCAAGTGGGGAATCCCGTCAAGATGGTAAGAAGCGATGTGTGGCACGGAAAGCATTTGGCAACTGGAGAATTCCTTCGAGACGATGAGAAGCGATGTGTTGAATGCGAGTAGCTAGCAGCTGGAAGCCAGAAGCTGCATTTGTTTTCCCCCACCACTAATTTCTTCCAATCTTTCCCCCTCCCCTTCGGTCCCTTTTCTGCAACCACCCTCCGCGTTATGGACAGCGGCTACTACGCAGCGATGACGGGCCTGGTGGCGCGCACACAGGCACTGGACACGGCGGCGGCGAACCTGGCCAATGCACAGACGCCGGGGTATCGCGCCGAGCGCGAATTCTTCCGTTCGGTTTTGCTGGGTCCGGATGCACTCGACTCCCAATTGGGCGAAACCGTGAACAACTACGGCCTGCTCGGCGGTGATCGGCTGTCGATGGCGCAGGGGGCTCTGGAACAAACCGGCAATCCTCTCGATCTGGCCATTGAAGGCCAGGGATTCTTCATGGTCCAAACGCCGCAGGGCCTGCGCTACACGCGGGACGGCAGCTTTCACCGCTCGCAGAGCGGTCAGCTGGTGACCGGGGCCGATGAGCCGGTGCTCACTGCGGCGGGCCAGCCGATTGCGATTCCACCGGGCGAGGTTTCTGTAGGCGCCGACGGGACGGTTTCGGTAGCGGGCGGGGCGGTGGCGACTGTGGGCGTGCTGACGTTTCCCGCGGGAACCGAGCTCACGCCTGAGGGCGCGAACCGATATGTAGCGCCCAAAGGTGCGACGCCGGTTGCGGCCAAGGATGCCACGGTGCATGAGGGCGCGCTTGAAGCGGCGAATCAGGATGTGGTGCAGGGATCGCTCAACCTCATCGTGATGCAGCGCCAGGCCGAGATGATGCAGAAGGCGCTGACCGTGTTTCACACGGAGTTCAACAAGTTTGCGACGGAGGATCTGCCGAAAGTGTGAGATGCGAGTTCGCGGTTCACAGTTCGCAGTTCACAGTCTTTCGCGCGTCACCGGCGCCGTCGTCGTCGGCAGTTCGAAGTTGGAAAGACCGGGGATCTAGTCCGAAACAAGGAGAAAAATGATTCGAGCCTTGTATACCGCAGCCAGTGGCATGAGCGCGCAGCAGATGAATCTGGACACCATCGCCAACAACCTGGCCAACTCGTCAACCACCGGCTTCAGGCAGCTGCGCCTGCAGTTCCAGGACATGGTCTACCAGAACATGGTGACACCGGGCGCGGCGCAGAGCCAGAACACGGTCTCGGCGGGACTGCAGATCGGCCTCGGAACCAAATCGGCGGCGACCGAGGTGATCAACACACAGGGCGAGATGAACCAGACCGACAACCCTCTCGATGTCGCGATTCAGGGCGCGGGATTTTTTCAGGTGCAGCGGCCCGACGGAACCATCGCGTACACGCGCGCCGGGCAGTTTCACCTGAACAACCAGGGAACGATTGTGACCACGGACGGCGACCCGCTGATTCCGACCATCACGATTCCGTCGAATGCGACGGCAGTGACGATTACCGAATACGGCGTGGTGAACGCGACGCTTGCGGGGCAGCAGAACCCATCGCAACTGGGACAGATTCAGCTGGCGACGTTTCCCAACCCCGGCGGTCTCGAGAGCATGGGGAACAACCTACTGGATGCGACGCTCAGTTCGGGCGATCCGGTGCTGGGCAACCCCGGCGGAACGGAAGGGATGGGCACGCTGCAGCAGGGATATCTCGAGAACTCGAATGTGGACGTGGTGACCGAGTTCGTGCAGATGGTGCTGGCGCAGCGCGCCTACGAATCGAATTCCAAGGTCATCAAGGCGGCTGATGACATGTATTCGGAAGTCAACAACATGACGCACTGATCTTCCAGCATTGGTTGAATCTTCCTTCATTTCCTGAAGATTCTTCCGGACTGGTTGAAAAGCTTCCGGCTTTGGCCAAAGAGATGGGGCAACAGTGAACAGGCTTGCGGCAAGGTCGATGTTAGCGGCGGGGATTGTGGTGCTGGGTTTCTGGGCTCCGCCTTCTGGCCACAGCCAGGCTACGGCCCAGGTGATTCGCGAGATCGACGATGCTGCAACCGGTGATCGTTGGCTGCTGTTTAAGGACGCAAGCGATCCGGCAGGGCCGGGGCGGATGGCACGCGTCGAGAGTGCGGCTGTTGGCTCCGCGAACCGACCCGTAATTCATGCGGGCGATGCGCTTGTCGTCGAGGAGCACACGGCGGTCGTTGATGCGCAGTTGGAAGCAACGGCGCTGGGCTTGGCGGCGGTTGACGCAGAGTTTCGGGCGCGATTGAAGATCGGCGGCAAGTTGATTCGCGTCGTGGCGCTCGGTCCGGGAAGAGCGAGGTTCAAGCCGGAGACCAGGGCGCAGCGATGAAGAAGGTTTGGGCAGTGTCGATGGTGCTTGGCGCGCTTCTTGCGGCGCCAGGCGGGACGTGGGGCAAGAAGCACGCGGCTGCCACGGCGGCGAAGGCGGCTCCGCCGGAAGAGGCGCTGCGCAACTACATTGCGCGGGTGCGCGCGCAGCAGGCGGCCGAGGTGCATACGGCGGGTTCGCTCTGGAGCCCGGAAGGGCAGTTGGTGCGCCTGGGCACCGATGTGAAGGCCTACCGGATTCACGATGTGGTGATGATCGTGGTGGGCGAAAGCCTTTCGGCTTCGACGGGCGGGCAGGTAAAGAATTCGCGCGCGTCGAATGCCAACTCCGGAGTGACTTCGCTGTTTGGCGCGCTCAAGGCGTCGAACGCGTTGCAGAACCTGGTTGGAGCGACGGCCTCGTCGGGGGTGACGGCGCAGGGGCAGAGCACGACCGACTCGAGCCTGGCGACGACCTTTGGCGCCGAAGTGGTGGATGTGCTGCCGAACGGAATGCTGGTGGTGCAGGCCACGCGGCAGATCACCTTCTCTGAGCAGACGCAGCTGATCGTTCTGCGCGGGCTGGTGCGGCCCGAGGATGTGAGCAACCAGAATCAGGTGCTGTCGACGGCGATGACGGATCTGGAACTCGAAGTGACGGGCAAGGGAATTGTGAACGACTCGACCTACCGGTCGAATCCGCTGGTGCGTTTGCTGGAGAAGCTGGTGATTTTCTAAGGGCAGGGACCGCGAGGATAAGGGACCAAGGGGCCGAGGGAACAAGAGGCCCGAGAACAAGACATAGGGAATTGGCATGACGATGCGCATCGCGGTTCGGAAAGGGACGGAGAAAGGTAAGTGGAGCCGGGTGATGCCTGTTCTCAAAACTCGCGCGTTCTGGTGGGGGATGGCGTTGGCAGCGATTTGGCTCTTGGCAGTTGCGATCGCGCCGCCCCAGGAACCGGGGCAAAAGTCGGAGCCGGGACAGAAGTCGCGAATTAAAGATGTGACGAGCATTGAAGGGATCCGCGATAACCAGCTGGTGGGCTATGGATTGGTCGTGGGCCTGAAGGGCACGGGAGACAGCTCGCAGACGGTGTTTCCGGCACAGACGCTGGTGTCGGCTCTGGAAAAAATGGGCATCACGGTGCCGCAAACCGGATCGAACAGCGCCAGCAACATGCAGGTGAAAAACATGGCGGCGGTATTTGTCGTGGCCACGCTGCCGCCGTTCTCGGGGCCGGGCTACAAAGTGGATATAACGGTGTCATCGGCCGGTGATGCGCGATCGATCGAAGGCGGAATTCTGTTGATGACGCCGCTCTACGGGCCGGATGGGCAAATCTACGCGCAGGCGCAGGGAGCGCTGGTGCTCGGCGGCTACACGGCGGCATCGGGGGGCAGCTCGAAGCAGGTGAATCATCCCACCACGGCGCGCATTCCGGGAGGCGCGATGGTGGAGCGCGCAGTGCCGTTTGACTTGAAACAAATGCGGATGGTGAGCGTGGTCTTGAACGACGCCGATTTTCATACCGCCGAGCGCATGGCGGCGACCGTCAATGAGGCGCTGGGCGCGGCGCGGGCAAAAGCTGTCGACAGCCGGCGCGTAGAGATCGTGGTCGAGCCGGGCGAGGATGTGGCTGCGTTGCTCGACAAGGTGGAGGAATTGGAGATCGATGTGTTTCCGCGGGCGCGCGTGGTGGTGAATGAGCGCACGGGAACGGTGGTGATCGGGGGCACGGTGCGGCTGCAGCCGGTGTCGATTTTGCATGGCGGGCTGAGCATCAACGTGATCACGAATGTCGAGGTCTCGCAGCCCAACGCGCTTTCATCCGGAACCACGCAGGTGGTGGAACAGACCACGATGCAGGCGCAGGACAAGCCGGTGAACCGCATCGAGTTGAAAGAAGGCGCGACAGTCGAGGATTTGGTCGAGGAATTGCAACGTACAGGTGCAGGGGCGCGGGACGTGATCTCGATCCTGCAAGCGATGAAGGCAGCCGGGGCATTGGATGCGGATCTGGAAGTGCTGTAACAGCAGGGAACAAGCGGACAGAGGGAACGAGGGAGCGAGCAGAAGCTGAAAAAGGAATTGAGGGCCAAGATGCAAGCCGGATCAATCGCCGGAAACGCCGTTACAGCCGCCGCGCAATCGACGCTTTCACCGCGGCTGGTGCAGGCGGCACACGAGTTTGAGGGGCAGATGATGAAGGAGTTGCTCGGGCCCATGACGAACGGCGATGCGCTGACGGGGGCCGAAGACGGCGAATCGGATTTAGGGTCGGGATCGGGCTCCGGGTCGACAGGCGCGCTGGGCGAGTTTGCTTCCGAAGCGTTGGGAAAGGCGCTCAGCGAACGCGGCGGGTTTGGCATCGCGGATCGGATTGTGAAGGAAATTTCCCGGTCTGGTAACCACGGTAAAACCGGGAAGGTAATCACAAGTCTGCACGGGAATACCGTGATGAGAGCTCCTGAATGACTAGAGTGATTAGCAGAAGGGCCGATAGACCTGGCAAGGAGCAAAGTGTATGGATATTCGCAATAGCATGGACGGATTGAGGTCATTGCTGGGGGTGAACCCGACGCCGCAATCGACGCCTCAGGCGAAGGCCAGCGTGGCCACATCGGGGGGAGCATTCGACACGGACAGGGCGACCTTGAGCAGCGCGGCCAACGGGGTTTCGCAGGCCCTCACCGATGATGGCGTGCGCCCGGAGAAAGTGGCGGCAATTCAGTCGGCGCTGGCTGCGGGAACCTACGACGTGCCTGCGTCCGCCGTGGCCTCAAAGCTGGTGGACGCCATGCTGGCAAGCGCCGCGTAACCCGCGGCATGGGCAACTCCGGCATCGCCACAGATGACGGAACGCCAGGGCGAGGCGCGTGGTCAGGAAAGAACGGGCGTGGCGCGCGATCGGGGCTCGCGAACAGGAAAGGAACTGAACGATGCAGGGGCCTGAAGCGCGCTCGGCGAATCCGGAGATGAAAGAGCTTGTGGTGGAGGCAACGCGAGCGCTGGCGCTGCTGGATGCGCCGCGGCTGGAGGAGCTGGCGGTTTCCTGCGAGACGCTGAATCGGAATCTGGACTCGATGGGCGCGGACGAAAAGAGGGAACTGGCCCGACAGGCGCGAGAGGCGCAAGCGGACATGTCGGTGCTCAAGCGGGTGCTGGAGGCGACGCGCGCCAACCAGAATGTGATGCGACGGTTGCGTGAGATGCGCGAGCGGCGTCTCGAGTACGATGAGCGGCTGATTCGCGCAAATATGAACATTGCCGCGGAAGTTGGGGCTGAAGTTGCGGCGCGCAGCAGTGCGGAAGCGGCCGCGGAAGTTGATGCCGAAGCGGAGGGCACTCATGGGGTCGATTAACTCCGCTTTAAGCGTGATGGCCGGGGCATTGGATGCCGACCAGGAAGCTTTGAACGTGGTGGCGAACAACGTGGCCAACGCCAACACGCCGGGATACACCGAGGAGAAGCCCGACTGGCAGGAAAACACGCCGATCAACGTGGGCGGGATTCTGATCGGCGATGGAGTGACCGAGACGGGTGCTACGTCGCAGCGCGATCGGGTGTTGGAAGAAAGGCTCAACCAGCAGCAGCAACTTGCATCGGCGTCGAGCACGCGGCTGACGGCACTCGACAACATGCAGGCGCTGTTCACACCGGATTCGGGCTCGGCGGGATCGACCGCTGGAGATATCGGCAGCGACATTACGAACTTTTTCGACTCCTTCTCGTCGCTGGAGAGCGATCCGACGGACAGCGCGTTGCGCGAGCAGGTGCTTTCATCGGCGTCGACGCTGGCCGGCGATATTTCGAGCACGGCGAGCAGCCTGAACGGGCAGAGCGCGGCCATCAATCAGGAAGCGTCGGGCGTTGTGAGCCAGGTAAACTCGCTTACCAGCGCCCTTGCGCAACTCAATCTGGAGATCGAATCCAATTCGCCGAGTTCCGATGCCGGGACGCTGGAAGATCAGCGGCAGCAGGACCTGAGCCAGCTTTCGCAACTCATCGGGATCAACCAGGTGACCACGGAGAACAATGGCCTGTCGGTGACGACAATATCGGGGCAGTTGCTGGTGTCGGAGGGGCAGAACTTCCAACTGACCGCGGGAACCGTAAACGGTGTTACGGACTTTTTTCTGGGCGGCGCCGACATTACTTCGCAATTGGCTTCGGGCGGTGGGCAAGTGGGAGGGTATTTGACGGCGCGCGATGTGGACATTCCCGGAACGCTCAGTTCGCTTGACCAGCTCGCGTATAACGTTGCGACTTCAGTGAATGCCGCAAACAATTCAGGCACGGATTTGAATGGCGCTACTGGAACGGCCGCGAATCCTCTTTATCTCTTCAACGAGCCTGCGCAGGTAGCGGGAAGTGCTGCGGCGATGAGCGTGATCATGACCGATCCCAGCCAGATAGCGGCAGCGGGATTGGGAAACGGGACCGGAGACAACTCGAACGCCGTGACTATGGCGAAGCTTTCTGGCGGGCTGATCGTGAATGGGCAGACGCCCATCAACTACTATTCGAACTTTGTCTCCACGCTGGGTTCTACGGTTTCAGAGGTGCAGACCGAGAACACGGCGCAGAATGCATCCGTGACGCAGTTGCAAGCGCAGAACAATGCCTTATCGAGCGTGAACCTGAACGACGAGGCGGCGGCATTATCGACGCTCGAGAACAGCTACCAGGCTGCATCGCAGATGTTCACAATTCTGAATCAGGTGATGACTTCCGCGCTGAACCTGGGCGAGGAGACGGCGGTGGCGTAAGAGCAGGGACCGAGGGAACAAGTGGACGAGGGAACAAGGGATCCGGCGGATAGTGAAAAAGTGAATGAGTGAACGAGTGAAGTTGTGAATCGCGGTCGAAACGGAAACGCGACATTGTCTCTGGAGGGAGCCCGTGCGGGTTGATCCGACATATATTACGAATCTGGTGGGATCGCTGGATCAGACGCAATCCAGCGAGCAGCAGTTGAGCGCGGAGCTATCGAGCGGAGTCAGCATCGCCTCGCTGAGTCAGAATCCGGTAGGCGCGGGAGAAAACGTGCTGCTGCTGAATCAGATTCAGCAAGATGATTCCTTTACCGAGAGCTCGAATCTTGTAACTGGGCAGTTGCAGGTAGCAGACTCAGCGCTCGGAAGCGTGGTCTCCGAGCTGACGCAGGCGATTTCGCTGGCCACGAGCGCCAATAACGGGACAATGAATGCAAGCGACGTAAAGTCGATCTCGAATCAGATCTCCGGGGTTTTGAACGAAGTGCAGTCGCTGGCCAACACCAGTTATCAGGGTCAGTACATCTTTGCCGGAGGGAAAACGACCGCGGCGCCATTTTCGACTTTGACGGCGACATCGCCGGCGGTGACAAGCTATGTCGGCGACGAGAACGTGAACTATCTTGAGCTGCCGAATGGGCAAAGGATCCAGTTGAATGTGCCGGGCGACCAGATTTTTATGGGGGCTGGAACGAGCAGCGTTTTCGGCGCCCTGAATGCGCTAGTAGCCGATTACTCGAACGGCACGGTGAATACGGCGCATGCGGCGAGTGACACGGCAGCTCTCAGCACTGCATTGAGTTACGTTTCGCAGCAGCGTGTAACGGTCGACAATTCGATCACGCAGATCACCGCCGCGTCGGGCGCGGTGACGAGCGAGAAGACGCAACTCACGGCCGCACAGACCGACCTGATGCAAGCCGATATTCCTACAATCTCCACGCAGCTTTCGCAGGCTGAGACGCAGCAGACGGCTCTGGAAGATGTGATCGCGGAACTGGATTCAACGTCGAACAGCCTGTTCAGCAAGCTGCAGGGATGAATCCGCCACCGGCGCGCGCTCTATACTCAAGGCGAGAGGATTCCCTTTGTTTGCTGCATTGCGTTTCTTGTGGAATGCGACCCGGGGCCACCGGCTGGCTCCCTGGCGGAGCGAGTTTCTGCGCTGGCGCGTGGAGACATACTCCGGGAAGAAAGCTGAGACGCTGACGGCGGGGGCGGTGCTTAGCTTTATGTGGGCAGAGCGCTGGGAGCTGTTGCGTTTTCTGGCATGGACGGGAGAACTGGAGCGCGAGGCGCGAAAGGCAGGGACCAAGTGACCGAGGGAACGAGGGACCAAGGCAGGGATTAGCGAATAGGCGGTCAGGAGCAGGAACGCTGGTGTGTGCGCGAAGGGCTGACGCCCGGCAATAAATTTGGCAGGATCCCCCAAGGTTACTTTTGATACTTCCAGTTGCGCTGTTTGCCTTCTGCGATCCAGGTGACGGCGGTCGCGATCCGTTGCTCACGCGTCTCGGCGCGCTTGGCGTCGACGATCCATTCAATATATTCGCGGCGGCAACTGGGGCTGAAGGCAGCAAAGGCGGCCGCGGCCTTCTTGTTTTTGGAAAGAGCACGATTGAAATCGGGCGAAGGCTTGAGCGCGGGCTTGGCCGGTTTGACGACGCGAGGGCGAGCGGCGATGGGGCTTCTCTCCTGGCCGCTTTCGATCAGAGCCGCGGCCTGGGCCACCCAGCCAACGAGCTTTTTTTCGGACGGAAGCGTGTCGACGCTTGTAATGCGTCCGAGCGAGCCCATAGCCCCGTCGCGCACCACGCCGGCTTTGCGCAGGATGGCGCCGATCTCGAGTCCCCAGAAACCGAAGCTGCAGTGCTCCTTGAATGCCGACATGTTGCAGAGGATGACGCCGTGGTACTCGAAAAATGGGCGGCTCCACTTCATGGTTTCTTCAACGCCCGGGCAGCCGGCGTGAATGGTTTTGCGCAGATGGACGAGGATGGGCTGTGCGAAGGGTTGCGCTTTTTGGATGTAGGCGTCGACTTTGGGATTGTTGTGCTGCGCGGGCATACTTGCCTCCGAGACGGCAGAATATCAGGGTCCGAAGGAGCAGGAAACAGGGAATTGACAGTAGCCGGCAGATGATAAGGATGGGCAATTTCTGCGACTGGAGGCCAGATTCTTTATGCTGAAGTCTAAGAGCACATGAAGATTATCTTGTTTTCATCCTCATTGGTTGTGTGTGCGGCCATTTCGATGAGCTCCTCGGCGCGGTCGCAGCAGCTGCCGCCAATCGAACCGCCCAAGCCGATGCCCGTCGCGCCGGGCGCTGCGCCGAGCCTGCGCGTAACCACAACCGAAGTGCTGGTGCCGACGCTCGTGGAGGAGAAGGGCGGAGGGATTCTCTACGGGCTGAAGCCGAGCGATTTTATTTTGGAAGACAACGGCGTTCCGCAAAAGATAAAAGTGCAGCCGGAGATGGATACAGCGCCGGTGGCCCTTGTGGTTGCCGTGGAAGAGGGCGGGTCGAGCGTGCTGGAGTTCGGCAAGCTGGCGCAGTTGGGCCCGCTGCTCGATGTGTTTCTCTTCGATCCAAGGAGCCAGGTGGCGCTGGTGGGGTTCGACTCGAGGCCGCACCTGGTTCAGGACTTTACGCACTCGGGCGACGAAGTGGATGCGAAGCTCAAGCAGTTGCAGCCGGGCAGGGGCGGGGCAGCGATTCTGGACACCGTGAATTACGCGGTGACGCTGCTTGAGTCGCAGCCCAAGGAATGCCGGCGCGTGCTGCTTCTGATCAGCGAAGAGCGCGACCACGGCAGCAGACACACCAAGCCGGTGCAGTTGATCAGGAAGATTGGCGAGTCGGATGTGCTGGTGCTGAGCGTGTCGTTTTCGCCGGGGCTGGCCGAGTTTTCAAGGGATATGACGCGCCCATATTACGGGCAAACGACGCCGGCCCACACGCCGACGCCCGGATTGCAGGAGCAGACCGCCGGAGGGAATTTGCTCGCGCCGCTGATCATGGCGATCAACGGGGCGAAAAAGAACGTGACCAAAGAGGTCGCCGAGATGAGCGGCGGCGAGTACACAACTTTCTTCAGCGACAAGGCGTTCGAGGGGGAGATCCTGCGTGCGGCGCGGGATGCGCGCAACCGGTACCTGATCAGCTTCAGCCCATCGGACCCGACGCCGGGACTGCACACGATTCGCGTGCGGACGGTCGAGGATTATGAGGCGCGGATTGTGGCGAGGGCGAATTACTGGCGGGATGCAGGGAACAGCCAGTAGGGAATAGCCGATTGGGAATAGAAAGACAGGGACCGAGCCGCCCAGCGGCAAAACCGCTGGGGGCTTCGATTAGGAAAAATGCTGTTCGGCTTCTATTGCTCCCGCATCTGGCAATTCTGAAGTCGCTCGAGCTCAAACTGCGGCAGGATCGACTACGCCGGTTTTGCGAGCAGCCTTCGCGCTGCCATTGCCATGGGCAGGCGAGTGATCCCGGCGAAGAGCATGCTGATCCCGATCAAAGTTCCGATCGCCCACTCGCTGCTCCATGGCCAGCTCAGGCCGATCATCGCACCCAAAACCAGGGCGGTGACGCCATCAAAGAAAAGCCAGCCGGAGCCCGCGTGGTGGCGGATTCGGTAGGCCAGAATCAGCACGATGATGCCCTTGGCGAAGAGATAGCCCGCGAGAAGAAGCGTGAGCGAGGCGAGTCCGGCAACCGGCCAAACCAGCATGTAAATCGCGATGGCCAGGTAAAGGAGCCCCACAAGAAGCTCCCAGACGAGGCCTCCAGTTGAACGGATATGCCAGGCGATGGCCAGGTGCGCGATGCCGCCGAGCAGGATCAGCCAGGCAACAAGGATCGCCACTCCGATTCCTGCGATCGGCGGAACGACGATTGCCAAAATGCCGGCAAGGATCAAGAGGACGCTCAGCGCGATCGCCCAGCCAGAGGAAATTTTTGCGATTCCGAGGGGAGATGAGTCGGCCATTTGCTTCTCCTTTTGAGGTTTTGTACTGCCTTTGGAATTGAGCGGCGGTCTTGCTGAACACGCTCTGTTTGAGTGGGGAAATCGGTCACCCCGGGAGAGAGCAACACTATATAGGATGCGGGGGCGGCTAATGAAGCGGGCCGGGGCCCATGCGTGCTCACGATGCCGCAGGGGCATTTATGAGGCCAGACGGAGTCAACCGGCTTGAAAGAGACCTTCTCCCAGCGGCTAAAGCCGCAATTGGGGCTGATGGCTTCTGTCGGCACGACTCAAGCAACCCCAACGACGAGGACCTGTCGTTGGGGACCCCGGCAAGTCGTGCCCTTTCAAAACGAACGTAAACTGGCCCAGCAATGGGAAGTGTCGCGGGCTTTGTGGTTGAGGGAGTTCATGTTAATCTTTCAGTAGACACTGAAGAGTGGACACGAGAAAAAATGAGGAGTTACCCACGCCGTGCTGGCGATTGAGAAAAAGACTGACCTGATCAAACGCTTCCGAACCCACGAAACGGACACCGGATCGCCGGAAGTCCAGATCGCGATTCTGAGCGAGCGGATCAACGAGCTGACCGAGCATTTCAAGGCCCATAAGAAGGATCATGCATCCCGCCGTGGACTTTTGATGCTGGTGAGCAAGCGACGCCGCCTGCTGGATTACCTGAAGACGCACGATACGGACCGCTATCGCGACGTAATCGGCAAACTCGGGATCCGGAAGTAAAAAGAAGAAAGCCGACATTGAACCGGAAGTATCTAGACCGGACTCTGGTCACGGTCCCCATACAACATGGAACACCGGACCAAGGCGCGCCGGGCGGCCTGAGAGGGACGCCTGGGCATCGGTGTTTCTTGCGCGCGAATTCGCGCGATCCCCACACAAGTTTCCCAAGCGAAAAAATGAAACGAGGACACTATGTCTACGAAGCATGAAGTAGCCGTTGAGCTAGCCGGCGGCAAGCGACTGGTCTTTGAGACCGGCCGCATGGCCAAGCAGGCCTCCGGCGCTGCGCTGGTGACGACAGGCGAAAGCGTCGTACTGGCCACTGCTGTGGCTTCCCAAACCCCGAGGGAAGGAATCGATTTCTTTCCGCTCACGGTGGATTACCGCGAGTACACCTACGCCGGTGGACGCATCCCGGGCGGATTTATCAAGCGCGAGGGCCGGCCCAGCGAAAAGGAAATTCTGACCTGCCGCCAGATCGATCGGCCGCTGCGCCCGCTGTTTCCCGATGGATTTCGCAATGAAACGCAACTGATTGCGCTGGTGCTCTCCGCGGATAAGGAGAACGATCCGGACGTCGTTGCGATCAACGGAGCGGCCGCTGCGGTGGCCCTGTCCGATATTCCCTTCGGCGCGACGGTTGGCGCCGTGCGCGTGGGACGCGTGAACGGCGAATTCGTGGTGAATCCCACGTACTCCGAGCGCGCGGCAACGACGGTGAACATCATGGTCGTGGGCCACAAAGACGGCATCGTGATGATCGAGTCGGGCGCGAAGGAAGAGACCGAAGAGGTGATCCTCGCGGCCATCGAGTTTGCGCACGGAGAGATCAAGAAGATTGTCTCCGCCATTGACGAGCTGGTATCGAAAGCCGGAAAGAAGAAGCGGGCGTTTACCGCGCCGGAATTCGACGAAGCGTACTACGGCGAGTTGAAAGCGAAGGTCGGCGATCGGCTCAAGGATGCGCTGGACACCAAGACGCATGGCAAGATCGAGAGCTATGCTCTGGTCGACGAAATCAAGAAGGAGTTGGCTGCGGGGCTTGCTGCCGACGATGCGGACGGAAAGAAGAAGCTGGCGCATTATTACGAGCATTTGCGCGAACGGCTCTTCCGCGAGCAGGTGACGAAAGAGCGCATCCGGCCCGACCGGCGCGCATTCGACGAGATTCGGCCGATCACGATCGAGACCGGCGTGCTGCCTCGGACACACGGGTCGGCACTGTTTACGCGCGGCGAAACGCAGGCGCTGGTGACAGCGACGCTGGGCACGGCCGACGACGGGCAAAGGCTGGAGAGCTACGAGGGCGAGCAGCGCAAGAACTTCATGCTGCACTATAACTTTCCGCCGTTTAGCGTTGGTGAAACAGGACGTATGACCGGTGTGGGCCGGCGCGAAGTGGGTCACGGAGCGTTGGCGGAACGCGCCATCAGCGCGGTTTTGCCGAGCGTCGATGAGTCGCCCTATTCGATGCGCATCGTGAGCGACATTCTGGAGTCGAATGGATCTTCGTCGATGGCTTCGGTGTGTGGAGCGAGCCTGGCTCTCTTCGATTCTGGCATTGCGCTGAAGGGCGCGGTTGCCGGAGTGGCGATGGGCCTGGTGAAGGAAGGCGACGACTACGCCATCCTGACCGATATTGCCGGCGCGGAAGATCACTACGGCGATATGGACTTCAAGGTGGCCGGAACGCGCAAGGGAATTACCGCGCTGCAGATGGACATCAAGATCGGCGGCCTGACGCGCGAGATCCTTCAACAGGCCATGGAGCAGGCGCGCCGCGGACGGCTCTTCCTTTTGGACAAGATGGACGCAGCGTTGGACGGGCCGCGCGTGGAGCGTTCAAAGTATGCGCCGCGCATCGAAACCGTAATGATTCCGACGGACAAGATTCGCGACCTGATCGGCAAGGGTGGCGCGACGATTCGCGGCATCGTGGAACAGACGGGCGCGAAGATCGACGTGGACGACACGGGCAAGGTGAGCGTGGCGTCGAGCGATGCCGAAGGACTGGCCAAGGCTCTGGCGATCATCGGCAACCTGACCGCGGTTCCTGAGGTGGGCAAGACCTACCTTGGCAAGGTGGTGCGGCTGGCCGAGTTCGGCGCGTTCGTCGAGCTGTTCCCGGGCACCGATGGACTGTTGCACATCTCCGAAATCGCGGAGCATCGCGTGAAGGAAGTCAAGGACGAGCTACGCGAGGGCGACCAAGTGATGGTGAAGGTGTTGGCCATCGAAGGCAATCGCATCAAGCTGAGCCGCAAGGCGCTCATCAAGGAGCAGAAGGCAAAGCTGGGGCAATCCGCTCCGGCGCAGTCTGAGGAGGGGGACTATGCGCCGCCGGTTTCGGCGCCGACACCGAGCCCCAGAATCTCCGCGCCACGCAATGAGTTTGACGAACGCCAACCGAGTTCAAACCAGAGCACAATCCTGATCGAGGGCGGAGACGATTTCGATGAGGATGGTGGCGGCGTGGAGATCGACGAGGCGAACGAGCCAAACTTCAACCGAGTGGATGGGGCCCCGGTGGTTCATGCCGGCGGTTCGCCGTTCGCTGGGGGAGGACGGCCGGGCGGAAGCGCTGGTGCAGGCGCAAACAACCGGCGCCGACGTCGTCGCGGGGGACGGAGACCCGGCGGCGGGCAGGGGTGAGCAACGCCCCGCCTCATTAAACAAAAGAAGCCCCGGACTGAATGTCCGGGTCTTCTTGTCTTAGACCGGTGTTTTTGCTGCGAGGAGACGCGGGCGCAAATGGTTAAACGGCACGTTATTCCGCCGCAGTTTGAAGCCCGGGCTCGGGCTTGACGCTGTGAGGCGCTTTCCGCTTAGGCGGCTCGGGTTTCGCATCCGCACCGTTCTCTTTGGTCGCGGTCTTGCCTGCATACATGCGAAGGTCCGCCGCAATGCGCAGGGCTTCGGAATCGGCGGCGTCGTCGGGAAAAACAGCGATGCCGACGCTGGCACCGACGCGCAATTCCTTGCCGCCAAAGGTGACCGGCTCGTCAAGAAGCTTGGCGAGGGTTTTACTGACGCGCGTGGCATCGGCGCGGGTCATGGGCTCCTCGAGGATGACCGAGAACTCATCGCCGCCGGTGCGGGCGACAGTGTCGGAGCGGCGCACGCGACCTGTGAAGAGATTTCCGACGTGCTTCAGGAGCTCGTCGCCAGCGTGATGGCCTGCGGTGTCGTTCACCAGCTTGAAGTTGTCCAAGTCGATGAGTAGCAAAGCGACATGTGAACCGGTGCGGCGGGCGCGCTCAATGGCGCTATCGAGGCGATCCTGAAAGAGACGTCGGTTGGGCAAGCCAGTCAGCTCATCGTGCAGGGCAAGATACTTGTTGTGCTCCAGTTGATCCTCAAGAAGAATCATGATCATGCCCACAGCCACAACATACTTGGGCAGGTTCCAAACTTCGTTTTCGAGGTGGAGATTGGGAAAAAAGTACCTGACACAGGGTTCGGCTACGAAAACGCCGGCCCACGCAAAAAAGCCCGCAATGGTGATGAAGGCACCCGCAGTCGCGCGGTGGTAGGTGTACCAGAAATGGATGGCGCAACCGAGGTAAACGATGAAGAGCACAGCTCCGAAGGCAAGCGTTGGGCCGATGTCAGCGCGATTCTGAACGGCCACTAGAAAAATGGAAAGGCATACGTTCAATGCAACGAGGGCCCAGCGCAGCGGATGCCGGAACTGACGGAATGCGAGGACCAGAATGCTAAGCGGCAAGATGCCGATGAGCATGGCCGTAGGCTTCAAAGCCCAGGATGCGATGGGGTCGATGACAAGAAGAGCGAAATAGAGTGTGTAAATCGTCAGCAGAACCGCGAGCATCCAGCGGCTGGAGCGTTGCTTGGTACGATGCGGCACAGCCGCCCACATAAACAGAAGGCCGGCGCAGGCAAGAGCGGCGAGGCCGATGAAAGACGCGAGATCGGTCCAGCGTCCCGGCGCACCCAGAAACATGAAGGCTGCGAAATGAACTGCGATCAGGAACCAGCCAGTAAGCCAGATGGCCGAAACCGTTGCTCGCGCATGGCGCGCGACAGATGCAAAAGCTAAGGTGAGGAGCGCAACGGCTCCTAAATCGGGAAGTTTGCTCCAGTCAACCAAGGCACTCCGTTCATGCGCGTGCATGGCGCCGCGCTTTTTCTAATCTCTATTGATCAAAGAATCGGCGATTTCTAAGGAAAGGGCGATAGCGCTTTTGTAGGACTCTTTAGGCATTAGCATACACTTTGGTAACCTTACCAGCCAACTTAGAACAGATTCAATGAGTTAATTCTTCGTGAAAGAGGCGGAAATAGCCCTAAGCGGGGTGCAAATCAGGCTTGGCAAAGCGGGTCCAGCCGCGGTTTTCCTCAGCTTCTCAGTCAGTCCGGCAGAACGGAATTCCCGGCCGGCAATCAAGACTACCTTGGGATCGCGCTTTCCTTGGGAACGGGGCGCTGGCCAGTTGAACAGAATTAAATTGCTGCCGATAAAGTTTGATGCGCGGTGTACGCGCGAAGTTGACGCAACCGGGATCGCACATAGAGGCGGCAATGATTTCGCTGAAAAAATATCTCGAATCGCAACAAACAGATTCTGTCGCGCCTGTGAAGTGCGCGGAAGGCGATCTGTTTCCCGTGGTGATCGACGCCTATGGCTCCGCGTTGATGGAGATGGGCAATTCGAGCATGGAAGCCTGCCCGGGAATGGGCGATGAGCTGAAGCGGCGACTCAGCGAGCTCAAAACGGGGCTTTCGGTGGCGATGAGCCCGGCGGCGATGGCGACAACCGACTCCGGTGTTCGCGAGCAGATCCGCGGTTGGGGCCGTGGGACGGCGAAGCACTTCCAGCAGAAGGCCTGCGAAGTGAAAGAAATGCTGCTGATGATGGCGCGAACCGCGGAGTCAGTGGGCACACGCGACCAGCGGTGCGCCGGCCGGATGAGCGAGGTGACGGAAAGGCTCAAGGCCATCGTCAGCCTGGACGACCTAACCGAGATCCGCACGTCGATCGAGAAGAGCGCCAGCGAGTTGAAGTCTTCGATCGACCGCATGACGGCCGAAGGCAAGGCGGTCCTGGATCAGTTGAAGGAGCAGGTGGCAACCTATCAGACCAAGCTGGAGGAAGCGGAGGAGATTGCTTCGCGCGACGCGCTGACTGGCCTGAGCAGCCGGCTCTATTTCGAGGGTCAGTTGGAGAAGCGCATGGCGGCAGAAGCGCCGTTCTGCGTTGCGATTGTCGATATTGACCGCTTCAAAAAAGTGAACGACGATCACGGGCATGTGACCGGCGACGACTTGCTGAAGCAGTTCAGCACAGAGCTGCGGTCGGCTTGTCGCGCCACGGACGTGATCGGGCGCTGGGGCGGGGACGAGTTCATTTTGCTGTTCGATTGCGGGCTGGCGGAGGCAGAAGCGCAGGTGGTGCGCCTGCGCAAGTGGATCTGCGGCAGCTACACGGTGCGCGGCAAGGCGGGCGAGGTCAAGCTGCGTGTGGACGCGTCGATTGGGTTGGCGGAGCGCGCGGCGGGCGAGGCGATGAAAGAGTTGCTGGCTCGCGCCGATGCCGCAATGTACGAGGAGAAGGCGGCGGGACGCGCGAAGGCGGCGTGATTGCGGCAGCCGTTTGCTGTAAGAAGGCAGGTTTAAGCTGGTGCGGCGTTCGATGATTTCTGGCAACCGCGCCGCCATTCTGTGTTTGCCGTCACAGATCACGGCCTCCTCACCCATTAAGGGATTGGAAATTCTCTCGAATCCGTTTCCGTCCTCCGCAATTTCATTTCTCCCAATTCTTCCTTGAGTTCCTTCTCTCCACGCCGGAATGTGGATGTGCGGCCCTGCTCACCGCAGCGTTCGTTGGCAGAGACAAAGAGAATGCAGCGGAAGAAGAAGACGCGGTGGATGCAGGGCGCGGAACGATGGAAGGGCTCTCATGAGATTACTGATTGCCGAAGACGACAAAGCACTGGGACAGTTTCTGAGCCGCGGTCTGGAGGCTGACGGGCATCGCGTCCACCTGGCCTACGATGGCGGCGCTGCGGTTGAGACATTTCGCCGGGAGTTGCCGGACCTGACCATCCTCGACCTGAACATGCCGGTGAAGGATGGCGAGCAGGTGCTTGAAGAGGTGCGATTGCTCGATGCCGATCTGCCGGTGCTGGTGTTGACGGCGCGGCAGGAAGTGGACACGCGGGTACGCTGCCTCGACCGGGGCGCCGACGATCTGATGACCAAGCCCTTCAGCCTGCATGAGCTGCGCGCGCGGTGCCGGGCGCTGCTGCGCCGAAAGAGGGAGACACGGCTGCAACTGCGCGCGGGTGATCTGGAACTGGACCGGCTGGAGCATACGGCGCGGCGCGGCGGACGCCTGATTATTCTCACAAATAAAGAATTTGCGCTGCTGGAACACTTGATGCTCAACCGCGGCGAGTGCGTGACGCGGGTGGAGTTACTGGACTCGGTGTGGAACCTGGAGCCGGCGCAGACCACTAACATTGTGGACGTGTATGTGAATTACCTGCGACGGAAGCTCGAAGATCCGCCACCGGGCCGCCTGATCCGGACTGTGCGCGGGCATGGATACATGGTCCCGCCGGAAGCGGAGCTGGCGACCTCGATCCCTCAAATTGGGCTGGCGCCACACGCTGAGGTTTCCTCAACCGCTCCGGCGGTCGCGGCGCACGAGCCCTGCCTGGGCAGTTGATTCGCCGGCCCACGCATTGTCTGCCGGCCCACACATTCATTGACCGATTTCGACGGCTATAAGGAGCCCATTCATGCAGCCTTTCTCGGTTCCCGTTCTTCCTACGCATACCCGCATCCGCACCCGCACGGCGCTGGTCGCGAGCGCCGATCGCAGCTTTCGCCAGCGGCTTTCGCAGGTGCTCACTGGGCTGCGCTGGCAGGTCCGCGAGGCTGAAGGCGGAGCCGAGGCATGGGCTGAAGCAGAAGCGGCGCATCCCGAGGCGCTCATTGTCGACTCGTGGCTGCCGGACCTGGATTTGAGCGAGTTTCTCTCGGACTTCAGAGGAGGCTTTCCGGGAGTCGACGTGGTGACTGCCGGAGGATCGAGCGGCTCTGAGAGCGCGCGCGGTCCCTACCGCCAGGAATTGCTCTACGCGCTGCGCAGCAGCCAGGAAAACGACGGAGTGGCGTGGAATGCGGCTCCCGCATTGGAAACGGCGCGAAGCGTGGTGGAAATGCCGAAACCCGAATTGCCGAAGGTACAGTTGTCTAAAACGGGGCCGTCGCCGGAGTCGAACGCAAAGAAGCCTGCGGGGGGCGTTCTGAAGGCAATGCCCATTCAGCCTGCTGCGGAGGCCGCGCCAGGTTGCGCCGAGAGCTTGCCCGAGCTGATTGGCATCGCGCCCTGCATGATCGAGATCAGCCGCCGCGTGCGCCTTGTGGCTCCGCGATTGACGCCCGTCCTGATCGAAGGTCCGACGGGGTCTGGCAAAGAGCTTGTAGCCGAGGCGCTGCACCGGCTGTCGTCGCGCAGCCGCAAGCCGTTCGTGGCCATCAACTGCGCGGCCATTCCTGAATCGCTGCTCGAGGCCGAACTCTTCGGGCACACGCGCGGCGCATTTACCGGCGCGGTGCAGGGCCGCACGGGACGCATCGAAGCCGCCGACGGGGGCACGCTGTTTCTCGACGAGATTGGCGAAATGCCGCTGGGGCTGCAATCCAAGCTGCTGCGCTTTGTCGAGTGCGGCGAGTTGCAGCGGGTCGGCGACAACGAAACCCTCCGTGTGGATGTCCGCATCATCGCCGCCACGCACCGGCCGCTGGCGTCGCAGGCGCAATCGGGCGGATTCCGATCCGATCTTTATTACCGGCTGGCCGTCTTTCTCATCCGCACGCCTTCGCTCTCGGAGCATGCGCAGGATCTGCCGTTGCTGGTCGAGCACTTTCTCGAAAAGCTGGGCCGCGACACACCGAGGAAACGCGTCGACGGAGGAGCCATGGCCAAGCTGGCCGCGCACGGATGGCCCGGCAACGTGCGCGAGCTGGAGCATGTATTGGAGCGCGGCGCGATTCTAGCCGGGGAGAGCCCCGTGCTGACCACGCGCGAGATCGACTTCGGCCTGTCGGTGAACTAACCTCCGGCAGAGGGGTGGCAGCGCGGGTCGAAGGTCTGAATTCCTGGGTCAAGTCGGTGATTGGACGCGGCAGCGCGCGAGGAGGTTCGGATGGGCATGGAAATCGAAACGCAACTGAGCGATCAGATCGCGCGCTATCTCGATCTGTCAGTCGCCGAGGCCAAGCTGACCGCGGCCAATATGGCCAACGTCGACACGCCCGGTTACCGCACCGTGGGCATGGACTTTGAAGCCGAGATGCGCGGCGCCATGGACGACGTGAAGAGCGGGCACGCTCCCCGCAAGGTGCGTGTTGCGGATGTGGATGGATTGATTGCGCGGCCCGATGGAAATAACGTTTCGATCGATCGCGAGAGCCTGCAGCTGGCCGAGGCGCAACTGAAGTTCAGAACCGGCGTGGCGCTGCTGCGCCAGGAGTATCAGCGCGTGATGGACGCCATCCACGCGGATAAGACGTAAGGACAGGGACCAGGGAGTAGGGAATAGGGAGCAGGAAAAGCAAGAGCAAAAGCAAACGTAAGTGCAAAAGCAAATGCAAACGCGGAAACAAACGCAAGAAGAAAAGCGGAGCCAAGGGCAAGACGGGGAGGTTAAGCGATGAATCTGTTCGGAATGATGCAAGCTTCAGGCTCGGCCATGGAGGCTGAGCGCATGCGCGCCGAGGTGGTGGCGGCGAATATGGCCAACGCGGAAACGACGCGCACCGAGCAAGGCGGTCCCTATCGCCGGCAGGAGGTTGTCTTTGCCGCCAACGGAGGCGATGCCGGCTTTCTCGATTCCATGAACGATTCCATGAGCAATTCGATGACCGGATCGATGTCCGGATCGATGATCGAAGCAACGAACGCGGCGGTCACGGGGAGTGACGCGGGAATCGCGGCTTCAGATCCGCTCACGGCGGGACCGGCCAGCGCGCCGGCGCTGCCTCCGTTGTTGCCTTTCCCCGGAGCCCCCAATGTCACGCCCGGCGTGCACATCTCTCAGGTGGTCGAGGATCCATCGCCGCCGCTCAAGCGCTACGATCCGGGCCATCCCGACGCCGGGTCCGACGGCTACGTCGCCTATCCCGACATTAATCCTCTTACAGAAATGGTGGACCTGATGGGGGCGACGCGTGCATATGGCCTCAATGGCTCGGCGGTCCAGGCCGAGAAGGGCATGATCACGTCGGCACTGGAGATTGCGAAGAGCTAGTGGGCAGGGATCGAGGAGCTGCCGGCGCGAAGCAGATGGAACGAGCAGGATCGGAGGCGCGAGAAATGTCCGTTGCGACAAATGCCATCGGCGCGATTGCCGGCGCTGCAGCCGGCACGGCTTCAAGTGCGGTCGCCCGCGGCCCAAGCGTGTTTTCGGCGGGCGGAGCAGGAGCAACTTCCGCGGCGCCGTTTGCCAACCTGATCACCGATGCCGTGGGCGACGTGAGCCGGCTCGAGGATCAGGCCAGCGCAGCCGTGAGCGGCCTGATGACCGGCACGGGCGTAGATGTGCATCAGGCGATGATTGCCACCGAGAAGGCAGACATGGCGTTTGAACTGGCATTGGCCGTGCGCAACAAGGCGGTGCAGGCTTACCAGAGCGTGATGGGAATGCAGTTCTGAGTTCAGCCACTAGCTACCAGCCACTAGCTTCTAGCCGGACGATGCTAGAGGCCAAAGCGAGACCGAGCAACCATGGCCACGGGAACACAGTTGGAAAAAACTCCGCCGGCAATGCCGGGAAGGGTACAGCCGGGCGGCAAGCTGTCGGGGTTTCTGGGGTTGATCCAGGTGCGCTGGGCGCAGATGGCCGGGGCGCAGCGCGGCTGGGTGTTGGTGAGCGTGCTGATGCTGATCGGATTGATCGGCGGGCTGACCTGGTACGCCATGAGCCCCGACTGGCGCACGCTCTACACGAATCTGGATCCGGACGACGCGCGCCAGATCGGACAGACTCTTGCCGTGGCGCAGATTCCCTTTGAGCCCTCGCCAGATGGCGCGGGCATTCTTGTTCCTGCCGCGCAACTGGACAAGGCGCGCCTGGCAACCGCGGCCAAGGGCGGCGTGAAGAGTGGCCGGCTGGGCTTTGAGATCTTCGACAAGCCGAACTGGGTAGGGTCGGAGTTTGACGAGCAGGTGAATTATCAAAGAGCCCTCGAAGGGGAGCTCGAGCATACGGTGGGCACTCTCGCCGACGTGCAGTCGGCGCGCGTGCATTTGGTGCTGCCCCACGATTCGCTTTTTCAGGGCGAGGAGCGGCCAGCCAAGGCTTCGGTCGTGCTGAAGCTGCGGCGCAGCACGCTGGCCGACGGCGAGCCGGAGGCGATTCGCAATCTTGTCGCCTCGGCGGTCGACGGCCTAACTCCGGATCACGTGGTGCTGGTGGACGCGTCCGGCAACCTGCTGCTGGGCCCAAAGACTCCGGAAGCGATGCAACTGAGCGCCGAGCAGGCGCTCGAGGACAAGCTCATCTCGACACTCGAGCCCGTAACCGGTGCAGGCAATGTACGCGCTTCGGTCACGCTGGATTACGACGAGACGGCCACCGACGAAACGGCGGAAGTCTACGATCCGGACAAGACGGCGACTCTGGCGATGCAGCGCACCGACCAGAGCACGGGAGCGCAGCCGGTGGCGGCAGGCGTTCCGGGTACGGCATCGAATGCGCCCAACACACAGGCCCTGCCTGTATATCCGCGCGAGACCGCGCCGCCGCAGACAGCGAAGAGCGAGTCGAGCACATACGGCGTTTCGAAAACCGTGCGGCACACAGTGGAGAATCCCGGTCGCGTGCGCCGCTTGACGGCGGCGATTGTGGTCAATGACCGGCTGATCTCGCCGGCGGCGAAGAACCATGCCGCCGTCTGGCAGCCGCGATCAGCTGACGAGCTGCACAACCTGACCGCCCTGGCCCAGGCGGCAGTGGGCTTCGATACCGCGCGCGGCGACGTGGTGACGGTGCAGGACCTCACCTTCGACGGCAACCAGGGGCAGCCGCCGGTTGGTGTCTCCGAGCAGATTCTGAACGATGCGGAGAGTTCGCCGATGCTGGTGAAGTACGCCACGTTGCTGCTGGGACTTTTTGTGGTGGTGGCATTTGCTGTGCGTCCCGCCATTCGCCATGCCGGTGCGGCGCTCGTGGCGCGCGGACCACAAAAAACGGCAGGGCGGGAGGTGGCTTCATCCGCATCCCCGGCGTTGAACCCTCCGGAGCCGGCGCCGCTCGATCCGGAGCGGCAGCGCAATCAGGAGATCTATGAGCAGGTGACGGGGCACATCAAGCGCGAACCCACGCAAAGCTCGCGCCTGCTGCAGAGCTGGATTCACTCCGAGTAGCCGCTGCCGGCCGAAATTGATCGGGGCGAGAGCTGGGGGAAAGAGTCGGGGAAAGGAACGGGCCTTGCCGGAGCAGGGAATCGAGAGCGGAGCATCGCGGCACCGCGCGGGAGCGAACCTCTCCGGCGTGCGCAAGGCGGCCATCCTGCTGGTGGCCGTGGGCGAGGAGCTGGCTAAGGAGGTTCTGCGCTGCCTGCCGGAGAACGATGTTCAGCAAATCACCGAGGAGTTGGCCGATCTGCGCGGCATCACGCCTGAGCTTTCCACCGAGGTGCTTGAGGAGTTCTGGGGCCTGCTGGACACGCAGAACTTCATGGTGCACGGGGGCATGGATTACGCGAGCCGCGTGCTGGTCGAGGCCTTTGGCAAGCAACGCGCCGAAGACATGATGGCGCTGATGCGGCGTTCGCAGGAGGCGGCGCAGGGCAACCTGGCGAAGCTGCAGCGCACCGATCCGCAGCAGCTGGGCAAGCTGCTCGACTCCGAGCACCCGCAGACGATCGCTCTGGTGCTGGCGCATCTCGATCCCAAGCGCGCCTCG
This sequence comes from uncultured Acidobacteriaceae bacterium, assembly GCA_963789425.1. Classification (GTDB taxonomy): domain Bacteria; phylum Acidobacteriota; class Terriglobia; order Terriglobales; family Acidobacteriaceae; genus Telmatobacter. The sequence continues at coordinate 604,198 of CAWBKM010000003.1, read as the reverse complement.
ACGGTGCTCGACAACCTGAGCGAGGAACATAAGGTCGTCTCGATCCAGCGGCTGGCGGAGATGCGGCAGTTTTCTCCGGAGATGGCGCAGAAGGTGGCGCTGATTCTGCATCGGCGTCTGGAAAGCGTGGGCGACACGGCGCGCCGCAGCTACTCCGGCTTCAAGGCCGTGGCCGATCTTTTGAACCGGCTCAACGCCGAGGAGTCGAAGAAGATTCTCGAAACGATTGAAGAGAACCAGCCGGAGCTTGCGTTGAGCATTCGCAACCTGATGTTCACCTTTGAGGATCTGATCACCGTGCCAGCGGCGACCATCCGCGAAATCGTTTCCGGGGTCGACAAGCGGCAACTGGCGCTGGCTTTGCGCGGAGCGAACGATGAGTTGCGCGCGCAGATCTTCAAGGCCATGAGCTCGCGTGCCGTGGAGATGCTGAAAGAGGACATGGAAGTGCTCGGCCCGGTGCGCTCACGCGAAGTGGCGCAAGCGCAGCAGGAGATTCTGAATCTGGCGCGGCGGCTCGAGGCTGAGGGCAAGGTGATCCTCAAGCTCGAAACCGGCGATGAAATGCTGGCGTGACCTGGGCAAAGGTTAGCGGAACGGAAGCGAAGATTTGAGGCTGACGATGGAGGCGCAAGACAAGGTCGCAGCGGGCGAAATGGAAGTGCTCGATTATCCGGCTTGCCCTTGCGCGGCCGCAAAAGAGTGGAGCGGCTGGGCGGAGGCGGGGGACGACCATGCGACGGCTTCGGCGCAGGGCCGGGGTCGAAGCGCGCGCGGAAATAGTGCCGGTCCCGCTGGGATTGAGAATGAAGCGGAAGCTGCGCGGCGATCCTTTGAAGGCGGGCGCGTGCAGGGCCGGGAAGAGGGCCGGGAGGCTGAGCGCGAAGTGCGTGCGGCGGCGATGGCCTCCGAGGCAGAGCAGAAAAAACGGCAACTCGGCGCTCTGGTTGCGCGCTTTGCTGAGGAGAGCGAGCGCTATCTGCGCGCCGTGGAGAAAGAAGTCGTAAAGCTGGCGCTGGCGGTGGCGTCGCGCATTCTGCGCCGCGAGGCACAGATGGATCCGCTGCTCTTGACGGGCGCGGTGCGTGTCGCGCTGGGACAACTGGCGGCCTCCTCCGAAGTGCGATTGCTGGTGCCCGCGGCGGAACTCGAATTGTGGCGGGAGGCGATCGCGCATTTGCCCCATCTGGCCGTGAAGCCGCAGGTGATGGCGGGGGAAGAAATGCGTCTGGGCGACTGCCGGATCGAGAGCGAGGTGGGAACGGTCGACCTCGGCGTACGCGCGCAGTTGACAGAAATCGAGCACGGGTTTTTCGATCGCGCCGGCGCCGGGTTGGCCGGGACGAGCGCGGCGTCCAATGCCGATGGGGCTCTTGACGAGGCGCGAGCATGACGCCGCAGCTTGACCGATACTTTGCGCGCCTTGAGCGGAGACAGCCGTGGCGCTGGCGCGGCAAAGTGATCGAGTCAGTGGGGCAGACGATCGAGTCCGCGGGTCCGCCGGTTTCGGTGGGCGAATGCTGCGAAATTGAGGACCAGGCGGGACTGGCGCATGCGGCCGAAGTGGTGGGCTTTCGCGGGTCGCATGTGTTGTCCATGCCCGTCGAAGCGGCCGACGGGATTCGTTTCGGCGATGGCGTTTGGTCCGAAGGCGTGATGCCGCAAATCGAAGTGGGTCCGGCGTTGCTGGGCCGCGTGTTGAACGCGCAAGGAATCCCGATTGATGGCGGCCGCACGCCTAATCTTGCAACGACTCTGCCTCTCGATGGCGCGGTGCGCTCGCCCTTCGATCGCGTGCCCATCGAGGAGCCGCTGGGCACTGGGATTCGCGCGATCGATGCGCTGCTGACGGTGGGACGCGGGCAGCGGGTGGGAATCTTTGGCGGGTCGGGCGTGGGCAAAAGCACGCTGATCGGCATGATGACGCGCAATACCGAGGCCGAAGTCACAGTGGTGGGCCTGGTGGGGGAGCGTGGCCGCGAGGTGGGCGAGTTTCTCCGCGACTCTCTCGGCGCCGAAGGTTTGAAGCACGCGGTCGTGGTGGTCTCAACCTCGGATCAATCGCCGCTTTTGCGCATGCGCGCCGCGCTTGCGGCCACCGTGGTGGCGGAGTTCTTTGCCGCGGAAGGGAAAAATGTTTTGCTGGTGCTCGATTCACTGACGCGGTTTGCCATGGCGGCGCGTGAGATTGGCCTGGCGGCGGGAGAGCCGCCCACAGCAAAGGGCTATACGCCGTCGGTGTTCGCGCGGCTGGCGCGGCTGATCGAGCGTGCCGGGCGCTTCCGCACAGGCTCGATTACCGCGTTCTATACCGTCCTGATGGAGGGCGACGACCAGCAGGATCCGCTGGTAGACGCGGTGCGCGCGCTGCTCGACGGACACGTAGTGCTCGATCGCGCGATGGCCGCCGAAGGTTGGTATCCGCCCATCGCGGTGCTCGATTCGATCAGCCGGTTGATGCCCGCCGTGGCCGCGGAGGATCATCGCGAGCAAGCCGCGCTGGTGCGAAAACTCATGGCGGTCTACGCGCGCTCAGAGGATCTGGTTCGGATTGGCGCGTATAAGGCGGGTGCGGACCCGGAGCTGGACCGCGCATTGCGGGCTCGCGAAGCTGTTCGCGCGTTTCTTACCCAGGGCGCGCTCGAGCAGGTTGGATTTGGCGATTGCCTGCGCCGTCTTGCCGCGCTGACCGGAGAGATTTGAGCGATGGCGGTATCGCGCGGCCTGCTACGACTGTTTGAGGTACGTGGGCTAGAAGAGGAACTAAGCCAGGCAGCGCTTGAGGAAGCGCTGCGAGATTTGCGTTTCCTGGAAGCGGCGCTCGAGGTGGTTCGGGAACGCGAACGCAGCGGACGCAGGCACGTAACGGCAAGCGCGGCTTCGACTGATGCGGCGGACCGAATCGCGGGTCTGGAGGAGACGCGCGCGGCAAGCTGTCGCGTGATGGCGCTCAAGCCAAGAATCGCGGAGATGGAAGCCGAAGTAGCGGAACGGCGGGCGGAGTTTCTCGAAAAAAGGATGGAGCGGCTGCAAGTGGAGACGCTGATTCAGAAAACGAAGGCCGCGGACGCAATCGTGGCAGGCCGCCGCGCGCAGCGGGAGATTGACGACTGGTTTTTAAGAGAGGCAGAGCGCTCGATGGCGCCCAGGAAAAGAGTTGATGGCGGCGCGACTTGAGCTGACGAAATGGCGGACGTCCACGTATGAATGACCTAACCAAGAGTGAGTCATTGTGCCCACCATGCGCCAGCGCGCGAATTACGAAATGACGGAAGAAGCCGGAGTTTGCGGTCAGAGGTAATCAATGGACTGCAATTGCAGGGTGCGGTGCCAGGAACTTGAGTGAAAAGAATCAGCGTTCGCAACGATCTTCCTTAAATTGAATCAATCTTCCAGTTTTGATAATCTCCTAACTCCCTCAGCAACACTTTGGCACTTCTACTGCACTCCTCCCTCGCATGACACTTGCCGTGAACATGGACCTCGGCGGGGTTGCCGGAGCGGGCGGGGTTATCGGGCCGGGCGGAATTGCCGGTGCGGGCGGCATTGTTGGAGAGGGCGCGGTCACCGGGGCAGGCGGGATTGTTGGAGTGGGCGGCGTCGCACAATCGGGCATGAGGATCGCCGTATCGGGCGCGCCAGCTGGATGGGGGGCCGCAGAACCTGGGGTAGCGGCCTCTGGAATGGGTGGCAGAGCCGCAGGATTGGGAACGGAGGGCGCAGGTTTACCGGCAGGGTCAGGTTCGAACATTGACTCGGTAGGCGCTACGGCTGTTGGCCCGGGTGGCGGCTTTAGAGCGGCGTTCGCGCGTGCGGGCGGCAATGGAGCAGCGGGCGAGACTGCGGCACAGGTCACCGGCAACGACAAAAACGAATCATGGCGCAGCGCGACGAAGGGCGGCGGGGCGCCGGTCGCGGAAAACGAAAGCCTGAAAACGAACTGGCAGACCATGCTGCATCCATGGAGCGTGTTGGCGCGCGATCCTGGCGAGGCCCCGGAAGAAGTCGAAAGCGAACCGGACGCGGCAACGGACGGCGGCGGTGGCCGGAGCGCGGGGAGCTTATTAAAGGCGCTGGCGACGGTTGGCCGCGAGGCTGCGCAACCGTCGCTCGCAGCTAATGGAGGAAGTGAATCAACAACAAACGCGGCAGTTTCAGCCAGCAACGTCGCGAGAGCCAACCAGCCTCTGCCAGCGACGAAGTCAACGGGCATTGCGGCAGGCACGCAGAGCGCGTCTGCTTGGAGCGCGGCAGAGACAACGGGCAGCATCGGAAATACGCCGATCGGTTCGAAGATCAAGAATCGCGCCAGCGAGACAAAAGATGCGGGAGAGCTGGGACCATCCGCTCAAGCCGTTCATGCAGCGGCAGTGCCGCCAATTGTTGGCAGCGGCCTTGCGGTGCAGGCGGTCATGCCGCTCCCGATGAGCGCTCCACCTGCGCAATCGATTCTTTCGAGGGTGCCTGGTCTCCTTGATGAAGCCGATGATCGGTTTGAGAGCAGAGCCACGTTCACCAACCAGCCCGCGCCCGCAACCGCCGCTGCCGTGAATGCCGGAAAGGGTGTTGCCTCAATCATGCCGTCGATGGCCGCCGCGACCTCGACCTCAAGTGCGCGCGCATCGGGGCAGATTCCGATTCATGCCCCACGAACCGTGCCAAACCGCAACGCGATGAATGCGGGTGCAGTCGACGCGATCCGTGAGCCAGACCAGGAACACTTCGACGATCAGGAAGATTTCGCAACAGTGCCGAGCGCTTCTTCAATGGCAGCGGGAATTGCGACAGGGAGCGCGCCAAAAGCGGCCAGCGCGATGGATGCGGGAACGAATTCAGTAATCGGCGAACACAAAACGGCGGTCGAAGGATTCGCAGTGCAGCGCGCGATTGGTGCAACAGGCGGGACGTCAGCCGCGCCGGCAAGTCCTGCAGCAGCAACCGAAAACCCCAGCGCAGAAAACGGTGCCAATCGACCGCAGGCTCCGCTGATTCCATCAACGCATGAGACTGCTGGAGGAGCGAACACGGCAGTTTCGCAGCAGATCGGAGCGCACGTCGCGGTTGCGCAAAATACTGGAATGGAAACGTCGTCCTTGGCCCGCGATCCAGCCAGCGCACATGGAACAGCGAACACTCCGGCGACAATCGGCGGCTCGACTGCAGGCCCAGCACCATCGCCGCAAGAAACCTTTGCCGCGCTCGATGCCGGATCTTCGGTTGGCGCGCCGAGTTGGGTTCATGCAGGAGGCCGCCAGGCTGAGGCTGGATTCGAGGATCCTGCGCTGGGCTGGGTTGGCGTGCGCGCGGATCTGAGCGGAGGCAGTGTTCACGCGGCGCTCGTTCCGGGATCGAGCGAGGCAGCGCAGGCTCTGAGCGGGCATTTAGCGGGATTGAGCACGTACCTCTCGGAACAACATACGGCGGTAGCTACGGTGACCATGGCCGCTCCGGGAAATGGCGGAATCGAGGCTGGGCCGGATCAGAGCCCGGGTCAGGGAATGAATCAGGGGATGCAGCAAAATGCAAGCGAGCGTGGAGAGCAAAGTCCGGCGGCCGTGCCACAGCCAGGCGTCGGCGCAGGGGTTTCGTCAGCGGACTCTGCCACGCAGGCCAACGGAATCGACGCGACGGCGTACGCGCGTGATGGACGCGGCACGCATATTTCAGTGATGGCGTAGACCTGGGCATTGGCTCGAAGTTCGTGCGGCACGAAAAGACAGGCGGACGCGAAGAACAAAGGGAAGAAGCAAAGCAGGGAGGAGCAAATGGGAACAGCGGCAGCAATCTTCAATCACGCAATGACGGCGGGACAGGCGCTGAGTGGGGCGACCGCATCGCCAACGGACGGCTCCACGAATGGCGCGTCGGGAACCAGCGGGACGACCAGCTCGGACGACACAAGCAGCGGCTCGGCGACCATCTCGGCCAATGACTTTCTCACGTTGCTGGTGACGGAGATGCAGAATCAGGATCCGACGGCGGACACGGATCCCAACGAATACATCAATCAGCTAGTGCAGGTGAACAGCCTGGAACAATTGATCGACATTAATCAGACGCTGGGCGGGGCGCTCGGCAGCACGACCCCCAGCTCTGGCGACGGATCGTCCGCGCAGGTTGCGGCAGACGGGACAGCGGCAACGAGTCCTCTGACGACCGCAACCGCGCATGCGGGGCAAGCGGTAAGGGTGGCGCCCGTCGCTGGGTCATCGGCCGGCAGCGCGCACGTTCCGCAAACCGCGGCATCGAGCCGCGCTATGAGTCATGCTCCGGGCAATCTGGGCGTGCCGGGCGTGAATGCCGCGGCACAGCAAGTGGGACACGCATTAGACGGACGGGCACATTCCAAGCCGACAAAGGGCAGCGCAATTGCATTGCAATAACCCGCTGGGCCCTGATGCCCGCCGAACGAATCCGGATCAAAGAGGAAGCGGGGCGTTGAGGCCCGCCAAACTGATCAGACCTGAAGAGGAGAAAGCCTATGGCAAGTTTTTCAATTCCGCTTACCGGCCTGGAGGCCGATTCTACCGCTCTCAATACGATTGCGAACGATCTCTCCAACATGAACACGACGGCCTTCAAGGCGGAGACGACCAACTTCTCCGATCTGTTCTACCAGCAGATCGGTTCAACCGGTTCCGGCAATCCGATCCAGGTGGGCGCTGGCGTGAAGGTGGCATCGAATGAGATTGCTTTCACGCAAGGCTCCATTAATTCAACAGGCAACTCAACCGACGCGGCGTTGAACGGGAACGGATTCTTTATCGTCGGGAATGGCGTCGGCGGCTACGAGTACACGCGCGCGGGTAACTTTACGCAGGATGATACAAACGGCAACCTGGTGGCCGCGAACGGCATGAGCGTGATGGGCTACCCGGCTCCGGGTGGCGTGGTGAATACCAACGCGCCACTCCAGGCGATCAACGTTCCGCTGGCTGGCCAGGTCCAGCAGCCCCAGGCTACTACAACCATGAGCATGACGGCGAATCTTGACAGCGCAACGCCGGCGAACACGCTGTTCCCCGCGGAGGTGACGGTATACGATTCGCTGGGCGAGCCGCACGTGGCGACAGTTACGTTTGAGCCAGGCGCTGTCGCGAATACGTGGACATATTCGGTTGCACTGCCAGCTGCGGATTATTCAGTGGCGGGCGGAGACGCGGCGCCGGCGGCGATCACCGGAACCATGACCTTCGATCAGAACGGCAACCTGACTCAGGTGCAGCCAACCGGCGCTGCCAATCCATCGAACGTAGGGACAGCGGCGGCTGACGTGCAGTCGATCGACCTCAATTTCAATCCAGCCGCGACCAACGTGCTGGCCGACGGAGCAGCGGGACTCGATATCCAGTGGAATCTGCTCGGCACCGGCGGCACACCCAACATCAGCCAGGTCTACACTGCTTCAGCGGTCTCGGGAACGGACGCCAACGGCTACAAGAGCGGCACCTTTCAGCAGTTCACCATCAACTCCGATGGAACGGTGTCGGCGAAATATTCCAACGGCCAAAACCAGACCGTAGGACAGATCGCGCTGGCCAACGTGACCAATCTTCAGGGGCTCCAGTTGCTGGGCGATGGGGATTACGCCACCACGCTGGCCAGTGGCACGGCAACGGTTGGCGCCGCCGGAACGGGCGGGCTGGCCACCATTGAGGACGACGCGCTCGAAGCCTCGAACGTCAATATTTCTTCGGAGTTTTCCGATCTGATCGTTGCGCAGCGCGCCTTCGAAGCCAACGCCAAGTCGGTGACCACGTTCGACACGGTCACGCAGGACACCATCAACATGGTTCACTAAAGCTGACGGCGGAACAAATTGAACCAAGAACTGATGACCCCACCCTGGCGACAAAACAAAGGCATCGCGAGGGTGGGGCACTCGCGACCGAGCGGCCGCCGTCTATTTTTGTGGCGAGACTTCGATGAAAAACCCCTTGGCTTCGGCGAGCACTTTTCCTTTCTCATTGAGGATGCGTGCTTCCGCCCAATGCTTGCGCGGCTCGTCGCGAACGATACGTCCCTCGAGACGAAGCGGCTTCTCACTGGGAACGGGACGGAGATAATCGACCTCCATCTTGCGAGTCATTGAGGTGCTGCCGCGTGCGCGCACCGCTTTGCTCATCGCTTCGTCGAGCAGCGTGGCAATGATGCCTCCATGCAGATAGCCGGGGTGCCCTTCAAGAGTACTGGCGACGACGGGAAAACTGACGACCGAGCCGTCGTCAGCAAGAAGAAAATCGAGGCGCAGGCCGCTTTCGTTTGCTTGCCCGCAGCCGAAGCAGCGATTGCCGGCCGAGTGCGCAAAATGGGTCAGATGCTCGTGGCGCTCGGTCACGCGGGCCTCGCTGCTTTGAAATCCCCATTGAGCGCCGCGATGAAGAGTTCACGGTCCACGTTGCCGCCAGTGAGAACGATTCCGGCGCGTTTGCCGGCCAGCGACGATTTCTCCTTGAGCGCTGCGGCGAGCGCTGCAGCTCCGGCGCCCTCCGCCACATTATGCGTGTCCTCGTAATAAATGCGCATGGTTTCCGCAATCTCTGCATCAGTGACTTCGACGATGCGCGCGACATGGGCCCAGATAATTTCCAATGCTTCCTGATTGGGCCTGCGGCAGGCCAGGCCGTCGGCGATTTCAGAAGCGGCGGGAGATTCAACCAGTTTGCGCTGCTTGAAGCTGAGCGCGGCGGCTGCGGATGCTGTCGCCGTCACGCCAACAATCTCAGTGGACAGATTGAGGCCATCGCGCCGGCCGCCATGCCGCAAATCGACGAGCCCAGTCCGATGGGAACGTAAACTCGATCGAGCTTCGGCGCCGCCTGAAAAAGTTCTAAAGCGTAGGTCGCCGATCCGCAAACAAGGCGCTCGTGAAACGACTCGACCATTGTGTAGCCCCGCTCTTGTGCCAGGACCCTGGCATACTCAAGCGACTCCTGAAAATCAAGCCCATGCTCGACCAGCTCCGCTCCCTGAGCAGCGGTGGCGCGGTTTTTCTCGACGCTGTTGCCATGGGGGACGACGATGACAGCTTTCAGTCTTAACAGGCGCGCCGCCGTGGCAACTCCAATGCCAAAGTTGCCGCGCGTCGCGGCCACAACGCCTTGGAGGCCGGGCTGCGTCTGTTTCAGCCACGTTCCGTAGACCAAGCCGCCGCGCAGCTTGAATGCGCCAACCGGCGTATGGTTTTCGTGCTTGATCCAGGCCTCTGCGCCAAGCCGCTGGTTAATCAGCGGCCAGGTGTATTGCGGAGTGGGCGGCATGGAACGATAAACCAGGGTCTGAGCTTCGCGGATTTGGTTCAGCGTGGGAAGCGCCATAGGATAAGGATAGTCGGTGGGCGGCATGGCGGCGTGGTGAACGAGAATTCACGAAGAAGGCGTAGATAACAGTGAGGAAGTTAGGCTGGGTTGTTGTGCTGATGGTGGCGGAAATGGTGGGCTGCCGCTCGGCGCCAAAATTAACGGATCAACAGGCCGAGGGCAAGCATCTCTACGACGTGGGTTGCGCTCACTGTCACGAGCAGAACGACCTGCATCTGAAGAAAGTTCCGCCGAGTCTGCACGGCCTTTTCAACCGCAGCACATTGCCCGATGGTGAACCGGCAACGGATGCGGAAGTTGAAGGGGTATTGATGTTGGGCAAGGGAATGATGCCCTCGTTTGCGTATCAGATGTCGAAGGAACAGATGGACGAGGTCGTCGCGTATCTGCACAGCGGCTTGCGAGATCAGCCGGAGCAATAAAGGATCAACCAACGCAACAGGAGGAGAGACGGTCATGAAGATTGGAGTTCTGGGTTCAGGCGATGTGGCGAAGTCGCTCGCAGAGGGCTTCATCAAGCATGGTCACCAGACGATGATCGGGACGCGCGACGCCGCGAAACTGGCGGAATGGCAGCGCAAAAATCCCAAGGCGAAGGTGGGCAGCTTCAGTGAGACCGCGGCGTTCGGCGAAGTTCTGGCGCTGGCGGTGAAGGGCTCTGTCGCGGCCGATGTTCTGTGCATAGCGGGAGGCGCCAACCTCGAAGGCAAGTTGGTAATGGATGCGTGCAACCCCATCGCCGACGCGCCGCCCGTGAACGGCGTGCTGAAGTTCTTTACCACGCTGGACGACTCGCTGATGGAGCGCCTCCAGCGTGAGTTTCCCAAGGCTCACTTCGTCAAGGCGTTCAGTTCGGTGGGGAACGGCCAATTTGTGAACCCGCAGTACAAAGCAGGGAAGCCGACGATGTTTATCTGCGGCAACGACGACGGGGCCAAGGTGGTGACGGCGCAGATCCTGGATCAACTCGGCTGGGAGACCGCGGACATGGGAAAAGTGGAATCCGCGCGGGCCATTGAGCCGCTCTGCATGTTATGGTGCGTGCTCGGGTTCACCAAAAATGAGTGGACTCACGCGTTCAAGCTGCTGCACCAGTAAGACAGCGGAGTTAGCGGCGTTGGCGGAGCTAGCGGAGTTGGCTAAACTTACCCCGGCTGCAAGAACAAAGAGGTGGCGAGGGTGGGGCAACCGGCGGAGCGAGCGGAGCCGACGCCTCAAATGACGCTCCAATGGAATCGGGCCGCCGAAGAGGATTGCCCGTATACTGAAGAGGCCTATGGCGACCGAGAAAACATTCTATTTGGAGACATTCGGCTGCCAGATGAATGCCCATGACTCCGAAAAGGTGATTGGCACACTGCGTCAGCAGGGCTATCGCCAGGTGGAGGCTGAGGAAGACGCGGGTCTGATCCTCTACAACACCTGCTCGATCCGCGACAAGGCGGAGCAAAGGGTCTTCAATCGCCTGAACGACTATAAGAAGCTGCACAAGCAGGGGAAGCGCTTTGGCGTCCTGGGCTGCGTGGCGCAGCAGGAGGGCGAAAAGATCTTTGATCGGGCGCCGTACGTGTCGCTGGTGTCGGGTTCGGCCTCGTACCGCAAGCTCCCGGAGATGCTCACGCGCCTCGAAGCGGGAGAAAACCGCATCACAGGCCTTGATGATCGCCAGACCGACGAGACCTTTGAGACCGAGTTCACGGCGCGGCAGAATCCCTATCGCGGATACATCACCATCATTGAAGGATGCGACAAGTTCTGCTCGTATTGCGTTGTTCCATACACGCGCGGCAAAGAGCGCAGCCGGAGCTCGTCGTCAGTGCTCGACGAGGCGCGGCGCATCGCCGACCTTGGCTACACGGAGATTCAGCTGCTCGGGCAGAACGTGAATAGCTACCGCGACCCGGAAGGGAAGTCGAGCTTCGCCGAGTTGCTGGCCGCAGTGGGCGAGGTTCCGGGCATCCGGCGCGTGCGTTTTACTACCAGCCATCCGCGGGACTTCACGCGCGACATCGTCGAGGCCATCGACCGCGTGCCGACGCTCTGCGATCACGTGCACCTGCCGATTCAATCGGGGTCGGCAAAAGTGCTCAGACAGATGGCGCGCGAATACACGCCGGAGTGGTACCTGGAGCGGATTGCGTGGGTCAAGGCGGCGAGGCGGCCCATCTCGATCTCGACCGACATTATTGTGGGCTTTCCGGGCGAGACCGACGACGACTTCATCGAGACGATGAACCTGCTGGCCAAGGTCGAATACGATTGCGTTTTCGCCTTCAAGTACTCGGCGCGGCCTAACACCCCTGCGCTGGTCATGATCGACACGGTGCAGGAAGAGGAGAAGGCCAAGCGGCTTCAAGTTCTGCTTGAACGGCAAAGAGAGATTCAGAGAGCCAATTATTCCAAGCAGATCGGGGAGACTCTTGAGGTGATGGTGGAGGGCGCGAATCCGGACCGCGGGCAGATTTCCGCGCGCAGCACGCAGAACAAGCCGGTGAACATTGCCTGGACGCAGCCCATCGCTCCCGCCCCAGGAAGTTACCTGCAAGTTCGAATCACGGGAGCGTATCCTAACAGTTTGGTTGGCGAAGCGGTCTAAATGCAGGGACCAAGGGACCAAAGGAACGAGAAAGCAAGCGAGCTAGAAACAATAGTGCCTGATTGGGCAACGGGGCCTGAAGCGAGGATCAGGAAAAGAGGGAACGGATGGATATCGAGGTTCGAATTCGAGGGCTGATGATGGACCCTTCCACGAACATGCCGATCGTGGTGTTGAAGGATGTTGGATCGGAGGCTGTGATGCCTATCTGGGTCGGAATCTTTGAGGCCAACGCGATCGCTCTCGAAATCGAGAAGATGACAGCCGCTCGGCCCATGACCCACGACTTGACTCGGAATCTCGTGCGTCACTTGAATGGTGAGCTGGAACGTGTTGTGATTACAGAACTTAAAGACGATACATTTTATGCGGTCCTGTGGTTGAAACAGGGAGGCGAACAGGTGGCTGTGGACGCCCGGCCTTCGGATGCCATCGCGCTGGCGTTGCGTGCTGACTGCCCCATCTACGTGGCCGACAAGGTGATGGAGAGCGCCAAGCTGAATACGAGCGGCCCGCCTGAAGGGCCCACCGCAGAACAACTGCGCGGATGGCTTGAGGGGCTCAACGACGAAGACCTCGGCCGCTACAAGATGTAGTCCGTACAAAGCTTCCAAAACTGGGCAGCAGGGCTGAACAGCGCGCAGGCACGCATTCGCTCGCGAAGCCTCGTGCCAGAAGCTCAAACTCAAGGGAGCCCAGGTCTTCTAAGGGAAGGTGGGAGAAGACGGCGTCGCTTAGGACGCTGATTGGCATAGAGTTTACAGGCAAGCGATTTGTGGATAAGTCTAGTTGACAGAATATCTGTTATCAGACATTCGATATCCGCAGGTTAGTTCCGGATTTCCACCAATAATCCCTCCACTTCAGCCTTCTGCTCGCCTGTCAGCGGCAAAATCGGGGCACGGGGTCGGCCACCGTAGTAGCCGTTGAAGTCGCTGGCATACTTGATCCCCGCCAGGCCCATGGCGCCAACGATTCGGCTTCCGGCGGCAAGAATCCGCTGCTGCTTCTCTTCCGCAAGCTTCAGGTCGTGATCTTTCCAGGAAAGATAAATCTCCTGCGTGGCCTGCGGAGCGAAAACGGCAAAGGCGACGATGGCGCCCGAAGCCCCTGCCTCAAGCGATGCGAAAATCGACCGCTCCGATCCGGTAAGAACTTGAAAGCCAACTTCCCTACTGCGGGTCTTCATCGGCGCTGCAGGCGGCGCGGCGGCAACGGCTACTCCGCCCGCCAGGTCGTTGGCCGAAACATAGGTCGCGGTGCCTTCATTTTGAGGGACCTTCATCATCCGCGCGGTGGCAGCTTCGAAAACCTGCGTGACCGGAACCGTGCGCCGAGGCGCGCTGCCAGTGGCGGCGACCGTTGCGCGAATCCGCTCCACGTCGCCGCTTGAATCCTTGATGCCGATGATGTTTGGGTGTTGAGCCAACTCGGCGACGAGCCCGACCGAAATCTCGCAAGGGACGAACTTGGGAATGTAATACAGCACCACCGGAAGCGGCGATCGGTCTGCAACGCTTCGGAAATAATGAAGAATGGCGGCCAGCGAAATTTGCCCATCGTAGTAGCTGGGCGGGCGGACTAAAACCGCGTCGTAATTCAATGAGGCGGCGAATTCCGCCAGCTCAATCGTTGCGCGAACACTCTCGCGCCCCACCCCGGCGATGAGGACCTTCTCTGGCGCAGTGGCATCGACGGAAGCTCGAAGAACGTCGCGCGTCTCTTCGTCGTTTAATGCGACGGCCTCGCCCGTCGATCCCAGAACCACCATTCCTGCCAGAAGGCTGCGCGAATAGCGCGCCATGTTGGCTTCGATTTTCCTGAAGTAGACGCGCTCGTCCGCATAAAACGGCGTGGTGACCGGGGCAAAAACGCCTTCGAGAAGCATGGATTGATTGTAGAGCCCGCGACGGAACCGGAGCGGTGAGTTCCCTGCCGATGCCCTGTCCTTTTCGTCCGCTTCGGCGTGCAAAAGGGTGGAATACGCGTTGTGGTTGGCCCTGCTGACCGCGCCAGTGTATGTTGGAATTCACTGGTCAAACGAATGGTGCTCAAGAAACGAGCGAAGAAGGGCGCCCGATCATGGATTCGTACCTGCACGACGGACAGATAACCCGGAAGACGCCTACATTGGCCCGCCAGGCGTTTTCATTCTTTCTGCACACGTTGCTGGCGTTGGCCGCATGGATTGCGCTCATGCTCGTGGGCTATGCGGTCAACCCCTCGGGCATCTCGCAGAGTGTGATTCTGGTTTTGTCGACGGCAGTGCCACTCATTGTCGGTTTGATTGTCGCCAGGATTCATCCCAGCGAAATGGCGACCGCCGTGTGGCTCGTTGGCCTGATCTGGATCATGATCGTGGGCCTATACGTTCTGGATTTGCCCACGGGGCCGGGTCGGTGCTTCCAGTGCGGCGCGATGGATAAACTTTCGCGCGCATTTTTCAGCCTGCCCAACCCCAGCGGCCTGATGGATGACGACGCTCCATTCCTTGGCACGTGGCCGGCGGCGGCGCTGGTGGGCTACTCCATTGGTGCGTGGCTCGGGATGCGGCGGCGCAGCGAATAGGGCGGTGAATTCCAGAAGGAGATTTCTTTCGCCCGCTAAAGAGGGCTGATATTCCACCGCTGCACCAGATCCCCAGGCTTACGCCTGGGGCTATCTTCTTCCGCCCGCTTCGCGGGCTGTCACCGCCCGTTCGCCGAATGCAGCGCCTGCAGCGCGTACACGTTCACAGAATGCTTCTGCATGGAGGCGATGCCCTCGGCTGCTGCCTGCGCGGCAGCCAGCGTGGTGATCGTCGGAACACGCTTCAACACCGCGGCGCGGCGAATGGCCTTCTCGTCGAAGATCGCGTCCTGGCCGCGCGGCGTGTTGACGATGAGCTGGATGCGGCCTTCTTTAATAAGGTCGACGGCGTTCGGCCGGCCCTCTTCAACTTTGAAGACGCGCTCAACGATGAGGCCCGCGCCCTCGAGCACGTTGGCTGTCCCTTCGGTCGCGACAATCCTGAAGCCCAGATCGACGTAGCGCCGCCCGAGCGGAATCACGGCTTGTTTATCGTGATCGTTGACGGTGAAAAACACCGTGCCGCCTGTGGGCAGCAACTGGCCCGCCGAAAGCTGCGCCTTGGCAAACGCCTCGCCAAATGTGGAGGCGACGCCCATCACTTCGCCGGTCGACTTCATCTCCGGTCCCAGAACCGTATCCACGCCGGCAAACTTCGACCATGGGAAGACGGGTGACTTCACGTAGTAGTAAGTGCCTGTTCCCAGGTCTTTTCCTGATTCGAGTTCTTCGGGCAGCAGCTCCGACAGCGTGCGGCCGGTCATGAGCCGCGCGGCAATCTTCGCCAACGGTATGCCGGTGGCTTTCGAGACGTACGGAACCGTGCGCGAGGCGCGCGGGTTGACCTCGATCACGTACACGTGGTCATTGCCCTGCTCGTCGCGTTGAATCGCAAACTGCAAATTGACAAGGCCGACGACCTTGAGCGCCAGCGCCAGCTTGCGCGTGTAGGCGCGCAGCGTTTCAAGCGTCGATTCGCTGATGCCGACGGCCGGCAGAACGCACGATGAGTCACCGGAGTGAATGCCTGCCTCCTCAATGTGCTGCATGATGCCAGCGATCAGAACATCCTTCGAATCGCAGAGCGCGTCCACGTCGACTTCGATCGCGTTCTCAAGGAAGTGATCGATGAGGACGGGGCGCTCCTGCGAGTACTCAACGGCCTGGCGCATGTAGCGCGTGACGGCGTCGGCGTCATACGCAATCACCATCGCGCGCCCGCCTAGCACGTAGCTGGGACGCACCAGAACCGGATAACCGATCTGTTCGCCGACCGCGAGCGCCTGCTCCACACTGGTCGCCGCGCCTCCGCGCGGCTGCGGAATATTCAGATCCTCAAGCAACTTGCCGAATTGCTTGCGATCTTCGGCAAGGTCAATCGATTCCGGCGACGTTCCGATGATGGGCACGCCCGCCGCAAGCAGGCGCTGCGAAAGGTTCAGCGGTGTTTGCCCTCCGAACTGCACGATCATGCCGATCTTCGCGCCCGATTGCGCTTCATGCTGGTAGATGGCTAGCACGTCTTCCAAAACCAGCGGCTCAAAGTAGAGACGGTCGCTGGTGTCGTAGTCGGTGGAGACGGTCTCAGGGTTGCAATTCACCATGATCGTCTCGTAGCCGTCGTCCTTGAGCGCGAAAGCCGCGTGGCAGCAGCAGTAATCGAACTCAATGCCTTGGCCAATGCGATTCGGGCCCGACCCGAGAATGATGATCTTGGGCTTCTGTGTCGGCGGCGCTTCGTCCTCTTCTTCGTATGTGGAATAAAGATACGGCGTCATCGATTCGAATTCGGCGGCGCAGGTATCGACCAGCTTGAAGACCGGCCGGATGCCATGCCCTTCGCGCAGTTCCCTCACCTGCTGGATGCCCGCGTGGCCCGGGAGCTTCCATTCCGTGGCGATGCGCTCGTCGCTCAGGCCCAGGCGTTTGAGCTGCCTCAGCGCTTCCGCGCCTATATCCTTTGGAGTAGTTCCCGCGATTGCCATCTGCGCCAGCGTGATCTCGCGCAACTGGTGCAGAAACCATGGATCCATTTTGGTAAGGCGCGCAACTTCACGCACGCTCAGGCCACGCTCGAATGCATAGCGGATGTAGCTCAGGCGCTCGGGGCGCGGCGTTACCAGCATCTGCGTCAAGCGGCGCGGCTCCAGCACTTCAGCACCGGTCTTCTTGCCGGTTTCAAGCGAGCGCCAGGCCTTCATCAGCGACTCTTTGAAGGTGCGGCCGATGGCCATCACTTCGCCCACCGACTTCATCTGCGGGCCCAGCGTTTCGTCTGCGCCGGGAAACTTCTCAAACTGCCACTTGGGAATCTTGACCACGACGTAGTCGATCGTCGGCTCAAAGCAGGCAGGAGTTTTGCGCGTGATGTCGTTGGGAATCTCGTCCAGCGTGTAGCCGACGGCGAGCTTGGCCGCGATCTTGGCGATGGGAAAGCCAGTGGCTTTCGACGCGAGCGCCGAGGACCGCGAGACCCGGGGGTTCATCTCGATGACGGTCATGCGGCCGTCTTGAGGGTTCACCGCAAACTGCACGTTCGAGCCACCGGTTTCGACGCCGATTTCGCGCATCACGGCGATGGCTGCGTCGCGAATCTTCTGGTATTCGCGATCGGTGAGCGTCTGCGCCGGCGCAACGGTGATGGAATCGCCGGTGTGCACGCCCATCGGATCGAAATTCTCAATCGAACAGATGATGATGACGTTGTCCGCGAGGTCGCGCATCACCTCGAGTTCGAACTCTTTCCAGCCGAGCACGCTTTCTTCGATCAGGCACTCGTGCACGGGTGAGAGATCGAGGCCACGGGCGAGAATCTCCATCAGCTCTTCGCGGTTGTAAGCGATTCCGCCGCCGGTGCCACCGAGCGTGAAACTGGGGCGGATGAGAACCGGAAAGCCAAACTTGGCTGAGAAGTCGAGACCGTCGCGCAGATTGTTGACGAGCGCCGAGCGCGGCACATCAAGGCCGATGCGGATCATCGCATCCTTGAACAGCAGTCGGTCTTCGGCTTTCTTGATGGCTTCTAGCTTGGCGCCGATCAGTTCAACGTTGTAGCGGTCGAGAACGCCGGTGTCGGCAAGATCGACGGCGAGATTCAGAGCGGTTTGGCCGCCGACGGTCGGGAGTAGCGCGAACTTGCCATGGCCTGGGTTGGCCGTGAGCATCTCAGATTCGATACGAATAATTTCTTCGACGTACTCGTGGGTGAGTGGCTCGATGTAAGTGCGGTCGGCCAACTCGGGATCGGTCATGATGGTGGCCGGGTTCGAATTGATCAGCACCACCTCGTAGCCCTCCTGCTTGAGGGCCTTGCAGGCCTGCGTGCCGGAGTAGTCGAACTCGGCCGATTGGCCGATGACGATGGGGCCGGAGCCAATCACCAGGATTTTCTGAATGTCATTTCTGCGTGGCATTTCTTCTGGATTCCTAATCCTTCTGTTTGTACTTCTGAACTGCTTTGTCGAATTCCTTCTGGCTCGTCGTAGTTAGTGACGAGCATTCGTCCACCTCCGACATTCCGACACGGAGGATCATCCACAGATGTGCCGGCTTATGTGCTCGAACCAAATCTACTCCTACGTCGATTCGCGCGAAACCTGGAGCGAAACCGCGAGTGTTCACGATCAAATCATATTTTCCGGGAGTCGTCGCAATGAAGAATCCGCCCGATCCGTCCGTCTTGGTGCTGGCGACGACTTGGCCGTCCTTCTTCAGGTTCACGTCGGCACCGGATATGGGCGCTCCCATCCGGTCGAAGACCGCACCCCCACCCTCGAAACCCGAATTGTCGGGTAAACACGCTGAGCCAAGGAGACCGCGGGAACAACCGCCAGGATTGCCCACAACAAGGGGACGAGCGGTTTCTTCATCGATTCCCTCTCTCAGGGGCTAATGCCCGGATCGTGGGGCTCGCGCTAACGGGCGGGCTAAAGCCCGTCCCCTTCGCGGTAACCCCAGCAACGCTCGCTTCGTGACTGGCAGAGCTCACTTCTTCCTTGGCGCAGCTCGGTTGGGGCTCTGGTTGAAGGGTACGGGCTTCAGCCCGTACATCAGAACCACCGGCGGAGGCGGGCTTTAGCCCCCGAGGGAATTCAATGCTGGGCAGGCCGATGAATTCATAGAGAAGACAATCCTCGATCAGCCGGGCTTCAATCGGATTCGACCGAATATACTCCAAATGCCGCTTCCAGTCCTCTTCATCTCGAATGCGATGATCCGTAAATCCCGGCTGCCAAATTTCAAACTTCCAGTCCAATTCCCGCTTGGCCCGGAAGGAAAACCCGCCCTTAATGAGCTGAAGCGACTTCTCGACCGACTCAATTGGGGTGATGAGCAGATGCAGGTGATCCGGCATGATGACAAATGCATGGAGCATGTAGCCAGTTCCGTCATAGTGTCTCAGCACATCAAGCATCAAACGCGCCCAGCGCTCATGGCGGAACAAGGGCCTCCGGTCCGTTGTCTGCGTCGAGACGAAGTAAGAGCCTTCGCTGCTCCGGATTGTCTCGCGCCTGGGACGCATCCCATTCCCTCAGGGGCTAAAGCCCCGTTTCTGTAGCTGGTTTGATGTACGGGCTAAAGCCCGTACCCTTCAACTAAAGCTGTGCCTTTCAACTGAATCCGCCGTTCCAAAAAACAGCGGAGCCAAATGCCCCGCTGGTTTGAAATGCCGAATCTGTCGCGCATCGCGAGGGTCATCCCTTCCACTCCTCCATCATCTGGCGGAAATCGCGGAACAGATAATGCGAATCGTGCGGGCCGGGCGCGGCTTCAGGGTGGTACTGGACGCTAAAGAGCGGCAGCGTCTTGTGGCGCAGGCCTTCGAGCGTCTGGTCGTTCAGGTCCACGTGCGTCAACTCGACCTCGTTGGCGTTGATGGAGTCGGGATCGACTGCGAAGTTGTGGTTGTGCGCGGTGATTTC
Source organism: uncultured Acidobacteriaceae bacterium (assembly GCA_963789425.1). Taxonomy (GTDB): domain Bacteria; phylum Acidobacteriota; class Terriglobia; order Terriglobales; family Acidobacteriaceae; genus Telmatobacter. Next base: position 584,792 of record CAWBKM010000003.1, on the reverse strand, counting down.
GACCTTGCCGGTTGCGTTGTTCTTTACCGGATGATTGCCGCCATGGTGGCCGAATTTGAGCTTGTAAGTACGCCCGCCGAGCGCCAGTCCACAAAGCTGGTGGCCCAGGCATATGCCGAAAACCGGCACGCGGCCCAACATATTCCGAATGGCGCGCACAGCGTAGTCGACCGGCTCGGGGTCGCCAGGGCCGTTCGAGAGAAAAACCCCGTCGGGCTTGAGCGCCAGAACGTCTTCGGCGGTCGTTTCCGCCGGAACCACGGTCACGCGGCATCCGTCACGTGCTAACATGCGCAGAATATTCTGCTTGATGCCAAAATCATAAGCAACTACATTCAGTGTTTTCTGCAAGTGCCTCTGCTGCTTGATGAAACCTTCATCGAGAAGCGGCTCCCCGCTCTGATTGCGCGGATCGGAGGCGTCAAATTCGTAGCTGGCCTTTGTCGAGACCACGCGCGCCAGGTCGGTGCCTTCCATCTTCCTGATGGCCTTGGCCTTGGCAACCAGTATGTCCGGGTTCAACTCAGTCGTCGAGATCACCCCGCGCATTACGCCGCGGTCGCGCAGGTGGCGCACCAGGGCACGGGTGTCAATTTCGGCCAAAACCGGCACGGCATAGCGCTCCATGTATTCGTCTGTGACCTGCTCTGAGCGCCAGTTGGAGCTGATGGCCGAGAATTCACGGACGATCAGGCCTTCAATATAAGGCCGCGCAGCCTCATTGTCGGCACGATTGGTGCCGTAATTGCCAATTTGGGGGTTGGTGAGGACAACTATCTGCCCGGCATAGGAGGGATCGGTCGCGATTTCCTGGTAACCGGTGAGAGAAGTATTAAAAACGACCTCGCCCTGACATTCGCCTGGGTGTCCGTGGCCGTGCCCGCGGAAGATGCGCCCGTCTTCGAGCGCGAGGATCGCCTGCATCGCCTCTCCGAGGAGTGGATTCAATCGATTTTAGCAGGTTTATCCGGAGCAAAATGGTCCGGTTTTCCACTACTTGTGCGAACGAGAACCCTTCGACTCCGCTCAGGGCAGGCTCTCGCACGACAGCCGGGCGGGGGCCCGGCGGAACTCGCTCAGTGCACGACCCCAGCATCACGAGCCGGCCAGTAGATGAAGACGGCCTTGCCGTAGATCAGCGAGCGGTCCACGGGGCCAAAATCGCGGCTGTCGGAGGAAATGGAGCGATGGTCGCCCATCACGTAGTACTCGTCGGGAGGTAGCGTCATATTGGCTATGGAGCGGTTGTCGCGATACTCGGGCGGCACGTAGGCCTCGCGGATGGGCTTGCCGTTGACGAAGACGCGCCCGTGATCGACACGAAGCTCGTCGCCGGGCAGCGCAATCACGCGCTTGATGTAGCTCTTCTCCGGGTCGCGCGGGTAATGAAAGACCACCACATCGCCCCGATTGATCGCCTCAAAATGGTAAGCAAACTTATTGATGAATAACCGGTCACTGTCCTCAAGCCGCGGCAGCATGCTGGTGCCTTCAACGCGGACGGGTTGATAGAGGAAAGTGATGATGAGCGCAGAGGCGACCGCGGCCACGGCCAGATCGCGAACCCAAAGCATGACGCCCGCGGACTTCTTCTCCGCAGCGGCAGACTTTTCGGCGGGGATCAGAGGCAACCATTCCCCAGAGCCCGACTCGATGAGCGATCCGTCTGCGGGGGCCCCGGATGACGGCCCCTCGGACGCTGATGGGATTCCATGAGCCTCAGACGACGGGCTCTGGGGCACCGGCAAAGCAGCGCTCTCGGGCGGCAGCCTCAAAGCTGGCGGAAGGCTTGAGCCTGACTCAGGAAGTGTGGGGTCGGTTGAGCCGGTATCCATCTCTACAGCTCCAGATTACTCCTGAACCGCGCCTTGTTGCACTCGCAAGGCATCTTGGGAGTAACAGCGGCAGACCAAAATGGCTCGGTTGCCGAATGGATGTGAGGTCCGCATTGCATTTCGCTTAACTTTGAATTGCAGTCGTCCCGAATGACCTGACAAGCCTCCGCGCATAACAGTTTAGTAATGCCCCATTCGGTGGATTGTTGAGTACCCGCAGAAATCGTTTAATGACTCCAGTACTTGAGAACCCTCACGCAATATCTGTCAGCGGCCCCGATTCACTGGAGGAGCATGTCAACTCTTATCGAATCCCCCCAAGTTGCCTTCGTATCCGGATCCCGCTTGCCGGCGTCGTCACCGTTTTCAATCTCCCGGCTCATTCTACCGATTCTCTGCGTCTCACTTGGCGTCTCGGTAGGCACAGCTACGGGACTGACTCTTGCGCTGGTCAATGCATCCTACAACTCTGTGTCGGCTTCGAGCGATTCCGTCGAATCCAGCGCCGCACCTTCAGCCAACCTTGCTGCGAACGCGAGCCCCGCGCAAACCGCCCAGCCAGCCATTGCCTCTTCACCGGTTTCCGCTCCGAGCACGCTGACGGCAGATACCGCTGCCAACCCGACCGTCGAATTGCGCCCGGCGAAGCTGAACGCTGCTCCTACGAGCATCGAACGTTCTGCAACCGCGCCCTCGAAAGTCGAAGTCGCCCTCAACAAAACGCCCGACGCGCTCAAACCCGCGACATTCAAGCTGGAAGGCAAGACATACCGCGTCGCAAAAATGACGTCCCTGCCCTCTGGCAGGCCGGAGCAGGACGAGCCGGTTGCTGCGCAGTCAGCGCCTCCAACTGCTCTGAATACAGCGCAATGGAGCCTTGATACCCCTGCCCCGGCGAGCCTTTACACCGAAGGGGTCCTGACGGTTTCGGACTACAGTGCCTCCACCGGGACGATTCAAACCAGCGACGGCAGAACGTTTGCTCTGGGAACAACGGTTGCCGCCGGAAACGCGACATCGTGGGAAACGTACCGCTCCGACGTCCACTACAGGTGTGACCAGAATGGAAGCTGCGTGCTGATGCGCGCCGGTGTGGTTGCGCCCGACGCGAAACTTATTTAGAAACCCGGGAAACCAGCGGGCTGCTTCGCAATCGGATCAGCCCGTTCGCACAAGTAGCCTTATTCGCAGCCCAGGCCGCCCGGAGGACATAGGATCCGCGGGCGGTGGTTGGTAATCGGCTTCTGTTGGTCAGCAACCGGAACCAACGCGGGCGCGGTTCCAGGATCGCCAACTCCGGCCAAGTTCTCTTCCTCCAGAATCAGTGGACGTTGCAGCACCATCTCGACCTGCGTGCCGCGGGGAATATCGACGTCGGCGTTGCGCGTAAAGAGCGAGACAATGCCCACGGTGGCCAGCCCGGCACCGAGCCCGGCAAGACCCCCCTCGATGGGGTGGCCAGACTCCGCTCCACCGATCGTGCCCACGCCCGCGCCCGATGGCAGGGCGATCTCGGCGGTTCTTCCGGCGTTGCGGCCCTTATCGCCGTTCTGCTCAATGGTTCCTTCGTCGTTGTTCTTCACGCTCTGGTTTTTTGAACCCGGAACGCTGTCCACCACTCCCGGAATCTCAACCACGGAGCCGTTGGGGAAGATGATCGACGTAAAGTGCATGTCCAACTGGGCCTTGGCCCTCATTCCGCCGCGCTGCACCCGGTCGACCACCCCCTGCACATAAACGCCGGTGGGGATCATGACCCGGTTGCCCACGACGACAGGAAACGTGGATGACAGATAGACACCGTCGCCAGCTTTGGCCGACTTTGTGTTGATGGCGCTGCGCAACTCCAGCAGAATCTTGGTTCCGGCGGGCACTGTGTAGATCTTTCTTGCGGGGGCAGTGTATGCCAAGCCGGGAGGCTCGGCAGGGGGCACTGCCGGTTCGGCTGGCGCCTCAGGTTGAACTGGTACGGCTGCCGGTCCGGGATTCGATGCTGGCGGTGCTGCGGGCTCACTAGCTGCCAGCGCGGGTGGGTTCGCGGCCGGCTGGGGCAAGGCCGGGGTCTGAGCGGCACAGAGGCTCAGGCCGGCTGAGAGAAGGCCTAAGGCAACCAAAGAGGCCAAAATCGCTGGCCGAGAGCACTCCCGCAGCCTTGACATGCCACCCTCCGCGTTCAGTTGGATAGACGAAACTCCCGCACACAAGGATAGCTCTACTTGGTTTGCGGTGCCGGTGAAAAGTGGGAGCGGCGCGGCGGAGGGGGTCTGGGCGCGTTACCATGCCAGAAAGCGATGACTCAAGAGTCTCCATCATCCCCAGCCGGCCCCGGCGATGCGAGAAGCCGGTTCGCCTCAGCCACTCGCGTGCTGGAAGAGGCGATCGCGGCGCAGGCCTTCCCTGGGTGCGCGTTCGGGGTGCTGGCCGCCGGCCAAGTCGTTCTGAAGGGTGCCCGGGGTCGATTTACCTACGAGGCGGAGTCGCCGGCGGTCACCGCCGAAACCCGGTTCGACGTGGCAAGCCTGACGAAAGTGGTCGCCACGACGGCCGCGGCGATGCTCTTGGTACAACGCGGCCAGATCGACCTGGAAACGCCGCTGGGCGACATTTTGCCCGGGTTTGTCGCCGCCCGCGCCCCGGGAAATGCAGCCCGCCGGGTGACCTTGCGCCACTTGCTGGCGCACAATTCCGGCTTGCCCGGTTACGCGGAGCTGTTCCGGACCGCGACCACGCCTGAGGCGCTGGTGAGCGCTTGCCAGGAATTACCCCTTGAGGCCGAGCCGGGGACCCGGGCCGAATACTCCGATCCCGGCTTCATTCTGCTGGGTAAGGCTCTCGAAGCGCTCATGCACGAGCCGCTGGATTCGTGGGTCAAGCGCGAGGTCCATGGTCCGCTCAAGATGGATTCGACTGGATTCTGCCCTGCCCCCGCCGAGCGCAGCTCGATTCCTCCGACTGAAGAGGACACATGGTTTCGCCATCGCCTGATCCAGGGAGAGGTGCAAGATGAAAATGCATCGGTGTTGAATGGCGTGTCAGGACACGCCGGCCTCTTCTCCACCATCGCCGACCTGCTGCGCTACGCCGGCGAGATTCACGGCGCCGTCGCTGGCAATGGGACGGCGCGCGGGCCACACTTGTTCGATCGCGAAACGATGAATCGATTTAGCGAACGGCAAGAGCCGGAAGGAAGCTCGCGCGCCCTGGGCTGGGACACTCCGTCCGCAGATTCGACGTCGGGGAAATACTTTTCTACTCGTTCGATTGGACACCTCGGATTCAGCGGTTGCTCGCTCTGGATAGATTTGGATGCCGCCATAACTATTGTTCTGCTCACCAATCGCACTTGGCCCGATCGAAAGAATCGGATGATTCGCCGAGTATGGCCCGTGTTCCATGACGCAGTCCGCGAGGCGCTCCAAGGTAAGAGTTAAGGGTTACGAAAGCGGCTCTGCCCTGACGAAATTTGTGTAGGGGCTTGACCGATTTTATAGATACAATCAATGCTGGGGTCTGACGCGATGTTACCAATGACAACGCTGCAGGAAACGGCCAGCTCCCGATCAAACGGGAATCATAATGACCAGGCCCACCTGCTTCAGCAACTGACCACCGAGAGCCAGAACGAGGCTTCTCAGGGGCTCGATACAAAATCCGCGCTGGAGATCGCTCGCATCATCAATCACGAAGATGCGAAGATCGCCGCAGCCGTCAAGAAGGCCATCCCGGAGATCGCCGCAGTCATCGACCAGGTAGCGCGAAGCCTGCGCGATGGTGGTCGTTTGATCTACGTCGGCGCCGGTTCCAGCGGACGGATCGCGGCTCTCGATGCATCGGAGTGTCCTCCCACTTACTCCACCGCGCCGGGACAAGTGCAATACATCATGGCCGGCGGTCCCAAGGCGCTTGCATCCGCCGTTGAAGTGAATGAGGATTCCGAAGAGCTGGGCCAGCGCGACATCGCGCGCCGCCGCCCCACGCGCAAAGACATTGTGGTCGGCGTCTCGGCTTCGGGGCGCACGCCTTATGTTGTCGCGGCCGTCGCATATGCCCGCGCTCGCGGAGCGCATACCGCAGCCGTCACCTGCAATCAGGCGTCGCCCTTGTCTGAAGCAGCCGACATCGTAGTCGTGGCCGACGTGGGCGCCGAAGTGATCTCGGGATCGACGCGCATGAAGGCCGGCAGCGCGCAGAAGATGATTCTGAACATGATCACCACCGGCGCCATGACCCGCCTGGGCTACGTGTACGAAAACCTCATGGTCAACGTGCACATGCAGAACTCGAAGCTGGTCGAGCGCGGCATTCGCATTCTCATGTCGGCCTGCAACATCGATCGCGCGACGGCAGTAGACACCATCAAGAGCGCCGGACGCAGCGTTCCCGTTGCGCTGGTGATGCTGAGAGCCAAAGTGGACAAGCCCGAAGCGGTGCGGCGTCTTGCCAAGTCCGACGGCAATGTCCGCCTGGCGATTGAAGACAACGTGCTCGAGTTGTAAAGCGAATCTCCATCAGAGGATTCACTTCGTATGGCCGGAACAACCCTGGGAGCAATTTCCCCTTGCTTCATCGTCACCGACGTCAATCAGGCGCTTGCCTTCTACTGCGACAAGCTTGGGTTTCAAAAGCGGTTCCAGGAGCCGGATACAGATCCCTTCTTCGCAATCGTTGGCCGCGACACAGCGCAACTCTTCGTTAAGGCTGAGAAAAACGTGTTGCCGCAGCCCAACCACACACGTCATCCTTACATGCGTTGGACGCGTTTGTTTATGTTGAAGACCCCGATGCGCTTGCGGCCGAATTCTCCAGCCGCGGCGTAGATTTCAGCGTGCCGCTCAAGGACACGAGTGACGGCCTGCGGGGTTTTGAGATTCGCGATCCTGACGGCTACGTGTTGTTTTTCGGGCGGCCCAGATAGCCGGAACGCTGCCGCCGCGACGACACCCCGGCCGCTCGTCTGCTCAGTTTCGAAGCGGCCCTGCTCGTCGCCGATTTACGGCAGAACGCGCTGAATGTGCAGGAATAGAATCAGGTTCAGCACAATGCCGACCACCAGCACGCCAATTCCAATCACTGCAACAACCTTGAATTTGCCGCTGAATGCCTTCAGATCCTCGAGGAGTTCCTGCTGCTCGAGAGTATTGCGGTCAGTAGCCTCGCGCACCATATCCAACTGATCTTCGACGCGCTTGAGCGAGGCGTTCTGCTCCGTTACCTGTTCGCGCAGCCCGCGATGCTGGGTCTGCAGCTCGGCCAGGCTGGACTCAATCGGCGCCAGATCGACTTTGGGCGCAGGCGGCGGCGCTTGTGGCCGCGGAGCCATCACATTCGAGATAGCCGTGAGTACATTTCCCTCAAGCAGAGGCAGGAGGCGCTGCACGATGGGCATGACCGTGCGAAACAAGTTGATGGCGCGCTGCGCGCCACTTGGCTCCTCCTCGCTCGTCGGTCCCGTGAGCGCGCGGCCAGGAGGCATGCGATTCCCTGGGGCCGGAGATCCCATCGGACGCCTGCCGGAGCCCATGGGCAAAGGCGAACCCATCACCCGTGACTGCTGCGCGTCGGATCTTTGAGACAATGAGTCTCGATCGATGGATTCGATGCTGTCGTGCTGATTCATGAAGTCCTACTCTAAAACCGTCAGGTAATCCTCATATATATAGCTCATTTGGCGGCAGTTTGGAACTGCAATTTATCCACTGCTACCGCTCGGCTGGGTTGGCGCAAGGTATTCTCAAAACGAGGAGAATCGCGTGAAGGCACATGTGAGCCGGACACTGCGCAGTGTGCAGCGAAGCATCCTGGCCGGAATCATCACCATTGGCCCGCTCTTTGTCACCTACCTGATCTTCAGCTTTCTCCTGAATCAGCTTGCTCAGGCAGGACTGCCCGCAGTGCGTTTGCTGGCCCCGCTGCTGCCAGAAGGCTGGTTCCGCTACACGTGGATTCAGCCGGTGATGGCGATTCTGCTCACGCTTGTGGTGCTTTATATCGTGGGCCGGATCACTTCTCTGGTCATCGGCCGCCAGGCCTTCGGGTTATTCGAGTCCATCCTTGAGCGCCTGCCCTTCGTGGCCAAGGTCTATACCTCGGTCCGGCAACTACTGGATACGATGATGGCCAAGAAGGATGCCAGCCAGCGCGTGGTGCTGATCGACTTTCCTATCGCCGGCCAGAAAAGCATTGGATTCCTGACGCGCACCATGACGGACGCAGCGAGCGGCCAACCGCTGGCCGCCGTGCTGGTCCCGAACGCCATCAATCCCACATCCGCATTCCTGCAGATTCTTCCCATGGACCGGGTGATTGAAACCGACCTGACGATGGAACAGGCGATGAGCATGGTGATGACCGGCGGCGCTGTGGGGCCCGAGACGATTCAGTACTCGAAGACCGGAGACCAAGGCGGAGACGATAAGATTGCAGCGCTGCGGGGGCCGCGCATTTAGGTTAGAGGAAAAACGCTCCGCGCGGCATTGAAATAAACTTCTTCGGGAAGACAATCCAGTGGACACAGAGAAAACAAAAAAGCGTCCAATCACGATCACCTTTCTTAGCTGGCTCTATATTGCTGTTGGTGTGCTGAGCACAGCCGCGCACTATGCGGATTTCAGGTCGCACAGGCCCATGGTTAATGAATTTGTCTGGATCACTGCGCTCGGAGCGGCTGCGATCCTGGCCGGTGCGTTCATGCTGCGGCCAAAACTGGGCGCGCTGGCTGGCACTGGCCTGGATCGCTGCCCACGTGGTCATCAGCGCACTCAATTTGATGCAGGGGCTTCTGATTCACTGCGTGGTGTTCTTGCTGATCGCCGCTATTCTGTTCCAGCGCGAGGCGCGGGAGTATTTCAAAACGGGCTGACTTGATCAGAATATTTAAGCGCCGGCGGATTGGATCAGCCTATTTCAGCGCGGGGCCCGGCGAGTGAATGCGATTTGCCGGTGCCGCACCGGCTTCCCCACTCACGGCGAGTTGTTCCTCGGCGTGTTCGCTCTCCACGGTCACTTTGCGTAGACTCACGTGCTCGAATTGAGCCCAGATGAGTCCCGCGGGAATGACACATAGGAACGTGCCGAGCAAAATGGTGGCTGCGCAGGCGGTGGCAGCCTCGGGCGTTGCGCCAAACAAGCTGGAGAGCGCCGCAGCCACAAAGGCGATTTGCGAAAACCAACCCAGGACCGGAAGCTGCACGACGCTCACGCCGCCGCTAATCATCATGAGCAGGACGCACCGTGAAAAGCTCATCCCGGCCAGCGGTGGGCTGGCAGTGAAGGCGTGCACCGTTTCAAGGTAGGCGAACGCGATGAGTCCCCACATGCTGAGTGAAATTGATGCGGAGATGGCGAAGTCGGAGAGGCTGTGGATCACGTCAAGCCCGGCGTGAAAGGTTCTGATTTTATGGCCGGCAGCCTGGCCAAGGCTTTTCGAAATCAGGCCGAGTGAGCGCTCAAACATACTGGCCACAGCGTTGCCCGATAAACGCACAGCCACCAGAAGAAGAACTCCGACCAGGGTGGCCAGCAACGCTCCAAAGCGCGCGAAAATGACCGAAAGAATCGGATAGCGTCCAATGAGCGGCGCGAAAAGATGGTTCAGAAATCCAGCGTGACTAGGAGTTGCGCCGAGGGCAGTCTGCGGAATCCACAAAAGAGCCAGGGAGAAGATGAGCGCCATGGAACCAAAGTCGAAGAGCCGTTCGACGATGTAAACGGCAACCTGCGAGCCCAGCGGTTCTCCGGTTTTTTTCGCAACAAGATAGGGTCGGACCGGATCGGCGAAGCGCCCGATCAACGCCACTGCCGTGAAGCCCATGAACTGCGTTCCTAAAAGAGAGAAAAGCGGGACCTTTTTGTTGTGCCTCATGAGCACGGACCAGCGCGCTGAGCGAAAGACAAAGGCCAAATAGATGCAAGCGGTGCCGAAGGCGATCTTGCGCCAGTCAGCGAGCGCAACCTGCGCGGCGAAGACATGAAAGTCGAAGTGGATCCGCGATCGCGCCCACAAAAAGAGAGCGGCCAGCGCAAGTAACAGAACCAGGACCAGAATCCATCGGCTCTTCTTCACAGACTCTCCATCAGCAAGCTCGTCATCAAAGTCTATGGGTATGTTCTCACGCGCCGCGAGGCCAATAGCAGCCAGATTGACCGCTCGCCCCTGCGGAGTTAATGGCGGGTCTCAATGTGAAGGAATAGTAAAGAAAATGGAAACGGTCAGCGCGAGCCTGTCGGCTGCGTGGCTTGAGTTTGCGGCGCTGCGGCGTTTCGCTTCGCCTCCGCTTCGCGGGCCAATACGCGGCGATTGAATTCGTGAATCACGTACGCCACATACACCTGAGTTTCGTGATACGGGGGGATGCCGTGATATTTGTCGACAGCTTCGGGACCTGCGTTATAGGCGGCCAGCGCGAGCGCAAGATTGTCGTGATATTTAATGAGCAGCGCGTCCAGATAAGTCGACCCGCCGCGAACATTTTGATTGGGCTCGAAGCTGTCCTTTACGCCGAGCCCGGCAGCGGTTCCGGGCATCAATTGCATCAGCCCCTGCGCACCGGCGCGGCTCACAGCGTGGGCGTTGCCGTCGCTCTCGGCTTTTACAACACTGGCCAGTAGGTCCACGTCGAGATTGTGGTCCTCTCCGGCACGGGTGAGCATCTCGCGCAAATCACCGGGAGTGAGGCGCGCCTGCACTGAAGAGTTCCCCGCGGTCGCAGGCGAAACCGGCGCGGATGAATCGGGCGTGGGGCGATCGGGAATTGATTCGAATGTTGCAATTTCCGCGGGATCGAACTCAATGTAACTATCCTCGCCGGTGCTCAAGTAGAGGCGGATGCGGCCATCGACCAGCGCGTGATGATCGCACTGCTCGACGAAGCCATTGCTGAGCGTCACGCGCTCGCCGGCCCGGGCCGTGTATGGGGCAACGAACAGCGCGGCGAAGATCATCGCCGCGATCATTGCTGTCCCGCACATCTTGAATCGCACTTTCAAATCGATGATCCTCTCAGATTACCGCCGGCGCCATCTTCGCCAGAACTCGTTCCAGCACGACAGCCACGCCGTCCTCATCGTTCGACGGCGCCTGTTTCCATCCGCGCGTCTTTGCCAACGTGCGCAGCTCCGCCGCCGCGTTGGCCATCACAATTCCCTGCCCTGCCCACTCCAGCATATCCGCGTCGTTCCAGTTGTCGCCGATGGCCATAGTCTCCTTGCGATCCACCCCCAGCCGCGCGGCGAGGCGCTCCAGCGCCCATCCTTTTGAAACGCCCCGCGGCAGCAGATCGAGAATCGAAAGGTCGCGCGCCGGATACTCCGTGCGCACCGCCTCACATTCCGTTGCCCACTCGCTCACCTTCAATGCTTTCTCGGCCTCTTTCATCTCGAATATGGTTCCTGCCGCCATCCCTTGAATCGGATCGTCGCCATCGACCAAGGCCAACTCCAGCGGCTTCACAATTTCAATCGCATTCCGATTCGTCTCAACCCACATTGCAATGCGCCCGTGCGCTTGATCGAAATCCTCAAGCACCAGTTCGCCGCGTCCCGGACGATCAAAGGTGAAGACGACCGTTCCAAACGGCCGAAGCACGCCGCAAAGACCTCGCGCCACTCGCGACTGCATATGGCAGCGATCGATCACACCGCCGCCCAGCGTCGAGAGCACTGCACCGTTGGACGCGATCAGGGGCGTATCCGCTCGCAGGCCAAGGCCCGCCAGCAACGGCACGGTATAAGCCGGCCGGCGGCCTGTCGCAATGGCCACCGTGATCCCCGCCTCTTGCGCCGCCTTGAGCGCCCGGGCATTGCGCTCGCTGATGGTTTGGGAACCCGTTGGCAGCAGCGTGCCATCCACGTCGATTGCGATCAGCCGCGGGGTTGGGTGCATACATTCAGTTTACCGGGGAGTTGAACGCGGGCCTGGCCGGGACATCAAATCCGGTGCCAATCCGGTAATCTCTTAGCTATGGAACGGATTTGCAGCCAATGCCACGCGGTGCTCGCCGAAGAATCACAGGGAGACTGGTGCCCGGCCTGCGGCGGCACGCTGGTTGAACGCAAAATTCTGTCCGAAGGTCTGCCCCACGCAGTGGTGGATCATCGCGGCATTGTGCTGCCGCGTCGCCATGCACTGGGCGGAATCATTACGCCGCAGTAGTTTCTCTATTCATAGCGCAGGGCTTCCGCCGGCAGCACCCTCGCCGCCGACGAAGACGGATACAGCGTTGCCAGAAGCGAAATCCCAATCGACACCACGGACACAATCACCCCATCAATCACGCGCGGCGCGAAGGGCAGCGTGTCGATGGAGTAGACGTCCGCCGACAGATGGATGAAGTGATAGTAGCCTCCAGCCCACGAAGCAATATATCCGAGCACGAGTCCAAGCGCCGTGCCGACCACACTGATGAGCAGGCCCTGCAACAAAAAAATGCGCCGCACTTGCCCCGGATTGACGCCGAAGCTCATCATCACAGCAATATCGCGCGTCTTCTCCATCACCATCATGGTGAGCGCGATCAGAATGTTCAGCGCGGCCACGATCACGATCAGCGCTATGACGATGAACGTGACCACCTGTTCCAGCCTGAGCGCGCGAAAAAGCTCGCGATTCTCCTCGGTCCAGTTGGTGGTCATGTAGCCCTGACCCGCGGCCTGCTCGATGGCGTGCGCAATCTCTGGCGCGTGATTGAGATTGTCGACCTTAAAACTGATCACCGAGAGCAAGTCGGGCTCATCGAAAAGGTGCTGCGCGTCCGCGAGGCGCAGAAAGCCCATTTGCGCGTCGTATTGATAGAAGCCGGAATGAAAAGTTCCAGCCAGCCGGAAACGGACGTACTTCGGGATCACGCCCATGGGCGTCATCTCGCCCTGTGGACTGATAATGAGCACCGAATCGCCGGCAGAGGCGCCAATGGTTTCCGCTAGGTCGCTGCCCAGAACGATGGGAGGCTCCGTGTTTTGAGATGAGGCTTGTTGGGGTTGCGGCTCGAGCGCCTGCACCGCGCCGGGCGTGGCCTTTGTAAGCAAGTCGCTTACGGTGAGCTCATCATCGGGCAGGATGCCTTCGATCATTGCGCCGCCATCGCGCGCTCCGCGAGCCACCAGCACCTGTTCGTACAAGCCGGGGGATGCCGCGACGACGTGCGGGACCTTGCGCAGGCGGGCCAGCAGCTCCTGCCAATCGGAGATTCCGCGCCCATCCATCTGCATCAACTGCACGTGCGCGCTCGAGCCGAGCAATTTATCTTGAAGATCCCGGCGCATGCCATTGGTAATGGCCAGAGCGATAATGAGCGCCGCCACACCGGCGGTCACTCCGGCGATGGAGATGACCGTGACCACGCCAACCACGGCCTGTCGCCGCTTAGCCTTCAGGTAACGCGTCGCAACATAGAGTTCAAATCGCATTCCGATCCAACTTCCGATTGCGTGCGCGGGCCTGGAGGCCCGCACGACAGCCGGTCTGGAAACCGGCGCTACAAATTATTGCACCTGCGCGGGAATGATCGTTTTGGCCACGCCCACATTGTCGTAGCGATCGTAGGCGCGAACGGTGATCAAATGCTCAGCCAGCTTGCCCGCATCCGAATCCAGCGAGATGTGGAACTCATAATGTTCGCGCTTTGAGTCGGAGATCTGGCCGGCCGGATCGATGGTCTGCCAAGGGCCCGCGTCGATTGAGTATTCAGCGTGCGCGATGGGCGAGGCCGCATCCTCCGCGTCAAAGCTGACCAGAAACGGCTTGCCGCAATTGAGACCGGCACAAGCTCCCTGCTGTGCATCCGCCTTCAGGTTGCTGATGACCGGCGGCGTGGTGTCGATCACGAACCGATCGCTAACTTTTTCGCCGGTCAGCGCATCGCCCGGCGAGTGCGACGGCGCGTCAGAAGCGACCACCTTGATGCGGTAACCGCCGTCGGGGATCAGCGAAGCGTCAAAGCTGTAAGCCTGCTCCTTGATCTTCTTTTTCAGCGGCCACCATGCGTTGTCGCCATCGCCGCGCAGTAAAAGCGAGTAAGTCAGCGTATCGCCATCGTCATCGTGCGCCGCCCAGCGAACCGTGACCGCAGTGCGATCCTTTGCAGCCTGCAACGGCTGGCTTGAGGAGTTGGCATCAAAAGTGATCGTCGAGCCTTGATTTGAAGCTGGGAATGTAATGTTCACCGTTTGATTCTGCGAGTAGTTTGCCTGCGGATTGATGCGTGCACCCGGCACAACGACTAGCTCGTCGACCACGGGCGCGGAGTTAACGGGTAAATAGTTGACGCCAACGCTGCCCAGCGTGCCGCCCGCGTGTAGCACCGCCTTCCATTGCAAAAAGCGACCCGGCGGCGAGGTGACGGAGCCATCCGTCACCGGCTGCCAGTCGCTCCAGCCGCGCACTGGCTGCTCAACGTTGCCGCTACGGGTCAGAATCTCGTAGCCCGTTGAGCCGGGCTCAATCTCCACGCGCCCAAAGCGCGCGAAAGCTCCCGCATCGAGAACATCGCTGGCGTATTCGTGCGTTTCTGCCGCGCCCAACTCAAAAACCTTGCCGATGTTGCCCGTGCCGACAAATATGCGCTCAGCATTCGGCCCTGCGGCCAGGCTCAGCCCCTGTTGCGCCTGTAGATGTGCGACGTCGGCGTAACTGCCGTCGTCCTGGATACGAAAGATCTGTCCGCGATTGCCGCTAAATGCGAGTAGTCCGTCGGGTCGAGCAGCGAGGGCGTAAACAATCGAATCCTTGCTCGACCAGAGCGCGCGCGGCGCCTGGCCCTCGCTCAAAGCGTAGATCTCGGTTCCTTCAGGTACGGACGCACTGGCATTCACCGCTTGCATGGACTGCGGCTGAACCACCGTGATCGTAATCGAAGAAGCTCCCTGGACCGGCAGCGGCGGCAGCGGGTTGCGGCTCTTGTCCCCAACGCACGCTGCATAGATGGTTCCATTGGCGCCGATGGCGATCGAAGTGATCTCGCGCCGGGGCGCTTCGAAGAGCACGTAGCCCTTGCCGTTCGGATCAATGCGGTAGACAAGGCCGGAGCCGTCGGAACCTGCGATCAGGTTTCCCTTCGCGTCCCATGCCAGAGTGCGGATGTGCGCCTCGTCGCTCTTGAAGAACAATTCGGGGTTCGCGCCGGGCCTGGCCGGATCGACGCGATAAACCGCTCCGGGATTGCCCGTCGCAATGTAGAGGCGTCCGGCAGAGTCAAAGGTCAGATCCCAGATATAGTGCGATTGCGCGCCGGTCGCTGAAGAATTCGTCTTCGAGTCGCTGGCGGCTACGTCCAGCTTGGCCGCGTCGAAGACGACCGTCGCATTCGACTCGTCCTGCTTGGTGGTCGCGTCCGGGTTGAGCTTGTAGATCTTGCCACTCGGCACAGTGGCGGCATAGAGCGCGCCATCGGGACCGATGGCCAACGCCTGGATGCTGAGGTCTCTCGTTTCGAAGAGCGTGAACGGCTTTTCGCCGGGTTTTTCGCCGAGGCGCAGCACTGTCGCAGGTGATCCCGTGCCGGCAAACACGGTTCCCTTTTTGTCGACCGCAATCGACCACACGTAGGTCGAAGGAGTTGTTACCAATTCGGTCAGTCCCGGTCCCTGGCGCAGGTGCCCATCGCTTTCAATGGCAACCCCTTCAGGGGTCCCTTTTTCAAACTCCTCCATCTGTGATTGCTGCCATAGATGCGTGCCCTGCGCGGCCGCGCGAGCGCTGACTAAAGACGCTCCGGCTGCAACAAAGGCCAGGAGCGCGACGAAAGTTGGTGCGGACGGGGAGCGGTGAAAGACGCGGGAAGATCGAGACATTCTGCCGTTGAGTCTACTAGACCTTGCCTTTACGAATCGAGGAAGCGCGGGTCCGAAGGTGAGGGTCGGAGCGCCAGACCGACTCCGCTACCCCCTGTGGAAAACCAGGGCGAAAAGACAGCCCCTCCTTCGTGAGGGCCTCCTCTTGCGAAAAGAGCTGGCAAGCAATTGGCAGCCCAAACTACCTCATTTGCGCCCCTTATCGTGAGCTAAGCCACAAATTCCATGTAATGAATCAATATTTCAGTTTAATCAACGCGACTTTTGCACAAGCTGCATCCTCGCCCCATCTTTTCGCTCCGGGGTCTTGCCAGTCGTATTTTCAGAAGACTAGTATCCGGTTTGTTTGGGGGCTCCGGAACCACGGACCAAGAGTCAATCCTCCACTATGCATGCAGTTGTTCCCAAGTTCACAGAGCTTCATCAACCAGCGGCGCCTGACAGTCTTGGCGTGCGCGGACGGAGTGTCTCGTCATGGCATGGTATGCCTACTGCATCGGTGAGAAACAAGCATTTCCAGCTTTAGCCCGCCATCGCAAACCAGTAGCGATGGATTCGGTCTTCGGAGTCAGTGGCAATCAGGTTTTCCTTTATCCCGCGAGCGATCTGGCAATCGTCGTGAGCGAGCACAACCCACAGGAAAGCTTCAGCCAGCAGTCAGGCGTCGACCACGCGCGCGTGATCGCGGACTGCTTTCAGCACTCCACGGTGCTTCCCTTCCGCTTCGGCACCGTCTTCAACGACGATGATTCGCTGCGCAAATCCATTCGCTCGAATCAGCGGCAGTTTCTCGGGAACATCGACAAACTGCGCGGCAAAACGGAGATGCACCTGAAGATCTTCGTCGACGATTGTTGCGGGCGGGAGATCGAAAAACGCTTTGGCGGCGAGGGCGTGGGGCGCGAATATCTAAGCAACCTGAGGGAGAATGCTTCCCGGGCGCGCGAGCGGCAAACCCGTGCTCGCGCAGTCAGCTTCCAGATGCACAGGCTGTTCATTCCCCTTGACGAGGAAGTGAGCTGCCGGCTGATGGATAACGGCAAGATGATGCTCGACATTGCCCATCTCATCGACCGCAAATGCGTGGAGCGGTACCTGAATAAATTCGCCACCACCAGCGCCTTAATGCGGGAGTGCCAAATGCAGCTCTCCGGTCCATGGCCGCCCTATCACTTTGTTCACCGCCTCACACGCCTGTTGCATGCGCCATCGCAGCAGGCCCCTGCCCCGATCGTGGCGTCCCCGGTTCCCATGTTGGAGCCCGCCCCTGCTCTGGCGTAGGAAAATCGAAATTGGTTCAATGGTTTGCAAAAAGGCTCCCGCTTCGGCTGGAGCTTTTATGTTTCTCCCGCCTTCGCATGCCAGTTCTCCGCCAAATGCCCTAATCTAGATGCATGACCGAGCAGCCGCCCAACGGGATGAAGAATTCTGACGCGAACCCCATCGATCTATTGGTGGTGGGTGCGGGACCCACGGGCCTGGCTACTGCCATCGAGGCGCAAAAGGCGGGCTTCCGGGTGGCGCTGGTGGACAAGGGCTGCCTCTGCAACTCTCTCTTCCACTATCCCGCGCACATGACGTTTTTCACCACCTCGGAACGCCTCGAAATCGGCGGCATTCCCTTCCCCAGCGTGAATGCCAAGCCGGCACGCGGTGAGGCGCTTGAATACTACCGCCAGGTGGCAGCCTACTACCATCTGGACGTACGCCAATACCACCGCGTAGAGAGCGTAACAGGGTCCGATGGCGCCTTCACCGCGCACACTGTCGACCGCTTCGGCCGGCCGGGAGCCATCGAAGCGCGCAAACTCGCCATCTCCACCGGCTACTACGACCTGCCCAATTGGATGGGCATTCCCGGCGAGACTTTGAGCAAAGTTCTGCACTACTATCACGATCCGCATCCGTATTACGGCATGGACGTGATCGTCATAGGCGGCAAGAACTCTGCGGCCATTGCCGCCCTCGAACTGTGGCGAAGCGGCGCCCGCGTCACGCTCGTCTACCGCGGACCCGAGATTACGCCAAACGTGAAGTACTGGATCAAACCAGACATCGAAAACCGCATCAAAGATGGCGAAATCAAGGCCTACTTTTCAACGCAGGTTATGGAGATCACGCCCGACTCGGTTGTGATCGAAACTCTAGACGGCGGCGAAACGCTGGCCAACGATTTCGTCTTCGCCATGACCGGATACCATCCCGATTTCTCATTCCTTGAGCGCCTCGGCGTGCACTTCGAAGGCAAGGACCGGTTGCCCCTGTGCAACCCCGAGTCGCTCGAAAGCAATGTGCCGGGCATTTACCTGGCCGGAGTGATTGTTGCCGGCTCGCGCACCAGCGAGATCTTTATTGAGAACGGCCGCTTTCATGGAAAACAGATCGCGGATTCGCTGCTCGCCAAAGCGCGGCCAGAAGACTTGGCGCGTGACGCGGTTGCAGCATCCAATTCGTTAGACTAATTTGTTGTTCCTCCTCCAAGGAGTTGATTCTTGCGTATGCACTGGTGGCCTCGATCGATTCGCTGGCAAATGCTGCTCGGCCTGGTGCTGCTGGAAATACTCTCCATCGGTCTGTTCGCTGGACTGCTGACTCGGCAGCAGATTCGCCGCACCAATGAGCGCGCGCGGAACTGGCTGGAGTACGAGTCGAAAGCTCTCGCCGAGCAGTCCGCCGAAGCTCTTGAGCAGCAGCGGCCCACTTGGGTCGATCTGGCGGTGCGCACCATTGTCGACGCGCCAATTGTGCAGTCGGCCAAAATCGTGAGCCCATCGGGTGAAGTGCTTTTCTTCAGAAGCGATAAGCAGGAGCTGGCGAATCTCACCGCCATCGAGCGTGCACAAATCCCTCTCGCCAGGCTCGATGAATCACGAGTCTTCCGGACAGCGAACGACGGGTGGGAAGCGATCCGGCCCATCTACACCGGGTCCAATCTGCGGGGCTATGCATTTGTAACGTTCGACCGCAGTGCTGCGCGCCAGCAGTTGGGTTCGTTGCTAGACGATACGGCCATCTTTGGCGTCATCTGGGTCATAGCTTCGGCGCTTCTCGTGCTGCTCATGGGACGCACGATTACGAAGCCTTTGGCCTTGTTGCATCACGGCACCACCGCTTTGATGACATCGCCGGCAGATGGCAGCCAGTTTCCCCTGCCCGTTCGCGTGCAAAACGAGATTGGCGACTTGATTGAGACGTTCAACCGTATGGTTGCCTCGCTTGCAGAGCAGCGGGCGGGGTTGAACGACACGCTTTCGCTGCTCGACTCGATGCTCGCCAACGCACCCATCGGATTGGCATTTGTTGACCGCAATGGCCGCGTAGTGCGCGTCAACCAGATCTTCGCTGACCTCACCGGGGTGGCAGTCAGCCGGCATCTCGGCCGCACCCTGACGGACCTGCTGCCGAAGACCGTGGCTTCAGAGATCGAGGGCGCGGTGCATCGCGTTTTTAGCAGTGAAGAACCGGTGCGGAATATGGAGCTGAATGGCGTAGGGGGCAAACTGCGCCGGCCCTGGACCTGGCTGATCAGCGCTTACCCCGTACGCACCATGCCGAATCAGGTGCGCTGGGTGGGAATCATCGCGCTTGACGCCAGCGACCGCAAACGCAGCGAAGAGGCTTTGCGGCGAACCGAAAAGCTCGCAGTGACCGGCCGTCTGGCAGCATCCATCGCGCACGAGATCAACAACCCTCTTGAAGCGATCACCAACCTGCTCTTCCTGCTCCGCTGTTCTAGCGATCTTCCGGATACGGCCAAGCAATACGTGACCATGGCCGACAACGAAGTGCGCCGCATCTCCGAGATCACGCAACAGACCCTGCGCTTCTACCGTCAGCCCTCGCAACCAGCCACGGTCACCGCAGAAGAACTGATTGACTCGGTGCTTAACCTTTATCAAAGCCGCATCCATGTGGTCGATCTCCATGTGGAGCGCGAGTACGAGCCCGGGCTGACCCTGTTCTGTTTCGCCGGCGAGATCCGCCAGGTCTTTGCCAACCTGGTGGGGAATGCAATCGATGCCAGCAGCACCGGTGGGCGCCTGATGCTGCGGGCGCGGCGCTCGCGCGATTGGAGGAATCCGGCGCAAACCGGAGTCCGGTTCACTGTCGCCGACACCGGCGCAGGCATGGAGCCGGACGTGCGGGAACACATCTTCGAGGCTTTCTTCACCACAAAGGAAGCGACTGGGACCGGTTTGGGGTTATGGGTCAGCCAGGAAATCGTTCTTAAGCATCGCGGGTTGATGCGGGTACGCAGCCGGGCCGCGGCCCCATCGGACGCGCTGGAGCAGACGCGGTCCGGAACCGTCTTCGAGGTTTTTCTTCCCGACGAGGCGCCGCCAGCCGCGATGTCCGGTCGATCAGCGGGCGATGGCGCTGCAGCCGCCGGCGTGTCATCGCAACTCGTTGATCACATCGAGGCGTGAAAGACCCCTAGGCCGCCATCCTCTAAAAAATGTTTGCTGCGCTCTTGACAATTAGTCCGCGCTATGTGTTACGGTAGGTAACACTATGGCACGTAACACACAGCCCGATCACGACCCCAGCGAATTGGGAGAGCTCGAGCGGGGCATCCTGCTCACCATTTGGCGCAAAGGAACTCTCACCGCGGAACAGGTGCGCGAGGAGCTCGGCCGCCCCCTCAAGGACTCGACCATTCGCACCGTTTTGCGGCGGCTCGAGGAGAAGGGTTACCTCGCTCACACCGTCCAGGACCGCACCTTTCTCTACCGCCCCGCCGAATCGCGGCAGCGCGTAGCCGGTCGCGCCGTCAAACGCATTGTGGATTGGTTCTGCGCGGGATCGGTTGAGGCGTTGCTCGTCGGTATGGTGGACTCCAAGGTTCTGGACCGCAATGAGCTGCAGCGTCTTGCGGAGCGCATTGCTCAAGCGGAAGAGACCGGCACATCCAAGGACGCCGACAGGGTCGCCGCCAGGAACACTCGCAAGAAGGAGGGAAAATCGTGATTCGATTCGCGCTGCCCGTCTTGTTTGAAGCCGTCTTGCGCGCGTTCGTGGCCGCTTGCATTCTTTGGATTGGTTTGCGCCTCCTGCGCGTAAAGAATGTTCGCGTGCAAAAAGCGGCCTGGAGCGTGATGTTGCTGGCTGCCATCGGCATGCCGCTGCTCATGCTCTCTCACTTGATCCCTGCCTGGGCCGAAGTCCGGCTGCCTGCGCCTTCGTGGTCCAGAATCATTCCTCATCCGCAGTCTCCGGCGAGCACCGCGTACACCGTGGTGGCTCCGGTTCAGACGCCCACAACCGCGTCAGAGCCAATTCCAGTTGCGTCGAGGACACGTTCCTTACGCCGCGCCCGCGCCGTGGACTTTGAAACCTTGCCGAATTCCGCACCCGTCAGCTCAACCGTTTCCGCAGTCCCTCCGTCCAATGCAGGATTGGCAGCGCCCGAGACCCAAAAGCGCAACGGCTTCCCTGTCGATCCGCTTCTCATCGCCGGACTCATTTACCTCGCGGTTGTCGCTGCACTTGTGCTTCGCTGGTTCATTGGCCTCGCTTCGTCAATCCGTCTCTGGATTGAGGCGACGCCCGTTGAGGCCGCGGAGTTCGGCGGCATGGATTCAGTCATCGCTACCCGATCGAGCCATCGCATCTTTTCTCCCGTCAACATCGGCTCCGGTATTGTTCTCCCGGCCGATTACCCCGAATGGCCGCCGGAAAAACTGCGCGCTGTTTTAGCTCACGAAGGCTCTCATGTCCGTCAGCGCGATTTCTATTTGCAACTGCTCGCAGGCTTATACGCCACGCTCACCTGGTTCAGCCCGCTGGGATGGTGGCTCAAGCGCAAGCTCTCCGAACTGAGCGAGACGATCAGCGACCATGCGGGCCTTGAAGAATCCCGCAGCTGCTCCGCGTACGCCCAGCTCTTACTCGAATTCGCGGCACAACCGCGCCCAACTCTTACAGGAGTCGCCATGGCCCGCTCAAACAATCTCTCGCATCGTATCGACCGCCTGCTCAATGAATCCAGTTTCAGGCAAGCTTTCACCGATAGCCGCCGCGCGATCGTTGCCGCCCTCATCGTTCCCGCGGTGCTCGTCGCAGCCACCACGCTGTTTCGCGTGCAGGCCGCCGCCGCGCCAGGTCAGGCTCATTTGTCCCAGGTAGCCATGCTCTCGAAAGACCAGATGCCGTCTTTCTCAGCCGTGACGGGCGAACCACGCCCAGCGCGGGCACAAGCGGCCGAATCAAGTCCCGCTCAAACACCGGCTCCCGCGGCGCCCGAAGCAGCGCCCGCACCCGCCGCTGTGCCGAGCCCGGAGCCCGAGCCTGGGGTCATTCCGCCCATGCCCCCCGCCGGTGCTCAAGCGCTTCCGCCCATCCCACCCATTCCGCCGATTGACGTGCACGTTGAAATTCCGCCTATGCCTCCGGTCATGGCTTTCATGCACGACTTCGAAGGCCACGCGAGTTGCTTTGCCGATGGCGACGCCTACGCGATCGTGGGCGATCCTGGCACGAAAACGCGATTTTGCGGCAACACCGGCGGTGAAATGGAAGCCGAAGTGGAGAAAGCGCGTGCTATCGCCCACGGGAATTTCCTGCTCTTTCGCCACGATGGCAAATACTACGTCGTCGACGATCCCGCAGTCGTCAGCCAGATCGAGGACATGAATAAGGCCCTCCAGGATCAAGGCGAGCAGATGCGCGCACTCGGTGAACAGTTCCGCGATTCCAGCAGGCAAGTGCGCGAAGAAGCACGCAAGGATCGAGAGAAGGCGGCCAACATTCCGGCGCCTGACCTGTCGAAGGAGATGGCCGAGTTGAACGCATCGGTGGCCAGTTTGACGGCCAAGCAAGGCGCCACTGTCTCGCGGGAAGAACTGCAACAGTTGCAGCGCGAGATTTCGGAAATCCAGCGCCGCGTGATCGAAGCCGAGGTCAATACGGATATGAAGAACTTCAACGCCGACTTTGACTCGAAGTTCAAGGCCGAAGAGGAGAAGTTCAAGGAGCAAATGAGCCAGATGGGCTCGCAATTGGGCCAGACCGTGCAGGGAAATCAGCAGAAGATCGGCTCCATCATTGACGACAGTTTGAAGAACGGCAAAGCGAAGCCCGTGAACTAAGTGGTTATCGGAAAGTTGCAGGGTGCCCCATGTCCCTCCGCCGCGGTGGATGGGACATGGGATGCCACGAACTCTGTCTCGTTTTTGGCTTGAGCTGCCTAGGCGGTTCGGCCCGGCTAATACAGCTTCACGCCACGCAGCGAATGGGTCTGGAGCGGATCGACGTCATTGAATGTGCGTGTGGCCGCATGCGCCATGCAGTGGCTCTGCTTACGAATCTGCCCGCCAAGGTACGACCGCGTGACGTGCAGCCGATTCATGATGATATACCGGGTACGGAGCCCGTTGATCGTGGCCGGAAGCGAAGCGGGAACCTGCGTGCGGTCGACGTAGATCACCAGCGAGGCTTCCTTCGGATTGTCATAGCTCTGTCCCACGCCCACGCCGAAGAAGGCCGGGTTCTCTTTCATTATGCTCTGCTCGATCTGCCGTTTGGCATCGATCGCCTGGCTGAGGACGCCCGAAGTCAGCGGCGGAATCGAGCTGGATTCCACTGCGGCTTTTGGAACCAGGCCCGCCGCCACAGCTTGCGCCGTAGTGGGAATCACTTCCGTGCGGACGCCGTTTACCATCTGCGGCGCGGTCACATTCATGGTCTGGTCTACATAGAGAATCACGGCTGCCTGGCCGGCATGATCGCTGCTCTTGCCCGCAGCCACGCCCAGGATTCCCGCGGAAGGATTCACCAGCATCCGCGCCTGCGTCAGCGCCTGCTGGGCAAGCTGGCTCTCGGCGTCAGTGAGTCTGGTGGCCTGGGCCGCAATCGCCGTCGCGTTCCCGTAGTTTAGACAGCTCACCGGGTGGTCTGTCGTGCCGACAAATGTGTAGGAGATTCCCTCCTGCGTGCCCAACTCTGCCAGTACCGTGGACGTAGGATTGGCTATGCCTTCGCTCACTCCGGTGTTCGTGACACCGCCCGCAAAGAATAGTCCAACCGGCTCGGCGTTGCTGGCATCCACCACCAGCGATCCGGAGTCGCCCGCATCGCTGAACTGGTTCCCCTCAATGGCAATCTGGTTGTTGTATGTCTTGGTTAGATAAGGCGTGGTTTCGTCGCAGTTCTTAAAGTAGGAAACCGGCAGATCGTCAACTTCGACCGCGGAAATGTTGGCGCAGGTCAGCCCGGTGGTGCGCCCGCTCTTGGCCACGGCCATGCCGGTGCCTGTCACGGTCTCCCCTTGACCTGGCGCGCAAGAGACCCCTGCTGCAGGGGACTTGATCGAGCAGTCTCTGCCCGGAGGCGCGGCAGCCAACACACCGCCTGCGCCGGGCGTGCCCAATTCCATAATTGCGCCGGTCGGGGTCACCACGTTTGAGTTCACCGCCGCGATGGCCGCATCGGCATTGGTCGAGCTCGAGCTAAGGGGTAGCCAGGCGGTGAGGACGCCGACCGGCGTCTCCGTGCCGGCGGGGGTGCCGTTGGTTGGTTCACAATCGTCGTCGATGAGGCCGGGCTGAATGATCTGTTCACCCATCGATGCCTGATCGCTGCGCGCCAGCACGTGGTTGCAGCTCAATATGTACTGCGTGTTGCTGCTGTTTTGGATCAACGCTCCCAGCGTGCCCCCGCAGCAATCCGCAATCTGGCCACCCTGCGTGTCGTAGTGGTTGTTGTTGCCGCCGGAGCTGCCCAACAGGATCGGTGTCGCCAATTTCGTCTGGTGCGTCGCGGGATTGCTGGAGATTCCCTCCGTGTTTAGCAGCACCTCAGACGCAGTCTTCGAGGATGAAGAGCCGATTGTGGCCACCACGTAGGTCGTGCCTGTTGACGAGAGGGTCGTCGGTGCTGTGTAAGTGGCCGTGCAGTAGGTGAAGTCGCCATTACTGAGATTACCGTGCACGCAGCTCGGCGAGCTCACCGAACCCATGCCGCCGCTCGTACCGGTCGAAGTGCTCGAGGTGTTGTAGGTGATTCCGGTGCTGCCGCCAACTTCGGTGATATACCCGGTGATACTGACGGACCCACCACCGCCCAGTGCCACGTTTTCGGGCGAGAGCGGTTCAAGGAATCCCGGTGTCACTGTCAAGGTAGCGCTCGATGTGCCGGTGCCAGAGGTGAGCGTGGCTTTGACCGTCACCCGCACGCTGTCGGCGGTGAGGTACGGCGGCGGTGTGTATTGGCCACTGCTTGTGATCGATCCCGCTCCGGCGTACGCGTCGCCGCCGCTCACGCTCCAGTTGACTGAAGCCGCGCCTCCGCCGCTCAGAGTAGCGGAAAACTGCTCTACCGCCGTGCCCGAATTGTTGGCGTTGCAGCCGGTGCAGTTGGTGTCGACCGTGGCCGAGCCGGGAGAAATCGAGAACGTGCCGTTCGAGGAATTGCCGGATGCCGATCCGCCGCAGCCCGCGAGCAAAAAGAAGATTGGAACCGCGCTCGCGGCAAGAATTCGTGCCGGCCAGCGCCTCACAAATTTTGATCCATGCCTTGGCAAAGAGCTTTCGGCCCGCCCGCCCATAGAAGCTGTGGCCGGCCATTGCGGTTCTGAAGTCACTGCCCTACCGTGGCACAATCTGGAGCTCAATTTACCCGGCGCCTTTCTGGCCAATGTTCCTGCTCAATGCCTCTTAGACGTGCTTTTGATAAACCCGTCTGTCTTCTTCCCCGTAAGCGCCGGAGCATACGGAAGACCCCAAAGACACATCTATACCCATGTCCTACAATTTTAGACCCTTGCGCAAGAGAACGGTTGTCTCTCGATATTCGCACAATGGAAAAATCCAGTGAATTTGCGTGGCCGAAGGCGGAGCACGAAAGTACTGTGTCACCGAATTGGCACAATTCCGGGCTGGGACGCCGCCATGATATGACCAGTGCTTGCGACCGTTCAAATAGACGCCGCACCAAGCAAGCTGGAACAGCTCTACGCACTAAAATCAAACCAGGAGACCTTTGCTCTCATGGAATACGTCAATTTCGGCCGCACCGGACTGAAAGTTTCCCGGATTTGCCTTGGATGCATGACCTACGGCAGCCCCGCTCAGGGAACACCGATGCCGGGACGCCATGCGTGGACCTTGAACGAGGCCGACAGCCAGCCGTTTCTGCGCCAGGCCCTCGATCTCGGCATCAATTTCTTCGATACCGCCAATGTTTATTCAAGCGGCGAAAGCGAAGCCGTTGTGGGCCGCTTCCTCAAGGCCAACACGCGCCGCGAATCCGTCGTGATCGCCACCAAGCTCCAGGGCGTGATGCGCGATGAGCCCAACGGCAAAGGCCTTTCGCGGAAAGAAATCTTCTTTGAAATCGACCAGAGCCTCAAGCGCCTCGAAACCGATTACGTCGACCTCTACCAGATTCATCGCTGGGATTACGAAACACCGATCGAGGAAACTCTGGAGGCCTTGCACGACGTGGTGAAGGCAGGAAAGGTGCGCTACATCGGCGCATCGTCAATGTTTGCCTGGCAGTTCGCACAGGCACTCTATCTCGCCGACCTGCACGGATGGACGCGCTTTGTCTCCATGCAGAACCACTACAACCTGCTCTACCGCGAAGAAGAGCGCGAGATGATCGGCCTGTGCAGGTCCGAGGGCATCGCCGTCATTCCCTGGAGCCCGCTGGCGCGCGGCCGCCTGACGCGTGCATGGATGGCGGAAACGACTCTGCGCTCCGAAACCGACAGATTCGGCAAGTTCCTCTACGGGGGAACGGAAGAGGCGGACCGCAAGGTCATCGACCGGCTGGGCGAAATCGCCGCAAAGCGCGGGATTTCGTACGCGCAGGTGGCTCTCGCATGGCTGCTGGCCAAGCCTGCCGTCACCGCGCCCATCGTCGGCGCCACCAAGCCACATCATCTGGAGGACGCCGCCGCCGCGTTGTCCGTCCATCTCACGCCGGAGGAGATCACAGCGCTCGAAGAGCCCTACATTCCGCATCCGGTGCTTGGCTTCAGTTGAGATGAATCGCACAGGCTTCGCTGCCGCCAGATTGTTGCGGGCCGTCCGCGCCATTTAGCATTCGCTTGTGCCCAACCTCAGCGATCAAGTGCAGTATGTGCGCGGCGTCGGTCCGACCGTTGCAAAGATGCTCGCCGAAAAAGGCGTCCTGACCGCCGAGGACCTGCTCTACCACCTTCCCTTCCGTTATGAGGACCGCCAGAATCCCGTCAGCCTTGACGAACTGAAGCCGGGCGAAGTGGCCAGCGTGATCGGCGAGGTGCGCGGATCGGCTCTGTTGCGCACGCGCCGTATGCCGCTCTTCGAGCTTACCGTCGGCCAGGGCCGCCACGCGCTCAAGTGTGTCTGGTTCAACTCGCCGTATCTCCAGGGAAAGTTTCTCGCCGGACAAACGGTCGCCGTCTACGGCAAGGTCGAGCCTTCGCGCTCTACCACTAATTTCAAAATGATCCAGCCGCAGTTCGAGATCCTACCCGACGCAACCGCCGATGCAGAAACGAAGATGCTCGAAGTGGGGCGCATCACGCCAGTCTACGAGTCGCTGGGCGGCAGCCGCTTGGCCTCGCGATGGCAGCGCCGCGTGATCTTTAACTTGCTTGAATCCATGCGCGGCGCGGTGCCAGAGTGCCTGCCGCAATCGATGCTCGCGCGCCTCGACTTCCCCGATCGTGAAAAGGCCCTGCGCGAAGTTCACTTTCCGCCGGAAGGCACGCCGTTCTCGGAGTTGCAGGGCTTTTCAACCCCCGCCCATCGACGCCTCATCTTCGAGGAGTTTTTCTTCCTCGAACTGGGCCT
This sequence comes from uncultured Acidobacteriaceae bacterium, assembly GCA_963789425.1. Taxonomy (GTDB): domain Bacteria; phylum Acidobacteriota; class Terriglobia; order Terriglobales; family Acidobacteriaceae; genus Telmatobacter. Next base: position 557,392 of record CAWBKM010000003.1, on the reverse strand, counting down.
TGAGCTCAAGCGGCGACGCATGAAAGAGCGGGTGGGCATCGCCTTCGCCACCAACGAAAAAGTACGCGAAGCGATCCGCGAGGTGCTGCCCTTTCATCCCACCGCGGCGCAAAAGCGCGCGCTGGGAGAGATCGTCACTGACATGCGAGATTCTCACCCGATGCGCCGCCTACTTCAGGGCGACGTGGGCTCGGGCAAGACGATCGTCGCGTTTCAGGCCATGCTGGTGGCCATGGAAAACGGCTACCAGGCAGCGCTGATGGCGCCCACTGAGATTCTGGCCACGCAGCACTACCTGGCTGCGCGCAAATTGTTGGAGCGCTCCAGCCGCAAGCCGCGCATTGTGCTGCTCACCGGCTCGCTCGACGAAGACCGAAAGCGAATCAATCGCGGCCTGATCAACCGCGGCGACGCCAACCTGATCATCGGCACCCATGCGCTCATCGAGGAAAAAGTGGAATTCGACCGGCTCGGCCTGGTCGTCGTCGACGAGCAGCATCGCTTCGGTGTGGTGCAGCGCTTCAAGCTGATGAAGAAGCCGAATCAGCCCGAGCCCGACGTGCTGGTCATGACGGCCACTCCCATTCCGCGCACCCTGGCGCTCTCGCTCTACGGCGACCTGGACCTGAGCACGCTCGACGAGCTGCCGCCGGGGCGCATGCCCATCGTCACGCGGCGCATGCCCGGCGAGCGCGCAGATGAGGTGTGGGACTTTGTGCGCAAGCAGGTGGCGCAGGGCAGGCAAGCCTACATCGTCTACCCGGTCATCGAAGGATCGAAAGACGACCAGCCGGAACTCGATTTCTCGCGCGATGAACCACAAGCGGCCACGGTTCCCGCGCCTTCGAGCCCTCGAAAGAAAGGCAGCAAATCGCCGGAGCTCTTTCCCGCCTTAGTAAAAGAAGCAGCCCCAACCGCGAAATCAGGTCTCAAGTCCGCAGTCGAGATGCACGAAAAACTCCGCAAAGGACCGTTTGCCGGTTTGCGCGTGGGCCTGCTCCACGGCCGTCTCGACGCCGACGAAAAGGAAGTCATCATGCGCCGCTTTCAGCGCGGAGAGATTGATGTGCTCGTCTCGACCACGGTGATTGAAGTCGGTGTCGACGTGGCCAACGCAACGGTCATGGTCGTCGAGCACGCGGAGCGCTTTGGCCTGGCGCAGTTGCACCAGCTGCGCGGCCGCGTTGGCCGTGGCGCGGCCAAGAGCTACTGCATCCTTGTCACCGGCGATCGCATCTCCGAACTCGGCGAGGAGCGCCTCAACGCGATGGTTGAAACGCAGGACGGCTTTGAGCTGGCCGATCTCGACCTGCGGCAGCGCGGCCCCGGTGAGTTTTTTGGCACGCGGCAGGCTGGTTTGCCGGACTTCCGCGTGGCCAATCTCCTTCGCGACCGCCAATTATTGGAGCTGGCCAAGAAAGAAGCGGCAAGTTTTGTGCTGGGCCCTGAACCGGCCGTGACAGAAGCCGAGCGCGCCGCCGTGCGCTCGCAGCTCAAGCAATCCTGGCAGCGTAAATATGGTCTGGTTGAGGCCGGTTGAGGAACGGCAACAACGTCGATCGATTCCCGCTCGGAGTGCGCCGCCGGCAAGTGTGGAGAGGTGATTCTATGCAAACGAACCCTGAACCGGGCAGCGTAATGTCCGTGGGGACGATCAAAGCTATTGCAGCCGGTTTGATAGCGTTTTTTGTCGTTGGCGGATTTGTACTCGGCGCGGTGTACGTAGCCTTGGTCTACGTTTTGCCGCGACCCAATCAATGGGCGGAATTGACGTTGAATATTAACGGTATGCTCGGGTTTTTGTTCGCCATAGCTGCAGGTTCATTCGCCGCGGGCTACGCGGTTGCCAGGACAGTGCACCGCGCGGAGTACGCATACTCTGCTTTAGTAGCTTCAACTCTCGCGACGTTGCATCTCATATGTATCTATTGGAGTCTTGGCACATTTTGGGACATGTTTGCAGACTTCTATTGGACGCCTAGCCCGCTCTGGAACAGCGTCTTCGGCGCCATTATTTGCTTCCTTATTTTTCGCCGCTCTTTATGCTCGGTACCTGGCTTGTACGCAGTAAAAGGCATTAGAGCAAGTGAGCATGATTCACGACCGTACAAGTATCAAGAGTGCGCGAAGGTACCCGCGAACTGCCAGTCTGACCACAATGCATCGTCTAATCTACTGGAGCTCCTCGGTGCTGCCCATTCAACGGCCCTAGACTGGGCCTGCCGAATGCATCACATCTGTAATCTCCGGCGGAAACGTCTGAACCTCCAGATCGACGCTGGCAATCTCTGCACCGCAATCCCGTTGCTGGCTGCGCGTGCACTGGCACAGCTCGGTCAAGCGGCCGTGCCCAGTCTGGCTCAGCTCCAGCCCCGATGCGATCAGGATCGTGTAGATGTCCACGCAAGCCTGCCGCTCGAACTCGAACAACATATTCACTCGGCCGGTATCATTCGCACCGCGGCTCAACACCCATCCGCCACAACCGAGAATGGCGCCGGTGAGCGCCTGGACCAGTCGCGACGGATCCTCGGTGGAGACGGCCTTCATCTGCATCGCCCAGGGGATGCTCAATGCCTGCCGCCGGTTCGCTTCTTGCATCTTCATCTTCACATGCTGTTTATCGGAATCAGGCGGGCGCGGATGAATCCTGTTGCGGAGTCGAACGGGCATGACCGCCTTTGATACATCTCCGCCGCTCAAATGTGTGGAAAAGCATGTGCTGGTCATTGGGACTCGCTTTGAATTCCTCGCGCAGGGGTTCGTTCGGCGGCCCAAACCCGCATCCTGGCCAGCACTCTGTCAGGCGCGTTCCGGCACAGATGTTGTAGCTTGATAAACAAGATGGTCGCTGGTTCAGGAATCGATGTCATCGAAATTGCGCGCATCCAGCACTCTATCGATCGCTTCGGCGGGCGCTTTCTCAATCGCGTTTATCTTGAGGCGGAGCAGGCTTACTGCCGGCGCAAGCGCAACGCGGCCGAGAGTTTTGCCGCCCGCTTTGCCGCCAAGGAAGCGGCGGCGAAAGCTCTGGGAACGGGAATCAGCTTTGGGGTGAACTGGCTGGAAATTGAGGTGGTTCGGGAGCCAAGCGGAAAGCCCAGCCTCCGCTTCCACGGCCGAGCCGCGCAAATTGCCGGCCGGTTGGGAGTCGTCCGCTCGGCCGTGTCGCTCACGCATACCGCTCAGCTCGCCATGGCCAGCGTGCTGCTTGAGGACGGAAAATAAAGCAGTTCCGCTCTCGACGGGCCATGAAGGCCGGGTTCCTATACCGCTCAAACCGCGCCCTTTCTGCTATTCTCAAGGCGTTGATCCGCTGAGTTCCCTAAGAGGAGTCAAGTGCCTAGCCGCAAAGAGATTCAGTGGTCGCAACTCAAGGTGGGAGCGCTGGTTCTAGTCGCGCTCGCCCTTCTGACCGCCATCGTCTTTCTCATGACCTCAGCCTCGGGCGGCCTGTTCGCTCGCCGCATCGAACTGCGTTGTTATTTTCCCAACGCCGGCGGCTTGAAAGACGGCGCCGTCGTCACGCTCGAAGGCGTCACCATCGGCAACGTCATCCACATGCGTGTGATCCCTGCGCGGAACCCCAATCCCGTCGAAGTGACCATGCAGGTGGGGGAGAAGTACGCTTACGATCTGCGCACTGATTCGCTGGCATCCATTCAGGCGGCGGGCGTTCTGGGCGATAGCTTCGTCGACATCGACTCCACACATGCCACAGGGCCGCGAGTGACCAACGGCGTCGAACTCCAGCAATCCGGCTCGCCAACCATTCAGTCCGTCATCAACACCAGCCAGGTCTCCATTCAGGAAGTGAACGTGCTGGTGCACAAAATCGAGACCCTCGTTGATACGCTCAACCACGGACGCGGCACGGCTGGTGAGCTCCTGAACGACCCCACCATGGCCAGGAATATCGGATCGATGACCGCCAACCTGAAGACGATCACCGACAATATCTCGAGCGGCAAAGGAAGCCTGGGCCAGTTAATCAACGACGACACCCTCTATAAGAAGCTGAATTCGGCAGTCGATAATCTGAACTCGATCACCGCGGATCTTCAGGCGGGCAAAGGCACCGCCGGCAAGCTCCTGAAGGACGAAACGCTTTATAACAATTTGAATTCAGCGACCGCGAACCTCAACCAGTTGACCGCGCAGATCAACTCCGGCAAAGGTTCACTTGGGAAGCTCGTCAAGGATCCTGAATTTGCCAAGAAGCTGGACGACACATTGTCCAACCTCGACGAGATCGCCAGGAGTATAAATGCGGGCGAGGGCACAGCCGGCCAGTTGGTCAAGAACCGCGCGCTCTACGATCATCTTGACCAAACTGCGGACCAGGCTCGCCAGCTCATCAAGGGCATGCGCGAGGACCCGAAAAAATATCTCGTGATCCAGTTGAAGCTGTTCTAGGAGCAGCGTTCGGGCAACGCGCCGGATTTTGCCGCGGTTCCGCTGGAGCATTCTTTTCGGCTTTCGCGTATCCGTTTTTGGACGGAGGTCTCATGCATTCTAAAGCAATTTTCGCGGCAGGCGCTTGCCTGGTCGCGACTTCCCTGCTCGTTTTGCTTCGCCATGCCCCCGTTGCCAACGCCGCCGCCGTGCAAGCTCCCGCATACGCCCCTAATGGCGACATGCTGCCACCCGTAAATTATCGCGAATGGATCTACCTTTCCTCCGGCATCGACATGAGCTACAGCCCCAACCCGGCAGGCATGACCATGTTCGATAATGTTTTCGTCAACCCCGATGCCTATCGCAGCTTCGTGGCCACCGGAACGTGGCCTGACAAAACCATCATGGTGCTCGAGTCGCGCGAGGCCAAAGATAAGGGCTCCATCAACCAGCACGGTCATTTCCAGGGCACTTCAGTCATGGGAATTGAAGTACATGTGAAGGACGTCGCGCACTATCCCGGCGGTTGGGCATTCTTCGATTTCGATTCACCGACTTCAAATGGCAAGGTATTTGCCCCGACCGCCGCGTGCTACTCGTGTCACCAGCAACATGGCGCCGTGGACACCACCTTTGTGCAGTTTTACCCGACCTTGCTGCCCATTGCGCGGGATAAGAAGACCCTAAGCGACGCATTCCTGAAGGAAGAGGCGGCGCAGCCTTCGGGCAAATAGCTCACGCTGTGGCGCTGCCCCTGAAGATTCTCCGGAATTCGACGAACGCCTTCAGCCGCACCACTTGGAAGAAATCGTCGGCGACCAGAAAAAAGAGTGCAGACGCGGCCACTACGAAATGCATCGCGTCTGCGCCCAACTCGTCGCTGAACGGCAACGGTGCCGCGGAAAAAACCATCGCCACTACGAGCAGTGCCAGCTTCACAATGCCGAGAACAAGGTTGATCTCGGCAAGCTTGCTCGTGAAACCCCTCCCCAGCCGCAGCGCTTGTCCGAGACTTGAAAGCACGGAGCGCTTTTCAAGCAATAGAAGAATGGGCGCAATCGTAAGCGCCCAACTTGTCAGCGCGAACGCCGTAAAGAATCCCAGCGAAAGAAAAATGGCCCAAATAAAATAGCCCACCAGATCGGGCTCGCCGGCTCCGGCAATGTGCGTGGCCGCGACCCACTGCATACTTCCGAGCCAGCCCCAGAACGTCAGGCCGAGCAGCGCAAGCCACGCCCCACGCAGCAGGATCATCGCGATGGGCCGAAACCGCACGCCAGGCTCCATCCGCATCAGCAGAAGATTGCGGCCTACGCCTGAAACAATCATCCAGGCCAGAGCCGCAACCGGCAGCAGCCAGCGCAACACCGCTGCCACGTGCGGCTCATAAAATGCGGTAACGTTCGAGAGCTGCACCGCAGCGACCCATGGATTCTGCGCGTCAATGGAACTGGCGCCGGAGGATTCCAACGGATATGCCGCAAGAATCGTCTGAATTTGCTGCCAGCAGATCAGCAGAAATGGAATTCCGAAGATCCAGCGCCACGCAATCTCAATGGCCACGAGCGACGGACGCCGGACAACGTCGCTCATGTGCTCCACCAGCAACTGCGTGCCGCGCACCGGAGCGTTGCCGTGAACGGTTGCCACTACGGCTGCCCTCACTTCACAACCAGATTGACCGCCCTGCCCGGCACGACGATCACTTTGACTAGGGTCTTGCCCGCAATGCGGGCCTGGACCTTCTCGTTGGCCAGCGCCGCGGCCTCCATTGTTTTTGAGTCTGCGCCGGCGGCCACGCGAACCACTGTGACCAGCTTGCCGTTGATCTGTACAGGAATCTCGATCTCGTCTTCCCGGGCCAGTTCGGGATCGCTCTTGGGCCACGGCGCGCGAAGAATTGCGCCCTCCTCGCCAAGTTGCTCCCACATCTCCGCCACGAGAAACGGCGCGAACGGCGCAAGCAGCAGGACCAATGTACGCAGCAGCTCGCGCACGACCGGCGCGGGGATCACGTCTGTCGTCAGTTGCGCGTCCGCGTCCTGAATCTCGTTGACCAGCTCCATGATCGCCGCCACGTCGGTATTGAAGTGCCAGCGGCCTTCAAAATCCTGCGTGATCTTGGCGATGGTCTGATGCAGCTTCCGCAAGAGTTTCTGTTGCAAGGAATTGGGTGCCCCATCCTTCGAGCGTTCTTTGCTCGAAGGGTGGGAACCCACAGGCTCACTCCGAGCTTTCTCCGAATGTCTCGTCATGATTCGCCAGACGCGGCCCAGAAAGCGGCTCACGCCGGCGACTCCATCTTCCTGCCAGTCCAGATCGCGGTCGGGAGGCGCGGCAAAAAGGGAGTACATGCGCGCGGAGTCGGCGCCGTAACGCGCCACCATGTCGTCGGGCGAAACTACGTTGCCCTTCGACTTCGACATCTTCGCGCCGTCTTTGATCACCATGCCCTGCGTGAACAAGCGCTCAACCGGCTCGTCGTTTTCCACTAGTCCAAGGTCGCGCATCACCTTGGTCCAGAAGCGCGAGTAGATCAAATGCAGGATGGCGTGCTCCACGCCGCCGATGTACTGGTCGATCGGAAACCAGTACTTCACTACGCCCGAATCGAACGGCGCCCTCGCGTTATGTGCGTCCGTGTAGCGATAGAAGTACCAGCTCGAATCGACGAACGTGTCCATCGTGTCCGTCTCGCGTTTCGCCGGTCCGCCGCAGCTGGGGCACGTGGTGTTCACAAACTCCGGCACGCGCGCCAGCGGCGAGCCGCCCTGCTGAGTGATCTCGATCTTGTCTGGCAGAATCACAGGCAGTTGATCGTCCGGAACCGGAACCAGCCCATCGCGCTCGCAGTGAATCATGGGAATCGGCGTGCCCCAGTAGCGCTGCCGGCTCACTCCCCAATCCTTCAAGCGAAAGATGACCTTTCCCTCTCCAAATCCCTGCCGGGTCGCAACTTTCTGGAGTTGCTCCTGAGCCTCGACGCAGGTCAGCCCGTCGTATTCCCCGGAATTCACCAGCACGCCGTCCTCCGAGATGAACGGCAGCTCTTCCGATTCTTCCGTGTCCGCGACCGGCTTGATCACGCGCCGAATTTCAATCCCATATTTTGTCGCAAACTCAAAATCGCGCTCATCGTGCGCCGGCACGCTCATAATGGCGCCCGTCCCGTAGTCCATCAGGATGTAATTCGCAACCCATATCGGCACCCGCTCGCCGCTATAGGGATTGATGGCGAATCGGCCCGTTGCCACGCCGTGTTTGTCGATTGCGCCAAGGTCGCCTGCTTCCCTGGCCGTCTTCTGCTGCGCGAGTAGCTCATCGACCTTCGCCTTCAGACTCGTATCTTCGGCCGTGAAGACCTTGACTAGTGGATGCTCCGGCGCCAACTGCACGCTCGTCGCGCCGAATATCGTGTCCACGCGCGTCGTGAACACCCGAATCCTCGTCTTCTCCAGTACCTTGCCTTCTGTTCCCTGTTCCCTGTTCCCTGTTCCCTGCTTCTTCGCTCCCTGTTCCTCCAGGAAGAAGTCGACCTCCGTCCCCTCGCTCCGCCCGATCCAGTTGCGCTGCATGGTGCGCACTTTTTCCGGCCACCCGTCCAGCTTTCCCAAATCGTCCAGCAACTCCTGCGCATAGGCCGTGATGCGCAAGAACCACTGCACCAGGTCGCGCTGCTCCACCTTGGTGTCTTCGTGCCGCCAGCAGCAGCCGTCGACCACCTGCTCGTTGGCCAGCACCGTGGCGCACTCCGGGCACCAGTTCACTTTGCTTTTCTTGCGATACGCCAGCCCCTTCTCATACATGCGCAAAAAGAACCACTGATTCCAGCGGTAGTATTCCGGCATGCACGTGGTCACTTCGGTGGCCCAGTCGAATCCCATGCCCAGGCGGTTGAACTGCCGCTTCATGGCTGCGATGTTCTTGAGCGTCCACTCTCTCGGCGGCGTGTTGTTCTTGAGCGCGGCATTCTCCGCAGGCAATCCGAACGCGTCCCACCCCATGGGGTGCAGCACGTTGTAGCCGCGCATCCACATCTGCCGCGCCAACGCATCGCCAATGGCGTAATTGCGCACGTGGCCCATGTGCAGTTGGCCGCTGGGATACGGCAGCATCTCCAGCACGTAATATTTGGGTTTGTTGCTTGTGGCCGGCTCAGCCGCATAGAGCGTGGGATCCGCGGCCCAACGCTCAAGCCACTTCTGTTCGATCACCGCAGGATCGTAGCGCAGTTGTTCTTTTTCGTCCGCCATCACTTTTCAGTGTAAACGGCGGCACTATTGCGCAGAGGGACAGGTGATCTGGTGCAGTTCTTCGATTGTTACCGCATATCCCTCGGGTGGCTGGAATGTGGTTGGATCGGGATCTCCCGGCGCGAATTCGACCAGCTCGCGCGTCCGCTTCCCGCTGCGCGGATCGTCGGATGCATTCCGAACGACGATACCAAACTCGGTTGAAATCCAATCTTCGCGCGTGGTCACCAGCGGCTCGTCGTTGCCAATCTCTCCCGCCTGAATCGTGGTGGTGAATCGGTGCCCATGCGCTTCCACACCGTCAATGGACTGCGTTCCCAGGTCCTCAACAGTCGGCTTGGACCGCGCGATCGCCGGCATAGTGTCCGGAAGTTGAATGCCGCTTGTTACAACCGTCGTCCCCGACGGACCGGAAACGAAGGCGGAGCTTCCCCCTGTGAATCCGCCCCCGCCGTGGTTCCACGACATGCGGAACGTTCCGGCATCGTTTGCCCAGCACCCCTCACGCTGGTCCGCGGGAGGCAACTTCACCACGCGCGCTTTCTTCGTGCGCGAATCCCAGGAGGACTGCGTTCCCTCCACAGGATCATTGGCATTTCCCATTGTCCCCGGAGTGCGCCCCATTTGCGGCGTGATCTCCGTTTGAGAATGCATGTGCCGGCCCTGCGAGTCCTGTGCTTCGGTTTCCGTCGATTCCCGCGTGATGATCGTGCCGTCTGCCAGCGTCTGCTGGCTGGTCAATTTGAACGTAGCAAGGTAAGGCTGCCAATGGTGCTGGGCCGCGTTCGGATTGACAGGGGTCGCGATGCCCTGGCCGAAAACAGGGAAAGCGAAAACAGCGAGGGCTAAAGGTGCAAGGCAAAGGCGGGCGTTGATGCGCATCGTATATTCCTCCTGGAGAGAAGGCCGCCGGAGAATGCGTCGAATCCATCTTAACCTGAAGCAGCCTTTCCCGCACCGGCTTTCCTGGTTTCCTTCACAAGCCTCTTCAGCGCCCTTACGTTCCGCTCCTCGTCGCCCTCTTCATCTACCGGCGTCTCCGCAATAAAGGCGCAATGCGCGAAGCGCGCATCGTTCAGCAGGCGCCGGAACGGCTCAAGCCCCATCGTTCCCTCGCCAATATGCTCATGCCGGTCGAGTTTTGATCCGCGCTCGGCCTTGGCGTCATTGCAATGCCACACGCGCACCGCCTCGAACCCCACCGTCGCGCCAGCCTGCTTCATCGTTTCGTCGTAGCCCCCGGCGCTGACCATGTCGTAGCCGGCCACATGCGTATGGCAAGTATCGAGGCAGACGCCGACCGGCGCGTGACTCTTCAGCCGCGCCACCAGTTCCGCCACCTGCTCAAAGCTTCCACCCAGCGAGAACTCCGATCCCGCAGTATTTTCAATCAGAATAGAAAACGAAGTCGTCTGCCACGGCAGCCCATCCATCGCGCGCTCAATTGATTCAGCCGCGAGCTTCAGTCCTTCGTCGCGCGTCATTCCCTTCCACGATCCCGGATGCAGTACAAGATATTCCGCGCCCCACGCCAGCGCCCGTTCAATCTCGCCGCGAAATGCCGCCACGCTTTTTTCGCGAATCTCGCTCGACTGACTGCAAACATTCACCAGGTAGCTTGTGTGGATCACCAGCGGCCCCACGTCAAGCTTCGCGCGCATCTCGCGCATTCGCTCGGCCTGCTTCGGGTCTACCTTCGGCGCACGCCACATGCGCGGACTCGACGAGAAAATCTGGAACGTATTCGCGCCAATCTTCTGCGCGAATTCCACGGCGTTCGACGCCCCGCCCGCCGTCCCCAAATGAACTCCGATTCGCTTCACCATGCGATCAGTCTAATGGCTCGCATCCGCAACTTTCCCTGCCGGTCACTGCGGTGATGACTTGGTCTGCGATTGTGTCGGAGCCGTTACGATCCGCGCCTCAGATCCGAATTCGTGGTAGTTCGTGAACGAAATATCGTTCAGCTCCGTCTTGATGGGCCACGAACTCTGGTCACTTGTTCCATAGGTCGGCATGCTAACGATGCTCGTTGACGTATCGGAGGCGAGCGCCGTGATCACCGGGATCATTGAAAAAGCCACGCCCCTCACCGGACAGATATAGCTTCGGCCCGCGATCGTCACCGGAGCATAATGCACCACGATCTCAGCGCGCATCTCCTGGTGCGGCGGCGCCATATCCGCAATCTGGCTCAATCGCATGATTGCTCCCGTCTCCGGATTGATCGCGATTTCGCCATGGTAGGCAGGAAGAATTCCCTGCGACTCGTTTCTCGCCGCGACGCCCACTAAGAAGTGCAAATCGGCCTGCTGCACCGCGTAGGAGAAGACAGCGACCGCCCCGCCCGCGCCTTCTTCCCACCGCAACCACCGCACCTTGCCATGCAATGCGTCGCCCACAACCACAATCAGGATCGGCCCAAACTCTCCGCTGGTTGTGAGTACCAGCGGTGACTCCTGCTTCAGCTTTCCCTCATTCTCATAGGGGATTTCCTTCCCCTCGCGGTAGGTAACTATTCTTGTGAATGTGCCCGCCGGGAGCAACTTCATCGAGATACCTTCAGGAGAAATGCTCGGTTGCGAAGGATTGTTCCCAAAGTGCGTGGTCACGCGCGTCGCATAGAAGTTCGGCAATCTCGGCATCGTGTGGGCCACATATTGCACGGCCATCGAAAGGATATGTAGTTGGGTCTTGGCGTCCGGACGCGGGCCGGGGATCGCTTCCGACGGCGGCGGATCCAGAAACGCCGAAAGATCAGCCAACTTTCTCAACTCCCGATGCATGTGGGCACCAGGGAACTCTGCTTCCCATTGCGCTAGCCTCGCCTCGCTCACCCGCTCCGTCAGTTGCACATCGTCGAGCTCACTGGCCACCTTGCCGTCAGGCTTGCCGTGCAGCGTAGCCAGCAGTTGTTCCATTTTTTCGATGGATAGTGTTTTAGCGGCCACCGCCGGCCGCGCTATACCGAATAGCATCAGCGAGGCAACCGCGACCAGCCATAGACGCCGATTCATACTGAAAATCCTACTCTTGCCGCACTGCCGGTTGAACGGCCTCTCTTTGTTCACAGCGCTGCCTTGCTTAATTCCGGGCTTCAACCCTTTATCCATTTGCCCGCTGTTTAATCCGACACGCGAAGAGCGTCAATCAGAGCAGCCAAAGCGGCGGGCTGATTGCGGCGGCTCGGATAGTAAAGAAAATACCCCGCGAAAAACGGGCACCAGTCTCTCAGAACTTGAACCAGGCGTCCCTTGGCAATCAACTCGACGAGCGAGTCTTCCATCGCTGTTCCGATTCCCACTCCCTCGAGTACCGCCTGGATGACGAGGCTTGGATCGTCGAAAGATATAGGCCCATGAGGGCTCACCGTCAGCGCCTTGCTGCCTTTCTCGAACTCCCATCGATATAGACCGTTGCCAAAACGAAACCCGATGCACGCATGGTTTTTCAGATCTTGCGGGTGCCGCGGAATGGGATTCGATTTGAAGTATTTCGGAGAACCAACCACTGCGAGACGCAATTCTTTCGTCACCCGCACGGCGATCATGTCCCGCTCAATGAACTCACCCAGTTGGACACCTGCGTCATACTCGCCTGCTACCAGATCCACAGGGTCATTCGAAGAAGTGATCTCCAATACAATTTCAGGATAAGTGCGAGCAAACTGAGCCAGCTTTGGCAGCAGCACCATTTGCGTGGCCGTTCGCGGGATGATGAGCCGGATTCGGCCCGCGGGATTCTCGCGTTGCTTCCGAGTCTCGGCAACCGCCTGCTCAATCCTTTCCAGGGCCGGCGCAAGTTCCTGCAGCAGTGCCGCTCCGGCGGCAGTTGGAGAAACGCTTCGTGTGGTCCGCGCCAGCAGTTGCAACCCCAGCCGCTTTTCGAGCCCTCGCATGGAGTGGCTCAAAGCGGACTGCGAAACACCCAGGCGCGCGGCGGCGCGGGTGAAACTGCGTTCTTCGGCAACCATTCTGAAGGCCGAGAGTTCTCCCAGGTCATTCCTCATGATTCATGAATTCTACTCATAACGCCTTGAATATGAAACCATCTAACCTCATAAACCACATTGGCCTAGACTTATCCTTGATCGACAACGGCATTTGCAAGCACAGGAGCCATCATGAAAAAGCGTCAGTTGGGAAAAAGCGGCCTTGAAGTTTCAGCACTGGGCCTGGGTTGCATGGGCTTGAGCTTCGGGTTCGGCCCCGCCACGGAAAAGTCAGAAGCCATCAAGCTCATTCGAGCCGCCGTAGAGCGCGGCGTTACCTTCTTCGATACAGCGGAAGTCTACGGCCCTTATGTCAACGAGGAGCTGGTCGGCGAAGCTCTCGCTCCGTTTCGTGACAAAGTCGTCATTGCCACCAAGTTCGGTTTTGGACCCAACCCTGACGGCAGCGGCAAATGGACATCGCTTAACAGCCGCCCCGACCATATCAAGCAGGCCGTTGAAGGATCACTGAAGCGCCTTAGAACCGAAACTATCGACCTGCTCTACCAGCATCGCGTCGACCCCAACACCCCCATCGAAGAAACCGCCGGCGCGGTGAAGGACCTGATTCAGGCAGGCAAGGTGAAGCATTTCGGACTCTCCGAAGCCGGCGCAAAAAACATCCGTCGCGCTCACGCCGTGCAGCCCGTTACTGCGTTGCAGAGTGAGTATTCTCTTTTCTGGCGCGAACCCGAGCAGTCCGTCATGCCCACCCTCGAAGAACTCGGCATCGGCTTCGTGCCATTCAGCCCGCTCGGCAAAGGCTTCCTCACCGGCAAAATCGACGCGTCCACCCAATTCGCCAGCACCGATTTCCGCGCCGTCGTGCCGCGCTTCAGCGAGGAGAATCGCAAGGCCAATCAAGCTCTCGTCGACGTAGTCGCGAAGTTTGCTCAACAAAAGAAGGCCACGCCCGCGCAGGTCGCTCTCGCCTGGCTCCTCGCCAAAAAGCCATGGATCGTGCCCATACCCGGCACCACCAAGATCTCCCGGCTCGAAGAAAACCTTGGCGGCGCAACCCTCGAACTCACGAAGGAAGATGTGCCCGCCCTCGAAGAGGCCTCATCTGCAATCAAGGTCGAAGGCGAGCGCTATCCTGCAACGCATCAGAAGCTGATCGATCGCTAACGGACGGCTGTTCCACTCAGCCCTTCGGAGGAAATTCGAATGAACATCAGCTTTGAAAACAAAGTCGCGCTGGTGACGGGTGCGGCGTCCGGCCTTGGCTTGGCCACTGCAACTGCATTTGCCGAATCCGGCGCTGCGGTAGTTCTGGCTGACTGGAATGAAACGGCAGTGCAAACGGCAGCCAATGCGATTGCCGAAAATGGCCACAAAACTCTGGCCGTCACCTGCGATGTGTCCGACGACGCCCAGGTCGAAGCCATGGTCAAGCAGACCGTCGCCGCATTCGGCCGCCTCGACGCCGCCTATAACAACGCCGGCGTGCAAAACGTCCTCGCCGAAACTGCCGATTCCCCGCGCGATGACTACGATCGCATCATGGCCATCAACCTCCGCGGCGTGTGGAGCTCAATGAAGTTCGAGTTGCAGCAAATGCGCGCCCAGGGCAGCGGCGCCATCGTGAACTGCTCTTCCCTCGGCGGCCTCATCGGCGGAGGCAGGCGAGGCACCTATCACGCCGCCAAGCACGGAGTCATTGGGCTTACCAAGAGCGCGGCCCTCGAATACGCAACGCGCGGCATCCGCGTCAACGACATTTGCCCCGGCATGATCCAGACGCCCATGTCCGACAAGATGATTGCCGAGGGCCAGGGACCGGAGCTGGACAGGATGCTCGACACCTTCGTCCCCATGAAGCGACTGGGGCGCCCCGAAGAGATTGCGGCCGCAGTCTTGTGGCTCTGCAGCGACGCAGCCAGCTACATCACCGGCCAGTCGATTTCCGTCGATGGTGGTTTCGTGATGCGCTAGAGAATGGCGCGGAGTGTCAAGAGGTCTTGTTCAACTTTCTCCCCTATCCCGCTCATTCCAATCATTAAACGCTTTTTGGAAGTTTGCCGATCATTTGTGGCTTTCGGCGCATACTCATTCCATGATCGGCATGCGCACCATCGCTCTCTCGCCCCCGTCTTCCTCTGTTCCCTGGTTCTTTGCCGCCGTCCCGATGGCCGCAAAAGGCAAGAGGAGTGATTTTTATACCCCCCGGGGGTATATTTTGCCATCTAACCTATTTGATATCAACATATCTGCCTCAAAATCGTCGACAAATTTCGTCGTTTTTCGTCGATTTTATGAGTCAAAACCGCACCTTCAACCTAGAAAGCAGCCATCCAGAGCGCGAACCGCTGCCCCCGAAATGAAAAGTGCGCCTCCGAAGCATCTTCGCCGCACCTTCGCCTCTGCCGTATAATCCTTGAATGGACTTTCAGCTCGTCTCCAGCTACACGCCCAAGGGCGATCAGCCCCGCGCCATCGGCCAGCTTATCGACGGGCTGGGTGCCGGCGAGAAGCACCAGGTGCTGCTGGGGGTGACCGGCTCCGGCAAGACCTTCACCATGGCCAAGATCATCGAGCAGTCCAATCGGCCCGCGCTCATTCTCGCGCACAACAAGACGCTCGCCGCGCAGCTTTACCACGAGTTCAAGCAGTTCTTCCCTTCCAACGCCGTCGAGTACTTCGTCAGCTATTACGACTACTACCAGCCGGAGGCGTACATTCCCGCCGGCGATCTCTACATCGAGAAAGAAGCCACGATCAACGAGGAGCTCGACAAGCTGCGCCTCTCGGCCACGCGCTCGCTCTTTGAGCGCCGCGACGCCATCATCGTCAGCTCGGTGAGCTGCATCTACGGCCTCGGCTCGCCGGAGGCCTACTTTGGCATGTTGCTGCTGCTTGAGAAGGGCCAGCACATCAGCCGCAAAGACATTACGCGCCGCCTCGTTGAGATTCTCTACGAGAGGAACGACACGGACTTCCGCCGCGGGACTTTTCGAGTACGCGGCGACGTCATCGAAGTCTTCCCCACGTACGACGAGAACGCCTATCGCATCGAGCTCTTCGGCGACGAGATCGATTCCCTTTCGCAAATTGACCCGCTCTTCGGCACAGTGAAACAGCGGTTCTCGCGCCTGCCCATTTATCCCAAGAGCCATTACGTCGTGCAGCCGGAGCGAAAGTCGGAAGCAATTGACTCAATTGTTGCGGAGTTGAACGAGTGGGTCGCGCACCTCGAATCGGAGGGCCGCGCCGTGGAGGCGCAGCGCGTTCACCAGCGCACGCGCTTCGATCTCGAAATGATCAAGTCCATGGGCTACTGCCACGGCATCGAGAACTACTCGCGCCACTTCAGCGGGCGCCTGCCGGGCGAGCCGCCGCCCACTCTGCTCGATTATTTTCCGCGCGACTTCCTGCTCTTCGTCGACGAAAGCCACGCCACCATTCCGCAGGTGCACGGCATGTGGCACGGCGACCGCAGCCGCAAGCAAACCCTCGTCGACTACGGATTCCGCCTGCCCTCGGCCATGGACAATCGGCCGCTCAAGTTCGAGGAGTTCGAGAACCGCATTCATCAGACGATCTACGTTTCGGCCACACCGGGACCGTTCGAGCTCACGCGGTCGGCAGGCGTGGTCGTCGAGCAAGTCATCCGGCCTACCGGTCTCGTCGATCCCGAAGTCGAGATTCGCCCTGTGAAAGGCCAGATTGACGATCTGCTCGCCGAGATTCGCGATCGCGCCCAACGCGGCGAGAGAGTCTTAGTGACCACGCTGACCAAGCGCATGGCCGAGGACCTTGCCGGCTACTACACCGAGGTGGGCGTGCGCTGCCGCTACATGCACTCCGAGATTGAAACGCTGGAGCGCGTAAAGCTCCTTGCCGGGCTGCGCAAAGGCGAATTCGATGTGCTCATCGGCATCAACCTGCTGCGCGAGGGGCTCGATCTTCCCGAAGTGTCGCTCGTCGCGATCCTCGACGCGGATAAGGAAGGCTTCCTGCGCTCCGCCGGCTCGCTGATCCAGACCATGGGCCGCGCCGCGCGACATGTCGAGGGCAGGGCCATTCTCTACGCCGACAAGATCACCGACTCCATGCGCCGCGCGATGGACGAGACTGATCGCCGCCGCGCCATCCAGCGTGCCTACAACGAGGAGAACGGCATTACGCCGCAATCCATCCTCAGCCATGTAGAGATGGGGCTGGCGTCCATTCTCAAGGCCGAATACGGCGATATCGAGGTGGAGGAAGCGGCCGCCATTCCCGAATTCAAGAACCAGCTGGAACTTGACGCCTACATTACCAAACTCGAGGCCGATATGCGCGAAGCGGCTAAAAGGTTTGAATTCGAGAAGGCCGCTCGCCTGCGCGACAGCATCAAGGAGCTGCGCGACAAGGAGTTCCTTTGGGGGTAACCATGCCGGGTGCTCCGAAATCTGCCTTCGCAGGCAACCAAAACGATCATGGTAACCATCTGAGGTAGTGAGATAGTACACGCTTTCCGGCCCTGCGAGGCGGGTCGAATACGCTACCCAGGGTCCAATGGCAACCATCCTTATCGTGGACGACGATCCCCTCCAAGCATCCTTGCTGATGTCACTCCTGGGGCGGCAATTCGGCAACGTGTGCAGAGTGAACGATGCTTCCGAGGCACTTTGCCTGATTGAGCAGCCCGAGTTCGCCAGCAAGCTCAGTTTGGTCATTACAGGACATCGCATGACTGGAATCGGCGGCCCTGCCTTTGTGGCCGAGTTGCACGCGCGGAAGCCGGACTTGCCGGTGCTTGTCCTGAGCGCGAACGGCACCGGCCCCTCCGATTACAACGGCGAACAGGGTCATCTTCTTACCCCGTCCCGTGGCACGAGACAGGATGCTGGCCGTCACCAGCCAGATCCTCGCGGACCGCAAGCCCGCGGTCGCCTAATCCGCAAACCCAATCGAACCTGCAGTCGCACCCCTCATAGAGTGAGCCAAATCACACACAGAACTCCTATCATGGATGGAGAATAAGGTCGTCCGTTGGGAGGTCACCGGCCTCCAGCGTGCGTGCGAGAATGAACGTGGGGTCAACAACGGCGGTTCTCCAATTCACGTAAGCTCTTGAGGACCGTGTGGTGCGGCGTTTTCTTAAGGAAAACGCCACGAAGAGGTTGTGGTTCCGCTGTAGACCAATTGGAGAACCGCGTAATGGCCACTTTTGGCAGCTTTTGTCTTCTTATCGCTTTAGTTCTGGCCGCCTATAATCTATTCGCGGGAGCCGTGGCATTGCGCCTGATTGCCACTGGTCAACCCGCCCGCATCTCTCCGGAGCGTCTTGCCGATACCGCGCGCCGCGCGGGAATCGCCGGCTTTATCGCCGTCACTGGCGCCGCGTTTGCCCTCATCTATTCGGTCTTTACTAACGATTTCTCCATCACTTACATCCTTGAGCACTCAAACCGGGCGCTTCCAATTCCATACAAGTTTGCGGCTCTTTGGAGCGGCCAGGAGGGTTCGCTCCTGCTTTGGGCCTGGCTGTTGGGCACCTACGGCTTCGTCCTTCGCCTGCGCCACAAGACCGATGTAAAGCTCTACGCCTATGCGGGCACAATTCTGTCGGGGATTCAGGTGTTTTTTCTGGCCGTGCTGGTTTTTGCTGCGCCTCCGTTCGCGCTGCTGAAGGGCGTCATCCCCGACGACGGCAACGGGCTTAATCCCCTGCTGCAGTACCCGGAGATGGTGATTCACCCGCCGATGCTTTATCTCGGCTACGTAGGCTTTTCGGTTCCCTTCGCCTTCGCGCTGGGCGCACTGATGATGCGCTATCCCGGAGAGAAATGGATCAGGATCACGCGCACCTGGACCATGGTCACCTGGCTGTTCCTGACTTGTGGCATCTTTCTCGGCATGCACTGGGCCTATGCGGTGCTGGGCTGGGGCGGCTATTGGGGCTGGGACCCGGTAGAAAACGCGAGCTTCATGCCATGGCTCACCGGAACCGCTTTTCTGCACTCGGTGATGATGCAAGAGCGCAAGGGCATGATGAAGAGCTGGAACGTGTGGCTGATTTTTTCCACGTTCCTGTTGACCATGCTGGGCACTCTGCTCACCCGCGCCGGTCTCGTGAGCTCGGTGCATGCGTTCGCGCAATCGTCCATCGGCACATGGTTCGTCGTCTTCATGGGCATCGTGCTTGCGGTCTGCATCTTCACTTACATTCTGCAGCGCGGGCACCTCAAGACAGAGCATCACATGGAATCGCTGGTCAGCCGCGAGTCCAGCTTCCTCTTCAACAATCTTGTGCTGCTGACGGCCTGCTTTGTGATTCTCTGGGGCACGCTGTTCCCCATCATTTCGGAATACGTGCAGGGCACAAAGGTGACGGTGGGCGCGCCGTTTTATAACCGCGTCGCTGTGCCCATCGGACTCTTTCTCGTGTTTCTCACCGGCGTGGGCCCGCTCTTGCCGTGGCGCTCGTCATCGTTCAAAGCCATCAAACGCAATTTTGTTCTGCCGATCGTCGCGCTGTGGGTCACAGTGATTGTGTGCCTCGCCGTGGGCATGCGGCCATGGAAGGACGGTGCCCTCGATCAGGGCAGCTTCTATGCGGTTGTAGCTTTCGCCGTCGCTGCTGCTGTGCTCACCGCGATCATCGCGGAGTTCCTGCGCGGCGCGGCCGTTATCTCGCGGCAGACTCACCGCAACCTCTTCGCGGCCACCTGGCTGCTCACGCGGCGCAACACGCGGCGTTATGGCGGCTATATCATTCACATCGGCGTGGTGGTCGTCGTGATCGGTCTCGCCGGTTCGGCGTTTAATCGCAGCATCGAAAGCGAAATGGGGCTGCATTCAAAGATGAGCGTCGGGCCATACACACTAGAGTGCATGGGCTTCACGCAGGACTCGAACGAGAATTACAACTCCGACTACGCGGTGCTTGACGTTTCTCAGGGCGGCAAAAAAGCCTTCTCGATGACGCCGGAGCGGCGCTTTTACCTCGCCAGCGGCCAGCCGCAGACCATGGTCGCCATTCATTCGGTTCCCGAGTGGGATTTGTATGTGGTGTATGAAGGCACGAATCCCGATACAGGCCAGCCGATTATCAAAGCGTTTCTCAATCCGCTTGTCGGATGGATCTGGTTCGGACTTGTGATCATTGTCGGCGGGACATTCATTGCGTTGGTTCCCAGCTTGACACCGGCAACTGCCACCGTGCGCGTGCCCGCTGTGCAGGCAGCTCCCATGACTCCCGCGCTCAAGGGAGGCGACTAATGGCGCTCCGCGCTTTTAGCTTTTGGACTAGATCCGTAGAGGCCCGTGCCCCATTCAAGCTCCGTGCCCCATTCATTTCGCGCTTTTTGCGAAATGAGTGGGATACCAGAAATCTCCCGACCCGAACCCGATCGGCCTCCTACTGGATCAAGTCCATTGAAGTCGCTAGTTCTCGCCGTCGCCATCTGCTTTTCGCTCGGCGCATCCGCTCCCACATCACGACTGAATACGATGAGTCATCAGCTCATGTGCACTTGCGGTTGCGCCCAGCTATTGGGCGAGTGCGATCACGTCGGATGCCCCGATCGCGACAAGGAGCTGTCGGAGCTGACGACCGACATTGCGGCAGGCATGACCGATCAGCAAGTGATGGATGAGTTTGTCGCCAAGTATGGCGCAACGGTGCTGGCCGCACCGACGACGAAGGGGTTCGATTTGGTTGCGTGGATAGCTCCCTTCGCGGTATTCGCCGCGGCGTTGCTGGGAACAATTCTGCTGATCCGGCGCTGGGGCGGACTGGGATTTGAGCGGCGCGCACAGGCTGCGGGCACCGTGGCGCAGAGCGCAGATCCAGCGGAGCAGGAACGGCTGGATCGCATTCGTCGCGAGACCGGCAGCAACGACGGAGGATTTGAGCCATGACGGAAACTGAAGGCCTGATTGCCGGACTGCTTCTTCTTTTCGCGCTCTTCCTGTACACTTTCTGGCCGGAAAACGGCTTTGCCAGCCAGAAGGAAAAGACGCGGCTCGATTTTCTGCTGGAGCGCAAGGAACAACTGTACGAGAATCTGCGCGACTTGAACTTCGAATTTCGCGCCGGCAAGTATCCCGAAGAAGATTTCGAAAGGCAGCGTGCGCAGCTGGAACATGAAACGGCTCAACTGCTGGCCGAGATCGATCTGTTGCAGGCATTGTGATCAGCCCTCCCCAAAGCGATGTCATCCTGAGCGGAGTCCCGCCCGAGCGGGATGAAGTCGAAGGGTCTGCGGTTGCCTTTCGCGCAGCTCATTCAAGGCATGACGAAAGAAAAGGGACCACTTAATGAGATCGACGAAGCTCGCACAATTCTTTGCTTTACTTCTGCTCCCGATGGCCGCCTCGGTTGCCAACGCAGCCACCGTTACCGGCACCGTCACGAACATGACCACCAACAAGCCTGCTGCGGGCGACACAGTCACGTTGCTTGAGCCGATGTCGGGCATGAGCGAAGTGGGCCATGCGACGACCAATGCGCAAGGCCGCTACACGCTGGACTTGCCGGGCCAAGTGCCATATCTCGTTCGCGTGACGCACCAGGGCGCGGAGTATTTTATTGCCGCGCCGCAGGGCGGTGGAACCGGCGACATTTCCGTATACGACGTGGCGGCGAAGGTGGAAGGCATCACCATCGCCGAACATGTGACCGGAATCGAAACCGATAACGGACAGCTTCGTGTCGTCGAGCGCTACGACATTCACAATGCCAGTTCTCCGCCGCGCACGCAGTGGAGCAAGCAATCTTTCCAGGTGATTCTGCCTGACGACGCCGTGGTGGGCGACGCCTCGGCGCAGCGGCCCGGTGCAAGCAGCCTGCCGACCAGCGTGAAGCTCAATCCCGACGGGCCCAAGGGCCATTACTCATTTGACTTTCCGATCCAGCCGGATCAGGAAGCCAAAGGCACGCTCTTCCAGGTTCAATACAATCTGCCCTACAGCGGCGGGAAATACAGCTTTCATTCGCAGGTGACCCTGCCGGCGGATACGATTTGGGTGGTGCTGCCAAAATCGATGACGTTCACTGGCGGGAGCGGTTCGGGTTTCGAATCTTCGCCGCAGGATCCCAGCGTGCAAACATTTCTGGCGCGCAACGTTGCCTCCGGGAAAGCGCTCGAGTTTTCGGTCGCAGGCACAGGTTCGTTCGCTCGCGATGACCAGAACGGTCAGGGCGGACAATCGGGCGAGAGCGGCGGACAACCGGGAGCGACTCCCACAGGGCCCGGCGGCGGCATCGGCGAACCGATCAATACGCCCGATCCGCTTTCGAAGTACAAATTATGGATTATCGGCGGACTCGCGTTGCTCCTCGTGGTTGCTGCGGCGTTTTTGCTGCGAAAACCGGCAACGACAGAAGCTGTTGGATCATCGTCTGGCGGCGCGATGACGCATTCCGGAGTTTCGCCGGTTCGCACCTCTCCGAGCCTCGCGGGCAGTTCCCCGGCGGCAAAACATTCCGCTTTGCTGAATGTGCTTAAGGAAGAACTCTTCGCGCTGGAAAGCGAGAAGATTGCGGGAACCTTGTCTGCGAGCGAGTACGGCGCGCAAAAGGCAGCCCTCGAAACTGTGCTGAGGCGGGCGCTGAAAAAGAGCTCGTGAACGGTGGGTCGTGGACCGTGAATCGTGGTCTGCGGGAAAGCGCAGCATTTGCATACCGATCGCCTCGCATTCACAACGGACAAACCCGGCGAGTCGATTAGACTGAACACGGTTCACGATCCACGAACCACGACTTATGAAGACTCTTCTTCGCACGCTGCTTTCTTTATCCCTCATCGTCTGGCTGGGCGCTGAAGTTTTCTTCCCGATCGTTGCTGCGATCACTTTCAACACCCTCCAACCCGACACGCATATCGCCGGTACCATCGTCGGCCAGTTGATTCGCATCCTGCATGGGATGGGATTGGTTTCGGGCATGGTGGCGCTGGCGGTGATGGCTCTGGCCCCGGCATGGGGAATCTACAAACCGCGCGCGATGCTCGTTCCGATGGCTTTTGTTGTGCTGATGATCGGGCTCACGGTTTACTCGCAATACGGACTCATTCCCGCGATGGAGCGCGACCGCATTGCCGCCGGAGGCAGCATTGATACAACCGCTCCCGCCGATGCGACGACGATGCACTTCAACAAGCTGCATAACCGAAGCGAGTTTGTGGAAGAGGCCATCCTTCTGTTGGGGCTGGCAACCGTAGTGCTGATGGCGAGAGCGGAGACGACGCGGCCGTAGAGGTGGCTTGGCAAGGGTTGGGCCGTCCTGAATTGCGTTGGTGAACACAATACGGGGCTTATCACAGACACGGGATTGCGGCTGGAAGTAGAATCGGCGGCAAATGAGTCGAGACATGCTTCTTGAAAGTCATGCTGCGACTGGGGTTTCGCCCCAGGCCAACTTGCCGCAAGCGATCAGAGAGCGCCTGGCCGCGGGCCGCATTCCGTGGGCTGGACCGATACTGCTGGTGAGCCTGCGAACGACAATGTGGATGGTGACACAAGGTCTGCTGGCGCTTGTCTTTCTTCTGCGCCACCATTCGACCCCATGGCGCGACGCCACGTTTTACTTTACGATGTGCGGCACCATCGGCGACCTTACGTGCCTGGCGGCGATGAAGTTCCTGACCCGGAGCGAGGGGATCCGACTGCGCGATCTCGTCGGGCCGATTCACATGAGGTACGGGCGCGATTTGTGGCTCGGGCTCGGGATCCTGTCCCTGATGGCAATTAGTTTTATCGGAGGCGGAATCCTGTCGCAGCGTGTATTCTACGGCGCGTCGAACACGAATCCGGGGATGTACCTGTTTACCTCACACGCGCTGCCATTGTGGGCGATGATCTATAACGCGACGGTGTGGTGGGTGATTCAGTCGTTCACCGAGGAACTGACCTACCAAGGCTATTGCCTGCCACGATTGGAGGCGATGAGCGAGCACGCGTGGGGAATCAGGTGGATTGGGTCGGCGGCAGTGGTGTTCTGGTTTACCGCGCAGCATTGCTGCTTCGGCTTCGTGCCGGATGTTCGATTCCTCATCTACCGCTTTTGCGCGTTTTTGCCCGGCGTTGTATTGACGGTCGTGCTCTATCGGCGGTTACGAAGGCTGGCGCCGCTCATCCTCGCACACTGGCCGATGGATATCCTTGTGGTGGTGATGATGATGTCCTGAAGCGGAGATCGATTGCAGAAGCAGTCCCCTGTTCTCGGTGCGTCCCGATTCGCCTGTCGCTCCGTAACTTCGACCAATCGGCTTTCTGGTGCCATCTTCGTCCCGCGCATTCTCCCATTGTCTAGTCGGTTAGAATCGAAGAGGCCTGCAGGTGGAGTTTTTGCCGTGCAGGCCACCATGGAACGATTATGAAGACCGGCATTATCGGCCTGCCGCAGGTGGGCAAGACTTCGCTGTTCAAGATACTTACCAAAGCCAAAGTTGACGAGCACGGGCGCGCGAATCCGCGCGAGGCGCACCTGGGCGTAGCGCGCGTACCCGATGAGCGGCTGGAAAGGTTGTCGGCCCTCTATTCCCCCAAAAAGACGACGTTCGCGTCGGTGGAATTCGTTGACGTTGCGGGCATCGGGCAGGAAGCTCTGAAGGAGACTGCGTACCTGACGAACCTCCGCAATGTAGATGCGCTGATTCATGTATTGCGAGCCTTTGAGAACGACGCCGTTCCGCAGGAGGGGCCGATCGATCCGCTACGCGACGCCAAGAACGTTGAATTCGACCTGATGCTCAGCGACCTTGGCCAGGTTGAGAAACGAATGGAGCGCGTCGAAAAAGATATGAAGAAAGGCCGCACCAGCGAACTTGAGCGCGAACAGGCGCTGCTGGTGCGCTCAAAGGAAATGCTGGAAAAGGAAATTCCACTCCGCGCCATGGAAATGACGGCGGAAGAGAAAAAGCTCATCCGCGGCTTTATGTTTTTGTCGCAAAAGCCCATCTTGTATGTGCTCAATGTGAGCGAGAGCTCGACGCTGGGTACCGATCTTGAGTCCGCCGTCGGCAAGTACAAACTGGAAGCGATTGCGAACCGACCCAACGCGGGCGCGATGGCCATTTGCGGCAAAGTGGAGGCGGAACTGGCGGACATGGACGACGCTGAGGCCGCGGACTTTTTGGAGAGCTACGGGTTGCACGAAAGCGGCCTGGTGCGCCTGATCCGGAAAAGCTATGAACTGCTCGGACTGATCAGCTTCTTCACTGCAGGCGAAGACGAATGCCGGGCGTGGACGGTGCCGGCAGGCTCGAAGGCTCCGCAGGCGGCCGGCGCGATCCATTCAGATCTGGAGCATCATTTCATCCGCGCTGAAACTATTCGATGGGATAACCTGCTGGATGCTGGCTCAGAAGCTGCAGCGCGAGCCAAAGGTACGCTGCGCCTGGAAGGCAAGGAGTACGTGGTGCAGGACGGGGATGTGCTGCACATACGGCACAGCGGATAAAGCATCACTTAGCTGTTAGCTATTAGCTTTTAGCTTCGGACTTGCTGATTGAAGAGTTCGTTCGAACTGCATTTCCTGCTCCTGGTTGATCGACTGAACGATGCTGACGACCTCGCTCATTCTCGGAACGATTGCTGCATTGGCCGATGTTGCCGGCGGGTTGGTGCTGGTGCGCGCGCGGGGCGTGGAACGCTATCTACGCTACTTTGTTGCGCTGGGTGCTGGGTTTCTGATGGCCACGGCGCTGCTGGAGATGACGCCGGAGAGCCTGCGGCTGAATGCGAAGCTGGCTCCGGCTCTCATCATGGGCGGCTACTGCGTGATGCATCTGCTTGAACACACGATCAACGCACACTTTCACTATGGAGAGGAAACACACGGCGGTGAATTTGTCTCCGCGCGCACAGGCTATTCGGTACTGGGCGGCCTGAGTGTGCACGCGCTCTTTGATGGTGTGGCCATTGGATCGGGATTCGCGCTGTCCGACTGGCTGGGCTGGCTGATCTTTCTTGCAATCCTGCTGCATAAGGCGCCGGAGGGTTTCACAATGGCCAGCGTGATGTTGGCCAGCGGTCGAAGCCGCACGACGGCTTTCTGGTCCGCAGTGGCGCTGGCAGGAGCGACGCTTGCTGGCGTGCTGGTGATTCAGCTTGTTCCGCGCTGGGTTCCGTTCGGACTGCCGGTTTCAGCGGGGGTTGCGCTCTATGTGGCCGCGACCGATCTTGTGCCTGAGGTAAACCGCGAGCCGGGAATCCGCATGGCGCTTGGTTTTCTTCGCGGGCGTGGCCGGTTTTCTACTGCTGCGCACTCTGCTTCCTGCGATGTAGGTCGCCCCGATGGCTAATCGCTCGGCGCACGGCCTGCGCTGGACGGTATGCTATCCGATGTGGCGTATTGCGTTGCACCTGTTTTGGAGGAGATCGGAAGTTCACGGCGGGCACGCAGGCGCATTCCAATCGATTGTTTGGGAGCTTTGATTTTTGCAGCACTCGGGTTCTTCGTGATGGGCTACCATCCTGGGCTCGAAGATGATGGGATCTATCTGACGGCAGTCAAGGCCGACCTGAACCCAGCGCTATTCCCATACAACGCGAATTTCTTCCGGTTGCAAATTCAAGCGACTGTCTTCGACCAATGGATGGCGCACTTCGCCCGCTGGACCCGGATTCCGCTGGCGTGGGCGGAGCTCGTCTGGCAATGGGCCGCGCTGTTCCTGATTCTCTGGACAGTGAAAAAGATTGCGAACCATCTCTTCGAAGAGGAGCCGGCGCGATGGAGCGGAGTGGCGCTGGTCTCGGCCATGCTCACGCTGCCTGTGACCGGAACTGCGCTTTACCTGATCGACCAGCATCTGCACCCGCGCACCTTGGCGACGGCAATGATTCTGCTGGCCGTCTGGCGCATCCTCGATGAGAAGCCGTGGCAAGCAGTCCCGCTGCTGCTGGTGGCTTTTCTTTTTGCATCCGCTGATGGCGGCGATGGGGATTTCGTTTTGTGTTTTTCTTGGTTTTTTCCTTGGTCTTGGACGAGTGCGGGCAGTTGGTCAGGAGGCGCGCGGGTGGGGAAGTTCCATGGCCGCGATCGTGCCATTGGGCTGGATCTTCGAGCCGGGCAATCCGGGCTGGCGCAAAGCGCTGGACACGCGAACCTACGAAACCCTATACAAGTGGACGTGGTACGAGTGGCTGGGCGCGCTGGCGCCACTCCTTCTGTTCTGGCTGCTGTGGCGCTTTGCGCGCAGGCACGGAACGACAATGTTGGCGCGTTTCGCGCTCGCGGTTCTGATTTACGGCGTCTTTCAACAGGCGTTGGCGATGGCGCTGCTTTGGCCTGGCTTTCTGGTCCGCGTGACGCCGCTGCAGCCCATGCGCTACCTGCACCTGGTCTACTTCTTTCTCGTGCTCACGGCCGGATGCCTGCTGGGAAAGTTCGCCCTGAAACGAAGCGTTTGGCGCTGGGCTGCGTTTCTGCTGATTGCGAATAGCTGCATGTTTGCGTGGCAGCGCACGGAGTTTGCCGCGAGCCAGCACCTTGAAATGCCATGGCGGCAGCCCGCCAATCCCTGGCTGCAAGCCTTCGCATGGGTCCGCGGAAATACGCCACAGAATGCCTATTTCGCGCTCGATCCGCACTATCTTGAGGCACCCGGCGAGGATTACCACAGCTTTCGCGCGCTGGCTGAACGCAGTGAAATGGCGGACGCGGTGAAGGACGCGTCGGTGGTCACGCTGGTTCCGGAGCTTGGACCGGAGTGGGTGCGCCAGACTGAAGCTGAGGAAGGATGGCCCAGCTTCAGGCTTGGCGACTTCGAGCGTCTGCGAGCGGAATTCGGCGTCGACTGGGTGGTGGTGGACGATCCGGCGCCCAATGGCCTCGCGTGCCGCTGGCACAACAGTAAGCTGGCGGTCTGCCAGATTCCCTGAAATTCCAACTGCCTGTTTAAGACGCGGCCATTGCAGGTTGCGGCCACATCCGCGAGAATAAGAGGGTCATCATTCTCCTGCACGGGCACCGATCATGCTTAATCTTACCCAGCGACTGATTCTCGGCTGTGTACTCCTCGCCTGTCTGACGGTGGGGCTGGTCGCGATTGCCCATAAAGCGCTGGCGGCAAGCGGGCAGCTTCATCTGGGCTATGCGGTGGCCATTATTGCTTCGTTGATTGCAGCGGCGACCATCTTCTTCGTGCTGAAACCCATCGAGACTCTGGCCGGCGATGCGCACCGCATCGCTCAGGGCAATCTGGAACACCGGGTGGAGTGGAGCAGCCGCGACAGCTTTGGCGTAATCGCAGGCGAGCTGAGCCGGATTGCGGTACGGCTGCGCGACGTGCGCGACACCGAGGCCGGCCGGCGGCAGATGGAGTTCCAGCTCTCCGACGCGGTGTTGCAGTCCATCTTCGAGCCCATCATCGTGACGGATGGCAAGGGCCACGTGCTCAAGTTGAATCAGTCAGCATCGGAGCTTCTGGGTGAGGCAGCCGGCGATCGCATGGCGCTGGCGAATACGCCCGGAGGCGAGAAGATTCTGAGTGCTATCCAGGACGCGGTGTCGATGCAGAAGGCGGTGGCGGCAGAGGGCGAAGCGTCGATGCTGCCCATGCGGATCGGCGACCAGGCGCGCAGCTACCGCTTGCGCACCACCCCGATGCGCGACTCCGAGGGCAGGCTGCTGGGCGCAGTCACGACGCTTGAGGACGTGACCAGCCTTCGAGATACCGACCGCTTCAAGACGCAGTTCATCGCGGTCGCCAGCCGCAAGTTGCGCGACCCGCTGCTGCAATTGCGGCGCGGGCTTTACGCACTGGCCCAGGGATTCAGCGGCGAGATGACTCCCCTGCAGACCGAACTGGTGGCACAGACGAGCAAAGAGGCAGAGACTCTGGACGATCTGATGGCCGACCTGATTGGCGTGGCCGAACTGGACACCGGCAGGCGCGAGTTGAAGCCGGAGCGGCTGCGGCCGTTGCAGTTGCTGAATGAGGCGCGCGACCGTTTCTGCGACGAGGCTGCGCGAAAGCACATCCGCGTAGACGTAAGCGCCTATGCTGACCTGGCGGTGATCGAAGCCGATCGCCGCGCCATGCGGTCGATTCTGGATAACCTGTTGTCGAACGCGCTGCGTTACACACCTGAGGATGGAGAGATTCTGCTGGCCGCAGAGGAGATCAAGAGCTTTGTGCAGTTCGGCGTGCGCGACACGGGACGCGGCATCGAGGCGGAACGGCTGAGCACCATCTTCGACCGATTCAATACATTCTCTGAAGAAGGCACAGGGCTCGGCCTGTCGCTGGTTCGGCGGCTGGTGGAGTCGCTGGGCGGCCAGATCGCCGTGGAGAGCCGGTTGGGCCACGGAGCAACTTTCAAATTCACGATTCCAGTTGCGATTGCGCGGGAAGTACAACATCCCGTCGAGGTGGGCTGAGCGATGGCTGAGATCGTTCTTGAGAGCAAGCCGGAGCCCGCTAAACTGCGCATCTATCTTGGCGCGGCGCCCGGAGTGGGCAAAACCTACCAGATGCTGAACGACGCCTACCTGATGCGCACCCAGGGCGGCAAAGATATCGTGATCGGCCTGGTTGAGACCCACGGACGGAAGGAGACCGCGGATCAAATCCGGGACCTCGAGGTCATCCCGCAGAAGGTGATTCCCTATCGCGGCGTCAACCTGAAAGAGATGGATGTGGACGCGATCATCGCGCGGCATCCGCAGACGGTGGTCGTGGACGAACTGGCGCACACCAACGTTCCCGGAAGCAAGAACCGCAAGCGATACGAAGACGTGCAGGAGTTACTGGATGCCGGCATCAACGTGATGACGGCAGTGAACATCCAGCATCTGGAAACGCTGAACGACGCCGTCAACCGCTCAGCGAATACCACCATCCGGGAGACCGTTCCGGACAGCTTCGTGAAGCGCGCCGACGAAGTGGTGAACGTCGACCTGACGGTGGAGGAGCTGCGCAACCGGCTGCGGGGCGGCAAAATCTACGCTCCCGAAAAGGTGGAGCAGTCGCTGGCCAACTTCTTCCGCAAAGGCAATCTGAACCTGCTGCGCGAACTGGCGCTACGCACTACGGCGGAGCAGGTGAGCAGCCGCGCATCGGAGTACCGGCGCACACAGGGGCTGGAACAGGCGCCAATTCCAGAGAAGGTAATGGTTTGCCTGAGCACGCGGCCCGGAACAGAGAGGCTGCTGCGCATCGGGGCAAGAATCGCCGGACGCCTGGCGACGAATTGGTATGCAGTCTACGTGACTCCGCCGGACGACAAGGGCCACAGCGATCCGGAAGCGCACCAGCGGCTGGAGGAGTACATGCGCATGGCGCGGGACCTGGGCGCCAAGGTGGTTCAACTCACCGATCGCAAAGTCGCCGACGCGCTGATCCGGTTTGCGCAACAGGAGAACATCTCGCACGTGGTCTTCGGGCAGTCGGCGCGGTCGCGCTTCGACATTCTGCTGCGCGGCTCGGTGCTGAATCGGTTTCTCTCCGAGGTGCGCGACGTGACGGTGCAGGTGGTGCCGATGCAGAAGCCCTTGAGGCGCGCGTAACGCCAGCGCCTCGCTCCCTTCTTCCCTGCACTACTCGCAGAAGACGCGGACCTTGGCTTTTTCTTCCTTGGCGTCGACGTCGACCGAGAGGTCCTCGAGGTGGTCGATCAACTCTTCGAGATTCTCGGGCTTGATTTGCGAGAGCGTCAGAGGAACGCCGTGCTTGCTCAGCGTCTCGTCCAACTGATCGTGCGCCTGCTGAGGAATGAGGCTGGCAAGGCGGACTCCGGCGCGAAGCAATTGCATGGGCACACGGACGTTCACCGTCGTGGGGCCATTCTTCTCGGTGGACTCGACCAGGACGCGGAGATACTTGGCGCTGGTCTTTACGGTCGCGCCCATATTTTCTCCGGACCAGCCTTTGGAGCCGGCGAAGTTGGCGGCTGTGGCCGGTTCCGGCTCAAGCGCAGCGAGCAGGCGGTCGGCTTCGTCCGCGGTGATCTTGCCGGCGGCTAACATTTCCAGGATCTGACGGCGGTTTTCGTTCATACATTTCTCCTAATGGATTTGAAACTGTTCGAAAGTATTCTTCTTGCTGGCTCTTCCCTCTGCGGGTCTGGAGACCCGCACGACAGCCGGTCAGAGACCGGCGCTACTCTTCGTCACAAGATGCGGACCAGGACCTTGTTGCCGTTGGCGGTGACTCGGACGTCGGTGCCACGCATGCTCGACAGAATGTCCCAGAAGATGCGGACGACGCGAAACGGGCCGACGCCGGTCGTGATGCTTATGGCGCAGACGACGATGAAGAGGATCGGCGAAAGCAGGAGCAAGAGCAAGGCCAGTGGAATCCAGAGCAGGATGAGCGGAATCCAGAGGCGCGGCATGTGGAAGTGTGGGTTCTGGATCTCGAGGACGGCGACGTTGGGAATCATTTGAGGGCCTCAAGTGCGCGGATGGCATCGGCAGCCGAGATCTCGCCGGTGTTTAACTGCTCGAGAACTTCAGTGCGCGATGCGGACGGGTTGGTTTCGACGAATTGAAGCTGGCTGGAGATGCGATTGAGGCGCGCTTTGATGGTGGGATAGCTGACGTCGAAGGTCTGCTCCATGTCCTTGATAGTTCCGTGGGAGCGGAGGAAGGCAACGACGAAGACATGGTCCTCGAGGGTGAGTCGGGCGAGCTCGGGCAGGGTGAATTGGCCTTCGATGGAGATCTGTTTTTCCGGGATGCGGACTCGCTCAATGATGATCGGAGACCCTTGTGCGATGCGGAGCAGGTCTTGCCAGTCGGAAATGGGTTCGGGGGCGGGTTTGGGGTCTGTGGGCATGAAATGGAGCGGATTTCTTCACCGTTGGAAAGACAATAATCAATCTTCTTAAGTTTGTCAATATAATTTATTAAGATACTTCATGCGATGTGAGTTTTAACATTGATTTCTTCAGTGCAGAACTGTTATCGGATCCGTTAACAGGTTGTTAATCGATGCGTTAACAGGCAAGTTGTTCATTCTGTTGAATGAGGTCTCCGGATGGGTCAAAATTGAACCAAGAATAGTGCAACTTTCCAAAAAAATCTTCCTTCCGGGAGATCGCGAGAGCGCGCCTGGACCGAAAAGGAGTGGACGCGGATTCCCTGCCCTGAGTTTCGCGCGGATGCGGTCATTCGACTCATAGAGACATTGTGCGCCGAATGGTGGAAATGATCGGCAAACTTGGGGAAAGAATTTCGGCGAGTGTTTTCAAGGGGTTGGGCCGCAGAGGGGCGGGCGCGGGGGTTGACACGCGGGGATGGACGAGCAGTTGAGCCTCAGAGTGCGCCGTCCCTACGGGACTCCGAGCATCTTCGATGATGCTTTCCCCACGCTTCCACCCCAACGACGAGGACCTATCGTTGGGGACCCCGGTGAAGCGCGGGGCTAATGAGCTTTGCGCCTACGGCGCGGGTGTCCGGAACGAACTGTTTGGGTTCGTGCTGTCCCACCTTTGCCAAACCAGGATGGGGCACCCGATGGTTCATGGTTGGCCAAGCGCGCGAAGAGCAACCGCAGACCCTTCGACTTCGTCCGCTGCGCGGACTTCGCTCAAGATGACATCTGAGAAAACGAGATTGTGCGATCCGACTCTAAACGCGCCGCGCGCATTATAGGATGGGACACCTGGGCCCTGCAACTAGCCGCTGTCAGCTTGTGTCCTTGTGAGTGCGGCGTCGATGTCTTCCGGACGTAGCACCGAGCGTGCCGGATCCTTCGGGTCCACGCGCACCATCACCTTTAGGCCCTTGCACGAGTCCGCCCAGTCCTTTGCGTCGTCCTCGGACCCAAAGGATCGAGAGTAGTCGCCCGACTGCAGCTCTGGGTTGCGATACGAGTAAGTGAGCAACGCTTTGTGCTCGTAGGTTGTCGCAGTCGGAGGGCCGCCGCCCGCCAGCGGCTGGTCCGCCGCCCAAGTGGCTGTCGTCACGAGGTCGATCACCGCAGGAACCATCGGCCAGCCGCGAGCCCGTCTTTCTTCCCACCATTTGACCAGGTCCGGCCATCCGTTGACTCCGACCTGAACCAAGCCGATCAAAACGATAGCGGCGAGAACAAGCCCCATGAAGAGGCCATCCTTGGTCCCGCCACTCAACACGACGAGGGCTATGGGTGGAAGCATGTTATCGCCTGCAGTCCGAAATCTAGCCCATTATTGCATGGGAAGGATTCCGACTACGGCAGGGTAAAGGGGCGGGGGCCGTCGGCGGGAAAGAGGCCTGTAGGGGTCGTGGCCGTGGATGGCTGCTCGCGGAACGTGTAGCGGACAAAAAATCCGACCGAGGCGTAGGAGTAGTTGCGCGTGTTGTTGGCGGCGAAGTAGGCGCCGGCGAACCAGTGCGTGTGAATTTGGTAAGCGACCTGCGAGTGGAAGTCGTAGTTGGGGCTGACGCTGGTGACGTTGGGCAGCATGGGATTGTTCTGGCTGACTTCAAGCGGCTTGTCGCCGGCGAGAGGCCAGAGCGGGGTGGAGTCCTCCTGAAAGGCCTGCACTCCGAGCGCGCCGTTGATGTTGTAGTGCCAGCGCGTGCCGTAGTGGCCCTGCCAACCGAGTGGAACGTTAGCGAGGAAGTAAGCCTGCGGGCTGAAGTAACCGCCCATGCCGTGCGTGAATGCGTTTTGATTGTTGGCGTAGTGCATGCCGAAGAAGTTTGCGCCGAGCGTGAGGTTGCCGAATTCGGGCGAGGCCATGACGCGCCAGTATGCGCCGCCGGTGCCGTCGATGCGGGTGTTGGAGCGCGTGTGATAGCCGGTGAGGTATTGGCCTGAGGCCGAGAAGTAGAAGCCGGATTCGGCGTCGCCGTGCGCGACCTGGACGGTGCCCTGATTGGCAACGACTCCACCCCAGATTTGGCCCTGCGTCGAAAGCGTGTTGCCGGCGGGATCGCGCAGGCCGGCGTAAGAGAGCTGCGAGTCCTTCTCCGAATCGCGCACCAGGCTGATGGTGACGGGGCCGCCGTTGGGGTTCCATTGAAAGCGACCAGTCACGGTGGAGACGAGAAAATCAAAGGGCGTTGTGCCGCCGGCGATGGTGAAGTGCGGGAAAGTGAGCTGCAACTCGCCGCCGAGGCCGAAGGCGTTTTGCTGGGCGGGCGGAATAAGCGCGCTGATGGTGGGCGAAGTGCATGGGGTGAAGTTCTGGCCGGCGGTGTAGGTGCCGATGGGCTCCGGAATGGCGATGAGGCAGGTTGCGCCGGATTGAGATTCGAGAACCGACGTGGTGGCGGTGCCATCGGCCTGACCGGAGTCAAGAAATGCGGGGCGGGCGATGGCGGTGATGCGCGCATGAGTGCCGAGAGGCGCCGAGGCCTCAAAGGGCGACTCGATGGCGGCAAGCTGCGAGTAGCCGGGAGCGCCGCTGCGGTAATTGAGCAACGAGGTACCGCCGAGCCAGCCCGAGTATCCGCTCTCGATGGCCTGGAGCTGCTGCTCGGCAAGATCGCGCGGACTGGGCGGGGCGGCCTGGCGCTGAATGCGAATCCATGGACCGTGGAGTGGCGGGAGATTCCGCTGTTGAAGTTCTTCGTCGGAGGCGCCGGAGTTGGTGGATCCGGGTTGCGTCTGGGATTCGGCGGGGGCGGTGGTTGGCGCGTTTTCGGGAGCGGCGCCTATGGGAGCGTTGCCAAGAGTTTGAGTGGGCGGCGCAGATTGGGCAGCAGGTTGAGCAGCGGGTTTGCGCGGGCGCTTGTGTTTGGCGGGCGCGATGGTGGGCGCGGGTTTGGCGGGTGGGCAAACGGGCACGGTGGTCTGGCAAGCAGCTGAAGCAGGAAGCGGAGTTGGTTGCGACGCTTGGGGAGCGGTTTGCTGGGGCGGCGGCGATGGTTGCTGTTGCTGTGGCGCGGAGTAAGCGCCGGAAGCGGCGTCCTGCGCGGAGGGCGAGTTTTGCGCCATGGTGTAGACGCCGTGGTCGGTTGATGCGGTTGTGCGCAGGGTGGGAGGAGAACCTCCCTCCGGGGCTGAAGCCCCGAGGCTTTTTGCTGCGGGTACGGCACGACTAAAGTCGTGCCCCTTCAAGTCTCCTGCACTCGCGTCAGAGCGATCAGTGGCTTGCGGCGGGGAGTTTGGCGGGGCAGGCGAAGGTGCATTGGCTTGCGGCGGCGCTGCATTGGTGCTCGCGGCAGGCGACACGGCGTTGGGAATGGAGTGGATGAGCGCGGCGGAGCCTTGCGTGAGCTGGTTGTCAGTTTGCGCGGCGAAGCGGGCCTGGGCCTGCGCGGCGAGAACGTTCATGGGCTCGGAGCTGATGCGAAGATCGTCCTGCGGTGAAGCGGGCGACAGCTCAGGCGCGTTCATCCAAAGCGGGGACGAGGCGGTGATTCCGGTTTGAACCTCCGCGTCAGTTCGCCGGGTGGAGTTGACGTTTTGTTCAGACGGCGAGAGTTGGACATGGCCGGTAAGCGGCGGGGACAGCGAAGCGGACTGCGAGTTGGGCGCGTTTGCGTTGCGGGCGTCGCGCGGCGAAACGAAAACGGGCGGCGTGGGCGGCGCAGTTCCCTGCTCTGATGATTCATCGCGCGCTGCGAATAGGAGCGGCAGAGGATTGCCGGAGGGCGCGGTCGCGAAGGCGGTTGTGGCGTCGGTCGGAGTGGGCAACGGAGGAAGCGTGGCCTGCGGCGAAGACAGCGATTTGTAGGATGGCAGCGGCGCGAGCTGGTCGGGCGAAGGCTCGTTGAGGCTCGGATCGAGACTTGGATTGAGAAGCCCCTTGATGTCGGCGGGGGTGGAGGCGGGACTCGATGGATATGAGGCGTTGTCGCCGGGATTATTGATCGACGATCCGGAAGGAGCAGCGGCGATGGCGGCGCGCCAGAATTGGGCGGCGCGTTGCTTGTTGCCGCGAGCCTGCTCAAAGCGGGCGGCGAGCGAGAGGACGTTGGGGTCTGAGGGAAAACGGTCGAGCGCAGCGCGCAGCCAGATTTCGGCCTGGGCCATGTCTCTAGCGGAGATCGCAGACCAGATGGCCCCTTGAAAATCGCCCGAGCCAGCTTGGTTCATGGGGATGGATTTGTAGAGGGCGAGCGCGTCCTGCGAATGGCCGATGCGAGCGTAGGCTCCGGCGAGCGCGAAGCGAATGTCGAGGTTGGCCGGGTA
The DNA here is from genome assembly GCA_963789425.1 of uncultured Acidobacteriaceae bacterium. Classification (GTDB taxonomy): domain Bacteria; phylum Acidobacteriota; class Terriglobia; order Terriglobales; family Acidobacteriaceae; genus Telmatobacter. The sequence continues at coordinate 521,741 of CAWBKM010000003.1, read as the reverse complement.
AGTCTGCGCGGCAGCTTCGAGAATCTGCGTGCCGCGAGCAAGCTGGCCGGCGGCGAGATCCTGATTGGCGCGCCGGACAGCCCAGTTGGCCCAGAGAGTTTGCAGCTGATGGTGCTGATCGGCGGTGAGATCGGAGCGCGCGTCGAGAGCGGTGAGGACGGGATAGAGTGCGGCGTCGCTGTGGAGGTTGTAGAGCAGCCAGGCGTGCTGGATCTCAAGCGCTGCGGGGACGGCGGCGCGATGGAGCAGATAGAAAGTTTCGACGCGATGGACGTAGGCGTTGGCGTGAGGCTCATCGCCAACTGCAACATAGAGACTGGCGATGGCCTGAACCCACTCGACGTCAGCCTCGAGAAGGCGGCGCGGATCGGCGGGAATTTTGTTAAGCTCACCGAGCGCTTCGGCGTTGCGATTCGCTGCCATGAGCGAAAAGACGAGGCCCTTCCATGCGTCGGAGGCGAGCGAGTGCGGAGGGTTGAGGGTGAGATCGGGAGGGGCGGGAAAATCGGCGGAGGATTGAAGCGGCGGCGAGAGGTGAAAAATCGCTGCGGATGGAGGTGCGCCAGGAATGGTTGCGGCGAGTGAGGGCGATGGAGGCGAGGAGGAATCGCGGATCTTCCGAGTGAATCGAGAAGTTCCTTGTGGCGGCATTCGAGCTTTCAACTGGAAAGAACAAATGCAGGTCCTTCGACTCGGTTTGGCGCGAAAAGCGCGCCAAGCTTCGCTCAGGATGACATCTCTCATTGCAATCACTCGGCCCTAGCCATGATTGCGGGGTTGGCGGAGGCGGCAGGTCGTGCGAGTCAGGCTGCGAGTTGACGGGAGATGGAGCTTGCGACGCGGGATGCGCCTGCGGAAGCATGACGGGCGCGCTGCCTTCATCGGGATCGGGACCGTAGGCGGGAAGCGGGGGGAGCTTGGTGGTTTTGTCGAAGGGCGTGCCGTCGGGGTTGAGGAGGCGCTGGAGATCGGCAGCGGTGACAGCGCGATGCGGCTGGAGATCCGTGTCAGGATAGTCGAGCACGTGGGCCAGCCGATCGACGGGCGTCACGGCGGGCATGGCGGCGATGGACGCGCGATAGTAGTCGGCGGCGCGCTCGTTGTCTCCGCGAGCCTGCTCGTAACGCGCGGCAAGCGAAAGAATGGCAGGATCGCGCGGGAAACGATCGAGGGCCTGGCGCAGCCAGAGCTCGGCTTGATTTTTGTCGTTGGCGGCGAGTGCTGCGCCCACAGCGCCTTCAAAGTCGCCGGCTGAAGCGTCCTGCATGGGGATGGTCCTGTAGATTGCGAGGGCCTCTTTGGCGCGACCCACGCGCGCGTATCCGCCGGCAACGGCTTTCATCACGGTGAGATTGTTGGGAAAGGCTTGCGATGCGGCGTCGAGAATGTCGACGGCGCGGCGAGGGTTGCCGTTGACCATGGCCGCGGCGGCGCGGCGCACGCTCCACTCGGCCCAGATATTTTGCACGGTCTGGCGTTGAGCAAGGGTCAGGTCAGTGCGGCCGCCGATGCGCATGAGCGAGGCGTAGAGCGCGCGGTCGTTGCCGATGTTGTAAAGCAGCCACGCGTTTTGAATGTCGACGGCGGGCGGCGGTTGCTGCTTGAGTTTGGCGTAGTACGCGAGCACGCGATCCATGTAGGCGATGGCGGCGCTGGTGTCGCCTGTGGTCGCGTAGAGTCCGGCTTCGGTCTGGATGAAGTCGATGTCGGATTCGAGCTGCGTGTGGACCGGCGTGGGAATCTGCGCGAGCTGTTGCAGCGCCTGCGAGTTGCGATTGGTGGCAGCGAGCGTGGAGATGAGGCCTTTCCAGGCAGCGGCGTTGTCAGGATGCGCGGCGAGCATCTGCTGATAGATGGCAAAGGCCTGATCGGTATTGTTGCGCTGAAGATCGATGGCGGCGAGCTGCAATTCAAGCGCGATGGACGGTTGATGGCCTGCGGCGAGCTCGAGTTTCTCCGCTCGTTCGAGCATTCCCTGCGCCACGTCCAATTGATTCGCCTGCTGGTAAATTGCGCCGAGCTCGGCGAGGAAGCCGGGATCGCCGAGAGCGGTTTCATAGGTGGCGGCGGGAATGCGCTGCACGTCGCTGATGGCTTGCGTGTCCTGGCCCAGTTCGTGATGCGCGCTGACGAGGCCCATCCACGCAGAGACGTTGGTTGGATCGGTCAAGACGACTTGCTCATAGAGCGCGGCGGCCTGCGGGAAACGTTTGGCCTCCATGAGAATGCCTGCGTACTGGAGCTTGGTATCGTCTTTGAGAGTGCTGCCGTTGCCGGGAAACGGCAGTGCGAGGGCGAGATCGAGGGTGTGCTCGGCGTCGACGGTGCGGCCTTGCGCTTGATAGATTGCGGCGAGAGTGCGGAGGAATTCGGGATCCTTGTCGAGGGCGACGCGGACGCCAGGCGGAAATCGCGCGACGATGGCAAGGGCTTGATCGTTTTGATCGACGCGCGCGTTGGCGAGGAAGAGGCCGCGCCAGCCATCGAAGGAAGCCGGCTGAACTTTGAATGAGGAGCTCGTAGACCGAAGCGGCGGTGGTGTACTGCTGCTCCTTGATGTAGAGGCCGGCGAGACCGTTAAGCGCATCGGCGCTGCGTGGATCGATAGCGAGCGCGGCGCGGAATTTTTGGTCGGCGACGTCAAATTGATTCTGGCTAAATGCGTGCGTGGCTTGGTTCATGATGAGCCAGAAGCGCGAATTGGCGAGCGCGTCTTCGACGATTTTCGCTTTGTATCCGTTTTGCTCGGCTTGCGTGAAGTAGGTGATGGCGGAAGCAAAGTCCTGCTGACGCATGCGGAGGAAACCCATTCCAGCGGCAGCGCGGCTGTTGGTTGGGTCCTTTTGCGAGGAGATCGGTGAAGAGCTGGTTGGCTTCGTCGAGATGACCCGCGTTGAGGGCCGCGAAGGCAGCGCGCTCGGCGGGAGTGCGCGCGATGCCAGAGTTCATCTGCGCGAGTTTTTTCTGGTCTTGGATGAAAGCTGAGGCGAGCTCGGTGTCTTGCGGGTGCGATTTGAGATATTCGCGCAGCTCGGCGGCGGAAGCGGGATTCGCGGAGTCCCAGATGAGCGCCTGGCGCAGCGCGGATTGCGCCGCGGGATCGGAGGGATGCGCCTGCAAAATGCGAATGCCCTCAGCGCGGGTGTGCTGGTCGTACGTGAGCATGGTGCCGAGCGCGACGGCGTAGCGCGGGTCGCTCGGATTCTTGTCATCGAGCGCGCGCATGCCGGCGATGGCCTGCAGCTTGCCGCTGGCGGTGCCGTAGAGCGTTTGATAGTAGCCTAGCGCAACGTCGCCGTTGGGAGGCTGATCGCCATAAAGCTGGCGATAGATGCGCATGGCGTCATCATTGCGGCCCTGGCGCGTGAGTTCCCCTGCTTGCCTGAGTTGTTCGGTCTCCTGGCTCGAGCTCGACATGGACTGGATGCGGGCGATGTCGGGATCGTTGGGACTGATGGCGCGCAGGCGATCGAGCGTTTGGTTTGCCAGCGCATCGGATCCGATGAGCTTGTAGTCTTTGGCCAGACCCGCGAGAGCGTCAGTATTCTGCGGATCGGAGAGAAGAATTTGCTGCCAAAGCTGGATGGCCATGTCGGGCCGTCCGCGCGACTCGAGCGCGCGAGCTTTTTCTGCGATGTTGGCGCGCGATGCTTGAGCGGATCCAGCGATGGAGGAGTTTTGAGCGTGGGCTAGCTGGAGCGTCAGCACCAGGCAGGCCGCACCGATCAAACCCGCTTTCCAAGCTCCCGAGGCCACCGTCATTCGCGCTTCCATTCTACGTTTTATTTTCTGCGCGAACCATCACGAAATCGAGCTGTTAGCTATTAGCTATTTGCGCAATTTGCGAAGGCCGGAGAGACGTCGATCAGAAATTGGTGTGGAAAACAGGGCAGAAACTAAAAATGGAACTGTTGGATCGATTCGATCGATGTAATCGAGAGTCATCCCTCAGCGGCTAAAGCCGGCGATTTTATTGCTCGCATTTCGGCACGACTCAAGTCGTGCCCTTTCAAAACGCAGGAATTTATCGAGCACTAGCTCTCCATCATCGTCAAGCGCGCCCTGGCTCTCGTGCGCAACCATTGGCGAGTCCAGATGGCGAGCAGGAATGCGAGGACGAGGACGATGACGGCAATCAGCCACGGATATTCGGCGGCCCAGAGACGGAGTTGTGTGAACCACGGCAACGATCCCACGTAATAGACCTGCGATCCAACGCGGAAGGATTGAAACTCGGTTCCGCGAAGGACAGAGACGGAATCGGAGATCGCGCTGGACTGCTGGACGTTGAGGAACGTGGTGATGAATGGCTCGAAGGCGGACGCGTCCTTTAAGTGGATGGCGACGATGCTGCGGCGGCTGGCGATGTCATAGGGAGACTCGATGCCCTCGATAACGGTGTCGGGAGTGCCACCAGCGGTGAGCTCGCCGGATTCAGTGTGATCGTTGGGACGGAGTTTCCACCAAGCGTTGTGGAGAAGCGAGACGAAGAAGCCTTCGGTGTCGTGGACCTGAATCTGTCCGCTGCCGAGCGAGACGGGAAGATGGAGCCCAAGGTTCTCGAAGGCGGGCTGATCGTCGCCGGCGCCGATGATGAGGAAGTCAGTGGCCGCGCCGTTGCGAAGAGCGTCAGGACCGGCGACGGTGACGCGCACGCCTGGGAAACCCGTTTGGCGGCCGAAGTGACCCATGAGAGTGATGAAGGTCTCGATTTCCTGCTCCGTGGGCGCGGGCGGAAGAATAACTGTGGTGCCGCTTAGATCGGCGAGACGCGTAAATGGAAATCCGGCGTTGGAGAAGATTTCAAGATTTGGCAACGGTGTCCAGTGGGGATAGCCGCGCAGGTCGAGATAGGAGTCGCGCAGAATCGAGCCCTGAAGATTCATGAGCGTGGTGTTGTCGCAGTTTTGTTTGCGCGCTTGCTGAAAGGTGTAGTCGAACGAAAGCGTGTTCGAAAACGGGCGCAGGTTGACGACGGGGACGGGAACATCGGTTGTGGTGGTGCGCGCTGCATCCTGCCCCGGAGCGAGCGGAGTGGAGCCGAGGAATGCGCTGTTGATGCGCACCTGGAGGCTGGAGATGGGGCCGATGGGAATGGAGTTATAGCGATAGGCGAGATGCAGGAGGGTATTGTCGCTGCCGGGTTCGTAATAGAGGTCGGGCGGAATACGGAAGTAGACATTGAGCGGAGTGGTTCCATCGCCCTGAAGCTGACCGGGAGCCGCATAGTCCCACAGAGGAATGGTCTGATCGGTGCGCGCCCAGCGCGGAGCGGCGTCGGGGGCTTGTTTGGCGGGCAGCGCGAGATTTGTGATGAAGGACTGCGAGCCAGTGAGCTTGTCACTGCGCAGCGCGACGGCTTGAGCCGCAACGATGACGTCGTCGGCGTTGGGACCGGTGACGATGAGAATTTTGCCGTAAGGATCGTTGGGATTGGTGCGCATGGCCACGGTGGCCCCGCTGACGGAGGAAAGATTAAAGCCGGTGGGAAGGCTCGAGGGATTTTCGGCGATGACGATCGCATTGCCCTGCGGAATGGCTCCGATGCGCACGGGAAAACGCACGGGGCGGTCGGCGGAGACGAGACCGAAGTAACTGGCGACGATGCCCGCAGCCTGAATGGCTTTGAGCGAAGGCGGCGCGGGAAAGACGATGGGAATGCTGACGGGCTGAATCACCGCGGGGTCGACGAAGGGGATGGGCAGCTGCTTGAGGTCGTCGGCCAGGGGCAGCAGGTCGCCGCGTATATCGAGCGAGGTGTTCGGATGAACACGCGCCCAGAGCGAAGCGTTGGAGGAATCCTCGCAGCTCATGGTGTAGTGGCCGATGAACTCGATGGTCAGCGCGTTCGAGTGAACGAGCAGCTCGGGCGGAATGTTGAAGTCGACTTCCGAGTCGCTGCCGTCCGAGCCGCCGTACTTCCCTGCTGTGGGTTGGACGGTCGCGAAGAGCGTGCCGTTCAGAATCAGTTTGAGCTGGCTGAGCTGCGGAATGAGCGCGGGAGAGAACGCGTAGGAGAAGTGGATGGTGGCGGTGCGGACGACGTGCGTTTGCGGCAGCGTGAAGTAGATGGTGTGCTGGCGATCGGTTGAGTGCAATTCGATTTGCGGCGAGCCGGCTTCGGCGAGGGTGAAGGTGTCGTGATACTGGCCGGGTAGGACAGGGGAGTTAGCAGTGTTAGCGGAGCTGGGTGACGTGGCGGGGTTGACGTTCGTGCTATCCCCGGTCCCTAAATGCGAGGGACCGGGGGCACCCGCGGAATTAGATGAGACAGCGGGGTTAGCGGAATTAGAGGCCAGTTGGGCGAGGGATTTGGGAGAGCCGGCAACGAGAAGAGAGGCGAAGAGCAGGATCACGCCCGATTGAGCGATGGAGAGCGAGTCGGATTTTCGGCGTGCGGCCTGGTCGTCGCGGCCAACCAAGCTGAGAGCCGTGGCTTTGAGGCCGCGCATGGAGATTGTAAAGATGCGGCCGAGACTGCGCAGGACGTTGTCGCTTTCGCGGCCCTCGCCCCAGCCGAGCCAGGAATCGGCGCGGGAGTAGAGCTGAACAGTGAGAACTTCCTGTTCCGCGATCGACAGATCGTCGAATCGAACGCGAAGCTCAGAGTCCTCGAGGGAGACTACCGTGGCGTGCAGATCGTTGGCCGCCGGCGTTTGATGGAACTGGAGGTGAACGATGAAATCCGGCGCGAGTTCGACGGCTTCACCGAGTCGAATGCCGGCTCCGCCATTGGACATGTCGATGGTTTCGCCCGAGATGAATACTCCGTCGGGCAGCTTAACGAGGAGGGGCGTGGCAATGTTGAGGCGCACTGTGGTGCGGCGCTGCATGAGTTCGCGCGCGACGGCGGTGCATACGCCGAGAATGATGACGTTGAAGACGCACCACATAACGTTCATGAGCACCGTGCCGCGGCGCGTTGTGTCCCAGATGAAGAAGCGCGGAATGGCGACGATGAGGCCGGCGACGTTGAAGATGAGCATCACGAGAAAGGGCTGGGCAATGCGCGAATCAAAGAAAGTACGACGGACGACGCCACCCTTTGCAGTGACGTTGAACTTGCCCAGCCTGGGACTGATCAGCGCCATCATGGTGGGCAGCAGGATGTAGGGCGAGAGGACGGTCTCGTAAATCTCGTTCCAGAAAGAGTGGCGATGATCGCCCTGAATGCGCGAGTTGGTGACGTTCGAGAGCGTCAAGTGAGGCAGCGCGTAAGCGAGAATGGCGGCCCAGTAGCCGGGAATGTTGGTGTGGTTCAGGAGCAAATAGATGAGCGGCGCGGTGAGGAAGATGAGGCGCGGCACGGCGTAGAGAAAATGGCCGACGGCGTTGAAGTAGCAAAGCCGCTGAGGAAACTTTAGGCCCCGCGCGAAGAGCGGATTGTCGGTGCGGAGAACCTGGATCATGCCGCGCGCCCAGCGAATGCGCTGGCCGACGTGCGCAGAGAGGCGCTCGGTGGCGAGCCCGGCGGCTTGAGGAATGTTGATATAGGCAGTGTTCCAGCCGGCCATCTGCATGCGAAGCGATGTGTGCGCGTCTTCGGTGACGGTCTCTTTCGCGATGCCGCCGATTTCGTCGAGCGCAGAGCGGCGCAGGACCGCGCAGGAGCCGCAGAAGAAGGCGGAATTCCAGAAGTCGTTGCCGTCCTGAACCACGCCGTAAAAAAGTTCGCCTTCATTGGGAATGACGTGGAACTGGCGGAGATTACGCTCGAAAGGATCGGGCGAATAGAAGTGATGCGGCGTTTGCATTACGGCCAGCTTGGGATCTCGCATGAACCAGCCGACAGTCATCTGGAGAAAGCTGCGTGTCGGAACATGGTCACTATCGAACACGGCCACGAGCGGCGAGGCCATCGTCTCCAGCGCGGTGTTGATGTTGCCGGCCTTGGCAAATTTGTTGTCGGGCCGGGTTCGGTAGCCGATGCCGGCCTCGAAGGCAAACTCCTCAAATTCCTTGCGGCGGCCGTCGTCGAGGATGTAGACGTGGAGCTTGTCGGCTGGCCAATCCATATTGAGCGCGCCGAGAGCGGTGAAACGGACGACGTCAAGCGGCTCGTTGAAAGTGGGAATCAGCACATCGACGTCGGGCCAGTCTTCGGGATTCTCGGGCAGCGAAACCGGAGCGCGGCGCAAGGGCCAGATGGTTTGAAAGTATCCTAGAAAAAGGATGACGAAGGCATAAGCCTCGGCCAGAAGCAGGCAAAGGATGAAGAAAGCGTCAAGCGCGCCCCAGTGATTGGCGGGATCGCGAAAAAAGCGAACCACCTGCTCGATGCGCCAATATCCGTAGCGAAAGGTACAGAACATGGACAGCATCATGAGGGTGAGCGTGGCGAGATAGGAGTCAGAGACGCGAGCCAGGAACAATGCGGTTACAAGGCTTACGAATCCGAGGACCGCTTGCTGCTCCCAGTTGAGGGGCACGATCGCCAGATAGCAGAAAATGACTGCGGCGACGATGAGGAAAAGGAGACGAAAGATTTTGGTGAAGAGATTTTCGCCGGCACCAATATCCTGCCAGATTGTGGTCGCTGTCATCGTTCGCTCCAGCGAACTCCTCTGAAGGTGGTGGTAGCGGCTGCGGAAAGGCTCTTGACCCAGCTGGCGAGGCTGGCGAAATCTTCGGCAACGCCGGAGTTGGGCGCGTAGTCAATGATGGTCATGCCCTCGGCCAGCGCCTCACTAACAGCGGGAGCGCGGCGGATCACAAAGGGGAGCAAGCGGTCACCCAGTTGTTCGCGGAGCACTTCGCGCACGTCCAGATGCAGAGGAAGCGAGGAATCGAACTGGTTGAGCACGTAGTTGGGCAGCGAGGGAACGGTGGATGCGCCGCCGTTGTGATCGAAGAAGGCGTCAATAGAGCTGACGCTGACTACGGAATTCATATCAGGCATGAGCGGAACAAGAATCTGCGGCACGAGGCGCATGATGCGGCGCGTGGTAGCGCCGGAAGCAGTGGCCAGATCGATGATGACGCGGCCGACTCCGCGGGCATGCTTGGAGATTTCGGCGGTGAGAGCTTCCTGCGGCGCGGTTTCAGAGCCAAAGTTCTCGGGATCGAGAGTGATCATTTGAATCGGCGCGTCGCCGCTCGAAACCGGAGGGCTGAAGGTGCGCAACATTCCGGGACGCTGATCGCCGGCACCGAAGAAGAATGGAAGCAAGCCGTAGGCTGCGGTGTCGACGAGCAAGACGCGTTCACCGCGTGCAGAGAGCGCGCGGCCGAGCGTGGCCACGAGGCTGGTTTTTCCAACACCACCGGCAAGCGAGAAGACGGCCATGACTGGAGCGCGTGCGGCTACCGGGGCCGGCGCTACCTGCGTTGGCGGTGCGCTGCCTTCAACGACTCCACGCAAAGCAAACCAGCGCGTGGCAAGGCGTTCGCGTGAACCCTGCAACGTGTCTTCGGGCGCCGGTGGCAGGCTGGATGGGCTTGAAACTTCAGTCCGATCCGGCATGAGCCACGCGGGGCGGCCAGCGTTTTCGGCGGCGTCGACAGACCAGGAACTGCGCGGCGGCGTGTGGCTTTCTTCGCGCATAGGAGCGTGCGGCGTATGGCCGGGCTGGCGGTAGGACGGAGGCACCGCTAAACCGCGAAGCGCGGAGGCAAGATCTTCGCGAATGGGATGCTCGGAATGCGAACGGTCAACGTTCGGACGTTCAGGCGACGCCGGCGGTGCAGATCGCGGCGGATTCACAGGGGGCTGCGTCGCGGTTGACGGCGGCACCGATTCCTCTTGCCGCGTGTCGCCGTTGCCGTGCTTCGGCTCCGGAGGCTGCTGCGTGCGCTGGTGTTCCTGCTCCATCGCCTGTTCAACGCGCTGGCGAGCCTTTTCGCGAGTCTGCGCACGCGAGGCAGAAAAATCGCGGTACTTTGCGCCGTGCAGATTCGCCCAGGAGTAGAGCGAAGCTACGTCTTCCGGGGGCTCGTTTGGATCGGACTGCCCTTTTTGCTCCGTCATAATCTATACCAAGGTCTAGAAGTGCAACTCCGCCACGCACGTTTTAAGAAATATTACAGGCCCAAGATGCCGGCTGTTGCGATACGGAACACCGGGAACTCTAACCCGGTTGGCGGATGAATCCTTAGTGGTAATCGTAGTGTCCGCACGGGGCCGAGAACAATAACACTTGCACGGCCACGACGCTAACACTTTCAAGCCATCGAAAACGGCAGAACTACCTCATTTTCTGAGCGATGCAGGCGTTCATCCCCCGTTTGTAATCGCTTTCTTCGTATCCTATGGGTACCATCGTACGCGAGGTTTTGGTTACCGTGTCCTGAAATGTTTTTGCATTGCGTCGTGAAGGCCGAAATGTTGCGATTCGCGACAGAGTGCGCAGCGGAAATGGACACGCGAGAAGTGCGAATTCCCTGCCCCGAGGGGTAAAGTCAGGCGACTGACCCTGTGTTAGTTTGAAGAGAGCGACCTTCAGCGAGCCCGTAGCTCAGTTGGTAGAGCAACGCCCTTTTAAGGCGTGGGTCGTGCGTTCGATCCGCACCGGGCTCACCACTCCCTGGCCGCCGTTCCCAGCGACAACTGGAATTGAGTTCGTCCGCCGGCTTCGACTTGCGCGCGGGGCCCCTGACTTGGTGGAGGCTTCGTCGCCGTTCTAGGATGGAGGCTGCGGATTCGAGCTGCGATCAGACGAAAATGGATGAAAAAGGACGGGCAAGGATGGTTTCCGCGGAAGAGATTGTTCGGCTGCAGGATCGGCTGACGAGGGAATGGCACGAAAAGCCGGACGCACCGGTGGGCCGATCGTCTTCCGTCACGGACGGCGAATGGCTGGGGCTCGTGGCGCGGCAGCATCGGGCGAACTTCGACCTTTGGCACATTGAGGACAAGGCCCGAACTCCCGGCGCGAGCGCCGATGAGATTGCGCGGGTAAAACAGGGCGTGGACGTGACCAACCAACTGCGTAATGACCTGATCGAAGAGCTGGACGTGAAGATGCTGGCATGGATGGAAGCGCGAGGATTGCCGAACTCGGCTGCGCCGCTCAGTTCCGAGCCGCCGGGAATGATCATCGACAGGCTTTCGATCCTGGCGCTAAAGATCTACCACACGAGAGAAGAGGCGGAGCGGAGGGACGCGCCGCAGGGGCACGCGGAGCGGAACAAGGAGCGACTGGCGATTTTGGAAGAGCAGCGCGACGACCTGGCGGGATGCCTCGATGCTCTTTGGCGGGACACCGTCGGAGGCACGCGGCGCTTCAAACTTTACCGGCAATTGAAGATGTACAACGATCCAACTCTGAACCCGGCGATCTACGGCAAATCCGCCGGTTGCAAGGGAAGATAAACGTGTGTCAGCAAACACCCATTGACGGAAGGCGGGGTTCTGCGTATAAACATGGCCTAAGAGTCCGCAATGAACTTTCCCCATATGTTAGTGGCAGACTCCAAGTAGCGTTGTTCCTCAAAGACGGTCCCCCACCGGGCGATGAGCAGGTCCCAGGGGCAAAGGAATGCGCGGTTCGGGAAAACTCATGACGCAAGAGGCACGATCCGCGGCGCCCAGCCGCAAGAAGGCGACCCCAACGACCGGCAAGACTGACGGTCGCGGCCGGACCCACAACGATGCTGCCGTTCAGCACTACCAGGCTGCGGTGCAACTGCTGCAGCAGGGCAAGTACGAGAAGGCGTTGGGACTGCTGGAGAAGCTGCTTCCCGAAGCGCCGGCCGAAATTCAGGACCGCTGCCGGATCTACATCGTCACCTGCCGCCGGCAAATGCAGAAAAACAGCCTTTCGTTCCCGACGCCCGAGGAGCACTACGATTACGCTATTTCGCAGTTGAATACCGGCTACTACGAGGAAGCACGCGAGCAGTTCAGCAGCATTCTGAGCAGCCATCCCAACGCCGACTACGCGTTTTACGGGCTGGCGGTGCTGGAGGCCATTACGGGGCGCGTGCAGGATTGCCTCAACAATCTGGCACGTGCGATTGAACTGAATCCGAAGAACCGGGTGCAGGCGCGCGTGGATAACGACTTCCAGAATATGGTGGACGACCCACGTTTCACCGAGTTGCTCTATCCTGAAGTTCCGTAGGATTTGCTTTGAATTCTGACAAGTCAAGCGATGAGCGCGCAGGGGCGCAAAAGCGCGAGCGCGCCGTATCGTCTCCGATTCAGGGATTGCGCGTGGTCGCCATGGGTGGCGGAACGGGCCTGTCGACACTGCTGCGCGGGCTGCGCCGGCACGTGTCTGCACCGGGACAGAACCCGGACGCAACGGGCGCAATCGCGGATTTGGCCGCAGTGGTTACGGTGACCGACGACGGAGGGTCGTCGGGGCGGCTGCGCCAGGACTTCAACATGCTGCCGCCGGGTGACCTGCGCAACTGCATGGTGGCGCTGAGCGAAGAAGAGGATTTGCTGTCGCGGCTGTTCACGCATCGCTTCCGCGGCGGAAACGGACTGAAAGGCCACAACTTCGGCAACCTTTTTGTTGCGGCGCTGACAGAGATCACGGGCGATTTTGCGCAGGCGGTGCAACTGGCTTCAAAAATTCTGGCCACGCGGGGACGCATCTACCCGGCGACTACGGCAAACGCCACGCTGGTCGCGAGCATGGACGATGGGACCGTCGTGCGCGGAGAGACGAACATCACTGCGAGCAAACGCCGCATCGTGGAGCTGACGCTCGATCCACCGAGTCCCGCTCCGCTGCCGGAGACGCTCGAGGCGATTGAGCGCGCCGATTTGATCACGGTGGGTCCGGGATCGCTGTACACCTCGCTCATCACCAATTTATTGGTGGACGGAATCCCGTCGGCGCTGGGATCGGCGAGAGGGATACGCGTTTTCATCTGCAACCTGATGACACAGGCCAACGAGAGCCTGAACCTGACCGCATCCGAGCACATCAAGCGCATCTACGAGCACACGCGCACTCAAATCTTCGATTACGCAATCGTGAACACGGGGCAGTTTTCAGCCGAGACGCTGGCCCGCTACGCGGCGGAGGGCGCGGCGCCGATCCTGCCCGATGTCGAAAGCATCGAGGCATTGGGCGTGCGCTGCATCATGGGCGATTTTGCCAGCGAAGAAAACGTCGTTCGACACGCTCCCGGGCGCGTGACTGAAGCCCTGATGAAACTTGCCGCCGATTGCGCGTCTAAGAAGAAAACGTCTAAGAAGAATTGACGGGGCATGCGATTGGCCAAGCCCGCGGTGGCATCGTACGATTGAGCGTGCGGGCCCTGAGTTTGCGCCACAACCCCATGGAGAATCCTAGTGAATTCCAAGCAATATTTACCCTTGCTGTGCCTGACCTTAGCCATAGTGCCCTGCTCTGCGCAGGCGGCCTCTTCCGCAACTGAGAACGTTACCCGTGCGACACTCTCGAATGGGATGCGCGTGGTGATCATCCCCAACAAGCTGGCGCCCGTGGCAACCGTGGAAGCTAACTTTATTGTCGGCGGCAATGAGACGCCCGACGGTTTTCCCGGCATGGCGCATGCGCAGGAGCACATGGCCTTCCGCGGCTGTTCGGGCATGTCCGCCGATCAGACCTCAGCCATCTATGCCCTGCTGGGCGGCGAAGACAACGCGGACACACAGCAGAACATTACGCAGTTTTTCACCACAGTACCTTCGGCTGACGTGGATGTGGCGCTGCGCGCGCAGGCCGCGTGCCTGAGCGGGATCGACGACGCGCAGACCGAGTGGGACGAGGAACGCGGAGCCATCGAACAGGAAGTGCAACGGGACCTTTCGAATCCAACGTACAAGTTTATCGACCGGATGAACACCGCGATGTTTGCCGGGACGCCTTACGCGCACGATCCGCTGGGCACGAAGGCCTCATTCGACGCGACCACAGGCGAAATGTTGAAGGATTTCTACGAAAAGTGGTATTCGCCGTCGAACATGATTCTTGTCGTTGTGGGCGATGTGGACGCGGTAAGAACACTGGCGGAAATCAAACAACTCTACTCAGCCGTTCCGAAGCGTGCGGTTCCCGCGCTCCCGGCGATCGATCTTCAGCCGTTCAAGCCGGACAGTTTCATGATCGACAGCAACCTGCCTTACCTTCTGGGATTTATTGCGTACCGGATGCCGGGCACCGACTCGCCGGACTACGCTGCTGCGCAGATTCTCGGGGACGTGTTGGCGAGTGAGCGCGCGGATTTGTACGGAATGGTTACGGCGGGCAAGGCGCTGGCTGCCGAATTCGGCTTCGTCGAGGCGTATCGAAAGGCGAGTGTCGGCTACGGGGTGGTGGCGCTGCCGGCCGATGCGGACGCCGCGGGCGCGATGACGGAGATGCGGCAGATCATCGAGGGCTACGCGACGAAGGGCGTGCCGGCGGATCTTGTGGATGCGGCCAAGCGCAGCGAGATTGCGCAAGCCGAGTTCGAGCGCAACTCCATTCCCGGCCTGGCCGACGTGTGGTCGAGCGCCCTAGCGGCGGAGGGCCGCAACTCACCGGAAGAGGATGTCGATGCAATCCGCAAAGTGACGCTGGCCGACGTTAACCGGGTAGCCAAACAGTACTTGCTGAACACAAGCACCATCTCAGCCATTTTGAAGCCGGCGCCGAATGGCGAAGCCGTTGCAGCCAAGGGATTCGGCGGGGCGGAAGAGGTGACTTCGGCGCCTACCAAACCCGTGGTACTGCCGGATTGGGCCGCCGGTCCGCTGAATGCGATCCAAGTGCCGACGGAATCCCTTGCAGTAACGGATATGAAGCTGCCGAACGGAATCCGACTGATTGTGCGCACCGATCGGACAAGCCCCACCGTAACGCTCGCGGGAACGATCAAGCACAACGGCAACCTGCAAACGCCGCCGGGCCAAGAGGGACTAGGCAGTGTGCTTGGCGAACTCTACTCCTACGGAACCCAGACCATGGACCGGCTCACTTTCGCGAAAGCGCTGGACGACATTGCGGCGAACGAAAGTGCAGGCTACCGGCTTTCGCTCACCGTCCTGAAAGAGTATTTCTCGAAAGGCGTTCAACTGCTGGCCGATAACGAATTGCATCCCGCACTCCCCGAGCAGGCCTTTGAGATCACTCGCGGCCAGACGGCGCAGTTTGTGGCCGGCAATCTGCAGAGCCCGGGCTATCGCACCTCGCGCGCATTGAGTCTGGCGTTGGTTCCGGCCGGCGACCCGACCCTGCGCGAGACCACGCCGGATACGGTCTCAAAGCTGACCCTTGACGAGGTGAAGCAATTCCACGATGCAACGGTGCGTCCCGATCTGACGACCATTGTGGTGATCGGCGACATCACGCCGGACGAAGCCCGCACGGCGATCGAAAAGTGGTTTGGAGATTGGAAAGCATCGGGCGCAACACCGAACACTACGCTGGCTGCGATCCCGGTCAACAAGGCGTCGGCGGCGAATGTGCCCGACAACCAGGCGGTGCAGGACACGGTGACGCTGGCCGAACAGCTCAACCTGAACCGCTTCGACCCCGACTATTACCCGATTGAGCTTGGCAACCACGTGCTGGGCGGCGGCTTCTATGCCACGCGCCTCTATCACGATCTGCGTCAGGTGAACGGGTATGTTTACACGGTCGACGCGAACCTGGATGCATCGAAAACCAGGGCAAGCTATTTGGTGCAGTATGGATGCGATCCGCAGAATGTGTCGAAGGCCCGCGCCATTATCATTCGGGACCTGGATCAAATGCGGACTCAGGATGTTTCTGACGCCGAACTGCTCCAGGCCAAGGCGCTAATGCTCAGGCAGATTCCGCTGAGCACCTCCAGCGAGGATGCGGTTGCGGAAGCTCTACTGGGGCGCGCAGAGATTGGGCTGCCCCTCGACGAACCGGTGCTGGCGGCAAAGAAGTACATGGCGCTTACTGCTGACGATGTGAAAAATGCGTTTGCCAAGGAGATCGATACCGGCAACCTGGTGCAGGTTGTCCGCGGCCCGGCGCCGCAGTAGACAGCGAGCCGAGGCGTGGAAAGGTTCGAAGCCTGGCGGGCAAGGCGATTGGTCTTGACGGAGCTGCGGCGGGATCTTCGGAAGGCGCAGGGAATCCACAAACGACGGTGAAAATAAGGCTGTTCTCAGAGCGATGGTTTGCGCTAGATTCGTAACACGCGCTCCGCAGTAGATCCGCGCGATCAGGAGGAAGTATGAGCAAGACCCGGATTTGGGTGGTGGTGAGCTGTTGTTTGATTGCGATGGCGGCGAGCGCGCAAGGACAGCGGAAGGCCGGCCTTTGGGAAGTAACCAGCCAGATGAGCATGAGCGGAATGCCCAACATGCCGCAAATGGGATCGCGCACGCAGCAGGTTTGCGTGACGCAAGCCATGATCGATAAATACGGTGGCCCGTATAGCAATCCCCAGAACGGGCAGTGCCAGGTGTCCAATGTGTCGCTTTCGCCGACCGGGATGAGCGCGGATTTGAGCTGCACGGGACGCACGACCATGACGGGGACAGTGAAGACGACGTTCGTCGACGCAAACACGACGAAAACAACGATGCAGATGAATATGACCGAGGGCAACGGTCAGCAAATGCAGATGACCATGCAGTCGACGTCGACCTATAAAGGATCTGACTGCGGGAGCGTAAAACCGCTGGCCATGCCGCCAAACCAGTAAGCGACGTGCGACCGCGGCGCCGCGGTGTACCGCAAGAAGGAAACGAAATCTGGCTGAAGAGGCCTATGGCACCGTGACGTTGATCGACGTCGTTACGGACACGGCGGTACTGACGTCTGTCGCGGAGATTGTGTAAGCATAGTTCCCCGGCGTCACGTAACTGTTGTTGGCGCCACAGGCGCTGATTGACGCGAGTGTGAAGAAAGCGCACAGCGCAAGAAGAGTCAGCGTAACCCAACGCGCGGCCCTGCGCCGAAAACCAAAGCCGAAAAGTAGCACACCAGCGAGGGCCAAACCTGAAACCAACCCGTGGCCCTTGCGATGTCGCAGGCTTGCGGGGGCGACAGGGACGGGAGAGTTATACAGGGAAAGGTTCCCCGTCACCACCTGATTCGCCGCCAATGAATAGGTGTGCGGCGGCAAGGGCACGTTGCAATAGGGCACCTTGACCCCGGCCGGAATCGTCGGAGCATTGCAATTGACGAGAACCTGGCCCGCGTAGCCGTTGACCGAGGTAAGCGTGAATGTACTGGAGCCGGATCCACTGGAGCCGTTGGAGGACATGGTCACGTTGGTGGCTGTGATGGTGAAGCTCGGCGTGGCGGCCGATGCATTCGGAATTGAAAACATCACAAGAGATGCGAACAATACCGCGATGAAAAGAGACGTTCTGCAATCTTTCATGGCAGGGTCCTTTGAACGGTCGCTTTTGTTGGTCCCATGCGATTAGACGGGAGTGAAATCCTGAAGTTGGCAGGGTTTTGAGGAAATCATACTACTGGTTTTGTGGCTGCGCCGATTGAGGTGATGCCGCTCACGCTTCGACAGTGCGCTTGAGCTGGCCGCAGGCGGCGAAGATGTCACGGCCGCGTGGCTGGCGGATGTAAGCGGGAATTCCCTCACCCGCAAGCTCTTTGCGAAAGAGCTCCGCTCCTTCAGGCTTTGGAGTAGAGTACGAAAAGTCCGGCCCCGGATTCCAGGCGATCAGATTCACTTTGGCGGGCAGGCCTGCGCGGCGCACCAGGCGGGCGAGCTCGCGGGCCTGCTCAGGGCGGTCGGTGACCCCGCCAAGCAAAACATATTCAAACGTGATGCGCTCGTGCGGGCGCAGGCGGATGGGCCGGACGGCTTCAATCACCTTTTCAATTGGCCATTTGCGGTTGATGGGCATGATTTCTGCGCGGATTTGATCGTTGGGCGCGTTGAGGCTGATGGCGAGCTTGGGCCGGAGGTCAGGCGGCTCGTTTACGAATCTCTCGATGCCGGGAACGATGCCGGAGGTTGAAACCGTCATACGCTGCGGGCTGAGGCCGACTTCGTGTACGAGAAGGCGCACGGCGGCAATGAAGTTGTCGTAGTTCAGGAATGGCTCGCCCATGCCCATGAAGACGAGGTTCACGCGGTCGCGACCCACACGGACGCTGTGGCGATCGAGGACGGCGACGACCTGCCCGGCAATTTCGCCGGCGGTGAGGTTGCGCTGAAGACCGAGTTTGGCGGTGAGGCAGAATTGGCAGTTGACGGCGCACCCGACCTGCGAGGAAACGCAGATGGTGGCGCGGCGCCAGGATTTCGCTTCGGTGGACGGCTCTTCATTCGTACCGTCGCCGGCCTCGCCGTCGTCGCCTTCATGCATCCAGACCGTCTCCACGGTTTCCGGCTTGGGACCAGGGCAGTGAATCAAATAGCGTTCTGTTCCGTCGGCGGACTGAAAGGCTTTGGCGATCTCCGGACGGCCGATTTCCCAGCCTTCGGAGACGAGATTCCGGCGCAAATCCAAAGACAATGTAGTAATAGAGGAAACATCTGTAATATACTGACGATACAAGGCTTCTACGAGTTGCTCGGCGCGCCAGGAAGGCTCCCCTGCCTGCGCTAGAACCTCCGTAAGGGCTGCCGCATCCAATCCAAATAGAGGACGAGTTTGAGGGTCATGGCTCCCTGGGGCCGGCGCGGAAGCATCGATCGATACGAATTGGTCTGGCTTCTCTGGCACAGTATTTCTTGGGCACAACTTTGAGCATCATAGCCGGTGTCGCTGCCGGCAGCCCAAGGCCCTCCAGATTTGGCAAGGAACTACCTCGTGGCCCGGAATAACGACCTCGAGAAGCACAAACCGTTCGCTGAAGCCCAATTGGCCTAAAATCGAATCTCCACAGGATGCAGATGAACACTGAGCGAAACCTTCTCCGCACCGAGTTGCCGAACGGCCTGATTGTGCTGACCGAGCGGATGGAACACGTGCATTCGGTGGCCATGGGGGTCTGGATCAAGTCGGGGTCGCGGTGTGAGAGCGCGGAAGTGAACGGCATTTCGCATTTTGTGGAGCACATGCTCTTCAAGGGCACGCGTTCGCGCTCGGCGCAGCATATTGCACGGGAGATGGATTCGATTGGCGGTAACCTGGACGCGTTCACCAGCAAAGAGACTATCTGTTTCAATGTGAAGTCGCTTTCGGACCATGTGCCCATCGCGCTGGACGTGCTGACGGATATGGTTCTGAATCCCACGTTCGCCGTGCCTGACATTGAGCGGGAGCGCGGCGTGATTCTGGAAGAGATCAAAATCGACGAGGACAATCCGGACGTGCTGGTGCATGAGCTGTTCACGCAGAGCTTCTGGAAAGGGCATCCGCTGGGCAGCCCAATCCTGGGAACAACGGAGACGGTAAGGCGGCTGGGCCAGCAGCAACTGTTTGGCTACCATGGCGACCGGTTCCATGGCGGAAACATGGTATTTTCCGCGGCGGGAAACCTCGACCACGACCAGTTTGTGGAGGCCGTTGCGGCGAAGTTCTCCGCGTTGCCGGGCGGCCAGGTGCTCGGTGAATTGTCGGCGCCAGAGCCCACCGCAAGGATTATTTTGCGCAACAAGAAGGCGCTGGAGCAGGTGCAGATCTGCCTGGGAGTTCCCGCGCCGCCGGTGGCGGATGACAGCCGCTATGCGAGCTCGATCCTGAACACGGTGCTGGGCGGCGGCATGAGCTCGAGGCTATTCCAGAACATCCGCGAGGAGCGGGGACTGGCCTATTCGGTTTACTCCGACATGAGCCCTTATCGCGATACCGGAAACTTCTGCGTTTATGCGGGGACGTCGGCGGGCAAGGCGCTGGAGGTGGTGGACCTGATTCTGGCGGAATTCAAAAACCTGAAGGAGAGCTCGATTGGCGACGAGGAATTGACCCGCGCCAAGGATCAACTGAGGGGCAATATTCTGTTGAGCCTGGAGAGCTCGAATGCGCGCATGGCGAACCTAGCACGGCAGGAGATGTACTTCCACCAGTTCTTCTCGGCCGATGAAATCATCGCGCGCATCAACGAAGTGACTGCGGCAGAGGTGCAGACCATGGCGCAGCGGCTCTTTGAGCCGGAACGGATCGCGGTCACGCTGCTGGGCCGCCTGGATGGGGTGAAGCTGGGGCGCGGCCGACTCATGTGCTGAGCGATCTATTTCCCAACCGCGTCTATACGTTGTAGCATCTTGACAGAAGGCCGGTGAAAGCCGGCCTGTTTCACGAGGCTGTGGGAATTCCATGAACAGTAAGTCCGGCCGCAATCGCTCGCACCGTGTTTTCTCGCCCAATGGCTTTACGTTGATGGAACTGCTGATTGTCATGGCCATCATCGCGATCCTTTCTCTTTTGGCCATCGCCAGTATCAGCGTGTATACGAAGAGAGCGAATGCCTTGTCGGCGGTGAATTCGCTGCAGAAGATCGTGCAGGCGCAGATGATGTACGCGGAATCGTACCCCGCGACTGGGTATGCGTGCAGCCTGGATGCGCTGGGAGGAGATCCGCACTCCGGACCGCCAACTCCGACAAGCGCGCAACTGCTGCCGTCGGATCTGGCGTCCGGTTTCAAGCAGGGATACGAGTTCACCATCGCCTGCGGCGACAAGGTGACAGCCAACAATATCGATCGCTTCAATAGCTTCACCGCGACCGCGAAGCCTCAGAGTGTGGGAAAAACGGGCGATCGTGGCTATTGCGACGACGAGACAGATCAGATCAAATTCGACCCCACGGGCGGCGTGAACTGCACGCAGATTCTTGGCCAATGAAGAGACGAAGATTGAAGATGAGCGGCGGCCTGGTGTTGGCCGCCGTTTTGTTTTTGGTCACAAGCCTTGCCGCACAACAGAATCTGCCTGCGGTGCATGAGCTGGCGCAGCGCGTCGACCGCC
Source organism: uncultured Acidobacteriaceae bacterium (assembly GCA_963789425.1). GTDB lineage: Bacteria > Acidobacteriota > Terriglobia > Terriglobales > Acidobacteriaceae > Telmatobacter. The sequence continues at coordinate 500,971 of CAWBKM010000003.1, read as the reverse complement.
ATTATGACCAGTTGCAGTCGTTGAAGGCGGGATTCAGCGAGAGCTATGCAGGGCTGGGGATGACGAAGACCGAGAGCGGCACGCTCTTCCTGCGCAAGCCGGGGCGCATGATGTGGAAGTACAGCTCGCCGCAGGGGAAGATCTTTCTGCTCGACGGAAAATACGCTTGGTTTTACACGCAGGGGGACGCGCAGGTGCAGCGCATTCCGGCAAGTGAGCTGGACGATCTGCGCTCGCCGCTCCGTTTTTTGCTGGGCCACACACAGCTTGAAAAGGAGCTAACCGGCTTGACCCTGGCTGCGGCGCCCAATGGCTGTTTCACGTTGACTGGCCAGCCCAAGGGCCAGGAAAAGCGCGTGACGCGCGTTGCACTGACGGTAACGCGCGACGGCTCGATCAATGGGATCGAAGTGGATGGAGCCGACGGCGCGATTACTCAATTCAAATTCAGCGACGAACAGACGAATGCGGAGATTCCGGCCGAGACGTTCCGCTTTACACCGCCACCGGGTGTGCCGGTGGTGGATGCGATGCCGCCAGTGTGAAAACAGGGAATAGGGATTAGGGAAAAGGGATCAGGGAATAGACAAGCCCGGCCCGATTCCGAGACTCGATTCTTCCCGGCTCGTTCGCTGCAAAACCCCTCACAACTCATCACGTGCTCAGGTGACTGCGCGCACTGACGCCGCCGCTGGGAAGACTATCATCTGCCTGATTCAACCCGGGTCCCGATTCAATTCCTCACCCCCCGAGGAGTTCATTTGGTCGAGGAGACTTCCCATGAAAAGATCGATCTGCGCTGTCGTTGGCAATGGCCGCGGCAAGAACGCTTTCCGCATACCTGCAGCCTTTCTGCTGGCCTGCTGCGCGCTGTTGCTTTATTGTGGTTCATTTGTTGCGGCAGCGCAGGATCAGCAACCAGCCGCGCCGAGCGCACCGGATCAGCAACAAACCACTTCGACTGCCCCAAACGCTTCGCCGGCAAAGGAGATGCCGCCCATGCCGGCAGGGCCTTCCGAGGGCAAGGCGATCATCTGCATTTACCGGCCGGGAGGAGCCGTGGGCTCCGCCGCTCACGACCATCTTTATGTCAATGGAGTCTATCTGGCCACGTTGCTGAACGGTGAATACGCCTGGGTTGAGGTGGATCCCGGCACGGTCGTCGTGACCGGAATGGCAAAGATGTACTACGGACCCAGCATCATCATGTCGAGCGCCGCGGCGGTCAACCAGACGAGGGGCCAGGCCGAGAGGATTCGCCTTCAGGCCATCGAGGGAAAAATCTATTACATGAAATGGTCCTCCGGAATGTTCGCCACGGGCATCAAGGTGGTAATGGTCGATCCGGGGACCGGCGCCAAGGAAATGCACAAGCTGCATCCTTCAAAGCCCGCGAATACCGGCGAAGACAAAGGCGATAACAAGGCCGACGCATCTGCGCCAGCACAGCCAGCTGGACCTGGGAAATGAGCGTGGCCAGTTTTGCGTGACGCCTGGTTTACTTGCCGGGCTTTGCGGGGGCGCTGACCGGGGCGGAACCGCCTTCCAGCACCGAGTGCGAGCCTGAGGAACGCACAAAGAGAACCACAAGACATATCGATGTGCACATGAAGATGATCGCCGACCAGGTGGTGAGGCGGGTGAGCACATTGGCTGCGGCCCGGGGACCGAAAGCGGTCTGCGAACCCTGTCCGCCGAAGGCGCCGGCAAGATCCGCCGAGCGGCCCTGCTGGAGCAGGACGACGCCGATGAGGAAGAAGCACACGATCACGTGCAAGACGACGATAAAGTAGAAGAGAATCTGCATTTCTTAAGCTGCTTTCCATGCGCGCCAAGAGGCCTGAATGAAGGCGAGGGGCCCTGGCGCAAAGATCTTTGGTGCGGAAGAGGGGACTTGAACCCCTATGCCTTTTGGGCGCCACCCCCTCAAGATGGTGTGTCTGCCAATTTCACCACTTCCGCACGGCGGTGAACCCTATAAGTATAGCAAAGACAATGCTGAACGCGAGGCTGGCGGTAACCCCCAACATTTCAGATTCTTTCCGGTCCTAAAGGCCAACTCGCGTAAGGCGCAGACCGTGCGCCGTCCCTACGGGACTCCTGCCCGTCGGTGGTTTCGCGTTCCCACGCTTCCACCCCAACGACGAAGACCTGTCGTTGAGGACCCCGGTGAAGCGCGGGGCTAATGAACGCTGTGCCTACGGCGCGGGAGCGAGGCCGGCTGCGAGGCGCTCCATCCAGCGCGCAAGGGCCTGCTGATCCAGCGAACCGGCCGCGTGGGCGTCGTGCACGTTGCGGCGCTCCTCGGGCTTGCGATTCTGGCTCAATTTGAATTTGCCTTCAATGCGCGCGATCCGAATGCGAAGACCGACAATTCCCATGAGCATGGTGCGGCGAAAACTGTCAGGCAGCGCGTGCCAGCGATCGAGGAACGCGGGCTCATTCGCGGCGATGAGATCGGCGAGGAGGGCCTCTTTGCCGGGATCGTCTTCCACCAGTGAAAGCGTGCCATAGGCGTGGATGGCGATGTAGTTCCAGGTAGGGACGGAAAGTTCCTCGGTATAGAGGGTTGGGGAAACATAGCTGTGCGGACCCTGGAATACGACGAGAGTTTCGCGGCCGGAAAGGCTGCGCCAATGGGGGTTGGCTTTGGCGAAGTGACCTTCGATGAGGCCGTGCTCGCCTTCGTCTTTGATGACCAGCGGAAGGTGAGTCGCGCTGGCGCTTTCGTTTGATTGCGCGCCGGACACCGGGCCGAAGAGCGTGGCAAAGGAGTGCTCACGCATGGCTTCGAGGAGAATGGCGCGATCGTAAACGAGATTGAATTTGGGCGAATACATGCTTGGCAAGTCCGCTGAGGCGTTGGATTGGTGCGGTGTCAGGATACCAATTTATGTTGGCTGCATGTGCGGTTTTTGACAGGAGGCGCGGACGCGCGTTTGGTATAGACTCATCGCAAGCCTATGCGGACAGTTTTGTTGTGCGCACTGCTTTTCGCGGCGATTCCGGCTCTCATGCGGGGCCAGAACCAAGCCAGTCCATCCTCCACTATGACCAAAACCAAAGCGCCCACGCCTGAAGCGGTACATCGCTCCGCCATTGTCATTGACACGCACGCCGACACGCCGCAGCGTTTCCTTGACGAGCACTTCGACCTCGGCGATCCGCTGAATGGCGGCAACTGGAACCTGGAGACTGCACGCAATGGAAACCTTGGCGCTGAGTTCTTTTCAATTTGGGTCGATCCGGTACGCTTCAAGGGCCAGTATGCATGGCGCACGCTGGAACTGATCGATGCGGTGAAACAGCAGGTGGCGAAACACTCCGACCAGATGGAACTGGTGACTTCTCCCGAGGGGATTTTGCAGGCGCATCGGGACCACAAGATTGCGGCCTTGATGGGGATCGAGGGCGGCCACTCGATCGAGGACTCGCTGGGGCTGCTGCGCCAATACTATGCGCTGGGCGTGCGCTACATGACGCTGACGTGGGCGAACTCGAACGGATGGGCCGACAGCTCCGGCGACGTTGACGACGCGAGCGTGCCGCACACCAAGGACGGCTTGAGCGAGTTCGGCAAAGATGTGGTCTACGAGATGAACCGGATGGGGATGATGGTGGATGTGTCGCACGTCTCGGACAAGACGTTCTTTCGCACGCTGATCATCTCGCGCGCACCGGTGATTGCTTCGCACTCGTCGGCACGAGCGCTTTGCGACGCATCGCGCAACATGACGGACGATATGCTGCGCGCCATTGCGAACTCCGGCGGGCCGGAATCGAAAGGCGGCGTGGTGCAAGTGAATTTCTATTCCGCATTTCTCTCGCAGGACTACCGCAATGCGCAGAAGGCGATGGAGCCAGAGGTGCAGAAACAGATTGATGCGCTGAAGGCGAAGAATAAAGCCGAAGGGAAAGAGACGACGCAGGCTGAAATCGACAAACTACAGCGCGCCGCGGCGGATCGCATTCCGCGACCGCCGTTTTCGATGCTGATCGACCACATCGACCACATCGCAAAAGTAGCTGGAGTCGACCATGTCGGCCTGGGGTCGGATTTTGACGGAATCAACGGGCAATTGCCGCAGGGGATCGACTCCCCTGCTGATTTACCCAAGATCACAGCGGCGCTGATGGCGCGCGGTTACTCAGCGGAGGATTGCCGGAAGATTCTGGGCGGGAATCTGCTGCGCGTGTTTCGCGAGGTCGAGGCAGTTTCGAAGACGCTCCAAGCGGAGGCGCGGCCGAGAATCGTGGAAAGACAGTGATCAGCAGTCAGAACGTGTGACCGAAGCAGATTTGAGAAGCTGTGGTTCCCTGCTCTGCGCGGCGTTCTATACTAGTCCCCTGCTCGATCCGCTCGACCTGGAGGCCCTCCAATGAGATTTCTTGCTCCGATTTTGGTAGCCGTTCTAGCTGTGCCAGTATTTGCTGTGGCACCAGCTCTGCGCGCGCAGGATGAAAAACCTGCCGCGAATTCTGACAACACCGCAGCGAAGGCCACGAAAGCTCCAGAGCCGGCGCCACCGCCGGACTCGACTACGCAGGGCACGATCGATGCGGGTGGACAGCATATCGCGTATACCGCGGTTGCGGGCACCATCACGGTGGGCGCGACCGACACGGATGATGCGCAGCTAGGTCCGGATGGAAAGCCGCTGCCGGGCTCACAGCTTGCACTGGCGGCGCCGAAGGAACCGGCCGATGCGTCGCCCGTGGCGCACATGTTCTACGTGGCCTATTTCAAGACGGGCGCGAATGCTGAGGATCGGCCGATCACCTTTTTCTATAACGGAGGGCCGGGCGCTTCGACGATGTGGTTGCACATGGGATCGCTGGGGCCGAAGTATGTGGAGACGGCGGGCGACACGCATCTGCCGGGTGCGCCCTACAAACTGATCGACAATCCCGATTGCCTGCTGGACACAAGCGACGAAGTTTTTATCGACATGCCCGGGACGGGTTTTGGGCGACTGGCAGGCAAGGATGCGAACAAGGCGTTCTGGGGTGTGGATCAGGACGCGGAGGCGTTCGCGCGATTCATCGCACGCTTCCTGGTCAAGTATGGCCGGTGGAATTCGTCGAAGTTTCTGTTTGGCGAGAGTTATGGGACGACGCGATCCGCGGTGCTGGCCAACGTTTTGGAAAACGAAAAGAACGTTGACCTGAATGGAGTGATGCTGCTCGGGCAGATCTTCGACTTTTCCATCGCCACGGGGCCGCCGCGTCCCGGCGTGGATTTGCCTTACGAACTGGCGCTGCCGACTTACGCGGCGACGGCGTGGTACCACAAGAAACTTTCGCCGCAGCCTGCCGCGCTCGATCCGTTCCTGAAAGAAGTGGAGGATTTCGCGACGGGCAAATACATGCATGCGCTGGCGCAAGGTAACGCGCTGAGCGATACGGAAAAGCAGCAGGTCGCCGAGAAGCTGCACGAATACACGGGCCTGCCGGTCGACTACATCATCAAAGCTGATCTGCGCGTGACCGCAGGCGAGTTTGAGCAGACCTTCGCGAACGATGAGGGCATGACGACCGGACGATACGACACGCGTTTCCTCGGCCCAACTCTCGATCCGCTGAGCGAGGCCTCGCAATACGATCCGCAGAGTGCCGCCATTTCGTCAGCATATTTTTCCCTGGTGAATCTGTACCTGCGGCAGAACCTGAAGTACGGCGCGGGAGAAACTTATCTGCCCGGCGCGCTGTTTGACGGCTTCCGTTGGAATATGACACGGACCGGCGGGAATGGGTTTGGCAATGCTCGCGGTTTGAATGTGGGCGGAGATCTGGCAGAGGCGATCAAGACGAATCCGCGGCTGAAGATAATGGTGAACGACGGCTACTACGATTTGGCAACGCCGTTTTTTGCCGCGCAATACGAAGAGGAGCACCTGCCAATTCCAGCTTCGCTGACCAAGAATATCGAATACGACTGGTACGAAGCGGGGCACATGGCATATGTGCGCGACGAATGCCGGAAGCTACTGCATGATCGCGTGGCGGCGTTTATCAAGAGCGCGGATGGCGGGCAGTAAGAAACAGGGTTTAAGGGGTCAGGTTTCAATTGTCAGTAGATCTGGGTCAACGAACAGTGATCGGCGACCCGTAGGCCGGGATCAAAAGCTGCCCTGGCGGGTGCTGTGGTTCTTTCTGCCATTCGAGAGAAGCGGAATTCCAGAAACCTGACTAAGCAGCGCGCTTTATACTAACCATTCGCTCGTTATCCCATCGGAGAAAAAAATGAATTCATTGAGCCGACGTTTGGCCGTTCTGACAGGAACGGCGTTCTTGATTTTTTGTGTTTCAGTTCGCGCACAGGACGATAAGTCAGCGGCCAAGCCTGCGACGCCCGCAACGCCGGACAAAAACGCCGAAGCTGCGCCACCTGCCGATTCGACGACGCAGGGTTCTATCACGGTCGGTGGGCAGCAGATCGCCTATACGGCGGTCGCCGGGACCATTACGGTGGGCTCAACCGATGACCAGGATTCGCAGCTTGGAGCGGACGGAAAGCCTCAACCGGGAAGCCAGCTCGCGCTGAACGCGCCCGCAAGCGCGAAGGATGCAACTCCAGTAGCGCGCATGTTCTACGTGGCGTACTTCAAGAAAGACGCGAAGGCTGAGGATCGCCCAATTACGTTCTTTTATAACGGCGGGCCCGGAAGTTCAACGGTGTGGCTGCACATGGGATCGCTGGGGCCGAAGCATGTGATGACATCGGGCGACACGCACCTGCCGGCGGCACCGTACACGATGGTCGACAATCCGAATTCCCTGCTCGATGTGAGCGACCTGGTCTTTGTGGACGCGCCGGGGACTGGCTTCGGGCAATTGATCGGAAAGGATCCAGGAAAAGCATTCTGGGGCGTGGATGAAGATGGAAACGCGTTTGCGCGATTCATCCAGCGCTTCATTTCGAAGTATGGGCGCTGGAATTCGGCAAAGTTCATCTTTGGAGAGAGCTACGGTACGACACGGTCGGCGGTGCTGGCCGATTTGCTTGAGAATCATCTGAACATCGACATCAACGGAGTGATTCTGCTGTCGCAGATTTTCAACTTCACGACCGACATCGATGAGCCGGATGCCAACCCCGGAGTTGACTTGCCTTACGAATTGGCGTTGCCGACGTTCGCCGCGACTGCGTGGTACCACAAGAAGCTGCCGAACCAGCCGGCCGCGCTGGAGCCGTTCTTGAAGGACGCGGAAGAGTTCGCGATGGGGCCCTATGCGCATGCGCTGGCTCTGGGAACCGATGTGAGCGACGACGAAAAACGCGCCGTGGCAGAAAAAATGCATGAGTACACGGGGCTGCCGGTGGACTACGTTTTGAAGGCCAACTTGCGCGTGAGCGGTCCGGAGTTTGAAAAGACTCTGCAGGGCGCGGAAGATCTGACGACTGGACGATACGACACGCGCTTTCTCGGCCCAACTCTCGATCCGCTGAGCGAGAACGCGCAGTACGATCCGCAGTCGTCGGCCATTTCGTCGGCTTATGTTTCTTCATTCAACCGATACGTGCGGCAGGATCTGAAATATGGCGACGGGCTGACCTATTTACCGGATTCCTATGCAGCAGAGCCGCAGTGGGATTGGAAGCACAATAACGATTCAGTGAGCGTAAATGTGAGCGGGGACCTGGCCCAAGCAATGAAGACCAATCCGCACTTGAAGGTACTGCTGAACGGCGGATATTACGATCTGGCTACGCCATTTTTTGGCGCGCAGTATGAAGAGAAGCATTTGCCCATCCCACAATCGCTGGCGAAAAACATCAGCTACGCGTGGTACGAGTCGGGGCACATGGTCTACGTGCGCGATGAGTGCGTGAAGCAGCTACATGATAACGTGGCGGCGTTTATTAAGAGCAGCGAACAGTAAACAGCGGTCAGCGGACAGAAGTGGGGCTAGCGGTGTTAGCGGAGCTAGGCCCCTGAGAATTGAGGGAAACTACATCAACTCCGAGACCGCAGAGAGCGGCTTTGCGTAGACGAATGCAGGGCGATGGCGCGCGTAGAAGTGCTCTTCCCTACGCTTGCGGAAGTAGCCGCGGGTCTCGTAAAGGCGGATCGCGGCGTAGTTTTCGACGTCCACATGCAGCCAGATTGCGGCTGCGCCGGCAGCGCGAGCGGGGTTCTCCGCATGGTTGAGTAGCTCAGCAGCGATGCCGCGGCGGCGCGACCCTGGATGCACCTCAATGGTCTGAATGTAGGCGATGGTGCCTTTGGGCACGGTTACCCAATCCACAATAGCGAAGCCGGCCAATTCAGGATTTTCTTCGGCGATCCAGGTGGCGGAGTTGGAATTGGCGATCAACCTACGCATCAAAGCGCGGCTAAAGCGAAAGGGCGGATCGAAGCAGAGCTCTTCGACAGCATAGAGCTGGGCGAAGTCGGTGGGTTTGTAGATGCGGTAATTCATCGTATAGCGAGATGGGAAGGTGGTGCGCCTTTGCGAGGGCAAAAGCCACTGGTGCCTTTGGAAGACATGGGCCGGCCCACAAGTGCTATCGTATCTAGTCTAGATAGTCATGCCCTCCGATTCGCATAACGACCAATTGGGGATCGCATACGTTCAGTGAGGAACCGTCTTTTGTGAACTTGACTTCCAGGGTGTAAGTCCCACTGCGCTCCCCCTTAAAATAGCCAATATATTTGAGTATAAACTTTTGTTGAAATACGCATTGCATTCCTCGTTGGTGAAATCCACCTTGCGCCACAATGCGTTTGTTCTCATCCCTTACTGCCCAATCTGCTTGAAGTAACTGCTCCCCATTGCAGTCCCAAATTCCTTTTGGCTTTGCAGTTTCACCTATCATGCAGGCAATATCATTAACAGACAGTCGCCTTGCAAAATCGGGAGCAGAAAGTTGCCTTGTAAACTGAAGAATGATCGCGTAGGTCGCTTTCTTGACATGAAACGGAGGGGTTTCCACCCTGCCAATTGCGAGGGAGACAGGCATTGCAGTTTCGGGATCCCGGTAGGTGTGGTAGACCTGCTGGCCGAAGCCAAACGATCCGAAGACCAAACCGCACATCGCTCCGCCGATTAGGCAGGCTAGTTTAAGTCTGGAGATGAATTTCATCGCGCCCTCCGGAGTGGTGAGGCCAGATGCCGTGTCATGGCATCGTCGCTCTCATCTTAGTTGATTCGTTCAGAGAGTGCGGGGCAATCGCGCAACGAAAAAGCAGCCGCAGATCCTTCGACTCCCTTCCACTGCGCCTGCTTTCGCGGGCGCAATGTCCGCTCGCTCAGGATGACAGCGCGGTGGATGGAAGGGCAGACACGCTCGCCACGGAAATGCATTAGACCTTGGCTTCGAGGTCCGCGATCACGTCAAAGAAGCGCTGGTCGAGGCGGCGGTTGGTGGCGATGGCATCCTTGATGGGGATGTCGGTGATGTCGAGGCCGTGGACGACGGCGATGCGGCCCCACTTTTGCTGGTGCACCATATCAATGGCGTGCAGGCCATAGCGCTGGCCGAGAACGCGATCGTAGGCCGTGGGAACGCCGCCGCGCTGAGTGTGGCCCAGGTTCACGGAGCGGGTTTCGTAGCCGGTTTTCTTCTCGATGAGCTCGGCGAGAGCTTCGCCAATGCCGGAGAGGCGCACGTGGCCGAAGGAATCGACTTGCTGCGAGCCAATGACCTGGCCCACTTCAGGTAGATGGCAGCCCTCGGCGACCACGACAACGCCGTAATGCTTGCCGTGCTCGTAGTTGTATTTGAGCAGCGCGCAAACGTGATCGATGTCGATTTCCTTCTCGGGAACGAGGATGACGTGGGCGCCGCCGGCGACACCGGAAGCGTATGCGATCCAGCCCGCGTCGCGGCCCATGACTTCAATCACGACCGCGCGATTGTGCGAGTCGGCGGTGGTGTGAATGCGATCAACGGCCTCAGTGGCGATCATCACCGCGGTGTCGAACCCGAAGGTCTGGTCGGTGCCGCTGATGTCGTTGTCGATGGTTTTAGGCACGCCGACGGCCTTGACGCCGTGCTCGCTCAGGAAGAGGGTGACCGATTGCGTGTCGTCGCCGCCGAGGGCGATGAGCGCGTCGATTTTATTGGTCTTGAGAACTTCCTGCACTTTGTCGATGCCGCCGGGAATCTTCTTCACGTTGGTGCGCGAAGAATGCAGAATGGTGCCGCCCCTGAGCTGAATTCCGTCGACCGCTTCGAGCGTGAGCGGAATGAAATTGTTATCGAGCACCCCTTTCCAGCCGTTCAAGAATCCGATGAATTCGTCTCCGTAGTGATTAATTCCCTTCCTCACGGCCGCATAAATGACCGCATTCAATCCGGGGCAATCGCCGCCACCGGTCAACAAAGCAATTCGCATCGTGAAATCTCCTCAAGAAAGCAGTTCACAGTTCGCAGTTCGTAGTTCGTAGTTCACAGTTCGCAGTGCACAGTCCTCAGTATCGGCCGCTTGTCTGGAAGTCTGAGGGACAGCACACAGTATTTACCGGAGCCGGGGAAAATCACCGGCCGTTAGGACATAAACAGTGTATCGCGCGACTGTTCATGGAATCGTGACGGAGAGCACGAGGCCGGTGGCCAGCTTTCAGGAGGCCGGGGCTACGATAAGGTATGCCGGAAACTGGCGCTGGATTCCTGCTCGCATTCGTCGGCCTGGTCGTCGTCGTGCTGCTGGTGCTGCTGCAGTTGACGCGGCTCGGCTACCTGATTCGCGCCACGATTCCCGACCGGCCGCGGCAGCGCATGTTCATTGCGTCGGTTGCGTTCCTGATCACCTTTGCCGGCGTGCGGCTGCTGGTTCATCGAATCGCAAATCATGAGGGGCATCTGCAATGGGTGGTGGTGCGCGGAATGCACATTCACCACCTTGTGTGGGGCATCTTGATTCTGCTTTTTGTCGGTTACGGCTGGCTGCTTGACCTGGGATGGACACACTCGCCGACGTCAATCTTTCTGGGGCGGCTGATGGCGGTGAGTTACGGGGTAGGCGCCGCGCTCACGCTGGACGAGTTTGCCTTGTGGCTGAGTTTGTCACCCGATGTTTACTGGACCCGCGAAGGCCGGCTCAGCATCGATGCCGTAATCCTATTTGGAGCGGTGCTGGCGGTTGGAGCATGGGGCGCTCCGTTTTTCGGGGCGCTGCAACGGATGTGGCACAGGCGGAGGGTCGTGCGCGAGGGGATCGGCAGGATCAGCCAGCCGATTCGCCGCGGGCGGTTGCTTCGTCGGCGTATAGTTCGCCGATTTCCGCCGCGTACTGGGCTGTAAGGACGCGGCGCTTGATCTTCATGGAAGGCGTGAGCTCGCCCGATTCCTGCGACCACTCCTCAGCGACGATGCGGAAGCGCTTGAGCGATTCAAAATTGGCCAGAGAGCCGTTGACCTCGCGCACAATCTCGGCGTAAAGCGCGACAACGCGCGATTCGGCGACAAGCACCGTGCGCGAAGAAGCTTCAATTCCATGATGGCGGGCCCATTCTTCGAGTGCCGCAAAGTTGGGTGAGATAAGCGCGCAGATAAACTTGTGGCGATCGCCGACGAGCGCCGCCTGGGCCACGAAGACGCTGTTCTTCAGCTTGTTTTCAATCGGCTGCGGCGCGACCAGCTTTCCTCCCGAGGTTTTCAGCAGTTCCTTCTTGCGATCGGTGATGGAAAGGAAACCTTCGGCGTCGAGATGGGCAATATCGCCAGTGCGGAACCATCCCTCGGCGCTGGCGGCGGGCTTGTGCCAGTAGCCGGAAAAGACCGACGGGCCGCGGACGAGAAGCTCACCATCTTCAGCGAGCTTGAGCTCGATATTCGGCAGGGGCATGCCAACCGTGCCCATGCGATGGTGGATGGGTGTATTGAGAGCGATAACGGGCGAGGTTTCCGTGAGCCCGTAACCTTCCCAGAGAGCGATTCCCGCGGATGCGAACCAGCGTGCGGTGTCGATGCCGAGAGGCGCGCCCCCGGAGACGAAGATTCTTACGCGCCCACCGAAGGCCTCGCGTACTTTGGAATAGACAAGCTTGTTGGCCAGCTTCCACAGGATCGAGTCGGGCAGACGGCCGTCGTACACAGTGGCGGCGAAACGTGAGCCGAGGCGAATTGCCCCGGCAAGCAGCCGTTTCTTGACCGGCGATTGCGAGGCCCTTTGCTCGACGGCCTGACGAATCTTCTCAAAAACGCGAGGCACACCGACGATGACTGTGGGGCGGACTTCTTTCATGGCCTGCGGAAGCTTGTCGAACTGTGAACAGTACGCCACTTGCGCGCCGTGGTTGTACATCACGTAGTCGAGTGCGCGCGCGGTGACGTGAGAAAGAGGCAGAAAGGAGATGCAGGCGTCGCTGGAATTGAAGCCGAAATCGACGGCGGCGACGTTCTGGTTGGCGGCGAAGTTTCCGTGGGTAAGGACAACACCTTTGGGTTCGCCTGTGGTGCCCGAAGTGTAGATGAGCGTGGCCAGATCGCCGGGCTCAACAGAGCGAACGAGGGCGTCGAAGACCGGATCACGCTGAGCGCCGTCCGCATCTGCGCCGGCCAGCAGTTCACTCATGGCAATGGCGCCGTCGGGAGCCGGTGAATCCATCATGACGATGTGCTGTAACTGGGTTTGCGCGCGAACGGATTGCAGCTTGTCGAATTGCTGGCGCGTCGAGACGACAGCGATGCGGCAGCCTGCGTCGCCCACCTGCGCTGCGATTTGTTCGCCGGTGAGCGTGGGATAGAGGGGAACATCGGCGGCACCGACGGCCAGCGTGGCGAAGTCGGTGACGGCCCACTCCCAGCGGTTCTCGCTGACGAGGGCGATGCGGTCACCCTTCTGCACACCAAAACGGAGAAATGCTGTGGCCAGCGCGCGGACGCGCTGATACATCTGGTCAGAGGAGATGGGATGCCAGTGGCCGAATTCGTCCTGCCAGAGGACCGCGCGCGGGTTAGCAGCCGCGGCGATGCGAACAAAGAGGTCATTGACCGTGGAGATCGAAGAAGGCGTCATTGAATCGTTTATGGAATCGGGTAATCGTAACACCCGGGCCTTGGAGAGTGTACCAAAAAGCAGGAATCAGGTTTCCTGATTCGGGGATCAGATTGCGGATTTTGGCTAGTACGGAGCGAGCTGCGGCGGGAATGATAATGCGGGATGGAACGCAGATCATGCGAAGGCGGGACGAGGGGGCCACTGGGCGGCGGACCCCTCGTGATGGGCTGGAGTGGGACGTAGTGTTGTCTTACGGCAGGGCGTAGACGCTTTGCAGAACCTTTTGCTTGAGGCTGTCGGGGAGTGGCGCATAGGAGAGAGTCGAAACCTCGCCTTCTCCCGAGTTGATGCACCAGCTAAACAGATCTTTCATGATCTTTTCATTCGCCGCATTCTTGGGCTGCAAGGGAATGAGGAGATAGGTGAAGCTGGAGACGGGATAGACGTTGGGTCCCGGAGCGTTGGTGATGGATACACGATAATCGGCTGGTATTTTGGCGGTTGCGGCAGCGGCCGTCACACTGTCAATCGAGGCCTTGATGAATTTTCCGTCCGCGTTCTGGACCGAGCCGAAGTTGATGTGGTTTTGCAAAGCATAAATAAGCTCGACGTAACCGATAGAGCCGGGCAATTGGCGAATGTAGCCGGAAACGCCCTCGTTGCCCTTGCCTCCCACGCCTGTCGGCCAATTGACTGCAGTGCCTTTGCCCGGACCGCCAGCCCATTCTTTGCTGACCTTGCTCAGGAAATCAGTCCAAATAAAGGTCGTGCCGCTGCCGTCGGAACGATGAACGACGATGATCTTCTGGTCAGGGAAATGAACGCCGGGATTGTCCTTGGCGATGCGAGGATCGTTCCAGTTCGTGAGGTTCCCCAAGAAGATATCCGCGAGTACGGATTGGCTGAATTTGAGGTCCGTGGAGACACCGGGCACATTGTAGGCCGGGACGTCTGCGCCGAGCACGGTGGGAATGTGAGTGAGCTTGACTCCGCACGACTTGAGCAGGTCGTCGGTCATGGGCATGTCGGATGCGCCGAAGTCGACGGTCCCCGAGCATACCTGCTTGATGCCACCGCCGGAGCCGATGGACTGATAGTTGATCTGGACACCGGGATGGGCGGCGCTGTACTCGCTGAACCACTTGGAATAGATGGGGTACGGGAACGTGGCGCCGGCGGCTGTAATCGTTTGAGCCTGAGCCGCGCTCAGCGCGCACACCAAAAACGCAATGAAAAGCAACGATTTTTTCACGATTTACTCCCTTTGGAATTTTCTGCCGATGTCTATTGTCAACGGCCAATGTTACGGGGAGTTGAAAAGAACGGGGATTAGGGAACTTGGATCAAGGAACAGGGCATCCAGCCGGTGGAAAACCGGCGAACCGGGCGACTCTTCAGCCTAAGAGGGCGCGCCGACTTGAGTCGGTTGTGCGGGCGCTGGTTGCGGGGCGGAATGCGGCGCGGGCGCGAAGGGCAGCGTGAAGTGGAACGATGCGCCCTTTCCGAGCTCGCTTTCAGCCCAGATACGGCCGCCATGGGCCTGCACAATGTGCTTGACGATAGCGAGACCGAGGCCGGTGCCTCCGGCCTCTCGCGAGCGGGCTTTGTCGACGCGATAGAAGCGCTCGAAGATGCGTTCCAGATGCTCCGATGAGATGCCGGGGCCAAAGTCCTGAATGGTGAACTGCACTTCGGAGGCAAGAAGGCGCGCGCCGGCGCGAATGCGCTTGCCCGATTGCGCATACTTGAGGGCGTTCTCCATGAGGTTGCCGAAGACCTGGTGCATGGCGTCGGGATCGGCCATGACCAGAGCGTCGGGCGCACCGGCGGACTGTAGTTGAACGCCTGAATCGACGACAATGCCGCCGATCGAGTCGATCGCGTCCTGGAGGAGCACGTTGGCGCGAACCGGCTGCAGGCAGAGCTTGTAGTCAGGGCTTTCGACGCTGGCTAGAGCGAGAAGATCCTCGGTGAGGCGGCTCATGCGGCTGGTGTTCTTGAGAATCACACCAAGGAATTCAAGCGTGATTTCGGGGCTGGGATGGGGATCTTCAATGAGTGTTTCAACGTAGCCCTGGATGGAAGTGAGCGGAGTACGCAGCTCGTGACTGACGTTTGCAACAAACTCGCGGCGGGATTTCTGCGCAGCTTCGATGCTGGTGACGTCATGAAGCACGACCAGCGCGCCACCCGCGGGCAAAGGGGCGGCGTTGACCTCAAAGACGCGACCGGGAGCGAGTAGGCTGGCGCGGCCCACGCAGAGCTCGCGGCGCTCGAGCGCGCCGCGCACGCAGGCCAGCAGCTCAGGATCGCGCACAAAGTGGACGAGCGGCCTGCCGGGAGCCATCTGCGACCCCAGAATGCCCTGCATGACGGAGTTGGACCAGCGGACGAAGCCAGAAGAAGTGATAGCGACGACCGCTTCCTGCATGGAATCGAGCATGACGGCCAGCTCGTCGCGCCCGCTCTGGAGCTCGGCAAAGTCCCTGCCGAGGCGGACCGCGGTTTCATTGAGCGCAGCTTCCATCGAGGAGAGCTCGGCAATTCCGCTGAAGGGACCGGTGGTGGTATCGAGGGCGTTTATGCGTGCCGTGAGATCGCCATCGGCAATGCGGCGGGCAAAGGTGACGACGCGGCGCAGGCGGCCGGAGAAACGTTGAGAAGCGAAGGCGGCTGTGGGCACAGCGACGACCAACGCGATAAGGCCTAACAAGAGTGCGTCGCGGCCGAGCGCGCCTAAAGTGGTCTGGCCCGAGAGATCAACGAAGACGCGAAAGACAAACGCGGTCGCCACCGTGTAGAGCACGAGAAGGACGATGAAGAGACCGAGCAGTCTGACAAAGACTTTGGAGGTCATAAAAGCAGCTTTCAGCGATCAGCCTTCAGCCGTCAGCTTGTTCGTGGGACACGGGGCAATGTCGGCTCCCAGAAAAAAGAAGCTGAGGGCCGATGACTCGTTCTCACTCGCCCTTGGGCAATTCAAAGCGATAGCCGGCGCCGCGCACGGTTTTAAGGTAGCGCGGATTCTCCGGGTCGATCTCGATTTTCTCACGGATACGGCGCACGTATACATCGACTGAGCGGGGCGTGACAAAGCGGGCGTCGCCCCAGACAGCGTCGAGGAGGTGATCGCGGCTAAAGACGCGTCCGGGATGGCGAGCGAGGTAGTCGAGCAGGCGGAACTCGGTGGCAGTGGTGGTAGTGAGTTCGCCGCGGACTTTGAGCTGCATGGCGCCGGCGTCAATGATGATCTCTTCAAAGCTGATGATGGATGGCGACGTAGGCCTCTCGAATCGGCGCAGCACAGCTTTGACGCGGGCCACCAGCTCGCGCGTGGAGAACGGCTTGGTAATGTAATCGTCGGCTCCGAGGTCGAGACCGAGGACGCGATCGTTTTCTCCGGCACGGGCGGTGAGAAAGATGATGGGAATCGTAGAAAGGCCGGCATGATTGCGCAGCCGCCGGCAAACGTCGAGCCCGTCGCCGCCGGGCACCATGATGTCGAGAAGAAACAAGGCGGGCGGCCTGCGCTCGGCGTCGGGAATGAGATTGGTGGGGGTGTGAAACAAACGAGCTTCAAAGCCCGCCGCCTCGAGATGATGTTGCACCAGCCTTGCTATATCGGAGTCGTCTTCCAGAACAAACACGGATTGGCTCAAAACCGTCATTCCTCGTCCCGCGGCCGTTTGAGATGCTCGGGATCAGTTGACCGCTGGGAACCAAGAACAGAGTAAAACAATCAGGCAAAGAGAATGCAAACGTTTGATGAATTTGGGTCTGAGCTGAAATTGGGATCCTGCATGTCTATCCCGACAAGGCCGCCTTTGCGAAGCGGATGCTTGCCGATCAGTTACCGCTTCTTGCCCTTTTTCGGAGCGGGCTTCTTAGCGGCCGGCTTTACAGGCTTCTTATGGGCCTTTTTAACAGGCTTCGGAGCCGGCTTTGCCTTGGGCTTTGGCCGAGCGGCTTTGGCTGGGGCGTGTTTCTTCGCAGGCGCCTTGGCAGCGACCTTCACCGGCTTGGCAGCAGCCTTGGCCACCGGCTTGGCGATGGGCTTGGCCGGCGCAGCCGCGGGTTTCTTCGATGCAGGAACTGCCGTAGCTTTGGCTGGAGCCGATTTTGCCGGAGTTGGAGGCGCTGCAGGCTTGGTCGCAGGCGGCTTGGCGCCGTGAACTGGTTTGGCGGTGGCCGCAGGCTTTTGGCCCTTCTTCCCTACGTGCTTCTTTCCTGACGGCGCTTCCTCTTCCCCACCCAGCTCTTCTTCCTCGCCATCAGAGTCGTCTTCGATTCCGTCGGACAACGCGCCCTTGGGCAGAATGGCGAGATCGAGTTCTTCGTCGTCCCCGCCGATCTCAAGATCCTCTTCCGGCAAGGCGTCTTCCGACTCCTCTTCTTCGATTGCCTGTTCTTTGATCCTGGCTCCGGCACGCTTTGCGCGCGAGCGTTTGATGGTGACCTGCGGAGGCGGCGCCGGCGGCGAGAACGGGTCGAGGAAGGCGCGCATCTCTTCCGGCGTGGTCAACTTGCCATCGATCAATTCGAGAAAGATCTTCTGTTTGAGCTCAGTGAAGATGGGCAGCTCGGGGGTGATGCGCATCTCCTGCATGAGCAAATAGGGGATGCGTTGATGAGCCTCAGGCCAAACCTTGAGGAAGTTAGTGAAGCGCTCCTGAACGGCCTTGTCTTTGCTTGTAAAGCCAAGCCATAGAATCGCTTCGGGGTCATAGCTCATGAATAACTTGAAACATGCCGAGGGCTTTGCATTCTGCTTGGACAGGAGGATTTTGGCAAAGCCAGAAGCCAGCGAGTCCAGCTTGTTCCATTCGTCGACGAAGCCGGGCCGCAAAAGAGATTTCTTGAGGGCCGACAGTTCGCGCGATGGCAGCTTGGAGGTGAGAAGCTGCATTTGGGCAGCGGACATGTCGGGGTGAACACCCTGCAAGAGGAGTTGCACCGCAAGATCATGGAGGGCATTCAGCTTGGCCTCATCGGCCTTGGCGGAGGTCCACGCAGGAAACAGAACCTTCATCCAGCCTTCGGCTTCGAGAGCACGCAGAACCTTGAGGCCGTCTTCTTCGTGGCCGATCTGCTCCAGTTCTTCTTTGCGAGAGTGCGCGGAAAGAAACTCCATGACGCCTTCGCTCTTGGCATTGTCGTAGCGGGATTGGGTTCTGGGGTCCATCTCCCAACCCAGGCGCGCACGGAAGCGCGTGGCGCGGATGAGGAGCGAAGGGTCTTCAATGAATCCGTAGTTCGAGACGAGGCGCAAGGCGCGCAATTCAATGTCGGCAGCACCGTTCAGCGGGTCCATGAGAAGGCCGTACGAGCCCTCATTGAGAGAAATGGCCATGGAATTGACGGTGAAATCACGCCTGCGAAGGTCCTCGTGAATCGAAGCGGGATAAAAGACGGGCTTGCCCGGTTTGGGATACTCGATGCGGTGCGTGCTGACTACGTTGACCCGGACGGTGCCCGGAAAGCAGAGGTAAAGACTACGGGAAGCCTCGTCTTCTCCCCAGATCTTTCCGCCGAGTTTCTCCAATGGTTTCTTGAGCTTAAGGGCGTTCCCGTGGAAGGCCACCTCAAGCTCGCGCACGGCGTGGCCGCTGGTCAGGTCACGAACGGCGTCGCCGGTAAGGAAGAGGATCGTCCCCGCGTCGCGCGCGGCGGTTCGCAATTGCGCGAGGGCATTGCGCTGGTCAGCCGAGAGCCGGTTCTCCAGGAGGTAGATATAGTCGGGCATTTTCTAACCTGATTCCGCCGTCTGGACCGCAGCCCAAGTGACTGATGATGCTGCCGTTATGGTGAGAGACACAACAACTTGCAAACAAAGACATTAACACAACTCGCGACGGAAGACCAGCGAGGTTCGACCGAGGCTGCAACTTTTTCAGGTACGGGAATCGTGGCCGCTCCGTATCCGGCGGCGAGCTGCGGGTATCCCGATCGTGCAATAGGTCAGACAGCACATTGACGCGGCTCGTGCGACAATCCAGAGCGATGGCCTCGGCACGCAAACCTGTCATTGTGCGCAAGTTCTCCCGAGATTGGTTCGCCGGTTACGTCACGAGCGAGTTTGGGCAGGGCAAGCCAGAGCTGGAGTTTCTCGATCTGACCGGCAGGGTCGTGCGCATCGGGTGGGAGCAGGTGAAATGGATGTGCTACGTGCGCGCCTTGCCTGCCGGCGCTGCGGACCAAGCTGACCCTGAGCGGATGGTGCGCAAGCGATTTTCACTGCGGCCGCGCACGGCGGGATTGTGGATGCGGCTCACATTGCAGGATGGCGATGAGTTAGAGGGCCTGGCGGCCAATGATCGGAGTCTGGTTGACGGTGCGGGATTGCTTCTGACTCCGCCCGACACGCGTTCGAACACGCAGCGGATTTATGTGCCCCGGCAAGCGGTTCAGTCGCTCGAAGTGTTGAGCCTGATTGGGGCTGCCGGACGCAAACGCGCCGAAACGCCGAAGCCGAGTGGCGAACAGCGTGATTTGTTTGGCGGCGACGGCGAGGCGGGGTGAAGGACGCATAGGATGCGAGCGCTACTGCTTGAGAAATATAGCGAGTTGAAGCTGAAGGATGTCCCTGTCCCCGAGTTTGGGCATGAGGATGTGTTGATCCGGGTCAAGGCGTGCGGCATCTGTGGCAGCGATGTGCATGGCTACGACGGCAGTACCGGACGCCGGATTCCGCCGTTGATCATGGGCCACGAAGCCGCCGGCATCGTTCACAGCGCAGGACGCGACGTGCAAAGTTTCAAGCCGGGCGACCGCGTGACCTTCGATTCGACGATCTCTTGCGGTGCGTGCCGGTTTTGCGCGGCCGGCGCGATGAATCTTTGCGAGAAGCGGCAGGTGCTGGGAGTTTCCTGCGGCGAGTACCGGCGGAATGGAGCGTTCGCCGAATATGTTTCTGTGCCGGCGAGGATCGTTTATGCCCTGCCTGACGAGTTCTCGTTTGCCCATGCGGCTCTGATCGAAGCCGTTTCGGTCGCGGTTCACGCGGCGAAGATTTCGGAGATTCGGCCGGGCTCGACGGCAGTGGTGATTGGAGCCGGAATGATCGGCCTTTTAAGTGTCCAGGCCCTTCGCCACTATGGATGCGCTCGCGTGTTCGCAGTTGATGTGGATGAGACCCGGTTGAAGATGGCGCGGGAACTCGGGGCGACGGATACATTTTTCGGCTCGGCGTCCGAGATCGTTTCGCGAGTTCTTGGCATTACGGATGGCCGCGGGGCAGAGATCGCGGTTGAGGCAGTTGGCGCGCAGGAGCCGATCAACACAGCGATCGAATGTGTATGCTCGGGAGGAACCGTGACGCTGATCGGCAACGTCTCACCCAGGGTGGAGATTCCGCTGCAGAGGGTCGTCAGCCGCCAGCTCCGTCTGCTTGGGTCGTGTGCTTCAGCGGGAGAATATCCGGAGTGCATTTCTCTCATGCAGAAAGGAGCTATTCGCGTTGAGCCGTTGATCTCCGCAGTGGCCCCTTTGAGCGATGCATCTGGATGGTTCGAGCGGCTGCATGCGCATGAACCGGGGCTGATGAAAGTGGTTCTTGAGCCGTGAGAGGGACTTGATGAGCACGACTTTATTCGACTTGACGGGTAAGACTGCGGTCGTGACTGGCGCCAGCCGGGGACTCGGCCAATATCTGAGCAGGGCGCTCGCACGAGCCGGGGCCGATCTGGTGATCACCAGCCGGCACCTGCCCGACCTAAAACCATTTCAGGAAGAGATCGAAGGGCTTGGGCGAAAGGTATTGTCGCTCGAGTTGGACGTGCGAGATGTTGACGGGATCGGACGAGCAGCCGAGATTGCCTGGAACCACTTCGGCAAGATCGACATTCTGGTGAACAACGCCGGCTGCAACTTGAGAAAGCCCGCGTTGGAGATTACGCCTGACGATTGGGATCTGGTGCTTGAGACCAATTTACGGGGATCGTTTTTTGTCGCACAGGCGTTTGCGCGGCACATGGTGAAGCGAGGCTACGGGCGCATCATCAATATCGGTTCGGTCACGAGTGTGTTTGGATCTGCCGGAATCGCGCCGTATTGCGCCAGCCGCGGAGGGGTCAAACAGCTGACCATGAGCCTGGCGGACGAGTGGGGGCAGTCGGGAATCACAGTGAACTGCCTGGCGCCGGGTTGGTTCAAAACAAAACAGAACGCGGTCCTCTATGAGAATGAAAAGTGGGTCGACTATATCACCGACCGCATTCCGCTGAAACGTCCGGGGCAGCCGAACGACCTGGATGGCGCGGTGGTCTTCCTGGCATCGGACGCAAGCGCATATATTACGGGCCAGATTCTCCTGGTGGACGGCGGTATATCGACGGGCGCGACCCGAGCCACGGTATAAGAGGTCGTCTTGGCCGGAGAACCAAAACAGTTGCTTCAACGGATTCCCATGCACCGCTGGCGGATCGCCGGGCTACTGGGCATCGGCGTGCTCGTCAACTACTTCGATCGAGTCAACCTCTCTGTCGCTCACAGCGCCCTGATTGCCTCGTTCGGCATTTCCGATATCGCCTTTGGGTATCTTTCCGGCGCTTACAACATCACGTACGCCGCGCTCCAGTTGCCGATCGGCGTCATCCTCGACAAATTCGGCGTGAAACGCGTCGGCCGATTTGGCACGCTGCTCTGGAGCGTAGCGACCTTCGGCGCAGCCGCCACGCCTTCAATTGGCGGCCTGTTCGCTGCCCGCTTCTTACTCGGTGTTGGTGAAGCTCCCACATTCCCTGCGAATGCCAAGGCCATCGGAGCGTGGTTCCCCGAAAATGAGCGCAGCTTCGCGACCTCGTTATTTGATGCGGCCGCTAAATTTGCGTCGGTAATCGGCATTCCCCTGATGGGCTTCGTGCTGATTGAGGCCGGCTGGCGTTGGAGCTTTGCACTTACTGGGTTTCTGAGTGCCCTCTACTTTCTCTTTTTCTGGCGGATGTACCGCGACCCCGACGATGAGCCTCGCCTCAGCGAGATGGAACGTCGCCATATTCAGGGCGAGAATCAGGAATCCGCGAACGGCAAAGCTGCCAATGAACCCGCTTCATCGCTGTTTCATCTTCTAACCGACCGCAAAGTACTTGGGCTCGCCATCGGCTTTGGCTCCTACAATTACGTCTTCTATCTCCTGCTTACCTGGCTGCCCAGCTATCTTCTGTTCGGTCTTCACCTCGACCGGATACATTCATTTGTCTATACGAGCGTGCCCTGGCTCTTTGCGACTTTCACCGATCTGTTCATCGGGGGCTGGCTTGTGGACATGCTGCTCAAGCACGGATGGAGCGGAAGCGCGGTGCGGCGAACAGTTCTCATCGGCGGAACTGCATTGGGACTCGGCATCCTTGGCGCTGGGTACGCACACAGCGCGACTCTGGCTCTCATTTGCATCAGCATCTCCATTGGAGGCCTGTCTGCTGCGTCTCCCGTGGGATGGTCATTGCCTTCACTTATTGCCGCCCGCAATGACGTTGGCAAAGTGGGAGGGATCATCAACTTCTCCAACCAACTCTCGGGAATCGCCGCACCCATCGTCACCGGGTATCTGGTTGCGGTGACGCATTCCTACGTATGGGTCTTCCGCGTCGCAGCAGCTTACCTGGTTATTGGCATCGCGGCATACATCTTCCTGCTGGGGAAAATCGAACCACCCGGGATCCGCTCAGCGAAGGTCGCTTCCGTTTAATTCTGCGAAAACCGGCTTGGATGAGAGGCCGGAGCTATGCGTTCTGAAGCCGCGTGACTGGTTCCGTCTCCAGCAGGCTAAGGTAATAATCCGCGGTTAATCCCAGAACTCGTTCCTCGGAGTAATGCTCAGTAACCCAGGCGCGCGCGGCGCGGCCCATGCGGACGCGGCGCTCGGGATCGCGGAGGAGTTTGATCACCGATTCGTAAATAGCCTCTGGATAGCCCGGTGGAATGAGAAGGCCGGTTACCTCTGCAATCACCGCATCGCGGGCGCCCGTGGATTCTGTAGTGACGACGGGAATGCCGGAGGCTTGAGCTTCCAGAACCGCATTGGGAAAACCTTCGCGCCAGGTGGGAAGAACCATCACGTCCATACCGCGGTAGAAAGGCGCAGTGTCGCTCACGAATCCCGAGCAGTGAATGCGCGGATGATTGAGAATGAGACGGCGCAACTCGGCATCGAGCGCGTCTTCCGCGCGGTCGAACCAGCCCACGAGTAGCAGATGCGTTGAGGGCTCGGCGAGCAGAATTCGATCGAAGGCCTCGATAAGTTCGGGCAGGCCCTTGTCACGCGTCAGTCGGCCCACGAAGCCGACGACAGGCGCGTCGCGAGGAATAGAGAACTGTTCGCGCACCGCGCTCGACCCTGGCGAGAAGCGCTCGATATCGACGCCATTGCTGCTTCCCTCCCCCAACACCAGCAACTTGGCGGCGGGAGCAAGGCCCAGCGCCAGCGCCTCGACGCGAAGGCTTTTGCTGTTGCAGAGCACGACGTGTGCGCAGCAGCAAGCCACGCGTTCGGCTACGAGCAGAATCCAGCGCTTGAAGCCGCGCGACCTTTCGAGCTTAAGCCCGCGCAGCATGTAGACACGCCATGGCACGCCGCGCAATTTGGCGGCGATCATGCCCAGCAACCCCGCCTTGGGTGTACTGAACTCGACCAGATCCGGCTTAACGCGGCCGAGAATCCGCCAGAGACGCGCCAGCGCAACGAGATCGGTAAGAGGAGCAATGCAACGCCGCATGGGAAGCGCAATGCATTCCACGCCGGTACGAGAGGCTGTGCGCTCAAGCAATTCGCCAGGCCCGGAGACGAGGACGACACGAAATCCAGCGCGGCTAAGTATACGGATACGTGCCCCAAGAATGAGGCACAGCTCTTGCGTCGTCACGCCGAGGAGTATGGTAGGCCGTTCGTTGAATGCTGAAGATAGCCGAGATAAAAGAGTCCCTGAATCCGCCATGAATTGCCTGCGCCAGGTGAAGATCCCCAAATGTGAGGGGCGATGAGCAGATTCTGGTGGGATTCGAGGGCCAGTGTTTCAATTTGAAACACCAAGATTAGAGCAATCCAATCCACAGTCAGTGACTGTGAACACACTTCAAGACTCAACTTTAGGCGAGAATGGTTTCCCTCTCTGAAAAGTCAGGCGAAGGGAGCCATGGCGCGACGAACAAAAATCCTCCTGCTTCTTTCGCATTTGGGCGGCGGCGGAGCCGAACACGTCATCGCCCTGCTGGCGCGCGGATTATCGCAGGAAAAGTACGAGGTGCATCTGGGCCTCGTGAGGCAAAGGGATGGAAGCGGAGAATCTCTGCCTGTATGGGTGAGCGTTCATCCGCTGGGAGCGGGACGAGCACGCGCCGGGGCATGGCCACTGCTGCGCCTGATCTGGCGGCTTCGGCCTGAAGTTGTGCTTACGGGGGCAGCGGAGGTCAGCTTCCTGGTCTTGATGCTGCAGCCGCTGTTTCCAGCCAACACGTCGGTGCTCGTGCGCCAGAATGCCACGGCGACGTCTGTCATGGCGTTCGGACGTCTGCCGCGGCTCACGCGCCTGCTCTATCGGCTGCTCTATCGAAACTCCGACCATGTGATCTGTCAGTCGCGAGACATGGCGAAGGATCTGGCACATGCTGCGGGAATCGGCGAGGAGCAAATCGCCGTCCTGCCGAATCCCGTGGATCTGGCGGGAATTCGAGCAGCGCTTCAAGTGGCCGCAGCAAAGAACAGCGCAGGCCGGCAATTGCTGGCG
Organism: uncultured Acidobacteriaceae bacterium; assembly: GCA_963789425.1. Lineage (GTDB taxonomy): Bacteria > Acidobacteriota > Terriglobia > Terriglobales > Acidobacteriaceae > Telmatobacter. The sequence continues at coordinate 476,301 of CAWBKM010000003.1, read as the reverse complement.
GTGGGAAGACTATCGCGTGAGAAGGGCTTCGATCTGCTGCTGAAGGCGATGGCCGTGGTACGGCAGCGGTTTCCCGACGTCACGCTGAACCTGGTTGGCGCTGGCGGCGAAGAGCAGTCACTGAAGTCGCTTTGCCGCGATCTGGGATTGGAGAAAGCAGTCTGCTTCACGGGCCACGTCGATCCGCCTTACGTATTCTTCCCGCGCACAACGCTCTTTGTGCTGCCATCGCGCCATGAAGGCATGCCGAACGCGCTCTTGGAGGCTGCAGCTGCCGGCCTGCCTATTGTGGCCACGCCGGCCTCAGGCGGAGTGGTGGATTTGTTGAGTGGCCGTCCTGGCGCATGGCTCGCGCCTGAGATTTCCGCCGAAGCACTCGCCACCACCATCATTGCAGCGCTTGAGACGATCCAGCCGGGGGAACGATTTGCTCAGACGTTCTTCGCATCTTCTATCGGAAAGATCGAGAACGGATCTGTGGAAAAAGAGGAAGAAACTGTCGAGAGTTTGGGTTCGAGTTCGTCACGATAGTAATAAGCGGCCCAGTTTTTCCTGTGGAAATTTATTTCTTGACATTTTTTCTGATTGGATGTTTCCTTTCGGTACAGTTTCAGTACAGTTTTTCCACACCCCACTTTGGGAAGTGTTACCAGGGTCACTCTCGCGTTGTCGAGGGAGCCTTGCTCAGACGAAGAAGGATCGGGCGTGCCGGGCCGTCGTATTTTAGGGCTTTAACTACTTAGAGCACCGCCGCAATTCGTCGAGAAAGAATCCCGCCAAAGCAATTCAAAAGCTATCGTCTCGTATTCCTGCGCACGATGAGGCCGCATTCGCCGCGGTCCACGCCGCTCCAGTTGCGCCGGTTCGGGGAGATCCATCACGAAGCGTCTTTGAATGTCTCCGGAGCCGAATGCGGCCCGGGACGTCGCAGTTGTGTCGCTGGAGAAATGCAGTGTTCCGTCCTTGGTTTGGTTTTGCTCTCACAGGGATTTTGTGCGCCCTGTCGCTACCGTTGATTGCCGTCTCCATGCTGATCGCCGGCGCCTGCACAGCGACGGTCGCGCTTGGCACTCCCCTTCGCGAGCGGCAACGGACGCGCGAATCCGAGATCGAGAAAAAGTGGCATTCGAACGAGTTTGCATTCGAGCGCGCAATCGAAGCATATGAGGAGTTGATCGACGCGCATGCGTGGAGGCGCACATGAGCCACGCAGCGATTGCGATCCCCGGCCTGAACCGCATTGGCGGGGCGGAGCGGCAAGCCATGCTGCTGGCCAAAGGGCTGCGGCGGCGTGGCTGGCGCGTGAGTGTGATTGCGCTTTCCGGCGATGGCGGCGAAGCGGCAGCAGAGCTACGCGCATGCGGCGTGGCGTTCACGAGCCTTGAGATGCGCAAGGGACTCGCGGATCCTCGCGGCTGGATTCGCTTTCATCGCTGGCTCAGGCGCGAACAGCCCGACGTGCTGCACGCGCACTTGCCGCATGCTGCATGGCTTTGCCGGTGGTCGCGTCTTGGCTGCGGCCGTTCCGGTTGTGATTGACACGTTGCACAGTTCCAGCACGGGCAAGAGAGGCCGCCGCTTCGGCTATGCGTTCAGCCGCTGGCTGCCCGACCACGTGACCGCCGTCAGCCACGCAACGGCGGTGTCCCATCTGGCCGCAGGTATGGTGCGCGAAGAGCGCTTATCCATTCTTGGCAACGGAATTGAAGTGGATGCATGGGCGCCGAATATTCAGGCTCGAATCGTGGCCCGTCGGCAACTCGGATTGACCGACGAGTTTCTTTGGATGGCCGTGGGCAGGCTGGAGGCCGTGAAAGACTATCCGACTCTGCTGCGGGCAATGGCCAGGTCGCCGGAGAATGCACGTCTTTTGATTCTGGGCACTGGCCCGCTGGAGGCGGAGCTGGATGAAGCTGGCGGATCAACTTGGGCTCAAACGGCGCGTCCGGTTTATGGGCTTCGAGCCGAATGTCGAGCACTGGATGCAGGCCGCGGATGGGTTCGTTTTGTCGTCCCGCTACGAAGGGCCTGCCGATGGTGTTGCTGGAGGCCGGCGCTTGCGGAGTGCCGGCAGTGGCCACCGATGTGCCAGGAACACGGGAAGTCGTGGTCGACGGCGTGAACGGCTGGCTGGCGAATGCGGCCGACCCAAACAGCCTGAAGGAAGCGATGACGAGATTGATGGGGATGCCGCTCGAGGAACGATACGCGATGGGCGAGTGCGCACGGCGCCGCGTGGTCACGGAATTCTCATTGGGAATTGTGCTCAACCGTTGGGAACAGCTCTACGAGGCACTGCTTGCTCAGAAGAACGTGAAGTTGCGGATGCTCCTGACGGCACGAGAAGCCTTGAGCCGCCACAGCGCGGCTTCGGCATAGAGGTATTCAGCCAGGGTCAAGGTGGTGGGCTGACTGCGAAAGAGGACATGATCAACGGAGGTGAACTGATCGGCGTGAACGGATAGAAATGCGTGCAGGGCGGAAATGTCTGCGTCCGATGCGGTATTGGCATGCACGCAAATGGTCCACAGGCCCTTCGGTTTGTCGACGGGGCCCCAAAGCTGCTGTGGAATCCAGGTCGCGCCGCCGCGCCGGTAGGGCAAACGCGCGAAGCCATCCGAGAGAAGCGCGATTCCTTCGGCGCCAAGTGCGTCGAGTGTGTTGCGATCGAAGCCATGCCGCGGCGCAACCCAGATTCTTGGGTTAAGCCCGTGGGCGCGCAAAATGCGCAGGCCCTCGATGATCCACATGCGCTGGGTTTGGGCGGGCACGCCGGCAAACTCCGAAGTGCGGGCGAGCCGCACAAGACTGCGGCCATGGCTCGCGCAAACATGGCGATAGCCGTGCAGGCCAACCACGGCCCCAGAGACTTCCAAGGCATGTATGCGGCGCCAAAAGGCAGGATCGGGACTCGCGATACCAAGCTCGGGGTCGCGGTTATCGGGAACAACCGCGAGGATCGGCTGAAGACTGAATTCTTCGATCAGCGACTCGACACGTCGCCAGCGTTCCAGCGGGGTCGTCGGACAAAGGTCGTCACAGCGGAGAAGATACTCAGCCGGTGCCGGAATCATGCGGCAGCCTCCGCGGCGAAGGCTCGCGCGAGCAGCTTCCTGCTCCAATACCAGAGATAGAAGAATGTGCTCACGGTCCAGAGCGAAGTGGCGAGCGCAATCCCGGCAACGCCAAACCAGCGCATCAGAACAATATTGAGCACGATGTCGAGCCCGAGGTTGAGAATGCCGCAGTAAAGGATCAAATCGGTGCGGCGCATGGCAACCACGAAGCGGTAGTAAACGCGGCTGACGACAAAGAATGGAATCTGGATGGCATACATGGCGAGAACGGAGGCGACCACGGCAGTATCGCGCGGCCCGAACTGGCCGTGCTGAAGGGCAACGTGAACAAGAGGACGCGCACCGGCTATTAACAAGACGGCGATTGGGACCGAAATAAGGGCGGTGAGCCGCACCCAGGTGCGAAGCGTGTGGCGGCAGCCATTCCAGTCGTGGAAGGCGATCATGCGCGAAAGATACGGCACGATAGCGGTGGAAATGGCGCCCGCCAGCAGCGTGAGCACCACGCTGACGAATCGATTGGCATACACCAGGGCAGAGACGCTGCCGGCAATCAGCATCGCGGCCATCGCCTGATCGACGAGCAGGCCGCCTGAAGACACCACGCTCGAAAGCAGTACCGGGCCGTATTGGCCGGCGACCTCGCGTGTAGGCTCGTCCATTCCGTACCAGCGCAGGCGGAAGCGATAGCCGCGCCGGTGCATCATCCAGGCGACCAGGCCGGCATGGAGGAGCGATCCGATCAGCGTGGACCACACCATGGCCCATATACCGAAGCGTCCACCATAGAAAAGCGCCCCAACGATGATGGCGATTGAAATCACGATCGGCGCGAGAGCTGGAACGGCAAATCGATCGACCGTGTTGAGGACCGCGGTGCAATTCGTGGCGATTCCCGTGATGAGAACAATCGGCAGAAGGCCATAGAACAAGTGCACGGCCAGGGTGAGCTTGGCGGGCGCAAAGTGCGAGGCGATGAGCGGGAAGAAACCGCGAGCGGCAAGAGCCATGAGGGCGCTGGCAGCGGCGAGGAGCAGGCACATCCAGAGCATGGAGCTCGACAGGAGCTGCTGGGCGCGTTCGCGGCCCTCCTGTTCCCTCACCCGGACGAGCGTGGGCACCAGCGCTTGATTCATCGATTCCGAGATGAGGTTGACGAGCAAACTGGGGATGAGCGCGGCGGCCAGGAATGCATCCATGGCATCGGAGCGGCCGTAGACGGAAGCCACTGCGACTTCTTTGAAGGTAGCCAGGATTTTGACGATGACACCGGCGGCGCCAACCGAGATTGCGGCGCGGAAAATGGCGCGATTGATGCTTGAATTCCGTGAGGGCGCGGCGAGTGAAGCGGTCGACATGGCTACGGAGTCGTCCCCCAGGATTCCGGTTGTGGAGCGAGCCGCCGCCCTGGTGACGGCGCAGGAAGCAGCGGTTGCGCGGAGAAACACGCGGCGAGGCCGACGGGATCCTCGGATGCCAGACGGCCGGCAACAGCGACGATGGCCAACAGCAACCACGTGGTTCGGTTCTCTTCCACAGTGGCGACGAACGAGGTGAGAACCCAGACCAGCAGCGAAGTGATGAGCGCAAGGCGCAGAGGGCCGCTCGTCCGAAGCGCGTAGCGAACCGCGAGCAACACGAGGGCGGTAGCCAGGGACAACGCGCAAAGGCCCCCGCTCACGGCGATGGAAAGCGCGGTGTTATGCGCCGTGTCAATGGGCGAAAGATGTGCAGCGGCGACGAATGAGCCTGCTCCCGTGCCGAGGATTGGCGCGTGCGCGAAGGCGCGCCATCCGGCGGACCAGATGTTGAATCGTTGATTCAGATCGCCGGTCCGGATCTGTTCAGGAATGGTGGCCAGCCGCGCCAGCGTGCCACCAGGAACGATGAGCCAGAGTGTGGCGAGAAAAAGAGGTACTGCGAAGGCCGCGAATGCGATGCGGCGGGCACGGCCGCGCGTGAGAAGAAGGATGGAACCGGCGAGTCCAATGATTGCGGCCAGAAAACCTTCGCGCGAAGCCGTCAGCAGAACAGCAAAAATCCCCAATGGGAAGAAACCAAGCGCCAACAGGCGCGGAGGCCAGCGGCGCTCGCAGTTTACGAGAAGCGCTGCCAGCGGAAAACCAAGATCGAGAAAGCGCGCGACTTCGTTGGGATCCTGGCCATACGCGGCGAAACGAACCTGGCCCGCCGCGATGGCTTCAGGCGAGCTGAATGCAGCCAGCGTGAGCAGCGCAAGCACCCAACTGCCGGCCACGGTGGCGCGCAGCAGGGAGCGCAGATCGGCGGGCGTGTCGGCAAATTCCCACATTAGCCAGACAATCATCAACTCCTGGAAATAACCGCGAATTTTCTCGAGGGTCGCGACGGGATCGATGGCCCAGAAATACGAACTGCAAAACCAGAGAAAGAGTGCGAGAGTGAGAGCCCAAAACGCGCCCGGAGTGCGCATGCGGCCCGCTTGCAGAATCGCCGGAATCGCGGCGAGCAGCACCAGCAAACCCGCGATGCGGGCCGCGTTGCCCAACAGGCCGCCAAGATCTACCGAATACTCCCACGGGATTGCAAAAACGAAGACGAGAAGCAGGAACCACGCGACTCTTCTCATCTTCCCTCGCTAATACCGTTGCGAATAGACCAAGGCTGAGTAAATGGTGACGCCAATCGTGGACTGGATGGCAGACTCCAGTGTGCGATTGAGGAGGTTTTTGGCAACAGAGTCGGGAACATAAAGAATGTCGCGGTCCTGCACCGGCTGATCAGGATCCTGGCCGCGCATCATGCGGCGGACGTTGAGCGCAATCATGGTGCGCCCGCCTTTTTGCTCACGAATGAGAAGCACCTTGCCAACGGCCGCGTTCTGTGAGGGGCCCCAGGCGAGCGAGAGCGCCTGCACCACGGTGAGCCCCTGCACGGGATCGACCGGGAATCCACCGGGGCGAATTACATCGCCCACGACGTAGACGAGGCCAGCGCGGCTCACCTGAACCGTGTCGCCAGGGCTGAGCTCGGGATTGTGGTCGGAAGACGTGTCAGTGCCGCTGGGATCGAGCACAACGGCGTGCGGAGTCTTCGGGTCGCTCTGATGAAATACGTTCACGAGCCGCCCAGCGTTAGGCGAAAGACCAGACGCGGCGGAGAGCAGATCGAGCAGTCGATGGTGGACGGTGAAGGGGTAAACGCCAGCGCGCGTGACCTCGCCGAGCACGCTCACATCCTGGCCGACATAGGAAGTGACGAGCACCGAAACGAGCGGATGCAGCAACATTCCTTTCGCCAACAGAGCCGCCTCGATCGCGCGCGCAGCAGCTTGCTCGTCCATGCCGGCAAGCTTCACTTCGCCGATCAAAGGAAGCGTGACGGTGCCTGCGGCCGCGACACGGACTGTCGAATGAAATTCCGGCGTGTGGTATTCGGCGATGTCGAGAAAATCCCCTGCCCCGATGGGCGCGGGCATGGGAGCGGCTGACTGCGCGTTCGCAGAGGTTTGAGCGCCGGGCGCAGGTAAGGCATTACTGGCATCGTTCCAGATGGCGGGCGCGCTCTTGGGATCGGGCACGCTTCTGGTCTCCTGCGTCTGCGGAAAGCTGGCGACGCCCGAAGGCAATCCCGACGTATTCGGCGTGGGTGCTTGTGCCCGAGCCGATGCACCGGCGCCGAACAGGACAACCAAGACGAGCAGCGCCGGGCCAATGGACGACCCGAGCCACTCGCGCAAAAGAGCGGCGCTCAGAGCGATCCAAAGGCCGACGAAAAACGTGATCGCGAGATAGAGCGGTAGGTCTGGAGCTGCGGGTTTCACCGGCTGGCGCGCGTAATCAACCACTGAAATATCGGAGGCGCGCACTCCGGCAGCGAGGCCTGCCTCTTCGGCTTTGCCCTCGACGCGCAGGTACAAATCGTGGCTTGCATTGGCTTCCTGACGCATGACGGCGTATTCGGTTGCAGCCTGGTTCAGCTTCATGCCCTGGTTGGTAGCCTGCTCAAGGCTGTTGCGTACCAACTGCTCGCGATCGATGGCCGTTTGCCAGTTGGATTGGAAGCGTTCGACAAGTTTCACGTCCTCAGCCTGTTTTTGCCGGTCGAGATCCTGCAACTGGCGGCCAATTTCGACGACGCGGGGAAAGCCTGGACCGTGCTCGGCGCTGAGTTGGGCCTCTTCCTGCTCAAGATCGCTGCGCCGGGCGTGAATCTGCTGGAGAAGCGCGGTAGCGAAGATGGAGTTGTCTGCCTGCAGGCGTGGATCAGATGCAATGACTGTCTCTGGATCACCTTGGGATGCGGCGCGATACTCGGCTTCAGCGAGAATGCGGTCTGTTGTCGCGGTGACGAGCTGGCGGCTCAATTCGTCGATCTGAAGCAGCGCCGAGCTGTTCTCGGTTTCTCCGGTCTCGCCATCTGACAGAATCTGCGGATTGCTTACGATGCCGTGCTGGTTTTCAAACTCCGCCAGGCGCTGCTGGTCCCGGTCAACGTGCGTCTTCAAATCTGCGAGTTGCGCATTGAGCCATCCTGAGGCCCGGGCAGTGGCCTGAATCTGCGATTCGATTTCCTGCTCGCTGTAGGCCTCGATGAGTGTGTTGACGACGGCGGCCGAAAGCGCGGCATCGCGCGAGCGGAAACGGATCTCGACCAGCATTGTGCGCGGAACCGATTCAACATGAAGGCGGCGCGAAAAGCGATCGAGAAGCCAGGCTTGAGCGGCGGGCGTCGGCTTGCTCGGATCGAAACCTGGAAAGCGGCTGGCAAAGTTGCCGCAAAAGGCAGGAGTGGTCGAAAGCTTGAGTGCGACAATCATGCGCCAGGCGAGCCGGTCGCTGCGCAAAACGCTGGCCAGCGTTTCCAGAGCGATGGGCGCGGAAAGAATGGAGGTGGGAATCTGAGCCTCAGCGCCGTCCAGGGTGAGCGAGGAAACGGGCGCGGCGCGAAGCTCGACGCGGCCGGCAGCTTCATACTGATTGGGCGCGATGAGGCAATAAAGGACGCAGGCAACGAGCAGCGCGCCTTCAATAATGATGACGAAGCGGCGCCGGCGCCAAACGACACGCCAAAGATCCCGGAGCGACGTTGACGAGGTGCGGAACGTGCTCGTGGGAGCGGCAGTTGCAGCATTGCTGACAAGGACTTCGTTGATGGGCAGAGCGTTCGGCAACGGAATGAGACCTCAATGACGACAGGCCACGCGCGAGGTTGCTGCCATCTGCAGTTCCATCCGGGTTTCCCGCAAGGAATACGAGGGCCTGCCGCCGCGCAACGCAGCGAAAACTCGTCATGAGCCTCGTCCTCGCCCCACGCCATTGGGGGCAAAAGCGATGGCCCTGGCGTTCAGAACGAACAGCTATGCTGGGGAAAATCCCAGATATTCTCGTCCATCGAGGACCATTCGTCAATGGTCTGCATCACAAGCGTGATTGCGGTCACAGTGGAGTGTGCGCACATTGCCCGGCGGACGCGGTATTCGGAAGCAGAGAGCGCATTTGCTCAAGCGAATGGCCAGGAGCGCGGGCGGCGGCGAGCTGACCTTAATTCTGTGTGGTCCTGTACCAGTCGACCGTGCGACGGAGGCCCTCGCGGAAATCGACGAGCGGGACGTAGCCCAGCAATTCCCTTGCCCGGCTGATGTCGGCCAGAGAGCGCTTGATGTCGCCGGAGCGCGGCTCCGCGTAGGCCGGCTGGCCGCGGTAGCCGGTGAGTTCACTGAGAATCTCAACGACCTGATTCAGCGTGATGGCCGAGCCGGTGGCCACGTTCATCATTTTGCCGGAGACCTTCTCGGCGGGTGCGGATGCGGCCAAGAGGTTGGCGGCAACTACGTTGTCAATAAAAGTGAAGTCGCGGCTCTGCTCTCCGTCCCCATAGATCGTCGGCTGCTCCCCGGCAAGCAGTTTGCGGCAAAAGATGGCCAGCACTCCGGAGTAGTGCGAGGTGGGGTCCTGAAAAGGGCCGAAGACGTTAAAGTAGCGCAGCGTCACGGTTTCAAGCCCGTAAACACGCGCGAAGGAACTCAAATAGTGCTCGCCGGCGAGCTTGGCGACAGCGTAGGGGCTTATGGGGTTGGGCAGCATGTCTTCGCGCTTGGGAAGCGTGGGCGTATCGCCGTAGACCGAAGAAGAGCCCGCATAGACAAGGCGGCGCACACCGGCAGCGCGAGCGGCCACGAGCAGGTTGAGGGTTGCGTCGACGCAGTTGCGGTTTGTGGCGACGGGATCGGCGACGGAGCGCGGAACACTGGCCAGCGCCGCCTCGTGAAAAACAAATTCCACGCCCGCACAGGCATTGGCGCAAACCGCCGGGTCGGCCAGGTCACCTTCGATAAATTCCATGGCTTCAAGGCCCGCAAGGTTGGTGCGCTTGCCTGTAATGAAGCTATCGACGCCGCGGACCGAGTCGCCGCGCTTGAGCAGGGCGGCGGCAATCGAACGTCCGATGAACCCCGCGGCTCCAGTGACAAGATACTTGGCCAAGCGTATACCCCGAAATGAAAGAATGCTGCGTAGCGCGATCGGGAGCGCCAACACCGGCTAGGATACTATTGCGTGCCGACGATTCGCTGAACAAAGCTCCAAAATAGGCAACGCGAATCGTTTGCCTTCGATTTCCAGTTCGATCATGACAGTTTTTCTTCCAGCTTTTGTTGAACCCCACCACTTTTTCGCATGGGAGCGAGGTCTGTTTGCGGGCCTCGCGGTTTTGTCGCTCCTCGGCTTCGGGTGGCGATTCGGGCCGATTCTCACGAAGATCCTCCAATCGAAAAAGGATCCGGGCTTTCATCTGTTCCCCATCGGCCGGCGAGTGCGGGATTTTGTCTTCGAAGTGCTGCTCCAGGGCAAAGTCATTCGTGAACGGCCGCTGGCGGGCATAGCGCACGCGTTGGTCTTCTGGACGTTCTGCGTCTTCGCGCTGGTCACGCTGAACCACTGTGCAACGATTTTCGGGCTTGGGTTTCTCGATCCGGCAGGGCGAATGGGGCAGTTCTATTTCGATTTTGCCGCTCTGTTCGCGGCGGCCTGCGCAGTGGGCATCTTCGGACTGTTTGTGCGGCGGTTCGTTGCGCGGCCCAGGTGGCTGGGCGAAGTTTCCTGGGGATCGGGATTGGTTGCGCTGCTGATCTTCGTGCTGATGGTCACTTACCTGGCAGCGTTCTTTGTTCACGGAGATGGGGCCGCCGTACGAGCGCTCTGGTGGACGCACACACTTACTCTGCTTGCGTTTCTACCGGTGATTCCGCATACCAAGCACTTGCATCTCGTCCTGAGCCCGTTTACGATTTTCTTTTCGCGGGGCGGATTTGCTGAGATTCCTCCGCTTGCCGACGATGAAGATTTTGGGCTGGTGGCGGGAAAGGACCTGACGCGCCTGGTGAGCCTGCAAACGTACTCCTGCGTGGAGTGCGGCCGTTGCATGGAGCATTGCCCCGCCAACAACACTGGCAAACTGCTCAACCCGAAAGAAATCGTATTGGGGCTCCGCGGCTACCTGAACGAATTTGGGCCGCGTTCGGAAGAGCCGCTCCTGGGCAAATATAACGCGCAGGAGGCGGCGTTTGAGTGCACTACTTGCGGGGCGTGCGAGTTTCAGTGCCCGGTGGGAATCGAGCATGTGCCGATTATTGTCGGCCTGCGGCGCGGCGCGGTGAACACCGGCGCGTGGGAGGATGACCACGGAGCAAAGCTTTTTCTTGCTTTGGAGCGCGGCAGCAACGCGCTGGGCATGAACACCTCCGAGCGCGACAAGTTTGTCGAGAAGAATTCCTTGCCCCTCTTCGACGGTACGCAGGAGTATTGTCTGTGGCTCGGATGCATGGGTGCATACGATCCGCGTGGGCGAGAGATTGTGGTGGCGTTGGTGCGCGTCATGCGATATCTCGGCGCGAGCTTTGGCGTGCTGCGCAAGGAACGTTGCACAGGCGACCCGGTGCGGCGGCTGGGAAACGATCTGCTCTTTCAGCAATTAGCGGAGGCAAACCTTGAGGCGCTGAAGCAGAACAAGGTGAAGAAGATCGTGTCGATCTGTCCGCACTGCGTGCAGACGATTCAGGAAGACTGGAAGGCATACGGAACGCCGCCCGAGGTTGAGCATCATAGCGAATTTCTGGCACGGTTCGCATCGCAACTGCCCTTAGCCCAAAACCAGGAAAAGATTGTGTTCCACGATCCGTGCTATCTGGGACGGTATCGCGAAGTTTACGAAGAGCCGCGCAGAGTCGCCGCGCTGGCCGGAGAACTGGTGGAAGCGCCTCGCTCACATGAGCGCAGTTTTTGCTGCGGTGCGGGCGGGGGGCTGGTGTTTCTCGGTGAAGAGAAAGGCGAGCGCGTGAGCCATGTGCGCGCTGCGGAGCTGGCCGCGACGGGAGCGGGTGTTGTCGGCACGGCATGCCCCTTCTGCAATACGATGTTCCGGGATGCATTCGCGGAAAAAGGCGAAGGCGCGCCGGAGCTGATGGACATTGCTCAGTTGGCGGCGCGGGGTCTACCGGATATGAAGTGAAATGGACCGCTATGAGAAAAACGATGCCTATAACTGGCAAAGCTAGCGATGATAAGGAGTCATTTGAATTCACCGTGGAGCAATTTCTTACGGGCGGAGTCCTTCTCTCAATTCACTACAGTGGCGACGGTCGCGAGAATGTGACGGGGCAGGAGTTTGGCCAACCATTGAAAAAGCAAAGCAGATTGCTGAGGAGACAGCAGGAAAGTTGCTTCATGGTGCGACAGTGTCCTGGCACGATGGGAAAGGTGAAACAGAGGCTAAAAGATGAAGATCGTTGTCGCAATCAAGCAGGTGCCGGAGCGCGATGCGCAGGTGCGCATCGCTGCGAACGGAAAGTGGATTGACGAGTCGGACCTCCAATGGGCGATGAATGAGCCCGACGCCTATGCGCTCGAAGAGGCGCTGCTGCTTAAGGAGAAGAATAGTGGCGAGGTGATTGTAGTGAGCGCCGGGCCGGAGCGCGTGGGTTCGACGATTCGCGAGGCGCTGGCGAAAGGCGCCGATCGCGCGATTCAGATTGTCTGCGACGACCTGAATGGGCGCGATGCCTTAGCCGTGGCGCGTTTGCTGGCTGCTGCCATCAAGCCGGAGAATCCCGATCTTGTGCTGACCGGACTTCAATCGGAAGATGTTGGACTGGGACAGACCGGCGTGATCGTCGCAGAACTGCTTGGTCTGCCGCACGCCACGATGATTCTTCAGGTGGAGAAAACGGATTCTGGCCTCAAAGTGAAGCGTGAGCTCGAAGAGGGATGGTTTCAAACGATCGAGCTGCCCTTGCCTGCAGTGCTGACGATGCAATCCGGTGGGAACAAGCTGCGCTACGCCACACTGATGGGCATCAAGAAGGCAAAGACAAAGGAACAGCGAGCGGTGAGCGCGGCGGAGCTCGGAGTGGAGGTCGCACCAACGGTCGTACTAGAGCAAATCGCCGTGCCGAAAAAACAAAAGTCCACGCAAATTTTGGCGGGCTCAGCGAAAGAAGCTTCGGCAGCTCTGGTGGAGAAGCTGAAGACGGAGGCGCGCGTGCTATGAGTGTTCTTCTGGTTTTGGAAGAGAGCGGTGGCAAGATTAAACGCATCTCTTGGGAAGCGCTTGCCGCTGCGCAACAGCTCAGCCCCGCTGAAAGTATCACTGCGGTTGTGATCGGCGCGCAGACCGAAGCGCTGGCGACGGAGGCTGCGGCCAAGCCAGTCGCTAATGTAATTCGCGTGGAGCACCCGCTCCTGGCGCAGTATACGGCCGATGGTTTCTGCACCGCCCTGCACCAACTCCTCCAAAACCAAGACGCCACGAAGTGGGTCTTGTTCTCGCATACATATCAGGTGCGCGATTACGCCCCGGCGCTGGCCTGCCGCATGAGCCAGGTGCTGATCGGCGACGTGGTGGGGATCGAAGAGGGACCGCATTTTGTGCGGCAATTGATGCAGGGGCGGTTAAGCGGCAGTTACCGGCCTTCCGGCGATGGGCCGTGTTTTGTTTCGGTGCAGGCGGGAGCATTTCGTGCTGATGAGAGCGTTCCCGGGTCCAATTCACCTGCAGGCCGCGCCCCGGCACCGATCACGACATTCACGCCACCGATTGACGCAACGCAGATTCGCACGCGTCCTGGTGAACCGTTTCGCGCGTCGGAGCAGACGGTCGATCTGGGATCGGCGCAGCGCATTGTGAGCGTGGGGCGCGGCATCAAAGAGGCGGCGAACTTGCCGATTGTGCAGGAGCTGGCCTCGGCGCTGGGCGCGGAGCTGGCTGCTTCGCGGCCCATCTGCGACAACGGGTGGCTGCCGATGGAGCGACAGGTGGGCAGCTCGGGCCAGACGGTTGCGCCGAAGCTCTATCTTGCGGTCGGAATTTCCGGGGCCATTCAACACCTCGTCGGCATGAAAGGCTCGCAGTGCATCGTCGCCATTAACAAGGACCCCGATGCGCCCATCTTTGAAGTGGCCGACTACGGAATTGTCGGAGATTTATTCGAAGTGGTTCCCGCCCTGACGGAGGCGGTGAAGGCCGCGAAGCAGTAGATGGCCAGAACAAGCCGCGAAAGTTGTTGGCCGAACTGACCAAACCACTCAAGATCTTCTTCCATTTTGTGCGCTAAACAATTGCAGCACCGATGTGTTATGGTTCCATTCTTGTTGCGCGTTCACCGGTGTACGGAGTGAATTGAAATGCTTTTTCCAGAGACATACGTTGCTGCGTTGTGCCTCACGATCCTGACAATGATCTGTTGGGGATCGTGGGCCAACACGCTCAAGCTCTGCCCCGGCTACCGCTTTCAGCTTTTTTATTGGGACTACGTGCTGGGAATGATCGCGGGCGCCATCTTCTGGGGCGTCACGGGGGGCAGCATCGGAAGCGTCGGAACGCCGTTCCTCGCCGATCTCCGGCAGACAGCCACCGGCCCAATGCTCTTCGCGATTGCCGGCGGCGCAATTTTCAACGTGGCGAACCTGCTGCTTGTGGCGGCGATCGATGTGGCCGGATTGGCGGTCGCCTTCCCCGTCGGGATCGGGTTGGCCCTCGTCATCGGCGCGGTTTCGAATTACGTTCTCAAACCGGTGGGCAATCCGCTGCTGCTGTTTGGCGGCGTCGCGTTGGTCGTGGTAGCCATCGTGCTGGATGCGGCGGCGTACCGCAAGCGCGAAGCCACCGCAAAGGCAACAACGGGGCGTGGCATTTTTATTAGCCTGGCCTGCGGCGTGCTGATGGGTTGCTTCTATCCGTTTGTGGCGCACGCATTGAATGGCGAACCGGGCAAGCCTGCTCCCGGGCCCTATGCTGTGACGATGTTTTTTATGATCGGCGTACTGGTTTCCGCGGTGCCCGCGAACTGGCTCCTGATGAAGAAGCCGCTGGACGGGAAAGAGCCGGTGGATGGCGCAGGCTACTGGCATGCGCCGCTCGGCTGGCATATGGCCGGAGCGCTCGGCGGAGCCATCTGGTGCACGGGCGGCGTGGCGAATTTCCTCGCGTCGGGAGCGCATCTGGTGGGGCCTGCGGTTTCTTATAGCATTGGTCAGGGCGCAACCATGGTCTCCGCGTGCTGGGGTGTGTTTGTGTGGCGTGAATTTGCCGGCGCTCCGCGGCAGGCCAAGACATTTCTGGTTCTGATGTTCATCTTCTTTTTAGCCGGGCTGGGCGCGGTGGCGCTGGCTCCGCTCTTTTGAAGGCGGACGCCGCGTGGGATTCCTAATTGGTCTCTCACCCGACTCTTCACCGTTGCGGGAAATTGTTTAGAAAGCGGCGGCCCTCCCGCGGAGAGTTTTAGAGGGAAATGCGATGGATAGGAAAGCTTATCTTGCCTTGGCTACGACGGTCGGCTCAGCCATTTGCTGGTGGCCACCCTGCTTCTTGGAAGGCTATTTTCCACATGATCCAATTCTTTCGATAACGGCCCTGGCCTCCGTCGCTGTTTTGACAGGCTTGTCAACTTACCTTTCCGGCGGGCTCTGGGTGCGCTACTGGCTACTTTCTTCGATCGCGACCTTTCTGGGTGTCATGAGTGGTGGGCTCATTTGGCCGAGCGAAGACGCGGAGGCCGATTCTTGGCTAGGCATTGCCGCGATGATTGTCACATTCGCAGTTTTACTTGTGTCGCTAATCGCGGCCCTGACGGGACGATTCCTGGCCCGCTTGAATCGGAGATAACGAGAAAGTCGGAGACCGCGTGGAACATCGGATTGGGCCTTCGCTCAAACAAACCCATCATCTCGTTTGCTCGTGAAGGGCGCCCATACTTGAGGCTCGAATATGACTGACTCGCGCAAACCAATCGTGATCGTCGGCAGCATCACCATGGATCTGGTCACCCGCACGCCACGGATTCCGGCAATCGGGCAGACACTGATCGGGACCGGCTTTGAGACGACGCCGGGAGGCAAAGGCGCCAACCAAGCGGTTGCGGCGGCGCGGCTTGGTTATCCGGTCGCTATGGTCGCAAAGGTGGGTGACGACGCTTACGGCCCGGCGCTGATTGAGAATCTGAAGCGCGCGGGAGTTGGGACCGCAGGGATGTCGCAGGTTGCCGGCTCTTCAGGCCTGGCGCCAATGTTCGTCGCCGATGATGGCCTGAATGCGATCGTCGTGGTGCCGGGCGCGAATGGGAAAATGGATCGAGCGAAAGTTGACCAACATGCGGAGCTGATTCGGTCCGCGGGGATGGTTCTGTGCCAGCTCGAGATTCCTATGGACACGCTGAGCTACACGCTCGACTTTTGCGCGCGAGCAGGCGTGCCGGTGATGCTCGATCCGGCGCCGGCGGCAGATTTGCCTGAGGCGGTGTGGCAGCAGGTGGCATGGTTCACGCCCAATGAAACCGAGGCCGCGCATTACGTCGGCGATGAGCCGGATGCAGAATCAAGCGCGAAGAGGCTTCTCGAAAAAGGGTTGCGCGGGGTGGTGCTTAAGCGCGGCGGTGAAGGGGCCTATGTGGCCGTTGCGGGCGGCAAGGCAGAATGGGTTAAGCCATTCAAAGTGGATGCGATCGATACCGTCGCCGCGGGCGATTGCTTCAATGGCGCGTTCGCCGTGGCGTTGCTTGAAGGCAACGATCCCTGGACCGCAGCGCGATTCGCCAACGCGGCAGCGGCGATTTGCGTCACGCGCAAAGGTGCGGCCGCATCGATGCCGATGCGCGCCGAGGTGGATGCCTTCCTGTCGAAGAGCGAATGACGCCTGGTGGAGGACGATGCTTTCCCAGGTGCTCAAATGCGAGGCACCTGGGGCACCCACAGCAAGAGCAGGCCGGAGAAACCTTTCAACCCGCCCCCGCTCAGTTGAAGAACGCCCTTCTCACCACACGTGGCAGGCGTTGTCGGGCATCATCGGCTGACCGACCTTGCAACCGAAGGCCTGGCCAAACTGAGTCATATTCTGCACCACGCCATTCGCACGGATCGGATCCGGAGAGTGTGGATCGGTCTGCACGATCAATCGTGTCAGCTGCGGCCGCCACCCTCCGCACCAATCCTGCCCGAAAGCCATGAAGAATTGCTGCTGAGGCGTGTAGCCGGAATCATCCTTCGCCGTCAGGTCGATGCCTTTGCGCTTGGCATCGGCGAGGAACGCCATATATGCGAGACGGAGGCCGCCGTTGTCAGCGGTGTTCTCGCCCAGCGTAAGCTTTCCGTTCACCTTCACGTCATCCACGGCGATGAAGTTGCCATACTCGTGCACTTCGCAATCCGTCATGGCATCGAACTTCTTGCGATCGTCCGCGGTCCACCAATTCTTGAGATTTCCATAGCCATCGAACTGGCTTCCCTGGTCGTCGAATCCGTGCGTCAACTCGTGGCCGACAAAAAAACCCATATGCCCGTAGTTCTCCGCATCGGTGGCCTTCGGATCGAACACCGGAGACTGCAGAAAGGCCGCGGGGAAGTTGATGTCGTTCATCGTAGGGTTGTAAAACGCATTCACAGTCGCGGGAGTCGTGATCCATTCCGAACGGTCCACCGGCTTGCCAATCTTGGCGAGTTCGCGCTTGCTTTCGAACTCCACAGCTCTGAAGGCATTGCCCAACGCATCGCCTCTCACCACGATCAACTTCGAGTAGTCCCGCCAGTGATCGGGATATCCGATCTTGTTGGCGACCATGTGCAGCTTGGCTTTGGCCTTGGCGCGGGTTTCCGCGCTCATCCAATCCTGCTTGTCCAGTTCGCTGTCCATGGCGTCTTCAATGTCGCGGACCATTTGAGAGGTGAAAGCTTTTTGCGCGGCGGAGAACTGTGAGTCCACATAGACCTGGCCAACTGCCTCGCCAAGCCCGTTGTCGGTCGAAGTTACACAGCGCTTCCAGCGGGGCCGCTCCACTTGTTCTCCACTCAGTTCGCGGCCGTAAAACTCGAAGTCAGCGTCGTACATGGCTTTGGGCAGAGTATAGGACGGAGTGCTGTTCACCAGTTGCCAGCGCAGGTAGGTCTTGATGGTTTCAAGGTCGGTGGAATCGAGAATGGCCTGGAGCCCTTTGAAGAAATCCGGATTCGCAACATTCAGATCTGCGATGCCCGGAACCCCGGTGCGCGTGAAGAATTGCGGCCAATCGATGGCCGGCGTGAGCTGGGCCAATTGCGTCGCAGGCATCATGTGATAGACATTGTGTGGATCGCGCCGATCAGTGACATCCATTGATACCTTGGCCAGCGCGGTTTCAAGCGCCATGACTTTGTCGGCATCCGTAGCCGCTTTGTCGGCAGGTTCGCCCAACAGTCCCAGCATGGTTGCGATATGGGCCACATAATCTTTGCGCGTTTTCTCGGCGGCGTCGCCGGTTCGGAAGTAGTAATCGCGTTCCGGCAGGCCGATACCGCCCTGGTCGACTCCGGCGATCTGCTTGGTCGCATCTGCGAAGTCCTGCTGTTCCGAATAGTTAAAAAACACGTTCACGTTGATCATCTGGTCGCGCGCCAGAAGATCGGTCAACTGCTTCTTGTCTGTCACGGCGGCGATCCGGTCGAGCTCGGCTTGAAATGGTTTCAGCCCGGCGTCGTCGATCGTCTTTTCATCCATACAGGTGGCGTAATAGTCGCCGATCTTCTGCTCATTGGGCGTATGCTGCGCGCTTTTTTCAGCTACCTTGTCGAGCAATTGGTGCAGCACAATCTCCGTGTGGTCCTGGACCCTGAATAGGGTGTCGTAGCCCGGCAGGTCAGCGGGAGTGGGATACAACTTGGCGAAGTTGCCGCAGGCGTATTGCACAAAGTTATCGCAGGGATTGACGGAGGAATCGATCAGCTCCTTCTCGAGGCCCGAGGGAAGCTTGACCGTTGCATTCGAGTCTCCCGGTGTTGGGGCTGGGGTTTGAGCGTTGGCGGCAGGAACCTGGGCCGCAAGGATAAAGCCGCAGGCCGCTAGCGCCGCCGCACCAAAAAGTCGATTCATTTCGAAAGCCTCCAGAAAGAAATTTGGGTGGTCCTCAGCCTCAAAAAAACAATATCAATGATTGTATGTCTCAGCCGAGACCCCTTTGGCTGTGGGGGAGAGTTTTCGTCACGAAGATTCGCGTCTTGTCACAAAGTCGGCGTTAGAAGACACATGCCGGACCGTTTGGGCATGGCATCAACCTTTTCGAACGGAGGTACTTGCTGGGATCCAACCTAGTTCCGCGCAGTAAATCGGACGGAAGATTGTTGAGATGAACCTTCACGGAAACGCGCGGCACTGCCACGCCGCGGGCAGTGCGCGTCGAGATGAAACAATCGCCTAAGCCACCAACGCCATTTCGCGGATGGTTTCCTTGCGCGCGGTGAGGCGGTCGATCAGGTCCGTACGCACCTCGTAGCCCCTACCAGGTGTGTCGGGGATCGCGATCTCGCCCTGTGCAGAGACCGTGACTCCGGGCTCAATGACGTCGTCGACAAAGTAGCGCGCCGAAGCGGAAACATCGCCGGGTAGCGTGAACCCTTCGAGGGTTGAAAGCGCAATGTTGTGCGCGCGGCCTATGCCGGACTCGAGCATGCCGCCGCACCACAGGGGAATTCCACGCTCCATGGCCGCGTTGTGTATGGCAATGGCCTCGGAGAAGCCGCCTACGCGGCCGAGCTTGACGTTGATGATTTTGCAGGACTCCATCTCGATAGCCGCCAGCGCATCGCGGCGATTGCGAATGGATTCGTCGAGGCAGATGGGAGTGTTGAGACGGCGTTGCAGTACTGAGTGGAAGTAAAAGTCGTCGTGCCAGAGCGGCTGCTCGATCATCAGCAGGTCAAAGGCGTCGAACGAGACCAGGTGATCTTCGTCGCGCAGGCGATAGGCCGAATTAGCGTCGCAACTGAGCAAAATGCCGGGCCAGCGGCTGCGTACGCGCTCAAATACATCCACATCCCAACCTGGTTTGCACTTGAGCTTGATGCGCTGGTAGCCGGCGGCCAATTCGTGCTCGATGATGGAGAGCAGTTCCTGGATGGAAGGCTGGATGCCAATGGAGACGCCGCAGATGATGCTGTCGCGAACGCCGCCCAGGAGGCGGGAGAGCGAAACGCCCTCGCGCTGCGCTTCCAGATCCCAGATCGCATTCTCGAGAGCGGCCTTGGCCATGGGATTGCCGCGCACAGCGCGAAAAATGCCGGGGCAATCGCCACCGTGTTCCGGAGACTCGGCAGCCATCATGGGCGCGAGTTCCTGAACCAGAACCTGCCAAGCCGAGTCGGTTGATTCGCCGGAAAAGAACGGACGCTCGCCGGCCGTGCACTCGCCCCATCCAGAAAGTCCCTCAGATTGAACCTCGGCGAGCACGATGCGCCGGTTGCGGGTGACACCAAAGCTGGTCTCAAACGGGCGCACCAGCGGCATATGAAGCTCACGCAGAATGATCGCGTCAATTCTCATAAAGTTTTATATTCCTTAGAAAAACCAGAACCATGATTCGATTGCAACTGGGTTAGGGAGCCCAGTTCGAAGATTCCGTTTCCTTCCGCATCGCGAGAGAAGCCAAGTACGACCAGTCCCCGCGAGAAAGCTTCCTGAAACTTCCGCCGATTCGCTAGCTGAACATCGAGGGCCCTTTCACGGCTTGCTTCGCTTGTCTTCCAACGGTCAATGGGGGCTGGGACCAATATGTGTTCTTCAATGCCTTGCGCGGCTGCGGGGTGCTGAGCAAAAGTTGCTTCTACTCGTGGGGAATCCAACTCCCATTCCGCCAAAAGCCGGTCGGTGGGGAGTCCACCCTGCAGTCGAGAAGAGGATACACCATAGAAATCCACAAGATAGGCGCTTGAGATTGCGCCAAGCCTGTGGATATTGAGGAAAGCGTTGGGAATTACGAGCGGATCGAAGGTCCACTCCATGTGCGTGATTCCACGAGAGAGCGCTTCACGCCGCTGTTCCCATTTGAGTTGTGCGCCAAGACCCCGATTGCGGTGCGATGGCCGGACAGCCAGCATGTGCGAATGAAGAAAGGGCCGCGGACCGTTTTCGGTCTGCTTCACTCCCGGCAAAGACATGGCGAAACCCACCAGCGCTTTGGCCTGCTCGCCGGGCCGGCCCGGAGCGACCTCACTGTCAAAAGCACCAAGCACTTGTCCGCCAATTTTCTGAGCAAGCATGAAGGTCTTGCGCGCGGTGACGTCGCTTTCATCGTAGCCCCAGATTTCGATCTGGAGCTGAACGCAGGCCTCCATTTCGTCGAACCCCTCGCAACTGCGAATCTCGATCATGGCTTCGCCTGCGATTCGGCTTGCGTCGGATGGTCAGGGCCGCGCTTCTCGACCTCCGCCAGCTTCTTCTTCGCCTGCTCCCAAAGGGCCTCAAGCTCAGGCGGCGCCAATTCTTCAAGCGGGCGCTCAGATATTTGTTCCATCTCGCTGAAGCGCCGGCGAAAACGCAGATTGCAGTTGCGCAGCGCCATCTCCGCGTCTACTCCCAGGTGGCGGCCCAGATTGACGACTGTGAAGAGCAAGTCGCCCAGCTCAGCCTCAACTCTTGGGTCGCCTGCTTCGGCTTCGGCGGCCAGCTCTGCGGTTTCTTCAGCGACTTTGGGGAGTAGCTCGCGCCAGCTCGGCCAATCAAAACCCGATTTTTGCGCCTTGGCGCCGAGCTTGGAAGCTTCAGCCAGCGCGGGCATCGAGCGAAGGACACCGTCGAGACGCGAGGCCGGTTGACCTTGCGCCGAAGGCGCATCCGCTGCATGCAATGCTTTTTCCGCGGCTTTGATCTCTTCCCAGTTGCGCAAAACGCCCGCTGCAGACCCAGCTACGGCCACGTCGACGTCCGCATTGTTGCCGGCGGCGCGCGAAGCTTCGTCGCCAAAGACGTGCGGATGGCGGCGGATCAACTTTCGGTTCAACCCCTCCAGCACGTCCGAGACCGAGAAAAAACCCTCGTTGGCCGCCATCTCGGAATAAAAAAGCACCTGCAAAAGCAGATCGCCAAGCTCTTCGGCAAGGTGGTCAAAGTCGCGGCGCTCGATGGCGTCGAAGACTTCGTAGACCTCTTCCAGCGTGTATTTGCGAATGGAATCGAAGGACTGCTCGCGATCCCAAGGACAGCCGCCGGGAGCGCGCAGTCGAGCCATGATGGCCGCCGACTGCTCAAACAACGCTGCCGCCCGCGCCGGATCGGTGATGGTTGGGGGCGT
This sequence comes from uncultured Acidobacteriaceae bacterium, assembly GCA_963789425.1. GTDB lineage: Bacteria > Acidobacteriota > Terriglobia > Terriglobales > Acidobacteriaceae > Telmatobacter. The sequence goes on along the minus strand of CAWBKM010000003.1, from coordinate 454,662 downwards.
GTGGTCCTCGCTGGTTTTCGGTGGCGCGCTGGTTTTCTCTGGCGGCAGATCCATCCATCTCCATTTTACCTTTCAGGGAGCGGCGGCGATGATCGGCGCGTCTTACGAACAGAACATCAGAGCCGTATACTCAGTCTTTTCAATGATTCGCATCGTCGGAACCATCTTCGCCGGGCTTCTCGGGCTGGCCTTCGGCAGCTTCCTGAACGTGTGCCTGAGCCGCTGGCCCGAGGGCGAGAGCATCGTCCATCCGCGCTCGCATTGCCGAAGCTGCGGACGAACGCTGGCGTGGTGGGAGAATGTGCCGCTCGTCAGCTGGCTGGCGCTTCGCGGACGCTGCCGAACGTGCGGCACATCGATTAGCTGGCGGTATCCGCTCGTGGAACTGGCCGTCGCGGCCGCCTGGTCCTTCATTGCGTGGCGGTTTCTTGATTTCGCGCTGGACTTGCCGGGGACAGCATTGTCGTTCGAGCTTTGCCGACTCATCGGTCGAATGATCTTCTGCTGGCTTCTGATCGCTCTTGCGGCATTTGATGCCGAAGACCTCTGGCTGCCGAATCGATTGACCTGGCCGGGCATAGCAATCGGATTTGTTTACAGCTTGATTCCGATGTCGTTTGGAAGCACCTTCGCTTTGGCCCACGTAGGAAGCAATGTACATATCCAAGCCGCGATCGCTTCGCTGATTAGCATCCTCGCCGCCGCCGCCCTCATCCTGCTCATCCGCTGGATCTACTGGTTGATCCGGCGGCGCGAAGGCATTGGCCTTGGCGATGCGAAGTTGATGGCGATGCTTGCCGCGTGGCTCGGCCTGCCGGGCGCGCTGCTCTCCTTCGGCTTGGGAGTAGTGCTGGGCGCGATCGCCGCGCTGGTTCTGCTTGTTCTGCCATCTACTCGCGAAAAGAATACAAGCTGGACCCAGATCAAGCTGCCGCTAGGCACATTTCTTTGCGTGGGCGGAATCGTGAGCAGCTTGTGGGGAGAGCAAATCATCCACGCGTATCTGCTCTGGGCGGGCTTTTGACGAACAGGGATTCGATGGCCGTTATTGTTGCGGCTGCGGTGCAGGCTGCCCTGACGCGTCGGGCTTTGCCGCATCCGCCTTCGCGTTCGCAATCTCCGGATCCTCGAGGGCCTTGGCGGCCTCTTTCGCATGACGGCTGCCGGGATCGTATTCCCTCACCTTCAGGTAATTGGCACGAGCGTCGGCAAAGTCGCCCATGTGGCGCTCGCTTTCGGCCAGTCCCCAATACACATCCGGATTGTCGGGATCGAGAACCAGCGCGGATTGAAAGCGAGACAGCGCCCCTTTCCAATCCTTGTTTGAGAGATAGTAGCTGCCCGCGTCTTCGTCTTCGGCCGCGGTCTCATGGTGCTCGGGCACAACCTCCTCGCCCTTCTTCCTGTGTTTCCCCGGTTGCGTTGTGTCATCGTCTGGCGGATTCAGGTCGCCCATCCCGGCGAGGCTGGAGCTCGAACCACTACTGCTCGAATCGGCGGCATCCGCCTGATCTTCCGGGCTGCGCACGGGATCGCCGTCTTCGGCGGGCATGGCAGCGTGTGCGCTCGGCTCTTCGTCGCCCGGCGCCAGGTCCGGTGAATTCCGGGTGGGCATGACCGGGACCGAAGTTGTGTCCTCAGGAAATGGATTCGCGTTTGTCTGCGGGTTTGTGCGTGGGGGCTGCTGCGCCGGAACGGGGTTTTGCGCGCCTCCTGCCGGCTGGCTTTGGCCGGAGCCAGGCTGGCTTGGCGCCTGGGCACCGATCAAGGGCGCAGCCGCCAGACTGCCCATGACCAACGCGACTGTGAAGACCAACTTCATGAACTTGCTTTCAGCGCACCCGCACTCGCTGTACCTGTCGGGTTGCTCAACGAGACCGTAATGCTCACACAGAAAGAATCGCACATTTGCGCGATGAATTCATCCGGCCCAACACGCGCCTGCTCCGTAAACGACGCCTGTCTCTTTTGACTCGGCAAGTTAGAGGTGGTCACAGGCTGTAACCAATCGGGCGATGCGCGAAAACCCGCTCTCGAGTGGGAATTTCCACCCCGCGGCGCTTCACCCTGAACCGATACAATCACCACTGGGCCTCTCACAGATTTGAGGCACAAACTAGGAGCGCAAGTTCGCATGGGCTACCAGGTTCTGGCCAGAAAATACCGCCCACAACGCTTTGCCGACGTGGCCGGCCAGGACCATGTGACGCGCACGCTGCTCAACGCGCTGGCACAGAACCGGATCGCACACGGATATATTTTTTCCGGGCATCGCGGCATCGGCAAAACCACTATCGCGCGCATTCTGGCCATGGCGCTGAACTGCCGGACGGAAGTGGGCACGGCCCAGCGCCCAACTCCGGAACCGTGCGGCACATGTGACGCTTGCACGGAGATTCGCCAGGGCAACGCCGTTGACGTGATCGAAATCGACGCGGCCACCAACCGTGGAATTGACGAGATTCGCGAGCTGCGCGATGCGGCGCGCTACGCTCCGTCGCGAGACCGGTACAAAATCTACATCCTCGACGAAGCGCACCAGATCACCGAGGCCGCATTCAACGCGCTTCTCAAGACGCTCGAAGAACCGCCCGCTCACGTCATCTTCATGATGGCGACCACCGAGCCAGAGAACATTCCTCAAACCATTCGCTCGCGCTGTCAGCACTTCAGCTTTCACGCGGTCAAATTTGACGACATTCTGGCGCAGTTGAAGATGATTGCAGGCGAGGAAAAAGTCGCAGCCGAAGACGACGCGCTGGCTCTCCTGGCCGAAGCCGGCGACGGATCGATGCGCGACGCGCTCTCCATCATGGACCAGGCGATCGCGTCCGCTCCATTGAAAGATGGCCGTCCAGCGCTCTCGTCGGATCAGATTCGCGAGCTGATGGGTGCGGTGCCAAACACGGTCTTCGAGCTACTGATGGAAGCTGTCGCGGCCGGACAGAGCGCTGTGCTGATGGAAGAGGTCAACACGCTCGTAAATGCCGGGCACAGCCCGCTTTCGCTGGCGAGGCAGATGGTCCGCTATCTGCGCAATGCGCTGATGGCCAAACTTGGCGGCGAGCAGACTGAGCTGCTGCAGATTTCCGCGGACGAGCGCGCGCGCGCCGTGCGCACGGCTCTGCTTTTCACCGAAGAAGAACTGACGCGCAATTTGCAAATCGTGCTGCGCACCTTCGACGACCTGAATTATCGCCAGGAACAGCGCCTGCATTTGGAACTGGGCGTACTGAAGCTGATTCACGCGCAGCGGCTTCTGCCCATCGAAGAGCTGCTCAGCGGCGTCGCCGGCGGAACGGGATCGCGAACGAATCCAGCGCCCAGCGCGCAACGCGCGGGCGGGAGCATTGCAAGACCCGCAACGGTTACAGCGCCGTCAGCCAGCCCCACATCGCTCGAGACCAGCTGGAATAGAGGATCTGGAGCCGCGCGAATTGAATCGACGAAGGCGGAGGCAACAGTTGAGGATTCGCCAGTAATCCGTTCATCCGCAAGGACAACCGAATCCATGTATCGCGCTTCTCCTTTCCCGGTTGCTGGCAGCCAGGAGGTAGGGTACGGAGCAACCGTCAATCTGACCGAGGGCGCGCTGGCCAAGATGCCCGAGGCGGCTACTGACAAATCCAATGGTCTCGGCATCGAGCAGATTCGCGAAGCCGTCGTGGCCGCGCTGGCCAAAGGCGGACATAGCTCCGCCGCGCAACTGCTCGGAGCCGGCGCCTGGTCACTGGATGGCGCCGCAGTCCGCGTTGACGTGCCGGGCGTGGGCAAGAAGATGCTGACCCTGACGGTGAACGCTACCGCGGAAAAAATCATTCGGACGGAGTTGCTCAGGCTCAGCGCGCCGGCACGATTTCTTGTCTCGGGAGAGGCGGGGACGGCTCCGGCCGCCGCTGCGCCACCGGTCGTGGTTTCCGGCAGCGTGCAGGAAGCGGCGCTCGCGCATCCATTAGTGAAGCGGGCACAAGAACTCTTCAACGCCGAGGTCCGCAGCGTGGTCGATTTGCGTCAGAAGTGAGAAGAAACAGACAGGGGTATACCGAATGATTAACCCGCTCAAAATCTCGGAGATGTTTTCGCAGGCCAACCAGATGCAGGAGGAGGTTCAGCGCAAGCTCGGCGAGACCGTGGTGGAAGCTTCAAGCGGCGGCGGCGCGGTGACAGCGACCATGAACGGCAAGAAGGAACTGCTGAAGATTCGCATCGACCCCTCGGCGGTAACCAGCCTGAGCGGCGCACAGGCCGACGTGGAGATGCTCGAAGATCTGATTGTCGCGGCCGTGAATGAGGCAGGCCGCAAGGCGGATGAGGCGATCAAATCGAGCGTGCAGGGAATGCTGGGAGGGCTCAAACTTCCAGGTATGGGCGCTTGATGAGCTTTGTATCAGGGCATGGCTTTAGCCGTGCCGCAATGGATCGCAAATGAATTCGGGGCTTTAGCCCCTGAGGGAGCTCTTCCACCGTGTCACGCTATGCCGAGCCGATGGCGCGCCTCATTGAAGAACTGAAGAAGCTGCCCGGCGTGGGCACCAAGAGCGCGCAACGTTACGCTTTCCATATACTGCGTTCGAGCGACGAGGACGCCAGTGCTTTGGCCGAAGCTGTGCAGGGCCTGAAAGCGAGCCTTCGCCTCTGTTCCATCTGCAACAACGTGACGGATGTCGATCCGTGCGCCTATTGCGCCAGCCCCACGCGCAACCAGCGCGTAGTTTGCGTCGTCGAAGAGCCCACCAGCATCGCCGCGGTCGAGCGATCGCAAACCTACCGGGGCGTCTATCACGTGCTGCATGGAACGCTCTCCCCGCTGCATGGAGTGGGGCCCAACCAGTTGCGCTCGGAAACTTTGGTGCGCCGCGCGGAGCGTGGCGAAGTTGACGAAGTGATTTTGGCTACGAGCCCAACGCTGGAGGGCGAGGCGACAGCCGACTGGCTGGCGACGGCCTTGCGCGGTTTTCCGGTCAGGATTACGCGCATCGCAACGGGCGTTCCCGCCGGCAGCGACATTGAATATGCCGATGAGGTGACGATGGCGCGCGCGCTCGAAGGACGAAGGGCAATTTAAACGCGGGTTGCCAGTCCCGACAATTCAATTCCCCGCCAGCAAACTCACTGCGTCACTACGCTCATGCAAAAGAAAAGCGGGAGGGCCGTTTAGCCATCCCGTTCAAATTGGCTTGGGGAGCCGCGTTCAAACTTAGTGCGCCAGGTTGTCCAGCGCGAGATTCAGGTCCAGCACATTCACGCGAGGCTCGCCGATAAAACCGAGCGTGCGGCTCTTGATCTGCTGATCGATCAGGCCGCGCACAGCCGCTTCGCTCAGCCCGCGTGCTTTGGCAATGCGCGGCGCCTGGAAATATGCGTTGTCGGGCGTGATGTCGGGATCGAGACCGGATGCGGAATACGTCACCATATCGATGGGAACCGGCTTGCCGGGGTTCTCTGCGGCCAGTTTGTCGATGTCAGCTTGCATGCGCGCGGGCAGCTTGGCGTTGGACTGGGCGAGGTTCGTGCCTCCAGAAGATGTAGCGTCGTAGCCGTTGCCTGCCGCCGATGGACGCGGATGAAAGTATTTGTCCGAAGCAAAGCTCTGCGCGATCAGCTCCGAGCCGATCACTGTGCCATCCTTGCTTGTGATGAGGCTTCCGGCAGCCTGGCGCGGAAACAGAATGTGGGCCAGTCCTGTCATCAGCAGCGGGTATCCCAGTCCAAAGATCACCGCGGTCACCAGCGTGAAGAGAATCGAAGTTCTCCAAATCGAATGCTTAACGGGGGACTCTTGTACATGCGAAGCGTGATGCCCTTCACGAGTTCCAAGTTCTTCGTCGATCATAGAAACCGAATGCACGATGATTCTCCTTTGCGCGATCCGCGCACTTACGCCAGGTGCATTGCCACCAGGCAAAGATCGATGGCCTTGATGCCGATGAAGGGGATAATGATGCCGCCAACGCCGTAGAGGAGCAGGTTGTTGCGCAGCAGCACATCGGCTGCCTTTGGTTCGTACTTCACGCCCTTCAGCGCCAACGGGATCAACGCCACGATAATGACTGCGTTAAAGATCACCGCGGAGAGGATGGCCGACTGCGGCGAATGCAGATACATAATGTTGAGCGCGCCGAGCACCGGGAAGACTCCGGCGAACATGGCGGGAATAATGGCGAAGTACTTGGCCACGTCGTTCGCAATCGAGAAGGTGGTCAACGCGCCGCGCGTCATCAGCAACTGCTTGCCGATCTCCACAATCTCAATAAGCTTGGTGGGATTGGAGTCGAGATCAACCATGTTACCGGCTTCCTTGGCGGCCTGCGTGCCGGAGTTCATGGCCACGCCCACGTCGGCCTGCGCCAGCGCTGGAGCGTCGTTGGTGCCATCGCCGGTCATGGCTACCAGTTTGCCCTTGCCTTGCTCGCTTTTGATCAGGTCCATTTTGTCTTTGGGTTTGGCTTCGGCAAGAAAGTCGTCCACGCCGGCTTCGCGAGCAATCACCGCGGCGGTCAGCGGATTATCGCCGGTAATCATGATGGTGCGGATGCCCATGGAGCGCAGCCGTGCCAGCCGATCCTTGAGGCCGCCTTTGACGATGTCCTTGAGATATATGACGCCGAGTGCTGACGCGTTCTCGGCCACTACGAGTGGCGTGCCGCCCTGGCGCGCGATTTCTTCAACGTGGTCGCGAACCTTTTGCGGCAGCGATGAGCCCTGCTCTTCAAGGAAGCGAGCGATTGCGTCCACCGAACCTTTACGGATGCGTGTGCCCGGCAGATTGACGCCGCTCATGCGGGTCTGCGCCGTGAATGGAACAAACTCGGCGTGAATGCCGGCCAGATCGCGCCCACGCAGGTTGTACTTCTCTTTAGCCAGCACCACGATCGAGCGGCCTTCCGGTGTTTCATCGGAGAGCGAGGCAAGCTGCGCCGCGTTGGCCAGCCGCTCCTGGCTCACATCCGGCGCAGTCATGAACTCGGTCGCCTGACGGTTGCCCAGGGTGATCGTGCCGGTCTTGTCCAGCAGCAGCGTGTTCACGTCGCCCGCGGCTTCCACGGCGCGCCCGCTCATGGCCAGCACGTTGTACTGCACCAACCTGTCCATGCCGGCGATGCCGATAGCCGAGAGCAGCCCGCCGATGGTCGTGGGAATGAGGCAGACGAGAAGCGACACAAGAACGAAGACGGTCTGTGGCGCGCTCGAGTAAATCGCGAACGGTTGCAGCGTAACAACGGCAAGCAAAAAGATAATCGTAAGGCCCGAAAGCAGAATGCTGAGAGCGATCTCGTTCGGCGTCTTCTGGCGCGTCGCGCCTTCGACAAGCGCGATCATCCGATCGAGAAAGGTTTCACCGGGATTCGATGTGATTTTGACTTTGATCCAGTCTGACAGAACCTTCGTTCCGCCGGTTACAGCCGAACGGTCGCCGCCCGCTTCGCGAATCACCGGAGCCGATTCGCCGGTGATGGCGGACTCATCCACTGAAGCCACGCCCTCGATCACTTCGCCGTCACCGGCGATGTAGTGGTTGGCTTCGACGTAGATCACATCTCCTGCACGCAGCAGTCCGCTTACGACTTCTTCAAAACTGCCGTCCTCCTTGTAACGCTTGGCGACCGTCTCGCCTTTGGCTTTGCGCAGCGTGTCGGCCTGGGCCTTGCCGCGTCCTTCCGCCATGGCTTCAGCAAAATTGGCAAATAGCACCGTGAACCACAGCCACAACGTGATCTGCAGGTTGAAGAAAAACGAACCGGGGTGATGGCGGTAATTCTCGAAGAGCAGAAGGCTGGTCAGCACGCTGCCCACTTCCACCACGAACATCACCGGGTTCTTGACCATCCAGCGCGGATCGAGCTTGCGAAAGCTGTCCAGCGTTGCCTGGGCCATAATCTGCGTGTTCCAGAGACTCGTTTTTTCAGCCATATTGATCAGTTCTCAGTTCACAGTTCTTAGTTGTCGGTGGTCAGTTAGAAAACTTTACCTGTCTGCAGCAGCAGGTGTTCCAGAATCGGTCCCAGGCTCAGCGCCGGGAAAAATGTGAGGGCGCCGATAATCAAGACCGTGCCGACGAGCAACACGGCAAACAACGTAGTGTTTACAGGGAATGTGCCGGGCGACGGCGGAACGCTCTTCTTCTGGGCAAGGTTGCCGGCAAGGGCCAGAGCTGGGATCATCATCAGGAATCGTCCGATGAGCATGTCGAAGCCCATCGCGATGTTGTACCACCAGTTGGTTCCGAGGCCCGCGAATGCAGAGCCGTTGTTGCCCGCGCCGGAAACGAACGAATACAGAATTTCTGTGAAGCCGTGCGGACCGGGGTTCGCCATCGACGTCTGCCCTGCCGGAATCAGAACGAAGATTGCCGCGAAGGTCAGAATGATGAGCGGGAAGATAAGCGCATAGAGCATGGCCATCTTCACGTCGTAAGATTCTATCTTCTTGCCCAGGTACTCCGGCGTTCGGCCGACCATGAGGCCGGCGATAAAGACGGCGAGCACGACGTAGATCAACATGCCGTACATTCCTGCGCCAACACCGCCGAAGACCACCTCGCCGAGCATGATGTTGGCCAGCGGAATCATGCCGCCGAGGGGCGTGAAGCTGTCGTGCATGCCGTTGACCGCGCCGCAACTGGCATCCGTGGTAATGGTGGCGAAGAGTGCGCTTTCGGCGATGCCGTTGCGAACCTCTTTGCCTTCCATGTTGCCACCGGGCGCTGTCGCGGTACGCGTTTGTTGTGCCCCATGAATCATGTTGTAGGGGTGCGCCTCGGCCCAGTAGCACACAGCAAAACCGGCCGCGAACAGGAAATACATCGCACCAAAGACAGCCCAGCCGTGGCCGCGAGAACCCGTCATGCGGCCCAGGGTGTACGTGAGACCGGCCCCAATGACGAAGATCGAAAAGATCTCCAGGTAATTCGAAAACGGCGTCGGGTTTTCGTAAGGGTGGGAACTGTTGGCGTTAAAGAAGCCGCCGCCGTTGGTGCCCAGCATCTTAATGGCTTCCTGCGAGGCCACCGGCCCCTGCCCGATGGTTTGTGTGGGGGAGGGCTGACCCGGACTCGATTGTTCCAGCGGGTGCGCGACGGTATACGCGCTCAGATTCTGCGGGACGCCCTGCCACACCAGAAGCAGCGCGTATAAGACGCATGCAGGAGCCAGAATGTAGAGCAGCGTCCGCGTCATGTCGACCCAGAAGTTGCCGATGGTGCCGGAACTGGTTCGCTTGATGCCGCGAATCAGTGCGATCGCCACCACGATGCCTGCCGCCGCCGACCAGAAGTTGTGCGTTGCCAGGCCGGCCATCTCGGTGAGATAGCTCATGGTCGATTCGGGCGTGTAGAACTGCCAGTTTGTGTTGGTGGTAAAGCTGGCGGCGGTGTTAAATGCAAGATCGCTACCCACGCCGGTGAGATGCTGTGGATTCCATGGCAGGTAGTATTGCAAGCGCTGGATGGCGTAGGTGAGCAACATGCTCGCGGCCGAAAAGCCGAGAAGAGCAAACGTGTACTCGCGCCAGTTCATCTCTTTATCGGCTTTTACCGCGCAGACCTTGTAGATCAGCTTCTCAAACGGGCGAAAGACCGGGTCGAGCCAGGTCCGCTCGCCCTCAAGCACACGCGTCACGTAGATGCCGACCGGACGCACCGTTAGCAGCAGAATGACGGAGTAGATGGCGAATTGCAGCCAGCCATTTGCGGACATGTCAGAACTTCTCCGGGAACAGCAGTGCGACGGTGAGATAAACCATGAGAAGAATTGAGAGGATGAGTCCGGTTGCCGAAATCCAATCCATTTGCATGGGCTACCTCAACTTTTGGCAGGCCTTGACGTAGAGAAACGCCACGGCGAAGAAAATGACGGTGTACAGCAACATCAATGCATCCTGCATGCGGGATCTCCCCTTTTCCAACCGGACCAACGCCGGAATGGTTCAACGAACCTGCTCCGCGTTCATGTGCCCCCAAATCATGCTCCGGGAGCACAGGAAAGCATTAAACTGGCATAGCCGGTCCTGCTCCATTCCGATTCTGGCCTTCGTCAGGTTTGAGAATCGAAAAGAAAACCTAAAGATTTCGTAAGGATTGGTTTTCTAAGGCGGGAAGTTGTTGAAAATCCGGTGCTAGCGACGGCGCGGGCCGCAGCGCGACAAAACCTGCGAGACGGGGCGCGCGACTCACTCTTCGTTGACCTTCAGTCTTCGTTCCCCGTCCAGCCCTCGGGAACAAAGCGATACCCGACCCACGGCTCAGTCTGAATGTACTGGCGGCCGGTCTCGCCCTCGAGCTTCTTGCGTAGCTGCCCCACGAATACGCGCAGGTATTCAGGCTGGTGCGCGGATTGCGCCCCCCAGACAGACGTCAACAGCGCGCGATGCGTCATCACCTTGCCGGCATTGCGGGCCAGATGCAGAAGAAGATCGAACTCTTTGGGCGTCAAGTGAATGGGTTTGCCCTGCACCAGAATGCTGTGCGCCCGCACATCGATCACGAAGTCGCCGGTCTCAAGCGGGGCCGTAGTCCGCTCTGGAGCGCGGCGCAGGTGCGCTCTCACGCGTGCCAGCAGTTCCTGAATGCTGAAGGGCTTGGTGACATAGTCGTCGGCGCCGGCGTCAAGCGCTTCCACCTTCGACCGTTCGTGTTCGCGAACCGATAAAACCAGCACAGGGGTCGCGCCGTGCGAGCGAATGGCCCGGCAAACCTCAACGCCGCTCATGACCGGCATCATCAGATCGGTGATGATCAGGTCCGGCGCCCAATCCTTGAAAAGTCGCAATCCTTCCTCGGGATCGTTGGCCGTCCGAACATCGTATCCCTGCGCTGAGAGAGCGGCGCGCAGCACCCGCGTAATCTGCGGCTCGTCGTCAATAACCAGAATTCTTCCCGGCATGTCGTGCTTCTTTCATCCATCGGAAGCTTACACCATTGCGAGTCGGCATTTCAGCCAGGCACCGCTGACAGGTATGATTCCCGTGGAGATGACCATGGGCGTACCCGCCTATGCAAGGCAGGCTCTTCGCTGGCTCGCGGCCACGGCCACGGCGGCGCTCGCCACGTACTTGCTCGTCTGGTTACGCGCCAACTCTACGACCGCAGGCATGGTGTTCCTGGTGCTGGTGGTATGGTGGGCAGCGCAGTCCGGGATTGTTCTTTCCGTTTTCACCGCCGTTCTTTGTGCGCTTTGCTTCGACTTTTACTTTCTTCTTCCTTTACACACGCTCATGATTGTGGGCGCCCAGCAATGGGTTGCAATGGTGTCGTTTGCCCTGAGCTGCCTGGTAGTGGGCCGGCTTGCGGAACGCGCGCGAAAACAGACCGTTCGCGCCCAACAGCGCGAGGAAGATGTAGGAAAGCTGTACTCGCTGAGCCAGGAGATGATGCTGTTTGAAGACGCGGATCGCCTGCTTCGCGACCTGCCTGGCGCGATCGGCCGCATCTTCGCGCTCGATGGCGTGGTTCTTTATGTCGGCGATTACGAGCGGTATTATTCTTCGACCAGCGAGGTTTCGCCCAGCATGCGGGCGCACATGCAGGCCGTAGCTGAGGGGCTGAATCCCACGATTGCGCCGTTCGCCGGCTACCAGACCAACGCCCTGGCACTCGGACTGAAGCCCGTGGGCGCTGTCGCGTGGCGGCCGGATACGCTTTCGCTCGAAGTCGCAACCGCGGTGTCCGCTCAGGTATCCATCGCCGTGGCGCGGTCTATTGCGATTGCCGCCTCCACGCGCATCGAAGCGGCGCGCGAAGCCGACCGCCTGCGTACTGCGCTGATCGATTCATTGACTCACGAGTTACGTACTCCACTCACGTCGATTCGAGCAGCGGCTACCACGCTGCTTGAAGGCGAAGGACTCGACGAAGCGGGACGCATCGAAATGGTGCGCGTGATCGACGAGGAAGCGGCGCGCCTGGATTTATTAATCGGCGAGGCCGTCGAGATGGCCGAAATTGACGCCAATGTCGTTCAGATCAAGATGTCTTCCGTCCACCCGCGCGCATTGCTCGATCAGGCCGTGGAGCAGTCGCGCAAGATTTTGGCCGGTCATAAAGTGACGATTTTGTCCGATTCTGCTGAGAGGCAGGGCGATGGCGACCAACCAGCCTGGTTCGACCCTCATCTGTTGGGCCGGGTTCTCCGGCATTTGCTTGAGAACGTGGCCAGCCACACCCCTCCCGGCTCACGCGTTACGTTGCGCAGCCAACGAACCGAGGATCGCGTTGAGTTTACTGTCGAAGACAATGGTCCAGGCATCGATGCCAACGATCTGCCGCTTATCTTTGAAAAGTTCTACCGCGGCAAGAGCGGAACGAGCCGGCGAAAAGGCTCGGGAATGGGGCTGGCCATCACGCGCGCCATCCTTGCCGCGCATGGCGGAGGAATCGAAGCTACCAACGTCACCGGCAGCGGAGCGCGATTCCATTTTTGGGTGCCGTTGATCGAGAAGGAGCCCAGCCGGCAGTAAGCGGCCGCTGTCGCAGACGATGATTCTCTATTCCGGCTCGTCGCTCCAATCACAGGTGATTTCGCAGCGCTTTTCCGCGCTTTCAGCGGCCCACTCCAGCAGCCGCGCGACTCGCCAGCCATCGACGGCAGTGACCGGAGCCGGTCCCTGACCCTCGAGCGCGTCCCGAACGCCCGCATAAAACAGGCGGTAGTCACCGGGCAGAGCAGGCACAGGCCGGCTCACCGAGCCGCCATCGATGCCGACATGCAACAGGCCCCAATCGTGCGCCGGTTCCGCGCCCCAGTTCCGGTCGTCAATACGCGTGATCTTGTTGAGTGCGGCCTCCTGCGGATCGACGCCCTTTTTAACGTAGCCGCCCCCGGTTCCGCGAAGATGGAAGCGCGGTGCTGCGGGCAGAGACAGGCCGTTGGCGCCGAGCGTAACGCTGAGGCGGGGATAGCGCAGGCGAACGGCAAATGAATCGTTGGCACCGGGACCATCCTTCTCGCGCACGACGTCGGCGCTCACAGCCTCGGGTTTGCCGAACAGTACAAGAGCCTGGTCGGAAAGATGCGGCCCGAGATCGAGAAGTGTGCCACCGCCAGCCTCGGGATCCTCTTTCCATAGGCGCTCCTTCAGTGGAGTCGGACGCCAGCGGTCGAGGCGGGATTCGAAAGCCACAAGCTGGCCGAGTAAACCTTCATCCAGTAGTTTCCGAACCGTCAGGAAATCGCTGTCCCATCGGCGGTTATGAAAAGGAACGAGCAGGGCTTTGTGCTCCCAGGAGAGAGCGATCAACTCCGCCGCTTCGGCTGACGTAAGCGTCATCGGCTTGTCGACGACCACGTTCTTCCCTGCCTTGAGGATTTCTTTGGCAAGAGAAAAGTGGGTTCCATTTGGAGTGGCGACGACGAGCAGGCGGAGCGACTTGTCAGCGAGCATGGCCTCGACGGAGCGATGAACTGTGATGCCTTGGTAACGCTCTGCGGCTTCGTTCGACGTGCGCTCCAGGACCGCGGCGAGCTCGATGCCCTGGACTGAAGAGAGCAATGGCGCGTGGAAGACGCGCCCGGCCATGCCGAAACCAATGAGACCGACGCGAATCATGGATTGTTTCCTCTGTGCTAAACTCCGCTGGCTGCGCTGACTCCCGCCAGCTCCGCTGTCTTCTAGCCTTCGAGTTTAAACCGTGTCTCGGCGAGGCGATATAGGCGCCGCCACACCAGCCGGTTCATGGTGACGACCATCAACGAGATCATGATTGTAGCCAGCAAGAGCATGGCGAAACGCCCGCTGTCCGTGGCAGCGTCAATCTGCGCGCCCAGGCCGATGGTCTGCAGTGTGCGGCCCTGGACATGTGAATATTCGGCCATCACCGAGGCGTTCCACGCGCCGCCGGAGGCCGTAACCATCCCCGTAATCAAATAAGGAAAGATACCGGGAAGAATGAGCCGGGTCCATCGCTGCCAGCGCGTGAAACGGTAGAGCGACGCTACCTCGCGCAAATCCGAGGGAATGGCCATCGCCCCCGCAATCACGTTGAAAAGGATGTACCACTGCGTTCCGAGCAGCATCAGCGCGATGGATCCGATGCCCAGCCCGCCGCCAATCTTCACCAGCCCCATGAGCAGGATGGGAAAGAATGCGGTTGCGGGAACCGATGCCAGAATCTGCGCCAGTGGCTGCACCACGCGAGCCAGCCGCGGGCTTAAGCCAATGGCTACGCCGACAGGAATCGTCCATGCGGCGGAGATGACGAGCGATGCGTTGACGCGCAGAAACGTCGCGGCCGCGCCCTCCAGCAAAAGCCGCAAGTCCGGCCATGTAACGGTGCTGAGCATGAACATGGCTTGCAGCGCCGCCCAGCAAACGACCACAGCCCCTGCAACAGCCACCGCCCAAAGCCCAGGCGGAGTTTTGCGCGATTTCGGCTGATCGAGCGGCCTCACGACGCGGCATTCTTTTGTCCTCGCCATGTGCTGATAAACCGGTTCCTCAACTCGATTCCAGATGCGCCCTGGCAGGGTTTCCAAAATCCGCGATCGGCGAAGGAGTTCGAGGATCGGCGATGCGATATGTTCGGCTGACTCCACCTGCTCGAATTTGAATTTGTCGCTCCAGGCAATCAGCGGCCGCCATATCACTTGATCGGTGGCAACCACGATGAGAATCACGGTGGCAATTCCCGCCAGAAGAGCGTGTGTATCGCCATTGTTGGTCGCCGCCTGGATGTAGCTTCCCAACCCAGGCAACTGAAAGTTGCGCGTGCCCATGGTGAACGTCTCGCAGAAAATCAACGCGAACCAGCCTCCGGCCACAGAGACGATCGAGTTCCACACCAGGCCAATCGCCGAAAATGGCATCTCCAGTTGCCAGAAGCGCTGCCAGTCTGAATAGCGGAAGACACGCGATGCTTCCAGCATCTCTCGCGGAATGGTTTTGAGCGAGGAGTAAAAGCTGAAGGCGAGATTCCACACCTGGCCGGTGAAGATGAGCAGAATGACGGCCATCTCGATGCCGAGTTGATGGCCCGGAATAAGCGAAACCATGGCCAGCACGACAGGAGGCAGAAAGCTGAGCACCGGAATCGATTGCAGAATGTCGAGGACCGCAACCATCATCGGCTCGATGCGCGGATTGTAGGCAGCGATATAGCCGTAGGAAATGGCGAAGGCCAGGCTGAGAAAGTATGCGATCGCCATGCGCACGATGGAATAAAACGCGTACAACGGCAGGGCGCCGATGGAATTAGAAATCGGCACGACGGGGATCGGCTTTTGAAACCAGTAAACGCCGGTGCTGACGATGGCGAAAAACAGAGCCAGCGCGCAGGCTGCGACGCCGAGATCGATGAGAAACGGCGTCTTGCGAACGGTGACGAGGGACCGGGCGAGAGGATGCTGGAGGTTCACTTCGCGTCTCCACTCGCAGCAATTTCTTCTTCGAGGGCGTCGGGCATCACAAAACGGCGCCGCCCCGAGTCGAAGTCGAACAGCTCAGCGTAGCGGCCCCACGTAACCGCGGTCTGTATCTGAAGCTGCGATTCATCCTCGCTGAACTGTTCTGCGAGCATATCGAGAAAGAAGTCCTCGGGAACGGTGTGATCGCTCTTGGCGTCGAGTGCGCGGCGAATCTGGCGCAGGAGGAGCACATTCTCGATCGCAGCGTTGCGGAACAGCTCCTTCTGGCGCAAAATTTCAGAGTTCGCGAACTCCTCGCCACTGGGAGTGATCACTGCGTCGCCCTCTTCGATTTTGATGAAACCGAGCAACTGCGCGGCGTCGACAATGGGGAGCAGATCGTCGATTTCAAAGGCCAGGTCGTCGGCCAGGCGATACATGTCGTCGCGTCCGCCGCGATCGAGCAACAGCTCGAGCAGGCCGGCAATTCCTCCGGGCCTCGCGTGCGGCAACATCTGGTAGCGCATCTGCCGCTGGTCGCGAGTGGGCGGCTCGGCGTGGTCCGGCGCACTGGCCGGCGCCACATCGGGCTGCGTGAGCACTTTGTAGATGTAGTCCACCAATTGTGTGAAGGCCTCGGACTTGCGGTCGCGCGGCTGCGGCAGTTTCACCGGAAAGTCCGTCCGCACGTGGCCCGGATTGCGCCCCAGCACCACGATGCGATCGGCCAGCAGCACGGCTTCCTCGATATTGTGGGTCACCAGAAAGACCGCCTTGGTCGGCATGGTCTTCTTCGCCCAAAGTTCCAGCAGCTCACTGCGCAGGTTCTCCGCCGTGAGCACATCGAGCGCCGAAAACGGCTCGTCCATGAAAAGAACTTCGGGCTCAACCACGAGGGCGCGCGCGAAACCGACGCGCTGCCGCATGCCGCCCGAAAGCTCCTTGGGATAGGCGGCCTCAAATCCGTCAAGGCCTACGACGTCGAGCATCTTCATGCTGCGCTCACGCCGCTCAGCCGGTGCCACGCCGCGAGCCTGCAGCGGAGCTTCAACATTCTCAAGAACCGTGAGCCAGGGAAAAAGGGCGAAACTCTGAAAGACGATCGAAACGTTGATCTCGGCCTGCGAAATCGGCGTGCCGTGCCAGTAGACCTGGCCGGCCGTCGGCGTGGAGAGCCCCGTCAGCATGCGCAGCATGGTCGATTTGCCCGATCCTGAAGGGCCAAGCAAAGCAAGAATTTCTCCCGGGACAATGCTTAAATCGGTCGCTGAAATAACCTGAATGCGATTCTGGCTGGGCTGCGCGTAATACTTTTCGATTTTTTCTGCGCGGATTATCGCATCCGTGGCCGGCGGGGCTTCAAGAGCCGCGTTGGGGAAGGTCGTTTCCTGCATTTCGGAGGCTCCGATAGGGGATGGTCAGGCTGAACCTTGGTTTGTTTGCGCCAGTATAGAAGTCGAAATTTGAAGGCAGATGAATTCCCAGCCCGCCCAATAAACCGGGCCATACCGCTCGCTCGCGCAGGCTTCCGGCTCTGGAAGCCCGCTATACCACGAAGCGCGCGCCGTGCTTTACAATGGTAAAGCGTACCATTCCCCACGGAATGAATCCGCATTTGGAAAGCGGCGCATTTGACCTCGCCATTCCGAAGCCAATCGGGCATCGTGCGATGAATTCCCCTTCCCTGCCCCCTCAGGAGCGTATGTCCAACGCGATGAAGCCAAAGGTACTGGTAGCCGACGACGAGCGAGTGATTGCCGACACGCTTGCGATCATTCTGAACCAGAGTGGTTTTGACGCTCGCGCGGTTTATTCGGGCGAAAAAGCCCTTGAGCTCGCTGAAACTCTTCAGCCGGACATGCTCATCTCCGATGTGATCATGGCCGATTTGAATGGGATCGATGCAGCCATCCGCATCCGCGCCCTTCTGCCCAGGATCAAGATTCTTCTGTTTTCGGGTCAAGCAGCAACGGCCGATCTGCTCGAAAAGGCGCGCACGGAGGGCTACGAATTCGACATCCTCGCCAAGCCCGTCCACCCGCAGGACCTGCTGGCCAAGCTGCGCGGATAACACCGCTCCCGCGATTCACCCCGGATTTCGAAGCCGCTCGACCCGTGTCCGTCAGAAAATGAATCCATGCGGTCACTGGAATTCGGTGCGCGCCGCTTGCCCTCGGCCTTCCGATTCAGCGAAAGTACAGACAAGATGCCAAAAGCAATTCGTTCCACGCGCGTTTTAACAACCGTGGGCCTGGCGCCTGCCGCCGTGGTTGTGGACGGGGAGCGCATTGCGGTGGTTTGCGGATGGGATGAAGTCCCGGCTGGCGTTGAGCACATCGACTTTGGCGATGCCGTGCTTCTGCCGGGCCTTGTCGATACGCATGTGCATATCAACGAACCCGGCCGAACGCTATGGGAGGGCTTTCGCACTGCGACTCAGGCCGCAGCGGCGGGCGGAGTAACCACGCTCGTCGACATGCCGCTGAACTGCGTTCCCGAAACGACTGACGTGCCGGCACTGGAAGAGAAACGCAAAGCTGCACAGGGAAAGACGTGGGTCGACTGGGCAGCATGGGGCGGCGTGGTGCGCGGAAACGCTGACGCGATCGAGCCGCTGGCACGCGCGGGCGTTCCCGGCTTCAAATGCTTTCTGATCCATTCGGGCATTGATGGTTTTGCGTGGATGGATGAGGCAGACCTTCGGCTAGCATTGGCCAGCCTGCGCGGCACAGGCCTTCCGTTGCTGGCGCATGCTGAGTTTGCCGGCCCGGTAGACGCCGCAACAAAACATCTGAACGAAGCGGGCGCGGATTGGCGCAAGTACTCGACCTATCTGGCGTCGCGCCCCGAAGCTGCCGAGGTTGAAGCGATTGCTTTGCTCATACGGCTTGCCGAGGAGTTCCAAACTCCGATCCACATCGTTCATTTATCCACCGCAAAGGCTTTGCCATTGCTCGCCGCGGCGCGTGATCGCGGCGTGCCAGTGACCGTCGAGACTTGCGCTCATTACCTGTGGTTTGCAAGCGAGGAGATTCCCAATGGCGCGACGGAACACAAATGCGCGCCGCCGATTCGGGAAGCTGCCAACCGCGAGAAACTTTGGAAAGCACTCGATGAAGGCCTGATCGACATGGTGGCCACGGATCATTCTCCTTGCCCGCCCGAGATGAAGCACCCTGAAACAGGCCGTTGGGACCAGGCATGGGGCGGAATCTCAAGCCTGGGTCTGGCGTTGCCCGTGATGTGGACTTGGATGCAACAGCGCGGGATCAAACTTGAGCGAATCGGCGAGTGGATGGCGGGCACCCCCGCCCGGCTCTCGGGACTGGCGGGACGAAAAGGCAAAATCGCTCCCGGAGCCGACGCAGACTTTGCCATCTTCGACCCCGAGACCGAGTGGACAGTTTCCGCCGCCGACTTCCACTTCCGGCACAAGCTCTCGCCGTATCTTGGCGCTGAACTCCGCGGGCGCGTGATTGAGACCTGGCTGCGCGGCGAGCCGATTTATCGCGAGGTTGGCCGCGCGGGCGGATTTTTAGGATCCGCACGAGGCAGAGAGTTGGTGCGCTCGTGAAGGATCGCGCACAACGCGCCGTCGCCGAATGTAAGCGCATCGCCCAGATGAGCGAAGAGCCGGGCCGCATCACGCGCCGTTTCCTGACCCCGCCGGTGCGCGACGTTCATGCAATTTTGCGCAGCCGCATGGAATCCGTCGGCATGACGGTCGACACCGACGCCGCGGGGAATCTGCGCGGGCTTTGGAAGCCGACGGGCGCGCGAGGCAAGCGCTTGATTCTCGGCTCGCACATTGACACCGTGCCCAACGCCGGCGCTTATGACGGCGTCCTCGGCGTCACCCTAGCAATGGAATGGGTGATTCTCGCGCAGGATCTCAATCTTTCGCTGCCCATTGAGGTCATCGCATTTTCTGAAGAAGAAGGGGTGCGATTCGGGGTCCCTTTTATTGGCAGCAGGGCCGTCGCTGGACGCTTCGAACCTGCGCTGCTCGCTCTCAAAGATCCGGACGGCGTCACATTGGCCGACGCGATTCGCGATTTCGGACTCGACCCGAGTCAAATCGGCGACGCGGCGCTCAATGACGATGTACTCGGCTTCGTCGAGATTCACATCGAGCAAGGGCCGGTTCTCGAATCGGAGGGACTTTCCGTCGCGGCGGTTACGGCTATTGTTGGCCAGACGCGTCTTACACTCGAGTTTCGCGGGCAGGCCAATCACGCAGGCACCACGCCCATGAATCTGCGCCACGATGCGCTCGCGGCCGCCGCGGAATGGATTACCGCGGTTGAGACCGCAGCATGGAACACAGACGGACTGATCGCCACCGTAGGAAAGATTGACGCCGAACCAAACGCAGCCAATGTGATTGCGGGCGCGGCGCGCGTGAACCTTGACGTGCGCCACGCTGACGACCGAACGCGCAAGGCCGCTGTCGAATCCCTCCTTGCACATGCGCAGGCCATCGTCCAAAGACGCGGCCTCACTTTCCAGTGGACACAGCAAATGGACCAGCCAGCCGTGCCCATGGATGAGCGGTTCACGTCCTACCTGGTTGACGCGATCGCGGCGGTTGGCCTGCCGGAAAAGCGCATGACCAGCGGCGCGGGCCACGATACGATGGTCATGGCTGCACGCATTCCCACTGCGATGCTCTTTGTACGCAGCCCTGGCGGAATCAGCCATCATCCCGACGAAACGGTTCGAGAAGAAGATGTTGAAGCCTCACTCAAAGTCGGCCGCAAATTTCTGGAAATCCTTGCCGCGGCGGTCAGATAGAATCGAGCATCGGAATTCTGCCGAACCCCGTTCTCAATTCCCGCATCGAGGTCGCACGTGCATCATCTTGGATCAACGCGCAGCAGCCGAAAGCCGGATCACCTGCTGCAAACCCCTGACACTTTTATCCGCTCACCGCTGCCCGGCGCCGATGGAGTGGAGTTCATCATTCACGCCGCGCCGCAACTGGGCGCGCGCTTCACACAAATGACCGCCGAGTTCGTAGCGGGTGGATCGCTCGGCCCTGCGCCGGAACAGCGATTTCTTTATGTTCTCGACGGTAAGGTCGAAGTAAAGGCCGACGGAAAGAGGCACATTCTCAAGCCCGGAGGGTTCGCTTATCTCCCGCAAGGAACGCCGCATACGGTTCGCGCGTCGGGAATCGCACGCGTGGCGGTGATCGAGAAACCCTACGAGCCGCAGGCTGGCGCAGCCGCTCCAAAAATCGTGGTCAGCGAAGAAGCCGCCGTGAAGGCTACGACGATCCTGGACGACGACGCGTTGCGCGTGCGCGCACTCATGCCCGATGGCCCGCCTTACGATTTCGCTATCAACACTCTGACCTACGATCCCGGCGCATCACTCCCCCTGGTGGAGATTCATCTGATGGAGCATGGCCTGCTGATGCTCGAAGGCGGCGGCATTTATCGGCTCGGAGATTCGTGGTATCCCGTGTACGCGGGCGACTTCATCTGGATGCGCGCTTACTGTCCACAGTGGTTTGGTGCGCTCGGCAAACGACCGGCAAAATACCTTCTCTATAAAGACTGGCGTCGCCATCCGTTGGGAGAAGGCGAATGACAATGGCTCGCCCCGAACTCACGATCGATGGCATGATCGCCGAGCTGAAGGCACTGGGGCAGATCTCTGAAGCCGAACCACCCGTGGTGACACGCGTCGTCTTCGGCGAAGCCGATATGCGCGCGCGGGCCTACGTGAAGGACCTTTGCCGCGCCGCCGGGCTAACAATTCGCGAAGACGCCGTCGGCAATACTTTCGCGCGCTGGGGAGGCGCAGACCCAGCGCTCGCACCTGTCGGCACCGGCTCACATATCGACGCCATTCCCAACGCCGGCCTTTACGATGGTTGCGTCGGAGTGCTTGGTGGTCTCGAAGCCATTCGCGTTCTGAAGACGCTCGGGTTCACGCCACGGCGCTCCATCGAACTCGTCATTTTCACAGCGGAAGAGCCGACGCGCTTCGGCATTGGTTGCCTGGGAAGCCGCATGATGGCCGGCGTGCTCACTCCACAGCAGGCACTCGCGTTCCGCGACAAAGAAGGCCGCGGATTGGAAGAATGGCGCGCGCAAGCCGGGTTCACTGGTTCGCTTGATTCCGTGGCCGTGCCCCGTGGCCGCTTTCATCAATTCGTCGAGTTGCACATTGAGCAGGGGCCGTTCCTCGAGCAGGAAGGCATCGACGTTGGGTTAGTGACGCACATCGCCGCTCCCGCCAGCCAACGCATCATCATTGAAGGCGAAGGCGGGCACGCCGGTGGCAAGCTCATGCCGGGGCGCAAGGACGCGCTGGCTGCGGCCGCAGAGTTGATCCTCTCGCTCGAATCGGCAGCTAAATCCACCGGCGCGATTGACACCGTTGGCACCGTCGGCATCTGCGAGGTGTTTCCCGGCGCGGTCAACAGCGTTCCTTCGCGCGTTCTCATCACGACGGACGTGCGCGACATCGACCGTGAGCGCCGCGACGGCGTTCTGGCTTCGCTTGCTTCGGCTTCGGAGGAGGTGACTAAACGCCGCGGAGTCAGAATTACCACCGAGTTGATTAACGCCGACCCGCCCACAACGTGCGACCCCGCGATTCTCGCCGCACTCGAGCGATCGGCGATTGCTGCCGGCAAAACATTTAAAAAGATGGTTGCACACGCCTATCACGACTCATCGTTTGTTTCGTGTATTGCGCCCGTAGCGATGCTGTTTATTCCCTGCCGCGGTGGCGTCAGCCATCGGCCCGACGAATATGCTTCGCCTGAATGGATCGGCAGCGGCGTTCACGTGCTGGCGCGGACGCTTGCAGAACTCGCTTCATAAGCGCGAGTCATTTCAAAAAACCGTCGCGCCGTTGTATGCTATCCCTCAACCTGTTCGGCAACAACGGTTTCGGCAAAGATGAGCACGCCCACGACAACCCGCATCGTTGGCGCCCCCGTTCCCCGCAAGGAAGGCGTGGATAAGCTGCTGGGCCGCGCGCGCTACGTCGACGATATTGAGCGCGAAGGGATGTGGCATGGCGCCACGGTGCGCAGTTCGATTCCGCGCGGCCTCATCCGCTCAATCACTTTTGATCGCCGCATCGACTGGACCGAGTTCGCGGTCGTCACTGCCGCTGATATTCCCGGCGAAAATTGCATCCAGCTCATCGTCTCCGACCAGCCATGCCTGGCTGATGGCAAAGTGAATCATTGCGAGGAGCCGATCCTGCTCCTCGCTCATCCTGACAAACACAAACTGCGCGAGGCCGTCAGCGCGGTGCGGATCGACTATGAACCGCTGCTGCCCATCTTCAGTATCGAAGACAGCGAACTGCAGGACGTGGTTATTTGGGGCGCGGATAATCTGCTGAAAAGCTTTCTGCTCGAAAAAGGCGACGTGGATTCGGTGTGGGCCGGCGCGGCGCACATCGTCGAAGGCGAGTACCGCACTGGCGCGCAAGAGCACCTGTATATCGAAAACCAGGGCATGATCGCCGAATACAGCGCAAGAAATGGCGTCACGGTGTGGGGATCGCTACAGTGTCCTTATTACGTCTTCAAGGCTCTGCGCGCGGTCTTCGATCTGCCGAACGAAAAGGTCCGAGTCGTTCAGACCGAGACGGGCGGCGCATTTGGTGGCAAGGAGGACTATCCGTCCACGCTCGCGTGCCACGCTGCCCTGCTCGCCATGAAGAGCGGCCATCCCGTGAAGATGGTCTACGACAGAATGGAAGATTTGGCCGCAACCACCAAGCGCCACCCATCGCGGGTGCGCCACCGCACGGCACTTGATCCCGAGGGCAAACTGCTGGCAATCGAGATCGATCTTGCAACCGACGGCGGCGCTTACGCGACGCTGTCATCGACCGTGCTGTCGCGTGCCGTGCTTCACTCCACCGGTCCGTACGTATGTCCCAACGTGCGGGTACGCGCAACGTCCTGGGCGACCAATCTCGTTCCATACGGCGCATTTCGCGGCTTTGGGGCACCTCAAGCAATTTTCGCCATGGAGCGCCACATGGATGAGATCGCCGCGGCCCTCGGTATGGATCCAGTGGAGCTTCGTCGCAGGAATTTTCTTCATGTGGGCGATTCCAACGCAACCGAACAGGAGATGCGCGAGCCGGTAATTCTCGACCAACTGCTCGATCGCGCGCTCCAGGAGAGCGACTACTACGCGAAACGCGCACAGTTTGCTCGCGAGAACCCGAAGAGCCCCGTCAAGCGGGGAATGGGGCTGGCCGCTTTTTATCACGGTTCAGGTTTCACCGGCTCTGGCGAGGTGTATTTGAATTCTCAGGCGGGTATCGACGTCACGGTTGAAGGAAAAGTCCGCGTCCTCGTTTCGAACACCGAGTTCGGTCAGGGCACGAACACCATCCTGACACAGGTTGCCGCGGAGGCGCTGGGAATCGACTACGCCGATGTGGTGATGGCTGCGCCCGACACTGGAGTCGTCCCAAATAGCGGACCCACAGTCGCTTCGCGGACATCGATGGTCGTAGGGCGCATCATTGAGCGCGCCTGCACGCAGTTGCTTGCGCTTCTCCGCGAGCACGCCAGTCTCGGCGCGAACTACACGCAGAAAGAATTCCTCGCCGCCTGTGAGCGCTATCGAAAAACGCGCGGCGAAGTCGTGTCGTTGTGCCGCTACGAAGCGCCGCCCGGCATCGTTTGGGACGATCAGACTTACCACGGCGAAGCCTACGGCGCATATGCGTGGGCGGTCTACGTGGCGCAGGTTGCCGTCGACACCGTCACTTACTCTGCTGAAGTTGAAGATTTCTGGGCCGTGCAGGAAGCGGGCCGCGTGATTCATCCAGTGATGGCCACCGGCCAGGTCGAGGGCGGAATCGCGCAGGGCATCGGCTACGCTCTCTACGAAAAAGTTGTCTGGCAGGATGGTCGCATGGCCAATAATCAGATGACCAACTACATTATGCCCACCGCGGAGGATGTCCCGCCGATTCACGTTTTCTTCGAGCAGATTCCCTTCCGATACGGCGGATTCGGCGCCAAAGGCATCGGCGAGCTGCCACATGACGGGCCCGCGCCCGCGATTCTCAATGCCATTCGCGACGCAACAGGTGTCGCATTCAACTCAATTCCGCTTCTCCCTGAGGATCTTTACGCGGACCTTGCCGCTGCGGAGTCCGCGGAAGAGATGGCGGCGCGATGAGCAAAAGCGAACACGCGATTGCGAGTAAACGGTGGCCAGCGATTCGATTCCGCGTGAACGGCGAAGCAAGAACTGTGAAAGTTCCACCAATGAAGCGCCTTCTCGACGTGCTCCGTGAAGATCTGCAGTTGACCGGAACCAAGGAGGGATGCGGCGAAGGCGAATGTGGCTCTTGTTCCGTGCGCATGGATGGCGAACTTGTGAATAGCTGCCTGGTTCCAGTGTTGCAGGCTGAAGGCGCGGTGATCCAAACTGTCGAGGGCCTGGCCCTGAATGGTCAGCTGCACCCCTTGCAGAAAGCGTTTCTCGATCACGGAGGCGCGCAGTGCGGCATCTGCACGCCTGGCATGCTGATGGCTTCCGCGCAACTTCTCGAACAGGATCCTCATCCCGGCATATCTCAAATTCGCGAGGCGCTCGCCGGCAATCTTTGCCGCTGCACAGGATTCATGCGGATCTTTGAATCGGTTGCCGCGACGATCGCACCGCAAAGCGCCGGACCCGCGACGGAATCAGCGCTTGAGGAGACGCGTTATGCGCGGTAACGCTGCTATGCACGATCTGGTCGCGCCCGGCGATCTCGGCGCCGTGCTCCAGTTGCTTGCCGCCGAGCCTGGAGTGTGGACGCCCATTGCGGGCGGCACGGAGTTGATGGTTGCATTTTCTGCTGGCCGCCTGGCCGCTCCGAAACTCGTGAGCCTATGGGGCATTCCCGATTTGCGAACGATTGAAGTCACGCCTGAGAGTGTTGTTATCGGCGCAGCTGCAACGTTCCTCGACCTGCGCCGGCACACCGTCATCGCCGCGGAATTTCCGCTGCTCGCCAAAGCTGCAAGCTGGATTGGCTCCGTCGCCAACCAGGGCCGCGCGACGCTCGGCGGCAATCTCGTCAACGGCTCGCCGGCCGCGGATTCCTCACCAGCATTGCTGGCCTACGACGCCGAAATCGAGATCGTCTCCATGCGTGGCCGCCGGCAAGTTCCCTACTCTGCTTTTCATACCGGCTACAAGCGCAATGTTCTCTTGCCCGACGAACTTCTCTATGCCATCCATGTGCCGCGTCACTTTATGGGTCATGCTCGATACTTGCGAAAGGTTGGAACACGCCGCGCCATGGCCATCGCCAAACTCGCGCTCGGTGCAACGGCGCTGCTCGAGGCAGGTGTAATTCGCGAGATTCGTCTCGGGGCAGCGAGCCTTGCTCCCTTCCCTACGCGCCTCTGGCAAACTGAGGCCGCGCTTCTCGACCAATCCATCGAGCGCGAGACAATTCAGTCCGCACACCGCGCGCTGCTCGGCGAAATCAAGCCAATCAACGACATTCGCTCTACGGCGGAATACCGCCGCCGCGTCGCCGTGAATCTCCTTAACGAATTTCTGCATTCGCTTCGCCCGGAGGGATTGCAATCATGAATGCAACGCTTGCAGCATGGAATGCAGCCGGCGGCTCCGTGGCCCTGGAAGCGATGCTTGCCTGCTGCGGATCAAAACGATGGGCTCAGGCTTTGGTGGCACAGCGTCCCGTCGCGAACGTATTGACGCTGAGCCAAGCCGCCGACCGCGTGTGGAGCACGATGCAGGAGCCGGATTGGCTGGAGGCGTTTGCATGTCATCCGCGTATCGGCGAGCGCAGGCCCGCCCTTGTTACAACGCGCCCGTCATACCGGTCCGCTGCGCGATCAATCGAGTGGTCGCAGCAGGAACAGTCGTCAGCTAAAGCGGCAAATGAACTGGTGCTGGCTGAGCTAGAGGCAGACAATGACCTTTATGCGAGGCGATTCGGCTTCACATACATCGTCTGCGCGACCGGCAAAAGCGCCACCGAGATGCTTACGATTCTCAAGCAACGCCTGGCAAACGATCTAGAGTCCGAGTTGCGCGAGGCGGCCGAACAGCAACGCCAGATCATGCAAATTCGTTTAGGAAAGTGGTTGGTCGAATGAGCAATATTTCAACTCATGTTTTGGATTCCTCGCTGGGCAAGCCTGCCGCAGGGATTTCGGTGCGCCTCGAAAAGTTTGCCGGCGGCGGATGGATTGAGATCTCAACAAATGGCGACGCCGAACGCGCACATGACACGCCCGGCGATTGGATCGAAGCCGCTTCCGGCATCACCGATACCGACGGCCGTTGCCGCGACTTGGCGCGCGACGCCACTTCCGGTCCCTATCGCATTGTTTTCGACACCGGCCCATACTTCGCGCGGATGGGGCGAGCCAGTATTTATCCAGAGATTGCGATTACATTCACCTGCGATGGCAAGGCACATTACCATTTGCCGTTGCTGTTGAGCGACAACTGCTACACAACCTACAGAGGAAGCTGACGAATGGCGAAACTGGGTGACAATCGCTACGGAAAATTGCGCGTGCGCCTCTCGCGGATCACGCGCCTCAAGGACCGGCATCTCTTCGACGAGTGGACGGTCTACGTCATGCTCGAGGGCGACTTTGAAGCCAGCTTTACCGAAGCCGACAACAGCAAAGTGCTGCCCACCGACACGATGAAGAACACCGTCTATTCGGTGGCGCGCGACTCAAGAGCCGCAACCATCGAATCCTTCGCCATGGAACTGGGTGATTATTTTCTCACCAATAATGCGCACGTGTCCGGCGTTCTGATCGAAATCAAATCGCGCGCATGGGAGCGGTTGACCGTCGGTGGCGCGCCAGAGCCAACGACATTCAAGCTCGGTGGGCCGGAACTTCAAACCGTGCGTGCTGTGAGGGACCAGGGACGCGAGTGGTCCATCCGATCCGGCGTGGATGGACTGACGATTCTCAAAACCACGAAATCGGCATTCACAGGGTACGTTGTCGACAAGCTGACAACGCTCAAACCGGCCACCGATCGCATCCTCGGTACGCGCGCCACCGTCACGTGGGATTATTCGGCCGCGACGCCGGACTACGCGCAGGCTCGCGAGCGCATCGTCGCCGCGCTGCTCAAAACATTTGCCGATCACAACAGCATGAGCGTTCAGCACACGCTCTTCGATATGGGCAAAGCCGCGCTTGAAGCCGCGCCGGAGATCGCGCGCATTCATCTCTCCATGCCCAACCTGCATTACTTGCTCGCCGATCTCAGCCCCTTCGGCCAGGACAATCCCAACCATATCTTCGTACCCATCGATGAACCGCATGGTACGATCGAGGCCACCGTCGAGCGTTAGCTTTTGAAGCAAGAGGCGTAGCCGTGACCGGGACCACGACCACAGGGCGAAACGTGTATGCGGAGGACAACGCCGCAGGGAGCTACGGCCTGCGCAAGGGCGTCCTCGGCCCCATCGAGACCCTGGCTCAGTCCGTGTCCGCAATGGCGCCCAGTACGTCCGCGTGTCTCACCATTCCGCTGGTCTTCGCGCGTGCCGGCAACGCCACCTGGTTCGTCTATCTTCTGGCCACAATTTCCATGCTGCTGGTCGGATTCTGCGTCAGCCGTTTCGCGCGATTGAGCGCGTCGCCGGGTTCGCTTTACACCTATACAGCGAACACGCTTCCACCCGCCTTTGGCGTCGCCGCCGCATGGGGATTGCTGCTTGCTTACGTCGCCACCGGCGCATCGGTGGCCGGCGGGGCGCTTTACTACGCAACCGTTCTCTCGGAGCAGTTCTTTCACTGGGCACCGCCCGCCATTCCCACGCTGGCGGTGGTTTGCGCCGTCGCCGGATTCATCGCCTACCGCGACGTCAAGCTTTCCGCCGAAGTCATGCTGTGGATTGAAGCCGTCTCTCTCGGCCTCATCGTGATCGTGCTCGTCCTTCTGCCGGTGCATATCGGGTTTCAACTCGATACAAGTCAATTCCGGCTCTCGGGCATTTCATTCAGTGGCCTCGGACCCGCTCTGGTGCTTTCCATCTTCAGCTTTGTCGGGTTTGAAGGCGCGACCACGCTGGGCGGCGAGGTGCGCGATCCATTGCGGACCATTCCGCGGGCGGTGATTCAATGCGCCCTCCTGGCCGGTGGATTCTTCATGCTCTGCGCATACTCTGAGGTGCTCGGATTCCGAGGCCAAGCCGCGGCGCTCTCCAGTTCCACGAGCCCGCTGCACATGCTCGCCGCAAGAGCTCACGTTTCTCCGTTGGGCATTGCGATCGACTGCGGCGCGTTCGTCAGCATGTTCGCCTGCGTGCTGGCCTGCGCAACAGCTGCCGCGCGCGTTCTGCTTCGCATGGCGCACGACGGATTGCTGCCCCAAGCTCTGCAACGCACCAGTCCTCGCCACGGAACGCCGGGAGCAGCCGTGCTGCTTTCGATCGCGCTCATGTTCGCCGCCACCACGGTCATGGCGCTCCTTGGCGATGCCGGATCAACGATGTATGACCTGCTGGGGTCGCTTTCAGTCTTTGGCTTTCTCACCGCGTATGCACTGGTCGCTGTTGCGCTTCCCTTCGCACGCCGCGCCGTCGGGCAGCATTCTCATTTGCTCACGAGCCTCAGCGTTGTCACCGTTGCCGTCATCCTCATGATCGCGGTCTTCGATCTTCAATCCGCTTCAGACATTGTTCACGCGCGAATACCCTACCTCTATCTCACCTACATCGCCGTTGGGCTCGCGTGGTATGCACTGCGGCGAAGAAAAGCCCAAGGCTTGTGATGCATTGTGGAAAAGCCCTCCCTTATCCAGGCTTTCACACCAAAATTCCTTACGTGAACTTTATGCCGCAGCAATTAATATTGCCGTAACCTGCAGCGCGAGCAGGAACAGCCATTCAATCACCGCGGGTCGCGTTGGCCAGCACTTTACCGCGTAGCAGTTCAACGCTCAAGAAACTCGAGATTTCAAAACTACTTCAGCAGTCGTTGAATCCCCTAGGTTTCAGGGGGGGAATTTCTATTTCGAGGTCAGTGCTTTGAAGCGTTTCATGCGTTCGTCTTCCTTCTCGTTCGCCGTGCTGCTTGCGATCGCAGCAGCCGCGGTGCTCTGTACGGGTTTTCTTCAAGCTCAGCAAACGCTGGGCGGAATCACCGGAGAAGTCACTGACGCCTCTGGCGGCGTGATTCAGAACGTCACAATCTCTCTGACGCACGAACAGACTTCAGTGACTCGAACCACGAAGACCAACGACCAGGGCGAATATACATTTGTCAATTTGCCCATCGGAACTTATACGCTCACGTACACGGCAGCCGGATACCAGGCACAGAAGACACCGCACATCACAGTGGAGGCCGACCGCACGGCTACCTTAAATGTTTCGCTGAAGGTTGGCCAGACCAGCACCACCGTCGAAGTGGAAGCTGCGCCGCTGATGAACGCCGTCGACACCACCAACGGCTATGTGATGGAGCAGCAGCAGATCGACAATGTGCCTCTTCCCACCGGTAGCTTTACCGGACTGGCCATTCTCTCGCCCGGTGTCGACGCCGAATTGCCCGGTGGCACCGGCGCAAACTCCGGCCTCGGCAATGCGCCCATCTGGGCCAATGGTCAACGCGATACATCCAACGCATTTCTTCTGAACGGCGTCGATGGCAGCAATTTGTTCAATGGCAAGACCACCAGCCAAGTCGACTCGTTCCGTGTGTCTAACAACACGGGCCAGGCCAACAACGCCGCTGGAGGCGTGATCCCTAGTGCTTCCTCAATTTATCTGGCCATCGGCAACGCCATCCCGACGCCCGCGCCCGAAACGATTGCGGAAGTACGCGTCAACGCTTCGATGTACGATGCGCAACAGGGATCTTCCAGCGGCGCGCACATTGACATGAGCACCAAGTCCGGAACGAACCAGCTTCATGGTGGCGCCTATCTGCATCGTGGCACCAACTGGATCAATGCCGCACCCTTTTTCTTCAAAAAAGACCAGAACATCCCGGTAAGCGACAAGAATCCGCAGCTGCATCGCTACTCGGCCGGCGGCGATCTCGGCGGCCCCATCATCAAAGACAAGCTCTTTGGTTTCGTCGGCTACCAACACCTGCATATCTCCGACCAGGAGACAGGCGACGAGCTTCTCGATGTTCCGCCCGGCCTGGGTTCGGGGCCCAATTCCCGCGGTGAAGCCAATCTGGAAGATGCAGCAAATAACAACTGGACCGCCAACGAAAGCTACTCTGGCATCACAGTCAACAGCTTCAATGCCGCCTCAAATCCCGTGGGGTATGCCCTATTCACGATGCCCAATCTGCCCGGTGAGCCAGGAAACTACCTGATTCCGAGCGCGCTTCCGAATGCCGATCCGAATGTCTTTTCACCGTACAACGCATTCTTGCCGGGCACATCGCGGTTCACATCCGACCAGGCCGTCGCCGATCTTGACTGGAATGTCACCAGCAAGGACGTTCTGGCGGCGAAATACTATTATCAGCACGATCCCTCAAGCGCGCCTTACGCTTATTCCAACGTGCCCGGATTCACCGCGCGCATGGATACCGGCTCACAAGTCGGCTCGCTCAACAACGTCCAGACCATGGGCACCAGCCTCAGCATCTCCGAGACCATAGGCATTCTTCGCGAGAAGGCCTATGCGACAAACGATCAGGCCTTCGGGCCCACCTCCGTCGGAATGTCGGGTGTATTCGGGAATTACTTTCCCGGCATTACCATCAACGACGCCATCGGTGACGCCTACGATTCGTCAACAGGGCCGCTCTACGGCCTCGTCGCGCCTTCACTCGGCATCGGCCCTAATGCTGAGTACCAAGCGACAAACACCGGCGTTTTCCAAAACCGGATCATGCCCTCCGGCACGGCAATCTGGGCCAAAGGGCGCCACTCGGTAAGCTTCGGCGGCAGCTGGTCCTACACCCAGTTGAATACGATCGACCATCGCACAGGAACAGGAAATGTAGCTTCGCCTGACTTTGTGACCTTCGCCAACAATTGGGTTACGCCTTACTCCACGCAGAACTTCACGGCGTCGACGTTTCTCCAGGGCAACGCCAGCCGCTACTATCGCGCCAATGAAACCGGCCTCTTTGTTCAAGACAAATTCCAGATGACCCCGACCTTGAGCGTCACACTCGGCGTGCGTTACGACTGGGACGGTGGGCTCACCGAGAAATATGGGAACATCTTCAACTTCGATCCCAAGCAATACAGCTACAGTGCAGCGTCCGACGCGATCACAAGTTCCGGGTTTATCATCGCCGGCAACAATGCGAATGGAACCAAAGGCGTGAGCAACACGACGCTCACCGGCCGGCAGTGGGGCATTGCGCCACGGCTCGGACTGGCGTGGCAGCCCGCGATGTTTCACTCTAAATTTGTTGTACGCAGCGGCGGCGGGTTTTACTACGATCGCGGCGAGCTCTTCACTTATCTCTCGCCCGGCTTCGCGGCAGGCGAAGTGGACGGAGGCCCTTTCGGTTCCTCCCAGACCGAGCCCTTCGTCAGCCAGCAGCACTGCCCGTATAGCTCTTCATTCAACGCCGCCGACCCGACCTATCTGTATCTCAACTTCATCCCCATCTGCGGTGGAGATTACTTCACTCCACCTGGAGAAGGCTCGGACTACACACTGGCCACGCCCTGGGGCCCGACCCGCTCGACTCCACCGTCGAATCCGAAAGCCTCTGACATTGCAAATTATCTTCCCAATGCCACAGCGCTTATCGATGGCACAGTTGGCGCCAACAACGCCGGCCAGCCTTACACGCTCGGCATCTACAACCCGAACAATAAGCTGCCCTACAGCATGAACTTTACGCTCAACCTCCAGTACCAGCCGCGTAACGACCTCATGTTCGAGATCGGCTATGTAGGCAATCTCGGCCGTCACCAGGTGATCCCAGTGCCCTTTAACCAAGCCCAGATCGCGACCTTGGGCAGTCCCACTCATCCCGGCGGCGTTGCCACGCAGTATTTCAGTTATGGCTACACAGTGCTGGACCCGACACAAACCGAAGGCGACTTTACCCCTCCAATGTGCGTGAATCAGCCGGGCCAATCGGCTTGCACTTACGGCCAGATGCTGAATAACTACGAAGGCGGCAACGTCGACCTGCGCGTGCCCTACATCGGCTATTCATCGGAGTCCGAGTCTTACACAGCGGCCGGCATCGCAATGTACAACGCCCTCGAGTCACATCTGGAAAAACGCTTCAGCCACGGCTTTCAGGCCGGAGTCTCCTACACCTACTCCCACGCAACAGATGAGCAAAGCGGTTTGGGGCTGTTCTACAACGGCAATAATCCGTTAAAGCTGCGTAGCGGCTATGGCTCGGCAGATTTCGATCGCACGCACGTGCTCAACTTCACTTATGGCGTAACGTCGCCGAAGATATTCGCCACCGACACGCTTGCGGGCAAAGCACTAGACGCCTGGTCGATTCACGGCTCCGCCGTAATCCAGAGCGGCCAGCCGTACAGCGTCATCGATTACTCCGGAGCCGTCGGCAGCATCTTCTACAGTACTTTCAACGGCATCGAAAACCCCATCCTCGCCCTGGCTCCCGGATGCTCAAAGAAGAGTGCGGTAACCGGCAAGAGTGGCGCTTTCTATGATCCGGACACGGGCGCGAATCCAGCACTCAAAGCTACCTGCTTCCAGATTCCTCTTATTCCGATTGGCACCATGGGTGTTCCCAACGGCGATCCCTACGAAACGAACTTCTCTTCCGGCGAACGGAATATCTTCCGCCAGTCGTGGCAACGGAGCGCCGACGCGTCGCTTGAAAAGGAGTTGCCGATCCACGACCAATGGAACCTGCGCTATACCCTCGACGTCTATAACATCACCAACACCACTAGCTTCGACATTCCTCAAAACAACGTGAATCAAAACGTGCTCTTCAACAATGTCCCTTTCGGCGGCACCAATCCTCTGCCCACGAACGATTGCGCTGCCGATCCTCACGGCGCGAATTCGGGCTTTTATAACTGCCCGGTGGGTCTCGGCGTCACCAGGCACGCGATCGGCAGTCCCCGCCAGATTCAGATGTCTTTGCACCTGGACTTCTGAGCACTGCGTCTTCTCGCTCCTGAGGGCGGCCCACACGGGTCGCCCTTCTGCTTTCAAGGGCTGCTTTCTGCGGCATAGTACCGTGTCCGCCGGCGGCTTCTAGAATGGCCTTATGACTTCCCCTTCATGGACCGTCCGGGGTTTTCGCGCCGCGCTTGCCGCAGGATCATTAAGTCCATCTCAACTCGCCGAATCCGCGCTCGCGAACAGCAATGGGAACGCGGGCCGCAATACCTATATCTGGCAGGACACAGAGTGGACGCGCGCTGAAGCATCCCGCATCGAATCGATGCTTCTTTCAAACGGTGGCCCCTTCGGAGACGGCCGCCCCGCTCTCTGGGGTCTGCCAATTTCGGTAAAAGACTGCTTCGATCTCGCCGGCTCGCCAACAACTTGTGGCACCCATTTCTATCGCGATCTCAACGGCCAGGCAGTGCGCGACTCCTCGCTCGTGGAACAATTGCGCGCCGCCGGAGCAGTCATTGTCGGCAAGACTCATCTGCACGCGCTGGCCTACGGAATAACAGGCGAGAATCCCGAATATGGCGACTGCGCGCAGCCTCGCGACCCCGGTGCACTCACCGGCGGCTCGTCAAGCGGCGCTGCTGCAAGCGTGCAAGAGCAATCGGCCGTGGCCGCCATCGGCACTGACACCGGAGGATCGGTCCGCGCGCCCGCCGCACTGTGCGGCCTCGCCGGATATCGCGCCACGCTTGGTCGCGGCGATTGGCGCGGCGGCGCTCATCTGGCAGAATCGTTCGATACTTTTGGCTGGCTCTTCCGCGATCTCGAGGACGCACCATTTCTTGCCGCGCCTTTTGCGCCAGCGCAAACCGCTCCCGCCCGCCGCTTCTCGAACTTCGCCTATGTCGCCGACAGTTTTCTTCACGATTGCGAGCCGGACGTAGTCGAGAGCTTCCGAGCCGTCATTCGAACTCTTCAGGCTGTCGGACTGGAGGGTCGAGTGATCGACACGGAATGGTGGTCGGACGCCGTCGAAGTCTTCGCGCCCATCCAGGCCTCTGAGGCTGCGAGCCTGCACGCCGGCAATTTCGATCGCTTTGAACCGGCTATCCGCGACAGACTCAAGTGGGGCGCGGGCCTGACTTCCGGCGAAGTTGCGACATTGCGCCAGCGTCACGCGGCTTTTCGCGCACACATGGACGACCTTTGCGCCGCGCACCAGCTCATTTTGTTGCCATCAATTCCGGTTGCGCGCCTGGCCGTCGGCGCAGACCACAGCCAGACCCGCTCCCGTCTGTTGCGTTACACGGCGCCCTTTAGCCTCGCCGGCGTTCCGACCATCGTAATCCCATGCGCGCACGGCGGCATGCAACTGGCCGCAGCTCGCGGCAACGACGAGTCGCTGCTCCATGTTGCCGCAGAGATCGGCGCGCACACAAAGGCCGCCAAGTCCGAATAGCTTTGAAATTGGGCTTGAATTTCCGCGCCCGCACAGGCGCTTAGAAGGATTTGTCCGTCAGGAACGGCTCCGGCTTTACCGATCCATCGCGTTGCTTCACAAGCATCTGCACTTTGCCCTCGGCCGCATCCAGCTCCTGTTTGCAGGCCGCCGACAGTCCCACGCCCTCTTCAAAGAGCTTCAGTGAGTCTTCGAGCGCCAGATCGCCCTTCTCCAGTCGCTCGACAATCGTTTCCAGCTTTTTGAGCGATTCTTCAAACGATGGCATGGCGCTCACCTCTTCCCGTTTGTTCCCGCCGGCAGTGCGCTTGCGATCACCTCGGCTGCAGTCTCATAGTTGCCAAACGGCGCACTTACCTGCACGCCCTGCACCAACGGCCGCACCGCTGCCAGCATCTCCTGCGCGATCTTGATGCCCTCCGCCCGCGCCGCTTCGGGCGTATCCGCCTGCGCCATGCGCAGCATGATCTCCTCAGGCATCGCCACCCGCAAGTCGTTCTTCATATATTCGGCATTGCGCAGGCCGGTCAGGGGCCAGATGCCCGCTATCACGGGAATGCGGTGGTCGCCCAAGAGGTTCTTGATTCGTTCCAGGAACTCCTCCAGCAGGCGCAGGTCGAAGACCGCCTGCGTGATGACATATTCCGCGCCAGCCTCAACCTTGTAGGCCAACCGCTTCAGCTCATTTTCCAGGTCGGGCACGCCGGGGTTGGCCGCCACGCCGATCGTGAAGTTGGTGCTCGCCCCAATCGAGTTCGATCCGATATCAAGTCCGTGATTCAGCCGCCGCGCGATGTTTACCAATCCGATGGAGTCCACGTCAAAGACAGCAGACGCGTCAGGATAGTTTCCCTGCTTGGGCGGATCGCCGGTCACGCACAGAATATTGCGCAGCCCGATCGACGAGGCGCCCAGAAGATCCGACTGGATTGAAAGCAGGTTGCGATCGCGGCAGGTGTAATGCAGAATCGTCTCAATCCCCGTGTGCTGCTGAATCTGGATGCAGAGGCTCTCTCCGCTCATCCGTGCCGATGCCTGCGCTGCATCGTAGACGTCGATGGCGTCCACGCCCAGCCGCGCCATCAATGCCGCGCCCTCAATCTCCTTCGCACAATCGATGCCCCGCGGCGGAACGAACTCCACCATGGTGATGAACTTGCCTTCCGCGATCAGCGAACCCAGGCGCGAGCGTTGCGCCAGCGGAGCCGGCGGCGTTTCCTTGCTCACTGCCGGCGCCGCGTCTTTTCCAGCCACGTGCGCCTGTTCGTCGATCGCTCGTACGGCCTGCCGCATCGCCCGGATGTGATTCGGCGTCGTACCGCAGCAACCACCGACCATCTGCGCTCCCGCAGCGATGGCCTTGCGCGCAAAGCTGGCCATGTACTCGGGAGAACACAAATAAATGTTCCGCCCTTCGACCGCTCGGGGCATACCGGCGTTGGGCATGGCGCCCAACGGCAGATTTGTTGCCGCGCGCATTTCTTCAATCGCCGTCAGCACTGTCGCCGGGCCGGTCGAGCAGTTCACGCCCACGGCGTCGGCTCCCCACTCGGTCAGCCACGCTGCCGCCTGCGCCGCGGAAGAACCGTCAAGGCACTCGCCCTCGTCGTCTACCGTCACCATCACCAGCACCGGGAGCTCCGGGGCCACCGCTTTCGCGGCTTCCAATGCCTCCCGCGCCTCATTCAAGGCGGGCATCGTCTCTACGATCAGCAGGTCGACACCACTTTTCTTGAGCACGCCAATCTGCTCGGCAAAGGCCGCACGCGCTTCATCCAGGCCGGTCTTGCCCAGCGGCTCCAGCCGCACGCCCAGTGGTCCCACTGCGCCAGCCACCCATGCCTCGGCGTCCGCCGCGGCGGACCTCTCTTTCAGGCGCGCCACTGCCAGGCGCGCCAAACGCACGCCCGCCGCATTGATCTCTTCTACCTTTGCGCCCAACCCATGCCGGGACAATCGAAAGCGGTTAGCACCGAATGTGTTGGTTTCAAGAATTTCTGCGCCGGCCAGCAAGTATTCTTCGTGGACGGCAACGATCAAATTGGGATCCGACAGGTTCAGTTCGTCGTAGCTGCGGTTCGTGAACACACCGCGAGACTCGAGTACCGTTCCCATAGCGCCGTCGGCAAGCACGGGGCGGTCGGAAAAGATTTCGGCGAACCGGCTCATTCTGTTGTCATGCTAACGCATCGCCAGCGGGGATGTATCCACCGTCCGCGCCGTCGGTCAGGAGTTTGCTCGTCTTACCCCATCTGGCCACGGACGTCTCGGAATTCTGTACTTCTGGCGTCGCGCACTTCGCGCCAAAGGCCCGGTCCGCTTTGTTATACTTCGGAAGTTATCGCCTGCATGGAAATCGGTATGGGCTTGAGCGTTCCAACGGCCCTCAGTGTGTCAATAACGCCATTTATTTGCCGACGTTGCGGGTTTTTCCGCGCGATCAACCGAGGGTTGAAAATTTGAAGAACAGAAGTCTTTTCATGAGCGCGGGCGCAGCTCTGTTGGTAGCCGCCGCGCTAGCCGGTTGTGGCAAGACCTTTTATTTTGCCGGTCGCGTGTTGCCCCCCAGTGGGCTGCAAAATCGCGTCATGATCGCTATCCAGAACCCCGGCACCCTGAGCAGGGGCGAACTTCAGATCGTCGACGCCTTTTACGACACCCGCAGTGGTTATAACGGCAGGCCCGCCTCTTTTTCCATCGCCGGCTTCCCCGGCGCTTTGCCCATTTCCATCCAGAACATGCCTGAGCAACAAATCGGAGCCGTTTACGCGTCTGGCGACGGCAGCCTGGCCTTGATTGACTACCAAGCCGAAAAGACCACTACCGCTTCCGTTGCCGGCCTAAATGGCATGTCGTCCAGTGTCTTCATGACCCGCAACGAGTCCTATGTCTTCGCCGCCAGTCAGACCTCAACAGTTTTCACAGCGGTGAACCGGGCGGTCGGTTCGTCCGCCGGTCTCAGCCTTCCCGGCGTGTACCGCGTCAGCGTAAACCCGGGAGGCTCTGTCGCGCTGGCATTCGCCCAGAACTCCAATTACGCCTATTACCCCCGTCAGCTCTCGACCGCACAATCAATCTCTTTCTCCGGCGGGCCATCCACCTGGCCCAAAGCGGCGGTCGACTGCGAGCCGCAGAACGCACCGGTATGGTGCCTTTTCCAGATGCAAAGTCCCGACCAAACCGACGCAACTGGCAACTACTATGGCGCTCCTCTCACCTTCGATCGCCCCGTCAAGGCCGTTTTCTCGGCGGATGGAAGCACCGCCTACATCCTCAACTGCGGCCCGGAGTGCGGTGGGTCCAAGGCGTCAATCTCCCTTGTGCCGATTGCGCCGCTCATCTTTCTTCAGGGCCAGTCGTCCGGCCTCCTGCCCTGCAATGTTGCGCCCTGCTCCAACTCGCATACTGCCTCGATCGTGAATATCCCCATCCTCGGCGGAGCGAGCAATGCACTCGTCGATTCCTCCACCATGTACGTCGTGGGCCAGGAGCCGCAGTCGATCCAGGGACAAACTCTCTTCGCCGGCAATCTCACCGTGGTGAACCTGGCCAACAACACCGCCGGCAGCCCCATCGCCGTCAGCGACGGCCAACCCGGCGCGATCAGCCGAATGATTGAAGCCGATGACAACACGCTCTGGATCGGAATGAACGGCTGCACCGTCGGAGTTCGCTACGCCACCAATCCCACCAGCGGATATGGCTGCCTGACCGTGTTTAACACATCCACGAAATCCGTCGAATTGCTTGAGCCATACCTCGGCGACGCTACAGGAATTGCAGCCGTCACGGGGCTGCACAAGATCTACGCGGCTGAAGGCGGGCAGGTCTACATTTACTCCACCACCAACGGTTCGTCGATCGACAATCAGTATGTGACCGTTACAGGCACAGCGTACGACGTTGCCTACATGGACGCAGTCACCGACGCCAACAACACCGTCTATTGACTCCCAATGCCCTCCGAGGCAATCGACTTCCGAGCCGACATTCTCGCCATCGCTGCCCATCGCGACGACGTCGAACAGACCTGCGGAGGAACCCTGCTGCGCATGGCTGCGCGCGGCCTGCGAACGGCGATTCTCGACTTGACTCGTGGCGAAGCCGGAACGCGCGGCACCGCGGATGAGCGTGCCCGCGAATCGGAAGAGGCCGCAGGCATCCTGGGCGTTGGCTGGCGTCATGCGCTCGATCTTCCCGACGGCGCCATCGCCAACAATCTCGAAAACCGCGTCGCCATCGTCCGTATTCTGCGTCAGCTTCGACCTCGTGTCGTTATTCTTCCGTACTGGCAGGCGCGTCATCCCGACCACGCCATCACTGCTTCGCTCGGCACCGAAGCCTGCTTCCTTTCCGGCTTGAAGAAGATCGATACCGGCGCGGAACCGCACCGTCCCTTCAAGATCGTCTACGCCAGCCTCTATGCCGATGTGCGCCCCAGTTTCATCGTCGACATTACGCCGTTCATTGAGCAACGCCATCTGGCCCTTATGGCCTACCGTTCGCAATACGCGAACCAATCTGCTGGCTCCGGCATTTTTGTGCCCGAAGAAGAGATTCGCGAACGCACCTTTGCTGAGGCTCGCCATTACGGCCTCCTCGCCGGCGTTCGCTACGGTGAGCCCTTCGTCCAGAAGGAAGTCGGCCTGGTCGACGACCTCACCCTCCTGCCCGTGCAATCGATCTAAAATGGATGGCGGCATACTTCAGGAAGGATCGTCATGATGAATCCAATTAGCCGCCGCGAGTTTCTGGCTACTTCCGCTTTGACCTTCGCCGCCACGCGACTTCGCGCACAAAGCCGAACCCAGATCCAGGCCAGCCTCGCCATTCCCTCGGAGGCAGCAGGACCACATATACCTGCCGACTTTGTCGGTCTTTCCTACGAGGTGAGAGAACTCGCCAATCCTGACTTCTTTTCGGCGAAGAACACCGGCCTGATTCGCGCATTCAGGCAGCTTTCCTCGCGAGGTGTCCTGCGGCTTGGCGGGAACACCAGCGAATTCGGCTGGTGGAAGCCCACTCCCGACTCTCCCGAGCCCAGGCACCCGCACACTCGCGAGGTCGTGGGAGAGCCCAAGGCCAACTACTACGCCGTGACTCCCGAAGCGGTTCGTAACCTGGCCGCTTTCCTCGACGCCACGGGCTGGACCTGCCTCTACGGCATCAACATGGGGACCAACACTCCCCCCCGTGCCGCCGACGAAGCTCAATTTGTCTCCAAAGCCCTCGGCTCGCGATTGCAATACTTCCAGATCGGCAATGAAGTGAATTTGTTTGGCCGCCACCTGCGCGATCCGCAAACCTGGTCCGCGCAGACGTACCTCGCCGAGTGGCTCACTCTCGCTCGCGCCATCACAGTCCGCGTTCCCGGAGCCCGTTTCGGAATGCCGGATGTCACTGACGACATTTCCTGGCTGCCGCAGATCGCAAACGCGTGGAGTTCAGTTGAGAACCCTCCGCATGTCACTCGGCTTACGCATCATTATTACTTCGGCGGACCGCCATCGAACCCCGACGTCAACATCCCGAACCTGCTCAAACCCGCGACCATGGCGAAAGTTCAGGGCATGGCGGATACAGCTTCAGCGGCTGCGGCCAAAATGGGCATCCGTGTCCGCATGACGGAGGGCAACACCTGCTATCGCGGCGGTAAGCCGGGAGTCTCCGATGTATTTGCTGCAGCTCTCTGGTCAGCCGATTACTCACTCCTCCTCGCCGCTAACAGCTATTCCGGCATCAACCTGCATGGCGGTACAGGCACCATCATTGCCAGCGGTCTTGGTGGAGTGATGTTTGGCGACGCGGTTCTCAAAGCGCAGGGCGCGACGCCAGAGCAGATCGCGACACACCCTCACGCGTATTATTCGCCAATTGCGGAATTTGGCTCGACGTACGTTTTGGAGCCGGTGGCCTATGGGCTCATCTTCGCGGGCCAGTTCGCTGGCGGAACTCTGATTCATTCCGATCTCACCGCCAGGCTTCAGGCAGCGGGCGTCAACGCGACCGCTTACGCCGCCAAGCTTTCGGGCGGGCAAACTTCCGTCATCGTTTTGAACAAGGACATGGAAAACGATCTTACCCTCCGTCTGGACTTCGGCGCGGCCAAGTCCGGTGCGGTGGAGATCGATACCTTGAACGCGCCGTCACTAGAAAGCCGCGAAGCTCACATCGTTCGAGCAACGAAATCCGGCCGTCTGAAAGGCGGAGCACTCAGCGCGCTCGTTCCCCGCGCGTCTGGTCTTCGCGTCACGGTCGTCTGATTGATCTGAAGCCAGAACCGGCTGCCGTGAGAGAATTGACTTGATTTCGGACCGGATCGCCGATTCCGCTGTCGCCTTCCACTGCAAATTTCATCGCGTAAACATGATCTGAGAAGCTTCTGATCATCTGGAGTGGGCCCATGCCGCAGACCTGGAATCCTGAGACCTACGGCCGCGATGGGGCCTTTGTTCACGAACTGGCAGGGGGCGTGCTCGAGTGGCTCGAAGCCCAACCAGGCGAGCGCATCCTCGACATTGGCTGCGGCGATGGAAAACTGACGCAGCGCATCGCCGCTTCCGGCGCCAGTGTCATCGGTATCGATTCATCCCCGGCCATGGTGACAGCAGCCCGCGACCGGGGAGTCAAAGCCGACAAAGGCCCTGCCGAGAAGTTACCTTATCCCGATCACACATTCGAAGCCGTTTTTTCGAACGCCGCATTGCACTGGGTCCGCGGCCAGGATGAAATGCTCTCCGAGGTGCATCGTGTGCTTCGCCCGGGCGGGCGCTTTATTGCGGAAATGGGCGGCCATGGCAATATCGCCGCGATTCGCGTTGCCTTCGCCGCCGTCCTCTCTCGTCACGGATTTGCGAGCCTTGGTGAGCGTGGCAACTACTATCCCACTTCAAAGGGCTATAGCAGCCGCCTTGAGCGTCACGGGTTCGCGGTCGAAAAGATCGTCCTCTCCCCTCGCCCCACTCCGTTGAACGACAGCGGCATGGCTGGTTGGTTAAACACTTTCTACCGCGGCGCGATCGATGCTCTGCCCGAGCCTCTGCGCGATGCTGCCGTCAAAGAAACCGTCGCCATGCTCGCTCCGGTACTTCGTGCCCACGATGGCCACTGGACCGCGGACTATGTTCGCCTCCGGTTCATCGCAAGGGCTTGAGGGGCTCGCTGAGCCACAGGTCTATCCTCGACCTCGCGGCCCCTCAGCGCTCTAACTCCGTTGTTCAGTCCGCCGCCAGTAATTTGGTCCGGAAAAACAATCCCGCGACGATTCCGCCCAGGCTTGGAAACACCAGAAATAGCCACAACTGTTTCATCGCCTGTCCGCCCACAAAAATTGCCGGCCCAAGGCTCCGCGCCGGATTCACGCTCACACCCGTGATGTGGATGCCGAAGATGTGAATTGCGACCAGCGTTATGCCAATGGCCAGTCCGGCGAATCCCGCCGGTGCGCTCTTCTGCGTCGACCCCAGAATTACCACGACGAAAATCATGGTTGCGAAGAACTCAAACAGGATTGCCGAAGGCTCGTTGTATCCGCCCTGGTAGCCCGGCCCCCAGCCATCCTGGCCGAGTCCGTTCACCGCAAGGCTGTACCCCGTCGTGCCGACCGCAATCATCAGCAGCAGCCAAGCCGCGAGGATCGCGCCCACAAACTGCCCTATCCAGTAGCCGATCATGTCGACGAGGCTCATTCGCCCGGCAACCCAGACTCCCAGGCTCACCGCAGGGTTGATGTGGCAACCCGAGATCGGGCCAATCCCATATGCCGCTGCGATCAGACCCAGCCCGAATGCGAATGCGATGCCAAGGATTCCAACCTTGTCACCGGCAATCACCGCCGTTCCGCAACCAAACAACACAAGAATGAACGTGCCCACTAATTCCGCAAAGTATTTCTTCATGCTTCCTCCTTGATCGTGTCGGGAGACTTTCTCGTAGACGCCACTGAGTTTGGCAATCCACGCCAGCCGCCGGCCAGGGCCCAGTGGAATCGAAAACGCGCCCCTATCCGTCGCGACATTCCATGATGACGGCAGAACGCGCCCACGCAGTCTTGCAGACGCGCTCAGCCGGAGTCAAGAAGAAATCTTGCCGCGAATGAAGGCGCCCAGCCCTAAAACGCTGCGCCTTCTCTGGAAGTAAACGCGCATGATTCTGCCATTCGATTCCCGGCGATTCGTCGCGTCTCTATGCGCAGGCTGTGCTAACGTTCAAGCGTGAGCGTTGGCGCGTCAGGCAAAGGGGAAAAGAAGAAAATCGTTTCTGGCAGGCGCCGCTTGCCCGGCTTGGCTGAAAAAGACGGCCTGATCCGCCATCCATTCGACCTCGAATTTGGAGTGCGAACAAGCGGCCTTGTCGCCGGACGTCATCTCGGCTCTGGGCACCGAAACGACCGCCACGTAACGGCCTATTACGCCATTGCTCCTTCGGTTTTTCAAAGCCTCATCGTGCGCTGGCGCCGCTGCCGACCGCTCAAGCCCATCGATGAATATACCTTCATCGATCTCGGCGCAGGCATGGGCCGCGCCATGCTGCTCGCTGCCGATTATCCCTTTCGCTCCGTAATCGGTGTAGAACTGCATCCCACGCTGGCGCGCATCGCGCGCAGAAATCTTGCTCTTTGGCGTTCCAGCGGGCGCACCCGCGTACCCATGCGAATGCTTTGCCGCGATGCAGCGGATTTCCCGCTTCCCGCCGGACCCTGCGTCGCTTTCCTTTTCAATCCCTTTGGAGCGCCGGTGTTGCGCCGCCTTTTGCGCGCCTGGAGACAGACCCTCACTGAACGCCCGGCGCAACTGGACATTTTGTACGTTAACAACGAGCAGGAGAGCGTACTCAGGCGCGAGCCGGACTTCGAGCGGCTGTTTCACGGCCCTATCAGGCGCTCGCACGCGGATGCCGTCGCGGATCGCAACATTCTCAAGCGTCAACCCGGTGCTGAATACGCCGCGCCGGGATGGGAAGACTGCTCCATTTACCGCTGGATGGGACCCGATCCAGCCAATAAACGTCTATGACTCCCATCAGCCAAGTAAGCGTTTTCCAGATTGTCAAACCGCGGCTCCCGCAGTAGGATTGCGAGGTCATGAAAAGACCTCTCCGCCTTATCGCCATCGTTGCCGCTCCTCTATTGTCTGCAAGCCTTATCGCGCAGTCGCCGTCGCTCACCATACAGGTGGACCACCCAACCGCAACGGTCAGTCCAACGCTCTATGGCCTGATGACCGAGGAGATTAACTACTCCTATGAAGGCGGCCTCTACGGTGAGTTGATTCGCGATCGCACGCCGATTCGCGCCTGGGATGCGACGAGGGTATGGCCGATGGTGGCGCGTGGCGACTCCATGGTGAATGTTTCCATCGACGATTCCGATGGGCCGAGCGAGGCGCAACCCCGTAGCTTGCGTGTAACGGTCTCGAAGGCTTCTGCCGGCTCGCCTGCCGGAGTGGAGAACGGCGGCTATTGGGGCATTCCGGTCCGGCCAAACACCACGTACTCCGGATCGTTCTATGCCAAGTCCGACACGATGGGCCTTCCAGTAACCGTCACGCTCCAGAATGAC
Organism: uncultured Acidobacteriaceae bacterium; assembly: GCA_963789425.1. Taxonomy (GTDB): domain Bacteria; phylum Acidobacteriota; class Terriglobia; order Terriglobales; family Acidobacteriaceae; genus Telmatobacter. The sequence continues at coordinate 410,261 of CAWBKM010000003.1, read as the reverse complement.
CAAAGCGGTGCGGTGGCCGCATCGGCCGTCATTCCCGGTCTCACCAAGGAATGGAAGCAGTACAGCTACACGTTGCACACTGCCGGGAACGTGCCTGTGTCATCCGGCAATCATTTGATTCTCACGATTGCGCAGCCTGCAACGGTGTGGTTCGATGTGGTGTCGCTCTTCCCTCCTACCTATCACGATCGCCCCGGCGGGGATCGCGCAGACATCTCTGACCTGCTGTCCGCAATGCAGCCCAAATTCCTGCGCTTTCCCGGCGGAAATTATCTTGAAGGCGATCACATCGCCGACCGCTTCGACTGGAAGAAGACCATCGGCCCGTGGGTCGATCGTCCCGGCCACATGAGCCCTTGGCACTATCACTCGTCCGACGGTATGGGCCTGCTCGAGTTTCTCGAGTGGTGCGAAAACCTGAAGATGCAGCCTGTGCTCGCGGTCTATGCGGGCTATTCGCTTGCCGGGGAGCACGTCGATCCCGGCACCGCGCTCGAGCCTTACGTGCAGGACGCGCTCGACGAGATTGAATACGTCAGCGGCAGCACCGATACGAAATGGGGCGCAGAGCGCGCCAAAGACGGCCACCCCGCCCCGTTCCCGCTTCACTATATTGAAGTCGGCAACGAAGACCAATTCGACCATTCCGGTTCCTACGACGGCCGCTACGCGCAGTTTTACCATGCAATCAAGCAGCGTTATCCGGATCTCCAAATTATCGCCACAACGCCCGTCAAAGGCATCACCCCAGACGTGCTCGACGAGCATTTCTATATGGCGGCGCAGGAGACGTTTTCGCAGGCGCATCACTACGACGCCGCCGACCGCAATGGACCGAAGATTTTTGTCGGCGAATGGGCCACGCGCGAGGGCGACCCCACCCCGGATCTCGAAGCCGCTCTAGCCGACGCCGCCTGGCTCACTGGCCTCGAGCGCAACAGTGACCTGATCATCATGGCGAGCTACGCGCCGCTCTTCGTTAATGTCAATCCGGGCGGCATGCAGTGGGCCCCCGATCTCATTGGCTATAACGCCCTTTCAAGTTACGGCTCGCCAGCTTACTGGACGCAGGTCATGTTCTCCTCGCATCTCGGAACCGAAGTCGTACCCGCCGATCTCGTCAACGCGCCCGCGCGCGTCTTCGCCTCCGCCACGCGCGACGATGCCAAGCACAAGCTCTTCGTCAAAGTCGTCAACGCGACCTCGACTGCGCAGCCCATCGCCATTGACCTTGCAGGCGTGAACAAGGTAAGCCGGCAGGCCACGCTCACAACGATGAGCGGCAAAACGCCCAATGCGACAAACTCCATCACCGACCCCAAAGCTGTCGTTCCGGTTTCGCAAACCGTATCCGTTGCGGGCTCAAAGTTCACGCACACCTTTGCGCCCTACTCGGTCAACGTGTTGGAGCTGAGCTACTGATCCCCAGATGTCGGCGAAAGTGGATGCGTTGAGGACGCTTCCAGCTTTCGCCACATCTCGGTTAAAGTAAAGTCATTGTGATTATCGACTTCGCCAGGCGCGCGCATGACCATAACTGGGAGATGGATCCCATTACGCGCTCCTTGCTCGACACCGATTTCTACAAGCTCCTCATGCTCCAGTTCATCTGGAAGAATTTCCCGCGCACTCGTGCCACTTTCACGCTGATCAATCGCACCTCCTCAGTGCGTCTTGGCGATGTAGTCGGCCTCTCTCAACTGCGGGAGCAGCTCGAAGCTACGCGCCAGCTGCGATTCCGCAAATCCGAGCTGGTCTGGCTCGCCGGCAACTCGTTTTTTGGCCGCCGCGGCATCTTCGAGCCGGCTTTTCTCGACTGGCTCGAGCACGAATTCCAGCTTTCCGAATATGAGCTCTCCGTCCATGACGGCCAGCTTCAGCTTCGCTTTGAGGGGCTGTGGTCCGGAACTTCGATGTGGGAGATTTACGCGCTCTCGGAGATCGGCGAAATGAAGACGCGCGCCGCGCTCAAGCCCTTGAGCGAACTTGAGCTCGACATTCTTTATGCGCGCGCCAAATCGCGGCTCTGGGAAAAAATGGAGCGCCTGCGCGGCGTCCCCGATCTCAGGATCAGCGACTTCGGCACGCGCCGCAGGCACAGCTTTCTCTGGCATGAGTACGTCGTCAACTCCATGCGCGACACCATCGGCGAAGGCTTTTCCGGAACTTCCAACGCGTACCTCGCCTACAAGCACGACCTTGAAGCGATCGGCACCAACGGCCACGAGCTGCCTATGGCCATGGCTGCCCTCGCCCGCAACGACGACGAGTTGCGCCACTCACAATACGCGCTGCTCGAATTGTGGCAGCAAAGCTATCAGGGCGAATTGCTTATCTTGCTCCCTGACACATTCGGCACCACTCAATTCTTACGCGGCGCTCCAGACTGGGTGGCAAACTGGACCGGACAGCGCATCGACAGCAAGGATGCCTATGTTGCTGGCGACGAGTACATCGCCTGGCTTGAGCGCCACGGCCGCGATCCGCGCCAGAAGCGCCTCATCGCCAGTGATGCTCTCGATGTCGAGCAGATTCTCGGCCTACACGCCTATTTCTCAGGGAAATTACTCAATGGCGCCTCGCCCGACGACTTCCGGTCTGCTGCTGACTTTAACGATCCAGGCCGCTGGATTCCCGCTCGCCGCATCCGTTTCAGTGCCGGTTGGGGCACCTTGCTCACCAATGACTTCCGCGGTTGCAACCCCCAGGGCAACGACGGCTTCAACCCTGTCGGCCTGGTTTGTAAGCTTAGCGAAGTTGACGGCAGGCCCGCGGTCAAGCTTTCTGACAACTACTCCAAAGCCATGGGCGATCCCGCTGAAGCCGAACGCTATCGCCGCGTATTTGGCGTGGCCGGCGTTGCCGACATTCCCGTGCTGACGTGACGCCCATTGGTTCGTATGCGGCGAAGCTTCGCGCTGAGCTCATGTTCCGCAATCACGACTACGCGCGCGGCCGGGTGCATGTTCAAAGTTATGGCGACGCGCCGGTGATCGTGTATGAGCCGGAAGATGGTCGTCACGGCAACTTCTTCGACCCTGCATACAGCGCCATTGCTGCAAATCCCGATTGGATGCGCCGCTTTGACAAAGTTCACGCCCAGGCTGCGCGTTCGTTGCCCAAGCCGCAAATCGATCCCGCACGGCGCTGGCGCGAGCTTGATTCCTCAATGAGCTCCGATGCCCTGCTGATGAATATCTTCTGCACGCCGGAGGTCGCCGAGTCTGCCGCGATCCAGTCCGCACTCGGCGTCGAGGGAGATGCTGCTCCCGTCTTCGGTTGGAAAGCCCGCGTTCCGCTTACCAACGGTCGTTTCGACCGCACCGAGGTCGATATGCGATTCGGTTCCCTGCTGGTCGAAGCAAAGCTGACCGAGGTCGGTTTCCAGACGCGTTCAGCCGCCATCGTCGAGGCCTATCGCGACTTCGACACGGTCTTCGACCGCGCTCGTCTCCAGCGCATTGAGATCCCCACCTCGCGCTGGTTGCGCGCCAGCGAATTCCCTGAGAACACTTCGCAGGAATTTGAAAGCATCGTCACCGATCCCGCCCTCGTTTCTGCTGTGGACACGATCTTTCGCCCGCCCGGCGAGCCGGGCTATGCCGCGTATCAACTCATCCGCAGCGTGCTTGCCGCCCATGCTGCCGGGTGCAGCTTCTGCGTCATCCATGATGAGCGCCGCCCCGATCTGCGCGAGGAGTGGTTCGAAATCATGGCCGCAGTCAAAAGCGCCAACTTGCGCACGCGCCTGAAAGTTCTCACCTGGCAGGAGCTGGCCCCGCTTCTACCTCAAGCGCTGCAGGAGTTCCTCGATGTGAAATACGGAATCGTCGCCCCAGGCAAAACGCCCTCGCCCAGCGCTGACACTTCAAGCGCGTTGTTGTAGCGCCGGCTCTGTTCCGCGCTCCACACGGCAGGCCGATTGTTGTAGCGCCGGCGTCCCCGCCGGCTGTCGTGCAAGGGCCTGCCCTGAGCGGAGCCGAAGGGTCCTCGCCCGCACATCCTGGAGCAGCGATGATTCATCGACACGCCCGGCCACTACAATCCCAAAATCTTCCGATTGCTGTCGGCGTCTGCCTCGCCGCCCGCAAAATCGTCGAACGCCCGATCGGTCACGCGAATGATCTCGTCGCGCACAAACGTGGCCCCCTCTGCCGCGCCCTGCTCGGGATGCTTGATGCAGCACTCCCACTCCACCACAGCCCATCCGGGGTAGTCGTACTGCGCCATCTTGCTGAAGACCTGGCGGAAATCGACCTGTCCATCGCCCAATGAACGAAATCGCCCCGGCCTGTCAATCCACTCTTGATATCCGCCGTAAACTCCCGACCGTCCGCTCAGCCGGAACTCCGCGTCCTTCACGTGAAACGCGCGCACCCGTTCGTGATAAAGATCGAGGAAAGCAAGATAATCCATCTGCTGCAGCACCATGTGGCTCGGATCGTACAAAATGTTCGCGCGCGGATGATCGCCGACCGCTCCGAGAAAACGCTCGAATGTCGCGCCATCGTGCAAATCCTCGCTCGGATGCAGCTCAAAACACACGTCCACTCCCGCATCGTCGAATGCATTCAGAATCGGCATCCAGCGCCGCCCCAGTTCCTTGAACGCTTCGCCGATCAGTCCCGCCGGCCGCTGCGGCCATGGATAGAAGAACGGCCACGCCAGCGAACCTGAAAATGTTGCATGAGCACCCAATCCCAGATTGCTGCTTGCCTTCGCCGCCCACCATAGTTGTTCCACCGCCCATGCGGTCCGCGCCTTCACGTTACCCTTTAACTCCGGCGGCCCAAATCCATCAAGCAAAACGTCAAATGCTGGATGGCTCGCGACCAACTGGCCCTGCAGATGCGTCGAAAGTTCCGTCACTTTAAGCCCGGCCTGCGCGGCGATGCCCTTCACTTCATCGCAGTACGTCTGGCTCTCTGCGGCTCGCTCCAAATCGAAGAGCCTCAGGTCCCAGCTTGGAATCTGGATGCCCACATAGCCGTGACCCGCCGCCCACTTCGCCATGCCCTCGAGCGTGTTGTAGGGCGCTTCATCGCCTGCAAACTGCGCCAGAAAAATTCCCGGACCCTTGATGGTCCTCATCGTTCCTCCTCGTGGCGTCGCGCAAGGCCCTAGAAATCAACCCAAGCTTCTTTGCGATTGCTCTCAATCGCGCGCTCCACAAAACGCATTCCTCGTACGCCTGCTCGAATGCCCGGCAGCGTAGCCGGCAACGCAACAGACTTCCCCTGCTTCCATGCGATGAGCACATCGGCAAACTCTCGATAGAGCACGGCAAAGGCTTCAAGATACCCCTCCGGATGGCCCGCCGGGGTGCGCGCCACGGTCTTCGCATCGTTGCCCAGGTAGCTCGCTGCCGCGTGGTAAATCTCGTCCGGCTTGTCGAGACCCTTCACGATCAGCCGGTTCGGATCCTGTTGCCTCCATTCAAGCGATCCCTCCTCGCCATAAACTCGCAGCAATAATTCGTTCATCTCGCCCGCCGCCACTTGCGAACAAGCCAGCGTTCCCGCTGCACCGTTGTTCATCCTCACAAATGCGTTGCAATCATCGTCCAGCTTGCGTCCCGGCACCACGGAGCGCAGCGTCGCGTTGATCTCCGTCACTTCCAGGCCGCTCACGTATTCGAGCATATGAAACGCATGCGTGCCGATGTCGCCAATCGCGCCACCTGGGCCGTTGCGCGCCGGATCGCCCCGCCATTCCGCTTGTTTGTGTCCAGTGCTTTCAATCGGCCGGCTCAGCCATCCCTGAAAATACTCGACGGCCACCTTGCGAATCTTCCCCAGCTTGCCCGCCGCGCACATCGCACGCGCCTCGCGCACCATTTGGTAACCGGCGTAGGTATGCGTCAGTCCGTAGGCCAGGCCCGCCTTCCTTACAACGGCCTCTAGCTTTAGTGCCTCGTCATATGTAGCCGTCGCAGGCTTGTCGCTCATTACCGGAGATCCCCGCCTCAAGCGCCGCTATGGCGATGGGCAGGTGGAGATGATTCGGCGTTACGATGGCCACAAAGTCGATTCCATCCGGCCGCCTGCGCTCCGCTTCGATCATCTGCGCGTAGTCCGCGTACGCGCGAGCCGGATCAATGTGAAACGTCCTGCCCGCTTCGCGCGAACGCTCCGCGGACTGCGAGAAGGCTCCTGCAACCAGCTCAATCTTTCCATCCAGTTCCGCCGCGATGCGGTGTACGGGGCCAATGAATGCACCCGGTCCCCCGCCCACCATCCCCATACGCAGCTTTCGTTCTTCCGCCATCACTTCCCTTTCCAGCCTTGTTCCCTCGTTTTCTTGGTCCCTTGTTCCCTGCCTCTAAACGTTCACGCCGCTGGCAAGATAGCCGCCATCTACAGCAAGCACCTCGCCGGTCACGAATCCCGCGGCCTCCGATGCCAAAAAAATCGCCGGCCCCACCACTTCTCTTGGGCGTCCGAAGCGATGCATTGGCGTGCGCGTCAGCAACTCCTCGCCGCGCTGCGTATCCTTCACCATTGGCGCGCTCATATCAGTGGAAAACACGCCCGGCGCAATCGCATTCACGTTCACGCCTGACTCCGCCAATTCAATCGCCAGGGTCTTGGTCAGCGAGGCCACTGCGCTTTTGCTGGCGCCATACGCTGCGAGCTGGTACGACCCTCGAAATGCCGTCGATGACGCAACGTTGATGATGCGCCCATAGTGCGCATTCACCATGGTCCGCCCGAAAATCTGGCATGCGCGCATGGTTCCAGTCAGATTCGTATCGATAATCTTCAACCATTCGCCTTCGTCCTCGTCGAGCGTGGGCACTTTCTTCGCCATCCCGGCGGCATTCACCAGAATGTCCACCTTGCCGAATGCTGCGATCACGGCGTCGTGCAGCCCCTGGATCGATGGCCGATCCAGCACGTCGCACACCACCCGAAGCGTGCGCCGGCCCAGATCCTCGATCTCTCGGGCCACCGCATCCACGTGTTCCTTCCCTCGCGAACTCGCCACTACATCCGCACCCGCGGAGGCAAAACCGAGTGCAATCTCGCGCCCCAGCCCCGTCGTTCCGCCGGTGATTACCGCAACCCGCCCGTCCAGCTCAAAAAGCTCTTGCCCCTTCAATCATTCCTCCCGCCGCGCGCTTCAGCCCCCTCAATCGCCTTTTGTAGCGCCGGGCTCCTGCCCGGCTGTCGTGCGAAAGCCTGCCCTGAGCGGAGTCGAAGGGTCCCCGCACGCACTTGCGTTTAGCGATTCCGCAGCAAGCTTCACTGGGAATTAGCCTAAATGATTTCCCTTCCATCGAAATTCAGCGCCACAGCTAACTGACCTCCGGCGCTTTGGTGAGCTAAAGTATTCATTGACCATGAACCCTCTCTCGATTCCCGATTCCAAGCGCCGCTGGGATTGCCTCAGCCTCGGCGAAGTCATGCTTCGCCTCGATCCCGGCGAAGGCCGCATCCACACCGCACGTCAATTTCAAGTGTGGGAAGGCGGCGGCGAATACAACGTCGCGCGTGGCCTGCGCCGCTGCTTTGGCATGCGCGTCGCCGTTGCCACCGCGCTCGCCGACAATCCGGTCGGCCGCCTCGTCGAGGATTTTATTCTCAATGGCGGCGTCGATCCTTCACTCATTCGCTGGGTTCCCTACGATGGCGTCGGCCGCACCGTCCGGAATGGTCTCAACTTTACTGAGCGCGGCTTCGGCGTGCGCGCCGCCGCTGGCTGCTCAGACCGTGGCCATACGGCCATCAGTCAGGTCAAGCCCGGCGACTTCGATTGGGACGCGATCCTCGGCAATGAGAACGGCTCTCGGTGGATGCATACTGGCGGCATCTTCGCCGCGCTTTCCGCTTCTACTGCTGACGTGGCCGTTGAAGCCATGGACGCTGCGCGCAAATATGCGACGCCCATCTCCTACGACCTCAACTTCCGCGATAGCCTTTGGAAAAGCATCGGCGGCAAAGCCAAGGCTCAGGAAGTCAATCGCGCGATCGTCGGCAAGGTCGACGTCCTGCTCGGCAATGAAGAAGATTTCTCCGCCATGCTCGGCATCGCCATCAAAGGTGTCAGCGACGACTTCGCCGAGCTGCCCATCGCAGGCTACGAGGAGATGCTCCGCGAAGTGGCGGCCAACTATCCGAATCTAAAGCTGGTCGCCAGCACGCTTCGCACCGTCTATTCCGCCAGCCGAAACGCATGGGGCGCCATCGCTCTCTACGAGGACAAGATTGTCCACGTTCCGCAGCGCGACATCGAAATTCTCGACCGCGTGGGCGGCGGCGACAGTTTCGCCTCTGGCCTCATCTACGGTTTGCTCACGAATAAGGGAATCGATTGGGCCGTCCAGTGCGGAGTGGCACACGGCGCGCTCGCTATGACCACCCCCGGCGACACCAGCATGGCCACACTTGCAGAAGTCGAGCGCATCATCAAAGGAGGCTCGGCGCGCATTGCGCGGTGAAGGTGTTTTTTGCCGAATCGCTAACTTGCTGACTCGCTGACTTGCCTTCTTAACCCCGCTAGCTCCGCTTTTTTGAGGTTTTCCATGTCCGAAACCACACAGCAAATCATCGAACGCGTCGGCCTCATTCCCGTTCTCCGTGCCAAAAGCGTCGCCCAGGGCCGGGCCATAGTCGATGCCATGATTGCAGGCGGCGTCACGGTTGTCGAAGTCACCATGACTGTTCCCGGTGCCATCGACCTCCTCATGGAACTGAAAAAGGCCTACCCGAAGGACCTTCTCCTCGGCTCCGGCACAGTCACTACCGCCGATCAGGCCCAGGCCACCATCGACGCGGGCGCGGAGTTCGTCGTCAGTCCGAGTCTGCTTCCCGAAGTCATATCCCGAACCAAAACCAATAAAAAGATCTCCTGTCCCGGCGCGCTCACTCCGACAGAGGCCATCACCGCGTGGAACGCCGGCGCAGACTACGTCAAAATCTTCCCCTGTTCCGCTGTCGGAGGCGCCAGCTATTTGAAGTCTCTCCTCGCGCCCTTTCCGCATCTCAAGCTCATACCGACGGGCGGAGTCACGCTCCAAACTGCGGCAAGCTTCGTCCAGGCCGGAGCGCGCGCGCTCGGCGTCGGCAGCGATCTCGTCAATCTCGCTGCCATTGATTCGGGACACCCCGAAACCATCACGGAAACTGCCCGCGCGTATCTAAAAGTGCTGGCCGACACGCGCAAGTAATCGTCGCTGCGAGGCAGCTCTGGCTCAGTCGTAGTTCAGGCGCACGACTTTGCCGACCAGCTAACTAGCTAACTCGCTAACTTGCTGCCCTCGCCTCTGCGAACAGCCATCCATAAAGCGCCACTCCCGCGTAACACGCCACGGGCACCAGGTAGGCCTCGCGCAGCGGAAGCACCCCCATCAACTTCGTCAGTGCTGCGCCACCCAGAATCGCCATCACCAGCAGCGATCCCGCGGTCTTCGTTGTTTCGCCCATGCCTTTCAATCCCAACGCAAAGATTGTCGGGAACATGATCGACATGAATAGGCTGGTCGTAAGCAGGCAGCCCACGCCGATCCAACTTGGATCGACAACCGCTGCGAGGCACAGCACAACGTTAATCACTGCATAGGTCACTAGCATCAGGCGCGCATGAAAGTGCCGCATCAACCACGCCGAGCTGAACCGGCCCACTGCAAACGCTGCGAGCGTGCCCGTCAGCATATAGCCTGCAGCCTTGTCCCCCACCCCCGTCGCTGATTCCACGTAGCTAATGAAGTAGCTCCACGTGCCAACCTGCGCGCCCACGTAAAGAAACTGCGCTGCAACAGCGAACAAAAAGTGAGACTGCCACAGCCCGACGTGCATTCCAGCCGGCGAACTCTCCGAGACATCCTCAGCGCCCAGATCGGGGAACTTGGTCATCAGAATCAGCAATGCCCAGAAAAACGCGATGCAACCGAGCACCAGGTACGGCGCCACCACGCGCAGCGTCTCAGAATGCAGATACGCCTGATACGTCCCGGCTGACTGCATGGCCGAGACCTGCGCGTCGCTCAGTTTCACGCCTGAAAAAATAAATACCGTCCCTATCAGGCCCGCGCTGATCGATCCCAGCGGATTGAATGCCTGCGACAGATTCAGACGCCGCTCGCTCGATCCGGCCGGCCCCAGCTGCGCAATAAATGAATTCGATCCCGTTTCAAGAAACGACAATCCACTGGCGATGACGAACTGCGCTACCAGAAAAAAGGCATACAGTCCCATCTGCGCTGCCGGATAGAACAGAAGGCACCCGCTTCCCAGCAGGCACAACCCAGTCACGATGCCTATTTTGTATCCGAAGCGCCGCATCAACTGTCCCGCTGGAATCGCCAGCAGAAAGTAGCCCAGATAAAACCAGATTTGTACTCCCGCGGCACTCGACCGGTCGATGTTGAACGACTTCATGAACTGACGGATCAGAATGTCGTTCAGATTGTTGGGAATCGCCCACAGAAAGAACAGAACCGTCACCGCCATGAACGGCAACAGCCGTCCGGCGGGAATCAATCGGGCTTCAATGTCTTCATTGCTTGGCATTGTCTCTTCTCTTGAAAGGCTTCCAACTTTGTACAGAGTCCGACGCTCCACTGGCAAATCGCTCGCTTCATCCCCGTTGCCCCGCGCTCATCGCGCACGCGCCTATAATCCGTGCGTAGGGCGGCCTCTTTCCCGCGAATCTTCGCGGAGTCAGTGCCGGTCAACGCGATGCAGCCCCTTGAAGCCGTTTCACTCGAATCCGCGCGGCGCTCTTTCGCCGAGGAACTGTGCCGAACGAATCGCATCTCCTCGCCCGCCATTCTTGCCGCGTTCTCCACCGTTCCCCGCGAACGCTTCGTCGGCCCCGGCCCATGGATGATCCAGGTCAGCGGCGCACAGTCCTTCACTGAAAGCGCCGATCCCCAGAACGTCTATCAGGACGCGCTCATCGTTCTCGACGCGGCCAAGGGCCTCAACAATGGTCAGCCCAGCCTCTGGGCTTTTTATTTGAGTCTGCTCGACGTTTATCCCGGCGACCACGCCCTTCATCTTGGTTGTGGTGCAGGCTATTATTCAGCCATCCTCGCCGAGCTTGTTGGCCCACATGGCCGCGTCGTCGCCGTCGAAATCGACCAAGCGCTCGCGGATCGTGCTCGCATCGCACTCGAGCCGTGGTCGCAGGTCACCGTCGTTCATGCCGACGGAGCGCGCGGGCCATTCGAGCCAACCAACGCAATCGTCGTCAGCGCCGGCGCAACGCATCCTCTCCCCGCATGGCTCGCCGCTCTCAAGCCCGAAGGCGAGCTTCTCTTCCCGCTCACGCCCACGCGCGGGCCCGGCGCCATGGCATACATCGTGCGCAAAAGCGCGCTTCTCTTTGCGGCTACACTTTGCGGGTCCGTCTTCTTTGTCGATTTTGAGGGAGCGCGCGACCCCTCCGTCAGTGATGAACTCAAACGTGCGCTCAAGCGCGATCACGGATTCAGCGTGCGTTCTCTGCGTTTGGATCCCCACGAGAAAGACGATTCCTGCTGGCTCCATGGAAATGGATGGTGCTTCTCGCGCCGCCCCGCAATCCCCAAATCCGCGCCGCCCGTCTGACGCGACCTAATGGTCTGTCAACGTTTCCGGAGCTTGTCCGGGGAAAAACCTCGCCCCCTGCCTGCTGCCTACTGCCTACTGCTCGCCGGCTAATCGCTCCTAGCTATTGGCTATTGGCTATCGTTCACAGCACCCGCGCCAGCCACTTCCCCGTGTGCGAGTGCAGATTCGCCGCGATCTTCTCCGGCGGACCCTCCGCGACAATGCGCCCGCCGCCCTCTCCGCCCTCCGGCCCCAGATCGATCACCCAATCCGCGCTCTTGATCACGTCCAGGTTGTGCTCGATCACGATCAGCGATCCGCCGCCGTCGATCAGTTTACGAAACGCAGTCAGCAGCTTCGACACGTCATCGAAGTGCAGTCCTGTCGTCGGCTCGTCCAGAATGTACAGCACGCGGCTGGCCTGTGAGGGCTTCGCCGTCGCGTTCACCGCGCGCACTGCGGACAAGTGCGCGGCAAGCTTCACGCGTTGCGCCTCGCCGCCTGAAAGTGTCGTAGCCGATTGCCCTAGTCGCAAATATCCCAGCCCAATCTCGTCGAGCACTGCCAGCTTCTCCACCAGCCTGGTCTGTCCGGCAAAGAACCGCAGCGCCTCTTTCACCGTCATCTGCAGCACTTCGTGAATGTTCTTTCCTTTGTAATGCACGCCGAGAATCTTTGCCTGGTAGCGCGTGCCGTTGCAGTCCTCGCAGGGCAACTCCACGTCGGCCAGGAATTGCATCTCCACCGTAACCGTTCCATCGCCCTCGCAGGTATTGCACCGCCCGCCCGGCACATTAAACGAAAAGTGTCCCGGCGTGAGCGAAAGCCGCTTGGCTTCAGGTTGCGCCGCAAACAGTTCGCGCACCAGGTCGAACCCCTTGATATACGTGATGGGATTCGAGCGCGGTGTGCGGCCGATCGGCGTCTGATCCACCAGCACAACGTCGTTCAGTCGCTCCACGCCGCTCAATGCGCTAAATACTCCCGAAGGATCGCTGCCATCGCTCTGCCCCAGCGCCCGGGCCACCGCGCGATACAGCACTTGGTGCACTAGCGTCGATTTCCCCGACCCTGAAACTCCCGTCACAGCCACCAGCATTCCCAACGGAATCTCCACGTCTAGACCGTGCAGATTGTTTGCTCGTGCCCCACGCAACACCAGCTTCTCGCGACCCGGCGCCCGCCGCCGCGTGGGCACCGGAATCGCAATCTTTCCGCTCAAATAGCGCCCAGTCAGCGACGCCGGATTGGCTTCGATCTCCGCCAGCACACCTTCCGCCAGCAGCTTTCCGCCAAACTCACCCGCGCCCGGCCCCAGATCGAGCAGATGATCGGCCGCGCACAGAATGTCGGCATCGTGCTCCACGACCAGGATCGTATTGCCCAAATCGCGCAGCTCTTCGAGAATATGAATCAGCCGCGCCGTGTCCCGCGTATGCAATCCGATCGACGGCTCGTCCAGCACATACAGCGCTCCGACGAGCCGCGATCCCAGCGATGTCGCCAGCTGAATCCGCTGCGCCTCGCCACCGCTCAACGTCGACGCCAGCCGGTCGAGTGTCAGATATTCAAGCCCCACCGCCACCAGGAAGCTCAGCCGCTGCCGCACTTCAAGAAGAATCGGCCCCGCAATTTCTTCCTGCATCGGCGAAAGCTTCAACCCGTCGAAGAACTCCTTCGCATGCGCAATCGTCAGCGCCGTCGCCTGGCAAATGTTTTTCCCAGCAATGCGCACCGCTCGCGCTTCCGCCCGCAACCGTTGTCCGCGGCAATCCGGGCACTCCGCGTAGCCGCGATATTTGCTCAGCATCACGCGGACATGCAGTTTGTACTTCTTGCGCTCCAGCTGCGCAAAGAAACCCATCACGCCCGGGAAACCGTCCTTGCCGTCAGTAGCTGGCTTGCCGCGCAGCACCGTCTCGCGTGCTGCATCGCTCATGTCGCGCCACGGTACATCCAGCGGCACGCCCAGCTCCGCCGCGCGCTTGCGCAACTCGCCAAACCACGGCCTGTACTTCGGCCGGTTCCACGGGTCGATCGCGCCTCCGGCCAAACTCAAACTCTGATCGGGAATCACCAGGCCCAGATCGTAGTCCACCGTGTTTCCAAACCCCTGGCAGCGCGGGCAAGCCCCGAAAGGATTGTTGAAACTGAACAGTCGCGGCTCCGGCTCTCGCCCCGGTCGATGGCAATTTGTGCACTCATAAGCCCCGGAAAATCGCAGCCGCCGGCCACCCGACTCTCCTTCTCGCGGCTTCGGGGTCCCCACGGACTGGTCTTCGTCCGTGGAGTGGCGGGGAGCCTCTTCGAACATCACCTCGCCCGCTTCGCGATATCCCGTCTCCACGGCATCCACAATTCGCGCGCGATTTTCGACGCTGACCACAATTCGGTCCAGCAGCACAAACACCGGAGCTGAAAGGTCAAGATCAATCAGCGACTCCGGCGTCGAAAATTCGAAGAGCCGCCCCTGTTGCCATAGCCGGTTGAATCCGCTCGCCCGCAGCTCGGCGAGACGCGCCTTCACGGACTCTGCGTGCAATCCCTCGCTCATCTTCCCTGTGCCCTTTGGCTTTGACGCGGTCTTCGTCGCGCGTCCAACGGCCTTCCCAGCCTTCGCTTCCGTGTCCGCGACGGGTGCGACCGCGCTCATTGCCGGGAATAGTACATTCAGCCGCACTCCCTCGCCCAGCGCGAGAATCTTCTCTACAGCCTCATCTACCGAATCGCGTTTCACCAGCCCATCGCAATAAATGCAATGCACTTCTCCGCACCGCGCGTACAGCAGCCGCAGGTAGTCGTAGATCTCCGTCGCCGTCGCCACCGTCGACCGCGGATTGCGTGTTGTATTTTTCTGCTTGATGGCGATGGCCGGCGCCATTCCGTCGATCTCGTCCGCATCTGGCTTCTCAATGCGCTCCAGAAACTGCCGCGCATACGCCGACAACGACTCTACATACCTCCGCTGTCCCTCGGCATAGATCGTGTCGAAGGCCAGCGAGCTCTTGCCCGAGCCTGACACGCCGCTGATCACCGTCAGCTTGCCGTGGGGTATCTCGCACGAGAGATTTTTCAGGTTGTGCGTCCGCGCATTGCGGATGATGATGGCATCGTTCAAAGGGAAGGCACCGATACGGCAGATTCAGAGTTGCGGCCTCTGCCCAAAAAGAGTCTTCCGGCCCCGCCACAGTGCTCTCTGCGAGCCTCAGGGCGCAACCGTCCATCCTCGATTATAAATTGTGCTGCAAGCCCTGCTTGTGAAGGAGCCCGGGGATTCGGAGATTCAAGCCCCGTGGAGCTCTACCTCTTTAACGACCTAAGGCTTTTTTGAAGAGGCGATGAACTCCGGGCGAATTGCTACTCAGCGGAGTTGAGGTCGAAAGGAATTTTCAGAACCGCGGACGCACCGAAGGGCCGCTTAGCCTGCGGCGCCTTCGCCCATGCCGATAAACCCATCATCGACGTCGCGCTGCGTCACCCGCCACGGCGCATGAGCGCGCACACCGGCCTTGATGGTGATCGGCGTGGCTTCGGACGTACCCATACGCACTGCTCTTGGCCGCTCGGGAACAAGGAATGCCCGCCGGCGCGCCGATCGATAGATGTTGTGTGTATATGCCAGAACCGGTTCCCTCGCCGGTTCGCGATCGAGAACATTAGCCAGTGCCAACAGAACGGGCGACGCGCACGCCGGACATTGGCCCGCGCAGTTGCCGATGCAGTTGCAGTCAGGGCAAAGGTAAGCAGACGCCAGGGGGATATGCTGCATATGGGTGCAGTCCATGTTTTCACCTGAATATGAATAGTCTTAGCGTTGAACAAGAGCGTAGGAGGACGTGACCCCGAGGCGCCCCTGCTGTCTAACTGGATGCTGCTTTCTGACAGGCAGTTGTTTCTCATACGGACCGCGCGAATGGCCCTACTTCCGTCTTCGCTGGCTCCGCGGATGCGGACGGCCGGTAAACTACTTAAGCGAGGCAATTTGTGGTTCGATTTGCTCTTTTCGTCCTGTTTTCGGCCCTGATTTCCGGCCAGGCAACAGCTTTTGCCCAGGACTCCTCACCGCCCGCTAGTTCCGCGTCTCAGGCAACAAGCTCAACGCCCACGCCCGCCAGCGGAGCCTCAGCCCCAACTCCCCAGCCACTTCCTGCTGAAGTCGCTTCGGCTGAATCGGCGATCGCTGCATCCGACTGGAAGACCGCTGAGGCCAAACTCGATGTTTACCTCGCCGCCCATCCCACCGACGCGCGCGCTCTCTTTGACGCTGGCTATGTGGCTGACGCACAAAACCGGCTCGACGATGCTGCCACTTTGTATCGCCGCGCCATCGCCGCCGACCCCAATTCGTTTGAAGCTCACAACTCCCTCGGCCTGCTCCTCGCGCGCCAGGGCAAGCCCAACGATGCACGGCCCGAGCTTCTCGCTGCCACCACTCTCGATTCCGGCGTTGCCGACCCCACGCTCAAGGCCCGAGCATGGCGCGCACTCGCCCGCATCGACAGCAACTCCGATCCCGCCGCCGCATCCAACGACCTGCTTCAAGCTCTCAAGCTCACTCCGGAGACTCCCTCCGACACCCTCCTGGCTGCCGAGCTTGCTGAAAAGACCGGCCAGCCTGAAGCCGCCGCGGCCGCCTATCGCCGTGTCCTCGACAAGGACCCTTCCTCCGCGGCTGCCTCCGCCGGCCTGGCTCATCTGCTCATCGTCCGCAAGGATTATCCTGGCGCCGAGACCCTTCTGCGCGCGGCGCTCGCCAAAAATCCAGACGATCCTACGCTCACCGCTCAGCTCGCCGCTGTACTCGCCGATCAGGACAAAGCTGAGGCGCTTCCGCTCCTCCAAAAACTTCATGCCGCCCATCCTACCGACCCCGCCATCACCCGCATGTTAGCCGCGGTCCTCGCCGACGCTGGAGACTTCGCCGGTTCCGACCAGCTCTTCGTCCATCTTCTTGCCGCATCGCCTGAAGATCCCGAACTGCTCGTCTCGCATGCTCAGAACCTTGTCCACGAGGGCCAACTCGACCAAGCCTACGCACTCTTCGACAAGGTCACGCAAATCGATCCGGCCAATGTCGATAGCTGGAGCGGCCTGGCCTTCACCGCGTCGCGTCTCGGCCATCCCGATGTCACCGTGCACGCGCTAGCCATGCGCTCCCGCTATCTGCCTGAGAACACATCAACCCTCTTCCTTTGGGCCACCGCCTATGACTCTCTACACCAGAAGACCCAGGCCGCCGCATACTATCACCGCTTCCTCGATGCTTCCGGCGGCAGGCTTCCCAATCAGGAATGGCAGGCCCGCCAGCGCCTCCAGATCCTCGAAAAATAGAGCCAAAGGCTCCCCCGGCCATCGCTCGGCCTCCTCCCATTCAAGGAATTCAAGGTCTTTTTGGTACCCGCGTTATTCGCCGGATGAAAATCCTGCATCATAGTGCTTGCGGTTCGTTGCGCAATGTGCGTACTATAGGGTCAATTTGGGGGCAGAACCGCGTTACAGGAGTTCCCCTATGCGGACTGTGTTTCCCATCGCCGCGCTCCTCGTGCTCAGCCTGAATGTCGGCCCCCTGCGCGCCGCCTCCTCCGAGAGTTCCATCCCCGATCAGCAATCGATTGAAGCCCTCGAGGCCCGCGCCGATCAGGCGCAGCCGCGCGAGCAGTGCTTCCTCTATTCGCAGGTGGTTCAGCAGATGACCGAGCTGAGCATCCGCCAATACAAGTCCGGTGAGGTGGCCAAGGCGACCGGCCTGCTCCAGCAAATCCAGCGCATCGCAAGAAAAATTCATCTCTCCGTCAACGATGACGACAAGCGCCTCAAAAATGCCGAGCTGATGTTGAGCCACACGGCCTTCCGGCTCAGCGAAATGCTTCAGGCAAGCAACGTTGAGGACCGTCCGCTCGTCGAGCAAACCCTGGCCCAGGTCACCGACGCCAAGAATGCCGCATTGATGCAGGTCTTTCGCAAGTAGCCCTCGCCTACCCCTGGCCTTTAGCCAATCCTTCGATCAATGCCCGCCTCGATGCGTCCTAACTTTGCCCGCCTCCGTGCGTCTTACCCGCGGAGGCTCAACGCTGGCGCTCTGCGCCTCGATGCTCCGGACCTCGATTCACGATCCACGACTCACGATCCACGGCCCCACGTCCTGTGCTTCAATGAATTCGTCGGAGTCTTTCTGCCATGCGCACCCTCGCTGCCATCCTCTTCTCAGCGCTGATCTCCGCGCCGCTCCTTGCTCAGAAAAATAAGCCCGAGCCGCTGACCCAGACTCAGCAGGACCAGATCGCCGAGGCCGGCATCTATCCCGTCGCTCGCGTCGGACTTTATATCAAGTTTCTCGACGAAAACTCCGACAACATCAAGGGACTCATCCCACGCGCGCATTCAGAGGCGCGGGTCCGGCGTCTGAACGGCGAGTTGCAGAACTTCTCCGCCCTCATGGACGAGCTCGGCGATAATCTCGACGTCTATTCCGAGCGCAAGGCCGACATCCGGAAAGCGCTCAAGCCCCTCACAGAGGGCGTCGCGCGCTGGCAGCAGACTCTGCGCGGCCTGCCCAGCGAGCCGGGCTTCGAGCTCTCGCTCAAGGACGCTCTCGATAGCGCCAGCGATCTCTCCGATCAGGCAAAACAACTGACAGCCGACCAGGAAGCCTATTTCAAGGCCCACCCCGACGAAAAAAACCAGGACCGCTACGAGCCGAAGTGAAACCGTCGATCGGCGTGCACTGTTATTCTGCTTTTCGTGTCCCCCGATCTCGCCCCTATCTTCCAATTCGAATATCGCGCCCTTCGCCCGCGCGCGCCCATGCCATCGTTTCACCTTCGCTTCCGCCGCTTCACCTCGCTCAACACCACAATCCGCCTGCGCGACGGAGAAATCTACGCCAGCCTCTCAGACCTGCTTGAAGGTGCGCCGGAATCGGTCCTGCACGCCATCGCTCACATTCTTCTTGCCAAGCTCTATCGCAAGCCCATCAACGCCGGCCACAATTTGCGCTACAAGCGCTTCGCTTCCTCGGCTGCTGTCACGCGCCAAACGGAGCTCATCCGCCACGCCCGCGGCACCAAGCGCTTCTTCGGCCCTGAAGGCCGCTTCTTCAATCTCGAAGAAGTCTTCGACTCGCTCAACATACGGTTTTTCGGCGGGCTACTTGGCCGCCCCGACCTCACCTGGAGCGAGCACCACGCCAAGCGCTCACTCGGCCATTACGATGCTGCTCACAACACGATCGTGGTCAGCCGCGTCTTCGATCGCCCCTCCAGCCCTCGCTACGCCGTCGAATACCTGCTGTACCACGAGATGCTCCACCTCAAGCACCCCATCAAAACTCGTGGCCTGCGCCGCTGCATCCACTCTCCTGAATTCAAGGCCGACGAGTCCCGCTTCCCTCAACTCGCTGAAGCTCTCTCCTTCATCAAGCGTTTGTAGCATCGGCGCCCAGGCAAACAGTTTCACGCGCAAGTGTCGGCTCCTGCTCCCTGCCGGCTACTCCCTATTCCCCGCCTTCAGCGCCCCCGTCAGACTCGCCACCTTCGCCACTTCGTGGCTCTTGCACCACGATTCCATTCCCTTCGCCAGCCGCTCCGTTGCGCGCGGATCGGCGTAACTTGCCGTGCCCACCTGCACTGCTGTCGCACCGGCCAGCATGAATTCCACTGCGTCTTCGGCTGTAACAATTCCGCCCATCCCCAGAATCGGAATCTCCACGGCCCGTGCCACCTCGTACACCATGCGCAGCGCGATCGGCTTGATCGCTGGTCCTGAAAGCCCTCCGGTCGCGTTGCTCAGCCGCGGTCGCCGCTCTTCCGCATCGATTGACATCGCCAGAAACGTATTCACCAGGCTCACCGCATCCGCGCCCGCTCCCGCGCACACGCGGGCCATCTGTCCGATCGAAGTCACATTCGGCGAGAGCTTCACAATCAGCGGCTGTATCGCGACTTTCTTCGTCCGCTCCACCAGCTCTTCCAGAGCATACGGGTCGGCGCCGAAAGTCATTCCGCCCTCGTGCACGTTGGGACATGATGCGTTCAATTCGTACGCCGCAATTCCTTCCGCATCGTTGAGCCGGTCGATCACGCCGATATATTCGTTCACCGTATGCCCGAACACATTCACAATCACTTTGCAACTCGGGTGCCGGCTCATCGAAGGTAGTTTTCTCTCGACGAAATCTTCCACGCCCACGTTCTGCAGCCCGATAGCGTTCAACATTCCCGCCGCCGTCTGCACAATGCGAGGCGGCGCGTGCCCGGCCATCGGTTCCAGCGAGATTCCTTTGGTCACGATCGCGCCCAACCGGTCCAGCGAGACAATCTCTTCAAACTCGATGCCGTATCCAAAGGTGCCGCTGGCGGCGATCACCGGATTCACCAGCTCCAGTCCAGCAAACGAGACTCTCATGTCTGGTTTCACGGCTCTGCAACCTTCCTTTCAAGCGCGTCGAGAGGGCCTCGCGTCCGGCGCGTCGCTTGCGCAGCTCTCCGCTTCATCATACTTGGAGCACACGCCAAGTCGCCGCACTTAGGTCACCGCCTGCGCAAACAAAAAGCCCCTCGGCGCGTGCCGAAGGGCTTTTGCACTTGTCTTGTCTCTCGCCTTGCCTTTGCTTTTGCTTCGGCCTTTATTCTTGCTTTTGCTTTTGTCGTTCCTGTTCCCTGTTCCCTATTCCCTGTTCCCTGCTTTTTACGCCGTCACCGTCTCGCTTGCATCCACCTTCACCGGCGTCAGCCAGCCGAACCGATCCGGCTTCAGTCCGTTGGCGATGCCGAAGAACTCGTCCGCAATCTTCTTCGTGATCTCGCCGGATTTTCCGTCACCAATTACGATGCGGTCGATCGAGCGGATCGGGCACACCTCGGCGGCCGTCCCCGTAAAGAACACCTCGTCCGAAATGTACAGGAGCTCCCGCGGAATCGCCTGCTCGGTCACCGTGAATCCCAGGTGCCGCGCAATCGTCAGCACGCTGTCGCGCGTAATCCCCGAAAGCGCCGAACTCCCCAGCGGCGGCGTAAACAGAACCCCGTTGCGCACGATGAAGATGTTCTCGCCCGATCCTTCGCTCACCAACCCATTCACGTCCAGCGCAATGCCTTCCTGGTAGCCGTTGGCCTCGGCCTCCATTTTGATGAGCTGCGAGTTCATGTAATTCGCGCCGGCCTTGGCCAGTGCCGGCATCGTGTTGGGCGCAAGCCGGTTCCAGCTTGAGATGCACACATCTGCGCCGCCGTGCCCAGCGAGATATTTGCCCCACGGAAAATTCGCGATGTACACGTCCACCGGCGACCCCTTCGGGTTCACGCCAATCTCGCCATATCCGCGCAGCACGATCGGCCGGATATAACACGGCGCAACCCCGTTGGCCTCAATCGTCTCCACCACGCCCGCGCAAAGCTCCTCCAGCGTAAATGGAACCTCCATGCGATAAATCTTGGCTGAATCCAGCAGCCGCTGCATGTGCTCCGGCAGCCTGAAAACCGCCGATCCCTGCGGCTGCCCATAGCACCGCACTCCTTCGAACACGCTCGACCCATAGTGAATCACGTGGCTCATCACGTGAATTTTGGCTTGATCCCAGGCAATCAGGTTCCCGTTGTGCCAGATCTTTTCTGTCGTTTGAATAGGCATGGGGATTTAGGAACTCCTTCTTGTCAAAAACTTGCACACTTGTCTCAAGGTTGTCATGTTTGCCGTTTCAAGGCAAGCACTGCGTAGTTATTTCCACATCCCCATTTAGACGCTTCCCGGCCAGATTGTCATCGCGCAATCCGCCGCCCCAATCGAGCTTTGCTGTATCCCGAACCGCCGCCTGCACGATAGAATCCCTGCAATTAGGGCCGCGCAAAATAAAACAAGCCGCGCTACGTGCTCGAGGGGTAAGCCAGATGGGCGAAATCTTCAAAATCGGCTGGGATTTGTTTACCATTCGTCATTACCAGCGCCAGGGGATGAAACTGTCCGCCGGCGATTATGCGGTCGCCATCGGATCGGTGATTTTTCTTTACGCCACTGCGGTGCCCGCCGCCGTTCTCTACCAAAATCATCCGCAGTACAAATGGGTATTCATCACGACCTGCGTGTTCGACGGAATCCTGTTCATTGCGCTCTTCGTGTGGGAAGTCAAATGGTGGATCAAGCACCGCGCCGCTGCCCTCGCCGCGCAGGCGTCCGCACCAGGCAACCAGCCCGGACAGTAATCCACGCCACAAGATTTTCTATTGGCGACTCCACGCCTTTCGTTTCCCCGCCCCTCCGTGACGGCCCTCACCGCACCACTCCGCATCTCCTTGCTATTCCTCGCATGTGCACTCCGAACACTTCACATATCCTTCCTACAGCGCCCCACTGCTCGAGGCCTATGACGGCCGTTTCGAAACAGCTCTGATCCTTCTGCATCCCTTTGTCCGCGTCCCCGATTCGCTTTCATGGAACGCCACTCGCCAATATCCCTCGGACGCCGAAATCCTCACCCAGGGAACGAAACAACCGTGGTCTGAAATCGCATTGCACACCTGCCTCGGCTCCTGCGCGCGCGTCAATCAAGCGCTGCTCACTTCCATCGGCTCGCTGCCCGACCATCTTGCCGACCCCGCCGCTTCCGGCGCACTTCAAAGTTTTCTTGAGTCGCAGCCCATCTGGATGCCGGTTGAAGGCCGCTTCGAGCCACTGCTTCGCGCGGACTTTCTTCGCGCCTTTGCACTCGCCGGTGCGCCCGAGCTCGTCTACGTTCCCGAATTCCCGCACTCCGAGCCCGTCGTTACGCTTCCCATCGCCGGTCTCCGCAACGGTTCCATTCCCTTCCCGTTACGCGGAACCCTCCTTGCTCCCGACCATTCCTTTCTCTTCACCGTCGATTGGGACAGCTTCTTCACTCTCTTCTATGGTCCGCGCTCACTCATCGAGAGCGTCTGCACCACCTTGAACCTCGAAGGCTTCTTCGCAACGCCCAACACCGAGCACGCATGGTTCAACTACAGCATGGGTTGCGCCACCGTCACGCTCTCCCCGGAACACTGGCAAAACACCTGAGGTCTCCCTCGGCTGCAAGCTCAGTGTTCGCCACCCGACCAACATTCCATCCCCATAAAGCGTATCTTCATCAGCAGTAGCGATTGAGAGTCAGGGACCCCATGAGCACCAAAGGGGAGGACCGGTTCGACTCCACCGAAGAGTCGCCATGGATGCACCCCTTTGTGCCGCGGCGTTTCCTCTCAAACGGCCATCTGCAGACGATCGTCGGCAGCTTTCTGCCGCGCACTTACTCGCTGCCCGAGCCGGAGACCCAACTCATCGAAGTGGAAGCCGCCACCTCGGCTCGACCAGCAAGTTTCGTCCTCTGCCACTGCCATTGGCAACCCGCCGAAGTCCGCAGCCAGCGGCTGACCATGGTCATCGTTCACGGCCTCGAGGGATCCTCCTCTTCTCCCTATGTATTAGGCAACTCGTCTCGCGCATGGAAGGCCGGCTGCAACGTCGTGCGCATGAATATGCGGAGCTGCGGCGCCGGCCAGGATCTATCTCCCACCATCTATCACGCCGGCCGCTCCGCAGACGTCGCCGCCGTGATGGCCGAAATGGCCCGCACGCATCTCATCCAGAGCTTTGCGCTCGTCGGCTATTCCATGGGAGGCAATCTGGTTCTCAAGCTCGCCGGCGAGTTGGGCGCCGCGCCGCCGCCCTGGCTCAAAGCCGTCGTCGGCGTCTCGCCGCTCATGGATCTGGTGGCTTCCTCGGCCGCGCTGCACGAACCGCAAAACCTTCTCTACCAAACCAGATTTCTCGGCGACCTCATCAAGCACATTCGCCACCAAGCCGAACTCTACCCCGATCTCTACTCCGTCGAAGGCCTCAACAAGATTCGCACCCTGCGTCAATTCGATGAGGAGGTCGTCGCGCGATACGGCGGTTTCGCGGGCGCGGACGACTACCACTCGAGCGTTGCCAGCTCCAACTGGGTGCAGGACATTACAGTGCCCACGCTCATCCTGCAGGCCCTCGACGATCCTTTCATCCGCATGACTCCCGAAACCCGCGCCAAGATCATCGCCAACCCCCGCGTCAGGCTGGTCGAGACGCGGCATGGCGGCCACTGCGCCTTTCTCTCTCTCGATCACGGCGACGAAGGCTTCTGGGCGGAGAAGACGCTACTCGATTTTCTGCTCGTGACGGTTGAAGGTTGACCGCGCCGAGCCCCCGAAGCGGGCACAAGCTGGTAGGCCTACGGCGCGCCTTTCTGGGCATGCCACTCTTCTATGTAAGTTTATTATTTGCAATAGCTTAATGTAATAATGTGCGGCGACGCGAATTGTCATGCGTCTGCGTTGATTCCAGGGGGGTTGTGGGTCACAAATTCGGCGCAATTCGGTGTCATTTTTTCCGCTTCCTGAGATCTATTTATTGATTCTAAACGAGTTACTTGGCGAATATTAGGCGAATTGCACCAATTTTTTTCTTAATTATTTTTTCCCATGGTCGGAAAAGCCGGGGGAAAGGCGTTGGGGGCGAGGTGATGACGGCGGACAATGGTCAGAAAAAGGCCCAGCCTCGGGAGAAGGTCGCGGCGACGGAGAGGTTCTGGATTGCTTTTCGATCATGGAACGAGTATGCGCCGAGGCGGGATAATGATCGGCAAACTTGGAGAAACAGGGGCCAGGGATTAGGGAACAGGGAACAAAGGACTTGCGATGGCTTCGGAAATTTATTTTGGAGGAGGGGGCTTGACAGCGAAAAGCAGCGGGGTTGGCGGAGCTAGCGGGGTTAGCGGAGTTGGGGTGGCTCGGCCTCAATCCTCGCTGGGCAGGAGGGGGAGGGTGAGGTTTTCGGCGGGGGCGGGGCGGCTGCGCGGAGCCTTCTTGAAGGTGGCGTCGCGGCGATGGGCTGGGTAGTCGGGCTGTTTGCCGTCAAGAATCTGCTGGATGGTGAGGATTTGGAGGCGTGGCCAGGTGCTGCCGTCGGAGGATTTGTAAGGACCGGCTTCGGCGGCTTCGCGGAGCAGGAGTTTAGTGGGCTCTTCGAAGCAGAGGAAGACGCCGATTTCGGCTTTCTCGCGTTCGAGGACGGCTATTATCGCTCTTTGTTCTTCCCTCTAAGAGAGACTTAAAGTCCGTAGACCTAAATGCGACAGGGCTGTTTGGATGACTCCAATGCCTTCCCGACGCGAGCAAGAAATCCAAAAACGCTTTGGAGCGCGTATGCGGGAACTGCGCCAGAAAAAAGGGCTCTCTCAAGAAGGGCTGGCGCTCGCGTGCGGGCTTGATCGCACGTATGTCGGCAGTGTCGAGCGCGGCGAGCGCAACATCAGTCTCATCAACATCCACGTCATCGCTTCGGCATTGGGAGTTCCCGTGAAAGAGATCTTTAATGTCTGAGCGCCCGAAGATTCCTGCGAAGCTTCTCGAACGAATCAACTCCATTAC
This sequence comes from uncultured Acidobacteriaceae bacterium, assembly GCA_963789425.1. GTDB lineage: Bacteria > Acidobacteriota > Terriglobia > Terriglobales > Acidobacteriaceae > Telmatobacter. Next base: position 385,312 of record CAWBKM010000003.1, on the reverse strand, counting down.
GAACAAACGGGCCCGACTCGTCCTCGACACTCTCCTTAAAAAGGGCAGCATCTCAACGTCTGAATTGCAGGAGGCCGGATACGATCACCCACCGCGTGCTGCTAGGGACGTGGTTGAACTCGGCATTGCGCTCAAGAGAGTCGCAGTGAAGCGCAAGGATGGACAAAGTATCGCCTCCTACGTATTCGACGAACGCGAGCTAGACCCCTCGAAGACAGGGCGTGTCGTTGTCGCAAAGAAGGAACGCGATGCAATCATCAAGCGCAAAGGATCAAAGTGCAACCTTTGCGGCGGAATCAGTAATCTCCAGCTTGATCACAGAATTCCGTACCAAGTTGCCGGCGAGTCGCAGCGATACGAGGACGACCCTTTTCAGGTGCTTGATGGCTCCTGCAACCGGAAAAAGTCATGGGAGTGCGAGCATTGCCAGAATTGGCTAAAGACTAAAGACCTCGACGTCTGCAATAGGTGTTATTGGGCAAACCCCGATCAGTATACGCATGTCGCTATGAGGCCGGAACGCCGCGTCGATGTGACCTGGGTTGGTGGTGAGGTAAAGGCGTTTGAGCGCCTTTTGGCAGAAGCTCGGAGAAACAAGAGAACAGTGGCGGAAGAGATTAAAACAAAGATCCAGTGACGACGGTTTCGGGTTCGAAATCGTGGAGCGCCATTACAATATTGTCGGCTCCAGCGGGAACAAGGTTATGCGAAATGTAAAGCGACTCGATCGTGACGTGGTCCTCGCCATTCAGCGTTGCTTGGCTTGACCGGCCGACATCGAGAAGAACCCTTGAACCGAGCTCTGGTGGCAGGCGATCCCCATACGTGCGGTCCCCACATGCGCCGTCATAGCTCAGGATGAAGGGATTCCCGCGCTCATTCAGAATTGCCAACCCTTCAATAATTCGATCACGCGTTACACCGCCAATGTACCGTGAATCGCGTCCTTCACTTGTGCCCTGATACGGCGGATCGAGGTAGAAGAAGTCCCCGGGTTTGGATGATTGGAAGAGATCGAGAAAATCGGCACAGACCGCTTCCGCTTTTCTGTCAAGAAGCCTATGGGCGGAGGTCAACTCCTTCCGCATCGAATCGGGCCGTGTACCCGATCTGCGCTTGTCTGGGGACTGATTGAACTCGCCGGCGGGGTTGAACCGGACAGCATTTTTTACGCAACGTGCCAGAAGGTAAAGCAGTTTTGCGGGGTGTCGATCCCGATTGAACTCATTTCGGATTTCGTAGTACTCGTCAATTGGCTTGTCCCGCTCCCGAAGCCAGAGCGCTTCATACTCGTCGGCAGTTCGTCCGGGATTCTCGATGATGTTCTGCCAGAGGGCAACGAGCGGTTCAAGCTTATCGCCAAGGACGAACCGAGGAAATTTCTGGTGATGCGCTGCTGCAAGGGTAACAGCCGCTGATCCCGCGAATGGTTCAATCAGTCGCGCGTACCGGTCTGCCTCGACATGGCTCAATATGGCCTGTGCCAAGCGGCGCTTGCTCCCTTGGTACGGAATCGGATGAGGGACCGGGAATCTCAGAAATCACCTCAAATGATACTTAAAGTCGTCTTACACGCCCTTCTCGGCGCCACTTTGAATCTCCACCCTACTTTACCATCATAGTTCTCCTGATATTCGCCTTCAGACGCCTGCCGTACTAGAACGATCCCAATTCGAAACAGCTGCTGCCCAAAGGGGGCCCCGCCAGTCTTCAGATACCTATCAGAGTGCAGTGGAGGTAGATGGAGCCGGTTTGCTTGAGGACGCGGCGGAGCTCGACGAGACGCGGGGCCATCATGGCGAGGTAGGCCATCATGTCGGTGTTGAAGAGGAAGACCTTGAAGGCGCGCATGGTGTCGGCGACGCGGCCGCCCTGCTCGACGATTTCTTCGTAGGCGCGCATGGCGTCGGTGTTCCACTCCCATGTGTCCTCGAAGGCGTGGATCTGGGAGCTTGATTGCGTGCCGTCTTTTTCGGCGAAGAGGACGTTGTAGTCCTGGCGGGAGTTGAAGGGCGGATCGAGATAGACGAGATCGACGGACTCGTCCTTGACGTATCGGCGGAGGACATCGAGGTTGTCGCCGTAGTAGAGCTTGTTTTTGTCGGAACTCACGGTTTGGGATGAGGGTAGCACAGGGGAGGGTTGTTACCGGATTTCCAAAGCGTGATTTCAGGTCTCAATGGCGAATGGGTAATTAGTAATCTCGAAGAGTTTTGCCGGCTCATCCTACAGGGCGTGATCTCAGGCGTTGGATGGCGCGCGAAAAGCAAATGCCGATCCTTCGACTTCGTCCGCTACGCGGCCTTCGCTCAGGATGACATCGAGATCTGGAGATCACGACCGACGACTCGCCGTCCACCGTTGACCTACCAGCTTCCGGCTACTTCGTCGCCAGCTCTGGAACCTCAACGGTATACGGCGGCAGCACGCCCAACTCGGCCGCCATGCGAAAGAACCCGCGCATTCCCTCGACGCACTCTTCGTCGAGCACGTAATGAATGTTGGCCGTGAGATACGTTCGAATCGTTGCCTCAGGAATGGCAAACCGGCGCGACCACTCGGCCACCAGCGCATCGATATTCGCCAGGCCATGATCGCGCGATCGAATAAAATCCCCAGCAATACTCTCTTCCAAAAGTCTGCTGTGCGCAGCACTCCAGACGGCCGAAACGAAAACAAGCCCGGTGAGCGCGCGCCACTCCTCCGCCAGATCGCGATACACAAGCTCTTCGCCGGTACGTTCGAGACGGTTGTACCGCTCTTCCAGCGCCAGCAGCGCCGGATCGCCGATGAGAATGGCAGCATCGGCGAGCTCCAGCATCGCGTCCAGATCGGCGACCATGGGCACAAACGGAACTTCCGCATTGCCCCATTTGTGGAACAGGATGCGCGCATACGCAAGTGTCGTCCGGCTGGCAGCATCGGCCGCAACCGAGCGCAGCTTCTGCAACGGGCGGTTGGCGCGATGCACCAGAATCAGCGAACGCACGCGGCCCTTCGACGCGATGGTGCAGCCGGGAAGAATCTGCAACCCCGGCGTGGTCGCAAGCGATGCAATGGGAATCAGCCCGACGTCGGCCCGTCCGTCAGCCAGGCGCACCGCGCATTCCGACGGCGTCATGCGATCGATGCGGTAGCGCCGTTTGAGCGCATCGTCGAGCGGCGGATGCTCAAAATCCCACATCAGCGGCGCAGGATTGAGAAATCCAATCGCCGCAACCCGCAAACGCGTATCTTGCTCGGGGTTCACATCTCTTAGACTACCAATCCTCAAGTCCGGATTCGGCGCCATCGAGCACGAAGGTAAGCAGGGTCGTCACCTCGCCGGCAGAGTCACCTGCATGCAAAACGCTCCGCGCGGGCGCGGAGCGTTAAGCAGCTCGAATTGGGTTGCAGGTAAATCTGGGTTGCGGGTGAATCCCAATCACTTATGGCCGCCGCCGCCACCGCCTCCACTGCTGTGGCCGCCACCACCGCCGCCTCCTCCACCACCACCACCGCTGCTGTGGCCGCCACCGCCACCACCACCGCCACCGCCGCGGGAGCCACCGCCGCCGCCGCTGGGAGCGCCTCCGCTGGGATGGGAGCCTCCACCGGACGATCCGCCGGATGGATGATTCCCGGATTGGCCGCTCGAGAAACTCGACCGTGGCGGAGCCGTATCATGGCTCGGCTCCGGCTGGCTTTGAAAGGCGGGACGTGACGGCGCGGGCCGGTTAATCTGTCCCGGCTGCGTCTGCGGCTGCTCGGGCCGGTTTCCCTCCGTGGGCTCCTGTGGCACAGGACGGTTGAGGTTGTAACCGGGCCGGTTTGTGTTCCCCGGCCTTCCTGGCTGCTGCGGAGCCTCATTTCCCGGCTGCGGTTCATGTCCGCCCGCCATCGACGGCGCATGCTCGACGACCGGTTGAGACGGCATCGGTCGAAGCGCTACTACCGTCCTTCCTCCGATCGTGACTGGCGTGTTTCTGTTTCGCGCCGGAAGCGGAGATCCGCCAAACACGGGACTGCGATTCACGGCAAGCAACGGAACCGGCCTGCCATTGATCGGCCGTCGCGGCAGAATCGGGCGCGGAATCGGTCTATAGCCGGGCGGAAGACGACCAAAATTTGGCCCGCCATAGAAGCCCGCCCCCCACCACGGTGAACAGCCGCCGGGACCCGGTACCCAACCCCATCCAAAGCTGTCGTAGTAGTTCCACGCTCCGCATTGGAACGGCATGTAGCCCCATGGGTACCCGGAGACCCAGAGGTAGCCATATCCCGGGGTCCACATCCAGCTCCCATAGCCGTACGGATCGAAGGCCGCGCTCGCTGCCTCATAGGGCGACCAGATATACCCTTGGCCGGGCACATCGTACCAATTGCCGCTGGAGTCCAGGTCATTCCACGCCGGGTTCTGCGGCTCGCTCAGATTCGCTGTAGCACCGGTCTGCGACGCGGCCTCCGAAGTGAGCGCTTGATCGCGGTCGGAGTTCCACTCGTCCCACGAATCCGGCTCGATCGACTCTGCAAGCTGATAGTTGGACGGGCTGGCCGCATTTAGCGCAATGCTCTCTCCGCCGTGCAGGTCGGCGGCGACATTACCACCCGCGGATTCCAGATGCGCATTCCCCGAGAAAACGGCGACCTGACCGGGAGGCGAATCCATGCCGACCCGGAACACGGTAAAGCCGCTCGTGGTCACCTGTCCGTCTCCGAATTGAACGCTCATCTGGCCTGCCTGCCCTCCGCCCTGAAACTCGAAGTAAGCCAGGCCACCATTGAGCACGAGCACGGCATTGCCTGTTGTTCCCGCTCCTTGAAGCACCTGCAGCGTCAGCGAACTGTCGGGTGAGAGCCGCGCCACGCTGCCGTCTTCAAACTGAATCTCGGCCTTCCCGCTGTCGGCGGTCGTCAGTTGCATGCCTTCCAGCAGCGGCGCGTTGGCTACGGCCTGTTGGGCCAGGACCTGTCCGCCTTGCGAAAGCGTCACCTGGCCATCCACATAACTCAGTCGCACCGCGCGCGCCGGTTGCCCTGGCCCCTGCTGCCCCTCGTCCTGCGCTCTCAGCGCCGGCCCAAAACACACCACCGCCAGGGCCAATGCTGCCAACCCTGCCGCTAAATTGCGATTTCCCTTGAGATTCATGGCGCTCCGCCTTTCCATCGCCTTCCGGCAACTCACCCCGTACATCGGGAGCCCCGCATTGATTGGACACACACCGAACCTAAAAAGTCTCCGCAATCGGGAGAATTATGTTGGACCGCGTGCCAGCAGATTCTGCGCCCGCTTTCTCACTCGATCCAGAACCTCGTCGTCCGCTGCCAGCCGCTCAAGAATATCGCGAATGGCGTCAACCTGCTGCGCCCTGCCGTCTTTAAACTCCTGGGTGAGGAACTCCATCTCCTCGTCCAGTCCCAGACGGTCGTGCTGCAACAGCACCTCCAGGCGGGCACCCTCCAGAATCGTCTGCGCCACTGCCTGCATGTCTTCGCCGAGCGACTGGATCTCCTTATCGCGGGAGTAGTTGAAAGTGCATGATCCATGCCCCGCAGGCCCGCTGAAGGTGAGCGTCTTCCATCCCTGGAAGGCCACTTTCAAATGGCTTTCGCACGGCGCATTAAACCATTTGTGGCGTTTCGCGGTGTCAAAAGCACGCCCGGCGAAGTCCTTGCTCACCTGGATATCGCGATCGACATTGGGGGCTTCAATCACCTTCACGGCGGTTTTGGGCTCCATGTGGGAACGAAAATGGCCGCTGCCATCGGGATGCAGAACAAGCGTCCATTGCGGAGGCGAGAGTTCGGGGTCGGAGAAGTCCTCCTGAACAACAGAATCGGGCGCAATCGCGGCAGCAGGCGGCGGAGCGGCTAGGAGCGCAGGCGCAGGAGCGTGCACCGGAGCCGCACCGATCCGCGCGGCCAGCGTCAAGGCGGCCACCATCAGCCAATGCACCCTCATTGCCGCGCCCCCTGAATCGCCAGCGTCTGCGCCGTGTGAATGTGACAAATGGCGATGGCCAAAGCGTCGGCTGCGTCGGAAGGCTCCGGCAGCTCGGCCAAGTTCAGTAACCGCGCCACCATAAACTGCACCTGCTCTTTTTTCGCCAGGCCGTAGCCAACAACGCTGGACTTGATCTTCAGCGGCGCATACTCCGCCAGCGGAATCCCCTGCCGCGCCGCTGCCAGCAGCGCCACTCCGCGGACCTGCCCTAATTTCAGCGCCGACTTCGCGTTCACCGAGTAGAAAACCTCCTCGATGGCCACGGCATCGGGATGCCACCGCTCCAGTTCAGCGGTCAACTCCCTGAAGACTCGTTCCAGGCGCTCCGGCAGGGTTTGCGTCTTTGCGAGGCGGATCGCGCCCATCGCGCGGAATTGCAGAGCCTCATCCCGCGGACCTTCGCCGGAGTCGACAACGCCGAACCCGGTCACCTCGGTTCCGCAATCGATGCCAAACACCCTCATCGCGTCCAAGTGTATCGCAGTGAGGATCGTGTTTCGTAGACTGGATCGGCCGTTGCGTCTCTCCGCTCGTTCGCAGCCTGCACTGCGCCGGACCTGATACCTTTGTGTCACCCGAAACCAGGCATCCATACTGCTGCGGTCGCGTCCAACCTGATAACGAGTGTGGTTCTTTTTCCCAAAGTTTCATCCAGGGAAAACAAAACGCGGTTTTGGGTGTCGATAGGTTAGAGGGAAAGAATTTCAAGATGGTGAGAATGATGCGCTTGATTCCGGTAGCGGCAAAACGCACCGCGATTCTCTGGCTCGGCCAGGGAATCGCTCCCCAGCGTCTGGCTGTGACCCTCGCTCTTGGATTCGCTGTCGGCTGCATTCCAGTGATCGGAATCCCAACGGTCCTCTGCGCCGCGCTGGCCTTGGCTCTGCACTTGAACCTCCCAGCGATTCAAGCTGCAAACTACGCAGCCATGCCATTGCAGCTGGCGCTGATTGTTCCTTTTGTGAGGCTCGGAGGCCGAATCACTGCTTGGCTCCCTTCCGCCGAATCGGCGCGGTTTGCGATCCCTCGCGCACTCGATCACTTTTCCGTACTCAACTTATCCGCGCGCATGACCGGAATGGCTGGCCAGGCTTTGCTGGCTTGGCTGGTAGCCGCTGTTCCCGCGGTCCTGGTGATGACGCTGGCGCTTAACTTCATGCTGCGCCGCATTCCCGTGCTGAGAAACGCCCAAGCCGGCGACTAAGCGCTGCAAGACCGGGGTATTCGACGAATCCAAATTCAAGTCTTGTCTCCTTGGGACGATAACCTCACAAGGCCGTGCGCTCTCCTTCAAGCGTGATGGCGGACACGCACTTCGGTCGACCGACTTGGTAAGTTGGATTTCTTCAGGCGGAGTTTGGTGGGTAATGCCAGTGGGTACTGGACGCTGCCTGAAAAGCTGTCGAGTGGTTTCATCAGCCACTAGGGTTCGACTCCCTTGCCCACCGTTGGACACTCGACAAAGCAAGAATCGTGCTATAGTAGTTTCAGTTTTTCAGGCAGCGTCCTACTGGTAATACCAAAGCCCCACCGGAGTGATGACCCGGCGGGGCTTTCGCACTGATGGGCTCGCGGCCTGGGGCTAACGATTTGGGTCCGCCCACGCGGGCTGGGCATCGCCCCGCCCTAGTAAAGCCAGGACGGGGCACCGCGGCTCCTCGGGAGGTCGCGCTTCAGTGCGGCCCACTCGCCGAACCAATATGATCAACTCCCGTGCGAGGCTAAACCGTGCTACTCTCGCTTCTCGTTGGAGGGTCAAAATGGATAGCGAAAAGAGACTCCTTACATGCCCTGAAGGGCATAGTTATTGGGCGGTTCACTTTGAGAGCGAAGATGCTGGAATCGGTTTGATTCAGGAATTTGTTTGCCCTGTCTGTGGGTCGAAGTCAAGGAGCACAATGACGCCTTTACGAGACGTGATGGATTACCTGTGCCGGAAGGAATAGCTGGAGGTTCAACAGATGAAGATGTGCCTGACCTTCTTGAACCCGAATAATGCGGAGCGTATGTCGTGCCTGACTGCTTCGAACCCATAATCTTGCCATAGCTTCCCGCAGGAGTCCTCGGAATAGAGGTTCTCGACGGGCTCATTCACGAGAATGTGATCTAACAGCTCTGCCAGCTCGTCTTCGCGGAAATCCCCGGCCGAGGAATCGAGATTAATCACTAATAAGGGCAATCTCAACTCTATAAACGGAGAGCGAATCCTGCCCTTCGGATACACGGCGATTTGAAAAATGAGATTTTCGAGGCGCAAAGGGGCAATAGGCATTCCAAACAAATCCATTGGGATCGATATGCGCTTTTTGATCGGAACGATTGAGGTCAAATACGTTTGACCTGTGAGCAGGTTGGAATGTTCGCCACATTTCGACATAAGTCAAATCCTGCCATGCCTAGGTTGTATACCGCCTGCAGGTGGCCCGCGCCTCAGGATGCCGAGCAGCGGGGCGAAATCGGAAGCTTACCTTCCCGCGTAGGGATCGGGCACCGGCTGTGCGCTGTCGATCCATGCTGTGTAGATCATGTCGCGCAGCATGCTGGCTCCAGCCGCCAGGCGCGCAGCGGTAAAGTCCCTTGACTCGGGTGTGCCGGCGCCCACAAATGCTCCCTCTTTATCAAACTGATAAACCTGCTCGACATAGGTAGCCGTGTGGCGGAGATAAGCAACGTATGCATCGAACATGTCGCCCTCGATGAGCTTTGAAGGCGTCATTTTGGCCTGCACTTCAGGCGCGTGAATATTGGCGGCGACAAACGGCCCTTCGAACTGGTGATGAATCTGGTGGCCGGTCGTATAGCCGTTGGGATTGGGGCCCGTCCATCCGTTGTACTGAACGCTAACGTGCAATGGCTGCGAGCCATCGCCAACATAGTGTCCGAGCCAGCCTGCGTAGAAGATAATTGCCGCCTCGACAGGCTTGGTGTCCTGACCGCCTGCCGAAAGAAAACGGTATTCGCGCATGGCGGCCTTCAGCCGCTCCCAAACCTCATCGGTCTCCCACGGCTGCAGGCCGATCTTCTCCGGCCGCTGGCCGGCCGCGAATACCATGGCTTCAAAGTCGAATCGCTTATGTGGCAGCGGTCCGAGCGCGTCCGCTAGTTCCATGTTGATAAAGTGCTCCGGCGCCTGCGCCGCGCTCAGTTCGGGTTCGGCGGGCGAGCGCCAGCGATCGGGCTCTGGGCCCAGGTACGCGATCTCATCGATGGCCGCCGGCGCGCGTAGAAAGGCAGGCACATCGGCGGGCAATGTTGACGCAGCCAACTTGTTGATTATGATGTGGCCGTCGTGCTCCCACCCGTGAGCGGCGGGCGCAGTAACCACCAGAAATAACAGGCTCGTTGCGGTAAATACGAAACGAATCAGGCGAGAAGTGGCAGGTTGATGAAACATGCAGCCAGTATACGGCGCGGCAACACGGGCAATTGTGGACCCAGTCGGCGAAAATCCATTGCGTGGCGCGGCCTCGTTGGGACGGCCCCGCTGGGAATGGTTACTTGAGCGTTTCACCTCATGTCTAAGCAGGGCGATTTGCCTAGAGTGTCTGAAACTGAACGCATATACTACCAGCACATCGCGTTGCCGTCCGCGAAGGGCCCCGCCTTGCACGCGGAGAGCCGCGTGCAAACGGACCTCCCGCGGCGCGTTGTGGCTGTTCCTTGGTGCCTCTGCTGACGCGGATGGCGCGTGAGTACGAGCGCCAAGGTGGGTATTGTGGCATGTCAAGCGAGGCGTTGAATCGGGGGAGCGCGCCGATGAGCGAGCGGCCGGATGCACAGAACGAGCAACCGCGGCCCGCGCCGGCCGAGCATGCCGGTGTCTCGCAACTCTGGCTGATCCTGCCGTTTTCTATTCTCGCCATCTCGGTCGGCGCCGCACTGGCCCGCCTGTTCCCGCATTTCCGCTGGGAGTCGCTGCCGGTCGTGGCCGCAGTACTGGCAACGGCGCTTTTCGCGCTCCTCTTGAACAAGCGGCTGCTCCGCGTGGGGGCAGTTCAGGATGCTGAGCCGATTGCCGAAGGGCTACGGGAACTGCTCGATTCCGCGGGTCCGGCGGTGGTGGCGCTGGATTTAGGCGGCAAGCTAATTTACTGCAATCCCGCTACCGAGCGTGTGCTCGGCTATCGAGCCTCCGAGCTGCTCGAGCTGTGGGGCACCGTCGATATCCTTGCTCCCGGCGAGGCTGAGCGCCTCGTGGCCGAGATGCAGAAACTTTGCCGCGTGGACCGACCCGCGGAAACTTCGCGTGCCGGCCTCATGTCTGCTTATCTGCAGTGCGTCCGCATGCTGGCTCCCAGTATGGTGCCCAGCTTTGATGCCAAGGTGCGCCGCCGGGACGGCGTGCAGATTCCCGTCACGCTGCACATCTCGGCGCTACGCGATGCGCTCGGCGCGCTAACCGGCATGGTCGCTGTTGCCGTGGATCAAAGCGAGAACCTGCACCGCGAGCAGGCGCAGCGCGAGTCGCAGGAGCGGTACCGCGACCTCTTCGAGCACTCCACCGAGATGATTGCCACGCTGAGTCCTGCTGGGCAGTTCCTCTATGCCAATCCAGCCTGGAAGCGTTGCTTTGGATTGGAGCAGACGGCGCTGCTCGATCTTCATTCGTTTGAGGAATTGTTTTCAGAGGGCGTCCGCAGCCAGGTGGCCGCTCTTTTCCGCCGCGCGCTCGACGGCGAGTTGGTCGACCGCATTCCCCTGCGCCAGAACACTCCAGACGGACGTGTACTCGAACTTGAATTAAGCCTCAGCCGCCGGCAGAAAACCGGCGTGCCGCTGGCGGTGCGTTGCCTGATGCGCGATGTGACGCAACAGAAACAGCGTGAAAATCGTCTCGCGCTTCAACTGGCAGTGAGCCAGATTGTCGGGGACAACGCCGCAAGCGATTCCGAGGGCATGCGTATCCTCGAAGCTTTGTGCCTCTCGCAAGGATGGGATGTGGCCATCGAATGGGTAGTCGGCGCAGAACAGAAGCATCTCGAGTTCGGTACCGCGTGGGGAGCGCCGGGCCGCGAAGCGGAAATGCTGATCCAGGCCAGCATGGGCCTTGCGCTGGCCGGCACAAGCGAGTTGCCCGAGCGCGCCTGGAAAGAAGGACGTGCGGTATGGATCGCTGACCTCTCCGAAGCGCCTGCGACTGCGCGGGTAAGCGCGGCGATCAAGCACGACATGATGTCTGGTTGGGCCGTGCCCGTGCGCGCTGGCAGCAAGGTGATGGCGGTCCTCGAGTTTTATTGCCGCTTCCACTTGCGCGAAGATCGCGAAGCCATGGCCGCGATTGAAACCGCAGCAGCCTCGCTGGGCCAACTTCTGGCGCGCACGCAGGAACGTGGACGCACAGAGGAACTGAGCCGGCAGCAGGAGGTTCTTCTCGATGCCGTGGCCGAGGGCGTCTGCGGGCTCGATCGCCAGGGGAAGGTCACCTTTGCCAATCCCGCGGCTGCCCGCCTGCTGGGAGCACCTGTCGATGCGCTAATCGACAATCCGGTTCATGAACTGCTGCATGGAGCGGCGCCAGAAGATCGAGCCTGCGGCAAAGATTGCCCGCTGCGCACCGCCGCGGCTCAAGTGACTGGCGCAAGCGGTGAAGAAAATATTTTCCGCGCTGACGGCACCTCCTTCCCTGCCGAGTATTCGCTCACTCCGATCCGCGCCCAGGGCCGAGTCTCAGGTTCCGTGTTGAGTTTTCGCGACATCAGCCAGCGCTATGCTCTGGACCGCATGAAGGACGAGTTCATCTCCACCGTGAGCCACGAGCTGCGCACACCCCTCACCTCGATTCGTGGAGCGCTGGGACTTCTTAGCTCCGGAATTCTCCCGGAGACCAACGAGAAAGCAACAAACCTGCTGCGCATCGCGCTCACCAACTCCGATCGGCTGGTCAGGCTCATCAACGACATTCTCGATTTGGAGCGGATCCAGAGCGGGCGTGAGCCGCTCGGCTTCCGCGCGGCGCAATTGGCCGACATCGTCAAACAAGCAATCGAAGACATGCAGCCCATGGCCGATGCCGCGGGCGTACAGCTCATCCACGATTCCACGAAGGTCGAAATCTCCGCCGATCCAGATCGCTTGCTTCAGGTCGTGACCAACTTGCTCTCGAACGCTGTCAAGTTTTCTCCGCCCAATTCACCGGTGAGCGTGATGCTGCGCCCCGGCGTGACCGGCGTCATCATTTCCGTCATCGATCACGGGCGCGGAATTCCCGCAGACAAACTCGAGTCCATCTTCGGCCGCTTCCAGCAGGTTGACGCCTCCGACTCGCGCCAGAAGGGCGGAACGGGGCTGGGCCTGGCGATCTGCCGCACCATCGTGATGCAGCACTCGGGTCGCATCTGGGCTGAGAGGAATCCAGTCCGAGGATCGACGTTCCGCATCTTTCTTCCCTACCATCCTGCACCGGCGGTTGCTCCGGGCAGCGGATTGGAGCCGGAGACCGGCCACGGAACCGTGGTCCTGGCTGACGCCAACCCCGAATCGCGCCCCAGAATCGCGGCGCAACTGGCGCGGCACGGCTATTCCGTAGTGCAAGCCGCCACCGTGGAACAAACATTGTCCGCCGCGCGCCAGGATGCGCAAGCCATCCTTCTCGATACTTCGCTCGATGGCATGAATGGGTGGGAGATTCTTCCTCTCCTGCGCCGCATGGATGCTTCGTCACGCACTCCGGTGGTGTTGCTCAGCGTCGAAGATCCCGGAAGCCCCAAACAGCTTCCAGCGGGTGCCGATGGCTGGGTTTCCAAGCCCCTCAACGAAGAAGCGTTGCTCACTGAACTTGCGCGCGTCCTCTGCGGAACCGGTGAAAAAGCGCGCATCCTGATCGTCGAGGATGATCGCGACCTCGCCAATATCATCAGCGAGGTCTTCGCTCGCGACAGCATCGTTGTCGAAACGGCGCACTCTCTGAAAGAGACAATCAAAGCCTGCTCCACTTTTCAGCCGCACCTTATGTTGCTCGATATCGGCCTTCCGGACGGCGATGGCTTTAATGTGGCCGACTGGTTGCGCCAGCATAAGAACATGGCCCAACTTCCGCTGGTCGTCTACTCTGGCCGTGACCTTTCGCAAGAAGAACGAAGCCAATTGACTCTCGGCCCCACGTATTTCCTCGCCAAAACGCGCGTGCAGCCGCAGCAGCTAGAGGCTCTGGTGCTCACCATGCTGCGTTCATCGCGCGCGACTGAAGACACACCGCTGCCGGAATCAACGATTCCCGATGCATAACTAAATTGAATGATGGATCCCATCCACAACCAGGCAATGCTGAGTAAGAATTACATGAGAGGAAGTTCGCCGTGGGCCGCAAGATTCTAATTATCGATGACGAAGACGATATTCGTGAGGTTGCCTCGCTCAGCCTTGAAACAGTGGCCGGTTGGGAAGTGATCAAAGCCAGCTCAGGAGCGCAAGGCATCGCTCGCGCCGCCGAGCAGCGTCCCGATGCGATTCTGCTGGACGTGATGATGCCGGGAATGGATGGCCCCGCGACCTTTCGAGAGTTGCGCAAGAATCCTGCCACCGCCGCTATCCCTGTGTTGCTGCTTACCGCTAAGGTCCAGGGCACGGATCAGCGGCGCTTCGCCGACCTCGGCGTCGAAGCAGTGCTCTTCAAACCGTTCGATCCCCTCGCACTCTCCGCGCAGATTTCGCGCGCGCTAGGATGGAAGTAACCGCGATTCACGATGGGAAACCCGGACCAATTCGCTCTCCCCACCGATGAAAAAATTGCCAAGGCCCTGGACACCATGTGGGCACAGTACCAGTCGCAGATTCTCGAGCGCGTCGCCGTCCTTGAAGCCGCGGCTTCAGCCGTGACTGCGAGCAAACTCAGCACATCGGAGCGCGAAGCCGCGCAGGCCGCCGCACACAAGCTCGCCGGAACCTTGGGAATGTTCAACCTGAAACGGGGAACGGATCTGGCCCGCGAGCTCGAACAAACGTATGCTCAGCCTTCCGCCCTGCCCGCCGCTTCCGGCCAGCAATTTGCCTCCATGGCGGCGGAGCTGCGCACGATGATCGAAAACCGTAAGTCGAGTAGTTGACACCCAAAGAATTACACTCTTCTTCAGTGACTCCGTACGACCCATTCGTGTCAGAACACGACGAGAGCTCCCAACTGGGCCTCCACTTTGAGGAGCCGCGACCTTCGCGCCGCGTCTGGCCAGTGCGCGAACTCGTGGCACAGGTGCGCGAATTGGTCGAGCAGGAGTACGGCGACATTTGGGTTGAGGGAGAGATTTCGAACTACCGTCCCGCTCCTTCCGGCCACGTCTACTTCACTCTGAAGGACGCCGACGCGCAGTTGCCCATTGTTCTCTTCCGTCGTCAGGCAGTGCTTCTCCGCTTCCGGCCTGAAGACGGCCTGCACGTGCTGGTGCGCGGACGCGTCAGCGTCTACGAGCAGCGCGGCCAGATGCAGCTCGTCGCCGAAATTATGGAACCGGTTGGCGCCGGCTCGCTCCAACTTGCCTTCGAGCAATTGAAGGAGCGGCTCAAAGCCGAGGGCCTCTTCGACGCCGAGCGCAAAAAGCCGCTGCCCATGTTCCCGCGAACGGTGGGCATTGTCACTTCGCCCACGGGCGCGGTGATTCGCGACTTTCTGAATATCGTCAATCGCCGCCACTCCGGCCTCAATGTCCTGCTATCTCCGGTCTCCGTGCAGGGGGAATCCGCGCCGGGGGAGATTGAATCCGCGCTGGCAGAGTTGAACGCCACGAATCTCGTCGATCTTATCGTTGTCGCGCGCGGCGGCGGCTCGCTTGAAGACCTTGCCGCCTTCAACAGCGAACAAGTTGCGCGCGCAATTGCATTGAGCAGACTTCCAGTAGTTTCAGCGGTCGGTCATGAAACCGACTTCACCATTGCCGACTTCGTCGCTGACCTGCGCGCCCCCACGCCTTCCGCGGCAGCCGAGCTCATCACCGAAGCCCAGCATAAAATTGCCGAGCATCTGGCTGCGCAATCGCACCGCCTGGAACGCGCCGCGCGCTTCCAACTCCTCCAGGCTCGTCAACGGTTCGCGCACGTGCCCATGAGCCGCGTTGAATCGCGCGTGACTGCCTTGCTCTATCGTTTTGGCCAGCGGCTCGATGACGCTGTCCAGCGCCTCGACGCCGCGGTCCAGCAACAACTCCGCTTGCGCCAGAACCAGATCGCTGGGCTGGCCACTGGCGTTCTGCATTATGACCCGCGTCAGAAACTGGCCCACTCGCGCGAGCACCTCGCCGACTTTCGTGCCCGGCTCGACCGCTCGATGGAACGGCTGATTGAGTCATCCTCCTCACGACTTGGCGCGCTCGACGCACGACTCCATTCGCTCTCGCCGCTGGCCGTGCTCGATCGCGGCTACGCCCTGGTTCTCTCGTCCGGCGGCGCGCTCATTCGTTCAACCGCGCAGATCGGCTCCGGCGACACGCTCACCACGCGCCTTGCCGATGGCATCTTTTGCAAGCCGCGTCGAATCTATTTCGCCCAGCAAGAGCGGTACGCCGCGCGCACCCAAACCCGGCACCCGAAGCAAGAGATCGGCAAAATGACCCCCAACGGAGCACGCAAACTTTTCGGCACAGACGGCATTCGCGCCGTTGCGGGCGAATTTCCGCTCGACGCAACAACGATCTATAGCACAGGCCTCGCGCTCGCGCATTCCTTACGCAAAACGGCCGCACAGCCGAAAGTGATTCTAGGCCGCGACACGCGCGAGTCGGGTCCGTGGATCGCTGCAACTCTCGCCGAGGGCCTGCGCAAAGCGGGCGCGACCGTCGAAAGCGCCGGCGTCATCACCACGCCCGCGGTAGCGTTTCTCGCACGGACGCACGGGTTCCAGGCAGGCGTGGTTATCTCCGCCTCCCACAATCCTTGGGCTGACAACGGAATCAAGCTCTTCGGCGGCGATGGATTCAAGTTTCCCGATGCGGCCGAACTGGCCATGGAAGAGGAGATTCTGCACCACGCCGCACAGGTCGAAATCTCCGATCCGCAAAGCTTTCCGCCCGTCGACGACAGTCCCGCCTTTCAGGCTGACTACATTCAATTCCTCATTGATTGCGTGCCGGGACTTTCCCTCTCCGGGCTGAAAATCGTCGCCGATTGCGCCAACGGCGCCGCCGCAGCCATCGCGCCCGAGCTGCTGCGCCGCCTGAATGGCGGCAGAACTGACGGTCTCACGTTCCTCAACATCGCGCCCGACGGCCGCAACATCAACACCAACTGCGGCGCTCTTCATCCGGCTTTTGTCGCATCTGAAACTCAGAAGCGCGGAGCGCACCTCGGCCTCACATTCGATGGGGATGCGGACCGCTGCATGTTGGCCGACGCTCATGGCAAAGTCATCAACGGCGACGCCATCCTGCTGGTCGCCGCTCGCGATCTCAAGGCTCGCGGCTTGTTGACCGGCGAAGTCGTTGTGGCCACCACCATGTCGAACATGGGCCTGGAGGCCGCGCTCAAACGCAGCGGTATTCGCATGCTTCGCGCGCCCGTCGGCGATCGCTACGTTCTTGAAATGATGCAGAAAGAAGATGCAGCGCTCGGGGGCGAACAGTCAGGCCACATTCTCTTTCCGCACCTCGCCACTACGGGCGATGGCCTGCTCACCGCGCTCGTTGTCCTCGACCTTGTCGCGCGCACAGGTGGATCGATCGCCGAGCTGACTGCGGACCTGAAAGTCTTTCCGCAGGTGATCGTCAACGTGAAAGTGCGCGAGAAAAAACCTCTTGATTCGATCTCATCCGTCGCCGCCGCAATTCAGTCCGCCGAAAATGAACTCAGAGATTCGGGCCGCGTGGTGATCCGTTACTCTGGAACCGAGCCGCTGGCGCGCGTCATGATCGAAGCGGAAAGCGAAGAAGCGATGCGTCGCCACGCGGACTGCATTGCAGCGGCGATCCGACACGAACTGGGCGTGTAGTTCGGCCCGCTTCACCCAGGCCCGGCACAGAAGTGGAAGGAGCGATTTGGGTCGAGAAAAGGCCGTTCCGGCAACAATATTCGACCAAATTCGACCAAATTTGTACACAGGTTTTCTACGTATGTGTTGATTATAAACGAGTTAGATTGCATTTTCCGCTTCAAAGTGGCAAAAATCACTCGTGATCGAATTCCCCCACCTCTATTGAGGTCGAAGATGGCCATTTCCGGCCCCCATTTCGGTGTCGCAGGCTGGCCGCAGAGTGCACCGCGTTGGCGCGTTGACGTGTTGTTGTCCGAGCTTGAATGAGCAGATTGACGGGTTGCCCATATAAGACCAAGTGTAGTTATTTCGATAAATTAACCGGCAAACTTCAAGAAAAAAATCTGCTTTGTGAAATGAGCGACATAGGGTCATTTCTGGCGATGGGCGCTCTTGACACGGATCAGCGGAGATCGTTCATGGTCGCTGACGGCGTGATCCTAATCACATCGAAGAGACCGGCCGCGACCCTAGGCTTTGAGACAGAGGCATCGGTTGGATATGGGCTCTCAGACTTCTGCTCTCCCTGCTCCCGCGCGACAGAAGAAAACTCTGATTCGCCGCATGGCTCTCGACCACTCGCAGCGCCTGCGGCACACGATCCAGATCGCCTTCGTCCTCCTCAACACATGGCTGGGTATCCAGTTCTATCTCTGGGTTCGGTTCTTCGAGCGCGGCGGGGTTGGTCTCGCAGTTCCGCGTCCGGCCGGCGCTGAAGGCTGGCTGCCGATCGCCGGCCTGATGAACTTCAAGTACTTCCTGCTCACCGGCCGCGTGCCCGCCATTCATCCCGCGGCCATGTTCCTCTTCATGGCGTTCCTGGCCATGAGCCTTCTCGCAAAGAAATCGTTCTGCTCCTGGCTCTGCCCGGTTGGAACCTTTTCCGAGGCGCTCGCATGCATCGGAAAGAAAATCTTCCGGCACAATCTCCGCCTGCCGCGCTGGCTCGACATTCCGATGCGCGGGTTGAAATACCTTTTGCTCGGCTTCTTTGTCTTCATCATCGGCGCCATGTCGGCCGCCACGATCGGCGACTTCATGCACACATCCTACGGACTGATCGCCGACGTCAAGATGCTCAACTTCTTCCGCGAAATGGGCGAGACTGCGGCTATTGTCCTCACCGCGCTCGTCCTTCTATCGATCCTCGTGGAAAATTTCTGGTGCCGCTATCTCTGTCCTTACGGCGCGCTCATGGGCCTTGCATCATTGGTGAGCCCGCTCAAAATCCGGCGCGATCCCGCCGCCTGTATTGACTGCGCCCGGTGCGCGCATGCCTGCCCGGCATCCTTGCCCGTCGACAAGCTGATCAAGATTCGCTCCGTCGAGTGCACAGCCTGCATGGCGTGCATCGCTTCCTGTCCCGCTGAAGGAGCGCTGCGGTTTTCCCTCGCCCCCGGCCGCGGCCATGCCTTGCCCGGCGTCTCAGAATCTGCTCGCCAAAGCGGAGCCGCGCTGCCGCGCTTTCGCCGTCCCGTTACGCCACTCGCAATGGCCGCGATCATCGCCTTCATCTTTTTCGGAACCGTCCTCGTCGCGCGCGCCACCAATCACTGGCATACCAACATTCCCAATTCCGTCTACCAGGAACTGGTGCCCAACGCCGATCAGGCCACCCACCCGGGCTATTGAACTCCGAAATTCGGAATCAGGCGTGGAGCGTCAACGAATTCGGTTCCAGGCCTTCACGAATCCCTGATTCATCACCCCTGCCTTCCCTTCGCATATTCCGGGACGGGGTTTCGACCTTTTGCAGGGCTCATTCGTCTACCCAATGAGGGCTGGTGTCTGTCTCCTCTGCCGGCGCTCAAGCGTTGAGGAGCAAGAACTTATGCAATGTCGAGCGATGAATCGCGGGGCCGCGATCCTGGCAACATTGGTGCTGACCGCGACTGCCGTGGCCACGGCGCAGGCGCCAACGCAACCAGCGCAATCACAGGCCGTTCGCTACCTGGGCACGGTCACGGCCATCAGCGGCGAGACTCTGACCGTGAAGACCGACGCTGGCCAGATGAACACAGTCCAAGTTCCGTCCACCGCGCAACTGAAGCGCATTGCGCCCGGACAGACCGATCTGAGCAAGGCCGAGTCCCTCGACTTCTCAAGCATCGCCACGGGTGACCGCGTGCTGGTAACCCTCGATCCGAATGCAGCCGGCGGAACGCCTCAAGCGCTGCGCATCATCGCCATCAAGCAGGCCGATGTGGCCAAGAAGCAGCAAACCGAAGCCGCGCAGTGGAACGAGGGCGTGCACGGGCTGGTGAAGAGCGTGGATGCGGCCTCTGGAATCATCGTCGTGAATGTTCGTGCCGGCGCTGTGACGAAAGAAGTCACGGTGAATACCACCAGCTCCACGGTGCTCAAGCGCTATGCTCCGGGCTCGGTGCGCTTCGATCAGGCGCAGCCCGCGCCGATCACGGCGATTCAGCCGGGCGACCAGTTGTGGGCTCGCGGCGCGAAGAACGCCGATGGAACGGCGATCTCGGCCGACGGCATTGTTTCCGGCAGTTTCCGCAGCATCGCAGGAACGATTCTTTCCATCGACAATGCCGCCTCCACGCTGACGGTAAAAGATCTGGCTACCAAGAAGCCGGTCACCATTCGCATCTCCGCCGACGCGCAGATGCGCCGCCTCGACGACAGAGTTGCAGCGTTTCTGGCTGCGCGGCTCAAGGGAGGGCAAGCGGGCGGACAGGGCAGCGGACAGGGAGGCGCAGGCAACGGAGCTGCTGGCGGTGGAGGTACGCAGAGGAACTTCAGCCAGAGCGGCGGAGGCAGCGCAGGTCGGATGGATTTTGAAACGATCCTTGAACGCGCGCCGGTGATCCAGCTGGCCAGCCTGCAGAAAGGCGAAGCCGTCATGATCGTGGCCACCGAGGATGGCTCGGGTGCAAATGAAGGCGTGAGCGCGGTCAAGTTGCTGGCCGGAGTGGAACCGCTGCTCGAGGCGCCGCAAGCGCAGGACCTGCTTTCGAACTGGAGCCTGAGCTCGGGTGATTCCGAGGCAGCCGCACAGTAATTTCATCATTTTTTCATTCATCCGCAAGCGAGGAAATTTTGCATTCAAATTCGAAAAACCTGACTCCATTGATCGTTGCCACTTTGATCGCGTTTTCTGGCACTGCTGTGCGGGGGCAAGCTGCACCTGCGGGTGCCGCTCCAGCAACACCCGCGGCACAATCGCCGTCGAATCAGACTCCGACGAATCAGCCCGGACCCGTTACTTCAGCGACGGCATCATCACCGACACCAGCATCCGGCTCGCAGACCGCGCCAGCGTCAACGGGAACGCTGCACGGGCACATTCTCGATCCCACGGGCGCGCTGATTCCCGGCGCGGGCGTGACGGTATCAACAGCCGCCGGCAAGAAGGTCGGCAGTACGACGGCCGACTCCGCCGGCGGCTACCAGGTGCATGGGATTCCCGCCGGAAGCTATGTGATTGAGGCTGATTTCGAGGGGTTCGCGCCGTTCGTCTCCGCGCCGATTTCGCTGAACGCCGGACAGACCAAGAACATCGACATCAAGATGGCGATTGAAGCCGCGCAGCAGGAGGTTGTGGTGACCGACGAGGGTTCTCCCACGGTCAGCACGGAGGCCGGCGCGAACGCGAACTCGCTGGTGCTCAAGGGCAGCGACCTCGACGCTCTTTCGGACGATCCCGATGAGTTGTCGAGCGAATTGACGGCGCTTGCCGGCCCTTCGGCAGGTCCGAACGGCGGCCAGATTTATATTGACGGATTCACAGGCGGCCAACTGCCTCCAAAGTCGGCCATCCGCGAGATTCGCATTAACCAGAATCCGTTTTCAGCTGAATTCGACAAGATCGGATACGGGCGCATCGAGATTCTCACCAAGCCGGGTACCGACACATTGCACGGCCGCGTCTTCGGCCAGGGAAACGACAACGTCTTCAACACCGGAAACCCGTTTACTGCCGAGCTGCCCTCTTACTACAGCGTTCAATACAACGCCTCGGTGAGCGGCGCGATGTCCAAATGGGCGTCGTTCTTCTTCAGCGTGGAGCAGCGGGACACGCAAACCGACAATGTGTTTTACATTCCCGACGGGGCGGTATACGACGGAACGACCGACATGTGGTCGATCAGCCCTGGCGTGGTTTCTGGAAGTCTCTTCAGCCCCGCAAATCATCTTGAGGTTTCGCCGCGCGTCGATTTGCAACTGGGGCAAAAGAACACGCTGACGCTGCGCTACCAATTCGAGCTCAACGATGTGCGAGGCTCGCTGACCTCGACATCGCTGCCTTCGACATCCAGCACCAACAATTCGATGGAGAATTCCGCGCAGTTCGACGATACGCAGGTGATCAGCGACAAGATGGTCGACGAGACGCGCTTCCAATACCGCCGCACAAACTCGTCGACGGTGCCGGTGAGTTCCGCGCCTGGCTATGGGCCGGCAGGAAACGCACCCAGCTTCAGCGTGCCCAGGGTGTTTTCCGCCGGGGGCAACTCGGGGCAAACATCTTCGTCGCACTCCGATCACTTCGAGCTGCAGAACTACCTGACGTTGAGCGAGGGCAAGCAGGCCATCAAAGTGGGTGCTTGGCTGCGCGACGACCGCGAGGCACAATCGACGGATGCAAACTTCAACGGCGGTTTCACTTTCCCGTCGATCACCGCGTTTGTGAACACATGGAATAACTGGGCGGGCAACCAGCCGCTTGGCACCAATTGCCCGGCGAACACTGCGGGGGCGTGCTTGCCGACCAAACTCACCTACACAACGGGGCCGTTTGCCTTCCAGGGAAACGTCTTCAACGCCGCGCTCTTTTTCCAGGACGACTGGACGGTGAGCAAACTGCTCACTCTTTCCGGAGGGTTGCGGTGGGAGGGGCAGAACCATATCGCCGACCACAGCGACTGGGCGCCACGCGTGGCGTTTGCATACGCGCTTGACGGGCATAAGAAGGGAACGACTACCAAGACCGTCCTGCGCGGCGGCTTCGGATTGTTTTACGACCGCTTCGCCACCAACGATTTGATGAGCCTGGAGGAGCTGAACGGCACCGCCGACAGCCAGGCGCAATTCGTCATCAGCGATCCCACATGCTTTGACGGCACCAGCCTGAGCTCGATCAGCGGCGGCGTGGCCTCGTGCGGATCGGGCGCGACACGTACTTCCGCGATCAACGCGATCTCTCCGAGTTACCGCTCGCCTTATCTGGCGCAGCTTGGCGTGAGCGTGGAGCGGCAGGTGACCAAGGCTGCGACTGTCACGTTCACTTATATGCACACCTCCGGTTTCCACCAACTGGTGGTGCGCGACTCGAACGCCTATCTGCCCGGCGATTACACGTACAATTCCGGCGGCCCGCCGACGATTAGCGCGCCGCGACCGGGCACAAATGCAACTTGCGAAGCGGCAAATGACTGTCCAGGAATCGTGGATCAGTACTTCCCCGAGGCGGTGATGAACGAGAACCAGGTGATTGTGAACATCAACGCCCGCTTCTCGCCAAAGTTCACCGTGCTGGGCTTTTATGCGGGCAGCTGGGCGAACTCCGACGGCGGAGGAGGATCGAGCCCCTCGAACTCGTACGACCTGAGGCAGGACTACGGGCGCGCATCGTTTATCCGGCCGCAGTGGCTGTTCCTGATGGGCAATTACAACGGCCCGTGGGGAATCACCTTCAACCCGTTTTTGATTGCGCAGGCAGGGCGCCCTTATAACGTCACTTCGCCGTACGACCTGACCGGCGACAACTTCTTCAACGACCGGCCTTCGTATACGAGCGCGCCGGCGACGACAAGCAATGTGGTTCAAACGAGCTTCGGAACGCTGGACCTTGTGCCCGGAGCTGGAGAGAGCATCGTTCCCGTTTCGCTCGGCAACAGTCCATCCTCAGTCGCGGTCAACCTGCGCGTGGGGCGTTCGTTCGGGATCGGACCGAAAGTGGCCTCACCGGGCGGCCCGCAAGCGGGCGGTGGCGGCGGCGGACGCGGAGGCGGTGGGTTTGGTGGTGGCTTTGGCGGCGGACCCTTTGGCGGAGGCGGTGGCGGCGGCCCTCGAGGATTGGGCGGTGGCCCTGGGGGTGCAAACGCGAACGCAAAGAAGTACTCGCTGAACTTCAACGTTCAGGCGCTGAACTTGTTTAACGACATCGATCTGGGTACGCCTGTGGGCGGCATCCAGCCTACCTTCAATTCGAGCACCGGGCAATATGGTCCGGGACCTCAGTTCGGCAAATCGAATGGACTCGCCGGCAACATCTTCTCGACCAGTTCGGCAGCGCGGCGCATCTTTTTCCAGGCGGCGTTTCAGTTTTGAAAGCAGGGACCAAGGGAATAAGGGACCGAGGCATTAGAGATCATGAAAACGTGAGTCCCTTTTCACAATTCACGGCCGACAATCCAAGGTTCACCGTTTGCCGTTCATGACTCACTACTCACGACCAATGAACGATACAGCTCCTCCCATGTGTCCGCAGTCGCATCCATGCTGAATTGATCGACGATGCGCTGGCGGGCGGCGCGGCCACGCGCAGCAAGCTCTTCCCTGCCCTCACCCATCGTCGCCAGCATTGCGTCGGCCAGCGCCACTGAATCTTTTGCCGGAACGACGACGCCAGTGTCCCCGATCAACTCGCGCACGCCGCCCACATCGGTGGCGACAACGGGCTTGGCCATCGCCATGGCTTCGCCAACGGCCAGCGGCATTCCCTCCCACGCGGAACCGGAGACAAAGGCATCGGCTGCATCGAGGAGCGCGGGCATGTCGCGGCGCAGGCCGAGCCAGCGAACGGAATCACCGAGTTCTAATTCGCTTCGCAATTGCTGCAACGCTGCGATCTGACCCAATGCAGCGTTGCCTGCGATCCACAAACGCGCATCGCCGCGCCCCAAGCGCACTTCAGCAAAGGCGCGCAGAAGATTTGGATAGTCCTTCGCCGGAACGAGACGGCCGACGGCAAGCCAGACGAACTCTGCTTCGTCGCTCGCATCGGAAACACCGATTTCCGCCCGAACCCGCGCACCGCTCTCTCCATTCGGGGTGAACTCCCGAACGTCGATCCCATTGAGGATCACCGAGCACTTTCGGCGCGGGACGGCGCCCAGGCGAGTGAAGCGGTCGGCCGCGGCTTGGCTTACGGCGACGGTGCGACGGCTGAGGGAGTCGGTAAGGCGATAGGCGAGCATCCGAAGCCATCCGCCCTCGTACACGTTGTGCACGGTGGAGAGCACGGCGAACTTCGCCCCCCCTAGCCGAAGCAGCCGGGCAAAAATGTTGGCGTGAAAGCCGTGGCTGTGCACCAAATCCGGCTGAAACTCGCGAAGAAATGCGCGCCCTCGATTGAATCCTTTGAGCACGCTCCAAGGCGTTTTGCGCACGTCGAGGTGAAGTGTGCGAATCGCTGTGGGCCACTCTGCCGCAAGCCGCGGCATCAGCACCAGCAATGCGACGGTGTGGCCGCGCGTGGCCATGCGATCTGCTACGGCCAGCGCCTGCTTTTCTGCCCCGCCTACGCCGAGCGATGAGAGCAGGTAGACGATACGCATGGACCCGAACCTTACTTGACGCCTATCTTTGTTTGAAGATTGATCTGACCGATGATAACGCAGATTTCGCTGCCATGGCTGGCCGCGAGAAGCGAAGAGCAAGCGGCGTGTCCAGCGCGAACAGGCCGGGCCCCAGAATCATGATGAGCAGCGCGGCAAACCAGTAGTTATAGGCGTCTGCGCCCTGAAACTTGTCTGGATCCGAGAGGACTCCCAGGAAGGCGGGCTTTTCCGCCGTCCAGAAAGCGACGGTCATGTTGATGAAGAGCACCAGCGCGGTAAGGCGCGTGACCAGGCCGACGGCGAGGAGAATTCCGCCGACAAACTCCACCACCGAGACGAAGAGCGCTGTTTGGTGCGGCATCGGCAGGTTGAGCGTGGCGAAGTACTGGCCAACGCGATCGAGATGATGCAGCTTCGCCCAGCCATCCGTTGCGAACTGCCAGCCCCAATAGAGGCGGATCGAGAGCAGCAGCGGGCTCTCGAGTTTCTTGAGAAACGCGCGCATCCCGCCGTAGGCCACGGTTGCGGTTCGTACAAGAGCGGACATAATTCTCCTTCGTAACGCGAATTTGGCGGAGGAATCGGCGGTGCAGAGGGTGGAAATCATTCCTGAGGGGCTAAAGCCCGGAAGATTTGTGCTCATCTTTCGGCACTGCTAAAGCCTTGCCCTGATACAAGACAAGAGGCAACCGCAGATCCTTCGATTCCGATCGCTTTGCGATCTTCGCTCAGGATGACAAGCTGATCAAGTGGCGCAAATCCATCCCAGCTCGGCCCAACTGCCAAACCAGTCCTGCACGCGCTCAGCCCGTTTGTGTTCGGGAATGCGAGAACCGATGAATCCCGCCTCGATCGCCTCACCAAGAGCGCGGCCATCACGGAGCGCGGCTAGGGTTTGAAATTCTTCGCGCGCGATGCGCCGGTAGTAGACCGACAGATCCACGCGATGCACAGCCAGCCATACGGGCCGAGGTCGCACCTTCGGAATTGCGACGTCCGCACCCGAATCTTCGTGAGCAACGCCCGCTTCACTTGTCTGGCGTTTTTCACGTTTATGCAATTCCAGCACCAGATCATCAGCCGGGTAGTTAAGCGCAACGAGCTGCAGGCAGGGTTGGAGGGCGAGCTTCGACTCGCCCTGAAGTCCCGCGATCTGGCGCTGCGTAAGCGGATCTCGCTCCGGCGCATCGAAGGCTTCGACGAACGCCCACTCCATTCTTGCCAAATCCAGAGCCAGGCGGTGACGGCGGCCCACGTGCTCTGGATGCGCTGCGAGCCATTCGGGAAGTTTCGATCCCAGGTTGCGCAGTGTGAAGGAGCGGCTAGGATGCTCGGTAAGATACGCAATGCTGAGCGCCTCAAAGCGGCGCTCTCCAACCAGAGCGCGCAGCGCGGGAAAATCTTCAGCTAACGCTCCAAGAACCCGATACCAATACTGCCGGTTGTAGATTTCAAGGCGCTCGAATGCCGTGAGGCGCGAGTTGGGCGCGATAAACGAGGCCGCAATATCAGCCATCGTGCGCCCGTCGGTTGCGGTCGCGCGCATGTTGTCGTCCTTGGTCAGTGGCTGCATGACCGCGGCGGCCATCTCGCGCTGAAGCAACTCTAGATCCATGGCTTCGTCTCGATTGCAGAATTGAGTTTTGCGGTATCCCACCCTAGCCGCAAGAACAACGACGCGGCGAGGGTGGGGCACCCATTTTCGTGGGTTATTTTCGTCGCTGGGGTCACAATCATTTCGCCGCTCCGACTTCGATGGGAGACAACCGCAGGTCCTTCGACTCCGCTCCACTGCGTTTCGCTCCGCTCAGGATGACATCGTGGGGGGATTTAGATTTGCCCGAAGATGACGCTGATTCCGGCGCCGGCTGCAGGTAGCGCTCGGCTTTCCTCGCCTCGGCATGGACTTCTTCAAAGCTGGGGATGTGGTCGTCCCATTCGAGCAGGGTCGGCGTAGGCCCGCAGCGCTCAATGGCGCGCGCATAAAGCTGCCATACCGGATCGATGACCGGGTGATCGTGCGTATCGAGAATGTACTTTTCGTATTTCGAGTGGCCCGCAATGTGAATCTGTGCCACGCGATGGGCCGGCACCGCGTTCACGTAGTCCATGGGATTGAACTCATGGTTCATGGCCGAGACGTAAACATTATTCACATCAAAAAGAATTCCGCAATCGGCGCGTTCGACAACTTCGGTCAAGAACTCCCATTCGGTCATCTCAGAGCCGGTGAAGGCGGCGTAGGAGCTCACGTTTTCGACGGCGACGGGAATCTCAAGATAGTCCTGCACCATGCGAACTCGTTCGACGGTGCGCTCGACGGCCTCCCAGGTGTATGGCAGCGGGAGCAGGTCGTGCGTGTAGGTGCCGTCAACAGAGCCCCAGCAGAGATGATCGCTGAGCCAGGGAGTTTTAGTCCGGCGGACGAGCTGCTTTAGACGCTTCAAGTGTTCTGGATCGGGCGCGGTCACAGAGCCGAAATACATCGACACACCGTGCTGGACAACTCTGTATTGTTCGAGAATGCGATCGAGCGTGGCCAGCGGACGGCCGGCATCGATCATGTAGTTTTCCGAGATGATCTCAAACCAGTCAACAACCGGCTTGCGGGAGAAGATGTGCTCGTAGTGAGGGATGCGCAGGCCGATGCCAACGCCGTGGTCCTGGTACGCATTGAATCGGTTGCCGGGCATGAAGACAGTTCGCAGTTCGTAGTTCGTAGTTCACAGTACGTGTTCACAGTTCGCAGTTGTCGGTTGACAGTTCTTATTTCACAGTTCGTAGTTCACGGTTCACAGCGGTCAGTCGTCAGTGAAAAGCGGCCGGCAGAGCTGAACAATTCTCGGAGTCCGGGGCGCGGAAGCCGTGCAAGCCGTGCGCGAACCGCTGATCACTGACAACTGATGGTTGTTCTTAGATGGCGTCAGGCATCTTGGAGCCATCGGTGGCGCAGCCACCCTTGCCCTTGCAACTGTTCTTGCCCGAGCAACCGTTGTCGCCGGACTTGCAGCCGCCCTGGCCCTTACAGTCGTTCTTGCCTTTACAGGAGTGCTTGGCGGTGTCCTGGTCGAAGCTGGTGTAGCGAACACCGGCCCTGGCAGCCTTGACCTGGTTGGGCTGCGGTGTGGCTTGCGTGGCCGCATGGGCCGCGACTGCGCTGCCACCGGCGAGACCGGCGAGCGCAGCAGTGAGAAGCATCGCATTGAACTGGTTCTTCATGGCGTTTTTTGACCTCGTATGGGGGTGACGCGGAGTTGCAGACCGCGGGGTTGGGGAAGGCAGGGTGGGCCGTTTGTCCCCCCCGCAGAATTGGTGGTACGCAACCTTTGAGTGCCTGCGCGAAAAAAGGTTACACCGAAAAACGCGCGGCACGATGAATTTATCACTTTCGGGCGTAACTTGGCCCGTGAAATTGTCATCCGATTGTCGCTTCGCGACCGAGGGCCATTGGCCGCCGAACGCTGGGTGCGCTACCCTGTTTGAGCCTTGGAAGTTTGGAGTATGTCCGCGGCACAAAGGTTGCCACGTCAGGAGCCTATCCGGTTGGGGCGAGCCGCGCGTCTGCGGTTTCGGGAGGTCGATTGCAAAGCACAAAAGGACTGACCGCAGTGTCGGGCACGGCGGTAGTGATGGCGCTGTTGCAAAGTTTATGCACGGCGATCCTGACCATCAACGGGATTCGCGTGGGGATCGGCGTTGCGGCGCTCGCCGCCAGCAGCATTGCCACACCGGTGCTTTCGTTTCACCGCGATGCTATTCGCATTCCAATGCTCTCCATCGCGGTAGCCGGCGCGGTGATCAACCTTGCCGTACTGGCGTGGGTCTGGCACCTGCGCGCGAGACCTGAGTCGCAGTGGCGCAAGCAGCCGATCACAAAGAAGCAGCAAAGGTCGGAACGCCTGCAGGTGGCTATGGCCGTTGCAACACTGTTGCTTGCCGGCCTCGAGATCTACACGCATCCAATCGTGAACCACGGAGCGTCGGCGTTCTAAGTTGTCACGGAGCGCGAGAAGAGCTGAGCTTACGGCCCGGAAACTTCCATTTCTTTTTCCAGGCACTCGTGCAGCCGCTGGCTGAATCCCACGGGCAATTCGAAGACGCGTCCATCCGCGTAGAGCACCACGACATTTCGTGTGGAGTCGAGCACCGCGGAGCAGATTTCGCATGTCTCGAGATGCTTATCGATTTCGGCGCGCAGCTCCGCATCCACCTCGCCGTCGATGTAGCCGGAGATGTGTTCCCAGACGTGTTTGCAGTCGATCCTCATCTCGACTCGTCTTTCCTTCCGCTTGCCCAACCAAACAGCTTGCTCCGCTGGGGCGCGAACCCTTTCAACCGTGGCGCCAGGCTGCGCTGCAAAAGCGCCCGCGCCCGGTGGAGGCGAACCTTGACCGCTCCCTCGGCAATCCCGAGCGCAGCGGCAGTCTCACGAACGTCCATTTCTTCGATGTCCCTGAGCAGCACGACGTTACGGTAAATCTCGGGCAGGCCGTCAATGGCCTGGCGCAACAAGGCGGCAAGCTCTTTTTGCTCCAGAGCCTTGCTCGGGACTTCGCGCCAGCTGGTGAGAATGGCAGGCGTAAAGTCGCCGGTTTGCTCGTCG
Source organism: uncultured Acidobacteriaceae bacterium (assembly GCA_963789425.1). Lineage (GTDB taxonomy): Bacteria > Acidobacteriota > Terriglobia > Terriglobales > Acidobacteriaceae > Telmatobacter. Next base: position 356,252 of record CAWBKM010000003.1, on the reverse strand, counting down.
GTGAGCGCATCGAGCGAGTCCTCGCGGCGCGTCTCGGCCTTGCGCAGGCGGCCCAGTCCCTCGTTGCGGGCGATGGAGAGCGCCCAGGTACGGAATTGCGATTCGCCTCGGAAGAGGTGCAGGTTTCGATAGATCTTTACAACTGCTTCCTGCGCAGCATCTTCGGCCTCGGCCTCGTTGCGCAGGATAGACATTAGAAGAAAGAAAATCGGTCGCTCGCAGGGGCGAATCAAATCGTGAAAAAGCTGCTTTTCACCAGCCATAACCCTGCGGATGCACTCGGCCTCGAACTCCGGATTGGGCGCGTTCTTCATCGTTCTTCGGGAGCCGGGTTTCGGGTGGGGCGCGACGCCTTGAGAAGGCAGAAATGCCTCTATGGAGAGACTATACAGCGCGCGGGCTTGAGGGTCTTTGGCACGCCAGTCATGCGCCCGGGAAGTCCGAAGAGGCCGGATCTACCTCATTTTTTACCTCGTCAAAAAGAATCCTTGCAGAAAAAACATGGTTTGGGCTGTACAATCCCCTCACAAGGAGTCTTATGGCCGGAGACATGCAAATTACGTGCAGCGACTGTGGGCAGGAATTTACCTTCAGCTCTGCCGATCAGCAGTTTTTTCAGGAACGCGGTTACTCGACACCCAAGCGTTGTAAGCCTTGCCGCCAGGCAAAGAAGGCCGATCAAGGAGGATCCGGCCACCGTTCGACTCCTTCGCAGGGAACACCTGTGATTTGTTCGGGTTGTGGCCAGCCTACGACCGTGCCTTTTGAGCCCCGAGGCGACCGGCCGGTTTATTGCCGCGATTGCTATACGGCGCGCAAAGGCACCGGGGGCGGGGGACGCGGGCGCTGATCGCGCCGAGGAACGCGGGCTGGTTCACTGATTGAGCCGCAGCGGCAGCTTCATTCGCCGCGGTTGATTCGGGATATCGACAGGAGAGCACTGTCGCGGTTACGGCCGCGGCATTCGCTTTTTTCCATGCTTTTTAGCCGGCCCGCGATCCATGCCCTCATTCTTCCGTATCTCTGCGGCAAAGCGGGAGCGTACGATTGTTCCTGCGGCTGAACCGCACAGGTTGACCGGGTGTGTTCGTAATCCAGTTGCGAACCCATTCGGAAATGGACAGAAGGCCCACCGCTCGATAAACTACGCACACGGACCCCCTCCACATCCGTGTCCACGAGGATACTTTCCAAGGCCATGCCCTCGCAGCTCTCGTTCACCGGATTCGCCTGGAAGAATCTTCGGCGCCGGCGCCTCAGAACCCTGCTCACCCTCTGCGGGATTACGATGGGCATAGGGGCATTTGTGGCTTTAGTGGGGTTTTCGCGATCGTTTGAACAGGAGTGGCTGCGGCTCTATCAAAGCTCAGGCACCGATATTGCTGTTCTCGAATCGAGCTTATTCAATAGCTCGATTGATGAGTCGCTGGACCCGAAAATCAAGGCTCTTCCCGAGGTGGCCGCGGTTTCGCCTCTGGTCTTCAATCTCATCGACCTGACGCCCGACGTGAATGCGCTCGTCTACGGATGGCGGGCGGATTCCTATGAACTGGCCGCCCTTCACTTCACATCGGGCACAGGTTTCCGCGCGGGACAGCCGGAAGTTGTGCTGGGAGACCTGCTGGCGCAAAATCTGAACAAGAGAGTCGGCGATTCCATCGTCATTCTTGGCCAGACGTTCACCATCACGGGAATCTTTCACGGAGGCACGGCGCTGGAGACAGGCGCGGTGATCATGCCGCTCGATCAGATGCAGAGCATCTCCAGCCGGCAGGGGAAAGTGACCGCGTTTCATGTGCGGCTTCGGCCCACGCCGGTCGGCGAATCGTATGAGCACTACGTGGCGCGGGTTCAGGCGGAGATTGACGCGCTTGCGCCCGGCATCCGGGCAGAGCCTGCCGCGGAACGCGCATCCAATAATCAGATTGTGGACATTGCGCACTCGGTGGCCTGGGGCACATCGTCCATTGCCCTGCTCATTGGCATCGTGGGCATAGCCAACACCATGGCGATGTCAGTTTTTGAGCGCACGCGCGAAATCGGGATTTTGCGCGCGCTGGGTTGGAAAGGCAGGCACGTGATTCTGCTCATCCTTACTGAGGCGGCTGGCCTGGGCATGGCCGGAGGCTTGCTTGGCATCCTTGTGGGATTGGGTGCCTTGTGGATTCTCTCCGTTATGCCGCAGACCGCGAGCGTGGTTTCGATTTCCGTCTCGCCGGTTCATCTCGTCGAATCGCTGCTCATCGCGATCGGATCGGGGCTCGTCGCTGGAGCATATCCTGCATGGCGTGGCGCGCGGCTTTCGCCGGTGGAGGCTTTGCGCTATGAGTAGCCCCATCCTGGAAGCGCGAGGACTGGTCAAGAGCTATGACGATGGGCGCGTCGCGGCTTTGCGCGGTGTGGACGTTTTAATCGAAGCCGGCGAATATCTGACCATCAGCGGACCCAGCGGAAGCGGGAAATCCACGCTGCTGCACATGCTCGGCGGCCTCGATTCGCCGAGCAGCGGTGATGTTCTCTTCCGGGGATCGCCGCTGGGCACGGAAGTGAACCTGGACAGTTTTCGTTCGCGCCAGGTCGGATTCATCTTCCAGGCTTTTCACCTGCTGCCCACGCTGCGCGCGGTTGAAAATGTTCAGGTGGCCATGCTGGCGTTAAACGGTCGCGCTAACCACCGGATCGAGCGCGCGTCTGCTTTGCTTGAAGAGATGGGCCTGAAGGATCGCATGCAGCATTATCCGAATGAGCTCTCGGCAGGCGAGCGGCAGCGCGTGGCGATCGCCCGCGCACTGGCCAACGATCCGGCCATTCTTCTCGCGGATGAGCCCACGGGCAATCTCGACAGCATGAATACGGGCCACATTATGGAGATTCTCCGCGGCATCCGGGAGCACCGCGGCATGACGCTGGTGATCGTGACTCACGAGAACGACATTGCCCTTAGTGCGCCGCGCCACATTCACATCCGCGACGGCAGGATCCAGGCATGAGAACCGCGCGAAGCGTGAGGGCCTTGCGGGTGGCCCGGTATGCGGCACTGATTGCCGCGATGGTCCCGGCAATTTGGGCCCAGAATGCAAATGTCAGCGATCTTCTGGCCACGGCTCGCAAACAGATTGAGAACGCCGACTTTCGCGTCAGCGGCCACCTGATCGCAATTGACGCCAGCGGCGCGCGCGTGAGCTATCCCGTCACCATCAAGACGCACTGGTTCCCCGGGGAGTTGCGCATGTTTGTCGATCTCGGGCAGCCATCCGAAACGCATCGCGACTTGCGCCAGCATATTCTTCTGGTGATGCCCGCCAACGGCGCCAATGCGATTCGCATCGCCGACCCGGGCGAGGCAACGTCTCACCTACTGCCATTTGATAAATGGAGCGACCATCCGTTGGGTCCCGGATTCGATTACGAAGACTTCCTCGAACAGCAATACTTCTGGCCAAGCCAAACGTCAGAGGGCATGGTTAAATTCGGCGCCCGCAATTGTGACGTGGTTAAGAGCACGCCTGGTCCGGAGGTTCGAACGCATTACTCGGAGGTAAAAACCTGGATCGATCCCACGATCGGCTTCCCTGTTTATGCGGAAAAGACGCTCAAAGACTCGGGAATGGTGAAAGAATTTACGTCGTACGGCGTGCGCCAGGAAGAAGGCCACTGGTTCGCGCACCAGGTTGAAGTCAAGACGCGCGGACTGGCGGGCTCGACATTGCTCATCTTCGATCGCGGCAGTGCCAAGGCGAAACTCACGGCAGCCGACTTCAGTCCGGTCGCGCTCACACATTTCTAGGAGAGTCATGCACGCCGTCCTTTGGATCGCCGCCTTTGCAGCAGCCGTGCTCGCGACAGGTGTGCTGTACCAATGGATTGGTGGTTGGCGCGACCGGCGGCGATTTACAGCTTCGGGTCGCTGGGTGACTATCGGGGACGGATCCAAACTCTATCTATTTGAGATGGGCGCGGGTGAGCCGACCGTTCTGTTCGAAGCAGGTTTTGGCGCCACGCATCTCAACTGGCGAGGCATTCAAGAAGCCATCGCCGAGACCGCGCGCACAGTCGCGTACGATCGAAGCGGTCTGGGTTGGAGCAGCCGCTGCCGCACGGCCCGCGTTCCCGGCAACATTTCCGTGGAGTTGCACCAGATGTTGCACCGTGCTGGGCTCAAGCCGCCTTTTATTCTGGTTGGGCACTCGTTTGGCGGGCTCGTGATGCGCCGTTACGCGCTGCTTTATCCCGATGAAATCGCGGGCGTGGTGCTCATTGATCCCATGCGTTGCAATCAATGGCCGCCGCTTGACCCTTCAAAGCAGTCTCAAATTGATTTAGGCCACAGGCTGATCCGCTTCGCCATGCCCGTGGCCTCTTGCGGCCTGGCACGGCTGATGGTCAGCTTGTTGTTCTGTCGCGCGAGCCATCTCTCCGACCAGATTGTCGGCGCCGCCGGCGCCCAAAAACGCCACGTGCTGACGCGAATCAAAACCGAAGTGAGAAAGATGCCGCGCTCCGTATGGCCGGCGGTTGCGGCCCACTGGTCGCGCCCCGGATTTTATGCTGGAATTCGCAGCCACATCTCGTCGATTCCTGAGACCGTGACCGAAATGGATGGAGTCGGGCCGATCCGCGACATTCCCGTCACGGTGCTGACGCCCGCCAATACCACGCCGCTCTCGCAGGATGACCTCAATCGCATTGGAGACGCGGCGCAGCAGGTATTCGCCAGAAACAGCGAGCACTGGATTCACCTCGACGAACCCAATCTGGTGATCGATGCCATTCGTTCCATGGTGGCTGCCACCGTGGCTGAAACAGCGGCTGCCGACTAGCCTCTTGCCCCCATGGCCGACCCCGCCCCGGCGCATCCAGCACGATTCACGAGCGACCGTCGTCACATCCTTCAAAAACAATCCTCGCTAGCCTGTAACAAGTCACCTTCTTCATGGCTTCTATTGATAGGAAGCGAGGACCGTATGGAAGTGAAGGTCAGTCAGATCGAAGGCGTAAAGTTCGACATCGAGACTCGATCGCACCACATTGCATGCGATCAACCTGCGGAAAATGGCGGGACGGATTGCGGCATGACTCCGCCGGAGTTTTTGCTCGCGTCGCTGGGCTCCTGCGCGGCTTTTTATGCCGCGGAGTATCTAAGGACCCGCAATCTGGCAAAAAGCGGGCTCGAAGTTTCAGTGACTGCAGAGAAGCTACTCAAGCCGGCGAGGCTGGGCAACTTCCGCGTCCTCGTCACGAGCCCTGTTGCGCTCACCGCCGAGCAAAACGAGGGAATGATCCGCAGCGTGCATCATTGCCTGGTTCACAACACACTCCTGTCGCTGCCGGAGATCAACATCGAGATCGCTGCCGGGGTCCTTCAGTAGATGGTATGGAGTAGCCGCCTGAGAGTAGCCAGTAGAAAGCAGGACGAAGGTTCTTTTCTATTCCCTGCTCCCTATTCCCTGTTCCTACGAGATGCGCACGCTTTTCCCGCGTGAAAGCACAGCGCCCTTGCGGCGGCCCTTTGAGGCGTGGTCGATCTGCTTCCAGAAACCAATGAAGTAATCGACGGCCGAGATGATGGCGACCAGTGCGGCAAAGTAGATGGCCGCGACGGCGTACCAGTAAATGGGGATCGTGAGCACGCCGATCTGCCAGTGATGCCAGCCATGAGCAAGAATGGCCGACACCACGGAGACGATCTGGACCACGGTCTTCAGCTTGCCCAATTCGCTGGCCGTGATGGTGAACCCTTCAGACGCCGCGATGGATCGCAGGCCGGAAATGAGAAACTCGCGGCCGACGATGACCACCACGATCCAGACCTTGACCACCTCAGGGTTGTAAGCAACGAGTGCAACGAAAGCGGCGGTCACCATGATCTTGTCGGCGAGCGGATCGAGCAACATGCCCATGGTCGTGATCTGCCCGCGTTTGCGCGCCAGATATCCGTCCAGCCCGTCGGTGATTGACGCCAGGACGAAGAGAATCGATGCCAGAATCTCTTGCGTCCCACCTGGACCAGCCCAGGGAAAATGCGGCGACAGTATCCAGAGGAACAACGGGATCATGATGATCCGCGTCATCGTGATGGAGTTGGGCAGATTCACTGTAAACCCTTTGGAATCAATACATGTTTTCCAGGGCCATCGATTCGATCACAATCCCGAAAATTGCCGAAGCCATATCTTGTCGGCACCCCGAGAACAGCAGTGACTACCACAACTATAAGCGTGAATACCAGACGCTCGCCACAGTGCCCGCGGTCTGATCAATTCATCCGCGGAGTTCGGTGTCTTTGGCAAGTCACAAGAATCAAATGTCGTCAATCGGCACCTCTCGCGGGGTCGGCCCTTTTCAACGGTAAAATTCGATATGGCCACACGACGAAACTCCAAGGTGCCCGACTCGCCCGCGGCTCCCCAGACCACGCTGCCGGTAGTGTGCATCGTTACGATGGACAAGGAGTTCCTGGATGTGCTGATTCCGGAGATCGCTCCCTGGTTCGAGGTGATCGTTCGCGACAGCTATGACGGCCTGGCACGTTGGACACGGGAAGCGTATATCGCGGCAGTTCTTCTCGACATCGATACTCAGGGCGAAGACCCCTACGGGGGCTTGCCGGTTCTGAACGAACTGCGCAGGCTGAACGAGAATTTCACTCTTATTTCCATGAGCCGCGCGCGCACTCGCTCGGTGGAAAAGCAGGCGCTCGAGGCGGGGGCAGACGCTCATTTCCGTAACCCTGTCGATATTGCCGAGCTCCGCACGACAATTGTGGAAACACTACGCTACCGCGCTGAAGAAGCGGAGCGCGACCGGATGCGACAGCAATCGCTGGAATCGAGCCGCTTCCAGGATTTTGTCGGCGCCAGCGACTCTATGCGGCTGGTTTATGACGCCATCCAGCAGGTGGCTCAAAGCAGCATCAACGTGCTCATCCGCGGGGAGAGTGGAACTGGCAAGGAATTGGCCGCCCGCGCCGTCGTGGCGCTCAGCCCGCGCGCCAACAAGCCCTTTATCCGCCTTAACTGCGCTGCTCTGCCTGAAAGCCTGATCGAATCGGAGCTTTTCGGCAGCGAGCGCGGAGCATTCACCGGAGCCACCGAATCGCGGCCGGGGCAGATTGAGCTGGCCGATGGCGGCACGCTATTTCTCGATGAGATTGCCACTCTGACGGCCCCATTGCAAACCAAGTTGCTTCGCGTGCTTGAAGACCATCAGGTGCAACGGCTCGGCGGGCGCACCATGCGCAAGATCGATTTCCGCTTGATTTGCGCCAGCAACGAGCCCCTCGAAGAGATGGTCCGGACCGGGAAGTTTCGCGAGGATCTCTTTTACCGGATCCATGTCATCCCCATTCAACTGCCTCCGCTCAGGGAGCGAGAGGGCGATATCTCCCTGCTTTGCGATTACTTCCTCGAAGCTCATTGCGTGGCCAACGGTGTACCCATCAAGCAGATGGCTCCCGATGCGCTTGCTGCCCTTGAAGAACATACGTGGCCGGGAAACGTGCGCGAGCTGGAAAATCTGATCCAGCGCCTGGTGGTGACAGTTCGCAGAGACGATATCCGTGCCGGCGATTTGCCCGTCCGCGTAACGGCCGAAAGCGTTGCTGCCCAGGAGGCCATTCTGGTGCCCGAGGAGGGAACCGATTTTGACGTCGAGATTCGACGGCTGGAGGTTGCGCTGCTTTCTACGGCCCTTCGGCGTACCGACGGGAGCAAGGCTGCGGCTGCACGGCTGCTCAATATGGATAACCAACGGATGAAGTACCTTTGCCGCAAATACGGGCTCTGACAAGGAGAAGGGTTAATAATTAACCACCAATGGGTTAATTATTAACCCAACCGTGGATTCCCGATAGATGGCCGGCTAACCCCAATACCCTTTAAACCGCGAGAATTCAGGGGGTTGAAGATTCGGGCCGCGTCGTGGGCAGTTTGGCATGCCAGATGCATTAGGTACAGCGTCAAGGAATTCAAAATCAATCTGGGGGAGAAAAACAATGGCAATCTCAAAGAAGTCTCTGATCAGTGGCAGCAATGCCGCGAAGTTAACCGCCGCGAAGCAAGGCGCATCTGCTCCGACGAGCGCAGCAAAGCTGGTTGCGGCAAAGAGCCTTGCAACGGCTAGCGGCGTTCGCACAGCTAGCGGCGTTCGCACAGCCGGCGGCGTTCGGACGGCCAGTGGCGTTCGCACGGCCAGCGGCGTTCGCACGGCCAGCGGCGTTCGTACGGCCAGCGGCGTTCGTACGGCCAGCGGCGTTCGTACGGCCAGTGGCGTTCGCACGGCGAGTGGCGTTCGTACGGCCAGCGGCGTTCGCACAGCCAGCGGCGTTCGCACAGCCAGCGGCGTTCGTACGGCCAGCGGCGTTCGCACGGCCTAGCGGCGTTCGTACAGCCAGCGGCGTTCGTACGGCTGCCCGCTATCTGTAAAACTGCCGGTTGGTGCATTTTTCGCTCGATCCGGCCTGCAAATTTGAGGCCAGTGCGGGATCAGCTAAAGACCCTTGGTGTGTTTCATGAGAGAGAGGCGGTTCGAGCAGCCCTCCCAGCACCGAATGAACACCGATCCAATTTTCTCTCGCGTGCAATATGCGGCAATCGCGCAAGCGGTTGCCGCTTTTGCTTTACCACCAAATGTGCGCTCTGAGCAGATCGAAGACCACGGTGAAAGCGCGCCCTGCCAAACTTCGCCTGACCCCAAAGACGATTGCGCGGCCGGCGACTCCGAATCCGGGGCTGCCCTCGGATTCCGGTAGCTCCATACGAGCGGTATAGAAGACCGGGAGCTTGATGCCTTTGTAGTCCTGCGCTGCTACAAGGCCCTCAGGCAGGTTCACGGCATCACCCCCCGGCTGGGCCAGCGTAAGGTGAACCGGAGAAAAACGGCCGGGAAGCTCCAGCGAGAGTTCAGCGCCCGCTTGGATACGATCGAGAGCTGCGGAGGGAATGTAGACGCGCACCGCTCGTGGCCCATCGTCGGCCATGTCGAGCAACGGCTGCCCGGGGCCAACGTCCTGATCGAGAAGGGCTGCGGGATCCCGCGTAAGCACGATCCCATTCTTGGGCGCTTCTACTGTGAGTGAGGATTCCGCCTCATCCGCGAGCCGCGTGAAGTGCACTGCCCCGTTTTGCCGTGCGGCCGCCGGGCCGATGCTTTGCCCGCGCAATTCGGCGTTGAACGCCTGAAAGCTCGCGCTGCGGCTTTGTGCACCGGCGGAGTCGACCATCGAAGCCGCCAGAGTGCTGGACATCGTCAACAGTGCTTGACCGGCACGTACCTGTTCTCCTTCGTGAACCAGGACGTCATCCACCTTTCCGGGAATGGCCGCATGAAGGACTTCAGAGCGCATCGGTTCAATGACATAATATGCGTTCTCACGGTCGCGCCAGAGTGGAAGCAAAAGGAATGCCATGATGATGCCGGCCGCAACAAGAGGAACGGGGCGCAGAAGCCGGGTCGCACCGAGTTTCTCCCGCCAGAACTGAACGGTCACGTTTCGCAGAGAGCGCAGACGCGATCGGAACATGAAGAAAAACAACACACCTGCTGGGATGATTGCGAAGTCCGCCAGCCAGTGATAGGAAATGTTAAATGCGAGGCGGACGACAAAAAAAAGCAGAATGTAACTGTAGAAGCCTGAAGCGACTGCATAAAAAATGAAAAGCGGTGCGCGCCGTCGAGGTATCACGATCATCTCGACCGGCAGACGCAGAACACGGCTCTGGAACCATCCGGAGAGGAAGGCTGTGGACCGCTCTTTGAGGTCGGGAATACCGATCACCTCAGTCAAAAGGTAATAGCCGTCAAGCTTGATGAGCGGATTAAGGTTCAGGATCACGACTGCGATCCCGGTAATGAGAATCAACTGGTAAGTGAGGTCGTGCAGCCACGCGCCCGCTGGAGTGTTCAACCACACGATCATCGAAAAGCCGCAGATCACCAGTTCGATCCAAATGCCGGCAATAATCGTGGCCAGCCGCTGCAGTTTGGAGGCGGAGATCCAGATTTCAGTCACATCGCAATAAAAGCACGGCGCAAGATAAAGGAACATGAAACCCATTTGGTGAACCTGCCCGCCAAAGTGCTTGCAGGTGAGGCCGTGGGCAGTTTCATGGATAAACCCAAGAGCGAAAATCAAAAGCCAGAATTCCACCAAATCGGGCAATGCCTTGTGAATGAAGTTGAAGTAGAGTGCGATGTCGGGACCGATGAAGCTCCAATTGGCGGCGAAAATGGAGGCTTCAAAACAGAACAGCACGACGGCGAAGAGCGCGAACCAGGGGTTGTAAATATACTTGCCGACGCGGTCATCGAGCCACGTCAGATATCGATCCGGATCCCATGCAGAGAAGCCGATGTAGGCCAGGCTCACCTTGGATTTGCGCGACGCGCGGCGTTCGCGCTGACCGACCAGCTTCTGGTTCATCGCAATGTTTTTCTCTTGCGGGCTCTTGTACCAGAAGCCTGCGTCTTCCAGGGTATCGGCAAAACTCTGCACATCTGCCGCACCCATCGGCGCCCCAGCGTTGGCGGTGAACTCTTCGGCAATCTCCTGGTAAGATCGAACGCCGTCAAAAAGCAGGGCAAGCTGCCATTGACCCGGATCGAAGCGGAAATAATTTCCCTTCTCGCGTTTGAAGATGCCGACAACCGGCTCGCCATCCAGCGTGTCGTCGCGAACAATAAGGTCGGGATCGAGACGCGGCGTGCGGCTGCGCGCCAGCCGTGTCTGCGGTATTTCCGGGAGTGCGGCGTCGAGGGCTTCGCTAAGATTCATGGCGCGAGACGGACTTGCATGGTCATTCCGGGCTTGAGCAGCGGCGACGCATGGTCGACCGCGCCGATCACCTGCACGCTGCTATTGGCCGGATCCACCACCGGGCTTACGCGATAGATGCGGCCGCGCTGATGAAGGTCAGGGTAATCAGCAGTGGTCAGGTCGAGCGTTTTACCGGCCGAAAACGAAGCCATCAGCGTTTCCGGTACGGTGAACAAAACGCGCAGGGGAGCTTCGGCAGTAATCCAGAAAAGGGCGTCTCCGGCTTTTACCTCCTGGTCAGGCCTTATGGAGCTTCTACCGATCACGCCGCTGAATGGCGCCACGATGCGCGATTGCTCCAGCAGCACCGTCGCCGACGCAAGGCCCGCTTCCGCCGCATTCTCCTCGCTCTGGTAGCGGGCAACCTGGGCATTTGCCTCATCGAGCTTGTACTGGCAGATTTCCCAGTCCTGGTCGCTCAGAATTTTCGCATCGTGCAGTGCATTGGCCCGTTCCAGATCGGCGCGGGCGCTGGCTTGTTCGGCCTGCCAGTTGCGAACCTGAGCCTGGGCTTCGGCGATGTGCGCCATCTGTGAGTCGACCGCCGAGCGCAAAATCCGATCGTCCAGTTGGGCCAGGACCTGCCCGGCTTTTACGCGATCACCAATTTGCGCGTTGATCTGCACCACCCTGCCTTCGCGCTCGGCGCCAATGTCGGCCTGCTGATCGGCGACAAGCGGCCCTGTGGTGGTGAATTCTCTTGCATCCGGCGCGGCTGGCGTTGGCACTGGAGCCGGCGTCGGCGCGGCTACGCTTCCCGGCGGCGTGGTTGCAGCAACAACAGGGGCCGGGGAATGCGAGTCGCAGCCGCTTGCCAGCAGCGCCGACAAAACCGCCATCGCCAACAATGAAGTTTTTCTGCGGTTCCTATCAAAATGCATGCGTCACCAACCGATCAGATTCCAAACCGTCTGCCATACCCATAGAGCCGGCCGGCGCAGCAACACGTAACCCGCCGGCCTCAAGCCGATATAGACCTTTCCTTTTCCGCTCATCCCCGCGCGAAGCATCGCGTCATTGTTCGGGACCTGAACCTCGGCCGCAAAAGTACGGAAGCCATCGCCTGCGACCGCTTGCGGACTCACAACGGAAACCTGGCTGTGCCAGGTTCGCTGCGGATAGCTCTCCAATTTGATCGCCGCGTCCTGGCCGTCGCTCAGCAGCGAGGCGTTTTGCTCGGGGACCGCAATCTGAATGACTGCCGATTCCAGGTCCAGCACCTGAGCGAAAGGTGCGCCCGCATCCAGGTGCTGACCTGCGAGATTTTGCAGGTTCGGAGTGACGACAATCCCTGCAATCGGCGACCGCAGTTGCGCGCTATCGAGGCGCGAGCGGGCTCGGGCAACTTCCGCACGAAGGTAGTCGGCATTGGCCCGGTCGGCGCCCGCTTGCGCGCTGCCGTGGGCCAGATCGTTTTCCATCGTGAGCAGCGATTCCTGATACCTGGCTTCGGCGGCGGCCAGGTCCATGCGCCATTGCCAGTCGTTGATGGCTCCCAGCACCTGTCCGGCCACTACCCGCTGCCCCTCAAGCGCGTACACCTTGTCGACGCTCCCATCCACCGGGGCAGCCACGGTCACCAGATGCTGCGGCACCACCACCGCGTCCCCTTCAACACGCATCGGCAGCGGGCAGAAAATCAGGAACAGTGCCACAGCAGCCGCCACTACGGCGTAGGTCACGCGACGGCTGCGCGTCGTCCGCAACAAAGCGTTCCGCTTTTGCACCAGCGGCTCAATCAGGCTGATCAGCGGGACTTCGCGGTACAGCATCGCATTGCGGATGGCCACCGTTGCCTGGCCGGAAAGAATCTTGATCATTTCCTTCTGCGGCAAATCCAGAAACTCCGCATCGCTGCTCTCGTAAATCAGCATCCCCACGCGGCCCTGGTCGTCATTCAGCGGCAAAGCATAGAGCCCGCGGTAGCCCGCGTCTTCAAAATGGCGCAAAACCTCCGGCGGAAGTCCAGAACTCTGGTCGGAATCTGTTTCCTCCTGCCATCGCAGGTCCAGCGGATCGGAATGTGAAGAGAGCCAGTTCACCAGCGTCTTGACCCGCTCCACTGCAAGATCGCCCATGGGCAGGTTGGTCATGCCCGAGATGGCCTTCAACTGCAAGCGCCCGCGGTGGTCGAGCGCGATCGCGCACAATTCGTATGGCAGGACACTTTGCGGGCTGTTGACGATAATCTGCAACAGACGATCAAGCCGCAGGGTGGAAGTGATCTCGGAGCTCACCTGCACCAGGACCTTCAGAATCTCCAGCTTTCGCTCGGCCAACATGAGGCTGGCGTTTTTCAGCGCACTGGCAATCGTCTCGGCCATCGACGACATCAGGAATTGGTCGTCTTCGTCGAAAGGCCGGTCGGCGCGGTTGATCGCCTCGAGCACGCCGATCTCTGCTTCATCCTGCATCAGGGGAACCAGAAGCGCGTTGCTCACCGGGAGGATCGTGCTTTCTTCCGGCAGCCGCGCATTCCGCTTTTGCAACCGTTCGTCGCTCTCGTCATCGATCAGAACCGGCTCGCCCTCTTCGGCCATATCCGCCACGTAGCCCTCGCCCGGAGCCTCGGTCGTGCCCACTGCAACCGTGTCGTCTACCCCTTCGCTCGAAACCAATCGCAGATCGGCCCCGTCAAAAAGCCACAAATGCATCGCCTGGCACGGAAGCATGTCCGCGGCCTTCGTCGGCACCAACGCAATCACCGCATCCATTTCGAGCGTCGCATTCAGCGACTTCTCCAGGTCGTACATCTGCGACATGCGGTGCACGGAATCCAGCAGAGTCTGCCGCTGCTGTTCGAACTGCTCCCCCGACAAGAGCGCCGGCGCAGTCAAGCGCACGATCGGCGCAAGGCCCGTCAATTGGCGCGGCTCGATCGAGCTGGAAAAAAACACGATTTCAAGCACGCCTGCCAATCCCCCGGCGTATTCCAAGGGCACATAGGCCAGAGCGTCCAAGGAGTGCGGTGCGTCAAAGTGCGCGTAGTCTTCGCGGCTCAAGTGCCGCTTGCCGTGCACCTGCGCCTTCGCCGGAAACGACTCCGGCATCTCAAACAGCCAGTTCCCCGCGTGCTGCACCTGCTGAAGCGACACTTCTCCCGCCACGGCCAGGATCGTCCACGGCGCAGATTCGTTTTCCGGCTCATACCGGTGAACCAGGCACGCACTGTCTGGCAGCTGGCTGGTAATGGTGGCGGCGATGATCGTCGCCCGCGAGGCCACGTCGGCCGCAATCAGCAGTTGTGCCGCCATTTCAATGGCTGCCTCGTCCGCTGGGGTAACTGCGTATTTCACTTCGTCCATGTGCGGCTTATCTCCGCAAACATTCGTTCATCGCGGCCGTGCGGATCAGTTCCGCTCTTCGGCTGCCGTTCGAGTTCGGGCACTGCCCCCGCATCGTGCGCAAGACCCCGGTGCAGCCAGGGAAAACCGGGAGTCCGGCCTTCCGCGTCTCCACGCGACAGTTTTTCAGGCGCCCAGGACATATGACCCGTTGCGTAGCCCAACCAGCGTCTACAGCGATTTCATTAATTCAAGGGCCCGTCGATTGGCGCATCTCCGTTGGCCCCCAAACCCCCGCTTGACAAGAAGATGCATCGACGAGAATATGGTCACGAGCTTAACAAGCCAATCTCCCCGCGTAAAGTGGATTCTGAAAGAGAGATTTCCCGTGGATCTCGACGTAATTGAGAGTGGAAGTGTCTGCACCCTGAAACTAAAGGGCAAGCTCGTTAGCGGCGAACCGGTCATAAGGTTCCAAGACGCCTTCATGAGCGCCCTCTCCAGCGGTCACATTTTTCTCATTGTCGACCTGGAAGCCGTCGCGTTCATCGATTCCTCGGGCATTGGCTCTGTGGTCAACGCTCTGCGCACGTCCACAAAGGTCGGGGGCAACGTCAAGCTGGTAAAACCCACCAACTTCGTTTCCAAGATGCTCAAGATGGTCGGCGTCCTCGACCTCTTCGAAGTCTTCGAGACTGAAGCAGACGCCGCGGCCGCCAGTTCGGACTCCTGACGCTGCCTTCAGCGCTTCTTCTGCCGATTGTCCGGCTCCCTAAAGACAGCCGGACGACACAGCCGGATTAGGCAGCCCTCAGGTTCGCAGCCCTCACTCGAAACCGCTTCATTGAGACGGACAGTGCCCGCTCAATCTTTCGCAGATCGCCGCGCTCGGCCGGAATGGCAAATGTGGATGCCACGCCTCGCGCCGAAGCTCGACCGGTGCGCCCCACGCGGTGGACGAAATCTTCCGCCTGCTTGGGCATGTCAAAGTTGATGACGTGCGCGACGTTGGCAACGTCAATACCGCGCGCCGCGACATCGGTGGCCACCAGCACCCGGTGACGGCCCTCGGAAAAGCTTTTGAGCGCCTGGTTCCTCTGGGCCTGCGAACGGTCGCCATGAATTTGCGTCGCCGACCAGCCCGAACGGCTGAGGCGGCGGGCAACGCGATCGGCGCCGTGCTTGGTGCGCACGAACACCAGGAAGCTGCCCTGCTCGGCGTCGAGCAAGTGTTCGAGGAGCTCCTGCTTCTTGTCGTGATCCACTTCAAAGGTGCGCAGCTCCACATTCGCCGCTGGCTTGAGCACCGAACCGATCTCGATCCGCACCGGGTTCCTGAGATAGTCGCGCACCACATCCTTGACCGCGCCCTCGAGCGTGGCGGAGTAGCAGAGCGTTTGCCGCCCCTGGGGCAGCACGCCCGCAATGCGCGCAATCGCCGGGCGAAAGCCCATATCGAGCATGCGATCCACTTCGTCGAGCACCAGGATCTTCACCTGGTCCAGGCGCACCAGCTTGCGCTTGAGAAAATCTTCCAAGCGTCCCGGAGTGGCCACGATGAGACGCGCTCCGCGGCGGATGGCGTCGAGTTGCGCGTGCTCGGACAACCCGCCGACCACAACGGCCGCCGTGGGCCCGTTGCTTGAGCGCAGCGCGCGAAACGAGGCTTCAACCTGCATGGCCAGCTCGCGCGTGGGCAGCAGAATGAGCGCATGCGCCCCGCGGCCCTCGGTCTTCTCAAGCATCTCCATGATCGGGATAAGGAAGCTGAGCGTCTTGCCGGTTCCCGTCTGCGCAGTGGCAAGCACGTCGCGGCCTTCGAGAGCCGGCGGAATGGCTGCTGCCTGCACCGGCGTGGGAATCTGAAATTTGTTGGCGTTGAGCCGCGCCAAGAGCGCAGCTGAAAGGGAAAACTGTGAGAATTGAGTCGTCAAAATGATGTCTTTTCCTGCGGTCCCGGAGCCCTTGTTTCCCGAGGGCCTGCAAACGGAACCTGACTGGAGGAACGCGCAGATAGATCCGCGCACGCCTGCACTTGATGATGCGTAAGAGAGAACCAACTTCGTCCCTGGGACTGGCTGACATGCACGTTGAGTGCTTGCCGGCCCGGAGCTGACCCACGCTGCTGTTTTACGCCTGCCGACACGTTGCCGACGGGCTACCCTGCTCCACAATCGCCCGGTGCGCTGCGCCAAAATAGGCTCAAGCGCTTAGCCTTTTCGCTAACCGACACACGATTGCGAACTTAGTCGCCGGGAAGGAGACCGATGGGTACACGCTGTAGGGGCTTGGGGGAAATATTGCCAGGTTGAGGGGCCCTGTTCAAGGGCAAATCGCAACTCGCGTCCAAATCACTGAGCGTAAATCTATTATACCGCAGAACGTGAAAATTAGTGCTGCCGCCTCTCTTCGTCAGAGCAGGTTGATGGCGCGGATCCCGAGTGGTCAACGATGCGATAGTAACTACTTGCTGAGCAGCCTTCATCGAGCCGACAAGGCGACAAAGTGATTTTGACTGAAACGCCCACTCTCAGCCCGCGAGATCGACCTTGGCCTGAGCGGCACGCAGCGCAAAGCCGCTACGCGTAAATACCGCGCTGCCGAATGGTGAAGGCCACGCGATCGATGGCCAGCATATACGCCGCAATGCGATTGTTCACGTTGTGCGCCTCGGCATAGCGCACCACGTCGTCGAAACTAGCGCGCAGAATGCCCTCCAGTTGCTCGTTCACAATCGATTCCTTCCAGAAGAATCCCTGCCGGTCTTGCACCCACTCAAAGTAGCTGGCAGTTACGCCGCCGGCATTGGCCAGAATGTCGGGCACGATGAAGATGCGCTTTTCGGCCAGGATCTCGTCGGCCACGGCGGTCGTGGGCCCGTTTGCGCCCTCGACCACGATACGTGCCTTGATCTTGTCCGCATTGCGGCTGGTGATTACATTTTCGGTTGCCGCAGGAATCAGAATCTCGCAGTCTGTCAAAATCAATTCTTCGCTGGGCATGGCTTCCGCGCCGCGGAATCCCAGAATCGTGTTGTTGCGATATTTGTACTCGAGCAGTTGATGAATATCGATACCGTTGGAGTTGTACAGGCCGCCGTCGCGCTCCGCGATGCCCACAATCCTGTATCCCTGCTCCAGCATGAGACGCGCCGCATTCGATCCCACGTTGCCGAAACCTTGAATGATGACGCGACAACCCTCGACATCCATACCCAGTTGCCGCAAGCTCTCGTTGCAAACCACCATCACGCCGCGCCCGGTGGCCTCAAGGCGTCCTTGTGAGCCGCCCATGTTGATCGGCTTGCCGGTCACCACGCTGGTCACCGTCTGGCGCATGTGCATGGAGTAGGTGTCCATGATCCACGCCATGGTTTGTTCGTTGGTATTCACGTCGGGCGCGGGAACATCCTTCTCCGGCCCGATGAACTCGATAATCTCGGAGGTGTAGCGCCGCGTCATGCGCTCCAGCTCGCCCTTGCTCATGCTGTGGGGATCGCAGATCACGCCGCCCTTGGCTCCCCCGAAGGGAATGTTGACTACGGCGCACTTCCAGGTCATCCAACTGGCCAGCGCGCGCACTTCGTCCAGAGTCACGTCGGGCGCATAGCGGATTCCGCCCTTGCACGGCCCGCGCGCCATGGAGTGCTGCACGCGAAAGCCAGTGAACATGTCGATCATGCCGTTGTCGAGGGCCACGGGAAAGTGAACGATCACCTCCCGCGCTGGCGAACGGAGCACCTTCCACAATCCTTCATCGAGATTCAGTTTTCGCGCGGCAAAATCGAAACGCGCGCTTTGCGCCGCCCACGGATTGATCTCCTGGTCCAACGTGACGCTTGTATTTCCCGTCCCCATACCTGGTCTCCCTATCCCGCAGTTCTTCGGATTCGGAATCAAATTCCGCTTTTCAAGAATACAGTCCGAGCAGCGGTCTTTCTCTGGTTTTTCGTGGCCGGCTTTTCGAACTTGAGCGGCTCTCGATCGTCGGGCTGCCCAGGCTCGGCTCGTCTGGAGCCGCCTGGTGGCCCAAACCTCAGTGAGTCTAGGCCACCTCAGGTTCCCCGTCAAGCTCGGAGAACACACGCCTTCAAGCGGCCTTTCTGCGTCCGCCGCGCGCCCACGTCCGCTGGCCTGGGCCGGTGCCGGCTACGCCGCGCTCACGACGCGCCAGCAGTTACACTTAGGCTGTGAAAGCCCACGAGCGCTCCGCCCAGCCCAGTCGCAAAGAGTTCCTGGACCTCGCCCGGACGCACACCCTTGTGCCCGTGTGCCGCACCCTGATGGCCGACCTGGAGACTCCGGTTTCGGCTTTTCTGCGCGCGGCCTGGCCGGAGCGCGAGTGTTTTTTGCTGGAGTCTGTTGAGGGCGGCGAGCAGGTCGGGCGCTACACCTTTATCGGCCTCACACCGTTCAAGCGCATCGTCGCCCGCGGGCGCGAGATCGCCATCACCGAAGGCCGCAAGACCACGCACATTGAGGGCGACATCTTCGCCGTTCTGCGCGATGCGCTCAACGGCCACAAACCCGCGCGTCTGAAGGGACTTCCGCCCTTCACCGCCGGCGCCGTCGGCTACCTGGCTTATGATGCGGTGCGCCAGATCGAGCGGCTGCCCACGTTGGCCAAAGATGAGCTGCATGTTCCCGACGCCTGCCTCCTCTTTTTCGATGAGGTGCTCGCTTTCGACCATGTGCGCAAGGAGATCATGCTCGTGGTCACGGCAGATGTTTCAAAGGGTGCGGCCGCGGCGGCGTACGATCGTGCCCTCAAGCGTCTCAACCGGCTCGAGAAACGCCTTACTCAGCCGCTTCCTAACCTCAATCGGAGAAAACCGCGCTCATCGTCGAAACTCAAAGTGAAGCACCGCATCGCGAAGAAAGACTACATGGCTGCGGTAGAGCGCACCAAGGAGTACATCCGCGCGGGCGACGCTTTTCAAGTGGTCGTGTCGCAGCGCTTCGACGTTGACCCCGGAGTGGACAGCTTCCAGGTCTATCGCGCACTGCGCACCGTGAATCCAAGCCCGTATATGTTCTTTCTGCGCTTCTCGCCGGACGGTCCGCTGGGAGCGAATGCGGTTTCCTCACCGAAACACTCGTCCAAGAGATCAAAAGGTCCAGAGGACCACCTGCCGCTTGAATTGGCGGGCTCGTCACCCGAACTGCTTGTGCGCGTGCACCAGGGCAAAGTGGAGTACCGCCCGATTGCGGGCTCCCGCCCACGCGGCATCACCGAGGCCGAAGACAATGCTCTTGCCGAAGAAATGCTCCACGACGAGAAGGAGCGCGCCGAGCACGTGATGCTCGTCGACCTTGGCCGCAACGACGTGGGCCGCGTGAGCCGCTTCGGCAGCGTGAAAGTCGACAAGTTGATGTTCGTCGAGCGTTACAGCCACATCATGCATATCGTGAGCTCTATTGAAGGCAAATTGCGGCCGGATTTGACGGCCGTTGATGCGTTGCGCGCCTGCTTCCCTGCCGGCACGCTTAGCGGCGCGCCCAAGGTTCGCGCCATGGAGATCATTGAGGAGCTTGAGCCTGCGCGGCGCGGCACCTACGGCGGCGCGGTTCTCTACGCCGATTTCTCCGGCAACCTCGATTCCTGTATCGCCATCCGTTCCATGCTGTCCGTCGGCGGCAAGGGCTCGGTGCAGGCCGGCGCAGGCATCGTCGCCGACTCCGTTCCCGAGTCCGAACATCAGGAGTCGCTCAATAAAGCACAGGCCGTGATCCGCGCTATCGAGCGCGCAAGGGAGATGTAACGCAGTCTCCCTGCGAGCCCACCGCGGAAATCCATGAGCGGCAGCCCGCAACCTTGCGTCCTTCTGGGGAGACATCCACATCAGGAGGACGAGATGGTGAAAGTGTGGGTTTGGGTTAGAAACGGTCTGGCGCTCGTAGGAGTGCTGGCCTTGGGATTCTGGCTTGGCGCGGGACGCTCAGTAAACGCGTCGAGCAACCAATCGGGTGGAGGCGATGTCGAGTTCCAGCTCACTGGAATCAGCCCGGCGAGTTCGCTGCTGGTGTATCAGCCGGGGTCGAAGACTGTGTACGTTTATCAGGGAGCCACAACAGGGAATGACGCAATGCAATGCAGCTTTATGTTCCAGCTCGAGAAGCCGGGCCAGGTGATCCGGCGTGTTCCCTGCGGAGTGCAGCAGCTCATCCCGTAACAAATTATTCCGCGCCCTACTCCGCGCCCTACTCCGCGCCAAAGATGCGCTTGAAGAATCGCCCTATCTTGCGGAAGAACCCGGGCTTCCTGGGCGCGCCGGACGCCGGAGCCGCAGGCCCCGTAGCACCCGCCGAAGCGGGAGGCTGTGGGATCGCGACCGATTGCGGCGCAGGTTGGCTGCTCTTGTAAACGAGCGTGGTTGCTGCCTGGCCAGATCCAGCCGTTGTGTTTGCGGCGGTCGCTGGAGGCGACTTGGGCGCGAGACCTTCGCTCTGCGCCAGGGGAAATTCGTTGGCCGCGGGTTTCGGAGGCGGAGGACAGCCGCACGATTCCGTTTCCTGGTCGACCACCTTCTGCAGGCTGCCGTGCTGGAACATCACGCGCTGTCCCGGCTGCACGCGATAGAGTCCTCCTTCGAAAACGCTGGTCACCACCACATAGGGTGCGTTTGCTCCGGCGTTATCCACGCACGTGTCGCCATCGTCGCCCATCCGCACGCTGACATCCGCAGCATTGGGGCCGCCGATCATGATGCGAAAGTAGGGCGTGAGCAGCGTATCGGCATTTTGCTCACGCGCATTGCTCGCCGCAAAGCTCATCTCCACCGCGCCGCGATCGAGCGCGACCAGCAACCCGGGAACATTGCCCGACGCGGCACTTGAATCGGCCGCAAGCTTCACGGTGCTCGATGCGCAGACGTGCATGGTTCCGCGATACGGCAGCGTGACTTGAGCTGTCGTGTCGCCCGCGGTGATCGTGCCGCTGCCGGTGATATACGCATGTCCGTTCCACGCCTGCAGTGGCCCCGCAACCTCAAGCGCTGCGCCCGGAATGGATTTGTCCAGCGGCACAATGGCAACCGGCGGAGTGGCAAACGTAGGAGCACCAGCGGACGCAGAGGTCGGCAGCGATGCTCCCGCGACTGCCGCACCCGGCGTTGCCGGTGCCGTGGAGGGTTCTGTTTCTGCGGGGGCGGTCGATGGCGCCACTGGGTCTTGCGCTTGGCCGGGCTGCGCCCCCAGAAACGCAGAGGCGACGGCCAGCGGCAAAATCAGTCTCGAGACGCGCTTCACAATCCCACGGCAAGCCAGGGCCGACCGGCAAGATGAGGCCGTCAAATGTGCGTCCAGAGCGTCAGCAAAGATCGTGGCGTGCATCGGCTACATTTCCAGGAAGTTGCGGATCATCTGATGTCCGCCTTCGGTGAGCACGCTCTCGGGATGAAATTGCACGCCCTCAATCGGCAGGCTGCGATGGCGCACTCCCATAATCACCTTGCCCGAACCATTCAGTTCGGAAGTCTGAGCTGTGACGGCAAGCTCAGCCGGCAGCGATTTCTCTTCCACGATGAGCGAGTGGTAGCGCGTGCAGGTGAGCGGTGTGGGCAGCCCTGCGAAAATGCCTTTTCCGTCGTGCTCCACCGCGCTGGTTTTGCCATGCATCAACGTCTGCGCGCGAATCACTTTGCCGCCAAAGGCTTCACCGATGGCCTGATGACCGAGGCAGACTCCCAGAATCGGCGCCTTCCCCGCCATGTGCCGGATGAGCGGCACAAGGATTCCAGCCTCGTGCGGGGTGCAGGGGCCCGGCGAAAGCAGAATCCGCTCCGGCTTCATAGCCTCGACCTCCTGCGGCGTGACCTCGTCGTTGCGACGCACCACGACGTCCGCGCCCAACTCACCCAGGTATTGGACGAGGTTGTAGGTGAAGGAGTCGTAATTGTCGAGAACGAAGACCATGTTGATTTCCAGTGTAGCGCGTGCCATGCCGCCGATGTTTTTCGCGCGATCTTGCACTCGCTTGCGCGCGCTCGCGCGCATCTGCAACACTGGCAAAGGTCTATCTCCATGGTTGTTCACTTCCTCATTCAAGGCCGGGTGCAGGGTGTCGGCTTTCGCTGGTTCGTGCAACGCGAGGCCAGCGAGCTCGAACTGCGCGGGTGGGTGCGCAACACCGAAGATGGCGAAGTAGAAGTTGTGGCGGCGGGAGAGGCCGGCAATCTCGACGAGCTTCGCGTCAGCCTTCGCCGCGGTCCGCGCGGCGCTCGTGTCGACCGCATTGTCGAGCACACGCTGGCTGACAACGAAGCCGAGGGCCTTGACTCTTTTCACATCGATGGCGCATGGTAGCGCGTTACGCGGAGTTGTCAGTTGTCAGTTGTCAGTGAGCAGTTGTCGGTTTGCAGATCTCGGATTCGTTCCATTTACTCCGCGGACTCTGATTCCTGTCGTGCACCAATCTCGCCACCTGTTTCGATACGAGTCTTCGACCTCGATTCGGCGCCCAGCAGTAAACTGTTAGCTGACAAACCGACAATTGACAACTTCGAACTGGAGCCACGCGCCGCCATGCCGGAAACCGCAAAGCCCGTCAATGTGGAAGATCTGAAAAAGCTAGTTCGCACCGTGCCGGATTTTCCCAAGCCGGGGATTCTGTTTTACGACATCACTACGCTTCTCAAGGACAAGACGGGATTCGCGCAGCTGATCGACGCGATGGCCGCGCATTACATCGGTCGCCACATCGACTTGATTCTGGGCATCGAGGCACGCGGCTTCATCTTCGGCCCCGCGCTGGCTTATCGTCTCAACGCCGGCTTTGTTCCGGTCCGAAAGCCAAGAAAACTGCCCGCGCCGGTTGCCCGCGTCACGTATGACCTCGAATACGGGACAGACACGCTCGAAATCCACATGGATGCGATCGCTCCGGGACAGAGCGTAGTGCTGGTGGATGACTTGCTTGCGACCGGCGGCACAATGGAAGCCACGATCAAATTGGTCAAGCAGTTGGGCGGCGTCATCGCCGGTCTCGGGTTCGCCGTGGAACTCGATTTTCTCAAGGGCCGCGACCGCTTCACCGAATACGACGTCTTCAGCCTGCTGCACTACGACGAATAGCTCGGGCTGATCGAATCTCAACCGTCGCCCGCCGTTGTATCAGCCGACGTCTTTGGGTACGTTTTCGTTAGCTGGCGCCTGACTCGCCGCGGCAGATTCCTCTTGAAACATCTGCGGATCGGCAAACCGGTAGCCGACATAAACGTCCGTCAGCAGGTAAAGCGGATTCGAAGGGTCGTCTTCAATCTTTTTGCGCAATTGCCTGACGAAGGTGCGCAGATACTCCACCTCCTCGCGGCTCTCCGCGCCCCACACGGCGGTCAACAGCTTGGCGTAGGTCACCACGCGTCCCGCGCGGCTCATCAGGCAGTACAAAATGTCGAACTCCTTGCGCGTAAGCTTCACAGGCGCGCCGCGCTTGGTGACCAGCCGCTTGGCCGGTTCTAATCGGATTTCGCCGATCTCCATGGGAGCATCCTCGGGCCGAGCGGGAGCGCGCACGCGGCGCACCGCCGAGCGAATTCGCGCAATCAGTTCTCGAGTGCTGAACGGCTTGGTCACGTAGTCGTCGGCGCCCAATTCGAGCGCCTCCACCTTGTCCTCTTCATCGTCCCGCACCGTGAGCATCAGCACCGGCAGCCGCGGTGCAAAGCTGCGAATTCGCTTGAGTGTTTCAATGCCGCCGATGCCGGGCATATTGATGTCCAGAAGCACGACATCGTACGGAGAGGTGCGTAACGCCTGTAGCGCCTCCTCGCCGCGGGACGCCTCGGCCACCTGAAATCCCAGCTCCATCAGTGGCGGCCGCAGCGCGCGGCGGATGGCCGGTTCGTCGTCGACCACGAGAATGCGGATCGCAGACTGCATCATGACAAGCTCTCTCTCTCCATTGTCAACGGAATTGCGGCAAAGAACGTGGTGCCTTCTTCTTCATCGCTGGTTACCCACACGTAGCCGCCGTGAATCTGCGCGGCCCGCCTGGCCACGGAAAGCCCGATTCCCGTGCCCGCGGCGCGGTCGGCATAGGTCGAAGAACGATAGTAGCGGTCAAAAATTCGCTCCCGGTCCGCCATGGGGATCACCGGCCCGAAACTGTGCACGGAAAAAATCGTCTCTGCTCCGGCAACCAGCACCCGGATGGTGATTGTGCTGCCGAAGTTGGAGTATTTGCACGCGTTGTCAATGTACTGGGTCAGCAGCATGGTCATCAACTGCTGATCGCAACTCAGCACCAGGTCCTCGTCTTCGATCTCGATGGCCACCTTCATGCTCGCCAGCCGGTCCTTGAGCGCGGCTACGACCTCTTCGATCAGCGTCCCGACGCTCAACTGAGTCACATGAATGGCAACCTCGCCCGCATCGAGCCGCGACGTGGTCAGCAAGCGGTTGGTCAAGTCGCCCAGCAGACGGGTCTGCTCGTCAATGAGTCCAACAAGATCCGCCTGGCCCGGTGAGAGTCTACCCATTTCGCCCAATCCGGTCGATGCGGCACGAATCGCCGTGAGCGGAGTCTTGTACGCGTGGGCCAGGCTGTCGAGCACCGTGGCGCGAAGCTGCTCCGTGCGGCGCTCGGTCTCAATGCGGCTTTCGTTAGCGAAGGCGCGATAACGGTCGAACGTGATGGCGATCAGCGAAGCGATTGCGTTGTTGGTCAGCGGGCTCGTTTCCCCGCGCACCAACAGGCTGCCCACAGGAACCGTTCCCAGCCGCACCACTCTGCGCCCGATCCCACTCTCCGGATCGTCATCCGAAGTTTCGAAGTAGTAGACGTTCTGCGCCATCTCCTGCGGGTCGACATTCCAGAATCCCGCCGTGTAAACATCGTGCAGGTCGGCATCGAACACTGCTACGGCTTCAAGGCTAAAAATTTCATGCACCAGCTCGGCCAATTGCGGGCCCGGTTCCACATGCAGGTCCATCTGCAGAGTCCGCCGCGTGAACTCGTAAAGGTCTTCCATTTGCCCGCCGCGCGACTCGGCCTCGCGGGCGTGATTGGTTACGCGCGATGAGAGCCGGCTCACCGTGAGCGCCACCAGCACGAAGACAAGTAAAGTGACTGAAACGATGGGGTCGGCCGCTATGGCCAGTTCCGATTGCCGCGCGGCGAACCAGCTTTGCGCAATCACCGCTGAAAACGACACCACCACCGCCTGCCAGAATCCGCACCAGAGCGCAGTGAGGACCACGATGAGCAGATAAAGCAACGCAACCACGGGGAGCAGCCTGGACCACCAATGCGTGATTGCCGCCACCAGAATGACTGCCACTACACCCAGGGCACACTCCAGGGTGAACAGGAGTATCCGCAAGCCAGAGCCGCGCGGACTGCCAAACAAGATTACCGATCTGCCTGGATGGCTTTGTGACAACCGGGCACTCACCTTCCTGGTTCGAAATCGCGGGGTCCACCAGCTCGGCTCAATGCATGAACTCGGATGCGCCGCCTGTGCCGCGCTCTCATCCCGCTCGGGGACCCATAAGAATTCAGCACTGAGCTGCCCGCAGTGCCCAGACTTCAGCAAGCTCTACATGGGAAATAAAATTTTATCAGGTTCTTCGCTTGCTCTTCACCGGGTGGTGCACACGGCCCCCTGCGAAGCGCACGGAAACTGCCCGGATTTCCTCATCCCATTAGCGCCGCGACGCGGAACCGAGAGCGCCAACCTGCCGCTTTGTCAACGATTTCTCGCTGCAAGGCGCGGCATAAAGAATCTTTTTCTCATCTTCATAGCTTCTTTATGCTTCATTTGCATTACTAGTGATAGCTCGTTTGAGTCAATCTACGGCGCCTTTCACCACAACGCGGTTGTCGGCCTTTAGCGCCGGCAATCCAAGCCTCAGTTGTGCGCATCGAATTGCCGATTTTTGACGCCGGCTTCCGGTGTCCCGACGGTTGTGTCGAAGCGCGCCTTGAGTCTCTCAGCACTCTTTCCCATTACGCAAAATCTTTCTTGGAGGTATCGTGTCGATGCATTCGAACACCACTGTAATCCTTCGATCAATCGCCGGAGCCGCAATGGCGATCGCCCTCACCGCTGGTGCGCAAACGCCAGCGCCTGACGCAGCTCCCGCAGCAGCACCCGCGGCACAGGCACCGCCGGCCGCGCCGGCCGCTCCCGCAGCCGCACCCACGTGGAGCGTGGGCCCGATGGATCTGAGCGGATTCATTGACGGCTACTACAGCTTCAACTTCAACCGCCCTAACACCTCGGGCGAAGATGAATTCGATCAGATCAACCAGCTCTACAACTTCAACGACAAGACGGATCAATTCGAGCTAAGCGCGGCCAAGCTCACGCTGAACCACGCTCCCGATCCGGTCGGCGCAGACATCGACTTCATCTACGGCCGCACCAATGAGCTCATCAATAAATCGCCGTCAAACTCCTCTCTTAACTCGGAATGGGACGATAGCTATGTAAGTCAACCGAACCAGCTCCCGTACCTTGAGCAGGCATACCTCAGCCTGAAGCCGCCCAAGGCCAAGGGTTTCGAGCTCGATTTTGGCAAATGGGTAACTTCGGCTGGAGCGGAAGTCATCGAGTCGATGAACAACTGGAACTATTCGCGCTCACTGTTGTTCGTGAACGCGATTCCTTACTGGCACTTCGGCGCGCGCACCTCGTTGCCTGTGGGTAAATTCGAAACCGTCGGCTTCCAGTTGTTCAACGGTTGGAATAACGTCTCCAAGTCGAATGGCGGCGTTTCCGGCGCGTTTACCAGCGCTTGGGTGAAGCCGAAGTACACCATCGACGCGAACTATCTGGTCGGCCCTGAGAACGCCAACACCACCAGCGGACTTCGTAATTTGATCGACGCCACGCTGCTGCTCACGCCGCCCGGAAAAGTCAACGCCTATATCAACTACGACTACGGCTCGAACAGGGACGCAACCGCGGCGCAAGACGACACGTTGCTGCATGACTGGTGGGGCACGGCCGGCGCCGTTCACATTCAGGCGAACGCCAAAAACGCCATTTCTCTGCGCGGCGAGTACTTCACTGACCCGGATGGCTTCCAGACCGGTACCGAGCAGAATCTCGTTGAGGGCACCTTTACCTACGAGTACAAGTGGGTTGAAGGTTTGCTGATGCGCGTCGAATACCGCTGCGACGCTTCCAACAAGGACTACTTCGACAAGCTGGCCGATCAGCATACCTCCCAGCAGCAGACGGTTACCGTGGCCTTCGTCGCCTTCTTCGGACCGAAGCGCTAAAACGCTGCGTTTCTTCATTTCGTCCTCACGGGACTTTATAGGGTCCTGATGAGACGACCGATAGACTCGCTTCACCGTTCTTGAACCGGGGCCGGCCGGAGCCTAACCAGGCTCACCGGCAGGTCCCGCAGCAAGCAGCCCCGTTGCTCGATCTGTTTCCCGCCGCAGACGAGCACGAAGCTCAATTCAATTGTGAATCATTCCCGGGGGTCATCCGCCGGGAGCCGCGAAACGAAACTTGAATCTCAGGAGAATGCTCATGGCAGATCAGAAAGCACCTCAGATGCAGGCCACGCTGGGCCTAACCCAGCTGACCGCAAATGCAATGGCGCTCATCGCCCCCGGCGCCTTCCTATGGCTCACGTTCTACATCCAGGCGACAACGGGTGTTGCGGGTCAGCCATCCACTGCTCCGTCCATGTGGCTGGGCATCTTCGTCTCCCTTCTACTCTGCCTAGCCACTGCGGTGTCCTATGCCGAAATCTCCAAGCTTTATCCCGGCACTGGGTCCAGCTACTACTACGCTGAACAGGCCATGCTCTCCAAGGACACGGCATTCAAATACGCCCGCGTAGCCAAGTTCATTGTCGGTTGGGGCTCGCACCTTTACTACTGGGTTTATCCCGGCGTGATGGTGGCTGTCACCGGTGTCTTCGTCGGTTACGTGGTCGGCTTCCTGTATCCAACCTTCATGAGCGGCTCCAACCCCGGACTGCTCTTCATGGCCATTGTCGCGGTGCTCTTTTCCTTCTTCGTCGCGTGGATCGCCTCCAAGGGTGCCGGGGCTTCATCGGCGGTCAACATCGCCATGAATGTGATTCAAATCTCCGCCCTGATCGTGTTCAGTGTCCTGGCTATCGGCTATCGCTCCAGTCATCCCGAGGGAACGCCCAGCTTCCAGTACGATTTGCAGACGCAGGAGACTTTCACTTACCAATTCGCCACGGCCAAAGACGGCTCGATCATGCGCGACTCGAGCGGCACTCCTTTGCCTTTGCTCGACGCGGCAGGTAAGCCCGTTCCGTTCACCATCAGCTATCAGGCGACTGACTCCAGTGGCAACTTCCTCGCGCATCCGAACGCCGCGTCTGTGGTTGGCGTGCACAAATGGAGCTGGGTCTTTATCCAATCCACGGTCGCGATTCTCATTCTCGTCGGTTTTGAGTCGGTCACCTCGATGGGAGGCGAGGCAAAAAATCCGACCAAGCATATTCCTATTGCCGTTATTGCCTCGCTGCTGATTCAGGGTCTGTTCTGCTACCTCTTTGAGTACTTCTGTGCCAATTATTTCCTCAACTCGGGGTACAGCATGCAAAGCGCAAGCAGCTCAGCCGCGCCCATTGGCGACATGATGATCATTGTCGGCGATCAACTGCTCGGCCAGGGCCATGGCAGGTACTTCATGCTGGCCGAAGCCGTTACAGTGTTCTTCGCCCTCATCGGCACGACGCTGGCCTGCATGAACACCGGTGCCCGCGTCACTTACGCCATGGGCAAGGACTCTGAGGTTCCCGAGCACTTCGGCATGCTGCACGCTGAGTCCCTTTCGCCCCGCAAGTCCATCTGGACGCTGGCCTGGATCTCCGCGGTCATCGGCGTCATCGCCATCTCGCTGATGTTCGGCGACGCCGGCGCGCCGACCGATGCCACCATCGCCGCTCTGCCGCACGGTATCTTCTCCAGCTGGGGCTACCTGCCGCACGATACTCTGGCTAAACTACCGAACTCTCTGCTGGCTTTAACGCTGACCTCAAACTTCGGTACGTTCATTCTTTACGGGCTCAGCTGTTTCCTCTGCATGGTGGCGTACCACAAGCGCCCCGACCATAAACTCCTTCGCCACACGCTCATCCCTGCATTTGGGCTCATCGCAAATCTCACCTGCATGGCCTTCTATTTGGCTGGGCCGTTCTTCAACCTCGGCACCAAGATGGAACCCCTTACGGCGTTGGGCATTTCGGCGATATGGGGCATCTACGGGGCCATTTACTTCCTGCGATCTTCAAAGGCGACAGGCAAAGCGGTCCTGTTGACTTCGAAGGGTGCCTAGTAGATAAACCGCAACTAAACTAAAACTCAGGGTGGATTCTCTCCCCGGCCTCCAAATAAGAGGCTGGGGAGAGGGAACCACCCCATCGTTGTTTTTAGGCACTTTATCCTGTTACCTCTTAAAGAAAGGCATCTCCTCTTTGTAACTGCGCGAGATGCTTCACGCGGCGGCGCATATGTTGGACGTTCAATTCGGCGAGGCGAGCGACTTCGGCAAGGTCCGGACCAACAATGAAGACGCCATGGGTTCCTTTATTCCGTCCACACGCCAGCAAGCGCGTTCCCATGGTTTTCTCTTTCTCGTCGCCGACGGAGTCGGCGGGATGGATCTGGGAGAGGTCGCTTCGGCCACAGCCGTCTTGGTAATGACGGAGCAATTCGCCAAGGCGCAATCGGGCTCCATGCTTATCAGCCTGTTACCTCGTCTCATCCAGAACGCCAACGCAGCGGTGCACGATCGCAGGCTCGAGCCACAGTACCGCGGCAAGAATATGGCCACCACCCTCGTGGCCTGCGCGCTGCGCTATGACCAGGCCGTGGTCTCGCATGTCGGCGATTCCCGCTGCTATTTGGTTCGCAACGGCCACGCCCGCCAGGTCACGCAGGATCACACGTGGGTCAACGAGCAGCGCAAGATGGGCCTGATCTCTACCGGCGAAATCCCCTCCTCCGATTCCCGCCACGTTCTTATTCGATCGATCGGGCCGGAGATGTTTGTCTCTCCTGACACCACCGCTCTCAGCCTGCAGCCCGGTGACGTCCTGGTTTTATGCACCGACGGGCTGCACGACGAGATGGGAGAAGCCGAGATCGCATCCATCGTCTCGCAAAAGAAAGACGCTTCGCAGATCGCCCGCGAGCTCGTCGCCCGCGGAGTCGAAATCGATGGCGGCGACAACACCACCGCGCAGGTGATTCGCGTGCGCTCGGTCGAGCAGGTCGGCATGTACCGAGGCCGCCCCTACAGGCTGCCGATATAACCCATGCTTGCTCCTCTGTCCCCTGTTCCCTGATCTCTGATCTCTGATCTCTGGTTGCATCGGTCCCTGCCTTACAGAATCCTTACGGATTCCCGGCCTTCGCCGGATACAGTAGAGAAAGCCACGATGGAGTGTGGGTCGCAATGAGTTATTTCGATGTTCTTGAGCCGGGAACGAAGCTGGATTCCTACAGCATCGAGAAGCCCATCGCGAAAAGCGGCATGGCCACAATCTTCCGCGCCACAGACACGCGCGATGGCCGCTCAGTCGCCCTGAAGATTCCTCATCCCGACATGGAAGCCGATCCCATCCTATTCGACCGCTTCAAGCGCGAGGCGGCGATTGGCGAGCGCCTCAACCACCCGAACGTTATGCGCGTCTTCGGCGACGATCGCCGCTCCCGCATCTACATGGTCATGGAGTGGTGCGACGGCCGCCTGTTGCGCACGATTCTCCAGGAAGGCCGGATGCCGCAGGACCGCGCCATCCGCATAGCTATTGAAGTGCTGAAGGCCCTCGACTACATCCACGCAAATGGCGTCGTCCACCGCGACCTAAAGCCCGAAAACATCATGGTTGACGAAAACGACCATATCAAGCTGATCGATTTCGGCATCGCCGGCGACACGACATCGCGCCGTCTCACCTACGCCAATTTCACCACCATGCTGGGCACGCCTGACTACATCGCACCCGAGCAGGTGAAGGGCAAACGCGGCGACGGTCGCACCGATATCTACTCCATGGGTGTCATCCTCTACGAGATGCTCACCGGCAAGTTGCCGTTCACCGGCCCTACGCCAATGGCCGCAATGAACGACCGGCTGTTGAATCATCCTCTTCCGCCGCGCGTCGCCGATCCTTCGGTTTCTCCCCAGTTGCAGGAGATTCTGTACCGCGCTCTCGAGCGCGATCCCAAGAACCGATACGCGACCGCCCAGGAGTTCATCCACGACCTCGAGCACCCTGACCAGGTCGGGATCGAAGAACGTCTCGAGCTCCTTCACTGGCAAAAGCGCAAGTCTCAGCTTTCCCGCAAGATCCTCTATTATTCCGGCTTAGCGCTCATTCCAGTCGCGATTCTGCTCATCATGGTCCTCATCTCGCGTTCCCGCTGAGCCGCGTTTTCCACACCTTCGACCCCTAGATCCCCACAGATTCTTTATGCTGATTGCGCCAGGATTTTTGTCAATCCACCTCGATCCTGCGCCCGCACGAAAGGAGCTTCATGTCCACCGAGTATCGGAATTTTCTTGCCCTCTCCTATGAAGAGCTGGAAACACTGAACCTGCAAGCCAAGAGTGATCGCACCAAGCGCGTACCTGCCGGCGACGTCCGCGAAAAACGCTTGAAGTATTTGACCGACGAGAAACGCATCAAGGCCGTCACGGTGCTGTTCTCCGATCTTGAGGGGCGTCTGCACCTGCTTGACTACGACAAGAAATTCCTGCTCAGCTCCTACGAGAACCTGACCTTCGACGGATCGTCGATTCGTGGATTTACCGCGCAAAAGGAGAGCGATCTTCGTTTGGGCATCGACTGGAGCGCTTTCTACTGGGTGCCCGCCGATGTCTTCGGCAATGGCAAGGTGCTCGTCTTCGGCAATGTGATCGACAAAGATGGCACTCCCTACTCCGGCGACCTGCGCGGCGTGCTCAAGAACTACTCCGACAAGCTGTTCAAGGACAAGAACTACACCCTCAACGCTTCCGCCGAGATCGAGGGCTTCCTCTTCGCCGGCAAAGATGCGGAGCAGAAATACATCGAGACGGGCAAGTTCGAGTTCATCAATACTGGCGGTTACTACCACGTTATGCCGCTCGATCCCCTGCGTCAGTTCATCGACACCGCGGCCGAAGTGCAGCGCGCCATGGGCTTCCAAAACGAGAAGGACCATCCCGAAGTTGCGCCCAGCCAGTTTGAAATCAACTTCAGCTATGCCGAGGTGGTCGCCGCGGCCGATCAGATTCAGCTCTATAAACTTCTTTGCCGGCAGATCGCCAACAACATGGGGTTCACGGCTTGCTTCCTTCCCAAGCCGATCGTGGGCGTGAATGGCAGCGGCATGCACACCAACGTCTCCGTCTCCAAAGGCAAAACGAATTTGTTCTGGGACGAAAAGGGCGAAGAGCAGCTATCGAAATTCGGCTGGGACTTCCTCGATCGCATCCTGACTCATGCGCTCGATCTCTGCCTGGTCTTCAATTCCAGCGTGAATGCGTATCGGCGCCTCGATCCGCACTTTGAAGCGCCCAACCAGATTCGTGCTTCGGCGGTGGATCGCGGCGCGATGGTCCGCGTGCCAATCGGCAACCATCGCTCCATGCGCACCGAAGTGCGCGCCGTCGCGCCCGATGCCAACCCCTACCTGTCGCTCTACGGAATCTTTAAGACAGGAGTCGACGGTCAGATCGCAAAGACCAAAGACCTGCGCGGCGGTGGCCGGTACCTGCCCGACAATATTCAGCAGGCGATCAAGGACTTCAGATCATCGAAGTGGATTGCCGAGGTGCTTGGCTCCGACGTGCAAGGTCGTTATGCCGACTTGAAAGAAGCCGCCGCCAACCGCTCTCCGCGCGAGCTGGGAACGATCGTCAAAGCTTCCGAGGTCCAGTTCCACCACTCGGTTTACAACCAGTCGCTCTGGAATCTGTTCTAAGCGGCTTACACTCGTACGCAATGGCCCAATCTCTCGCGAGGGGGATTGGGCCTTTCGTTTTTACGCGACGGGATTCTTGATGCTTGCCTCAATTTCTTCGGTCAACGCCTCCGCGGCGTCGATGCAATCTTTGCGGGTCACATCGCGGTGCGTCACCACCCGAACCGCATCGGGACCGAACGCACCCACCAGAACCCCACGTGCCTTGAGCCGCGCCGCTAACTCCCCCGCGCCCTTCCCTGCCGCCAGTCGAAAGATCACGATGTTCGTCTCCACCGAGGTCAAGTCAATCGTCACGCCCTCGGTGTGAGCCAGTGCCTCGGCCAGCAAGCGCGCGTTGGCGTGATCTTCGCCGAGCCGCTTCGGTCCATCTTCAAGTGCGATCAATCCTGCCGCAGCCAGCACGCCCACCTGCCTCATGCCGCCGCCCAATGCTTTGCGGTAAACCCGCGCGCGGGCAATCAATGCCGCCGAACCCACGAGCATCGATCCCACGGGCGCGCCCAGACCCTTTGACAAACAAAACATCACCGTGTCGAACCCTCTTGTAAGCGCCTTTACATCCACGCCCAGCGCCACAGCCGCATTGAAGATGCGCGCGCCGTCGAGATGTAGCGGCAATTTGTGGGCTTTTGCGCCATTCCAGATCTCCTCCAAAACTTCCACGCGCGTGCAGACTCCACCCGCCAAGTTCGCCGTGTTCTCAATCTCGATCAGTCCAGTCGCCGCGCGAAAACCACCGTACGGACTGATCGCCGGCTCAATGTGTTTCCAGGTCAGAATGCCGCCCTCGGCCGACACTGCGCGAATCAGGCAGCCGGAGAATACCGCCGTTGTCGCCATCTCGTAATCGAGAATGTGCGCGCGCGATTCGGCAATCACTTCCTGGCCCGGCTGCGTCAGCGTGCGAATCGCAATCTGGTTGCCCATGGTGCCCGTGGGCACAAACAGCGCCGCCTCGCGGCCAAACTTCTCCGCCGCGCGCCGCTCCAGCAAATTGACCGTCGGATCCTCGCCGTAAACGTCGTCGCCAACCTCGGCCGCCGCCATCGCCGCGCGCATCTCGAGCGTTGGCTTGGTTACTGTGTCGGAACGAAGATCAATAATCGCCGGCAACTGGTCTTACCTTTCTCGTGCAGGAACTCCGTATTTATTCTCTGCTTCTGATTGCTCGATGCAACGCAGCGTTCGTGGGCCTCCGCCTTGCATTTCCCCCCTCGGGAATGAGAGCTCCCAGTACCGACCGTCCTCGCAATCCCGATAGAGGGTTTCCCAACCGCCCGAAACGGACACAATTCTCTCCAACGAACTCGCAAGCAGCAGTTCGATTCGTTCCTCAGTGGAATCCTTCCGTACTTGCGTCCCAATCAGCTCCCAATTGCCAATCAACAGTGTTTCCTCGGGCTGAAGTTTCATCATGCGCCCTACTCCCTATTGGCTACACCCTACTCCCTGCTTTACGGAATCTCTTTCATCGGCAGCTCCATCACCGGCGTCCGTTTCCCATCCTTCTCGGCATACGCCCACAGCCCATGAAAGTTGGCGCGAATATCGGGATGCGCCTTCAGAAACGAGCTCATCACCGCAGTCGCCTCAGTGCGCAGCGCTGCGGGGTCTGTGACGCCTGTGGACTCGTAGGCCACGCCAAGATCGGGCTCGTGCAACGAGGCGTCGAGTCCAACTTCATCAATCTTCCAAGTGCGGTCACCGTCAGGCAGCGACAACGGAAGCTGGCTTTCGGGCGATGGCGCGATGAGCGACTGCTCCTGGTGTAGTTTCTGAAGATTCGGTGAGACGAGAAAATCGACCGGCAGCAGCAGGTAGCGCGCTGCGTCATAGCTGAACCAAGCCGACCAGGAATCGGATTTGGGATCCGTCTTGGCCAATTCCCGCGCGCGCAGCCAGTACCACACTCCGTCATGCCCGTCGAACACTCCTGGCCGCACCGTAAGCCCGGCGAGCTTCCACTGCGTCGCTGCGCCATCCCACGCCAGAACCAGGCCCATCTGCCCCGCCAGCGATGCGCCGGAAGCGTCGGCAAGAATCACCGCGTAGCGGCCTGGGGGTAGCGCCGCCATATTGATGGTCACGGTCAGCGATCCAGTGGCGTTTGAGCAGAAAAACTGCGTATCCTGGGTCGCGGTCTGGTCGGATGCGTCTAGAAGATAGACATCGCGCAACTGGAATTGGCCGCCTTTGACCAGCGGCGTCGCTTGTTCCACGGTGGCGCGAATGCCGTCCCACTCCGACGCCTCCTGCGGCAACAGGTTAGCCTGCAGCGCGTTGAAGTCCTGGGCCAAAACAGCGGCCGCCACCCGGCCCGACGCCGCTGATAGCGCATCGCGATCCAGCGAGCCCAGTTCAGCCTGCGCGGTGCAGCTTGTCGCGTGGCTTGCTATCGGCGCCAGCACCATAACTGAACCCAAGATAAAAAATCCGATGCGCATTCCCGCTAACATCCTCTCTGCTCAATTGTTCCTGAAAAGGCGCTCTTTCGAGCGTCCAGCGGCCACTGCTAGTCTAGTACAGTAGAGCAGCAGTCGAGCGCCGCAGCCCGCATAGACCTCGAACACGCAAGCGCCGCGGTCAAACGAGCCGTTGGCCGGGCACAAGCTGTTCTTGAATAGACTCGAAAACAGGCCGAAGGGAGGCGATTCCGATGCGTTCACAGACTTTGCCGCGAGCGGAATTCCTACACCGACGCCCCTCACTCAGGCAATCGGATCGTGTAGGGCGCTGGCAGGCTTTAGCCCTGTCGGCGGTCTGGGCCCTCTTGATGCTGGCCGCATGTGTGCTCGTCAATTCCCATTTGGCTTCGGCTCAAACCAATCCATCTCCCGCTCCAGCCGCGCCCTTACATAAGCACGTTCATCCGCGCAAAAAACCGGCAGCAGCCACGCCTGCGCCGAAACCGCCTCCGCAGCCGGCCTCGGTCGCGCCCCCTCCGCCGAATTGGCCCGCTAACGACCTTCCAGGCGCAGCTTCCGTCGTTTTTGACAGCCGTGGCCTGCTCGTCGTCGCGTCCAACTCAAGTCTGACGCAAATCCTGAAGGAAGTTTCCCTCGAAACCGGCGCCAAGGTTGAAGGCATGGACGCCGATCAGCGAATCTTTGGCACCTATGGCCCGGGCCCTGCGCGCGATGTAATTTCGCAGCTTCTTGACGGCTCCGGATACAACGTCCTGATGATCGGCGATCGCGGCGAAGGCACGCCGCGCCGGGTTGTGCTGACCGCGCGTTCCGGAGGGACCGCAGCGAAAACCACCGCGAATAATACTCCGCCGCCGAATAATGAGGATACGGACGCAGACCAGCCGCCGGAGCCGCAGGCGGAGCAGGAGCCTCCGCAACCCGAACAAAACGGGGCCGCGCCGCCCGTTCCTGTGCGTACTCCGCAACAAATCATGCAGGAAATGCAGGAGCGGCAGCGCCAGCAGCAGCAAAACGGCCCGCAGAATCCGCCGAATTGACGCAGTTCCGGCCAAATGCCGTTGGACCAAGGGGTTTTTGCTGAAAGTTGATATCTGGGGGTTAGAGGTTTGTCTCTACAAAGTTCGCGCAACTTCGGTTTGCGCCTTCACCTGTGCCGCGGCCTTGCGCGGGCGCATGAATCCAAAGATCATCCGCAGGACCGCATAGGCGGCGAGAATGCCGAAGGCCATTGCGCCGACGGTGGCCGAAATCAACATCGCCAAATTCAATAAATCCGCCATCAAAACCGCCTCGGGACCCTCCGGTGAAACCTCGCGATCATCTGCGGCAACGCCAACGGAGCAAGCTTGGAGAAACCAGCATTCCGCCTCGTTTGTGTCTAGGCGATTGTCGCAGAAGTTGGGCCGCGTTGACCCTCATTTCTGTTGGCAAATAGAATACCTCTAGAGCTTTGTTTTAAGTTGAGCATCGGCACGACTCGAAACACGAAAGTACCCGCCGTCTTCATAGAACCCATTCATGGCTATCACTCACATTTCGGTGCGGGGGGCGCGCCAGCATAACCTGCGCGACATCAATGTGCGCATTCCACGCAACGCCCTCACCGTGGTCACCGGTCTCTCCGGCTCCGGCAAAAGCTCTCTTGCCTTTGACACCATCTACGCCGAGGGCCAGCGCCGCTATGTTGAGACGCTTTCGGCCTATGCGCGCCAGTTTCTCGATCAGATCGAGCGCCCCGATGTGGATTCCATCGAGGGCTTAAGCCCGGCCATCTCGATCGAGCAAAAAACCACCAGCCGCAGTCCTCGATCCACGGTCGGAACCATCACGGAAATCTACGATTATCTCCGCCTTCTCTACGCTTCTGTGGGTACGCCCCATTGCCCCAATTGCGGCCGTCCGATAACCCGCCAGACCGCCGATCAGATTGTTCAGCGCATCCTGGAGCTGGGCCGCGGAGAGCGCGCTACCGTCATGGCGCCCATCGTCAGAGGCCGAAAGGGCGAGTTTAAGGATTTGCTGGATCAGCTTGACCAGCAAGGGTTTCGCGCGCGTATCGACGGCGAGGTTACCGACCTTTCCGACCCTCCCGCCCTCGACAAACGCAAGAACCACAACATCGAAGCCATCGTTGACCGCATGCTCCTTAGGCCCGAGGTTGCCCCATCCTTGTCGACTGCTTCGTCGTCGACAAGGGTAGTGGCGGGTGCCCCCGGTCCTTCGCGTTCGGGGACCGGGGAGGGAAACAAGCCAACCACAGCATTTTCAAACAAGCCCTCCGCCGAAAAGCGTCTCGAGCAAGCCGTCGCCAAAGCGCTCCAGCTAGCCAACGGACTCGTCCTCGTCGGATTCAACGCCGGCGGCGAGCAGTTATTCTCCTCTTCCATGGCCTGCCCCGATTGCGGCCTCGACGTGCCCAAACTCGAGCCGCGCAGCTTTTCGTTCAATTCGACCTTCGGCGCCTGCCCCAACTGCCACGGCCTGGGCTCGCTCTACGACTTCGACCCCGCCAAAGTCATCACCGACTGGTCAAAGCCGCTGCTCGATGGTGGACTCGGCCCCGGCTCCTCGTCGCAGTACCTCATCAAGCTCATCCAACTTGCCGCCGATCGCTACAGGATCGACCTGAAGTTGCCCTTTGAGGATCTGCCGCCTAAACAGCAGCACATCCTTGTCTACGGGCCGCCCAAGGGCGAAGCTCCGCGCACCGGCTTCCACGGCATCCTCGCGTACCTGCGCGACAACGTTGAAGAGGCGCGCAGCGAGGGCTATCGCGAGTACATGATGAGCTTCATGTCGGCCGCGCCCTGTCCCGTCTGCCGCGGCAAGCGCCTGCGTCCCGAATCTCTTGCCGTCAAAATCGGCGGCCTCTCCATCGCCGATTTCACTGCGCTTCCGCTCAACCGCGCGCTATCGGCCGCCATCAACCTCCAATTCACTGAGCGCGAAGCGCTGGTCGTCGAGCGCATCCGCCGCGAGATTGCTGAGCGCCTCGAATTCCTCTGCGCCGTCGGCCTCAACTATCTTTCGCTCGATCGCAGCGCTGCCACGCTTTCCGGGGGAGAGGGCCAGCGTATCCGCCTCGCCACCCAGATCGGATCGCGCCTTCGCGGCGTTCTCTACGTCCTCGATGAACCCTCCATCGGCCTTCATCAGCGCGACAACAATCGCCTGATCGAGGCTCTCGAAAAACTTCGCGACCTTGGCAACACGGTCCTTGTCGTCGAGCATGACGAAGAGACCATACGGCACGCCGATTTTGTTCTCGATCTTGGGCCGGGCGCCGGGCGGTTGGGAGGCAACATCGTGGCCGAGGGCACGCCCGACCAGATCATGGCCTCTCCGGCGTCGCTCACCGGCCGGTACCTGAGCGGCGCGGCCACCATGGTGCAGCGCGCCAAGCCGCGACCCCTCACCGGCAAGTGGCTCTCCATCACCGGCGCGCGCGAGCACAACCTGCACGACCTCAATCTCCGCATCCCGCTCGGCCTTATGACCGTCGTCACAGGCGTGAGCGGCAGCGGCAAAAGCACGCTGGTCAACGACATTCTCTACCGCTCGCTCGCGAAGACCATCTACGGCTCGCGCGAAGAGCCCGGTGCGCACGACGATCTCACGGGCGTGGAGCAGATCGACAAAGTCATTCGCATCGATCAGTCGCCCATCGGCCGCACGCCGCGCTCGAATCCCGCTACCTACACACAAGTCTTCTCGCCCATCCGCGATCTGTTTGCCATGCTACCCGAGGCGCGCGAGCGCGGATATAAGCCGGGCCGCTTCAGCTTTAACGTCCCCGGGGGCCGCTGCGAGGCTTGCCAGGGCGACGGACAGCGCCGCATCGAGATGAACTTCATGCCCGACGTCTACGTGCAGTGCGAGGTCTGCAACGGCCGACGCTACAACCAGGAGACGCTGGCTGTGAAATTCCACGGCCACTCCATCGCCGACGTTCTCGATCTCACCATTGAAGACGCGCTGCCATTGCTCACCGATGTCCCTCAGGTGCGCCAGAAGCTGCAAACGCTGGTCGACGTGGGCCTCGGCTACGTGCACCTTGGCCAAAGCGCGACAACGCTCTCGGGCGGCGAGGCGCAGCGCATGAAGCTGGCTCGCGAGCTCTCCAAGCGCCAGACGGGCAAGACTCTTTACCTGCTCGATGAGCCAACTACCGGCCTGCACTTCGACGATGTGCGCAAGCTGCTTGAGGTTCTGCATCGCCTCGTCGATCTCGGCAACTCGGTCATCATCATCGAACACAATCTCGACGTCATCCGCAACGCCGACTGGGTCATCGATCTTGGACCCGAGGGCGGCGAAGACGGCGGACACATCGTCGGCGAGGGCCGCCCCGCAAAGATCGCCGCCACGCCCGGCTCCTATACCGGCCAGTTCCTCAAGCGCTATTACAAATTGGCGGATGGCCGGCTTGCGCCCGTTGAGGCGGAAGAAGAGTTCGTCGATCAGGCCAGCTCCACCCCATCGGGGCCGACCATCAAGGATGGTCAACCAGAACCAGGAAAAAAAGGCAAGCGAACGCAGCAAAAACGCTCGGCAGGAGCCACACGCCGCGAGAAGAAGCCGACGGGCCAATGACCGATCGCCCTGAAGACGAAACGCGCGAGCCTGCGATTGGGCCTGTTGACGCCGCGCCCAGCGAACCTATGCCTCCCGCAACTGATTCGCTGTTCGTGTCCTTTGCGCCGCCCGGCCCGCAAGTTGACGCGCTGCTCGAAGCGTCACCCAATTTTGAGCCGCAGCTCTTTCAATCTTTCGCGCAGCCGGTGGTCCGCCCGCCCGTACGCATTCCCCACATGGGCCATGTTGGTCTGCTGGCACTTCTGCTTGGAGTTGGCTTCGCCTGCACAGGCGTGGTGTTCGCTCTTGCCTCGTATCTTCTGCATATCGGCCCGAATGGTCTCGCTCGGGCGGCCACAACAAATGTCCCGCTCATGCTGGGCAGGGAGGCCATTCTTTATCTCTTCACTTTTGGACTCAGCTTCATCATCTTCCCCTTCTTTTGGCATGAGAAGTTCTTCGCAGGATTGCAATGGCGGGGCGCGGTGGCTCTCGGAAGATTCTGGCCGCTGGCCGCAACGGCGCTGGGCTGCGCCGGCCTGGCGGCGCTCGACGAAGTGCTTCTGCCTGGTCGTCCCAACGCTCCCATCGACAAATTATTCAGCTCTCCGGGAGCAGCGTGGCTGATGTTCGCCTTCGGCACCACGATCGCGCCTTTCTTTGAGGAGATGTTCTTCCGAGGCTTTCTTTTGCCGGCGCTGTGCACGGCCTGGGACTGGTCGAGCGAGAAATTCTCTAAGAGGCTCCCGCCTCCGCTCGACGCCAACGGCCATCCCCAGTGGTCGCTCCCTGCCATGGTCGTGGCCTCAGTTCTCACCAGCCTCCCCTTCGCCCTGCTTCATGTCGAGCAGCAAGGTCATTCGCTTGGCCCGTTTCTGCTGCTGATTGTCATCAGCCTCATTCTCTGCGCGGTGCGCCTCAAAACCCGTTCCCTCGCCGCCAGCACTCTCGTCCACGCCTGCTACAACTTCATCATTTTTTCAATCGCGCTCATCGGCACAGGCGGCTTCAGCCACTTCGATAAAATGTGAGAGAACAGCCTCCAGCTGCTAGCTCCTAGCCTCCAGCTTCAAATGGGCGCGGCGGGCGCTGGAAGACGCGAAGCCCTGACATTCCAGCAAAAACAAAGTTGGATTTTGGTTCCTGGCTAGGAGCTAGAGGCTAGCAGCTAGAAGCTGTTCTTTTACAATCTCATTGATGGCCACACCAACCCACGCCCAACAGCTTCTCTCGCTCCTTGCCCGCACGAGCTTCAAGCTCGGCCAGTTTAAGCTCTCCTCCGGCGGCACCAGCGACTACTACATCGATTGCCGTACGACCACTCTGCACGCCGAGGGCGGCCGGCTCACCGGCCACGCCATCCTCGATCTGCTTGAGGCCAACAAGATCGATGCCGAGGCCGTCGGCGGACTGACCATGGGCGCAGATCCCATCGTTTCGAACGTGGCCACCGCCAGCGCGTGGCGCGCGTTGTCGCACCCTCAATCGAATCCGCGGCTGCCTCTGCTGCATGGCTTCCTCGTCCGGAAGGCCGAAAAAGCTCACGGCACCGGCCGCCGTATCGAGGGATTCTTCCGCGAGGGCGCGCGCGTGGTGATTGTCGATGATGTTTGCACCACGGGCGCCTCTACGATTGCCGCGATTGAGGCAGCGCAGGAAGCGGGCATGGTTGTCGTCGCCGTTGTCTGCATCGTGGAGCGCGAAGAGGCCGCCGGCCGCCCCGCTGTCGAGGCCGCGGCAAACGCACGCCCCTTGAGCGACGCTTCCTTTTGGCAGGCGCAGAAACACGTGCCGTTCCTTCGCCTCTTCACGGCCAACGATGTCCGCGCCGAGCACGTGAAACAGCTTTCCGCGACCAGCTCTTAGCTCAGCCTGCTGGAAACACAAAGGGCAGACCCGTTTGGGCCTGCCCTTCGAAAACAATCAACAGATCAGGGGAAGTGCGTGACGGTTATTCGGGGACCGGTGCCGATGTCGCCTGGCCAGCCGGTGCGCTCGACTGTCCGCTCGTGGCTGGAGACTGGCTCTGCGCTTCGCCGCTCATGTTCGAGAGCAACTGAACCTGCACGCGCCGATTCTGCTTGCGCCCATCGGCTGTGTTGTTCGAAGCCACATACTGATCCTTGCCGATGCCAATCAGATAGAAGCGGTGTGGCGCGACGCCATACTTCGCGGCCAGATACTGCACCACAGCATCCGCGCGGCGCTGGCTCAGGTCGTAGTTGTACTGCGCTGAACCCACCGAATCCGTTCCGCCGGTGACTTCAAGAATGTAGCTCTTCGCCGATCCCAGCGAGCCGGCAAAGCTATCCAGCTGCGACTTGTCATCGGTCGTCAGTGCTGCTTTGTCAAAGCCGAAGGTCACTGAAACGGTGGCCACCTGCTTGTAGTTGTCCAGCCCCTTCACCACGCTGTCCAGTGTATCGGCGCGATGAGCTACGTCGTTTGCGGCAGTGTCGGCGGTGCTCGCAGCCTGGCTCGCGGTCTGCGCATTGGTTTCTGCCGTATCGGCCGTGCCCTGCGCCTTCGAAATGCCCGCCATCGCGCGGTCGTTCACGTCATGAATCTGACGGTTGTTGTCCGCTGTCTTCTGCTCAAGCTGGTCCGTGTGATCGATCAGCGGAGTCGTCTGAGTCCGCACATAGTTCTTTGTGGCACATCCCGCAACTCCAAATGCCACCAACGCCGCTGCCGTTAACGCAAATCCAAATCGCCTCATTTTCATACCCCTCACCTCTCCAGTCATCGCCGACGCGTTTCGCGCTCTTCCGCCGGAAAGCACTCTTCTTCTGCCTATGCAATTGCACGCCGCAATCCAATCGGGTTAAGTGATGCAACTCATTGGATAATAAGGTTATAGAGACGCACCTACGCAAGTTCTGCACACCCCAAAACCATGTAATTTTTACCCTTTCCGGTAAGGTTTGCCCAATCTTCACCCGCCGCCACCAAATCCACGACCGCGCGGCCCCCGATACGAACAGGCTGCCTCGATTCTCGTTATTCTAAGAGGGGTCGCCCCAGCGCCTGCCATCTTCATGGATCTCTACGAAAAAATCCGAACATTGCCCACGCAGCCCGGCGTCTATCTCTACAAAAACGCCGATGGCGAAGTCATCTACGTGGGCAAGGCCAACAACTTGCGCTCGCGCGTGCGTTCGTATCTCCTCGAAGCGTCGCAGGCCAACGCAAAAACCGGCTCGCTCATGCGGGAGGCCGTCGACATTGACTACATCCTCGTCGCCAACGAGCACGAAGCGCTCGCCCTCGAAAACAACCTCATCAAGCAGCGCAAGCCGCGCTTCAACATCCTGCTGCGCGACGACAAGACCTATCCTTACGTCAAGCTCACGCTCGCAGACCGCTTCCCCAAGGTCTTCGTCACGCGGCGCCTACGCAAGGACGGCTCCGCCTATTACGGCCCATACTTCCCCGGCAATCTCGCCTACCGCGTGGTCGAGCTTATCCATCGCAGCTTTCTACTTCCCAGTTGCAAGGTCGATCTCTCGCGCTACCATCCGCGAGCTTGCCTGCAGTACTACATTCATCGCTGCCTCGGACCCTGCGTCGAGGGCTTCACCACTCCCGAGGTCTACAAGCAAGCCGTACGCGACGCACAGCTTTTTCTCGAAGGCCGCCACGCCGAGCTTGAGCGCACGCTGACCACGCGCATGATGGCCGCCGCTGAAGCCCAGCAATTTGAAGCTGCGGCGCGCTTGCGCGATCAACTCTCCACCGTGCACCAGCTTCAGGAAAAGCAACGAATCGCCACCGCCGAGCTCGAAGACGATGCCGACGTTTTTGGCTATCACTTCGAGGACGGCAGCCTCGCCGTCAATCTCTTCCACATGCGCAACGGCAAAATCGTCGACCGCCGCGAATTCTTCTGGGAAGATTTGCCGAGCCTGCTGGAAGCCACTGAAGACAGGGAACAGGGAACAGGGCTCAGGGATCAGCAAGAAAAGACGGGTGCCCCAGGTCCCTCGCACTTGGGGACCTGGGATACCCAAGAAGCCGACTCACCCGTTTTCCACGCGGGCGCCGTCTTCTCCGCGCTCCTCAAGCAGCTCTACATTGACCAGCAGTACGTCCCGCGTTCGATCCTCGTCCCCGTCGACTTCGACGACCGCGAAACACTCGCCGCGCTCCTCAGCGAGCGCACCGGCCACAAAATCGAGATCGCCGTCCCCCAGCGCGGCGACAAGAAATCCCTCGTCGATCTCGCCGGCCAGAACGCACACCAGTCATATACGCAGCGTTTCCGCGTCCTCGAACCGTCGCGCAA
The DNA here is from genome assembly GCA_963789425.1 of uncultured Acidobacteriaceae bacterium. Lineage (GTDB taxonomy): Bacteria > Acidobacteriota > Terriglobia > Terriglobales > Acidobacteriaceae > Telmatobacter. The sequence continues at coordinate 311,948 of CAWBKM010000003.1, read as the reverse complement.
AGCCATTCAGGAAGCGCTCGCCGACGCCCTCATGCTCCCTGAGCTTCCCCGCCGCATCGAGTGCTTCGACATCTCGCACATTCAGGGCGCGGAAACCGTGGCTTCGCTCGTTGTCTGGGAAGACGGCAAGATGAACAAGTCTGCCTATCGCAAATTCAAAGTGAAAACCGTCGCCGGCGTCGACGATTTCGCCTCGATGCGCGAAGTGGTCGAGCGCCGCTACCGCCGCATCCGCGATGCATCCGGCGACTCTTCGCCCCGGAGGGGCGGTGAGAAAATAGCCCAGGGCGCAAGCCCTGGGTCACAGCCACAAACTATGACGCAAGCCCCGGAGGGGCGGCAGAACCTTGCCTCGGCCCGTCGCGCCGACGAGAGCGCCGAAGCGAACGGGGCTTTAGCCCCTGAGGGAAGCTCTTCAAGAAGCAAGGAACCCACGACAATGCCCTCGCTCATCCTCATCGATGGCGGCCTTGGCCAGCTTCACGCCGCGGCCGAGGCGCTCGAATCCCTAGGCTTTACCTCGCAGCCACTGGCCGCGATCGCCAAGAGAGAGGAAGTCATTTACGTCTACGGCAATGAAGATGAGCCCATCGTTCTCGACCGCCGTTCGCCGGTGCTTCACCTCGTCCAGCTCATCCGAGACGAGAGCCATCGCTTCGCGGTCGGCTACCACCGCCAGCGACGCGCAATGAGAGACCGAGACTCCGAGCTTCTAAACATTCCTGGAGTAGGCGCACAAACCCGCCAGCGCCTGCTTACGCACTTCGGCAGCCTGCGCGACGTGCAGCAGGCCTCGCCGGAATCGCTCGCCGCCGTCGTCTCGCGCAAAACCGCCGAAACCATCTGGCAGCATTTTCACGCTGAGCTCCCGGCGCAATGATGGGTGAAAAAGGCGGCGTAAAATTAGGTACACCGCCGCATAGGGGTCCAACGCCTTGCAAGATGCCAATCCACCCGTCCCGCCTCGAGGCCCGCTACGCGCAGCGTTGATTCTCGCCGCAGTCTTCGCCACGCTAACATTCCTGATTCACTTCGTTAGCTCGATCTGGGGCAGTCACCTCGGCTACGGCTTCTTTCGCGATGAGCTCTACTACCTCGTCTGTGGGCATCACCTGGCTTGGGGTTACGTGGATCAACCTCCGCTCGTTGCCGTTCAGGCTCGAATCGCCGAAACACTCTTCGGCCTCTCGCCCACCGGAATTCGAATCCTTAGCTTCGCTGCAGGCGGCCTTCTCGTTGGGCTCACCGGAATCCTTACCTGGCAACTGGGCGGAAAACGCAGCGCGCAAATTCTGGCCATGACCGCCGTCCTGGCCGCCCCGGTTTTTCTGGGCATCTCGAATTTCCTTTCCATGAACTCCTTCGAGCCGTGTTTTTGGATGGGAGTGATGCTTGTCCTGCTGCGCATCGCCGATGGAAGCGCCGGTCCGCGAGCGTGGCTCATTTTTGGATTGCTCGCCGGCCTCGGCGTTGAGAACAAGCATTCCACTGCCTTCTTCCTCCTGGCGCTGCTTGTGGGCTTGCTGCTAAGCCCGCAGCGCCGCATTCTGTGGACGCGCTGGTGCGCAGCCGGTGTCGTACTCCTGATTCTGCTCGCTCTTCCAAACCTCATCTGGCAGTGGGTGCATCATTTCCCCACGTACGAGATGCTCAGCAACATCGCCCACTCCGACAAAAACATCAAGCTGCCGCCGCTGGCGTTTCTGCTGCAGCAAGCCAATATGCTGTTTCCGGGCACCGCTCCGCTCTGGATCGGCGGTCTCGCGTGGCTCGCCTTTGTACGCAAAGCGCGGCCCTGGCGCTTCGCCGCGCTCACTTATCTTGTCTTCTTGGTTCTGCTGATGGCCTTGCACGCCAAGGACTACTATTTGGCGCCTATCTATCCAGTGCTCTTCGCCGCTGGCGCCGCTGCCCGCAGCCATCTCCCTCGCCTCCGCTGGGTCATTGTGGGCTACACAGCTGTGCTCGGCCTTGCGCTGTGCTTCATCACCGGTCCCATTGTGCTCACCCTGCTTCCGCCGGCAAGTTATCGCGCTTATGTCTCTCATTTTCCCGGCGCCGATGCCAAGCAGGAAAAGTTTTCCAGCCCTTTGCCTCAATACCTTTCCGACCGCTTCGGCTGGCCGCAGATGGTTGAAGGATTCGCTGCACGCTACGTCGCCCTGCCGCCCGATGAGCGCGCTCAGACCGGCATTTTTTGCCGCAACTATGGCGAGGCCAGCGCTGTGAACGTACTCGGTCCCAAATACGGCCTGCCCACTGCCATCAGCGGCCACCAAAACTATTTCTATTGGGGATGGAATGGCTACACCGGAGAGTCCGTGCTCACGTTTAACAACAACATCGACGGCTACAGGCAGTATTACGGGGAGGTTGTCGATCTCGGGCTATTCGATTCGCCATGGACCAGGTACAGTGAGCGCCAGCACTATTTGTGGCTCCGCCATCGCGTGCGCCCCTATGCTCTCGACTGGCAGGATTTCAAGGACTGGCATTGAGCTCCCGGCAATCGGAATTCACGTGGCGGCGTCAGATACCCTTATCCCGCCCGTACCAGCTCGCTTTTGCGCACCACAATTCGCTTGCTGCACGCAGGACACGAGAAGCGGTCGAAGAGCGCCACGCTGCCCACCGATGAGCCGCACCACGGGCACTTCCCTTTCAGAGCGTTGATTCCCATCAGCGATCCCACCAGCGGCGCGCACGCTCCGGCGATGATCATCGGAACCCCAAGAAACACGCCCAGCCCCGTCAGGCAGATCATGCCACCCCAGATGATCAGCACCGGCGCAGCCACCAGTCCCAACAGCAGGCCGCCGAACGCGCCCTTCACGGGCGGCTTTTCGTGTTCAATGTGATCGTGCGGCAGATGCTCGATCTTCTGACCGTTTGTAGCTCCGCAGTGCGGGCAGAACTTCCAAGCTGCCTCAAGGTGCGCAGCGCATTTTTGACAGGCTGCATTCATACGGCGACCGCTCCCTCACGGTCATCGGCATCCGCCGCAGAGCCCTCGCGAAGCAGACGGCCATTTGCCGCGGCCACAAACCACCCGAGCCCTAAAGCGTCTGCGATGATGAAGTGTAGGCTGGCACGAATTGCGTTGCCCGTGATTGCCATCACGGCCATCTCTGAAGCCGAAGGCGTCAGCATCGGCAAAGGTTTCCCATTTATGATGCTTCTTGCAATGTGCTAAAGCCCTTTTAGCTGATCGTTTTTCGCCGCCCCCGCGCGGCTCTAAGGTGAGGCCCGGGTTCTATGCTTTCCTCGGTCATGAGCAATCTTTGCAACTTCGTTTTCGCCCTCGCGTGTCTGGTTCTCTCAGTTGCTTCGTTATCGAACGCCCAGACAGCTTCTCCGTCCGCGGCCCCTCTCCCCGCCGGGCAACCCAACCAGCCATCCTCTTGGTTCAATCAGCAGACCGGCGAGATGGGCGTCACGGGATTTGAAGATACGACTCGGATCACGCCGGATGGCTATTTGCGAACCGGCTTTGAAGAACTGATGTTTTTCTCGGGCCCCGATCTCGAGCCCACCAGCGTCAGCGGTCACATTCTGGAGCAACGTGGCTTGCCCATCGTTCACTGCACGTTCGAGCGCGAAGGCATCACCTACCGCTTCTCCATCTTCGCGGGCAAGATCGACAAAACCGCCATCATCAGCGCCCGGCAGCATGCCAAATTTCCGTTTATGCCTGGCTTCGACATTACGTCCGGCATCTACGAACCCCAGGTGGACTTTATCCGCGTCGACATCACGAATTCAGCCCACGAGCCGCGCCGCGCCGTCTTCGCCTCCGGCGTTCGCTATCAAGACCCAAACACCACGGGCACTCCTCATGGCAAAGACGGCGAGGCCTTCAATCCCGGATGGATGAATTATTTTGACGACGCGAACTTCTACCGCTTCAACCGCGATCTCTACAGTTTTCCTGCTGGCTATGCCGATCGCAGTTTTACTGTCCGCAAAAACTGGAGCGAGCCAAACCCGCAATACGTTCTTGGAGTAACGCGTGTTGACCCCGCTCCCACCACGCCCATCGGCATCGTCACCTACGCGCGGCAGCTCAATCCCGGCGAGACGTGGATCCTCGATTTCAAATTGCCGGTGATTCCCACAGCCGATCCATTCGTCATCTCGGCCATTGACGACGCGAGCGTCGGTGCGATCGAGGCACGGGTGCACGAACAAACCGCCGCACAACATTGACGTAGTCGTTGCTGGCGACGACTCAGCGCTACCGAAGACGGGTCTGTCCTAGTTGGCGCTATGAACCGATTGGCGCGCCACCGCCATTGGACGCAGCTTCTCTTTCACCGTGGCAAGCAAATGCTCCGGTGGAACAGGCTTGCTGAGCAATGTAAAGTGGCGTGCTGCGGATCCTGCTGCGGCCAGCAAATCGACCGTCGACGCCTGGCCCGAGAAAAGCACGATCTGACAATCCGGGAAAACGCGCTGGATCGTGATCGCAAGTTCAATCCCGTTCATCCCCGGCAGCACCACATCGGTGACCACCAGGTGCGGAGGCGACAGCAAGGCAGCTTCAAGGGCATCGTTTCCATCGTATGCGGCCATTGCTTCATAACCGCTTATGGAAAGGATGGTTGCTGTGGTGTCTGCGATCGACGCTTCATCGTCGACCACCAAAACCCGGGGGCGAAATTTGAACTCGTGAAAGGTTGGAGCTTCGCCGACAGGCACGATAGGGGAGTTTCGTGTTCCGCTCATATTCATGTCGAAGCCTCGACGACTACTCAGCAACCATAGTGCCAATCATGGCTGAATGATCGAAACCTCTTATCCTTGCACGAGTTTAGCAAAATTTAAGAGGACCTTTTCCCACAGGAATCTCTGGATTATTTACACGCTTAGGATATTTTTACTCGGCCGATAGCAGTCCATACGCTCACAGTACGCCGTCCTTCGCGGCGAATACGTTTGCGATACGTACCTCTTATAACCGTTCGTGCCGAAGAAGCATACGCTGCACGCGCTTATGCATCTCACGATGAAAGAGGAGCATTCCGTTGGCACGATATGACAAGACGGAACTCGTTTTCCATGAAATTTCAATTGGTTCAGCAGGATAAAGTTCCCAAAGGCCGGGCGGGCAAGCATAAGCGCATTGTCACGCTCCTGCTGAATCAACTCGACCGGCTGCCATCCGGAAATGCCCTCAAAGTGCCGCTTTCCGCATTGCCCGATAGCAAGGCGAACATTCGCGCGGCCCTCAATCGCGCTACGCACCAAAAGGGTGTGATCGTCGCCACATCGAGCGATTCCGATCATCTTTATCTCTGGAAAGCCGAACAAAAACCCTGAGCCATTCCTGATACATTCTTGTTTTGCGCTGTTCGTGAGTTTGCAATGGACGCTGTGCGCCAAGCGGAAGCGATCCGGATCGACAAGTGGCTTTGGGCCGCGCGCTTCTTCAAGACGCGTGCCGTGGCCTCGCGCGCCTGCGACATCGGCCGCATCCAGTCGAACGGCATCCGTTCAAAACCGGCTCGCGAAGTTCGCGCCGGCGACAAGCTGCGCATTGAAAACGAGCGCGGCATCTTCGACGTCGAGGTTTTGGCAGTCAGCGCCGTGCGCGGCCCGGCCCCAGTCGCGCAAACTCTCTATCGTGAGTTGGACGCAAGCCGCGAAGCACGCTTGCATCTCGCGGAAGAGCGCAAAGCAATGGAGCAATACGTCCGCCTGCCCGACCGCCGCCCCTCCAAGCGCGACCGCCGCCGCATCATTCAATTTCGCCGCGGAATATAAATGCGCCCAAACGCAAAAAAGCCCGGCAAAAAGCCGGGCTTTCATCCCAAGAGATTCGTTTACGCGATCAGCTTCTTGACCTTCTCTTCAATCACATCCTGGGCAACGTAGCCCACGACTTGGTCTGCAATCTTGCCGCCCTTGAAGAACAGCAGCGTCGGGATCCCGCGAATGCCATAGCGCGATGGTGTCGCGCCGTTTTGATCCACGTTCACCTTGGCCACCTTGAGCTTCCCCGCGTACGTCGCTGCCAGGCCGTCCACAATTGGTGCGATCGCCTTGCAAGGTCCGCACCAGACGGCCCAAAAGTCCACCAGAACCGGCTGCTCGCTCTTCAGCACTTCCTGGTCAAAATTCGCATCGTTCACTTCCAAAACGCCCACTCCAGCCATGATCCTCCTTGCGGACCCGCACCCGTTCATTGTACAGGAAACCGTACATTCATCTGATGCGGCAACGCGCGCAAAGTCGCAAGCCTCGGCACGTTGCGTGACAGGTCGCACAACCGATTTACTCAACTTGTTCTTGACAGAAGCCGCCGCGTTTTCTCCGCCGCTTTCATTGCCCTTCTTTTCGGCGGAATCGCTTGAGCGCAAAGTAAAAGCGCCCGGATCCGTTAAGGACCACAGGCGCTAGAGCAGCCCTCCCCCAGAACTGCCCACGGTGCGAATGTAAGGTGTTTAATCGATAAATAGCAAGCAAACTTCAGTAATAGGCGTGGTAATCAGGTTTTTGATGACTACCCACCTGAGCAACCACCGTAACTTATTCATAACGCATACGCTTGTCGCCTGAAAACGATGCGCTACAAGTGAAGTCAATTGTTTTCAATGGTTTGGAATGCACCAACCCCGGAAAAGCTGCAAAGTAGAAGCTCTGCCCCGATGCAATTCTGCACTGCTCTTGCAGCACCCGCCAGGCTCTCCTCGCGATCGACAACCACCAGCACGGCAGGCCCAGCTCCGCTTAACGCCACACCCAGAATTCCGTGCTCTCCCATGAGCGGCAACAGAGCAGGCAGCAGTGGACAGATGGCGGCGCGATACGGCTGATGAAGGTGGTCCTTCATCGCCAAGCGCAACAAATCTCCGCGCGCCTGCGCAAATGCGAGCCCCATCACAGCGACCGACTGCAGATTCGCAACTACATCTCCAAGTGGAAAACTCGCCGGCAACACCGCGCGCGCTTTGCTTGTGGAAAGCGGTTCGTCGGGCAACGCAACAATCGCGCGCCACTCCTGCGGCGGATCGATTCGCGCCACGTGTACCTTTGTCCCCTCGCAAACCGCGGTCACAAATCCGCCCAGCCAACACGCCGCCACGTTGTCTGGATGCCCTTCGAGCTTGTACGCCTCTTCGAGAACCTGCGCCGTATTCCAATGCAGCCTGCCGAAGTTTGCCGCCAGAGCGATCCCCGCCAGCCGCGCGGCCGCCGACGATCCGCATCCCATCCCCAACGGAATTCCATTGACCATCCGAATCGCCAGCGGAATGATGGCCCGTTTGTTGCTGCGCAGGATTTGTTTGTAGGTCTCGAGAATCAGATTGTCTTCAAGCCTCGCGCATCGCTCCACGTCGCGTCCGCTCGCGGTCACTGAGAACTCCGGCGCCGGCTCAGCCTCAACCTCCAGAAAAAAATCCAGCGCCACAGCCACCGCGTCGAATCCCGGCCCAAGATTTGCCGAGGTTCCAGGCAGCCGGAGCCGAAGAGCGTCGGGCTTTCCCAAATCGATCGGTTGGCCGCTCATCCTACCTCGCCCTCGATCGCTGCCAGCACCGCAGCCGGCGTGGCATCCACCGTGACCGCATCGCGGCGCAAGGCCTCAATCGCATGCTCCGAACCCAACTTCTCCTCATCGGTCAGCAGCGTTCCGCGATGGAATTCGATCGTGTAATCCGCATCCTTCAGCGTATGGCCCGTCAGCACCAGCACCACAGTCTCGCCGGAGCGAATTACGCCCTGAGTGCGCAGTTTCTTCAGCCCGGCAAGCGTCACCGCTGAAGCCGGCTCGCACCCCAGTCCCTCCGCGCCAATCTCCGCCTTCGCAATTGCGATCTCGGCCTCGGTCACGTCCAGACACCATCCACCGCTCTCCTGAATGACCCGCGCCGACTTGCGCCACGAAGCCGGATTCCCGATGCGGATCGCCGTCGCCCGCGTGTTCGCTTCCATCGGCTCCATCACCGCACCGTGATTCAGCTTCAGACTCCGCACCAGCGGATTGGCTCCCGCTGCCTGGATCACGCTGATTTTTGGCAGCCGCGCTATCAACCCAAGCTCGCGCATCTCGCGGAATCCCTTGCCCAGCGCCGAGCTGTTGCCGAGGTTGCCTCCCGGAACAATCAGGTGGTCAGGCACGTTCCAGTCCATAGCTTCAGCGATCTCAATGGCCGGCGTCTTCTGCCCTTCCAGCCGATAGGGGTTCACCGAATTCAGCAGATAAATCGGCGCTGTCCTCACGATCTCTGTCAGCAAGCGCAGGCAGCCGTCGAAATCGGCCTTCACCTGGCAAGTAACCGCTCCGTAATCCATCGCCTGCGACAGCTTGCCCCACGCGATCTTTCCTTCGGGAATCAAAACCAGGCTGCGCATCCCGGCGCGCGCCGCATACGCGGCCATCGATGCCGACGTGTTTCCCGTCGATGCGCACGCGACCCAGGTAAATCCTCGCTCCTTGGCCACGCTAAGCGCCGCCGTCATGCCCGTGTCTTTGAATGAGCCTGTCGGATTCATGCCCTGGTGCTTGGCGTAGAGCTGATCGATTCCCAGCGCCTTCGCCGAACGCCGCAGGTGATAGAGCGGCACATTCCCCTCGCGCAGCGAAACCGCATTGCCAAAACTATTCAGAATCGGCAGCAGCTCTCTAAATCGCCACACCCCTGATTGATTCAATCCCTCTCCGGAACAGCGCCGCTCGCGCCACAACCACTTCAGCGCGCCCGGATTGGGCCGGTCGTTCCCTCCGCGCTGGTTCCAACCGGGATACTCAACCTCAAACAGGTCGCCGCAATTCGAACAGCGAAAGTCCGCCCGCGCATCCGCGCCTGCGATTCGGCTGCCGCATCCAAAACAGCGCAATTGATGCAGATTGTCGCTCATACCTATGGTGTTAGCCTAGCAGGTGTACTGCGATTCACGTTGTGGATGGAAGGCTGCTCGCGCTAATGTTGAAGCAAGTTTTCACCGCTTTGTTTCCGTTCCTGGCCCTCGCGCAAGTCAGCGCTCAGGCGCCTCTCCGCGTCGCCGCCGCCGCCGATCTCGAACCCGTTCTTCCCCCGATCCTCAACCAGTTTCAGCGCGCCACCGGCATTCGCGCCGAGGCCACCTATCAATCATCCGCCACGCTCACCACGCAGATTGAGAATGGCGCGCCCTTCGATATATTCCTCTCCGCGGACCTCAGTTTTCCAAAGCGGCTCATCGATGCCGGGCTCGCCGTTTCCACCAACCCCGTCACCTACGCGCGCGGCACTCTCGTCCTCTGGGCGCGGAAAGATTCGCGACTGCCCGCACCCTCGCTCGATCTTCTTCGCTCGCCAGCTCTCAAGCGCCTGGCTATCGCCAATCCCGATCGCGCGCCTTATGGACGCGCTGCCGTTGCCACGCTTCAGAGCCTCAAGCTTTACGACGCACTCAAGTCACGCATCGTCACCGCCGAAAACATCGCCCAGGCTGCGCAGTTTGTTGACTCCGCCAACGCCGATGCCGGCCTCATCTCGCTCACTTCGGCCCTCACGCCGACCCTCTCCGCTGACGGCTCGTACTTCATCATTCCCCGCGACCTCTATCCGCCCATCAAACAGGGCGCAGTCATCGTCAGCAAAACCAAACAGCGCGCTGCAGCAAACGGGCTGCTCGACTTTCTCCTCTCGCCCGCCGTGCAGGCCGAATTCGCGAAATCCGGACTCACCCCGGTGAAATGACCACGATGGACTGGCAAGCATTCGCGCTCTCGCTTCGTCTCGCCGCCGTCACCACCGCGATTCTCCTCGCTATCGCCGTGCCTCTCGCGGCACTCATCGTGCTGGGTCGCGGCCGCTGGCTCGCCGCTGTTGAAGCATTCGCCACGCTGCCCATGGTTCTGCCGCCCACAGTGCTCGGCTTTTTTCTTCTTGTCCTGCTCGGTCCGCGCACAGCATTTGGACGCGGTATTGCCGCCGTGCTGGGCCATCCGCTCGCATTTTCCTTCGATGGCCTTGTCGTCGGCTCGGTCATCTACAGCCTTCCCTTCGCGGTGCAGCCCCTCGTCGCCGGTTTTTCTTCGGTCGACACGGCTCTGGTCGACGCTGCCCGCCTCCTCGGCGCCGGGCCGGTCCGCCTCGTCAGCAGCATCCTTGTTCCGCTTGCTCGCCGATCACTTCTCGCCGCCGTCGTGCTCAGCTTTCTTCACACCGTCGGCGAATTCGGCGTCGTCCTCATGCTTGGCGGCGACATACCAGGCGCCACACGCACGCTGTCGATTGTTCTTTATGACCAGGTGGAGAGCTTCGACTACGCCGCCGCTGGCCATACCGCTCTGTTGCTCCTTGGCATGAGCGTTCTCGCTCTCGTCGCTGTTTACGCCAGCAGCCAGAAGCGTGGGAGCGCGAGGGATGCTTAGCTTTTCACTCGACTCACGCCGCGGCAGCTTCCACTTTCATGTGGAATGCACTTTTGCCACCGATTGGACCGTCATCTTCGGCCCGTCTGGTGCGGGCAAAAGCACATTGCTTCGCCTGCTCGCCGGCCTCGATTATCCGATCAGCGGCCGCATCGCTCTTGACGGCCGCGCGCTTACCGAAACCGCCATCGGAGCGCGCGTCCCACCCGGCCATCGCCAAACTTCGCTGGTCTCGCAGCAGCCCGCGCTCTTCCCTCACCTCACCGCCGCCGCGAATGTGGCCTACGGCTTGCGCAGTCTCGACCGCGCCACACGCGCCCGCCGCGTAGACGAAATGTTGGATCTTGTCGGCGCAAGCGACCTCGCCGCGCGTCGCCCTCAGGATCTCTCCGGCGGCCAGGCGCAGCGCGTGGCACTGGCGCGCGCACTTGCGCCCGCTCCGCGCCTGCTTCTTCTCGATGAACCATTTTCCGCGCTCGACGGAATCGCCAGCGATGCGCTTCTCGTCCGTCTGCAAGCCTGGCTGCGTGAGAATCGCGTTCAGGCCGTCGTGGCCACACATGACGCGACCGACGCGCTCGCTACGTCCGCCGAAGTTTTGCTTCTTCGCGACGGCCGCCGCACCGCCCTCGGCCCGGCTGCCGAGGTCCTCGCGTCGGAGCGCGACCGCCTCCTCACGCGCCTTCAACCCCCGCGAAGCTGACCTAACCGCCGCTCACTTCGCCGCGATCACCAACAGCGTTGCATCGTCCTGAAAGTGCGCATCGCAAAACGCCGACACCTGATTCAGCAGCGCGTCGCACATCTCCTTCGACGTGCGCTTGCAGCAGGCCAGCGCTGCTTCGGCAAGCTTCTCCTCGCCGAACTCCTGCTCGTCCCCGTCGCTGGCTTCAGTAATACCATCGGTGACGAGCAACAGCCGATCGCCTACGCGAAACTCAATCTGCGCGCTTTCGTATTTCCAAGCGGGAAAGACGCCCAGCACAGCGCCGCCATGATCCAGCGACTTAGTTCCGCCTTGCGAAACGAGAATTGGGTAAATTTGGCCGGCATTGCAGTAGTCGAGCGTCCGCGTCTCGCTGTCCAGCACGCCATACAGAAACGTAACGAACTTTCCTGTCGCCAGGTTTTCGCACAGCAGCCTGTTCACTTTCGAGCAAAGCTGCGCCGGGCTCTCGGCGCTGCTCGCGTAGGCGCGCACTGCGGCCTGCACATTGGCCATCATCAGAGCGGCCGACACGCCCTTACCCACCACGTCCGCAATGCACAGGCCGAGCCTGCGGTCGTCCAGCCTGAATACGTCGTAGTAGTCGCCGCTCACCGTGCGCGCCGGCCGCCACGCTCCCGCCACTTCGAATCCCGCAAGCTGCGGAATCTCCTTCGGCAGCAGCGAACGCTGAATCTCGCTCGCGCGCTGCATCTCTTCTTCCTGCTTCTCCAGTTGCGCGGCTCCCTGCTTGACTGACCGCTCAAGTTCCTCATTGCGTCGCTCCAGCCGTTCCTTCGTGTCGTGGTACAGAAGCGAGGCAATCCCGAAGATGAACGTGATCAAAAATGGAAACTTCCAGCCCGTTCGCAGGAGATGAGAAAGCGTCTGCGGGCCCGGAGGAGAAATGAACCACACAATCGTGCTCGAAATCAGGTAAACCGGGATCGTCAATACGAGCAGGGTCGGCAGAAAGATGAGCCAGTTGTAGGGAAATGGCTTTCCTGAAAAAAGGAACTCCACCTGATCGATTCCAATCGAGAGGAGATTTCCGATGCAGAGGGTGTATAACAAAACCGTCCATGGGTTGATCGGCATGCCGATCGCCCAGAAGATAAGGCCAACCACAACGGAAACGACGATATACGTGATCTGCGCCCGAGCAAAGCGCACCAGAGAAGGAACAGCCAGCCGCATAACAGTACGCTCTCTCCGACCTCTTTGGGGATCACAAGGATTCTACGCCAATGCGATTTCTTGCGCTGCGGCCCGGAACAGCGGCGTTTACACGAACCCCACCAGCTCCGGCTCGCGCTGCAATCGAATCCCAAACCGCGCTTCAACTGCGGCGGCAATCTGCTCTGCCAGTGCCAAAACCTCTCTCGCGGTCGCACCTCCGCGATTCACGAGCGCCAGTGTGTGCCGCGACGAAATTCCCGCCGCGCCCCTCGCCGAGCTTATCGTGTAGCCCTTCTTGAACCCTGCCCGTTCAATCAGCCACGCCGCGGAAATCTTTACCAGCCCATCTTCTCCGGGAAAAGCCCGCAAAGGCGCTCCCGCGTCTGCCGCCATTTTCTGCAAGCGATCCGCCACCTCTTCAGTGACCGATGGATTCTTGAAGAAACTCCCCGCGCTGCGGCAATCTGGATCGCCATTGACCAGCAGCATCCCTTTGCTGCGCCGGATGCTTCGAACGGCATCCGCCGTCTCCGCCAACGTTGGCGCGGTCGTCCAGTCCGCAAAGTGCGTCTTCAGGTCCTGGTATGCAATCAGCGGCGCGCCGTTCTCGCGCAGCCGATAATCGACGCGCGTCACGATGAACCGCCCTTTATCCGTCGAGTTGAATCGGCTGCGCCGATAGCTAAATCCGCACTCATCATTTGAGAACTCGACAAATTTCCGCTCGATCAGATCGAACGCCCGCACGCGCTCGATGATCGTGGCTGCCTCCTGCCCGTACGCGCCCACATTCTGTACCGGTGTTCCGCCCACCGTCCCCGGAATTCCCGCCATGCATTCCATCCCAGCGCAATTCGCTCCGATTGCCTGCTTCACGCAGTCGTCCCAGGATTCACCGGCCGCAACACGAAACAGCTCCCCATCGCGCTCGATCCCCTTCAACCCGACGTGCAGCACCAGCCCTGGAAACCCCTTGTCGGCAACCAGCACATTGCTGCCGCCACCCAGCACAAACAGCGGCACGCCCCGCTCGCGCGCCCAGTCGCTGGCCTCCGCAATTTCGGCCTCAGTGGCCGCCTCCACAAACCACCGCGCCGGCCCGCCAATGCCAAAAGTCGTCAATCGAGCGAGGACTTGTTCTTCCTTGATCTGCATCGGTTCAAGGCTACACCCCAAGGGCCGCACGCGGTAGAATAGGTACAGGCAGCTTCTCCTGCCGGAGGCGAACATGTATCCAGAACTGATGGTGATTCCCATGCGCGAGGAGCTTGTGCGCGCTGGAATCAAAGAGACCCGAACTGCCGAAGAAGTGGATGCGGCACTGGCTGAGCCGGGAACTACCCTAGTCGTCGTCAACTCCATCTGCGGCTGCGCGGCCGGCAAAGCCCGTCCCGGCATCCGCCTCGCTCTCGCGAACACCGCCAACCAGCCCGATCGCAAGATCACCGTCTTCGCCGGCCAAGATCGCGAAGCCACAGATCGCGCCCGCAGCTACTTCGAAGGCCATCCGCCCAGCTCGCCTTCTGTGGCAATCATGCGCGACGGCAAGCTCGTCTACCTCATGCAGCGTTCCGTCATTGAGCAGTCCACCGCTCAGGACATCGCCTCTGAACTCATGCGCGCCTTCGACGAATTCTGCGCGAAGACCACCGCGTAAGGGGCCTTCAAACTTTTCGGATGGGACCAGGATAGCGGACAACCGTCTCATCCACCGTGAGTAAAGTGATCCCTTCGACAATGGCCTGCGCGATCAGCAGTCTGTCGAAGGGATCCTTGTGTATTGGAGCCAGAGCTTCCAGAGCGAATACATGCTGACTCAGGACAGGCAGTTCCTCATAACCGTTTCCAACCATCTGCCTTCGAACCTCACGCGGGTCGAATCCGAACGTGTCTCGATAACGCGCCCTCTTCAGCGCAATCTCCCATAAACTTGCCGCACTGAAAAGAAACTCGTTGCCGGAATTCTCCAAGAGTGCGCGGGCCCGCCGGCTAATTCCTCGGCCGCCAATCGGCAGCCAAAGAATGAAGTGCGTATCGAGAAGGAACTTCATTCCGCATCCCTGCCGTAGAACATTTCCTCGATTTCCTTATCCAACTGCTTGTCGATCTTCTCGAAGTTCTCCGGCAAGGTATACGCCCCCTTCATGAAACCAATCCGCTTCTTCGGCTTGTTCTTGGGCGCGCTGATGGGAATCACTTGCGCCATCGGCTTCCCCGCTTTGGCGATGACAAACGGCTCTCCCGCAGCAACCTCTTCGACCAGCCGCGAGAGATTTGTCTTGGCAGCGTGAATGTTGATGGTCCGCACGCGATCCTCCAATTAAACTTAGTCTAGTTAGCTTAGTTTACTCAGGTCCGGGAGTCAAGTTCGTCTCCCCCAGCAAAACGGCCTCCCCAAAGGGAGGCCGTTGCTTTTGCTCGAGAGTTTCTTCGCTCAGTCCGCCACCTGCGCCTTGGCCAACTTCTGCACCTTGCTGTGCTTCACGGAATAGCTGAAATAAATAATCAGCCCGAAGATCAGCCAGCCGATCATCACTTCCCATGTAATCGCCGCCAGGCGCGACATGAGAAACAGCGCCGAACCCATGCCAAGAATCGGCACGAGCGGCACAAACGGCGTCTTGAAGGGCCGATGCAATTCGGGATGCCGCACTCGCAAGACCCAGACTCCCGCGCACACGATGGTGAAGGCCAGCAGCGTTCCGATGTTTACCAGATCGGCGAGTCTGCCAATGGGTAGAAACGCGGGAAACACAGCCGCAAAGATTCCAAACACAATCGTCGTGATCCACGGAGTGCGGAATCTTGGATGAACAGCCGAGGCCCACTTCCACAGCAGCCCGTCTTTCGACATGGAATAGAACACGCGCGTCTGCCCCAGCAGCATCACCAGCATCACTGTGGCCAGCCCGAAGACGGCCCCGATCTTCACCAGCAGCGCGCCCCAGCTCACGCCCGTTGCATCGATCCCCAAAGCTACCGGTGCGCCGACGTTCAGGGTTTTGTAACTCACGAGGCCGGTGAGAACCATCGACACCATGATGTACAGGATGGTGCAGATCAGCAGAGATCCAAGAATGCCAATCGGCATATCGCGCTGCGGTTTTTTCGCTTCCTGCGCCGCAGTCGATACGGCGTCAAATCCAATGTAAGCGAAGAAAATCCGTGACGCGCCTTTCGAAATGCCGCCCCAGCCGAAGTTTCCGTTCGCATCCTTCGGCGGAATAAAAGGATGCCAATTCATCTTCGCCAGCTCGGGATGGCGAATCAGATAGTAGCCGCCAACCACGAGGAAAATCGCCACCACGCTCAACTTTATGAAGACAATTGTGGAGTTGAAATTCGCCGACTCCTTGATCCCAATCACAAGAATGACGGTGATCACCATGACAACCGCCATGGCCAGCAAATTGAACGCCGCGGTCGCATGCGGCAGTCCGGCATCACTTACTCCCGGCGGCAGCGACATCAACGGCAACCATTGATGCTGGTAGAAGACCAGATGCGTGCCCGTCGACGCCGTTAGCTGCGGCGGAATGTAAATTCCGAACTGCTGCAGCAAGCTGTTGAAGTATCCTGACCAACCCGACGCTACGGTCGATGCGCCAAAGGCGTACTCCAGTACCAGATCCCAGCCGATGATCCACGCCACAAACTCGCCCAGCGTGGCGTATCCATAGGTGTATGCAGACCCCGCAATCGGAATAATCGACGCGAACTCGGAGTAGCACAGCCCGGCAAACGCGCAGGTGATTCCCGCCAGCACGAAGCTCAGCGCAACGGCCGGACCTGCGTAGAGCGCCGCGGCCTGGCCAGTCAGCACAAAAATTCCTGCGCCTATCACGGCCCCAATGCCCAGCGTCACCAGGTTTACGGCCCCCAACGAGCGCTTCAGCGTGTGCTCACCCTGCTCGCCAGCCTCCTCGGTGAGCATCGACATCGGTTTTATGCGCAGCAGATTCGAGAACAAGGATCGATTTCCTCTCTGGCGGACGGATGGAGCAGCGCACAACAGAATCCGCCGGAACTCGTTACGCAATCATACGATACAGCGCCGGCCGGCACTCAAAATTCCTGCTCGTGCAGGACACTCGCGCCTCCACCCATCACTCATTAGAATTGTCTGGAATTCGGACAGCCAACGTCGCGATTCCGGCCAGAAATTGTCTCGTTCCGAGTCAGATCCGCCTCGAAGCGGGGCAATCGCGCCGCCCTAATTCCAGTCAGCACTGTCTCGTTTCTAGACACTCGCGATTCGCCCCGAGCGCGAACCTGCGCGCACAGCGTGCCTACCCAACTGCAGCCAGCCAACGTCGGAATTCGCCGGCCGGATCTTCAGCGCGAAAAATCGCCGCGGAAACGCCCACCACGCTCGCCCCAGCCGCAAGAATCTCCGGCGCCGTCTCCAGCGTCACTCCTCCCACGGCAACCAGCACCGCATTCTGCCCAGCCTGCTCGCGCAGCAGGCGCACTCCCGCCAAACCGATCGGCGCCTTTGTCGTCTGCTTGGTTGTCGTGGAAAAAATCGGCCCGATCGAAAAATAGTCCGCCGGCTCGTTCAGAATTCCCGGCAGCAGCGTCTTGCTCCCTCCGAAAGTGCCCACGATTCTGTCCGGACCCAGCAGCCTCCGTGCCTCGGCAGGTACGGCATCGCCCGCATCCACGTGCACACCGTCAAAGTTGGCCCGCTCTACCAACTCGACGCGGTCATCGAGAATCAGCTTCACTGTTCCCGTCGGCAGCGCTGCTCGAAGAATCGCCGCATCGGCCAGCAACTCGGTCTCGTTCCCTGTCTTGTTCCTGTATTCGAGCAGTGTCACGCCGGCTTCCGCCAGCTTGCCCGCCAATCGCCGCAGAAACTCCGCCCGCCCCACCAGCGGAATCACGCCAGCATCAAGAATCGGATACACCTTCGGAAATGAGAAGGGCATGCTCGCAGTTTACAGTTCTTCGTTCCGGGTTTTTAGTTCTCGGTTCCGAGCCTTGTTTTTTCGGGCCGCCCACTGTGGACTGTGAACTGTGAACTGCTTTTCTCACATCTCGTCCGCGCTCGGCCCATAGATTCCCGGAACCTTCGCGCCAATAAGCCGCAGATAAACACTCAACTGCCCGCGATGATGAATCATGTGGTTCAAAACCGTTTCGCGAAATACGTTGTACTTGGTGTCGTCAATCCACGCCTGCCCGCCGAACACAAACTTCCAGTTTCTGTCCCACGCATCTCCGGTCGTCGCCAGCAGCACCGGCCGCGTCTCTGCCAGTTTCTTGTCAAACCTTTCCAGCAATTCCGCTTTGCTCGCCGGTGCATACGGCTCCCACTTGTGGTCCGCCGCAAACTCCAACTTGTCCATCGTCAGCGTGTGATTTCCCCAGTCGCCGACAAAATCGGTAAGGTGGCCCGCCAACCGTCCCAGGCTCATCGACTTGGGATGCGGTTTGAAGTTCCAATCGGCATCGGCCGGGATTGCATCGAGCATCTTTCGCGTCTTTGCTGCCTCTCGGTCGAACTCGGCAATCAATTCTTTCTGTGCATCCATTTGTGCTACCTCCACATTGCCAAATCAGCATAGCCCATTTCTGCGTGAAATGGCGAAGAAAAAGCGATAATATTTTCCACAGGCTAGTATCCCCGCGGAGCGGAAAACGCCGCCGCTTCCCGTTGATGAAAACTCTCTACTTGTTTTGAATCATAATGTTACAGAAACACATGAATGTGCTCCGACAATTCGTCGCCTTACGCCGTCTTCTTCTCGGCCTCGGCCCGGGCCGCGAGGAACCGCTCCATATATCCCGTATCGAATTCGCCTGCCTTGAAGGCCGCATCCTGAAGGATCATCTGGTGAAGCGAAATCGACGTATCGATTCCCTGCACGATGAACTGGCTCAGAGCCCGCTCCATTCGCGCGATCGCTTCTTCGCGATCCACTCCATACGAAATCAACTTTGCAATCAGCGAATCGTAATACGGCGGGATCACGCCTTCCGCATAGAGCGCAGTGTCCACTCGAATTCCGTTTCCGCCCGGAACGTTGAATACCGTGATCTTTCCCGCCGACGGCGTGAACTTATGCGGATGCTCCGCGTTGATCCGGCACTCGATCGCATGTCCGCGCATCTCGAGCTTGGCCGGCAGAATCGCATCCAGCTTTTCACCGGCCGCGATGCGCAGTTGTGCCTTTACCAGGTCCACGCCCGTAATCGCCTCAGTCACCGGATGCTCTACCTGGATACGCGTGTTCATTTCGATGAAGTAGAGCTGATGATTCTTGTCCATCAGGAACTCCACCGTCCCCGCATTCTGGTAGCCGATCTCGCCCATGCACTTGCAGAGTGTCTTGCCGATCTCCTCGCGCATTTTCGGCGTGACCTGCAAGCTTGGCGCTTCTTCAATCAGCTTCTGGTGCCGCCGCTGAATCGAGCACTCACGCTCAAACAGCGAAGCCACGTTGCCGTGCTCGTCGGCCAGCACCTGGAACTCGATGTGCCGCGGCTCCTCAATGAACTTCTCCATGTAGAGTTCGCCGTTGCCGAACGCGTTCGCCGCTTCGGTAAAGGCCGCGTGAAACAGATTCGGCAGATCCTCGGCCTCGCGCACAATCCTCATTCCGCGCCCGCCGCCGCCGGCCTTGGCCTTCAGGATGACCGGGTAGCCAACCTTCTCGGCCCACGCGCGCGCCTCCTCCGCTGTCGCCAGAATTCCGTCCGACCCCGGCAGAATCGGCACTTTCGCCTTCTTCATCGCTTGCCGCGCTTTTTCCTTTTCGCCCATCAGACGCGTAACTTCCGGCGGCGGTCCAATGAACTTGATATTCGACGCGCGGCACACTTCGGCAAAGTTCGCGTTCTCGCTCAAAAGTCCATATCCCGGATGAATCGCCTCTACATCAGCAATCTCTGCTGCTGAAATCACTGCCGGCACATTCAGGTAGCTGTCCGCTGCGCGCGGCGGCCCAATGCAGATCGCCTCATCGGCAAAGCGCACATGCAGCGAGTTGCGGTCGGCCTCGCTGTATACCGCAACCGTGCGAATGCCCATCTCCCGGCACGCGTTCAACACGCGTAGCGCGATCTCGCCTCGATTGGCAACCAGCACCTTACGAAACATAGTCAGCGGGGATAGCGGGGTTAGCGGCGTTAGCGGAGTTAGTGCCGGACGCCCTGGCAATCGGGCGAGACTTCAAGGACGCGATCAGGCCATTCAAAATGCGTCCGACCTCCGCGGCTTCTATCATCAACTCGCGTCCATCTTCTTTCTTCAAATAGTCCAAATCTGTTGCCAACTCCACTTGCGTTTGCATTTCGCAAAGCGAACCGCGCGCATTCCCGAGGAATTGACGAAATTGCAAATCACTCAGGCGTCCGTATCCTTCAGCAATGTTGCTGGGAACCGAGACGGCCGCGCGCCGAACTTGATCCGCAAGGCCATAAGCCTCGCGCTTCGGCAAGCTCTCGGTAAGGCGATAGACCTTCCGCGCGAGAGCCATTGACTTTTGCCAGGCAATCAAGTCTCGATAACTCTTTGGTCTTGCCATATTTCACTTTCCACTCAAACTAACTCCGTTAGCTCCGCTGTCTTTTCTTAACTCCGCTGACCCCGCTAGCTCCGCTAACTCCGCTGTTCATGATTCGCGAGGCTAAGCCGAGCGGATCGTGTACAGCGGCTGCCCGAACTCGATGGCCTGCCCGTTCGCAACCAGGCACTTGACCACCTCGCCCGACACGTCCGCTTCGATCTCGTTCATCAGCTTCATGGCCTCGATGATGGCGATCACCTGACCCTTCTCCACGTGGTCGCCCGGTGCAACAAACGGGGACGCGCCGGGAGACGGCGAGCCATAAAATGTGCCTACGATCGGCGACTTCACCATGTGCAGCCCGGCCTCCGCATTCGCGGCCGGTTCCGCCGCCGCTGCTGGAGCTGCTCCTGCCTGCGCGGTCGCCGCGGCAGCCTGCGCCACGTTTTGAGGCGCCGTTTGCAGCAGCCGCGCCAAATCGCTCAACCCGGCCGGTCCGCTCTCCACTGGATTGAATTTCAGCCGAAGCTTCATGTCGCCGCGGTCCACGTCAAACTCGGACACGCCATGCAGCTTCAAAAACTCAATCAGTTGCCGCAGATCCTCAATGTCTTGTTGCTTCATTCGTTCCTTCAATTCCACTTCCCTCAGCCCAACCAACGATCAACTGCGTTTCAAAGCTCGATCAACGCTTTGGGCGCCGGCGTCAGCACTTGCCCTCCACTGCCCGTCACAGCCACCATATCCTCAATGCGTATTCCAAAGTTGCCGCGAATGCCCAGCTTTCCCGCCAAATAAATGCCCGGCTCGATCGTAATCACCATGCCCGGCTGCAGCCGCGTCGTTTGCCCGGCGCCAACGCGGGGAGGCTCATGAATCTCAAGGCCAACGCCGTGGCCGGTGGAGTGAGTAAAAAACTCAGCCAATCCCTCCCGGCGCAACACGCTTCGCGCGGCCTCGTCCACCTCTGCGCAACTCGCTCCCGGAGCCACGGCATGTACCGCGTTCTCCTGCGCTTCCAGCACCGCTTCGTAAGCCTTTCGCTCCTCAGGCTTTGGCTTGCCCAGAAAAACGGTCCGCGTCATGTCAGAACAGTAACCCTTGTGGATTATACCGAAGTCCATCGTCACGAACCCCCGCCGCGGCAGAGGCGCACTCGTCGCGCGGCCATGCGGCATCGCCGACCGCAAACCCGCCGCGACGATGGTCTCGAACGACATCCCTTCCGCGCCCAGTTTGCGTGCCTGATATTCGAGCTCCGCGGCCACTTCAACCTCGGCAATCCCCGGCCGCAGCACGCCCAGGATGTGTTCAAACAGCTTGCAGCCCGTGCGCGCCGCCTCGGCCATCAGCGCCAGTTCGTCTCCATCCTTCAACGTGCGCAGCATCTCCACCAGCGATGCTGGCAAAGCCTGAAAAAATCCCCTGCGCATACGGCTCGGCAGCCCACTCTTCCAGCGCGCCAACTCCGCGACAGTGGTCCTCGCCGGATCGAATCCCGCCATGGCCACGCCCGCCTGTGCGGCCAGCCACTGCGTCGCCGCCACGGCCGGCGAACCCGTTGCGATCTCGACTTGTGCGGCCTTTACTTCCTCGGCGGCCTGCGTCGTATAGCGCCCATCGGTGAACAGGCGCCCGCCGCGGCGGGTCACGGCCAGCGCCGCGCTCGAACCGGTGAATCCGCAAAGATAGCGAACGTCTGGGAGGTGTGTAACGAGAATTCCGGGCAGCCCGGCGCGAGTCAGCCGGCGGCGCATCGCGCCCATGCGGCGTATGTGGTCCACGCGCTTAGTTTTATCACGGCGACACACGGCCTGCTAGAATCTGAAGCCGTGGCCCCTTTGTCCGTAAGGCATCGCCTTGACTCGGCAATGCGGGCAATGTTTCCATCCCACGCCACCGAAGTCCACCACAAAGACGTACCCGGAGTCCTCCAATGAAATGCTTGAACTGTGGCACCGAGATGACTACCAACCAGGTCGTCACCAAGAAAGACAGCATCTCCTATAACTCGTGCGATCAATGCGGTAGCCTCTGGCTTGACGCCGGCGAGCTGGACAAGATGGCCTTCAACACTTCGGGAAGCATCGAGTACTGTGAGGAAATCGGGACCGACGAACCTGAGAAGAAACCAATGAAGTGCCCCCGTTGCGACGACTTCAATTTGAGCAAGGTAAGGTTTCTGGAGTCCGACGACATTGATCTACACATATGCAGAAACTGCGGAGGGTTTTGGCTCGACGGCGGCGAACTGAATCAGATCGATAAAGTGCTTGCCGACGATGGGTCGGCCCAGGGGCACGGCTTCTCTGACTTCGTCAACAACGTGCACGTTCCGTATTGGTACAAGCGAATCAAAAAGCCGAGTTCAGAGACGGACTTCACCGTCGACGTGCCTCCGATCAAGGATGCGGTCAAAAGAGATGAGACCGTCGATATTTGCCCCGTATGCGGGCAAAATCTCTTTGTGTATTCCATATTCTCCATGGACTTTGAAGGCTGCGCGAAGTGCAAGGGAATCTGGCTATTCAAGGACGAGCTGCGAAAGCTGAAGAACAAAGTGAACGATGGCTCCATGCGTTGGTTGAACGACGAAATCGGAGACATGGAGAAAACGAATGCGCGCGTGACCAAACGCTCCTGCGTGAAATGCAAGACCACGAAGATGGTCTCAGTTCTCTTCGGGAAATCCACCGTCATTGTCGATTGGTGCCCGCAATGTCACGGAGTCTGGCTCGATAAGGGAGAATTCGAGGCCATCACGGCCTATTTGAGGAATGAACTTGCCGCAATGCACCCAAAGGACATCGAAAAAATTGTCGCGGAAGATATCGAGCACGTCTGGAGCGGAGGCCCGGAGACCCGAATTCAGGAGCTGATTGACGCCCGAGCCGCCGTGACTGCCCTAATCAACACCACGATCTTCGACCATCCGGCCCTGAACACGCTCTGCGCGACCGCTCGTCAAGCATCGCTCTCAATGTAGAACGTCGCCAGAACCGCTGCCTTCACGCCGTCGCGTCAGTCGCTGGAGGATACTTCGCGTCAACGGGCCCTTCGCCGCGAGCCTCAGGGGGAAGTACCGGAGGCTTATCGCCGAGGTAACCGTCGGCGAAGAGAATGTTGCGTGCCAAGCCAAATTTTCTTAGGCCGAGGATGATCAGGCCGTTCAGATCCGTCTCATGCTTGAACATTCCGTGGAAGGCCGAGCGCGGATAGCGATGATGGTTGTTGTGGTAGCCGTCGCCGAATGTGAGCCACGCAAGAATGTGGTTGTTCTTGCTGTTGTTCTTCATGTTGTAGTTCTCGTAGCCGAAAGTGTGGCCAAGAGAGTTGACTGCCCACACCGAATGCTGGAAGAGCACGGTTCTGAGGCAGGCCGCGAAGAAACAGCCCCACGCATCGGTCAGCCCTCCGAATGCATAGCCGATCAGCCATGGAACAGCCACCGAGATCACCGGCCAGACGTAATGCGTGCGTGCATAGAACCGGATGACGGGATCGCGCACAAGGTCGCGGCCGTAGACGTTGACGTCGGTGCTGGTGTCGTCGAACATCCATCCGATGTGCGCGTGGAAGAGACCCTTCAGAGAATTCTCATGGTCACAGTGGCCGTCGACGAACGGACTGTGGTTGTCGCCACAGTTGTCGGTATGGGAGTGATGGCGCCGGTGGTCGGTCGTCCACGTCAGCAGCGAGCTCTGAAAAGACATGGACCCGAATGCGCCGAGCATATACGCAACCCACGGCGCGGTCTCAAAGCTTCTGTGCGAGAAATAGCGGTGGAAGCCGACGCCCGTGCCCATCCCAACAATGAAATAGCCGACAGCGAACGTAATGACCTCGACCCAGTGGATGGGGTGTGTGCGGAACCAGAAGATGCTGGCCACCGAACCCGCCAGCGGAAATCCGATCAGGAACGTGTTATCGAGGCGCTTCTTCAGGCCGGCGTGAACGGCAATCATACCGGGCGGCTGGTTCTCGGCGATTTGGAGGCTATCTCGAGAAATTGCCAATGCGCACTCTCCAGTCCAATCTATTTTCGCAGACGGCGGTCGCCACACTCGCGCTTACCCGGTTGGATGAAGGATACCGCCGCGAAGTTACACCAAAAAAGGCTGTAGCTGCGCCCGTAGACCCTCCCGACGCATTCACCCCAGCACGCCCTCGGCCGTAACTGCCACTTTCGGCTGCAGCATCTTCGATACCGAGCAGTACTTCTCGATTGACAGTTCCACAGCCTTCTGTAATTTCTCCAGGTCGATGGGGCCATACCCCTTGAAGCGCAGGTGGATCTTTGTGAAGACAGCCGGTATCGCGTCGGCCCTCTCGGCCTCCACTTCCACCTCTAGTCGCTCCAGATGCTGGCGCTGTTTCTTCATGATGTGAAGCACGTCCACCGCGCTGCACCCCGCCAGAGCCGACAACAAGGTTTCCATCGGACGCAACCCGGCATTCTTGCCGCCCAGATCCGCTGGGCCGTCGATCGTTCCCGTAGCGCCCGCGGCATTCGTTGCCACAAACTTGGCCGGCCCCGTCTGCACCAGCTTGATTCGCGTGTGCCCTGCCATCAGTCGCTTCCCTTTCTTGAGCCTTCCCCAACGCGCGTTGAAAACAGTTCGCTCGATAGGTATCGGTCGCCCTGGTCGCACAGCACGAAAACCACCACGCCCGACTGGAGCGTGCCCGCCAATCGGCAAGCCGCTGCACAAGCTCCTCCCGATGAAACGCCGGCAAAAACTCCTTCTTCGAGTGCCAGCTTGCGTGTCATATTCTCGGCCTCATCCTGTGTCACGTCCAGGGTCACATCCACGCGGTGCGGCTCAAAGATGGCCGGCATGTATTCTTTCGGCCACCTCCGAATTCCCGCAATCTTTGCGCCTTCACCAGGCTGCACGCCGACAATCCTCACCTGCGGATTCTGTTCCTTCAAGAATCTCGACGTTCCCATGATGGTTCCGGTGGTTCCCATCGCCGACACGAAATGCGTGATGGTCCCTTTTGTGTCCCGCCAGATTTCGGGCCCTGTTGTTTCGTAGTGCGCGCGCCAGTTGTCGGGATTTCCGAACTGGTTCAGCATCACCACTCCGCCCTTCGCCACTTGCTCGCGTGCGTAATCGATGGCGCCTTCCATTCTCCGGTCGGCTGGCGTCAGGGTCACCTTGGCGCCAAACGCCTCCATGGTCGCCACGCGTTCTGCGGTAGAGCTTTCGGGCATCACCAACTCAATTTCAAATCCCTTCACTGCGGCGATCATGGCTAGAGCGATTCCGGTGTTGCCGCTGGTCGGTTCAATAATGCGTACACCGGCCTTCAGTACGCCGCGCTTTTCGGCTCCTTCGATCATGAATTTTGCCGCGCGATCCTTAACCGAAGAGCTGGGGTTGTTGCCTTCGACCTTTCCGAACAGGCGCACCTCTGGGTTCGGATTCACGCGGTGCAATTCGACCAGCGGCGTATCTCCCACAAGGTCCACAATGTTCATTTGCCGCCTCCGCGAATTGCGTGCCGTATTCCATTATCGCAATCTCGGCGACCCTGAACTGCAACAGGACACTTCTATTGCTCGCTGCTTTGGCTGAGGATAGGATTCGCTCGCTCCTCGCGCAGCAGTACCCGTAACATAGTTCCAACAGCGAATCTGGAGCGAGGATGACCAAGGAACTGTTGAGACTCAACGGTGCCGTCGAACGCGATCCAGCCATCGACACCTGGATGAGTGAGCATCGAGGCGAACTGGGAGCCATCGCGCAAAAATGGTTTGATGTGATGCGAAAATGCGGAGACGAAACCCGGGAGCTACTGCATGACGGCTGTCCGGTTGCATGCCTGGGCGATGCACCGTTCGGCTACGTGAATGTATTCAAATCGCATGTAAATGTGGGGTTCTTTCGCGGCGCCGAACTGACGGATCCCGCCCGCATGTTGCAAGGCTCCGGGAAGCTGATGCGCCATGTGAAGCTGATGCCGGGAATAGCCGATGATGAACTATCGCTCAGCAAGCTCATCCAAACAGCCTATTCGGATATAAAAGCGCGCGTCGAAAACGGCTAGACGCTGCAAGCCAACGGCTACATGCTATTCGCTGCTTCCCGCGCTACCGGCTTCTTCTTGCTCGCATCCACTTCGCCCGCCTGCAAATCGCTCTGCCTATCCATCCATTCATCCAGCCGCGAACGCTTGAACCGCCACCGGTTGCCCAGCTTGAACGCCGGCACAAATCCATCGGAAGCGTACTTGTAAAGTGTGTCGGCGGAGATGCCAAGGTAATTCGAGGCCTGGCGAATGTCCATGACCTCGCGAATCTCAGGAACAAGCAAGTTGGAGCGGACAGCGGCGTTACGCATGATTGCCTTCCAAAGAGAGCAGGATAGAGAGCGGTGTTCGTGCGGCAAAAGGGGCCGGTACTTCTGTATTTAACGTGAATTGATCAGTTCATTCAAGGAATTTCCGTAAGTTACGGGAATTTCATGGGGTTTCGCCCAGATCGTCTCAGCATTAAGCCTGTGGAAAACCCCAATTCCTTGTGCCCATTCCCGAATCAATCCCCAACCTGTAGCGCCCGTGAAGCAGATGGTCCAAGCCTGATCCTGCGCTCTCCGCCTGTTGTGCTGGTGGACAATGCGTACCAAAATTGATACACTGTGGCTCGGTGTCAGAACTCAAGCGACTGCCCGCTCGCTTCTACCGCTCCAATGCGGGCCGTGAGCCGGTGCGCGAATGGCTCAAAGGTCTCGAAGTGGAAGACCGCAAGGTGATTGGCGAGGACATCAAGGACGTCGAATTTTCGTGGCCAATCGGGCTGCCTCTGGTGCGCTCATTGGGCAAGGAGTTATGGGAGGTTCGCAGTAGCTTACCGCGAGGCCGGATCGCACGAATCATTTTCTGCATCGTGGATCAACAGCTTGTTTTGCTCCACGGCTTCATCAAAAAGACACAGAGGATTCCGCAAAACGAAATTGAAATCGCGCTCAAACGCAAAAGAGAGGGTTTATGAAGAAAAGCAACGTTGGCTCGTCATTTGATAGTTGGCTCCGCGAGGAAGGCATCTACGAGGAAGTGACCGCCAAGGCCCTCAAGCGTGTCCTGGCGCGCCAGGTCGAAGCTGCCATGAAAGAGAAACAGCTCTCCAAGGCTGAGATGGCCCGTCGGATGCGCACAAGCCGTGCGGCTCTTAGCCGATTGCTCGATCCAGAGTACGATGCTGTTACTTTAAGCACGTTGCGCAAAGCAGCTGTCGCTGTCGGCCGCGAGATTCGGCTTGAACTCGTTTAGGCCAGCCCGATCCTGAAAGACTGAAAGAAACAGGCAGCGCAAATTGAACGCCGTCGCCTCCCCGTTCCCTCGTTCCCTGCACTTCTCACATTTCCTTCCGCCACCATGCCGTCTTCTCATCGCTCAGGAACTTCGTCTTCCCTCCACGCGACAAATGGAAGTCCAGCACATCGCCCTTCTGGAACGCCGAACAGTCGGGCCAGCTCAGGTCCTTTTCGAAATGCGTCTCCGCCTGATGCATGTCCACCAGCGTAATGTCGCCGGGAGTGCACTCCACCACTTGCTGCGCATACATCCAGAAGGTGTATCCGGATGGCGGCTCGGACGGAGTCTGGTTGGCGATCTTCGTCAACAGCAGGATGAGTACAAAGACAGCCGCAGTCGCTGCAATCTTCTTCATGGCAAACGTACGCCTTCTCCGGCGTCGGTGAGGTCAAGTATAGCCAATCTCATCGCCGCCAAAAGCCCGCAGTGGCGCCCAAAAGCAGAACGGCTTCCCTCCTCGGGAAGCCGTTCTGCTTTTGACACCTGATCCCTGAAACCTGAGCCTTGTCGTTTAGTTCTGATCGTCGCGCCGGTGCAACGTTGGCGGTCCATCACCCGAGTCGCCGGAGCTGCTACCGGTCTGCGCGCCAGTTGAATTGCCCGTTCCGTCCGTCGTGGTGCTCGCCCTGCGCAACGATGGCTTCGGACCATTCTTCGCGTCCACCAGCCGCCGCTTGTCTTCGATCCGCGCCAGCCGCGCCTTCACGTCGTCAAACTCCGACGTGGTCACGAGGTAATCGTCCTTGGCCGGAAGAATCCGCGCAATCTCTTCCTGCGTGTGCAGAATCCGGTCCGGAGTCTGCGGATGGTCGCTGAACGCCTTGGCCACCAGTCCCGGCTTGCGCTTCTCGAGCGCCTGCACTTTTTCAAAGAAAGTGATGAACGCCTGCGGATCGTAGCCCGACCGGTACATATACTGCACGCCGAGATAGTCGGCCTGCGCCTCAAAGTCGCGCGAGAATTGCAGGAACGTGATCGGAATCGCCAGCTGTGCCGCTTCGTAGATGCCGTATCCACCCAAAGTATAGGGATTTACAAGAATCATGAGCGGGACCATTCCGATCTGCGCATAATTCATGCGCGTCATCTCCCGCGCCGCGTGGTGCGCGCATACGTGCGCCGTCTCGTGCGCCATCACGCCGGCCAGCTCCGCCTCCTCGTCCGCCGCCAGAATCAACCCGGAGTTGACATAGAAAAATCCGCCCGGCAACGCCATGGCGTTAATCTCGTCCGAATCGATCACCTTGATCGTGAATGGCACCTTGCAGTCGGAGTTCTTCACGATGTTCTGCCCGATCCGGTTCACGTACTCGTCAACCACGGGATCGGTGATGAATTTCGTGCTCTTCTCGATCTCGTCGGCGTACTCCTTGCCCATCTTGATCTCGCCGTCGGTCGAGTACCAGTTGCCCAGCCCGCGCTTGCCGATATCGCGGTTGCCCACCGCGCCCACATCCTCGATGCTGCCCGGCTTAATTGGGATCATCTGGCTGCCTGGATCGACAACCTTGTTTACATCCACTTGCTCAGGCCCGGCGCAATCGCTGTCCACAGGTGTGGTACCCGGTTCAGGGTCATCGTCCTTGACGTCTTTATCCTTCTTCTTGTCTTTCTTGTCGTCGCTTTTCTTCGTCTCGCAGGGAGGGAGCTGCGCGTTGCTATCAGCGGTTGTAGTTCCACTACCACTCGTCGTGGACGCCGTCCCCGAATCCGGCTGCTTGGCCGGAGCCGGCGCATCTCCACCAACGGGCGTTGTCCCGGGAGCCGGCTGCGCCGTTGTCGATGTCGTTGGGCTTGCGGCCGGACTTGCTACTGGGTTCGTTTGCGCAGTTGCCGGTGTGCTTGCCGGAGCCTGCGCCGCGGGTGCCGTCGCAGGCGTAGTGCTGTTTGGGGAATTGCTCGCTGCAGGCGTGGTCGACTGCGCCCAAACTCCAACGGTCATGGCCAGTGCAAATCCTGCCAGAACCGCGGTTCTATATCCCATGCGATCCACTGCCACCATTGACCTCACCTCCGCCGTGCACCCCTTCGCCCCGCACGGACCCGCTTCGCTCTGTCACTTAGACGCAAGTATGTTCCACTTCGCCAACAAAGGCAAAGCACCTTTTTTCGGCTTGGCGCCCCGTCCCACCCGTCCTTCCTTTCGTCCCTCCGTCCGGACCCCGACCCGCACAGCCACGAGCTTTGGCATACCGTAGAGGATAAAGACCAACGACTTCGTCGCGGCTTCCATTCCAAATGAGCGGTCGAAGATAGCCCATGCCGGAGACGGTCGCGGCGGACGACGTCCTGGGGGAGAACGAGCCCGTAGCCCTCTCCGCCCCGGAGGGCCGACCGGATGACACGTTCGTTTTCGCGAAATTAAAGGCGCGCAATCTCCAGACCCTGTTTCCTTGCCTCTCCGTTCCCTTAGTCACTAGGTTTCCGCGTCGCGGCTTCCCGTTCCCTCCCCGCGCCCCCGGCGAGTACAGTACAGTGAAGAAAACAGTCCGGGAGGCGCTTTGCGGCTGAGGTCTTTAGCAGCAATTTGGATTGCCGTTTGCGGAGCTGCGCTGCTTGCCGGCCAGGCCGCTCCTCCGTCCCCAGATCCAGCCCCGTCCGCGGTGACGGCCAAGCCCCACAGCCACGCCAGATCGACTAAGCACCCCGCCCCATCCGCCTCCACGGCTATCCTCGACGCCACCGCCATCGGTTCTCCCATCGCCCTCGACAAGAACTGGCGCGTCGGCATTACGTCCGATCTCTCCGCCTCTTCTCCTGCCTTCGATGACTCATCCTGGGCCGTCCGCGATGCCCTCCCTTCGATCGGCGAAGTCCCCGATGAAGACGCGATTGCTTCCCAACCCGCCAAAAATCCCGGTTCTGAATCCGCCACTGCGCCTGCGCCCGCAAACGCGACCGCGCCGGCAGCTCCCTCGCGCCGCTACGCCTGGTTCCGATTGCACATCCAGCTCGCGCCCCATCACGGGCCCCTTGCTCTCCTGATCGAGCTTCCCGTTTCTCACGGCACTTCCATGGATCTCAGCTCGCCTGGCCTCAGTACAACGGTTTTCGCGAACGGTAGCGAGGTTCACCCTGAGGGACCGCATGGCGATGCGCCCGACGAATATCAGCCCATCTCCCGCCTCTACAACTTGAATCTGGATCCATCTGTAACCTCGCTCAATCTGGTCGTGCGCGTCATCTACAGCGCCTTCGGCAAGGATGCTTATACCGGATTCTTTGCCAACCACACGCTCACCCTCGGCGACCCCGGCGATCTGGAACGTGAACTCAATCTCTGGTCTGATCGCAGCCTCTTCGAGCGCCTGCTGAATCTCATTTATTCCGTCCTGCTCGCTGTGCTGGCCCTCTTTCTCTTCGCGCTTTATTTCTCTGAGAAGGGCCACCCTGAATACCTCTGGCTGGCCCTGCACGAGCTCGCCGCGGCGCCCATTGGTTTTATCGAATTGGCGGGCAACAGCGCGAGGCTCACCGCATTTTTCTGCGGCACGCTGGTCATCCAGCTCCTCGTCATCTCCGCTTATCTCTTCTTTGAATTCCTCGTCTCATTCCTCTCGCTTAAGCAGCGTTGGTATATCCGCGCATTGCGCTACACTTCGCCTATTCTGCTCGGCGTCGGTCCGGCCCTGCTCTTCCTCTTTCATCGCGGAGCGCTTCCCTATTTCGCGGCCATCTTCATTAGCACCGGCATTTGGATGATCGGCTGGTGCATCTTTGTCTTCGGCACTCTCATCGCCGCTGCCCTGCGCCGCAACTTTGAGGCCGGCCTTTTCCTCGTTCCGCTGGGATTCAGTGTGGTGGCCATCGCCGATGCCATCGTCGGCAACGCGTTGAATGGTGGCGCGCCCGGCGCCGCATACATCTCGCCCCTTACACTCAATGCCGGTCCCATTCCCATTCACATCTCCTCCGTGGGCGGCTATGCGGGCATTCTGGTCATTGTCCTCATCGTCTTCTTCCGCTTTCGCCGCGTGCAGCGCGATAAAGAGCATGCCACCAACGAACTGGCTGCTGCCCGAGGCGTGCAGGAACTCCTTATCCCCCAGGAAAAGCTGGCCACGCCCGGCTTCGAAGTCGATTCCGTCTACAGCCCGGCCAGTGAAGTCGGCGGCGATTTCTTTCATGTGCAAACCATGGGTCGCGACGGTCTCCTCGTGGTCATCGGCGACGTCGCCGGCCACGGCCTCAAGGCCGCTATGAACGTTTCGCTGCTCATGGGAGCCTTGCGCAGAATGCAGGACGCCAGCCCCTCTAGAATTCTCCAGGGGCTCAACCGCGTTCTCTCCGGAACCGACAGCTTCACCACCTGCCAGGCCCTTTGGTTCGGTTCCAATGGCGAGATGGTCATCGCCAACGCCGGTCACCTTCCGCCCTATCTCAACAGCCAGGAAATCACCATGCCCGGCAGCCTCCCGCTCGGCGTCCTCAGCGAAATCACTTATGATGAGTCGCGCTTCTTCCTGCACCACGGCGACCGCATCCTCATGCTCTCTGACGGAGTGGTTGAGGCCCGTCACCCCAATGGCGAGCTCTTCGGCTTTGACCGCGTCCGCATGCTCAGCCAGGAGTCTGCCGTTTACCTCGCAGAAGCCGCCAAATCCTTCGGCCAGCAGGACGACATTACCGTCCTCACCGTCCGCCGCGAAGTTGAAGCCGCGAAGTTGGATGCCCCCGCCGCTGTGCTATCTTCTGCTTTTTCTTAAGAATGCAACCGGCGTCGCGCACGTGGATCGATGCGTAGGTTTGCGCCGAAAGGAATTTCTGATATTCTGAAGTTCGGAGATTCTGGAATGCAGACTGTCGTCATCGGGAAGCGCGGAACCATCGTCATTCCCGCCAAGCTGCGCAAGCGTTATCGCCTCGACGAAGGCAGCCCCATGCTGGTTGAGGAACGCGAGGACGGAATCCTGATGCGCCCCGCAAAGGTCTCGCCCGTCGATGTCGAGGTCTATTCGCCGCGCCGCCTGGCTGAGTTCTTTCTCAACAACGCCATGGACAAGGAAGACTATCTTCAGGCGCGTAAGGAGGTCGAATCGATGGGCATCGATCCCGACAGCATCGAACACCGGCGCTTGCGCAAGTGAGCGCTGCATCGCCGCGCCGTCCCAGGCTCTTCCTCGATGCAAACGTGCTCGTCTCCGCCGCATGGAAAGACGAAAGCAAGGTTCGAAGCCTCTGGCGGATTCCTGGAATCGAACTTGTCACTTCAAATCTCGTCCTCGAAGAGTGCCAGCGCAACCTCCCTCTTGCAGAACAGCACCGGCGTCTCACTCAGCTCCTGCGCAGCGTTCATGTCCTCATTTTCCGCAGCGTGCCTATGCTTGAGAATTCACCGCCCTTGCCTGAAAAAGACAAACACGTCTTCGCAGCCGCGGTTCTGGCGCGCGCTTCATTCCTCGTAACCGGAGACCGCACGCAATTCGGCGCATGGTTTGGCCGTAGCATTCTGGGAATAAGAGTTGAACTGCCCGCGAGTTTTCCTGCCGTGCTTAAAAAGACCTGATCGAAACTGCGACCGATCACGTACAATTTGCCCGTCCCTTCGGCGGGTCGGCTCCTCCTTCATTTGCATTGAGCGCACGCCAGATTGACGATTCCCGCGAGGTCTCATGCCTTCATCCCCACCCGCGACGAGCCATCCGAGCCCCGCAAAATCGCACGCATTCTCGCTCGCCGTCGAAGCTTCCGCCTTCCTCCTCCTCTTCGCCGCCGTCATCTATCTCTTCAAAACCAATCCCGCTTCGCTTCACTGGACGCAAGGCTACAACCCCACCGGCAGCTTTCTGCTTTCCACTCTCATTGCCGCGCTGCCCATCGTCGTTCTTCTCGGTGCCATCGCCATCCTGCGTCTCAAGGCGCATGCCGCAGCGCTTGCCGGGCTCATCACTGCCCTGCTCGCCGCCATGTTCGTCTTCCACATGCCGGCGCGCCTCGCGTTGACTGCCGCGGCCGATGGCGCCGGTTACGGCATCTTCCCCATTTGCTGGATCATCTTGCCCGTCATCTTTCTCTATGACCTGACCGTCAAAACCGGCCACTTCGTCACTCTGCAGCAGAGCCTCACAGGCATCACCGCCGACAGCCGCCTGCAGCTTCTCCTCATCGCTTTCGCGCTCGGCGCATTCTTTGAGGGGACCTCGGGCTTCGGCACTCCTGTCGCCGTCTGTTCCGCCATTCTCATCAGCCTCGGATTCCGTCCGCTCAAAGCTGCGGGACTTTCGCTCCTCGCCAACACTGCGCCGGTTGCCTTCGGCGCAATGGGCATTCCTCTGATCGCGCTGCACGGCGTCACTGGCCTCGATCAGCTCGCCCTTTCCCACACTACCGCCGTCATTCTCCTGCCGTTCGATCTGCTGATTCCCTTCTGGCTCATCTGGGCCTTCGCCGGATTCACCGCCATGCTCGAGATCTGGCCCGCGATCCTCGTCTCCGGTGTCGCCTTTGGCGCCGCACAATATCTCATGGCCACCTATACCGGGCCCTGGCTCGTGGCCATCGTCGCCGCCGCATCCACCATCGTGGTTCTGGTCGCATTTCTCCGTTTCTGGCAGCCGCGCCGGATTCTCGATGTCGATCTCAAAGACATTTCCAACGAGGCCCGCCGCCATCACGGCCACAGCGGCCGAGCTATCTTCAACGCCTGGCTCCCCTGGCTCGTTTTGAGCCTGGTTGTGTTTTTCTGGGGACTGCCCCGCATCTCCGCGTTGATGGACGCGCACTCCACCATCAAGATTCCTGTCGTCGGACTCCACAACGCCATCCAGCGCGTTCCGCCTGTCGTCGCCGCCGCCACCAAAGAAGCCGCGATCTTCAATTTCAACTGGCTCACCGCCACGGGAACCGCCGTCCTGCTCGCCGCGCTCATCGCCGGCCTCCTCATGGGGCTCTCGCTGCGCAATCTCGCCGTCGCATTCGCGCAAACCATCTTCAAGATCCGCTATACCTTCGTCACCATCGCCGCCATGATGGCGCTCGGCTACATCACTCGTTATTGCGGACTTGACGCCACGCTTGGCCTAGCCTTTGCCCGCACCGGCGCTCTCTATCCTTTCTTTGGAACACTCATCGGCTGGCTTGGCACCGCATCGACCGGCTCCGACACCTCCTCTAACGTTCTCTTCGGCAGCCTGCAGGTCATCACCGCGCGCCAGATCGGCATATCTCCCGTGCTCATGGCTTCGGCCAACTCAGCCGGCGGAGTCATGGGCAAAATGATCGACGCGGCCAGCATCGTTGTTGCCAGCACCGCAACCAATACCTACGGCCAGGAAGGCTCCATTCTCCGATTTGTTTTCTTTCACTCCCTCGCGCTCGCCGCCCTCGCCGGAATCGCCGTCACCCTCCTCGCCTACGTCCCCTTCTTCGCCAACCTCGTCGCGCACTGAGCTGTTCCAATGTCACCTCAACACAAACGAATGGGTGCCCCAGGTCTGGATTTTCAGACCTGGGATAGCACGAACCTGGATTCAGACGAGACCGCAACCTATGTTCACCTCACATCAACCCCTCCCTCCGATCGCAGGCGGGCCGCGCAAAGTGCGGCCCAGCATTCCACGCCGTGTCATCCTGAGCGGAGCGGCTTGTCGGGTCCCTGGCGACAGGTCCTCGTCGCTGGGGTGACCGAAAGTGGGGGCAAGCGGAGCCGAAGGATCTGTTTTTGTCTTTCGCCCGGCGAACTCGCTCGCTGCCTCGCTCTCTTGATCTCCGGGCCCTGTTTCCTGCTAGGATTTCTCCGCAGGCAAGTTTGAAATTGTTTCTGATTCGAATTGAAATTCGTTGCGCATCAAACCAACAACCAGCTGGAAGCTAGCAGCTAGAAGCTAAAAGCTACTCTTGAAAAGGACCCCATGACCCTCTTCAATCCCCAGCGTCGCGATCTCCTCCGCGTCGGCAGTCTCGGCATGGCCGGCGCTGCTATCCCCGCCGTCTCCTTCGCCGCCTCCAAGGCCGGCGATGCTCCCGATACCAGCAGCGCTTCGGCGCCCGGCAACGGTGTCTTCTTCAATGTCCGCGCCTACGGCGCCATCGGCGACGGCAAAACTGTCGACTCGCCCGCCATCAATCGCGCCATTGACGCCGCTGCATCCGCCGGAGGAGGCATGGTCCTCTTTCCCGCTGGCATTTATCTTTCCTTCTCCATCCGCCTCAAGAGCAATGTGCATCTCCATCTCGAACAAGGCGCGACTATTCTCGCCGCCGACTCGCCGAAGCCCGGCGAAACCACCGGCTACAACGGCGGCACATACGACGCCGCGGAGCCCAACGATCCCTGGGAGCCCTATCAGGATTACGGCCACAACCACTGGCACAACTCGCTCATCTGGGGCGTGGACCTCCATGACATCTCCATCACCGGCCCCGGTCTCATTTACGGAAAAGGATTGAGCTTCGGCGCCGGTCCCGGCCGCGCTTCGTCGACTGAAGTCCGCGGCTTTTTTACCGAGCCCGTCGGCCGCCCCGCCGCCAACGGCCAGACCACACCCGCTCCACCCGTGCGCCATTTCAATCCGCGCGGCGACTACCCGATGTTCCAGGCCGAGCAGCCCGGAGTCGGCAATAAAGCTGTCGCGCTCAAGAACTGCCACAACGCGGAGCTACGCGATTTCTCCATCCTCAAGGGCGGCCACTTCGGCTTGCTGCTCACAGGTGTCGACAACCTCATCATCGACAACGTCACCATCGACACCGATCGCGACGGCATGGACATCGATTGCTGCCAGAACGTCCGCGTCTCCAACTGCACCGTCAACTCGCCGTGGGACGACGGCATCTGCCCGAAGTCGAGCTACTCGCTCGGCTACGCGCGCGCCACGCGTAACGTCACCATCGCGAATTGTTTCGTCACCGGTTGCTATCAGCTCGGTACGGTGCTCGATGGCACGTGGAAGAAATTTCCTGAGGGCGGTCGCCCATACGGCACTGGCCGCATCAAGTGCGGCACCGAATCCAATGGCGGCTTCATCAACATCACCATCACCGGTTGCGTCTTCGAAGGCTGCCAGGGCTACGCGCTTGAAACTGTCGACGGCGCGCTGCTTGAAGACATCACCATCTCGAACTCGACCATGCGCGACATCATCTCGGGGCCGCTCTTCATGCGCCTCGGCGTCCGCCTTCGCGGGCCCAAAGACACCACCAAAGTCGGCACGCTCAAGCGCATCCTCGTCAACAATCTCAACTGCCACAACGCGCCCATGCGCCTTTGTTCCATTCTGAGCGGAATCCCCACCAACGTCATCGAAGACGTCAAACTCTCGAACATTTTTGTCGAAACAGTCGGCGGCGCAACATCCGACGCCGCCCAGCTCCAGCCGCCCGAAAAAGAAGACGCCTATCCTGAGCCCAGCATGTTCGGCCAGATGCCGTCTTCGGGATTTTTCCTCCGCCACATTCGCAATCTCGAAATGTCCCACATCGAAATTGCCAATGCCACGCCCGACGCACGCCCCGCGTTCTCCTTATATGGTGTCGACCGCGCCGACTTCTTCGCCATCACCGCCCCACGCGTCGCCACTTCAAACGGGGACGGCGCCTTCGCTCTCCATGACGTAAAGGATCTGCGCATCGGCTGGAGCCGCGCTGCCGCCGACGTTACCCTGCCCGCCGCCGACAACAAAACGCTCTAACCCTTCTACTGACTTTGGGTGCCCCAGGTCCCGCTTTTGGGACCTGGGATACCACCGACCTCTATCCAGCACGACAAACCGGCCCATGGTCCCTGTTCCCTGTCTCCTGTGGCTTCCGTCACATTCGCACGAATCCGAAAATCGTACTATTAAGTGGACACCTTCCATGAAGCGCCCCGCCAGCCCCGCCGCCCCACGCCCCCTCAGCACATCCGACGCGCCGCGTCCCCGCCTGCTCGCCCTCTTTGACGACGCTGCCGGAAATCTCCGCGGCAAAGTCATCGGCGTCTACGGACTGCTCTTCGTCTTCAATGCGGGGGCATGGCTTTGGGCTGTTATCGCCTTCCGCCACTATCCGCTCCTGCTCGGCACCGCCCTGCTCGCCTACAGCTTCGGCCTCCGCCACGCCGTCGACGCCGACCACATCGCCGCCATTGACAACGTCACGCGCAAGCTCATGCAGGAAGGCAAGCGCCCCATCTCGGTCGGCCTGATGTTCTCGCTCGGCCACTCCACCATCGTCGTCATCGGCTCGGTCCTCATTGCCGCCGCCGCGCTCGCCCTCCAGCATCGCATGGACGCCGCTCGCGACATCGGCGGCCTCATCGGTACCCTGGTTTCTTCGCTCTTCCTCTTTGCCATCGCCATCGTCAACATCGTCGTCCTGGCCTCCATCTATCGCGCGTTCCAGCGCGTCCGTTCCGGCGAGCCCTACGTCGACGAAGATTTCGATCTCCTCCTCGCCAACCGCGGATTCCTCGCCCGCATCTTCCGCCCCATGTTCGCCATCATCCGCCGCAGTTGGCACATGTACCCGCTCGGCGTCCTTTTCGGCCTCGGCTTCGACACCGCAACCGAAATCGGACTCCTCGGCATCTCCGCCGCCGAAGCTTCCCGCGGACTTCCGCTCGGCTCCATCCTCGTCTTCCCCATCCTCTTCGCCGCCGGAATGTCGCTCATCGACACCACGGACAACATCCTCATGCTCGGGGCCTATGGATGGGCGTTCATTAAGCCCGTGCGCAAGCTCTACTACAACCTCACCATCACCTTCGTCTCGGTTGTCGTCGCTCTCGTCGTCGGCGGCATTGAGGCTCTGGGACTCCTGGCCAACCAGCTCCATCTCACCGGCAGCTTCTTCGCCGCCATCCTCCGCCTCAACTCCAGCTTCGGAACCCTCGGCTATCTCATCGTCGGCCTCTTCGCCCTCAGTTGGATCGTCTCCATCGCCATCTACAAATGGCGTCGCTTCGACGACCTCGAATTCGGCGACTGAGCGCCAGAATTGTCATCCTGAGCGAGTCCCGCCTCGGCGGGACGAGTCGAAGGACCTGCTTTTGCTTTTCGACGCGCCCATCCCGCAGTCGCCTAGTCCCTGTGCCCCTGGTCACTGTTCCTCGGCTCCCCCGCCTTGGTATAACAATCTGTCATGTCTTCATCCTCTCGTTCCGTCGCCTCTCCGCGCGTCGTCAGCATCGGAGATCTCCGCACCATCGCTCAGCGTCGCGTGCCCAGCTCCGTATTCGACTACCTCGATGGCGGCGCCGACGGCGAAGTCACCCTCCGCGAAAATTGCCGCGTCTATGAGGACGTCACCTTCCGTCCTCGTCACGCGGTCGCCTACGCCGATTGTCCTTTGAGCACTCGCGTTCTCGGCTTCGATCTCGCTCTTCCTTTCCTGCTCGCTCCCGTTGGATACAGCCGCCTCATGCACCCAGTCGGCGAAGTGGGCGCAGCGCGCGCCGCCGGCAAAGCAGGCACCGCTTACATTCTCTCCACCATCTCCGGTCACAAACTTGAAAACGTGAAGGCTGCCTCAAACGGCCCTGTCTTCTATCAGCTTTATTTGATGGGCGGCCGCGCCGCAGCCGAGGCCGCAATCGACCGCGCCCGCGCCGCAGGCTTCTCCGCGCTCGTGGTCACCATCGATACCACCGTCTCCGGCATGCGCGAACGCGATTTCCGCAACGGCATGAAGGAGCTCGTCAGCGGCAACCCATTTCAGAAAATTCCTTATCTTCCGCAAATTCTCTCGCGCCCCGGCTGGGTCATCGGCTTTCTCCGCGACGGAGGCATCCAGCCGCTTCCCAACGTTGTCATCCCCGGCAAAGGCCCCATGCCGCTCATCGATGTCGCCGTTGCCCTCGCCGAATCTGCCGTCACATGGAGCGATCTTGCATGGATTCGCGAACACTGGCGCGGACCCATCGTCGTCAAGGGCGTATTGACCGCCGATGATGCGCGCCGCGCCGTCGATGAAGGCGCCGCAGCCGTCTCCGTCTCCAATCACGGCGGCCGCCAGCTCGATTGCACTCCCCCTGCCCTGCGCGTTCTGCCTGAAGTCGTCGCGGCCGTCCACGGCCAAACTGAAATTCTCATGGACGGCGGCATTCGCCGCGGCGCCGACATCGTCAAAGCTCTCTGCCTCGGCGCGCGCGCGGTGCTATGCGGACGAGCCTACGCCTATGGCCTCGCCGCCGCCGGAGAAGCCGGCGTCGATCGCGCCATCGAAATTCTCCGCGCCGACGTCGACCGCACGTTGCGGCTGCTCGGCTGCCCGTCCGTCGCCGCGCTCGATCGCTCCTACGTCAACGTGCCAAAATCCTGGGACGCAGACTGACCGCTAACCACCGAATTGTCATCCTGAGCGATGGTCGCCGCGGCGACCGAAGGATCTGCGGTTGCATTTCGCGAAACGGAATCGAGAACCATCGAAAACCAGAGATTCGAACTGTGAAGCTGTGAAACTGTGGCTGCAAGTGATTGATTCCGCAGGCTCCACAATTTCACAGTTTCACAGTTTCAAAAAACGGCATGGGGGGTGGGGTAAAGCAGCTGCCAGCTCCTAGCCTCTAGCCCAGCGTGATGGGACAGCGGCGTTGCTCGCGCCCCTTTGGATTGTCATCCTGAGCGACTGGAGCGCAGCGATCGGAGTCGAAGGACCTGCATTTTGGTCCCTGTTTTTCGGTCCCTTGGTCCCTGTCTTCATCATGGAACCATTGTGCGCCAAACGGGCGTAATTATCGGCAAATGGAAGGCTTTTGGATGCAGAGACTTAGGGCTTCTGGGGGTTGACAGTCATCGCCCGCGCATTTTTCGAGAAGTCATAAATCGCAGGATTCTTGCCGGCTTCCCGTCGCAAATCAACCTCAGTAGCCTGGTATTCGTGGATCTGCTGATCAGACTCTGCTCTTCGCAAGCGCAGCACGACCAGTTAACATTTCAAAATGCTTCCTGATTTTCCAAAACTCAAGGCGGAAGTTCACCGGGATGTGCTCGCAAGGATTCGCCATCGCGCCGATAGCGCAGATTCGGTTGTTTCGCAGATTAAGAGGCTTTCGCAACACGAAGGCCGGGACATGCGTTACGACCGGATCGACGCGCCTCCGGTTGAAAGCGGCCCCGAAGAGCTTGGAGTCAGCTTCGAAGTCCTGGTGTCTGAAGTTCCCGACTTGATTGGACCGAAACTGGACGCGAAGATCGAAAAGATCGCACAGGAGATCGCCGAACAGCAAGCAAAGATGTTCTTCCGCAGAGTCGGGGAAATCTGCGATGAGGTTGGGAACACGATTAACGCCAACGGTCGGCCACTTTCGGCGGAGCTGATGCTTGAGATGTTTAGCAATGCCCAATTGAACTTCGGGCCGGATGGAAAACCGACAGGGCAGTTCGTCATTCATCCCGACATGGCGCCCGCACTGAAGCGAGCGGACGAGGAGTTGGAACGTGACCCAGAACTTAAGCGCAGATTCGAGGACATCCTTCGGCGAAAGCGAGAGGAATGGGCTACTCGAGAGAGTCATCGAAAATTGGCTGACTAGCGTCAACGAGCGACAGTATCAGCTTCCCTTCTGCCAAGTTCTCGCGGCACGAGGCGAAACGATCCTGTACGTATCGAGCCACGGCCCCTTCGAAAAGGGCAAAGACGTGATCACCTCGACGGCCGACGGCGCGATTCACGCCTACCAAATGAAAAAGGGCGATATCGGCTTACGCGAATGGCGGGATATTCAGGGCGAGGTGGAGAACCTTATTGAACTTGCAATCGAGATTTCGGGCCGCGCACCCGTTACGGAGTTCGTTCCGTATCTGGTCACCAATGGCGAATTTACCGACCCGGTCATCGAGCAGATACGCGTTGCCAACCTCAGCCGGCACAATCGTGGAATTCACAACGAACTGCGCACGATTGCGAGGGGCGAACTCTTCGGGATGTTCCGGGACGCCCACGGAGCGTATTTGCCAAGGGAACTCGCCGATTTCCGCGCATTTCTCGAACTGATCCTCCACGACGGCTCGGCGCCGGCGGCAAAGGAGATGGCTGCCCTCCTCTTCGAACACCTGATCCCCAACGACCTGACCTTGACGGGTCATTTGGACGTTGCGCGCGCGGCCACGAGCATCGCGCTTCTAACCGCGTATATCAGCGGCCCAGCTGTCTTAGCGGCCAATCACTGGAGCGTTTTCGAATATTGGGTGCTGGCGGGTTGCTATGTTCTTTACCTGCCGGCAAAGGCTGGAAGGGCTGAAGCGGCCTGCGATTCTGTTTTTGGCATTTGCGAGATGGCCGCTGAAGGCGCTCTGCTCGCATTGACCGAGGAGTGCGAGAATCGGGTTAACTTCGTGCAGGGACTTCCGCTCGACGACGGTGCTGTCTATCGAGCCAGGATGACGATCCTACTCGGGCTCATCTGCGCTCTCGATCTTTCCCTTCTGATACGCGGCAAGCCCCGCGAGCATTCTTCGATCGCCGAGAGGCTCGTGAGGGATCGTCTCAAGGAGACGATCTTCTGGGGAGAGTCGGCAACACCATTCTATTGGATGTGCATCCTGGTTGCCGAACAGCATTGCAATTCGACGCTGGCGGAGGGACTTGCCATCCGACTGGTGAAAGATACTTGCGAAGCAAATGGGGACTCCGCAAAAGGGCGTGGCTTCCCAAACCCATATTATTCCGCGGAGGATGCACTCCGCATCGCCCACCGATTCGATCAATCAAACGATGAGCAATTCGTGGGACGTAGCTATTCGGTCTTGGCCTTGATACATTTTCTCGCTCGCCGTCTGCGCAGACAGGCGCTTTCCTCTCTCTGGCACGGAATCACACGCCTGGGCCTTGTCGATTACATCCCTGCAAGCCCTGCAGAGTGGTTTCGGTGGGAATCGAAGGAAGGCGTTCTCAATAGCCATTTGGCGGATGAGCCGCAAAGTTGGGAGGTATTGAGGACTCGCGCCAAGGGCACAGCTACTGATTCGCTGCCACAGGCGCTCTTGACGCGGCCGGCCTTTGTTTTGTGGTACGTCCTGGTCTACCCCCACCGCTTCACGCCAGCCACCGCCAAAGTTATCGACGAGGCGGTCGTGAACTCACACCGGTAATCCACTAAGAGCCGGGGAGAACATCACATAAAGGCTCACTTAACTCGCTTTCAGCGACGACAGCCGGATATTTCGCGACAAAAGCCGTTGCCGTCAGCAAAGATGTCCTCCGACCCTCCCCCGCCGCCCGCGCAGCACACTAAAAACACTCGGCAGGTTCTTTTTTGAAGTTTGCCGATCATTATGCCCGTTTGGCGCACAATGGTCCCATGATCGCCACCCGGAGATCGACAGCCACCGGCAACCGCGCAACCGTCCGCCATACGCCGCGGCGCCTGCCTTATGCCATCTGCTGTTTGCCGCCCTGGAAATGGGGTATGCGGGGTATGGGTAAGGTATGGACGACGGTATGGGCCGCCCCGCAAACCATTTGTTTCCAAATATGGAGGTATAGCATACCGGGGGAGGGGGCGGGAAGCTACTAAAAGGTAAACGTCGCCGGCCAGCAACTGTGCACTACGAACTGTTCTCAACGCAGGTCGGGAGTCATCCCCGAATGGCAATCGGAATCATCCTGACTCCCCGCTCTCAAATGAAGTGACCTCATTTCTGAAGGCGGGATCTCCAAAGGCTGCTGGCGAATGCGCCTGCGCCACCGAGGAGAACGAGGACGACGGTGGGGTCTTCAGGCGAGTCCTCACAGCCGGTCTGCGCGCGCAGCGGAAGAGCGACGGCAAGCATCAGAAAAAAGCTGAAGGCGAGAAGCGTCTTTTTCAGATTCATTGCGACCTCGAATTCTTATTTGTCATCTTCTACCCGACCCAAGCGAAGCCTGGATCGGGCACCTGTTTCCTGATTCCCGCTTTGGTCACGGTTCGTTGATTGCCTGGGTTCCATAGGGGGCCTTGAGGTTGGCTACGACGGGGGTGACAATGGGCGTTCCCGCACCGACAAATTCGCTGAT
Source organism: uncultured Acidobacteriaceae bacterium (assembly GCA_963789425.1). Taxonomy (GTDB): domain Bacteria; phylum Acidobacteriota; class Terriglobia; order Terriglobales; family Acidobacteriaceae; genus Telmatobacter. Next base: position 268,954 of record CAWBKM010000003.1, on the reverse strand, counting down.
GCTGCCGTAACTTGTGCCGTTGATGCCATTGGGCCGCACCGCCCAGACGTTTCCGGAGCCGTCGATGGCCATGCCCACGAATCCGTTGGTATAGCCATCGGTGAACCCTTTGGAACCGGAGACGAGCGTGCCTGCGGCATTGAACTCCTGAAGGGTGCCATTGCTGCTCGCGATCCAGAGCGCTGTGGAGCCGTCCAGGGCCACGGAGAATGGATTGGTCACGCCGTCGCCGCTGTAGCCGGATGTGCCCGAGTAGGCCGTACCGGTATCGGAAAACAGGCTCCAGCTACTATTGTTTTCGTTTGCGGTCCAGATCAGAGGACCGTTGTCCACGATGATGGCGTAGGGATCGTTCAGGCCTCCGCCGGTGTAGCCGCCGGCAGGAGAGATTGCCGCGCCCGTAGAACCGTTGAACTCGCTGACGGTCCAGTTGCCGGAGTTCGCTGTCCAGACATGTCCAGCGGGATCAATGGCGACGCCGAGCGGCCCATTGATGCCGCCGCCGGTGAAGCCGCTGGCGCCGGACATCACGGTACCCGAAGAGCTGAGTTCGACGAGGCTTGTGCCGTGCCCGTTGTCGTGGGGAAGGCCGTTGAGAGCCATGCTGTTGGCGCTTCCCGCCCAGACATTGCCGGAAGCGTCGATGGCGATGCCGAAGCCGTTGGTAAGCCCACCTGCAGTGAAACCCGAACCGCTGAGGCTGGTGGGATTCAGAATTTGGCCAGTGGGGCTGAGCTTACTGATCGTGCCGCCAAGGTTGGCCGTCCACGCATTTCCCGAGGCGTCGATGGCAATCCCCACAGGGTAGTTCATGCCGAAGCCATAGTAGCCAATCTGGTTGAGAAGCGCACCGGTGTTGCTGTATTCGTTGACTGAGCCATTGACGCAGCAATATGCCCCCTCATTGGTCACCCAAACATTTCCGGAGGCGTCGACCGCGACGTACTCGGGAAAGCCAAACTCGCTGCCAGCACCTCCGTTAATGACGATGGCAATTGTGAAGTCGTTCGGCGCCGCGCTCAGGTCGGACATGAAAGGGGAATTCGCTGTCTGCAGGGCAAACAAGCTGGTCAGGTTGGCGATGGGATTGTGCGCAATGTTGATGGCCGCAGTCGCGGTGTCGGTCGGCGCCGTCCCGGTTGTCCCGCCCGAAAGCGCATCGCCGAGCAGGGTTGTGCAGCCCGTGGAACTGGGCCCCGTGGAGTTGACGCACGCGGCGAGAATGTTGGCCAGCGTATCGATCTCGGCTTGCGGCACCATTCCGTTGCCTGCGGGCGTGGTCGCGAGCGCCACGCCAGTGCTCAGCGTCTCAAGATTTGCTACGCTCGCAAAGGCGTTCGCGATGCCGGTCGTCGCCGGCGTGCTGCCTGAGCTTGAAATATGCGTCGCGTCCGTCGCAAAGCCCGCGAGCGCATACGCTGTCGCGATGGTCGAAACCTCGTTGATGAGGATGTACGTGGTCGACGAGAGCGAGCCGCACGATCCCAGCCCGGCCAGCATCCCGATCGCGCCATTTGCTCCTGCCCCGGAGTTGCCGCCTATTGCATAGAGATACACCTGCGTGCTCGCACTCGGGCACGTATAGTCGGCGGAAATTGAAAAATTGCCGCCCGAGTCCGTCGTCGCGTAATAGTTGTTGCTGCCGTCCTTGCCGCCTGCAGGCACTTGGCTGAGTACGTTCGAGTTCAGTAGCGACGTCGAAGCATTACCGGCCGATGCGGCGATGCCCTCTCCGCCATAGCCGCCCGTCCCGACCGCGTAGAGATACACGCTGGCGCCGGAAACCGGATTTTGCCCGCCATGAACCTTCCCGTTGATCGCCGCGCCCTGCACTGGATCCGTTTGATTTGAGGTCATGACCGGCTTGCCCATGCAGCCGGAAATGAAAAGGGCACACACGATCAGCATGGTCGCGCGGATAAAGCGCATTTCGGAACCTCCCTTTGTCGGACGCTACCGGGATATCACTTCAGACCTGCCCGCAGAGACGTTCTCTGTTTCTCTCACGTCCTGGAAGTTCGCTGCAACGGACACGAACGGCCAACTCCGGCCATTTCGGGCCTTTCGAGTGATTGGGGCCGGCTGGACACCGGGACTTGGCGCACGTATGATCCTGCCTATACGGACAACCCCCGCCCGGGCCCAGGATAGAGATGGCCATGGCTTCCCCTCGAAGAGAAAATATGGAGCAGGCAAAGACGCTTGTCTCGTGGAAGGAGATTGCTGCCTTCCTGAATCGCGCCGAGCGCACCGTCAGGCGCTGGGAACGAGAACGCGGACTGCCGGTGCATCGCGTGCCGGGCGGAGATCGTGGAAGTGTTTTTGCCTATGCCGACGAACTGGCGGCATGGCTCAAGGGCAAAGCCAATGAGTTGGACGGCGACGACTCGGCTAGCCGCGATCCGGAGACAGCCGGCAGTACTGAGACTGGAGCCTCCAGGCCTGAAGCCGCGAGCCAGGGCAAGGTTGACTCGCGGACAGTTGAGATTGCCGGCCGAGCCGGCAGGCTGGGAAACGCACGCCGGGTAAGGCTTGCTGTAATTGGGATGGCAGCGGCGCTCGCCGGAGCCGGAATCTACGCCAATTTTGCTCATCCATTCGGTAGTTGGGTTCAGCGGCGCCTGCGTGCTATTGCCGGAATCGGGCCGGCAAGCTCAATTCGGCAAGTGGTCACTCCGGTTTCAGACGCCGAAAGGAGCCTCGCCCATGACCTCTACCTCAAAGGCCGATTTGAGTGGAACCAGAGAACCCCCGACAGCCTGAGTCGCGCGCTCGACGACTTTACGCAGGCAATCGTTCACAATCCGAACGATGCCCATGCCTATGCCGGCCTGGCTGACACCTACGAAATGCTCTTCATCTACGGGAGCCGACAGGACGATGACGCTCGCGACAGAGCCATGGTAGCGGCCAGAAAGGCCGCGGAACTGGACGGCTCATTGTCAGAGGCGCATCGGGCGCTGGGATATGCGGAGTGGAGAGCCCGCAATTTCAGCGAGGCAGAAAAGGAACTCAATCTGGCGATCCGGCTCGATCCCACAGATCCCCTGGCGCACTTATGGCTCTCCAATGTCCTCGCAAGTCAGGATAAAAACGGCGAGTGCCTCGCGGAGATTGCCAAGGCGCAGGAGCTTGATCCTGCTTCAGCGACTATTCTGGCAGCTAAGGGCGATCGGCTTTTCTTGACCGGGAAAAAAGAAGAGGGAATCGCACTCCTGAAGGATGCGATGCGCTCCGAACCACGGCTCGGCATAGCGCACTTGTATCTGGCGATGGCTGAATTTGATGAGCGAAACTATCCGGCCTATTTGAAGGAATCGCAGGTGGCGGCTGAGCTTCGAAATGATCCGTGGCTCAAGGACGTTACGGCAAAGCTATCCGCCGCTTATGCGCGAGAGGGTGAGCGCGGGCTTTTGAATGCAGAGTTTGCGGTCCAGGAGAGTTGCACTCCGCCTGTGTATCCGAGGTTTAGCCTTTCAAAGACCCAGAAAGCCTTCGAATGTTTGAAGCGAGATAGGGGACCCGAGGCGCTGCAGCTTCTCCAGGAAGCCAACGCGAATAAAGAGAAGGAATTTGAGGACTTCAAGGCTGCGTTCACTTCCGGTTCTTCCCAAGAGGTGCACAGGCTTACCTCTAAACTGGCCGACGACCCACGGTTTCAGGCACTCATGAAGCAGAAGGCCGATCTTCCAAAGCAGGCGAAACTCCCGGCCTTTCCTAATTCTGGCGCCCTTTGATCCGCAGTTGTCTTTCGCGGCCTTCACCCACCACAGGAAATGGGGTGCCCCATCCAAGCTTTGCTTGGGTGGGATACCACGAACTCCCGCTCCCACATTGTCATCCTGAGGTCGCCGGAGCCGAAAGCCTGCCCTGAGCGAGTCCACTGAGCGGACGAGTCGAACGGGGAGCTGCTTTTGCTTTTCGCGACCTTCACCCACCACAAAAGGATGGGTGCCCCATGTCCTGACTCTGGGACATGGGATACCACGAACCCCAACTCGGCTGGCTTTCCTGTTCCCTGTTCCCTAATCCCTGTTCCCTGTTTTTCGGTCCCTGTTTTTCGCTCCCTTGTTCCCTTGGTCCCTCGGTCTCCGCCTTGATCATGGGGCCATTGTGCGCCAAATGGGCGTAATTATCGGCAAACTTGGAAAAAGAATTTCGGTCGTGTTTTCAGTGGGTTACGCGGAAAATGCGGAAGTATGCACTTTACGCAATTCCTAATTTCTTCGCCTTCTCGGGATAAACAGATCGACTCGATGGGGTGCCCGATGAAAGCATTGTGAGTATGGCCGAAAAAGATAAACGCATGTCGTTGCGCGCTCCTCTGATTTTGGGAGCAGTGGGATTTGCCGTCTGCGGTGTCGCGTTTCTTGCCTTTGGGTTGTACATACTTTGGGATAGTTCTCGGCTCATCAATTTCCTCGCTGCTTGGATTCCTTTCGTTCTTTCCGTCCTTTTTGCATTTGTGCCATCGGGCAAAGATATGAAGCACCCCTGGATAAAGTGGGGATGGCGCTGCGGAGTTGTAATTATTGGGTTCTGCTGGAGCGTCATGCTCTGGCACCAACAAGATTTGACCGACAAGGCAAATGTGAAGCAGATTCAGGATGCGGTCGAGAAATCTGTAACCGATGCGAACAATCATTCGGATGAGAAAATAGGAGGCGTTCAAAAGCAAGTAGAGACAGTGGAGCAAAATCTCGACGACACCAAAACAGAAATTTCAGCACAATTGGGAAAAACCGAGACGAACATAACAAACAGTATTGGGAAGGTCGGAAAGCCAGCGCCCCCTGAACTTGCACAATTGCAGGTTAGTTTATGGGAGGAGGGGCAGGATGTAGCCTCGGAGCCCGTCGAAACAGAAAGCATCACGCAAAACACCGATGGCAGCGTCACGGTGCAGTTTCTCATCAGGAATGTTTCAGACGTAGGGGCGGAGGACCCCGATCTTTGGGTACTCATTTGCGCTCAGTGTGCATACACCAAAGAGCCCGATGGATTTGAAAAGCCCCCCGATATTGGCATCGGGCAAGAGCGGCATATTCACATCCATGGAACGCTTAATCCTGGCGTCGCCTTCAAGATACTTTCTGTTTCCTTCAAGTCCGATGTTTTTAGCTCTCCGTACGCGATAGGGTTCAAGGATTCTTGTACAAACTGCGGAGCGATAAAGCCACTGAAGAAGTTTATTGTGAACGTTGAGCCAACTTCTACGCTGCTTTCGCCGCAGTGAGTTTTCCATATTCCGGTGCAGGCGATACAGCGCAGTTGCGGCACCAAACACGAAGGCCGCCCGATTCCCTGGGCGGCCCTCCTGCTGCTTCTATTCGTGATGCCGGTCTTACTTTGCTGCATTGATCTGGTCTTCAACCTTGTAAAGGACCGTGTGCTCGATGGTGCACACCTTGTCCAATACCGCAAAAGCATCGTCGGTGGTCATCTCGGGATGGACCTTCTTCCAGCGAGTGGTGAAGTCCGGTCCGAAGTAGGTGAACATCGAATCCCATGTGGGGAAGATGTCGACGGTGCTCACAAGGCTCGGGTCTTTGGCACCGCTGGGGAATTGCTGTATGTTCACGGCCCAGCCGTCCTGCGCGCCATCTTTCACCCCTTGCTCGGCAAAAGGCTGCCATAGCCTCTTTTGCGCGGCGACGCACTCGTTCACATCGGTTGCCTTCATCGAGTTGAAGACCAGATAGTCACCCTTTTTCGATCCGCCAACCAGCACCTGATATTGGGTGATGTTGTTGGAGACCAGCTCGCCCACCACAGAGAGACGATCGTGCCACTGCTGCACCGTGGAGGCGACGCCGGCTTTTTGCAGGACAGCCGTCATCTCGTCGTCACCGAGAGGCGCAGGCGGAAAGCCGGGATAGAAGGTGACGAGAACGTAGTCGCACCCCGCATCGGTCCCTGCGGGGATGACGGTGCGCAGCGCAATAAAGGCTGAGACCCTTCCCGAGTCGACGCTGGCTTGTTCAACCTTGTGGTAGTCGCCGTCGAGAAGAGCGTGAAAGGCAGCGGATTGCCCGGGTTTGACGCGGACGCAGGAAATGTTGTGATAACCAACCGGCGCTTGTTGAGCAACAAGCGTCACGGAAAGCGTCGCTGCCAGCGCGACGCCCCATGCCATATGACGGATTCTCACTGTAAGACCCCCTCCCTTGGTGGTTGCTGTTTCGAGTTGGGTGAGTGGTTCTCGACGTTCGAACTGGTTGGGGGAGGCAAACCTGAACGATGCCTGGACTACGGGGAAGATTTGACTACGGGGAAAGTTTTGGGGCTGTTCGCCCGGCCAGTAACTCCGCTAGCTCCGCTGGTTCTTAGCTTTTCAGCCAGTCTTTCACTTTCTGCGCCACCACGTCGCGGCCCACGTCGCTGATCGCGTTGGTCAGAGGAATCTGTTTTGGGCAGACCTCGACGCAGTTCTGCGCGAAGCCGCACTCCTGAATGCCGCCATCGCCGGCCAGCGCGCGCAGCCGCTCCTCTTTGAAAACCTTGCCCGTGGGATGGTTGTTGAACAGCTTGACCTGGGCGATGGTCGCCGCGCCCACAAAGCCCGTCAAATCGTTGAACTGCGGGCAAACCTCCATGCAGCACGTGCAGCTGATGCAGTTCGAGAGCGGGTAGTTCGCTTCCTGCTCCTGCGGATAGACGCGCGGCCCCGAGCCCAGATCGTACGTACCGTCCACTGGAACCCAGGCTTTCACGCGCATTAGGTTTTCAAAGAGAACCGACCGGTCGACCTGTAGATCGCGGACAAGAGGAAATTTGGTCAGCGGCTCAACCTTGATGGGCTGTTCGAGATTGTCGACGAGGGCCGAGCACGCCATGCGCGCCTTGCCGTTGATGCGCATCGCGCACGACCCGCAGATTTCTTCGAGGCAATTCGAATCGTAGGCGATCGGAGTTGTCGGCTTGCCGTCGGCCGTCACGGGATTCCGGGCGATTTCCATCATCGCCGAAACGACATTCATCCCAGGCCGCCACTCCAGCTCAAACCGCTCCCACACCGCCGCCGCCTCAGGGCTGGCCTGGCGCTTGATTTCGAAAGTGACTGTCCTCGTCGCCATGATCCCTCAGGGGCTAAACAGGCTGCGGAAAAACACGTGTTTTGCCGGCGCTATTGTTTGCCGGCGGGGATTTCCGTGATCGGGCCTGTTTGGCCGGATGGTTTCTGTTATTGTTTCCGCCTCCGAAGGCCATTGCAACAGCCTGCGGAGACACTTTGGTCCTAAGCAGCCATGGCTTCAATCGGAATCAGTCTTCGCATGCGCACCAGGTTGTAGGCGGCGATGGTCAGCCGATAGAACCAGTCCACCCGCTTGAGCCCGCGCAGCTTCACTTGCCGCAGCGGGCGGTTCAACTTGCTCCAGCCGAATACCCGCTCGATCAGCTTACGCCGGCGCTGGCTCACCCGCCGCCAGGGATCGTCCCGCTCGGCGGCGGTAAGGTGATTCTTGCCCAGGTTGCCGTGCACATATTCCGAGATATGCGGCGCCACCGCGCGCTGGCGCAGAGCCTCAATGAACTCCGCGGCCTGATACTGCGTGTCGGCCCCCAGCGTGCGCCGCGTTCCGGCCCGCTCCGTCCCATCCAGCATGCGCAACGCCGAAGCTCGTTCCGCGTCCGTGCCGGCAAGGCTGGCTTGGGCTGCAATCACCAGCCCGTTGCGGTTCTCCATCAGCGCGTGTCCCAGATAGCTGGGAAGACTCCGGTCGGCCGCCGCCTTGCGGTACAGCCGCGCATCCGGGTCGGTGGTCGACTCCACCTTGTCGCGCAACAACACTCTGCCCCCGTCGCCCGTGCCCGAACCCGGCTGCGGAGGCTCCTTCTTCTCCTTGAAGCTGCGCGCCGAGGCCCAGGCCTGGATCAGCGTTCCGTCCACCGTGAAATGCTCCTCGCTCAGCAACTGCTGCTCGCCCGCCTGCTCCACTACCGCCAGCAACAACTGCTGGCTCACCGCCCCGGCGATCAGCCGCTCGCGGTTCTTGGTAAACACCGTCACGTCCCACACCGGGTCGTCCATCTCAAGGCCCACGAACCAACGAAACAGAAGGTTGTAGTTCAACTGCTCCATCAACTGGCGCTCCGAGCGAATCGAATACAACACCATCAGCAACTGCGCCCGCAGCAACCGCTCCGGCGCGATCGACGGACGCCCGGTGCTTGAGTACAGCTTCGACAAATCCCTGTCCATCCGCTCCAAGGCCCGATCCACCATCGCCCGTATGGCACGCACAGGATGATCCGCCGCGATCCGCTGTTCCATCGTTACGTAACTGTACATCCCCGACTGAAGCTCATCGTCTCCACGCATACCTACTTCTTAGAACAAACCACGGTGCAAAAAAAGTCACTAAAAGAGACTTTTTCCGCAGCCTGTAAAGCCCCGCGTTTGTTTTTTGCCCCTTTTGCGGCACGCGACCCACCCACTGGGTGGGTGCCCCGGTCGTGCCCTGATACAAAACTCGCCGATCAAATGCAACCGCAGATCCTTCGGCTTCGGTCGCACCTGCGACCTTCGCTCAGAATGACATCGGCGCGATGATCGCGACTCGTTCGACTTTGCCGTTCCGCCACATCTCTCGTCCAAAAGCCTGCTGCATGCAATGCTATTTCGCCGCGTCGTACCGCCGCGGCCGCGGCTTGATAAACTGCACATCCACATCCTCAAACTCGAACTTCGGCCCTTCTACGTTGCCGGTGAAACTTGCCTTCGTGGTCTTCAGGAACCGCTCGTCGTTGCGCTCCGGAAAGTCCGGCTTGTAGTGCGCGCCGCGCGACTCATCGCGCAGAATCGCCCCCTGCGCAACCGTCCGCGAAATCTCCAGCATGTTGTAAAGTTGCCGCGCAAAGGCGAAGCTCGTATTGGCCCACTGGCTCTTGTCGCTCAGGTTCACGCGCTTGTAGCGCTCGAGCAGCTCGACGATCTTGCTGTCAGCTTCTTTAAGGTCCTTGTTGTAGCGGATCACCGTTGCGTGCTCGGTCATGGTTTCGCCCAGCTCGCGCCACAGCTTGAAGGGATTCTCTCCGCCTTCATTCTTGATCAGCTTGCTGTTGATCTCCGCCTGCCGCGCCACTTCCGCCGCCGCACCGCCGTCACCTTCCACCGCCGCAACGCTCTTCGCGTACTGCATCGCGTTCGGTCCGGCGCGGAATCCGCCGAAGATGCAGCTGACCAGCGAATTCGCGCCAAGCCGGTTCGCGCCGTGATATTGATACTCGCACTCACCCGCGGCAAAGATGCCGGGAATGTTGGTCATCTGGTTGAAGTCCACCCAAAGGCCGCCCATGGTGTAGTGCATGCCCGGGAAGATCTTCATCGGCTCCACGCACGGATCGACGCCGACGAACTTCTCGTAGATTTCCAGAATCCCGCCAAGCTTGTAGTGCAGCGTCTCGCGATCGATGTGCGTCAAGTCGAGATACACCATCGGCTGGCCGTCGAGACCGAGACCCATCTCGTAGACCACCTTGTGAATGGCGCGCGTGGCCACGTCGCGCGGCACCAGGTTGCCGTATTTCGGATACCACTCCTCGAGGAAGTAGAATCGCTCAGACTCGGGAATCGCCTTCACCGCGCGCTTGTCGCCCGGCGTCCGCGGAACCCAAACGCGCCCACCCTCGCCGCGCGCCGACTCCGACATCAGCCTGAGCTTGTCCTCGCCGGGAATGCAGGTGGGATGCACCTGGATGAACTCGCCGTTGGCGTAATACGCGCCCTGCTGGAAGATGGCCGACTGCGCCGATCCCGTGCAGACCACGGAGTTGGTGCTCTTGCCGAAGATGGCGCCGATGCCGCCCGTCGCCAGGATGATCGCGTCGGCCGCAAACGCTTTCAGCTCCATGGAGCGCAGGTTCATCGCCACAATGCCGCGCGCGTTGCCATTCCCATCAATAATGGCGGAGAGAAACTCCCATCCCTCGAACTTGTGTACCTTGCCCTCTGCCTCGTAGCGCCGCACCTGCTCGTCAAGCGCGTAGAGCAGTTGTTGACCCGTGGTCGCTCCCGCAAACGCAGTGCGATGGTAAAGCGTGCCGCCGAACCGCCGAAAGTCGAGCAGCCCCTCGGGCGTGCGGTTGAATGGCACGCCCATGCGGTCGAGCAGATCGATGATCGCCGGCGCCGCCTCGCACATTGCCTTCACTGGCGTCTGGTTGGCCAGAAAGTCGCCGCCATAGATCGTGTCGTCAAAGTGTTGCGCAGTGGTGTCGCCCTCGCCCTTCAGGTTCTTTGCGGCGTTAATTCCACCCTGGGCGCAGACCGAGTGCGAGCGCTTCACCGGCACGATCGAGAACAGATCCACATTGCCGCCGGCCTCGGCGATCTTGATGACGGCCGCAAGCCCCGCCAGCCCTCCGCCAACCACGATGATCTTGGGTGCTGCCATTGACGCGTCCTTAGCTGACAGTGAACCGTTCGCAGTTCACAATTCGTAATTCGTAGTTGATTGCTCCCGGAGCACCCAGTTGGGCAGGCTCCGCGCGGAGCTGAATCGCCGCGAGCGGCACATTGTCGGGCGCATTGGGATACTTCGGCCCCACAAACGCCCAGATGCTGGCCAGTCCCATGCCGGCAAGCAGCACCCCAAATGCAACGCAGAAGTATCCGAACCTGCGCCGCGCAGTTTCTCCCGGCGTAATGCCCCACTTGGCGGCAAACAGCCAAACGCCATAGGCAAAGTGCCAGCAGACTGCGATCATCGCAATCACGTAGACCGCAAGAATCCACGGATTGGCAAGCTCGTGTTGAACCTTGGCGAAAGCCATCCCCGGATTCTCAGGCAGGCTCGCTCCCATGAAGCGCTGCGTCGCCACGTGGTACGCGATGTAAGCAAATGCGATCAGACCCGTGTAACGCTGCGCCAGGTACATCCAGTTCCCTGCCCAGGGGTAGTACACGATGTTCGATTTGCCGCGCAGCCAGATATAGACGCCGTAAATGCCGTGATACAGGATCGGCAGGAAAATAAAGACCCACTCCAACACGCGCACCAGCGGCAGGCTGTTCAGGAACTTCACCTGCTCTCCGTAAGCGATCGGTCCCTTCAGCGCTTCGAAGTTCGAGAGCAGGTGCTCAAGCAAAAACGCTCCGATGGGAACGATGCCCAGCAGCGAGTGCAGCTTATGCCAGAGAAAACTTGTGCCTTTCCCCGCGCGTAAAGGCTCCGGGCCGCGGCCGACAATATGCGCAGAGCGGGGCGCGGCGGGTTGAACGGTTGCCATGGAGAAGTTAACTCCTAAGAGATGCGGGTGCGGACCGAAGCAGTCTTAGCCGATGCAGTCCTATATTGAGGGACGGAAACTTGCGCTGTGATCCTCACGCATTATTCGAGGCCGACGTTATGTCCGTCAAGGCGGCACTCCGTGCTTTTGGGTTCTGGATTAGAGCGGTGGAAGGTCAGCGGGCCAGCATCCGCAGCAGCGCCGCAATCGCCCGCCCGCGATGGCTGAGCGATAGCTTGGTTTCAAGATCGATCTCGGCCATCGACTTGCCCAAATCCGGCAGATAGAACAAAGGATCGTATCCGAATCCGCCCATGCCGCGCGGCGCATCCAGAATCGTCCCTTCCACCGTTCCGTCGGCCACTTGAACTACCTCGCCATCGCGCGCGGCAACCAGCGTGCAATGGTAGCGGGCCGTGCGCAGCTCCGCCGGAAACGCCTCCATTTTCTGCAACAGCAAAATGTTGTTCCACACGTCTGTGTTGTCGTTGGCGTCTGGCGAGTCCACCAGGCCCGTATCCGCCGCATAGCGCGCCGAGCGCACGCCCGGTGCCCCGCCAAGCGCATCGACCTCAAGGCCCGAATCGTCGGCAACCACCAGCTCACCGGGCGAGAATCGCGAATAGTAAACGGCTTTTGTCGCCGCATTCGCCAGGAACGTGTCGCCGTCTTCTTCCGGCGGCAAGATCTGTTCGATCCCCGGAAGCGGTTCGATGCTGACCGAATACGCCTGCGCGGCCGAACGAAAGTCGCGCAGCTTGCCCGCGCTCGTGGTGGCGGCATAAAGCCGAAGAGCCATAGAGAGAGTGTAAAGTGGTGCGCCCAGAATAACGCCGCTGTACAAGGTGCGCATGCACCCGGTAGGCTTTGAAATTGCTCGCGGACGGCAAGCCCAAGTCCGCCGTCGCGCAAAAACGGAGAATGAATGCCGACAGTGATCCTGGCAGGAATCGGATGGCACATCATCGGAGCGGCATGCGCCGCTTCCTTTTATGCGCCCATCGAAAAAGTGAGGAAGTGGTCCTGGGAAACGACCTGGGCGGTGGCCGGCTTCTTCTCCTGGATTCTCTTGCCAATCGGAGTGAGCTATCTTCTGCTGCCAAGTTTCCACGGCTTCTATGCCTCTCTCGACCCCGGCCTCATGTTGAAGGTCGCACTCTTTGGCGCAATGTGGGGGGTGGGCAACGTCAGTTACGGACTCACGATGCGCCATCTGGGAATGTCGCTCGGCATCGGCGTGGCCATCGGCGTCACGCTCATCGTCGGCACATTGGTCCCGCCCCTGATGCACGGCCAGGCAGCGATGCTGTTCTCGACGCGTAGCGGCCTGCTCACCATGGCGGGAGTTCTTGTGGCCGTCATCGGTGTGGCCGTTGTCTCCTATGCCGGTCATCAGAAAGAAGTGGAACTCGGCGCCGAGGTGCGCGAGTTCAACGTCAAGCTGGGCCTCGCGTTGGCCGTCATGTGCGGAATCTTTTCGTCGGGCATGTCATTCGCTATCGACGCGGCCAAGCCCATCGCCGCGGCCGCCAAAGACCTGGGCGTCAATCCGCTCTACGCAGCGCTGCCCAGTTACGTGCTCATCATGGGCGGCGGCGCGGTCATCAACATGAGCTACTGCTTTATCCGCTTGGCCTTCAAGAAGGAGCTTTCTCTGCGCGCCGACCTGGCGCAGCCGCGCGCAACACTGTTTCGGAACGGTTCGTTGGCCGCGGCCGGCGGAATCATGTGGTACTTGCAGTTCTTCTTTTACGCATGGGGCGCAGCCAACATTCCGGCCCGTCTCGGCTACGTGAATTGGATGCTGCACATGAGCATCTATGTGCTTTGCGGAGGGCTCGTCGGCCTGGCGCTGGGTGAGTGGGCGGGGGTGCGCAGCCGGCCCATCCGTCTGCTTTGGGCAGGAATACTTGTGATCATCGCCGCCGCGAACCTGGTGGGTCTGGGAATGGCATCGTAGCTCCAACCGGCCTGTTGAATTGGCCAGCTCTGCCCGCTGTGAGGCGATCGTTGACCCCAGACAGCAGTTACCACGAGTGAACCGCCTGGAAAATCATGGATTGTCAGCGGCGATTCGCGCCAGTAGACTAACCGCCATACCCGTTTTCTTTTTTCCGCAAGTCGCCCGACGACAAAAAGAGGATGCTTCTTCATGCGGTATCGAAGTTGCGGCTTTCTTCAAGCCCAGGCCTTTGGCCCCCGCCGCACTGCCGTGAGTTCCGGCCTCGCGCTGCTGGGCGGCGCTGTTGCTCTTTTGCTTGCTCTGCCAACGCAGGCATCGGCTCAGGATGCCGCACCCGCGAGCGACATTCTCGCTGCGCCCCTGGTCACGGCCACCGAACATCCGTCCAAGCCGCCGGCGGCGAGTGAGATCACCGTTGAAGGTTTGGTCTCTTACGGCAACTACCACATCTTTGCTTCGGGCGAAGACTGCAAGCTATACGACATTGGCATCGAGTACGATCGCCACACCTGGGGCCACCTGCTGGGTTCGCGCGTGGACTACGTGGCTGAATTCATGCCCATGGTTCTGCTGAACCAGCCGAAAGAAATGGATATCTGGGGCAGCCCCCTCACCACAGCCCGCAAGACGGTCCCCGGAATCGACATCGCGCCGATCGGGATCCGCTGGCTCTGGCGCGACGGCAAGGCCATCAAGCCATATCTGATGGCGAAGGGCGGCGTTCTCGTGTTCGCGCAGAAGCCGCTTTCAAACCGAACCACCTATGAGAATCTCAGCCTGCAGTCGGCCGTCGGGGTTGAAGTGCGCATGAACGACCGCTTCGATCTGCGCCTTGGCTTGTTCGGTGACTTTCATTTTTCCGACGCCTTCATCGTTCCGGTCAATCCCGGCCTTGACGTGATGAACGCCACCATGGGCCTCACCTACCATTTGCATGGTAAGAGGCAAATCGACACGCACTGACGGTCTCCGCCTCAGGGCAGCGGCAGTTCGCAATCAAGGCCCGATTCCACAAGGTCCGCGCGCAGCTTTTCTACGTCCGAAAAAATCATTCCCCTCATCCCCAACGCAGCGGCGGTTTCAACATTCTCAGCCTTGTCGTCGAGGAAGAGCGTCTCTTCCGGCCGTGTTCCCAGCCGCTCCAGTGCGTAGCGATAGATTGCCGGGTCCGGCTTGGCCACTCCAAGTTGATAGCTCCACACAAGCACATCGAAGCGCGAGAGCCAGTCCAGTTCGCGCACCATGTGCTCGTGCACGGAATCTCCCATATTGGAGACGATGGCCGTCAGCAGACCCCGTTGCTTGATCGCAAATTGCCACGCAAGCATCGCAGTATCCCCACGAGTCCACATGCGCGCGTCCCACAGATTTAACTCATCGATTGCCGATTCGCTCAGCTTGAGCCCCGCATCGCTCACGACATTGCGCCAGAACGCCAGGCCGGTCAGCTTTCCCTCGTCGTATGCGTGCCGATCCTTCCAATAAAAGCTGTCAAGGCGCTCCGCCGGGAGTCCCGTGATGCGCTGGAGCTCGGCATGCGCCGCGGGGTCCGGGGGCCCGGTCAATACTCTTCCGTAGTCAAAGATCACAGCGCGCAGAGCCAACGTTACCTCGATCGCGCCCATGGTTCTCAATGTATCGTTGCAGGAGGCGCTTCTTTCATTGTGCATGACCGAGACTCGCAGCTCGATGCACTGCGCGCGAATCGGCCGACGACAACTCCAATGCCCTTCTCGCAAAGAACCAACTGGAACACCGAAGAAAACTATCTGGCACGCGCGCATCGCGAGCGCCTGGCGGCTGGTTTACCCATCGCCGACCTGACTGCTTCCAACCCCACCCGCTGCGGCTTTACTTATCCCGCCTCCCTGCTCAGTGCACTCATTGATCCTCAGGCGCTTGAATACGATCCCCAGCCACGGGGGCTTCTCTCCGCTCGCGAGGCTATCTGCGCCTACTACCGCGCACACGCCGTCGCCCTCGATCCAGAGCAGATCGTCCTTACCACCAGCACCAGCGAAGCCTACAGTTTTCTCTTCCGCCTGCTCTGCGATCCGGGCGACGAGATTCTTATCCCGCAGCCCAGCTATCCGCTCTTCGACTTCCTGGCGGACCTCGACGACGTACGCCTCCGATCGGCGCCTCTGGTCTACGAGAACGGTTGGCAAATCGACGCCGAAGGTATTCGCCGCGCTGTTACTCCGCAGACGCGGGCAATCGTCCTCGTGCACCCCAACAATCCAACAGGCCACTACACCAAGCCGTGGGAAGCCGAGGAACTCGCCCGCCTGTGCAGTGAGTTCGGTCTCTCGCTCATCGTCGACGAAGTCTTCCTCGACTACAGCTTCGGCGCGAAGGCCGAGAGCCCCGGCGCGGAGTCCGTCAGTTTCGTCCGCGGCCCCGAATTCTCTCACAGCCTCGCGGGCGTTCCGGTTTACGTGGTCAGCGGCCTCAGCAAGATTGCCGGGCTGCCGCAGATGAAGGCGGCCTGGATTGTCGCCACCGGCCCCGAACTCGAGCATGCCCTCGCCCGCCTCGAGGTCATCGCCGACACGTTCCTGTCGATGAACGCACCGGTCCAGCTCGCGATGCCTGCGTGGCTCGAGGCGCGCGAAGCCATCCAAACCCAGATTCGCCGGCGTGTGGCTGCGAACCTGGCCGTGCTCGATCAGGCCGTCGAGACGGTCGAAGCCGTCCAGCGGCTGGCGGTCGAGGGCGGTTGGTACGGGGTCCTGCGGATTCCGGCCATCGCGCCGGACGAGCAGACGGTTCTGGCGCTGCTCGAGCGGGGCGTCTGGGTTCATCCGGGCTACTTTTTCGGGATGCCTGAGAGCGGTTGGCTGGTCGTAAGCCTGCTCGCGCCGGAGCCGGAATTCAGTAACGGAGTTGCCACTCTGATTAACTACTTGAGAACGAATCACGAACGTAACAAAAAGGGCTGACTACAAGAACCATCTCTTGAACTAATCCAAATATATAGCTGAAAATGAAGCGTTTGCCAGGAATCAAATTCCCGTGCAGCGTTTGCGGGATTCTGCCCGCTCTACCACGTTTATTAAGAGCGGTCGCGTGCCTGAAGAAAGGGATTCGATCTCCGCTCCTCGCCAATTGTCGTGCCGGGGCCGTGACCGGGGAGCACACGAGTTTCGTCGGGCAGCGCGAGCAGCCGCGTGCGCAGCGAGGCGATGATCTGGTCGAAGTCGCCCCCGGGCAGATCGGTGCGGCCAATGCTGCCGGCAAACAACGTGTCCCCGGCGATCAGCAGCTTAAGCGGGGCAAAGTGCAGGCAAACCGAACCTTGAGTATGCCCCGGCGTGTGGAGCACCTCGCCCGGATAGTGCTCAAGCCCGACCATCTGGCCGTCCTTCAAGCCTTCATCGGGCGGCGCCGTTTCCGGCGCTGTGCGCAGGCCCAGCCACGCCGCCTGCGTGTCCATCATCTCGATCTGCGGCAAGTCGTTTTCATTCAGGTAAATGGGCGCGCCGGTCAGGCGTTTCAGTTTGAGCGCTCCGCCAACGTGATCAATGTGGCCATGCGTCACCAGGATCTGCTTCAGCTTCAGCCCCTGGTCGTCTAAACGCTTAACGATGCGGCTCACCTCGTCGCCGGGATCGACGACGATGGCCTCGCGCGTGGCCTTGTCCGCCAAAATAATGCAGTTGCAGGCCAGCGGGCCGACGGGAAAAGACTCGAGCAGCATGAATGCATTTTAAGCGGAGCTAACGGAGTAAGCGAAACTGGGAAGCGATGGGTCGTGGACCGTGGATTGGGAGCCGCTTCGCGACGGCGTTTACCGTACATGTCATACTTCTTTTGGAACCTATGGCTGCTGACACCAATCGCAAAACGCACCTGGAAGATCTGGGCTTGATCGGGAACTGCCAATTCTCCGCGCTTGTGCACAACAGCGGTGAGATCGTCTGGTGCTGTCTACCTCGCTTCGATTCCGAGCCGGTTTTTTCCACACTTCTTGACAGCGAGGACGGCGGGCGCTTCCGCATCGGGCCGGCAGGCGGCGAATCCGGCATTCAGCGCTACGTGCCCAGCACCAACATCCTTGAAACCACATTCCAAACTGCGTCAGGATCCTTCCGGGTCATCGATTTCGCGCCCCGGTTTCTGCACTACGATCGCGGCTTCCGCCCCACGCAACTCATGCGCATCGTGGAACCGATCGAAGGTACGCCGCGAATCGAAGTGGTCTGCGAGCCAAGACTTGGATGGTCAAAAAAACAACCCTCGCGCGTGCAGGGTTCACACCACGTCCGCTTCGAAGGATTCACCAGCCAGTTGCGCCTCACGACCGACATTCCGCTCTCCTATCTTGGCGGGCAGGCGTTCACTCTCACCGGACGCCAGCACCTGGTGCTCACATGGGGCGAGCCGGTCGAAGAGCCACTGGCACCGTTGTGCGAAAGATTCTTGAACGAGACCGCGCGCTACTGGCAGCGCTGGGTCAAGCACTGCGACATCCCTCCCCTGTTCCAACAGGAGGTGATCCGCTCCGCGCTCACACTCAAGTTGCATTGCTTTGAAGACACCGGCGCCATCATTGCCTCAATGACCACTTCGATTCCCGAGTCGCCGGGAAGTGGGCGCACATGGGACTACCGCTACTGCTGGCTGCGCGACTCGTATTATGTACTGAGCGCCTTCGGGCTGCTGGGCCAATTTGAGGAGCGAGAGCAGTTTCTCCAGTATCTTTTGAACGTTGCAGGCGGCGCGCCGGAACTCAATCTGGCGCCGCTCTACCGCGTTGACTGTTCGCAGAATCTTGAAGAATCGATCCTCGAGAACTGGCCCGGTTATAACGGCGAAAAGCCGGTGCGTATCGGCAATGGCGCCGCTCTGCACTCCCAGAACGATATCTACGGAGAGATGGTGCTGGCGCTGGCCCCGATTTTTCTCGACGAGCGTTTGAGCGCGGAACGTTCGCCGGCGGCGTTGCGGTTGATTGAAGGACTGGCGCGAAAAGCAATCTCTCTCACCGGAGTTCCCGACGCCGGCATTTGGGAGTATCGCACTCCGTGGAAACCGCAGACCTTTTCCAGCCTCATGTGCTGGGCGGCCGCGGAACGAATGGCGCGCATCGCGGACCTCCATACCCCGGACCGCGCGGCTGAGTTTCACGCGGCAGCGGGCAAGATTCATGCCGAGATCATCGCCCAGTCCTGGAATGCAGGGCGAGGCAGCTTTGTGGGCCACTACGGCGGCGACGATCTGGATGCTTCTCTCTTGCAGATGGTTCGCTTGCGCTTTCTTCCCGCCGGCGATCCCATGTTGACGAAAACGGTCCAGGCCATTCACCAGGATCTCGCCATGAAAGGCTGGCTGCATCGTTACAGCCTCAACGACGGATTCGGCAAGCCCTCGGTCGCTTTTGTCATCTGCACCTTCTGGCTGATTGAGGCCCTCGCTGCTGCGGGACGCCGGGAGGAAGCAAAGGAAGCATTCGATCGGATTCGCGCTTCGCTTTCGCGCCTTGGACTGATGGCGGAGGACTACGATCCCGCGGAGCCGCGCATGTGGGGCAATTTCCCGCAGACTTACTCGCACGTCGGCCTGATCAATGCAGCATTTGCCGCCTCGCCTCCATGGACCGATGTGCTGTGAGGACCCGATCGAGCGCAGACGTAAATTCGGCGCGTACCCGAAAAGAGCACGCGCCGAGTCGAGACCGAATTGCAGCTTAGCGGTGATCGCCGCCGCTACCGTGCGATCCGCCGCTGGGAGCTGCGTGCGAAGCCGGCGCACGCGAAGGAGCCTGGTGCGAAGCGGGTGCGCGGGAAGGTGCGGCTTGGCGCGGTGCGTTGTTACGCGCTGGTGCTGAATGACTCGCGCTGGGCCGTGCGCCGCTGGAGTGGTAGGCTACGCGACTGGGTCCGCCGTGATAATTGCCTCCGCCCTCGTTTACAAAGCGATGGCTGCCCCATCCGTGGCTATAGCCCCAGCCACCCCAGGGTCCCATGCCCAGAAAGATTCCGTTGTAGAAGTAGCCTGGCCCGTAATAGCCGTAGGGCGCGCAGGCGTAGGGCGCATAGCCGTAGTAGCCGTACGCGCAGCTTGGCGGAGCTCCGCCGATGTTAATCACAAGCTGTGCTTGAGCCGCCGGCGCAAGAGCCATGCCGGCGAGCAGTGCTGCGGTTCCGAATAGAGTTCTGATTCCACGCATTGGAGACCCCCCTTTAAGGTGTCTGCGGTTCCCGGGTCAGGTGGGATGCATTGGCGCCGTGAAGACAAACCCGGCAACAGCAGCCTACATAAGGGGATTCAGAACTTGCATGAATCCGGTTGCTTACTGGGGACCGGCCTTCATCTGCCCTTACAACTCTGAATCTAGTCGCGGGCGACGCGACAGTCTGAGCAATTGGGCTCACCTGCAGTGAAAGATTGCCGCCGAGCTGGAGTCGGGGTTCAACTTCCAGGCCGGACGGCGCCCGGGCATCGGCGGAGAACTGCGGGGGAGGGCCGATTTCCAGCCGACACGCGGCTTTGAGCCTTCAGAGCCCGCGCGAAGCGCGAGGATCTACTGACTCAAAACTCCGGCCGCCTTATAACGCGGCGCGACGCCCGGAGATCAGGTTGATGACCAGAACGATCAACGCAACGACCAGCAGAATGTGGATGAGGCCACCGGCGATGTGAAAGGTGAAGCCGAGAAGCCACAAGACCAAAAGGATTACGAAGATTGTCCAAAGCATTTTCAACGACCTCTCTCGATTGCGCGCCTGGGAAGGGAAACCCGGCCCAGGCGCAAACAACGGTTCACAAACAACGGTTAGTTGGATGCAATCGCCTGAGCCTTGGCGTCTCTCACGGCTTCGATAAATCGATCAGCCGAGCGAGGGGTCGCCACTTCGCCGCGCAGGACGCGGTGTGTGGAGACGCCAAGCCCGTAGAGGGCATCCATGGAATCGTTATCGCGGCGAACATCGGCCCCGGTCAAAGTGAGTCCGGCGAACAGGCCTTTGGCGCGCGAGTATGTCAGGATTTCAGTGTTCAGCTTCCAGTCGGTATCGGCAGTGGCATGGCGGCCCACCGGGCCGGCTGCCGCGGAAGCATCAGCTCCGAGCTGAAACTTGGCGTCTTCCAGACGCTGCATTCCTCTGTCGCCCTGGAAGATCATGACCAGGTCTACGCCTTCAACGCCGATCTGCGCGCCCCAGCTTCCGCCGGTGATCACAAAAAACGCCGGTGCGCTCCATCCGTCCGCGGTGCGGCAGGTGACGATGCCCTTGCCGTTCTCCGCGCCAAACACCAGCCCGCCCTTGATCATGTGCGGCACAACGGCAATGCACTTGGCGTGCTCCAGCACCTCTTGCGGAATGCCACGATCGGGCGCGCCCATGATCTGATGGAGCACCAACGTCGCATTGTCGAGCCGGTTCTGCACATCTTCGCGCGTCTCGGCTGCGGCAGCAGTTGCCACGCCCAGGCCGAACAATACCACCAACGTAATGAATTTCCTCATAAGAACACACCTTTTCTACCCATGCGCAGCGTCACTTTCCGATTGCGCACTGTGGCGCACAAGGTATCCTCACCTTAGAAGCATTCAAAGGGCATGTCTGAGCAATAGGGCTCTATCTGCCGGGAGTGGCAGATTGACCGAGTTCGCTCCGAGAGGTCGGATCATGATTCCGCATGAAAAGCCGCCGTTCGATGCAGCCGAGTTCCTCGCCAATGCAGGGCTGGGCCGAAGAGTTGTGCGGCTGACCAACGGCGGTGTCTTCTTTTCACAAGGCGATCCGGCCGATTCCGTCTTCTATCTGCAAAAGGGCCGCGCGCAACTCACGGTCGTCTCGAAAGCCGGCAAGGAAGCCACAATCGCGCTGTTTTCAGCAGGTGAATTTGTGGGTGAGGGAGCGCTTGCGGCGGTACCAGGCCTGCGGTTATCGACGGCCACCGCGGTCAACACCTGCATTGCTCTCAAGATCAGCCGCGACGAGATGATCCGCGTGATGCACGAGGAGCACGAATTCTCCGATCTCTTCTTGAAGTTTCTGCTGGTCCGCAGCATGCGCATCCAGGCCGATCTTGTCGATCACCTGTTCAACTCCAGCGAAAAGCGGCTGGCGCGGATTCTTCTGCTGATGGCGGAGTTCGGCAAACCCGGCGAACCGGAGACCTTCATTCCTCCCATCACGCAGGAAACATTGGCGGACATGATCGGCACCACGCGATCCCGCGTGAGCTTCTTCATGAATCGCTTCCGCAAGCTCGGATTCATCAGCTACGATGGCCGCATCCAGGTGCACAAATCGCTGCTGAACGTGGTGCTGCTGGATTGACTGCGACGGGCCAGACACGCGCACCATGAGATGCGGCGTTGACGGTTCGGGCAGCGACATTGCTCCCAGCCCGTGAAGCGGGCGAAATACGATAGCCCCAGTCGTGAGACTGGGGACCGAAGCGTGTCTCGACACAAAAGCCCGCTTTAGCGGGCGAAAGAACCGGTTGCTGTTCGGGGCGAGTCCTTATGGACCGAGCACCGTCGCGGCGAGCCTCGCCCAGCGCGTAAAATCGCGCTGATAATTACCCCGATGAGCCCGTTTCGGCCCCTCGAAGCCCGCCTAAGCGCGCGCAACCACACCAAACGTGAAATTAAACGCGACCGTTTCGCACGAAATGTGTAATTACAACCGAACCTTTGGCCCTGTTTTGGGTAATTCTCTGGGTCGCCACACAGCTTTTTGGGAAAGGATCGTTGAACATTTCAGCGGTTTTGTTCAACGATCCTTTCGCATTTCGCAGGATCCCGGTCGCATGAAACTGAACATTGCGCGTGAGTTGGCCCGCTCCAGCCGCGCCCAAAAAAATGCCTACGTTCCCGCGCCTGAATCTAGATCCGC
The DNA here is from genome assembly GCA_963789425.1 of uncultured Acidobacteriaceae bacterium. Lineage (GTDB taxonomy): Bacteria > Acidobacteriota > Terriglobia > Terriglobales > Acidobacteriaceae > Telmatobacter. The sequence goes on along the minus strand of CAWBKM010000003.1, from coordinate 246,907 downwards.
AATTCGCCGTTGCGAACCCGGCAGAGAAGAAGCAGGTCCCCGTTCGACTCATCCGCTCAGCGGACTCGCTCAGGGCAGGCTTTCGGCTCCGGTCGCCTTGGCGACCTTCGCTCAGGATGACACCCTGGTCCCGGGGTGTTCCCAACGAGTAAACAATCGGCGAAAAGATTGTTGCGGTTCGCTTTTTATTCGCTATAATGCGCGCATGGCTGTTACACGTAGACAGAAAGAAGTGCTGGATTTTCTGGAGGCGTTTGTAAGCCGCAATGGCTATTCGCCTTCATTTGAAGAGATTGCGCGCGGTATGAGCCTGAAGAGTTTGGCCACCGTGCACAAGCACATTACCAACCTTGAGAAGAAGGGCATGCTGGACCGTGTGCACAACCGCAGCCGGTCGATTGACGTGTTGCCGCCGGGGACGAAGACCCGCTCGAGCCTGAAGCTGCCGCTGGCGGGCCGGATTGCGGCCGGGTCGCCGGTGGAGGCGATGGAAGCTTCGGAGACGATTTCGCTGGCCGACGTGGTGGGCAACCGCGACGTGTTTGCGCTGGAGGTGCGGGGCGACTCGATGCGCGACGAGCACATTATCAACGGCGACTACGTGCTGGTTGAGCGGACCAAGACGGCGCGGAATGGGGAGATTGTGGTGGCGCTGGTGCACGGGGCGGAGACGACGCTGAAGCGGTTCTATCCCGAGGGAAACGTGGTGCGCCTACAGCCGGCAAATCTGGAGATGGAACCCATTTATGTTCCGGCGGCGCAGGTGGCGATTCAGGGGCGGGTGCTGGGAGTGCTGCGCAAGTACCGGTGAACGGTGGACGGTGCGCGGCGGGAGCGAGATTACCGTTGATCCGTTTGATCCGCTTCTTTGCGTTTGTTGAATACGACACTGAACGCTGCGCCGAGGGCCAGGCCGCAGGCCATACCGATCACCAGATTGTGGATCGCGACTCCGACTGCGGCGCCAATAGCGAGTCCTGCGCCTACTCCAATGCCCATGTGGTTCTTCATGCGATCAAGTCCTCCCGAATTGTTTAGATTGTCTGCCCGGCGAGTCGGCGGGCGCGCCAGATTGCGCCTTCGAGGGCGACGGTTTCAGTGGTTTCAACGGGCATGGCGGGTGCGGCGCCGCGGAGGCCGGCGAAGAACGCTTCGCGGACGATAGGCATTTTTCCGATGACGCTGCCGGTCCAGGCCACGGGAATCTCGGCGTCGATTCCGTGCTTTCGGCGAAGCTTGGAGCGCACAAGGAGCACATTCGCGACAAGGTCGGCAGCGGCCTGATGGAGAACGCCGACAGCAACAGGATCGCCTGATTCGGCGAGCTCGTTGACGGCGGGGGCGAGCGCGGCGAAATCGGGTGCAGGCGTGCCGTCACCGACATTGATGAGCTGGTCAAGGGTGGGCGTGTCCCAAATCTCGCCCACTTTTTTCAAAATTTGCGTAGGCTCGTCGCGGTCGTAGGCGTTAAGCGCGCGACGAATGGCGTGGAGGCCGATCCAGTAGCCGGAGCCTTCATCGCCGAGTCGCGAGCTCCAGCCACCGGCGGATTCAAAGGCGCCCGAGGGCGCTCGACCGATGGTGTTGGTGCCGGTGCCGGCGATCTGGAGGATCCCAGGGCCTCCGCGAAAGGCTGCGTCGAGGGCGATGATGTGGTCGCCGACAACTTCTGAGCTCGAAATTTGAAAATCACGAAATATAGCGGTGATCCACTCGGTGATCCCGGGCATGGTGGCGCTGGCCACACCGCATGAGGCTGCGCGGATTTGCGTGACGCCAGCCTGCGCATAGACGTCTTTGAGCACTGCGCGCAAATTGGCTTCAGCAGCCTCGGCGCCAACGCGCAGGCGCTTGATGGAGCCGCTCTCAGCGAAGGCAAGAACGCGATCGCCGTCGGCGATGGAAGCGCGCGTGTGCGTGCCGCCGCCGTCGATGCCGAGAACCACGTTCATTGCTTCCGTCCCCTTTCAAAATCGACTTTCGGATGAAATCGGATCGTAAGAATCTTGGTATCCCAGGTCTCAAAATCGAGACCTGGGGCACCCCCTATTTGTGGCGGAATTAGCATTCAAAAACCTACTTTTCTGGTTCGTCCTTTATTTTTCCGGGGCGGCCTCGGGCGCGGCACCGTGATCGCGCAGTGTACCCGAAAGAATGTTCAGGCTGCCGTCAGACTTGGGCGGATTTAGGCCGAGCATGTGAGCGAGCCATGGATAGAGATTCACGTTTTCAAAGGGCGCCACGGTTTTTCCAACGATTAGGTCGGGACCACCGGCAAAGAAACTGGCTTTCATCTCGGGCATGATGTGCGGATCGAAGCCGTGCATGCCGACGGTGGGCGGATGAGACGGCGCCCCGGCAGCGGGAATGTGGGCGCGAATGGCATAAGGACCAGTAGCGATAACGACGGGGTCGCCCTCGCGCGGATTCTGATTGAAATTGAGATCGCCGGGGACGTTTTTGAGTCGATAGACGACAAACTGCGGGGAGGCATGCTTGAGCTGGTTGTAAACGCGGACGCGATCGTCTTCGGTTTTGCCGTAGAGGAGCGAGCCGACGGTATCGAAACCGGTGAGATCGGCGAATTGGTCGAGGTTGATCCAATCGCCCTGGGACTTGATCATGCCGTGATCGCTGACGATGACCAGATCGATGGGCAGTCCGGTAGCTTTGAGCGCCGATTCAAGCTTGCCAACGATTGCATCCATCTTGAGCGCGGCGGTTCGGGTTTCAGGTGCGTCGGGGCCGAACTCGTGGCCCGAGTGATCAGGCTCGGAGAAGTAGATCGTAATCAAGTGCGGACGATCTGCTGCGGGAAGCCGGAGCAGGGCAACGGTGTCGTCAATGCGCGCCTGTTGAGACTCGGGGGTGGGTTCGCCGCTGTCGTAATGCGCATACCACGAGGGCCGGAAGCCGGCGATTTTGGCTTCGCAGGCGACCCAGAGAAGGCACGCTGTGCGCATTCCCCGGCTTTCGGCGAGGCTCCAAAGAGGAACGCCGCTGTACCAGGAACCGTCGGAATTGATCTTCGAATCGGTGAAGGAATAGCGCGCTCCGGTTGCGGGATCAAGGAAATTGTTGGCGACGATTCCAGTGTGCTCAGGATAAAGACCGGTGACGATCGTGAAGTGATTGGGGAATGTGAGCGAGGGATAGCTGGGCATCATTCCTTCAGGAGCCCAAATGCCGTGCTTGCCGAGCGCGAGAAGGTGAGTGGCGTTGTCGCGCTTGGCGTAGTCCCAACGGAAACCGTCGAGCGAAACCAGGACGACGTAGTGCTGGTGTTGGGCCCAGTCGGAGTTGGGGCCGTTGTCCACATGCGTGACGGGAAGAGCGGGGCTGAGGTCGGTTCCCTGCCCTGCCGAGGCGCGCGGGGCAATTGCCAACCCGAGAGTGAGGGAAAGAATGGCGAGCAGGCGCGCGATGAAGCGAAGGCGCATCGGAAGTACCTCCGAATCAGGGTAACGCAGGAGGGGAAGGTGATGCGGGCCCGAGGTTGAGACTCGGGAACTTCGCTGGCGGCGAGGACGCCGCCAGTACGGCCGGTCAGGAGACCGGCGCTACACCCAATACGCAGATCTAGCCGAATACGCGTGCCCATGCGGTCCACACCAGCCCGACAGCGAGGATGGCGAGCTTTCGCCAAAGAGGCACAGAGGCGCGGCGGGTGTAGACGTCGAACTTCGCGCGCTCGATGCGCTTCAACAAAGCGTGATAGATGGAGACCAGAACCCAGAGAGCGGGACGGCTGGCGGGGTCAATAAGGGGGAGCAGAAAGCGCGTGCGGCCGTAGTACTGCTCGGCGAGGCGCGCGATGGCTGCGAAGAGTTCGCGCTCGGCACGCGTGGGCGGCGTGGCGGGCGAGCGCTGAAGCAGCATATCGAGCGAAACGTCGTGTTGCGCAAGATTCTTTAGAGGCAAATAAACGCGATTGCGGGCAGCGTCTTCGGCAACGTCGCGGAGAATGTTGGTGAGCTGGAAGGCAATGCCGGTTTCTTCAGCGAGTTTTTCGGCGCGCAGGTCTTTGTAGCCGAAGATGCGGATGCAGACCAGGCCGACAACCGACGCGACGAGGTAGCAGTAGCGGTAAAGGTCGGCAAAGGTTTCGTAAGTCTCTGGCGCGCCGTCGGAGGCGTGATCGAGATCGAGAGTGACGCCGGCGGCGAGCTCGTCGAGCAGCGAAAGCGGAATGGAGAAACGGCTGGTTGCGTCGCGCACGGCGAGAAAGACGGGGTCGATGGTTGCCGCGCCATTCGATGCACGCCGCCAGGCGGCGAGCCACGCATCCAGACGGCGCCGGCGCTCGTCGCGAGGGATGGATTCGTCGTCGGCGAGGTCGTCGGCCTGGCGCATGAAGGCGTATATGGCGCAGATGGCGTTACGCCGGTGGAGAGGCAATGCGACGAAGGCATAGTAGAAATTTTTAGCCTGGCGCTTGGCGATTCCGCGGCAGACTGCATAGGCGCCGGCCACGACTGGATCGTTCGATGGAGTTTTCGGCGTCAAGCAGCCTTCCCTGTCGATCGATGGCCGAGGCTCAAGAACGGGAAAAGTTTGCTGGCAAACGCGCGCGCGGCGAGCGAGAGCTTGGCGAGTTTTGAAATTGCCGGGCGCGCGCTGAGGACATCGTAGTTGCGGTGCTCGATGGCATGCAGAATCTCAAGACCGCCGCGGCTGAAGAGATCGAGGTCGATGGCGAGATCGCGGTTGACTCTGCCGATAAGCGGCAGGCCTTGAATAAAAAGCGCGCGAGCGAAATCAACTTCATGGCGCAGCAGCGCACGAAACTCCGGAGTGGCAACTCCGCCGGCGATGGTTTCGTCGGTGACACCGAAGTTGCGCATGTCGTCCTGCGGAATGTAAACGCGGCCTTTGGCAAAATCGACGCGCACATCCTGCCAGAAGTTGGCAAGCTGAAGCGCGGAGCAGGTTGCGTCAGAGAGGCGGAAGTTTTCGTCATTTACCTCTCCGCACGCGTAGAGGACGAGGCGTCCGACAGGATTGGCGGAGTAACGGCAGTAGCCGAGAACTTCGTCCATCGTCGCGTACCGGGTAATGATTTGGTCCTGGCGAAAGGCGACGAGCAGATCGGCGAACGGCTCTTTGGGAATGGAGCAGGCGCGGATGGTTTCGGCGAGCGCGACAAAAACAGGGTGGCGCGCGCGGCCTTCGTAGCAGGCATCCAGTTCCCTGCCCCAAAGGTCAAGAAGTGCAAGGGCTGCGGATTTGTCAGGGACTTCGTCGCCGAGATCGTCGGAGATGCGGCAATAGGCGTAGATGGAATGGAAGTGAGGCTGCAGCGCGGCGGGCAGAAACCACGTGGCGACATGGAAGTTCTCGTAGTGCGTTTCGGCCAGATGACGGCAGTAGTCGCGGGCTTGATCGAGCGTGGGCGCAACATCAGGGATCCGATAGGCCGCCGGAAGCGCACTCCAGCCGCGTTCAATGTTTTCCTCGTTTTGGGCAGCAGTGGTCGTCATCGAACCCTCGGCCTCATCGATATTATTCCACCGGCGCGCTCGCAAGCGGCCGCTCTCTTGTGCTGGCAAGCGAAATTGAGCCAGATCGACCTACTCCGCCGCACGGGCTATACTTTTAGCCAACTAAACGCCGGGATGGATGGGGGGCTTCTCATGATTCGACTCGTGCTTTTTGCAGTCCTTTTGTCCCAGAGCAGCCTGATCTTTTGCCAATTGACGACTACCTCGCCAGAAAGCCCACAAGTTCCCGGCAAAGTCTCGATGGGGCAGTGGCCATTCAGTTTCAGCAATAGTAAGCCGGGGCAGGCTGCGGTGAGGCCCACGTTCAAAAGTTTCGATTGCCACAGCCTGAAGACCACCCAGAATCAGGCGACTGTGCCGGTTGATTTGGACCGTCTCTTCAACGCGCCTTGTGCGGAAGTGAAGTCACAGGTCGATCTCTTTGCGCTCAATTCGGATCATTTTTCGCAAGCTCCGCTTGTTGTTGGGCCGCATTCGAAAGGCGAGCCAATTCCAACCCAATGGCCAAACGCGAGGGTCGAGAGGATTCCGACGCAGTGGCCTGATCTAAAACTGCTGCCAATCAACGGAATCTCTCCGGCCGTTGTTATCGTTCAAGGCAGCGCAAAATAATCGCGCTGCAAGTCGTCGAAAGTCGTAGAAGCGGGTCCTGACTGGATTCACTCAAACGTCACGGCACAATCGCCGTCTTGATCTCCGACGAGCGATTCATCAATTTCTCAAAGACGCGATTGAGCTCGTAGAGGTGAGCGCGGCCGGTGATGAACGCGCCGGCCTGGAAGCGACCGCTCGAGATGAGCTGGAGAGCTTTGCGGCAGATGGCGGGCGTGTGGTGGAAGGTTGCGCGCAGGGTGATGTCGCTATAGTGGATACGGTTGGTATCGAGAGTGACTTGGGTGTTGGCCGCGCAGCCTCCGAAGAAGTTGACCGTGCCTCCCTTGCGCACCAGTTCGACGGCCTCCTGCCAGGTTTCGGGCGTGCCGACGGCCTCAATGGCGATGTCGACGCCGCGATCTTTAGGGGTGAGGGCGCGCGTATCGCGGATGGCCTTGCGAACGGTGGCGGCCTGCACAACATGCGTGGCGCCGAGCTGGCGCGCGGCTTCAACCTGGCCGTCGTGCTTGACGATGGCAATCGTTTCAAATCCGGCGAGTGCAGCGACGTGAAGAATCATGAGGCCGAGCGGGCCGCCGCCAATGATGGCGACGATATCGCCCTTGCGGGGATGGGAGTCCTCGAAGCCGTGGACGGCGCAGGCCAGGGGCTCAGTGAGCGCGGCGTGCTCGAGCGCGACATTCTCAGGAATGACGAGCGTGTTCTTCGCGACGATGCGTGCGGGAATCTTGATGAACTCAGCGTAGGCGCCGTTGTTGAAGAGCAGGTCGTCGCAAAGATTTTCTTGCCCGCGCAGGCAGAAGAAGCACTGGCCGCAGGGAGCGGAGTTGAGCGCAACAACGCGATCGCCGGGGGTGAAATCAGAGACTCCCTCGCCGGCTTCGACGACGGTCCCAGCCTGTTCGTGCCCGAAGAGCGCGGGAGGAACGATCATGCGCGCGTGATAGCCGCGACGAAAGACCTTGAGATCAGTGCCGCAAGTGAGGGCAGCGCCTACGCGAACGACGATCTCGCCGGCTGCGGCCTTGGGAATGGGAACCTGCTCGATGCGCACATCTTCGCGGCCGTGGAGAACGGCGGCGCGCATGGTGACGCGCCCTGAAAGGAACGCGTTCTCTACTGTTTTGCGGCCATGGTGAACAACAGTTTCAACCGTCTTGCGGCCCACGACGACAGCCGATTCGACGGTATCGAGGCCGGCCTCTACGACCGTTTCGACTGTATTCAAGCCGCCCTCGACAACGTCCTCGACTTTCTTGCGGCCTCCCTGAACAACATTCTTGACAGTCTTGCGGCCACGGAGGATCGCGTCTTTCACCGTGCTGGCCATCAGCTCCTCGATTTCCCTTACTCTGCCCCGGCCCCCGGCACAGGCTCCATCATAATCTTCATTGAGCCGGGCTGGGGGTGCGAGGCGATTTCAATGGCCGCGGCCGCATCTTCAAACGGAAAGCGGTGCGAGATCAACTGGGTGAGGTCGAAGCCGTTTCGGTAGCCGTCGAAGACCAGGCTCGTGACCTCGTCGAGAATCGGGAACGAGGACGAGTATGAGCCGAGGAGGGTCTTTTCGTCCACGCAGACTGCGGCGGGATCGAATGTGGCTTCGCCGTGCTGGGTCTGCGCGAAGAGCATGACCTTGCCGCCGGGGCGAACCGCGTCCATAGCGGTGCGGATGAGCGCGTTGCCGCCGACGGCGACAATGACCGCGTCGGCGCCGCGGCGTTCGGTTTCGGCAAAGACGCGCTCGACGACGTTCTCCGTTCCGGCGTGAATGGGATTGGTGAGCCCGAAGCGCGCGGCGATGGCGTGGCGCTCGGCGAAAAGATCGGAAGTGAGCACGCGTGCGCCGATCTTTTTGGAAAGCGCCGCGTGCATCAGGCCGATGGGACCCTGGCCGATGACGAGGACCGTGTCATCCGGCGCGAGGTTGAGCAGCTTGACGCCTTTGAGCACCGTGTTCAGCGGCTCGACGAAGGCCGCCTGCTCGAAGGGCACGCCGTCGGGGATGGGGACCACGCCGCCATTGTTGACGACAAAGTCCATGACGCGGACGTACTCCGCAAAGCCGCCGCCTGAAGGCTCAAAGCCCGCGGTCGCGCCGGTTTTCTTGTAAAGCGGACACTGGGCGGGAGTGTTTTTGCGGCAGTAGTAGCACTCGCCGCAGGGAACGTGGTGGAAGCTCATCACGCGATCGCCGACGCCGAACTTGGTGACGCCAGCTCCGACTTCGGCGACAACGCCGGCCATCTCGTGGCCGAAGATGCGGGGCGCGGAGTGCGAGCCCATGTGAATTTTCTTGAGATCGGTGCCGCAGACGCCGCAGGTGGCAATCTTGATGAGCAGTTCGCCGGGGCCGATGCGCGGGACGGGGACCGTCTCCAGGCGCATGTCATTGATGCCGCGGTAGACGACGGCGCGCATCGTGGCGGGGATCTTTGTATCGATGCGCAGTCTGGGAGTGGAGATTTGGGTAGCCATCTATTCTTCGATGTGACCTCGTTCGTCGAGAAAATCGATCAGCAACTCCGCGATGCTCTGGGAAGCCTTTTTACTATTTTCGCCCATCCGGATGAGTGAAGGCCAGTACCAAGGCCGGAAGAGGGAAAAAAGAGTGAACCGCATGAGCTGGAACTGACCGGAGGGCAAGAGAAAACGGTTGAAGTCGGGCAGGTGGTCGGTTAGGCCGTCGCTGACGCCTTTGATGCAATAGAACGGGATGCCGCGCATGGCGGCGAGGCGGGCGACGGCCGCGCCTTCCATGTCGACGAGGGCGGCGTTATAGGCGGACGTGAGGCGGCGCTTTTCGGTATACGGGGCCACCTTGGGGCTGGTGGCGAGCCAGAGTTTTCCCGCGCCCGCGTCGCAATTGAACCTCTCGCCGGTGCGAACGTCGATGACTCCGGCGACGTTGTGGGCGGTGCCGGGGGCGATTTCGGCGCGAAGCGCGCCCGCCCAACCGATGGAGAAAACGAGATCGATGGGACCGCCCGCTTCGATACCGGCGAAGGCCCGCGTGGCGGCGAATTGGCCGGCGCCGGCACACGCGGCGATCCATTCTTCTTCCTCGGTGCGCTGCGCCCAGAAGCGAGTGCCGTCACGTGCGGAGTGGGGCCAGTTGCGAACCAGCGGCTTGAGCTCACCGGGAAAGGCGGCGATGATGGCGACGCGTGTCATGCGTGCGGGGCGTGCTTCAGGAGGATTTGATAAAGGCGCGAGCGGTGGCAGCGCGACTCGTCGTCGCAGAAGCAGCCGATGGCGACGGGCATGCGCGCTGCGACCTCGGCGAGTGTCGGCGTGCGAGAGCAGTTCGCGTTCGTAGCCATCCAGAGCTTTTTGGAATGCAGCCGCCGGGCCTTTTTGTTTCTTCATGATTTCGGCAACAAGCGCGGCGCTTGGAGCGAGTGCCGGCAGCCATACGTCGAAGTAGCCATCGGCAGCCCAGCGGTCTTTGGGAACGCCGCGCGGAGGACGGCGCGTTGCGCCAACACGCAGACCCTGGCCGGGCCGGGGCGGCGTGCCGATTTGAAAGGTCGAAAGCTTAAGCTTTTGCGGCATGGCGAGCCTCGGAACCATTGTAGGACGGCGATGTGAGGTGCCAGCGATCGGCGTTCCGTTCTACGGCGCGTAGCCATTTGCGCGGAACCAGTCGATGGCGGCGCGCATGGCGGGATAGACGGGCACAACGCGGAAGTCGAGCTCCTGCTGCGCGCGCGCAGAGGAGGCATACATCTTCTTGCGGCCCATGCGGACCTCTTCGAGCGTGGCGCGGGGCTCTTTGCCGAGAATGCGGCCGGTGATGCGTTCCTCGAAAAACGCATAAACTGCAGCGACGGCAAAGGGAATCTTGACGGTGGGTGAAGGGATGCCGGTGATGGCCGACATTTTGTCGAGGATCTGCTTCAGGGTGAGGTTTTCGCCGCCCAGAATGTAGCGGCGGCCGGGAGCGCCCTTGGTGAGCGCGAGAACGTGCGCGCGGGCAACTTCAGAGACGTCGACGAGATTCATGCCGGTGTCCATGTAGGCGGGGAATTTGCTGTTGAGGAAGTCGACGAAGATGCGGCCCGTGGGCGTGGGCTTTCGGTCGTTGGATCCGATGGGGGTTGTGGGGTTGAGAATGATGACCTGCTGGCCCTTCTTGGCGGCCGTGATGGCATGCAGTTCTGCGAAGAACTTGGAGCGCTTGTAGTGGCCGACCATGTCGGCGATCGAGACGGGCGTGTCCTCATTGATCACAATCCCGTCTGTGCGGAAGTGCATGGTGGCAACAGACGAAGTGTAGACGAAGCGCTTGACCTGAGCTTCGCGGGCCATGCGCAGAAGGTCGCGGGTACCCTCTTCATTGGCCCGGTACATGGAGGCGGGATCCGGGATCCAAAGACGGTAATCCGCGGCGACATGAACGATGGCGTCGCATCCGGCAAGAGCCGGCTTGAGAGTTTCTGGTGCTGAGAGGTCGCCGACAACAGTCTCGCCCTTGATCCCTTCGAGATTGGCGAGGTTCGAGGTTTTGCGGGTAAGGAGGCGAAGATCGGCGCCTTCGGCGGCCAGGGCCTTGGCAACGTGGTGGCCGACGAAGCCGGTAGCGCCGGTAAGAAATATTTTCATAACGAGGCAGTGGCGCCAGCGCGGTTAGAGGTATTCGTTGAGTTCGCGCTGGGGCCACCTCCATTTTAAGCGTCGCGGCAGCCAAGCCGGGTGCAGCGGCGCGGCGGAGAAATTCCGAGAGATGCGGCAGCGCGCAGGAAACCGTCTTGAAGGCCAAGCTTATTCTTGTCACCCATTGCGCTTCATGCGTTTCTGCATTATTTAGTAATGCAGTAATACATTCTTCTTTAAGGCTCTTTTGCATTATTTGGTAATGGTTATGTGCATTAATTTCGACATGCGACTTTGCATTATTTCTTCATGCAAAGTCGCCTTATTACTTTTGTGCAATTCTTGCACCGCTTTCATGCAGAATCGCATTACAATAGCTCTATTACACGGGTTTTGAAGGAGTTTCTATGGCCACTTTGACGGTTACGGCGCGGGGCCAGGTCACTTTCCGCAAAGACGTGCTACGGCACCTGGGCGTGAAGCCGGGAGAAAAAATCGAGTTGGAACTGATGCCGGGCGGCAAAGGAACAATCGCGGCGGCCCGTAAGACCGGAAGCATCGAGGACTTTATTGGAGTACTCGACGCCAAGACCAGGAAGTCCGCAGCCATTGGGGACATCGTGAAGGCCACTGCGCGCGGATGGGCGGGGATGCGATGAAAGCGATTGTCGACAGTAATGTTTTGATCCGCGCTGCTGTGCGCGACAACGCGCGGCAGGCCCGTGCCGCGGCCGCTCTTCTCCGAGACGCCGAAGTGATCGTGGTTTCGCTGACCTGCGTCTGCGAGTTCGTAGCGGTGCTGCGAAGTGTCTACAAGATCGGGCGCGAGGGCGTAACAGCCGCGCTGCGCGCGCTGCTCGATGCCGGCAATGTCGAGGTCAATCGCCCCGCGGTAGAGGCGGGAGTGACAGTGATGAATGCGGGCGGGGATTTTGCCGATGGGGTGATGGCCTACGAAGGGAGATGGCTGGGTGGAGAAACCTTCGTCAGCTTTGACAAACAGGCCTTTCCGGTCGCGGCGGTGCTGGGGAATAAGGCAAAATTGCTGGGCTGATTCGTCATTCCACAAACCCACTCGCACGGTTTGAGTCAATTTGAACCGATATTGAGTCCTGCGGTCAGGTGCACGGGGACCGGCATGCCGTTTTTCATGGCCGGGGTTTGCCGAATGCTCAGGATCATCGCAACCGCGACCGGTAACAAGGCAGGGTTTGTCGATTTTAAGACCTTCTCGATATGGTCGATTCCGTGCTCGTCGACCAGCACGCCGAATTCAAAAGAGCCGGACAAGCCCTTTGTATCAAGCATGCGGTGCGCAATCGCCTTTGGCGTTGTGAAATCGGCGCCTGGCTTTTCGTGGTCCGCTTGTGCGTCAGCCGGCATATGGAGCGGAGCCAGGTTGGCTTGGCCGGGCGAGTGGCGCCAGTCGGTGAACTTTTCAATCTGTGGTTTGCAAAGCCTTGTGACCGCGTTTATTGTACCGGGTTGTGGCTCGGTGCAGACTTCTAGATGTATTTCGGCATCGCGGCCGACAGCGATCGAAGCGCCGTTGAGCATCGCGGGCTGAAAATGACTCTCCAGCAGAATCTGGAGAGCAAGAATGTCAATCTGGTTTCCGAGCGCCCGCTTGAAAACGACGTTTCGCGGTTCGCCCTTTGCATCGATGACAAAAGAAAGGGTGACAGTGCCGGTGTCCTTTGCGCCGTCGCATTTGCTTGAGAGGACCGGGAACTGCTGAGGAAGCAGGACAGGCTCCGCAACCTCGGGCTCATTGTTATGGAGCTTCACCTACTCGGGGAACGGAAGGTTCGAACTGATGGTGTCGGGGTACGCCGGAACTTGCTGTGCGCAGCATGCGCTCGTGACGAACGCTGCTGCGACGATTGCAAAACGGCTCAATTCCTTAGGGAAGTACATGGCGTTATAGCGATCAAGTTCGCAGCCAGTTTACTCCAGCGCGTCCGGAACCAGGCCGATGTTCTTTTCGCCGGCGGCCTTTTTTTCGTTGTACGCCTTGACCCAGTCTTCCCAGTGCTTGCCAGCGGCGCGGTCTTTGCCGAATTCCAAACGCGCGATCTGGTCGTAGGTGACTTTCTTCTTTTCGGGCGCATTGGGCGCGAAATACTGCACCCATGATTCGGCGAGCGTGACGCCGGTCGAGCGGTTGAAGATGTAGGCTTCGATTTTTTCGCCGGACCTGAGGGTGATGGTGACGTCGCCGCGAAAATCGAAGGCCTTCTCGAGAGCATTTTTCAGATCATCGCCGGTGGCCAGCGAGGGAACGGAGCCTTCGAGCTCTTCATGCTCGAAGCCCGGAGCGAGCTCGAGGGCTTCAATCTGTTCGCGTGTGTATTTTTGGACTTCAGCCGTCATGCGTTGATCTCCTTGGGAACGAAAACAGAAAAGCAGATCCTTCGCTCCGCTTATCCCACGAACGCTTCACGTTCGCGGGGCCCCAAGCGTGCACCGCTCAGGATGACACATCCAAATAAAGCTAAGTGATCAGAGGCCTAAAGGCCCCCTGCTCCCTCCGCAGCCAAGCGCCCCGGGCGCCACAAATTCATGCGCGCGTCTCCTCAAGCTCGCGGTCCGAGCTGGCGATATTCACAAGCGACGAGGGGCCGGTGGGCATGGGCTCATTGAGCAGGTTGAGGGCGTGCTGATCGGGGTAGAGCGAGAAAGTCCCCTTGACCATGGCGAAGAAGCCCTTGAGCGAGCCGAAGCCCTCGAGGACTGCGGAGGGCTCGTAACCGCAACTGACCATGCAGTTCGCGCACTTGGGGTTGCCGGAGCCAACGCCATATTCTTCCCATTTGGTTGTGCTCATCAACTCGGCGAAAGTCTCGGTGTAGCCATCCTGCAGCAGGTAGCATGGCCGCTGCCAGCCGAAGATGTTGTAGGCGGGCGAGCCCCACGGCGTGCAGTCATAGTTACGGTCGCCCATCAGGAACTCAAGGAACAGCGGTGACATGTTGAACTTCCACGACTTCTTGCGGTTCGACAAGATGGCGCGGAACAGCCGCCGCACGCGGGCGCGGCCCATGAAGTGCTTCTGATCGGGCGCCTTGTCGTAGCTGTAGCCCGGCGAGAGCACGATGCCTTCGACACCGATGGCCATCATCTGGTCAAAGTGATCGCGGACGTGATTGGGATCGGTGCCGTCGAAAAATGTGGAGTTGGGGGTGACGCGGAAGCCGCGCTTGACCGCCTCCTTGATGCCTTCGATCGCGATATCCCAGCCGCCCTCGCGGCAGACCGAGAAGTCGTGGTCTTCGCGCTGGCCGTCGAGGTGCACGGAGAAGGTGAGGTACTTCGAAGGCGTGAACTCCGGCAGGCGGCGCTTCAATTCGAGAGCGTTGGTGCAGAGGTAGATGTATTTCTTGCGGGCGATGAGCCCGTTCACGATTTCGACGATCTGCGGATGCAAAAGCGGCTCGCCGCCGGGGATCGAGACCATCGGCGCGCCACATTCCTCGACCGCAGCAAAGCATTGCTCAGGCGTGAGCTGCTTCTTAAGGATGTGTGGCGGGTACTGCACCTTGCCGCAGCCAGCGCAGGCCAGGTTGCAGCGGAAGAGCGGCTCGAGCATGAGCACGAGCGGATAGCGCTTTTCGCCGGAGAGGCGCTTCTTCAATACATACGTGGCCACCGTAGCCATCTGTGAGATTGGAACTGCCATTCTCTGTCTACCTCAGGGGCGGAAGCCCTAATCTTGCGTCCGGGGCTGAAGCCCCTCGTCTTCCTTACTGCGGCGAGTTCAGGGGCCTGAAGGCCCCTGCTCCCTCCGGATTTTCGAACGGGGGCTAAAACCCCGATGTTTGCTGTCCTTTTCGGCCCGGCTAAAGCCGTGCCCTGACACTTCGTGCTTCTCTGGAGCAAAATCTTCAAATCTCTCAAAGTCGTGCTCGTCCAAGAAAAGCAAAATCGCTCAACAATCGAACGATCTAAAACCATCAACAGCTCGTTGAGCCGAGCGTGGAGCGTTCCATCGCCCGCTTGTAGGCCGTGAGGGCCATCAGCGGGAAGTACTGACGATACATCGTATACGCCAAGTAAAAAACTTTGGGAAAACCGGTGCCGGTGATGATGGCCTGGCGTGTGGGTCCTTCGCCCATGGACTCGTCCCAGTCGCCATCGGGGCGCTGGCGCTCCAGCAGCCAGCGAACACCCTTGGCAATCGAGTCGGAACGATCGTCGCCCGCAGCCAACAAGCCGAGCATCGCCCAGGCTGTTTGCGAAGGCGTGCTGATGCCGATGCCACGCGTATCGGGATCGTCGTAGCTGCCACAGGTCTCGCCCCAGCCGCCATCGGGATTTTGCACCATGCGAATCCACTCCGCGGCCTGCTGAATCTGCGGCTCGAGGTGATCAACGCCGATCGCATCGAGCCCGCGCAGAACCAGAAATGTGCCGTACAAGTAATTCACGCCCCAGCGGCCGAACCAGCTTCCGTCCGGCTCCTGCTCGTCGAGGATGAACTTGATCGCGCGCTGCACACGCTTGTCCTCGCGCGTGTAGCCGTAGACGGCCAGCATCTCCAGCATGCGCCCGGTAATGTCGACCGAGGGCGGATCGAGCATGGCGTTGTGATCCGCGAAGGGGATGTACTGGAAGATCATCTTGGTGTTGTCTTTGTCGAAGCTGCCCCAGCCGCCGTTGCGGCACTGCATGGCAAACTCCCATGCGATGGCGCGTTGCGCAACCTGGTGCTGATAGCGCTCACGGGGATTGTCGACCTTGCTGAGCGCAAGCAGAACCTGCGCCGTATCGTCGGTGTCAGGATAAAACTCGTTGTTGTACTCGAAGTACCAGCCGCCAGGCTCGGTTTTCGGGGTCTTCACGGCCCAGTCGCCCTTGTGGCGAACCTCTTTGGCGAGCATCCAGTCGACGGCCTTGATCATGCGCGGATCGTTGCGCGGCACGCCGGCTTCGCCGAGCGCGTAGACGGCCTGCGCCGTGTCCCACACCGGGCTCATGCAGGGAGTCATGCGGAACGTGGGCTCGGGCATCCCCGGAGTGGCCGGCTGCTCTATGCCCAGCTTCTCAAATTCATCGCGGGCGCGGATGACCTGCGGATCGTCTTCAGAGTAGCCCAGGCAGCGCAGCGCGATGATGGCGTTGAGCATGGCGGGATAGATGGCGCCCAGGCCGTCGGTCATTTCCAGGCGCTCAAGCATCCACTTCTCGGCGAGCTTGAGCGAGTGCTTGCGCAGCGGGCGCAGGTGCACCATTTCAGACCAGTGCATGAGCCGGTCAAGAATCAGGAAAAAATTGCGCCAGGAGATGAGGTGCTTGCGATCGACGCGCAGGCGAAGGATGGAGTTGGCGCGGCCGCCGACGAACAATTCGTCAATTCCCTGCTCCGGCGGAATCTTCTTGTACGGCTTTTTCGCGTACATGATGGCCAGCGGCACCAGAATCGATCGCGACCACGCGGAGATTTCATAGATATTGAAGTAGAACCACTTGGGAAAGAGAACGATCTCCGGCGGTATGGCGGGGACGGCGTCGTAGTCGTATTCGCCCAACGCGCAAAGATACATCTTGGTGAAGGTGTTGCACGCGGTGACGCCGCCGTGGGCCAGCACCCACGCGCGGCACTTGGCCAGACGCGGATCTTCAGGGCCGATGCCCATGAGCTTGGCCGCGGAATAGCATTTAACCGAGAGCGAAATGTTGCCTGGCCCGCCGGGATAGATGCTCCAACTGCCGTCTTCGTTCTGGTAGCGCATCATCTCTGTGCAGGCGCGCTTGAGCCGGCCGGGATCGCCGCTCTCAAGAAGCGTGTGCAGAAAGATGTAGTCGGCCTCGAGCATAGAGTCCGCCTCGAGCTCGCTGCACCAGTAGCCGTCAGGGTGCTGCAACGAGAAGAGGAACTCCCGCGCGCTGGCCATCGCCGACTCGACATCCGCCAAGTCCGCGTCGATCCGGCCAAACCTCGGCTGGGCATAATGGGGCTGAGCAAAATGGGGGACCGCGACGGGCGATTTTGGCTGCTCAGGAGTCATAGAGTCTCGAAAATCCAAACCCTCAATAGGAACATGGAAAGCAGTTCGGCTGCTTTTGCTGTTTGCGCATCCTTATACTGCGTGGTTATTCGATGCGCTGCGAACTGATGCGCCGTAAATTCGGTCAACGCACGGGAACAGGTTCAGCCCCGCCCGCGCTACCGATGGCCTGAACAATTTCAGGAGGCAAGCCGAAGCGTACATTTTCCGGCATTACCTCAACCTCTTCGACGTTTTCGAAGCCGTTTTGCCGCAGATAGTTAACCACGTCTTCAACCAGGATTTCCGGGGCTGAAGCACCGGCGGTGACTGCGACGTTTTCAACGCCCGCGAGCCATTTGGGATCGATGGCCTGGGAGTTATCGATGAGATACCCGATGGTGCCGAGGTTGCGAGAAACTTCGACCAGTCGATTGGAGTTGGAACTGTTGGTCGATCCGACGACAAGAACCAGGTCCGCATTATGAGCCACATTGCGCACGGCCACCTGACGGTTTTCCGTGGCGTAGCAAATGTCCTGTGTGTGCGGGCCGGCGATATGCGGAAACTTGATTTTGAGCGCGTGAATAATGTCGCGGGCCTCGTCGAGCGAAAGCGTGGTCTGGGTGAGGTAGGCGACGCGGTCGGGGTTGGGGAGCTCGAGGGCTTCGACCTCGGCCACATTTGAAACCACGTGGGTTACGTCGGGCGCTTCACCGAGCGTGCCCTCGATCTCGTCGTGGTCGCGATGGCCAATGAGGACCAGCGAATAGCCCTGCCGGGCAAACTTGACGGCTTCAAAATGGACTTTGGTGACGAGCGGACAGGTGGCGTCAATCACCTTGAGGTTGCGGCCTTTGCTGCGCTCGCGGACGGCGGGAGAAACCCCATGGGCACTATAGATGACGCGCTGGCCATCGGGCACATCGTCGATATCGTGGACAAAAATCGCCCCCTTTTCCGCTAACTCATTTACAACATAGCGGTTATGGACGATCTCGCGGCGGACATAGATGGGCGCCCCAAAGGTCTCGAGAGCTATCTTCACAACATCGATGGCGCGGACCACGCCAGCGCAAAAACCTCGTGGTTTGAGCAGCAATACCCGCTTCTTGCCGCGGGAAACGTCGGCTGAGCCGTGATGGGGAATGGATTCGACGGCAGATGTGGTCACATCTCTAAGTATACCAATGGGCGGGTTGAAACGACAGGGCCGACGGGGTTGAATTCATGGTTCGCCGTTTCGTGCGTTCCCCATGTCACTAGAGGCGAAGGACGCGGGGCAAGCGGGAAGGGCGGGCCGGGACCGCGCGAGGCGTTCGTCGCCCGGCCTAAGAATGCCCGCCCTCGCTGGATTTGAGCCTAACGGCCGTTTTCGTCTTTGGCGGCCTGTACGAGCCCATCGTTTGCCTGATTGAGATATCTCCCTACCGTATTGATATCGGCGATGACCTTGGGGTTGTTTGGATATTCTCTCTCGACCACGGTCGCCTCATTCCATGCCTGGATAATGCCGCGCTGTGCCGCTTGCAGGTTCGGATAATTTGCGCCCAACGTGACCTGCGGCGGAGCCGATGGGGTCACGACAGTCTGGCCAACCAACACGCCTCCCGCAAAGATCGCCGCGGCAACGATGGAGCCCGATATCACTTTGGTTCTTGTCATGGGAAAACCTCCTGCCGCGACTATTACAGGAGGCGATAAAGAGCAGCAAGGGAAAATTGCGGGAGTGGGACGCGGACCTGAGCCCCTTGCGTTCCTCCAGATTGGAGAAGGCTCTCCCGAACCCTCGACGGAGGCATTGTCGAAGGAGTGGAGAGAGCCCGCTCATCTGTTCGCGGAAATTGGCTCTGCCGATCTCGCGAAACGGGCCGAGGGCGCGTCTTAGTGGTGATTGGCCGCTACGGTTGCGAGCCTGATCTGCTCTTTAGCCTGACCGAGCAATTCTTTCGCCCTGGCCGCGTGGCCGCCCATATCCCATTCATTGGCCTGCTGCGCCGCAGTGATGCGATCGAAGGCCTGGTTGATCAGGTCCTGCGCAGCCCTGAGGTTGGGGTGACGGCCACCCTGCGCGACGAGCATACCGCCCGTGAAACTTGCCAAGCAGAGGACGGAGCCCAGAACGAATTTGCTTCTTGTCATAGGGAAAACCTCCGCAGGAAACCATACAGAGGGCGGTGACGCGCTGGCAACAGAAAAATTGATGAAAATTCCGGCGGGGACATTCCCCAACTTCCGAAAGCGGAACAGGTTCATCGGCGCTCCTCTTGACAGAAAAGCCCTCCGTGCTATCCTTTGATTGAGGTTAATCAGCATTCATCAATGACTACAATCAATCGGCTTCCCATTACCAAAGCGCGCATCAACCTAGGGCAAATTGCCCGGCGGGCGCATAACAGCAAGGAGTACTTCATCCTCGAAAAGGACGGGATTCCTGTGATCGGCATCATGGCGGCCGATGAGATGGAGGATTATCTTGAGTTGCGCGACCGCAAAGTCAAGGCATCCATCGTCGCAAGCGGCAGGGACCGCGCCGCCGGCAAGACGCGGCCCGCTACGGAGCTGCTTGCTGAATTGAAGCGGAGCGCGATAAGAAAGACGGCGTAGTTCCGGCCCTGCCCATGAACGTGTCCGCGTACTCCGTAATCACGACCTCGCACTTCGACCGGCTGATGAAAAAGCTGGCGCCCAAGCATCCTGAGCTTGCCGAACGATTTGAACGAGCCATCGCGATCCTATCCGCGGACCCGTACAACAAGAGCGGCAAGCACGCGATCAAGAAACTGGTAGGGGTCTCAGCGGGCGAAGGCCAGTACCGACTGCGCTCGGGGCGATTCCGTTTTCGCTACGACGTCGCGGGGCTTGAGGTAGTGCTGCATTACTGCGGGTTGCGACGGGAGGATACTTACTGACACCATGCCCATGACTCAGAACAATGGCCCGAATACTTGGCATTCCTTCATTTAGATTGTCCCTGAGCCGATTCCATTCCAAGGTTCTCCGACTTCATCTTGTCTGCCAAGCCCGAAAGGTCGAAGGTAACGGTTCGTGGCGCCTTTTCGAAGTAGCTGAATTCCAATACCAATTTGCCATGCTTCGTTAGCCCAGCTGAGAATTCCTTTTCTCTTCCGCTGGGAAAAAGCATTTCATGGTCATCCGAGATTCCCCAGGTTTGGCGAATAGGCTTCGCGTCGTCGAACTTTATGCGGACCGGTGTGCTGTATTCGGAATCCTTGTCCTGCACTGCGACCATTCCGTGGACTTGGACGCCAACGCCGATGTCCTGTCCACCACACAGCTTTCCGTTGTCGAAGCAAATCTTCAATTCGGCATATCGCAGTGAGCCAGAGTCCGAGCCTTCAGGATCAGTCGATTCCGTGGTCAAGAACTCAGTCTTGGTTCCGTCAATTGCGTTCGTTGTAACGCCAGACGCCCCCCAATGTGGCTTCCAGCCGCAGCAGTGCGGGTCCATCGAACGGTTGGTTGCATCTATCTCGTTAGTAAGCTCGCGTATGTCGTCCGCTGTCTTGCGCGCTCGTGCCCCGCTCAGGTCGAGGCCTTGATAAACCCAAATACCAACAAGAACTGCAGCAACGAAGACAGCGGGAATTATGATTGCGCTTTTTCTAAAACGCTTTTGCGGAATCGCTTCTTCTGGCATGGATTTCTCCGTGCACTGGAATTCTACTCTCTCCAAAGGGATCCCTTATTTCGCTCATTTTTCCTCATCCTTGCTAGATTTCAACCGAAATTCAGCCCGAACTCTGATCTTGCCTCGCGGCTAGAATTGGTCTAGCCATGTCTGAATTTACCCATCTGCATTTGCATACGGAATATTCGCTGCTGGACGGGGCTTGCGATGTCTACAAGCTCGTCGACCGCGTGGCGGCGCTGGGCCAGAAGTCTGTCGCCATGACGGATCACGGAAATATTTATGGGGCGGTGCACTTTTTTGACGCGGCCAAGGAAAAGGGCATCAAGCCCATCCTGGGTTGCGAGCTCTATGTGTGCAAGGCGGAGGATCATCGCGCGGAGACTTCGAACGACCAGTACAACCACCTGCTGGTGCTGGCCGAAAACGAAGAGGGCTACCAGAATTTGATCCGGCTGACTTCGGAGGCGAGCCTGCACGGGTTTTACCGGAAGCCGCGGGTAAGCAAGAAGTACCTAGCCGAACATGCGAAGGGGTTGATCTGTCTTTCGGGCTGCCTGAGCGGCGAATTGTGCGAGGCACTCGGCGACGAGAAGATCGACGCCGCGGACCGGTACCTGAAGGCCAGAGCGGTGGCGCAGCAATACGAAGACATCTTCGGCAAAGGAAACTTCTTCCTCGAAATTCAGGACCAGGGGCTGGAGGAAGAAAGAAAGATTCGCGCGGATTTCGATCGGCTCGAAAAGGATCTTGGGATTCCGCTCGTAGCGACCAACGACTCGCATTACCTTTGCGGAGAAGACAGTCATGCGCACGAAGTGATGCTGTGCGTGCAAACGGGCTCAAAAATTCACGACGCCAACCGATTCAAATTCGACAGCGACCAGTTTTTTGTGAAGAGCGCGGACGAGATGGCGCAGGTGTTCATAGATGCGCCGGCAGCAGTTGCGCGGACAATGGAGATTGCCGAGCGCTGCAACTTTAAACTGCACAAGGTAGACAATCCATTCCCGGATTTCGCGGTACCGCAGGGACACACGGCGAACAGCTACTTCGAAGAAGTGTGCCGCGAAGGGCTGCGCAAACGAATGGAGACGGCGGTGCGGCAACTGGAGTTGCGCGGGGTGAGGCGCGCGACGCCGGACGAGTACGAGTCGCGGCTGAACTTCGAGATCGACATCATAAAGCGCATGAATTACGCGGGCTACTTCCTGATCGTGTGGGACTTCATCAAGTATGCGCGCGATCATGGAATTCCGGTGGGCCCGGGACGCGGCTCGGCGACCGGCTCGCTGGTGGCGTATGCGATGGAGATCACGAACATCGACCCGCTGCAGAATGTGCTGCTCTTCGAACGCTTCCTGAACCCGGAGCGGGTGACCATGCCGGATATCGACGTGGATTTCTGCATGAACCGGCGCGGCGAAGTGATCGATTATGTGACGCGCAAGTACGGGCGCGAGCAGGTGGCGCAGATCATCACGTTCAATACGATGGCTGCAAAGGCTGCGATCAAGGATTGCGGTCGCGCGCTCGATATGCCTTACGGTGACGTGGACCGTATCGCCAAGCTTGTGCCGGCAACCATCGGCGTGACGCTGGACCAGGCACTGAGGGATTCGCCGGACCTGCGCAAGGCTTACGACAGCGACAAGCAAGTGCGCGAGCTGATCGACACCGCAAAAAAGCTGGAGGGCCTGGTGCGCGGCGCGGGCGTGCATGCGTCGGCGGTGGTGATTGCGCCGCGCCCGCTGACGGAATTAGTACCGCTGAACCGGACCAAGAACGATGAAGTGGTGACGGCCTACGACATGAAGGCCGTGGAAAAGATGGGCCTGCTGAAGATGGACTTCCTGGGCCTGACCACGCTGACGGTGATCACCGATTGCATGAAGCTGATTGAGCAGACGCGCAGGGAAAAGCTGGACATCGACCTTGCTGCCGATGGACGATCCGGAGACGTTCAAGCGGGTGTTTCACACGGCGCTGACGTCGGGAGTCTTTCAGTTTGAGTCGGGCGGAATGCGCGATATTTTGCGCCGCTACAAGCCAGACACGGTGGAAGATCTGACGGCGCTGAACGCCCTGTATCGGCCGGGACCGATGGACATGATCGACGATTTCGTCGAGCGCAAATGGGGACGCCGCAAAGTAGAGTTTCTGCTGCCGGAACTCGAAGCGATTCTGAAGGATTCGCTGGGCGTGATTGTTTACCAGGAACAGGTGATGCGGATCGCCAATGTGCTGGCGAGCTACTCGCTGGGCGAGGCCGATCTGTTGCGGCGCGCGATGGGGAAAAAGGATTCGGAGGCGATGGCCGAACAGCGGGACCGGTTTATGACGGGCGCGGCCAAGCTGGGCCATCCAAGAGCAGCGGTGGAAGAAATCTTCGAGCAGATGGCGAAGTTCTCAGGGTACGGCTTCAACAAGTCGCATTCGGCGGCATACGCGCTGGTGGCATACCAGACGGCGTATTTGAAGACACACTATCCGGTGGAGTTCATGGCAGCGCTGCTCACGTCGGAAACGTCGAAGCCCGACAGTGTGGTGAAGTACATTGGCGAGTGCCGCGAGATGGGCATACGCGTGGAGCCGCCGGATGTGCAGGTAAGCGGCGCGCAGTTTACGCCGCACGGCGAGGCGATTCGCTTTGGGCTGGCCGCGGTGAAGAACGTGGGCGGCAATGCGATTGAATCGATCCTGAAGGCACGCGCGGAGGCGGGCGGGCGGTTCAAGAGCCTTTGGGAGTTCTGCGAGAAAGTCGATCTGCGGCTGATGAACAAGCGGGTGATCGAGTCGCTGATCAAGGCCGGCGCGCTGGACTCGCTGGGCTCGCGCGGCCAGTTGATGGCGGCCGTGGACAAGGCCATGGAGAGAGCGCAGAAGGCGCAGCGCGACGCCGAACAGGGGCAGAGTGGATTGTTCGGGCTGTTCGACGAGACACCGGCGCGCGGGCGCGACGCTGATGCGCTACCGGTCGCGGCCGATTGGGAAGAGGGTGAGCGGCTGGCGAACGAAAAAGAGGTGCTGGGATTTTTTGTGTCGGGGCATCCGCTGGACAAATATGCAGAGAAGCTGCGCAACCTTACGGGCGTGATTACTGTGGCCGAGGCGCTGGAGCGGAAACCGCCGGAGCGGCGCTGGGGAGGGCAGTCCGATGCCGCAGACGAGATTCAGGTGGCGGGAATCATTCATGGATTACGCGTGCAGAAGAGCCGGCGCGATCAACGGCTCTACGCGCAGGCGACTCTCGAAGATGCCACCGGGAAGATGGAGCTGATCTGCTTTGCGCGCGATTACGAGCGGCTCGCGGCACAGTTGAAGATTGAGGCGCCTGTGCTGGTGCGCGGACAGTTGATGGGCGAGGAAGATGCCGCGCCCAAGATCGCGGTGAGCCAGGTGCAGGCGCTCGAAGAGGTGCAGGTGAAGCTGCCGGGCGGTGTGAGAATCCGGATCAATCTCGATCGCGCAACGGAAAATGTTCTCGTCCAATTGAAAAGCGCCGCCGTTTCCGCGCCAGGGCCGGGAAAAGTGCTGCTCCAACTGGAGAAGAAGGGCGAGTTCGCAGTGATCCTGGAACCGGAGGGCATGAGCGTGGCGGCGGATCGCGGCTGGGTGGAGCGCGTCGAAGAGCTGGCCGGCAAAGGATCGGTGCAGGCGGTGGGATAGGACGGCCGCGAGCAGATTTGGAACGAAGCTACGCGAGATTGGACCTTGGAGTGCGGGCGAGGACGCCCGCACGACAGCCGGTCTGCCACCCCAACGACGAAAACCTGTCGTCGGGGACCCCGTTATCGACCGGCGCTACCGCGCTAGAATGATACCCATGCAAATCAGAAAGGCCGTGATTACGGCAGCGGGTAAGAACCAGCGCAACCTGCCCATGCAAACTCTGTTTGACCAGCAGGGCGTGGAGCGCTCGGTGCTTAGCCTGGTGGTGCGGGAAGCGGTGCGTGCAGGAATCACCGACGTGTGCATCGTGGTGTGTCCGGGCGACGAGGAACCCTACGCACGACTGCTTGCAGACGATGGCGCGCGGCTCACGTTCATCGCGCAGACGGAGGCTCGGGGATACGCGCATGCGGTGTTCAGTGCCAGAGCTTTTGTGAAGGATGAGCCGTTTTTGCATTTCGTCGGCGATCATATCTATGTTGGTCAGGAAGCGAGCGGCAGCGCGAAAAGGCTGGTGGAAGCGGCAGCCGCTGAGGGCTGCGCCATCTCAGCGGTGCAGGTGACGCGCGAGAGCCTGCTTCCCTTTTATGGAACTGTTGGCGGGCAGCCGGTGGCGGGCAAGCCGGGCTTGTATCGCGTGGAAACGGTGCGCGAGAAGCCGACGCCGACAGAAGCGGAACAACATTTGATCGTTCCTGGGTTGCGCAGCGGGCAATATCTCTGCTTCTACGGAATGCACGTGCTGACTCCGGCGATTTTCGAGATTCTATCCGGCATGCTGAGCGCGGGACGCGCGAGCCTCTCCGCGGCGCTGGCGGCGCTGGCCGAGCGCGAGCAGTATCTGGCGATGATCCAGACGGGCCAGCGATTCGATGTGGGCGTGAAATATGGGTTGTTTACTGCCCAGCTCGCATTGGCGCTCAGCGGGCAGGACCGCGAGAACGTCCTGACTCAGTTGGTGAACGTAATGGCCGCGCGCGAAGCGCTCTCTGCGAAGGGAGAGGGCGCGTGAGCGGCTTGTGGACGACGATCACCGCGACAGACGCCGAGATTCGCAATCGCTCCCTGGATGATTTTTGCCGAACCGCTTCGACTCCGCAGCTGTTTGCCGAATTGAAAGACCTTGAGCTGCGCAGGCACTCGAGCGAAAACCTCTATCAGCGCGTTCGTGCGCTTTTTTTCCTCTACGCCATCCATCGCTTTCATCTGCCGGCACGCAACGACGCGTTTGCGACGGCCAAAGCGCTCGTTCCCTTCGATGGATACGAAAAGTTGCTGAGCAGACGGTTCGAGGAGGCAATCGGCATCTTTCTGGCCGCCGAAAGGCGCGATGGACTGAGCGACGGACTTTCAAGCGCGCTGGCCGCGGCGTATCGCGGGCTCGCGTTCCAAACGCTGGCTGACCAGGTGCGCCGAAGCGTGCGGTCGGTGCGCGGCAATCAATGGATGTTCCGCGCCGGGCACCCGGCCGATTATGCGCTGCGCTTGCGGCCGGAGCTGCTGAAGCGCAGCAACGACGATCCGTTTCCGATTCTGCATGAAGCGACGCCGGTACGCATGGACTTGAGCCATAGCGGATGGAGCGACATCTTCTTTCTTGGCATGGATCTGCCGGAGATGGCGCGCGTGCTCAACGTCTCGATTGATCTGGCGATTCATGGAGAGAATGCGCAGACGCCGAAACCTCCCGTAGAAACCTATCTGCGCGTGATCGATCGACCGGTGATTCGGCTGGCGAGCGTCGACCTGGACGCGACGGCAGAAATTGGAGACTTGCAGGAACTGTTCGACTTTGGCCGCGATTATCTGGGGCTGCTGAAGGCCGCGGTGATCGCGTCGGGCATTGTGCCGCCGGGAATGGAAGGCTCGGGGCCGCCGCTGGCTTCGGTCCTTACGCAATTGACCGGGCGTGACGGACTGGGCATCGAGATCGTCAGCCAGGTGAACAACATTCCCAAAGGATCGCGGCTGGCGGTATCGACTACGCTGCTGGCGTCGCTGATCGCGTTGGGCATGCGCGCAACGGGACAAGCCAAATCACTAGCGGGACCGCTCGAGGAAGAGGAGCGGCGCGTCGTGGCGGCGCGCGCCATTCTCGGCGAGTGGCTGGGCGGATCGGGCGGAGGATGGCAAGATTCGGGAGGCGTGTGGCCCGGAATCAAGGTGATTGAGGGCGCGCCGGCGAGCGAAGGCGATCCAGAGTTCGGCGTGAGCCGCGGCAGACTGTTGCCGAATCATCGCATCCTCGGCGAGTCCGTTGTGAGCGCGGAGACGCGCCAGCGGCTACAGGAGAGCCTGGTGCTGGTACATGGCGGCATGGCGCAGGATGTGGGGCCGATCCTGGAGATGGTCGCTGAAAGATATTTACTGCGCTCAAATGCGGAGTGGGCGGCGCGCCAAACGGCGTGCAAGGTTCTCGACGAGATCATCGCGGATTTGCGCGCGGGCGATGTACGCGCAATCGGCGCAGCCACGCAGCGCAATTTCGATGGACCGATCCAGAGCATCATTCCCTGGGCAAGCAATCTATACACGGAGACGCTGATCCGCGAGGTGCGGGCGGAGTTTGGCGATGCCTTCTGGGGATTCTGGATGCTGGGCGGCATGTCGGGCGGCGGCATGGGACTCATCTTCGATCCCAAGCGAAAACCGGAAGCGCAGAAGCGCCTTGGCGAATTGATGCGCGAGGTGAGCGGAAAGCTTGCGGGCGGCGTGGCGTTCGCGATGAATCCGGTCGTCTACGACTTTTCGATCAATGAGCGCGGGACTTTCGCGGAACTGAAAACAAGCAGCAACGCGATTCTGCCCGATGGCTATTACAACATTGTGCTGCCTGCTCTTTTGCGCAAAGATCAACGGCTGCTGACGCCGTGCGAGCGCGGCGACCTGGAACGGTTCAGCGCTCTCTCGCATGATGTGCCGGGCGCACGCGACCGCGCGCGCGGGCTGCTCGATCGGCTTTTGCCTCGCGCTAACGGGGGCGAGGAGCAAGCTGAGACTTTGGAGTCGCTACTCGAGACGAATGGATTTGATCCACTCCAGCATGAGCGCATCCAGGCCGAGCTGCGCGCCGGTCATATTGGCGTTGCACAGAACCGGCTGCCGGCAACAGTGCAGATTGAGGATGTAGCACCGGAGCAGCTCTTCGACGCGCGGCAGAAAGTGGACGCGGGGTATTCCAAGCTCGGTGAAGAGGCGCTTGCAGCGGGCACAGTCGCGGTGGTCACGCTCAGTGGCGGCGCGGGCAGCCGGTGGACGCACGGCGCCGGCGTGGTTAAAGCGCTAAGCCCGTTCTGCAAGCTTGCGGGAACGCATCGCACGTTTCTTGAAGTTCACCTCGCCAAGAGCCGCCGCGCGGGCAAACGCTACGGACGCGAGGTGCCGCATGCGATCACCACGAGCTATCTGACGCATGGGCCTATCCAGGAATTCCTGCAGCACGAAAATTCATACGGGTACACGGGCCCGCTGTATTTGTCGGCAGGGCAGAGCGTGGGGCTGCGGCTGATTCCGACAGTGCGTGACCTGCGCTTTGCCTGGGAAGACACGCCGCAGCAGTTGCTGGATGCACAGGCGCAAAAGGTGCGGGCGAGTGTGCGGTCGGCGCTGGTGGCCTGGGCACTGCAAGCGGGCGAGGCGGCGAGTTATACCGACAATCTTCCGTTGCAATGCCTGCATCCGGTGGGGCATTGGTACGAAGTGCCGAATCTGTTTTTGAGTGGCGTGCTCGAAAGAATGCTGGACGCCAGGCCAGAGTTGCGCGCCTTGATGGTTCACAACGTGGACACGGTGGGCGCTGACCTCGATCCGGGAATCCTGGGCCGACACATCGCGAGCAAAGCGACCATGACGGCAGAAGTGGTGACGCGGCGCATCGAGGACCACGGCGGAGGCCTGGCCTTGGTTGACGGACGCGTTCGGCTGGTCGAGGGGATGGCACTGCCGTCGGAAGAGATCGAGTTTGCGCTTTCCTACTACAACTCGAATACATTCTGGATTGACATTGACGCGCTGCTGAAGGCTTTCGGCCTGAAGCGGAGTGATTTGCGCAATCGGGAGAAGGTGGCCACGGCGGTTCGCGCAATGGCCGCTCGCATGCCCACTTACATCACGCTCAAGGACGTGAAGAAACGTTGGGGCAAAGGGCAGGAAGATATTTATCCCGTGGCGCAGTTCGAAAAGCTATGGGGAGACATGACGGCTCTTCCCCAGATGGCGTGCGAATACGTAATTGTTCCGCGGGTGCGCGGGCAGCAGCTCAAGGAGCCGGCGCAGTTGGACGGATGGCTCCGCGACGGGTCAGCGGAAGCGGTGGCGGCGCTGTGCGAGTTTGGGAGTTGACACGTAAACGGTGTTTTGGGCTTCGATCAGTGGTTCTTCGGGCTGGATGCGACACGAAGAACCGCATCGTAAGCCGCCTTGGGCTGGCCGTTGCGGTCGAAGAGCAGCGGATAATTCGTGCGGCCCTGCACGGGCCAGTCGTTCAGCCAGGAATCGCCATCGGTGACACCCCAGAACGTAACGCGCTCCAATTCGCCGGGATGTTTCATAAAGACGCCAAACAAATCGGAGTAGCGCTTTGCCAACTCCTGCTGGACTGAATCGGGGAGCCCTTTGACGTAGGGGTTTAGCGCCGCATCCTGCTGGACTCTCAAGTTGATATCGGCTGTACGCTGCTGGCCGGCGTTCGGCAGCACGGTGATGTCGAACTCCGTGATTGAGACCTTGATTCCGGCCGCCTCGAATGCCGAGATGGTTTCATCTTCCTGCTGCGCGGTGGGCCAATCCAAATGGTCATGACCCTGGATGCCGACGCCCGTAATGTAGACGCCATCCGAGCGCAACTTCTTGACGAGCGCAATCGCCGCATCGCGCTTTGGTTCATTCTCCAGGCTGTAATCGTTGTAGACCAGCTCCGCCCGCGGATCGGCTTCATGCGCAAATTGGAATGCCTTCTCAATGAAGTCCGGGCCGATGATCTTGTACCAGAGCGACTGGCGCAACGTGCCATCGTCGTTAAGCGCTTCGTTGACGACGTCCCAGCTATTGATTTTTCCCTTGTAGCGGCCGACGACCGTGTCGATGTGGTCTTTCATGCGCGCCAGCAAAGCGTCGCGCGTGAGGAGATTGCCCTTGTCGTCGTGAAAAACCCAGTCGGGAACCTGGTTGTGCCAGACCAGATTGTGCCCCACGATGAACATGTGGTGCTTTTGGCCAAAGGCGACGTATTGGTCGGCGAGATCGAAGCTATATTGGCCCGGCTGAGGATGAATCCTCTCCCACTTGAGGACGTTTTCAGGCGAGATGGTGTTGAATTGGGATTCGATGAGAGCGTCGCCGCGCTGATCCTGCCCGGAGATCTGCGCCTCGTTGATGGCCGCTCCGACAAAGAAGTCGCCCTTGAAGGCCTGTTTTAACGAAGTGGGGGCATGCGCGACGGTGGCGGTGCATGAGGCGATGAGAAATGGCAACGCGACATAACGTGCAATGACGCGAGGCTTGACTTGCATGGTTGCTCCTTGCTGGAATCCCGGCCGAGCCAATCATAAACCTTATCGGGGTTTATCGGAGGCGAAGCCCTTGCGCCGCTCCGTCAACTCGAGCGCGATCTTCTGATTGACCTCGCGCGTAATGGGATAGAAGAACATGCAGGCCGCCGCAGCGAAGAAGGCGAGGCCGGCATAAAGGCTCGCAGTCAACAAGATTCCGGACTGCGCGCGCGCTGTCTGAGTGGCGGCTTGTGAGATGAAACCGTAAAACGAAAAGAGCTGACCGGCAACGAAGCCGCCGAGAGCAAGTCCTGCCCAGAGCGCGAAGACGACCGCAGCCGTGACTGTGCCGCTGGCGCGGCGGCCCGTCTTCCATTCGCCGAAGTCGGCCACGTCACCCATCATCGACCAGATAATGGGCCCAGACAACCCATAGGAGAATTGGCGGAGCACTTCTGTCGCAACAATCAGAACCGTTGCGCTCGGCGAAATCATCAGCAGCGCCGCCGCGAAGGCACCGGTCAGAATCATGCTGACGATAAAGAGCTGGCGTTTGCCCACGCGTTTGGATAAGGCCGTGGAGCAGGTCACCCCGGCGATCAGTGCCGCAAGCCCGAATCCGTTGAGCCACGAGAAAAGGCTCAGGTTGCCCGCAAGATAGCGGGAATACGGCAGCATCACGTTGCCGCGGATCACGATAGCTGCGAAATAGAACAGCGTGGCGAGGAAGAGCACCACCCATGGACGATTCCTGAAGAGATCGGAAAGATCCTGGCCGAGGTCGGATTTCTGCTGCGGATCCGGCTGGATACGCTCTTTGGTGGTGAGGAAGGCGATGATAAAGAAGATGATGCTGAGGATCGAGAGCAGCCCCATCGTGAGCTGATAGCCGAGCGCGTCGTTGCCGTGGCCGAAGAAACGAACCATGGGGATGGCGAGACTAGCAACGATAAAGCCGGCGGAGTTGGCGGCGACCTGGCGGTATGTAGAGATGCTGTTGCGCTCGTCGGGATCCGAGGTCATGACCGCGTTGAGCGTCGCGTAGGGCACATTGTTCATGGTGTAAATCACCCTGAGCAGGATGTACGTGGTCCACGCATAGATGATCTTGGCCGTCGGGCTGATGTTAGGCGTTGTGAAGGTGAGAACGCAGATGACGCCGAAGGGCAGCGAAGTCCACAGCAGCCAGGGGCGGAACTTGCCCATGCGCGTGCTGGTGCGGTCGGCAATCACGCCCATTACAGGATTCAGGCAGGCCACGCCCAGGCCGACGACGAGGAAAAGCGTTCCCGCCTGCGCGGCAGACAAACCGAAGGTGTGGGTGTAGAAGTCCAGTTGCAGCGCCAACAAGGCCTGGAAAACGAAGTTGGCGGCCATATCGCCCAGGGCGTACCCGGTTTTCTCAGTGAAGGAGAGCTTCTCAATCATTGCTTCCTCTTCTTTCGCCGGAGATCCCGGCCGCGCTTGATCCGTGGCCCATCTTGTCGAATTCGTTCGCTTGTTCAGCTGCGGCGTTCGAGCGGGACCTGGCGGTTTGCGCAGAAAGCCTACCCGAACCAAACAGTCGCTGTCCAGAATGAAACGGCCGAGCCAGCCATTCCCAGACCGCAGACAAGTCTAGCCGTTAAGGACACACCCAGCAACTGGAAAAGCGATTTTCTTAAGAACTAAGTAACGGGCAGCCTTCAAGGAGTCACCGGTTGGACGGGGTAAAATCCGGTTAAAATTGAGCTGTTGCTGCACAGATTATGGTGCATGGCCAGCTTCCACTCCGGCCCGATTTACCCAGGCGCCAAAGGCTCCGACCTTAAGAGATTTAGGGTGCTGCGGCGGCGACCCTCCCTTTCCATCCGGATTACCCTGCGAGACTGGGTGCTCAAAAAGAACTGGAAATTACAAAGAAATGACTTTCCAGCCTTGCGATTGGCTGCTACGCTCTCCTACACGTGGAGAGATCGCCGAAAACAGGCGGTCCATTTTTGCGGCTTCCTTCCCCTCGGCTTTGTATTTTGCAAGTCCCTTTCGATGAAGAATTCCTGCGCTTTTCTGCGTAGCGGGGCATCGAATGCGGAGGCGGCGCCCATCATACGCATTGTTCCTGTACGGGGAAATGGAAAATTGGCGGAACTGGCCGGCAAGCGGGTCATTTTCTGTTTTGCAACCTTGCAACTGGACCTTCACTGTTTTTCCGCTTCGCGTGCAGATTCATCCCTCAAGCGAGTTCCTCGGTGGGCTCGATGGCCAGGGATGGGAAGGGGTAATGCGATGAAACTGCCGCTTCGTCTCGCAACTTTGATTGCAACAGCGCTTGCCGGAATCGGAGCCTGTTGCGTGGCGCGCGCCGCCGGGCCAGCATCCTCCGGAGCGCCGACGGCGGGCGACGAATCGACTGTAGCCCGGCCAGCGGAGACCATCCCGATTCCTGGCCCGCTGCGTTCCTTCCTGCGCATGGCTGGCATCAGCCAGGAGAGCACCCCGGCTGATGTTCTTCCAATGCTGGCTCGGAATGCGTTTCTTTACGGCCGTCAACTGGGGAAGAAAACGGAATACCTGGTCCTGGAAGACCGGTATGTGCAGCAGGCGCGCGAACTGCAGCCGCTGGTCGTCGCCGATGGCTCGATCCGCGTAGCGGGTTGCGGCGATGTGGAGCCGCTGATTCATGTTCTGGGCTATCAGTTCGAGGCCGGGTGCGGACGCGACGGCGCGACCTTGATCACCGCGAATGCGGAGCGCGCATTTCTCACCATGGACTCGGGGTTTCCTCTGACCCGGTTGGAACAGTCCCTGCAGCAGGGCACTCCTTTTTCGTACGCCTTTCCAGCGACGCGCGTTCCGATTCTCTTTCGCCAGGACGACTGGCTGGCGCTGATTCCGGCAAAGCAGCGCGCCGGGAATACCTTGCTCGACCTTTTGCTGAACAACGAGGACGCGGATCGCCTTTACACCGCGCTGACGAAGCTCGATCCGGAGACCAGAAACGCGCTGTTTCAATCGCCGGGGCTCAAGCGGCTGCTGTTTTATGCGCCTGTGCTCGACTTTTACGGGAGCCGGCTCTGCATTCGTTCGGGAGCGGTGGCTTTGCCCGGAGGAGAAGCGGCAAGGCCCGCGTGGGAGGCGCTGGTAGGTGTGAGCTCGCATTCCCCCGGCGAGTTCGTCGTTCGCTTGCTAGCCAAGGATCAGGGCTGGCTCGCCGCATACTTCGATGCTCTGGCGCGTGTGAGCCCCGAACAACAGGCGCGACTGACCCAGGGAAACCGGCTAAAGAATCTCTATGCGGCGTTCCGCGCGGGGGTGCCCGGCGTCGATGCGGCAAGCAGCGTTTTCGCCCGGAACTCTACGCTCTTGCTGCTTTTCACTCGTTTGCAATGGGATGCCGCCGGCGAGCCGTTGATCCCTGGCGGTCTCGACGTTTGGCAGCAGGTGTTCGCGCGGGAGGGAAAGGCTCACCATTCGCACAATTGGACGAGTCGCTTCCACGTCGCGGATGGCGGCGAGGGCTTTCTCGAAGCCCAGGCCGCTTACTCCAACATTGAAACGACCGACGGGCCGACGCAGATGTATCTCGTGCTAAGCGCCATTGATGCCGCGCGGCCGGTGGACCGGCGGTTGTCAGCCGGTACGGCGCAATTGCTGGCCGCCAAATACATCGAACTTTGCGACTGGTATCCGATCTTCGTCGAATTTCCGGCGCTCGACGAGGGATCGATACGGAACTTCATCTCTATCGCCGATCACGTTGCTGGGATTTCAAACCCAGCACTGCGGTCGAATGCGCTCGGCTCCTTTCAGGCCGAAGTGGGAATCTGGCAGATCCTGGCCCGTCAAAAGCAGATCGCCGAGAGCGAACTGAATTCCTCGTGGCAGAACACGGTTCAGCCCTACACAGAAGTCTCTTCGTCGACGCAGCTCTTCGACGCGGCGCGGAAGTCGCTGCAGACGATCGTAGAAGCGGCGGGCAGCGAGGGCAACACGACAGAAGATCAGGTGGTCCACTTGCTGGCTGGCCCTGCCCAGAGCGACCCCGATGCGGCGCAAATTCACAATGAGCTGGCGCACAGAATGCGCGCTGTACTCGACGATCAGCGGCTGGCCTCGCTGGATACTCTTTTTCGGCTTTACGACGGCCTGGGCGAATTGGCCAAGGGAGCGAATGTGGGCGACAGCCTGCTGCCACTCGCTGGAACTTTGCGCGAATTCGAGTTGCCGCGGCCTATCTTCACTGAAGGCGAGCGAGTGAGTTGGTCGCCTTCGGTCTACATCAGCCGCCATGCGGAGTTGCAGGTACGCACTGACCTGACCAAGGTGCTGAAGGCCCCAGGCACGCCGGCACAGTTGGAAGCCGCGCGCGGAAAACTGGTGCCTTTCCTGCGAGACACGCTGGTGGGACTGATTTACGCCTACTATGAGCCGCCGGGAGCACAGGTTCTGCATAGCAACCCGCTGTTCGTGCGCTCGCACGATTTCTCGGCGACTTCGATTCAGGGCATCGACCGGATTTGGGCTGCGCCAACGGTGATTGGAATTGGCGCAACGGCCGGCGGGGGCGCGTACCTGATCGGCTCGCTCGCCGACCTGCCCTATGTGCTGGCAATGACCGAGGAGGATTTTATCTCTCCAGAAAAGGTGCAGGCGCTGATCTGGCGCGAGACCGTGCCCCAACTGCTGGTGAATGCAACTCTGCCACGGTGGTGGGGCGTGAGCCGCGACGAGCTGCATGCTTTGAATCTGTATCAGCGCGCCGGAGAAGAACTGCTGCGGGATTCGGTTGACCATCCGGATCTGCGCAAGGAAGTGGTCGGCATCTTCAGCGACCGCATGGACTGGGGCCTGACCGATGAGTTGGCGCTTGCACTCGAACAACGGGAAAGCGCAGAAAGCCTGATCGCGGAGATGCTTCCCACCGATACGTTCTATCTGGAATCGGAATTCCGTAAGAAGTATCCAGACCAGATCGCGGGCTGGGGCCCGGCCAACAGCGAACTCGACGATCTCGCGCGAAAAAGTCCCGCGGATACCTCCGCCGAGAAAATCGCAAGGGACTTTGGCGTCCCGCACCCCACGTTGGCGGAGACGAATGCCTGCAATCTGCTTGCAGCGGGACCCTTTCCCGTCTCCAGCGGACCTGCAAGCCGGCTGTTCGGTGAGTCATGGGAGTCGGGCAACCTGTACTGGGCTCGACTGGTGGACGAGAAGGGATATGACCCGGCGGCGCTCAATGTGCTGATTCCGGCACTGACTCGGCAGATGGTGGCAAATATTTCGGCAACCAGTATCGACGATTGGCCCGCATTGCAGCGGGCCATGGATCAAACCGGGGAGGAGTTCATGAACGGCAAGATCGCGATCCGCTCCGCTGGGCTGACGATTGCAAGGAACGAGAAAGCGAATGGAGGGAATTAGCGATGCTCAAGGGAAACAAGACCATCGTATGCATCGGCATCGGCTTCAGCGCGCTGCTTCTCGTCGCCGGCGAGCCACGGTTTGCGGCCCAGGATGAGGCGACGCACCTGCGCGTCACCGTCGATCTGGTTCAGTTGAACGTTGCCGTGACCGACAGCAAGGGAAACTACATCAGCGACCTGAAGCCGGAGAATTTCGAGATCACAGAAGACAAGATTCCGCAACGGATTGCCACGTTCGAAGAAGGCAACGGACCCGCGATCCGGCCGGGCCAGAGCGAGTCGCCAATCCCCGGCAAGGCCTCCGACGCAGTGCCGCCGGCGCCAGACGCGGCTTCTGGCGCAGCTCCCGCCGAGGCTCCTGACCGCATCCCGGCCGCGGCTATGGCTTCCACAATGGCCGGAGCGAACATCTTCATTCTGTTCGACACCAGCAACTACATGTACCGCGGATTCGTCTACGCGCAAGATGCGATCTCGGATTTTGTGCGCTCCATGGACCGCGCGAGCCAGATCGCGTTCTATTCGTATAGCCGCGATCTTTCGCGTTCCACGATGCTCACCGCAGATCGTTTCCGCGTCGTGAACGGAGTGCGCAGCGCGGTGGCCGGCGACGACGCCGCGCTCTATAACAGCCTGCTAATCACGGTGAAGGATGCGGCAGTGCTGACGGGGCGCAAGGCGATCGTGGTCTTTTCCAATGGACCCGACAACGCCAGCTCGGTTCCCCCTGAAGACGTGGCGGAGCTGGCGCAGGACACGGGCACGATCATCTATATCGTCAGCACGCGGTTGGCGCAAGACGATCCGGTTTCGGCGGCGGCTTTTGAGCGCATGAGCCGGGCCACCGGCGGCAAAGCCTACTTTGCCGGGAATTGGAGAAAAGAGAAAGAGGCTTTCTCTTCCATCCAAAGCGATCTGAGCCACCTGTATTCGGTCAGCTACTATCCGCAGGTCAATCCCAACCGAGGCTGGCGATCGATCAGCGTTAAACTGGTTGGCCCGGGCACGGAGAAATACCGTATTCGGACGCGCGATGGATACCGCCTGCTGCCAACGACCCAGATCAACACCGGCAACGACCTTGCGGTGGGCGCTTCCCAACAGCCGTGAGAGGGCGTAAAGCGGAGCGTAGTGCTGGCCTACCGACGCTTTTGTAGCGCCGGCCTCCCGGCTGTCGTGCGGGCTTCCTCGCCCACACTTGTCTCTGTTGCCTGATCGACGCCATCCCGCAATGCCGAGCGGCAATTGAGATCCTACGGGCGAACAGCCTTGAGCACTTTGGCCGTAGTGATGACCTGGCCGGTATGGCGCAGCGTGTGATCCGCCACGTGAATCATCGCGCCGCCAATTGACGTGGGCAACTGCTTTCGGCCAACGAACCGGGGAGTATTGAGGTCACCCGTGGTCAGAACGCGAATGCGATCGGCTGCGCCGCTGAAGGAGACTTCGACCGCGGCGAGCAGTTCCGCCAAAGATTCCTGCTTCACTCCCCCACCCTGCCCGGCCCCGCTGTCCTCGGATTTGAGCCCGGCCAATTGCTCTGGGGAAAGTTGATTGCCTTCGGCGTAGGTGAGGAGCCGGTCAACAGATAGCGCGATGTGGCGCAGGTGGAAAGCAATGGATGTGAGGCCCAGCGGCGCGGAGTGGACTTCAGCGTCGGTCAGGCCGGCGGTCCACTTGGTCAGGTCGTCGAGCGCCAGTTCAAGTGCATGCAGAACAGCGCGGCCCGCGGCGGGAGCGTCGGTGTGCGTGCCGCGGAGCCACGGCTCGGTGTAGGGGATTGGTACGGGGGAAGTGCTCATTGCGATAGTTTAGTTCGCTCGATCGGTCTTCCCTCCCTGCGGTTGTCATCCTGAACAGCGGGGCGGCGAAGGATCCGCGGGTGCAATTTGGATTTGCGAACGAGTCGGGATTTCGATGACGTCCGGGTTGGCGACAATGCGGACGGACCTCGAAGGACCAATTGGTATCGAACTGCATGCAAACGTGGTTTGGCTTGTCTACTATTGGGTACATGACTAATGCGCAAGCCTTTCTTGCGGTCGTCTTAGGTTCTATTCTGTCTGCGCCAGCGTATGCACAATCCGCCGACACTGCGGCATCTAGTCAACCCATTTCCGCTGACGTAGCGGTTGTTCCCCAATGGCTTGCTTTCCCAATTCCACCTGCCTTGTATGAAAAATGGAGGAAGTACGGACAATGGGATTATAAGCAGGAGGGATTCCAATATCGCGACTTCACATTATTCAATTTTGGGGCGACGGGTAGTAGCGCAGGTTTGGATGAGAAATCACTCGCTGCACTGGCACAGTCATCCGAGCCTACGAAAGACGACGTAAGAAGCCTTGACTACCCCGAATTGCAAGGCGATTTCTTGCGAGACGCGGCAGGTCTAGAAAAACTGCGAACGATGGCAGTGCAGGATTCCCACCTGATACGAATAGCGGCAGATTTCACGTGGCTTGATACGGACACTAAGTGGCCACGTGACAACGTTGGTTTCAGTGAGGCCCGCTGGAGCGAATATCGGGGGGCGTTCAAGGAGCTGTCCCTGTTAGAAGGGATCGTACGCACCGAGGATTTTCCTGGTGCGATATTCTTTATCACTCGCGCGAAAGGGCTGTGTACCGGCGGTTCCAGTGCCGGGTATGTCTTTTCAACTGCCCCGCTCACCCCGACTACAAAATCGCCGCAGGCCGATTTAGACGGTGAGGCCCGCAAGAACCCGAGCGAGCATCACGCATATGTGTTTAAGCCTCTGAAAGCAAATTGGTATGCGTTTTACCAGATCGACTGGTAAACCCGAATCATTGCCAGAGTGATTGTTTGCGGAAGATCGGACAGGCGCGAATCGAGCGTCAGGTGAAAAATTCCTGGGCTCCTAGCGGATGACCGGCTATGCGGAAACTACGTTTTTCCGGAAGCTGGTATCGCCAGAAACAACCGCAGATCCCCGTTCGACTGCGGTCGCCTTCGCGACCTCCGCTCAGGGCAGGCCTTCGGTCGCCGCGGCGACCTCAGTATGACATGGTGGGGGCGTGATTGTGGTTCCCACCCAAAACTCTGCGCAACGCGCCGAGTTTTAGGATTGGGCACCCATTTTTCGTGGTGAGCGGGACGCAAATGCGGATCTGTGCGATCCCACCCTAACCGCAAAATGCGCGGTTAGGATGGGGCAACGAATATTTGTGATTCGTGCTATCCCACCCAAGCGAAGCTTGGATGGGGCACCCACAGGCTGAGGCGGGTTGAAAGCGGGGGAACCGAGGTTCGTGGTATCCCAGGTGCCGAAATGCGAGGCCCCTCCACCCCACGAACGAAGACCTGTCCGTGGGGACCCCGGCCTGGGGCACCCATTTCTGTGCAGAGATGGTGGCTCTGCCTTACCCCGCGCTCTTCACGCGCACCACGGTGATCTTTTCAAATCCCTCTTCGAAGACCGGCGGCTTGAGCTTTTCGGCCATCTTGCGCATGATGTCTTCGCTCACCGAGCGGTCGCGCTGGCGGTTGCGATCAAGGCACACTTCGAGCGGCACATCGAAGAAGACGGCCTGCACCTCGTAGCCAAAGCTCTTGGCCATCTTGATCCACTGGCGCCGCTCGTGGATGGAGAGGTTCGTCGCATCGACATAGTTGGCGGGCATGCGGGCAATGAGCCGTGCGCGCAGGAGCGAGCGAAGAGTCGAAAAGACCAGGCCCTGGTAGCGCTGCTCCTCCACATCGTCGAAAAGAATATTGCGCAGAAGGTCAGAGGAGAGCGGTGTGATGCCGCGGCGGCCGAACCACGTGGTCTTGCCGGAGCCGGGCAGGCCAATGGCGAGGACCACGAATCCTTTTGGCGCCTGGGGCGATTCTGGACCGGGCGCAAGCCTGGGCCTAGCCGGCATCTCGGGCTGGGTCTCGACTTCGAGCCGTCCCGATCCAGCGGGCTCGTTCCAGTCTTGTCGGTCGGGCCGGTCTTGTCTCGCTGGCCGGTCAAGCCTCGCGGGCCGCTCTTGCCTGGCAGACGCCGGCTGGCGCGGCGGCGATTGCGTGCGCGTCGGAGCCGCGTGATGGGTTTCGTGAGGTCGTTGCTGCCCGTGCTGCGCGCGGGGCGGCGTTTCATCAGGGTAAAGCGGCACCAGCGGAGCCGGCTGATTTGATGGAAGTTCCTGTCCGATTTTGCCTGTGGATTCTGAAGTATTAGGACCGCGTCTGGAGCGTCTTCTCATGCTGCTATCAATCCTTGCCGAAAGCCTTGCTTACCCCCGAATACCATACTCGGCGAGGTCGCGGCAAATCGTGTGCACTCCGTCACATACAGTTCCACAGTGGGAACTTCACTCTTACGGTAGGGAATCGTGTGCGGCGCGACCGTGCAATTAGTTTTCCGATGTAGGCCGCAATGATACGATCAAGGGTTTGGTGGAATCTCATTTTCAGCCCACTTCAGACGCCGCACGACTCAGAATTTGCCACAAAGACCACGAAGGAGAATCGAAAAATGGCAGTAAAAGTTGGAATCAACGGTTTCGGCCGCATCGGACGCAACGTTTTGCGGGCCGCGCTTGGCAATAAAGAAATCGATTTCGTCGCCGTCAACGACTTGACCAGCCCAGCAACGCTGGCTCACCTGCTTAAATACGACTCGATCCTGGGCAACCTGCCCAACGAAATTAAGTCGGGCGAAGACTTTATCTCGGTCGATGGCAAGAAGATCAAGGTGTGGGCTGAACGCGATCCCGCCAAGCTTCCCTGGACGGATGTGGGCGCGCAGGTCGTGATCGAGTCGACCGGCCACTTTACCGACGCGGAGAAGGCCAAGGCTCATTTGGGCGCGACGGTGAAGAAGGTCATCATCTCCGCGCCGGCCACCAACGAAGACATCACCATCGTGCTCGGCGTGAACGAGGAGAAGTACGATCCGGCGAAGCACAACATTATTTCCAACGCCAGTTGCACCACCAATTGCCTGGCGCCTGTCGTCAAGGTGATTCTCGAAACCACGGGCCTCATCTCCGGCATCATGACCACCATTCATAGCTACACCAACGACCAGGTCATCCTCGACTTTCCGCACAAGGACCTGCGCCGCGCCCGCGCCGCTGCATTGAACATGATTCCCAGCTCGACAGGCGCAGCCAAGGCCCTGAAGCTCGTGATCCCCGAGACCGCCGGCAAGCTCGACGGCTTTGCGATTCGCGTTCCAACGCCGAACGTCTCCATCGTCGACCTGACCTACATCGCCGAAAAGCCGACGACAGTGGATGCATTGAACGCCGCCTTCAAGACCGCCTCTGAGGGGAAACTGAAGGGAATTCTGGGCGTCGATTCGAACCTGCTGGTGAGCTCGGACTTCAAGGGCGACAAGCGCAGCTCGATCGTGGACGCGCCGTTGACCAAGGTGGTCGGCCAGAGCGTGAAGGTGCTGAGCTGGTACGACAACGAGTGGGGCTACTCGAACCGTGTTGTCGACCTGATTGGCTTCCTGGCCAAGAAGGGGCTGTAGAAACAGTTCGTAGTTCACAGTTCTTAGTTTCCAGTTCCCGGTCTCACAGACTGCGAACTAAGAACTGTGAACTGACCTTTGACCTCTTTTCCCGACGAAAGGCATCCTCCCATGGCCAAGCTGTCGATTCAAGACATCGAACTGACCAACAAGCGGCTGTTTATCCGCGTCGATTTCAACGTCCCGCTCACTGAAGACGGCTCAACCATTACCGACGACACGCGCATTGTGGCCACGCTGCCAACGATCGAATACGCGCTGCGGAAAAATGCCAAGGTGATTCTGGCTTCGCACCTGGGCCGGCCCAAGGGCAAACCTAATCCAAAGTATTCGCTCAAGCCGGTGGTCAAGCGGCTCCGCGAACTGCTCGACAAGAAACTGGGCGAGGGCATCAATGTTGCTTTCTCGCCGGATTGCGTGGGCGAGATCGCCGAGGAGATGGCGCGGCAGCTTGAGTCGGGCCAGGTGCTGCTGCTTGAGAATTTGCGCTTCCACCCGGAAGAAGAGGCCAACGATCCGGAGTTCTCGAAGGCGCTTGCCTCGCTTGCCGAAGTTTACGTGAACGACGCCTTCGGCTCTGCGCACAGGGCGCACGCGTCAACAGAAGGAATTACGCACTTCCTCAAGCCCGCCGTGGCCGGCCTGCTGATGGAAAAAGAGATCACCTATCTCGGCAAGGCACTCGAAAATCCTGAGAAGCCGTTCGTTGCCATCATTGGCGGATCGAAGATCTCCGGAAAAATCGACGTGATCCAGAACCTGCTGGATAAAGTGGACACGCTGGTGATCGTGGGCGGCATGGCGTATACCTTTCAGCGTGCGCTGGGCATCGAGACCGGAAAGAGCCTCGTCGAAGAAGACAAGATCGAGATGGCTAAGGAGGCGCTCGACAAGGCGAAGGCCAAGGGCGTCAAGCTGATGCTGCCCGTCGATAATATTCTGGCCGACAACTTTGCGGCCGACGCCAAGACGCAAGTGTGGGACTGCTCGAAAGACTTTCCCGACGACTGGCAGGGTCTGGACATCGGGCCGCAGTCGATCAAGGCGATTGAAGATGTGATTTTGACGGCGAAGACGATCGTGTGGAATGGCCCGGCTGGCGTGTTTGAATTTCCGCGGTTTGCCGTGGGAACGAACGCCATCGCGAGGGCCGTTGCGGCGAATCGGACGGCGACGTCGATCATCGGCGGCGGCGATTCGGTTTCGGCGATTAACCAAGCGGGCGTGGCCGACCAGATCACGCACATTTCGACCGGCGGCGGCGCATCGCTCGAATTTCTTGAGGGAAAGAAGCTGCCGGGCGTGGAAGCGCTGACGGACAAGTAGCACCTGCGGCGCGGCAGCCGCGCCTTCGGCGCAGAAGCCGCGAGCAGTTAAGATTGAAGTCGCATCCGGCGAAGAAGCCGGATGCGATTCTTTTATGAGGCCTTCCCTGGGGGATGAGGAAGCATTGTGGCGTATTACACGCGAGTTCTGTCAAAAGACGAGGAGTTCCCTTCCTTCGAAGAACTCGCGCAGACAATTCGCGCCGAGCATCCCGAATACCGGCTAACAATCGAAGAGGAAAACGAAGAGGGATGGAACACTCTTCTGCTTTCGGGAATCGATGAAGTCGAAGTCGCGCTGATTGAGCGCAATCCTGTGATGGATGGTTCGGTCGGGCAGGATGAGGTTGCGGACTTCATCGAAGACATGCAGGATTGCAGGCCGAAAAGCGGCGTTCAGTGGCTTGAGAACTATTTGGCCTCTGTAAAGACAATCTTCGCGTTTCAGCACCTGCAAGGCTCGGAAACCGAGGAAGGCAGCAATGCTCTCCACGCGCTGCGCGCGGCACTTTGGGAGCGCGGAGACGCGATTATTCAGGCCGACGGTGAAGGGTTCACAAATGAGGGTGGCTACCATATCATCTGGCAGTTCTCAGATTCGGTTTCAGGGCCGTGGAAGATGGGCGTGCTTCAGGACGGCGTCTGGCGGCATTTCTCGATGGACCTAGGGGATCCCGATCATCGGGAAGCTTTCCTGAAGGGCGCGGTGCCTGACGATCTAACGTCGGTATTGGGATCAGGCGCATAGGACGAGACTTCGCTGATCGGGATTCGCGCCACCACCGGCGGCGCTTTGCCCGAATTTCTCGAAGGCAAAAAGCTGCCCGGCGTGGAAGCACTGACCAACAAGAACTGAACAGCGCACGCAGAACTGAGTTCGGAATTCGGGGGGAATTCGGCGCGACCGAATTCTCCCTGCTCCGTTCTCTCTAGTTGTTGGTTGAGTTCGAGTGACTCTTCACTCTCACCACCCAGTCGACCGGCTCGCTCGTGCCATCGGTCACCTTCACGACGAGCGGCGTTTTTCCGTTCGATGTGAACACAATCGGATCGACCCGTTCTGCCGACGACGCAGCCAGCACATGCGTGATCGTGCCTTCTGCCGCACCAAGAATCTCGACGTGCAGGCTTGTTGGCTTTGCGCTCTGAATATTCACCGTGTCAAAGCTCACGGTGTAGCTCCCTTTCGGCCAAACGCCAAAGTTCACCGCGCCGTCGCTGTCGGAAACTTTCGCGGCGCAACCACCGCCCGGGTTCTTGCCGAGTTTCACGTCGATCCCTTTCAGTGGCGCCCCGGCAAAGGCGCTGTGTGCCGCCAGCACAAACATCAGAGCAAAAGCAGGAACGATCAAGACACGCTTCATTTCGACCTCCAGCCAAGACTTAGGGCAAACCAAATGAATGGTATCAAGGCGGATTCCGAAACGGGATCATTGAGGCCATGTGATCCGTTCGAGGCGTCTCCCTTTTGTAACGTGCCCGCCGTCACCCGCCGCCCGCGAATCCATCCTCTAGAATTGAATTGCAAACACATACCATGCGAGGGGAACAGAAGAATGCCGCGTAAAGCACTCATTGCCGCCAATTGGAAGATGTACAAGACGCCGGCCGAAGCAAAGGCGTTTGTCGAAGCCTTTTTGCCGCTTGTTGCCTGGCACACGCGCGACGAGATCGCGCTGTTCCCTTCTCCGGTGCTATTGCCCACCGTGGTTGAGGGATGCAAGGGTTCAAATGTGGCCGTGGGCGCGCAGAACATTCACTTCGCCGAGGAGGGCGCGTACACGGGCGAGACCTCGGTTGGACAGCTAAAGGCCGTCGGCGGCACGCATACCCTCATCGGTCACTCCGAGCGGCGGCAATACTTTGCCGAAACCGACGAGATT
The DNA here is from genome assembly GCA_963789425.1 of uncultured Acidobacteriaceae bacterium. Classification (GTDB taxonomy): domain Bacteria; phylum Acidobacteriota; class Terriglobia; order Terriglobales; family Acidobacteriaceae; genus Telmatobacter. Next base: position 203,297 of record CAWBKM010000003.1, on the reverse strand, counting down.
GTGAACAAGAAACTGCACACTGCGCTGAAACACGGAGTCGTTCCCATCGTCTGCATCGGCGAGGTGCTGGAAGAGCGCGAGGCGGGCAAAACGGCGAGCGTGCTGAAGACCCAGGTGACAGGCGCATTCGCCGGCATCACGCCCGAGGCTGCGAAGCCGATCGTAATTGCGTATGAACCGGTTTGGGCTATCGGAACGGGCAAGACGGCGACGCCGGAGATTGCGGCCGATGCGCATCGTATCATTCGCGCGGAAGTGGCCAAGCTGCTGAGCGCCGATGTGGCAGCGGCGATGCGGATTCTTTACGGCGGCAGCGTGAAGCCCGACAACGCAACCGCGCTGATTAGCCTGGAAGAAATTGACGGCGCACTGGTGGGTGGCGCGAGCCTGAAGCCGGATTCGTTTGCAGCAATCGTGAAGTACTGAAAAAAGCAGCGGGGTTAGCGGGGTTAGCGGAGCTAGTACGCATCGCCAGCGAGATAGCACGAGAAGGAAAGCAATCGGCCGTCCGGAGCGAATCTGCTTCGGGCGGTTTTTGTTTGGGGAACGAAGCCCAGCTACATCGCCGGATAGAAGGCGGCGATCCAGTTCTGCAACAGCGCCGGAAGGCAGCCAAGCACGAGAACCGCGGCGGCGATGGCAACCAACACAACGAGTGTGGCGGACTGCACACGAATGGGCGATTCGTCGCTGGCTGGCATGACGTAAGCGCGCTTGAGGACCTGCAAATAGTAGTAGAGCGAGACGGCGCTGAATGCGATGGCGAGCGCGACGAGCGTAAGTTGCTCGGCCGGCAACGAGGTTAAGGGACCTTTCATGAAGCCGGACCAGCCCCCATTGAGCACCGTGGCAAAAAGATTGAACTTGGCCCAGAAGCCGACCAGCGGCGGAATGCCGGCGAGCGAGAGAAAGAGCACAAGCAGCACAGCGGCGAGAATCGGATTGCGCTTATGCAGGCCGAGGAAAGAGTCGAGCTTGTCACTACCCGTCGCGCGCTCGACGACGCCGACGACGCCGAACACGCCGATGGTGGTGAGGCCGTACGTGACGATGTAATAGAGGATGGCTTGAGCGCTGGCGTCGGTCCAGGAGAAGAACGCAAGGCCGAGCAGAATGTAGCCGGCATGTGCGATCGCGGAGTACGCGAGCAAACGGCGGACGCTCGTCTGCGCGAGCGCGGCCAGGTTGCCGAAGATCATCGAAAGCACGGAAAGGTCCATCAAGATCATCGGCCACGTGGTAACAATGCCCGGTGCGTAATGCGGCGGCGGCGCGGCGGCAGAGTGGGTAATGAACATGACGCGGCCCGTTATATGCAGCATCGCCATCCACCGGAGGATTGCCGAGCTGATGGAGATGAGCAGGGCGAAGCTTGCGACTTTTGAGACAGACGCGATAAAGGCGGCGGCGGGAGCGGGTGCGCCTTCGTAGGTATCGGGCGCCCATAGATGGAACGGTACGGCAGCAACTTTAAAGCCGAGGCCAGCCGCGATCATGACCAGAGCGATATATAGGAGCGGCGCGCCCCCGTGGGCCGACGCAGCAAGAGTGCCGAGCACAACTTTGGGCAGGCTGGTGGATCCTGAAAGCCCGTAGAGATAGCTGAAGCCAAAGAGCAGAAACGCCGCCGACATTCCGCCAAAAAGGTAGTACTTGATGGCGGCCTCGGCGCTCTTTTCGGATTGTTTGTTAAACGCCGTGAGGATGTAGAGGCCGAGCGAGAGCAGCTCGAGGCCCACAAAGATGACGAGCAGATCCTGCGCGGCGGAAATGATGAGCCCGCCCGCAGCGGCCATGAGCACGACAGAGACGTATTCGCCGGCGTGTTGCGTGAAGGTGGAGTCGACGAGAAGCAGAAGCGTGAGCGCCGTGAGCACGAGGATAGCGACTTGCGCGACACCTGCCGAGCCGCCCGCCGAGAGCAGAACGTCGCCACCTGCGCTGAATCCGGCCCAATCCACCGCGCAAACAGTCCAGATGGCCGCGATGCAGCCGAAGACGCCGATGAATGCGGCGACAGCAACGCGAATTTCGAGAGCCTTCTTGCGCAGGAATCCGAGATCGACGACGATCACGAGCAACGCGGCAATTTCGAGAGCCGTTTCGGGCAGCGTGGCCCGAAAGAGCGCGGCATAGCTGAGGGCGGCGTAGTTCATTGCGCGCCTCCTGCGAGCAGCGCCTTAACGGCCGGCTCAATTTGATCGAGGAGAATGCGCGGATAGAGGCCGACGACAAGCGTGGAAAGACCGAGCAGCGCCACACCGGCAATCTCGGGCCAGGTGATGGGCGCAAATTTGTGCGCCTGCTCCGATTCAAGCTCATGCGGGGTGGGCAGAGTGTCGCTGAAGAACGCTTTTTGCAGCGCGCGCCAGATATAAGCGACGCCGACGATGATGCCGATGCCGGAAACGATTGTCCACCATGGATTGGCTTGCCACGCGCCGACGAGAACCTGCAGTTCGGCGACGAATCCGGAAAAGCCTGGAAGGCCCATGGATGCGACACCGGCGAACACGAAGGCCCAAGCCGCGAAGGGCAGTCGTCGCGACAAGTGCATCGGCTCGAGCTCGGCAAATTGGCGCGTATGCGTGCGGTCGTAGACGATGCGGCCGACGATGGCGAACAAGAGGCCGGCGATGACGCCATGCGAGAACATTTGGAGCACTGCGCCATCGACGCCGATCTGGTTGAGCGTCATGAGGCCGAGAAGCACAAAGCCCATGTGGCTGACGCTGGAGTAGCCGATGACGAATTTGAAGTCGGTTTGCGCGAGAGCGACGAGCGCGCCGTAGACGATGCCGATGACGGCGAGCCAGGCAAAGACGTCGCGCCACGAACCGATGCCGATGAACGAAAATCCCCAGGGATCGAGGCCATGAGGAAAAAGACCGATGCCGACGCGGAGGCAGCCGTAAGCGCCGAGCTTCATGACGACTCCGGCAAGCAGCATGGATGCGGCTGTCGGCGCGGCGACGTGGCCCGTGGGCGCCCAGGTGTGAAACGGCCACATGCCGGCGAGAATCGCGAAGCCGACAAAGACAAGCGGAAAACACCACAGTTGAAAATCGGCGGGCAGGCCCGCGTGCGCGAGGGCGGCAAACGTGGTCGAATGGCTACCCGCGGTGGTGTAGGCCGCAAGCAGGCCGATGAGCACCATCGCCGAGCCGACGAAGGAGTAGAGAGCGAGCTTCATGGCGCCGTATTCGCGGCGCGTGGATCCCCAGATGGAGATGAGGAAGTATTTGGGAACGATGGCGATTTCGTAAAACACGAAGAGCAGGAAGAGATCGCCGCTTAGAAACACGCCGTAAACGCCGCCGATGAGGGCGAGATAGAAGGCGAAGAACTGGTTGGTGCGGAGCTCGATGTTCCAACTGAAGAGAACACCGGCGACAGCGGCGATGCCGGTGAGCAGAACGAGCACGCGGCTGATGCCGTCGGCGGCGAGCAGATAGTGAATGCCCATCGAGGGCACCCAAAGCGCATCAACAAAGACCTGGCGGCCCTGGCCCATTGCGGCGGCATAATCAGCAATTCCGATGGCAAGTCCGGCGGCCGAAATGGCGAGTGCCCACCAGCGCGCCAGCTCGGGCTTGGCTTTAGGCAGCAGCGCCGAGATCAGCGCACCGGCAAACGAAATGTAAATCGCCCAGGCCATTCTCTAGAATCTCCAGTGCGACAGCAGGTTCATGACCGTGGGGTTGATGGTGTCGACAATCAGCCGCGGGGCGAGACCGACGATAAACATGAGCGCAATCACGGGTACGAGTGCGATCCGCTCGCTGTGATGCAGGTCAGGAAAGCTCACCCAACGCTCTGGGACCGGGCCGGTGAAAACTTTCTGAATCACGGTGAGGATCACGATCGCCGTCACCAGCAAGCCGAGGACCGAAACGGTGGCCGCAACCCACGCAAGCGGAAAAACGCCGCGGAAGATCAGAAATTCGCTGACAAAGCTATTCAGCCCGGGCAGGCCGAGCGAAGAAAAGAGCACGATGCCCGTAAGGCCGGCGAAGACCGGCGCGGGCTTGCGCAGGCCGCCGAAATCGTCAATACCGCGCAATCCGCCGGTGCGGAACTGGATCATGGCGATGAACCAGAAGATGGCGGCAGCGGTGATGCCGTGATTGAACATCTGCAGGATGACGCCATTGAGCGCGGCGGCCTGACTGGCCTGCTGCGCAGCACCTGAAACGGGAATCGCCAGCGCGAAAATTGCGAGCAGACAGTAGCCTAGGTGATTGACCGAGGAGTATGCGAAGATGCGCTTCAAATCTTTTTGCGCGGCGGCGGCCCACGCGCCCATGACCACTGTGATGACGGCCAAAACGAGAAGCGGAGTGCGCATGGCGGCGATCTGCACGCCGAAGATGGGCAGCGCGATGCGCAGCAGACCGTAGACGCCCATCTTCGACATGGCGCCGGTGAGCAGCATGGTGACGGGCGAAGGCGCCTCGGCATACGCGGCGGGCAGCCAGGTGTGAAACGGCACCATCGGCACTTTGACCGCGAAACCAGCGAGCACGCCGATGGCAAGCCACGGCATCACCGCGCCCAGATGCGCCGTGACCATTTGCGTCAGGGCGCCCGATGCGGCCATGGCAGTAAGGATGCCGAAGTCCATCGTGCCCGGCGCATATTTCGTCCCGGTGGAAAGAAAGACGGCCAGAAACGAAAGCAACAGCGCCACCGAGCCGGCCATGGTGTAGACGAAGAACTGCGTTGCCGCGGGGCCACGGCGCGGACCACCCCAAAGTTTAATGAGGAAGAATGCGGGGATGAGGCTCAGTTCCCAGAACAAGAACCAGTGAAAGAAATTGAGCGCGGTGAAAGAACCGAAGAGGCCCGATTCGAGAATCAGGATGAGGCCGTAGAAAAGGCCGGGCATGTGGTGGACGCGATGCGACGCGTCGACCGACATGAGCGTGACGATGGCGGAGAGCAAAAGCATGAGCGCGCCGAGGCCGTCGACGCCAAGGTGATACTCGACGCCAAGCGAAGGCGCCCATGAGTGAATCTCGACGAGGCCGATGATTCCGTTGGCGGGCAGGCTGATCCAAATTACAAGTGATAGGCCGAGGCAGACGAGAGACGTGAGAAGCGCGACGCCCCGCGCATGCTTGCCCACGAAAAGCGCGATGACCGCGCCGACAAGGGGCAGCACCGTGAGAACCGTCAGGATCGGAAAGCCGCTAGCGATCGCGTTCATGGGCGGCTGCTCCAGAAGAGAATGACGACGAGCGCGACGACGGCCACGGCGAGGATGCGCAGATAATTCTGCACGCGGCCGGATTCGATGCTTGCCAGCAGGCCGCCGCCTTCAGAGATTTCCTCGCATGTTTTGTCGAAGCCGCCGTCGACCCAATTGATGTCGAGCAGGCGATTGAGCTGCGCCCAGAGAGAGAAGAGCAGCGCAACGAAAGCGACGATGCCGCCCCACACGCGGCGATCGAGCCAATCGGCAACGCGCGCCCACCACTTATAGAAGGCGATCACTGTGACGCCGTAGAATTCGTCAACGTAGAGGCGATCGCGGAGCGGGCCCCAAAGCCACGGCACGGATTTCTCAAGCGCATCAGGCTCTTCCGGGTTGGGCGATTTGTTGCCGTAAAGCCGCCAGCCGAGCCCGAGACCAAGAAAAACCGCCAGCGATGACGTAAGCATGAGCAGGCCCAGGCCCGGCTCGGCGAATCCGCGCCAACTGAAGGTGACGGCGCGGCCTTCAAGAAATGCGCGGAACCATGGCCACACGGGAGTCCCGATCAAGCCAAGCGCCATGGCGAAGAAAGCCAGAATCGCGAGCGGTGCGGTCATGATTCTCGGGCTCTCGTGCGCCGGCTTGTGCCCGCGCCAGTAGCCGAGGAAGACGTAGCAGACCTGGCGCGTCATATAAAAGGCTGTGAGCAGCGCACCAAACACGAGCAGGTAGAACGGGCCTTTCGCAACGCTCCAATGTTGCGCGGCTTCAAGAATGCCGTCCTTCGACCAAAAGCCGGAGAAGAAGATGGGAAAGCCGCAAAGCGCCAGCATGCCGATGGTGTAGGTGATGAAAGTGAGCGGCATGTCGACTTTGAGGCCGCCCATGCGGCGAATGTCCTGCTCTTCGTGGCAGCCGTGAATCACCGAGCCCGCGCCAAGGAATAGCAGCGCCTTGAAGAAAGCGTGCGTGATCAGGTGGAACATTCCGACGGCAACACCGCCCAGGCCAAGACCGGCCATCATGTAGCCGAGCTGAGAGACGGTGGAGTAGGCGAGGATGCGCTTGATGTCGTTTTGCGCAACGGCGATGAGCGCGGCGAAGACCGCAGTGGCCGCGCCCACCCACGTGACGACGGTGAGAGCGACGGTGGTTCCTGCCGCGTCGCCCGATGCGGTGAGCGGCATGCCGGCCGACATAAGAGGATAAACGCGCGCGACAAGATAAACGCCGGCGGCAACCATGGTGGCCGCGTGAATGAGCGCGGAGACCGGCGTGGGGCCTTCCATCGCGTCGGGCAGCCAGACGTGCAGCGGAAGCTGGCCGCTCTTGCCCACGGCTCCGGCAAAGATGAGCAGAGCGATGGCCCCGGCAGCGCTGAGGCCGAAACCTGCATGCTCGCTTAGCAGTCGAGCCAGTGCGGCCGGCTCAATCGCTCCCGCGCCGCCTTTGTAGAGCAGCAGTGTGCCAGTCTGCGAAAACAGCCAGACGATGCCGAGGAAAAAGAAAATGTCGCCGACGCGCGTGGTGACGAAGGCTTTTTTTGCGGCGGCCGCGGCCGAAGGCTTCTGATACCAGAAGCCGATCAGCAGATAGGAAGTGAGGCCGACAATCTCCCAACACATGAAGAGAAGCAGCAGGCTGTTCGAGATGACGACGCCGAGCATGGCCCCGGCGAAGAGCGAGAGGAAGCAGAAGAAGCGTGTGAAGTTCTCGTCGTGCGCCATGTAGCCGACGGAGTAGATGAAGATGAGCAGCCCGACAAAGCTGACCATTACGAGCATGATGGCGGCGAGCGGATCGAGTACCCACCCGAGGTCGACGCGGGACGCGCCGAAGTGGAACCACGCAAAATTGACAGTCTCTCGAACAACCGTGCCGTGGGCCCAGGCGCCTGACAACGTGCACAAAAGCGATCAACGACAGGAAGAGCGAAAAACCGAGCGAGCCGGTGGCCAACGCGGAAGCGAACTTGCGCCGCGGCTGCTTGAGGAGAGCAATAACGCCGGAGGCAAGCATTGGCACAACCGGGATGAGCCACAAGAGCCGCGCGACCGAGGACGCAGCGAACTGCGGAACGAGTGAAGTGGATTCCTGGATCAAGCGTTCACCCCTTCATCCTGTCGATCTTGTCGAGCTCGGTGGTGTTGGTGTGGCGATAGATTGCGATGACGAGGCCCAGACCTACAGCAGCCTCGGCCGCGGCGACGGCGATGGAGAAGATAGCGAACATCATGCCGGTAAGCGCCTCGGGATGCGGGCCATAGCGCCAGAAGGCGATCAGATTCAAATTGGCCGCGTTGAGCATCAATTCGATTCCAATAAGCACAAGGATGGCGTTGCGGCGAACGAGCGCGCCACCAAGGCCGATGGCGAAGAGCAACGCCGCTACGAGAAGATAGCCGGCGAGTGGTGTCGTCATCTGGGCCTCGCTTTCTCGTGCATGGCCACGATGACCGCGCCGATGGTGGCCGCAGTGAGCAGCAGAGCCAGAATCTCGAGCGGCAAAACATAGCGGCCGACAAGCGCTTCACCGATGTCGTGCACGGTGACGGAGGGGACGATATTCCGCTGCGGGATCGCACTCGCGCTGGCGAGCACCGCCCATCCGATGACGGCAAACACGGCGGCTGCGATGATCAAACCCAGCGGCCATGATCGGCTGAATACACCGTCCTTCGGCAGATCGGAACCGCGCGTGAGCAAAATGGCGAAGACAATCAGGATGGCGACGGCGCCGATGTAAACCAGAATCTGCGCGAAGCCGGCAAACTGTGCGTCGAGTTGGAGGAACAGCAGGGCCAGCCCGGCGAAGGCCACCGTGACGGCAAGCGCGCAGTGAACCAGATGCTTGAGCAGCACCGCGGCAAGGCCACCGGCCAGCGTGACGGCCGCAAGCAGATAGAAGATCGGAGTCAACGTTCAAGCTCCCTATTCAGCATAGCGGTAGCTCCTGCGGCCGAAATGCTCGCCGCGCATGCCTAGCCGGCCCATGAAGATGTATGCCGCCGCGAGAATGATGGTGCAGACGACCCAGCGCTGCCAGCCATCGCCCATAAAGCGCCAGAGCGCGGTCACCAGCAGGTTGAGCAGCGTGAAAGGCAGAACAAACTTCCAGGCAAAGTTCATCAACTGGTCCTGGCGCAGCCGGGGCAGCGTGCCGCGCATCCAGATAAAGACGAAAATCGACATCATCACTTTGCCGAAAAACCAGAACCACGACGGGATGAATTGGAGAAACGAAAGTGGCGCCGACCATCCGCCGAGAAACAGCGTGGTGCCCAGGCCGGAGATCGAAAACATGGCCAGATATTCGCCGAGAAAAAAGAGCGCGAATTTGAAGCCGGAGTATTCGGTGTGGTATCCAGCGACCAGCTCCGATTCGCCCTCGGGCAGATCGAACGGCGAGCGATTGGTTTCGGCCGTGGCGGCGATGGCATACATAAGGAAGCCTGCGAGGCCCCACGGCGTGAAAATGTACCAGTGCGGAAAGATGCCGGTGTATTGATCCTGCGCCGCGACGATCTTCGGCAACGAAAGCGAGCCGGTGATCATGACGACAGCCACGCTCGAAAGCAACAGCACGACTTCATAACTGATCATCTGCGCCACGGCGCGCATGGCGCCGAGCAGCGAATATTTATTGCGGCTGGACCAGCCGGCCATGAAGACGGAAAGCTCCGTGGCCGCACCCATGGCGAAGAAGAAGAGCAGCCCCGAGTCCATGTCGACCAGCACCATGTTGCGGCCCATCGGCAAAACAGCGAAGCCCATGAACACCGTGACCACAAGCGCGAGCGGCGCAAGAAAATGCACTGCGGCGTTGGCGCTGAGGGGAACAATGTCTTCCTTGGTGAGCGATTTGATACCGTCTGCGACTGGCTGGAAGAGGCCATAGGGGCCGACGCGGTTGGGGCCGAGACGGTTCTGAATGCGGCCCAGGCCCTTTCGTTCAAAAACAGTGGTGAGCGCAAAGAGTCCGGGGAATACGCAGACGATGGCGATGACGCCGAGCACGGCACCGGCTGCAGGCCGCAACGCGGCGGGCAGAAATCCAATAAGCCAGTTGCGCAAAAGAACAAAGATCTGATCAAAATTCGAGAAAAAGGGATTCACGAAGAAGGAACTTGCGGACCCAAGTGTCGCGATCATGGGCTAGCTCCCTCCTTCTGTCTTCGCGGGCGGAGCGGCGGGCGGCGGCGCGCTGGATGCAGCGGCGGCTTTGGCTGCGGCGGCATCGGCCGCAGCTTTGGCGCGCGCTTCCGACTTGGCTTTTTCCTCGGCAAGACGCGCGTCCACTTCCGTGGCTTCCGTGGGATGGATCGAGTGGTAATACTCGTTCGACTTGGCCAGTTTCTCGCGGTCTTCAAGCAGGCCGGCGAAGCGATCGTCGGTGGCCAGCTCAAATTGGGTGTCCATCTTGATGGCCTCAAAAGGGCAAACTTCAACGCAAATCTGGCAACTCATGCAGACAGAGATATCGATGTCGAAGCGCGCGGGATAAAACTGCGGCTTGCCCACGTAGTCCGGCTTTTTGTCGGAGCTTTTTTCAATGTAGATGCACTTGGGCGGGCATTCCTTCTCGCAAATCTGGCAGGCCACGCAGCGCATGCCTGCCAGCCAGTCCGCGCCGTCGTAAACGAGAAAAGGAAAGACGCGCGCGTTCTCGACGGTGGGAATCCGCTGCTCCGGATACTCGACCGTCGTGAGGCGTTCTTTGGAGACGTAACTTCCGAAGAAGTTTCGCGCGGTCTCCGCCATTCCCTTTATGATCCCGTCACCGAGCAAGTGACCCTCCGTGTTCGTGTACCGTGAATCGTGGGTCGTGGATCGTGGGCATCGCCCCGCTGCCGCCACCGTTGCAAGATACGCGCTGTTCACGAATCACGGTGCACGGTTCACGATTCATCTGTCCACTTCTCCCAAAACAATATCCACGCTTCCAAAGATCAGTACAACATCGGCGACATTGTGCCCCAGGCACATGTCCTCCAGAATTGTGAGGTTGATGAGGCTGGGCGGGCGCACGCGATAACGATATGGATTCGGGCCGCCGTCGCTGATGAGATAAAACCCAAGCTCGCCCTTGGGCGCTTCAATGCGGCCGTACGCCTCGCCGGCCTTGGGACGGAAGCCGCGAATCTTCGCCTTGGGGTCCATCACTGGTCCGGCGGTAATGTCGCGAAGCGCCTGCTCCAGAATCTTGATCGACTCGCGCATCTCGAGCACGCGAACCATATAGCGGTCGTAAATGTCGCCGTGGTCGCCGAGCGGGATGCGGAACTGGAATCGATCGTAGATACCGTAGTGGTCCACTCTGCGAATGTCGTAATTCACGCCCGAAGCGCGCAGCATGGGCCCGGAAACTCCAGCGTTCACGGCCAGCTCGGGCCGCAGAATGCCGACGCCCTGGCAGCGGGCCATCAAAATCTCGTTGGTCGAGAGCAGCGCTTCAAACTCGTCGACGAATTCGGACAGCCCGGCAACCACTTTGCGCGTGGCGTCGAGCCAGGGTGCGGAAACATCCACGCGGCAACCGCCGAAGCGCATGTAGTTGCACATCATGCGCGAGCCAGTAAGCGACTCGAAGAGGTCGAGAATCTTCTCGCGCTCCTTGAAGGCGTACATCAACGGCGTGCCGCTCGCGCCCATCTCCTGAATAAGAAAGCCGATGGACGAGGCGTGGTTCTGCACGCGTGTAAGCTCTGCAAGAATCACGCGAATGTACTCGGCGCGCTCTTGAACCGGCTGGCCGACAAGCTTTTCAACCGCCAGCGCGTACGCCCAGTTGTTGGTGAGCGAGCAGAAATAATCAAGGCGGTCGGTGTAGGGCATCGACGCCAGATACGAAGCGCCCTCTGCGATCTTCTCGTGATTGCGGTGCAGGTAGCCGAACACCGGCTTGAGGCGAACGACGCGCTCACCGTCGAGCGCCACGTCCATTCGGAAGACGCCGTGCGTCGACGGATGATGCGGGCCCATGGCGACTTCAAGCAGCTCGCCCTCGCCGTCCGGCTCACAGACCGGCGGCCGGTTCCAGCCCGCGACTCTCTCCGCTTTGGTTTCCGCAACGCTCATACTTTGTCCGGGGTACTCCCAATTCGCTATTGGCTATTCCCTTGCGCGGCCTCGGCCGTGCGATGCTCTTCCGCTCGCTTCAGCACCTCATCGTGTGCGGTGGGCTCGTATTCAAAATCGTCCGGCTCCACATAATCCTTGCGCATGGGAAAATCCTTGAATTCCGGCCACATCAGAATGCGGCGCAGGTCAGGATGGCCGATGAAAATGATGCCGTAGAGATCGAATGCCTCGCGCTCCTGGAATTCCGCCGCGCGCCAGATGGGCGTGAACGACGGAAGCTGCGTCTGGTCGGATCTATTTGCCGTGCGCACGCGAATCACGAGCGGTCCGTGCTTCTTCTCGACAGAAAAGAGGTGATAGACCACTTCAAGAAAGCCAGGCTCGACGTGCTTGCGGGTCTCCTCGACCGTTTCTTCTATCGTCTGCTCAACCCCGTCGACCGTTTTCACAACCTGACGCGTTGCTTTAACTTTCTCTGCTATCTCTTTGTCCGGCCAGTCGACCCCGGAAACGTTCGAGAGGAAATCGAAGGCCAGCTCCGCGTCGTCGCGCAGAAATGTGGCAACGGCGACGGCTGACTCCGGCGCGAGACGCAGCGAGTGCTGCGCGGAGGGGCTGGGGTTCGACACAAACTCCACGCCCGCGCCGGGAACCGCCGCCTCAATCGCCGCCTTGATCTCTTCGACCGTCTTCAAAACCAGCTCCTAGCTTCTAGCCTCTAGCTCCTAGCCTCTTTTTTGCAGCTGCGAGGATCTTTCCGTTCTCCGTTCTCTGTTCTCTGTTCTCATCGAATCGTGATCGGCACCGGCCACACTCCCTGGTTCGACGTTGGCTCCAGATCGTGCGCTCCCTGCTCCGGCACTGGAAACTCGCCTTGTGCGTTGGGGTCGAGATGCCGCGGCCGGCCCTCGCCGGTCAACGGCTGGCCATCGATCTTCTTTTGCAATGTCATGAACGCCTGGATCAATGCCTCAGGCCGCGGCGGGCAGCCGGGAATGTGCACGTCCACCGGAATGTAGCGATCGATGCCTTTGAGCACGTTGTAGCCCTGCTTGAACGGACCGCCGGAAATCGCGCACGCGCCCATGGCGATCACATACCGCGGCTCGGCCATCTGGTTGTAAAGGCGCACCACCTGCGGCGCCATCTTTTTGGTCACCGTGCCGGAGACAATCATCAAATCGGCCTGTCGAGGCGAAGGCCGGAACACTTCCGCGCCGAAGCGCGCCAGATCGTAGCGCGCCATGGTCGTGGCGATCATCTCGATGGCGCAGCAAGCCAGGCCGAATTGCATGGGCCACACCGAGCTGCGGCGGCCCCAGTTGTAAAGCTCTTCGATGGTGGTGACGAAGATGCCCTGCTTGCCCAGCTCGATCTTGAGATTCTGATCAACTGCCATGAGTCGCCATGCTCCCTGCGAGTGAAGGAGTGAACAAGTGAAACCAGCCCGCGCTTCACTCGCTCACTTTTTCACTCGTTCATTTCTTCACTGCCTACTTCAATGCCACGTCAACACGCCCTTTGCCCACGCCCAGGCCAGCCCCTCAACAAGCAACAGGACAAACACCAGCATGGCTGCGCACGCCGCCGCGCCTAAACCTGTAAATGCCACCGCAAATGGAAGCAGAAAAACGGCTTCCACGTCGAAGATGAGAAAAATGATGCCGTAGAGGTAGTAGGCCGAGCGAAACTGCATCCACGCGTCGCCCCTCGACTCGAGACCGCATTCGTAAATGGCGTTCTTGACTGCGTTGGGTTTGGCGGGCGAAAACACCCGCGCCCAGAGCCAGGCCAGCCCCAGCGGTGCGAGACCGAAGCCGAGCGCCGCTGCGAACAAAATCGTCAATGAAAAGTAGGGACTGGACGTCATCGCGGGAAAGGATTTCCTACTCCTTCAAGCTACCAGTTTGGGGCATGGTTTGGCGAAGGAGTTGGCGCCTGCCAGCGCCATTCAGGCTGGTTTTCACCCCATTTATCCCATCTTGTGAACCGTTGGCTGGATGCTGTCCGGCGACCCGTGCCGTCCAATGCGGGGCCATTGCGGCCGCCCGCTTGAGAGCGATCAATACGGCTCAAAGACAATCACGTTGTGCGGAACATCGAAAAAGATGCGGAACTGCGAGAGGAATCCGTTGCCAAGCTCGCCGTCCGTCTCGCCGCTGTCCCCGACGCCAGCCGGGGTTTTTGAATACACGACTTCCGGCGCGGGAAATCGCGTTCCACCAAGCCGGATGGCCGAAACCTTGCCGAGCTCTACTTCGTACTTATCGCCACAGTAGGCTTGGTCGTACAGCGGCCTGGCAGACGGATTGGTGCTCGGGGCGGCCTGCACCGAGGGATGTTCCCGCACAAACGGTCCGTGGAGATTCAGGGAGCCGTCAAACCCAGTATCGATCGTCAACTTCGCCTCGGCGAAGGAGCCATCGGGCAGCTCCAACTGCACCACGATCACCGGCAGGTTGGGAGGTTTCCCAGCTTCCTTTCCCTTTTCGAGAGGAACGATCAAAGCCGATGAGCCGCTGTAATGAACCTTCTTGTCCGCGAAGATGGTAATGGTTTTCGCGCGATAGTCCAGCAGCACGGGAAATTGCCGAAGATAATCGAACCCAAGGATTCCAGCCAGAGGTATCCCCAGCGGCTTTTCAAACTGGCTCAGATCGAGGACCAGACCGCTGCCGCGCAGGAGCTCGTTCTTGCCGGCTTTTACGTGAATGCCCTGCGCCACGGGGCCAAGAGCGCATGTGCCGGAAAGTGAATTCAGTTCCCCCTTGATCATCACCGTCTTTAGGTGGGCCGCATCCGCGGCTTGCCGGTCAAGGCATGTGGTGTCGGCGCCGGTGTCAAGTGAAAAGCTTACCGGAGGCAATCCGTTCAGCGACAGCCTAACCAAAATGAGGCTATGGACATATTCGAACGGGACCACGACTACCTTCTTGGGGCTCCAGGACAGGGACCGAAACTCCGATCCCTGCCCGTGAAGGAAAGGCGCCGTCAAAGCCAAAAACAAGGTTGCTGGAAAGACCGTAAAATGGCCGGCGCAGAGGCGAGATTTCATCCAAGCTTTCATAGGCGAGGTATACCCCGTTCTACTCGGTGCACTGCTGTCCGGGTTTGCAGCCGCCGATAGTTTTTATACTAACGGTCGTCGAGCCTAGACCCACTACGCCTGTAGAATCGCTGTTGGCTTCCGCTGTAATCGTGTAAGTCCCAGAAGTAGAAGAGCAAATCAACGGCATGGTGCTGGTGCTCGTTATTTGCAATGTTGATACGGTATTGGCGGCGACGTTGGCGACCCAGGCGTTAAGGGCATCTGAACCGACGACGGCGAAGGTAAAGACGGCATCGCCGGGATTAACCGGTGGAGTAGTTGATGGCACCGCTTGCAAGTTGACTGTGATCGTGGATGTGTAGCCAGTATCTGTCACAGCCGTGAAAGTGCTCTGCGGTGGGATGTTCGGGTTGAGGGAAAAGTACGTCGCTGGGGCACTCGCAATAACGGTGTAACTGGAAGGCGAACTGCTGACATTGTTGGCAAAGTTGAGAAAGTCGCCGACGGCCTGAGTTGAGTAAGCGATCCCAAGCGTACATGTGGTTTGCCCGGTGGAAGTGTTGATCGAACAGCTTAAGGAGTAGGTCGTCTTCCCGCATCCGTCGAGCGGCAAAAGCGTTAACGGGCCTATCGCTACCATCGCGACGAGCCTTGTGAAGGTTGAGGATCTTCTGATCAAACGCATTTCTTTCCTCCAATTCCGAAAGTAAACGCGCGATCTGGGGTGCGCCGCGGAACCCGGGAACCATTGCGGCTAATGGGGTTCATTGGAGGGTCTTGCGAGGAACTTAATCGGCTTCGCTGACCTGCTTCTAGCGCTAGCACCATCCTCGGGGGGGGCAGTGACGACGGTCACGCTGCCTTGTGATGAATCGAGCCCCGGCTTCTGCGACCAAACTGCACGCCCACATCCCTTCGCACGATTCGTGGAAGGGATGCAGGCGCTGGAAGGGCTGCTGATGCCAGCTTACGGGTAAATGCCGCGAACCTCCACGGCCTCAGCCACGCGGCCAATGCCGAGCATGTTGGCGGCGATACGCATGGGAACCTTGCGCTCCATGTGAATCTTGAGCACATCGCGGAAGGCCGTCTTCATCACGTGATCGAGGCGCTTGTAAATGTCGCGCGCCTCCCAGAACAGGTGCTGCTCGTCCTGCACCCACTCGAAGTAAGAAACCGTGACGCCCCCCGCGTTACAGAGGATGTCTGGAATCACGAAAGCGCCCTTGCTCTCGAGAATTCTGTCGGCCGCGGGCGTGAGCGGTCCGTTGGCCGCTTCGGCGACGATGCGTGCACCGACAGCGGACGCATTCTCCGCATGGACGGTATTCTCAAGCGCGGCGGGAACGAGGATGTCGCACGGCAAGGCCAGCAGCTCGTGCGGCAGAATGGGCTCGCTCTCCGGGAAGCCATCCACATGGCCGCAAAGCGACTTCATGTGAATGAGTTCGGGGATGTTCAGGCCGTTGCGGTTGTAGACGCAGCCGGTCGAGTCGCTGACGGCGATGATCTTCGCGCCCGCTTCATGCAGCAATTGCGCGGCGATGGAGCCGGCGTTGCCGAAGCCCTGCACCGCGACAGTTGCGCCCTTCAGCGGCATGTGCAGATGCTCGCAGGCGCTTTCGATCGTTGAAAACACTCCGCGGCCCGTGGCTTCGTTACGGCCGAGCGACCCGCCAAGGCTGATAGGCTTGCCCGTCACCACACCCGGAATCGCGTAGCCCTTGGTCATGCTGTAGGTGTCCATGATCCAGGCCATGGTTTGCGAGTTGGTGTAAACGTCGGGCGCGGGAATATCCTGCTCCGGCCCGATGATCGGCAGAATCGCGCTGGTGTAGCGGCGCGTCATCCGCTCCAACTCGACCTGGGACATTTCTTTCGGATTGCAGGTGATTCCACCCTTGGCCCCGCCGAAGGGGATGTTGACCACAGCGCACTTCCACGTCATCCACGTGGCCAGCGCTTTCACTTCGTCGAGCGTGACCTGCGGATGGAAGCGGATTCCGCCCTTTGCAGGCCCGCGCACCGAGCTGTGCTGCACGCGATAGCCCGTAAAACGGTGAATGTTGCCGTCGTCCATGCGCACGGGTACGCCCACGGTCAGCATGCGCTCGGGCCACTTGATCATTTCGCGAGTATTTTTCTTGAGGTCCATGGCGTCTGCCGCGGTGTCGAAGTTCTCCATCGCAACGTCATAGGCATTTGCTTGATTCGCTACTGCTGTTGGCATTGGTGTTTCCTCCTTGCCTGGGCTGCCAAGGTTGCCCCATCCTTTTTCGTTCGTCTTCCCGAACAGAAAGGGTGGGATGCGTCACCGGCACTTGCTCAGGCCAAGCTCGTCTCCACAGGCCGCGCCGCGTTCTGCTCCTCCGGTCGACCTGCCGCGTACACCGGAAGCAGCCACTTGCGGTAGTCGGCCAAACGGCCATGCGTCGCGTCGAAGTACAACCGCCGAAGGCGGTGCGTCACTTCGCCGATGGCCCCGTTCGCGATGGGGCGATGATCGATGCGCACCACAGGCGCGACGCCCACTGCTGTTCCTGTCAGGAACAGCTCGTCGCAAACGTAGAGTTCGCTGCGCGCGATGGGCCGCTCGACCGTTTCGAGGCCCAGCTCGCGTGCGGCAAGCTCCTTGATGGAATCGCGCGTGATGCCCTCGAGAATGTTGTCAGTCACGGCGGGCGTGATCAATCGGCCCTTGCGCATCATGAAGAGGTTGCAGGTGGCGCCCTCGGTCACGTGGCCGCTTTCGTTAAGTAAAATGGCCTCGTCGAATCCCGAGCGGCGCGCTTCGTCGCCGGCCAGCGCGCTGTTGGCATACGCGCCGCAGATCTTGGCGCGCGGCGGAATGGCATTGTCCTCGATTCGCCGCCAGGAACTCACTCCGGCATGCAGCCCATTCTCGCTGTTCAGGTATTCGCCGTAGGGAACGGCAGCGATGAAAAAGCTATCCTGATCATCAATGGCCACGCCAATGCGCTCCGCGCTTTTGTAAGCCAGCGGCCGAATGTAGAGATCTTCGCGAAAATGATTGCGCCGCGCCAGTTCGACGGTGATCGAAGACAATTCCGCAGCCGAGAGCGGCACATCGATGCGCAGGATTCCGCAGTTTTGTTTCCAGCGCTGGTAATGCTCGTTGGGCCGCAGCACATAGAGCTCCCGCGCAGTCGCACTCCAGTAGGCGCGGATGCCTTCAAATACGCCGGTGCCGTAGTGCAGCGCGTGAGTCAGAATTCCGATGCGCGCCTCGCGCATGGGCACATATTCCCCGCCGAAATACACAATCAGATTGGGATCGGCATCCGACTTCATGTCACACCTCCGCGAACGAGTCCTGGAACAGTTCCCTTCCCCGCGTCAGGGCGCGCTCATCGAGTTCGACCCAGCGCGGATTCTTGACCAGACGGCGCAGCGCGTCGCTAATACTTGCCTGCGGCAGCACACCCGCAATCTCCAACAGCGCGCCGAGCATCACCATGTTGGCTGCGCGCTTGTCGCCCAGCTCGTCGGCCAGCTCAGTAAACGGAAGCGCGAGCACATGCACGCCCTCGCGCACGCAATCGGCGGGAAACTCCAGGCCGTTGTAGATCACCCAACCGCCGGCGCGCACGCTTTTGTCGAACTTGCGCAGCGAAGGCTCGTTCATGGCGACCAGCACACTGGGCGAAGTGACAAGCGGCGAATCAATGACCTGCCGCGACAGCCGCACGTGGCAGTTCGAAGTGCCCGAGCGCATCTCGGGGCCGTAGGACGGCAGCCAGGAAACTTCCAGACCCGCGTCGAGACCAGCCTCGGCCAGCACTTCGCCGAACAGCAGGACGCCCTGCCCACCGAAGCCGGCAATGCGCACTTCGAGATCAATCTCCTTGTCGCCCGCGACGGCTGCCGCGTTGCCTTCCGGCAAATCATTCTCGGCAACCCCGAGAATGCGCGGCAGCTCATCGAGCGCGGGTTGCGGCGTCACTGGCCTTAAATCTGCCGACAATGCCCGCTCTTTTGTCCGGTCGCAGAAAACTCCCAGCCGGAACTCACTCTCCAAAACGTCGCGCACCCAGTGCTGGGCCTCGACTGGATTCATCTTCCAGATGGTCGGGCAGGGCGAAAGCACTTCAATCAGCGAGAATCCCAACCCGCGCACTTGATTCTCGATGCCGCGCCTGATGGCCCGCGCAGCCTGGGCAATCTGCTTGTTGTCGCCCAGGCCCACGCGCTCAATGTAGGCGGGCGCTTTGAGCGTGCTCAGCAACTCGCTCACGTGGAGCGGATAGCCTTCTGTCGCCGCGCTGCGGCCATTCGGGGTCGTGGTGCTCTTCATTCCCAGCAGCGTCGTCGGTGCGGCCTGGCCTCCGGTCATGCTGTAGATGGCGTTGTTTACAAAAATCACGGTGATGTTCTCGCCGCGATTCGCGGCATGCAGAATCTCCGCCGATCCGATCGCGGAAAGGTCGCCGTCGCCCTGATAGCTGATAACGATGCTTTCGGGACGGCTGCGCTTCATGGCCGTAGCCACCGCGGGCGCGCGGCCGTGCGCGGACTGCACGTTGCCCACGTCAAAGTAGTAGTAGGTGAATACGCCGCATCCGACGGGGCCGACCATGATGGTGCGATCCTGCACAAGGAGATCGTCGATCGCCTTGGCAACCATTTTGTGCACCGTGCCGTGGCCGCAGCCGGGGCAGAAATGCGTCTGGTGCTGAAGGTCCTCTTTGCGCTCATAGCGCTCATAGAGGGACCTGGCCCTGCCTTGCGCAACTTCGTATTCTGCCGCAAATTCAGTAGACATTTGCCACGCGCTCCTCTTCTCGAGCCGGCTGCGCAAGACCGCCGCGGCGCGCCAGATCGCGAACCAACGCCAGCACTTCCTCGTGCGACGGCACATTGCCGCCCACGCGACTTAAAAACTCGACCGGCCGCGAACCATTCAGCGCCAGCTTTACGTCCTCGATCAACTGGCCCGTGCTCATCTCGACCACTCCAAAAACCCGGGCACTGAATGCCAGCCGCTGGAACTGCACCACGGGAAATGGATAGAGGGTAATGGGACGGAGCACACCGACTTTGATCCCGGCGGCGCGAGCTTCGGCGGTAACAGCCTTCAAAATGCGGCCGACGATGCCGTAACCCACCAGCACAATCTCCGCGTCCGCGGTCATCCACTCCTCGGCGCGACTTTCGCGCTGCTCGGCAATTTTGTACTTGGCCTCAAGCGAGCGAATGTGCTTCTCCAACCTGTCGAAATCCAGTTCCAGCGAGTTGATCAGATTGCCTCGCGACGCCGCTGTGCCGGCAACGGCCCACTCAGGCAGGTGCGTCGCAGTGGCTGTCTGCGGAAACTCCACCGGCTCCATCATCTGACCGATAAATCCGTCGGCGAGAATAAACACCGGGTTGCGGTAGCGGTCGGCCAGCTCGAAAGCCAGCGCTGTCAGGTCGGCCATCTCCTGCACGGAGTGCGGCGCCAGCACGATGGTCCGATAGTTTCCATGGCCGCCGCCTTTCACCACCTGGTGGTAATCGCCCTGCTCGGCTCCAATGTTGCCCAAGCCCGGGCCCGCACGCGTAATATCGGCGATCACGCACGGCAACTCGGCGCCCGCCATGTAGCTGATGCCTTCCTGCATCAGGCTGATGCCGGGACCGCTAGACGCCGTCATGGCGCGCACGCCGGCTGATGCTGCGCCGTACAGCATGTTGATGGCGGCGACCTCACTCTCCGCCTGCACGTAGACTCCGCCGGTTTTGGGCATGAACTCCGCCGCGGCCTCGGCAATCTCGCTCGCCGGCGTGATGGGGTAACCGTAAAAGGCGCGGCATCCGGCAAGAATGGCGCTCTTGACGATGGCTTCGTTGCCCTTCATCAGTTGCTTGCGCATGCGCTCGCCCCCTCCGCAGCGATGTTCGCCGCGCGTGCCTCAACTTCGTGCGCGTTCACCAGCCGATAAACCGTAATCGCGCCCGGTTCCGGGCAGACCATGAAGCAGATTCCGCAACCGGTGCAGCCCGCACCCGCATACAACGCGGTCCGGTAGCCATAATGATTCAGCCGGTCGCTCATCGCGATCACTTTGGGAGGGCAAGCCTCAATGCACAGGCCGCAACCCTTGCACTCCTGCTCATCGATGCGCAACTGGCCCCGATCCCGTTTCTGATCCGGCATTCTTCCATCTGTCATCGCGCTCACTCTGCCACCCCCTGCTCACACAAACGCCAGCGCCGCTTTCCGCTCCATGTAGTGCGAGCGCACGGCAAAATCCTCCAGCTCCGCCCTGAAGCGCGGGTCGGCAATCGCAATCAGCGCCTCGGCGCGTTCACGCAACGTTTTTCCATGCAAATAAGCAATACCGTGCTCGGTGACGACGTAGTGCACGTCGGCGCGCGAAGTAACCACGCCCGCGCCCGCCTCCAACACCGGCACAATGCGCGAAACGGTTCCGCCACGCGCCGTTGACGGCAGCGCGATAATCGGGACGCCGCCCTTGGACCGCGCCGCTCCACGGATGAAATCGATTTGCCCGCCGAACCCGCTGTAAGGCCGCGTGCCCAGCGAATCTGCGCAGACCTGCCCCGTCATATCCACTTGAAGCGCGCCGTTGATCGCCACCATGCGATCGTTCTGCGCCACAACGAAGGGATCGTTGGTGTAGCTGATGGAGCGAAACTCGAAGCTGGGATTCTCGCGGATGAAATCGAAGAGCCGCTGCGTGCCCAGCGCGAAAGCCACCACGGCCTTACCGCGGTGCAGCGTTTTGCGCTCGCCGTTGATGACGCCCGACTCCATTAGGTCGATCACGCCATCGGGGCACATCTCGGTGTGGATGCCCAGGTCGTGCTTGTCCGTCAGGCAATGCAGCACCGCCTCTGAGATGCCGCCGATGCCCGTCTGCAACGTGGCTCCATCGGGAACGAGCGCGGCGACGTTGCGCGCCACGCGCATGTGCAGCTCTGTGCACGGCTCGGCTTCCAGCTCCAGCAGCGGCCGGTCCGTTTCCACCAAAGCGGAGATGTGTCCCATGTGGATTGTGGTATCGCCATGCGTGCGCGGCATCTGCCGATTCACTTCGGCAATGACGATCTTCGCGAAGCGAACCGCAGTCAGCGTGCAATCCACCGTCGTGCCCAGGCTTACATACCCGTGCGCGTCCGGCGGCGAAACCTGCATCAGCACCACATCGAGGGGAAGAGCGCCGCTCTCGAAGAGGCCTTCAATCTCGCTCAAAAAAATGGGTGTGTAATCGGCGCGCCCGTTGCACACCGCTTCGCGCACGTTTTCACCCAGAAACAGGCCGCGATGCCGGAAGTGCCCAGCGTACTCGGGGCGCGTGTAGTCCGCCGCGCCCAGCGTCTTCATGTGGATGATTTCGACATCGTGGAGTTCGGCAGCCCGCGCCACCAGCGCGTCCACAAGAACGGAAGGTGTTCCGCAGCCTGACTGGATCCAGACACGAGCGCCGGAGGGTACAGCTTTGAGCGCCTGCGCCGCGCTCATGCGCTTGCGCTCGAAATCCTCGCGCCAGGTCATCTTGAGCCGCCGCTGCACGTCCTCACTGGGCGATGCATCGGCTCTAATCGTCCCATCACGGGTCGCGCCTCCGGTCTTGCTGTCAAAACTCCCTTCAAGCCGCCATTAGTCTGGGCTTTAGCAAAGAGGTGCGCTGTGATGGGAGTCACCACAACCTCTGCACAAATGGGGCATAAATTCAGGCTGAATTGGCGGTCTTATTCGACGAAGAGGGGGCGGAGGAATTGAATCGTGCGGAGACGAGGAGATTAGAGCACGGTTATTGCGAGGTGCTCGAATTAGAGGAGCCTCACTGCACAGAAAGTGCAGCCGAGACCCCTCCGGCAAAGGTATTCAAGCCCGCCTAAGCTTTATTCGCTTTTGTCGGATTCGCCGACGGCCGCTGCCGGCAAATCGAGTGCCACGAGAGCAAACCGCGTCTGGCCCGGCGCCGAGCTCTCGAATCCAACGATGTGCTGGTGGCGCTTTGAGCCGGCTCTCAACTGAAAACCTTCGTGGCTCGACTGCCATCCATACGACTTGCCGTGGTCGTCAACATTCACGTTGGGGCCACCATTGTCAGAGCAGGTCAGTCCCTCGGAGGTGGTCGTCGGGGTGCCGACGGCAGCGCCGTTCTGGCACGAAATCACGTCGCCAAAGCGTGTCAGCGCCTTTTTGTAAAACGCGACGACTTTGTCCTGGCTATCGGCAGTCGAGTAGTTGACAACCTTCACGCGCAGCTCCCATTCGCCAAAGCCCATATGGATGTCGGCGGATTTGTCGTTGTCTTTGTCTTTCACGATGTCCGCGCCGGGATAGGCTGGCAGGCCAAGGTCAGCCGCACTGGTCTCATCGGTGTTCACATGAATCCCGCCGAAGGGAGTGTCCACCTGGACCTTTTTGTCCTCGCCGTTGGGGCCTTTGTCCACCGAGACTCTGCAACCCGCGATTCCGGCGGCCAAAAGCAGGCACGCGGCCAGTCCGCCCGCGTTGAACATCGCGTTCCGTGCTAAATTCCGCGTTAACCGTTGGGAGTTCCGCGTTGACGTCCAAATCATGGCCATCGCCCTCATGGGACGTTATACGCTCGCGGCGGGTGAAAGGTTCCGGAGAAGGGGCAGCGATGGTCTGCAGATGTAGCGACAGCCCTCAGATGTAGCGCCGGTCTGGAGACCGGCGCTACTCACGCGAGCTAGACTGAAATTTTGATTGACTAGAGTGCAGAGCGGCGATCACGCGCTCAGTGCGTCGAGCCGTCTTCCTTGCTGCTGGTGGCGAACAGAATCGACGCTACAAAGACGGCGATGATGACGGGAACTACGAAGTAAGGGGAAGTAATGTGCATGGCGCAAGCTCCTTGCTGTTTCAAGAATAGCAAAGGCAGGTCACAGTTCGTAGTTCGCAGTTCTTAGTTTGCAGTTCGTAGTTCTTAGTTCGTAGTTAACCGCTCCCGGCCTGCATCCCATCGGAGATAGACTCGCACCTTCAAGCGGGCTTTAGTCGCGACGTGTTCGAAAAGCACAGCTCTTCATAGGTTGAACTGCGAACTAAGAACTACGAACTATGAACTTAGTGGCTACTCCCTGCCTTCGCATAATCGACCCGCACCGTCAGAATCTCGTACGGATGGATCGGGACCTTGATCACGTCGCCCGCAACTTGAAGCGGATCGCCTTGGGGCTGCTCCATGAGGTTGGTGACCGTGGCGCCCGTTGCGCCCGGAGGCACGTGGAACTCGGCCGTCGTCTCCTTCCCTGCCCACTCGTACACGCGGAAAATGAGTGCGTTCGCGGCGACACCATTCTGATCCTCGGCTTTTTTCACTGCGGTCAGCACAACATTGTCGGGCGAGACTGAAGCGAACGAATGCTCCGGTGGCAGCGATCCCGCGTGTGCCGTCGTCACCACTGCTTGTAATGGATAGTCGTACTCCCATCCGTGGCGCACGGTGAGCGCGTCCTTCCAGGTGCCCGCGTGGGGATAGAGCGCGTAGTGGAAATGATGCTCACCCTGGTCGGCGTCGGGATCGGGCCACGTGGGCGAGCGCAGCAGTGTAATGCGCAGCACGTTGCCTGCGGCGTCGTACCCGTACTTGTCCTGGTTGAGAATGCTGAGGCCATGGACTTTTCCATCGGGACCGGCGCCGGAGAGATCGGCCCAGCGCATCGCCGGAACCTCGAACTGCGCTTTTTCCCACGAGTTGTTGCGCGTCGTCGGCCGCTCGATGGTTCCGTAAGGAATCTCGTAGGTGGCAAAGTCGCTCGTGACGGCGAGCGGGAATGCAGCCTTGAGCAGCACGTGCTTCTCATGCCAGTCGATGTCGTTGTCGATGTCGACTTGATCGTCCTTGAGTGAGATGGTCTGGACGAACTTTGAGTTTTGCCATGTGAAGGTGACCCTTGCAGCAGAGGAGCCGTCGGTGCTCGTGACCGACTCAACGAAGTCCGCCTTCACGATGGTCATCGGCGGAACATCAAGCGTCCCCGGATCAATGTTCCATGCATCGTATTGCTTTGGAGTGTCCTTGAAGAATTGGAGCTGATTACCGCATGCGCCCGGGGCGACGGACTCCATTCCGTGCAGCTTTAGGCTGGTGATACATCCAGTCGCTTCGTCAACCGCCGCTCTTAACGTTGCATTTTCAAGAATGAACTTGCTGCCCTCCCGCGCCGCGCGCCTGGGAGCCGCGACCATCTGAACCGGAGCAGTTCCAATCTCAACGACCTTGTAGCCCAGCGCAGGCACGTCGGGCACCTGGATGCTCAACTCGGTGATTCCGGTTTTCTCATCCCGGTTCACGACTCTGCTTACACCTCCGCTCTGCTCCGTGACACTCGGCACGCTGCCTTGCGCGATGGCCGGCATTTGCACTTTTACTTCCACATTGCCGGACCGCTCCCAGCCCAGGGGATTATAGACAACGATTGGAATTCGATTGGGAATCTTCGAATTCGTGTTGATTCCCTCCATCACCGTCTGCTGCGCACCCGCGTCGATCCCGTCCGTCGACATGCGCACCCAGTCGTAGTCCTTCTGCGCATCCTTGTAAATCACCGCAATGCCCGACCCCGCCGCCAGATCGTGGAACTGATTGAACAAAACCTTTTTCCAGTCTTCCGTCAACTCGTCCGCCGGATACTTCGCGCCGTCGAGCCAGGCAAGCGACGACCATTTCTCCGCGTTGAGCATCTCCTCTTCCGCGGTCCGCATGTTGTGCTTGTGATTGGCCTGCGTGGTCATCACGCCGCGGTGGTATTCGAAGTAAAGCTCCGAATTCCAAGTGGGAATCGAGACCTTCCCCGGCACCTCTGGCGGCGCTGTGTAACCTTTTGCAATCGACTGATAATTCCAGACAGGGCTGTCGGGAGCGATGTTTTTCTCAACATCTGTAAACCAGCTTTGCGCCGTGCCAAATTCGAACTTCGGCGTGACGAAGCAGGAATCGGCAGGGGCTGAAGCCCCCGTCGAAGGGGGAGCGTTTTCGGCACGACTAAAGTCGTGCCCTGATACAAGGCTTCCGGTGCTTGTCGGGTTCGGCCCTGATACAAGGCTTCCGGTGCTTTTCGCGTCATGCGTTGACGCAAGGCACAGGGGCGACGCGGCATCTGGCGTAGCCCAGTGAAAGCCCTCGTCAAGCATGGCGCGCGTGGGCCCGCCGCCGTGGTCGCCCACGCCATAGAGGTCCATCATGTCGGTCATGCCCGTCGACCGTTGCCGCGCGGCCGCAAAATCGTCCGCAAGCCGCAGCGGACGCAGGTCCTCATTGCCATAGTCATGCGGAAAGTACGTCAGCACCTTCGATCCGTCGGGTGACTGCCACCAGAAGAGCTTGAACGGCAATTGATTGGTGTCGTTCCAGGTCATCTTCTGCGTAACGAAGTAATCGACGCCGCTCTTCTTGTAGATCTGCGGAAGCTGCCAGTTATAGCCGAACGAATCGGGATTCCAGCCGATGCGCACGTCCACACCGTAGGCCTGTTTGTACCAGCGCTTGCCCACGAGCAATTGCCGCACCAGCGATTCGCCGCTGGGCATGTTCAGGTCCGGCTCAACCCACATGCCGCCGACGATCTCCCAGCGTCCCTCGGCGATGCGCTTTTTGATTTCGGCATTCATCGAGGGGTATTTCTCGGCCATCCATTCGTTGTATGCCGCAGCCGACTGCGTGTAGGTGTAGCCGGGATACTCGTTCATCAATTGGAGCGCAGTTGAAAACGTCCGCCGGACGACATCGACGGTTTCGGTCCACGGCCACAGCCACGCCGCATCAATGTGCGAATTGCCGGTGAGGTGAAAGGTCGCCGTCTCGAGCATCGGGCGCAGCGGTTCCAATTTCGTCTGAGCCGCCTTCAGGCTGGCGTCGAACTTCGCTTGCGCCTGCGAAAGCGCGGGCGAGGATGGCGGCGCTGCGGCCATCTCCGCAGGTGCGGGCGAGGACCCTTCGGCTGCGCTCAGGGCAGGCTCTCGCACGACAGCCGGACTGGGGTCCGGCGCTACGGCCCCGGCAGCGGGCGGCGCGCCAGTGGTTGCGCGCTCTGCGGCATCGAGCGAGGCCACGTCGACAGTGGCGATCGCGGCGCTGAGTGTGTCGACTTTGCTCTGGTCTCCGGGCGCGAGCGACGGCAGCAGCACCGACGCCGACAGAAACTCCTGCGCCAGGTCTTCGGGATTGGGCCGCCCGCTCGCAAAATCGATATTCAGCGTCGCCCCGCGGAACGTCTTCACATCGACGGTGTGCAGCAGCTTGACGGCAATCACAACTTTGTCGCCGGGTCGCGCATCGTCGAGCAGCACGATCGGCTCGAGGTCTTCGCCCATGGCCGCGCGCCGGCCGTTGAAGTAAATCATCTGCGGCATGGGACCGTTGGCTTCGGCGTGGAACTGGAACCAGATGCGCGCGCCGGTCAGGTCATAGCCGTTCAGCGTGTCGGGAATCTGAATCGTCTGCCGGAACCAGACTGCATCGTTCGGCGCTTTCGCCATCAAAGCCATGGGCTGCCAGTCAGACTCATCCAAACCCACAGCCTCGCCGTGCGCCAGATCTCCCGCGTGCATCTTCCACGTGCCGGCAGGCAGTTGGCCCAGGCTCAAAAGCCGCTCCACTACCGCGCGGGACGGTGCGGGCAATTGCGCGGCGACACGCTCCGTCTCGGGAATGACGACCTGCTGGCCCAAAGCCGAGCGCGCGGCAAAAAATGCAAACGACAAAACCAGAAAAATTGCGAGACGACGCACATTCATCGAGGAATTCATAGCCGGCAAAGCCCCCGCAGAATTGTAGCCTCTCGCGCCATGCACACGATGCGAGTGGGTGCTCGCGCATAGGCTGCTCGAACAAACGCACTGAGCGGCCGGCCAGGGCGACCGATTCCCACCCTGTGGTATGAAATACCGGACTTCGATGGTCCGATTTTCCTCGCTGTGTGCGCGGTCACATCAACCCTAACGGTAGCGCGCTCAACATGAAGGCATGAGTGCGGCAACTCTCATATTGATAGCTCCATGCTCGCTTCTCGCGGGCGCCCTGCTCCAGATTCTGGTCGCGCGCCTGTGCTCCGCGCGCACCAAGGGAATCCTCGCGTTCCTCAGTGCCATTCCGGCTCTTGTCGCCGTCGCGGGAATCGCGCCGTGGGTTCGCGACGGCCAGGCGATCAACCTGAATCCGCTGCCTTGGGATGGTCCGCTCGCCTTCGTCCTCCACGTGGATGCGCTCAGCGTTCTCTTCGCTTTCATGGGCGCGTGCATCGGCGGCCTGGTGCTGCTTTATTCGATCGGCTACATGGCGCACGACAGGTCGGCCACGCGCTTCTACGCGATCATGCTCGTCTTCATTGGCGGCTTTATCGCGCTGGTTTATAGCGCCAACCTGTTCATCTTTTATCTCTGCTGGGAGTTGGTTGGCCTTTGCTCGTTCGCGCTCGTCGGTTTCTGGTACACCAATCGCGAGGCGGTGAATGGCGCGCGCAAAGTTCTGCTGATGACGCACATCGCGGGCTACGGATTGCTCGCCGGAATTCTTATCCTTTATCACCGCACGGGCTCGGCGCTATGGACCGATCCGAATGTAACGCGCAGCTTCACCGGCGGCATTTTCGCGCTGATGCTCGTGGCGCTGGTGGCCAAGAGCGTGCAGGTTCCGCTGCACACGTGGATTCCCGAAGCCATGGCAGCACCCACTCCGGTGAGCGCGCTGCTGCACTCGGCTTGTTACGTCACCTCGGGCGTGTATCTGGCGGCGCGCATGCACAGCTTTGGCGTGTGGCCGGCTGCGTGGGGCGAGAGCCTGATGTGGATCGGCACCGTGACCATGGCCGTAGGCGTGATGTACGCCATGGTGCAGACGGACCTGAAGCGCATGCTGGCGTTTTCGACCGTGAGCCAAATCGGCTACATGATGATGGGCCTCGGCATCGGCACGCCACTCGCAATTACCGCCGCGCTGTTGCACTGCCTGAATCACGCGTTCTTCAAAGGCGGACTGTTCCTGACGGCGGGTTCCGTCCAACACGCTGCCGGAACGCGCGACATGAATCAACTCGGCGGCCTGGCGCAGAAGATGCCGCGGACCACATTGTCATGGCTTATCGGCGTGGGCAGCATGATGGGCATTCCGCTCATGAGCGGCTTCGCCAGTAAATGGATGCTCTATGCCGCAGCGCTGCAGGCAGGCTGGGCTGTGCCCGCGATGGTGGCATGGGCAGCAAGCCTGGGCACTGTGTTTCTTGGCGCCAAGGCAACCAGCGCGGTGTTCCTCGGACCGCCGACCGAACATACGAAGGACGCGCACGAATCCCCGCCCACGATGGTCTGGGGAATGGGATTCCTTGCCGCGGGCAGCGTGGTGCTGGGCATAGCTCCGCAGTTGGCCGTCAATTATTTCCTCAATCCGATTCTGCTGGCGCTCGGCATGGGCGCGGGCGTGCACGTCACGTGGCTTGGGCTCTCGGCCGATGCGGGCAGTTTTTCCTCGACGGGAGGGCTGGTACTGGCGCTGGTTTCGCTGGTAGTCGGCGGCGTCATTTATGTGGTCGCATACGCAGCGCGGCCCGTTGCAGCATCAGGCGCGGCGATGGCCGGCGCTGGCGGCGGGATTTTTACCGGCGGCGAGCCGCTGTCGGATCAAGGCCGGCTGACAGCCGGTGATTTTTCCGAGATTTTCCAAGCGCACTGGGGCTCATTCTTCCGCTGGTCAAACGTCGACCGCGTTTATCTCTGGTTTTGGAGCGGATTGCAGGAACTTTCGCAGGGTCTCGGTCGGGTCTTCGCGTGGATGGAACGCCGCGCGACCGTGCTGGTCATCGCTTTCGCTGCGATCTCTTTCGCGCTGGCTCGGTGGATCGTGCCCGGAACCGCTTCGTCGCGCTTGCCGGCGGTGATGCCGCTTGAACAAATCTCGCCGCTGCTGATCCTTGCCATCGCTATCGCAGCGGGCGCGTTGCTAGCCGCCGCTCTGGCAAGCGCTGCAGGGCGAAAGCTCGTACCAGAGATTCTGCTCACCGGCGTACTGACCGCCTGCGGGCTTCTCGTTGCAAGTCCATGGTTGCGTCTGGGCTTGCTTGAACTCGCCGCGTTTCTCACGGTCGTGCTCGTCTGGCGCACCGCACGATCGCAGGCAGCAAAGCTTACGTATCTGGTCGTGGTGCTCATCTCCGCCGGATCGATGATCGCGAGCGAAGTTCTGGCCGATCGCGGCGCTTCGGAATGGGCGCGCGCGCTGCTCTTCACCAGCGTCTGCATTAAACTGGCGGCGATTCCGCTGTTCTTCTGGTTGCTTAAACTGGCCGACGAACTTCCAGCGCTCGTTCTCGGCGTGATCATCGCCGTCGTCGACATGGCCGCCTTCGGCGAGTTCTGCGTCGCCGCACAAGCCTCTCCGTTCGCGATCACACCGCAGGCTCTGTGGGTCTGGGTGGCTGTGGGAACCTCGCTGGTCGCCGCGCTGCTCATGCTCACCCAGCGCAGCCTCAAGCGCCTCCTGGTCCTTTCGACAGCCGAAGACGTCGGCTTCCTGATTCTTGGCGCCGCATCCATGAGCGTTATCGGAACACAGGGCGCACTGGTTGCTGCGGCAACGCACGCGCTTGCCAAGGCGCTGCTCTTTATTTGCCTAGCCGCGCCCGAAGCCGCAAGCGAACTGGAGCCCAATTCTGAAACGGGGCCCATCGCACTCGCCGCGCGCTACCCGGTGAGCGCATTCGGATTTCTTTTCGGCATGCTGGCCATGCTCGGCGTTCCGCCGACCATCGGCTTCATTGGGCGCTGGCGGCTCTATTCCACCGCATTGCAAATCGGCGTCTGGCCGCTGAGCCTTCTCATTCTCTCGTCGATCTTCGCGCTCATCGCCTATGCTTTGGCGCTTTCGCGCAACTGGTGGGGACCGCCGCTAGACAATGCCCCGCCGCCCGACGCGTCGACAAATTCTGCCACACGCGAGCCCTTCGCGCTTAAGGCCGCAATTGTTGTGCTGGCCGTAATCCTTGTCGCTGCGGGCATCTGGCCCAGCGCGTGGCAAATGCTGCTGGGGGTGCGCCCATGAACCTCTTGAAGCGACTCATGTGCACCGCACGCCGCCGCAGCCCATGGCTCTTCCATATGAACTCCGGTAGCTGCAACGGCTGCGACATTGAAATCGTGGCCGCGCTCTCGCCGCGCTACGACGCTGAGCAGTTGGGCGTGCGCCTTGAAGGCAGCCCGCGCCACGCCGACATTCTCTGCGTCACCGGCCCGGTCACGCGCAAGGCCGTGAGCGCTGTCAAAACCGTCTACGATCAGGTGCTCGGGCCCAAGGCTGTCATCGCCATCGGCTCCTGCCCGGCAACGACCAACGTATTTATTGATAGCCGCACGCTCGATGGGCCGCTCGACAAGCATCTGCCCGTCGACGTCTTCGTGCCCGGGTGCCCGCCGAGGCCCGACGCGATCATCGCGGGCGTGGCCAGAGCTGCGCAGATTCTCGCTGAACGCGAAAACAAACCGCCGGAAGCTGTCGTCACACTCGTGGCCGAGACCACTGAGGAGGCAAACCAATGACGCTCCTCACTGCACTCGCGCGTTTGCTCATCTTTCCGGGTTTGCTCTTCGCCGTGCCGGCCGCGTGGTTCTTCCTTTGGGTGGAGCGCAAATCGGTTGCCTTGATGCAAGGGCGCGTGGGCCCGCCGTTCATGCAGCCGTTCTGGGATTTCATCAAGCTGCTCGGCAAAAGCACGCCGCAACGACCAGGAATCGCCGGGATGCTGATGCGCGCGTGGCCGCTGATCGCGGTCTCGGCTGCGGCGGGAGCCGTTGGTCTGTTGCCCGTACTGCCTTCGTCAGGCGGATTCGAAGGCGACCTGATCCTTCTGCTGGCGCTGCTTGAGCTGCCGTCCATCTGCATCATCGCCGCCGGCTTTTCATCGCGGTCGATCTTCGGTGAAATCGGCTCGGCACGCGAGGCGGCGCTCAGCGTCTCCTACAACATCGTGTTTCTGCTGGCCATCGTCTCCATCGCCGCGTCGCAACATACGTTCAGACTGGAAGCGCTGGCCGCCGCACCCAACTCTCCGTTGCACTGGCTCGGCGTGCTGGCGATTCTCGTCTGCCTGCCCGCCAAGTTGCACATCAATCCCTTTTCGTTGCCCAACGCGGAACAGGAAATCTACGCCGGCCCAATGACTGAGTACGCGGGACCGGAGTTGGCCATGTGGGAGCTCTCGCACGGCCTGGAGTGGGTTGCCGGCACTGGTCTTGTGGCCACTCTCATCGCGCCACACATCGCAATTCCATTGGGCGCCGCGTGGCTCGCCGCATGCATCTTCGTTGCACTCTCCGTCGTCATCGTGCTGCTGCTTTCGGCGCTTGCCGCAGCCACGGCGCGCCTCGCCATTGACTCCAGCGTGCGCTTCTACTGGCAGTGCACTCTCATCTTCGCGATTCTTGCCGTCTCGTCAGCGATTCTCATGAGGATCCGGTCATGAACATACTCATCATGCTCTGGAAGAATCTGCGGCGCGGCTATCAGACGTTGCTTTTTCCCGCGCATCCTCGCGTCACTCCACGGTTCCGCGGCCTGGTGCAATTCGATCCTGAGCTCTGCACCGGCTGCGCGGTCTGCCGTTTCCGCTGCACTTCGCGTGCCATCGAGTTCAAAGCGGGCAAGGGCGAGTTCACCTGGAGTTACAACCCGGGTCAATGCACTTTTTGCGGGCGTTGCGTTGAAGGTTGCACCGAACATGCGCTGAAGGAAGGCCACACCGAACACGCGCTCTCGCAGCAGGAGGCCGTCCCACCCGTTTACACCGTGCAGGGCGAGTTGAAGAAGTCCTATACCGTAGCGCGCAGGCCGCCAGCGCCCAAGCCTCCGCCAGTCGTTTCACCCGTAGCGCCGGCGAGCGCGGCCGTGCCGAGCACCGCAACTGGAGGCGCACAATGACAGCCCTCGACAGAAATCTCGATACCGATCTCGATGCCATTCGCGAAAAGCTGGGAACCGCCGAACCCTGGGTTGAGAGCCGCGGAACTCATTGGCTTGACCCAGGCACCGCTCGCCCCCGCGATGCAGCTTGGGCAATGAGCGCCGCCGGGGCGCGCTTCATCACAATCACCGCCTACGAGTTGCCCGGCGATGCCGGATTCCGCCTCGAATACCACTGGGACCTCGCAGGCCGCCTGCTCGGCATTCCATTTCAGATTGACGGACAAACGACCGAGAGCATTGTGGACATCATCGAGGCCGCGGACTGGATCGAACGCGAGGTCCACGAAGGTTTCGCCATCGTGTTTACGGGCCGGGTGTACGAGCCCCTGATGCTGCGCGAAGGCGACAAACCTGGCGTGAATCTGCGCGTTGCCCCGGTACAGGACGATCCCGCTTCCGGCGTGTCTGGACAAAAGGAGGTCGCAAAATGAGCTACAAGATCCCCATGGGCCCCTACCACCCGGGCCTTGAAGAACCCTACAAGCTCGACATGATCTGCGAAGGCGAGACGGTAAAGGACGCCGAGTTGAACATCGGCTTCAACTTCCGCGGCATCGAGCATTTGGCAGAAACGCGCAACTATGTTCAGGTCATCGCGCTTATGGAGCGCGTCTGCGGAATCTGCTCCTTCATCCATACACTCACGCTGTGCCAGGCCATGGAAAAGCTGGCCGGCGTGGAAGCTCCGCCGCGCGCGCAATACATTCGCGTCGTGATGGCCGAGTTGGAGCGCCTGCACTCGCACGTGCTGTGGGCGGGCATCGCCGCCAAGCTCATGGGCTTCAAAACCATGTTCATGACCTGCTTCGAGCTACGCGAAAAAGTGATGGATGTGCTCCAGGCCATCTCCGGCAACCGCGTCAACTACTCCATGAATCACGTGGGCGGCGTCAATCGCGACATCGAGGATCCCATTGCGCTGGTGCCCATGATCGATGGACTCGAGCAAGAGATGATGCGCACCGTCATTCCCATCTTCACCACCAGTTCTACGGCGCGCTCGCGGTGCGCGGGCATCGGCGTGCTTACGCACGAGAAAGCCATCTCATGCGCAGTCGTCGGACCCACGGCACGTGCCTCGGGCATTGCGCAGGATCTGCGGCGCGATGCGCCCTACGCCGCCTACGCGGAGATGAAGTTCGAAGTTCCCGTTGAGCAGGCCGGCGACGTGCGCGCCCGGCTCTTCGTCCGCGCGCTCGAAATTATCGAGAGCTGCAACATCATCCGCCAGGCGCTGGCCATGATGGCGCCCGGCGAAATCTCGTCGGCGCCGGAAAAGCTGATCTTTGCCACCGGCACGGCCACCAGCCGCGTTGAGGCGCCGCGCGGCGAGGTCATGTACAGCGTCACCTGGAAAGAAAACTCGCGCAATCCGTCGCGCATTCATGTGCGCACGCCCACCTATGCGAACATGCCCGCGGTGCGCTGGATGGTGCGCGGAGCGCGTCTCGCCGATACGCCCTTGATCCAGGCATCCATCGATCCCTGCTACTCCTGCACCGACCGCTGACGCCTCGCGCATTCAGATCCGAATTTAGATTGCCGCCCGGTTCGGCCACTGGATTCGTGAGACGGCCGGCTGGCCCGCTGACCTGCTGTTCCTTGTTCCCTGGTCCCTTTTCCCTGCTTTTGTATCGCCGTAAACCCCGCGAATGCTCTACTCTGGCTTGTAACGTCGATGAGCAGCTATTTGGTTAGAATTCGGGAAGCGCTGATTCAGGCTTTTGTCCACGATGTTGTGAACACATCGAAGGCGGCCGCATATTCCGGAATGCTCATGTTCTTCCCCGCCCTTTTGGTGATCACCACGCTCGTGGCGCAGGTGGAGGAAGGGCCGACGTTGGTGGGCGAAACGCGCACCGTACTCGAGCAGTTTCTGCCCACCGACACTCTCGATCTCGTTCAGTCCTCCATCCTCAATCACCAGTTCCACTCCGGGCAGCTGATTCTTTCCGCGACCTGCCTGAGCCTTTTCGCGGGCCTCGGCGTCATGCTTTCGCTGATGGAAGGATTTCGCCGCGCCTACCGGCTTCCGCCTGAGAGCTGGACCTTCTGGGGACGGCGTGCCCGCGCGCTGCTGCTGGTATTCATTGCGCTTATTCCACTTTCGCTGGCCTCACTTCTCATCGTCTTCGGCCACCAGATCGAGCATTGGATGATTGGAAACGCGGGCCATGATATGCGCCGACTTGTCATCTTTTTTTGGCGAGCGGTTCGCTGGGCGGTCAGCTTTACCGCCATCGTGGCGGTTCTCACAGCTCTCTACCACTTCGGCACCCGCCGGACGGAGCGCTGGTTCTGGGTAGCGCCCGGCGCCATTGCGGGCACGATGATTTGGTTCCCGGCCACGCTCGCATATGGCTGGTACGTAACCAGCGTCGCCAATTACACACGGCTCTACGGATCGTTCGCTGCCGGTATCGCGACTCTTGTGTGGCTTTACATCACTTCGTTCAGCGTGTTGCTCGGCGCGGAGTTGAACGGCGCTCTCTACTGGGAACGCCAGAATCAAAACGGCGACACTTCAGCACGTGAGCCGGCCCAGCTTTCCCGCTGATCGGTCACCGCACACGCTTCGCTGCCCGAACCGCCGCGCACTCTCTCTCGCCTCGTTTGGTGCTTCTCTCCATTGCGCTCCTGCTCCCTCTCTCCCTTATTCGACTTGGTCCCTCGTTCCCTTGGTCCCTGTCTCTCCGTCTCGGCCAGTTACAATGGAGACAGCCGCGTCCCCTTGCTCCCTTTGACCTGCTGAAAACCACTTTCGATCAACAAGAATCGTGTCCGGAGCCGCCCCCATGTCCTTTGCCGATCTAAATCTGACCGGATCCCCGTCGCAACGCCGCGCCAAGATTGTGGCTACGCTTGGCCCGGCTTCGAACACCGAGACTGTCATTCGCGCCATGATTCACGCTGGTGTCGATGTGGTCCGCCTTAATTTTTCGCACAGTACGCACGAGCGGAAGATCGCGGTCATGCAGAAAATTCGCAAAGTGAGCCATGAAGAGAAAAGGCCGCTTTGCATTCTCGCCGACCTGCAAGGGCCCAAGATTCGCACCACCCTTCTCAAGGATCACCAGCCAGTGCTTCTCAAGGCCGGCCACAAAATCACCATCACGGCGCGCGACGTGCCGGGCACCGCGTCTCTGGTTGGCACCACATTCAAAACACTTGCTGAAAACGTTGAGCAAGGTTCGAGGATTCTTCTTTCCGACGGCCTCATCGAACTCCGGGTGCACGAGATTTCCGGCGATGACGTGGTCTGCGACATCGTCAACGGCGGCATGCTGGGCGAAAGCAAGGGCATCAATCTTCCCGGCGTTCTGGTGCGCACACCCTCGCTCACTGACAAGGACTCCGAAGATCTCGAGTTCGCGCTGAATCACGGCGTTGACGCTATCGCCGTTTCCTTCGTGCGGACCGCCGAAGATGTGAGCCTGGTGCGCAATCGCGTGGCCGCCCACGGCGCCAATACATGGATCATCGCCAAGCTGGAAAAGCCGCAAGCCGTCGAGCATCTCGACGCCATCCTGCAGGTAGCCGACGGCATCATGGTGGCGCGCGGCGATCTGGGCGTGGAAGTGCCGCCGGAAAAAGTTCCCGCCATCCAGAAGTACATCATTCGCCGCGCCGCCGAGTACTTCAAGCCGGTGATCACCGCGACGCAGATGCTGGAATCGATGATTGAAAACCCGCGGCCCACGCGTGCTGAGGTTTCCGACGTGGCCAACGCCATCTACGACGGCACTGATGCCGTCATGCTCTCCGGCGAATCAGCCGTCGGCAAGTACCCAGTCGAGGCGGTGGAGATGATGGCGCGCATCGTCACCGAAACCGAGCAGCACATGCGCGAGAACCTCGATCCAGCGCCGCGTGAGCGCCGCAGCGGCCTGTCGATTGCCGAGACGATTTGCGAGGCAACGGCTCACGCCGCCGACGATCTGGATCTGCGCGGCATCGCGCTCTTCACGGAATCAGGCACAACAGCGCGCCAGCTCTCCAAGTACCATCCCACCGCGCCCATATTTGCGCTCAGCCCGGTCGAGGTCACCGTCAACCGTCTCAACCTGCTGTGGGGCACCATTCCCATTCGCTGTCCCAAGGTCAGCACTAACGAAGCCATGGTCGAATGCGCGGAGAAACTGCTGGAAAAGGGCGGCTACGTTCGCCCGCGCGAGGTCATCGCCATCGTGGCAGGCACCCGCACGAAATCCGGCTCAACCAACTTCCTGCGCCTGCACGTCATGGGCGAGAACTCCGGCGCGCACGCGCATACCTCCGCAACCGCGCGGAGCACCCCTGCAGGCAAGAAGCGCAAAGCGCGCACTGCCCAGGCGCAGAAACCGGAATTCTCCGAAGCCGCAAGATCCCTCGCCGCAAAGTACTGAGCCGCTCCACTAACGCTCGGGGAGTTCCCGCATCCGCCAGCCATTGGAACGCGTCCACAAAAAACTGGGAACGTCCCGTCTGTCCCCAGGTTTATGAAGCAAAAATGACCAGAACAGAGCATTGTTAAACCTGGGGGGACAGACGAGGCGCTCCCGGAGGAATTTACGCTACGGTTCGGGAGCGACTCTAATTTTCGAAGGTGGCTTCTTTCCATCAATTACCGTTTTCGAAGGGGGCGCGGTCATACCAGGCGGAACCAGCTCTGCACAATTTGTGCGGTCTCCTCCGTAACTGGCATCCTCCATCACGTCTACGCACGTGAGATCAGAGAAGTCCTCGAATGTAGACTGGACGAGGGCATGGCCGATGTGGAGCGCCGTGATCCGGCCTGTTGACGGATTTATTCGAATCGGCGGATCGGCGGCATTTGCAGAAATTATCTTGAATTGAATGTTCTCGTCAGGGATCGGCACAGGCCCTTCGTGGCCAGAGTAGACTGCGATTGGGAAAAGGTCGCTTTGATTCGACATCGCCGAGAGGTCCATATAGATCGTTCCGGTCGTCCGGTCGCCGACCCCTTCCCTGTTAACCATGAATTTCTCCGGACTTTTATCAGGTAGTCCAACCTCCACCTCAATAGATGTGGATTGCACGCCGCCATCCTCAAACCGGACCTCGAGGTGCAGCTGCGCCTTCCCCACTTTCTCCGGAACTATTCCGACGTACGCACTGCCATCTGGATAAAACTGGATGGGTAACTCCGTCTCCGGATCCGTAAATAACGGATTTCCGGCCGAGTCAAAATAACTAAAGCGCGCGATAACCGAGTGTACTTTAAAATCATGGGCTCGTAGCGGGATATCCGTCTCTTCTGCCAATTTCATGGACTGCGTTGCGCGCGGCAGCTCAAGCCGTCCGCTTACGGAGCCCCTTACCCTGTAGGAAGGCTCCGGAGCCTGTGCCAGCCCTGCCGCCTGCACGACGACCAGTCCAACTATTCCGGCGCAGCAAGTTCTTCCGCAATAGTCGAATAACCGTCGAACGAGCTTCTTACAATTCACGACATTCAGCATTTTACCTCCACAATGATGGTTCGCATCAGTTTCCCGGAGAGTTTCCTTGTTGCAGCGCCTTAAGCACCGCAGCGTTTACAAAATCCGAATTTAGCGCGTTAGCGTCCGACAGTCCGGGCAAGTAACCGAGCCATCCTGCCCCCGGCGTTGCGCAGTGTTCGAGAAACCCGGGGACAGACGGGACGTTCCCTCTGCCAATGTTCGGCGCCGGAAATGGCGGCCCGGACTTGCTCGCCCATTATCTCTTGAACAGATCTAGCGGAATCGCAGCGCCCATCGCCTTATATCCCGCCGGGTTCGGATGCAGATGGTCGCCGCAATCCAAGGCCGGCAGAAGTTGACCGGGATGCGGCGGGTGGCCCGACCAGGTTCTTTCACTCCCGGTTCTTCCACGATGGATTGTGCCCCATCCAAGCCGCGCCTCTTGCGGGTTGGGTGGGAGAGCGGATCGTTCGCCTTCCTTGGGCTGCACTCCCTCGGGCGACCTATTCCCCCGCAGGGAGGCGGTCCATTTCAGATCGAGATCGAACTCCGCTCTTTGAAACCGCCTCAGGCCGCTCGGCATGCCGCCATCCTCGCTCGGCCACGATCTTATCGCAAGGCCCGCTCATCGCAAAGAACGCGATGAACGGGGCACAGCTCACGATTACGGGATGGGCGGGCCACTCGCCCTTCACCTCTCAAATAAATTCAGCGGGATCGCATCTCCCATCGCCTTGTATCCTGCGGGGTTCGGATGCAGATGGTCGCCGCAATCCAAGGCCGGCAGAAGTTGGCCAGGATGCGCAGGATCGCGCATCACCGCATCGAAATCGATCACCGCGTCAAAGTGTCCGGCAGCGCGAATCCACTCGTTCACCGCTACCCTGTCGGCTTCGCTCCACGCCCCGGGATGGTAGTAGCCCGATCCCGTGTACGGCGTGATGGTGGCGCCATAAACGCGGAGCCCGTGCGCGTGAGCGCGCGCGATGATCTGCTCGTACGCTGCAATCACACGCTCAACGAGGTCAGTATGCTGGTCGGCGGGAACTTCGCCGCGTATCGCAAGCCCGCCCAGATCGTTCACGCCCTCGAAGACGATCACCCAGCGCACGCCTGCCGGCGCCAGCACGTCGCGATCGAACCGCGCCAGCACATTCGGTCCGAGCCCATCCGTAAGCAGATGATTGCCGCCGATTCCCTGGTTCGACACGCCAACATCGCGTGTCTTTTTCCCAGCCTGCAGCCGCGCGGCCAATACATCGGGCCAACGGTCGTTGCCATTTGTCGTTGCGGCGTGGCCGTCGGTAATTGAGTCGCCCAGGGCCACCACCGTCCCCGCTTCGGACGATGTCTGCACATCGATTCCGGTGAGCTGGTACCAGTGATCGACATGTTTTGCGTCGGGCAGATCTGTCGCGCTCACAAGGTCGCCATGCTCGTAGTACGAAGTCGATCGCGAACCCGGATGCCCAGTCTCCGGCATCGGCGGCGCGTCCAGATGGAAAGACACGGCGATGTCTGACAACGGCGCTACCGGAATTTCGAGCGGATCGGACACGAATTCCGCACCCGGTGGAATCGTCACGTCCGGTTTACCGGCAAAGGTCAGCGCGTGATCGCTCGTGGGATCAATCGCCGCGCCCATGGGTGAGACCACGTGCGCCACATGCACCGACGTGAAGTGAAGCGCCTGCGATCCAAATGCGTTGGACAAATGCACGCGCAGCGCTGAGCCGCCCAGCGACAAATGGACGATCTGTCGCAACGTCGCGTCGCGCATATCGTCGGCAGGTAGCGCATTCTGGGGCTCCGGAATCTGCTGTGAAGTGCCCCAGCTCTCCACCCACGCGTCTCCCTTTGATGAGCCCTTCTTGGCCAACGCGCAAGTTGCGATCGCCAACAACCCCGCTATCAGTGCGATTTTGCGAATCTGTCTCATGGTGATGAATTAGTATGATCCTCGAAGAAATTCTAGACCCTAAAAATCGCCGCAAGCGTTTTATTCCGGAGCGTGCCCATGTATTCCCGCCTCAAACCCGTCTTTTTCGCTCTTGCATTCACCGCTGCCTCCGCGCTTTTGGCGCAAACTCCCTGCACGCCTGTCACGTTCACAGCCGATCAGGATCACCAGAACATGATGGATCAGCTCGGCATCAAGACGCTTCGCCCCGGCTGGAACGGGAATGAAAACGCTCCGAACCATGCCAACTACGACGAATCGAAGGCCAATCCCTATCCCGATGTTCCCGATCCGCTCACGATGAACGACGGCGCCAAAGTCACCACTCCGGAAATGTGGTGGAAGGATCGCCGTCCACAGCTCGTCGAAATGTATTCGAAGTATGTCTATGGCTTCGTGCCCGCCAACGTCCCCAAAGTTACCTGGACCGTGACGGCTGTCGATCACGAATTCATCGGTTTCACTCCGGTCATCGCAAAGGATCTTGTCGGCGAAGTTGACAACTCCGGTTGCTCCGCCATCAGCGTCAAGATCCACATGACCGTCGTCACGCCCGCGAATGCCAAAGGGCCTGTTCCCGTTCTGATGGAGTTCACGCGAGCAGGGTTTCCCAATCCCAACGACCCGCGCGGCGAAGAACTCGACAAGATCAACAATGCCATGAAGGCGGAACTCCTCAAGCAGGATCCGACCTTGCAGCAGGTCTTCGCGGCCCACCCTGCGTGGGAGCCATTCCAGGAAACCCCGTTCTTCGTGCCTCCGCAGTTGAATGCGGATGGCGACCCTCCCAATGAATGGGAGCTTGTGGCTGCGGGCTGGGGGTTCGTGCGCTTCGATCCCGCCAGCGTGCAGGCCGACAACGCCGAGGGCCTCACCCGCGGCATCATCGGTCTCGTCAACAAAGGCCAGCCGCGGAAGCCGGAGAATTGGGGCGCGCTGCGCGCATGGGCCTGGGGCGCGGACCGCGGCCTCGACTATCTTCAGACCGATTCCGCCGTCGACGCCAAGCACGTGGGCATCGAAGGTGTTTCGCGTTACGGCAAAGCCGCGCTCGTCACCATGGCCTTCAACGATCGCTTCGCCATGGTGCTGGTCGGCTCATCGGGCAAGGGCGGAGCCACGCTGTTGCGCCGCAACTATGGCGAGGGCGTGGAGAACCTGGCGACAGGCGAGTATTACTGGGAGGACGGCAACTTCATCAAATACGACGCATCCGAGGCGACGTTCGGCAGCATGAATCCCGGCGATCTTCCCGTGGACTCCAATGAACTGATTGCTCTCTGCGCTCCACGGCTCACCTTCATCAGCTACGGCATTCCGGAAAAAGGCGACGCGCATTGGCTCGATCACCAGGGCAGTTGGATGGCCACGGTGGACGCCAGCCGCGTCTTCACGCTTCTCGGCGCCAAGGGACTGGGCGTCACAGACGATTACAAAACGGCCAAGATGCCGCCCGTCAATGATGGTTTGCTCGACGGACAGCTTGCGTGGCGTCAGGATGACGGCGGCCACACCGACGCGCCGAATATGAAGTGGTTCATTCAGTGGGCCGACAAGAATATCGGCCACACGCCGGGGCAATAGGAGCATGAAAAAAACTGGAGCGGCAGACGACCCCTGCCTGCCGCTCCAGTTCTTCTGTTTCTGGTCCCTTGGTCCCGTTCTCTGTCTTTCAGTCGTCGTCCGGCGGCCCTGTGTCTATCTCGCGCATAATTTGTTGTGCCGAAACCTTGGTTTGAATCGCTGCGAAGGGCGGCACGGCTTGCGTGTAATCGAAGCAATCGCTGAATGCATCGGTTCCTGCATCGCGCGCGCCCAGTGTGCCCAGATCGAAGTTATGCTCGATGAACTTGATGAAACCGCTGGCCTCATGGAAATGATGCGTGACATAGCCGTGCTTGGCATACGGCGAAACAATGAGCAGCGGAACGCGGAACCCCGGCCCCATGTCGTCCACTTTGGTTGGGGACACATGGTCGTACCAGCCGCCCCAGTCGTCCCATGAAATAAAGATCGCGGTCGAATTCCAATATTGGCTGTTGCCGATGGCATTGACGATCGCGGCTATCCAGGCCGGCCCTTCGCTCCCCGATCCCGGATGGTCGGAGTGCGACCAATCCGGCACGATCCACGTAACCTGCGCCAGCTCTCCGTGGTTGATGTCGATCAGCACGCGCCGCGAAGGCGAGATGACGTTTTCATCCCAATCTTTGCCGAAGCGAATGTGCCGAACTGCCTGGTACGCCGACAGAACGAAGAAATTGTCGCCGTTTCCGGGGGCATAATAGCGCCACGTCACGCCCTTCTGGTCCAGCAGATCGGCGGTCGTCACGTAATCGAAACAGGGAAAAACACCGGGCAGTTCGGTGCCATTCGGTCCAATCAGTGCGGCTGTCGTTCCCGGAGCCGCGTCGCAGCCCCACACCGAGCCTGTCGGATTCTCGGCCACGTTGCCCGATTGCCCGGCAATCATGTACTGGTGCGCCACATAGCTGGGTCCGGTATTGGACTGGAACATGTGGTCGCCGATTACATACTGTTGGGCCAGCGTCCAGTATTCCTCTACATCACTCCTGGGAACGTACGAGTAGGGCAGCAGGGAGCCGTCCTGCGCAAAGCCATCCATCTGCCCGTTGTCCCAATCCTTCAGCCACCGCATGTGCGAGTGGCTCAGGTCGCGGGAATCGCCCAATGACACCGCTTTGAGCGGCACCAATTCATCCCCGCTCATTCCTCCCTGCACCGTGTCTGCGCCGGGAAAGCCATTGAACAGATTGTCAAAGCTCCGGTTCTCCTGCATGATCACGACGATGTGCTGAATCGGCGAACCGGGAATAGGCGACACAGTGCTCACAGGCACGGGCGGCGATGGAGACATCTTGATAATCGACCCGCCGCAACCGATGAGCCCCGCAAAAATCCACGCGCCGGCCGCCACGACAATCGCAATCGACACACCGATGCATAGCCGACGGCCCACAAGCGGCTTCAGCGCTTTACCCTGTCCTGAATGTCCTTTGTTCATTTCCCCCGACTGCCGCACGAACCAGCAGCGATACTACGCCCGCTTTTCAGGTATCCCAGTGATTCTAGTCACTCCATTACAATTCCGTTACATTTCTCTGGGGTGCAGCAGCAAGTCTTTGGTTTCTGATTTTCGGTTACCTACGGCGCTGTCCCAAGTTAATCGGTTCCATCGAATATTGAATGACCTACGGCGAATCTAGATCGCCTTCGAGGAGAGGACCAACGTCCGCCGAATCAGATGGTCCCGCGGCAGTGATTGAGCGCGTGCCCCGTTTCGGGCGGGCCAAGCCACATTGGCACGGCGCAGCACCGTAGCACACCCTGCCCCTCCCGCACAAGACTTGCAATTCCACCAGATGCCCCGTACTATCCGCATTAGAAACCGGCCTGCAAAGCAGGTGGGTAGTCAACGCTGGTTGAACCAACATTCAATGAACAGGGGCTCGACTCGACAATCGGTTCTGTGTGCAGTGTCC
Organism: uncultured Acidobacteriaceae bacterium; assembly: GCA_963789425.1. GTDB lineage: Bacteria > Acidobacteriota > Terriglobia > Terriglobales > Acidobacteriaceae > Telmatobacter. Next base: position 160,115 of record CAWBKM010000003.1, on the reverse strand, counting down.
GCCAGTCCGGAATGCCTAATGAACCGCGGAGAGCTCCACCGTCTTAGGACGGGTTCACCGGCGCATTACCCACGGCCCAGCGGGTCGGTTTCTACTTTCTGGCTCGCTCGCGCTCCACGTCATGCTTCGCTCCCTCGCAACTACTGCCTGCTTTTCTAGGTCCCTCAGTTCCGGCATTTCCCCTGCACCATCAACTCCGCTAGCCCCGCTAACGTCTCTGCCTTATCCTGTCTTTACGTGCACCCCGTCCTCTTCCACATCGGATCGCTGCTGATCCCGTCGTATGGCGCGATCACCGCATTTGGCGTTCTTGTAGGACTGTTTCTGGCGCAGCGCACCGCTCGCATCGTGCGCGTGGATGCCGGCAAAGTCTGGAATCTTTGCATCCTGAGTCTGTTTGCGGCGCTGGCCGCCGCGCGGTTGCTCCTGGTCGCCGCCAATTGGAGCGCGCTCCGCAATCATCCCGGCTGGCTGTTCGGACTCGCGATGGTGCATCATCCATTGCTCGCAGGCGTAGGTGCCCTGGCAGGCGCCGGTTGCGCCACTTGGTACGCGCGCCACAGCAAACTTCCCTTTCGCGCCACGGCGGACGCGCTTGCGCCGCCGCTGGCCACAGCTCTCGCCTTCGAGCAGCTTGGGGGGCTGGCCGCAGGCTCCGGTTATGGCACGGACGCCGGACCTCAGGTGGGCTGGGCCATCATCTACTCGAACCCGATGGCCGCCATCTGGAGCGGCACGCCCCTCGGTATTCCGCTGCATCCGGTGCAGGCTTACGCCGCGCTCGCTTTTCTTGCGCTGGCCGTGTTGCTGTGGGTCTGGCTACCCTTTGAGCGCCGCCCCGGCGACGTGGGTGGGCTTTGCCTCATGGGAGCAGGCGTGGCCATCTACTTCACCGAGTTGTGGCGCGATTGGGTGGGCCGCGGCTCGGTCTTCAGCGGCGTCATCGACGGCCCGCAGATCGCTGCCGTCTTTCTCGTGCTTGGCGGAGCTTTGACGCTCCGCGAAAGCAAAAACGTGCTGCGCGATCATAAAGACGCGCAACCACCCGATGTACAAGCTTCGCCGGTGTCCGAAGACCGAGGAGGCGCATGAGTTCCGAGCGCCTCACAACTCTTGCACGCACCATCGCCGTGCCTGCCGAGGCGCATGGCCAACGACTGGATGCGTTTCTGACCGCGCAACTCGAGGGCGTGAGCCGTTCGCGCGTGCAGCTTCTCCTCGATCAGGGCGATGTGTTGGTGAATGGCACGCGTGTGAAAGCTTCGCTCAAGCTGCGCGGTGGCGAGCAAATCGCGATCACCGGCGATCCGCATCCCGCGCCGCTCAAAGCCGTCCCCGAGGCGATCCCGCTCGACATTATTTACGAAGACACTGACCTTGCCGTCGTGAACAAACCGGCGGGCATGATGGTGCACGCGGGCTCGGGCGAAAACGAAAGTGCCCGCAGCCGCGGAACTCTCGTCAACGCCCTGCTTCACCGCTTCCAGTCGCTTTCGTCAACGGGTGGCGACTTGCGTCCCGGCATTGTTCACCGGCTCGACAAAAGCACCAGCGGCCTCATCATCGTCGCGAAAAACGACCGCGCTCACGCCGCTCTCGGCGCAATGTTCTCAGGCCGTCACGTCAAAAAAACCTACATTGCGCTGGTTCACGGTTCGGTCCTGCGCGAGAAAGGCACCATCAGCGCGGCGGTCAGCCGCGATCCCATTCGCCGCACCCGCATGACCACGCGGCCCAGCGAAAACGCTCGCACTGCGATCTCTCATTATGAAGTCGTGCGGCGTCTTAACACCCGTTTTGGCAAATTCACTCTAGTCCGGGTGCAGATTGAAACCGGGCGCACCCACCAAATCCGCGTCCACATGGCCTCCATCGGTCATCCTGTTGTCGGCGACACGCTTTACGGCGGCGCGGCGCAGTTGACCGAGCAAACCGCTGCCGGGGGCAACCAGTCCGCCGGCAAAAAGCCCGATGCGGAACGCCTCAGGCTCGGCCGCAATTTTCTTCACTCCGCAGAACTCGAGTTCGCGCACCCGCTTACCGGCAAACTGCTTCAGCTTGAAGCGCCGCTCCCCGAAGAGTTAACTGCTTTCCTTACCCGCCTCGAGTCCGTCTAAGCATCTAGATCTCTGCCACAAGCCTCGTTCGCGGCCCACTGACAAAAGTACCCGAAGCGTCAATCCCCGCCGCCATACAGCAGCGCGGCGATTGTTAGAATGAGAAGTGATGAACACACAGCTTTCCACGCCTCAATCCGCCGCCCTGGCGCGGCTCGGGCGTCTCTCCTCGCTTGCCTTGGCGGTCGCGCTCTGCTCTGCCGTTGGATTTGCCCAGCAGCCCACGCCGGGCACCCCAGCTCAGGCAACAAAATCGGCAGCCCCACCGGCAGCTCAACCGCCGGCTCAGCCTACGGCGCCGACGGCTCCGGGGCCCGGGTCAAATACTGACTCCGGCACGCCGACCTTTCACGTCGGCGTCAACGAAGTCAGCCTCATCTTTACGGTCTCCGACAAGCACGGCCACTACGTTGCCAACCTCGGCCAGAATGACTTCGCGCTGCTCGACGACCAGAAGGCGCCCGAGCGCGTCAACTCCTTTCACCAGCAGATCAACCTCCCACTGCGCGTGGGCATTGTCATCGACGCCAGTACCTCCATCCGCTCCCGCTTCCAATTTGAGCAGCAATCGGCCAGCGAGTTCCTGCTTCAGGTGCTCCGGGCAAAGAACGACCGCGCCTTCGTCATGGGCTTCGACGTCACGCCGACCGTGACGACGGATTGGACCAACGATCAGGACGCGCTGGAAACCGGAATCAACAAACTGGAACCCGGCGGCGGCACCGCGCTCTTCGACGCCGTTTATGTCGCCTGCCGCGACAAGCTCGGTACCTCGCGCGGCCCTGAGCCCGTGCGCAAAGCCATCATTCTCATCTCTGACGGCGAGGACAATCAGAGCCGCGTCTACCTCTCTGAAGCCGTCAAAGAATGTGAGCGTGCCGAGACCATCATCTACGCCATCAGCACTAACTGGACGCCCAGCCGCGGAGAGGGCGACAAAGTCCTGCAGGAGCTGGCCGAAGAGACCGGCGGCGAAGTCTTCTTTCCGCCCTCTGTCGAAGAAATGGCCACGAGTTTCAAAGACATCGAGGAAGAACTGCGCAGCCAGTATGCGCTCGTCTATACGCCCGCCAACTTCGTCGCCAACGGCGTTTACCGAAGTATTTACCTCTACTGTTACGACCGCAAATACACGGTGCGCGCCAAAAAGGGCTATTTCGCCACAGGGCAGTAAACCAGCGCCGCCGCGGTCACACGGTTCAGCTGCATTCACCATTTGTCCCGGAGAGCGCGATCCTGATTCGCACTCTTTCTGTTGATCCCGCCGTTTTTTTCGCACTTCATTTCCCGATTCAGGACCATTGCGCGTCCTTCTGGCCCAAAATGAATCGGTCCCGCGCTCCCAAGCTCCCTTCCTCATCCATTTCTCCTCATCGCACGATGAACTAAACACGGGTGCTTCAGGGCATCCGTGCAAATCTTCTGTGGAGCGAGGGATTCGAGGTGATCCGCCAGGCAATATCGTGCGACATCTGCGCTTCGGAAAAACGGCAGACCAATCATTGGTTTGTCGCTTACGAGCAGGCGGGAGAGCTGCGCGTCAGCGGTTGGAGCTCGCGCCATAAGTTGCGCCCCGGCTCGAAGCATCTCTGCGGGCAAACCTGCCTGCACAAGCTGGTGGATGAATTCATGGCCAAAGCCATTGCCGTGCGCGCGCAGCGCCCGGTCGACGACGTGGCTGAGGAAATTGCCCTTCGCCCGCCGGCCGTTGGCGATGCCAGCCTCACCTCCGATGCGGCCTACGCTGAGACGGCCAACCCTGTTGTGGCGAATATTGACCTGGAGTCATCGGCGCGCATCATCAGTCCACCTGTGGTCGCACAGCCGGCAACCGTTCCGCCCAGGCCCGCGTATCGTCTCCAGCCTGAGGTCACGCCGCCCGCGCCGCCTCTACCGCTGACGCTCCGGCCTGCCTATCGGCCTCAACCGGAACTGGTGCCCCCGCGTCCGCATCCCGCGGAATATGCTCCGCCTCCCGACGAGTCGCCGCGCTTTGTGTCGCGCAACTGGCGCGCTGAAGCATGGGAGCGCGAACGCGAGCGCGAGCAGCGCGCCATGGGGAAGCGTCCCGGTGTTGCCACGCGCCGCGCGTCAAGTGCCTGACCTGGTTTCTAAAAGGAATTACTTGATCGATTAACCGGCGATTGTCATCCTGAGCGAAGTTTGCCGCTTTTTTCGCGGCAAACGAAGTCGAAGGATCTGCGGTTGCTTTTCAGGGAGCTCGAGACCCACAACACTAACCCGGGGCCTGCCATCTACTTTGGCGCCGGTTTCCCCGCCAGCATGGCCAGCAGCCCTTCCTCGTCAATCACCGGAATCTTGAGCTCCTGCGCCTTGTCGAGCTTCGATCCGGCTTCCTCTCCGGCAACCACGTAGCTGGTCTTCTTGCTCACTGAACCCGCGGTCTTTCCGCCCGCCGCCTCTATTTTTTCTTTCGCATCTTCGCGCGTCAGGTTGGGCAGCGTTCCCGTCAGCACAAACGTCAATCCGGCCAGCTGCGTGGAGCGCTGCTTCTTCTCCGCCGTCATATCCACGCCCGCATCTTCGAGCCGCTTCACGAGGTTACGGTTTTCCTTGTCGGCGAAAAACTCCAGGATCGCTTGCGAAATGCGCGGGCCCACTTCTTCCACGCGCTCAAGTTCCTCGGCCGAGGCCTCCATCAGCGCCTCGATGGTTCCAAACTCCTGCGCCAGCAGCTCCGCCGTGCGCTCGCCCACAAAGCGAATGCCCAGGCCCATCAGCGCGCGCGCCAGTCCCGCGTGCTTCGATCGTTCAATCTCCGCAAGCAGCGTGCGCGCCGACTTCTCCGCGAAGCGCTCCAGGTCAACAAGCTGTTCCTCGGTCAGCGAGTACAGATCAGCTACGCTGTGCACCAGTTTCCGGTCGAGCAATTGCTGCACGGCCGCGTCGCCCAGCCCCTCGATGTTCATCACGCCGCGGCTGGCAAAGTGAAGCAGCGACTCACGCAACTTGGCCGGGCAGTCGGCATTCACGCAGCGCCAGTCTGCCTCACCCTCCGCACGCACCACCTTGCTTCCGCACTCCGGGCATTTCGACGGAAACTCGAACGTGCGCTTCCCTCGGGGGTGATCCTTGTCCTCCACCACCTCCACAATCTTGGGAATGACGTCTCCGCCGCGCTCAACCTTTACGTAATCCCCGAGCTTGAGTCCCAGCCGCTCAATAAAATCGGCGTTGTGCAGAGTGGCGCGGCTTACGGTCACGCCGCCGATAAAGGTCGGAGTCAACATGGCCGTCGGGGTCAGCTTGCCTGTGCGGCCAACGGTAATCATGATGTCTTCAAGCTTGCTGATGGCCGACCGCGCGGTGAATTTGTATGCGATGGCCCAGCGCGGCGCGCGCCCCGTGTAGCCCAGCCGCTGCTGCGTCGCGTGCGCATCCACCTTGAGAACCACGCCGTCGATCTCGTAGCCCAAAGTCGCCCGCTTGCTCTCCGCGTCGTCGATGAACTTCATCATCCCATCGACATTCTTCACTCGCTCCCGATGCGGATTTACGCGAAAGCCAAGTTTGGTGAGCGCGTCGAGCGTCGCCGTCTGCCCGGCGGCAAAGTATTCGCCGTTGACGAGAAGAAAGTACGCAAAGAAAACCAGCCGCCGTTTGGCAACGATGGAAGAATCGAGCGTGCGCAGCGTGCCCGCGGCCGAGTTGCGCGGATTCACGAATGCCGGAAGCCCTTCGCGCTCGCGCTCCTCATTCATCTGCACAAATGCCGCTGCCGGCATCACTACTTCGCCGCGCACTTCAAATCCGGTTGGCACACCGGCCTTCTTCAGTCGATCGGCAGGAATGCTGAGCGGAATGCTGCGAATGGTTCGAATATTTGATGTGACGTCCTCGCCGGTCTGCCCGTCGCCGCGCGTCAGGCCCGTGCTGAGCTGCGCTCCGCCGCTGCCCGGCTCATAACTAAGAGCCACGCTCAGGCCGTCCAGCTTCAGCTCGGCCGTGTATTCCACCGGCAGCTTGCCCGCCAGCTCGTGCACCCGCCGGTCCCAATCGGCCAACTCCTCGGCCGAATAGGCGTTATCGAGCGAGAGCATCGCCCGCGAGTGCTGCGCTTTTCGGAAACCCTCTGCCGGCTTGCCGCCCACGCGCTGCGTCGGCGAGTCTGGAGTCACGAGATCGGGATGCGTGGCTTCGAGCTTCTTCAGCTCGTTCATCAGGGCGTCGTACTCGGCGTCCGAAATCTCCGGCGCGTCCAGAACGTAGTACAGATGCTCGTGGCGCCGCAGTTCGTTCCGGAGCTTTTCGATTTTCTTCGCGGCGTTCGTTTCGGCCATAGCTACGAATTATAGTGACCCGCCGAGCCAGTTCAGCTCCGCTGCCCGGCGTTCACCGGCCACCGTTCACTGCCCACCGTCTTTCAGACCGCGGTTCTTCAGCAACGGCTCAATGGTCGGCTCTCCGCCGAGCCACGCATCGTACATCTTCTGCAGGTCCTCGGTGTTGCCGCGTGACAGCACCATGTGCCGGAATCGGTCGCCATTGGCGCGCGTTAGTCCGCCATGATCCTCGAACCACTGGTAGGCATTGTCGTCCAGCATCTCGCTCCATGTATAGGCGTAGTAGCCGGCCTCGTAGCCTTCCTGCCATATGTGCAGAAAATAGCTGGAGCGGTAGCGCGGCGGAACGTAACTGACCGACAAATGCTTCCTCGCGAGCGCTTCTTGCTCAAACGTGTCAGGATTCTCGAGCGGCGCGTTCGCCGGCAGCGTGTGCCACTCCAGATCGAGCTCCGACGCAGCAAGAACTTCGGTAAAGTCATAACCCTGGTTGAACGTTTTCGCCTTCACGATCTTTGCTGCAAGCTCGGCAGGCATTGGCTCGCCAGTTTTGAAGTGGCGCGCATAATTTGCAAACACCGCGGGATTGCTGGCCCAATGCTCATTGAACTGCGAAGGAAACTCGACGAAATCGCGCGGCACCGCCGTGCCCGACAGCGTCGGATACTCCGTATCCGCAAACATCGCGTGCAGCGCGTGGCCAAACTCGTGGAACATGGTGGTCACATCGTCGAAGCTGAGCAGCGCAGGCTGCCCCGGAGCCGGCTTCTCGAAGTTGGCCACGTTGTACACCACAGGCAGCGTGCCCAGCAGTCTTGACTGGCCGACCAGCGAGTCTTCCCACGCCCCGCCATTTTTGTTGTCGCGCTTGAAGTAGTCGCAATACCACAGTGCCAGCGGCTTACCATCGGCATCGTAAACCTCAAACACGCGCACATCCGTCTGCCAAACAGGAAGGTCCTTGCGTTCCTTGAAAGTGAGCCCGTACAGCTCGTGAGCCGCGTAAAACACGCCCTTCTCCAGCACGTTGTTCAATTCGAAATAAGGCTTTACCTGCGACTGGTCGTAATCGTATTTTGCCTTGCGCACCTGCTCCGAATAGAACTCCCAGTCCCACGGCTCAACAGTGAAACCTCCGCCCTGCGAATCAATCAGGTCCTGAATATCTTTTGCTTCGCTGGCGGCCTTGGCAGTCGTAGCCGGAACAAGCGCATCCAAAAAATGAATCGCGGCTTCCGGCGTCTTGGCCATCTGGTCGGTCAAATCCCACGCCGCGTAATTCGGATAGCCCAGCAGCGCGGCCTTCTGTGCGCGAAGCTGCGCCAGTCGCGCAAGCGTCGCACGCGTGTCGTTCGCATCTCCGCGCTCCGCTCGATTCCAGGAGTTCTCAAAGATTGCGTGGCGCGTGGCACGGTTTTTCAGGAAAGTCAGATCGGGTTGCTGCGTGGTGTTCTGTAGCGGCAAAACCCAACCCTGCTGTTTGTGAGCCTTCGCTTCTTCCGCTGACGCGGCTATCTGCCCTTCACTCAGCCCGGCGAGCGCGCTACGGTCTTGCGTCGAATATGCTCCGGCCGCGGCGGCGGCCAGCAGCTTGGTCATGAACGTGTTCTCGAGCGTCGACTCTTCCTCGTCGAGCTTTTTCAGCTTGTCCTTGTCGGCATCCGACAGGTTCGCGCCGGCCTTCACAAACTGCTGGTACTGGTACTCCACCAGCCGCAACGATTCCGCATCAAGCCCTAGGGATGCGCGCTGGTCATAAACCTTCTTGACGCGCGCAAAGAGTTTCGTGTTCAGGAAGATCGCGTCCGCCAGCGCGGCCGTGCGCGGTGCCTCGTAGTCCTGAATCTTTTCGAGTTCCGGATCGGAATTCGCCTGCGTCACCAAGTTGAACGCCAACCACGCGCGGTTGAACAATTGCCCCGAGCGCTCCATCGCCACAAAAGTGTTTTCAAACGTCGGCGCCGCGGGGTTGTTGGCAATCGCATCAACTTCCTTCAGCTGCTCAGCCATCCCTGCGTCAATCGCCGCCTGGTAGTCGCTGTCCCTGATCTTGTTGAACGGCGGCGCCTGAAAAGCCAGCGTGCTGGTCGCGTAAAACGGATTGCTTGGACCGAAATTGCCGGCTGCTTTTTGCGCCTGTGCGCCGCAGATTCCAGCGGCGCCGAACCCCAGCAGGAGAATGATGATTGTCCCTGAAACCTTCCTCATTCTCAAACCTTTGAATGTTTGCATCATGACCATGACGGCCCCCCAAAAGCCAAGCAACCATTGTAGGTGAATTAAACAGCGGCGGCGAGCCACCCCAGCAACGAAGACCTGTCGTCGGGGACCCCGGCGAGGAGGCCCTAGAATGGGAGCACAAGCTTTCCGCCGCGCGGCCCGAAAATCTCCGGCCTCGCTCGGCGAATGAAATCCTGGAGAATCGACAAGCAATGACGCCCACCACAATTGCCCCGCAAGCCCGCACGCACGCCGAGAATCTCGATCAACTCGCCTCGGTGGCCATCAACGTCGGCCTCGGCCTCAAGCCCGGACAAGAACTCGTGATGACCGCGTCCGTTGACACTCTGCCCCTGGCGCGCCGCATCACGGAGCAGGCTTATCGCGCCGGCGCTTCGCTCGTCACCACGTTGCTCTCGGACGATGAGTCCACACTTCTGCGCTATCATCACGCGCCCGACGCGAGTTTCGACCGCGCCGCCAAGTGGCTCTACGACGGAATGGCCGAAGCATTCAAAAGCGGTTCCGCGCGTCTCGCGGTTGCGGGCGCCAATCCCAGTCTGCTTTCGAACGAAGATCCCGATAAAGTCGGCCGGGCCAATCGCGCGCTCTCGCAGGCCTATCGCGGCGCACTCGAGCTCATCACGCGCCACGAGATCAACTGGACCATCGTGGGCGCCGCCACTCCCGCCTGGGCCGCGGCCGTGTTCCCCAACGACCCGCCCGATGAAGCGATGGCCAAGCTTTGGGCCGCCATCTTTTTCACCACGCGCATCAACACAGCCGATCCCGTGAGCGCCTGGAAAGCGCATGACGCAGATCTGCACAAGCGCTCCGCGTTTCTGAACGCGAAGCGCTACTCGGCCCTCCAATATCGCGGCCCCGGCGTGGATTTCCGTCTCGGTCTCGCCGACGATCACGAGTGGCTGGGCGGCGGCACTACCGCGGGCAACGGCAACTACTGCATTCCCAACATGCCTACTGAGGAAGTTTTCACTACCCCACACAAGGACCGCGCAGACGGCATCGTCACCGCCAGCAAGCCGCTGTCGCATCTGGGCACGATGATCGAGGGCATACAAGTTCGCTTTGAACACGGCCGCATCGTTGAGGCCCACGCCACCCGCGGCCAGGAAGTGCTTGAAAAACTCATCGACACCGACGACGGCGCGCGCCGACTCGGCGAAGTGGCGCTCGTTCCCCACTCGTCTCCCATCGCGCAAAGCGGCCTCGTCTTCTTCCACACGCTCTACGACGAAAATGCCGCATCGCACATTGCGCTCGGCCAATCGTATTCCTCGTGCCTGATTAACGGAGACAAGCTCTCGCCCGAGGAGCTGGCCGCGCGTGGCGCGAACACAAGCCTCATTCACGTTGACTGGATGATCGGCTCGGCCGAACTCGATATCGACGGCATCACCGCGTCGGGCGTTGCCGAGCCGCTGATGCGCAAGGGCGAGTGGGCTTAAGGTGGTTCTCCAATTCACGTGGAGTCTGGAGGACTAAGGAGTGTGGCGTTTTCTTGAGGGAAAACGCCACTTAAGAGACGAGGCTAAGTTCAAACAGATTAGAGAACCGCTTTCGCGAGACCCGCACATTCATGGAACCAGTCACCCATTTTCTTACTGGCGCATGTTTAGGCCGCGCCGGATTCAACCGCAAGACGGCCTACGCCACCCTTGCGGCGGTGCTGGCCGCAGAGGCTGCCGACCTCGACATTCTCTGGGGGCTCCGCGGCCCGGTCGACGAACTGAAGCATCATCGCGGCATCACGCACACCTTCTGGGCTGTGCCCGTCGTTGCAGGAGTTGTAGTCGGCGCCGTGGCGCTCTTGCATCTTTGGCGTGAAAAACGCCGACACCGCCGCGACGCGGCCGCCTCTACCCAACCCGATGCTCTCGTCCAAAACGCAAAAGCGCCCCCGGCGCCGCCCACGGCGCCTCCACGCCAGCCCCTCCACTGGGGATGGCTCTATCTCACCGCCTGCGTCGCCGCGCTCAGCCACATCCTGCTTGACTGGACCAATAACTACGGCGTCCGCCCGTTCTTCCCGCTCAATTCTCATTGGTATGCCGGCAGCTTCATGTTCATTGCCGAGCCGATTCTGTGGGGCCTGTATTTTCTGGCGTTCACCATTCCCTGGCTCCTCGGCCTCGCCGATCGTGAGATCGGCGCGCGCCGCACGCAATTCCGCGGTCAGGGCTGGGCCATCTTTGCTCTCGCCGGAATGTTGGTTCTGGGCTGCGTGCGCTGGGCCGAGCATGCGCAAGCACTGGTTATGCTTGGCAACACCAATGTCGCCTCCGAGCCGGCGAATCGCACGGCCGCCGAACCATACCCCGTGAATCCCTTCCGCTGGCACGCGATCCTTGAGACGCCGGACTTCTATCAGACCGCCGAAATCAACACATGGACGGACACCATCGACAGCGACTCGCACCACGACGTGCTCTACAAACCGGCCAATACGCCGGCAGTCGAAGCCGCCAAGCGAACCGCGTTGGGCCAGGTGTATCTCGACTGGGGAACATGGGCCGTGGTCCGCGACGTGGGCCAGGAATCCGCGCCCGGGATGGACCCGCCGAAACTCCCGCCGAATCGCACATGGACAACTGCGGAATTCACCGATCTGCGCTTCAGCTATCCGTTTCTCGGTACCCGCGGCGCATCAACGGCCGCGTCCGCCCGCTCGCCGCTCACCGGCTGGGCCTACATCGTCGACGGTCGGGACGACGCGGGCGAAGCCATGAACGGCCGCGAACAACACTAGAGAGCAAGGGGCAGGTCGAACGCGACGCGGCAGCGCTGAAAGCGCTTCACGCTTCTTGCCACCCACAACCAGAGTGGTGCAACGTGATTGAGCATCTCGGTCCCGAGGGGTGTGATTGCGTACTCCACGCGAGGCGGCACCTCGGCAAAGACACGGCGCGTGATCAGCCCGTCACGCTCCAGTCCGCGCAGTGTCTTCGTCAGTGACTTCTGGCTGACGCCCTCAACATCGTCCATGATGCGGGAGAAGCGCTTCGGTTGATCGAGTTCTGCGATCACACTCATCGTCCAAAGTGACCACTTGTCCGAGATGCGGGAAACCATCTCGCGCGTGAGCGCGTCTTCGGCTTCGGTGAGTGTCTCGCAAAGGGCTGCGATTTCTTTCCACGAGAGAACTGGGGGTCTGCTGAATTTTCCCATTAGTTACCTCAAGGTGTGTACAGCACAAAAAGGTGCCTACTTGCCAAAGTATACTATTGGATCAATACTACTCCCATGAAAACGAAATGGACCACTCAAAATATCCCCTCGCAGCGTGGGCGCAGGGTCGTGATCACGGGTTCGAACAGCGGCATCGGGTTTGAGACGGCGGTTGCGCTGGCGCGCAGCGGAGCCGAATTGATCCTAACCGCCAGGACGCGGGCCAAGGCCGACAACGCCGCCGCCCGCATTCTCGATCTTGTTCCCAACGCGAAGCTTCACACCGAAGTGCTCGATCTCGCGGTGCAGGCTTCCGTCCATGCTTTTGCCAACCGCGTAAAAGAGTTCTTCCCCGGCCAATCGATTGACCTTCTGATCAACAATGCGGGCGTCATGGCACTGCCAAAGCGTGAGGTCACGGCGGACGGGTTTGAACGTCAGATTGCGACAAACTACCTCGGCCCATTTGCCCTGACCGGGTTATTACTTCCGTCCATCAAGCAAGTCGCCGGCTCGCGCGTGGTGACGGTGTCGAGCTCGGCCAGCAACCAAGGCAAGATCGAATTCGATAATCTGCAGAGTGAACGCGTCTATAAGCCGATGTTCCAGGCCTACGCACAATCGAAGCTTGCCGGACTGATCTTCTCTCAGGAGCTGCAACGCCGGTTGGAGGCAGCAGGATCCCCCATCATCAGCACCGCTGCGCATCCCGGATACGCAGTCACCAATCTGCAGGCGGATCATCTGCGCAGGGGGATGAAGCTGCTGATAGCAGCCATGAGGCCTTTCCTTTCACAGGATGCTGCGCATGGAGCTTTGCCAACCTTGTATGCGGCAGTCGCCCCACAGGCAGTCGCCGGCGGATATTACGGCCCCGATGGAATTGGCGAGCTGAAAGGATATCCAACTGAAGCTGCGGTTCCGAAAAGCGCACTTGATAAAATTGCCGCGAAGCGGCTTTGGGAAGAGTCGGAGCGCTTGACGCATGTAAAATTTGAGCTGCTTACAGCGCCTGGAGCACCCAGAACACTGAATCAGATTGTGGAGAGAATCGCGTGAGTAAAGCAATCGACAACCTGACGGCGGCAATGAAGCGCGCGCAAGAAGTGCGACCACGCGTTGGAGGCTTTCCCTACCTCGCTGAAGTTCTGAGGCAAGCTGGAGTAACCCGAAATATATGGTCGCTGCCGTCTTGCCAAAGCCTCTTCCTGACAGATGAAGGTCCCGTGATTAGGCAGGGCGATCCCCTCATCGCCGGTCTTGCCGATGTGCCACGTTTTGATGAGAGCAGCCTCGTTAAAGCGCTTCGGACGGATCAAGCTGGCAAAAGCGCCTTCCCGGAGTTTCTAACTGCCGCTTGGCGAGCTGGAGTCGTGCGCTACGATGTCGATTTCCGAGCTCGCACGGTTACCTACCAAGGCTGCAGCGGGGAAGAGTACATCGAGACCTATCCTTCCGTCAGCATCGACTAGCTTGCTCAGCCGGAGCGGCAGAACGGCGATTTTCGCACCAGCATCGCTCCCCCATCTACAGGGTCAGTCTTCGCGCTAAGGCCGCGAGTAACGGTAGAAAGTTTGTTCCCATGCAAAATATTCTTCACCTCGTGGAACGCTTTGGGTTGACCGCGCCGCCCCTGGACCGCAGAATAGATGCAGTCCCCTGATTCTTGGGACCGCCGTTTCAAGCCGAGACTCTTCGGCCCATTCCAATGAGGTGGTCATGGTTGCTTACTTGCTAGTGTTGCTTGGTGTGTTTTCCCGCTACCTGGTTGCGGGCCACTTGCCGTTCTTGAACTTCACGGCCGTCACCGGTTCGCTGCTCTACTTTGGCGCGCGCCGCTCGTGGCGCGAGATGCTGGCTCCCCTGGCCGTCTTCATGCTAAGCGACTATTGCTTAACGACCTATACCTACCACTCCGCGTTCCATTGGCAGAGCTATGGAATCACCTGGACCTGGTATGCGGCGGTGATGGTGCTCGGTGCCATTCTGCTTCAACAGAAGACCACCTTTGCGCGCGGCCTCGCAGCCACTCTCATTGGACCGACCGGGTTCTTCCTCGTCTCGAACTTTAGCGTCTGGGTTAGCGGCTTCAACGGCTATCCGCCAACGCTGGCCGGGCTTGGAACCTGCTACGTCGCCGCCCTGCCCTTTTATCGCAACGACCTCGCTGCAACCGCAATCGTTCTCGGCGTCGCGCTCGGCGTGCCTGCACTTGTCCGGCAGATGAACATGGGCCGCCCCCAGGAAGCTTTGATCAACAAATAGCGGGATTGAATCGAAAAATTTGCTTCAATGATTGAGCGCGGGGGCCGGGCGCAACAGAACCCGCGCGCGTGCATCTGAATACTTGTCTGAAGTCTTCTTGCCGGCCTGACGCTGACTAAAGGCGTAATCAAAACAAGCGCGTTCAAGGCAAGACCGATGGGCGACTATGACGATTCGTGGCTACCAAAAGCCGCTGTACATCCTTCCCTTTGACCATCGCGGCTCGTTTGAGACGGGGATGTTCGGCTGGAAGGGCGTACTCGACGCCCAGCAAACCGCGCAGATCGCCGCCGCCAAGCAGGTGATCTACGACGGCTTCCAGCAGGCCGTCGCCGGCGGCGTGCCCAAAGAGAAGGCCGGAATCCTTGCCGACGAGCAGTTCGGCGCGGCGATCCTGCGCGACGCCGCGGCGAAAGGTTTCATCTTCGCGTGTCCCGCTGAAAAAAGCGGCCAGGAAGAATTCGACTTCGAGTACGGCGAGGAATTTGCCGCGCACATCGAGTCCATTCACCCCACTTTCTGCAAAGTGCTGGTTCGCTACAATCCCGAGGGCGACCCTGAGTTGAACCGCCGCCAAACCGCCCGTCTCAAGCGGCTTTCGAATTACTTGCAAAACGCGAATCGCAGTCTGTTCATGTTTGAGCTGCTCGTGCCGGCAGAAAAAACCCAGCTTGAAAAAGTTAATGGCGATAAGAAGGCCTACGATCGCGAGATTCGCCCTGCGCTCATGGTCCGGACCATTGAGGAATTGCAGAACGCCGGGATTGAGCCGGATGTGTGGAAGATTGAAGGATTAGACCGCCGCGAAGACTGCGAAAAGATCGTCGCGACCGCCAAAGCCGGCGGACGAAGCTCGGTCGGCTGCATCATTCTCGGCCGCGGCGAAGACGATCAAAAAGTGCTGGAGTGGCTGACCACGGCGGCCACTGTTCCGGGCTTCATTGGATTCGCCGTTGGCCGAACCGATTTCTGGCAGCCGCTTGTCGATCTTCGCGACCAGAAGATTTCGCGCCAGTCTGCTGTCAATGAAATGGCTCGCCGCTATCGGGAATTTGTCGACGCCTTTGAGAGCGCCCGTGCGGGAACCAGCGCCGTCTAAAGAAACATTTGCCGCCCGCAGACGTCGGGGCCTCGCTCAGTCTTCCAGCAGCGTTCCGCTGCGCTTCTTCCGCCGCCACCACATCGCGAATCCAGCCACGGCCAGGGCGCCGACAATCAGCACCACGGGCACCGCGTGGCGCGCCACCAAATCCACCGCGCTCGGGCCCAGCTTGAGCACCAGCAGCGACAGCACAAGCCAGCGCAACATTCGACCCACAAACACGGCCGCCAGAAAATTCGGAATGCGCATCTCGAAGACGCCCGACGCGAAGATGAACATCTTCCATGGCGCAGGCGGCGGCATCATTGACGGAATCATCACCGCCAGGAACTCCTGCCGCTGGAAGCGGTCACGCATTTTCTCGAATTTCGCGCGATTGATCCGCTTGAGCAGGAAAAGCTCGCCGCCTGCGCGCCCCAGCCAGTACGGCAGCAACCCCCCGATCGCCGACCCCGCCGCCGCCATCAGGCAGTAGAGCCAGAAGTGCGGCTTGTCGTTCCACACATAGATGGCCAGAATTGCGTCCATGGGGACGGGAATGCTCGATGAATCCAGAACGGCAACTGCGCCCACGCCCAGGATTCCCCACTTCAACAGCGCCGGCAGAAGCACCAACTTCCATTCGGCCGCCACGCGCGCAAAAAACTCGTTCAAACGCTGTCCTTTCCGGTCCATCCTGCGTCAATTCAACAAGAACCCGTCGATTCAACAAGAACCATTGTACGGGGCGCTCTGCAGCGCAAAGATTTCAGGCGAATGAGAGACCGGTTTTAACGAAAATGAGAGAATAGACAGGAAGGACTCAATAGGGGGCTGAGGATGCGTGTGTGCGCCGGAAAACGCATCTGTAGTTGACCCCCAAGCCTAGAATGCCCACGAGCCAAACGCCAACCGAAGAGACCGAGCCCAAGGGGCCAGCCGATCCGGCCCCGGAAGCGGAAAGCTCCGCCCCGGAGAAGACTTCCCCCGGCGGCTTCCTCGGCCTTCCTTTGAACCCGAAAGGTCCGCTCGAGACCAATGGCTCCGCTCCCAGCGCCCTTCGCGGCTCACGCTGGGTTGACTACGACACCCACGAATTGCTGGAGATGATCGGCGAGCTTGAGGACGAGCGCCGCTGGTCGCGCCTGCGCGAGGGCTTCTGGCTTGCGCTTCTCGCTCACATCCTTTTCTTTTCCGCCATTACCTGGATTCCGACGTACATCTTCAAAGTGCCTAAGATCGTTGACCCGTTCGACGTGATCAAGCAGCGCAAGGATCTGGCTTATCTTGATCTGCCGCCGGACGCCCTGCGCCAGACCCAGCCCAAAGTTGCGCCCAAGCCGCTCAATCATCCGCTGATCGATAAGAAAACGCTTGAAGACATGAATCGCGAAGCCCCGCCCACGCCGCCTCCGCCCGCGCAACAGCAGGCCCCAGAGCAGCCCAAGCCGGAGGCCTCGCAGCCGATTCCGCCCAACCCTCAGTCGCAGTCGCAGGTTGAAGAGCCGCGTCCGTCGTCCGTTCCCGCCAGGCCCAACTTCGCCGTGGCCCCGCAGAATCCCGCGGACCAGTTGCGCCAGGACATGCAGAACGCCATGCACAACCATGGCCAGCCCGGTTATGACGCGCCCTCAGGCGGCCTTTCGCTGCACCCCGGTGCGGGAACCGGCGGCGTGCAAGTCCTCTCTGACACGCAGGGCGTCGACTTCAGCAACTGGCTTCAGCGCTGGCACTACATCACGCAGCAAACGTGGGACCCGCTGATTCCCGATGAAGTGAACCCGCCCATCCTCAAGCAGGGAGTGGTCGCAATTCAGTTCAAGGTTCTGCCCAGCGGACAGGTCACCGATATGCAACTGGTGGGCCGCTCCGGCGACACCGGCCTGGATCGCGCGGCCTGGGGCGCCATCAGCGGCTCCAGCTATCCCAATCTGCCCCGCGAATTCCACGGCCCCTACCTCGAGCTCCGCGCCTACTTCCTCTACAACACGGAGCCGCGCTAACCCAAACAGTATTCTCCGGAGCGTTGAGGGCTTCGATCCCCCTGCGGAGCAGGTTGCCCTCCGACTCGATCCGATGCGGTCCCTGGCTCTGAGCGGGGCGGAACGTGGTATAAGTGGATGCATCGGAGGCATCGGTCCTTCCCCCCAAGGGTCCCTCCTTCGAGCCGCCGTCGAAAACCAGATCGAATAACTTGAACATTGTTTCCGGCTTCCTTCGTCGCCGCGCAGTCTTTCAGGGGATGGTGTTTTGACCCCCAAGCGATCGAATTCCAGGAGTCGCACCATGCCTGTTCTTCCCAGGTCTGCTTCCAGCGGTTCTGCTCGTCGTTCTGTCCGCGCCGCGCGGCGCAAACCGTTGCCCGGAAATCTCTCCGCTCGAACCCTCCTGATCGCCCTTGTCGTGTTAATGACAGGGCCTGCCCGCGATTTTCAGGCGCGCGCCGATACCGACGCGGCTGTTACCTATCTATTGGATTTGGCGAACCTTACGGATACACAAATCTCGAACATATGTCTCATGCAGGTTCCTGCCAGCCAGGGGTCTTCGTGGCATCTGTGCGTCTACGAATGGCAGCTATTGCGATCTAATGTCGCAAACACGTTAAAGGCGTATCCCCCCCAGCCCAACCCTGAGTCACAGGCGCTGCCGTCCAGTCTTGCCGGTAGGAGCGGCGTGGAAGCGAGCTTCGGCTTGGCCCCGAACTCAGGCCTAACGTTCACTCCAACGCTCGAAACCAGTGTTTCGACCCTACCGTTTCTGGGCAATTGGCTCACGGCTCTCAGTTGGGTTCCCAACTCGACCAGCGCTGCCGACGCGACCGTTGCCTACTCGGTCGGTCTGACGCGCCAGCCGGATTGCAGTCTCGACGAGGACTACGTTCTTCCCGGCGCCGGACTACCTCAGGCTGAGTACTTCACCTCGCTGACCGATGCGCAGGATTACTTCCACCAATTGTCCGGTCTGGCAACCACCCCAGACGTATTTGCCAACGGCTGCACCCCTCAGGTTCTCGGACTGCACGCATCCAATACCGGCCTACTTCTCGGGCGAACCTCAGACGGCGCAGCCATCGGCGCCCAACTGGACAACCCCGGCCTTTATGTCACGATCACTGACTACACGGCCAACACGGTTACCAATACCCAGGTCACGAGCGGCTCAGACCCCGGCGCATTCTACGGGGCGAGCCTGCGCAACAACGGCATCATGGACATTGTGGAGACCGGGCTGACTGATCCGGCGAATTCAATGCCGGCTACGGCCGTTCTGCTCGGTAATGGCGATGGAACTTTCCAGAAGCCCGTGTATTACGACGTGTCTGCCAATAGCTACGCAACCGCAGCCGGATTTACCGTCGACGACGTGAACGGAAACGGCATTCCCGACATCGTCATCCTCAATTCCACAAGCGTCACCAATGTCCCTGGTTATCCCAGCTATACCGGCACTGTCACAACCCTCATCGGCAAAGGCGACGGCACATTTACCGTCGGACCGGTCTCGAACCTCACCTGGACAAGCTCCCTCCAGGTGGAATCCGGCGTCTTCAAGACAGGCGATGTGAAGGATCTGCTGGTCGGCGGCACGGTGCTCTTCGGCGCGGGTAATGGATCTTTCACCCAAGGCCCCACCAACGGCACTCTGGCCTACCTAAGCACAAATCTTGCCTCAGTCGGCGGCAATGCCGTCGGCAGCCTCAGAAACAACGGCAAGCTGGACGTGGTTGTCTCTGAGCCGGGATACGTCTCCATCTTCTATGGCAACGGCGACGGAACCTTTACGACCGGTCCCAGCTATGCCGGGTTGCCCGACTATATGCCGGTTGCAATCACCGATATCGACGGTGACGGCAACCCGGATATCGTGCTTGGAACAAACTCGGCGGGCGTTTACACCGAGGGCGGCTACGATACGCCCATACCCATGTTCCAGATCCTGATGGGAGGCGGCGACGGCACCTTTGTGGACTCGCCTGTCTATACCCAGGGCACCTACAGCGGCGACAAGCAGATTGCCAGTGCCGACTTCAACGGCGACGGCAAAACCGATGTCCTGGTGTTCAACAGCTCCACAACGAGCAGCAGCTCGCTGGTCATGCTGCAGGGCAACGGCACTGGCGCATTGGGCGCAGCCGTTACCAGCATTGTGAACAACCAGCCCGAATTCCTCGTTGCCGCCAAGATGAATCATGACACCCTGTCCGACGCGGTTGTCGCTGGCTACGGGGGAAACAATTCCGGACCGGAAGTGTCGGTCCTCACCAACCAAGGCAACGGATCCTTCGCGGCTGAAAAGGACTACGTTTTGACCGCCAATCCGGTCAGCCTCGCGATGGGCGATTTCAACGGCGATGGCATTCCGGACGTCGCGGTTGGCGAGAGCGGTCAGGGCGTCTATGTGCTCTTCGGGCAATCCAACGGCACTCTCGGTACGCCGGTGCTGGTCGACAGTTCGGCCAACCCTACGGGGCTTGCCGCCGGCGCCCTGACGACCGACGGTCGAACCGATCTCGTTGTCGCCGACCAAACCACCGGAACTCTTCACGTTTACCTTGGCAACGCCGACGAAAGCTTCACCTCGAAGACCGCGCCCACGGCCGGCGCAACCAACTTGAATCTCGTAGCACTTGGCGACCTGAACAACGATGGGAAGCTCGATTTGATCGTTGCCGGATTTATCCCCGGTACGAATCCCAACCCCAACGTCGCTAATGTCTACACCTTCCTCGGCAACGGCGACGGCACCTTTCAGGCTGCCAACACGCTGGCCATCGCGGACACCGATGCCGCCGTTTCGTCCATGGCGCTGGCGGATTTCAACAAGGACGGAAACCTGGACGTCGTCCTGGGCAACCCGGACGACTACACCGAGGTCTTGCTCGGCAATGGCGACGGAACCCTCGCTGAAGCGCTTCTGGCGCTGGGACAGCGGCCAACGAGTCTCGCCGCCGCCGATCTGCTGGGTAACGGCTATCCCGAAATCTTAGTCGGCAATGCCGATACAGAGGGCCAGGGTTACACCCTGACCGTCTTGCAAAGTCAGTCAACCGACTGGGACGGAGCTGCCACGACAACCACGCCGACGGTCACGGTATCTCCGTCTCCCGCAAGCATCACCACAGCGCAGTCCACCATGGTCACCGTCACGGTGAGTGGCAGCGGTGCAACGCCCACCGGTTCCGTCACGCTGACCAGCGGAACCTACATTTCCGCAGCGGCCACGCTCACGAGCGGCAGCGCCGTTATCACTGTTCCCGGCAGCTCGCTTGCCGTCGCCGCCGATACGCTCACGGCAACTTACACGCCCGACTCGAACAGCTCCTCAACTTATAACGGCGCAACGGGAATGAATACAGTGACAGTGACAGCTGCCGCCGTTCCCAGTTTCGCTCTCTCGAACAACGGCCCCATCACCTTTGAAGCCAGCGCCGCCACCGGCAACACTGCGACCATTGCCATCACGCCGTCGAATGGCTTTACCGGAACAGTCAATCTCACCTGCGCCATCACCACCACGCCTGCGAATCCGACCAGCTCCGCGACTTGCAGCGTGACGCCTTCTGTGACGATCTCCGGCGCCTCCGCGCAAAACGCCACGCTCACGGTCAGCACTACCACAACTACGACTGCCGGAGCCTACGCGGTCACGGTCACAGGCGTATCGGGCGCAATTTCGATGCCGACCGTCGTAACCGCCAATGTCAGCGCCTACGTTGCGCCAACCTTCACACTGACCAACGGCGGCGCAATCACCATCAGTTCGCCTGGCGCCACAAGCGGCAACACGACTTCAATCACCGTGATGCCCAGCGGAGGATTCACCGGCAATGTGACCCTGACTGCGGCCCTCGCGTCCGGCCCAAGCGGCGCAACAGATCCGCCGACATTCAGCTTCGGCGCAACTTCTCCAGTCAGCATCACGGGCGCGTCGAATGGAACAGGCACGCTCACCGTTACCACTACGGCGGCGACGACCGGTTCCCTGGTTCGGCCTGATACTCGCGGAGCTCCATGGTACGCGGGCAGCGGTGCTGCGTTGGCCTGTGTCATTCTCTTCTTTGGTATTCCGGCGCGGCGGCGACGCTGGCGTTCGATGGTCGGCATGCTCGCGCTGCTTGGGGTCTTAGCCGTCGGCCTTACCAGTTGCAGCAGCAAGAGCAGCGGGGGCGGCAGCGGAAGTCCTGGGACAACAACAGGCAGCTATACCATCACCGTAACCGGCACGTCCGGTTCGATCACGCAAACCACGACGGTCACACTCACCGTGAACTAATTCGAAATTATTCCGCCAACGGAAATTCCTCGTCCGGTCCATCGTCCGGAACCGCGCCGCCCGCGCCCGGATCGTAAGGTTTGTGTTTCGGATTAAGGAAGATGCCATCCTGCTCCAGCAGCGCCTCGTAGACCGACGTGTGCCGCCAATACCGCGCCAGCGCAAATGCGCTCATATTCGCAATCATTAACGGCAGCACCAGCCCATATCCGCTCGTCATTTCGAAAATGATAAGAATCGACGTCATAGGCGCGCGCACAATTCCCGCAAATACCGCGCCCATGCCCACCACGGCGAAAGCTCCGATGGTGTCGGCCGGGTGGTGGAAGACGATCACATCCAGGTAGCCGACCGCGCCGCCCAGCATTCCGCCCATGTAAAGTGCGGGGGCAAAAATGCCGCCTGATCCACCGCTCGAATACGACGTGACGGTAGCGGCCAACTTCAGCACACACAGCGCGGCCATCGACGTGACAGGCAGATTGCCCAGCAGAGCCTGCGTGAGCGTGGTGTAAGGATTGCCCGCAATACCGTTCGCGTGAAAGAACTGGATCGCCACCACGGCCAGTGCGCCCGTAGCCCCGGCGCCGATCGCCGGTTGAATCCACCTGGGCACTCGCTTGAGTTCTCTGAAACGGAGACGCAGCCACAGCAGCGAATCGGTAAACGCCACCGAAACGATAGCGGCCAGCAAGCCGAGCAGCGCGTACCATACGAGCGACGACGCCTTGGCCAGCGTGTAGGTCTGCAGCCGCGGCACGTGAAAGATCGGATTCGAGCCGAGAATGCCATGCTCCACCACGGCTGCAAGCGCGGCCGCCACGATCACGCCCGAAAGCATGGTCTGGTCGAGCGAGCCGATCAGTTCTTCAAGCGTGAAGGTCACCGCCGCGATTGGCGCATTGAACGCCGCCGCGATACCTGCCGCCATGCCCACCGACGTCATGCGCCGGCTGTTCACCGGGCTGAGCCGCGCAATCCGCGCCAGAAAACTGCTCACTCCGGCGCAAATCTGTACCGTCGGTCCTTCCACGCCGAGCGACGCTCCGCTGCCCAACTGCAGCGTGCACAAAACAAACTTGCCCAGCGTCTCCTTCAGCGTGATTGCGCCGAAGCGAAATGTGAAGGCCGCCTTGATCTGCGGAATGCCGCTGCCCGCCGCCGCCGGAACCCAATAGGTGAGCCCGATGCCCGCAATCAGCCCGCCCAGCGCGGGCGTTAGAATCGTCCACCAGATCCACGCATGGCCGGAAGCCGCCGTGGCACGGTCAATGAGCGATGCGTACAACCAAAAGCAAGCAAGGTGGAATGCCACTGCCGCCAGCCCGCACAGTCCGCCGGCCACAATGGTGAGGGCCAGCAACCGCTGCCGCTCGTTGGGCACGCGTCGCCTGACCCACGCAAAAAAACGCGCAAACAGCCCTTCAATGCCAGCCCAGGAATTCAATGCAGGGGATACCTCGCCGCGAAGAACATCGCACTACAAGTATAGGTGCAAGCGTTGCTTCAGTTCTGGATCTGCAACCAAGCCGCAGGACGAAAATGAACCGTTGGCCCTTTCTTTACGGAACGCCAGCTATGGTGTAGCGCCGGCCTCCCGGCCGGCTGTCGTGCGGGCATCCTCGCCCGCACCCCACATTGAGCGCAGATTCCGCTTTCGTCGCAACTTGCATTCGCGCTACAATCTTCTTGCACCCATGTGCTGCCGTCTTGACATTGCCGGCTCGCCTCTCCTCAGGCGCTTTCGCCATGGTCGTCCCGACCGTGGACGTTAACCCTTCGCGCTGAGTAATCTATTTCCGATGAGTTTTTTGCTGCGGCTCGTGATCGGATGCCGACGATCTGGCTCAGCCAGCTCCGCTAACCCCGCTCGTTTTCGAACTCCGCTAGCTTCGTTCATCCGCCGCGGCGGACTAGCCCCACTGAGAGGATCTTCCGATGAACAGCTTCAATAGCCGCGCCGTGCTCACCTCCGGCAGCCGCTCCTACACCATCTATCGCCTCCCTGCCCTCAGCGCCCGCGGCTCAAATGGCGACCGCGGCTTCAATCTCGCGCGCCTTCCCTTCAGCCTCAAAATCCTGCTTGAAAATCTGCTGCGCCGCGAAGATGGCGTGAACGTCACCGCCGCCGACATCAAATTCCTCGCACGCTGGGACGCGAAAGCCGAGCCCAGCCGCGAAATTGCCTACATGCCGGCCCGCGTCCTCATGCAGGATTTCACCGGCGTTCCCGCTGTCGTCGATCTGGCCGCCATGCGCGACGCTATTAAGACTCTGGGCGGCGATCCTGAGCGCGTGAATCCTCTCGCGCCCGCCGAGCTCGTGATTGACCACTCCGTTCAGGTGGACGAATACGGCACGCCCGCAGCCTACGAGGCCAACTCGCTCCTCGAGTTCCAGCGCAACCGCGAGCGCTATGCATTTCTCAAGTGGGGCCAGTCCGCGTTTCGCAACTTCTCCGCTGTGCCGCCCGGGATGGGAATATGCCACCAAGTCAATCTCGAGTATCTCGCCCGTGTGGTCTTCACCACAGAGATCGACGGCCAACTTTATGCCTATCCCGACACGCTCGTCGGCACCGACTCGCACACCACCATGATCAACGGACTCGGCGTGCTCGGATGGGGCGTGGGCGGCATTGAGGCTGAAGCCGCAATGCTCGGCCAGCCAGTGTCGATGCTCGTCCCGCAAGTGGTCGGCTACAAGCTCACCGGAAAACTGCGCGAAGGCGCAACGGCTACCGACCTCGTTCTCACCGTCACGCAGGCGCTGCGCAAACTCGGCGTCGTTGGAAAATTCGTTGAGTTCTATGGTCCGGGCATCGCGGAGCTCCCGCTCGCCGACCGCGCCACCATCGGCAACATGGCGCCGGAGTACGGCGCTACTTGCGGCATCTTCCCCGTCGACGCCGAAACTCTGCGCTACCTGCGGCTCACCGGGCGAAGCGAAGAACAAATCGCGCTCGTCGAGGCCTACTACAAGGAGCAGGGCCTCTTCCATACCGCCGGCGCGCCCGAGGCCGAATACACGCAAACCCTCGAGCTCGATCTCGCTACCGTCGAGCCCAGCGTCGCAGGGCCCAAGCGCCCGCAGGATCGTGTGCTGCTGAAAGATGCGGCCGCGAGCTTCGCCGAACAACTGCCATCGCTGCTCGCGCCCACCGCCAAGCCGCTCGGCTCACGCACCGCGGCCGCGTGGCAGCGAGACACGGTCACCGATACCGCCATCGCCGTTGAAGACAACGAAGGTCCTGATCGATCCTCCGCTGCGCTGCCTATTTCCACTCACGTCACCACAACCGTTAAGGAACGTTTCCATGTCGATCCCGACCGCTATCTCGATCACGGCTCGGTCGTGATCGCAGCCATCACCAGTTGCACCAACACGTCGAACCCATCCGTGATGATCGCCGCCGGCCTGCTCGCCAAGAAAGCCGTCGAAAAGGGCCTCACCGTTCCGCCGTGGGTCAAAACTTCGCTCGCTCCCGGCTCCCGCGTCGTCACCGACTACTACGAAAAAGCCGGACTCCTCCCGTATCTCAACAAGTTGCGCTTCAACGTTGTCGGCTACGGCTGCACCACGTGCATCGGCAACAGCGGCCCGCTGCCCTCCGACGTTTCGAAATCGATTGAAGAGCACGGCCTCGTTGCAGTCAGCGTGCTCTCGGGCAATCGCAACTTCGAGGGCCGCGTCAACGTCGACGTCCGCGCAAATTATTTAATGTCTCCGCCGCTGGTCGTTGCGTATGCCCTCGCCGGAAAAATCGGCCACAACTTCGACGCCGATCCCCTCGGCGCCGACCAAACCGGCAAGCCCGTTTACCTGCGCGACATCTGGCCCACGCAAGCCGAAGTCTCCGCCTCCATCGAGCGCGCTGTTTCGAGCGAAGGATTCCGCAAGGAATACGCCACCGTCACCGACGGCGACGCAAGTTGGCAGGGCCTTAGTTTCCCCACCGGCGACGTGTATCAGTGGGAGCCGGACTCGACCTACATCCGCCAGGCGCCGTATTTCGACGGAATGAAAATGACGCCAGCGCCGGTCACCGACATCGTAGGCGCACACGTCCTCGCCGTTCTCGGCGACTCGGTTACCACCGACCACATCTCACCCGCCGGCTCCATCAAAGCTAACGGCCCCGCCGGAAAATATCTCACTGAGCACGGAGTTAAGCCTACCGAATTTAATTCCTATGGCTCCCGTCGCGGCAATCACGAAGTCATGGTGCGCGGCACCTTCGCCAACGTGCGCCTGCGCAACAAGCTCGCGCCCGGCACTGAGGGCGGCGTCACGCGGCTGCTTCCTGAAGGCGAACCGATGTCCATCTTCGATGCCAGCGTCGAGTACGCCAAGCGCGGCGTCCCGCTCATCATTCTTGCCGGCAAAGAATACGGCTCCGGCTCTTCGCGCGACTGGGCCGCCAAGGGACCAAAGCTGCTCGGCGTTCGCGCCGTCATCGCCGAAAGCTTCGAGCGCATTCACCGGTCGAACCTCGTCGGCATGGGCATTCTGCCGCTGCAATTTGCGCCCGGCGAAAATGCGGAATCGCTCGGCCTCACCGGCGAAGAGGTCTACGAATTCCCCGGCCTCACCAAGCTCCTCAAAGAGCGCTTCGCCAACGGCCGCATCCTCGAAGTAACTGCGACCTCGTCCAAAGGTCCGAAAAAATTCCATGCAATGGTCCGCATCGACACACCGCAGGAGATCGAGTATTTCGAGCACGGCGGCATCCTGCAATATGTTCTGCGCCAGCTCGCCGCAAAGTAGAACAAGCGAAAATCGAGCTTCCCTCTCAGGTTTACAATTGCCTGCGAGGGAAGCGCCCCGGTCTGCGGAATTAACACTAAAGCGGTATCGCAATTTTCCGAAACGTTGCTAACCTCTTCGAATACGTGGGCCGGGGTGAAGGATCAGTCGCGGCATTGCTAACCTCATACTGATCTCAACCCCGGACACCCGGACAGCCTGCAGCTCAGATTCTTGTCGCAAATTCACACACATTCCAGCGCGGTCCTGAGATCTCGAACCTGAGAAATGGGAAAGCGTGTACGCTTTCTTTGGGTTCGCCTATCGAATCCGCGGAACCCGCAGCTCCGTCGACGGCTCTCCTTCGTCTAGCCCGCGCAGCCATTCGCGCACGCTCTCGCGAACGGCGTCGACTTCAATCCCTCCATAGACCGCAGGAAACGCATCGAGCCTGCGCAGTGCCCGACGGAACAGCGATGCTGCGCCTTTGAAGTTCTTTTGTTGAAGGTGGTGGAATGCCGCCGTGATCTGGATCAACGCTTGCAGAAACGTCTTTTCTGGCTCTTCGCACTTGAGCCAGACACTCTCCCAATGCTCGTGCGCGTCAAAGAATTCGCCGCACTCGTAGCATCGAAGCCCTTCCGACAGCGCGCCCGAGCTCCAGTCCAGCGACATCGGCACCTCGGCGCAGGTCCGTGAACTAAGAACCGTGAACTGAGAACTAGTCCTTATCCAGCACTTCGTCCAGCAGCATGCGCAGGTTATTGGCGCGGGCGTGGCCCAGTTGCAGATCGGCCGAAGTGGCCTGCGAAACTTCATCGGCAAGATTCAGCGCGGCCAGAACCGCCACGCGCAGTGAATCCGCCGTGCGCCCATGCGCGGCCACGGCGCGCATCTTGGCGTCGACAACCGCAGCCAGCTCGCGAATGTGGACTGGATCCTGCCCTGAAAGATGGTAGAGCTGGTCGTAAATCTCCACCGTCACGTATTCGCTCGGATTTTTGCGTGCCGGATTATTTTGAGCCGGATTGTTATGAGTTGACTCGGCCATTTAGCGCCTCACAGCTCCAGCGCGTCAAGCTGCGCGAGCAGCTTCTCTACGCGTTGTCTCACCTGGTCGCGCTCGGCGCGCAGCGCGCTCAACTCGCTTTGCAGCTCTGCCACCACAGGCGACTGCGTCTGCACTTGCGCCTCGGCAAGCGTCGCCCGTGCCTCAAATTCCACCGCGCGCGATTCCAGTTCCGCCACGCGAGCCTCTACCGCTGCGCGCGCCTGCCGCTCCCGCTTCACCACGTCAACGGCGCGCCGCACCCTCTCCTCGAGCGCCGAAAAATCATCCGCGCTGACCGCCAGCGCAACGGGGTCCTCGTGCCCCGCCTGTTGTTGATCCTCGCTGTGTGTTTGCACAGCCGACTCCGACTCCGACATTGCAATGACCTCGTATCAATCCATTTGCGTTCGAGTATATAGCCGAACGGCGCAGTTCTTTTGCTCAAATCTGCTGTCGCGCGCTCAAATTCGCAGCCGCGCTCCCACTTTGCCCACAGCTTCCACCACTTGCGCCTGAAAGCTCTTGAGCTCCTCCTCACGTAGCGTGCGATCCTGCGCCTGGAACGTCGCGCCCAGCAGCAACGCATACTCGCCCTTGCCCAGCTTCGCATCGCGAAACACCTCGCGCACGCGCCATTCCACGAACTCCGGAATCCTCAACTCCGCCATCGCGTGGTCAATCGTTTGCCACGGAATGCCCTCGTCGAGAACCAGCGAAAAATCGCGGCGCACCGGTTGATAGCGGGAGATTTCGCGCGCCACAGGCCTGCGCAGCGGCAGCCTGTAGAGGCGGTTGAGATAGATCTCGCCGATGAACACTGCGTCCCCCTGCCTGCGAGTATCGATCTTCCGCGCCGCAGCCTCGCGCGGGTGCAGTTGCCCAAACCAGCCCACCGTCACGCCGTCTGCCACTGCGCGCGCGGCGCGATACGGATGCAGCCACTCCGGCGTGATTCCAGCATCAGCCGGAAAATGGTCGAAGTACATCGCGCGCATCTCGAACCGTTCGAGCACCTGCTCCGCCACGCCCTTGACGTCATAAAACTCGAACGCCCGCGCAGCGTGCAGCGCGCTCTCCACGGGCAAGCTGCCCACCGCTCCGAACGCCAGCGCCGGCCGCTCCTCAACTTTGTCCGTCGCGCCACTGAACACCGTACCCATTTCGAACAGCCGCACATCGCTCACATCGCGGTTCAGGTTGCCGGCAATCATCGCCAACATTCCCGGCACCAGCGACGGCCGCAGCACGCCCGCCTCTTCGCTCAGCGGATTACCGAGCGGAACCACCTGTTCCGGCTGCTGCGCGGTCAGCGCGCCTTCAGCCGCCGAACAGAATGAGCTGCCGATCGCCTCGTGGAATCCAGCGGCCAGCAGAGTGCCGCGCACCGCAATCTCTTTCTCCGCCCACGGCAGCGCGCGCACACCCCCGCCAAACGACGGCAGCGTATTCGCGAAACGGTTGTATCCGTAAACGCGCGCGACTTCTTCGATCAGGTCGATCTCGCGCTCCAGATCCAGCCGCCAGCTGGGCAGCGTGACACTCCACGAGACTTGTCCGGAGCTCGGCCGCTGCGAGGGGACCAATCCGCACCCGAGAGCCGTCAGCACACCTTCAACCGTCGCCGCTGTAATTCCTTCTGCGTCTTCGGTAGCGCCCAGCATCCGCCACACTTCGCTCAATTCGATCGATATGGGCCTGCGCCGCGCCGTGCGCTCTTCCAGAGCCGCCACGCGCACGTCCACCAGATCGCCTTCGATCCATCCGGCGTTGGCCAGCAGAATCGCGCTCACCAGCGCCGACGCAACCGGCCCCGCGTTGAAATCCGCGCCGCGCTCGAACCTGTGACTCGCGTCGGTGTGCAATCCGTGCCGCCGCGCCGTTTGACGAACCGCGACGGGATCGAACCACGCCGCCTCGACCAGCACGTTCTTTGTCTCCGGCGTAATCATCGTGTCCCATCCGCCCATGACCCCGGCCAGGCCTACCGCCTTCTTATGGTCGGCCACAACGAGGTCGTCCGCATCGAGCACACGATCGATTCCATCGAGTGTCTTCAGCCGCTCGCCTTTGCGCGCCCGCCGCACCACGATTCCTTCCTCGACCTTGTCCAGATCGAAAGCGTGCGTCGGCTGCCCCATCGCCAGCCAGGTAAAGTTCGTCGCGTCCACGGCATTCGAAATCATCTTCTGTTCGAGCAGCGCGAAGTACGTTGCCACCTCCGCGCCCGTAAACCAATCGCGCGACTCGCCGATGGTCACATCGCGCAGCACCCGCGCCGTGAATCGTCCGCACGCGTCTTCGGCTTCGATCTTCACCGGGAACGGCGTCTTCGCCGGCCGCGGCGCAGGCAGCGCGAAATCAAGCGCCGCCAGTTTCAGCCCGTAGATCGCCGCCGCCTCGCGCGCGATGCCGTAGTGGTTCATCGCGTCCACGCGGTTGGTGGTGATGTCCATCTCGTACAGCGAGCCATTGCCCTCGCCGAGCGGGTAAATCCCTTCGACCGCGATCCCGCGCAGTGTCAGGTCCTCGGCGAGCTGCGCGTCGTCAACGGCGAGTCCCGGCAAATACGCGCGAAGCCATTTCGTCAGTATCTTCATGCGAACTGCCCCAGGAACCGCATATCCCCCGCGAAAAACTGCCCGATCTCGCTGATGCCGTACTTCATCATCGCGATCCGCTCCACGCCCATGCCGAACGCGAATCCCGAAATCTGCTTCGCGTCGTAAGCCGGCTGCTTCTGCGCGGCGAATGCGAATACAGCCGGATCCACCATGCCGCAGCCCAGCAGCTCAATCCACCCCGACTGCTTGCACTTGCGGCAGCCTTTTCCCCCACAAAAAATGCAGCTGATCTGCACATCGGCGCTCGGCTCAGTGAACGGAAAAAACGATGGAAAGAACCGTGTCTTCACCGCCGATCCAAACAGCGCCTTCATCGCATGGTCGAGCGTGCCCTTCAAATCGCTGAAGGTAATGTTCACATCCACGCACAGCCCTTCGACTTGATGGAATATCGGCGAGTGCGTTGCGTCGGCCGCGTCGTTGCGGTGCACCTTGCCGGGAATCACGATGCGCACCGGCGGCGGCTGCAGCTCCATCGTTCGCATCTGCACCGGCGAAGTGTGCGTACGCAAGAGCAAACGGTCGCGCACCGGCCTGCGCTCCTGCCCCGCAACCACCAGCGTGTCCTGCGTATCGCGCGCCGGATGTCCGTGCGGAAAATTCATGCTCTCGAAATTGTAGTAGTCGGTCTCAACCTCCGGCCCCACGCCCACCGAATAGCCCAGCGCCGCGAACACTTGCACAATCTCGTTCATTGTGCGTGTAATCGGGTGCTCTGCGCCGGTCAGCCGCCGCGTTCCCGGCAGCGTGATGTCGACGGCCTCGGCCTTCAGCGCCGCATCGCTCGGGCCAATATCCAGGTCCAGCGCTGCGTCAACCAGTCCCTCCAATCTCTCCTTAAACTCATTGAAGCGTTGACCTACTAGCTTCTTTGCCTCTGGTGGCGCCGCCTTTAGCCAGCGACCCGACACTTCGCTGAGCCGCCCGTGCTTGCGACCCAGCCATTCCAGACGGAAAGCCTCCGCAGCACGACGCACGTACTCGTCCTGCGCGGCGATCGCCTCCCCAGCGCGACGCACATGTTCGTCTTGCGCAGCAATAACCTCTGCGGCGCGACGCACGTACTCGTTCTCCGCAGCAATGGCATCTGCAGCGCGGCGCACATGCTCATCCTCCGCAGCAAAGGCCTCCGCAACACGACGCGCGTGCTCATCCTGCGCAGCGAGAGCTTCCGCAAGCGGACTGCCCGCGCGCTGCTCAACTTCATACGCCGCAGAGGCGCGACGGACCTGGTCCTGCAGCACTTCAAGAGCGCTTCGGGCTTGTCGCTCCAACTCGGCAAATGCCTGGTTGATCGCAGACTGATCAAATCCCGTCAGATTAGGAATCTCATCATTCATGTGCAAAGAGAAGAATAAAGCATTGCATGCAGCAGATGCGCGCCTATGCGCGCCGGGAAGCATCGCCCTTGCCAACCATCCGCGACGGCCCCGCAGCAACTGGAAATGATTGCACCCCCCAAACGCACCGCGGCCCGGAGTCCTCTCGAACCCCGGGCCGCTTTTCCGCCAGTCATATCTCAATCTTGGGTTGCCCCATCCTTTCGGCGTTTCTTGCCGAAAGGGTGGGAATACGCCTCCCCAACCTGCGTTGAGGCTTCCTACGCAACCTTGACCTTTGCCGGTTTTGCTGCCTTGGCCTTCGGTGGCTGTGCCGCCTTGGCCTGCTCCACGAGCTTGGTGAACCCCGCCGCGTCATGCACAGCGATGTCCGCCAGAATCTTGCGGTCCAGTTCCACGCCGGCCTTCTTCAGCCCGCTGATGAACTGCGAGTAGCTCGTCCCGTTCAGCTTGCAGGCCGCGGCGATGCGCACGATCCACAGCGAGCGGTATTGGCGCTTCTTCAGCCGCCGGCCGATGTAGGCAAACTTCAGGCCGCGCTCCACTGCTTCCTGGGCTGCCTGGTAAAGCTTCGATTTGGTGAGGAAATAGCCGCTCGCTCGTTTCAGAATCTTCTTGCGGCGGTCGTTCCGTTTTGTGCCACGTTTTACGCGGGGCATGTGTTTCTCCTTTTTGGGATCCCACTCGATTCTCTCCGCCAATTGGGGAGAGCCGGGGCACCCTGTTCAAGCACATCAGGCTGAGGGCTGAAAGCTGACAGCTGATGGCTGTATTTACGCGGCTGGAGGCAGGAGGCCATCGCATGTGCGACGGCTGTCAACCTCTTCACTCGCTCTGGTTAAGCCTGATCTCTCGCCGGCTCGGAACAATTTCCGAAATCAGCGGGGGCCAATGGAACGGCCCAGCAGCACTGGCACGCCCCTCCTCCAAAGAGTCGAGGGCGCGGAGCGCCTTAGGCGTAGGGGATCATGCGCGCGACCTTCAAGTAGTCGCCGTCGGAAACCAACTTCTGCTTGCCCAGTTTCCGCTTGGTCTTTTGCTTCTTCGACGTCAGGATGTGCCGTGTCTTCGTCTGGCCCCGCTTGATTTTTCCGGTTCCAGTCTTGCTGAAGCGCTTGGCTGCGCCTGAGTGAGTCTTCAACTTTGGCATTTTCTTTTTTTCCTGGTTCTGGAGGAGCGTTTTGCTCCAACAACAAGGCCTCATTTGACAGGGATTTCCCTGCCCTTCAGGCCTCAATCAGTATACCGTAAGCCCAGATTCAGCGCGACCCGAGCTCGGCTATCTCCGCCAACCCCGCTGCGTCGCTCCCTCGTTCCCGCTTTTCGATTCCCTGTTCCCTGCTTTTCTCACTCCGCCGGATCTTCCGCCGTGAACTCCGAGCAGCACGGCTTCTCCGTCGCATGGAAGTTCATCACCTCCACGCGCGTCCCATCCGGATCGTACATGTTGAACTGGTACTTGCCATCAGCGCCGATCTTGGGCGACTGGTCGTGGCGGCCGCTCAGCCGGTTCGCGTCGACGAGCACTTTATACGCATCCGGAACCGAAGGCACTCCGATCGACAAATGGTCGAGCACGCCCAGCGTCTGCTGCGTCATGTCCGCCGGAATCCCCGTCCCCGGCCCTGCCCCGAGCATGTACTCAATCCAGTCGTGCGCGTCAGGAACCTGCTGGCTCACCCACTCCGTTTTGCCGTCGCGCCCGCCCCACCAGTACGGCTTAAAGCCCAGCAAGTCGCGATAAAACTTGTCCTCCGCCGCGCGGTCGTGCACCAGCAGCCCCACGTGGATAATGTGGTGCCCAATCGCATTCGGCGCGCCCACAGCCTTGGGGTTCTCGGGCGGCTGAACGAATTGAATGGTATTGCCCTCGGGATCGAGCACGTCGAACCATCGGCTGCCGTCCTTGCCGCGCTCCACGCGCGCCGGCGTCTTCCATCCCTTGGCCGCCAGGTACTTGCGCAACCCCTCCGCGCTCTCCGTATTGAACGCCGCATGGTCCAGCCGGTTGATGCCTGCGCCCGCAGGCAGCGGCAGCACTTCCACAAACTGTGTCGGGCTCAGCATGTAGCGCACGCCCTGCGGATTCTCGGGATCTGTTTCCTTCACCGCGCCCACGCTCGCGGTATAAAAGTGCTCGGTCGCCGCCGCATCCGACGCATAAACAGCCAGATGCGAGATGCCTGTAATCTTCGGCCGTTTCGGGCCGTTCTGTGCGGCAGCGGTGGCGGCCACAGCGGTCATCATCGAGCCCGCAACAAGCGCAACAAGCAAGAATCGGTTTTGCATCGCATTTCCCTCACGATTTCTGGAGCCTGTTAACCATAAATCGATTCAGCAGCCGCGTGCAACCAGGCGTTCTCCCAATACAGATTTGTCATCCTGAGTGCGCCGATCCTGATCCCCCTTGAAGCTGTCGTCCTGAGCGAAGGATCTGCGGTTGACTTTCGTCCCTGCGTCCGCCACAAAATCTCGTTGCCCCATCCTTCGCCGCTCTTCTGGCGAAGGGTGGGAAGCCGCGAACCTGAATCCGACGGTCTTGCATCAAGGCACGACCGGGGCACCCACCCAGTGGGTGGGTCGCGTGCCGCGAGAGCATGAATGTGGCGGCCTCCCCCCGTGCCCGTCTACTATGGTCTCGAAGACAAATTCCCCTCGCTCAACAAACACGGAGGTTCAAATTGTCCGAAACCGAAATCGATGGGTTGGTGGCCTACGTTGATGACCTGCTGAAGGCAACTTTGGAGAGCAAGATTGAGTGGACATCGGTCAATTCCACCACATTCATGTGGAACAGGACTACGCCACCTCTGGCGCGACTCGAATTGCAACGCGTGATCCAAATCGACCAGGTAACAAAAGTCGTGAACGGGCTCAACGTGCCAACCCCCGAGAGACGAAACATGCAAATCCTCACCGTCTATGACCTCTCTCGAAACGGCATGAACGTGACCATCAACGGCGCGCAAGACCCCCGCATCAATGAGAAGCTCGGATCCATCTTCGATTCCATCTCCGGCGGGATCGAAGGAAAGAAACTCAATTTCCTCAAAAGCACCTTACCGCTATAAAGTCAGCTCGCAAATCAAGTACGAGGGGCGTATTTCAGAACCGGCACCGCACCGCAATTTGCATCAACCGCGGCGGCATCGCGCTTATCGCATTGCCAAACGTGCCGCTCGAAATGTTTCCTTCGACCGTGGACGGCCCAAAGAACTGCGCGTGGTTGAAGGCGTTGAACGCTTCGGCGCGAAACTCGAAACTGCGATTCTCCCCGAGCCGCACTTCGCGCGAGAGGGTGGCGTCGAGGTTCTCCATGCCAGGCCCGGAGAAAAACCGCCGCCGCGCATTGCCCATGGTTCCGAGCGCCGGCAAGCTGAACTGGCTCACGTCAAAAACCGCCGCGCCGTCGCGTGGATTCGTGTTCAGCCGCAGCGATTCTCCGCTCCACTGCGGCGTGTCCACTCCGTTGTTGTTGATGCCGTTCGGAATGGTTCCGAGCAACGACGTGTCATTGTTATTGACCAGCGTCACCGGCAGCCCCGTCGTGAATCGAGCGATACCCGCAACCGCCCAACCGTTCGCCATTGCATGGAGCAGGCGCTCCGCGCTTCTAGGCTTCGGAATCTCGTAGTGAAAGCTCGCAACAAAATTGTGCCGCATATCAAACGCCGACAATCCCCGGCTCAGCGACGGATCGATCGGGTTCACCGGCTCGGGCAATCCCGCCGACTGATCGATCGATTTCGAATATGTATAGCTGGCCAGCAGCTCCAGCCCGTGCGAGCGATGGTTCAGCGTCGCTTCGAACGCGTTGTAGTTGGCGTTGGAAATCGTCCGCTGCAGCTCCACGCTGCCGAAGGCCGGACTAAACTCCGTCCGCGCCGCCTGTTCGTTAAACGGTCCGCACGCCGCGCCCAGGCTCAGGCACAGCGCGGGATTGGCCGGGTTCGCTTCCTCCAGTACCAGCAGATGGTGCGACGATGTTCCCACATAGCTGATAGTGGCCAGTGTGCCCGCGCCAAGCTGCCTTTGCACGCTCGCCATCCAGTGCTGAGCGTACGGTGTCACATCGCGTGGATCGACAGCCGGAATTCCCACCAGCGGCTCGAACTGGCTCCAGTTAACCGTCGAATTTGGATTCGCACGGCTCGCTCCATACGCCACATGCTGCAATGGGAACCGCTGCCCCGCGCTCGCGCCCGTCGCGGCCACCGTGAACGGCGATGCAAACAGCGGCGGAGCGGCCGACGTGTACGTGTACCCATACGGCGGATTCGCGCTCATGATTCCCGCCGACAACCCCTCGTACGCCGTGTAGTACATGCCGTACCCAAGCCGAATGCTGGTGGCACCTGCCGAGCCAATGATCTTATCCAAAAGTCTGCTGCCCGCAGGGCCAGGGGCGTACGCGATTCCCGCGCGCGGCGAAAAGTTGTTCCTCGCCGGAGCCAGCGAATCGGGTACGCCCGGATCGCCGGGAAACACCAGTCCCTGCGGCGCGCCCGGAAACACCTGCGACTGCTCGCCCTTCACCAGCGTTTGCAGTTGGTTGAACTTCTCGTCCCACGGCCGGATCCGATCCCAGCGCACGCCATAGTTCACGGTCAATTGATTCGTGACCTTCCAACTATCCTGCGCGAACGCCGACGCGTACAAATTGCGGTTATAGAAACTCTCTGCCTGCCCCTGCGTGTAGCTCGACGCCACGCCAAGCAGGAAGTCCGCAAAATCCGCTCCAGTTTCGGAGCCGTTAAATCCAAAACTCCCGTTGAACACCACGTCGGGATGCGTGTTGATCTGGTCCATATGCAGCTCGCCGCCAAACTTCAGCCCGTGCTTGCCGACGATGCGCGAAAAAGCGTCCGCGCCCTCAAAGATGTTTTCCGCCTGCACCAGCGCTGTCGTGTCCACGCCGATGGTGAAGTCGTTGAAAGCCACATTTTCAATTCCTTCGGTCGACGGCTTCAACGGGTCAATTCCATTCGCCCCCGGCCCCGCAAATCCCTGTTCGGCCAGCGTCGGTCCCACGCCTCCTCGCGGTTGCCCTACCTCGTTGGCGTTGCGCATATAGCTTAGGTGCGCTTCATTCAGCATCGTCGAGCCAAAAGTCATCGTGTGCTCCAGGCTCACCAGCTGCGCTCTTCCGTTCGACGTCGCGTCGAATCCCGGCACATTCGCACCGCCGGTTCCGGTGGGATACGGATTATCGAGCGAATACTGGTCGACGAAGTAATAGCCCGTCAGCGTGCTCGCCCCGCGGCTCCAGTCGGCGCGCAACCCGCCCTTATCGTCCTGCAAAGTCTGGGCCGCGCTCGCCGTCGCGAACACCGCATCGCCCCCATTCGGCGCGGGAATCGAGGCCAGCAAACTTTTCGCCGGCGCCGACCAGATCGCCTGCGGAATCTGCCCCGCGGGAAACACCTGCGCGTAAGGCTCGCCCGCCGTCACCGTCTGCCCCAGCTCTTGCGATAACTGTGCAGCCCATGCATTTCCGTTCACATTGCCTGTCAGTGGAACCTGGCTGAAGTTTCCGCCGCGCTCGGCCACGGACGGCACCGCAATATCGCCGGTGTCGATTCCTTCCGTCAGCCGCGTTCCCTGGTAGTCGCCAAAAAGCATCACGCCGCGCTGAAACGGTTCGCCGCCCAGCGCTCCGCCAAATTGGTTTTGCCGGTACGCCGCGCGATCCGACGAAAAATAGTTCCGCGCATCGAGCGCCGTGTTGCGCAGGAACTCAAACGCGCTGCCGTGCAGTTGCGCAGTCCCGCTCTTGGTCGTCACCAGCACTTGACCGCCGCTCGAGTTTCCATACTCCGCGTCGAAGTTCGAAGTCAAAACCTGAAAGCTGTCGATCGCGTCGAGATTGGGAACGATCGACGTCCCCATGTTCACGTCTTCTTCCACATCGGCGCCATTCACGCGGAACCCGTTCGAATCCTCGCGCTGCCCGCTGATCGAAAGATCGCCGGGGTTGGCGTCACCGGACGGCGGGGTCGAAGCGACACCCGACATCACGACTGCCCCCGACTGCGCCGTATTCACCGGCACAATCCCCGGCTGTACCGCCATCAAGTCAGTAAAGCTCCGCCCGTTCAGCGGCACGCTCTCCATCTTGCTCGATCCCAGCGTCTGGCCCAGTTGCGTGCTCGTCGTCTCAGCCGCCAAAGCATTTGCCGTCACCTCCACCGTTTCCGCAGTACCGCTCACCGCCAGCGCCACGTCGAAACTCGCCTCGGGCGCGGCCGCGCTCACCACTGCCTGGCCGTGGAAAATCGCAAACCCCGGCGTGCTCACCTCAATCGCGTAGCTGCCCGCTGCGGGTACGGCGATCTCAAAATGTCCCTGCCCGTCTGTCACCTCGGAAAGCGGCGCGTTCGTCGCAGCCAGCCGGACATCCACCTCCGCGCCTGGCAGCACCGAGCCTGTGGCGTCGTGCACCAGCCCGGCGACGTGGAAATTTGGCGCTTGTTGCGCACGCAAAATGAGTGATCCGGATAAGACCAGAAGAATGAAGAAGAATGAAAACCGGGCTTTCAAGGGAAGGCCTCCAACGTGCGCTTTTGGCTTTGGAGCAGCGCGGACCGAGGATTGAATCCAGATCGCCACTGCCCAGCCAATCGTCGCTGTGTATATCGGACCAAATGAGTCGGATTCTCGCAGTGATCCAGATCACCTTAAGCGCCGTAGAGTGAATGGGCAGCCTGCCGGTCCAAATATACGACTAAATTAGTCCTAATTAAGTTTACGGCTCGATCAGTCCTGGTTCAAGTGGGCCGTCTCAGTTCGCGAGAAGGGATAACGGTCCGTTGGGGCAGATCTGTCGTGTGGGGCTGGTTGGGGTCGGTCAGGGGCCTGTTTGACTCATAGAATCAACGAAAATCGACGAAATTTGTCGATGGCGTTTGCGTATATGTTGTTTATTATTAATTAGTTACGTTGAAAAATGGCGCTCAAAGTGGTCAAAATCACTCACCCTGATCTTGGGGTCGATTTGGCTCGGGTTTTCCGCCCGATTTGGCGCCTGTGGCCTGGGGCTTTGGCCGGAGGCTGAGGGCGGCGAGTGCGATTCTGGCGTTGGCCAGATAGTGCGTTGCATCGCGATGCGTGACGATGCCGGCCATGGATGCGTAGTTGATGCAGGCGATGAAGTCGCAGATGTTCTGGTGGCCCGAGAGCGGAGGAACGGCGTTGAGATAGGCTTTGTTGCCGGCCTTTTGGCACTCCCATGCGGTTGGATTATTGCCCTCGGCCCGCTTGTTATGAGCGTAGTTCCAAGAGCGCATGCAACTGGCGATGATCTTGCCTCCGGAGTCGTCTTCGGTGTTTTTTGTTGTGCCGGAGCCGATAAGTGCGGCCGATTTCGCAGAGGCGCTGGCGGCGGTGATGGTGGAAATCGCTGTGCTTGCCATGAAGGTTTTCCTTTCACTTATAAGGCTAACGATTTGCGCGAAATAATCGGCAAACTTGGGGAAATTTTTTGTGCGGGGCGTAGGAGATAGACGGGGAAGGGGTTAGGGTGTTGTTGGAATCGTTCTATTGGTGGACGGACTATTGACAGCGGAAAAGCAGCGGAGTTGGCGGAGCTAGCGGGGTTAGCGGGGTTAGGGGTGCCCACAGGGTTGGCGGCAGGAGTTGTGGGGAACGTCCCGTCTGTCCCCGGGTTCCTATTCCTGTACAGATAGCCCACACTTCATGGGAATCTTCTTTGGGGAATAGGGGACATGATACCTATTCACCCCGTTTAGCCGGGAAGTGGCCCCGTCGCGCGTCGAGCCCCGGGCCGCAAACCATTAAGAACCAGCTGAGATTGCTGTGAGGGAAATAGGTATCATGTCCCCCTGTTTCCTTGTTTGAGCTATCCCGGGTCTCAAAAGCGAGACCTGGGGCACCACGCCAACTTCAGGGTCGTCGTGAGCGCTCTGTACGGATGAGCTCGCTCACCTTTTTCGCAGAATCCTCTAACCCATCATTGATGAATACGTGATCATACTTGTCGCAGTTTTCCATTCGTGATGTGGATGACCCTCTTTCAAGGCGAGCAATTAGCATCTCATCAGGAGTTGAACCGGCAGCGAGTTTGTCGCTGACAAATTGCCCGGGCAGGATCAGGATGCTAATTGAATCGGGAATCTTCTGCTTTATCTGCTCTACTCCACGATCATCGACTTGGATGACCAGGTCGTTGCCCCTCTCCCGAGCTTGCTGGAGATAGTGGCTTGGAGTTCCGTAGTAGTTTCCGAAACTGCTCCCATATTCTAGGAATTGCTCTCGCTCGATCATAAGATCGAAAGTTTCGCGCGAGATGAAGATCAAATCGCTGTCTGGTTCTTCGGTCAAACGTGCTCGTGTCGTGTATGTGATCGCTAGATCTAAACGATCGAGCAGCTTGCATACTAGATGGGCAACAGATGA
Source organism: uncultured Acidobacteriaceae bacterium (assembly GCA_963789425.1). Lineage (GTDB taxonomy): Bacteria > Acidobacteriota > Terriglobia > Terriglobales > Acidobacteriaceae > Telmatobacter. Next base: position 120,490 of record CAWBKM010000003.1, on the reverse strand, counting down.
TCTGCCAGACCTAGAGTTGCCTGAGATAGCGAAGATAATGCTCATCAAAAATCCTCAATCATTTGAGAAATAGGCTAGTTTGGGTAGATCGCCCCACTACACCGAGCTGCGAATTCGTCCCATATTTCCGCCAGCAGGACGGGATCTCCGTAATCTAGGATTTGGAAATCCTTCTCATAGAAACATGGGGACAGACGGGACGTTCCCCAAATTATGGCTCAAAAACAAGCTCGGCAGGTGGCCCGGTCAAGTTTCTCACTTCTGGTTCTCCCGCGATGGATTGTGCCCCATCCAAGCTGCGTCTGTTGCAGCTTGGGTGGGGAAGCACAAAGGTTCGCCCTCCGTTAAACGTACCCCTTCCGGTAGTTGGTTGCCACGCCCGCTCATCGCAAAGAACGCGATGAACGGGGCACAGTTCCGTTTGCGCAACGACCGGGACACCTGCCCCGTCGGTCCCTGGGTTTGTGGTTCGTGGTCTCCCACTCATCCACGATAAAACCGTGGATGAATGGGGCACAGAGGTTCTCGGCTATTTCATGAGCGGGCAACCTGCCCACATTGAGCGCCTTCCCTGGACACAAATTTCAAATCCGCGTCTTCTTCAGGATGGTCGTCGAAGTCAGAGCCGAGACTTTCCAACTGGGAGATCATCACTCCACTTCCGTACTCCTCAATGTACCAACGGGTCTTCGGATCATCTATGGTTGGGTCGGCAACGAATTCAATTACACCGGGTTCGTTGCCTAAGAGGACTCGGTCGCCCCTTATTACAGCTTCACCTGATCGGTATTTCAGTGCCATCGCAGCGATGCCTCCTCGCGTGCAGCCCGTGAAAACGAAGCGTCGTGACCGCCTTAATCAAACCATTCCGGCCCTCCGCCCCCGGCAGGAGTTGCTTCGGGCAGATCGGAAACATGGGAAACATGGGGACAGACGGGACGTTCCCCAAATTATGGCTCAAAAACAAGCTCGGCAGGTGGCCCGGTCAAGTTTCTCACTTCTGGTTCTCCCGCGATGGATTGTGCCCCATCCAAGCTGCGTCTGTTGCAGCTTGGGTGTGGAAGCACAAAGGTTCGCCCTCCCTCAAACGTACCCCTTCGGGTAATCGGTTGCCACGCCCGCTCATCGCAAAGAACGCGATGAACGGGGCACGGTTCCGTTTGCGCAACGACCGGGACACCTGCCCCGTCGGTCCCTGGGTTTGTGGTTCGTGGTCTCCCACTCATCCACGATAAAACCGTGGATGAATGGGGCACAGAGGTTCTCGGTTATTTGATGAGCGGGCCACCTGCCCTGCTCATCGCAAAGAACGCTATGAACGGGGCACAGTCCCGTTTGCGCAACGACCGGGACACCTGCCCCGTCGGTCCCTGGGTTTGTGGTTCGTGGTCTCCCACTCATCCACGATAAAACCGTGGATGAATGGGGCACAGAGGTTCTCGGTTATTTGATGAGCGGGCCACCTGCCGAAATCGGTACAATTACGGGAATTCGATATCCAGAGGGATTCCGCAACGAAAAGAGAGGTTCGCATGAGGCTGTTGTCGTCGCAAATGCGTTGGGCTCTCATTCCTCTCTTCCTGCTTGCATCCTCGTCGGTCTATGCGCAAAACAGGCAAGGCACCGTCAAGGTGGATGCTCTTGCCGTGTACTCCGAGATGTCGGCCGACAGCGACGTGGTGCAGACATTGCCACGGGGAACCGTTGTTCGCGTTCTCCTGGTGGTGACCGGTGACGACGGAAACTGGTGCAGCATTGCGAGCCAGAACGGCTCATCGAGAATTGGCTATGTTCCGTGTTCAGGGCTCGATAGACCCAGGGAAATTCCGCCCGCGGCTGCCCAGGGCGGATCGCTCCCACAGATCATGACTGGAAGCGGATTTAGTCCGGCGCATCCCGCAAAGCGGCAGACGCCGCAGGATGATGACGGGAGTATCGTCGGCCAGACTCTTGCGCCGCTTTCGGGATACAGCTGGAGCAGTCATCCACAGACACTCGTGATCGCCATGCGCAGAGGATGCCCCTACTGCGTCGCGAGCCTGCCTTTTTACAGGCAGCTCGGCGAGCAGGAAAGGAGCAACATGATCCATGCCCATGTTCTTTTCGTCATGCCGGATGACGCATCCATCGGCGGCAGTTTGCTCCGGCAGGCGGATGTGCAGGCTCAAGGGATCTTCGGCCAAGGGCTTGATGCTCTCAAGGTTCCGGGAACACCGACCGTCCTGCTGCTCGATTCCAGCGGGCGCGTCGAGCGGGAGTGGGTTGGAGAACTCCCGCCGAGCGGGGAGAAGGATGTTATGAGCGCTGCGGCGGAGTGAGCTGGCGAGCGGGAATGCTGGCAGGTGGCCGGTCATGAGAATGGCGGAGAGCCGTAAAGGCTGTGCCCCGTTCATCGCGTTGTTTGCGATGAGCGGCCGTTAGGATAAGATCGCGGCCGGACGAGGCGAACGTTCGTGCTTCCCCACCCAAGCCGCAAAAGGCGCTGCTTGGATGGGGCACAATCCATCGAGGGAGAAACAGGGGTGAAAGACTGGGGCAGGACGAGGCGAACGTTCGTGCTTCCCCACCCAAGCCGCAAAAGGCGCTGCTTGGATGGGGCACAATCCATCGAGGGAGAAACAGGAGTAAAAGACTGGGGCCGGTGGCAGGTCACGGGCCATAAAAAGCTGCACCGAATCGGAGAAGTTGTGCCCCGTTCATCGCGGTCTTATCGCGATGAGCGGGAAGGACGAGGCTAAGATAGGATCATGCCGACGGGCTTAAAACGGTATCAGCAGGCGCAATCGCTGCACTTCATCACCTTCAGGTGCTATCACCGCCATCCGCTGCTGGGGGCGCCGGCCGCCAAGGAAACGGTTGAGGTGGTGCTGGAACAGACCCGGGCTCGCCACCAGGCACGAATTTACGCTTACGTTCTGATGCCTGAACATGTTCACCTGCTCATCAACGAGCCTCCGCAGATCCTGCTGGCGCAGTTTCTCAAAGCCATCAAGCAGATCGCTTCGCGCAAACTGAGAGGATTGCACCAAAAGTTCTGGCAGGACCGCTACTACGACAGCAACATCCGAGGGGAACGGGCCCTTTCCGCAGTGATCCGATATATTCATCGCAATCCAGTCACGCGAGGGCTGGTGGAGAATCCCGAGGATTGGCCCTGGTCGAGCTTCCGGCACTATGCTACCGGGCTAAAGGGTACGATCGAGATCGAATCGCAGTGGACTGCTGCGCGACGGGGAAACCAGTTGCCGGACGGGGTACGCTTAACGGAGGGCGAACGTTCGTGCTTTCCCACCCAAGCTGCAAAAGACGCAGCTTGGATGGGGCACACTCCATCGAGGGAGAACTCAGGATGAAAAACCTTGTCTGGGCCACTTGCCCACAAAGCGCAACGAGTCCGTTGGACCGGTGACGAGAAAGCGGCCATTCCAGGACTCACGACGTACGAGTCACGGCCACCGGCACCCTCCGCTGATGCGCGGTGAGCACCACCGCCACAAGCGCCGTGAGCAGCGCAACCACCGCCAGCGACATGAACGCGGTCCGCCAGCCGAACGCAACCGCGATCCGCGCGATCGTATCGCCCGAGAGCCATCCGGCCATGTAGCCGAACCCGTCGATGATTCCGGCGGCCGTTGCGCTTCCCTTCTCGCCGCCGAAATCGAGCGACATGGCGCCGGCGAGATACGAGTACGGCCCGAGCAGCGTGAAGCCGACCAGCCCAACCAGAATCGACGGCGCCCACAGGCCGGCGGGCGATGGAATGCGGCCCATGAGCACCAGGCAAACGGTGCACGCCGACATGCCCGCGACCACGAGAATGTTGCGGCCGTTTGGTCCCAGCTTGTCGCTCAGAAATCCGCCCAGCAGCACGGAGATTCCACCGCACAACGGAAACAGCGCGCTGCGGCTCGCCGCTACGCTCGGCGAGAACCCGGCAAACTGCACGAAGTATGTCGGCATCCAGAGGTTGAACGTCTCGCGCAGCAGCGTCGCGCCGAAGGCCAGCACGCAGACCATCCAGAAGGCAAAATTGGTGAGCAGAGGGCGCAGGATGGCTCCGATGTTCACGCGCTCGCTATCGGCGCTCGCACCTTCGTCGGCGTACACGTTTCTCGGATTCACTTCCGGCTTGGGCAGGCCGCGCTCCTCGGGCGACTCGCGCAGCAGCAGCATACACATCACCATCAGAACCGCGAGCGCTCCCGATGCGAAGAAGAACACGCCGCGCCAGCCGACGCCGTGCGCCATCAGCTCGCTCATCATCCATCGGCAGCCCGCATCGCCGAACAGAAAGCTGAGACTCACCACGGCCATCACGCTGCCGTAAGTGGAGTAGGAGAACCAGCGCGACGAAACCCGCACCAGCGCGGCCCATCCCTGCGACTGGAACAGGCGATTGCCGATCCACGCCATGGTGAAGAGGGGAAAGCCTCCGCTCATGGCAAAGACGATGGTGAAGAGAATGGAGCCGGCCATTCCGCCGAGAAAGCTTCGCCTGCCGCCGCCGGTATCGGCGATGGCTCCGGAGAAGAATTTGCCGAACGCGTATGCGATTGTGCCAACCGACGCGATGAATCCGAGGCGAATCTCCGCGGCATTCGGCGACATTCCGTGGCGCGCCATGTCGTGGATCAGATCGGGCAGCACCACGGAGAGATCGGAGCGGCAGAAGTAGTAGCCGGAATAGCCCAGCGCGAGAAGCAGTGCCGTCCCCGCGTGCCAAACGGTAAACCGCTTTGAACCTGGCTGCGCAGGCTCAACTTGGCCGGGGGCCAGAGTCTTGGCGTTGGACACAGAAACAAAGTACCACACGGAATCGTGGGCGACCGTGAATGGTTGATCGAGAGTGAAGAAGTGAAAGAGTGAAGGAGTCAAGAAGCGAAGGAGTGAATGCGGCCACCTTTGCACAGGCATACAAGCACAATGCGGTGTGTAGAATGTTCGGAAGCGTTCCGCGAGTTCTGAGATGATGACGTACTACGATCAAGTGGCAGAAGCAGCCGCGTACCTGAAAGAGCGGCTTGGCTCACTCGGAGCTCAAGTCGGCATTGTGCTTGGCTCGGGGCTGGGAGCGGCGGCCGAAGCCGTCGAGGATCCGAAGGCCGTTCCTTACAGCGAGATCCCTCACTTTCCGCAATCAACTGTTGAGGGGCACTCGGGCCGCTTGGTCGCGGGGTTGCTGGGCGGCGCGCCGGTGATCATCATGCAGGGGCGCGTCCACTCCTACGAGGGCTACACGCCGCTTGAGGTCACGTTTCCCATGCGCGTGCTGGGCATGCTTGGCATACGCGCGGTGGTTCTCACCAATGCGGCCGGCGGCATCCATTCCGGCCTGCACGTGGGCGAACTGGTGCTGATAAGCGACCACATCAACATGATGGGTTGGAACCCTCTCAACGGGCCCAATGAGCCGCGCTTCGCAATTCACGCGGGCGCTGGCCAGCGTTTCATCGACATGACAGAGGCTTACAGCTGGCCGCTGCGCGCGCTGGCGAAAGAGGAAGCGCACGTAGATGGATTCTCTCTCGAAGAGGGCGTGTACCTGGCCACGCCGGGGCCGAGCTTTGAAACGCCCGCGGAGATTCGAGCATTTCGCGCGCTGGGCGCGACGCTGGTGGGCATGTCGACGGTGCCCGAGACGATTGTGGCGCGGCACATGGGGATTGAAGTGCTGGGAATCTCGTGCGTGACCAACCAGGCCGCGGGGCTGGGAGGCAAGCCGCTGAGCCACGAAGAGGTTGGCGAGACCGGCCGCTGGGTGGAGAAACGGCTCGCCGATCTACTGAAACGCGTGGCGCCGAGAATCGCCGAGAGGGTCAGTTTGGAAGAGTGAGCGCGGCCATGGATCAGGCGGAGCGAAATCCGGCAGCGGATGATGAGGCAGCGGAATCGCCGAACAGCTCGCCGGATGCCGCAGCTGGCAGCGTGGTCGCCGGGCAATTGCCGCGACTTCCCTTTCCTCCCATAGTGCTCGCCATTGCCGGCTGCTCGGGTTCAGGCAAGACGACTCTCGCCGACGAACTGGCGCGCACGCTTGGCGGCCTGCGCTTTCACCTCGACGATTACTACCTTGACCTCGGGAATCTTCCGCTGGCCGAGCGCGTTGAAAAGAACTTCGACGACCCTGCGCTCATCGAGATTTCGCTGCTGGCGCGGGATGTTGCGGCGCTGGCGCGCGGAGAAAGCATCGATCGCCCCATCTACGACTTTGCCACGTACACGCGCGTTCCCGGGCGCAGCCAGCGCGTCACTGCCGGAGCGTTTCTCATTGTCGAGGGGATCTTCGCGCTCTACTATCGCGAATTGCTGCCCAACTACCACTTGCGCGTGTATGTGGATGCGCCTGACGCGCTGTGTTTTGAGCGGCGACTGAAGCGCGACGTGGAAGAACGCGGCCGCACTCCGGAGCTGGTGCGCGAACAATACGATCGCACAGTGCGCCCGACGAGCGTGGCGTATGTGCGGCCATCAGCGGCCAACGCCGACTTGGTTATCGATGGCACGGGAGCTTTGGACTGGAAAGTGGAGCGGGTGATGACGGAGATGCGCAAGCGGGGGCTGCTGACAGCGGTGGGGTGAGAAGCAGGGACTCGGGACGAGGGACTAGGGACTAGGGACTAGGGACTGAGGATGAGGGACTAGAGACTAGGGACTAAGGACTAAGGATTAGAGAGCAGCTCTGTGCGGGGCGAACCTCCGGGCTGGAGGCCTGCACGACTTAAGAAAGCCGGCCCGGACCGCACGAGCGATCCGGACCAACTTTGCGTTTTGGTTACTTGCTCTGGCAGCAGCTTTCGTTGCAGCCGGTCTTGCAGCAGGTCTGGCCGCACTTGGCATGGCAGCAATCGTTGCAGTAGATGGCCTTGGCCTTGGCGGTTCCAGGTTGAGCGAAGGCGGTGGCGGCGAGGACGGCGGCGAAAGAAAGAATTGCGATAGTCCGTTTCATAACATTCTCCTTAACGTGAGTGGATCGGTTGATGGTTTCGGCCTTTGGTGAGGCCGCATCAAGGGCGTGCACGTCAAGGGAGAATTAGATTCGGAAAACCTGATTGAGAAGGTAAGTTGGGGGAGACGCAGCCCACGCATCGATGGGCAACTGGACTGTGAAACGAAGGTCGGCTGAGGGAAGCGCGAAAGAGAGCGCGGACGGCGAAGCGACTGCCGAAAGATGAAGCTCCTTCGGCACTGCCAAAGGATCGAAAGTCCGGGGGAGGGATTGCGAACAGCAGTTCTGAGGACAGCCGCCGACGGCCGTCTGGCCATTCATGTGGCAATCGGAACCCATGCTGCTCATGGTCATGGGACAGCCGGGGACGCAATCTATTGGCGAGCCCTGCAGACAGGGCAGCGCGGCCAATGCGGGCTGAACCGCCAAGAGGCCAACGAGCAAAGTCGCCGCGAATTGGATGCGCCGTTTCATCTTCTGATTGTGACGATAGAAGGTTGGTTTCGCGACGGTCTGTGTTTTGGATCACATCAAATGCAAAGCGCCCATCACTGCGGCAGCACTTCGATGCCGGAAACTGTGGCGTAGCCGCGGACCGGAACAAAGCTCAAAATCAGCTTGCCCTGCGCATTCGGCTCCAGGCCGGCAAATCTCCGGATCACGACATCGGAAGCGCCGCCTTCTTTTGCTAGGTCGAAGGCGGAGAGGAGGGTCTGGCCGTTGCAGAAGACGTTGAAGACGTGGGCCACCGTCGGCTTGCCTTCAAAAGCATCGCCTGACGGCTCGTCCCAGTTGCTGTGGCGCGCGGCAAAGTACAAGGTCAGGGTGTACTTCCCGGCTGTGACAGGGACGGCATAGGTGAGGTTGCCCCACCGCTCGGTCTCGTACAACTCGGGATCGTCGGTTCCCTTCACCGGCGCGGTATATGCCGCCAACTGACCGCCTTCAAAATAATCGTCGGGACTCCACCAGTGGCTGTCGTTGGAGTAGTACGGAGTTTCCCTGGCCAGAATGCGAATGGGACGAATGTGTCCCCGGATTCCGGGCAGGATCTCGATGGCCGAGAGAATCGCCTGCTGCCCGTTGTCCGCAGAAAACTCGAGGTGCAGCTTGCCGTCGGCGGCCGGTTCGATGCCCGTGAACACTTTTACGTCGGCGGTGGAGCTTGCGCCCGCGTCGGCCACCACGTCGAAATCGCTCAGCAGAGGCTTCCCGTTGGCGCGCACGTTCATAATCCGGCTGCCCTCGCCTCCTGTACCTGAAGACTCGGGCCCATAGACGGTTTCAGCAAAGTGAAGGTGCAGTTCGTAGATGCCTTTGCGCAGGGGAATGTCATAGCGGAACTGCCCTTGCCTGCTGGTGCGATAAAAGCCGGGATTGAGGGTGCGCGCGATGTGCTCGATGGAGCTCTTGACTGCTGTGCCACCGCTAAAGCCTTCATCGGCACTCCACATTTTGTCGGCGTGATCAACAAAGCTTCGCCCGGAGCCCGCCAGAATGCGAATCTCTTCTCCGCCCGGAGGGCCGAGAGGCGGTTCGAAGTTCACGCCGGCGAGCGGGGCCTGCTCGTCTTCACGCGGCGCGGGTTTCTGCTGGCGCAAGAGATGCCACGCGAACCAAAGGGCGAAAGAGAGGCAGACAAGGCCTGCGATCCACCCCAGCCGCCACGCAATGGAGAGCGAGCGATGCGGTAACGGCCCGCCGGGTCCGGAGGCTGCGTGCGCCGGTTCAGGCGACGCTTCGGCAGTCTGACCTTCCTCAGGAGCATTGTTGCGCTCGAACCTGGGAACGTATTGCCCCACTGGAATCGTGATTTGGAGCGGATTGCGCGCGCCCTCGCCCTGGTAGTACTCGGCAAGACGCCGGCGCAGGCGGTTGGCCTCAACGCGAACAATGGAATCCGAGTCCTGATCGAACTGATCGCCGCGACGAAACGCCTCGACCGCGATCGAATACTCCTTGATCTGGTTTGCCTCGCCGGCAAAAAGTTTCCCGCACAAATAGGAGAGGAGGTTGGCCAGCGTGGGGGCCCGCACAAAGCCTTTGGACTCAAGCACGGTCTTCAATTCCGCGCGCTGCTCGGCGAGTTCGATCGTTTCAGGAGTTTCCACGGTCATCTCCGCCGCCTCGCGAACCCCTATGGGATCGCCGCAACGATTGTTATGTTAGCGCGGCTTCCTCGTTTGGGAAGGCTTTAACGGTGTCCGAAGCGGTGCGAGGGGTCATGTAACGCCCTGTAACCCCGGCTGCGAAGGTTCAACGATGTGACCGAATCTCCATTTTACGGTGAGTGCAAGCTGCTGAATCGCGGCGCCTTGAAAGACGCGTCCGCTACCGTATCCTAGCCGCCACGGGCAGGTAGCAGGTATAGCGTTGTACGGCGCGGCCGGTTGATCTTTACTCAATATCGAACTCACGCTCCGGGACAACCGATCAAGCAGCCCTCCCTGAAGTGACCCGGATCGAGAAAGAGGTGTTCCATGAAAAAGCTTGCAAGCATCATCGCCGCAATGAGCCTCCTGTCCTCGGCTGCCGCGTTCGGGTGGCGTGCTCCCATGCGGGACCTGCCCAAAGGAATCAGCCTCGAAACGGCATCGGCCGCCGAGCAGAAAGGCGACATCGCCCGCGCGCGCAGCAACTATCCGTCGGCCATTGCTTATTATCAGCGGGCCCTGCGCGCCGGCGGCGCGGACGCCGAGCTCTATAACAAGATGGGGATCGCCCAGCTCTCGCTTAAGGATTACGGCGCAGCGCGCAAGAGCTTTCAGCAAGCCATCAAGACCGATCCGCACGACGCCAACGCGCTGAATAATCTGGGTGCGCTGATGTGTATCCAGAAGAAGTACAAGCCAGCCTTGACAGAATTGAGGCAGGCTCTGGAGCTGGATGAAGCCAACGCCTCATACCACGTCAACATGGCCGAGGCATGGATGGGCCTGAACCAGATTGACCGCGCCATGAACGAATACGCAAGAGCGATGGAGCTCGATCCCGACGTGTTCGACACGGAAAATGGCGGAGTGGTGGCGCAACTGAGAACACCGGAGCAAATCGCGCGCACCGATTACCTTATCGCGAAGCTGTATGCGCGGAGAGGCAATATGGAGGGCGCGCTCGACTACTTGCACCGCGCCAAAGACGGGCACTATCCGCAGTTGAGCGATGTGTATATCGACAAGGAGTTCGCCGGTCTGTGGAAGGATCCGCGGCTGCAAACAATCGTCAAGCCTTAGTTTGGCGCACTCGATTGGAAGGGTTCGCGGGAAACTGTGGAGATGCGCCAAAGCTGGCTACCGGCAGGTGCGGGGTTATACGCAGAACTCAAGCGCCGCCGGCAGCCAGCGGAGCATGAGGCTGATGTAACCGCGAGTTCCCGGCCCCCTCAGTGGCCGCGGACATTTGCCGGTAGACCTGGAAGCCGTTCTTGCCCCTCATTTTCGCCGCGTACATGGCCTCGTCGGCACAGTGCATCAGGGTCTCAAGATCGGTGTCCATCTCGGGGTAGGTGACCACTCCCACGCTTACGGTAATCAACGCCTGCATGTGATCGATGACATACGGTCGGGCGACGGCGGCAACGATTTTTGCGGCAATGGACTCGGCCTCCGCAGGAATGCGCAGGTCGGGGAGCAGAACGATGAACTCGTCCCCGCCGATGCGCGCCACGGTGTCAGTCTCGCGCACGCATCCGGAGAGGCGGTCCGCTAATTCGCGGAGCAACTTGTCGCCGGCCAGATGGCCCAGTGCGTCGTTGACGATTTTGAATTCGTCCGCGTCGACCATGAGCAGGCCCAGGCAGGATTGAAAGCGAACAGCCCGCTTGAGCGAATTCTGACATCGATCGTTCAAAAGGATGCGATTGGGCAGGCCTGTAAGAACGTCGTGCTCTGAGAGATGGCGCAGACGCTCCTCGCTGCCGCGAAGGGCGCGGGTCTGCAGCGCTACGCGATGGCGAAGGACGACGATCCACGCGAAAGAGCCGAGGACCAGCACGCCGACCACGGAAAAGCTTTCGTAGGTATGCTGCGCGGTCCACCAGGTGGGAGCCTTGAGAACGGCAACGTCGTCAAGCGAGCGCATCAGAATGTGCACCGACTCGGGCCGTACTGCGCCCTCGCTCAGATTCGTGCCCAGGGAGTCAACCTGCACATTGCTGACGCCTGTGATGCGCACCAGGCTACCGTCTTTCCAAGGCAGCGTCGAGCCGAGGGCTACATCTTTTGGAAGGATAGCCGGGAACAGCACGCCGCCTGCGCGGACCATAAGCGTGGGATCAGACGCGGCAACGTCGCGGCCAATCAACTCGGCGTCGATCTGGACGAGTTTGCCGTCGAGATCGCCTTTGACGGCCTTGTCGGGGGTGATTGCGATAGGCGGCGGAGGCGCTGCGGTGCCGCCCGCCACGCGAAAGATCGCATCTTCGAGCGAGGGCTTGAAAAGATCGATGGCTGGAAAGCCAACCACATCGACAAAAGAGCCTACGGGGACAGCGGTCACCTCGGTCGTCTGCATGCAGATGCCGGCTTTAGCGTCTTGAATGCAAAGCACGCGCCCCGGCCAATCGAGCGTGACCGCGCCCTGCACGTGAACGCGGTGGAGCAGACCGGGATCGGGCGAGAAGCGAAACAACTGCGCCACCGGAACCGCGGGCACAGCGAAGGGGTCGCGCGGCGCGGGCTGAATAACCGTGACCTGGCCGAGTGTGGGGAAAAACAGGTGCACGCCTACCATCTGGCGCCGCTGATTAAAGAGCGGTGCAGCGTTGCCGTCGATGCGAACAAGTGAGTCGATCAGCGAATCGTAGTCCACACCTTGCTGGCGGACGGTCACGGCCGTGAGCATTCCGCCATCGCCAGCCACGCCAAGGAGCACGTTGTTCGGCCCCACATGCGCGAAGCGGACGCGGCCTTCAACCTCGACCCACTGGCAATCCAGGACGCCGCTGAGCAACTGCGTCAGCGTGACCTTGGGAGGATTCGCGGGCAGGCTGGACTGGCCAATCGGCCGCACGTGATTGCTGGAGACGACAGGCGCGTAGTCGCCCGCATTGGTGACGCCTGTAATGTCAACGAGCGTGCCGGGTTTGATGGAGAGGATAGGCCGCGCTGGAATGGAAACGAAGACGCCGCCCGATGCATCATGAACGAAAATCGCAGCGTGTCTTACGTCGATGTAGGGATCGTAATAGGTGACGACCGCGCGGAGATGGACCGGGATTTCACGGGCAGCGTCTTCAGGCGGCAGGTTGTGCACTCCCCGCGCCGTCACCATGATGGGCTGCTTCTGGTGGGAGAGAGGGTTAGGCTGAGCGTCTGCGGTCACGCAGGCTACAGCAAGCGCGAACAACGGCACCAACTCGCGCCGGATCCGCATCGAATCCCTCCCATTCAAACCGGTTGATTCAGCCGCGCAAAAACGGCAGGCTCAATCACCCGCACGAAGACACCAGTACCATGAAGGCCAGGAATGTCATCGACCATTATGCTCCATAGCATGAGGAAAAGGCAGATTACCTGCGTGGAGCGAACGAAAGTGGCAGACTCAAGCCGGGAGCCGGCAAAAAACACTTTCAAATCGGATTCGGCCGAGACACGAAGAATGTCGCAGGTGGCCCGGCTTACTTTGCCGTCAGCGCCGCCGTCGGCACCAGCATGTCTTCCTTGCGCATGACGAGATTGGTGGCGTTGAGCGTGGCCAGCTCGAAGCCGTGGCCATGCGTAATAGCGTCCGTAGGGCAGGCTTCGACACAGTAGCCACAAAAAATACAGCGGTTGTAATCGATGTTGTAGACCTTGGCGTACCGCTCCGACGAGGAGATCCGGACTTCGGCGGTGTTTTCCGCGGCCTCGATGAAAATGCAGTTGGCCGGGCAAGCCGCAGCGCAGAGAAAACAGGCCACGCACTTTTCCAGGCCGTTCTCATCGCGCTCGAGCACATGTGCTCCGCGGAAACGCTGCTCCAGGACCGCGCCGCGATTGGGGCCCTTGCCGTCGGGATAATTCTCCACCTCGGTGGGCGAAAACATCTCGCGGAGCGTGATGCTCATGCCTTTGGCGATTCCGGCGGCGTTGCGCACAATCGACATGGCTCCAGTATACGATGGGAGTTAGGAGACATTCACGATGCGTTGGAACGTTCGTACCGCTATCTTTTTGCCGTTGCTTGGTGTTGCGGCGATTTGCGCGCAAACTCAAACGCAAAATCAGCAACCAGCGCCTGCCGGCTCCATGGACGGCATGGATATGAGCAAGCCGGCCGCCAACGGCAACTCGAATGATTCAAGCTCCGGAAAGCCCATGGATATGAGCCATGGCAACTCCATGCAGATGGGCTGCAAGATGGATATGGGCGCGGGCGGCGGCAAACCCATGGATATGAGCCACTGCATGGGAATGATGAAGGGCGGGACCATTGACCTCGCGAAAATTCCGCCGGGCACGCTGCGCGTGGTTTACGGCGAAAAAACAACCGACCTGACGGCGGCGGCACTGGCCGCCCTGCCACATGTCACCGTCACGGTTCACAACGAGCACACAAAAGCCGATGAGACTTACTCCGGCGTTCCGTTGATCGCGCTGCTGACGCCGCTGGGCGTGAGCGACAAGCCACGTGGCAAGCAACTGCGGCTTTACGTTGTGGCTTCGGGTTCGGACGGTTACGAGGTGGTATACGCGATCGGCGAAGTCACGCCCGATGTGCACGACGCCACAGTGGTGGTGGCCGACACGGAGGACGCAAAGCCCATCGCCGCCGACGGGCCGCTGAAGCTGGTGGCTACGGGAGAGAAGCGCCCCGCTCGTTGGGTGCGCAACTTGGTGGCGATCGAAGTGAAGACAGCGGACTGAGGCACGCGGACGGCCGTTGAGGCTCGTGCGATCCCACCCTTACTCGTTTTTCCGGATCGAAAAACGAGTAAGGATGGGGCAACGCAGGTTCTAACGGTGGTGCCCGCCGCTCTGCGATCCGCCGCCGTGACTCTGATTGGATGGCGCGGACCTTGAGCCGTGGTCTGCCGGAATGGGTCTGCTGACCGCCGGAGTGGCAGGCCGGCCGTGATTCTGAGACGCGTATTGCCCGTGCACCGCGCTGTAAGTCTGCGCATGCTGCACCTGCGTGTTCATGCGCGGAGCTGTTGGCTCGTGCGCCGCCTCCCGCTCCGCTGGCTGCGGCCGGGTTTGTACGCCTGTTCCGCCGCGGTAACTCGGACGAGGATTGTTGTTGTAGTTGTTGTTTCCGCCACCGTAGGAGCCGCGGTTGCCGGCGCGATAGTTATAGGTGTTGTGAACCACGCGCACGTTGATGTTGTTGTACACGCGGTTATAGAAGAAGTGGCCGCCGTTCCAGTAGCCGCCTTCGTAGCCGAGGCCGATGTAGCCAAAGCCGTAGTTGATGCCGCCGTAGAAGCCGATGTGCAGGCCCCAGTGGCCGGGATAGAAGAGATAGCGTCCGCCGTAGAAGCCCCAATAACCCGGCGTCCACAAACCGCCAACGTAGGGCGGCTCAACCCACGCACCCGGCACCCAATAGTAGCCACCCGCACCCCATGCCCAATAGCCCGGTGTCCAGATGTATCCGTCGCCGGGATCGGGTGGTTGATCGTAGTCGGGAAGCGCCGGTGGCGGCTCTGTCGCCTGTTCTGTCGGCATCTCCGCGTAGCTGGAATCGTCGGGAGCCTGGCCTGGCTGATCGGCCGATTGGTCAGGCGGAGGAGCTTGAGTGGTGTAGGACGGCCCGCTGGGCGCCATGTTCCCTGCGGCGGGGTCGGGACCCTGATCGGGTTGGCCCTGGTCCGGCGGAGCCTGGTCTTGCGCAGCCGCAACGGCGGCAAAGACCGAGGAAGTGGGAGAAACTTGGCCAGTGCGCCAGACAGAGACGCAGAGTGCGGCCGCAACGGCGATCGACATCGCAATGGCAAATCGAGGAATTCGGTTCATCTTACCCTCCAATGAATAGGACGGGGCCCGTGGTCACTCAGTCTAACGCGCCGCACTGACCATCGGCTATCGCCCATGGAATAGTCAACACGAATTGACGCAATTAGTGGCGGACGGCGGGCGGCGCGGACTTGCCGCGATTGTTGGCCGGAGGAGTGGTTACGGGCCGGCGCAGCGGCTGCTCATTCAGCATTTGCTGGCAGACCTGAGAGTCCTGCCCGCGCTCCAGGCCTTGCACAGTATTTTGCCCGCGGCAAAGGCGCAGTTCCATGGCATCGGCATCGTCGCGCGTGAGTTCAACCGTTCGCTCCAGGCCGCTGAATGGGTCCACGTCATAGCGGAAGAGCGTGTCGCTCGGCGGCCTGAGCTTGCCGTATTCAAAGTGGTTCCAGGTGCAGAGAAAAGCGCGGCCGTCGGGTTCGGCCATGACTGCGTAGACCTGCGTCCAATCGATGCCGCTCGTGACGCTCGGCCCGGTCGCATTCCAGACCAGAACTCCCTGGCCGCCGCGCAACCACCGCGCCGCAAACATGTGGTGCGCAATGTCGTAATAAAGAGCCGTAAAGTACGTGCTGGCCGCGCAATCGTGGCAGTTGTCATAGAGAATGGTCAATTCTTCGGGCGCGTCCGCTCGAAAGTGCTGCCAATCGAACCAGCGCAGGTTGACGCCGGAGATCAGCGGAGCCACGACGTGGCTGGTAAGCGAGACATTCCAAATTGTGAAAGAGTCGTCGCCGGGCGTCGATTGCGGACCGGGCCGATCGGTAGTGACCACCAGTGCCGCATCGTAGACCACGCCGATCTCGCGGATCGCCGTCCATTTCTCCACGGTGAGCGAGCGCGTGATCCAGGCAACAATGTTTTGATCTTTTGGATCGTGAAAGTCGATCCAGCGGAATGTGCCCGAAGTTTGCTGCGCGCCAAGAGGAACTGCAAAGGCCAGCACCGCGGCAAGAGCAATGAGGCGCCTGGGGAGGTCAACCTGCATGAATTTAGATATAGCAGAGCGAAGTTGCGTGGACCAAAAAGGCAGGGACCAGGGATGAGGGACTAGAAGGCAGAGGCTGGGGAGCAGGAGAGCTATTTCTGCGCGGGCGCGGGCTTGATCTTCGCCGCAAAGTCCGGCGGCGGCGTGTCTTCATCCGCAACGCTCGACAACAGCGCATCCCAGCCTTCGTCCGCGCCGTGATACTTCGTGTATTTGGCTTTGCAATACGCCGTCATGCCGCCCGCATCCTGCGGAATAGCGGCGCTCTCGGCCAGTTGGATACCGCGTGCGCAGTACCAGAAGCCATTGGCATCGACGGGCGTGGACTCCAGGTCCGCGACTGCCAGTTGATACGTGTCCTGCACATTTGTGGTGTCGATCTTCAAGGCGCGCTGCAGCCAATCCCGGGCCTGCGAGTAGTTCTTCTCCTGGACTGCGCAATAGCCTTCCGCGCCGATAAAAATGTCGCTGAGCAGTTTGCTCAACGAATTGTAATCAGCGGCCGACATGTTCGCGGGCTGGCGCCACATGGGCACCGCGAGCATTCCGCCTGAGGCGTACTGGCACATCTCATTCAGCGCCGCATTGTCGCCGGAGGCCGCGTTCACGCGGTCAAGCGCGACCACAATGCCCAGGGCGCGAATATTTCCTTGGTCGGCCGCGAGCAGGCGCTTGGCTACTTTCATGACCTGTTTCGAATCGCCGGTCGTCTGCCACGCCGCCATCTCCTCTTCGAGCGCATCCGTCAGGACCACGCTCTTTGGATACTGCTGGACGAAGGCCTCAAGAGCTTCAGCGCGCGCGGTCGGATCCTGCGCGTTGATTGCAGCCGCGTAGGCTGCGTATTCGGCTTTGTCCTGGATTGTCTTTTGTCCGGAGGGAGCTTGTTGCGCACTTGCGGCGGCGAAAAGGGCGAGCGCGCAGAGCGAACACAGGGTTTGACGGAAGCACAGGCGATGCACAAAAGAAGCGTAGCACAGGCGAGAAGGTCGGCTGAAAGGTTGGGACGGGGTGATTCCGTAACGATTGTGGTTCTGCTTTTCCAGCGACGCCCACGCCAAGCAAGACGACAACGACCTTCTTTAACTCGGTCATCGACATTCCGAATTCCCGCGTGTCACAGCCCCAGCTTGGCCCACATCGCGTCAACTTTTGCCTTCGTCGCGCGATCCATTTCGATCATGGCCGGCCACGGGCGGTTGAAACCCTCGGCCTTCCACTTGCGCGTGGCATCGACGCCCATCTTCGAACCGTAGTTGGGCAAGCGGCTTGCGTGATCGAGCGAATCCACGGGGCCGAGGGTGAACTGAATGTCGCGCTCGGGATCGATGTTGTTGGCTACGCGCAGCACTACTTCGCCGATGTTCTGCACGTCGCAATCCTCATCGACCACGATGATGCACTTGGTGAACATGGCCTGGCCCAGCGACCAGATGGCGTTCATGACCTTGCGCGCCTGGCCCGGATAGCTTTTCCGGATGGACACGATCATCAGATTGTGGAACACCGCCTCGACCGGCAGATGAATGTCGACCAGCTCGGGGATGCTGATCTTCATTGCCGGCAGAAAGATCCTGGCGACGGCTCGGCCCATCCACGCGTCTTCCATGGGCGGCTTGCCGACAATGGTCGCCGCATAGATCGGATCTTTGCGATGAGTGACGCAGGTGAGATGGAAGACGGGATACTCGTCCTCGAGCGTGTAGAAGCCGGTGTGGTCGCCGAAGGGGCCTTCGGCGCGAAGCTCGCCCAGCTCGACGTAGCCTTCGAGAATAATTTCCGCGTTGGCCGGCACTTCGAGGTCCACTGTCTCGCACTTCACGATCTCAACCGGCTTGCCGCGCAGGAATCCGGCGATCAAAAACTCCTCGACCTCGGGCGGCGCGGGCACGATGGCGGCGAACGTCGTGGCCGGATCGGTGCCGATGGCGACGGCCACTTCAAGCCGCGAGCCTTTCAACTTTCCGAGCGAAACCTGCGGTGTGCCGGCAAGTGGGCCGTCGGGGATGCTAACCGCGCCGCCGGCGGTCTCGGCCATCATGGCGACGCGCGCACCCTTCGGGTCGTACTGGTTTTGGTTTGCAGCATCGGTCGACGCTGCATTGCGCAGCGCCTCGCGATAGTGCTCGGCGGCAACTTTCTGCCGCTGCCAGTGCATACCCGTCGTCTGGCCGTCGTAGACCTGCATGCGATACATGCCGATGTTGCGTTTGCCCGAGCGAGGATCGCGCGTATGCACGCAGGGCAGAGTGATGAAACGCCCGCCGTCATGCGGCCAGCATTTGAGAATCGGAAAATAGTTGAGGTCAAACTTTTCGCGCCGGATCATCTCCTTGCACGGCGCGTCCTTGGCGTTGACAGTCTTGGGAAAGGCGCTGGTGAGGGCACTGAGCTGCGGCAGCATTTTGAGCTTGTCGAACAGGCCCTCGGGTGCCTTCACATTCATGAGCCCGCTGATGCGATCGGCAATCTCATCGATAGTCGCAACGCCCAACGCGAGAGCCATGCGGCGTTTCGAACCAAACTGATTGATGAGAACCTTGTGGCCGGGATGGCCTTTTACGTTTTCGAAAAGCAGAGCCGGGCCGCCGGCCTTCGACACCCGATCGGTGATCTCGGTAATCTCAAGCTCCGGCGAAACTTCTTCACGGATGCGCTTGAGCTCGCCGTGTTTTTCGAGCGTCTTGATCCAGTCGCGCAGATCGTCGTAGGCCAAGGTCGTGCTCCGAACGGTCATGACCGTTCCTCAACCATGGTACGGCAGCGGGTCGTGGTTCGTGATCCGTGAATCGTACGTCGTAGTTCGTGACCTCGCCGGCGTGCCTCCACGGCGCACGCTTCACGGTTCACCGTACACCGCTCACGGCTCACGGCTCACCGGCTTTGCCTGCCGCATCAAACTATGCGATGCTCGCCTTGAACCCTGGTCTTTATTAGAGGAGATCCCCCATGAGCCCATCCCGCGCCCACTCCGGTCCGCGCAAGTACCACAACAGACCCTACTTCAAACTGCCGAAGGATCCAAGAGCCGCTGCCGCAACCTCGTGGAGTGTGCCGAATCTCTGTGCTGCATACAGCTGGCCAAAGAGCGAGCCAGGCGGCGGCGTAATTGCGATCGTCGAGCTGGGCGGCGGATGGGTCGCTTCGGACGTCGACGCTTACTTTCAATCTCTCGGCCAGCCCACACCGTCGGTGACCGACGTTTCAGTGGACGGCACCGAGAACACGCCTGGGCAAAGTGGATCGGCGGGAGACGACGACTACGAGGTCGCGCTCGATATCGAGGTTTCCGGTGCGGCGTACTACGCGGCCACGGGCCACGCGGCAACGATTCGCGTCTACTGGTCGCAGGATATCGGCACAGCCGTTCAGAAAGCCGCATCCGACGGATGCGATGTGTGCTCCATCTCCTGGGGCGCTGACGAAGCCAACTGGGGCGCGACAGCCGCACAGCAGATGGAAGCGACCGTGCAGGCCGCTGTGGCTGGGGGCATGGTTGTATTTGCCGCATCGGGCGACAACGACTCAAGCGACGGCGGCCCAACGCCGGCGAATGTGGATTGCCCGTCGTCGTGCCCGCACGCGGTAGGCTGCGGCGGAACGATGAAGACGGCGACCGCGGAGACGGTGTGGAATGACAATCCCGGCAAAACCGATGGTGAGGGAACCGGCGGAGGATACTCGACTGTTTTCCCCGTGCAGAGTTTTCAGATCGGCGCGCCGGCCGCGCCCGCCAACACGCAGTATGGCAAGGGAAGAATGGTGCCGGATGTTTGCGCGAATGCCGACCCCAACACCGGTTACAACGTTTACATCCACGGATCGGCGACGGTGGTGGGAGGAACGAGCGCTGTGGCGCCGCTCTATGCCGGGCTGTTCGCCGCATTCGGAACCAAGCTCGGCTTTGTAACGCCTGCGCTTTGGAAAGATCCGAAGGCGTTCAACGACATCACCGTGGGCGGCAACGGATTCTATAGCGCCGCCGCGGGTCCGGACCCATGCAGCGGAATCGGATCGCCGATCGGATCCGCAATTGCTAAGCTCATTGCCACATTGGCATGAGCCGTTATCCGGCCGGCTCGATTGCGGGAACGAGCGTCTTGAACGGCGGAATCGCATCCATGGGGTAGCCGAGGCGCTTCCATTCGTCGAAGCCGCCGCGCAGAGGGCGCACGCGCTCGACACCCAGCTTGTGCAGTTGCAAGGCAACCTTGGCAGAAGTGGCCTCGCTGGGGCAGGTGCAATAGAGAACAACGTCGCGGTCGCGGGGAATCTCAAGGTGGCGCGTGGCAAGTGCGTCGGGTGAAAAATGCACGGCGCCGGGCAGCGTGAACGGGTCGGGCACCAGCTCGAGGGGATGGCGAAGGTCGATGATATAGACCAGCTCGCCCGCGTCGAGCTGCTGCTTCAGCTCTTCCGGCTCAAGGCGCGAGGCGGCGAGTTCTTTGAGCACCATGCGGCGGCGAACCAGGCGCCCAATAAAGAACGCCACGACGCCCAGGATCAGCAGCGCGCCGGAGAAACGGCCGACCCAGGCAAGTAAACTTGGATTCCGCCGCAGCACGTCGCCGAACAATCTGCCGCAAACAAGCAGCGCGCCTACCCAAAGCGCAGCGCCCAGGCCGTCGTAAGCCAGGAACGCAGCGAAGCTCATGCCATTTTGCCCGGCAACCGGCGCGGCCAAAGCGCCCAGGCCGGGAACGAACTTGGCAAACATGAGCATTGCGCCGCGTCGGCGGCCAAACGAGTCCTGCGTGCGGCGGACGCATGTAGTTGGCTCGAGCGACAGTTTGCAAATGGTGCGCAGAACGCGATGGCCGTGCCTGCGTCCAATAAAAAACCAGATACTGTCCGCCGTGAGCGCTGCAGCCACGCTTACCGCGAGCGCCAGCGGGAAACTGATTTGGTGTTGGGCGGAAAGGGCTCCCGCAGCCAGCAGCACTGGCGCAGAAGGCAGCGGCATGCCAAGCTGCTCCACCAGCACCCACGCAAAGAGCACCAGGTAGCTGTAGGTGACCAAAATGTCAATCGGCAGGGCCATAGATCTATCCGAGTAAAGGCGAGATGGAAGATCAGGCCGCCCCTGATCCGTGAATGAGGAGACGACCCACCCATTCAGATGATACGGGAATTCAATTCGATTCAGTTTGGATTGCCAGGCGTCACGGGGTCACCTGGGGCTGGGCGCCGTTATCGACCACCTTTGCCGTGGACGCGTAGCGATGGAAGTTCGAATAAGCGCCAGACATCCGGCCCTCGTTATTCTCGTCGTGAGACTCGAAGCGCACCGGCAACCAGAAGGTCTCGTCGCCGATTTTCTCCGGCGCATAGTCGACCGAGCCGAAGACAATCTCGTGACGCTCGTGCGCGGCCCTGGGTGACATGCTGCGCGTCACGTGGAGAATGGCGCCGCTGGCCACATCAACGACTACGGTCTTGCGGTAGTCCTCAGGAACATCGTTGCAATTTGGCGGCAAAGGACGAGTCTTGACCCACAGCTCCAGCCGCACCGTTGACACGCTGTCTCCGGGACTGACGCGATAGTCGTAGCAGGTTTGCTCCTCGGGATGCCCAAAACCAATAGCGCTCGAGAACCCGCCTTGAACGAAGTAAGGAAGTTTGAAGTGCTTCCTGGGCGGCTTGCCGTCAACCAGATGAAAGGTATAACGGTCAACAAACTCGCCAGGTTTGGACTCGTCGCGTAGTTCGCGCAGGGTCATCTGCAGCTGCACTTCCCACTTGATCCGGCCGTTCTTCACCAGTTGGGATACCGCCGACTCATCGGCTTCGAACGAAGGAATGCTCTGGCGGTATTGCTGCGCATAGGCAACGACGCGAGGCAGCAGTTCGTCGACGGTGGGGAGCTGCTGGGCGTTTACATACGCAGCCGCGGACAGAACGAGGAAAAGAAGGAGGGAGGTTTTCATGGGTTCTCCAGATCAAGTTGCCGGCTTCGAGGCAGTGAAGTCGCAGTGGTCCGCGTCGGCGTACGCGGCGACCACGAGTTCGATAACCGAATCAGTCCAAGCTGCCTGCTCGGCCGGACAGGCCAGACGCGCTGGATCGTTGGCCAGCACGGCGTCAACGAAATTCTCGACGATGGGAAAGTGGAGGTTGGCGTGAGGAGGCAGGAGCTCGGTGCGAGAGCCGCTCGAGTCAATCACCCGCAGCTCCGGCGCGTTCAGCGGATCGAGGTTGATCTCACCGTTTTCGCCAATGATGCGGAATTGATCGCGCGCCACGCGCGAATTCCAGCGCACGTCGATGACCGCATGCACGCCGCCGGAGAATTGCATGAGCACGGTTGCGGAATCTTCGACGGCGATGCGATGCACGGCGTTCGACAGTAAGCCGCTAACGCGCTCAGGCTTGCCGAAAAGGAAGTTCATGGCATCGATGCGGTGCGAGGCGATGTCGTAGAGCGGGCCACCGCCCGAAAGCGCGGGATCGGAGAGCCATTCGCGGCCCTCAATCTCAAGCCAACTATGGCAGTTGGCCTCGGCTAGAAGCGGGCGGCCAATGGCGCCTTCAGCGATCAATTGCTTGGCGCGGATGATTTTGGGATATAGACGACGGTAATACGAGACGCCAAAGAGGCGACCTGACGATTGGCCTTCTGCGACCATTTTCTCGGCTTCGGCGAAGTTCATGGCCATCGGCTTCTCGCAGAGCACATGCTTGTCTGCGCGGAGAGCGGTGATCGCGGCGGTGGCATGGAGGGCTACGGGCAACGCGATATAGATGGCATCGACGGCGGGGTCGGTAACGGCAGACTCAATGCTGGGCCAGGCGCGCGTGCCGGGATACGCTGCGATTTTCGCCGCGTCGCGCGTGACAAAGCCGAGAAGCTTGCTGCGCGGCTCCAATTGGATTGCGGGAATGACGCGCTTGCGCGCAATGTCGCCAATGCCGGCGACGACCCAGTTCACGGTGTTCATGCTTTGGACAGAATAAATCCGAGAGGCAGAGCGAGCGCAAAAAAGCCGCCCGAAGGCGGCTTTGTTGCAATCTGAATTCGGAAGCTTTGAGCTGTTACTGGTGAGCTGCTGCTCCCGCGCCGGACATGGTCGACACTGGCAGCGTTGTGCCTGCAGCCGGCACTTCGCCGGGCGCGGAGATCGCTTCCTGGTTTTTCTCGCCGAAGTAGTCGTGGTCCCAGAGGTCGGCGTAAAACGCTCCAGTCAGTTCAGCAGCACGCGGGCCAAAGGTCGCTCTGCCGCCTTCAAGGAAGAAGACCGTGACCAGACCGCCCTGGGGCGACTCAGAATAAGCTGCGAACCAGCCGAAGCGCGTTCCATCGTTTGAGCAGGTTCCAGTTTTGCCAAAGATGGGCAGCTCGCGGAAGTTTGCGCGCAGGCGGCGTGCGGTTCCATACTCAACCGCGCCTGCCATTCCATCTTCAAGGTCAGGAAGGTAGCGCGAGATATCCAGCGTGCGCTTGATGCGCGGCTCAAACGCGGCGATCTCGTCCGGCGTGGTGGGATGCTGCAAATAGTAGAGCGTTCCGCCGTTAGCGATGGCGGCAACAAACGCGCCCAACTGAAGCGGCGTGAGCGAAACGCCTTGCCCAAAGCTGCACATGCGGCCAACGCCGCCTTCAGAATCCGGAATGGGCTGATCGGGATACGCACCCAACTGCTCGCCGGGAATGTTGTAGCCGGCCAGCTCGCCCAAGCCGAATTGCGTGGCGTAATGGCGAACACGCTCAAAGCCGAGCTCGCGGCCGAGTTCTTCAAAATAAAGATTGTTGCTCTTGGCCAGCGCCTGCGTCATGTTCATGTGGAAGCCGGCGAGTTGCACCATGGTGTCGCTGGTGACCAGCGATTCAGAAAGCGCGGCCAGAGCCACCGTGAGCTTGATGGTGGAGCAGGGTTCTGCGCCCGGCGAAAGCGCAAGCTTCTGGTTGACCATGGCGAGGATGCGGCCGTTGGCGGGATTGATCACTACCGCGGTGCCGTTCATATCACCAAGCGCATCGATGGCCGCCTGGCGGACCACTGGATCTTCGCCCGTCGTGATGTCATCCGCGCCCACCTCCCCTTGAACAAACGAGCTGGCCGTGAAGTGCTCGTAATAATGATGGCGGCGGTGATAGGACGCGGTGCGCACGTGCGCACCTGCCGTGACCGTAAGATGGCTGGCTGTCGTAGTGCGTGCGGCGACGTGGGCCCTCGAGCGGCTCGCGTACCGATGATGAAGTGTTGAAGTGTGCGTGATCGAAGCGCGCGTTGTGGAAGTGCGCGAAGCAGTCGACGTAGCCGTATGCGCTACTGCATGGTGCGTCGCGGGCCCATGCGATCCAGTCCTGGATTTGGCGTGATGCAGAGTTTGCGGAGCGTCCAACGCCGCAGCGCTGATGGCGCCGATGCCGAAGAGTAAAAAGATAATAAAAATAGGCCCAATACGGAAAAGCTTCATCCGGTCAACAACCCCTCAAAGTTTGGATCCCGTGCCGCGCGTTCGCCCGTGGGCGCCGCACTTCGTTCGAATCACCCGTGATGCCACTTTTTTCTGCTTCAGTGCAGCACCACTTGAGTGCGACGATCCACCTGCGCAGACCGAAAGATCTGGCGCCGACCAAGTTCCTTCTGCTCCTCAAAACATCCCAGGAGACAGTAGTTTCCCTTGATCCGGCTTCGCAACCCATACAACTTTCGGGGCGTTCTGTTAACTATATCCTTTTCCCGCCCGTTTTGGAACCTTTCCCGATAACACTCCGCGGCCTGAACCCCTGATTCGATGGATCTTTAGAACTTATGCCGGCGCAGAAATGTGGGAACGTCCAGGTCCCGCTCGGGCTGCTCAGCCGGGCCTGCAAAGAGGGCGGAAGCGGCTTCGGCGCCGGGCTCCGCGGCGCCGCGCGGAGTTCCAGCAAAGTCCGCGGCGAAATCACGGCGCTGAAGATCGGTTTCTGATTCTTCAATCTGCGATCCATTCGACGTTGCGCTCTCGCTCGAGTGACCTG
Organism: uncultured Acidobacteriaceae bacterium; assembly: GCA_963789425.1. Lineage (GTDB taxonomy): Bacteria > Acidobacteriota > Terriglobia > Terriglobales > Acidobacteriaceae > Telmatobacter. Next base: position 95,657 of record CAWBKM010000003.1, on the reverse strand, counting down.
CCACTTCGTTCGACGGCGCAGCAACCGTAACGGTAGTGGACACTCCCGGCGCCGCGGCGGCAAAGAAAAATCCATCGCCGGCGTTTTCGGTCTCGGCATCGTCATCCTCGCTCATAAAGCGCGCCGGCTGCGCGGCCGGTTCCGGCTTGCTTTCGCGCATCCAACTGCCTGACGATACAACCGGCACTGAAACCACCGGCGTCTCCTCAACATTGAGCATGCGCGCCCGCCGCTCCGGCATTTGATCGCGGAAGCCGGTGGCGATGACGGTGATCTTGACCTCTTCGCCCATCTTCTCGTCGAGCACGGCGCCAAAGATAATGTTGGCGTCTTCGTGCGCGGCCGATTGAATGAGCGACGAAGCTTCGTTGACTTCGGAAAGTTTCAGCGAGCTTGATCCGGTGATGTTGATGAGGATGCCGCGCGCTCCGTCGATCGCGCCCGCCTCAAGCAGCGGCGACGCCATGGCCGCCTGCGCCGCTTCAATGGCGCGATTCTGGCCCGAGCGCAGAGCCGTGCCCATCACGGCCTGGCCCATCCCGGCCATGGTGGTCTTCACATCGGCAAAGTCGCGATTGATGATGCCGGGAATGGTGATGATGTCGCTGATGCCCTGCACGCCCTGGCGCAGCACGTCGTCGGCAATGCGGAAACTCTCAAAGAATCCCGCGTCCTTGGCGACGGCGAGCAGCTTCTCGTTGGGAATCACGATCATCGTGTCCACGCTGTCGATAAGTTCCTTGAGCCCGCGCTCGGCCTGCATCAGGCGGCGCTTGCCTTCAAACGCAAATGGCTTGGTGACCACGGCGACGGTGAGGATGCCCATTTCGCTGGCGAGCGACGCGATGACCGGCGCGGCGCCGGTGCCAGTGCCACCGCCGAGGCCGGCGGTGACGAAGACCATGTCAGCGCCTTCGAGCGCCTCAATAATCTTTTCTGAATCTTCGAGAGCCGCGCGGCGGCCAACGTCGGGATTGGAGCCCGCGCCCAGCCCTGAAGTGAGCCGCACGCCCAATTGCAGCTTGACTGAAGCCTCAGACAGCTTGAGCGCCTGCACATCGGTGTTGGCAGCGACAAATTCGACGCCTTCCATGTGGGCCTGGATCATGCGGTTGACGGCGTTTGAGCCGCCTCCGCCCACTCCCACCACTTTGATGCGCGCTCCGCGCACAACTTCGTCGTGAAATTGGATGCGCATTTCGCCGGCTTCGCTAATTAACTGTTCCATGGGGGCCACGCTCTCCTCGATTTTTATCTGTTTCCTCACCGTGTTTGACCTCGCCGTTATTCCTCAGGGGTTAAAACCCCGTACGATTACTGTCTCTTTCGGCCCGGCTAAAGCCGTGCCCTTGTTACAAAGCCAATTCCTCAAACATCTTCTAAAGACTTCGGCGCCTTGAAACAAGTTCTAGAAACTCGCCGCAAACATGGCGCGCAACCTGTCGCGCAAACTGCTGTTGTTGTCTTCGGCCGCGCGCGTCATCCGCGTGCGATGCGCGTAGAGGACCATTCCAATGCCGACTGCCCATGCCGGATGATTCAACTCCTGCGGCATCTGCGACAGCCGCACCGGCAAGCCCGCGCGGGCCGGCGCGCGTAACTGGCTCTCGGCCACGTCGAGCATGCCGGGCAGCATGGATCCTCCGCCGGTAAGCACGCATCCCGCGCCCAGCGCGTCCACCACGCCGCCGTAGCGCAGGCTCTCTTTCACGTAGTACATAAGCTCTCGAGCGCGCGGCTCCAGGATTTCGGCCATGGTGCGAAGGGGCAGCGTGGCCGGTGCACCTTGCGGCGTGGTGATCTCCACCTCTGCCAATTGCGGAACGGAGGTGACCACCGCGTTGCCATATTGCCGCTTCAGCTCTTCGGCCTGCGCCAGCGGCAATTGCAATCCGATGGCGAGGTCGTTAGTAAAGTGCGCTCCGCCGATGGCGACCGACGCGGTGTAGGCCACAGCGCCTTCAAAGAAAACCGCGAGATCGGTGGAATGCGCGCCGATATCCACGACGCAGACGCCCAGCTCGCGCTCATCGGCCGAGAGCGTGCACTCGGCGGCAGCCAGCGACTCGAGGACCGCTTCTGAAACTTCAAGCCCCGCGCGGTTGGCGCAGGTGACCGTGCTTTGCAGCGCGCTACCGCCGCAAGTGGCGATGTGCAGTTCAACTTCAAGCCGCGCACCGACCATGCCCACTGGATCGAAGATGCCGGCCTGCTCGTCGAGGATGAATTGCCGCGGCAGCAGGTGCAGAATTTCGCGGTCGGAGGGCAGCTCAATGGCGCGGGCGCGGCCAATCGCGGAACGGACATCCTCGCCCGTTATCTCGCGCATGCCGCGGCTCAACTGGAATCCGCCGTTGGTATTGACGCCGCGAATGTGCGGGCCGCCGACGCCTACGACGCATTCGTCGATATTCGCGCGGGCAACGCGCTCAGCCTGCTCATTGGCCGCGCGCACCACTTTCGCCGCGGGAGCAAGCTCGGCGATCAACCCCTTGCGCATACCCGCTGACGGCGCGACGCCGTGTCCGCGATAGCGCAGCACGTTCTCGTTCACATCGGCGGCTAGAACGCGCGTCCACGCGCTGCCGATATCGAGCACCACAATCAGGTTTTCCTGCTTTTGGCCCATTGCTCACCCGCCCTGTGCCACGGCCCCTGGCGACGTCTTCGGGGAGCGTGAACTGCTTCCCGGGGTGGTCGCGGCCGGACGGGTTGTGGAAGCGCGCCTCTGTGTGTTTTCAGAAGTCGTCCGCTTCGGTGCATTCCCAGCAGCTGCTCGCTTTGGCGGAGCTGCGTGCTTTTTGTTTGGAGCAGGCTTGATCTTTTTCGCCGCAGAGTTCTTCGCAATCGAGCTCTTCGCAGGCAAATTTTTCGCTGCTGGCTTTGCGGCCGCCGGCGCGGAAGCGGCGTTGGGTGCGTTGGTCAGCGTTCCAGCGTCGCCGTTTGAGTTTTCGGCGGTTTGCTTGCCGGAGGCCATCTCCAGGACCACCTGATTGTCGTAGCGCAGATCCACCGCCGCGAGGTGCGGATACTGCTGGCGCCACTCCGCAATATGCGACTGGAAGCGTTCGTAACGCTCGAGGAAATGATCTTCGCCGAAGTGCGCCAGAATGTCAGCGCCCTGCTCCGGCATCAGCACGCGCGCGTCTTCAGGATCGGTGAGGTCGATCTCTGAGATCTGCTCGGAGTTGTGCTTGCCATCGGCGTCCAGCTCCGCCATCATGCGCATGTAGACATCCATGCGTTCCTTGCGCGAGTCAGCCGAATCGCCGGCATCGATGCCCGTCAAAACAGGAAAAGAATAATGATGCTTGGCCATGGTTTCCGGCGCCATGTTCAACAAAACGCCGTTGGCATCGACGAGCCCGATTTCCTCGCGATGCCGCGTAAACGCAACCGGCTGCCGCTCCACCACTGCAACGCGAATCTGGTCGGGCAGCACGCGCATCACCGTGGCCCGCTCGACCCACGGAATCTGCTCAAGCTGTTTGCGCCGCGCATCGATGGGAACGAAGAAGATGTTGCGGCCCATGTCTTCGCCGAAGACCGGCATCATCTCCGCGCGGCTCACTTCGGTGAGGCCGGTGGCCTGAATGTCCTCGCTGCCTGCAATGCGGAAGCGCGGATCGCGCTCGAGCGTGTGGCGAATCATCAAAATTGAGGTGGTGAACGCGCCCAGCACGATTAACGAGCCGACGGAGAGAAACACGCGGCCCACCGTCGAGGCCGGCCGCCACCACGGGCGTTTGGATTTTCCGAATCGATCCGTGGAGGCGCGCAGCACGCCATCGCCATCCGGATCGTCAAACTCGAGCGGCATGCCTGGCCCGCGCCTGCCTGCCGCGCCCGGCCGGAAACGTCCTTCCAAGGGGGAGTCGTCCCTCGTGCGCCGCGAACGAATCTCGGCGGGCGGGTCGTCCTCCCACAGCGTGGGCCGATTTGGTGTATTTCCTTGATTCGTCACGGCTGAGCGGGTCGTGAGAGTCGCCAGATTTCACTATATCCCGCGCTGAGTTGTGAGTTTTCAGTGAGATGAGCAGGGGTATCCGTGGGGTTACGGGTGGAAGTGAAAAACGAGGCACACGAAAGAAAAAGCGGGCGAAGATCAAACGTCCATCTCGGACCATTCTATAATGCTTTACATATAACGCATCTCGTTATACCATGAGATTGCAAGCATGATCCAGAGCTTCAAGGACGCAGATACGAAGGAGCTCTATGAAACGGGCTCGAACAAACGCTGGTCTGCAATTCAAACCGTCGCTCGACGCAAACTGGATCAGCTTGAAGCGGCCGTTAACCTGACCGACTTGCGCGTGCCGCCGGGCAACCGGTTAGAAGCTCTAAAGGGTGACCGCGCCGGGCAGTACAGCATCAGAATCAACAATCAGTACCGCATTTGCTTTATCTGGAAAGTTGATGGAGCCTATGCGGTCGAGATTGCGGATTACCACTAGAACGATTGCCAATGGAGTGGCAAAGTATGGCTATCAATCGACCAGCTGCAGGATGGAATCTTCAAAGGATCAGCACGCATCCCGGCGAGATGTTGCGCGAAGAGTTCCTCGTTCCGCTTGGCATCACGCAAAATGCTCTGGCTTTGAAGATCCGCGTGCCTGCGACGCGAATCGGCGACATCATCCACGGGAAGCGTGCGATCACGCCGGACACCGCACTGCGCCTGGCGCGCTTTTTCGGCAACAGCCCGGAGTTCTGGTTGAACCTTCAGCAGATGCATGATCTCTCGAAGGCGCGCCTGGAACTGAGAAAGACGATCGAGCGCGACGTTGAGGCTTACACAGAGGCGTGAGCACCGGGAAGGCCGCTCCCTCATGGCCACTGCAACGTAAGCACGGAATTGCCGGGCACGTCGACTTCGAGAGCTTGCGATCCCAGGATGAGTTGGGTCTTCCGTTCTTCGCCGCTATTGGCGAGAACGACGACCACGCTCCCATTCGGATTTCGGAAACCTACATGGGAGATTGAAGGATCGGCTCCGGCGCTGCCCACTGCTTCAGTGCCGAAGACCATGGCTCCCCGCCGCACGTGTTTCGAGTAATGGGCGATCGCCCAGAATCGTGCGTTGCGCGTGATCTTATGCGTGCCATTCTCAATGGTGATGATGCCCGTTGCGGGGCCGGTCGGAGGGTCATCCGGGTCCGGGTGACCGATATACGGAGTTCCATTCTCGTCGAGCGCCAGATTCCACACCGTGAGCGAGCGCGCCCAGTTTCTGAAGACATCGTTAGCCCATGCCGCCCAATGGGCAAATCCCGCGGCCGGATTGGAGTCCGAAGCCCCAGTCAATCGCGGATTACGCAGCGGTCCGCCTTCGGTAAAGTACGCGTGCTTCTCCGGAAACGCGTTGTGCACCTCGGTCATTGCCGAGGGTTTGCCCGCGTAGCCGTGCCAGGCAACGCCATCGATGAACGGATAGGCCGCCGCGTCGCTAAGCTCGTCAAGGGCGCGGCCCCAAAGACTGAAGTTGTGATCCAGAATCCAGATTTTGGTTGGGCAGTTCGCGCTTTGTATCAGAGGGCCAAGAAACTTCCGCACAAACAGAATCTCGTCCTCCTGCGACCACTGGCACGCAGGATACCGGCCATCCACGGTGGTGTCGACTTCGTTCTGCATCGTGATCGCGTCGATGGCCACGCCTTCGGCTTTGTACGCGTCGAGAAATTTGAGCATGTAGCGCGAATACGGCTCGAGAGCGCTCTTGCGAATCGTTCCGCCCAGCATGGAACGGTTGAATTTCATCCATCCTGGCGGGCTCCACGGCGAGGAGAAAAGAAACAAATCCGGATTCAGCTTGCGCGCATCGCGAAGAACAGGAAGGATGTAGGCCTTGTCATGATCGATGGAGAACTTCTTCAGTTCCGGATCGTCCTCGTCGCTGTCGTCGAAGCTGTACATCGACCGCGAGTAGTCGCTCGATCCGATGCAGGTGCGGCAGACATTGAGCGCCATCTCATCGGGGTCAAAGAGCTCGTGCATCAATGCCGCGCGATCGTCATCGTGAAGCTGGCTGAGCAGGTAGCATGATGCATCAGTCAGCGCCGCGCCGAGACCCAGGATTTGTTGTCGCGTGGCAGTTGGGGAAAGAGTAATCGCGCCGGGAGAGACTTCAACCACGGGCTTCCAATGCAGCGGATCGGCTGGCGCATGTTGCCGATTCCAGGAAGTAATCCAAACCTGGACCGGGCCTGAAGACTTCGCGGTATCGGCCCAGGCTGGAATCCGATTCCATACAGCCGAAGCGACAGCCGTAGCCGATGCTGCCTTCAGGAATCCTCTGCGAGAACTTGCCGTCATCTTCAATCTCTCCTCAAACACGCGCGCGCTTGCGGGCCTGATTTTAGCACCGCGTTGGGGAAACCGTGGTGGCGAGAGGCTGGGAGCAAAGATAAAAGCTAGGGTCAGGAGGCAAAGAGTCAGATCAGTGTGCGGCGGCTTCCAGAGCAGCGAGAATCTGCGGCGCCAACTGGCTGACGCTGCCCGCGCCGAGGGTCAGGATCAGGTCGCCATTGCGCGCGTTCGCAGCCACGGCACTCACGGCAGTCGCGAACTCCGGCGCAAATTCGACGCGCGGGCCCTGAATGCGTTCGGCGAGCCGCTCGGCGGTCACGCCCGGAATCGGCTCCTCGCTGGCCGCGTAGATCGGCAGGACGAACACCGTGTCGGCGTCTGCGAATGCACCACTGAATTCCTCCAAAAGGTCAAAAGTACGGGAGTACCGGTGCGGCTGGAAGACAACGTGAATGCGCCCGCGGCAACACTCGCGCGCGGCGCTCAGTGTGGCGCGAATTTCTGTGGGATGGTGGCCGTAGTCGTCGACGACAGTTACGCCGCAGGCTGCTCCGCGCTTTTGAAAGCGCCGGTCGACGCCGCGAAAATTGGCGAGCCCCTCGGCGATCTTTTCCGGGGACATTCCAAGTTGCCGCGCGATGGCAACGGCCGCCGTCGCATTCATCACGTTGTGACGGCCTGGCACGTGCAGCTCGAAAGGGCCCATAGGGCCGACGGCGGTGTGCACCTGAAAGCGCGAGAAGCCGCTTCCCTGCCCCGCGCCGACATTGGAATGCGTGCCGGGCGATCGCCACGGCTCGCCTGGCCCTTCTCGCGAATCAATCAGCTCCAGCCGATAGTCTGCCTCGGCGGCCACTCCATAAGTGAACACGCGGCGGCGGACGCGCGCCAAAATGCCCTTGAGCAGCGGATTGTCGATGCATGCCGTCACCGCACCGTAGAACGGCACGCGGTCCATGAACTCGACAAACGCGCGCTCCACGTCGGCCATGTCGTGGTAGCAATCCATATGCTCGCGGTCAAGATTGGTGACCACCGCGAGAATCGGCGAGAGCTTGAGGAACGAACGGTCGCTCTCGTCGGCCTCGGCCACAAGATATTGCGAAGTCCCAAGACGCGCGTTCGATCCCAGCGCATCCACGCGCCCGCCGACGACGACTGTAGGATCGAGACCGCCCGCGGCAAGCACCGCGGCCACCATTGAGGTGGTCGTGGTCTTGCCGTGCATGCCGGCGATGGCGATGCCGTACTTGAGCCGCATCAGCTCGGCCAGCATCTCCGCGCGCTGAATCACGGGAATCTTTTGCGCCTGCGATTCCAGCACTTCAGGATTATTGGCATGCACCGCGGAGCTGGTGACAATCACGGTTGCGCCGGCGACGTTGGCCGCGTTGTGACCCTCGTAGATCGTCGCGCCCAGTTGCGCCAGGCGGTCGGTCACCGCGCTGCGCTTCAAATCGGAGCCCGAGACCTTCATGCCCAGGTTGAGCATGATCTCGGCGATGCCGCTCATGCCGATGCCGCCGATGCCGATGAAGTGCGCGTGCTGCGAGGTAGCAAACATGGAGAATGAAATTCAAATGTAGCACTGTGCGGAAGCCCCTGCCGGGCGCAATACGACTTCTTAAGGGCGGGACCCTTAGGACGCGCTCCAGAGTTTATTGAGGTACGGCTTCAACGCCTTCGCCAGCTTATCCATGGCAGAGATAGTCGCGTCCTGAATTTGCGGCCACTTGTCTTTGTCAACTAATCCGCCTTGCTCGAGGACGTAACGCACGCGCGACGCCTGCTTGTCGTCCATACGCTCCCACGCCAGGCTCTGCCCAAAAGCGGCTTCAATCTCTTTCTTGTTGACCATCAGCGCGTCGAAAACACGCTTGTTCTCATCAGTATTCGGGGTGTCGATGTAAAGCTCAACGGCGGTCTCTTTCATCCAGACGAGGTAGGTAAAGCTGACGCCACTGCGAACGCCTGCACCGGCGGAAAGCCATAGATCCTTCGCGGGCGAGCGCTGCGCATGCAGCAGTACTCCGCGCTCTTTCGCGCGTTCCAAGAGCTGTTCCCAAAACTTGAGGCGGAGAACATGACGTTCAGCTAACTCCTTCTTCTCTTTACCAAAGATCTTGGATTCCGCGCTCGGCCCGACAATTACCGTGAAAAGGGGCGCTGCAGGCTCGCAACCTGAGACCCGGTAGGCGGCAAGACGTACAAGGTAAAACGCGACGTCGGCAGGCGTAGTCTCGTTGAGCCACTGAATTGTGCGGATGTGCTCTGCGCGCGGCGACACTGAGATCCAGATAGCAGCCTTGGCATCCAAATTTGCAAGGTACGTGAGAACCTTCCCCAAATGATCGTGGTCCGTTTGCTCCAACTGGTTCTCGATTACGACTGGTTCACCGTCCGGTCCGTCGCAGACCAAGTCGCATTCAAACCGTCCGGCCGAGCTTTCACGCCTCGGTTCCGATAGGCGTAAGCCGACGGCCTCCGAGAGCACCTCAAGGTTGGCCTCAAGCCAAGTCGAGAACCCTCGTTCTTCATGGCTCCATAGCTCCCGCACGTGGACGGGCTCCAGCTTTCCAATCTTCAACATCGCGTGACCCCCAAATCGCGCCAACTTCTCGCCCGAGAATTGTAAGCACAGCGCGAGTTTATTTCGCTGACCAACGTCACCAAAAGTGCGGATTCTGCTTCAGGTGCCACTGTTCTCACTCCGGCAGCATGTACTCGAATTCGTAGAAATGCTGGCCGTTCTCCGCGCGGATGGTGAACGTGCCCTCGATGCCCTTGAGCTCGCCCGCGCCCGATCCCGGCACCGCGATCACCTGCATGCAGGGTCCTTTCCCGTCCATGGTGGCAAAATGTTGCAGCGCGAAGCTTCCGTATTTGCCGTTGAGTGTGCCGCAGACGAACTCAATCGCCACATATCCTGCCGCGCCCTGCTTGGGATCGCCGCCGGTAAACATTTCGCCTATAGTTGTCGCTTCCAGGTCGCCGTGGATCGTCTTGTTGATGGAGAAGCGGCCGATTCCTTCAGCGGGCGCGGGCGCTAGCGGGTGGATGTCGACGGTGAAGTTGCCTTGAGCGCGGGACATCATGATCTCCTTTAGGGCAGCAGCCGCTGGTCGAGTGACGCGAGCGTGGCCGGCGCATCAAGCGGGCTGCACTGGCCGCACTTCAGGATATCGCGGCGGCACCTGAGTCGCGTTTATCGGCTAAAAAACTCACGACGTGAACACAAATCCGCGGAAAAGTTGCGGACCTTTATTTTCGTCCCGCTCCACAACCTTCCGCTGCGCTGGTGTTTGACCTATGCAGAACGGCGAGCCAAACGGAGCAGCAAGAAATAAGCTCCAGGGTGGTGGCGAGCCGAGCCGGACTTCGAAAACAGTCCGCGCAGAATGGAGGGATTATGGGCAGCATGAAGAAATGGATGTTGGGGGCAGCATTGGCAGTGGGAGCGCTGGCCATGACCGCGGCGCCGGCCCAGGCAGCTCGAATCGGATTTTATGTTGGCGCACGGACGGTTGCCATTCCAGCATGCCCCGGACCCGGATACGCGTGGGTGGGCGGCTACTGGAATGACGGCTACTGGGTCCCCGGCTACTGGAACTTTGTCGGAGTGCGCGTCGGTGGCCCCATCATTCGCGGCGGCGTGGTGTTTGGCCGCGGGCCCGGGTTCTACCACGGCGGCTTCTACCGCGGCGGTTTCCGTCGCTAGGTTAACGCTTTCGCCGGCAGCTCCGCCTTCTGCTGCCTGGCAACCTGCGGCCTCTCCCAACTGGAGGGGCCGTTTTTTTGGTCGTTTTGCCGCTTTGAAGCGTCTTATAAGGTGGGCCAGAGCCGCGGTGGGCCTGTGGATGAGTCCGTTCGGCGTAACCCCTGAAGTATCAGGTGTTCTTGCGATTTCGAGCTGGACGGAGGATGCTTTAATCGGACCGCAACAAATTGGCGAAAACGCTGTTTAAAGAGTTGAAGGCCGGCCACAAGATCAAACGAAAGAGGCCGGGAAGTGCTGAGACCGGAGGCAACTCCGGAGACCTGGTTCGGGCAAGACGCGGACGAGACAGCACATGGAGGATGTCATGAGGAAACTCTGGTTAGTTCTGTTGGCTTCGCTTGTGGTTCTGCCGTTCGCCGCTCGACCGGCGAGCGCCCAGGTTGGAGTTGGAATCGGCGTCGGCCCTGCGGTGGTCGATCCCGGCTATTACGGCCCCCCGGATTGCGAGTGGGGCTATTACTCCTATTACCCGTACGCCTGTGCACCCTATGGCTACTATGGTCCTGGCTGGTTTAGCGGAGGCCTGTTTATCGGTGCCGGACCTTGGTACGGATGGGGCTGGGGTCATGGCTGGGGACGCGGCGGCTATGGCTATCGCGGTGGTTATGGCTACCGGGGTGGATACGGCTATCGTGGCGGGTACGGATACGGCGCACGCGGCTACGCTGGGCGCGGATACGCAGGTGGCGGCGTCGCCCGTGGCTACACCGGGGGCGGCTATCGCGGTGGTGGCGTAGCGCACGGATATAGCGGCGGCGGCTATCGCGGTGGCGGTGGTGGCGGCTTCCATGGCGGTGGCGGCGGCCACGGCGGTGGTGGACACCGGTAATTACGGCTTATCGCGGACGATGAAGTTCCGCTAATCGATGACAAAGGCCCGCTTGCTTCGGCAGGCGGGCTTTTTGTTTGTGTCGCGGCTCGGCCCAATCTGTAATCTTTGTATAGCCGGTCATTCGACCGGTGCTTAGGCGTCAGTTCTTCCCCAAGCCCTATCTTCTCCACGAAAAGCACCTGAGATTGCCAAGACGATGCCGACAGGAGAAATCGAAATGAAAAAAGATCGCCGCGGATTCAATCTCGCCGCGAAACCAAGTAGCGACGGATGTGTGGAATGTCTGGCATCACCGAACGGTTGGTGGCTTCATCTCCGCCGGTGTGCCGAGTGCGGGCACATCGGTTGCTGCGATAGTTCTCCGAGCCAGCATGCATCCAAGCACGCGGTGGCGACGGGGCATCCGATCATCACCAGCTTTGAACCTGGCGAGGACTGGTTCTACGATTACGAGCGGCAGGCGATGATCAAAGGCGTGAAGTTGCTTCCGCCTCATTCGCATCCAACAAATCAGCCCGTTCCTGGACCGGCAGGAAGGGTGCCAGCCGACTGGGAATCGCTGCTGAACTAACTGGCACCGACCGATTCTTGACGACCAATTCTCGTTGACCGATTTTTCATAAATTGGAGCGACACTCGGGATACCGTATCTGTGATGAACGCCGAACCGAAAGGAGCCGTTAATGAACGCGGTACAAGTCGAACAGAAAAGCTACGAGATGCCCCCGCGCGAGGGGATGAGCATCGCGCATTTTCTCACCGTCGCCGACCTCGACCGGTCGGCTCGCTACTACGAAAAGGTCTTCGGCGCCCGCATTTTGAGCATGGGTGACGGCAACGCGCCACCCTACCTTCAGCTTGCGAATATCTGGATCATTTTGAACGTTGGGGGCGGGCCGACACCGGACAAGCCAACAGTAACACTCAGCGTCCCCGACCCGAATCACATCAACAGCTTTATGAATTTCCGCGTTGCGGATATTCAGGCGTGCTATGAATTGTGGAAAAGTCGAGGAGCCGAGTTCATCACGCCGCCGATCCCCAAGTACGGCGAGATTCGCTGCTACATCCGCGATCCTGACGGCTACATCATCGAAGTCGGACAGAGCACCGACCTTACGTACGGTTAACGCTCAGGCCACTAGCTCCGCTGACCCGCCGCCAACTCCGCCAGCCGATCCGCAATGCGCTCTGCCGCGCCGGGATGCGCCTGGGTGCGCGCGGCCGCGGCCATCGCGGCCAGCCGAGTTGGATCGCCGACTAATCCGGCGAGAATCCAGAGCAGCTTGTCGGGAATGATCAGTTCTTTTTCTTCGAGCATGACCGCGGCACCGGCTGCCACCATGGCCTCGGCGTTGCGCCGTTGATGCTCGTCGGTTGCGGCGGCGAACGGAATCAACAATGCGGGCTTGCCCGCTGCTGCCTCCTCGGCCACGGTGGAAGCACCGCTGCGCGACATCACCAGGTGCGCGCGAGCAAACTCCGCCGCCATCTTGTCGACGAATGGTCGCACCACCCAGCGAGCCGGGTTGGCCCCAGTCGCTGCGTAAGCTGCATGAGTGGCATCAAAGTTGCGCTCTCCGCTCTGGTGCAGCACTGTGAGTCCCGGAACCGCCTCAAGCAGAGCTTTGATGATATGCGGCAGATTCATGTTGAAGATTCGCGCGCCCTGCGAGCCGCCAAAGACGAGCAGGTGCGGCGCTCCTGTCGGCGTCTCAAGCGAGAAGAACTCCGGCCGCACCGGAACGCCCGTGACTTCCGCGTTGCGGAACCATTTGGCGGCCGCGGGAAAGTTGATGGCCGCGGCCTGCACCCGCTTGCCCACCAGCCGGTTGGCCAGGCCGGGCATGGCGTTAGGCTCAAACGCCATTGCCGGAATCTTGAGTCGAAGCGCGGCCACCATCGCGGGGCCGGATGCATATCCGCCCACACCGAGTACGGCGCCGGGCCGGAACTCGCGCATCAGGCGCTTGCACTCATCGATCGAGCGCGGCAGACCGGCCAACGTGTGCAGCCGCGTCATCAGCGAGACGCTTTTGAGCGGACCGACGTCAATCAGCTTGAGCGGGAAGCCAGCTTCAGGAACGAGGCGCGACTCAAGCCCTCGCGCCGTCCCCACCAGTAGGACCTCGGCCGCATGCCGCCCGACCAGCGCGCGCGCCACCGCCAGCGCGGGAATGATGTGTCCGCCCGTTCCACCGCCGGCGATGAGAATTCGTAGCTCCGCCATGCCCTTACTCTTGTTTCTGACCCCAAACTTTGGCGTTCTACTCTGCTTGCCGGCTGATATTCAGCAGAATTCCTATGCTGGCCAGCGTGCAGAAAAGCGAAGTGCCTCCATGCGAGATCAGCGGCAAGGGAATGCCTTTGTTTGGAACCAGCGACAGCACCACGCTGATGTTGAAGAAGGCCTGCAGCAGAATCGTGATCGTGATGCCGAAGGCTGCCAGTCGCGCAAAGGGATCGCTGCAGCGAAAGGCCGTACGCAATCCGCGGGCGCCAAACATAGCCGAACAGCAGCACAATGAACATGGCCCCAATGAAGCCCAGCTCCTCGGCGATATTGGCGAAGATGAAGTCGGTCGCAGCCTCGGGCAGGTAAAAAAGTTTCTGCATCCCTTCCATATAGCCGCGGCCTGTGAGCCCGCCCGTGCCCACGGCAATTAGAGACTGATAGATGTGGTATCCGGCGCCCTGAGGATCAGACTCGGGATTGAGAAAGACGAGCATCCGCGCTCGCCGCCACGGCACCATGAGCAAAAGCGCGGCCAGCGCAGGCAATGCGGCGGCGACTGCGCCCAGCAGAACCTTCCACTCCATCCCCGCGAGCACAAACATCATTGCGGCTACGCCCGCCAGCACAAGCGCCGTGCCCAGGTCAGGCTGTGCCGCCACCAGTACGATGAACAGCGCGGGAATAAGCCCCGCTGGAATCAGCGTCTGCTTCCAGTCGCGCATAGAGCCGAGCCGCGTATGCAGAAACCACGCCAGAAACAGCACCAGCACAGGCTTGGCGATCTCTGAAGGCTGAAGCGTGAAGAAGTTGCCAAAGCGAATCCAGCGATGCGTGTGGTGTGAGCCGGGCATGAGAAAAACCAGTACCAGCAGGATCATCGTGATGGAGAGCGCGGGATAGATAAACCGCGGCGACTTGTAGCGGCTTACATCCAGGTGCATCAGCACGAGCATGGCCAGCACGCCGATCGCGGCCCACACCGCCTGCGTGAAAATGAAGGTGTAAGCCGAGTGGTACTTCTCCTGGTCGACAACAGCCGAGGCCGAGAAGACCATCACCAGCCCGGCGACCACCAGCACCAGCGTGGTGAAGAACAGCCATTTGTCAACGCCAACTCGCTTCGCCATGTTTGTCTCTTAACCGATTCTCAAATCGCTCGAGGGTCCCGTTTCGCCCCCCCGCACGACTTGAAGTCGTGCCCTCACACAAAACGCGCTCACGGCGCCTATTCGTCCTGCCTCGGCTTCCAATCTTTTTGTTCCGCGACAAGCTGTTTGAATACGCGCCCGCGCTCTTCGTAATTCTCAAACTGATCGAAGCTGGAGCAGGCCGGCGCCAGCAGCACCACGTCATCGGGCCGCGCGGCTCGCGCTGCGGCGCTTACCGCATTGGCCAGGGTGGTGCATGCGTGAATCGGCACCACGCCGCGCAGGTGCGACTCGATCTTGGCCGCCGCCGCGCCAATGGTGTAGACCGCGTGTACCCGCTCGCGAAGCAGCGGAGCGAGTGTCGCATAGTCCGAGCCCTTGTCCTTGCCGCCAAGGATCAGATGGATCCCGCCGTGAAACGAGGCTACGGCCTTGGCGGTCGCATCTACGTTGGTCGCCTTCGAGTCGTTGTAGTACTCAACGTCATTAATCGTGGCGACAAATTCCAGGCGATGTTCGACGGCGTGAAATTTCCCAATGGCGCGCTCAATCGCCGCCGGCGCAACGCCCGCCAGCCGCGCTGCACAAACCGCCGCGAGCACGTTTTCAACATTGTGCTCGCCTTTGAGCGGAATTTGCTTCAGCGGCATGACCGTCTCGATCGCCGCGTCCGGCGCGGATCGGTAAACGACGCTGCCGTTCTGTGCCCACGCGCCGCGCCTCACTTCGTGCTTGGCCGAAAACCAATAAACGGGTGCGTGCGACCTTCCCTCGGCCTCGGCGGTGCGAGGATTGTCGGCGTTCAGCACCACAAAGTCATTCGCGTCCTGCACGGCGAAGATGCGCTCCTTGGCCAGCGCATAGTTCTCGAAGGTTCCGTGCCGGTCGAGATGATCGGGCGTGATGTTCAGAATGACGGCGATTGTGGGGTGGAATTGTTCAGTGCTCTCCAGTTGGAAGCTTGAAACTTCGAGCACCGACCAAGTTTCGTCTTTGCTTTCGTCGATCAAGCCCACCACGGCCACGCCAATATTTCCCGCGACGAGCGTGGGATAGCCGGCTTCTTTCAGAATTTCGCCGGTCAGCGCCGTCGTTGTCGTCTTTCCGTTCGATCCGGTGATGGCCAGGATCTTGCCTTTGAGGAATCTCGCTGCCAGTTCAAGTTCGCCGATCACCGGCCGGCCGAAGTTCCGGGCCTGCACCAGCTCGGGCGTATTCAGCGGCACGCCGGGGCTCACCACGATCAGGTCCTGCTTGCGGAAGGTGAGCAGTCCGTGGCCGCCAGCCTCGACATTGATTCCCTCATCGAGCAGCGCGGGAATCTCTTTGGCCAGCGACTCCGCCGAGCGAATATCGGAGACCGTAACCTGCGCGCCCTTGCGGCGCAAGAACAGCGCCGCCGCCAGTCCCGACTTCCCCAGGCCCACAACCAGAACCTTTTTGCCCTTCAACTCCATCTTTTATCCCTAACGGCTGGTGCAATAGCTTTATTGTGCACCGCTGGGGATGCGGCGCGCGCGGCTGCTAGCGCAATTTCAGTGTAGTGAGTGCAAACAATGCAAACACCAGGGCGCCAATCCAGAAGCGCACGATCACTTTCGACTCGCTCCAACCCAGCTGCTCGAAGTGGTGGTGCAGCGGAGCCATCTTGAAGATGCGTTTCTTGCGCAGCTTGTAGCTGCCCACCTGCAGGATGACCGAGACGGCCTCCAAAATGAAGATGCCGCCGATAAACGGCAACAGCAGCTCCTGCCGGATGATGATGGCCACGGTGCCGATGGCCCCGCCCAAGGCCAGCGAGCCCACGTCGCCCATGAAGACTTCTGCCGGATGCGCGTTGTACCAGAGAAAGCCGATCGACGCGCCGACCATCGACCCGCAAAAGACCGTCAACTCGCCCACCATGGGCATGCGCTGCAGTTCCAGGTAGTCGGCGAAGACCACGTGGCCGCTGATATACGTGAGCACCGCGAGTGCGGCGGCGGCGATGATGGTGCATCCGATGGCCAGGCCGTCGAGCCCGTCAGTCAGGTTGACGGCGTTCGACGTGCCCACAAGCCAAAGCACCACCCATAAAACGAATGGCACAAACGCGAAGAGCGCCATGTGCGGAAGCGTGGCGGGCCAGTGGTGCCACAGCAGATCGGGGCGCAAGCTTTTGATAAACGGAACAGACAGCCGCGTGGAGAAGACATCGAACTTGTCAAGTACGACCAGTGCCACAGCGACAATGAGGCCGGCCAACCCCTGCCACAGGAGCTTGGCGCGCGGCGTCAGGCCCAGGCTGCGCCGTTGAACAACTTTAATGTAGTCGTCGGTAAAACCGATGGCGCCATACGCAAGCGTGGAGAAAACCACGACCCACATCAGCGGATTCGCCGGATCGGACCACAGCACCGTGGGCAGCAGAATCGCGATCACGATCAGCACGCCGCCCATGGTCGGCGTTCCGGTTTTCTTCAGGTGAGACTGGGGGCCGTCCTCGCGGACAAACTGGCCGATCTGGAACTCCCTGAGCTTTTGAATCACGTACGGCCCGATGAAAAGGGCAATCAGCAGCGCCGTGAGTGAGGCAAACGCAGTACGAAAAGTCAGGTAGCGGAAGATCCGGAACGGGTGGAAGAACGGAAACAGCTTTTCGTAGAGCAGCCAGTAAAGCAAGGAGCCTCCAAGGGCCGAATGAGGAGGAATTCAGCTTGATTCTACAGGGTTAGGTTGTGACTGAGTGGGCGGGCGGGTGACCAGTTCGATTCACTTCCAGCCGCGTGTGTCGGCGGCCTTCGCGATCTGAGCGAGCGTTTCGGCCTCCAGCGGATCGTTTGCGACCGAGCGCGATTCCTGCTCGCACTTCTCGCGGAAAGCCACCGAGCACGTATCGGGCAGCCAAAGCCGCACGCGCCGCCGTCCATCCGCACGCCGGGGCGCACCACGCTTGTGCACCCGCATCGCCGAGATATTTCTTGTGCCTCGCATAGATCCCCTTAGACAGAATGGATCAGAATCCGCGTTTTCTGCAACATTTTGATCGAAACGGGTCTAACATGTTTCCGTTGGTGATCCGGCCACCATGGAACATGAATTAACAGCAGGAACGGGAGGGCTGAATGAACGGCAAATGGACCAAGGTCATCAATGGCCTTTCACTCCTCATCGACGAGGCGCGCGCCGATTGGATCATGGAGGCAGAGCGCCTGGAGACGGCGAAAGCGCGAATTGAGCTGTTCGAGCGGGAGCAACGTCACATGTGCGTTGCGCCTGGTTGCAGGAATCCAGTAGTTGGCCAATTCATCTTCGCCCACTGCGAAAAACATCTGAAAAGATACGAAAGCCGATGGCTAGAGGAAGGAATCGAATCGCTGCCGCAAGCATTCAGGACGAAAGTCGATGCAACTCACCCAATCGTGAAATCTGCCCAAGAAACACTTGCAAGTCGCGACGAAGAACTTGCAATGGAGAATGCTACGAAAATACAGGAAGCCCGCGCGGCGGCGCGTGACCTGGTAGATAGAGCCGAATCCTGCGAAGCAGAACGCCGCGCATACCTTCCGGCAGAGCTTCGTGAAAGGATTGAAACGTCGCGAGCGAGGGCAAACGGACGACTCTGGTAAAGACGTTATGAGCTTCGTTTACTTTATCCAAGATATGGGCACGAGCTTAGTGAAAATTGGCTGCACGGGAGATTGCCCCTATACCCGGCTGGCGCAGTTGAGGAATGCTCAACCAAAAGAACATTTCGAACTGCTTGGAGTCATTGCTATCAAGCCGAAGCAGAATTACTACGAAAAAACGGCGAAGCGCGAGCTCCAAGCTAAATTCGAAAGCCTCCGTGATAGCGGCGACTGGTTTCGCCTTGGCCATGAATTAGCAAAATTCATTCAAGAGAACGCAGGCCCCCATTTCTGTTCCCGAACCTGTCCGTCCGGCGCATCAATCTACGAAGAATGGCTCGCGGATCAGCGCACAGCAGGAGAAGCGATTCAAAAGGCGTTTGGGATCAAACCCTTAAAAGACAACCGAGCTGATTGAGCCTGACGAGGAACACTTGCGCTATTGGCGAATGGGATTGTACCGATCCGCAACAAAGGGCCACCACGAATCGGTACAACCTCACACTAAAAACGTCGCAACTACCGCGTCTTCGCCACTTCCTCTACTGTCACCGGATCGAGGAACGGCATCTGCGCGCGCAGTTGCTTGCCGACAATCTCGACGGGATGCTTCGCTTCCGCCTCGCGGAAAGCTAGGAATTCCTTCTTCCCCGAATTCTGATCGGCGAGAAACTTTTTCGCAAAGGTTCCATCCTGAATCTCCGCCAGAATCTGCTTCATGGCTTTCTTGCTCTCGGCGCCGATCACGCGCGGCCCCGAAACGTAATCGCCGTATTCAGCGGTGTCCGAGATGGAGTAGCGCATGTAGGCCAGGCCACCGCGATAAATGAGATCGACAATCAGCTTGAGCTCATGCAAACATTCGAAGTAGGCGCTCTCGGGCTGATAGCCGGCTTCGACGAGCGTTTCGTACCCAGCCTTAATCAACGCGCTCACGCCGCCGCACAGCACTGCCTGCTCGCCGAAGAGATCGGTTTCGGTCTCTTCCTTGAATGTTGTTTCCAAAGCACCGGCGCGCGTGCAGCCGATGCCCTTGAGGTAGCTGAGCGAGAGCGCATGCGCATTTCCGGTCGCGTCCTGGTGGACCGCGATGAGGCCCGGTACGCCGCCGCCTTCAATGAACACTTCGCGCACGCGATGGCCGGGCGCCTTGGGCGCTGCCATGCCCACATCAATTCCCGCGGCGGGCACAATGGTCTTGAAGTGAATGTTGAAGCCGTGCGCGAACATGAGCAGCTTGCCCGCGCTCAGGTTCGGCCCGATCTCCTCGGCATACAATTTGGCCGCGGTTTGGTCGGGCACCAGCACCATTACCACGTCGGCCCACTTTGTGGCCTCGGCGACGGTGGTCACTTCGAGGCCCGCCTTCTGCGCCTTGGCAATCGATTTTGAATTCGCCGCCAGGCCCACTTTCACCTGCACACCCGAATCTTTCAGGTTGAGAGCATGCGCATGCCCCTGCGAGCCGTAGCCGATGATGGCCACTTTCTTTGCCTGGATCAGGGTGAGGTCGGCATTGTTGTCGTAGTAAGTCTTCGCCATGATTTGTCCGATTCTTCCTTTGCTGGTTTGGGATTCAATGTTCAGATTGGCTCGCACCGTCCGGATCGCGAGCGGTTGTTAGACAGCTTCGTCCGCTGGAGTTTCTTCCGGCTGTTCTTCAGTCTCGGCGGCGTCGCCCTCGACCACGCCCATCGCCCTGACCACGCTGCTCACGTGATGGCCGCGCCGCATGGTCATTTTTCCGCTGCGGCAAATCTCGAGAATCCGCCCTTCGTCCTCGCGGAGCACTTCGATGAGCCCTTCAATCTTGCTCTCCACGCCGGTCATCTCGATCATCAGCGACTCGGAAGTAAGATCGACGATGCGTGCGCGGAAGACTTCAGCCAGGTCGAAAATCTGAGCGCGGTTACGCGGCGTTGCGGCCACTTTGATCAAAGCCAGTTCGCGCGTCACCGACGGCGCCTGCGCGATGTCGTCCACATCGACAACATTCTCGAGCTTGAACAGGCTGGCGCGGATGCGGTCTCCGGCCTCCGACGACGCCTCGCACACCAGCGTGAGCCGTGACAGGCCCGGCCGCTCGCTGCGCCCCACTGTAAGCGAATTGATGTTGATGTTCAGGCGCCGGAATAGCGATGCCACGCGCGTCAGCACGCCCGGACGGTCTTCAACATATGCAACGAATGTATGCAACATCGCGGTAACAAGTTCCTTTCTGTGCGGCTTCCGCTTCGCTGGATTCCGGGGCTCGCAGCGATCGCGCATTCACCGGGCCTTGCGACGTAAATTCAAGTCAGACCCCTTTGCGAACAATCGTCGTGGGCAGCCCGGAATAATGAACATGAACCAGCCGCCAAGCACCCTTTTCGCGCACCATCACCTGCGTTTCACGGCCTTGCGTGGTGAGCTGTTCGCCTTTATCTTTCCAGACTGCATGAAAAGTCCACATGATTTCGACCCAGGCAGCATTGCCATTCACGTGAATGGCGGTGCTATCGAAATTCAAGTCACGCTTGGAAAACATCCCCATGACCTTGCCGTAGATGTCAGCCTTGATCTGATCGAGATTCTCGTCCGTTCCCAGCGGGTGAATAAACGAAACCGGCAAATCGCTCGACCAAACCTCGGAGATCAGAGCGGGATCGAGCGTATCGACAGACTGGCGATACTCAGCCAGCACCGCGCGTATCTGCGCCTCGTCCTTGCTCGACTGCTGCGCGTACGCAGTGCCGGCAAACACGACTAGCGCCGCGAAAGCGATGCCTCGAGCCAAAGCGGTCCGCGGGCTTTTAACTTCGATCGTCAGGTTTTTTTTCGAGCGTGTCATAGCGTCAGCGTTCTCTTTCGGCTAGTTGTCCGCTTTCTCTTCCAGCGGATCGTGATCGGGCCGGCGAATCATCTCGTGCAGCGCGCTGCCCGCGGGAATCATCGGGTACACCGAGTCTTCCTTCTCCACCAGGAAGTTGAGCAGATAAGCACCCTCTGCCGAGCGCGCCGCTTTCACGGCAGCCTCGACCTCGCCGCGCTTGCGCACCGCGCGCCCCGGAATGCCGTGAGCATCGGCAAGCTTCACAAAGTCGGGGCTCACCAGCGGCGTGGCCTCGTAGTTACGCTCGTAGAAAAACTCCTGCCACTGCCGCACCATGCCGAGGTACCCGTTGTTGATGACGGCGATGTTGATCTTGATCTTTTCCTGGACGATTGTCGCGAGCTCAGCTGCCGTCATCTGGAAGCCGCCGTCGCCGGCCACGACCCATACTTCTTTCTCCGGGCACGCCATCTTGGCGCCGATCGCCGCCGGCAGCGCGAATCCCATCGTGCCCAGGCCGCCGCTGGTGATGAGCGTGCGTGGCTGCTCGTGCTTGTAGTATTGCGCTTCCCACATCTGGTGCTGGCCCACGTCGGTCACGATGATGGCGCCGCCGCCGGTCATGCGCCACAGGTCGTGAATCACGTGCGCCGCGTAGAGGTGGCCGGAGTCGGGTAGGTTCTTGATGTCGTGCACCGACACCGCGCCCTTGCTGGCTTCGATGTTTTTGAGCCACGCGGCACCATCGCGACCTGCAATGCGCGGCAGCAACTGCTCCAGCACCTCGCGCAGATCGCCCACCAGCGCCACATCCACCTTCACGTTCTTGTTGATCTCCGCCGGATCGACTTCGATGTGAATCTTCTTGGCCTTCTGCGCGTACTCGGTCAGCTTGCCCGTCACGCGATCGTCAAAGCGCATGCCGCACGCGATCAGCAGGTCGGCCTCCTGAATGGCGTGATTCACCCACGACTCGCCGTGCATGCCCATCATGCCCAGGCACAGCGGATGCGATGCGGGGAATCCGCCCAGCCCCAGCAGCGTGAGGGCCACAGGAACCTGCGCGCGCTCTGCCAGCGTGCGCACCTGCTCCATCGCGCCGGACTCCATGACGCCATGACCGGAAAGAATCACCGGCCGCTTTGAGTTGCGAATCAGCTCCGCCGCGTCTGCCAGGCCTGTTTCGTCCACGTGCAACATGGGATGCGGCCGGTACGGCTTCGGCTTGGCGGCTTCGAAGTCGAATTCCGCCGAGATTTGCTCCGCGTCTTTTGTAATGTCGACCAGCACCGGACCGGGACGCCCCGAGCGCGCAATCTGAAATGCGTGGCGAATCGTCGGCGCAATGTCTTCCGCCTTGTTCACCAGAAAATTGTGTTTGGTCACCGGCAGCGTGATGCCGGTAATGTCCACTTCCTGAAACGCGTCGGTGCCCAGCAGTTTGGAGGAAACATTGGCCGTGATGCAGACGATCGGAATCGAGTCGAGCATCGCGGTGGCAATCCCGGTAACCAGGTTCGTTGAGCCCGGCCCGCTGGTGGCGATGGCCACACCCACTTTGCCCGTGGCACGCGCGTAGCCATCGGCCATGTGTGCAGCGCCTTGCTCGTGGCGAACCAGCACGTGCCGCACGGGAAATTTCCGCAGCGCATCGTAGGCCGGAAGAATCGTGCCTCCCGGGTAGCCGAAGACGGTGTCGACGCCTTCGCCGACCAGCGTGGCCCAGATGATCTCTGCGCCGGTGAGCCGCGTGGGCGGCGTCAATTGCGTATGGGTATCTGCCGCGTTTTGCGCCGGCTTGGTCGCGTTGGCTGCGGCCGTGCTTCCGTTCCCATCGTGCGTTTTCGTCGTCGCGTTTCCCTTGTGTCCCATAAGAACTCCTTGAGCAATGATGCTGCTGGTCGTTCTGATCTCTGACCCCGATCTCTGTTTCTACGTCGTGGCGCCTTCGGACGCCGAATTCACCCGATCCACGTACTTGCGGAATACGCCCTTCGGCCAGCGCAGCGCCGGCGGCTTGAAGTCTTTGAGCCGCGCCGCCATCTCTTCCTTGCTGATCTCTACGTCGAGCCTCCGCTTGGCGATGTCAAAGGAAATGATGTCGCCCTCGCGCACCGCGGCAATCGGGCCCGCCGACGAATGCCTCAGGAGCCACATGGCCGGCGGTGAATCCACGCGTCGCGCCGCTGAACCGCCCATCGGTGAGCAACGCCACCTGCGCGCTCAACTCCGCGTTCGAGCTGATGGCCGCGGTCACTTGCAGCATCTCGCGCATGCCCGGCCCGCCCTTCGGCCCTTCGTAGCGAATCACCACTACGTCGCCAGGCTTGATGCCACCGGCCTGGACAACTTTGAAGCAATCTTCTTCAGAGTCAAAAACGCGCGCCGGCCCGCGATGGTCGTACTTGCCCGCAGCCGCAATCTTCATCACGCAACCTTCGGGCGCCAGGTTGCCTTTCAAAATCACCAGGCCGCCGTTGGGCTTGATGGGCTTTTCGAACGTAGCAATAACGTCCTGCCCCGGAGTTTCTTTCGCAGTCGAAGCTTCTTCAGCCAGCGTTTTGCCGCTCACGGTCAGCGCCGATCCGTCGGCATGGCCCGCATCGATCATCCGCTTCGCCAGCAATCGCGATCCGCCCGCGGCCTGGTAATCCGAAGCCACATACTTTCCCGCCGGCGTGAGAGAACAAATGTACGGCGTGCGCGCTGAGATGGCGTCAAAATCGTCGATGCTGAGCTCGATCCCCATTTCGCGCGCGATGGCCAACAAATGCAGCACTGCATTCGTCGAGCCGCCGCTCGCGGCCACGCTGGCAATGGTGTTTTCAAGGGATTTGCGGGTGATGATCTGGGAGGGCTTGCGGTTCGCGCGCACAGCGTCCATCAGAATTCGGCCGGCTGCGCGCGTAGCTTCAAGTTTGTTGGGTGCGGTGGCGGGAACGCCCGAAAGCTCGATCGGGGCGATGCCCAGAATCTCCGCGCTCATCGCCATGGTGTTGGCTGTGAATTGCCCACCGCATGCGCCGGCGCCAGGACAGGCATTTGCTTCAAGAGCTTCCAATCCCGCATCGTCGATGCGCCCAGCCGCGTGCGAGCCGATACCCTCAAACACGTTCTGGATCGTGATGTCGATTTTCTTACCGTCAGGTCCGTTTAGTTTTCCTGGAGCAATGGACCCGCCGTAAAGCATCATCCCCGGAATATCCAGCCGGCACAGCGCCATGATGATGCCCGGCATATTCTTGTCGCATCCACCGATTCCGACAAGCCCATCGAATAGATTCCCTCGTGCGACCAACTCAATGGAGTCGGCGATCACCTCCCGGCTCACCAGCGAAGCCTTCATACCCTGCGTGCCCATGGTGATGCCGTCGGAGATGGTGACGGTGTTGAACTCCATCGGCGTTCCGCCAGCTTCGCGAATGCCTTCCTTCAGTGCCTCCGCAATCTCGCGCAGGTGCACGTTGCAAGTGCCGATCTCCGTCCAGGTATTCGCAACACCAATGATCGGCTTGTGCAGATCGTCCTTCTTGAATCCTGACCCGCGAAGATAGGATCGCGCGGCCGCGCGGCTCGGTCCCTCAGTCAACGGAATGCTTTGTCGCTTGCCTTCGATGGTCATATGCTCTTCACTTCGCCTTTAGCCAACCGGCTTCGTCGTGCTTCGTTTCAAATGTGTCCAGCGCCGCAGCATGCCGCAGCGTCAAGCCGATATCGTCGAGCCCCTCAAGCAGGCAAAATTTCCGGAAGGGATCGATCTCGAACTTCGCCGAGAATCCGCGTCCATCGGTCACCGTCTGCGCTTCGAGCGAAACTGTGAGCTGATAGTTGGGGATATCTTTCGCGTTTCGGAGCAGCGTGTCGACTTCTTCCTCACTCAGGCGAGCGAGCACGATCCCGTTCTTGCCCGCATTGGAGAAAAAGATGTCAGCGAACGTCGGCGCAATCACCACGCGGAATCCGTAATCGCTCAGCGCCCACGCGGCGTGCTCGCGGCTCGATCCGCAGGCAAAATTTCTGCCAGCGACGAGAATCTTCGCGCCCTTGTAACGAGCGTCGTTGAGCACGAATCCCTCAACCGGATTCCCGTCGGGCGTCTGCCGCCAATCGAAGAAAAGAAAATCGCCGTAGCCGGTGCGCTCGATGCGCTTCAAAAACTGCTTGGGAATGATCTGGTCGGTATCGACGTTGGCGCGATCGAGCGGCGCGGCCAGCGCGGTCAATGTGCGGAACGGTTCCATTAAGCTTCTACCTCCTCATTCACTCGCCACGTCCGAATGTCCACAAAATGTCCGGCAATTGCGGCTGCCGCAGCCATCTCCGGCGAAACCAAATGAGTGCGTCCGCCACGCCCCTGTCGCCCTTCAAAGTTGCGATTGCTCGTCGATGCGCAGCGCTCGCCGGGCGAAAGAATATCGGGGTTCATGCCCAGGCACATGGAGCAGCCTGGCTCGCGCCAATCAAATCCAGCCTCGCGAAAGATGCGGTCAAGGCCTTCTTTTTCCGCTTGCGCCTTCACCAGCTGCGAGCCTGGAACCACCATCGCGCTCACGTGCTTTGAGACTTTGTGGCCTGCGGCAATCTTTGCCGCCGCGCGCAAGTCTTCAATGCGGCCGTTGGTGCAGGAGCCAATGAAGACGCGATCGATCGCAATCTCTTCAAACGGCGTGCCCGCTTTCAGGTCCATGTATTCCAGCGCTCGCTCAAATGACTTGCGGTCAACCTCGTTGTCAGCCTTCGCCGGATCGGGCACGTTGGACACCACCGGGGCCACCATGCCGGGGCTTGTTCCCCAACTCACATACGGCACCAGCGTCGCAGCATCGATCACGAGCTCGCGATCAAAGTTTGCGCCGGGATCGGACGGCAACTTCTTCCACTCAGCCACCGCGGCCTTCCAGTCATCTCCCTTTGGTGAAAATTTGCGGCCCTCCAAATACGCAAACGTCGTTTCGTCCGGCGCGATCATGCCCGCGCGCGCGCCCGCCTCGATGCTCATGTTGCAAATCGTCATGCGGCCTTCCATCGAGAGGGCGCGAATCGCCGATCCTGCGTATTCAATCACGCAGCCCGTCGCGCCATCGGTGCCGATCTTGCCGATGATGGCCAGAATCACGTCCTTCGCAGTGACGCCAAGCGGCAGCTTGCCCTCAACAGCGATGCGGAAGGTCTTCGGCTTCCCTTGCGGCAGCGTTTGCGTGGCCAGCACATGCTCCACCTCGCTGGTGCCGATGCCGAACGCCAGCGCGCCGAACGCGCCGTGCGTCGACGTGTGCGAGTCGCCGCACACAATTGTCATGCCCGGCTTTGTCAATCCCAGCTCCGGCCCGATTACGTGCACAATTCCCTGTTCGCGCGAATTCACGTCGTAGAGCTCGACGCCGAAGTCGGCGCAGTTCGTCCGCAACGTGGAGATTTGTTTGGCCGAGATCTGGTCCACGATGTTCAACCGGCCCTCGATCGTCGTGGGCACGTTGTGATCCACCGTGGCGATGGTGCGATCGGGTCGGCGCACTTTGCGCCCAGCCAGCCGCAACCCCTCGAACGCCTGCGGCGAGGTCACCTCGTGTACCAACTGCAGGTCGATATAAAGCAGCGATGGCTCGCCCTTCGGCTCAACCACCACATGCCGCTCCCAAACTTTCTCGAATAATGTTTTCGCTTCGCTACTCATCAAAACAGCTCCTGGCTTCTAGCCTCTAGCTCCTAGCCCTTTTCTTGCCGACCCGATCTTCCTTGACTCTGCATGCATTCGATTCTTCCATTGGCGCGTTCACGGTTGCCGCTCGCTCCCTGCATGATGAGCTAGAAGCTAGCGGCTAGGAGCTAGAAGCTGCTCCTTCACTGTCTCGCGCACCTTCGCGCCCATTTCCTTCGTCGAGAGAACCGTGACTCCCTGGTTCTGACCGCGCGCCAGGTCCGGCGTGCGAAACCCCTGCTCGAGCACTTTGCGCACTGACGACTCAATCGCGGCGGCTTCAGACTCAAGTCCGCTCGAGTGGCGCAGAATCAGCGCGCCCGTCAAAATTGCACCCAGCGGATTGGCCAGCCCCTTGCCCGCAATGTCCGGCGCCGAGCCATGGACCGGTTCATACAAATTGACCTTGCCGCCAATCGTCGCCGAGGGCAGCATGCCGAGCGAGCCTGTAATCACGCCCGCCTCGTCGCTCAAAATGTCGCCAAACAGATTCTCCGTCAGCACCACATCAAAATCGCGCGGGCGGTTCATAATGTGCATCGCCATCGCGTCCACATATTGGTGCTCCAGCATCACGCCTGGAAAATCCTTGCCTACCTCATTCACCGTGGCGCGCCAAAGCTGCGAAACTTCAAGGACGTTGGCTTTGTCCACGCTGGTCAACTTCTTGCGGCGCTTCGCAGCCAGCTCAAAGGCGATTCGTGCCACACGGACGACCTCGTCCCTCGTATAAATCATCGTGTTGTAACCGACGCCCTTTTCCTTATTCCACTCACGCGGCTTGCCGAAATATGCTCCGCCCAGCAATTCGCGCACAAAAAGAATGTCGGTGCCTTCGATCACCTCTGGCCGCAAAGGACTGTTGACCGTGAGCTCTTTGAATGAGAAACAAGGGCGCAGGTTTGCAAACCCGCCCAGGGCCGCGCGAATCTGCAGCAACCCGCCCTCAGGCCTCTTGTCCGGCGGGAGCGAATTGAACTCATTGCCGCCAACCGCGCCGAGAAGAACCGCATCCGATGCGAGCGCCGCGTCAAGCGTGTCTTGTGGCAGCGGCGTTCCGTCTTGCATAATGGCCACGCCGCCGATGCGCTTTTCGGCAAAAGTGAACTCGTGCCCTCCCAGCGCCGCCGTCTCTTTCAACACGGCAACCGCTTCGTTGGTCACTTCGGGGCCGATGCTGTCGCCGGCCGTCACTAGAATCTTGAGCTTCATTTCTTCCTTCTTTTAGAGATCAGAGAACTAAAGATCAGAGGCCGAATCCGCGTTCAATCCAATTCCGAAACCGGCTCCGTCCGCCGCTCGCGAATGTTGTCCGGCAGCAGACCAACCAGATCCTGATCGTAGATGTTCTTCTTGCGGTCGGCCAGCGCCACAAACCGGTAGTAGACGTGTTGCAACTCCTCGCGGCTTACGGTGAAGCCGAGTTGCTCCAATCTATGCCTCAAGGCCGCGCGGCCGGAGTGCTTGCCCAGCACCAGGTGCGTCCGGGCCACGCCCACAAGCTGCGGCGTCATGATCTCGTAGCACAGCGGATTGGCCAACATTCCATGCTGGTGAATGCCGGACTCATGCGCGAATGCGTTGGCTCCCACCACCGCCTTGTTGGGGGAGGGCCTGAAAGTTATCAATTGGCCCAGCACTTCGCTGGTGGGATAAAGCTGGTCGAGCTTGATCGCAGTCGACACGCCAAAGCGATCGCCGCGTACGTAAAGCGCCGTCGCAATCTCCTCAAGCGCCGCGTTGCCGGCCCGCTCGCCAATGCCGTTGATGGTGCATTCCACTTGGCGCGCACCGGCCTGGATGGCTGCCAGCGAATTCGCCACGGCCAGCCCCAGATCGTCGTGGCAATGCGCCGAAAGCACAACGCCCTTTTCGTCAATCGCGGGAACGCGCTCGCGCACCTCGCGAAACATTTGGCCGTATTCCTCCGGCGTCACGTAGCCCACGGTGTCGGGCATGTTGATGGTTGTTGCACCAGCCTCCACGGCAACGCGCACCATCTCGACCAGAAAGTCTCGATCCGAGCGCGTCGCGTCCTCGGGCGAAAACTCCACATCGTCACACAGCGAACGCGCGAGCCGGACCGACTCTCCGCACTGTTCCAGCGCCTCAGCGCGACTCATTTTCAACTTGTATTCGAGATGCAGGTCGCTCGACGCCAGAAACACATGGATGCGCGCCCGCTCGGCAAACTGCAGCGCCCGCGCTGCCATCTCGATGTCTTCGGTCTTTGCCCGAGCCAATGACGCGATGCGCGGCTTGCGAATAGCCTGCGTGATCGTCGCAATCGCGGCAAAATCGCCCTCTGAAGCCATGGCAAAGCCGGCTTCGATGATGTCCACTCCCAGATCCTCAAGGGCGTGGGCCATGGTGAGCTTTTCCTGCGTGGTCATGCTGCAACCGGGCGATTGCTCGCCGTCGCGCAGGGTGGTGTCAAAGAAAACTACAGCTTCGCTGCTCATGGGTATTCCTGCTCTGTGCCTACCGGGGAAGACCGGCCTCTTCCAGTTCTTCCATTGTCCCCTACCCGCACTCTATAAGGCAAAGTTATAATTGTTTTGATCGTGATAAGTTTTTATTATATAGTGAAATGGTGAATGAGTGAAGAAAGCAACCCATGGAACTCAGCCAGCTTGAAACCTTTCTCGCCGTAGCCGAGGAACGCAGCTTTTCCCGCGCCGCACAGCGCCTGCACCGCACCCAGCCCGCGGTCAGCCAGGTGATCCGCAAGCTGGAGGGCGCAGTGGGCGAAACTCTGTTCGACCGCACGTCGCGCGATGGCTCGCTCACCGCCGCCGGCACTCTGCTTCGCGACTATGCGCAGCGCCTGCTGGCCCTGCGCCGCGAAGCCTCAAGCGCCCTCGATGAGCTGAAAAGCCTGGAACGCGGCCACCTGCAATTGGCCGCCAACGAATACACCTGCATGTATCTGTTGCCCGCAGTCGACGCCTTCCGCCACGAGTTTCCGCACGTGGGCGTGACCGTGCAGCGCATGCTGGCCTCGCGCATCCCCGAGGAGCTCAATCTGCGCACCTTCGAGCTCGGCGTCATCTCCTTCAAGCCCGATCCCGCGCAGGTGCGCAGCATCGCCGTTTACGGTGACAGCCTGGCGTTCATCGTCAGCCCGCATCATCAGCTGGCTCGCGCCGTGCGCGTCTCCATCCGCGACCTGGGTAACGAGAACTTTATCGCTCACAACGTGGCCTCGCCGCTGCGCCGCAAGGTCATTGAGGCCTTCCAGCGTTACCGCACGCCCCTCAATATGGGTATCGAGCTGCCCACCATCGAGGCCATCAAGCGTTTTGTGGCGATGGGGAACGGCGTGGCGCTTGTGCCTCACCTGACCGTTGCGCGCGAACTCGAAACCGGCGACCTGGTCCGCGTAAAGGTCGACGAGCTCGACGTGCGCCGCGTGCTGCGTCTCGTTCACCGCCGCCAGTCCACGCTTTCCTATGCCGCCAAGGCCTTTCTACAAACGCTGAGAACCATGGCCGAAGAGCAGGGACCGCCATTTTATTACCACGTCGAGCGGGCGGGATGACGCCCTCTTTCCTCGCCATGCGTCTAAAGCCCGGTAAGCTTTCATGTGCGCCGCGCCGTTTGACCCGCCCCGGCCATTTACAATGCTGAGAGCGGGGCACGGGGACATCCGGTGCACCGGATGAGTGTGCGGAAACGGGCATCTGTCTTGCCACCCGCATGGTAGTGCAATCGCGAGGATCAGGATCGAATGAAGAAGATTGCTTTTTTTGTCTGTCTGCTGGCCGTCTGCGTGGCCGCAGCGCGCGCCCAGGAAAGCCGCCAGGACATCAGCCTGAGCGGATCGGCGCTGATCGAGCCGTACAAGGCCTCGTCCACCGACATTCAAGTCCACTCCACCACCGCATACGGCGGATTACTCAGCTATCGCTTCATGCTGACGCCCACCAGCGCGCTTGAAGCAAACTACGGCCTCACCTACGAGAACAAGATCACCTTTTACGGTCCCCAATTTCCCAACGGCATTGGCATTCTCACTCGCAACCAGGAGATCTCGGGCGCTTATGTGCGCTCCTTCGTCTTCAAAAACTTCAACCCTTTTGTCGAGGCGGGGCCGGCGGCAACTATCTTCCTGCCCATCCTGAACTCAGGAACCAAAACGCTCGACGCACACCAGGAGACCGCAGTCGGCGCGATGTATGGCGCAGGGTTTGCCTACGAAGTCAGCCCCAGCTTCGACGTCCGCGTTGAATATCGCGGGCTGGTGACGAAGGTGCCGACCTTTGGCGTGGGAGCCAGCGGCTACAACTTCACCACCAACGAATGGTGGAACATGTCCGAGCCCTTGATCGGCGTCGCCTATCACTTCTAAACAAGCGCATCGGAATTCGTTCGACACAAAAGGGGACCGGTCATCACCGATCCCCTTTTTGCATTTGCACGGACGCGCTGTCTAAGCAGCGCCGGCGTTTCCTGCGCCGAGAGCCTCGCGATAGCGCCCCAGTTCTTTCACCATCCCGCAGTGCGCACCCAGTTCCTCAAGGGCACGCATTCCTTCCACGCTTGAACCAATCTTGCAATCCACGTAGAAGATGTATTCCCACGGCTTGCCCTTCACCGGCCGCGATTCGATCGCGGTCAGATTCGTGCCCATCTCGCTCAGCGCGCTCAGTGCCGCTACCAGCGAGCCCGGCTTGTGCTCCAGCGTAAAGGCCACGCTCATCTTGTTCGCCGCGGGATCGGTTTCGGCATCGCCGCTGCGCCGCACCAGAAAAAATCGCGTGTAGTTCTCCGCGTCGTCCTCGATGCCGCGTGCGAGAATCTCCGCCCCATAATAAGCGGCCGCCCGCTCGCTCGCGATGGCCGCTGCCTTCGTATCGTGCGTGCTCACCAGTTGCTTTACGCTTCCCGCGGTGTCGTAGAATGCAACGGCTTTCATTGCGGGATGTTCCGCCAGGAAGCGCCGGCACTGCCCGAGCGCCACGGCATGCGAATACACGCGGTCAATTTCGGCGATCTTCGCGCCGGCGACGGCGATCAGATTGTGCCGAATGCGAATGAGCGTCTCCCGCACCACCTTCACGTCGTGATGCAGCAGCAGATCGAAATGTTCCAGCACTGAGCCGGCCAGGCTGTTTTCAATGGGAATCGCCGCGGCGTCGGCAGCGCCCGAATCGAGCGCAGCAAATACCTCCGCCGACAGCGCGCAGGGCAAAATCTCCGCATCCGGCACGAGCTTCAGCGCCGCTTCGTGGCTGAACGAACCCGGCTCTCCCTGAATTGCGATCTTCATGCTGCGGTTTGTACCTCTGGCTATCTGAACTTAGTCAGCTCAAATTCCCATTTCGCACCATACCACACGACAGGCTATACAATGCAGGCAACTCTGCTCTGAAAACGAAGGCCGTGCATTCATGTCGAATAGGGTGAGATTCGCGAGCGCAGCGGTAATCTTGATGTTGCTTCATGTCCCGTACCCGGGTCATTCACAAACTCTGGACGCAGACCTCGGCAACTATCTTTCGCAAAGCTTCAGCGATGCTAGGAAACCTGAACTTCCGACCATCGAGGAGTGGTTGGCCAAGTACCCGGGCGACGCAACCCAAACTCCCGAAGAAGGCAGACAAAATGACGGCTCCGAAAGCCCCCAGGATGCTCAGGTGAAGGAATGGGAAGGACGCTGGTGCATGCGGTCCACCGCGAACATCGATCTCGCCGATGGCATGCACGTTCGCCGCGTCGCGCTGTTCTACCAGCCGCTAGTGGAGGATATCTGGGACAAGCCACTGCCGCCGTTACCCACCGAAGCCGGGAGCGCTCTGCGGCGGCATGGGTGCCGGCTGGTCAAAATCCTCAGTGAATTCGATGGAAACACCAACCCTCGCGATCTGACGGAAAAAATTGCGAAGCAGTTACCAGGCAAGCGGTCAGAAGAACCGGGCAATCGGATCGATCGCACTTCGCGAAAAGACTTTTGGCAGCCCGTCTACTCCTCAGACAATCGAACATTTTTCCTTCTCTTCACCCATGATTTCGCCGACCATCCAGCCGTTCTTTTGGAGTGGAACGCGGAGACTCTGGATTACGGACAGCCGACTTCCAGGGACATCAACCCCGAGGCAGAGCAGCCTTGGCTTCCCTTGCGCGCCGCCATGCTTGCAAAGCTGCCCGAGGCTCCCACGCTCGACATGTTGTCGTTTCTTGCCCCACAGGTGGGCGACCAGGGGGAGCAGCCCCGATTCTTCTGCGACAGGCAACTGGTCCCGGTCTTGCGCAATTGGTTTACCCTCGCCGCGCAAAGCTCGCTGGAACAGCACGCCGCAGCACTGCTCGTCGCCGACGCGGTGGCCGATCGACTGTCTGACTGCGAGGAATTCAACGATTCGAATGAATACGTTCCCCCCGAAGTGGACAAGTTGCTGGACGGAAGTTACGACGATTTTAAGAAGAACCTGGCGGAACTGGGCATTCAGACAGACAAATCTGCGCGGCCCGGCCCGGAGTTCTACACCGGCAATTTGATTGCGCAGGCGAAGAAATTGGCGCCCAGCGGAGCAGTGAACGAGCTCTCGTGGATCGCAACGCTGGATCAACGCTGCGAGTGGTCCCCAACGTTCGATGCGGACTGTACAGACTTCATCCAATCGGGCGAGGCTTTTTTGTTGCGCTTTCCAGCGGACGAATGGACGCCCAGCGTGCACCTGCTTCTAGCCGAAGCCTACTCGGTTTCCGCAGCAGAGGACGGCGAGGAAGCCGGTTTCATTAGCGGCAAAGCTGCTGAGAATTCTGAATTACTAACAAAAGCAGCGGCACATTATCGGGCGTGGTACGCCACAAGCACGAACGAACGGGACCGCGCGCTGGTCTGGGAGGAGATCTGGGGCATCGAGGCTGGGCTGGGCCCGCGGTTAATGGTTTCCGTGCAGTCGCGACAGTGACGTCTGCGACGCCTTATTGTGAAGTGTCAGCAGCGGCTTCCTTTTCAGCCTGCCCGACCATGGCCGGGATTAGATCCGCGTCGCTGACCGGAACCCGCGCGGACAATTGCACCAGGTCGGTATACTTTCCGCTAATGATCGCGACTCCATCGATCGGGCTCGCATTCGCTTGCAAGCGCGAATCCGTTCCGAGGCCCTGCGCATCGGCCGGAGTCTCGAACTCGACGATATTCTTGCCGCGATAGGTCAGCTTGTCGCTCGGGTACGGGCCAAACGGAAAATCGCTTGCCGGTTCCAACCCCTCGGCAATCACATTTTGCGCGAACGTCTTGTACGCCGGAAACACGCGCGCGATGACCTTTGCGACCTCAAACCTTCCGGAAGTGCCGCCATCCATCTCGGAGACTTCAATTACCTGCCCGGTAAATCCCTTCCAGTCCATTGAGGACAGGTCGCTCGTGTTGATGGGGTCGGGGCTCACGAACAGATTGCTCCCGTCGGAGCCGTAGTTGGAAAAGCAATTCCAGCCGCGCGGCGCAAGAACGCCTGGACCGTATCCCGATTTGTAGTAGGCGAGCCTTTGCGCCATCGCAGCCGGAATCGCGACCGCGAGGCTTTGCCCTTTTGGTGCCGCCTGCGGACCCGCTTGCCCATCAGAGGCGCAGCCAACAAACGGAACTGTGACGGCGGCGGAAGGAGCTGGCTTGGCGGCGGGTGCGGCCTGGGCGAATGCCGTTCGACCGCATGCCGTCGACACGACGAAAACAAGACTCGCAAGGAGAAGATGCGTTGCTTTCATGCGTGCAATCATAGCAATCGGGGGGCGAAAAAGCCGCACACATAAGGCAGAAGTCGAGAAAGTCAGTCGCTCATCTGGAGGCTTCCGCGGCCCCGCAGTCACGGTTTCCGAGTCCTTCTCGTTTCCAATTCATCTGAAAAGAGGATCTGTTCCGCGCCGTTCGGGAGGGATGCATGGGGCTCATCACCAACGTTCTTTTTCCCGTCGATTTCTCGCCGTCCTGCATCGCGATGGGTCCCTACGTGAAAAGAGCGGCCGCCATGTTCGGCGCGCGCGTCTCCCTGATTTATGTCTTCGATCCGGCTAGTTACAGCGGTTGGGAAGAATATGTAAGGGGCCCGGTTGAAATCGCCGACGAACACCGCGAGATCGCCCAAGAAAAGCTCGATGCCTTCCTGGCGAAGGTGTTCCCTGTCTCCGATCACCCAAGAATCCTTGCCAAAGGCGACCCTGCG
Source organism: uncultured Acidobacteriaceae bacterium (assembly GCA_963789425.1). Taxonomy (GTDB): domain Bacteria; phylum Acidobacteriota; class Terriglobia; order Terriglobales; family Acidobacteriaceae; genus Telmatobacter. The sequence continues at coordinate 61,065 of CAWBKM010000003.1, read as the reverse complement.
AAACAGATTGCGGAGACCGCGCGCCATGGATTCGACCTCATTATGATGCCCACTCATTCGGGAACCTTTCGGAGGACCCTGCTCGGTTCCACAACAGCCAAGGTGCTCAACGACGTAGATTGCCCCGTGGCGACAAGCCTCCATGCGGAGACCATCGCGCCGCGACCCATGGAGCATCGCGAATGGCTGTGCGCCATTGGGCTGAGCGACGATTCCGAGCGCGTTCTCCGTTTCGCACTGCAAGCCGCAACGGAGGCCGGCGCTCACCTGCGCATCATTCACGCGATTCAGAGCAACGATCCCAGCCTTCCAGTCCGATTGGACCTTGAGGAGCAGATCCAGTCCGCGGAAAAACGGCAGGCGCTTGAGCGCATCAATGCATTGCAAAGGAAGGTGGGTACCAACGCTTCGGTCAGGATCACCGTCGGCCCCGTGAAGGACGCACTCATCGAGGCCATTCGGCAGTCTGATGCCGACGCGCTGATGATTGGCAGAGTCTCTCCATCCGGGCTGCAGGGTCGATTGCGCGACCTCACCTACGCTGTAGTGCGCGACTCACCCGTACCCGTGATCAGCATCTGATTCGGGAGTAGAATCGTGACGGATGAGATCAACCCGTCGGCTCCACTGCGAGACCGGCGATGAGCGGCGGAAGGAGGGATGGCTCGATGAATACCGATTGGCAAACTGAATCTGGCAGCCTTGAATGCCGCTGGTCCGAATTGACGGAGCGCAGCCGGTACATTCCGGCATGGTTTCACGATGCGGCGCCGGAAACCTATGCGAGTGTCTTGCCACCGATTCCGGATTTCGCCGCACATAGCCCCTTGGGCTCCGGCGAGTGGATGGTTCCCTGGAACGCGCGCTGGTGCCTGCCAACTCGCTGATCTCTATCGCCGCAACCACAAATCCGCCGTCACAAACCCCAGAAACACCATCGCGATAACGCCGTTCATGGTGAAGAACGCGGCATTCATCCGGCGCAGGTCGCGCGGCGAAATAATGGAATGTTCATAGGCCAGCAGCAAACCGACCGCGCAAATCCCCATCCAGCCTGCAAGTCCAAAACCAAAAAGAAACCCGAACCAAACCAGCAGCCCGAACATAGCAAGGTGCATCGCCCGCGCCGTCCAGAACGCCGCGGCGACACCGCTCGCCTGCGGCAGGCTGTGCAACCCGGCAACGCGATCGTGTTCGTAGTCCTGGCAGGAATACAGCACGTCAAATCCCCCTGCCCACAATGTCACTGCCGCAGTCAGCACAAGAATGCGCGGGTCCAGGCTGCCGCGAACGGCAATCCACGCCGCAGCAGGCGCCAGGCCCAATGCCAATCCCAGGCCCAGGTGCGACCACTGCGTCACCCGCTTCAGGTAGCTGTAGCCGAGCAGCACCACAAGCGCCACTGGAGCCAGTTCCAGCGCCAGCCGGTTCAGTTCCGCCGCGGCCGCCAGAAAAACCGCGATGGCCACGCACGTAAATCCGAGCACAAACTGCTTTGAAAGCAGGCCTGCCGGAATCGCTCGACTCCGTGTGCGGGGATTCCGGGCGTCAAGCTCTGCGTCGGCCCAGCGGTTGAAAGCCATGGCCGCCGACCGTGCCGCCACCATGGCCACCACGATCCAGGCCAGCGTCCGCCAGCCGGGCCAGCCGCCGGCAGCCAGCAGCATGGCCGTCACGGCAAAGGGCAGCGCGAAGATCGAGTGCTCCCACTTGATCATCTCCAGTGTGGTGCCGATCTTGCTCAGAATTCCCGCCATCGTATCGATTCCTAGATCTAGTCTAGCGAAGCCAGCTGTCTATCTCCGCCCCGCCGGCTCAGCCTCCGTAGCGTTCCGGCCCTGCCTGCCAGTCCGCATTGTCCGCCGCTTTGTTAACCTAGAGAACGTGATACCGATCACAACTCCTGGGCCCCTGTTGATGAAATGATGGCTTCGATATTCCCCGTTCGGAGCGCGAGAATGAAAAAATCTACTCCCCTGGGAAGACCCCACGTGCAGCTCGACCCCAATGCGTTTGTCGCCAATCCGGACCTGCTGAGCGCCCTCGCGCACCGCTCCACTCCTGTTCCTTGCGGTTCTGACGGCGTGCTTTTCCGGCAGGACGAGCCCTCGGTAGGCGTATTCATCCTTCACGACGGGACAATCACGCTCAGCATGATGTCGCCCGATGGCCACTCGCTATTGGCTGTGCAGGCCAAACCCGGGTCCATTCTCGGCCTCCCCGGCGCCATCAGCAATCAGCCCTACACCCTGAGTGCGATCGCTCGCACCGGCGCCCAGGTCAGCTTCCTCAGCAATGCCGATCTGATGGCCCTGATGCATTCCGACCCGGCTTTATCTCTCAAACTGCTCGAAGTCCTCGCCGCCGAGGTTCGCAGCGCCCGTAAAGCAATCTATTAGTCTGGAACCGTGTTCAGCTTCGCCGTCGCGCCCTACATCACGGGAATGCCCGGCTCACACGCAACCCATGCGGCGCGGCCGCGCGTCCAAAGGTTATGCCCTCACCTGCTAAACTCGGTCGTTGTGCCGTTCGCCGGGATCGCCATCGCCGCTTACCTGCTCGGGTCCATCCCAACGGGATACCTGCTCTTTCGCATCTTCCGCCGCAAGGACATCCGCTCCATGGGCAGCGGCAATATCGGCGCCACCAACGTGCTTCGGGCCGGCGGCAAGGGTCTCGGAGCGGCAACTTTTGTCCTCGACGTGCTCAAAGGCTGCACGGCCGTCTGGATCGGCGGTTGGCTCGCGTCGCTTTGGATGCCTTCCGTCCCCTTGCGCACCGCCGAGGCATTCGCGGCCCTCTGCGCCGTGCTCGGCCACATGTTTCCCGTCTGGCTCAGGTTTCGCGGCGGCAAAGGAGTGGCCACCGGTTTTGGAGTCTTCCTGGTCGTTTCGCCGATCGCCGCTTTGGCCGCCATTGGCGTTTTCGCCGTGATGCTGGCGATCAGCCGCTACGTCTCTGTCTCTTCCATCCTCGCCGCGTTCAGCTTTCCAATTTTTGCCTGGTTTCTCGTCACCGGTGCTCGGCCACCCTTCTTCTTCGTGGCGGGCGCTCTCGTTTCCCTGCTCATCATCGTCAAGCACTACCCAAACATCCGGCGCCTGATCGCAGGCACTGAATCCCGAATCGGAGCTCACAAGCCAGCATGAGCCGCATCGCCATCTTAGGTTCCGGCGCCTGGGGAACTGCAATCGCGCTCTCCCTCAACCACCGTGGGGGCCACCAGGTCTCGCTGTGGGCTCACACTCCCGAGCTTGCCCGCCAGATTCTCGACGCCGGTGAGAACGGACAATTTCTGCCCGGCTTTCCCATCCCGCCGGCCATCGCCGTCACGGGCGAACGCGACGCCATCACCGCCGCCGACATTCTCATCTCCGCCATTCCTTCGGAGTTTCTGCGCCCCACTCTTCTCCGCATCCGTGCGCATATGCGCAGCGGGCAGTTCATCGTCAGCGCTACCAAGGGCCTTGAGGACCGAACCCTGTTCCGCATGACGAAGGTTCTTTCTGAAACCCTCGAGCCCGTCGGGCTTCTGCTCCCCATCGGTGCGCTGTCAGGCCCGAGCTTCGCGCAGGAGGTGGCGAACGGCCAACCCACCGCCCTCACAGTGGCCTTCAGTGATGCGGAAGTCGCGGCTCTCATCCAGCAGGAATTCTCGTCGGAGACCCTCCGCCTCTACACGTCGACCGACGTCATCGGCGTCGAGCTTGGCGGCGCGCTCAAGAACGTGATCGCCATCGCGGCCGGCATCGCCGTGGGCGTCGGCCTCGGTTACAACTCCACGGCCGCGCTCATCACGCGCGGCATTGCCGAGATGACGCGGCTCGCGGTTGCATGCGGCGCGCGGCGCGAAACCCTCGCGGGACTCTCCGGAATCGGCGATCTGGTCCTCACCTGCACCGGCTCGCTCAGCCGCAATCGCACCGTCGGCGAGCAACTCGGACAGGGCCGCAAGCTGCCCGAAATTCTCGCATCGCTCGGCGGCAAAGTGGCTGAGGGCGTGCATACCACGCACGCCGCTCTCGGCCTTGCCCGCAAGCACGGCATTGAAATGCCCATCGCCGGGCAAATGGAGCTCATCCTCAACGAAGGCAAAGACCCCCGCGAAGCCATCCGCGCCCTCATGCTCCGCCCCGGCAAAGAAGAGCACTGAGAGACGGCTGGAGGCGCTGACCAGCAGACGGATCGGTTTATTGTGCGGGGTTGGCGGTAGCGCAATAATGGGGTAACGTCTTGTCTGTCCCCGTTCCCCCCGGCACCCGAATCCACAATAATCGGACTCCACGGACGTACCACCGGCAGTACAGAAGCTGCAAGTCAAATAAAATGCGCCGCTGGGCCGCCGAACGAGCCAGCGTCGTAAAAAGGAGCGCCGATGAGGCAAAAGCTGCGCACAAGAATCACTATCTCCTTGGTGGTCGTGGCATCTGCGCTGCTGGCAAGCTGCGCGAAGCGCGCGCAGGCCGCCGACGATACCGCGAAGTTCTACAGTGTGTGGGTCACCAACTTTGAAGTGAACGGCCAGGTGGTGATCGTCGAGTCCATCCACGACGGCAGCGGGTATAGGAATTACACCCTTCTCCCCAACGGCAGCACGCCCGCGGGAAGCGGAAGCTTTTCCGCGGCCAACGGAAAATGGAACGCCGCCGCAGCTGCTCCCGATAACTCCGGAACCTATAAATTCATCGACGACTACACCGCCTACTGCACCAATGCGGCGGGTCAGGCCATTGTCTGGCGGCGCGATGCCGTATCTCCGCCTCCCGGGGTTGCGCCGCCCAACTACCAGCAAATCGACGCAGCCTTCCTGGCAGCCGCCAATGCCGGAGCTACATGGGCGATGACGATCCTCGGCGATCAGTATGAGTTCGGGCTCGGCGTAACCACGGATTATCAGCAAGCGATGAACTGGTATCAGAAGGCCGCTGCCGCCGGCGACACTGGGGCCATGAACGGAATTGGCTTCGCCTGGGCGAATGGCTGGGGCGTCACCAAGAACCCGCAGCAGGCATTGACGTGGTTTCAAAAAGCCGCGGCCGGCGGATCGTACCTGGGAATGTATAACACCGGCGCGGCCTACGATCTTGGCACGGGCGTCGCAGTGAACTACCAGCAGGCCATGGCCTGGTACCTGAAAGCTGCCGCTGGGCAAGGGGCCGGAAGCGCGGGTGCAATGGCCAACATCGGTTTCATGTACTTCTATGGCCACGGCGTGGCCAAAAACTACCAGCAGGCTCTGGTATGGGCTCTCAAAGGCGCCGCAGCCGGAGGCGCGCCCGCCATGAGGCTCGTCGCCACCATGGATCTCAACGGCCAAGCCGTTCAGGCCAGTCGAACGATGGCCATCGAATGGTATCGCGCGGCCGCCGCCGAGAGAGATTCATTCTCGCTTCAATGGCTCAAGCAAAACGGCCTGCTGTAAACCGGGCCGCATCGCCAACGCACTCATCCGCTGCAAATGAGTCCTGACGAGTCGACACTCATAAACCATGATTCACAGCCCCATGAAACGACTGATCGTTTTGCTTTGGTTGAGTGCCTTGCCGGCTTTTTGCCAGAGCAACAGCGGAGAGCTGCGGATTCATGTCGCCGATCCTGCGGGCCATGGAATCCAGGTCGTCGTTCACATACTCAGCGATGCGAACCAGTACAACGTGGATCTGACTACCGACAGGCAAGGGAATCTCGATGTGGCAAGGCTGCCATACGGGGTCTACCGGCTGGAAATCGTTCAGGCAGGATTTGCGCCGGTTGCCGAGACAGTCGAGTTGCGTTCCTCGATTCCCGTCGGCCAGGCGATCGTACTCAAACTGGCCACCGTGGCACAGACGGTCGCGGTTCAGGCGGCCAGCACGCTTATCGATCCGGAGCAGCCTGGCAGCGTGGATGAGGTGGGGTCTTCCTTCATCCAACACCGCCTGGCCTCGATTCCCGGGCGCTCGCTGCAGGATCTGGTGAACGCGCAGCCGGGGTGGCTCTACGAGGGGAACGCGGTGCTTCATCCGCGGGGCTCGGAGTATCAGACGCAGTTTGTGGTGGACGGCATTCCACTGACCGACAACCGGTCTCCCAGCTTTGGGCCCGAGATTGAGGCCGACGATGTACAGTCGTTGAGCATTTACACGGCTGGAATCCCCGCCGAGTACGGAAGAAAAATGGGTGGGGTGATTGAAGTGAATACGGTTCAGAATACGCAGCCCGGGTTTCACGGCGATCTCACGCTGGCCGGAGGCAGCTTTGATACCGGAAGCGCATTCGCGCGGGGACAGTACACCGCCGGGAAGAACACAATGGGCGGCAGCGTGAGCGGAAGCATGACCGATCACTATCTGAATCCGGTGGTTCCGCAGAACTACACCAATACGGGCACGCTTGGCGACTTCTCGCTCCGTTACGAGCGCGATCAGTCGCCCAATGATCGACTCAGGATGAGCGTCCGACACGAGTTGTCCCGCTATGACATTCCCAACGAACAGGTGCAGCAGGCTGCGGGTCAGCGACAGACAGCGGACAACGTCGAGACCATGGGAATCGCCGCATACCAGCACACCTTCTCACCCAATGCGCTGGCCAGGCTGGACGGCATGGTGCGCGACAATGCCAATGACTTCGATTCGAATCCCGAGTCGACGCCGGTCGAGGTCTTTCAGCACAATCGAATCCGCGAAGGTTACTTCAAAGCTCTTGTGGCCGTGGACCGCGGCCGAATCGAGTGGAAGGCCGGAGTCGAGTCTGACAATACCTTCCTTCACGAAAACACGAGCTACGCAATCACCGATCCAACCCAGTTCGATAACGCGACACCCCTGACTTTTGCATTTGCGGCCCAGCGCCCCGACCTTGAGCAAGCGGCCTTTATTGAAGACTTGGTGCACGTGGGCCATTGGTCAATCAACGCCGGGTTGCGATGGGATCACTATCAACTTCTCCTAAACAAACAAGCCGTGGAGCCTCGATTTGCCGTCTCGCGCTATTTCCCATCTTCCGGCTTGATTCTGCATTTCTCCTACGACCGCGTCTTCCAGACGCCTTCGTTTGAGAACATCCTGCTCTCCAGCTCAACGCAGATTGAGTCGCTCGACCCCACGACTTTTCTCCGTCTGCCCGTACAACCTTCAGTGGGCAATTATTTCGAAGGCGGGATGACACAGGCGCTGTTCGAGAAATCGAAGCTTGATATCAACTGCTTTCGCCGGGACGTGAGCAATTACGCCGACGACGATCAGATCGACAATACGACGGTCAGCTTTCCCATTGCTTTTCGAAAAGCGATCGTCTACGGCGCGGAAGCCAAGCTGGACCTGCCCGATTGGCGCAAAATCTCAGGCTTCCTGAGCTACTCCTACGAGGTGGGCAATGCGTGGAATCCGGTGACGGGCGGGCTCTTCCTGGGCGATGACGCGACAGCCGCAGAGACGCAACTCTCCGGACATTTTCCGGATTCACAGGACCAGCGCAACTCGGTCCGAGGCCGTGTTCGCTATCAGGTTCTTCCGCGATTCTGGCTGGCAGCAGGCATCCAATACGATTCCGGGCTCCCTTTTGACTTCGACGGAGATCCGAATACGGTTCTGGCTCAATACGGGCAACAGGTGCTCGATCGCATCAACCTCAACCGAGGGCGCATCAATCCTTCTTTCCAGGTGAACGCTTCGGCCGGAGCCGATCTCTACAACTCCGAGCGGGTCCAGGTACGGCTCCAGGCCGACGGGGAAAACCTCAGCAACGTTCTCGATGTGATTGACTTCGGCGGACTGTTCTCAGGAAACGCAATCGGACCGCCGCGGAGCGGCTTGCTTCGTCTTACAACGACATTTTGATCCCGCTCTTTGACTCCGGTTTTCTTGAGACTGTTCTGCTCCCCGTTCCAAACCTTTTAAGCTCTCGCCCGTGAAACTCCGAATGATCTCGCCGGCGTCCGAGCCCGCCGCTTCCCCGGCCTCCCGGTTCTCCCGCAAAGATCCAGTGCGACTTTCATGCACGCATCGCGCAGCGCATCGGCCGCCGCACGATTCTGCATCGCGCGCGCGACCACCATGCCCCCAATGCATAACGCCGCCGTGGCCTGCGCACGAACATGGGCTTCTCGCCCGCGGCTGCTCATGCTCCGCTCGAGAATATTCACCATCGCCGCGAATACAGTTTCAAATGCGCGCTTCAATTGCGCATCGCCGCGCGTTACGTCGGCAGGCAGCGCAACCATCGGGCACGAGTTCTCTACATCGTCAAAGTGTTGGTGCGAAAGGTAAGCGCGAATCACTTGCGCCCCGAAATCAGTCGAATTCGGATCGATCTCCACGCCCTCCCAGCAGTTCTTCCATTTCGGGTCAGTGAAAAAGCAATTCAGCGCCTCGACATAAAGATCGCTCTTGCTTTCGAAGTAGTTGTAGAACCCGCCACGCGTCAGGCCCGCGCCCGACATGATTCCGTCAAGGGACACCTGTTCAAAGCCATGGCGGTTAAAAAGCCGACGCGCGCTCTCAACGATCCTGCTCCTCACTTCAGTGCGGTGTCCTTCCGGATAGGGCATATTGTCTTCCTCCATCCGGCAGAGTATCTGCTATCCTAAGCGCCTTTGTCGAACAAAATATGTTCTTGATCATAACTTCCCGCCGTGTTCCCATGATCCCCAGTTGCAGCAAGCATCTATGAGGTCAGCATGAACAGCAGCACTACTCAAGTTACCCGCCGCCGTGCGCTCGCCGGGGCCGCGGCCGGAATCGCGCTTTCCGTTTTCCGCCGTCCACTCCGCGCGCAGCAGCCCTCCACGCCCGCACAGCCCTCTACGGACCAGAAACCCCCGGCGTCACCCAACCAGGCGCGCACCTTTCTCCATCAAGAGATCGAGCTGAATGCTTCACCAGAACGCATCTTCCATGTGCTGCTGGATTCCAAAGAGTTCGCTGCGTTCACTGGAATGGCGGCAACCATCGATCCCGCCCCCGGCGGCGCATTCAAGACATTCGGCGGATTGATAGAAGGCCGCAACATCGAAATCATTCCCAGCAGCCGCATCGTCCAGGCCTGGCGCCCGTCTTACTGGACCCCGGGCGTCTACACAGTCGTCCATTTTGAGCTGAAGGCGTCGACCTCCGGAGCTACTCTCGTGCTGGATCACACCGGCTTTCCCGAAGGCGAGTTCGATCATCTCGATCCCGGTTGGTACATGCGCTATTGGGATCCTCTGAAAAAGTACCTGGCGGGCCACCCGAAAGCTGATAATTGAAGGCCGCCTCTTCGATGCCTGCTTGTTTCACCCGCCCGCGATCGCGCCCAGGATCAGCAGCGGCTCTCGCCCCGAGGCCACCGCCTCGGGCAACGGCTTGTCAGGCGATTCGAGCGACCAATCCTCTTCGCAGGCAAAAAAGCGCAGAAACGCGCGGCGCCGGCCGGTCTCATATTCGCGAATCGTTCCGCGCAGCATGGGATAGCGCGCTTCGAGAGCATCGAGCACGGCACGAATTGTAACGGGCGAGGAAACCTCGAGCAGCACATCGCCCTCGACGTGCGCCAGGTTCCGCAGATGGAAGGGCAGCGCAACTCGGATGGTTGCATTTTGCAGTTCGTAGTTCATAGTTCCTAGTTCACGGGTGCCTTTGCTCACTTGTTGATCGTTCGTGGTCAAAGAATCGAAATGGGGAAGCGGGCTAAGTGAATGGCGCCATAGGAACTGAGAACTTCGAACTGTGAACTGTTCTTCAGTTCAGCGTCTGCACTTCCACCGACAACACGGCCGGCAGATCGCGCACGATCGGCGCCCAGCTATCACCCGAGTCAGACGACGCATACACCTGCCCACCCGTCGTGCCAAAGTAGATGCCGCAATCGTCGAGCGTGTCCACGGCCATCGCATCGCGCAGCACGTTCACATAGCAATCCTTCTCCGGCAGGCCCTTGGCCAGCGGTTCCCACTCGTTGCCGCCTGTGCGGCTGCGATAGACGCGCAGTTTGCCGTCAAGTGGATAATGCTCGGAGTCGCTCTTGATCGGCACCACGTAAAGCGTCTCTGGTTCGTGCGCATGCACGTCGATCGCGAATCCAAAGTCCGTGGGAAGGTTGCCGCTCACTTCGCGCCAGTTTTCGCCCGCATCATCGGTGCGCATCACGTCCCAGTGCTTCTGCATGAACAGCACATCGGGACGCGAGCGGTGCATGGCCACATGATGCACGCAATGTCCGACCTCGGCGTTGGGATCGGGAATGTACTGCGAGCGCAGCCCCTTGTTGATCGGCTTCCACGTCGCGCCGCCATCGTTGGTGCGGAACGCGCCTGCAGCCGAAATAGCAATATAGATGCGCTTGGGATCGGTGGGATCGAGAATGATTGTGTGCAGCCCCAATCCGCCAGCGCCCGGCTGCCATCGGGGACCGGTGCCGTGCCCGCGCAAACCCGACAGCTCGCTCCAGTTTTCGCCACCGTCGGTCGAGCGAAACAAGGCCGCGTCCTCCACGCCCGCGTAGACGGTGTCCGCATCGGTGTGCGAAGGCTCAATGTGCCACACCCGCTTGAACTCCCACGGATGCTGCGTGCCGTCGTACCACTGGTGTGTGGTCAGCGGCTTTCCGGTCTCTAGCGACGCGTCATAGACAAACCGGTTGGGCAGCGCCGGCGGCGGCCCGGGGGCGGGTATCGCCTCGTTGGGCAGCCCAGGCTGGTGCCATGTCTTGCCGCCGTCGTCGGACCGCTGGATCAGCTGTCCGAACCACCCGCTCGTCTGTGAGACGTAAATCCGGTCGGGATCGACCGGCGAGCCTTTCATGTGGTAGATCTCCCAACCCGCGAAGAATGGCCCGCTCACCGCCCAATTCTTCCGCTTGCCATCGGAGTTCAGAACGAACGCGCCCTTGTGCGTTCCGACAAGCACTCGCACACCACTCATCTTGACCTCCTGCTTACCTCAGCCTTTCAAGTTCGCTTTCGGCGTCGAATCGGGGCCTGGAAACGCTCTCAGTGACACGCCGTTTTGTCATTTTTCCCAATTTCCCTTGCAAGATGCAAGCGGAATCCGGGTTTCTGACTCTAAACCTCGATATAACACTGATTTGTTATTGAACGCCTGTTCGATCCAGCCGACAATTGGCACGGCCCTCAACCGATATTTGCCCACGGGTGTGCCTCGCCTGACGCGTATTCGAATTGGCCGCTTTTCATGCTTCCCAGGGAAGGAGGCGTCAAAACACGATGACTCCGCGAAACGGATTGCAACTCGCGCTCTACCTTCCACTTGCAGCCGTGGTGTTTTCCGGGAGCCTCTCAGCTGCTCAGGCCTCCGACCGGCTTCCGCACGACTTTGATTCCGCCGCGGTCGAGACACTGGCCAATCATCATCCACAGTGGGCAGTTGCCGCCAATGATACCGGTGCCGTTCCCGCCGATCTCCCCGTAAGCAACATCACGCTGGCTCTTGCCCGCTCTTCTCAACAGGAGCAGGCCTTCGAGCAGCTCCTTCGGGATCAGCAGGATCCCTCGTCGCCGGACTATCATCACTGGCTCACGCCGGACGAAATTGGCGAACGTTTCGGCCTCTCAGACAACGACATCGAAGTCATCACCGCGTGGCTCCAGTCTCAGGGATTGCAGGTCAGTTGGGTGTCGCCGAGTCATCTTTTCATTGGATTGACCGGAACAGCGGCGAACGTTGGCCAGGCCTTCGGAGCCGAACTTCACTACTACAACGTCAACGGCAAGCAACTTCTCTCGGTCTCGTCCGATCCCACGATTCCCTTGGCGCTGGCGCCTGCGATCCGGTCCGTCCGCGGCCTTTACGCGATTGACGAGCGCCCAGCCCATTTCGCCAAGTCCATGGTATCCAGCGGGCCTAATCTAACGATTCCCGACAGCGGCACAACCTATCACTTTATTGCGCCGGGTGATTTTGCGACCATCTACGATCTGCCGGCGGGCGTCAACGGAGCCGGAACAAAAATCGGCATCGTAGCGGAGGCGCGCACCGATGCGTCCGACTTCATCGAATTCAAAAGCCTCACAGGCTCCACATTCCTGAATCCCACTGAGATCGTCCCCACGGCGTACGGCGGGGTCGATCCAGGCCCGGCCTATACTACGCCGCCGAACTGCGGCAGCAACTGCGATTTGATGGACTACCAGGGCGAAGCGACGCTCGACGTGTTGCGCGCGGGCAGCGTCGCCCCCGGCGCATCGCTGCTCTTGATTACCGCTTCTGCCGCAAGCGGCGGGATTGAAGCAGACGCTCAGTACCTTATCCAATCCAAACCCGTCCCCGTTCAAGTAATGACGATCAGCTTCGGCGCCTGCGAGCTTTCGGGGGGACAGTCGGGCGTAACTTTCTGGGACGGTTTGTTTCAGCAGGCAGCCGCTGAGGGAATCTCCGTTTTCGTCTCCTCCGGAGACTCTGGCGCCTCAGGGTGCGACAGCTCATTCGTCACTCCTCCCGCTGGCCCCTATGCAAACAGCCCAAACTACATTTGCTCGTCCAGCTACGCGACCTGTGTAGGCGGAACCGAGTTTAACGACTCCGCCAACTCAACCACCTATTGGAACTCGAGCAATGGCGCGAACCTCGCGTCGGCCCTCAGGTATATTCCCGAAGGCGCTTGGAACGAGCCGCTCAATTCGGATTCGACGACAGACGTCGCGGCTTCGGGCGGAGGCGTGAGCAGTTACATCTCCACCCCAAGCTGGCAAACTGGAACGGGCGTACCCACCGCACGCGCAGGGCGCTATACCCCCGATGTCGCATTTTCCGCCTCAGACCACGACGGCTACTTCGCGTGTTTCGCAGCGGGCAACGGCAGTTGCATCAGCGGCGCCCAGGGCACTCCGTTCACAGTTTTCTCGGGCACATCGGCCGCCGCTCCGGGAATGGCGGGCGTGGCCGCGCTCATCGACCAGCAATCAGGCACCGCGCAGGGCAATCTGAATCCTTCGCTTTACTCCATGGCAGCCGGCACACCGGCGGCGTTTCATCAGGTGTCAATTGCCTCAAGCGGCGTGACGAATTGCTCCACCGCCACGCCGAGCATGTGCAATAACAGCATTCCGGGGCCAACCGGGCTCACTGGCGGGCAAGCAGGTTATCAATTAGGCCAAACTGGCGGCTACAGCGAAGTCACCGGGCTCGGCTCGCTCGACGTGAGTCAATTCATCAACGACTACACCAACACCGGTTCTACCAAGCCCGCGCCAACGGTCACGCTCTTGGCTCAGCCCACAGTCACCACGGCTCAATCCGCGTCGATCTTGATCACCGTGACCGGAAGCGGCGGCACTGCCCCTACCGGAACCGTGACGCTCTCCAGCGGCGCATATGCGTCGGTCGCCACAACACTCGACATCCCTGGCCCAAACAGCAACGGCGTTTATATCGTGATTCCGAGCGGCGCACTTGTGCTTGGAACTGACACGCTCACGGCGTCCTACACATCCACTTCTCTGTATTACAGCGACGCAACCGGCTCGACGACGATTATCGTGACGGCGCCAAAACCCATCCCTACGATCACGTGGGCCGCACCCGCCGCAATCGCGTACGGTACGGCGCTCGGCGCCACGCAGCTCAACGCCACGGCCAGCGTCGCCGGCAGTTTTAACTATTCGCCCGCAGCGGGCGCAGTTCTTACGGCTGGCCAGCACACACTTTCACTAGTCTTCACACCCACCGATTCGGCCGATTACAGCAGCGCCGTCGCGTCTGTGATGCTGACGGTCAACCGCGCCACGCCAGTCATCACCTGGCCCACGCCTGCCACGGTCCCCACGGGAACCATCCTGGGCGCAACGCAGTTGAACGCGACGGCGAATGTGTCTGGCTCGTTCACCTACACTCCCGCCTCTGGAACTTATTTCTCGTCGCCCGGGAACTTTGGGCTCTCTGTTTCGTTTGCTCCGGCTGACTCCACTGACTACGCCTCGACCAGCGCCGCAGTCACTCTCACGGTGGTACCGGCATCGGAGACGTCGAGTGTTACAACCAACGGCGCTACTTCGGTCGCGACAAGCTCCGCTACCTTAAATGGCGTGGTGACGCCGAATAGCTCTGACACCCACGCATGGTTCCTCTACGGAACCAGCAGCACACTGAACGGAGCTAGCCAGACGGCTTCGCAGGACCTTGGCTCCGGATCCGCGGCTGTGAATATCAGTGCCGCCCTGTCAGGCCTTAGCGCCAACACCACATATTACTTTCAGGCGTTCGCACAGAACAGCGTCGCCACAACCTCAGGCAGCATCCAGAGTTTCGTGACCGGTGGGGCGGCAGGATTCACAGTCAGCGGCACTGCCGTCACGCTTGCCAAGGGCTCCAGCACCGGCAATACATCAACCATCATTGTGACTCCGTCTTCGGGCGGATTTTCCGGCACGGTCACGCTGAGCGCAGCGATCACCAGCACTCCGGCCAGCGCGCAGGATCTCCCGACGTTTAGCTGGACTCCTTCCAGTGCGCAGATCGCACTTTCCGGATCGAGCCCCGGGAACGCGATGCTGACGATTGCCACAACTGCCTCGACTGTGGGCGCGAACCAACGGCCGGAAAATCCCGCGTCCCGGTGGTACGGCACAAGCGGTGCAGTGCTCGCATGCCTCGCGCTGTTCTGGATTCCTTCGCGCCGGCGCGGATTGCGCAACATGCTGACCATCGTCGCCCTGTTCGCTGCGCTTGGCGGCGGGCTGCTGGCGTGCAGTGCCGGCAGCAAGACCGTGGGCGGGGGCGGCGGCGGCGGAAACTCCGGAACCACCAGCGGCACTTACACGATCATCGTAACGGCGACTTCGGGATCGACAATCGTGTCAACACCCGTCAGCGTGACCGTGCAGTAGACAATCCGCCTCAAAGCAGTCGCCGAGCCGACATGGGTTCAACTGCCCGCATACGCGCCGTGCCGCCTAAGCTCGCGGCATAAATGGCTTTGTATCAGGGCACGACTTCAGTCGTGCCGCAAAACCGCATAAACAGAGGGGCTTTAGCCCCTGATCGAACGTTCTTCCCCCACAGCAGGCGATAGATGCACCGCCATTACGGCACCGTCGCCGAAATCAGGCGCACCGGCCCAAGAAGTCCCGATGGCAACAGCGGCGAATCAGCTTTGTACGGCATGAAATCGGCAAACGCATATTTCTTCATCGACCACGGCTGCTGGTCGCCGATCATGCGATTCACCCAGAGATTCGTCACCTTGATCTCAATCTGGTTCTTGCCGGGCCTGATCGCGCTCGTTACATCTACTTTGAACGGCGTCTTCCAAAGAATGCCCAGGTCCACATCGTTCACCTTCACCTCGGCGAGCTCGCGCACGTCTCCAAGATCAAGCCACAGATGCGCGCCCTGCGCGATGTCGTCCGCCGGAACGTCAATGGTCTTCGTGTAAGTGGCTGTACCCGAAAAATACTTCAATGCCTCGTCTGCAGGCGGAAGAGGCATGTCGGGCCACGAAGCCAGGTGATCGAAGCCGATCGTTTCCGGAGTGCCATTGCCCGGCTGAAAGCTGACGCTCCAATCGCGATTGAGCGCCGGATCCAGGCCGTCAATCGCAATCTCCTTCGGCGCGGGCAGTTCCAAAACGTTTTTTGTTGCCGGTGCACGAAAAACAACAAAAGTTGTCCCATACGGATCGAGATGAAGCGGAACCGTTGTGCGGCCATCGGCAATCCGATACGACACCGGCGTTGCTCCGCCCGTCGCGGGATCCCATAACTCCGGCGCTTTCCCTTCCACGCGGAATGTCGCATTGACACTTTCGGCGCGGTCCTGGCGATTGTCAACGAAATAAGCGTCGCCGTCGTCGAGCTTGCGATGCACAAACATCAGATTTGCGTCGGGTTCCGGTTTGGAGTACTCCCAATCTCGTTTGACGCCGAGTTTTGCTAGCGCCTCGCCCGCGATCATGTCCGCATAAACCCTGCCCTTCCCGACCTTATGCCCCTGCTTCTCAACTGCGGGCCCTCTTCCCCAAAGCTGATCGGTCTACGCGTTGAAATTCCTTCTCATCATCTGCGAGGCTTGGCGAATCTGTGGGCCGGTTGCCTACCAGAATCGCCCCTTGCGCCACTAACTCGTGAATCCGGCGCAACACCGGCAGCGTCATGCGCTGGCTCCGCCCGCCTAGATAGAGAATCCGATAACTCGTTCCTCCCGGCGTGGTCAGCCAGCCATCCTTGTAACTTAGCTCATGGAGCACCACATCGCTGTTTACGAAGTCGAAGCCATAACCCTCCGGCGCGTCTTCAACTCCCTTCCACCCGAAGACTGCGGTTAGCGGGCCCTCTTCGCCATAGAAGTAAGCCACGTCCGCGGAGTAATGCCCCTGCTGAAGCATGTAAGAGCAGCGCGCAAGATAATCGATCCACGGCTTGGCCTCTTCGGCCCATGTGCTATTGCGATTGAACCAGAGCCCGAACGGCCCAAGAGTCAATCCCGGAGCCAAGTCGGGCACGGGTTGATGCGTGGATTCATGAATCTCGAAGCGGTTCACGCCCAGCGCGAACTCCAGGTCCGCAACCTTCTTCAGGCTGTTCGGCGAAAACGACCACGCCGGGCCGCGCGACGTCATCGACTCTGCGCCGACCAGATTCTGCCCATAAATGTGGGCGATCGACGCAGCTCCGCGCAAATCCGAAAGGTAATCCACTTCTGGTTCCGGGCTGTCCGCCCAGGTCCACATCGCTCCCATCGGAACATCGGCCTTGCTGCGCATCTCCATGTCGTCGCCCAGCGAGGGACGATGATACTCAAGCGCTTCGCTGTAGTAACTCATCCCATGACTATGTAAGTCATCGGCAATCTCGCCGTAATGATTCTCGGCAAGTAACTGGCCGAGCGTGCGTCGAAAATCCCACAGAAAACGGTCTGTATCTTCGGTGCTCTTGATAACCACGCCAGTTAGTGTCGGCAACCAAGGGCGCGCGTCGTATCCACGTCGCTTCTGGAACTCCTCGAGGATGTTATTCGTCCAATTCTGCGGACCTACCTCGATGCTGTCTGTGAGTAACCACGAGATGCCGTCCTTGCCCATGTTTTCCGGGCCAACCGTATCCGCATACATCTTGAGATAGCCGTCAAGATAGTTCTTCACATCCTCGCGGTTCAGCTTGTCGACTTCGAGCCCCGTCGCCTCCGCCGGAGCCGGCCCGTTCTCATGGCCGGTGAGCGAGTAGCCGATGCGGAGCACCATCCAGTTTCCATCCGGCGGCGTCCAATCGAGCGTTCCATCGGGCTGCATTTTTCCTGTCAGGTCGATCACGTCGCCTTGCCGCACAATGAATTTCGGAGCTACCTTTGCATCTTGAATCGCAAAGAAGTCTCGCGCCTGCGCATACCCGGCGCGCTGCTCCCATTCGTTCACGCGCGCGCCACTGGCCAGCACCAGCTCCGTGATCTTGTGGTCGCGGGCCGTCGGGCCGCCCGGCTGCGCCAGATAAACAACTCGAAAATACCTCGCCGTCACCGCATTAAATGAGACCGTTCGCTCGACCAAACTGCTGAAGGGAATGTCTGCAACTTTCTTGAAATTCACGCCGTCATCGCTCGATTCAATGAACGGCGGCGCTGCATTGCTTTCATGATCGAACACGCTGATCGCATCGTTCAGGCTGGCTAACGTGACCGCCTGGATCGTTTGCGGACGGCCGTAGTCGAACTGCACCCACGCCGCACTCGGCGCTGTATCCATCGACAAATCGAGCGCCACCGTGTTCACATCGCCGTCAGAGAGTGCAGCCGCGTTCACGGTTCCGCCGCTCGAAGTGACCTGCGGATTTAGCGCCGCCTGCGGCTCGTCTCCATCGGGGATCTTGTACGCAATCACCTCGGAGTCGGCATAAAACTGCGGAGGCTTCACGATGGTCCCGTCCGCGGCGCGCCGCCCGGAAACTTCAAAATTCTGAAAGGTTCCGTCGACCTCAGGCGGATGCGGCAGCTTGCCGATGAAGGGCCGTCCGCCTTCAACGCGCGTCGCGCTCCAGACCATCTTCTTCATGCCTTGCGCGGCAGGCACCCAGGGTCCGCCGGTTTCGCTCCAACCCGGCGAGCTGGCAATGGCCACTTCCATGCCCATGCCTCGCGCCGTGGTCACCGCAGTTTTGAAGGCACCCTTCCACTCCGGCGTCATGTAGATCAGCCGGTGCGGGACCACCTGCGGCGTGTTGATCGCGCCTTCGAAGATGGTCACGCCGCCCAGGCCAATCCTGTGCATCCACTCCAGGTCGAGCTCGATTCCCTGGCTTGAGATGTTTCCGTTCATCCAGTGCCACCACACCCGCGGCCGCGCTCCGTTAGGCGGATTGAGGAATCCATCGAGCAGCGGATCGCCCTGCATGACCGGCTTCGCCTGCGAATCTGCAGGAGCCTGCGCGCGAACAAAGCAGTTGACTGAACAACCGAGGCAAACGACAGCGGCAAGAATCGACCGGCAACTTTTCATAGCCAACCATTGTAGGTTCGTTGCTCCCCGATGAAAAGCCGGGGAGATGCCTGCGCTCCCGCTCACCATGTTTCTCAGGAAGCAAATGTCTCGCGCATCGAATCGAGGGGACTTCCCTTCCGCAACCGCGACCATCCGCCTCGGCGCCAATCCCCGTCACCTACACATCGCACAGATCAACTGCGGCGCGCAAACTCTTAAGCGGATCGCGCACCGGGAGGAACTCGTGCGCCACATATCCTTTGAAGCCCGCATCGGCAATGGCCCGCATCACTCCGTCCCATTGCACTTCCTGCGTGTTGTCGAGTTCGTGGCGACCGGGTACGCCACCGGTGTGGAAGTGCGCGATCCACGCGAGATTCGCGCTGATGGTCGCGATCAGGTCGCCTTCCATGATTTGCATGTGGTAAATGTCGTAGAGCAATCGCACGTTCGGCGAATTCACTTCCTGGACTACGCGCACTCCCCATGCGGTGTGGTCGCACATGTAGTCAGGATGGTTGACCTTGCTGTTCAACAGCTCCAGGCAGATGACAACCCCGTTGTCTTCGGCGATTTTCTTCATGCGGTTGAGCCCCGCGATCGTGTTTCGAGCGCCTTCTTCGTCGGCCATCCCTCGCCGGTTTCCTGAGAAAGTAATCACGGCCGGGATGCCCGCTTTTGCCGCAAGCGGGATGTTAGTGCGCAAGCTCGCTTCAATCGCGGCGTGATTCTCAGTGCGATTCAATGCATCCGGAATCGTGCCTGCGCCTGCGTAGGCCATCGTGCAGATCAACCCGTAGCGGCGGGGCACTTCATATTCGTCCGGTTGCAGCAGATCGATGCCCTTCAACCCAATCTGCGCTCCGAACGCGCAGAGCTGGTCTAGCGGAATGTCTTTGTAGCACCATCGGCAGACCGCCTGCTGAATCCTGCCCTTTCGTGCCGGCAAAGCTTCTTCACCGCCGGCAACACCAGGCAGCGAGGCTAGCGCCGTCGCCGCGAGACCCGATTTCAATGCGTCGCGGCGGCTGAATCGAGAATGGGTCACTTGGTTCCTCGAGTCCTTTACGAATCCAGAACCAAATGTACTCCTGTCGAGCCGAAATCAACGTCGCGTCGCGCGTGGAAACACACTTCAGCCATCGGCGCGATCTCGGGTCTTCTGTGGAATTCGCGGGAGCTGGAGAGAGCTTAGAAGGTGAACGCGAGGCCGGCGCGGAGGCTGCGCTGATCGTCCGCGAAAAGAAGCAGCGAGCCATCGCTCAAAATATACGGCCGATATCCCTGGGCAAGCAGGTTCCTGACGTCGAGCAGCGCTTCCAAGCCGCCCGATCCATCGCGAGTGACGTGAATCGGCTGGTTCACTCGGAGGTTCAGGAATGGCGCAGACGCATTCTCAGCGAAGGGAGCGATTTCAGTCACCGTGCCGTCGGGCTGCCAACGATAGCTTGCGCTCCAGCGTGTACGGGTGCCATCCAGCGTACCTGAGAGGGCGATCGTATATGTCTGTGCCCGCCTTGGATGGACCGACGCGAGCACCTCGGCCAGCGGAGCCGCCTGCGGCAGAGCGGGCATTACGAGCGCGGCGCCACTTGCATAGCTCACGCGAATTCGATTGCTGCCAACCACTCGGCGCTCCGCGCTGGCTTCCACTCCTGAGGAGGAAAAGGCCGGCCCGGCTGCGCGAAGCAGATCGCTCGCCGGATCGAACAACGCGGCAGCGTCCGCCGCGGAGCCATCTTCGGCAAAGTGGCCAAGCGCTTGCAGTACGGGATTGTCGATGCGATCGGAATAAACCAGAACGGCGACACCCGAAGAATCGGTCTGCCGTTCCCAGCCGATCTCCTGGTGCATTCCATGCTCAATAGCCAGCGCGCTGCCGCGCATGGCCATGGCTGGCAGCCACGCCGAGGATTGGGAATCGTCGTCGCCCGGACCTTCATCCTGGGTCATTGTGGCCAGCCGATATCGAATTCCATTGGCGCCGTGCCGCCACTCAACGTTCACAAACGGAAGCATCGCGGTTGCTGTGCTCGGATTGTCACCACCAAGCCGCCCAATCGCCGCTGTCGAACCGACTTCAGCATCGATGTCTGGTCCGAATTGCATGGTCTCGAAGCTGCGCACCGCCGCTTCGTCCAGACCTTTCTCTCCAGCTCCCTCAATCTCCGGCGACACCGTCACCGCGGCAACCGATTGCACCGATCCGGCCATTCCCAAATCCTGCCTGAAGCCCAGCATCGATTCCATGCTGCCATCAGTGCCGGGAGCAAAATCAACACGCGCCAGCAACTCACGGCTGTCGACCGGCGTGTCTTCCACGGTAGTTGAGAAGCGCTCGCCGCTCTCGCCGAAGGTTCCCGCCTGGCCGGTTGCCATCAGGCGCGCCTTTAGCTTCGGCCTGGCGCCGGATCCGTCAGAGACCACGACCAGCGGCCCATCCTGAAGCCAGCGCAGCAGTGGCCGATTCGCCGCGGAGCGCAACGTCCACGCCCAGTCGTCCTTTGACGATTCGCCCACGCGCGGCCGCGCCGGTAGCCATTGGATGACTTCATAGAGAGTGTTCAATGTGAGATTGACGACGACGGCGCCACGCACTCTGACGTCTTCCCTGAGAGCCGGCAGGAAGTAAGGCCCCATCGCCTTGAGTGCGTAACTACCGGGCACGAGGGACGAGATGACAAAGCGGCCCGCGCTGTCGGTGTAGACGCTGGTTACAACGCTTAAGTCGGGGCGGAGAAGCTGGACCTCGGCGCCAATTTGAGGCACCCCCGCCGAATCGCGGACGAGGCCAGACACCGACGCCGACGCCGCTCCAAAGACTGGCGCGGCACCAAAGACGATTAGCGCGGCTAAACCGGCGAGATGGGCACTTCGCTTCATCAGCAGATCTGAGATCCCACCACGTCCCTGGCAGTTTTCCTAAAATGGCAATCCGCGCAAGCTCCCGAATTCTCAAGTTCAGCTGGCCTTTGCACGGGTTGATACCTATTCGACGATAAAAGGAGCCGATTGCGCAATCCCTTGTTTTGAGATCGCATCGTCGATCTTCACAGTCACATTGTATTTACCGGGCACCAGGCCGGCGATGGGGAGAGATTTCTCCACAGTCAACTGGTCGCTGTGTGCCCCTAAATCCTTTGAATCCAGTTGCTTCTGCAGAATCACCGTACCCGTAGAGTCTGTAATCTCGTAGGTAACCGTCGCTGAGTTACTCTTGGTGGCTTCGTCAATCCCGAGGTTATAAAACTGCATCCAGAAATTGAGGTCCTGGGTACGCTTGAAGCTCACCGGCGTAGCCAGGCCCGTTGCTACGCGCGGCCGAATAAATGTGTTGCTGATGATGAAGTTTCCACTCCCGATCTGCCGCGAGGAAACCGTGTTCATCTCGTCGGCCAGGATCAGCGATGAGGCTCCGATCTTGTCGTCCTCATAAGTTGGAACGTTCAGGGCCCTTCCAAAGATTCCAATGTGATCCGGATTGTTGACATCCTTGATTGCAATGTCCAGGCGGTAAAGCCCGGGCTGCAAGGGGAGAGCTTTCCAATAAAGCGACTTGCGATCGAGGCTCTTCTCCAGCAACTCTGACGGCTCTTCCACTGCAACGGTGTCCTCGAAGGTCTGCACTGTCTTGTGCATGATCGTTGTCACTTTTCCCAGGATGTTCACCACACCCTTTGAGACTCCGTCCTTGGTCACGAACGTGATATCGCGGTTGCGCAGTTGGATTGTGATCGGGACCATATCCATGCTGTCAGTGACCTTCACAAAGTCAGTGCGCACGTCGAATGGGAAAGGCGGCCCGCTCAGCAATTTGTGCGTAGAGCTAAAGGCGTCGAGCGCTGCGTCAAGATCGCTGAATTTGATGGGCGGTGGCGCAAAGAGCTTGGCGGCCAACTCAATGCGGTCAAATTCCTTGGACTGATCGTTTGTGCCCATCGGACCGTTGCCGAGTTGTTCGAGGCCATTGCCATTGAACCGGTCCTTCTTACCCTGTTTACTCATCTCCTCGTATTGCGTGAGCCCTGCGCCAGGCACCATCTTCAGCGCGTCTTTCTCGCTGCGGTCGATGGTGAAGTGATAGTCGCCGCATTGGCAGGTATCGACGAATTCGAGGTCGACGTTTTCGCCGATTCCCTCGAGGTAACGGTAGTGCCACGTTTCGAATGGAAACGTGGACGTTTCTCCGCCGCCTTCTTCCATGGGACGCTCATACATCCCGCCTGAGGGATGGGAGTCGATCGAATCGGGCGGACCCCACATGATGTAAATGCGCCCGCGGTCCGTCTTCCAACCCGGCTTGCCCGCGGCATAGTGGTCGTTGGCGTACTGAATGCGCCGGTAGTGCTCTTCGCGGAACTCGTTCTCAGGGGAATCGGGATTCGGATTGCGCCGCTGCCAGAAGTTCTCAATGAACGCTTCGCGTTCCTCATCGTTCGCCAGACTCATGAACGCCTTGCGTTCATCGTCGCTAATGATGTAGGGGACTTCCTGATCCAGCCAGGTTTTATAAGGACCCTTCAGCTCCTGCCGCAGTTCACGCTGGGCCTTGTAACGCTCTTTATCGGAGAGTTGGCGATTGAGCGGATCGGTCGCCTGCCCCGGAGCGCCTGCCGGTGCGGCCGCCTGTGGATCGGCGGCTGGGGGCACATTGCTTTCCTGCGCCCGAAGCGCGCTCGCGGGTACCCAGATGAGGCCCAAACCAACAACTGTGATAAGAAGACGGCGGCTATGGAACATCATTGCCTTCAAGACTCCTGCAATCTCTTCATTTTACGGCTACTTTTGCCGTCGGGCAAGGTTCCGAGCAGGGCGGTTCGCTGGTTGGACGCTTAAGCAGGGCCAATGTCAACGTTTTAAGGGCAAAGCCCGGGCAAAAATTCGCGCATTTTCGAGCTGCCGGCTCGCTTGAAAAGCACCCTGCCGTCCAAACAGCAGGCTCGTTTCTCCCGCCCGCCGAACGCTACACTCGCATCCAGAGCTGATTAACCGCGGAGGTTCATCGTCTTTCATGATTGGCCACCGGAATGTGCGGGTGACTGTAAGCCCTCCGGGAACCTTCCGCCGCTCCCTCGCGTACACTTGTATGTAGAAAAAAACAAGGATTTCATACGCTCATGAAGAAAATCCTTCTTATCGTTCTTGCTGTGCTCGTCGCGGTCGGGCTCGTTGCTTTCATGGTGATCAAGCAGCAGTCCGGCTATACCAAGGTCTACACCGCTACCTTGACGCGGGAGGATCTTTCTACCGTTGTCAGCGGAACTGGACAGATCAAGCCGAAGAACTACGTCAATGTTGGCGCGACTGCCATGGGCCGCATCACGCACCTTTATGTCAAGGAAGGCGAGAAGGTCAAGAAGGGCGAGGTGGTGGCATCGATTGAAAATGTGCAGCAGGAAGCCAACGTCGCCGGCCAGCAAGCCTCCATTGCCTCCGCGCAGACTGACATCGCCTCCTACATCGCCGCAGAGAAAACTCAGCAGGCCAACGTGCAGCATGCGCGCGCCGACCTCGAGCAGAAGCAACTCGACTGGAACCGCGCCCAGGCCCTCTACAAAGACGGCATCGATTCGAAACAGGAGTATGACGCCGCCAAAGCAGCTTACGATCTCGACGTGGCAGATGTGGCCCAGGCCGAAGCCCAGCTCAATCAGGCCCGGGCCAACACGGCGTCAGCGCGCGGCCGTCTGCGTACTCAGCAGGCCGATCTCAAGGTCAACGAGGACCTGCTGAATCGCACCATCGCCATCGCGCCATTTGACGGTATTGTCACCAACGAGCCGCTGCGCGAAGGCGAGACGGTTGTCGAAGGCATCCAGAACACCGAAGGTTCCACGCTGATGACCATTGCCGACATGAGCGTCGTTACCGCCGAGGTCAAGGTGGACGAGACCGACATCGTCAACGTTCAGCTCGGTCAGCCTGCTGAAATCACGGTCGATGCGTTGCCCAACAAGGTGTTCAAAGGACATGTCACGCTGGTCGGCGACCAGGCGCTCTTGCGCTCGACGGGCGTGGCTACTTCGCAGTCGACCACCGGCACTGAAGAAGCCAAGGATTTCAAGGTCGTGGTCACGCTCGATGGTCCGTCCGATGACCTTCGTCCCGGCCTCTCTTGCACCGCCAAAATCACCACCGCGCACAAGGGCGATGTGCTTGCCCTGCCCATCCAGGCACTCACCATGCACGATCCGGCCAGCGACAATGCCAAACCCGGCTCGGTTCACGCGGCATCCAACACGCCAAAGTCCAACCCCGTGCAGGGAGTCTTCATCGTGCAAAAAGATGATCATGGCAGGCTGCGCGCCAAGTTCGTTCCTGTCACCACCGGCATCACCGGGGCCACTGACATCGAAGTTCTCTCCGGCCTGAACAACGGCGAGGAGATCGTCACCGGCCCTTACAAGACTTTGCGCGACCTCAAGGGAGGCGCGCTGATCAAGCGCGATAAGTCCGCGCCGCTAACCACCGGCGACAGTTCAAACAGCTCGAGTTAATGTCCGTGATTCGCCCGTAATCGGCAACCAAATTCTGAATGAGGATGAATTAGAGATGGCTTTGAACGGCGTCGGCATCGAAGAACTTCCGGAGACAAAGGTCCAGGATGCGAACGACATCATTGTCGTCGAGGATCTTTGGCGCACCTACGATATGGGCTCGGAGCAGCAGGTCCAGGCCTTGCGCGGCGTTTCGCTCCGCATTCGGCGCAACGAGTATGTGGCCATCATGGGCCCTTCCGGTTCGGGCAAGTCAACGCTGATGAATCTGATCGGATGCCTCGATACGCCTTCCAGGGGAAGGTACTGGCTCAACGGCCAGCTGGTCAGCGATCTCGATGACGACCAGCTCGCGCGCATTCGCAACAAGGAAATCGGATTCGTCTTCCAGACTTTCAATCTCCTTGCTCGCGCCTCTTCGCTGCACAATGTGGAGCTGCCGCTCATTTACAACGGCACGCCGGCGGCCGAACGCATCGCGCGCGCCAAGCAAACCCTCGCCGATGTGGGTTTGGAATCGCGCATGATGCACAAACCGAATGAGCTCTCCGGTGGTCAACGCCAGCGCGTCGCCGTCGCTCGCGCCCTGGTGAACAACCCCTCGATCATCCTCGCCGACGAGCCTACTGGCAACCTCGATTCCAAGACGGGCATCGAAATTATGTCACTGTTCGATCAACTCCACGCCAAAGGCAACACTATCGTCCTCGTCACCCACGAGGCCGACATCGCCCAATATGCGCACCGCGTCGTCCACATTCGCGACGGACAGATCTTCTCCGACGAGCCCTCTTCGCGCGCGCGTTAATCGTCGAGATACGAATAAAATCAGCATCTGCCTCGACGACTCAATCGGCGCTACTTTTCCACAAAGATCCTGGCATTCTTGTCTCGACTTTCATCAAGTCGCCTTGACAGGAAATCGAAACGGGTCCAAGATTTCCACAGAGAGTGATGGAAGAGACGCAGGCGGTCAGGATGGCCGCTCAGCGCACGTCGGATTTCATCCTGGCCTTCCTTCAGTCCCCTTCCAGATCGGCGATTTCTCCCGCCGTAAACCATTGCGCAGGTCGCGGCGCTTGGTAGCAAGTTCACTTCGGGTTTGTTCGCCGATCAAAGTCATCGCAGGGCCGTAAAAGTGCATCCTTTTGCATCCGCCGATCCTGCATCGTTCAACGCGCTTTCCCGCAATCATGGGCTTTTGCCAGTTAACGCTGCACGATGCGGTTTCTTACGGAAACCCGCCGCGCGGGTTTTCATGTGAAAGCGGACTCAACGGGAATTCAACCGGGCGGAGGAGTTCGATGGTCGTCACTTCACAATGCAATGGCCGCCGCGTTACTGGGCTCTATGTTGGCGCTAGCAATGTGCGCCGCTACTTTTCCAAACGGGCTACGCAGATCGAGCTCCGGCTCGACCACCTGCTCATCGAGTGCGGGCTCGCTCCGGGTTTCTGGCACGATAAACCGGAGATCCACGATCCCCGGTTGTGCCTCTGGCTGGAATCAAAGCAGCGCAACGGCAACGGACGTGCGCCGGTTCCGCTGGCCATGATCCCTTCCGGAAACAATTCGTTCGTTCTCGGCCCCGCTAAAAAGGAATCCGCGGATCCATTGCTGGACGGGATGGGAGAAACCGATGAAGATGGGCACAGTGTTGACTGATTTCGAAGCGCGCGCTACCGATGCGCTCAGAGCGCTGCTCGGGCGCGTTTCCGCCATCAAGCTGATTGAACTCAAGCATGAGTCGCGGCCCGGTCGATTTGCCGCCATCCTGGCCCGCATCAGCATCTACGGTCACAGCCACACGCTGGCCTGCGAAGCCGATCCCATGGTGGATCCGGCCCGTCTGCGCGCGGTTTTGCGAGAAGTGCAGAACAGTCCTGCGTCTCTTGCCGCCGATTTCATTCCGGTTGTCATCGCGCCTTATCTTTCGCCGGAAGCGCAGGCGCTCTGCAAGCGGAATAGGGTCGGCTTTCTCGATTTCGGCGGAAACGCCCGCCTGAACGTCGGCGATTTCTTTATCGTTATGCGTTCGCTGCCACGCAAAGCGGCAACTCGAGTCTCCGCTGCGGCCCCTCATTCATCCGCACGCGCCGCCCTCGATCCCGCGCGCACTTCCGTCGATCCGGTTTTCGCGAATGCCTTGCCGAAGTTTCACCGCAAGCACGCGGAACCAGTGGGAGCGGTTGGCGTCCCCGCCTGAAACCGCCGCACGCGTCCGCCCACCACGATCAACTGGGGTGCCCCACCCTCGCGGCGCATTTGTTTCCGCCGCTAGGGTGGGATCGCACGAACCCTGCCATCCATCAGCCGTGTCATCCTGAGCGGAGCGGCTTGGGACCACGCGTTCGGATTCCGAAGGCGGGGTAAGCGGAGCCGAAGGACCAGCATTTGCTTTTCGGTGATCTTCATCCACCACAACAATTGGGGTGCCCCCGGTCCCTCGCCTTTGGGGACCGGGGATCGCACGAACCCAAACTCACGAGCTTTGCATCAGGGCTTGACTTCAGTCAAGCCGCAAACCCGGCCCCACCTCCGGCAACCGCGGTCAAGATTCCATCCGACATGCCGACTTGAACGAAGCCGCAGCGGCGGCGGACGCATCCGCGTGCGGTTGAACCAGCGTCTGTGGCTGCCGGGATAGTTTGGGACGCAGAGAAGGAGGATTCTCTGTGAACCAACTACGTCAGCTCATGCTTGAGGAGTTGCACCGCCGCAACTTCGCCGCTACAACCATCCGCACATATCTTCACGGCGTGGCGCACTTCAGCCGATACTTCCGGCGCCCGCCCGATCAGCTTGGCCCTGAAGACATTCGCAAGTACCAGGCGATGCTCTTCACCAAGTTGAAGTTCAGCCCGAACACCGTGATCTTGCGGCTGGCGTCGCTGCGGTTCTTCTATATTCACGTGTTGAAGCGCGACTGGAGCATCGCCGAGACGCCCTATCCGAAGAAGGTGCGTCACCTTCCCGGGGTACTCAGCCAGGAAGAAGTCGCGCGACTGATTGAAGCCGCGGATTCCCCCTTTCATCGCATCCTTCTGATGACGCTCTATGCCACCGGTGCACGCCGCGCAGAAGCGGCCCATTTGAAGGTCAGCGACATCGACAGCCAGCGGATGGTGGTTCACATCCGCGAGGGCAAGGGAGGCAAGGACCGCGATGTCATGCTCAGCCCGACGCTGCTCGAAGAGCTGCGCACTTACTGGCGCGGACTACGGCGCAAGCCCAGGGAGTGGCTCTTCCCCGGCAACCGCTGGCACACGGCAAGTTACCCCGTCACCACCAAGGTCCTCTGGACTGCCTGCCAGATCGCCGCTGAACGGGCCGGCCTCGAGAACAGGCACATCCATCCGCACACTTTAAGACATTGCTTCGCCACGCATCTTCTTGAAGCCGGCGCCGATCTGCGCACCATCCAGATACTGCTCGGCCATCGAGACCTCGAAGTCACTACCGTCTACCTGCATCTGTCCCAACGGCATCTCAGCGCGACCGCCAGCCCGCTTGATGCACTCACGTTCTCTTCACGGGGAGGACACAAGCACAGTTGAAGAACCGGCCTCTCCTGGAGATGGCCGACATTGTTCGCTGTGCTGGACGCGCATTTATCGAACACAGTTGCAAGTGGATCAACTGGCAACACCGGAAGGTGCTGCTGGCCATCGTGCACTGCCGCACTGCCGCACTGGGCGGCCATCGCGACCACTGCACCGGCTGCGGACATACGACCAGGGTCTCCTACAACTCATGCCGAAACAGGCATTGCCCAAGATGCCAGGGCAACGCGCGCCGGCGCTGGCTCCGGGCCCGCGAACGGGAACTGCTGCCCACGCGCTATGTACACGCTGTCTTCACGCTGCCGCGGGAACTGGCCCCGCTCGCATTGCAGAACAAGCGGCTGATTTATAACCTGCTCTTTCACTCGAGCGCCGAGACACTGCTTGAGGTCGCTCGCGATCCGCGGCACCTTGGAGCCGAGATTGGTTTCTTTAGCGTGCTCCACAGTTGGAATCAGCGCCTGCAGTTTCATCCTCATATCCACTGCGTAATTGCCGCCGGCGGCCTCGCTCCGGACCATGCAAGATGGATCTCCGCCCGGCGCTCCTTCTTCCTTCCCATCGGCGTGCTTAGCCGCGTCTTCCGCGGCAAGTTCGTCGCGGGACTTCGCAACGCATTCCATCGCGGTGAGCTCCGGTTCCACGGAAGCCTGCTGCCTCTGGCCCAGCCCCGCGCATTCTCTGCCTGGCTGCGCGTGCTATTCCGCCATGACTGGGTCGTTTACTCCAAGCCGCCCTTTGGCGGACCGGAACATGTGCTGCGCTATCTCGGCGCCTACACCCATCGCGTCGCCATCTCCAACTCCAGGCTGGTCGCCCTCTCCGATGGCAACGTCACCTTTCGCTGGCGCGATTCCGCGCACGGCAACAAGAAACGGCTCATGACTCTGGCTCAAGACGAGTTCCTGCGCCGCTTCCTGCTCCATCTGCTGCCGCCCGGCTTCGTGCGCATCCGTAACTTCGGATTCCTCGCCAACCGCAACCGCGCTTCGCTCCTGCCGCTATGCTTCCAACTCCTCAGCGGCGCAGAGAAGATGACTGCTTCGCTGGCAGCACCGTCCACCGATCAGACTCATTCACTCTGGAACTGCCCGGTCTGCGGCGCAGCCATGCGCGTCATCGAACGGTTCACTGCCGCGCAACTCCTGCCTCGCTCGCCGCCTCAACCAGAACGGTACGCAGCATGAAGATCTATCCACACCCCCGGTCACTGCCCGTGCTTCGGCGCGTTCGCGGATTTCTTGTCTCAACTGGCTCGGATTGCTCGGCCGGCCATCCCTTCAGCCCTCGACTGGCACCTCATCGCGGTTTTTCACTGCACCATCCCACAGCCAATGCGGCTCTGCCTACACAACTCAACTGGCGTCTGACTTCTCCGCGCCGGTTCAGACCGATTCAAAGTACATAGCCTTCCATGTGGGCGGCTTCCTTCAAGTCGCTGTATCAGAAGCGCCCCTCGAAGACCATCCAGTTGCACACTGTTGCGTGGCGGGCGCTCCAGATACAGCACTAAGACTTTCGAGGACCTATGTGCCCTCACTGAGCGTATGGCGGTAGCGCGCACACTGAGCTCAACAACCCAAACGGTTATGAAAAGCACGTTTCGACGAGTCCGAGAACTGGAAGTGGTTCAGTTGTAGGCATTATGCTTTCAGAATCGGACAGGCTCGGCCATCTCACAACATGCTTTGAACGGAGCGCAGATTTCGGCCACCCGCCTGACCTGATCAAAGAAAGGTCAGAGAATGTCTCAGAGAGGAACGGCGGTACCACAGGAATTTGCGCTAACGCGAAAGGCTGCTCTCGAAGCGATTGCGCCGATTCGCCCTGCGGATGAAAACACCAAGGCGCGGAACGACACCCTCTTCAACGCAACAAGGAGCAGGGCTGGACAAATGCTCCCTGAGTATTACCTCGTCTACTTTTTGCTCGTTGAATTTCTCGGTTTCCGCAATCTTGGGAAGTTTGAAAAACTTGCGTGGTCTGTCCCTATCGATTTCAACGGGAAGGCGTATCTCATCGAACATCGTAAGTTCGGAATCGGTGTTTTCGTTCAAGATCAGGAGCTCGATGAGCCAGCTTGTGCAGAGATCGCCAAGCTGATCAATAACGGAGTGAAAGCGGCAAGGCCGTTTTTCAACTGGCTCGCGGAACAGGCCGTCAGCGATTCAAAACTGAATGTGGTGAATGAGAGCAGAGAACTGTTCAGCCGCTATCAGTATCTCCTAAAGACGTACCAAAGCATTCACGACGAAGCGGAACGCAGATCAGAGGAGAAAATCGTCGAAGAGCACACTGGCAGCACTGGAACGAAGTGGACTAGCACATCGTTTCCTGCCTATGAGCTACAGAAGCAATCGCGATGGATAGCGCAAGCGGCTATTGATGCATTCTTTAGCTGGACTGAGCACGTGTTTATTCACATCGCAATTCTAACTGGCAATGCAAAAACAGGTTCAGAGGTTAAAAAGCTCGCAAAATCATTCTGGCATGTAAAGTTCGGCTCTGCGCTTGATCCTAATGACGATCGCAACAAAGAGTTTTACGAGAAGCTCTCTACCATAAAAGAACAGATGCGCAATTTCATGGCACATGGAGCTTTTGGGAAACGCGGCGAAGCGTTTCGCTTTCACTCCGGTGCTGGTGCAGTCCCTGTTCTTCTCGCTGAGCGACACGGAGTATATGGGGCCGCCATGGAAGGTGAAGTCGCCTTCGACGAACCTAGTGCGATCGAGACAATTGAGGAGTTTATCGCACATCTTTGGTCAGGAACACGCGAGCCCGCGCGTATTTATATTCAAGAGTCAGGACTCCCTCTTCTCCTTACGATGGCAACCGATGGCACTTACTTGAGTGCAATGCGATCGACCGGAGAAATGGAGGAATTTGTGCGCGGCTTGAGTCGGCAATTTGATGATGCAGCGAACATGGATTGGTGAAGCGCCTTAGGTATCGACAAACGTTAGAACCCTATCGGGACTGCCGCGGCAGACGAGGCGAGGTTGTGGCCGGAGCATTCGTCCGGGGCAGTTTCGATAGGATCGTTTGAACTGAGCCGCAGGCGTTTGCGGCGGATGCGGTGATCTACCTATGTACTTTCAATGGCGCGGTCCCGCCGATCGTAGCTTTTGTGAGCACGGAACTGAGCCGGCCGAGCGGGGGCAACCGCTTCAATGAGTGGAGTTGAGTGCTGCGAGGAGGGCGCGAGTGCCGTATATGGGGTGTGTGAGCAGCTTGCGGGCATAGGACGGCGTTGCATGCGCGAGCGTGCCATGGGGCGACGGGGGTAGATGAATCGTGGGCCATGGATGTTTTATGAGCTGTCAATGCTGCGCCTCTGCGGGGTTGCGGGACCCTGGTCGGAGCGGAAGTAAAGTTGAGCGCCGGTGACCCGTTCAATGACCAACATAGTTCCGGTGCAAACCGGACAGCGCATCAGGTTGGCCGTCTCAGGGCGATCAGTGCCGGGTGCTGTGCCGAGCAGCTGGCGGCAGCAGGCGAGGGCGGTCTCCCTTCTTCGGTTGGCGAACAGTCCGAAGTGGCGAATGCGGACCAGCCCTTTGGGCAGGACGTGAAGAAGAAATCGGCGCAAGAACTCATCTGCTGAAACCGTCATGATCTTGTTCTTGCCGCCGTGCGCATAGTCTCGCCAGCGGAAGGAGACGCGATGGTTCTCAAAGGCCACGAGTCGATGGTTGGAGATGGCAACGCGATGCGTGTAGCGAGCCAGATAGTTGAGGACATGTTCGGCGCCGCCGAAGGGTGGCTTGGCGTAAACGACCCAGTCTTTTTGGCCGAGCTGCCAGAGGAAGCGACTCAATGCATCAGGTGAAGCAAGCTGTCGCAGTGAGCCGTGGAACTGCAGTCTGTCCTGGTTGAACAGTTCACCGAGTTGGCCGCAGAAGTCGTCGCGGAATACACGGCTGAGTCGTTTGACGGGCAGGAAGAATCGGCGCGAAGAGTCTATCCATCTGGAACCATCGAGGGCGAGGCCGCCTGCGGGAACGATGTAGTGGACGTGGGGATGAACCTGGAGGTTCTGTCCCCAGGTATGGAGCACGCCGAGGAATCCGATGTCTGCTCCCAGGTGCTTGGGATCGCGAGCCAGTTCGAGCATGGTCGCGGCGCTGGCGCGGTAGAGCAAATCATAGAGCAGCCGCTTGTTCTGGAGGACTAAGGCGGAGAGTTCGTGGGGCAGAGTGAAGACGATGTGGAAGTACGGTACAGGCAACAGTTCAGCCGAACGCGCGGCCAGCCACTTGGCGCGCACGTTGCCCTGGCACTTCGGGCAGTGCCGATTGCGGCATGAGTTATAAGAGGCGGTCAGATGGCCACAGCGGATGCACTTATCGCGATGACCGCCCAGTACCGCGGTGCGGCACCGGACGATGGCATCGAGTACCTTGCGATGCGCCCATGCAAGGTGAGACTTGTGCCCTTCCCAGAATCTGTTGCCCGCTGCGCGGACGATGTCAGCCGCCTCGAGGGTGGGCCGGCTCACCGCTTCATCAACCTCCTGGACCGCTTCACTTCATCGAGGCTCGACACCTCGATGGCTTCGAGAGGACTGGCGATAGCCTGCAGATGGCGGCGGGACAGATGCAGGTAGAGTGCCGTGTCGCCGATCTTGGCATGGCCAAGCAGAACCTGGATAGTGCGCAGGTCAGCACCGGCTTCAAGCATGTGCGTCGCGAAGCTGTGTCGAAGTAAATGAGGCGCAACGTGCTTGTTGATGCCGGCGCGCTTACCGGCATC
Organism: uncultured Acidobacteriaceae bacterium; assembly: GCA_963789425.1. GTDB lineage: Bacteria > Acidobacteriota > Terriglobia > Terriglobales > Acidobacteriaceae > Telmatobacter. The sequence goes on along the minus strand of CAWBKM010000003.1, from coordinate 27,870 downwards.
GTTGACGGCCTTCCACACCACCTTCGGAGTAATGGGCTTATCTGCCCGCCAGTTGTTCACCGTCCCTGGAAATAGGTAGGTCCTGGGCTTCATCCAGCGCCAGTACTCACGCAGAGTCTCCAACAGCTTGGGGCTCAATAGAACATCGCGGTCGCGGCCGCCCTTGCCCTTGTGGATGTGAATGATCATCCGTTCGCTGTCGACATCTGAGACCTTGAGATGGCACAGCTCTGAGCAGCGGATGCCCGTTGAGTACAGTGTCATCACCATGGTGCGGCGCATCAGGTTCTCTGCTGAATCGATCAGCCGCTGAACCTCTGTTGGACTGAGGATGACGGGAAGTTGCCTGGGACGCTTGGGAAATGGAATGTGCTCGGGGAGATACGGGCGTCGCAGCGTCTTGACGTAGAGAAATCGCAAAGCTGCGGTGCACAATGCAATCGTCCCTGCCTGGAGCTTGCGCTCTCGAAACAGATAGGCCTGATACTGCCGGATATGATCCGGTCCCAATCTGTCTGGCGAGCGGTGAAAATACCTGGAGAAGTCTTCTACCGCGTGTAGGTAGGTGCTGATCGTGTTCTGTGAGTAGTTGCGACGCTGGAGCTCGTCCAGCATCTTCTGCCGAAGATGGGTCACAAAAACCTCCTTGTGACCCAAAACTTAAATGGCCTGAAAGGCTGGCCGACCACCACCGCCGCAGCGTCCGCCGCGCCGCAGGCTTAGTTCAAACGCCATTTCCGCCGCCGATCGCGCACCGCCGTTTTCCTGTCAAGGCCCGCACCACCCAATTTCCTCGCCATCTCCCTCATTCCAAAAGAAATATAAACTTCCCCAAGTTTGCCGATTATTTCCGCCATTTCGCTACACTTGTTTCTAGTAGGGTATTTCTCCTTCTGAAAAATGAATGGGCGGTCTCGAAGGTGCCGGAGGGGATTACGGCACTCATCGAACCGCCCATCCTTTTTCTTGGGGCGTTGCACCCAAAAACAGCCCGAAAGTCCAAAAAACCGCTTCTAAGTCGTTGATTCCAGGAATTTTGATTGCTAACCCTTTTATTTTCAATGGGTTAGAGCAAATGATCCAAGGTATAAGTAACTGATTCTAAATGGCTTAACCACGTATTCTGGGGCTATCTATTTTTGAGGGGGGAACATGGTTCAGATATGCCGCCACATCAAGCCCAGCGGAGAGCGCTGCAATTCACCCGCCATGCGTGGCCACTCCTTCTGCTATTTCCACGGTCGCGTCCATAAGCGAACCAAAAATATCGATCCCCGCGACCTGACTTTCCCCGTGCCCGAGGACTTCTCAGCCATTCAGGAATCCATCGCCAAGGTCTTCGATTGCGTCGTCAATGAATGCCTCGATCTAAAACAATCCGCCCAGATCCTCAAGGGCCTCCAGCTCGCTTTGCAAACCATTCCGCGCACGCCCGCTCCGCCAATCAACTCTGTCCAGAAAGTCACCGTCACCAGGAAGGGCGAAGAGCTTGCTCCGCCACTCGAGTTCTCTGCCCCGGCTCTCGAAAACGGAAGCAGCCAGAGAGCCCTGCCCTCTCGCACCGGCATCGATCCCGCAACGGCCGCCGTCGGCTTGCGGAGATTGGAAAATGTCAGCGTCGAAATTCTGGACAGCCTTCGGCAAGGACATCTGCTCATCGCCGGCGAAAAAGTTCTTCTCCGCCTCGACAATCCTGATGATCCCGCCTGACCCCGACTCCTGCGCCGGTGTCATCCTGAGCGAACGGGGCCCCGAACGCATTTCCGTTCGGGGGTGGTGAGTCGAAGGATCTGCTTTTGCTTTTTTGCCCGGTGCCCCCGGTCCCTCGCATGTGGGGACCGGGGACAGCGCACCGCGGAGAGCTCTAGGGTGGGATCGCACGAACCCCGCCAACCTGCCAACTCGCTAACAGAAAAGGCCCCATCATGGGGCCTTTTCACTAACTTCCTTGTTCCCTTGGTCCCTTGCCCCTGCTTCTCAGATTTCCAGAATCACCGGCATGATCATTGGCCGACGGCCAGTACTTTTCTGGATCAGCCGCTTCAGCTCCACGCGCACCCGCTCGTTCACCATGCCATAGTCTGACTTCTGTTCCGCGGTCAATCCATTCAGCGTGTTCAGGACGGTTTCGCGCGCCTGGTCCGTAATATCCGCGCCGCCGAATCCACGCATCACTACCTCAGGTTCGCGCTCCAACTTGCCGGTCTTCTTGTTGATGGCCAGGACGGCCAGCACAACCCCGTCCTCTGACAAAATGCGCCGGTCGCGAATCACCAGATCCTCGACCACGTCGATGGACGATCCGGAATCGATCAGAATGCGTCCCGCGGTCACCTTATCTTTTTTGCGCGCGTCATCCTTGTCCAGTTCCAGCACGTCGCCGTCTTCAATCACGATGGCGTGTTCCACCGCACCCGTTTCCATCGCCAATTGTGCGTGACGCCGCAGGAAACGATAGTCACCGTGAATCGGGATGAAGAACTTCGGCCGAACTAAATTGATCAGCAGCCGCATCTCTTCCTGGCTGCCGTGTCCGCTCACATGGATCAGGCCGTGCTGCCCGTCGTCGTAAATTACGTTTGCCTCGCGCCGGCTCAGGTGATCGATGACTCTAAAGATCCCGCTCTCGTTGCCGGGAATGATTCTCGAGCTCAACACCACCGTATCGCCCGCATCGATGTGAGCGTGCTTGTGGTTGTCCACGGCGGCGCGGCTCAGCGCGCTCAGCGGTTCGCCCTGTGTCCCGCTGATCAGGATCATCAGCTGCTCCGGCGGAAAGTCGCGAATCTGCCCCGGATTGATCATCAATCCCGGCGGAATCTCGATGTAGCCCAGATCCTGCGCAATCTCCGTGCTCTCCACCATCGACCGGCCCACCACGGCTACCTTGCGCCCATGTTTGCGCGCTAGTTCCATGGCGATGCGAATGCGGTAGATCGACGAGGAAAAGCAACTGAAGAAGAGCTTCTTCTTGGTCTGGGTCAGAATCTCGTCCAGCCGCGGAATCACAGCTCGCTCGCTGGGCGTGTAGCCCGGCCGCTCCACGTTCGTCGAATCCTGAAAGAGCGCCAGCACGCCACGCTTGCCGTACTCAGCAAAGGTGTGCAAATCGAATGCCTTGTCGTCCAGCGGCGCCAGATCGATCTTGAAGTCGCCGGTATGAATAATAACGCCCACCGGCGTCTCGATGGCCAGCGCCACGCAATCAACCAGCGAGTGCGTCACGCGAATGGGCTCAATGGTGAAGGGCCCGATCGTAAACTTCTCTTTCGTCGCAATCTCGATCAGCTCGATATCGTCAAGCAGCTGATGTTCTTCCAGCTTGTCTTCAACATAGGCCAACGTGAATTCCGTGCCATACACCGGGACTTTCAGCTCGTTCAAAATCCAGGGCAGCCCGCCGATATGGTCCTCGTGCCCGTGCGTCAGCACAATGGCCCGAACATGCTTCTTGTTTTCAATCAGGTAGGTGATGTCGGGAACCACAATGTCGACGCCCAACAGCTCTGTCTCGGGAAACATCAGTCCCGCGTCGATCACAATAATGTCGTCTTCCCAGCGCACGGCAAGGCAGTTCATGCCGAACTCGCCCAGCCCGCCCAGGGGAATGATCTGCAGCTTTTTTGTTTGCATCGGTCATCTTTGATGCTACCACTGTGGGCGTTGCGCGAATGGGACCTTGCTGCCGCTGACAACGAGCGCCTCATTGTTGTAGATTGGGTCCGCTGCGAGTTTAAGGCTCAGGAGACAAACTCATGATTGCCACCAGACGAAAATTCATTCAAAGTTCTATCGCCGGAGCGGTTGCCGCCGGGTTCCCTGCCATCGTTCCCAACTCGGTCTTCGGCGCCACCGCGCCTTCCAATCGGATCAACATCGGCGCCATCGGAGCCGGACGTATTTCGCGCGGCCACGACATGCCTGGAGTCTTGCAATTCACGGGCGTTCCCGGACGCGACAACCGCATTGTGGCCGTCTGCGATCTGAGCGCGGAGCGGGTCGAACAGGGGAAGCAATTTGTGAACGGTGCCTATACCAAGAAGCTGGGCACGTCATACACCGGCACAAAGGGCTACTCCGATTACCGCGAGCTTCTGGCCGATAGAGACATCGATGCAGTCCTGATTTCAGTGCCCGACCATCAGCACGCGAGGCTGGCCGTCGCCGCAGTTGCCGCCCGCAAGGATGTCTATCTCCAAAAGCCGGCGTCGCTCACCATCAGGGAAGGACGCATCATGGTCGATCACGTGAATGCGAGCAGGCAGATTCTTCAGGTGGGATCGCAGCAGCGCTCGTGGAAACAATTTGCCCGCGCCGTGGAACTGGTGCGCAATGGCCGCATCGGCACGGTGCAGCGAGTCGAGATCGGTCTACCGGGCGACCCTGCGGGTGGTAATCCGCAACCCATGCCGGTTCCTGAAGGATTCAACTACGATGCGTGGCTTGGCTCAACGCCCGAAGTGCCCTATACCGTTGATCGCGTGATGCCACAAAAAGGATTCGACCGTCCTGGATGGCTGCGCATGGAACAGTTCGGCGCGGGCATGATTACCGGCTGGGGCGCGCACCATGTCGACACCGCGCATTGGGGAATGGATACCGAGCTTACCGGACCCATCGAAATCTGGGGCCACGCCGATTTCCCGACGGAAGGCCTCTGGAATGTCCACGGCTCCTTCAAGACTTATGGCCGCTATGAAAACGGCATCGTCATGACGATCTCAGGCGAATTCGAAAACGGCATCAAGTGGATCGGCAACAAGGGCTGGATCTTTGTATGCCGCGACACCGGAACCACGCCGACCGCGTCCTTGAATTCCCCCGTTGCTGTCGTCCCCCTCCGCGCCAGCGACCCCGCGATTCTCGAATCGGTGATTGGTCCAACGGAATATCACGTCTACACATCCGACGATCAGCATGGAAACTGGCTTGACTGCATTCATTCAAGGAAGGCGCCGGTCGCGCCGGCCGAGATTGGCCATCGAGCCTGCTCCACTTGCCTGCTGCATTGGATCGTCATGAAGGTGCAGCATCACATTTATTGGGATCCGAAAACCGAGATGATTGTGGGAGACGATATTGCCGCCAGTCTGCTCTCCCGGCATCAGCGGCATCCTTACGAAATTGCTTGAAGCTGGGCCGCCACAACGAACATCATTCCACGGCATGATCGAGAATAGACTCGCATTCGGGTGGAGTGCCGATGCCGCTGAACCCGAATCCGTTCCATCGATAGGCGGCGATGCGAGTTTTCTTCGTCGCGGGATCAGGCATCAGGAAAGAGTCGCCTCGATGCAGCGCGCACAGCACTCCATCTTTTGATTCCACTGCATCGATCAGCGGCCACGCCAGGGCGGAGCCTCGCCATCGCGCAATCAGGCCATGGGGACCGATGGCGTAAACATACGGCCGTAAGCCCACCTCGTCGTCAATGGATGAGTTGTGGCGTTCGAGCGAGAGCAGCAACGGCTCGGCCGCCATGGAGGTTGTCAGCTGCAGCGAAACCAGCGTCTGGCGTCGCGACTGCCACGCTAATTTCCCTTCCCGATAACCGTCGAGAATAATCCCGTCCACCGGCTGCTCTGGAGACCATGGCTCCGGCCGGATCGTGACTCCATTGATCTCGGCGCCCTTGCCGAGTTCCGGAGAACAGCCCGCGAGCGCCTGATCGGCTGCTGCGTTTCTCCCCGCCAACCTGGGATAAGCCGTGGTTTCGTCGGTATGCGTGCTGTGCGCGCCGCACAACAAGTGGCCGGCGTGAACGCTGCAATCCGCGATCATCCCATCCTTGGTTTCGGCATATTTCTGATCGAAGAGATGATTGCCGAGCGAGAAAAATACTGGCCTTCCCTCGACACAAGCGGGTGCCTGGACAACATGCGGATGATGCCCGACGATCAGGTCAGCTCCGTGCTCGACCAGCCAGCGCGCCTCCTGCTGCTGCGCGTCCGTTGGCCAGTCCTGCAGCTCGTTGCCCCAATGAATCGAGACCACCACCAGATTCGCCAACTGTCGGGCCAGCCGCAGCTTCTGCGCCAGCTCAACGGAAGGAACCTGCTGTACGCGCCCATCGGCGGCCTTCACGGTCGTCACCGCAATAAAACCGACGGTCAGCTCGCCGAAGCGAAAAAACTGCGGCGAGCTGTCGAAGTCCAGCGCTGGCAAACCGCTTTGCCGGAATGTTTCTCGCGTTTCAATTCGGCCGGCGCGGCCCAGGTCGCCGGAGTGGTTATTCTCCGCGCTCACCAGGTTGAAGCCCGCCTGCCGCATCGTCTTGGCCGCTGAATCGGGCACGGCAAAGCAAAGCTTATTTTCCGGCTGGCACTTTGCCGGGATCGCCAATCGCGCCCTCGAAATTGCCGCCGACAAAACTCGCGCTGTGAAACAGTTCGGCGAATCCAGCCCACGGGCTGGTTCGCCGCTGCTCCATCTCGATCCGCACCAGGCGCGACATCATCACATCGCCGGTAAAGAGCAGCCGAAAATCGCCGAGCGCCTGCTGTGCTCCGGCGACCGGCACAATAAGAAGTGCCGCAGCGAATGTTAGAAGGGCGGTTCTGCCGGGCATGCCAGGCTCTCCCTGGAGATGAAAGAGCTGACCCACGCCGGATGCGCCTGAGTCTCAACTTTGCCGCTTACCGCTTTGTCCGCCGGTGACGGATTCACCGGGTCGGCGTCCGGGTTGGCAGGCTTTCCAGCCCAGTTCAAGTCCGTCAGTGGAGTGGGCGACGGAAATTCGTAATAGGAGTAAATGCTGCCTTTCACAATTTCGCGGCGGCCAAAGTAAGGAACCACCTGGTCCCACTCCAGTGGGCGTCCGACGGCAGCTTCGAGGTACGGCACTTCACCGCCGCCAGCCACATCGGCAATTTTCATGATCGGGTTGGGCGTTGATAGCGCGAGGTCCGCGCTGGCAAGACTGTTGTAAACCAGAAAATCATGTTCCGCCACCGCGCCCACATGCAGGATCTCGTCGTAATCGCTGTCGGCGAGCGGCTGATTCTGCAGTTCCTTCTGGGCCATGGATTCGAACAGCCGCGCCTTGCTTGCCGTTGCCTGCAGGCGCCGGATAATGCCTGCTTGGAGGGGCTGTGCAGGCGGGCCGCTCGAAGAGTCCCCATTGTCGTTTGAAGAGTCCACGGCCTCCGATGGATCCACGGGCAGGTTTCCGGTAAAGTTCGCCGACTTCGCAACCACCTGCTCCATCTGGTCGAACAACGCTGCAATGGCCTCGAAGGTCTTCGGGTCCGGTTCCACGTAGCCTCTTGGCGGACGCAGGACAATTGCCTCAAAGCCGCCCTCGCCGCACTCCGCGGTGGATCTCTCGTTCACCAGCACAGTCGCATGGCGCAGCGTAGCCCAGGAACCCAGGCCCGTCTGAATCCTTTTCGCATTCCAAAGTGTGTCTTGCCCGTTGCCGGGAAAAGTCGCATCGTCGGCCCACTGCACCGCCAGCGCATTGATCCACGCATCATATAGATCCGCCTGTGCCGCGCTCTTTGGCTGGCGGCCTTCAAGCGCATCGATCGCGGGACCAAGCGTGGGATACGAAGCAAGGTCACCCTTCAGCAGCGAGCGGGCGTTGCCGCTGCCGAGCGCCGCCGCCAGATCGAGACCCGATGGCAACCCACGTGCGCCCTTGGGCCCGGTGATTTGCTCCCCCGCAGGCCAATCGGAATGGTAGACGGTCGACAGCAGCACCTCGTTGTCAAAACCCCACGAGAGCGGAAATATTTGCGGGCTGGTGCCGGGGTGAAGCGCAAAAGCGGGCGGAACGAATGTTCCGGTGCTCCAAACCAGCGGCGAGCGGCTCGGCGCGATGTAAGCGCTATAGGCCGCGATCCACTGCATTGCTTTCGCTTTCACGTCGTCGGGCAGAGCATTCAACGGACTTGCGTCGATCGCTGCAGAAACCGAAGTGAGGTAATGAACAGCCTTGAAGTATTCCTGCATCTCCGGTGTCGCGGTGTAATAACCGCGCGGCGTCAGTTCGGTAAAGTCGAACATCTTGCCGAAGACCGGCGAATTGAACGAGCCCTGCGCTTGTTGAATGTGCAGAGCCTCGGCATCGGAAGCGTTCGTTGTGCTGTTTGAATCCGCCACCGCATCGAAGGCCACTGCCCACTTGGAGTTGGGTGCGTTCGCGTCGAGCGACTGGCGCGCCGCGCCGACAAATGCCCAGAACGCGGGCATCGCTTGCTGGCGTTCCCCCACGATGAATGTGCCTTCATAAGCCGAGGCCACCAGTTCCCAGAAGATGTCGGTGGTCACAAGGTAAGGCCGCGTTGGAGTCGCACTATCGAAGTGTCCGCAGGCGTACGATTCCGAGTCGTAGAGCTCGTACATCTGGTCATCACCGGTTGTGCGCAGCATGCCGCCGTTCTTTGTGTAGCTGTTGCGATCGGCGGCGTCCTGAGTGAACATCCACGCATTCATCACATCGGCCAGTGGAACTTCAATCGGCACGTAAACCAACGCCTGCGCGCCCGCCTTTTCCACCAATCCGATGACGCCTTTGCCGTCGGGCACCGAAGAAGGTGTTGAAATGAACTGGTATCCGCCGGCTTGCGTTGAAGTTGTGCTCCCGTGGTCGCCAATCACAGATACGCCCGGCACGCCGCTTTTCCAGTGCAGCAGAGCCGCGCCATTCGGTGTCACTGTGAGCGAACCGCCGCATGGATTACCAACGATCTGCGATGGCTTATCCCAGTTCTGGCCCGCGTAGGCAAGCTGCTCGAAACAGCCGTTGCCGTCTTCCCAGATCAGCAAATGCCCATCGGGGTGAAACGACTCCGGCAGCGCCGAAGCGACGTAGTTTGGCGTTGGATCTTCATTTTCGTCCGGGATCTTCACATAGGTGGATTGCGGCCCAATCACCTGGTATTCCCGCTGGCCGTCTTCGGTAATCGAACGCGTGGAGTACACACCGCTCGGCAGCCGCTCCGCGAAGAAAATCCGATAACTCTCAATGGCCTCGTTCGTTGTGTCGTTGTAGCCGGTTTCAAAAGGCCGCGGCGCAACCAGAAGACGGCGCACGTCGGCAGAAGTCTGATAGATCGTGTGCTGCGTCCAGCTTCCATTCACGTTGTCGACCGCCAGAATCTGGGATTGCTGGCCGGTCTTTCCCTCGACGAAGAAGCGCTGACCCAGGGGATGAACGGTGAGAGATGCAGCAGTGAAAGTCGAAGGCAAATCAAGCAACGGAACGGTGCTGGCGTCACCCGCGTGCCAGCTCACCACATGGTTTCCAGCTGCGTCGTGAGTCAGAATGACCGCATCCGCGCCGGTCGGCCAGATGTCAAAGTCCACAACGGAAGTCCCTGCAGGAAAGACCAACTCCGAGCTCGATGCCGGCGAAGGCGTCACGTTGAGTTCGGCTGTCCCAAAAGATGAAGGCGCGGCAGGCGCCTGCGCAAACAAGGTGAGAGCCGGAAGGCTCAGAAAGATCGCCAACGCGCGCGTCTGCGCAGGTTTCATAAGGGCCTCCGGGGGGACTCAGGTCATTCTAGAACATGCGACGCCAGTCAGCGACAAAAAGACTCCCGGCATCCGTCGTCCCCCAGGGGCGGCCGGCGAGCTCTCCAACTTCCTGCTGTCTGAGTGAGGGGTCGCGATGGTCGATCGCTAGGCCACCACGTGCAATACGAAGGTCATCGAACCGTGGCCGGACCCGCAGTACACGGAACAATGGCCGGAGAAATCGCCAGTCTTGCTCGGGGTAATCGTCACCTCTGCCGTTTCCCCGGCCTTGACCTTGAGGTTGATGCCGAGCTCCGGAATGCGGAGCCCATGGCCGACATCCAGGCTTTTCAAAACCAGCACAACGGGCTGTCCTACTTTCACGGTGATTTCACCCGGTTTGAAAACAAACCGCTGCGCCGTAATCTCAATTCGCTGCGGTGGGCCTTGACCCCAGGCGAGAGAGCTCGAAATCGTGGATCCGGCTGCGCCAAGAAACAGAACAAGCAACATGATTCCTCTCGTCATAAATCTCCTCGTCTTTCGGTCTTGTTCGTCTCGCACAGTCTGGCCCACGCTTCGGAATGTCCCACAGATTTCCCATAGAGTGAATGCGCGCGCTGAAATATCCCCGCTGATTAAAAAGCCCGCTCCAAAAGCGGGCTGACTTTCAAATCTCTGGTAACGGGAATCGTTTCTCGCCCGTCCCGGATTTCTCATGAATAATGGAAAACCTGCGCTTAGTCAATAGCCTACGGCCGCATGGTCGTCTTTCGAAAACCCAGTATCAATGGAAGTTTTCCAGGTGGTTTTTCGCGAAATGTACCTGGGGAGCGGCAGCCAATCTGGCGTCTGAGTGCTTGCGCCAGATTTTCTCTCTAGGTCAACGGGCCCGGATTGAAGATGGTGAACTCATTGTGCAAGCCCCAGTGATCGGCCCAGGTCTTCTTGCGCCCGCTGGCCACTTCCAACACCATGGAGAAGATCTCCCATCCGACTTCTTCAATCGTCGCTTCCGCAGTTGCAATTCTTCCCGCGTCTACGTCGATCAGGTCATGCCAGCGCTGGGCAAGCCCACTGTTTGAAGCCACTTTGATCACCGGCGCCATCGCCAGACCATAGGGCGTGCCGCGTCCGGTAGTGAAGATGTGCACGTTCATCGATGCTGCCAGCTGCAGCGTGCCGCAAATGAAGTCGCCCGCCGGTGTCGCCGCGAACACCAGCCCTTTTTGCGTTACGCGCTCGCCGGGTCCAGTTACACCCATCAGAGCTGAACTTCCCGCCTTGGCTACCGATCCCATCGTCTTCTCGACGATATTCGCCAGGCCGCCCTTCTTGTTGCCCGGAGTTGGATTCGCATTCCGGTCGGCGCCGCCGCGGTGCAGATAGTCGTCGTACCACGCCATCTCGCGCAAGAAATCTCGTGCAATTTCCGGCGTGGCCGCGCGTGCCGTCAACAGGTGCGCCGCGTCGCGCACCTCCGTCACCTCGGAAAAAATCGCCGTTGCGCCGGCACGAACCAATAGGTCAGCGGCAAATCCGACGGCCGGATTCGCGGTCACTCCCGAAAACGCGTCCGACCCTCCGCATTGCAAGCCCACCACCAGGTCGGAAGCCGGGCAAGTCACCCTCCGCCGTTCGTCCAGTTTCTTCAGCCGCGTCTCGGCCAGGTTCACGATTGTGTCCACAATCTCACCAAAGCCCTCGTGCGCGTCCTGCAGCACGGCCACGGCCGGCTCTTCCTGCAACACCTTGAGCCCGCCGCCCGACATCATGAGCGCGGGCTGCAATTTCTCGCAACCCAGGCTCACGATCAGCAACTCGCCGCCGAAGTTCGGATGCAGGCTCAGATTCCGGAGCGTGCGCACTGGGATCTCCGCACCCGGCGCGCTCAGGGCGATGCCGCAGCCGTAGGGATGCGTAATGGCTACGACATCGTCCACGTTCGGATATTGCGGCAGGATTTCAGCCTTGATGCGCCGCACCGCGTAATCAACGGTGGCGGCGACGCACTGCACCGTGGTGCTGATACCGAGAATGTTTTTTGTGCCCACTGAGCCGTCGTGGTTCCGGTAGCCCTCAAAGGTGTACCCATCGAGCGGAGGTAATGGCTTCGGTGTTGCCGTTGCCAGAGGACAATCAGCCAGCAGCGGCGCTTCCGGTTCGATGATAAGCCCCTCATGCACCCAGCTGCCCTGCGCAATGTTCCGATTCGCGTATCCAATCGTCACGCCGTAGCGCACAATCGCTTCACCCTTGGAAAGATCGGTGAGCGCAACCTTGTGCGCCTCGGGAACGGCCTCGCGCAACTCCAGTCCTGAATCGAAGCGGCTCCCTGCCGGCAGTCCACCCTGGTTCACGACAATGGCCACATTGTCGCACTCATTGACGCGAATATATCGGGGATTCATCGGCAAGCTCACCGCCGCCCGGCCGTCGTCAACCCAGCCATGCTGCTTCTCGATCATAAACCTCACCTTGCGAGCTTGTGATTCTCCTTTACAGGCATACAGGCACTCTCATAATTTCATTGGAGTGCGCGTCGCATCTTCTGCTCTCTCGAGACTCGGCCGCGCCTCAACCGGAGTCCAAAAGATGAATCGCAGACATTTCCTCACATCAACTGGCGCCGCCAGCCTCCTTGCAACACAATCCTTTGCTGCTCCGCCCACCGCAGCCCCGCCGTCACGGCCAGTTCTCATGAAACTGGGCGACCAGACCGCTCCCACCAACGATGTGCACCTCAAGTATCTGGCGCGCTACGGCGTGCGCAACATCTGCGGCTATCCGCAAATCGAGGGCGATCGTCTCTACGCCACGGTTGACGAGCTCAAGCGCATGATCGATATGGCCGCTAAATACGGCATCAGTATTGACTGCACCGCGCCGCCTTTCCTCGAGTCCAGCTATATCGACCACGAAAAGCATCCTGCCATCATGCTCGCCGAGAGTCCGGAGCGCGATCGCGACATCGAGCAGTTGCAAATCTTCATCCGTAACTGCGCGCAGGCCGGGATCCCCTGCGTGAAATACAACATGAGCATCCTCGGCATCCTGCGGAGTGGCTGGGTCCCGGGCCGCGGAGACGCGCTCTATCACCAGTGGAAGCTCTCTGACGCGAATCCCGAAACGCCGCTGACCCGCGCCGGCAACGTCGACGCCGACGCCTTCTGGGAGCGCATCACCTACTTTCTCGATCGCATCATTCCAGTCGCCAACGAATACAAAATCCGCATGGCCTGCCATCCAGAGGATCCCGGCGTGTCGCCCGAAGGCTATCAGGGCATAAATCGCGTGCTCGGCACCATTGATGGACTCAAGAAATTCATCACCATTCAGGAAAGCCCGTATCACGGCCTCAACTTTTGCCAGGGAACCATCTCCGAAGACCTCCAAAATCCCGGCGTCGAAATCTTCGACGTCATCCGCTACTTCGGCACGCGCAAAAAAATCTTCAATGTCCACTTCCGCAACATTCGCGGCCATCGCAACGACTTTATGGAGGTCTATCCCGATGAAGGCGACATTGATTTCGTCAAGGAGATTCGCCTCTACAAGGAACTTGGCTATCCTTATATGCTGATGCCCGATCACGTTCCGATGGCCAATGCCGATCCCGACTCCCTACAGTCGTTCGCTTTTTGCTACGGATACATTCGCGCCCTCATTCAGGCGGTCAGCGAAGAAGCCTGAGCCCCGTTCCTGAGCCTCGTTCCGCATGCTACCGTGGGAATCGAATCGAATTCCAGGTTCTGCCGAACCAACTCACTCTCAATGCCTGAATCTCGACAATCACGCGTCCGCTACCTCATCATCACCATCCTTTTCATTGTCAGCTGCTTCAGCTTTGCTGACCGGTCTGCTCTCTCCCAGGCCGCCTCCTCCATGCCCAGGGAAATGAATCTGAATGCGGCGAGGCTGGGCTATCTGCTCTTCGCGTTCGGTTGGGCCTATGCGCTCGGCCAACTTCCCTCCGGCGGCTTGCTTGACCGCTTCGGATCGAAGCGCGTCTACGGCATCGCCATCATCGGCTGGTCGATTTGTGCTTTTCTCACCGCCTTTGCCGGGTACCTTGCCGCCAGCGCTGCCTTCACCGCGATCTTCATCCTCAGAGTGCTTTCCGGTTTTTTCCAGTCGCCCGTATTTCCCGGCAATGGCCGCATCGTCGCCGCCTGGTTTCCCACTACCGAGCGCGGACGCACCTCAGCCATTTTCAACTCGGCGCAGTATTTCGCTCTGCCTATCTTTGCGCCCATCTTCGGATGGCTGATTCACGAGTCAGGCTGGCAGAGTTGCTTCTGGTTCCTGGGCGCGCTCGGCTGCGTCCTTACTCTCGTCTGGTACACCAACATCTACCGCGTCAAAGACCATCCGCGTATCTCGCCGGCCGAAATCGAATTCATCGAGCGCGGCGGCGGCCTCGTCGACGCCGATTCGGCTGCAAGTCCGCGCCGCAATACCCTCACCTGGGCCACAATCAAAAAGCTTCTCAGCTACCGCATGCTTGTTGGCGTCTACTTCGGTCAATACTGCATCGCCACGCTCACCTGGTTCTTTGTCACGTGGTATCCGCTCTACCTTTCCCAGGCCCGCCACATGTCCGTCATCCATGTCGGCTTCGCTGCCGCCGTGCCTGGCCTTTGCGGAGGCTTCGGGGGAGTCCTGGGCGGCGTCATCTCCGATCGGCTTCTCCATCGCGGCCACTCGCTCACCTTCAGCCGCAAGCTCCCCATCATCGCCGGCCTGGCGCTTTCGATCACCATCGTCGCCTGCAACTATGTGTCGTCGCAGACGCTCATGATTTTGTTCATGTCGATTTCGTTTTTCGGCAAGGGCGTCGGTGCGCTCGGCTGGACGGTCATCTCCGATACCTCGCCGCGGGGCATGGTCGGAATGAACGGCGCCCTCTTCAACCTCTGTGGCAACCTGGCCGGAATCTCCACACCGCTCGTCATCGGCTACATTGTCCAGAAGACTCACTCCTACAACGGCGCGCTCGTCTTCGTCGGACTCATTGCCTTCTGCGCCATCGTTAGCTACGGTCCTATCGTGGGCGAAATTAAGCGCCTCGACTTTGCCACGCCGTCCGTATGATTTCGCGCTTTACAATCGCCAAAGGAGACTCAACTCATGGCTGACCGGCCCGGTAAGTTCCCGCCCAACAAATTCAAGCAGGCGCTGGCCCGAGGCGAACGCCAGGTCGGCCTTTGGTGTTCCCTGGCCAGCCCTGTGGCCACCGAGATCGCCGCCGGCGCCGGATTCGACTGGATCGTCGTGGACGGCGAGCACGGCCCAAACGACATCACAACCCTGTTGCCGCAGTTGCAGGCCATGCAGGGCGGCACGGCCGAGCCTGTTTTTCGAATCCCCTGGAACGAACCGGTCATCATCAAGCGCGCGCTCGACGTGGGCGCGCGTTCGCTCCTCATCCCATGGGTGCAGAACGCGGACGAAGCGCGCCGCGCGGTTGCCGCAACGCGCTATCCTCCACTGGGCATTCGGGGCGTTGCTCGAGCCATCCGCGCAAACGACTACGGCCGCACGGCGGACTATCACCGCAACGCTCACCTCGACACTTGTGTCCTTGTCCAGCTCGAAACCAAGACCGCGCTGAGCGACATTGAGGCCGTGGCTGCCGTTGAAGGCGTCGACGGCATCTTCATCGGTCCCAGCGATGTTGCCGCCTCCCTCGGCCATCTCGGCGATCCCAAAGACCCCGCCGTGCAGGCCGCCATCAAAGATGCGGTCAAGCGCATTCGCGCCGCAGGCAAATCCGCCGGCTTCCTCACCGGGGACCGAGATGAAGCGGAAGCCATGTTCGACCTGGGCTTCAACTTCACCGCCGTCGGCAACGACGTCAGCATCCTCTCGGGCGTCCTGACTAACCTGGCTGCACACTTCCGCAAGCAGTAGGCGCGGGAGCCCGTGCCGCGTCTAGCTTCGCCCGGATCACCGCCTAACCGTACAGAACTAGAAAATCGAGGCTGTTCGCCGCGAATTCCGTCGTTATTGCCGATTCTCTTCCTCTTCCGCATCTTTCTCGGAAATCAGCCGCAAGGGACCCAGGATTCCTGAGGGAAGCGGTTCGAGATGATCCATGTCCTGCGGTGTGAACTTCTCACCGTAGCGCAGGTTGAGCAGACGGTAATCCGGCGCGGCGCGTCCGGCGAGCTCGTTGATGGCAGTGTTGGCCACAACAATCTTAAGTTCGTTCGTCCCCGGATGCAGCAGGGACGCAATATTCACGTTGAAGGGCGGATGCCACACTGAGCCGGCCAGTTTTCCATTCACGTAAACCATCGCTGCTTCGCGCAGCGGCGGGTCGTACCACGAACGCATTCCCGCCTGATGAAGCGCCGTGCGTTCTACCGGCGTTCCTATCCCGAAATCCAGAAACACGGGGCCGGCGTGTGCCACGGAATCGGGAATCTCGACCGCGCGCTCATAGGTCGCCATGCCGGAGTAATATTTCTGAGCTTCATCGTCTGTCCATGAGTGCAGGCTTTGCATAGTTTCCGCCGCGCCTGTCTTGTCGAATGTGACCTTCCATTCGTGGCTCAAATCGATGGGCGCAAACTGCGCGGGCGGCCGCTCCTTCAGTGCTGGTTCGGCGCGATCGGTGAAGACCACAACCTTCGATTCATAAGGTTCGAGATACATGGACAGCGTGCGGGTTGCCCCCGCACCAGTAATCTTGCCGCTAAACGGATCCCACCACTCCGCGCCGGTTCTCGCGGTGCGGAAGGTCGCGTCGAACCGATGCGCGCGGTTATCGGTGTTGGCCACAAAATAAACATCCGCATCCGGCAGCTTGCGATGCATGAAGCCGATCGTGGGCGTCGCCGGAGAAATTGCCACATCCGGCGGGAGCGTTGCGCCGATGACTCTGCTCAGCTCAGCGGGACCGGCGATGAGCGTGGCATTCTTCGCTCCCGCCGCAAACAGCTCCCGCGAGATTTGCTCCACGGCAGCCGAATCCCGTGGAGCTTCCTTGAAGCCCGGGGCGCGTGAGGGAAGGCTCCTCACGGCGATCACCAGACCACCACGCCGCGCAAAGTCCTCGATACGCCGGTAGGTCGCGAGGGTCAATCGCTCTACGGCCGGTAGGATCAGCACTGGATAATGAATGCCCTCGCGATCGATCGCCGCCGAGTCAATGAAGTCGAAGTTGTAGCCCGCATCGAGAATAGCCGGAACCAGATCGGGCCCCAGCAGCGAGGTCATCTCGTCGCTCACCGACACGTGCCCGGGCCGGAATCGCGCCTGCGCGTCTTCTTCAGGAAGCAGCACGGCGATGTCATTGTCGGGCTTGCCCTGGCGCATCAAATAGCTCATGCGCGTCAGATAGCTCGTTACATCCGGCATGACCATCCACCAGGGATTGTGATCGTTGAAGACCGCAGCCGCGTAGAACGACCAGCCGGGATCGCCAGCCGAGGGCGGCGAATAGGGCCATCCGTGGCCTACGAGCTGATTGATTCCCTGCAAAAAGAACGTGTCCGCCTCGGCCTTCATATCCAGCGGAGTGGCGCGGAAGGGCGGTGAATGCAGCCACGTCCACGTCTCCGACGATGTGATGGGCCGCCCATACAGGTGGCTTGCCGATGTTGCCCATCGTGTGTACGAGAAGGGCCCGTGCCATTGCGATCCCTCGCCCTCAGGCAAATCGACGAGTGCGTTGCTCGACAGGGTGACGGCGGGCGTTCCATAGCTTTGCGAGCGGAACCGCGTGTGATGCTCGCGTGCCCAGGTGTTCAGTGGCGTCAGATAATGTTCGTCGATCAGCTCGGTCAGAGTGCGGCCCCAGTCGTAGCGCAAGTCGGCGGCCTCTGGCGCGGTCCCGGCCACGAGCTGCGGCAGGTGTGGCGTAAGGTCGTAACCGCGGCGCGTGCGAAATTCGTCGAGGAAATCCGGTGTCCAATCGGATTCGTAGACCTCCAGGCTGTCGCTGAAGACCGAGTAAGGGACGTTCTTCCCGCAGGCCTCGATGAGCGGATCGGCGACAGTCTTCAAATGATTCTGAATCGCCTCCATGCTGAAATGGTCGAGGACAAATCCCTCGGCGCCGACCGCTGCGCGCTTCACCTGTTGCCCGGTGCGGCTGGAGATGAAGAACAGCACGACATGTGGGCCGGCAAGGCCGGCGGGCAGGGTCAGCCTGTCGGCGCCAATCGATTGCAACTGCTGAGTGTGTTCCACATCGTACTGGCTCGGAATTCCTGAGGTGAGGAAGACGGCTAGCAATTTCTCGCCGTTCCCAATGGAAGGAATGGGAAGGGAAGTTGCACCGGCCGGCACAGCGTTAATCACGATGCGCAGCTTCCCCGCCGCATCCGACACCGGCACGTATGACCCACCGTATGGCCAACCGCTGGCGAGTGTCAGATTCAGACGCAGGCCAAGATCGTGCGCCGTCTGTGCAGCGAAACTCACCCTGTCGAGAAAATCTTTGGAGAGATAAGGCAGATTGCGGAAGCTGCTGGCTGGATCGTTGAGCTCGAGCGCATACACTGGTTGGATTTCGACGCCACCAATTCCGCCCTCCTTCATGGTGCGTAATTCGCGAGCAAGCTCCTGCTTATCCACGGCGGGCCCGAACCACCACCAGCGCATCATGGGCCGCGCGTCGGCAGGCGGCGTCGCGAATCCGGCGCGAATGGCCGCGAGGGAGCCTGCCTGACCCGATGCTTGAGCCGCTGCAGAAGCTGATGCAAGAAGCGCGAGCAGGATTGGGGCAAGCAGAAGGCGGGCACAGAGACGAAAAGGAAACGTAGCCCAGCAGAATCGCACGACGAAACCCCTCGGCGGTCCATCGTAATTTGGCGGGATACAAAATGGGAAATAGCGCGCGGTACGAAACTCGATCCTTTTCCGCCGGCACCCGGACAGTGAACTCGCCATCATCTGTGTTTTACTCCTGGCCTATCTCCCCTTTTCGCAAGCCTCGTCGCCCCGATGAGCCGTTTTTCTCACCTGCGCTCTTCGTCGATTTTTCTCTGCCGTCCCGCTGACAACTGGTGTTACGATTTCTGCGCGGAGAATATGAAATTGCTTCAAATGTGAAAAGGAACGAAATGCGCGCTTGCTTTCTGCTTAAGGTCCGCCCGGAAAAGATCGAAGAATACAAGGCCCGCCATGCCCAGGTTTGGCCGGAGATGCTCACCGCGCTCCGCCAGGCTGGCTGGAGAAATTATTCCCTGTTTCTGCGGCCTGACGGTCTCGTGGTCGGCTATTGTGAGGTCGACGACTTTGACGAATGCCGCGCCGCCATGAAGCGTCACCCGGTGAATCAGAGCTGGCAGACCGAAATGGCTCCGCTTTTCGACTCCCCCAACGGCGACTTCGCGGACGATGCGATGTTTCCGCTCGAAGAGGTTTTTCACCTCGATTGAAAGGAACGGCATTTCGCGACGCCGCTCTCGCTCTCTATTTCTTCTCCGCCGCAAACGCGTCGGCTTCGCGATTCAACTCGTCCACCGTCGCCTCATGCGTGTAGAACACCAGGCGATAACGGAAGGTGGTTGTCTGTCCCTTCTCAAGCGTGTAATCGAGCGGCGGCTGCGTCGGGTCAAACGTATGCCGCCCCAGCGGATTGGCAGCGAAGAGCCCGTAGCCGCGCGCGTGCCAATAGGTCGGATAGCCGACATTTCCTGGATTGTCGAAGATCGCGATGGTTGCCGTGTGTCCCAAATCGTCGTGGCCGGTGAGCGAGCACCAGCGGCCGCGCGTCGACCACGCCGCTTCCCCCTTCACTCCTTCGCTCGTAAGGTACTCGCCGGTTGGTGGCGCAACGCCAGGCAGATCCGTCGCCGCCGCAACCTTCGTTGCCACGCCGTTCGCATCGGTAAAGGTTCCACCCTTTTCCTCCGGCGATTCAAGCCATCGCGCGACACGCAGTCCCAGCAAGCCGTCTTTATCGTCGTTGAAGACAACATGGTCGAGTGCTTTCAGCGTGACAACGAGATCGATGGTCCTCGTGAGCCCGCTGTGCGCGAACACGTGCGTCGAGGTTTCCGACAGGATGAAATGATTCTGCCCGTCGATCCACGTCGACTCCGTAACCAACTCGCCGCTCGATGCGCCGCTCCTGGCGGAAACGATTCGGTCGAACACAATCGTGCCCATCTTGGGCGCCCGCTGCGGCGGAATGGCATCGGAGTTGTTCCAGAAATCAAACCCGTTTACGTTCGAGTAGTTGAACCACAGGCCATCGTGATGTGGATGATCCGTCCGCTCGCCAGGCCGCGGTTCCAGTGGCCAGCCGCGTGTGATGGTCACTCCGTCCGCATCAATGATCGGATAGAGCACGGGCTTCTTCAGCTTCGCGGGCCAGATGTACGACGTGAAGGGCCGGCCGTCGATCTTGATGTCGACGCGCCGGTTCGCCGCGTCGGGGACCACTTGCACGCCCCCGTTCACGCCCTTGTTCGGCGCAGCCCACGCGCCGGCTGTACCTATTAGCCCTGCTGCGGTCGCAATCCACAGCACGCACCTATGCATATACTTTGCCTCCGGCCAGCACCTGCTGCGTCTTGTCATCGAATGTGATCTTCAACCCCGTTTGAATGGCCGCCACGTTCATGCACAGCGCGATGGAATGGCTGTAGCCTGCCTCGATCGGCGCATTCGGAGTCTTGCGCGAGCGCACGCACTCCATCCAGTTGCGCATATTCGCTGCCGTTTGTGGATCGCCGTGCGTGTTGGCATCCGTCTCAACCGTCTCAGTCTTTTCAACCAGCGAGAAACCAGGCAGCAGGTTGGCCTTCATGTTCATCTCGGCCGCAGATTTGGCAGTAAGCCCACCCGTCGGCGTAACGGTTTGCTTGTCCATGTCCATCATGCCGCCGTTCGAGTAGTAAAGCTCCTTCACTCCGCCGGCTGAGTTCGTGAAACGCGATGTGTACTGTACTTGAAATCCCTTTGCCGGATCGTCGAGCGGTCCGTAATCAAACACCGCCGTCATCGTGTCCCAGTTGGTGCGTCCATCTTTCCATAAATAAATGCCACCGTTAGCCACGCAGGAGCGCGGATGCGGCAGGCCTGTGAACCAGTGCACCGTATCGATCTGGTGAACCAGCCACTGATCGGGAATTCCCGACGAATACGGCCAGAAAAGACGGAACTCAAGATACTTGCGGGCATCGAATGGCCCCATATTCCTACCTAACGAATAGCGCTTCCAGTCCGTGTCCTCTTCCTTCAGCAGAGGCACAACGTCCGGCCTGCGCCAGCGGCCGGGCTGGTTCACATTCCAACTCATCTCAACCATCACGATGTCGCCGAACTGGCCTGACTTGATGTATTCCGCCGCCTTTTGATATGCCGGCGTCGAGCGGCGCTGCGTGCCTACCTGCACAATCTTGCCGCTCTTCTTCA
Organism: uncultured Acidobacteriaceae bacterium; assembly: GCA_963789425.1. Lineage (GTDB taxonomy): Bacteria > Acidobacteriota > Terriglobia > Terriglobales > Acidobacteriaceae > Telmatobacter. The sequence goes on along the minus strand of CAWBKM010000003.1, from coordinate 7,035 downwards.
CCGCGTCAAGAATCATGCGCGCGTCGGCCATGGTGTGCGCGATGGGCTTTTCCACGTACGCATCGCGGCCCGCCTTCACGGCCTCGGTTCCGTGGTACGCGTGCTGGAAATCGGCCGTGGCGATAATGACTGCATCCACATCCTTGCGGGCATACAATTCATCGTTGTTCCTAACGGTGTCGGGACGGTTTCCGCAGAGCTTCTCAATAAATGCTGCGCCGTCATCGCGGCGACGGTTCCAGATATCGGAGACGGCCACGATCTGGAAATTAAGTTCCTGGGCATTTTGCTGGAACGCGGGCAGATCGCCGCCTTTCATGCGATCGCCGCAGCCCACGATGCCGACGCGCACGCGATCGTTCGCGCCCGCGATCTGTCCATAGCTTTTCGCGTTCCATGAGACCGCGGTCGCCGCGAGAGCTGCGCCGCCGGCTTTCAAAAACTCCCTGCGATTGTTTTGGTTCGATTCCATGATGGGTTCCTTTTGAGGTTGGCTTTCCGGTGAAATTCAGAGTGCATTCGGCGTTTGAAACAGAGCGGCAAATAATATAAAACCCGTCGTGATAAGTCGGGCGCTTCAAAATCCCTCCGACAGGAATCCGAAGCGCCCGGCAATTCAAGACGACCTCAAATAAACTTCAGAAGGTGATATGCAAGGCCCCCTGGAACACGCGGGCGCCGAACGTGTTGTTGGTTCCGTTGGCTGCGGTTGACGATATCTGACCAAAGGTTGACGAATTCATTCCAACGTTTGCGCTAAGCGAGCCTGTTTGGAAGTTGGGGTGGTTAAATACGTTAAATGCCTCCAGCCGAAGACCAAGCGCCAGGCTCTCGTGGATGGGGAAGTTGCGGTCGACCTGTGCGTCCAGTCCGAAGAACTTGGGCCCTCTGAACGCGTTCCTGCCGATGTTCCCGTAAGTCCCAGCGGCCGCACAGCCGGCCGTGACGTTAGCAGGGCAGATCAGAGCAAATGCTGCCGTATTCAGGTACCCGCGAGTCGACTCACCTGGTCCGGAGCGGAGCTTGAATCCTGTATACGGATTCACTCCTGCCACGCGGTTGGGGCGATCGTTGCCCACATCGGTCAGTGAGTCGTCAGCGCCAGCAGTCACGTTCACCGGCGCGCCGCTTTGGATATGCATCGCCGGAGCGAGCCCCCAGCCGTTGATCAACGCCCTGGTCACACTGTTGAAACCGTGGAAATCGCTCCTGGCCACGAGTGTTGTGTTGATGACGTGACGGAAGTCAGAGCCGCAGGGGCCCCAATCCAAGGACGGGTTGTTGATGTCCTCCACGCCCGTGCCAGCGTAGTCACCCTGGGCATCGTAAATGTTGAGGCATTTCGACCACGTCCAGTTCGTCAGTAAACTGAAAGTGGACGAAAGCCGATGCTGCAGCGTGGCTACCATGCCGTTGTAGCTGGCGTTTTGCGAGCCGGTCACGATGACCGAGCCGCTGCCCCCACCCGCGAACTGGTTGCCCTGGTTGGGGTTCGCGATGGTGAGAAGGAATCGCGACGTCTGGTTCTTGGTGGTCGAGCACGGTGTTCCCGCCCCGCCCGGAGTCACCTTCGCCGGGCCGGTGGTCACGATCGGCGCGCAGCCCGTCCCGCCCGCACCCCAGTTGCCAGGGATATAGAGAGCCGTGTTTACGCCAAACCCGAGAGGAGCGTGCCGCGTGGCATTCCCGATGTAATCCACCTGGGCCTGCCAGCCGTGGCCGAATTCACGTTGTACACTCAACGTCCACTGGATGGTGTAGGCCGCATGGAATTGCTGGGTGGTGAAAATGTACTGCGACTGAGCCGCGAACGTCTGCGTGGGGCCCGGTATCGCAGGCTGCGGGAATGGACTAGTCGTATACTGCCCCACCGACCACGGCGCGTCGAAGCTCAATGGTCCGGTGCTCGACGTTTGCACGTTGCTGATCGCGGTGGCGTAGGGCGGATTCTGCTGGTTGCGCTGCGCCGTGAAGAAGTTGGGATTGTCGTACATCAGCGCGCCGCCAGCGCGAATCACCGTTTTGCCGTTCCCTACCGGATCGAACGTGACCCCAAGATTCGGAGCAAACTGCCACGGGCTGTTCTTGGTGAACTGGCGGGTCACGCCTTTGTCGCCATAGTAAAGGACGCCCGCCGGAGCATTGGGATACACCGTGCTCACCGTATTCGACAAAAAGTCGCCGTTGTTGAAGACAACACCGCGGTTGAAATAGTCGTAAGGCATGAAGTTCGGATTCCAGCGCAAGCCGCCGGTAATCGTCAACCTCGGGGTCGCATGATAGGTGTCTGCGATGTAAAGGCTGGGAATGGGGCCGCGCAGAGCGTTTTGCTGCTGTTTGCTCTGCTGGAAGGCACTGAGCGTACCCATCAGGAAGTCGAGGTTCTGATCGCCGATCCTGTTTCCTCCGGTCGGTCCGCTTCCGCTGTATTCGCCGTTGAAGGTGAACTGGCCATTGCCCTCGTAGATATTGCCGATGTTGAGCTCGTTCTGCACCCACGTGCCGCCGAACATGATCTGGTGTTTGCCGCGCACCCAGGTCACGTCGTCGCCGATCGCCCCGGTGTTGTCGTTGAAGTGTGAAAGCGAGTTTGTGCCGCCCCCGATGGAGAATTTACCTTCGGCGATCTGCAGTCCGGCCGCGGCCGGCTGGTAGAGAGCGACGCCCAGTTTACCGGCGTTGATGTCGCTGGTGTTGTATCCGCGGTTGTTGACGCGCCGCATGATTGTCAGGTGGGCCGAGTTCACCAGGTTCGGTGAGAACGTATACGCATCGCCCAGCACGAACGATTGCGTGCGTTGAATGTTGCCGGATTGCGTAGTGACAAGAATGTTGGTCGGGAAGAAATACGCAGGGAATTGATACCCATCGACAAAGTACCGGCCAAAGATATTGTGCTTGGGGCTCAGATTCCAGTCGACCCTGGTGACAAACTCGTTGTCGGCGAGCGCATACGGGATCGAGTAGGAGACATACCCGCACCCGACCGGATCCACCACCCCGCCTACAACGTCCGGGGGCAGATATTTCTGTAGTGCGAGCGCCGCTGGGCTATACGTTGGTGCACTCAGATACTTGTCGCCCACCAGCGTTGCGCCGGTTAACGGATCGACCAGCTGGTAAGGGACAGTACTCGAAGGCGCACGAGTATCGCAAAGCGAACTGGCAGTGACCGAGTAATCGCCCGCCAGGTTCGCTGCCGTCGGCACTGTCGCTTTGGTGCTGGCTTGTGACTGGTCTGCCTTCGTGCGCTGGTACCCTGCGAACGCAAACAGCCTGTTGCGCATTATCGGCCCGCCAAACGTGCCACCGAATTGATTCTGGTGGAGCGTGTCCTTCGGCGAGCAAGTCGTTTTGGGCGGAATCACCGTGCAAGTGGAGTAGAAGTTCACTGCATCGAGGTAGTTGTTGCGGATGTACTCGAACGCTTCTCCGTGATAAGCATTGGTTCCCGACTGCGTGACCACATTGACCTCGCCGCCCACGTGCCCGCCATCCTGCGCGCCCAGCACCGTCGATTCCACGCTGAACTGGCTTACCGCCTCGGGAAACGGATACGGCATGTTGCCGTTGGCCATGTAGTCCTGGTTGTCGCCGCCGTCCAGTCGCCAAAGGGTTGTGTTGCCGCCGCCGCCGGCGATTGAGATCGAGATCGTCTGGTAGGAGTACTTGCTGCCCGTGAAGTCGCCGCTTGGTGCGATGGTGGAACCACCTGACAGCGTAATCAGGTCGGTCATGTGCCGGCCGTTGAGCGGCATTGCGCTCATTTCGTTGTTGTCGATGGTCTGCTTGAAGGTGGCGTCTTCAGTCTGCAGCGCCAGCCCTTCGGCCTGAACTTCAACGGTCTGCGACGCCGTTCCTACGTTCAATGTGGGGTTGACGGCAATACTGCTGCCGACTTCGAGAACGATGCCCTTTTGGATATAGGTTTTGAAGCCGGTGGCACTGACGCTCAGGTCGTAGGTTCCAACCGGGACGCTGGGAAATAGATAACCACCGCTGTTGCCGGTGACGGTCGTGCGCTTGACGTGAGTCGCTTCCTCGGTCAGCGCAACCGATGCGTTGGCGACCACCGCTCCTGTGGGATCTGTGACTGTTCCCTGAATATTCGCGGTACCGGCGATCTGCGCGCGAGCCCCCGCCGGCACGAGCGTGAAAGCGGTTACACAAAGGGCCAAAATCAGGCGCATGGCCCACTGTGGTGGCCTTTGTTCCTGCCTGGCCTCTGGACTTCTACTGGCTTGTTGCATCGTTTCCTCCTCAAATAAGTCGATTGGTTTTACGAAGATCGGCCACCGCTTCAGTTTTCGACCGCTTGCATTCTGTGGAACCAAAACTCTCTTCTTTCGGGGATAGTGGTCAGACCACGGCAAGCCTGCGCAACATACTTACAAGCCGCCTGAAGCGCTGTCAAGGATTATCTTTATTTTTGCATCTCAAACAAATGGCCAGATTGACTCTGGGAGCAAGGATCCAGCCGCAGTTCCGTCAGCTTTCTTCCGAGGAGCCAACGGGATCGAATCCAGCAAACGCTTTCTCAAGCGGCGTGTTGATGTGCCGAATCCCCACCACTTCGCCGCCCGCGCCACAGGTCATCCTGGAGAGGTTTTCGCGGCAATCAGGGCCATGGTGGTCGAACCGACCGCGCAGGTGGATGCTGCCGATAAGGCTTTGAAGATGATGAAGCGCAGATGGAAAGCCGCCGACGTTTCTCTATTGTTCAGAGAGGGCGATCGAGAATGGGAACACGGGGACGCTCTTTTCAGCATAGGTCGCAGCATCGAGGCGTGGGATGCGCGATCGGTATCCATGACTCCTGTCGATTCCAGATGCGGAGGGGGACTTTCTTAGCGTGCAACTCAATATGTAGCCCTGCGAAACGCGGGCTTTTCTTGTCCAGTGGTTCAACCACGTCGAAGAAGGCGCGCACTCAAGACGCCCTGCTCTGCCGCAGTTGAGACCAGATAGTGCTGGTGGGTAACGGAAAACAAAGTGCGCCACGGCCGACAAAATGTAGCGGACATGAATTGCGGCGTTTTGTTTCCATCACAGAGTGGTTGCTGAACGACAGGATAAACGCCGACGTCTATCGGAATCGATGGCGGACCGTCCGCCGAACTGGAGGGATCCTTCGTTGATCATCCCGTCGGCAACTTTCGCAGGCTGTGCCACAGATTTTGCGTTATTGAGGGTTAGGGTGCGCGAAACCTTATTTCGGCCAAATGCAAAGCCCGCTCAAATAGCGGGCTTTAGCGTCAAATCTCTGGTAGCGCTACCGGGAATCGAACCCGGGTTTTAAGATTGAGAATCTAGCAGCCTAGCAAGTGGATTCATCGCTTACAGCGATTGTGACCGGACTGTGTACCGCAGTGTGTACCACGAATCCAAAAACAGCAGAGTATCTTCGGGATTGGCACTCATAGAACTCTCTGCAATACCTGACAAAGAAGATGGCACGCGGCTTCGCTGAGGAGCAGAGCATAGTCTACTGTCTCGGAGTCCTGGGTGAGACTAACTGGACGCGTCAGATCGACAGGATATTTCTTGTCCAATGCTGCGGTACGGAGGTCTGCACCATGCGAAAGCTTGTTACGGAGCACAAATACTGGAATCGCAATTTGCTCGATTGTGTATATCGGCGCGTCAGGCTTTGAATGCCAATTGGGAAACACGTGCGTTTTTCGGCCGAGGCAAGCACAAAGCTTCCGTTTGAATTCTTCCTTTCCTCCACTGTTAAAGATGGCCTCCAGCCCCGTGACCCACAATAGCCCGGCGATATATGGGTGGAAATGCTCTAAGCCGAGTTGCAGAAGCGTTAGGGCGTTTCTCTTCTCCACGCTCTTACTGTCCATCGCTGTTTGAATGCGGTCGATCATCGCGGGCACTTGTGCCAGCATCGCGTCATCAAACTTGTTCATTCCGGCCCACTGCCCCGGCTCCATCGGATGACGACGCTCTATTTGCTGGTGTCGATAGACGAAGCCCAATGTGCGTATGGGCTTGACGACTTGGATTGCCATCAGACCGGTGTAGAAGCGATTTGCGCCGCGCGCAGGTGCAGCAGCCCAGTCTTCGTCCGGCACCCATTGAAGATACTCACACACGAGGTAGCGCGTGGCTTTTGCTTCCTCTTCCATCTCCCCTTGCCCCTGGACCCAATCCCAGCGATGGCGGAGCAGTTCGGCGTTAGGTCGCACCAGCGAAAGACCATCACTCAAGGGAATAGAATCCTCGCCTTCGCTCGCAATCCCCATCAAAGGGGTGTGAATTGTCTCCACTTCTTTTCTCACCTCTCGGGCAATGGTAAACGCACTCAAAACGCGGGCTAGGATGCTCTGACTTTTCTTACTACTGGACTGCTTCACTAGCTTGCGGGAATGCTTTTGGCGAGCCCCTCCGCTGTCTCTCGCGTCTGGTACTCGACAAACTTCCCCAATCCGGCGGCAACGTGTGTCTCAGTCACGTGAATGTAGTAGCGCGCGGCCACTGACGGCGAGCTATGCCCCATCAAACGGGCCAGGGTGAAACGGTCCATGCCGGACTGTGCCGCGCGGGTTCCGAAGGTGTGCCGCCAGCAATAGAATTCAAAACTCTGCCAAACCGGCACCTTTGATCGCGTCTTCGTGCGGATGCTGCATGGAAACGATATGGCCCGAAATACCATTACCAGAAAACACGAATGGGGATGGGTTTGGGTTTTGCATCACCCGCCTTCTTGCGGCGCTGTAGAACGTTCGCAGCGCGTGGGGTGAGGGGAAGGCTTCGCTGTGCGCTATCCGTTTTGCCTTTAACGTGGATAACACCGTGAGGACATTCTGTGCGCTCTGCCAAGTCCACATCCGCCCACCGGAGCAGAAATAGCTCGCTATTGGGGCGCATCCCGGTATCGACTGCCAGAATCGCAGCATCGCGGAGATTGTCGGAAGCCTTCGCCAGATACTTTGCCTCTTCCTCGAAACTCACCACGCGCTCCCTACCCTTGGCTTGCGGCAATTCGTGAATGGCGGGCAAACGGTCCAACCGGCCCCACTCCAC
>CAWBKM010000002.1:0-766211 GCA_963789425.1 uncultured Acidobacteriaceae bacterium | reverse complement strand
GCCGTAGCGAGCCTGATTTCCTATTTTTCTAGATGACGACTTATTGACGGGAACCGTGTGCCCGAGGTCCCGATTCTGGACCGTGAGAAACCACAATGGCTGGCTTGAACCCCATATCGAGCATCCTGCGATACGTGGGAGCCACTGGTGGCTCTCTTTCCACTTGGGCAGATGGAGTAAAGAAGTGATCGTTATCCAACAGCAGCATCGCTGTGAAGATCACCAGTTTTATACCGTCTCGAAAAGGACCGTTTGCGAGACACGGCTGAGGGTTATATTGTATTAGCGAAAATGCAACTCCTCGGATTAGACGTAGGGTTCTCCGCAGTGAAGGCAACATCCGGCGTGGCAACTCTCACCGAAGGCACCTGTGCTGTCGGACGAGCCACGGCGACGGTTGCCGGTCGCAGCAAATTGTTGTCTCGTTTATCCATGGCCGCCGTCGTAGCCGTCGACGCGCCGCTCCTGCCAATGTCTGACCTGTGCATACGGAGTTGCGAGCGCCTGTTTGCGCGTGGCCAGTTCCAACGACGCTGCAAGGCAGGGTTCTCGCACATCAAGGGAACCGGATTGGAGCTTCGAGGGGCCGGATCGGAAACGGCGATGCAGCTTGAGTATCTTACCTCCGTCGATCCGCTGGCCACAGCGTTCCCTTTGGTGCTTGCACCGCGAAACCTCGTGGAAGCTTTTCCGAATGCTTTCCTTGGCGTGTGCGTTTCTGCTGAACAGTACGCTTGTATGCCCACTCTGAGGCGGGGCCAAAAATTCGATTGGCTCTATGGCGAGTGGTGTCGGACAGGCAGATTTAAATTACTCGTTAAAGAGTTGGACTCGGTGCTGCCCGAATGCTTCGCTTCGCGCTGCGAAAGCAACCGGAACCACGAAGAGCGTGCAGCGTTGGTCTGCCTTGCGGCAACAGCAGCATGTGTTGCGAGCGGACGTTACACCGCCGTCGGTGAACCGGTTGGCGGCTATTTCTTTTTGCCGCCGTGGTCAACGTGGGCCGATTGGTCGCGAACGGAACTCAATGTACAGCGGCACGCGGATACTGCTGTTACTGTCTGGATCGATGGCGTTGCATTTCCCAATGGCAAAAAGCTGCCCTGAAAATCAACCGCGCGCGCCGCTTCGCGGTCAGAGCCTTGACACCGGCCTCCCAGCCTCGGCTTATTATCCAATTATCCGGGGAATGTCATCAGTCTTCTTGGCGCTCGGTTCGCCGTGCGCGAACTGGTAGCCGCCAACCACTATCGCGATCAAACTGGAGCAGGGTAGGGCGCTTCGTCGTGGCTCCTGACAAGCCCTCATCCTTGAAAAGCGTCTTGCATCCGGCCCGCTTCAAGGCCGCACTCTGGTCGTCAGTCGATACGCGGGCATAGTCGTATTTCATGGTTTAATTATGGCCTTGACATTTGACCCATGCAAACCCTTGAAAACGCGGGGCGGCGGTCGTGGGTCAAAACTTACCCTTTGTGAAACGTGGGTCTATTTTCCGCCCAACCGATATATGCTAAAAGACATAAAAGTCAGGTGAGGAATGCCAGTCGAAAACGATGAGATCAGGAATGTGCGGCAGGTGCTTTGGCGGTCGGTCAACTCGCTCGCTACCGGTACAGGTGCCATCCAGGATAGATTACTGAGCCCGGCAATGTTTCTACTCAGTCTGGGGACAGGGCTGGAATCGCTACCGGTCGAATCGCGCCACGAACTCGACGCGATCGTTCGAGATCTGACGAAGGTGACGGCTCAAGGAAGCGACGGAAACATTGAAGCGACGTTGCGAGTAATGAACGATGACGAAGGAAAGAAAATCGCTGAGCGCATCCTCAGCCTTTACATGGATCTTCGCGGAGGGATTTGAGCGCATGGGCCAGAGGATCAAACTGCCGGAGCCGGTCGCCGATATTTACCGGGCAGTCGTCCGGCTCGAAGAGCTGTATCCGGGTAGGAAGTTTACGCCGGACGGTCACCTCGTCGGCTCCATCGGTGAAGTGATCGCGGCCGAAGCGCTCGCCCTTACCCTCTACCCTGCGTCCTATGCGGGCCATGACGCCCACGACGGTAAGGGCGGCGACGTGCAAATCAAGATGACGGCCGGTCACAGCGTGGCAATGTATGCCGAATGCATCCGCCTCGTCGTCCTCAAGGTCATTTCATCCGAAGAAGCAGAAATTGTTTATGACGGGCCGGGTGCACCGGCTTGGTCTGCCGCCGGCAAGGTTGGCAAGAACGGGCAGCGTGTCGTGCGTCTCTCCCGGCTACGCGCCCTGCCGAGCATACCCTAAGCTAGTACGAGCATCGCTCAAGAATGGAGACACGTGTGTTCCTAGTAGTGTTGTTCGTAGTTTGCTTGATCTTGGCGCTGGCTATCAAAGCTAGCCGCGCCTCCAACTTCGGAGCGTTGAACCCTGCGATGGTCTGCCCCCACTGCAGCAGCAAGGGGCAGGTTAGAACGAAACAGGTGACCAACAAAAAGGGGATTAGTGGAGGCAAGGCAACCGCAGCGGTTCTCACCGCGGGGTTTTCCATACTGGCCACAGGACTCTCTAGGAAAGAGATGGCAACTCAAGCCCGGTGTGGAGCTTGCAAAAATGTATGGAGTTTCTGATGTCAGGCGAAGCTCTGAAGAAGATCCCCCAACACAGTTATCAATCAAAAAAACGTGACTTCGGACGGCAACGATAATGGGATGGCTTGATAGGTGGTTGGGGCGGAAGCCTCCTTCCTCGTCACAGGAATCGATATCTGAAGCGCAATTGGTACCGGCCAATTGGGCAAGTAGCCAGCCACATCTAGCCCTACTTAAACGGTTTCTATCGGTACGCGATGCCAAAGACGGTTTTCCGGATTACTGGGCACCAGCATTCGGAATGAGTCCTCAGCGCATTATTGACGGGATGGTTGCGCATGGGGCGCTGGAGCCTTTGCCTCCGCTTGAAAAGATTGAATTCTGTCACACGGTGGCAGAACTCAAAAAGATACTGTCATCGCGCGGTTTAAAGGTTAGTGGCAAAAAAGCGGAACTTGTTCAACGACTGCTCGAAGCTGATCCGAAAGACATGGAAAAGTTGTGTGCGCATCGAATGATCTTGCGATGCACACCTGCTGCAGGTCAGGCTGTTTCAAGGTGGGAAGCTGAACAAGCGACAGCTTTTGAAACGGCTACAGACGACGTAATAGCTGCGCTCCGTAATCGGCATTTCAAAGCGGCAATTTGTACTGCTGATGCGTACCGAAAGAGCAAGTTTGAACCTCCTGTCCACCCGGCGCGGGAGGCCATGACAATCCATCCCGCGCCACGCTCCATAGAGGAACGCGCAAACGATCTTGCTACGGTCTTTACCATGCGTCCGAAAATTCTGAAAGGCCTGCAACCGGAGCAATGGGAAGGCCTCTATCTCAATTACGCAGTTTGGCAATTGCTAGGGCGCTTAGCACCCGAAAAGTGCATGCCAGGATTTGCTGGCCTTGGAGTCATGAGCTCCGCGACAGCAACGCGCATGCTGAGTTTTTATGCCAAACATCAACAAGATCTCGCACAGTGGCGGGAATTGGGCATCAAAAGTGCCACTATTTTTGGTGTCGGAGGTTGCGAGGCGTGCTTGGCTCTGTATAACAAGGCCTTCAGCCTCGACAAGCTCCCTGAACTTCCCTACAAAGACTGTACATGCGATTCTGGATGTCGCTGTCTCGCCAGACCTGATCTGGGGTTTGAACGATAGATTGCCTTGTCGCGCGGGTCATACCTTGGTGGCCGCTGCGACACCATTGCCTGCGGCAGCGAACACCACGTTTACTAGCGCGCCGCGCTCTCGAAACTGACAAAGAATGTACCGCGCGTCGTCCCGGTGCGTCATCAAGTGCGACTCCATCAATAGGAAAACCTCGTGGGCATAATCGATGATCGCTTGTCGATCCGCTGCTAGACGCTCCCGTGTCGGATTGAAGGCATATTTCTCGGGAGACCCGCGGTGGAGCTTATCGCCACAGATACCGTTCAATTTCTGTAGGTTGGCCTTTGTGAGATACGGCGCGTTGATCTCGTCCAATTGGACTCTGCCTTTCGTAACGGTCATCGTCTTTGGCTTTGGATAGAAGTCGTTATGCAGATCGCCGAGTTGCTTCATTAGCGCATCCGCCGACCACTGCTTTTGAAACTTTGGAGCCTGTAGTTCCTTGAGGTATGCGTGCGCGATAACGCACGCATAGGAAATACATTCACAGATGATGCGAAGCTGTAGAAAGCAAAACTCGTGCGCCAGAGGTCCATGGAGTGCAGTTCGACTGTTCATCACGTCTTCAATCGTATACAGACGCTCTTTGATCTCCTGCATCAGGTCCGTGTACCTTGGGTCTTGTTTCATGGAAACCTTCTCCTGTGCGACGCTATATCGCGTAAAGTTAATTTTCGACACACCATGCATGGGCGACACCACACGCCATCTCGCAAGGTGAACGGCGACAGGTTGCCACATGTTGCGGCTGCGTGTGGGGCCAGGTTAGAAAGGGAAAGGGTGACGAGCTGGCTCATGGGAGATGAATCCCCAGCTTCTCCTGCATGAGTTCCTTTGCATAGGCTTTGCCTAATGTGAAAAGAACATCTATGCTCGCGCTGCCGATCTTCTTCGCGCCCTGTTTGGTCCTGCGCCAGATCTCCGGATCGCGAAGCGTATCGAGGAACTCGTGGCCCTTCCACGAAAGACCACAGAATATGAAGCCGAGCATCGGTTGAGAGCAGCCGCCATCATTAATGAATCCGGCTTCATGGATTAAGTCCATGTGGTGATTTATTTGAACGGCATCATAGCCAGGAATAGCCAGGGATGGGCTTTCCGGTGTCAGTGTCACCGCGCCGCCCATCTCCAACGGGTATGCCTCCAACTTAATCAGCAACTCCCGAATCAAATCCATATCCCGTTCCATGGTCTTTTAGGCTCCGTCCGTGTCCCATTCACATCTGATATACCAATGCTTGCACATCAAGAGAGAAAATGGCCCAACGTCCGCGTGTGCAAGCCGCCAATCTTCATGATGACACCTTCGGCTATCCCGGCGCGGCGCAGGTTGCGCGCAGCAGTTTGGCGCAGATCATAGGAAGAGCAGGCCGGGAACGTCGGCTGGGAACAGAAGCACCCGAGCGGCCCCACTCAAGACTGAAAACGATATAGTAAATCTTGTATAATCGCGTCCATTGCGATACCATCGGTGTGATGGCACCCAGAGAAGAAGCCCCTTCAGCCGCCGAACTCCACTTTGAAGGGGACTCGCTGGAGGTGCTGTCGAGCTTTCCCGATGAGGTCAAACGGGCGCTCGGATTCTCGCTGCGGCAGCTTCAAATCGGCAGGGAGCCGACATCGCAAACGCGCAGCATGAGTTCCATCGGCTCCGGCGTCTACGAATTGAAAGAGGCCGATGAGCGCGCGTGGTACCGGGCGATCTACCTGTCGAAGGTGGGGAACACGATTTACGTGTTGCACTGCTTTGAGAAGGAGAGCCGCAAGACTGACCGGAGAGACATTGAGGTTGCCGGGCAGCGCCTTAAGCTAGTCAGGCAACGATTGCAGGAGCAGAGAGCACATGAAAAGCGCAGCGGGAAATAAGCCGACCCATATCGTGAAGGGAAACATCTTCGACGCCCTGGGCTTCTCCGCGTCGGAAGCCAGCGCGCTGAAAATCAAGGCGGAGATTCTGTCCGCCATCCTTGAGCATGTGCGGGCCAAGGGCTACACGCAGGCGCAGCTTGTGGACATTCTGGACGAGTACCAGCCGTCAGTGAGCAGCCTGCTCAAGGGCCGAATCTCCCAGGTGAGCATCGAGAAGCTATTGCGCTATGCCGACCGGCTGCATTTGCAGACGAGCATCGCAGTACGGCCCATAGACGGGCGAAGCCGCCGTGTGAGAACCCAAGCCACGGCAAGCGCGCGCCGTCCGTTGCGAAAACTGGCAGCGGCAGGTTAGCTTGCTTCGAGCTTTTGAATGCATCGCATGATCTCGCTGGCCGGAAATTGCCCAAAAACACTGTTACGATTGGGCCACCACAAAAGCTATCGCCTCGGCTTCAGTCTCATGCACGGTTTTCTCAACTGCTGTGCGACGGTTGCCTTTGTGCAACATTTCGCGAGAGTTCATGCACTAGCGTCCAGATCTGCTCCAGCACGGATTGACCTGGCAAGAGTGCAGCCTTGCCGTCGTAGCTGACGCCAAGGAGCCCTGTTCATTCTTCGCCTGCAAAATCACCTGTTAAATACCCGCCTTCGGCGTATTTCCGCGTCGTTTGGCAGTCCCCAGCGGCCTGTAAGTTGTTGAAAGTACATTTAATAGGGGCTATGGCATGGAAGAGGTCGTCGGTTCGATCCCGACCAGGTCCACCAAACTTTGATTTGAAGAACTGAGATACTGGCGCGCCCCGGCCTGCCGGGGAGGTCGTCGGTTCGATCCCGACCAGGTCCGCCAAACACAATCAAGTAAATTGGCCTTGTAGCCCGTGCGGCGGAAAGCCACGGCATTGCCCCCGAGTCATCTACTGAAGTCTGATAAAGTGAAGACTCGAATTTATCAGTTTCGGAGGCAATATGGTCCGTAACCTGTTTCCGCTCCTGGGCGCGTTGGCCTTGGCATCCTGCGCACTGTCTGCGCCGAATGCGGCTGCGGCGGCGCCATTGGGCTCGCCGGCCCTCCTTGCATCGCAGACGCAGCCGCCACAGGCGCAACCTTCTCAGGCCCTGGTCGGCACTTGGTCTGCGACGGTCAACTGGAACCTACCATCCGGGCTGTTGATCACCACCAGCTTCATGTCCAACGGCACGATCCAATCGACCACCCAGAATCACATGGGAATGAGCTTCACGCTCATGGGCACCTACCAGTTCAACGCCGCGCAGGGCACGCTGAGTTACAAGTGGTCGGATTACTTGCCGAAACAGACCTGCGTCGGCGGATTCTGCACACCGGCGCAGCCTCCAGCGCCGATGGGCGTGGTGGTCACCAACAGCATTCGGTTCCTGAGCACCACCCAGTTCGTCGCCACCTCGAACGATGCCTCGACGACCTACGTCCGCACCAACGCGGCGGGCTTCCCGACTCTCTAAGCACGCTCACCGCGGCTTTGCGCCCTGAAGAAACGTGACCACACTGGGCATATTGTCGGGACCCCCAGGCTCATGTGCCAGCTCCGTCGCAATGGCCAGCGCTTTGCTCAGTGAATCCTTGGCCTCGGTCCCCACATTCGATCTCTGGCTCAGGTTATAGAGAATCCAGAGCAGATCCACTCTGACCTGCGTTTCGCCGCCATGCGTCTCGGTAATCTTCTCGAGCATCTGCGCCGCCGTTCGAATCGCATCGATCCCTTCCGTGTTACGGCCAACCCAGTAGAGAACAAGGCCGGCATGGTTCGATGCCAATGCCGCGTTATGTTGCGCGTCCACATCCGCCGGATCGGCGCGAAGTAACTGCAGGCGAGTCACCAGATCTTTTTGATACGACTCGAGCGCCGCCGTGGCATCTTTTGTACCGCCCTGTCCGTCGCCGGCCTGGTCGAGCGTTACCGCCTCGTTGAATTCCTGGTTTCCGAGCTGCTCGAACGACAGCGCGGTTCTCTTGAGACAATCCTGATCGTCCGGCTTTCGCGGCCCCAACTTTTGGCAAATGCCTAGTTCCTGGTCGAAATTCTTGAACGCATTCGCAAAATCGTTTTGCGCCGACAATGCTGTTCCCAGCTTGTCGAATCCGCTTGCAAGCGCCGTTTGGTCTTCCATGTTGCCGGAGTTTGCATCGGCTTGTTTCTGGAGAGTCGCGAGCTCCCCCTGGCGGATCGTGAGTTCCTGAGCCGGACAGATGATTCGAAACGCGTCGTAGCCGACATTGATATTGCGCATTCGCGTACGGCTTGTGACCTTGAAGATCAGTTGTTTCAAATAGGCAGATCCCAGCATCTTCGAGGTCCAGTCCATCTCGAACTCATCGTCATGCCCGGCGATCGGCTTGTAACTCCAGGTACAAACGTCATTTTTCAGGTCGAGCTCAAAGCCGTTTTCGTAGATATGCCTGCTCACGCATGTGCCGTCGCTCCGCCACTCCTGATCTGTCGATGAGACGCCCTGGTCCACATGCCAGACTCCCACCATGTAATCTCGCGATGCCTTCGCCGGATCGTCGGTCAAGCGATTGGTTGAGTCGACGCACGCGCGCAGCTTTTCACCCGTGCCGCCCGCGTCCAATTGCTCGTCCGCAGCCGCCGCCCAAACCACGGCCTGCCATCGCTGCGCTTCCTTTTGAGCCGCTTCGCTTTTGGCTGTGTGAGTCGCCTCGTCTGCTTTTTCCAGCGCGCCAGCCAGTTGCGCCTGCTTTGACTTGGCCTGATCCTCCGCCGCGCGTTCCAAAATTGCCTCAGACTGCGCACGGCCCGCCTCGGTCTTTGCCACCTGGGCCTGTTGATCCGCCTGGCGCTGGGCAATCACCGCTTCTTTCTTTCCCCGGCTCGCCATCACCGCCAACCAGGAAACCCCTACCAGACACGCCACCAGAACTGCGGCCCACGCGATAACGATTTTTTGACGCCGCCGTTGCTTGGCTAATTGCTGCCGTGCGGCTTCAAGTGCGGTAGCCTCATGCCTTGTATCGCGACTCTCTTTTGCTACGAGCGCAAGCACATCGTGGATCAGCTCAATGCGCACCAACCCGCCGCGCTCTTCCCGGCGAAGAATGCGTCGATCCACCAGGCTTTGAATCGCCGCTTCGCTCACGCCAGGCTCCGCCAGCGCGTTGTCAAGCGCGCAACTGTCGCGATAGCCTGCGGCCGTCAGCAGCCGATCCTCGGCAAAATAACGCACCCTTACGTCCAGCCCCGCGAACCCTTGGTTGTAAAACTGCGCAATGATCTGCTGTGTGTTTTCGCCCTGGATCAGGTCGGCGCTGATCTCCGCCTGTCCGCGCGTAATGCGTTGTTCATTCAGCTCGCGGCAAACCAGCGACAGAAGCGCGGGTTCGATCGAAATCTCTTCCAGTTGTCCGGAGTCGCCCCTCGCTGCTCCGCCAACAAACCTCACAATGCGTGCTGCAACGCTTGCGCTCAGCAACCCGCCGCCCGCTGTCTCAATCGCTGCAGCCGCACGATCGCCGCGCATCGGCGTCAGCCGCATGCGGTTTTGCATGATGGGGCGAATAACGGTCTTCAGGCTCTCGAATTCGGCCAGATAGTCTTCGCGGAACGTAAAGACCATCTTGATGTTCTGGCGCAGCAAATCAAACTGATCCAAAAGCTCGGGATGCACCGTCAGTTCGCGTTCCAGCGCCGGCGGCAGCCTGTTCTCAATCAGTTCGCCCAGTTGTTGCAGCAGCAGTTGCGTGCGCGCGGTTTGCTCCGGTGTCTGCCGGCCCAGCGTAAAGATCTCCTCAAACTGATCGAACGCCAGAACAGGCACAACCGGCCGTCCATGAGGATTGAGGAACTTGGTTTCAGGCCGATGCAGGTATTGCCAGAAGCCGTCGCCTGCTAAAACTGCGCTCGCGCTCACTTCGTGGTTAGCGCATGCGGACTTGAGCGCCTGCCACACCTGGTCGATCAGCACAGGCGCCCCGGCTTCGAGACTCAAGCGCAGATACACCGGCAGATAACCAGCGCGGCGCAGATTCGGAAATACACCCGCGTTCAGCAGAGATGATTTTCCCAATCCCGACTGGCCGAACAGCACCGTCAGCGGTTCGCGCTCAATCAACCGAAACAATTCGTCTGTCTCGGCTTCGCGGCCGTGAAAGTACATGCGCGAGTCTTCGCCGAACGGCAATAACCCCGGCCACGGGCGTTCAGCGTCGATTGTCGGTAGCTCGTTCATTGCTTGCCCTGCATGCGCGCGCGCATGGCGTTGAACGCCTTCACAATTGCATCCGACTGGTGGCTCTGCAAGCTGCCTGCGGGGGCTTGCTCGATGTGCACCATCTTGAACGCCGGAGGAATTTCGTTGCTCGTAACTACCGGCGTATCGTCAATCACCAGCGGGCACAGAAAGGCGAGGCTGCTGCCTGTGAAGTCGAGGTTCCGCTCGCTTGCCCACGCCCATTCCTTGCGAAAGAATCCGGTGCGTTGTTCTGCCGTGCGCGAAAGCACCGGCACAAACAAGGCGCATTGCTGGATCGCGAGCCGGATACGCGCCGTGTAGTCGCTGCCCCAATCCAGTTGCTGGCGGTCGAGCCACACCGGTAGTCCTGCATCCTGCAATTCCGCCGCCAGCCGCAGCGCGGCCGGACGGTCTTCGCTGGCATAGCTGATGAATAAGCTGCCGGGTGGCATGGTCTCCGGCATCGGACCGGGCTCAGGCTCCTTCGCTGCCGCGTCGCCGCCTTGTCGTTCCTGCCAACGTCGTGCGAGTTCGGCCACGAATTCGACCGGGTCTAGCGACAGCACCACGGTTTCGCGGCTGAAGCTGGTCAGAAAGGCGACCAACGGCGAATTCGATTCCGCTTCCGCGTCGATCAGGTACTCTGAGAAGCCGCGCTCGGCCGATAGCTTGCTGTTCTTGGCCGTGCGCAGGATGAAGCGCGCGAGCCAATCGGGAAATCCGCAGCCGAGGAAGAGCAGATGATTGTGCCCCAATTCGTCGAAGAGCCGCTCGGGGCGCTTTTCCGGAATTTGCAGTGCGGTCACCCACTCCAGTTCATCTTCTTCCGCAATCACGTACTTGGGCAGCACAGACATCCGGCCAAACAGTCCGTAAACCACCGGCACATCGCGCGGGCCGTCGGGCAGGTCACCTGCTTCGCTGGGGTTGAACGCCAGTTCGCGTGTCTCCGCGCGTCCGCCAAAACGCGCCGCGTTGATCGCCTGGGCTAGAAGATTGTCGGTGCAGAAGCTCGCGAAAAGATTCAAGTCGCGAATGCTCGCGAGTTGCAGAAGCGGCTCCGGAGTTTTGACGGTGAGCTTGGCGGCGAGGTCGCCCAATTCGCGGTAGACCGACTGCCGTCTGCTGCCCGGCTTCGCGAGATAAGCTCCGACCACGTCGTTGAGCGTTGCGCCTTCTCCCAGGTTCCCGACCTTCAATCGAGCCGCAAGTTCGCGCGCCAGCAGCCGGTGGTATGGCTCGAGCCGCCCGTCATGATCCACAATGACAAGGCCTGGCCCAACAATGGGGATGACGCTATGCGCCTCAATATAGGCCAGCAACTCGTCCCAAAAACTGTCCTGATCCGGCATTATGACCGGTGTCCTTAGGCTTTAAGGGATTTGTGAACCACGGTGAGTGTTAGTGTAGCGCAGCCGGTAACTTAATCAGCAAGATACATCCTTTCCCGCACCTTTTGCTTCTTGCAGGAGATAGGATTGCAGTACCTTGCCGGCCTTCGCCAACCGGCCGGGGCCTTCGAAACCCATACTCTCAAGTTTGGAGCGTCAGAATGTTGATCCGTCTGGCATACGACATACAATTCGACACTCCCGCCGCCGTGGCAATGGTGGCGCTTCTCAATGTCCATCCTTCACGCGCTCACGATCTGCTGGAGCCGGACGAGTTGCAGACCGAACCCAAACTCGAGATCACTCATTACATCGACGGTTTCGGGAATCGTTGTGCGCGGTTCGTCGCTCCGCAAGGGCAGCTCAGGCTTTTCAATTCCACTTTGATTCGAGACTCTGGAGTTCCGGATGAGTTCGATTGGTTGGCGCGCGAGTCGGCCGTCGGCGACCTGCCGCACGAAATTCTCGCCTTCCTGCTCAATAGCCGCTATTGCGAAGTAGATCGCTTTTCGACCATTGCGCTCGAGCTTTTTGGACACATCCTGCCCGGTTGGGGCCGCGTGCAAGCCATTTGCAACTGGGTCAACAATAAAGTGACGTTCAACTATCAGCAGGCGCGACCCACAAAGACGGCTCTCGATGTGTTTACGGAGCGTGTGGGTGTGTGCCGCGACTTTCAACATCTGGCGATCACCTTCTGTCGTGCTCTGAACATTCCTGCGCGCTATGCGACGGGCTATCTCGGCGACATCGGCGTGCCTGAGAGGCTTCCCATGGATTTCAGCGCATGGTTCGAGGTTTATCTTGGGGGCCGCTGGTGGACGTTCGATGCGCGCAACAACCAACCGCGGATCGGCCGCGTCCTGATGGCAACCGGCCGGGATGCTGCCGATGTCGCGATGACCACCTCGTTTGGACAGGCTGACTTGCGCAGTTTCTTCGTCGTCACTGAGGAAGAGAAGAATCCACCAGCATGGTCCGGTGGGCAACAAAACCCTGCCAGTATCAGGTGAGCTGCGTTTAAGCGTTTCTCATTCTCGAATGTTATTGTTTGATCTCGTGCTCGCATCAAATCTCGTATCGGGAGGATTCCATGGAACTGGGCATGATCGGCTTGGGCAGGATGGGAAACAACATGGTCCGGCGTCTGATGAAGGCCGGCCACAACTGCGTTGTCTACGACATTCATTCGGATGCCGTGCAATCGATTGCCAAGGAAGGCGCGGTTGGCACAAATTCGCTTGAAGATTTCGTGAAGAAGTTGAAAACGCCTCGCGCCATCTGGATGATGGTCCCGGCAGGCGTCGTCGATGCGACTCTCAAAGGCTTGACTCCTCTGCTCAATGCGGACGATGTGGTCATCGATGGTGGGAACTCCTACTATCGCGACGACATTCTCCGCGCCTCTGAATTGAAACCGAAAGGCATCCACTATGTTGACGCGGGAACCAGTGGCGGAGTGTGGGGAGCGGAGCGTGGTTATTGCCTGATGATTGGCGGCGAAAAAGATGTGGTTCAGAGGCTCGATCCTATTTTCTCCGCACTGGCGCCATCCATCGATTCAGCTCCGCGCACGCCCGGCCGCGAAAAGGTGGGCGGCACGGCCGAGCACGGCTACTTGCACTGCGGACCCAACGGCGCCGGCCACTTCGTAAAGATGGTGCACAATGGCATCGAATACGGAATCATGGCTGCGTACGCCGAGGGGTTGAATATTCTCCAACACGCCAATGTCGGCAAGAAGCAGGAAACGGTGGACGCCGAAACCACTCCACTGCGTAACCCGGAGGTGTATCAATACGACTTGAATCTCGCCGACATCACCGAAGTCTGGCGCCGCGGCAGCGTCATCGCCTCCTGGCTTCTGGATCTCGCCGCCATCTCGCTCCTCGACAGCCCGGATTTGGCAAAATTCACCGGCCACGTTTCGGACTCGGGTGAAGGGCGCTGGACCATTACCGCTGCGATTGACGAATCGGTCCCCGCCCCCGTGCTCAGCGCCGCATTGTATGAGCGCTTCAGTTCGCGCGGCGAAGACACTTTCGCCGACAAGCTCTTATCCGCGCTGCGTTTCCAGTTCGGCGGCCACGAAGAGAAAACCGGCCAGAATGGAGGCGCCTGATGCCCCAATCGGAATCGGATGCCCTGGTCGTCTTCGGTGCCACTGGCGATTTGGCACACAAAATGATCCTTCCCGCGCTTTACGCAATGGTCAAGCGCGGGGCGCTCAAGGTTCCGGTGATCGGCGTTGCCTTCCCGAAATGGAGTCTTGAGCGATTGCATCGGCGTGTGATCGACAGCATCAAGCGAGCCGGCGGTATCGACGACAAAGCCGCGCTCAAACGCCTTTTGTCGTTGCTAACGTACGTGAGTGGCGACTACGCAGACAGCCATACATTCATGGCGATCAAAAAGGCTCTGGGGAGGTCGCGCCGTCCTGCGTACTATCTGGCAATCCCGCCTGCGCTCTTCGAAACGGTGATTAAGGGACTCGGAGCCGCAAATCTGGCTGCGAACGCGCGCGTCATTGTCGAGAAACCATTTGGCCGCGATCTGGCTTCGGCGCGCGAATTGAACCGGGTTGCACACGCGGTCTTTCCTGAAGACTCCATCTTCCGCATCGATCACTTCCTTGGCAAAGAAGCGATCATGAATATCCTTTATTTCCGATTCGCGAATTCGTTTCTCGAACCGATCTGGAACCGCAACTACGTGGCCAGCGTTCAGATCACACTGTCGGAAAGTTTCGGCGTGGGTAAACGCGGCGCGTTCTACGAAACGGCAGGCTGTCTGCGCGACGTGATTCAGAATCATCTTTTCCAAATCGTGGCGCTGCTGGCCATGGAGCCGCCCGCCGGCCAGAACTATGGAGATGTGCAAACCGAAAAGGCCAAGATTTTTCAAGCCATGTGCCCTTTGAAGCCCGACGATGTGGTGCGCGGCCAGTATTTGGGTTATCGAGATGAGCCGGACG
The DNA here is from genome assembly GCA_963789425.1 of uncultured Acidobacteriaceae bacterium. Lineage (GTDB taxonomy): Bacteria > Acidobacteriota > Terriglobia > Terriglobales > Acidobacteriaceae > Telmatobacter. Next base: position 752,013 of record CAWBKM010000002.1, on the reverse strand, counting down.
TGGCCAGGCGATCGGATGTTGAAACCTATTGCGCCCTGCGTCTCTTCATCGACTCGTGGCGCTGGGAAGGCGTGCCATGGTACTTGCGCTCCGGCAAGTATCTCCCGATCACCGCAACCGAAATCGTGGTGGAGTTGAAGCCGCCGCCGCAAAAACTTTTTGCCGACGCGGTACGCGCGGATAGCCGATCGAATTACCTGCGCTTTCGGCTCTCGCCCAACTCGGTCATTGCTCTCGCTGCGCGCGTTAAGCTGGCAGGTCAGGAATTCATCGGAGAGGACCGGGAGCTTTCACTGTCCGATGAGCAACTGGGAGAGGAAACTCCTTACGAAAGGCTTCTGGGCGACGCCATGAAAGGCGACGGCGCGCTCTTCACTCGCGAGGATGCGGTTGAAGCCGCATGGGAAGTGGTCAATCGAGTTCTGAAGCACCATCCCCGGGTTCGCCGTTACAAACGCGGCACATGGGGGCCGAAAGAAGCTGACGCATTCATCGCCGCAGACGGCGGTTGGCATAATCCCAGCCCTGGTGGCGCATCCAGATGATTTCCGGGCGCATCAGCCACCATCTTCAAGGCTGAAGCTGTGACCGCGGATAACCGGGTAGTGATTCATTTTGCTTAAGCAGCTCAAGCTGGACGGACTGTCGGAACTATGGCATACTTGATGCATGAGGCGCTTAAGCAAGATGCCATCGGACCCCAACAAGGCGGAGGCTTTAACGGTCAGGCTCGCAACTGAGGAATCAGGAATATCAGTACCTGTGATGAGTGCCGTCTCACAATACTTGGCGACAATTGGGCGTAGGGGTGGTATAAAGGGCGGCAAGGCGCGGGCAAAGGCTCTCTCTGGCAAACGAAAAAGCGAGATTGCGCGTCTCGCAGCCCAAGCGCGGTGGAAGGATAACCGCAGTGGCCCTAAGAACTAGCTCGAACGTCATCATCATCGATCAGTTGCGAGAAAGATTACGGGCAATTGAAAACGCAACCAACGGTGATGTGATCGTGGTTTGTAGTCCGATTCGCTTCGGCTTGGATGTGGCGGTACGGGAGACATTGGACGGCCTTTCCCCCAAAAAGCGGAAGATAACCGTTATCCTCGAAACAAACGGCGGGTTCATTGAGGTCACTCAAAGAATTGCGCAGACTCTCAGGCATTGGTACAGGGTTGTAGATTTTCTTATACCGAACTGTGCATACTCTGCTGGCACCGTTCTGGCGATGAGCGGCGATGACATTTACATGGATTACTTTTCTGTTCTGGGGCCGATCGATCCTCAGCTCAACAAAGACGACAAAATGGTTCCCGCGTTGGGTTACCTGGAGCAGTATGAACGTCTCATCAGGAAGTCGAGCCAAGGGAATCTGACCACTGCCGAACTTGCCTTTTTGATCAATCGCTTTGATCCTGCCGAACTGTACATGTACGAACAGGCAAGAGAGATGTCGATTTCGCTGCTGAAAGAGTGGCTCGTGAAATATAAGTTTAAGAATTGGAAACGGACCGCGACCCACCACATCAAAGTTACGAAGGCCATGCGTGTCGCAAGGGCAGAAGAAATTGCCAAGGCATTAAACAAGATCGATAAATGGAACTCGCATGGGCGTGGTATCCACATGGCGGTTCTGCGGAAGGACTTGAAATTGCTGATTCGAGATTTTGGTGCGATCCCTGCATTGAATGACGGCGTAAAAAATTACCATCGGCTGTTACAGGACTATCTTTCAACCGTCAGACACAATTGGGTAGTGATGACGAGAGAACATTTTGTGCCACTCGGCTAGAAAGGAGATGCTCACGATGGCAACACAAATCGATGTTGAAAAAATTATTTCCAACAACCCAAACGTCGATCCTGACCAGTTCAGGAGGGGCGAAGAGGCATTGAAGGAACTTCAGCGAACAGGCGCAGTTCGGCGCTCGTCGTATGGACTGGACACGCCTGAGTCGAAGCGGGGAATCCACCCGGCTGGTGAGCAAGATACTCCAGAATGCCTTCCAGCCTTCCGGCGCCTGCGATAAATAACGCCGGCAAGCAGCCTGAAAATGAGTCACTACCGATGATTGACCCCCATTCATCAGCTTGATAAGATGGAACTGCGGGGTGGAGCAGCCCGGTAGCTCGTTGGGCTCATAACCCAAAGGTCGCTGGTTCAAATCCAGCCCCCGCAACCAAAAAATCTAAGATTCTAAACGGCTTCCGATATGAGTTCGGAGGCCGTTTCCGCTTCTGGAGGCAACTTGGGCAAATCTTGGGCAAAGAATCCCTTGTCAAGAAGTGCTCCAAGCTCTCCAGCTACCCGCACATCATCTGCTGTGACCAGATGTGTGTACCCCATGGTTGTCCTTGCGTCCACGTGCCCGAGGCGTTCCTGTCGAACGGCCATCGGAGCGTGCAGCGAGTCCAACAATGTGGCATTTCCATGGCGGAAAGCGTGTGCCGCACCATCCAAGCCCAACTCCTTCAAAATTGGCTTCAACGCCCTTTTGACGAAGTTGTCCGGCTCAAGGCGCACTCCCCCCCCGATTCGCTTGCCGCTCTTTGTGAGCCTACCCGGCGTCAGGAACAACGGCTCGTCGGCTGCTCGTCCCTCCACAAACGGACGCAACTGCTCCGCCAGAGAAGGCGACAAGCTGAAGACCCGCCGTTTCACTTGCCCATTCCTGACTCCCGCCTTGGTAGCTTTGAGTCTGCCGCGTTTTGTCCGTGACCGTTGCACCACGATGATGCATTGGTTCGCATCCACATCGCCCACGTTGAGCCCACAAATCTCGCCCCGCCGAATACCCGTCTCAGCGACCAGCCGCCACACCGTCTTGTACGGCTGGGGCGACCTCTCGATAATCCGGGCAATCACTTCGACCGAAAAGCACGGTTGTTCCTTCTTCTCCCAGTCGGGAAGTTCAAGGCCATCGTAGGCCGTCTCGGCTGTGTACTTCCACACCTTGGCCTTATCCCAAATCAGGCGAAAAGTGCCGACGCGATTTTTGATGGTCTTGGGGCTACACGTCCAACTGTTCACCACCTCTTGAAGCAGTTCGCACCCAATGTCCCGGATTTGAACGTCTCCAATCGCCGAGACCCACGCTTTGATGTCCGACTTCTCGCTTCGCTGCGTGGAATCTTCGTGGTTGACCATGACGAGCATCTTCCATTTCTCAGCCAGTTGGTTGAACGTTGCTGTAGGACGAGCACGATAATTCGGGCTGTTGACGACGGCCACTCGACCGTCAAGTTCGCGTTGTGCAAGGCGCTTGGTGGGAAAGTCCTTGACCGAGCCCAAAACCTCGGATTTGTGAACTCGCTTGATTGTGCCGTCTGGCAGGATGACATCCTCCAGCCAGCGGCCAACCCAAACCTTCTCCCGCGTGCCCCGCTTGATGACTGCGCCTTTTTGATACCTCCGTCTCGCCAACGAAATTCCAGCTTTCCGTTGTTGGCTCAACGACTCTACACGAGATTCTACCAGTGGCGAATGTTTCACTTCGGATTCTTGATTTCTGCTCCCTTGTGCTTGCACACGGCAATCCTTCGGGCGTGTCACTGCCCTGTTTGGATTGCCTTATGAAGCCACCTCGGAGTTGCCCTCGATTGCCGACTAAGCAATTAAGGCATCGACCCACCACGCGGTCAGAAACGCCGCCCTATGCTGGAACAGAACCAGTGTGCAGGTCGATTAGCGCAGGGCTCGTGACTGCCTCGCGCTTCTAATACTTAGGGGCAACATCACACAGAGATTCACTCTCTGGTCACGACTCCATCCCCCGTGGCTCGCAAAGGCGTGCGGCCACTAGTTTTCATTTGCCACATCTCCGTGGTCGGTTAGTGACTACGTTTAACGCAAGCCGACTCTTCTTACCAAAACGCCGGCATGGACAACGGCTGTTTCAAAAGTGCTGAGCAACGCGCATCAGATTGCTGTACCCAGCCGGAAGGTGCTGCTGCAAATCGCGCTTGATGTAATGCTTCACCCCAAGCCGCTGGCATAAGTCAATGATTCGCAGCGTGTAATCACGCCAGTCTGTTGTGCGGGTGTATTCCCCGAGGTAGTTGGCTTTGCCGATTTTGAACAAATCCACGAACTCGTGCGTGGCCTCTAAAATCGCCAAGCTGAACTCAACGTCAAGGATGGGCTCCAGCGAAACCCAAGTGAAAATGCCCTTCTCGTGAAATGCCTTCAACGCCGCTATTCGGTCATCAGGTGAGGCGGCATTGCGTTCCCATTTCTGTTGGAACGACTTGTCAAGACTCGTGAGGGTGGACGCAAAGCAGTCTCGGTCTGGCCGGTAAAGGTCGATGTCTGCCAGCGCCCGTGTTCCGCCTTTGGTCAGGACACAGATGCTCATGCCATGCTGCTGAACAAGCTGCAACGATGGCCGCGTCAGTGATGTGTCGAAGGGCGAGTAAACATCCGTAGTGAAAGAGAAGAAGACCTGTTCGGTGATTCCTGCTGCCTGATACTTCCGAGCATCCTTGGCGAGATGCTTCAGGAAGTCAGGACGCGCTTTTGCGCCAGCGTCGAACTCGGGGCGCTTCATCTTGAGCACTAGCGGCACATAGCAATATGAGCATCCGTGTCCACAGCCGCGATATGGATTCGCAGCTAACGGAGCGTATTCCCCGGCTTTCCCTTCTGGCGCATAGATGTATGTGCAGCCGGGGAGACCGATACTTTCAGTGGTAGGTTCGATTGTGACCAGCGTTTGTGTCTCAGCGGCTGGCTTCGATACATCTATGGCCTCAAGCTGATTGTCCGTGGGTTCGTCTGAAATTGAAGCAAGAGGGGGAACCTTTCCCTCCATAATCAGCCCCGGCATGTAATCCTCGTTGGTGGCCGTCACGCCAAGCTGATGCTTCAAGTCAAGTGTCATCTCAGCCTTGACCTGTTCCCGTGTGAACCGCTCAACCCACGGGTCATTCTCATTGCCTTTGATGGGCCGGCCCATGTAGGTCTTGCAACCGGCTTGAAACAGTATCCGCATCTCGTTTTGGTTGCGGCGGTCCCGTCGAAGTTCCTTGCTGGTCATGTCCAAATTCAGCCCGCTCTTCTGTGCGGCTTCTGAACGCTTAGCCACGCGGTCACCAAGCATCCGCATTCGCCTGTCCAATTCCTCACGTTCGTTCAGCCAGAATGCGATGCTTTCAATCTGTTCGGCGAACCCGTCAAGGGCATGTTGCCCGTCATATAACTCGTCAGCGATGTCTGTAAGTAGCTCAGCCAGCCGTGGCAGCGGGATGACAACATAGTCCTCTTCGATGGTTCCGGTGGGGAAGCGATTGCAGAGGCATCTCCTTTCTGGCTCCGGCTTGGCTGACCTCGGCCATTGTCGTGGTGGTAGTGTCTCTTGGGCTTTAGAAACGACATTCCTCAGTTGTGGCGGAACCTTCCTCAGCGGCAAGCAACTTTGGTAATTGTCCATGATGAGGTCACCGGGGATTAAGTGCGCCTGTAGGGCTAACGAATAGCCTTCGCTCTGGCATTGAAGATACCGATACAACGCGGACAGCCAAGGAACCAGCACTGAGTCAGCAGTCACATGCTCCCCTTTGATGGGGGTCTCTCCCGGTTCTATATCCAGCAAACCCTCATCAATCGCCAGCTTCAACTCGTCCAACATTTGCAAGCTGGTATCCACCCGCCGTTCACCATCACGGATTGGGTCAGCATCTACCGGCCCGTCTCCCCCTGACAGAGTCTTGCGTTGCCTCTCCATCCACTTGGTCAGCAACTCTTTGGGAGATTCGTTTACTGCTGCCAGAGTAGGTGTGTCCTCTGACTCTTCTTGCCCGTCATCACCGGGTTCGCTGTCATTGTTCTTATCATCGGAAGGGTCATCGTCCCAACCGTCTTCAAGTTCCTTGAATTTGCGCTGGACGGTCCGCATCGTCCAATTGAGCCGAACCCGTTTGCGGAATCGCTCGAACCATTCACCCCACTCACCGTGAGGTAAAAGACCCCGCATCCGATAGAGCAGCGGCAATAATTCGTATTCAATGCGATTGGCGAACTGGCCGATGATTTCCGTCGCCTTGTCATCAATCTCGCGTTCAAGCTGCGCAATCTCCTCCTCATTTGCGACATTTGTCGGATTTGAAAGGTCTGGAGGAGTTTTCAGGGACATTTTTTCTGGCGAGTTGGCCGACGTCGCCGGTCCCAACACCGCAAGCGGGTCAGCTTTCCCCGCTGGCGGCATCACTGTTGCCTCGGTAAGTTGCGTCTCGTGCTCCATGTCTACTCCTCCTCATTTCAGCGCCTTATGCTGGCTGAATAGATACCCCATGATGACGGGGTTGAAAACTCCGGTCCAAACTGGCGCATTGAGAAGGTTACAAAAGCGGTGTGACTCAACAATTGCCTTGTGGCAGAGCGGGAATCAGCGCACGGAAGAAGATGTTGACTGCCTTGGAGCACACCCAATCAAAGAGGTTGCACATGGGCCTTCGACGAACTAGTCCTATTGAGTGGTAGGCACGTCGCGCCTTGCAGGAGTCGAAATGGCCGGGGAAGTAAGAACACCATCGGTGAAAGCTCGAATGGCATTTCTACAGGCCGTGGTCTCCGGCCGAGGAACGCCGAGCCAGCAATTCAAGGACTGGTTTCCTGAATTTCCAAAAGGCTCAAACATCAACTTGATACGGTCATTCTCAGTGCGTGCCATGGCGCGTGAGGTATGGCAACATCCGCAAGTTCGCCCGTTTACACCTCCAAAGGATGATGGACATATCTACGAGGAAATGCTCCGTTACAAACTACGTGTGATTTGGCATCGAGCTACCTCGGGAAACAATCCCCAAGCGGCAGTTCTGCGCCTCCGCTCCGATATACGAGACTTCTTCCACAAATACTGTGGAGCAACTCGCGATATAGAGCGCCCACCAAACTCTTTAGATTGGGAGTCGAATGCCAGCGACGCACTGATGTGGCTAGAGCGCAACACACACAAGCTCAGACTGTGTGCTATTGCAGACTGCAAGTGCCCCTACTTCATCGTTACGCCATCTAGGAAGAAGTATTGTTCTGATTATTGTCAAGAGCTTGCTGAGGTTGAGCGCTCCAAAGAGCGCGTAAAAGCCGCCGCAGACGCGAAGAGAGCCGCAATGCTCAACGGTCAAGGAATTAAGAAGCCAAGATTGACGCCAGAAGGCAGTGCGCGAATCTCGAGGGCAGTAAAGGCGAAGTGGGAAAAACGTCGAAGGGAAAAGCGCCGTTCAAGAACACCTAGCTAAAGCCCTGATGGGCAGGGGTCTGTGCTTGTGAAGCTCGGCTTCATCCGCCCGTTGCCGGGGTTGTCGAATCCTCGCCAATTAGGTGTGCCTCCTATTGAACATGAGGACTCAACGGCATTTCGCCTTCAAGCCAGCTTGCGGTTCCTCTCGGTTTTCTGCTGGCGTTTCCAGCAGTCGCCGAAATGGAGTCGGATGTCACTCTGCATATCCAACAGCATGTTGCAGTTCGAGCAGCGGTACTGCTGTGGCACAAGGCTGAAGCCAACGATACCGCTGTCTGCATCAAGAAACGTGATTACATACATTCTCACTTCGAGAAAAGCAAGGACCGCCCGAACTTCTTTGCTGGAGATACCCATATCGTCCATTGCATCGTTGAACTGCCGCATTTTCACACGCCAACCTTTTCTCTCCGTGTCCACATAAGCGTAGGCCACCTTCAGCACCGTGTTGACGACCGACTTACGAATTACGATTTCCTCAGCGTTCATAGATTTAAGCCCCTTTTGGATTCACCGGAATATGTCTTATTCAAGGAAGACTGGACTACGCAAGTTCATCTGTCAAGGGCGGAGTAAAAGGGAACCACTAAGACGGAGTAAAAGGGAGCCAGTAGAGGATCGTGAAGGGGTATTTCGGGGGAGAAGGGGGCGCTGGAGCGTAGCGGAAGCGGCCCCTTCTCCCCCGAGACGCGTTTGGGAGGGGTTTGTCAGGCTCGCTTACGGCGGCTTTGCTTGAGGCGGTATGAGTCGGCGTTCATCTCCAGGATGTGGACGTGGTGGGTGATGCGATCGAGCAGTGCGCCGGTGAGCCGTTCGGAGCCGAAGATCTCGGTCCACTCGTCGAAGGGCAGATTGCTTGTGATCAGCGTCGAGGCGCGCTCGTAGCGCTGGCTGATGGTCTCGAAGAGCAGCTCGGCTCCGGTTTTCGACAGGGGCACATAACCCAGTTCGTCGATGATCAGCAGTTGGTGAGCGGCAAGTTGCTTTTGAAAGCGTCGCAGGTACTTCTCGTCGCGAGCCTCGATCAGTTCGCCGACCAGTGCAGCGGCGGTGATGAAGCGGACGCGATGGCCGCGTTGACACGCTGCCAGACCGAGCGCCAGAGCGATGTGGGTCTTGCCGGTGCCGCTGTTGCCGAGCAGCAGGATGTTCTCCTTGCGGTCGAGATACTCCGAGCGAGCCAGTTCGAGGACCAGGGTCTTGTTGAGCGCGGGGATGGCGAGGAAGTCGAAGCTGTCGAGGCTCTTTACGACTGGGAACTTCGCCTGCCGGATACGGCGTTCTGTAGCGCGGCGGTCGCGATCCAGTAACTCCAGCTCAGTCAGCCGTAGCAGATACTGCGGGAAGGTGGACTTTTCCTGGGCGCAGGTGCGTGCCAGCTTGTCGTACTCGCGCAGCATGGTAGGCAGCCGCAGAGCCTTCAGGTGATGCTCGAGCAGAACCTGCGGCGTGTCGGCAGTGGTTGCGCTCATAGCATCGCCTCCAGCGTGGGAGGCTCAGCCGCGGGCAACGACAGCAGGCTCATGTACTCTGCGGCACGCGTAGTGCGCACCTGGGCCAGCGGCAGATGCGGCCAGTTGGCCATGTCCAGTCGCGGCGGTCTGCGCTCGATGCGGCACAGCACGAGATGCCGCACCGCGTCAAAGCTGATGGCGTTCCATCGCAACGCATCCTCGACGGCATGAGTTACTTCTTCCAGAGCGAAAGTCTCAAGCAATCGCAGCACCTGGATGTACTCGCGGCCGGCGTGCTTCGGCAGTCGCGCCTCCAGCAGCCGGCGCAGTTGAGCGAAGCACGCAGGCAACTGCCATCCCGCAAGCGGAGCGGCCTGGTCCAGCGCCCGGCTCTTGTGTTCCAGCAACGCCAGGTAGTGCAGCGGATCGTAGATGGCAGCTTCGCGTTCGTAGCTGCGCTTGTGTTCGGCGACGACTACGCTCCCCGATACGATCACGATGTGGTGGACGTAAGCCTTGACCAGCACCTGGCGGTGGCCGAACTGGGTCGGAACCGAGTAATCGTTGGTGCGGTAGCGAACCAGCGAGATGGAGCTGACGCGTGCGGTCGTCTTGTCGCAGGCCTCGAAGCGAGCCGCCGGCAGCGGCAGCAACGCTGCGCGGTCGCGTTCGAAACGTTCGCCGATGGTCTCCCTATGGCCGCGCAGCCGCTGCGCACGGCGCGCCACAGCGTCGTGAATGAACTGCTCGTTGAGCGCCTCCCAGCTTGCCGCGCGCGGAATCGGCACCATGAAGTTGCGCCGCGTATAACCGACCAGGTTCTCCACCTTGCCCTTATCGTTGCCCTTGGCCGGGCGGCCGAACTTCTCGGCGAACAGGTAGTGGCTCAGTAACTCGGAGAAGGCTCGCGTCTTCTGCCGCTCCCCATCGCCCAGAATGCGCGCCACCGCCAACTTGGTGTTGTCGTAGAGAATGCGCGTCGGCACGCCACCGAAGTACTCGAAGGCGCGGACATGAGCTTCGAGAAAGGCCTCGGTCGTCTCAGCCGGAAAGGCCTGCACAAAGCAGTCGTCCGAATGCGGCAGGTCGAAGACCATGAAGTGCGCCTTGTGCTCCACGCCGGTAATCATCACTTGGGCTTCGCCGAAATCCGCCTGCGCTTCGCCCGGCGCGTGGGTCAGCGGCACAAACATCTCCTGACCGCCGATCTTCGCCGAGCGCACGTAGTCCTTCACGATCGTGTAGCCGCCTGTGTAAGCATGCTCGGCCCGCAACCGCTCGAAGATCCGCTTGGCCGTGTGGCGTTGCTTGCGCGGGCGCCGCTTGTCGTCTTCCAGAATCGCGTCGATCGCGCCCTGCCACGGACCCAGCTTCGGCCGCCGCACAGGCTTCTGCCGCTGGTAGCCAGGCGGCGCCGAATACTCCAACATCTTGCTCACCGTCTTGCGCGCCAGCCCAAACTCCCGTGCCGCAGCCCGCCGGCTCATCCCCTCCACCAACACCGCCCGCCGCACCCTCGCGTATAGCTCCACCTTCTTCATGCCTCCTGTATCCCACAGAAAACACGTATCCTGTGAGCGCCGAACCTGCTTCGGCACCCCAACGAAACCTGCTTGTCCGTGAAACTTCTGCCTGGCGGGGTGGTCTACTTTTACTCCGCCACGTCACGTCGCTAACGCGGCGTCACGTGGTCTATTTTTGCTCCGCCGCGTACACAGAAGGTCAGGCGTTGCCGCATAGCGTTCGAGGAACTGCAAACGTATTTCGCAAAAGAGAATCGGAGCGTCTTCGTCATCAAAATCGATAAATCTGAAAATGCGTTCAACGAAGCGAAGGCGATTCTTGATGGCGAATCGGAAGTGTGCAAGATGCTCAATCGTGATATTGGGACGGCGCTTGCAGACAAAAAGACTGCCGAACAGAAACTTCTTGAACTATTACCTCGCATCGCCACTATCCCGATGGTTGAGGTTTGTCCAGCCCAAAAGAAACTACAAGTAGCTATGGATGCCGTTGGTGAGGTTTTGTCCGATATGTGGTCGCATGAGAGATTCGTCCGGACGTGATAAACCTAGACGGCGATTGCCATTTCGCGCTCACGGCGTGAATCTAAATGAGCATAGTAGTCTTCGGCTGAGATTTCGTCACGCATGAATGCCTGATACTTGGTTGCGGGAGCAAAACGATAGTTGTACTGAGTTCCGCTTTCTCCTTCCGCCAATGGAGGCAAGTCGTCCAGCGCCTCCTTTACAGAGATGGGCGGACCGCCGAACAACCCTCCTTGCAAAGGCCCCAAGCCTAGCTCGAAGGGAGAGGCTGTTCGGGAACCTACCAAGATTACCCTCTTTCTTCGTTGGGGCACGCCGAAATGGTCGGCAGAGACTTTGAAGACCCGGAGAGCCTCGCAGTGCTCCGAAAGAGCCTGTTTGATTTCTTTAAACACGGCTCCGCCCTCCATATTTAAGATTCCTGTAACGTTTTCAAACAAGAAGGCGTCTGGCTGTAGGGCTTCCAACAAGGCAATGTAGTCTCGGAAGAGACTGTTCCGGCTATCATCCCGCGAGCGGCGATTACCTGCCGTCGAGAATCCTTGGCAAGGTGGTCCGCCAACCACCCAAAGCGGCCCCTTAGAAGCATCCCTCCCATTGCTGGCGATTTTGGCGATTTCGTTTCGAATCGAGAGTTGCGTGATGTCTCCGAGCACCACTGGAGACGATAGATTTCTGCTGTGGGTCTTCAGCGCGTCTTCGTCAATATCGTTGGAGGCAATAATCTCCCAACCCGCCCATTTCAGCCCAAGGGCTAATCCACCGGCACCTGCGAATAGGTCTACTGCTTGTCCTGTAACGTTCGAGGCTTTCGCGATGGCGAAACCTAAAAGAGGCGGAATCGCATTGCCAATCTGGTTCGAAACCGCTCCACTTCCACCCTCGAAGACAAATGAATCCGGAAAACTCTGCAATCTGGCGGCTTCCCTAAAAGTCAAAGTGCGGTTCTGTTCAGCGTCGTAATGGAGATGGCAACCGTTGCCGGGACGAGAGAAGTAGGTGGAGATTGTGTATGAAGGGTGGTCGGGATGGAGGCGACCATAATAGGTTGAACGGCTACCCTCCCCACGGGCATAGCTCTCTCTTATTTGTTTCAGACGCTGAGAAGGAACCTCTTCCGGGATGTTTTTCCAGTTTCCGCCGGGAGGCACGGACTGACCAACCAATAGGTCGAGTGTGCTCAGTTTGGGAGCGATGTGATTAGGAATCAAGACCAGCCCTCATGCAGCAACATCGCTTTTTCGCTTGCGTCGATTTTTGGGAACCCCTCAAGGATAGCGGCAAATTGCGACCACTCGACGCCGTATGCGCGTGCTACCGCCACCTCCAGCCTCGCTGCCGATTCGAGACTGCTTGGTTGTTCGATGCATTCGCGCACACGGTTAATTATCTGCGAACCGAGAGTCGCATCTTCGAACACTGAAAATGGAACCGCACAATCTCTCATCGCACCGAGTGAGACGTGGGCAGTCAACAATCGACTGCGAATCTGTAGTTCAAATACAAGGCTGTTCAAGACACCTAGCAAAGCGAGAATGTGGTCGTGTAAGCCGTAGCGGAAGTAAGCTACTCCTAGCGAATTCCCCGTTACCCAACCGTCTGGAACTAGTGCTGCTTGAACCCGTCTCTTTTGGTTTTGCCGAGATACATCCCGCCACGCGAGTCTCCGCTCATTTACGGTTGTGGGTATCGCCCGGAGGGCCGGGTTGATTCGAGGAGCATCGTGCTCAAACACCTCGAATCTTCCAAGCTGTCTACCTTTCAGGAAAGGAGTACCTGTGGCCGAGAACACCTCGCCAATCCGCGTTTCGTCTAATTCTCTTCCGAGCCATAAGCCGAAGCGCATATCCATCTCCAGCATTCTCAGACTCGGGTGCCGCGCTGCCAAGGAACAAACAATCTCCGATTGAACCCCGCCCAGCGATAGCGGTAAGGGCTCACCGTTATCGGAACCTAATTCAAGTTCGCGAACTTCGTCCGAACTAAGGTCATTGTTGCATCTGCAAAGTTGCAATCGCTTGGTTCGGTCACCCTTGCTGGCGCAGAGCGTCACGAACGGCTGGTCAACCCCAACAAAGGCACGTGTTTCCGCCGGGAAGTAGCTCAATTCTGAAATTGCCGCAGCATTGAACAATTCGCGTCGAAACGGCGAAGAGGCTTGGTCACAAAAAATGGCGGCTGGCAATACGATTCCGATTTTCCCGTCATCGCGCAGCAGATTGATGCAGACGAGTAGCCCCGCTCTCGCGAGATTCACCTCGTACCCCGCCATCCCTTTTCCATTCGCACTCGTTGCTGCCGGATAGACATCAGCCAAACGTTGGGCGAAACTCCGAATAGAAGTAACGTATCGCTCGTAATGTCCGAGGGGCACCGCATCTCGGGAGTCTGGTTTGAGCAAATCCCACGGTGGGTTCGTAAGAATGAGGTCTATTGTGCTCAAGTGATTCTGTGCGCGTGCGAATGTGTCGCAAACTTCGGTTTGGATTGAGAAATCGGATAAACCAAGGTCCGCTAGTGTCGAATTGATATTCGCTTTTGCGGAGGAGACGGCCTCTTTGTCATAGTCCCAAAGGAGAATGGTTTCAAGACGACGAAGAGCACGGGGGCTTCTTGCGGACGCCGCCCTCAACCATGCTCCAATTATTCGTCCATCACCACAGAAGGGGTCAGCCACTACCCGAGGCGCTTGCTGGTACCGGGCAACAATGCTGTCTACCAACTGCTCACATATCGGGACTGGGGTATAGAACTGCCCGGTAAGACGCTTCTTGATGTCCGTCCGCTGGCTCGTCCTTACGGCAAATTCAATGTGCTCCATCCCGCTCCCTTACAATCTGGTCGAGTCGATGAAGAATAAACCAGAAGCGTCTCACTGTCCTGTCATTAGGTGCCTTGACTTTGAAGCTACACATTCTCGCAGCGTGTGACTTGAGGAATTAGCGTTGGTGCAATCGCTTCTTTGCAAATTCTTCCGCACTCGGCCAATCTGCCGACACGTACAGTTCTTGTGATTTGCCAGCGTTGGTTCCAACGACCACGAAAAATGAACTCAAGGTTGGGGACTGGCGCACGTCTTCAATGGCTCCTTCACAAATCTCGTCCCAAATAAAGTCCTCGTAGTCGGCGGCGTCAGGGGCAGGAATGTCTGAAGCTTCATACTTTTCCGCGAGGCTCAGTGTTGCGGCAAGAGCCTTCAATGCTTCAGCACTCATGCCTCGGAAGACCTCGTGAGCGTATGACCTGTCGTAAGTCTTCAAAACTTCGACTTCAACGCCGTTTGCCGCATCGTGAAGAAACGTCTCTTGCTTCGGCAATTCAAATCTCCTGCTTCGGCTGTGTTGCGTCTTTCGGAACTTGTCTCTCGACTTCCCTAAGCTTTGCCGGTCATTGCCGCACCCGCCGCAACGGACGCGCCTCTAATCGCCTCAACGATGGCCGATACATCCTGACTGTCGCTCGGGCATTTGGTTTCCAAGGACGACTCAATCTCTCCATCAGAATCGACTACGGAAGCACCCCAATTGAAGTCTGCGGTCCCCCCCCCAGATGATTTCGCCCCCGTCCTTACGCTCCAGAACGACACAGCAGATTCCACCACCCGTGTCTTGCGAACTCGCCGAAAACCCTATGGCGGTAAGAGCGTCTGCCACCGATTCGGCAATTTCCTCCTCAGTCTTTTCGCTCCCGGTATTCATAGTCCCTCCTGCTGGGCTTCCTATGTCCGCGTTCAACGTTGTCGTCAGTTGAAGTATACCGAGCACAGTCTCATTTTGGCTTTTGGTTCCCAGTTCGCTGGCTTCGCCGCTTCCTTTTCCTCGCCTCGCGGGTGCGTCCATCGACCCCGCCCCTGTCCCACAGAGTGCTGCGGCACTTCTTGCTGGCGCAAAGGGTAGGATGCTCCACTGACGGAATCCAAACATGGCCGCAAACATCGCAGACGGCGACTTTTAGCATCTTCCAGCCCATAATCACATTATACATAATGCCCAAAGGGCATAATGCTCTTGATTTTTAACCGGCACCCGTCTATAATATGTCCTATGGGCACTATGTGCTTCGGGCATATCGCGTGGAGCGCCACCCAAGTTTGGGAGCGCCTCTACATTGGCGGTATCGCCGACGCCGAGGAACTCGCGGCTGGCAATCCCTATCGCATTACTACGGTCGTATCGCTGTCCGAGATTCCCGTCGAAACGAAGCGCCGGGACATCAACTACCTCCACCTTGCCGTCGAGGGCGACGAGGCGGTGTCCATTCACCAGTTCTACGGCATCATGGATGCCATCCGAAAGAACATCCGGTGGGGCACAGTGCTTCTTCATTGTGGGGTGGGCATCTCCCGCGCCCCAAGCTTAGCTGCGGCGTACATGGATGCCGTGGGTTACAAACATATCGACGCCGCCATCGAGGAAATCAGACAGATGCGGCCATCAATTGAACCGTCCAAAATCCTGCTGAAAAGTGTGAAGGAGTATCTCTGATGAGTCGCCTTACGAAGTGGATTCTCACGCGCATCGCCAAAAGAGCGGCATGGAACTTTCCACGCAACCGGGAGTTGCACCAGCGGCAGGTGCTCTTGGCATGGCATCGAATCATGTATGAGGCACTCAACGATGAGGTCAATGACAATTCTGCCGTACTGCAAGAAATGTCACTGGACGCTCACGATAAAGTTTGGGGTCGCAGCTTTTGAGATTCGGCGGCTACAGTCATTCATCAACCTTTCAGACATCAGGAGGCACTTGTGATGAAACGTTGTGCGATTTACGCCAGAGTCA
Source organism: uncultured Acidobacteriaceae bacterium (assembly GCA_963789425.1). Lineage (GTDB taxonomy): Bacteria > Acidobacteriota > Terriglobia > Terriglobales > Acidobacteriaceae > Telmatobacter. The sequence continues at coordinate 736,501 of CAWBKM010000002.1, read as the reverse complement.
GTACCTGTGAGCAATGCATCGACAACCAACTCTACGACCTTCGCAAATTCGCCGAGCAACGCGGATACGAGGTCGCTTGCGAGTACACCGACGTTGGCATTTCGGGAAGCAAGGCGCGACGTCCGGGCTTGGATGCGATGCTTCGCGATTCTCGGAAGAGGACGTTCAGCGTGGTCATCGTCGCAGCTTTCGATAGGGTCGCGAGAAGCACCAAGCACTTCTTATCCGTTGTGGATGAACTCACAGACTGCGGCGTCGAATTCGTGTCGAGACGAGAAAACATTGCCACGGATGGTGCCATGGGCAGATTGTTCCTCACTATCATCAGCAGCATTGCCGAACTGGAGGCTGACCTGATTAAGGAACGTATCAGGGCCGGAATGCGGAGACGCAAACTTGATGGACTTCGCGTTGGCCGTCAACCGCTCGACATCGACCATGATGCCGTCGTTGCTGACCGGCTCAGTGGGTTGAGCCTGACGGCCACGGCGAAGAGGCATGGGATTTCGAGGGCAAGCGTCGTTCGGTTTGCCCGTGAGGCTCGTCTCCGTGGCGTGGGGCGCATCGAGACCGGCCAGCATCTGGAGAAGTGTGCGGCGTAGATGGATATGCCGTGCAGAACGTTCAGAGCTATTCACATTAACCTCACAAAGGAGAGAGCATGAAGAGTTTCGATAACAACGGAAAGCTCGTCGCTGAAATCAATCACTTCAGAACGGCGGATGGGAAGTCGGTTACGACCAATACGATGTACAACAGCGACAGCGGTCGTCCGGTAAACCAGAATGTAACTGTCTTCGAAACGAACGGCAAGGTATCGGTTACCAATGTTCTGAATGGCAAGTTGCTGCCGTGATGTGCCTCTCCGCTTTTCGCCCGACATCGCCCTCGGAGAATCCTCCGAGGATTTCTTTTGGGAATTCAACTTCGCTCGGGACGGCCGTCTCGCGGGTGGTTCACAAACCCCAATTCCCAGCCCCCGAATTACGGGGCTTTTTGCCCTCCAACATGCCGACTCGGCAATGGTCTACAACGATTAGTCAATTGACCAGTCTAACTTTGGACTCGCTTAGATTTCTATTGTGCAGGGTCAGCTTGCTCAGGCAGTGTGGCCTCTCCTTGAGCCTGAAGTTCCGTGGCGGGAGCCAAATTGATTTGTTCTTCGAGTTCTCTTAATTCGGTGATGAGGTTGTCAAACGTAGGAGGTTCAGCATAGAACATTCCATCGTCTATCATTTTTTTATAGTCCTGCTCTAGGGCACGCAACATTTCCTCGTCTGGTACTAGCTTCATCTCAGTGGAGCACAATTCATATTTGGCATTTTTGCTACTGTAGAAGACTTGTTTGTGCCGGAGCACATCATTGAGGAGTTCTCGGTCAGCGAGGGCAGCCTGTCCTATCGTAGTCTTCGAGAGTTTGTAGATGTCGTACCAATGGCGGCACTTACGTTCCAGCTTATCGAGATGTCTTGTATTGCACTCCGCGTGCATCAGTGTAACCTTCTCCCAAAAAGTTCGCTCTGCTGCTAAGACCATTACAGCAGCTTCGGGAAACACAAGTTCAGGAATATCCTTGGCAATATAAGGGGCGACAACAATCGCGCTGCTAGGAGTAATTGCGTTTCGACCACCAAACTCGATGAGGACCTGCTCTCGGATATAGTTCGCCTGAAAGAGTGGCCTGTACTGAACTGAAAGAATTTCACCGTCTTCGCTTAGCCTTATGCCATAGGTGTCCGCCCCGAATTGCTCCTTAAGTGCAGTTTTGAATGCCGGGAGTATGACTTCGTTGGTATGCGTGCAGACAAGTGCCCGAAGTTGCTCTGCGAGCTTTTTGATTTGTGTTTTGCTTATTTCTGGATGAAAGGGCTCAGCTGTGGGCAATAGTGATTTGTAGTCCAATGTGATGTCGATGTCCTCAGAGAACCTCTCGATTACATTGAAGACCTTTGAGAGAGACGTGCCCCCCTTGAACGCCATAGAGTGTGGCTGGGGAATCTCGAAGAGAGTTTTCAGAGCCCAACACACCCACACGTCCTTCTCCAAGACAGCTGGGCTTTGGCCTCTCTTTGTGCCCAGCGTCTGGAGGATTTCTTTGCGTTCTTCCTCTGAAAGAAGCAGGAATTGTTGTTTATCTGTGGGCGTATTCATAGCGGTGAAACGCATCTGCCATCCAAGAGGGCATCGCTGATTTGGATTCGCTCAGAACTTTAAACTCTTCGGGGGAAAGCCTCTGTTTTACCTTCTCGATAACGGAAGGATTTACATTCTGCTTTCCTACGTACCACAAGGCCGAGAATGCGATTCCCGCAGGTCTCGTTCCAAGCACAAGTTTCCTTGGAGAAACATGCTTCAATTTCACCCTCAAACCTCCTATGCGAAACTCCCGACTAGAGCCTTGCGTGTAGAAGACTGGTTGGGTCTGTACTTGAGTTGAGAGTTGCATCTGACGCGCGGCCTCTGCCCCGTGAATCTGTATGGTTTCATTCTGGGGGAGCTTTGCCTTGACTACCTCAGCTGGTTCCGGGGTTACCGCACCCACATATCGATTCAGCTTGGGTTTGATGTACACTCCCCGACTGACTCGCGTCACCATTCCAGATTTCACAAGACGAGAGAGACACTGGTCAACTGCCGCTCTTGTTCCGAGTGAAAGCAGTTGAACACTGGAGAAAGGCTCTCCAACGCGCAATTCTTCGACTCTATTTTTGACTTGCTTTGTGATTGTCATCAAATGTCCCTCCTCCCTTTATAGACGCGTTTGTCAGAAAAATTGATTCTTTTTCTGACAAATGAATCAACTCTCCTTATAGCAATACTTTAGCAGTATTGTCAGAAAAAGCAATAGTTTTTCTGACATTATGTACAAGACATTTATAATGAGCATGTTATTTGGATTCTATTTGCCGAAAATCTTGCCTTACAGACAAAAAGCAACCCGAAAATGTGGATTTGCCCGGCAGCGCAAAGCACTTCCGTGGAAGCCCTCACCTCGATTCACGACAAGGTAGCCGCATCCCATCTCCTCTGGCACGTCGGCTCTTGGAGACTTCGCCACAATCTGAGCATCGAGGGTTCTGACTGGGCGCAACGAGTTCAAGTCTTCTCTCCCTAACGAAGCTCATCTGGTGAAGCAAGGGCGCGTCTGGCAAATAGAGTCCCGTGAACATCATCATCAAATCATTGGCGGCCTGAGCTGCCGACATTACGTTGAGCGTTATCACGCTTGGCTCAGCTACATCAGGGTCATCAACGTAACGCTGCTGCTCTCTCTCCTCTGCGCTCTTGGCCTCGTCTTGGAGACGTCCAGCGGGAATGCAGTTTGCGCAATCGAGGCATCCGTTTCCGGCTCCGGGCAGGACGAGCCGTGTGGTGGCGAAGATGTCAGTAATCTCGCCAGTCCGCTTATCCGCTGAGACTTTGGCTCCGACCTGAACACCGGGAATCATGTACTGCTTCACGAGCGCATTGAACACGAGACGGCTTTGAATGGAGTCAGTTGCTAAGAACAGAAAGTCAACATCCCTCAGACGTATCGCAATTGATTCATCCAGCACATCTCCAACAATGGCCTCGAACTTGATTCTAGGATTGGCCTGAAGTGCAACTCTACGAGCAACGTTAACCTTACGCGCGGAGAGTCTCTTGGCGAGGCTTTCAATTATCTGGATGCCAGAAGCGGCAAAAGGCCAACGTGCGTCCCATCGTGAGGCCCCGACAATTCGCGGAAGATTCGTCAGGTGAACTCCGTCGAAGTCCACCGCAACGATATAACCGACCCCGAGACGTGACAACCACTCATTGAGCAATGAGCCGCCTCCACCAAGCCCGATGATTCCGATTTTGAGACCATGGAGGATTTCTTGGCCGAGGTCACCAAATATGCGAGTTTGGCGATGGTATGTGGTGGCAACTCTACCGCGCTTTTCGAGTGGCTTTGAGTAAATGTTCCTGACATTCTTGCCAACCACTCTCAGACTCTTTACTTCGAAACGTCCATTTCCTGTCCAAATATCCCCCGCGACTGCATTACGTGCGAACACCAACGCCCCAACAGGGCGTCCCTCATTGATGTCCAGTAGTGCCGGGTAGCCTCTTTCGTGCGAGGCAAAATCGTCGGCGGAGAACCCGACAGAATCAGTCCCGCCGTGGCAATGAATTGCCAAGTAGCAGAGCTTTTCGTCGGCACATCGGCCCGCTGCTTCTGCGACAAATCTTGCGGTCAATGCCCTATAACCCCGAGTTCCGGGCACGTAATCGATACCATCCATTGCAGGGAGCATGTCTCGCACAAGGAGGCGTGTGCCTCGCGATGTGGTCGACAGTCCGGCTAAGAGCACAGCTCCATGCTCATCTTGGTCACCGGGGAAGAGATGGTTTTGCAGACGCCAGTACGTACACTCATCAATCACTACAGAGAGCGGTTTTTTCAGAGACTTCTGAACCATGCAATGACCTTCGCGAGTTTGGTTGCGGCGCTATCAATACTGGGGTCGAGCCGATTTGAGCGACGAGAGAGTTGAAGGGAGGGGCTATTGCGCCAGTGCTGAGGCGAGACACCTTGGCCGAACGCCGAATTATCGCCCCTCTTAACATCGGAACCAATGTGATGTGGGTAAACGTCTGCTCTTGGATATTGAAACGTGACGTGAAAGGCGCACCAAGTCTTCGATGGAACGTACTTTTCGCCGATATCCAGAGGCTCAACCCTGACAAACGCACCCCCTTGACCGTCATCCTCAGCGACCACGACGGAGTTCGGGAATGAGGTTCGAACCTCTTCGACCGCTTGTTTCACATCAGCGGTCACGCTATTCCCCTCCTGAGTTGTCGTCGGGTGCTGTGGCACGGAAGGCTTCACACTCATGCAGGTTGACCTGCTCGTTATCGCCAATCTGCTTCAGCGGCTGTCCGTGGATGATTTGGAAGAGTTGGAAGTCAGATTGAATGGGAACGCCTTGGGCGATGGCGGTTCTCTTGATGATTGCCCCTGTGACATGATGTTCAGTGAATTTGACTTCCTTGTTGTTGACCTTCACAACGACGTCGTCGTGCGGATGGTGTTCGTGTTCCCCGGAATGATGGTGGTGTTCATGCTCATCGCGGTCATGATGGGCATCATGTCCTTGGTGGTTGTGATGTTCATGCTCACGATGGCGGTTGCGGTCTTCAGGCGACTCCTGATGCTCATCTTGAATGGGTTCCATCCATACGCTCCGCCAGTCGGCACGTCTCTGGCTGACCCTATACGTACTACGAAACAACGTTCACGTCAAACGATTTTTTAGGATATCAAGTTATAGCAGTTCGTATACTTATGAAGCGATTGGAAATAAAGGACTTGCGCGAAGGGCGTGGGATGTGGGAGAATCTTGACGAGCTTGAACGAGAAACTCGTTGCTTGCTCTGGAGGATTCGTATGGCCGGATTTGGCGACTTGCTACGTCGCCTCCGTGGTAGCCGTACGCAGAAGGAAGTCGCTTTAGCGTTAGGGATGCCTGTCACCACGCTTTCCACTCTTGAGAACCAAGAAGCTATTCCCCGCGGTAGTGTTCTCAAGAAACTGGCAGATTTCTATGGCGTGCCTCTCAGCTATTTTTACGCCGCTCCCTCAACAGAGATGAAAGCGACCGATACCGCGAAGGCATGGTTACATCAGTTGAAGAACACCGCCGTGAAGGAAGGAACAATTGCAACTTATGGCCCTCCGCACTTGTCTGAGGAACTGAAGCGACGGATTGGGGAAACAATTAAGCAGAAGAAAGATGGGTAAACTTCACGCCACTACAAAACCCGCTGACGACCTCACCTCGCAAGAGATTCTCGAAACTCTCCTAGTCGAGGCAGGTACTGCTGGTCTACTTCCAACGAACGAAGGCAGGCTACTCCAGTACTTGGGTCTGCAGCAGTTGAGCTTCGACTTCATGAACGAGGTAGACTGGGTCGCCGAAGGGACTGCAATTCCCGGTGAACTACGTGCTGCGTTGCACCTCGACGAGAGGGTGGTTGCGACTCAGTCAGGGCAAGGTGAGAAGCGGACCCGCTTTAGCATTTTTCACGAGATTGGACATTGCGTTCTGCCTGAGCATCACGAGCGGCTTTTCGTCGATACTGACCAGACTCTAGGCTTTTGGACAAAAGCACGGTTTGAAAGAGAGGCGAACCAGTTCGCAGCAGACCTTCTCTTTCAAGGAAATCTCTTTTCAGAGCAGGCTTTAAGTCAGCCGACGAGCCTTAACACTGTCCTTGGATTGGCTCCAAAGTTTGGGGCGTCCTACGAGGCCGGACTACGACGGTACACCGAAATGCATGTTGAACCTTGCGCACTTGTTGTGTACGAACGTGTGCCGAGGAAGACCGATGACGAGTTTATGGAAGAAGACGACTATCGCATTCAATACACGGTGACTTCGCCAGTTTTTCGTCGAGACTTCTTCTCGTCCGTGGCACTCAGTGACGGAACATGCAAAGCTTCAGAAATCTTTGGTGCCACGTCAGGCTGGCTTCGCAGCAGTGTTGTAGAGCACGAGTTGAAAATTGACCGAGAAGGCAAAAGCCCTTGGCGCTTCGAGACCGAAGTCTTCACGAACAGCTATAAGGTCTTCCAATTCCTTCGTCGTCCTGTTTCCGTCAAGCGGCCTTCAAAAGGTTAGGTCGGGCATCTGCTCCGCTTAGTCCGTGGGTTCCATCGGTTCGCGGGCGCGGAGCCGCCCCAGACTCACGAATCGGACCGTCCGACGTGGCTTGGTTCTGGTCATTTCCCCACTGAAACCGACCTTACGCCAAAGCGACGGTTTGTGATGAACAGTGAACCTTCCAAATCCATTGAGCTTCAGGGAAAACCCTGCCTCGTCTAAGTGCGAGAGCAAGGTGCCCTCTACGCATTCGATGAAGGTGCCCACTACCGATTCAGCTTCTTTGTTCGTGGTCAGAGAGAATGCCGTCTGAACACGCAGAGCCAACTCCCGACGGCCTTCCCTCGATGATTTAGCCATTGCCCGCCTCCTTCCTTACGATTTGGCCGGAACTTGGAGGTTCCAAGAATGGTCAATACCAAGAAAAGCTCAGCATTTCTGGAAAAATCTGACGGGGAGCAAATCGCCCATCATGACGACGCATATACCGTTCGAGACGGGCACTTCGTGGGTCACGATGGGTTCATCGTCCCGAATAGCTTCAGCGAGTTCTACCAGCGGTTTCCAACCTACGTAGCGGACTGGGTGAGAAGGCGGGTTCGAGATTGTGTTTCCGCGACTGAGGCTGAAGACTGGACGCAGGAGCTTCTCTTGCATCTGGCGGCTTTGCCCTCGACCTCGAAACACCGTAGGGATGGCAAGGAGGATGTCATTCAGACGTTTGCTCCTGACCGGATGCACGGGGCGAACGAGGCGAGATTCCGCAGCTTCATCAATCGGTGCCTCGGGAACCGGCACATCACACTATACGCAAAATGGCGAACGCGACCGCTCTCAAATCCGAGAAATCTTCCATTCGAGGCTGACGGAGAATTCGGGGCATCCGACGAGTTCTGTCATTCGAACTCCGAGTACCTTCGGCAAGCCGGGTGCCGGAGCCGAGAACGAGAGGAGCAGAAGTTTCGCGTTGATGAGTTCGTGTGCCGCGCGAGTCCTCACGTTCCCGGTCTACGGGGTGTGATAGAGGTCTTTCGCAACAAAGGGAACTGGGCGGAAACGGCAGAGGCTTTCAGTCGGTCAAGGTGTGCCGCCATCCGATGGTGGGCGCGGCGGGAGGGGGTAACGATGGACAAGAAACTTGGGCAAAACTTGGGCAAAGAACTCAGGCAATTTAGGTAAGAAATCACGGCTGCGGGGGTGTAAGAGTCGTTGAATCAACAACTAGTTAGTGCGACCTGCCCGGCTCATAACCCAAAGGTCGCTGGTTCAAATCCAGCCCCCGCAACCATTTCGTTTAAGAAGGGAAAAAGGCCGCTGATCGCGGCCTTTTCTAGTTTGAGCTTGAAGGGGCCCTCAAAGGGCAATCGCAGTTGAGCAAGGCTCAAATCCCGAAATAACTACTTCACATCAGTCGCATCCTCGTCAGGTTCGCCTTCAACCGCGATGCGCAGCGAGCGCAAAAAGTGCAGGTCGTTGGGTGTGAAGGTTCCTACTTCGCCTCCGCTCGCTTCGTCTGTCCCAGCGGCGGCATTCTTCTCGGTGACCTCATTCAGCCCGATCGTGGCTTCAAGCATCAGCAACACGTCGAACCCGTGCTTGCGGATGTCCTGCACCACGCCGGCAATCTGTTCGCTCTCAATGACCGACTCATGGATGGCCTCGCCCAGTTGCTGAATGAGTTCACGCAGACGGGATGTCACAGCTACCTCCATGATCGCGAACACGACCGGCACACCCGCGGGAGAGCTTTGCGGGCCGCAACGCGGAATCTCTTTACCTTACTTCCATTCAGGATCGAGAGCAACTCGAGAATCAGGATTGCCAGCAACCCCTGACCCGCGCCAATTTGCGAAATGCACCGTGAGCCACTGCTACCATCATAAACGGTATGGAACCGCGAAACATTGGTCGCGCTCTGGGCATCGGCGTTCGCGTCGCCGGGCGCATTGCCGGCCAGAGGGTTGCGAATTCCGTGCCATCTGCTGCGAGCCCGCCGCATCCCAAAGCGCAATCGGTCGCGGCCGGCCCCAGCCTTGTGTCTCAGGCTCTCCCTCATGCTCAAGCCGTTGGGCGCATCGCAGCTCGAACCGGCCCAAACCTCAGAAAGGGCATCGGTGGGCTTCTGCGCCCCTTCCGCCGCGTCAGCGGAATCGTCTGGCTTGAGGCCACCGGCACATTCTTCCTTTTGTTCGCAGCCCTCTTCGCCCTGCGCCTATGGCAGAACTGGTCTGGGATCGGCGCAGTCTCCAGGGATTTTTCCATCGGCGCGGGTGTGGTGTTTCTCTACCTTGGCGTCAGCTCATTCTGGCGCGCACGGCACCGATAGCGGCGGCCTGTCGTCTGATCGAACAGGCCGCTCTCTCTTAAAGGCCTGTCGCGTCGATGTCCTCGCCGGTCGCGAAGACCGCGCCGTCAAACACAACGATCCGTTCCTTGCGAAGGTTGGCGACATCCTCGAGCGGCGAATGGTGGGTGAGAATAAACCGGCTGAGGAATCCAGGCTTGATCTGTCCAAACTTCTCCTTGAATGCCAGCCTCTTCGATCCAGCCCCTGTTGCCGAATTGATCACCGCCAGCGGCGATAGCCCGGCTCGCTGCATCAACTCCAATTCGTACAGCAGGCCCAGTCCATGAGCCACACCATAAGAGCCTGCATCGGCGCCTGCGATCACCTGCACTCCCATGGCATGAGCCTTCAACAGGCTCTTGGCGTGCGCATCGAGAATCTTTTTGAGATTCCCGACGATCTCCGCATCCCAGCCCATCCACTTCGCGTGATCCACCTGGCATTGCACGGGCGCAAAGGTTGGCACCCAGGCAATCTCCTTGTCGCGCATCCTCGCGAGTTGATCGTCACGCACAAAAAAACCGTGCTCGATCGAATCCACGCCGCCTTCGATCACATGATCAATGCCCCGATCTCCTGATGCATGCGCCAGCGTCTGCTTGCCAAAAGCTTTTGCCGCTGCAACGAACTCGCCGACGCGCTCCGCTGACATTTGCGGCGCCGTCGTGACCGCGCCTTTTTTGAAATTGATAATTCCGGTCGGAATCAGTTTGATCCGGTCGGCACCTGCCTTTACGCGCGCTTCCACGCATTGGCGTGGCGTCAAGCAATCCTCAAACGCCTCGGCCATAAAGCTGCCGTAGCGCCCGCGGTGATGAATCGCCGCGCCGGGGCTGTCGACATACGGCATCAGCGGCCGCTCTCCGCTCGAAGAAAGCTTGCTAAGCGCCAGCCCAACACCATCCTTATCGCCGGCATCGCGCGCCGCGATGATGCCGAGCCGTACAAGCCTTTCCAATCGCTGGCGCGCTTGCTCCAACAACTCCGTGGGAGTTTGCTTCAGATAAGCAGACCGCTTGTCTGGATCCAGCTCGCCGCCTTCAAGGAAAAAATGCGTGTGCGCATCCGTCAATCCCGGCAGCAGAGTGTACTGAGGCAGGTCGTGATCCGGCTGATTCTGGCCGGGATTCAGTAAATCCGCAGGCGGCAAACCCTCACCTACAAAAAGAATCGACTTCCTGTCGCAGACAACATTGGCAATGCGCAGGGGCGCGCTGCTCACGCCGTCCAGCAGCGTTCCAACACGCAGCCAGACGCGGCGGTCATCGGTCTCAGGGGAAATGAGATCAATCACAGGCATCACTCGCACCCGCTCAGTAGTCGACGGCCTCAACCTCTCTGCATATATTCAGAATGGCCTCTGCCTGGCGGAAGCCGCACATCTCAGCGGTTTCTCCTTCTCTGCGACGCCCCTGCTCCAGCGCTTCACGCAGCTTCGCCACCATCGGATGGCCGGCCGGCAAAGGCGATGGAGTCTTCTCCGGATTCGCCAGCGCAAAATCCAAGCCCACGTCCATACCCAGCGTCAGGTAGGCCTTCTCCAGATCCTCGCGCACTTCTTTCGGCGTGCCCCAGGCAAAGTTTGAAAGGCCCACAATCATGTGTACGCCCTTCAAATCCGGGTCGGAGCTGATCAGCCGCATCGCGTCCAGTCCGATGTTCACCAGGCCGTATGTATCCGCGCCCACCGGCGCAAGGCCGGTATCGATGATGATCTGATCGTTGCGGCGTCCCGCCTTGGTCGCCAGCAGCTCGACAAAATGCTTGGCCGCGCGATACGAATCCTGCGGATTCAGGCATTGCGAAGTTCCGCCGGGCACAAATGTTTCCGAGGCCATCACCACGGCGAGCGTGTCGTAGTGCTTCACCAACTCCACCATCTCGTCCAGCCGCTCGCGCGAGGCCGCCAGCGAATTCAGGATCGGTGGGCCGCTCTTCTTCCGGTCGTAATGCGCCAATGCAATCTTGTGGTAATCGACTGACGGATTGTCGAATGCGATCGGCGTCGACGTGGCTTCCTGAATGGCCGGAATTACTTCGGGCAGAAAGTCGAGCATCTCCTGGTTCCGCACCTGAATCCGCTGCGTGCCATCGATATTCAGCGTGAGATATTCCGCGCCCAGGTCGGCCTGCAGTTTGGCCAGTTGCCCATAGCCCTCAGGATCGCGTGCAGTAAACGCCTTGCGCGCGCGGGCATAGGAGTTGTTCATCAATTCGCCGACAATATGCAATTTCTTATTCATCGTTTTTGAAGCTCCGGAACGGGAGTATTTATCTCCGCCTTTGCGGCCTCCCGTTTTGAATTGTGGTCGCGGCCCAGCCAAAGATTCGCCCAAGCCGATGTTCCCCTCAGTCCCTGGTTCTGGATCACGGGCACATGATCGAGCAGTCTTTCTTCGCGACCGTCGTGTTTCAGTCGCTCATAAGCGCGCAGCCAAATGCAGTCGCCGTATCCATTCACTTCGCAGCGGCCTTCGCGTGTGCCTCCGCACGGGCCGTTGCGCTGATTTTTCGCGCACTGCGATTCGGGACAGAGATACGCAATGTCGGGCAGCGAACAATCGCCGCAATCCTTGCACTGATAGAGGGCCACTTTGCTGACTTGCTCTAGAGCCCGCAGCGCCTTCGGTCCCTGCATCGGGTCCTTCGAGTGCGCGCACGCCTTCGCGCCCCAACGTGCGAACGCCGTGCCGTTAGCAAACATCGTCGCGTGCGACATCTTGGAAATCTGATAAACGAAGCTCACGTGCTTCGATGGAGCTTTAACCCGCGGCGTCTCTTCAAGCGGATTCGCGAGCCCGGTCGCTTGGTCTTCCGAGTAGAAAAAGAACTCCTCCGGCCGCGAAAACTTGATCTCTCTCGCGAACTGCTTCCAGTCGTCCGGTGCGAAGCTTCGTTCAATCTCCAGAATCCTCTCAATCGCGGCGAGGTTGTGCACTCCGCCCAGATACACGCCGCGGAACCCGAGCCCTCGATAGACCGCAATCTGCTTGGCTGCAAGCTCGAGGAAAAATGCTTTGCCGCGATCCGGCGATCCGCTTTGAATCTGGCAAAGTTCCCATAGCGCGTCACTCACCACCACGCCTGGAATCCTGCCCTCATGAAAAAGGTCGGCCACGCGCGGGCTCAGAACGTACACGTTGCCGATCAGCGGAGTCTCCCTCATCTCGTGCGCGTCCATGTACCTGCGCAGCTCCGAAATCTTCCGCGAGTCGAACCCAATCTGGTTGATGATGAACTGCGCGCCGCACTCAACCTTCTTCCCGAGCTTCTGGTACTGCGGAATGACCTCGCCCTCGCGCAGCTTGAAGTTGGTGGTCACCGCGCCAATGCAGAACTGCGTCTTTTCCAGTTGCTGTCTTTTGCCGTTTGCCGCAGACGCGCCGAGCCCGTGGTTCATCTTGTTCAGCAGAGAAATCAGGCCAATGGAATCGATGTCGAACACCGGTCGCGCCAGCCCGTCGTTGCCCGCCACCGGGTAATCGCCTGTCATCGCCAGGATGTTGTTGAAGCCCTCGCTATTCAGCATCCAGGCTTCGCTCTCCAGGCCATTGCGGTTCAGATCCTTGCAGGTCAAATGGATCACGACCTCTTTGCCCGCATACAAAATCGGCCGGCCCATCACCAGCGGCGCCAGTTGCGGATTGCCTCCGGCGTTATCTGTTATCGAGATCCAGTCAATGTCGCCGCAGGCAATCAGGTCGTTGGCGAAGTTGCGCGCCTTGATGGCACTCACTCCCGCCATCGATCCGCGTACAGACACAAGCTCCGTTGCGACAAGAAATCGCGTCGGGTCGGCGAGTTTTTCACGCAGCGTGGTCATCTGCCCAAAAAGGCTCCAAAAATGAGGGTATCATGAATTTATTCGAGTCGTGAACTATAGAATCGACCACGCCGCCATATCGCTCATAGAAAAGAAGATAGCCTCTGCGATTTCCGCCCTGGGCGAGCGGCACAGGCATGCTCAAGCGTTACCGCCGCGGCATGGGCGTTCGCCGCCGCTCGCGCGTCAAATGCCACACTCCCATTGCCAGGGCCAGCGCGCCAAGCCCATAAGCCAGCACCGCCGTTTCTCCGTGATGGATCTGCCAGCCCTTCCAGATGGCGAGCGCGGCGGCCACGAGCATCACAATCCCTCGAACGGGGTTCACGTGCAGATCCTTTCGGCGTCGCCTGCGCAGCGAGCAGCGGCCGCAACAATACTAAACCGCCGCAGGCGCCACTAAACGCCAGACCTCAGGATCGACCCTGCCGCCCCAAGTCCCTATGATGAATGTGGGCACAACGCCGCTCGAAAGGAGCCCGCATGTCTGACCACGCACCCGCTAACGCCGCACCGCTCAAGAAGACCGCGCTGAACTCGACGCACCGCGCGCTCAACGCCAAAATGGTCGACTTCGGCGGATGGGATATGCCCGTTGAATACCCAGGCCCCGGCGCAGGTTTGATCGCCGAGCACATGGCCGTGCGCACAGGCGTGGGTCTCTTTGACGTAAGCCACATGGGCGAGATTCAGTTTCGCGGCCCTGGCGCGCTCGCCGCCGTCCAGCACATCAGCATGAACGACGCGTCGCGCCTCAAGGACGGCCAGGCCCACTACTCCGCGCTGCTCACGCCCGCCGGCACGTTCGTCGACGACATTCTCGTTCATCGGCTCAGCGAAAACGACTACCTGCTGGTCGTCAACGCCGGCACCACCGACAAAGACTTCGCGTGGATCAAGCAGCAGGTCGGCGGCCGGCCCGGCATTCACCTCGCCAACTACTCGGCCTACTACTCGCAATTGGCGCTGCAAGGGCCGCGCGCGCTTGAGACTCTTACCAAGCTCACCAAGGTCGATCTTGCGGCCATCAAAAATTATCACTTCGTGTGGGGCACAGTCGCCGGCATTGCAAACTCGCTCATCGCGCGCACCGGCTACTCGGGTGAGGACGGCTTTGAGGTCTACATTCCTTCGGACGAAGCGACCACGGTGAAGATGTGGGACGCGCTTCTTGAAGCTGGAAAAGACTTCGGCATTCGCCCCTGCGGCCTCGGCGCGCGCAACACGCTGCGCCTTGAAGCGGGCATGAGCCTCTACGGCCACGAAATCTCTGAAGAGATTGATGTGCTTGAAGCCGGGCTCGATCGTTGGCTCAAATTGGACAAGGGCGCATTCATCGGCAGCGACGCATTGCTCGCCGTTCAGCAGTCAGGAGGGCCAAAGCGCAAGATCGTCGGCCTCGAAATGATCGACCGCGGCATTGCGCGCGACGGGTACTCCGTACATTCACTTTCGGAGGAGAGAATCGGGGTGGTCACATCCGGCTCTCCCGCGCCATTCCTCAAGACCAACATTGCCATGGCGCTTGTTCCAACTGCTGTCGCCGCCAGTGGCGTCGATGTCATCGTCGAGTGCCGCGCCAACAAGGTCCGCGCCAAGCAGGTGCCGCTGCCGCTCTACAAGCGCCCGAAAAAATGATCTCCTAATTTTCAATCTGGGTGCCCCACCCCAACTTTGGGTACCCCACCCTTAAGCTCGGGTGCCCCACCCTCGGCGCGCCTTTGTATTTGCGCCTAGGAACTCGTTGAAATTCGCCTGATTGCGGCGGCTTTCCTGGCCATTTTCGTTTCTTTCCGTTCGAAATCTGTTTGAAGTGCGGTTCTGGCCGGTGTTTATAGGGGGTTTGCGAGCCTCAGGGAATCATCCCCAAGGCTCGCAACCGTTGCTCAGGCACATTTCTCCCGGAGCATTTCCGGTGGCTGAGCCATCAGTCGCGGCAGCCGGATTAGGTTGTGCGCCGCGCAACTGAAGACGAACAGCCAGTCCACTTTCTCCAGGCCTCGCAACTTGACCTGGCGCAGCGGACCGGTTTGCTTCAGCCATCCGAATCCCTTTTCGATCAGCCATCGACGACTCAGGCTGATGACATAGCCGGGCTGGCGCGTGGTTCTGCGGTCCAGGTTGCTGGTACGGCCTTTGTCGTTCCTGGTAACGTGCGGCGTCACGTTTAACTCCCGCACCGTGCTAACGAAATCCTTCGTGTCGTAAGCCTTGTCGGCGCCCACTGTGATGCGGCGTGAGCGGCCCTCTTGCTTTTCGGCAAGCATCAACAGTGCTGCATCGCGCTCGGCATAACCGTCGGCGTGCGTCACCATCGCCGCGGCGATCAGACCGTTGCGGTTTTCCACCAGCGCATGACCCAGATAACTCAACTTCGATTCCTTGCCGTAACTCTTCTTGTACAGCCGCGCATCGGCATCGGTGGTCGATTCATGCGTTTTGTTCGATCGCTTCTGGCCATGAAAATTCGCTCCGTCGCCGTCATCAGAGCCGTCCTTCGAGCGAAAGCTCTTCTGCGAGGCCCACGCCTGAATCAGCGTGCCATCTACCGTGAAGTGTTCGTCGCTCATAAAGCGCCTGGCATGCTTGTTCACTTCGGCAAAGAACTGCTGCGCCACATCGGAAGTCAGCAACCGGTCGCGGTTCTTGGAAAACACCGCATGGTTCCATACCGCGTCGTCCATGCCAAGGCCCACAAACCAGCGGAACAACAGGTTGTAGTCGATCTGCTCAACCAGCAGCCGCTCAGAACGCACTGAGTAGAACACCTGCAACAAAAGCGCACGAAGAATGTACTCCGGTGCAATCGATGGACGGCCGGAGTCGGCATACAACGCATCGAACTCCGGGCTCAACGTCCGCAACACAGCATCCGTCAACTTGCGAACTGCCCGCAATGGATGATCCTGAGGCACACGCTGCTCCAACGATATATAGCTGAACATCCCGTCCTGATCCCGCTCGTCTCCACGCATGTCTGTTAGACGAATGGCAGCCAACCTCCGACGCAAAAACGGGTATCTATTTCAACAAGTTCCTAGTGGGCATAATCATCGGCAAACTTGGAAAAAAAGAGATTAGAGAACAGAGATCAGAGAATGAGGGAGTTACGGGCGGCGGGCGGATTTATTTTGGGGCATGGGGCTTGACAGGGGTAGCGGAGTTAACGGGCTAGAAGGGGCCCTTCGCTTCGAGTAAGAAACATGCCCTCAGATTTTGCCGAACCAGCTCGGGTCTATACTCACCTCTTCGACCATCTTGGTGGTTACGCCAAGCTTGAGGTTCTTCAGAAGATCGCACAGTGAATCTCCGTCGATGAGGTCAATGGCGGGTGCCCCGTCACGCGTAGCTTCCTTCTTTGCCTCGGCTGTGAACGTTCCGGTCGTTATGAACAGGCCCTTGTCCGTGCGGCCAACCATCGCCCCGCGGAAGTCCCGAATTGCACCTGGCGAAACGCTTCCTTTGTACTTCTTGCATTGAAAGTAGACTTGAAATGAAAGCAATGCGAGGCGCAGGACCCCTACGCCGTCGATACCGCCATCGCCGCTTCGTCCGGTCACCTCTACTTTTACAAACCCTGATTCGCGGAGGATGCGTTGTGCCAAGCGTTCGAAGGCGTCCGGCTTGAGTTGGCTGGTCAAAAGCGCCAATAACTCATCCTTCCAATCCTTCAATTCTGGCGAAAGGTCCTCCGCCTCTTGGAGATCCTTGTGCTTCTCCCCTTTTTCAGTCTTATAAAGCTTCCTGACTTCAGCTGGAATCTGTTCGACCTCTTTCGCCGTAAGGGCATTGCCCTTTTCTGTGATTGCCCACACTCCGTGCGAGGGATTTTCAAGCGCGCCTGCTTTTCCGAGATAGGTTCTCGCCCACGCAAGGCGGTAGCCCAACTTGGTCAGACGCTCTGTGTGCATGACGTTTTGCACGGCGACCGGAAAGTGCTCTAACTCGATCACCTTGTCCAATAGCTCGTCATTGGTCGATGACCCACCCAGCACCTTCATTGCTTTGAGAACTGGCCACAGGAGTTTGTCATAGGTTGGCACTTTCGCTTCAGAGGGCATTTCGATTTACCCCGCCTTCGAAACTCCGGTTTGGTGAAGGGCTAGATTCGCAATGAACGCTTGAACTTGTCCTTACGTAAGACCGGGTAGAACAGAATGAAGGTTGAGAATCAGCATAAACCCTGCCGTCTTCAGTTGGGCCAACATCGGGTAGGGAATTCGAAGCCCTTAGATCGGCCCCAAATAACGCCCATAGCGCCGGCATTCGGAGGCGCGTGATCTGACCTGGTTGCTTGTCGCTGGTCTTTCGGCTAACCCTTTAGTTCGTGTTCTCCGTTTGCTTTTTCACTCGCTTATCGAACGGCCGGAGTGCCCCGCTGGCTCCGTCCCACCCTAGGCGCAAATACAAAGACGCGCCGAGGGTGGGGCACCCAAAGTTAGGGTGGGCACCGAGATTGACCCACACCAGCCCCATCCCACCCTAGGAACTTGTTGAAATAGATACCCGTTTTTGCGTCGGAGGTTGGCTGCCATTCGTCTAACAGACATGCGTGGAGACGAGCGGGATCAGGACGGGATGTTCAGCTATATATCGTTGGAGCAGCGTGTGCCTCAGGATCATCCATTGCGGGCAGTTCGCAAGTTGACGGATGCTGTGTTGCGGACGTTGAGCCCGGAGTTCGATGCGTTGTATGCCGACTCCGGCCGTCCATCGATTGCACCGGAGTACATTCTTCGTGCGCTTTTGTTGCAGGTGTTCTACTCAGTGCGTTCTGAGCGGCTGCTGGTTGAGCAGATCGACTACAACCTGTTGTTCCGCTGGTTTGTGGGCCTTGGCATGGACGACGCGGTATGGAACCATGCGGTGTTTTCCAAGAACCGCGACCGGTTGCTGACTTCCGATGTGGCGCAGCAGTTCTTTGCCGAAGTGAACAAGCATGCCAGGCGCTTTATGAGCGACGAACACTTCACGGTAGATGGCACGCTGATTCAGGCGTGGGCCTCGCAGAAGAGCTTTCGCTCGAAGGACGGCTCTGATGACGGCGACGGAGCGAATTTTCATGGCCAGAAGCGATCGAACAAAACGCATGAATCGACCACCGATGCCGATGCGCGGCTGTACAAGAAGAGTTACGGCAAGGAATCGAAGTTGAGTTATCTGGGTCATGCGCTGGTGGAAAACCGCAACGGTCTGATCGCCGCGGCGATGGTGACGCACGCCGACGGTTATGCCGAGCGCGATGCAGCACTGTTGATGCTTGCCGAAAAGCAAGAGGGCCGCTCACGCCGCATCACAGTGGGCGCCGACAAGGCTTACGACACGAAGGATTTCGTTAGCACGGTGCGGGAGTTAAACGTGACGCCGCACGTTACCAGGAACGACAAAGGCCGTACCAGCAACCTGGACCGCAGAACCACGCGCCAGCCCGGCTATGTCATCAGCCTGAGTCGTCGATGGCTGATCGAAAAGGGATTCGGATGGCTGAAGCAAACCGGTCCGCTGCGCCAGGTCAAGTTGCGAGGCCTGGAGAAAGTGGACTGGCTGTTCGTCTTCAGTTGCGCGGCGCACAACCTAATCCGGCTGCCGCGACTGATGGCTCAGCCACCGGAAATGCTCCGGGAGAAATGTGCCTGAGCAACGGTTGCGAGCCTTGGGGATGATTCCCTGAGGCTCGCAAACCCCCTATAAACACCGGCCAGAACCGCACTTCAAACAGATTTCGAACGGAAAGAAACGAAAATGGCCAGGAAAGCCGCCGCAATCAGGCGAATTTCAACGAGTTCCTAGGCGCAAATACAAAGGCGCGCCGAGGGTGGGGCACCCAGACTTAGGGTGAGTCGCCCAGAATTGTGGATAGAGTAAACCCACCCTAGCGACAAAAACAGAAACGTCGCGAGGGTGGGGCACCCGAAGTTAGGGCGGATACCCAGATCGATGCGCTGGGGTGCTCAAATTGAAACTAGGAGATCGTTTTTTCGGGCGTTTATTGAACGGCAGCGGCACCTGCTTTGCGCGCACCTTGTTGGCGCGGCACTCGACGATCAGATCGACGCTGCAGGCGGCAACGGCTGCGGGCACCAGCGCCGTGGCAATGTTGGTCTTTAGGAATGGCCAGGGTGCCCCACCCTCGGCGCGTCTTTGTCTTTGCGCCTAGGGTGGGGGAGGATCGTGTCTTCCTTCTGTCTTTCCACCCCGACCCGCGCTACACTCCCCTTACGTGCCCTCAAAGCTCAAGCGTTACCAACTGGCAGGTGATTTCCATTTCATCACCTTCAGTTGCTACCATCGGCTTCCTTACCTCGGCGGCGATTCGTCTCGCGAGCTGTTCGAGAGATCTCTGGAGCAAGTGCGAAGGCGATACGTCTTCCATGTCTTCGGTTATGTTGTCATGCCTGAGCATGTGCATCTGCTCGTATCCGAGCCGAGGCGCGGCACTCTCTCGCGCGCCATCCAGGCGCTCAAGACTTCGGTTTCCAAACAGTCCCTGCAAAGACCATTCTGGCAAATTCGTTATTACGACTTCAATGTGCGCTCCGGCGCGAAACAAACTGAGAAGCTGCGCTACATCCATCGCAACCCGGTAACCCGCGGCCTCGTCACGCAGCCAGACAAGTGGAGAGCGTCGAGCTTCCGACATTACCTTACCGGAGAGCCGGGTGTCGTCCAGATCGAGTCGACGTGGACTGCGGGGAAACGTGCGGGCCTGAAACTCCCTGCGCACTATCAGGCACCGACTTGTCCCGTCCCACCCTAGGCGCAAATACAAAGGCGCGCCGAAGGTGGGGCACCCGAGGTTAGGGTGGGGCACCCAAGATTGACGCTGAGAAATCCCTTCCCACCCTAGGCGCAAATACAAAGACGCGCCGAGGGTGGGGCACCCAGAGTTAGGGTGGGGAGCCCGGATTGACGCCGACAAATCCGTTCCCACCCTAGGAACTTGTTGAAATAGATACCCGTTTTTGCGTCGGAGGTTGGCTGCCATTCGTCTAACAGACATGCGTGGAGACGAGCGGGATCAGGACGGGATGTTCAGCTATATATCGTTGGAGCAGCGTGTGCCTCAGGATCATCCATTGCGGGCAGTTCGCAAGTTGACGGATGCTGTGTTGCGGACGTTGAGCCCGGAGTTCGATGCGTTGTATGCCGACTCCGGCCGTCCATCGATTGCACCGGAGTACATTCTTCGTGCGCTTTTGTTGCAGGTGTTCTACTCAGTGCGTTCTGAGCGGCTGCTGGTTGAGCAGATCGACTACAACCTGTTGTTCCGCTGGTTTGTGGGCCTTGGCATGGACGACGCGGTATGGAACCATGCGGTGTTTTCCAAGAACCGCGACCGGTTGCTGACTTCCGATGTGGCGCAGCAGTTCTTTGCCGAAGTGAACAAGCATGCCAGGCGCTTTATGAGCGACGAACACTTCACGGTAGATGGCACGCTGATTCAGGCGTGGGCCTCGCAGAAGAGCTTTCGCTCGAAGGACGGCTCTGATGACGGCGACGGAGCGAATTTTCATGGCCAGAAGCGATCGAACAAAACGCATGAATCGACCACCGATGCCGATGCGCGGCTGTACAAGAAGAGTTACGGCAAGGAATCGAAGTTGAGTTATCTGGGTCATGCGCTGGTGGAAAACCGCAACGGTCTGATCGCCGCGGCGATGGTGACGCACGCCGACGGTTATGCCGAGCGCGATGCAGCACTGTTGATGCTTGCCGAAAAGCAAGAGGGCCGCTCACGCCGCATCACAGTGGGCGCCGACAAGGCTTACGACACGAAGGATTTCGTTAGCACGGTGCGGGAGTTAAACGTGACGCCGCACGTTACCAGGAACGACAAAGGCCGTACCAGCAACCTGGACCGCAGAACCACGCGCCAGCCCGGCTATGTCATCAGCCTGAGTCGTCGATGGCTGATCGAAAAGGGATTCGGATGGCTGAAGCAAACCGGTCCGCTGCGCCAGGTCAAGTTGCGAGGCCTGGAGAAAGTGGACTGGCTGTTCGTCTTCAGTTGCGCGGCGCACAACCTAATCCGGCTGCCGCGACTGATGGCTCAGCCACCGGAAATGCTCCGGGAGAAATGTGCCTGAGCAACGGTTGCGAGCCTTGGGGATGATTCCCTGAGGCTCGCAAACCCCCTATAAACACCGGCCAGAACCGCACTTCAAACAGATTTCGAACGGAAAGAAACGAAAATGGCCAGGAAAGCCGCCGCAATCAGGCGAATTTCAACGAGTTCCTAGGCGCACACTGGAACCATGATCAAACACGATCGCCATCCCGCCGCTGGCCCATGCCAACATGTCTCGTCTCTCTGTCGGGCGCGCAGCGGAGCCGATCCGAGGGCCTCAAAACGGCAGTCCGGACGCTTGGCCGCTCACGAAAATCTCCGGCAAAGGAGGGAAATCAGCAGACGAGTGATTTTTGTGCCCTAAAAATGGTGCAAATGCCACTTAACTATTTTATCATCAACACAAATCAGCCAAAATCGTAGTCTGATTTCGTCGATTTTATTCGGATTTGTTAGAGAAACCGCCCAGATTCACCCCTTCAATCAGCACCGCGCGACACGTCTGTCCACCGTCCGCCCCCACTGCGTCCCCAGCTCCGCTGACCCCGCTAACTCCGCTAGCTCCGCAGTCTCTCTCCCAGCTGGTTGATCACGCGATAAGCCGAGAGCGCCGCGCCCTCCTGCCAGCCGACAAGGTGACTGGTGTGGTCGCCGGCAAAGTAGACCCTCCGATCGGGCGTTTGCAGCGTTTGGAGCGTTTTCTCGTCGTTCCATTCAAAGCCGATCCATGAGCCGAGATTATGCGGGATGTGCCCCCAACTGACGTAGATCGGCTTCGTAAGATCCTTGCCGTGGCCGGGATGCAATAGCTCGATGGAGCGGCGCGAAGCATCGAGCTTGGCTTGCATGGAGGGTAGCGAGGCGAAGGCGTAACCATTCACGGTGGAGTCCCGCAGCGAGAGGTCGGTCTTCTTCAGCAAATCGGGAAGCGCGCCGAGCGAGGGCGGCTCCTCGATGGAGTAGCCACCGATGACGACGCCTCTCTCTGAAAAGAAACGCGCGCTGGGATACCAGACCAGGTCGACAGTCTGCTGAAGATAAGAGATGCCGCCGAAGATGTTCGTTTCCTTCTCCCAGAAGCGCGGCGCCTCCCATGCAATTTTGTACGCGGAGTCGTAGCGAACCTTGTCGAGGAGGTCGCGAATGGGCGCGCTGAAGTCGGCGTCGAGGGTACGCGCAATGGTCAGCGGCATTGCGCAGATACAGTAGTCGGCGACAATTGTCTGGGGAGTTCCTGAGCCATCGCTGTAGGTGACGGTGACGCCCGAATCCGATTGCCGAATGCGGCTCACGGTTGCGCCGTAGCGAATGACGGAGTCAAGCCGCGATGCGAAAGCGAATGGGATGCGGTCCATGCCGCCGATGGGCTGAAACATGGTGGGCTGCCACTCGAAAACCTCTTCCACCAGCATGCCCTGCCACAAATCGGCGTCGAGCAGCTCACGCATCGCAAGCGGATCGTTGACCACCGGCGCTTGCTGCGTGGCGCCAGGCGGAACTTTAAAACCGGAGCGGTCCGTGCCGCGGAAAAGCAGATCGGGATTCAGATCGCCATACTGGCGGAGGAATTCGATCATGCGCTCGTGGTCGTCGGCGCTCATCTCCTGGTCGAGCGCGCCCTTCTTGATGCACTTGGCCAGTAACTCGCTCACGTGGCCGCGCGTGTCATTCACCACTCGCCGCTCCTGCACGGCCATGCCGCCGTTCAGCTTGTCGCTCTGCATCAAGGCGCTACGCGACGAGTTGACCTCAACTTCAAGCGCGACGCCGAGCTCATGGCAGTAGCCCAGCATGGTGTGGTGCGTGGAGGGCAGGCGCGCGGGTCCGGCATTGAAATAATTGCCCTCTTCGAAGCTGCAGGTCTGGCGCGTGCCGTCGGTGAAGTCCACTTCGGTGCCGTTACGAATGCTCCAGTTGCGGCCGCCGGGACGCTGGCGCGCTTCAAGAATCGTGCACGACCACCCCGCCTTGCCCAGCTCATAGGCCGAAACCAGGCCGGCAATGCCCCCGCCAAGAATCACCACGCGCGTGCCTTTGCCGTCGACGAGGCGCAGAGCCGGGCTTTCGCCAACCGCCTCAGGAATGGCCAGCAGCCCAAGTGACTGCATGAGGACAAATGCAGCGCCGTATCCACCCGTTTGGCCGGCTCGCATGAGGAACTCGCGTCGCGTGAGACTCATCTTGTTTACCTTTCTGGAGATAGCTGTATTGGATGGGGGAACTGGATAGTTCTTTATACCGCCGAAGGGCGGCCTCAAGAGCGGCTACCAGGGCCGGCGCGAAAAAAATCGCAAAAAGTACTTGACACCATACACTGTGTGTCATACAGTGTGTTGTGTACAGTGTATGGGGTACAGCATGACCTTAACGGAAAACCTCTTCGAAAACCTTCGCCTGGAGCTGAGGCGGGGCTGCCTGACGCTGGCGGTTCTGGCGCAGCTCAAGCAGGAGCATTACGGATACACACTGCGCAAGGCGCTGGCCGCGCAGGGTATGGAGATCGACGAAAGTACGCTCTATCCGTTGCTGCGGCGGCTGGAGGCGCAAGGCCTCCTGACCAGTGAGTGGCGCGAGGAAGAGAAGCGCAACAAGCGGTTCTACCGGCTCTCGAGCGACGGCGAACAGATTTTTGCGCGGCTGCTTGAAGAGTGGAACGCGATCAACACGTCAATCACGAACCTTTTGTAGGGAACCGAAGAAATTTGCAAAGAACTGAGGAATGCGATGGAACTTCTTGACCGATACCTTCAAGCCGTAAAAAAACACCTGCCCTGGGAGCGGCAGAACGACATCATTGCCGAGCTGCGCGCGAATCTTGAAATGCAACTCGAAGATAAAGAGAGTGAGCTAGGTCGGCCGCTCACCAGGGAAGAGGCGGAAGAGTGGCTCAAGCAGATCGGCGCACCGATCCAGGTTGCGGCGCGCTACCAGCGCCAGCAGTATTTGATTGGGCCGCGAATCTTCCCAACGTATTCGTATGTCTTGAAGCTCGTGCTGACCTGGGTGACGGTGATCTATGCCATCGCAAACGCGCTGACGATCGCGGTCAGCAACCAGGGCGGTGAAGCCATTCTGCGGGCTGCGCTGCGCCTGCCCTGGATCTGGCTCATCAACGGAGCGATCGTAACGCTGATCTTCGTAGCAATCGAGCTGTTGAGCGCGCATTTTCCTGAAAAGTTCGGCAAGCTTGGGCCCATTGCCAGTTCGATGGCTGGACCGATGACGGCCCAGTGGTCGCCGCTGGAATTGCCGCCTACGGACGCGAGCGACAGCGATTGGGCCAAGCCGCGAAGTTTCACGAAAGCCTTGCTTAACGTGCTCTCAGGCGGCGTTTTTCTCGCCTGGATTCTGCTCGTTCCTCATTATCCGTATCTGCTCTTTGGACCCGGCGCGTGGTATCTCCATTCCTTGCCGTACCAACTTGCTCCAGTGTGGTGGGCGTTTTACTGGTGGCTGGTCGCGATGAACTCGTTTGAGCTGGCGTGGAAGATTGTGGACCTCGCGCGAGGCGCCTGGCAAAAGCCGAAGAATCGCGCGAAGCACCTGGCTATGCACGCTCTCTCCCTAATCCCTTTGAGCGTGTTGATGCTGGCCCCGAATCGCACGCTGTTCCTGCTCAAGAACCCGGCGGACGCGGCAAAGCTCGGCGGGGCGTTGGCATCGGCGAACAAGGGAGTTCTTTTGGCCTTGACGATTGCGGTTGCAGTTGTGGTGCTGCAACTTGTGTGGGGAATCGTGAGGATGGGCCTGGAAGCGTATCGCAAACGTGTGGCAGCTTGAGCAGAACCGACCCCACACTAGCCGCAAAAATCAAAACGTGGTGCCCAGAGGGCGCCCAGGTGGGGCACCCGGCAAGCTGCGCATTTATCGGGCTACGAGCATTTCCGTGCACCAAAAAATTTATGCAACCGACGATGGAGCGGAGCAGTCTTCACTCGCATGAAGGAGATTCATATGAGCAGTCCCCGGCAGAATTCGACAACTCAATTCATCAGCGGCATTCGCGAACTGATCAAGGGCCAGGAGCAGAAGCTCCTTGAGGAGTTGAGGCCGATCGTTCGCGGGCAATCCGTTCGCCTTGACCTGAGCAGCACGGAGCGCATTGACGCGGCGGGACTGGCCGCTCTGGTTTCGCTTTACCGAGATGCTCGCGAGAATGGGCACGAGTTCGCCGTCGTCAATCCACAACGGCGCGTGGCGCGGGTGCTCAAGATTGTTGGGCTCGACCGGATGATTCTGCCGGCAACGCCGCGAGGAATGATGACGCAACGGCCGCCGCTCAATCTGGAGATGGTGCATAGATGGTGCGGGGCCATCGGCGGGCGCGTGGGTTGGTGGGAGGGGTTTGTTGCGGGAACGCCGAAGTGAACCACGCTGATCGATCAGACCTGCATGACTTCGGCTTCCTTCTTCTGCGAGAGCTCTTCCATGCGGCGAATTTCCGCGTCGGTCATTTTCTGAACTTCTTCAAGAGCGCGCTTTTCATCGTCTTCGCTCACCTTCTTTTCCTTGGCGAGCTTCTTGAGCGCATCGTTGCCGTCGCGGCGGACGTTGCGGATCGCGGTGCGGTGCTCCTCAAGCACTTTGTTGATGTGCTTGCAGACTTCGCGGCGCCGCTCTTCGGTCATGGGCGGAACGGGAACGCGAATGATCTTGCCGTCGGACTGGGGATTGAAGCCGAGACTGGCCGCCTGAATGGCCTTGTCGATTTCCTTCAAGATGGTCGGGTCCCAGGGAGAGATGACGATGAGCTGCGGCTCGGGCGCCGAAAGCTGCGCCAGCTGATTGATCGGCGTCTGTGTGCCGTAGTAGTCCACCTTGATCTGGTCGAGCATGTGAACGCTGGCGCGACCGGTGCGCGTGGCAGCCAAGCTGGCCTGGAAGTCGGCCACCGACTGATCCATGCGCCGCCGGAGATCGCTCGAAAGCGGTTTGAGTGCCGGATTGCCGTCCATGAAGGATGCCATTGGAACTTGCCCTCACTACGCGAATTCTTCAAAATTCGTCAAGCGCTATTCTACAACTCGGATTGGGCGACGGGAGTATTTGGGGTGCCCTATGCGACCACAGCCAAGCCGGTTGCCGCAGCCTGCTCGTGCGCGTGATAGCTTGAGCGGACGAGCGGGCCGGATTCGACGTGGCGGAAACCCATGCGGAGCGCTCCGCGCTTTAACTCTGCAAACTCTCGTGGCGTATACAGACGCGCCATCGGCAGGTGGTCGCGTGAAGGGCGCAGGTATTGGCCGATGGTCAGAATGTCGCAGCCCACGGCGGCCAGATCGCGGAAGACTTCGAGCAGCTCGTGGGTTTCTTCGCCGAGGCCAACCATCACTCCCGATTTCGTCAGCCCCCCAGGCCGTAACTCTTTGGAGTAGCGCAAAAGCTCAAGAGAGCGCTCATACCGCGCGCCTGATCGCACCACGCGATAAAGGCGAGGCACAGATTCCGTGTTGTGATTCAGGATCTCGGGCTGGGCTTCAACGACCGTGCGAATGGGTTCCTTGTCGCCCTGGAAATCGGGAATGAGGACTTCGACGCGACAGCCGGGCGCCTGGCGGCGAATTTCAGCGATCACGAGAGCGAAGGCGCGCGCACCGCCGATGTTATCGTCGTCGCGATTGACGCTTGTTATGACGGCGTGTTCGAGTCCGAGGGCGGCGATTGCCTCGGCGACGCGGCGCGGCTCGTCGAAGTCAATGGGCTCGGGCCGACCCTTGGGCACGGCGCAGAACCCGCAGCGGCGCGTGCACAGGTTCCCCAGCATCATGAAGGTCGCGGTCTTGTGGTGCCAGCACTCGCCGATATTGGGACACTGCGCGCTCTCGCAGACCGTATGCAGGCCGAGCGAGCGGGCGAGGCGCTTGAGGTCGTGGTAGTTTTCGCCCACCGGCGCACGTGCCTTCAGCCACTCCGGCTTGGGTGCGGGGGCGCGGCGCGCGGGCGAAATCTGGACAAGCTCCATTCGGTTTATTGTAACGAGCCTTGCTGCGGCTCGTTCGCGTGGAATTCGTAGTTGCAGTTCCCGGCCTAAAGGCCGAAGCATGTGAGGGAAGCATTTTCAGGGGCCTGAAAGCCCCTGCTCCCTCCGCCGTTCACGTGCTACTCTGTGCACAATCGTAGGGCTCCAGCAACCACAACCATGCAAAGCCTTTCAGTGGCGATCGTCGCATGCAATGAAGCGGAGAATATCCGCCGCACGCTGGCCAGTGTCGCCTGGGCCAACGAGATCAATCTCGTTGATTCAGGTTCGACCGACAAGACTGTCGAAATCGCGAAGAGCTTTGGCGCTCGGATTTTTTATGAGAGCTGGAAGGGCTACGGCCCGCAGGTCAACTCCGCGCTGGATAAGTGCACCTGCGACTGGATTCTAAATCTCGACGCCGACGAGTGGCTGACGCCGGAGCTTGCCGGCGAGATTAAGTCCTTGCTCAGCGGCCAGCCGCGCTACAACGCCTACATGATTCCCCGGCTCAACCAGATCTTTGGCCGATGGATGCGTCATGGCGGGCTCTATCCCGACCACAAATTGCGTCTCTTTCGCCGCGGTTCGGCGCGCTTGCGCGAGGACACCGAGCCGCACGCCACGCCAAAAACTCAGGAGCCAACCGGCAAACTGAAAAAACCCATGCTGCATCTGCAATACCGGAGCGTGGAGTATTACATCGAACACATGCAGCGCTACAGCACCGCGACCATTCCGTTGTTTCTGCGCACCGGCAGAACGAACGATTCGGTTTTTGCATTCCTGACGAACACGGCGCTCAACCCTTTCTTCACCTTTATAAAGAATTACATCTTTCGCGGGGGCTTTCTGGATGGCAGGGAAGGCCTGATCTTTCATCTGAATCATTCCGCTTACGTCAATTGGAAGTTTGCCAAGGCCTGGGAGGCGCATCGATTGGCCGGTGCTAAAGGCGCTGAGCCCGTCGCACCTGCCGACCCCGCCGTTGATTCCGGCGCTCCATCACTTTCCGAGAAACGACCTCCCAAGCAATGACCTCGACTGGCTCGCCTGCAACGCCGCGGTTTCTGCTGGTCATGACGGCCACCATTACGCCCGCGGCCAGCGCGCAGGTCAGGCGCTCTTCGCCGCAGGTGCGGCTTGAGGACTACAAACGCGCACTGCGATTCTGGCTGAGCTATCCGCATCCGGCCGCCGAGCGCATTCTGTTCCTCGAAAACTCCGGCGCCGACCTGAGCGAACTTCGCGCAATTGCGGAGAACGAAAACCCGCAGCGCCGCGAAGTCGAGTTTCTGTCCCTACCCGCGAGCGAAATTCCCGCGGGCACAAACTACGGCTATGCAGAGATGCAAATGCTCGATGACGGTTTGACGCTAAGCAAACTGCGCCTCATCACTACACACATGATCAAGGTGGCAGGCCGGCTTACCTTTCCCGCGCTCGGTAAAGCGCTCGATCGTGTCGCCAATAAAGCACCGTTCGAGCTCATGATCGATTGCCGCAAGCTCGGCCTTTTTCGCCGCGGCTATGACGCGCGTGTGCAGCTCTTCACGTGCTCGCATGCTTTCTACGATCGCGTGCTGCGCGGGGCGAATCGCGAGATGAATTCGACAGACGTTCGTCTGCTTGAGCACTTAATCTATCGCAAGGTAGTCCCCTTCAAGGGCAGGCCGGGCTACTATTTGCGCTTCCCCTGCAACATCGACCCGGTAGGCTATTTCGGTTTCAAGAACCGGCGTTACGATTCGCCGCGAACAGCTATCCCGCGGGGCGTGCGCTCCCTGCTGCGCATCATCGCGCCCGGTTACTGGTTTTAGAAGCGATTTGGCCGGCAGCCGATTGGATTTAGAGGGCTTATGCCGTTTGCAGGGCCTCCGCTCAAACGCACCCCAAAAACCATTCAGCCGAAGAACGCATCTATTCCACTGGGTTGTCTTGGCCGGGGTGTGGAATGAAGCTTCTCTGAAGTGGAGAAGTTATCTGCCGGCCCTGAGCGTTCGACACGCGACAAAAACGACGGGAGGCAACCATGAGAGCGGATCGACCTTTGCTCGGCGCTATGCTTTTTCTGGCCGGCGGATTAGGCCTGATCTTCGGCTACTGCAGCGGCGCGACCAACTTTACCGCTGCGTATCCATTCACCGGCTCTACGCTGCACATAGACGTGTTGACGAACGGACCGGCCGCTGTTGGGGGAGCGGCGCTGACGGCGATCGGCCTGTTGCTCCTGTTGTGGGCGACGCTGGCGGCCATCGTCGGACAGATTAGCCAACTGTTCAGCGGTCGTGACCGGGATCCCGAATCTCTGCTGGACCGGGAGAGCCTGCTGGAGTAATGAAAGCCCCATGGGCGTGGGCGTAAAGGTCTACTTGAGTTTCTCCCGCACGTCGGTGCGCACGAGATAAAGGAAGAAGAGAAGATTCAGTAGTCCCTGGACCAGCGAAGAATAAGAGTGCTGCACCGAGAATCCCCATAGGAACGACCCCGATAGAATTGCCACGGCCGCGAGCGTGAGCGCCCAAGCCCAGCGCAACAGCAGCAGCAGGCCGAGCGCGCCGGCGATGAAAAAGACTGAAAAGACGAGATAGATAAAACCGGTGCGTTGCTCCATGACCGATACAACGGTGACGCCGGCCAGCAGAAGCATGTAAATGCTGATTGCGATCAGCCCTGGGAGCTTGAGCAGCGCAGAACGCCGCGACGTCGCTCCAGCAGGCGCCGGCGGCAAATCCGTTGTGGAAGAGCTCGTGTTGGCATCAGTACTCATAGCGTGTGCAAATAAGCGAGCAGGTTAGCCAGATCTTCGTCGTTTAGCTGAGTGGCCGGCATCATGCCTCGCCCATCGAGGATCACCGCCGTCAGCCTTTCATCGGTTGGAGGCGCCCCGGAAGGCATGGCCTTCACCTTGGTGATGGCCTGCAAGCCCGGTCCGTGCAGTGGCGCCGTCGATGTCGGATTGTGGCACCGCGCGCACTTTGCCTGGAACACTGCCGCGCCGCGCGCTTCCTGAGGTGTCCATTCAGAGGAGGGCTTTGACGGCGGAAGGGGCCGGCAGCCGGCCAAACCGAAGGCGAATGTGGTCAAAGCAGAAGCCATCAGAACATTCCGCGTCCGCATTGCCTCTCATGATACAGCCGCTTCAGTTGCCTGGAGCATGCGCAATGAACTTCTGTAACCCGTTTTGCAAATGCGTCGCCGAAAGGGGGCGGGTATGCAAATCGGGCATTTTGCGCCGTCCCTACGGGACTCCAGAATCTAATTGCTTCGCTTTCCCCACGCTAAAGCGCGGGGCTAACGAACATTGCGCCTGCGGCGCGAGGTTCTTGTCCGCGTGCAACGACGCGATTACTTAGCGACGCGTCGAACTTGGATCTTTTCAGGAGCATGCGTTTCAAAAACCTCGGCGTTGCCGGGCGGCGCCTACTCCGCCGCGGCGATGGCCTCGGCGATGCGGTCGATGGCCACTTCTTCAGCGGTGCTGCCGGGATAACGCCCGTTGACAAGGATCGAGAATGCCACCACGCGGCCGCTCGCGGCATTCACGTATCCGGAAAGAGTGTTCACCTCGCCCAGTGTGCCGGTCTTGGCCCACATCTGCCCCTTAACGGGCGATTTCGTGAAGCGGTGATCCAACGTGCCATCGACGCCGGCTTCGGGCAGCGTCTCACGCCATTCCTTGCCCCACATTTGCTTCGACGCATAGGCCAACAGCCGCGTAAAAGCGCGCGGTGTGATCTTGTCGTCGTTGCTCAGGCCACAGCCGTCGACCAGATAGAAATCCGAGTCGGCAACACCCGCGTTCACCATGAACTGTCGCACCACCCGCGCCCCCTCCTCAAAACTGCCATCGGTTCCGTAGAGCTTGCCCAGCAGGCGCAGCAGAAGTTCGGCGTGCAAATTCTGGCTGGTCTTATTGGTCACCGCAATGTCTTCAGCGATGGGCACCGACATGTGCGCCCCAAGGATGCGGCGGCCCTCCGCGGGAGCGGCAATTGATGTGAAGTTGCCGGGAGTAAGATTCAAGGGCATCTCCCGCTCGCCGGCGAAGTCGCCCGTTCCGGTAGCGATTTTGTGGCGCGACTCGGCATCGCCCGTCACTTTAATGCCGTGAAGCTCAAGGGCCTGCTTGAACGCGTCCGCAGTAAACTGCGCCGGATCCTCGACGGCCATTGCAACGTGCATTCCCGCCGAGGGAGCTGTACCCCAGGCACGCACGAGCAGGGAACCGGGGTGCCGCTCGAGGCCCGGGAAGGCTTCCTGCCCGGCTGCGGCAACGGTCATGCGGTTGTCGATTGTGTAGTAATCCACGTCCGGCGTCCACTCGGCTTGCGTCGCGCCAGGCGTCGCGGAGTCGGGGGTGATGCTCAGCTCGTCGGTATTGTCGTTGAAGGTGAGCGCGGAGACCGGCGCGCCGTAGCTCCACTGTAGATGGTTCCAACTCCAGCCCAACGGATACGGCTCGCTTAAAAAGAATGTGTCGTCGCCGATCACGTTGCCATCCACCGTGCGCACGCCAGTCTGTTCCACCTCCTGGGCAAGCAGGCCTAAAACGTCCATCGCAGTTTTCGGCGTGGAAGTGGGCAAACTTTCTGCGGAAGCTGGAGGCGCGGCTCCGGGCTCGACATAGGGGTAATGCCGCGGACTGATGGTTGGATCGCCCACACCAAGCAGCACCAGGTTGCCATGGAGCGTGCCGCTCGCATCCACATCGCCATCGCCGGCCGCGAAGGTGGTCCACGTCAGGGTGTCCACCGGCAGCAAAGCAAATGCTGCGGCCGTGGTCGTCAATTTCGCACCGGAGCCCGGCGAAAACAGCCGCGCATCATTCAATCCGTAGAGCGATTGCCCGTCGAGAGTGGATACGCTAATGCCAAAGTCTGCGTGACTCAGGGCGGGGTCGGCGAGAATGGCCTGGATGCGATCGGCGAGCGGGCCCGTCCTGGGCACGCGGAGCGCAGCGTGTTTTGAACTTCTGCGCGCCTGGGCGGAGCCGTGTGCGCTCAGGCCGAAGGCGCAAAGCGCGATGCTGCTCCATGCAAGGGCTCGCCGAAGGGAGGCCATGCCCCGAAGTGTAGCAAAGGCGTGCCGCATCGCGGCGTACCATCGGGATGGAATGTTTATGAGAAGCACTGCACACTGGCGGCTGCGGTCGCGGGCCCTTGAGCTTGGACGGCGCACACTCATAATGGGCATCGTAAATATCACTCCGGATTCATTCAGCGACGGTTTTTCCCTGGGCCTGGAGGAGAGTGTTGCGCATGCGACCAGACTGATGGAGGAGGGCGCGGACATTCTGGATCTGGGCGCGGAAAGCACGCGGCCCGGCTCGCGCGCAGGAGGCCCGGATGCAGAAGTCTCAGCCGAAGAAGAACAGGCGCGGCTGCTTCCCGTGCTGGAAGAAATCCTGAGGAGCCTGCCCCACGCGGTGGTTTCCGTCGACACCTACAAAGCCAAGACCGCGCGCGCAGCACTCGCGGCGGGCGCGGAGATTGTGAACGATGTGAGCGGATTCACGTGGGACCCCGCGATCGCCAAAGTATGCGCGGAGTTTCACGCGGGAGTCGTGCTCTCGCACGCGCGTGGGCGGCCGGATGAATGGCGTGGGCAGCCTCAACTTGAGGCCGGTGCCCTGCTGGCTACAGTGCGTGAAGGATTGGCCACCAGTCTCGCCGCCGCGGAACGCGCCGGAATTGCGTCCGATTCCATCGTCCTCGACCCCGGCTACGGATTCGGCAAGCGTTTCGACGAGAATTACATGCTGCTCGCGCGACAGGCGGAGTTGATCGCTCTGGGCCGTCCCTTGCTCGCTGGATTGAGCCGGAAGTCATTCCTCGGCCGCACACTGGGGCCTCTTTTCGGCGGCGAGCCCGCACCCACAGCCGCGCGCGAAAACGCGAGCCTCGCCGCCATGACAGCGGCGATTCTCAACGGAGCGTCGATCGTGCGCGTGCATGCGGTGCGACCCGCGATCGAGGCCGCGCGCATCGCCGACGCGGTTCTCGCTGCGATTTAAGGTTGTCTCGATCTAGACGCTGATGCCGACCTTGTGCCGCGGCCATAGCGGGCGCAGGGCGCTATGGTCGACCGCCGGCTCGCCGTCGCACTCTATTTCGATCACCGTGGCCGGCTGGTCAGGAGCTGCCAGTGGCAGTCCCGTCAATCTCAAGACGAACTCATCCTGCGTGAACTCGACTTTTTGGCCGGATTTGACGAGCCGCGCTGAGAGCGCCTTCGGCTTCAATCCGCCAATGGCCACGACCGCTTCGGGCTGATAGAAGTCGAGCCATTCCGCCGCCGGCGTATGCCCGGGCCAGCAATGCACATGCACGTAGAGCGTGTTGCCGCGGCGCGAGTAGTTGCAACTTGCGTCGGGGTTCAACGATCCGCGCTCCGTGCCGTAGATGGCTTTACCGTTGCCGTCGAGCCACCTGCCCACCGTCTCCAGGATCTCCACTGATGCTGGCGGTACCGATCCATCGAGTTCAGGGCCAATGTTGAGCAGGTAGTTGCCGCCGCCGCGCGCGCAAGTAATCAGGTTGTCGACGATGGTCTTCGGTGTCTTCCAAGCATCGTCGCCGCGGTTGAAACCCCAACTGTCGTTCAGCGTCATGCACGTTTCCCATGCGCGTCCCGCTTCGGAGGCCTGGATGTGCTGCTCCGGCGTCGCGAAATCTCCTGGCAGCAGGTTGCGGTTGTTCACAATGATCTCGGGCTGCAGCGAGAAGACCATCTCGTTCATCCGTTCCGATTCCCATTGCGCGGCGTCGAGCGGCCACGCCACGTCGTACCAGAGGACGTCGATCTTGCCGTAGTTGGTCATCAGCTCTCGAATAAGCCCGTGCGTGTAGTCCACAAAGCGCCGCCGCGCGGCCTCATCGGTCTTGCAGATGGCTCCGTCCGGATGATGCCAGTCCATCAGCGAGTAATAAAAACCCACGCGCAAGCCCTCGGCGCGGGCTGCTTCAACAAACTCGCGCACCAGGTCGCGCCCGGGTCCCTGGTCCATGGCGTTGTAGTCGGTCAGTTGCGTATCCCAGTTGCAAAAGCCCTCGTGATGCTTGGTCGTCATCACCATGTATTTCTGCCCTGCGCGCTTGGCCAGCCGAGCCCATTCGCGCGCGGCGTTGGGCTTGGGATGGAAGTGCTTAGCCAACAGCTCGTATTGCAGCAGAGGGACTCCTTCGTTCTCCTTCGCCCATTCATGCTGGCCGATCACGCTGTAGAGGCCCCAGTGGATAAACATGCCAAACTTTGCCTCGTGCCACCAGGCCATGCGGGCGTCGCGCGTGGCGGCCTGCTTTTGGTCCGCGGCCGTAGGCGCCGGTTGCGTCGCCGAATCCTGCGCCAATGCCAGTCCGTCTGCATTCGCCGCGGCTAACGCCGCTGCGCCTGCCGCGCCAAACTGCTTCAGAAACGCCCGTCTCGTGCTCTCGCTCCAATCCATCGTTGACTCCTCTTTTCTGTCGCGTGTCCGCGGCCGCATCCTCGCGCAAAAATCAACAGGAAACGTTTCCTCTGGTTCTGCTCCAGGCGCACCGATAATCCTAGACCAGCCGGTTGCGTACGCTCCAGTCGCCTTACCTCATTCCGATGATCAAGCTCATTTAGAATCAAGAAGGCTGCGGTCAAGAAAGCCGCGTCCAAATCTGTGCCCGCGCGCAAAGACGTGTTCAATGTCCATTGCGGCGGGCGATTGTGTGGAATCGGGACGGCGATGCGAGCGAAAACGGCTGTGGTGTTGGGTGCCCAGTGGGGCGACGAGGGCAAGGGCAAAATCGTAGACGTGCTCAGCGAGCGGTTTTCCGCCGTGGCGCGCTACGCTGGGGGGCATAATGCCGGGCACACCGTCATCATTGGCGAGCACAAATTCGTGTTGCAGCTCATTCCCTGCGGCGTGCTTCGACCGGGGTGCAAGGGCGTCATCGGCAACGGAGTCGTGCTCGACCCCATCGCATTCCTCAGCGAAGTTGGCCGCATCCGTGAGTTGGGTGTCAAAGTCGACGGGAATCTTTTCATCTCCAACCGCGCACAGGTCATCCTGCCTTACCACCGCATGATCGAGCTGGCCGCGGAAAGCGCGCCGGGGCGCAAGAAAATCGGCACTACCAGCCGCGGCATTGGACCGGCATACGAGGACAAGATGGCGCGCAGCGGCTTGCGCGTGGTCGATCTGCTCAATCCGGCGCTACTCAAAACGCACATCGAAGCCGCCTGCGCGGAGAAGAATGCGATCGCCCATGCACTCTTCGGGACCGACCCCCTGGACCCCGAAAAAATGTACGAGGAGTACGCAGCAGCGGCCGAGCAGATCCGGCCGTTTGTCGCCGACACTGGCCGCATGCTCAACGGCATCCTGGCCACGGGCGGCAGCGTGATGTTTGAGGGCGCGCAGGGAACAATGCTCGACATTGACCACGGCACTTATCCGTTCGTCACCTCCTCTTCGGCCACGGCCGGCGGCGCGTCCACGGGAACCGGCGTAGGCCCAACCGCAATCGGCACGGTTATCTCTGTCACCAAGGCCTACGTCACGCGCGTCGGCGGAGGCCCGTTCCCCACCGAGATTCACGACGCAGCCGGTGATCTGCTGCGCGCCCGCGGACACGAATATGGCGCCGTCACGGGACGCCCCAGGCGCTGCGGATGGCTCGATATTCCGCTGCTGCGCTACTCCAACCAGGTGAACGGAGCGGAATGGCTCGTGGTCACCAAGCTTGACGTTCTCGATGAGCTCGAGGAGATTCCCATCTGCGTTGGATACGAGATCGACGGCAAGGTCACCGACGAGATTCCCGCGGACGTGCGGGGGCTAGAGGCGATCAAGCCGCGCTACACCACCCTCAAAGGCTGGTCCGAATCTACGGAGGGCATCACGGAGTTTGACAAGCTGCCCCGTGCGGCTCGGGAGTATCTCGCTTTCCAGGAGCGCGAGAGTGGGGCAAAGATCGGCATGGTCTCCACGGGCCCCGATCGCGGCCAGACCATCGTGCTGCCGGAATTCGCCGCGGAGCTTGGATCCATTACGTCCTAGCGCAACTCCCAGGGCGGGTCATTCCGTCTAATTTTTTTGTGGGGTAATGCGCATCAAACGGTGCGCGGATCGGCCGCCGGCACGCCTTCATGGGTTTTCCATTTGACCAGCGCACCATTTCCGGACTACCGTGTACGCGTATGCCGGGATCTTTGAACGTCTCCTTAAGCCCCGCTTGCGGTCGCCTGCGTCCCGGACGTGCCGTTGCAATTCTTGTTGCATGTGTCGTTTGCGCCGTACCTATGTGCGCCGCAATGTCCATGGGCCAAAAGCATGAGAGCCGCCACGATATCGATCAGCTTGAGGATGAATGGCGCGATGCCGTCCTCGGTTCAAACACCAAGGTAATGGACTCGCTGCTGGCCCCCGATTACATGGGCATCACGGCATCTGGCACGCTGCAATCGCGCGATGAAACCCTGCAAAGCATGAGTTCCGGCCGTCTCCATTTCACTCTCCTCGATGTGACTGACCGGAAGGTGCGCTTTTACGGGTCCACAGCCGTGGTCACGTCGCTGGCCAATATTCAGGCGAGCACACCAGACGGAAAGGTGAGCGGGAACTACCGCTACACGCACGTTTATGTGCGCGATGCCCAGGGTGAATGGAAGATTGTGAGCTTTGAGGCTAGCCGCGTCCGCGAGCCGGGACCCCAAAAGCGAAATCAGTTCCACCCAGCGAAGCCGGCGAAGTGAAGCCGTCCCGTTGAGTGCGGATCCCACCACATATCTCCAATTAAATCTGCGGTAAAGGGTCGTCCAACCCTTCGTTTTTCCATCGCAAAACTCTGCGAATTCGATTATGCGGGCCCGGCCTTGAAAATGGCCCCATCTCGGGGTACACTAAATCTAATATAGGACTAAACAAGTCCTATATTGCGGGATAGCGGAGCTCGCATCCTCGCCCGGCCCAGGCAGCCCTCAAAAGCCACCAGATTCTGGACCCAATCCCGTGCCAAGTCCTTCTGGAGGACGAATGAGTTCAAGTGTCGACACAATTCGCGGTCTTGCCGAGCAGGACTACAAGTGGGGCTTCATTACCGACATCGCCGAAGACCGCGTCCCCAAGGGCCTGAACGAAGACATCGTCCGTCTGATCTCCGCGCGCAAGGGTGAGCCCGAATTCATGCTGGAGTGGCGGCTGAACGCGCTGCGCCACTGGTTCACGATGAAGCGCGAAGAGGGCGAGCCCACGTGGGCCAACTTGACCATCGCTCCCATCGACTACCAGAACATCTCCTATTACTCGGCGCCAAAGAAGAAGCCGCAGCTCGACAACCTCGATCAGGTGGACCCCGAGATTCTGCGCACCTACGAGAAACTGG
Source organism: uncultured Acidobacteriaceae bacterium (assembly GCA_963789425.1). Lineage (GTDB taxonomy): Bacteria > Acidobacteriota > Terriglobia > Terriglobales > Acidobacteriaceae > Telmatobacter. Next base: position 699,311 of record CAWBKM010000002.1, on the reverse strand, counting down.
GCATTCCGCTGCTGGAGCAGCAGCGCCTAGCTGGCGTGGCCGTCGACGCAGTCTTTGACTCTGTCTCCGTGGCCACCACGTTCAAGGGCAAGCTGGCCGAGATGGGCGTCATCTTCTGCTCGTTTTCTGAAGCGGTCCAGAAGCATCCGGAGCTCGTGAAGAAGTATCTCGGCACAGTCGTTCCGCAGACCGACAATTTCTATGCCGCGCTCAATGCCGCCGTATTCACTGACGGTTCGTTCGTCTACGTGCCCAAAGGTGTGCGCTGTCCCATGGAGCTGTCCACCTACTTCCGCATCAACGCAGCGGAGACGGGCCAGTTCGAGCGCACGCTGATCATCGCCGACGAAGGCTCCTACGTAAGCTACCTCGAAGGCTGCACGGCGCCCATCCGCGACGAAAATCAGTTGCACGCGGCGGTCGTGGAGCTGATCGCGCTCGACAATGCGCAGATCAAGTACTCGACGGTGCAGAACTGGTACCCCGGCGACAAGGAAGGCCGCGGCGGCATCTACAACTTCGTCACCAAGCGCGGCAAATGTCTGGGCGTCAATTCGAAGATCTCGTGGACTCAGGTGGAAACCGGTTCGGCGATTACCTGGAAGTATCCGAGCTGCATTTTGCAGGGCGACAACTCGGTGGGTGAGTTTTATTCCGTGGCGCTCACCAACAACCGCCAGCAGGCCGACACCGGAACGAAGATGATCCACATCGGCAAGAACACGCGCTCGACCATCGTTTCCAAGGGCATCTCTGCCGGCTACGGCCAGAACACCTACCGCGGCCAGGTCAAGATCCTCAAGAGCGCGACCGGCGCGCGCAACTACACGCAATGCGATTCGCTGTTAATCGGCGACCGCTGCGGCGCGCACACCTTCCCCTACATCGAAGTGAGGAACGCGACAGCCAGGATGGAGCACGAAGCGTCCACTTCCAAGATCGGAGAGAACCAGCTCTTCTATCTGCGTCAGCGCGGCCTGACGGCAGAAGATGCGGTCTCGATGATCGTGAATGGATTTTGCAAGACAGTCTTCAAGGAGCTGCCCATGGAATTTGCGGTCGAAGCGCAAAAGCTCCTGGGCGTGAGCCTCGAAGGCAGCGTCGGATAACTTGTAGCGCCGGACTCCAGTCCGGCTGTCGTGTGGGCGTCCACGCCCACACGGAACACATCGAATGGAGAGAGACGAACCAATGGCTTTGTTAGAAATTCAAGATCTGCACGCCAGCGTGGATGGCCACGAGATTCTGAAGGGCGTGAATTTAACCGTGAATGCGGGGGAAGTGCACTCCATCATGGGCCCCAACGGCTCGGGCAAGAGTACGCTGGCAGCGGTGCTGGCACGGCGCGAGACCTATGAGGTCACTGGCGGCAGAGTGCTGCTTGATGGCAAGGATTTGCTCGAGATGAAGCCCGAAGACGCGGCGCGCGAGGGCGTGTTCCTGGCCTTCCAATATCCGGTCGAAATTCCCGGCATCGGCAACGCATATTTCCTGCGCTCGGCTCTGAACGCCATCCGCAAACACCGCGGCGAAGATGAGCTCGACGCCATGGATTTTCTGCCCGTTTACAAGGAACAGATGAAACTCCTGGAGATGGATGAGAAGCTGATGAACCGCTCGGTGAACGAGGGCTTCTCTGGCGGCGAGAAAAAGCGCAATGAGATTCTGCAGATGGCCGTGCTTCAACCCAAGCTCGCGATTCTTGACGAGACCGATTCTGGCCTAGACATTGATGCTCTGCGGATTGTTGCGCAGGGCGTGAACGCGATGCGCAGCCCCGATCGCGGCTTCCTCGTGATCACCCACTACCAGCGGCTGCTGGATTACATCGCAACGGATTTCGTGCACGTGCTTGTCGATGGAAAAATCGTGCGCTCGGGCGGGCCGGAGCTGGCCTTGGAGCTCGAAGACACGGGATACGGCGCGGCGGAAGCAAGTGCAGCCGCAACTTTGCAAGCATGATGAGCACATTGAGAGACAGCAGAAACGGGAAAGAAATAGTCAGCGGAAGCGAGAAAGAGATGTCGAAGGTGACAGCAAGACCGAATACATATCTTGAAGCGTATGGCGAATTGATTGCCGAGCGGCTGGAGCGTGACCCGGTGTGGCTGCGGCAACTCCGCGAGGACGCTTGGGCGCGCTTCCAGGACAAGGGATTTCCGACCACGCACGACGAGGACTGGCGGTTCACGAATCTGGCGGCGATGTCGAAGATTCCGTTTCAGCGCGCAGTGAAGGGCAGTGTCGCGGTTTCGGCGCGCGAGATTGAGCCGTTTCGCGTTCCGGGCGCGGCCTGCCAGTTAGTGTTTGTCAACGGCCACTTTGCGCCGCAGCTCTCGGAGTTGAGCGAGCTTCCCAAGGGTCTTGAGATTTGCTCACTAGTGGGAGCGATCGATTGCGGTATGGTAGGCATCGCGCCCGAAGGTTGCGCGTCCGACGGTATCGAGCAGCATCTTGGCCGCTATGCCGACACTCGCCGCGATGTGTTTACCGCGCTGAACTCTGCGCTCTGGGAAGACGGCGCGTACGTGCGCATTCGCCGCGGCGCCAACCTTTCGCAGCCCATCCATCTTTTGTATGTCTCTGCCGGTGCCGGCGCCGAATTCATGACCCATCCGCGCACGCTCATCGTCGCCGAGCCAACCAGTCACGCGGCGGTGATTGAAGATTACGTTTCTCTCGGCGGCGAAACCGCATTTTCCAACGCCGTCACGGAGCTTGTTGCCGGGCAGGATGCCGTGGTCTCGCACTATCTCATCGAGCGCGAGAATCTGGCCGCGTTCAACGTTTCCACGCTGCGCCTGGAGCTGGCGCGCGCCGCCAACGTCTCCTCGCACTCCATTCTTATGGGCGGAGGCCTGGTGCGCAACAACGTCCACCCCGTTCTCGCCGGCGACGGTGCGGAGTGCCTCATCAACGGCCTCTTCGTCGGCGCGGGAACTCAGCACCTCGACAACTACATGCTTGTGGAGCACGCCCAGCCGCAGTGCAACAGCCGTCAGTTTTACAACGGTATTCTCGATGGCGCGTCGCGCGGCGTCTTCCACGGCCGCATCGTGGTCCACAAGGACGCGCAAAAGACTGACGCCAAGCAAACCAATCGCAACCTGCTGCTCTCGGACAACGCGCGCATCGACACCAAGCCGCAGCTTGAGATTTACGCCGACGACGTGAAGTGTACCCACGGCGCCACTATCGGCCAGATCGAAGAAGAACAGCTCTTCTACCTGCGCTCGCGCGGAATCGATGAAGTCTCGGCGCGGAACACTCTGCTTTACGCGTTCGCCGCGGAGTGTCTCGACCGCATGCAGGAGCCCGCGGCGCGTGAGTTTGCTGAAGGCCTGATTCGCGAGCGGATCAGTGAGCTTGCTCGAAACCGTCAGACTAATCCTCCGGCCGCACCTGCCGAAAATGAAGAAGTGCAACACTGGGAGGAAGTGCGTTGACCACCGTGGCCCAGCCCATTACCCGCGATCCCAAGCTGAGCCAAGCTTCCGCCGGCCTCGATCTCGCCAGGATTCGCGCCGACTTCCCCATCCTCGCTGAGCGAATCAACGGCAAGCCGCTCGTCTATCTTGACAATGCGGCCACATCGCAAAAGCCGCGCGTGGTGCTTGACGCAATCGCGAACTATTACGAGCACATGAACGCCAACATTCATCGCGGCGTCCACATGCTCAGCGTGCGCGCCACTGAAGCGCACGATGCCGCGCGGCTGACGGTCAAGCAGTTCATCAACGCGGCCGACACACGCGAGATCATTTTTGTGCGCGGCGCCACCGAAGCCATCAACCTCGTCGCGCAGACCTACGGCCGCGCGCATGTTGGCGTGGGCGACCAGGTTCTCATCACCGCCATGGAGCATCACTCGAACATCGTCCCATGGCAGATTCTTTGCGAAGAAAAAGGCGCACACCTGAAGGTCGCGCCCATCGACGACCGCGGCGAACTCCTACTGGACGAATTCGCCAAGCTGATTGGCCCGCGCACCAAGATTGTCGCTGTCACTCAAGTGTCAAACGCGCTGGGCACGGTCCTTCCCCTGCGCGAAATGATCGAGCTGGCTCATCGCCGCGGCGTCCCTGTGCTGGTCGATGGAGCGCAGGCCGTTCCGCACTTCGCCGTCGACGTGCAGGCGCTCGACGCCGACTTCTACGCCTTCAGCGGCCACAAGGTTTACGGGCCAACCGGAATCGGCGTGCTTTACGGCAAGCGCGCGCTGCTCAATGCCATGCCGCCTTATCAGGGCGGCGGCGACATGATCCGTTCCGTCACGTTTGAAAAAACTACGTACAACGATCTGCCTTGGAAATTCGAGGCGGGCACGCCGGATATCGCTGGCGCCATCGCTCTCGGCGCGGCCATCGAATATATCACTGCCCTGGGCATGGAAAACATTGCCGCTCACGAACACGAGCTGCTGGCCTACGCCACCCAAGCTGTCGGCGCAATTCCCGGCGTGCAACTGATCGGCACGGCCCGCGAACGCGCCGGAGTGCTCTCATTCGTGCTCGATGGCGTCCATCCGCACGACTTGGGAACGATCCTGGACCGCGAAGGCATTGCTATCCGTACCGGCCACCACTGCGCGCAGCCAGTGATGGAGCGCTTTGGAATTCCCGCCACGGCGCGGGCCTCCTTCGCTGTCTACAACACCAAAGAAGAAGTCGACGCACTGGTCGGGGGAATTCGCACGGCGCGCGAGGTATTCGCATGAGCGCGGACTTGGGCGAACTCAGCGATCTCTATCAGGAAGTGATTCTGGAGCATAGCAAGGCCCCGCGCAATTTTCGCAAGCCGGCGTCAGCCAATCATCACGCCGAGGGATTCAATCCCCTCTGTGGTGACCGCTGCTCAGTCTATCTCGACGTCGAAAACGGCGCCATCAAGGACATTGGCTTCCAGGGCTCCGGGTGCGCCATCTCGCGCGCTTCGGCTTCCATGATGACGCAGATTCTTAAAGGGAAGAGCACTCAAGAAGCGGCCAAGCTCTTCGAGGAGTTTCACGATCTTGTTACCGGCGACCCCGAGGCGATGAAAAACGCTGCGGATCTGGGCAAGCTGGCTGCATTTGGCGGCGTCTCCAAATTTCCCGCGCGCGTCAAGTGCGCTACGCTTGCCTGGCACACGCTGCAATCCGCGCTTGAAGATAAGCCGGAAACCGTTTCCACTGAGTAAGTAGCGCCGGTCTCCAGACCGGCTGTCCTGGCGGTGTCCACACCGCCAGCGAGCGCAAGTTTAACCACGGTTCTATCGACCGGGCTGTATAAAATGACAGACTCTCAAGGCAACAAACCGAACGCCGCGCCAGTTGCCGAGCCTTTCCGCGAGGAGATGATCTGGAAGGCGCTCAAGACGGTGCGCGATCCGGAAATTCCGGTCGACATCGTGAATCTCGGCCTGGTTTATGCGGCCGCGGCGGTTCCGCTCGAAGGCAGCGGCAATCGCATCGATGTCCGTATGTCGCTCACCGCGCCCGGTTGCAGCATGTCCGACGTCATCAAGGCTGAAGTGGAACGCAAGCTAGCTGCTCTGCCTGACGTGCGCGAAGTTCATGTCGAAATCGTCTTCGATCCGCCCTGGAATGCGGGCATGATGTCCGAAGGCGCAAAGCTTCAGCTCGGCTTCGATTCGGACTTCGGATCGTCGCCAGCGAAGCCCGTGAGCTCAGGCCCGTTCAAAGTCATTCGCTAGCCCCGCGGCAGCGGCAATCAAAAAAATGTACCCTGGATCAACCCTTTTCTTCGCCGCCCAATTTTTCGATCTGCCTGCGCCAATCGAGCGAGTCAACGAATCCGCTCGAGTTGCGCCAGCCGGGCTCGACGATGATGTGCAGCTCAAGATAGACCTGCGTGCCCAGGAGCGACTCGATCTTCCGGCGCGCTCCCGTTCCGATAGCCTTCAGCTTCGTTCCGCCTTTGCCGATCAATATCGCCTTTTGCCCGTCGCGCTCGCAATAGATGACAGCCGCGATTTTAGTCAGCGGCCTTTTGCCGGGCCTCGCCGGCGCCTCAGGCTCCTCAAACTGTTCAATCACCACTGCCGATGCGTACGGCACTTCTTCGCCGGTTTCGATCAAAATGCTTTCCCGAATCAGCTCGGCCACCATGAAGCGCATCGGCTGATCGGTGTACTGGTCTTTGGGGTAGTAGCGCTCGCCTTTCGGTAGCACATCGACGATCTTGCGTACCAGCACGTCGAGGCCGTCGCGCTTCCGCGCGCTCACCGGAATCACCTGCGCAAAGTTGTATTGCTTGGTGAGCGACTCGATCAGCGGCAGAAGCTGGTCCTTGCGCACCAGGTCGATCTTGGTCAGCACCAGGAAAACCGGGCAGTCGAGCTTGCGCACCAGTGAGAAAAGGAACTCGTCTTCATTGGACGTGTGGAGACTGGAAATCTTCCTGGCGTTCAGAGGAAGACCGGATTTGGCCTCCCGGGTCCCCAACTGCAAGGGACCCGGGGCACCCGCACTCTTTACCCTCTGATCGGAAGTGGGCGCTCCAAGTTGAACTCTCCGCGTCGCATCCACGAGCACCAGCACCAGGTCGCGCGCTTCAAGCGCTTCGTGAACCTCCTGCAGCATGCGCCGGTCAAGTTGCGATGCGGGCTTGTGTACGCCGGGTGTGTCAACGAAGACGATCTGTGCGGCCGGGTGCACGCCTTTTTGCGCCGGCACTTCAACCACTCCAATGATGCGGTTGCGCGTGGTCTGCGGCTTGGCGGTGACAATGGAAACCTTCTCGCCCGTAAGCGCGTTGAGCAACGTGCTCTTGCCCACGTTGGGCCGGCCGAGAATGGCAACGAATCCTGATTTCACTTGGCGATGCAGCTCCTGAATGAATGGTACAGGGGAACAGCGAAGCTAGCGGGGTCAGCGGGGTTAGCGGAACTAGGATGCTGCGAACTGCGAACTACAAACTTTGAACTGCGAACTACGAACTATGAACTACGAACTGTCTTCAGTGCTTCACCCGCCCGTGCATTCCCGCTTCAAAGCTGCGCCGGTCGAGCCGCGGCAACGCGCGGGCCACTTTGTCGGGGAACAGCGCATAGTGTCGCGCCGCAATCAGCAACTCCGGCACGCACCACACATCGTCTTCATCCGTCATCCAGTGCTGGCTATCCAGTCGAGCCAGATTTACCGGCCTCGAATAGGATCGCAAGGTGCGCTCGCCGCGGAGATTGTAATAGTTCTCAAAGTAGCTCAGCGCCAGCTCGCGAAGCGTGCGGTAGATGGGCGCGCGGAAGCGAAGCCCTGCGAAGTTTGACTTGGCAACGCCTCCCCACAAGCCGCGCTCGCGATAGAGAGCCACCACATGGTCGTCGTCGCGTACCGACTCCAGATCCATCAACAGCGGCGGATGGCCGTTCACGCGCAGTGCGGCAGCGGCCACTAGCGCTCCTTCGAGGCAGTGTCCCTTGCGCTCGCGCAGCACGCGTTGCGGGAGACCACGCTGTGTCGGCATACTGGTACGTAAGCGCGTCGACAAAACGCTGAATGCCCGCCGGTGTCTTCAGCGCGCGCAGCGTGCGCAAATCTGCCGCCGACAAACCGAAGTTCTCGCGCCCGTTTCGCCGATTTCCTGCTTTCCGCGCTCCCGCACCCATCAAATGCAAATCTCCTGGGAATAAATGGATAAGTCCCCGCGATTATACAAACACTTTCACCAAACAAATGGCACCAGGCGGAACCGTACTTTCCGGCAATATTCCCTGTAGCCGGAAAGCTCAGCGGCCAGGAGCTTTTCCTCATCGAGCAGGCGCGCCGCAAGCACCGCCGTCATCGGAAGCAGCGCCAGGAGTCCCCAAAACGAATCAAGCGCCAAAGGGGTTCCGAGAAGAAGAATCAATGCGCCTGAGTACATGGGATGACGAATCACGGCGTAGGGACCGGTTGAGATGACGGTCTGCTCGTGTGCGACTTCGATGGTCCCGGCTGTAAAAGTGTTCGCGCGAAATACGCGATAGACGATAAGAAAGCCAACAGCCACCAGCACATTGCCAATCATTATTACGGCCAGAGGGACCCTGGACCAACCGAAGCGATGGTCCAGTGCCGGAACTATCAACAAAGCTGCAAAACAAAATGAAGCAACAGCCTGAATCCAATTCTGCCCTTTGCGCGCTTCCGCTCCAGGACCAGCCTTCAATCGCCGCTCCAAAAGCCGCCGATCGCGAAACCACAGATCGATCGAAATCAGCAGCGATGAGCCTAAGAAGACCGCGAGATAGGTCCATGCGTGCCAGTAGTGCAACGTCCATGCAGGCAGGAAGAGCAGGAGGGCGAGGACCGCGCTTAATTGCAGAAACCCCGCGAGTGTCTTCGCCAGCATGGCTCGATGTTACAACTCGAAAATCAGGAACCCCATTTGCCCCAGGACGGAGTTTCGCTTCAGAAATGCACGGGCAGCGGCGCCGGACCCTGGTACACGAGGCTCAGTCCCCAATCCGCATCGGATGGAAAATCGGGTAGCTCGATCTCGCCGATGTTATTCGCCTTCGCAACTCCATCCACCACGTCGGACCAAGCGCCCTCTCGCGGATCGAACCACTGCGCTCGATAGAGGCTTATCACTCGCGCGCCGCGCACCAGGCTCTTTGGGCAGCCCTTCTCAAAATAGACCAGAAAAATATTCTGGTCGGGCGTGCGCGAAGCATAGGCCCACCCTTCGTAACCCTTCAAAACTGGTGTGGCATTCGGCGCAACGAAACCAACATCGGGCACCAGTTCCTGGTAGCGCTTGCCAATCGAGAACGCAAAAGTCCGCAGGTGCTTCATCTGCGCTCCGGATTTCCACTGGAACGCATCCCACATTTTCGTGGGCGCAGTGGGTTCGATGTCGGCGCCCCAGATGCCCTCGGCGCCATACACATGGCCCGCAAGCCCTCCCGATAGAAAGCTGCCGTACATCGCCGAGCGCACAAACTGGTCGTCCTGCGCAGTTCCGCCCTTGGCGCCATATTTGTAGCCTCCGGGAACGCCGCGCGCGTCAAAGTATCCCGCATAATATGGCTCGCCGTTCAGCGCGGGATGCGGATGCGCATCGCGGTAAATCTCCGTCAGGTACCAGTAGTATTCGTGCTCGCGTTTGTTTCCGATCTGGTGCAGCGTCACCCACGAATCCTCGCCCCAGTTCACCAGCGTCGATGGGTTGGCGTTAGCCGACAGCAGCGTTCCGAACGGCGGCGGCCCGTACTTCTTCATCACCAGATCGATAGCCTTCATGAAGTCCGGCACCGTGATGCTTTCCTGAACGATGTCCAGATGAATCGGACTGAGCACAGTGTTGTTCGCCTGGTATCTCGCCCAAACATATTGAATGAAGCGTGCGTAAGATTCGGGCCACGAGTAATACTTCTTCCATAGTTCGCTGGCGTCACGGCGCGAAACCTCAATGAATGCGACAAATCCATTGGCATTCAAATAATCGATCTTGCGGTCGATGGCCTTGAAGTATTCGGGATTCACCCGGTCGACATCCGGGAAAACATTTTCGTAGCCGGGCACTCTCCCCGGAAACAGGAACGGCCTTCCGCCTTCGTTGTCCATGTTCTTCGCGCTTCCAGTGCCGAACTCGAGCCACGCCGATCGCACAGTTGTTTTCTCCGCATCGTTCATTACGATGTGATAAGGCAGGCCGTCTGTCTCCCAATTCGGAAACGCGGCAATCACGTTGACCCAGTTGTAGCCTTGTGCTTTGCGGAAGCGAACGTAGTCCTTGAAGCCCGCGCCCGGCCCAATCGGCCGCTCCCGATCGTCGTCGTACCAGCGAAAGCGATTTGTGCCGGTCGCGTACCACGTATCGCCGACGACGAAGAACGGAGTGCCGTCAGCGGTTTCAAGCGCGTGGTTGTTCGCAGTCGCTCTCAAGAATCCACGACGCAGCGGGTTTTGCTGCTTTTCGCTCTCAGTCCACTCGACCGCCTGGAACGCGCCGCTTTTTCCTGCGAGCCCCGCGACAGCCGGCTCTGAGCCGCTGCGCCAGCGCCACGCGCCCGGCGCGGTTGCCACAACACGGACGCGGAATTCACTGCCGCCGTTCCAAAATCCGTAAACGCGCTTGTTAAAGCCGGGACCAGTCAGTTCGACCCAGACCGTCGCATCCGTGTAGGGATTTGAAAGAGTGCGCTCCGAAGTAAGCACGATCTCTTGCTTCTCCCACACGTGAACACGCTGTGCGGGAGCCTCCGTCGCGCCCGCCAGAATCGTGCCCTGGGCTATTCCGATTGCAGCCGCTCCCGCAGTTGCCCGCACAAAATCGCGACGTGTCAAACGAGATATCGACAAGATCCGCCTCCGGCGACTTCAAGGAATCCAAAGTGAGCACATGATAGTACCGAACGGCAATTCATTCTGCCGGTGCGACGAGAGCGAGATGTTTCAAAACAAATTGGTATTCCATCTGATAGCGCTCGATCTCAGGCCCACCTTCGGACGACAAAACCACGTTCAGCAGCAAGCCATTTATTCCGATTTTTGTGACTTCATCCACATATGTCTTGTGATTTTGCTGATAGACGAAGCGCTGAGTTTTGGCAGGGCAGTCTGATTCCAGAATCTCCGGAGTCGGTTCGTCCGTAATCTGGACGGATGGGTCAGACATTCGGAACTCGCGCGCGTCGTTGCTGACGGCCTGATCAAACGAGCTACTCAGACGTTGCACATTGACATAGATAAGCGTCGTTGCGGTTTCGGATCGATCGCCGGCTCGGAGAAGGAAAAAGGGACTCCTTTTTCCTTCTTCTCTCACCCATCCTGACGGCAATTCCACCGCAACGATGACGCTGCCAGCAACGAGATAAGTCGGGCTCGCTAGTGAAAGTTTGGCTTTCCCGCATATTGTCGAGGATTGTGAAGCTTGCGCAACGCCGAAGGGGAAGATCACAGCCAGAAACAGCTCAAGAATCGCAAGTGAAGGGCGCGGCACGTTCAAAACGAAGCGCATTGCTATCAATCCTTTTGGGGCAGCGACGGACAGTCCAGTATAGGTCCGAATGAGTCAGGCTGGAGATGTCTATGGGTCCTACGGAAACGGCAGCCGCGCGGTCGGCGGAAACAGCCGCACGCGCTCCACCCGCCTGCCCGTCGAAGCCACGATCTCTACGCGCAGACCGAGTGGATCGAGCGTCACGACTTCGCCGACCTTGGGAATCCGGCCCACAATCTCGCTCACCAGGCCGCCGACGGTCGTCGCTTCGTAGTCTTCGGCCACCTCTACTGGCTCGCCGATCACGTCGCCAAGCTGATCGGCAGGAAAACTGCCCGGGATGAGCCACGATCCTGAGGGCTCTCGCTGCGGCTCCTCGATCTGCGTGTCGGTCTCGTGCTCGTCGCGAATGTTGCCAACAATCTGCTCCAGCAAATCTTCAATGGTCACCAGGCCAGCTACCGCGCCGTACTCGTCGATCACCACGCGCATGTGCTGCTTTTCGCGTTGCATCTCGCGCAACAGCTCGTAGCCGCGCTTGGTCTCAGGCACGAATGCCGCGGCGTGCAAGATCGTCGCAACCGTCCGCGTCCGTGCCTCCACATCGGTAATCTGCAGCAGGTCGTGAGCGAACGCGAGGCCCTTGATGTTGTCCAGCGAGCCGGAGTAGACAGGCACGCGCGAATAATTCTGAATCCGCAGCATCTCAAGGAAATGCTCGATCGTCGTCGTTTCCGGCACGGCGAAGATCTCCGGCCGTGGCGTCATTACCTCGCGCACCAGCATGTCGCCGAATTCAACCGCCGAACGCACCAACTCGCGGTCGCTCTGCTCGAGGATCCCCTCTTCCTCCCCGGCCTCGATAAGCGCTTCGACGTCGGGTGCGGGAGCATCTTCCTCGGGACCAGTGGGCGCCTCGGCCAGCGCCGCAATGGAAAAGAAAAATCGGATGAAAACAGTGACCGGTGTGACGAGCCACAGCAGCAGGCGGATGAGCCAAAGAAGCCGCGCAACCCACAGCCCGCGCGTGCGGTTGAAGAGCAGATCGGGAATAAGCTGGTAAGCGAAAACGACCACCAGCACCACGCCCAGAACGGCTTGCGCAATTTCAAGCGTCGTGGGCGATCCGGGATGCGTGGGCCGAATGAAAAGCAGTGCGCCGAAGCCGAGCGCGATGACGCCGAGAGTAAGTTGCTTGAGCACAGATGAGCAGAGCGCTGCGTGTTCGCGGCTCAGGCCTAAATGCGGCTCGATGCGCACTTCCCACGCGTCGAGATTTTCCTGAACTTCGCGGCTCAAAATCTTGCCGAACTCCGAGTAGACGCGCTGGACATAGGAAGCCAGCGTGGCCACCACGATGAGCGCGATGAGCGCAACGATCTCAAGCGGAGTCATGGCTTGCGCCTCCGCGTTTTCGCGCGCTTGGGCCCCGTACGTTCGGGCCTCGTCCGCTCAATCAGTCCCTGTGGCAGCCCAAGCTTCGCGCGAAGTTGGCGTTCGCGCTGCTGCATCTTGCCCGCGTCGGTTTGATGGTCGTAGCCGGCCAGGTGCAGCAGTCCATGAAGCATCAGGACCCGCAGTTCAACCGCAAGCGTATGCCCTTGCTCGGCCGCCTGCTTCCTTGCCGTCTCAACGCTGATCGCCACATCCCCCGCAACCCGCTCCGCGGGCTTTGTGTTTTGGAGTAGTTTAGCGGGAAATGAGAGAACGTCCGTCGCCTGATCCTTGCCGCGGAAGCGCCGGTTCAAATCGCGGATGGCTGCGTCGGTCGTAAGCAGCACCGTCACCTGGCCGATTAAACCGACAGCTGTTTGCGCATCACTGAGGTACCGGCCTAGTGCGCGCTCTGCGGATATGCGGAGACTCTTCTGAGCTCCAGACGCAGCCGATTGCTTCGCATTGGCTGATGCCAATGCTGAGTCAGGCTCCAGTTCTGGGTCGAGGAGAATCATCGTACGGCGGCCGCAAACGGCATGGCCCGCGGTGACTTCGATTCTATCCTCTGCAACACCGCGCTGATACACTGGCCCTGCAATTTCCGGGCCGGCTGGCGCACGACCTGCAAGTCTCGCGCTCGACGCCGGCAATTCTGCGCCGTGAGCCAACCATGACCAAGCGGACCCTCCTCTTCGCGCCTTGTGCGTTCAACCTGGCTGAAACCAGCCGCATGGTTGAGATCGCCAAGGCGGCAGCGCGCCATCCCGCGGCCAGCCAGGTCTTTGACATCCATTTCATCTCCGACGGCGGCGACTTTGAGCCGATGATTGAAAAGCACGGCTTCGCCTTGACGCGCCTTGAACCCCGCTTAACCAAAGAGAAGATTGAGCTCATCGGCAAAGTCGATCGCGGCGAGAAATTCACCCCCGCATTCACCGATGCCGAACTTATCGCGCGCGTCAACAGCGAGGTTGCCTGCTTAAGAACGCTCAAGCCCGTCGCCGCTGTCACCGGTTCCTATGTCACCATCCCGGTTACTTGCCGCATTCTTCAGGTCCCTCTCGTCTGGGTTGTGCAATCCACTTGGCTGCCGGAGTTCTTTTGCCACGGCGCTGGCATGACCGACAACTTGCGCCCCGCCGCCGTCAAAGCCGTGGCCGACTGGCTGATCCTGCGCTTCATCAATTTCTGGATCGGATATGGATTCCTCAACGGGATCAATCGCACTGCCAAACATTTCGGCGTTCCAGGCTATGGCACGATCTTCGAGTTCTGGCGCGGAGACTTTTCGCTGGTCGCCGAGCCGCCCGAATTCTCCGGAGCCAAACTGCCGCCCCACCACGCCTTCATCGGTCCCCTGGTTCCGCAGGACGAGTTTCCCATTCCCGCTGAGGTCGCGGCGATTCCGAGGGACAAACCGCTGATCTACTTCGCCATGGGTAGTTCCGGAACGCCGGAAATTGTCGCGAAGATTGTCGAGAGCTTTGCCGGCAAACCCTACCGCGTAATTGCTCCCATCAAGTTTCAGATCGAACAAATCTCCGGTGTTCGCGTTCCCGCCAACGTCCTCGTAACGGATTGGGTGCCCGCGGTCCAGGTAAATAAAATGGCCGATCTCGCTGTCATCCACGGTGGCGTGGGTACGGTGATGGCCGCCGCGCTAGCGGGTAAACCGGTTGTCGGCGTGGGCATGCAGATGGAGCAGGTCGCAAATCTGGCCTGTCTCGAGCGGCTCGGCTTTGCCATTCGTGTCGGCAAATCGAGCAACCCGTCGCGGCACGTTCAGGACGCAATCCAAAAGCTGTTGCACGACGAGCAGGCCAAAGCGAAGGCAGCCGATTTCGCAAAAGTGATTTCCAGATGGAACGGCCCGGAACGCGCTGTCGATATTTTGCTGGAACGATACAGGCCTGCTGGGGCGCCCGCCGCTCTCAACCTAGACGACACTCGAGAGTTTTAGCGCTACTGCGGCTTCGCCGTCTGCTTCCCCGATCCCTCGACGCGCTCTTCGCTTTCCTGGGTGCCGACCTGAATCGAATCGCCCATCGTGAGCGGCAGTTCCTGCTGCCGGGGTTTCGCGCTCTCATACGCGCGCACCACGCGCTGCACCAGCGGATGGCGCACCACATCTCCGTCGTCGAAGTGGCAGAATGCAATGCCTTCCACGCCATTCAGCACGTTGATCGCGTCCAGCAGCCCAGACTTGCGCGGATTGGGCAGGTCGATCTGCGTGATGTCGCCCGTGATCACGGCCTTCGAGTTGTTGCCCATGCGCGTCAGGAACATCTTCATCTGTTCGACGGTGGTGTTCTGCGCCTCGTCCATGATGATGAAGGCGTCGTTGAGCGTGCGCCCGCGCATAAAGGCCAGCGGCGCAACCTCGATGATGTTCTTTTCGAGCATCTTGTCCACGCGGTCGGGATCGAGCAGGTCGTAGAGCGCGTCGTACAGCGGGCGAAGATAGGGGTCCACCTTCTCCTGCAAAGTGCCGGGCAAAAAGCCCAAGCGTTCGCCGGCTTCAACAGCGGGCCTTACCAGCACGATGCGGCCCATGCGCTTCGCGTTGAATGCGGCAACGGCCATCGCCACCGCAAGATACGTTTTGCCCGTACCGGCCGGGCCCACGCTGAACACCATGTCGTTCTGCTCAATGGCCTCAACGTAGCGGCGCTGGTTGAGCGAGCGCGGCTGCACTGTGCGCTTGATTCCCACAGATCGCTGCTTGCCGGCCTCGGCTACCGAGCGCAGCGTCGCCGCCTGGTCGGCCACCACCAGCCGCAACATTCCGTTCAGTTCGCCGTTATGCGGATGGATTCCCTGGCGGCGGAGGGCTTCAAAATCCTCGAAGATGCGCTGCACGCGCGTCACGCTCGCTTCAGCGCCTTCCACGTGAACGGCGTCGGAGCGCAAATCGATGCGCACGCCAAGCGAGTCTTCCATCAGTCTCAGGTTTTCATCGCGGGTCCCGAACAGGGGCTCAAGATTCGGCGTAATCTCCAGGGCGATCTTCAAAGGTTTTTATGTCCTCCAGGACGGTGGATTAAGTTTTTCCGGCAGCGGTGCCTTGGGGCTGCTGTCGAAGGGTTGGCAGATAAGTTATCGGCGATCGGCGCTACGTTGATCGTCGCTCCGCTCGTGAGCATCTGCTGTTTGAGCGGCCAAATGCGCAAGCATGCGCCCCGGCAGGGCGCGGCGATCCACGCTTCAGGGCAAACGGCAAGTTTTGAAGGGAGCCAGACGGCGCGAGGCAAACCGAAGCTCAGAGTCCTGCCCAGCTTCCTGGCTGCCTTAGGCATCCGCGGGTTGGAGTTGAGTACCAATTCCGGTATTGCGAGAGTAGCGCCAGTCGTGCGGCGCGTCAACCGTCGCAGCATTACTTTTGATGCAGCGGTTGTCTTGGGAGATACCTACCGCGCCATCCGGTACACTGCTTTAAATCTCAAACCGCGCCCATTAAGCGTGCCGAGGAAGCATCTTGTTGTCTGCGCTCTACATCGTCGTGCTGGTTGCCATAGCCGCCGCGCTGCTGGCTGTGGCCGTCTACCGCTCCATCGGGGTCAAGACCAAGGCCGATTACCTCGTCGCAGGCCGCTCGCTCCCGGCCGTGGTTCTCGTCCTCACGCTGCTTACCTCGTGGATCGGCGCTGGCTCGCTCTTTGCCGGTGCTGAGAACGCCTATAAAAACGGATTCGCCGCGCTCTGGCAGCCGGCCGGCGGCTGGCTGGGCTTGCTGCTCATTTACTTTATTGCGCCGCGTGCCCGGAAGTTCGCCCAGTTCACCCTGCCCGACCTGCTTGAGGCGCGTTACAACCAGGGGGCGCGCGTGCTCGGCACCATCGCCATCCTCTTCGCCTACGTGGCCATCACCAGCTACCAGTTCAAGGGCGGCGGCAATGTGCTTCACCTCATCTTTCCCGGCACAGTTACTCCGGAGCTGGGCACCTACATCATTGCCGCCTTCGTCATCGTCACCACGGCCCTGGCCGGCATGTCGTCGGTCGCCTATATGGATGTGGCCATCGGCTCGCTCGTCACGGTCATTTGCATCATCGCCACGCCCATGCTGTTTTTGAAAGCCGGCGGATGGCCCGGCCTTCACGCCGCTCTGCCCGCAACGCACTTCGAGGTTCTGGGTAACCTCACGTTCATCCGCGCCATGGAGTTTCTGGTGCCGACCATGCTGCTCATGCTGGGCAACCAGGTCATGTACCAGAAATTCTTCTCCGCCAAATCGGAAAAGGACGCCCGCTTTTCTGTGGTCGGGTGGATTCTGGGCACGCTGCTGCTTGAAACCCTCATTGTTGCCATCGCCGTCTTCGGCTCGGCGCTCTACCAAACGGGAGAAGTCGCCGCCCAGCCCTACGAGATCATCCCCTACACGGCGCGCCATGGATTGCCCGCGCTGATGGGCGCTCTGCTGCTCGGCTCGGTCTTCGCCAAGGTGATTTCCACGGCCTCCAATTACCTCTTTTCGCCGGCCAGCAATCTCATCGAAGATGTCTTCGTGCGTTACATGGCGCCCGGCGCGTCGAACAAGCGCGTGCTCATCGTCTCGCGTCTCGCCGTCGTGCTGCTTGGCGTCTGGGCGCTCTACCAGGCCATCTACGCGCCCAGCATTCTTGCCAAGATGCTCTACGCCTACACCATTTACTCCGCCGCGGTTACGCCGGTTGTGCTTGCGGCGTTCTACTCGAAGCGTGCCACGGCATGGGGCGCGGTAGCCGCGATTGCGACGGGAACCGTGGTGACTCTGGTGTGGGATACGCCCGGTTTCAAGCAGCTTCTTCACCTTCCCGCGCTCCTCGCCGATCGCGACGCCATCTTTCCTGCGCTCTTCGCCGCGGTCGCCGCGCTGGTCGTCGTCAGCGCCGTCACGCCAAAGCCCACGCCCGGGCAGTTGGCGAAGTTCGCCGAATGACGGCTCAGCCGCCCGTCTTGTCCTATAATGAATGGCCAAGATCATGAAAAAGCTAGTTCTGTGTGCCTACGTCGTGCTCTGCGCGCACCTTGCCCACTCGCAATCCGAACCCATCGTCGCGGTCGACAATCTTTCAATCACCCACGAATCAAAGGGCTGGCGCGTGATTGGCACATCCGTGTCACCGATCCATTTCAACCTGATCAAAGGCGACCTGATCGTCCGCATTGACGGTAGAAACGCCGCCGAAACTGGTCCAATGATCATGGCCAACCTTTTGAACGAGGGTGATCGCCGGCAAATCCATCTGTTCATCGAGCGTGGCGATCTCCGTATGGAAACTGGACTTCGCGAGATTTCAGAGTATGACCCGGTTGGTCCCAATCCCTTCCGGCGCGTGACAGCCGGTTTCAGCGCGCCGGATGCGCAGTTCCAGGGAATCGACGGCAAGACGCTAACCCTTGAACAATTCCAGGGCCGGTGGCTGCTCATCGACTTCATGGCCACATGGTGCGCGCCGTGCATGGATTCGCTACCGAAGGTATTGAGCGTCGCAGACCATAATGACTTGAGCCTGAACCTCTTGATGGTCGCGCTGGGAGACAAGACGGCGGCCGTGAAACGAATGCAGCAAAAGTACGATATCAACTGGCCCATCGCGATGATGCAGCCGATGTCGCAACTGCCGATTGATTTCGGAATCACGACGAATCTCTGGACAGGACAAATCCCTTCGCTCGTGCTCATTCGTCCAGACGGCGACGTAGCACTGATCCGGATCGGATGCATCGATGCCTGCCATATCGACAAAACGATTGAAAGCCTGATGAACGGTAAAGCAGATGATGCTTTGAAGTAGATGGAATTCTCGTCGGAAAAATGCGGAGGGCGGTCCGGCCCTCGTCTCCTTTCCGGCGAGCGGCAAGAAAAACTTGCTCCGCCCGCCCACAACCGCCTTACACTGTCGGTGACAAATTCAAACCCGTATGCCGGTAGCGCAGCTGACCCTCGAGATTCGCATCGAGCACGCCCAGTCGCTCAAGGACAGGCGGCAGGTGGTCCGCTCGATGAAAGACCAGTTGCGGCAGGGCTTCAACGTGTCCGTCGCGGAATTGGATGAAGCTGTCGTGTGGCAGTCGGCCACGCTCGCCGTCGCTGCCGTCTCCCGCTCGCGCGACTACCTGCACGGCCTCATGGAAGAGGTCGAGCGCGCCGCCCGCCGCATGACCACTGAGCTCAGCGCCGAACTCGCCGACTCCTTCTGGGAGTACATCGAGAGCTAGCGCCCAATCTCGTTCAATCAATGACTCGTCATCCTGAGCGGAGTCCGCCGTGGTGGACGAAGTCGAAGGACCTGCGATTGTTCTTCGTATCCTCGCCCCACCACAAAAGAATGGGTGCCCCAGGTCCCTCGCATTTGGGGACCTGGGATTGCACGAATCCAAATCAACGGGTCTTGTATCAGGGCATGACTTCAGTCATGCCGCAGGATTCGCAAATGGCCTGGGCTTTAGCCCCTGAGGGAAGATTTCCCCAAACGGGTCCACTACCAAACGCAGCGATGCCACCGTGCTACGCTGAGTCTTGCCCCCGGGAGAAATCGCTTCGTGTCCACCGCCTTCGTCATCGGCATCTTCGAGTTTGTCCTGCTGCTTTTCTCTCTCAGTTTTCATGAGTGCGCGCACGCCTGGATGGCCTCGCGCCTCGGCGACCAGACGGCGCGTCTTCAGGGCCGCATCACGCTCAACCCGATGTACCACGTCGATCCCATCGGCACTCTGCTGATTCCCGCACTCGCCATCTTTGGCCCATTTGTCGGATTCTCCTTCTTCAGCGGATTTCTCATTGGCTGGGCCAAGCCCACGCCGGTCATCACGCGCAACTTCAAGAAAATCGTGCGCGACGACAACCTGGTCACTCTTGCCGGGCCGGTTTCCAATCTCCTGCTGGTGGGCGTAGCTTTTGTTGCCCTGGCGGTCGTTTGCCTCGCCGTCCCCGGTGGGCGCGGGCTGGTGCGCGCGAATCTGTCTGGTGCGCTGGCCTTCGGCAGCGGCTTGCAACCGCTAGTCCTGCTGGCGCTTTTGGCGATTGAAGTCAACCTGTCACTGTTCTTCTTCAACCTGCTGCCCATTCCGCCGCTTGATGGCAGCCACTTCGTGCGCAACATGCTGCCCTATAACCTGGTGCAACAATATGACCGCATCGGCGGCTGGATCAGTTGGATCCTCATGATCGTCGTGGGCAGCTTCATTCTCAGGCTGCTGGTCGGCCCCTCGATTCGCTTGATCTTCTCAATCCTCATGGGCATTTAGGACCGGCCCGATCCCTCACTCGCGAGAGGGGACTATTGACGTCAGAGACTCCAAATTGCGGTAAACCCACTTGCGACCGGCCTTTGCCTCGCCGCCGCACCTGGCTTGCGGTCAAACAGCGGCTGAGGTTGCCCCGAGATGGTGCGATCTTTTCGCTTTCTTTGGCGTTTCTGCTTCTTGCCTTCCTTCACCCTCTTTGGCCCGATCCGCAGCCCTTTGAGACGTTGGAGATCATCGCTCTGGTCGCGGCGTCCGTGCTGCTACAGGCCATCGTGTGGTCCCAGCACGTCGTCTCAGACCTGACGGCTCAAGGCAAATACGATTGGGCGCTTTGGCTCGCCAGAGTTCTGTTTTGGGTGCCGGGACTCCCTCGCTTGCTGAAAGGGTGGGTCCTGCTTGAGGCCGGGCGGTTCCGCGAGGCCCAGGACGAGCTCAAAGCTTTCGCATTCGGCAGGGACGGAAAGCCGGTCCTGGAAAATTGGTCGCTCTATCTCTACGCCACTGCATTGCTGTTTGATGAAGAGTACGCTGCAGCGGAAGAGCTGTTTCAGGCTGCACTTCAGGCACCCCGACACTACTTTGCCTTTCAATACGGATTGGTTGACTGCTTATTGTTGCAGCACAAGGAGCCGACTCGGGCGATTGAATTGATAAGCCAGGTGCTGTCTGATCCCGCGGAGCAATACATGTTGGCCCAGCGGCGCTCTGTGCGCGCTCAGAGCCTGGCGCTTTTTGCGTGGGCGCTCGCGGTATGCGGAAAGAAGACTGACGCGGAAGCGAGACTTCTTGAGGCTTTCGCGGAATCCTCGTCTCTTGGCGAACGAAGCCTCGCAAGTTTAATGCAACTGAAGGGGTTGACGTTGAAGAGCCTCGGCGATCTGGAGGCCGCCCGAACAGCCTTTAACGAATCGCTTCAGCTTTTTCCCTTCGGTGCATCCGCCATTACAGCGCGCCGGAGGCTGACCGAGCTTGACGAGAACCGCTAGATTCGAACAGCGTGAGAACTTACCCTTTCATCCTCACGCTTTCTAATTCACCTAACTCTTCCCGCTACAATGGAATCAGGCCTTTTTATTGCTTTGGAAGAGAAAGCGTCCGGTAGTTTTGGCCGCCGAGGAATCCATTCGCCTATGCCCGAACCCGCCATTTCATCGTCCCGTCCGCGCGTCCTCAGCGGCATGCGTCCCACGGGAAAACTTCATCTGGGCAACTACATGGGCGCCCTGGCCAACTGGGTCAAGCTCCAAAATGATCCCATCGCCAAGTACGACTGCTACTTCTTCATCGCTGACTGGCACGCCCTTACCACCGACTACGCCGATCCCGGAAAGCTACAGGCAAAGACGCTCGATGTTGCTCTCGACTGGCTGGCTGCAGGGCTCGATTCGAAGAAGTCCACGATTTTTATCCAAAGTCATGTCCCGCAGCATGCGGAGCTTCACCTGCTTTTCTCGATGATGACCCCGCTGGGTTGGCTGGAACGCGTGCCAACATACAAGGAGCAGCAAGAGAACCTCAAGGGCAAGGACTTAAGCACCTACGGCTTCCTGGGTTATCCGCTCTTGCAGGCCGCCGACATTTTGGCCTATCAAGCGCAATATGTTCCCGTCGGACAGGACCAAGTGGCTCATGTCGAGCTCACACGTGAGGTTGCGCGGCGATTCAACTCCATGTATCGCACGGAGATTTTCCCTGAGCCCGAGGCACTATTGACGCCTTCTCCGAAACTCCGCGGCACTGACGGGCGCAAGATGTCGAAGAGCTATGGCAACACGATCGAATTATCCGACGCTCCCGCGGTCGTCAATTTCAAGGTGCTCTCAATGTCTACCGGTGGGCAGAGAATCCGCCAAACGGACCACGGCGATCCGGATTTGTGCCCGGTCGGCGATTTGCACAAGGCCTTTAGTTCTCGCGAAGTCATTGCGTCGACTCAAAAGGGCTGCCGGACCGCGTCGATTCGATGCGAGCTTTGTAAAATTGAGGCGGGCCGGTCGGTTTGCAGAGTCACGGAGCCGATACACGATGAAAGAGTGAGGCTCGAATCAAAGATCGAAAACACCTGGGAACAGCTCTGCAATGACTCACTGAACAAAGCGGCAAAACGAGCGGAAGAAACGATGGTTTCAGTTCGCGCGATCTTTGACCTCTCGCATGAACTCGGATCCGCGCGGCGGCACTTCTGGGGTATGCCCAAGAATCCACAGGAAATTCGCGATCTGAGCAATAACGCGGACTGGTGGAATCTCGCATATGACCAGCGCGCAAAGGTCCTGCGGGATTATTGGAGGAATAACCTAGTTCCCTACGAAATTCATCTCTCTCAGGAGAGCAATCGCGTCTTTACGACGATCGAGCGCGACTTAGAGGAACCGTTCCTCACCGCCAAAAAGAAGCGTGTTTTCGTGACAACTTCGCGCGATGTGACTCAAGCAGATAAATGGGAATTCGAGATTCCGGCGCGTTCCTATGAAATCTGGACGCTGCTCTGCTGGCGCGCCGAGGACAAGATGCTCCACGATTTCGTGGTTCCGCAAAAAGTATTCTCTTTCGATTTCTCCTTGGCTAAGAAACCGCTCAAGAAAGACGAGAAGGTCCGGGTTAGTGTTCAAAGGACCGAAGGTAACCATTTCTTCCTCAGTATTGACGGTAAGACGGCTCATGACATCACAGGGTTTGAGCGCGATTATGATCCGCTAACATAGGCGCCACGGGAATCGAAGAGGCTTTTGGGTCAAGAACGTGCAAGTGGAGAAAGAGAAACTCCCGTGGTGGCGTTGGGCGCTCGATTTTGCGTTGGGCGGAATCCGTTCCGGATTCGGGCTCTTCCGCCGCAACGGAAAAGTCGAAGCCGGCTCGCAGCCAACCTTGGAAGCAATAGTCGTCGAGCCGGAGCGCGAAGCAGTCGGGTTCAGCACAGAGAGCAGCCCCGAGCCTGAGAACAGCCTGGATCTCAGAACTATCCCCGAGCCCGAGGTCATTGAAGTCGTAGCGAACACAGAAGAATCCAATGCTCCGGAAGAAATTCCCGAGCCCGAAGGCGGCTTTGAGCGAGAGAATGGACAGAGTGAGGTCGAGGCCAGCGAGGAGAAACCCGCAGAGGGCGAAAGCAGGCCCGAGCCTGAGAACAGCCTTGAGCCGGAAGTTGGCCCCGAGCCAGAGAATATTAGTTGCGAGGCCGAATCGCTTGGGATAACAACAGGTGCCGACGATCTCATCGAACCTGAAATTGCGCTGATTCTGCCTGTGGAACCAACAAAGGACAACCCGCCGGACTTGGCGCCAACAAAAGAAGAAACTGAATTGACAAATTCTTCCCCACAATCCGATGCCGCCGCAACCAAGTCCGCGCACAGAGAACGGCCCGCGCCCGAATCGGTCCCGCCGGTCAAAGAATCCCCTGAGTCCGAACCTTCTGCGCCCGCCGAATCCGCCCCCGCGCGGGAAGCGGCGCCTGCTTTGCCCTTCGACCCCCCTTTGACCGCCGTGTCGATGGCCCCAGAGCCGCCCACTCCCGAGCCCACCACCGCTGAAAAAGTTGCCGCTGCGCTCAAAGCCCGCGGCGTAGATGCAGAGCAGTCGCCCTTTTCTGTCTTCGTCGGCCAGGTCTACGACGGTCCGCTCGACCTGCTGCTTGACCTGATTCGCAAGCAGGACATCGACATCTACGACATTCCCATCGCCAAAATCACCGCGCAGTTCCTGGCCTACGTCGACCATCTGCGCGCCAGCGATATGGATGTGGCCGGCGACTTCATCTACACCGCTGCACTGCTCATTCACATCAAGAGCAAAATGCTGCTGCCGCGTGCGCCGGTCGGGCCGGAAGAGTCGACCGAGGATCCGCGCCGCGAGCTCGTCGATCGCCTGCTTGAGCACGAGCGCTTCAAGAACGCCGCGCAGATGCTGCACGACAAGCAGATGCTCGAAGCGGCCACGTGGTCCAATCCCGGCGTTCGCGAGTTCCGCGAAGACGCAGGCGCGGAGCCCGAAATTGCCGCCGACACCACCGACCTCGTCCGCATCTTCCGCGACATTCTCGACCGCGCGCGTAACCGCCCCATCCTCAACGTGGAGGAAGACTCGGTTACCGTCGGCCAGATGATCCAGTTCCTCACGCGGCGCCTCACCATGGAGGACAAGCCCGTAGCGCTGCGCCGTCTGCTCAGCCACACGCATTCCGAGCGCGCGCTGATCGCCATGTTCCTGGGTCTTCTTGAGCTGGTGCGCCTGCAGGCCATTCTTCTCCGCCAGGACCGCCAGTTCAGCGAGATCTTCGTCAAGAAAAACACCGGCTTCGACGCCGTGGTCAACGAAGGACTGGCCGGCACGCGCGACGACTGGCGCTGATAGTCTTGGCGAGAATTATCCGTACTAATGGCCTGTCATCCTGAGCGAGTTCGCCGCAGGCGGACAAGTCGAAGGATCTGCGGTTGCTCTTCTTCGACTAGGGCCGCACTTCAGCTTGTACACTGTCGATGATGAATTCGTTTCCCCGAAAACTGCACTGCATCAGTCTCGGCGCGGCTCTGTCTGCGCTCGTGTTCTCCTCCGGCAGAGCCCCTCTCAGCGCGCAACAAGCGCCCCAGCTCTCGCCGGATGCCGAACTGGCGCTGGTTCCTTTGCCCGAGCCGCCGGTAAATGCGCTGCCGCTGCCCGAAGACCGCGGCGCTGCCGATCTCGAGCAGACTCTCAAGCGCCTTGGCACCACGGCCAGCATACTTTTCATCGTGCCCCATCCTGACGATGAAGACGGCGCGTTGATGACCTACCTTTCGCGTGGGCTCGGCGTGCGCGCCACGCTGCTCACCTTCACGCGCGGCGAAGGCGGCCAGAACGCCATGTCCGCCGAGAGTTACGACGCGCTTGGCCTCATCCGCACCAACGAACTGCTCAAGGCCGATCGATATTATGGGGTGCGGCAACTTTGGGGCACCGAGGTCGACTTCGGCTTCTCCAAAACGCAGCAGGAATCTTTTGAAAAGTGGGGCCACGATCGCGTGCTCTATGACGCGGTTCTCGCCATCCGCATGGTGCGCCCGCAGATCATCGCGTCAACATTCG
Source organism: uncultured Acidobacteriaceae bacterium (assembly GCA_963789425.1). Lineage (GTDB taxonomy): Bacteria > Acidobacteriota > Terriglobia > Terriglobales > Acidobacteriaceae > Telmatobacter. The sequence goes on along the minus strand of CAWBKM010000002.1, from coordinate 674,652 downwards.
TTGGCGGAGTCACCGATGGCCACGGCCAGCACCAGGTGGCCGGCGAAATCGCGCAGGAAGCCTTCAAGGCCGCGGCCGATCCCAACGTCTTTCCCGAACAATTGCGACCGGTGAAAGATGGCGGCGCCGGCCTTCAGCCCTGGCAGGCGCTCGCCGTCTACTCGCGCACACCCTTCGCGCCGATCACCAACGGCCAGATGCTCGACTACGCCACGGGCAAGTGGGCGCCCGCGCGCTTTCACAATTACTTAACCGGCCAGTGGATCGAAGGTACGTTGCCGGCTGACGCGACCATTTCTGTCGGCAAGTGGGACGCGCTTCTCGGCCGCACTTATGTGCAAATTGCGCGCGAAGGTTGGGGCGAGCAAAAGTCGCAGTATGGCGGCGCCGATCCCGCGCTTATGGGCCCTGACTCATCGAGCTATCACTTGTGGGCGGTTGCACCATCCGCCGCAGCGGGAAGCGCCAAAAACGACGCGAGCCTCTTTCAAAATCCCAAAGTCAACATCGATACCGGCATCGCGGGCCTTGCGAGGCCGGCCGGCAGCGCGCCGCCCCAATGGCTCACAGACGAGCTTGGCAAAATCGACAGCGCCCTGAAGGCCTTCACAAGCGATTGCAAAAACCAGAGCGGCATTGCCGCCGCGCATAATCTCGCTCCGATCTATCGCGAGACGCTCGATCTCTACGCGCGCGTAAAATCCAGCGACCTGGACCCGCAGGCCAAGGCGGGCCTGGAGTTCGAGCTAGGCGAGAAGATCGAGCAGTTTCAATCGGCGCTTAAAGATCTGCTCGGCCTGGACCTGGTTGCTTTCACGACAAACGGCGGCGGCGGCCAGGGGTTCGGTTTTCGCGGCGCTTCTGCTGACGAGACCGCTCGCAGCGTTTGGCCGGGTGAGGATTTCAGCGTTCGCGTGCATCTCGCGCAAGGGCTGGACGCGGCAGAGCTAAGCCGGGTATGGCTCGTGAGCAGTGACGGCACGCCATGGAAAATCGATGACGCCGGCGGACCGATCGACGCGGAGCACGCCGCAGCGCCCGCGACCGACAGGACTTTTCATGGAAGCGTTCCGGCCGATGCCGCACCGACAGAACCCTACTTTACCCGGCCCACCACCGAGCAGCCCGTCTACGACATCTCGAATGAAGCCTGGCGCGAGCGCTCCTTCGCGCCCTATCCGTTATCTGCCTGGGCGGAGTTCACCTTTGAAGGTGTTCCCATCCATCTCGGAATGGTTGTGCAGACGCTGGGACACGTTACCGGTGTTGGCGGCGTCTATCAGCCGCTCCTGGTCACGCCTGCCGTCGGCGTGCGCGTTGAGCCTGAGGCGCGCATTCTCCCGCTGGATGGCTCACCGCTGCCCGTCCGCGTCACGGTTAACTCTGAGCACGCCGCCGATGGCATTGTTGATCTCCAGTTACCCGAAGGTTGGCACGCAGATCCCGCGCAGCGTAAATTTCATCTGAAAGCCGCAGGCGATACGGAGCCGCTTGTGTTTTCGGTGACTCCGGCCGGCGACGTCGCTGCGCGCGCCTACGCCATCAAGGCCGTCGCGCACGTCGGCGATCAAAGCTACTCGATCGGCTGGCAGAGCATTGGCTATAACGGTCTGCTTCCTTATAACCAGTACGAGCCCGCGGAGCTCCGCACCCGCAAAATCGACGTGAAAGTACAGCCGGGTTTGCGAGTGGGCTACGTAATGGGAACTGGCGATCATGTTCCCGAGGCCATCGAGGCGCTGGGCATCACGCCGCATCTCCTCACCGATGACGAGCTTGCCACCGCCGACCTCTCACAATGGAATGTCCTTGTCGTCGGCATTCGCGCCTACTCCGCGCGCCCCGCGCTCGCTGCTGCCGAATCGCGCCTCGAACATTTCGTTGAACAAGGTGGGACGGTCGTCGTGCAGTACCAGGGCAACACGTTTCCCGCGCCGCTGCCCGTCGCTATGGGCCGCTTTCCCGAGCGTGTTGTCGATGAGCAAGCGCCCGTCAAGCTCCTCGATCCCAAGAATCCGCTCCTCACTTGGCCCAATCAAATCACCTCTGCGGATTTTGACGGATGGTTTGAAGAGCGCGGCCACGGTTTCCTCGATCACTGGGATCCCGGATACACGGCACTCACCGAGACCGCTGATCCGGGCCAGGATCCGCAGCGCGGCGGCCTGCTCGTCGTGCATCGCAGCAGAGGCACCTACATCTATGTTGCGTTCGCGCTCTACCGGCAGTTCCCCGAGTTAGTGCCGGGAGCGTATCGCCTGCTCGCTAACTTGCTCAGCGCTTCCGGTCCCACTTCCTCCACCAACTAGCCGCCCGGCGCAGTCCTCACAATTCGTTTTGGCTCACTGTCTGCGTGCGCGCCACGCTCTCGCCGCGCGCGCATTCCTAGCACACCGCCGCAATCTCCCAGCCCGAACCTTTCGCAAAATCGCGCAAGAAAAGCGAAGCGTTTGTGAATAGAGATTGAATTTCTTGTCATCCTCTTTGCGCAAAGACCTGCATCTCCCCGCCACTGTGAATTCTGTGTGAATTCGTCAAATCTTAATCTTGCTCTGCGAGGCTTGGATGCGTAACGACAGAGGGAGTTTTGCCGGCGCGAGACTTCCTTCTCTACCACTCCCCTAATTTTTCGTGCCGATGGGAATGCCACAGATTTTTCTATTCATGAATGCGTCCGGGATGCAGAAGCAGTCTGCCTCCGTTGTGCACGAGGGCGCTGCCACCTTACAACACAATCCCAAATGAAAAGAGAGGCTTAAATGAAACTGACAGTGAAGGCGGCTGCCGCGGCACTTATGGCAGTTAGTCTCGTTGTTTCCTACGCACAAACCAGCGGCTCAACGCCGCCGGCAAAGAAGCACGCTGCAGCCAGGAAGCCCGCAGCGCCAGCCGGTCCCACGGTGCAGGAGCAGATCGACCAAATGAAGCAGCAGTTTCAGGGCGAGATTGACGGCCTGAAGGCTGATCTTGCAACCAAGGACGAGCAGTTGAAGCAGGCACAGCAAACGGCAGCTGATGCGCAGGCAGCAGCGGCGAAAGCCGAAGCAGCCGCCACCGCGCAACAGGCTGCGGCCACGGACAATGCGGCGGCCGTATCCACCCTGCAAAGCACCGTGAGCGACCTGAAGGCTGACTCACTCTCGCTCGCCACCACGGTTTCCGACGAGACCACCAGCATCAAGAAGTCAATCAACAGTCCTGACGCCCTTCATTACAAAGGAATCACCCTCTCGCCCGCCGGCAGCTTCGTAGCGGGTGAAACAGTGTGGCGTCAGGGTGCCACTGGTGGCGACATCAACACCGCGTTGACCGGCGTTCCGCTGGCCAACTCGCAGGCATCGCAATTGAGCGAGTTCTTCGGTTCTGGCCGCCAGTCGCGTGTCGCCCTCAAGGGGGTCGGCAAGCTCAATAGCGCAACCCTCACGGCCTACTACGAGGCTGACTGGCTGAGCTCGGGCACTACCTCGAACAACAACCAGTCGAACAGTTACACCTTGCGCCAGCGGCAAATCTGGGGCGATGCCAAGTTGGCGAGCGGATGGGATTTCTCGGGCGGCACCGGTTGGTCGCTGGTGGCTGAAACCACCTCTGGCCTGACCCGCGGCACGGAAGTCCTGCCTTCGACGATCGATGCGCAATACTCCGCGGGCTTTGTCTGGGCGCGGCAGTACAGCTTCCGCGTCTCCAAGGACTTCGGCAAGAAATTCTTCTTAGGCGCTTCAGTTGAAAACGCCGAGACGCTCAACGCGTCTGGCCAGAATACGCCGGCCAATTATCTGCTTGGCTCAACGGGAACCGGCGGCGGCCTCTACGACAATCAGGCCAACTACTCATTCAACTACACGCCGGACTTTGTGGTGAAGATGGCATTCGAGCCCGGCTGGGGCCACTGGGAAATCTTCGGCATCGAGCGCAACTTCCGCGATCGAATCTACCCCTGCGCGACCGTATCGGCCACCTGCACGGTTCCGACGACGGCCACACCCACCAACAGCACAGCCACCGGCGCCGGCCTCGGCGGCGGCTTCCGCGCTCCACTTGGCACCAAGAAATTCACCATTGGTCTGAAAGGATTGTGGGGCCAGGGCGTCGGCCGCTACGGCTCCTCAACCATCGCCGACGTCACACTGCGCCCCAATGCGGTGTTCTCTCCCATCCATGGCTTCTCGGCTCTCAGCACCGTCGAGCTGAATCCCACTCCCAACTTCAACGCGTACTTCAACTACGGCGGCGACTATCTTGACCGCGACTACGTACTCAGCGGGACCACCCAGGTTGGCTACGGCACGCGCAGCGTCAATATGTCGGGCTGCCTGGCTGAGCCCACCACCGTCGGCACCGCAGGAGCCGGAGGCGCAGCACAGGTCGCACCGGCCAGTTGCGGCGGCAGCAACAAGGATGTCCAGGAGATCACGGCCGGCTACTGGTTCAACTTCTATAACGGTCCCAAGGGCCGCTTCCGCCAGGGCTTCACGTACGAAAACGTGCGGCGAGATCTATGGTCGGGCGCCGGAAGCACTACGGTTCCTGCGGGTTCCGTCGGCGTCGCGAATCCCAGCGGCGGCGCGCATGGCACCGACAACATGATCTTCACCTCGCTCCGCTACTACCTGCCATAAGCAGTCAATTTCCAGCCCAAAACAAAAGGGGCAGTCCGCAATGGACTGCCCCTTCTATTTGGTTTCGACTCTGACTTGGATCGTGTTCCGCCTTCCGTGGCGCGCTTACTCCGCGGCTGTTTCCACCGGCTTGGTCTGCGCCACGGTCCAATCCGTCGCGCCTACCTTGAACCGCGCAAACCGCCGCACCGTGATGTTCTCGCCCAGCTTGCCCACCTTCTGCGCGATCAACTCCTTCACGCTGATGGCCTGGTCCTTGATGAACGGCTGATCCAGCAGGCAAACTTCCTCGTAAAACTTCGCCATCTTTCCGTCCACGATCTTTTCAATCACCGGCGCCGGCTTGCCCGTAGCCGCTGCCTGCGCGCGATAAATTTCCTTTTCGCGCTCCAGATCCTCTGCCGTCACGTCCTCAGGCTTCACGTAGCGCGGATCGCTGGCCGCGATGTGCATGGCCACGTCCTTCAGCAGCTCTTGGAAGTCATCGGTCCGGGCCACGAAGTCGCTCTCGCAGTTCAGCTCCACCAGCACGGCAATCTTTCCGCCGGCATGGATGTAGCTGCCCACCGCGCCTTCGTTGGTCACGCGCGACGACTTCTTCTGCGCCGAGGCCATGCCCCGCTTGCGCAGAACCACGAACGCCTCTTCCATGTTGCCCTTGGTCTCTTGCAAAGCCTTCAGGCAGTCGCCCATCGGCGCGCCCGACTTCTCGCGCAGTTCCTTCACCTGTTTTGCGTCAATCTTCTCAGTCACTGTCGTCATCTCTCTTTTTTCCCTGGCCGCACACGGCCTTATGCATGCATTGCGTTTAAGATTTCACAATCGTGTTGCGCGCCGGAGAATTTCCGGCATAAGAAAAGCGTGGCCCTTTGCGAAGCGGCCACGCTCTTTTGAGTTCAGTGCGTGCTTCCTTGCCGAATCGCTACTTGGCGCTCTCCGCCGCCACTTCGTCCTCTTCCAGAAGCGCCGCCACAGCCGCCGGCGCCTTGCGGATTCCGCCGCCCAGCGCTGCTTCCAGGTCCACTTCTTCGCTCGGCGCGCTCTCCGCCGAAATCGCCACGCCCTCTGCTGCGCCTTCGCCCTCTTCCGGGGCCGCAGCCTCGGCGGGCGCTTCTTCCGTGAAGGCCTTGTCCGTCAGCATGTTCACGCCCTCGGCAGCCGAGTCGGCAACCTTCGACGTGAACAAACGAATCGCGCGCAGCGCGTCGTCGTTGCCGGGAATCACGTAATCCACAACCGTTGGGTCGCAGTTGGTGTCCACAACCGCAACCACCGGGATGCCCAGCTTGCGCGCTTCCTTCACCGCGATCTGCTCATTGTTTGAGTCCACGATGAACAGCGCGTCCGGCAGCCGCTTCATGCTCTTGATTCCGGCCAGGTTGGCTTGCAAGTGCTTGCGCTCGCGCTCCAGCTTGATCACTTCTTTCTTGGTCAGCAGGTCGTAGCGGCCGTCCGTGGCCATCTCATCGAGTTCCTGGAGGCGCTTCACCGACTTCTGGACCGTCACCCAATTGGTAAGCAGGCCGCCCAGCCAACGCTGGTTGATGTATGGCATGCCCGCCCGCGTGGCCTCTTCGGCAATCGCATCCTGTGCCTGGCGCTTGGTGCCGACGAAAAGAATCGTCTTGCCGCTGCCGCACAGCTCAGTCACGAATTTCGACGCGTCCTTGAACAGCTTCAGCGTCTTCTGCAAGTCGATGATGTAAATTCCGTTGCGCTCCCCGAAGATGTATTCCTTCATCTTGGGATTCCAGCGCTTCGTCTGATGCCCGAAGTGAACACCCGCTTCGAGCAGTTCCTTCATGGTGATGGTTGCCAATGGTCCTCCTTCGTGGACTGCATCCGGGCTGTTGATTCTGTGGCCCGGATTTATCCCGCTCGCGCGGGAGATTTGAAAAACCAGCTTTCAGCTATTAGCTTCTAGCCGCTAGCTTTTCCTTGCCGGAACTCACTTCTTCCAAAGTCCCGATACCGCTTCTTCAAGCACGAAAAAGCTAGAAGCTAGTAGCTCGCAAGCGCTTAGCGCTTCGAGAACTGGAACCGCTTTCTCGCGCCCTTCTGGCCATACTTCTTGCGTTCCTTCTGGCGCGCATCGCGAGTCATCAATCCCTCGGCCTTGAGCAGCTTGCGCAGCTCAGGGTTAAATTCAACCAGGGCGCGGGCTATGCCCATCTTCACCGCGTCGGCCTGTGCGGAAACTCCGCCGCCCCTCACGGTGGTCACAACGTCGAAGCTCGCACCAAGCTCAGCTACCACCAGGGTCCGCTTGGCGCTGACCCTCTGCTGCTCGGTCACAAAGTGCTCTTCGAACTTCTTGCCGTTGACCTTCCACTCGCCCGTGCCGGGACGCATAAAAACTCGCGCGATCGCCGACTTCCGCCGCCCCGTCCCGTAATACTGAACCAGATCCTCTGCCATACTTCGTTAGCTCCTAGCTTCTAGCCTCTAGCTGCTAGCTTGTCCAAGCCCCATCGGGCGTCCCTCTTTTTTCCTTCGCCTCTCCGCTCCCGCAATCAAAAGCTAGGAGCTAGAAGCTAGCAGCTGGAAGCTGCCTTAAAGTGCAACCGGCTTCTGCGCCGTGTGCGGATGCTGCTCGCCGCGATAGACCTTCAGCTTGGTCGCCATCTGGCGTCCCATCTTGCTCTTCGGCAGCATGCCCTTGATCGCCTCTTCCAGAACCTTCTCCGGCTTGCGGTTGATCAGCCGCGTAAACGACTCCTCGCGCAGCCCGCCCGGAAAGCCCGTGTAGCGCCGGTAGAGCTTTGTCTGGTCCTTCAATCCCGTCAGGCGAACCTTCTCGGCGTTGATCACAATCACGTGGTCGCCCGTGTCGATGTACGGCACATACTGCGGGTTCGTCTTGCCGCTCAGAATCATCGCGGCCTTGGTGGCCAGGCGCCCCAGCGTCTGCCCGCTCGCGTCCACCACATACCATTTGCGGCTGATATCCTTGCCGCTCGGAATAAACGTCGACATCTCTTTGCTTCCCTCGAAAGAATTTACCCTGCGCCTCAAAAGAACCGGGTGCCCGAGAATCCCGGGTGCCCCACCCTCGCCGGGCTTTTGTCTTTCCGGCTAGGGTGGGATCGCACCCAACAGCCCTACGTCCGGATCATTCCAACCAGCGCAAACCGCGCTCGCCCATGCAATACGTGCACGGGCTTTCAAAATCTACCCACTGCCAAACAAATCTGTTCGGGTGAGAAGCTGCGGGAGTTGGGTTCCATTCGGAACCCTGGCTGCGCCGGACCACTTTCTCCCGGTCCCGCAGCCGGTCGCCTGTTCCATTGGAGCCGCCAGAACCTGGCCAGAAACTCCATCAAGCAAGGTCCGTATGGACACACCCGGACCCCAAGCACAACACCGCGCAAGACCTCTAGAATACTCAAAAATCAGCCCCAAGTCAACGAAAGACGGCCATTTGGAGCGGGGTGCATCTGGACTCCGCCCTCGGCGCCCTTCGGTTGAACTTGAGGCCTCAAAATTGGCACAATAAAAGTGGAACCGATTCGCGCATAAAGCCTCTTCCCAATTAAGCCCCGCCCCTTTGAGCGCAGGAGACGGGGCACTGTTGGAATAGCGCTATCTATCCAGGCGGTTCAACGGTGATTTCTACCGTATGACCTGCCGCGGTCTGCGTGACCTTGACGGTGATTCGCACTCGCATCGCGGGTCCACCTTTCTCTCGCCGCCCAAGTGCTGGAGGAGCGCTTGGGCAGTCCGTTGTTGAATCCAAACCTATAGCTTTCTCCGCAACGTACGCGGGGGGTGGGGAGTCGGAGTAATACGGCTACTGACTGCTTTGAAGCGGTAAGCCTTTTCGCCTTCTACGTTTTGGATCGGTTCAACTTCGCCAGAATCCACCATCCGGCGAATCGTCGTGTGAATCGAAGCCATCGGGTTCGAGTAAACCGAAAGGTCCATGCTTTTTCTAAATTGAATCCAACCCTTAATTTCAGTTGGCGTGAGACCATTCGGGTTGCTTCGCAAAACGGATCGAATCGTGCTCACGAATCCCGGCTTTCCGCTGAGTTCCTCAAGAGTGGCAAGGCAAGCATCTGCAGCCTCTTTGTCTTCCATCACCTTCGCAAGAGCCCTGATCGCTGCCGCGTATTCCCCAATCCGCTTTCCAGCCTCATCGCGCGTCTTGATGGCCTCGCTCAGTTTGTCAATAAATCCAACAATAGTTAGTTTGATGGTGGACTCGCTCACGTCTAACCTCAAATAATGATTGCACGAGTCTAAATGAAATGTCAACAGACAAAGCGAAGTCAGCCGGTGACGCCGAGGGCGCTGGCCAAAGCCTCCAAAAGCCACCGATCAGAAAAACAGCCGGTGCTATACTGACGGCCATGTTCGGCCTCGGGAAGAAAGCGATACCGCTGAATGAATTGGCCGAAGTACTAGCGAATGCAGCGATTCGGCCGCTTTCACACCCGACCGAACAGGACCTTAGCTTTCAAGCCGAGGCCGAATCTTATGGAGTAGCTAAGGGCCGCTATCAATGCGAAGCAGCGGCTCTTCAGTTTTTTGCAGTCACAGCAGCAATCAATACTCATAGACTCTCCGGCGGTCTCAAGCCTGAACTGGCGTCGCAGTTGGCGAAGGCGACAATACGCGCATATCTCCACAAGTTTGAGAATGACCTCTCCTTCGATGTCAAATTGGTCTTCGACGTTTACGCTGAAGAGAAGCATGGAGTCGAGTTCGTATATGATCGCGTGGAGCAGTATGCAACTTCGGAAAACTTTGTTGCTCCGCAGCAGAAAATTCCCGAGCTGTTCTCGCAATTCTGCGGTGTCGCTAACCGAAATGGTCCGCTCGAGCGAATCGGCTGGTCGATCTTCATAGCCAGGGGCAATGTCTACATCGATATCTTGAAAAAGGTGAAGGTCGTATGATCGTCGACCGTCCCGGCACTGAGACGAAGACGGTGAATCCGCAATCTGCGGTATCCTGATGAAGCGCGCCCGTAGCTCAGCTGGATAGAGCGAACGCCTCCGGAGCGTTAGGTCGGGAGTTCGAATCTCTCCGGGCGCACCATTTCAAACCCTTCCCACCCCATTGGATTCTCTGTCCATCACTCTTAAGGACCGTAGCTCAGGCCCCAGCGCAAAGGAGGTCTCACATGAAACGGATCATCGGGTCGGTTGCGATTTGCGTGTTGCTCGGAGCTTCAATTCATGCGCAGGCTCAGCAAGGGCCGCCGAAACCGGGCCCTGAAGTGGAGCGGCTCGCATATTTTGCCGGCAACTGGAACGAAGTGGGCAAATCTACCGCGCACGGCATGGAAGGACCGGTGTCGTCAACGCAAACGTGGGAATGGGTGTCCGGAGGATTTTTTCTTGAGGGTCACTCGGTCAACAAATCGCCCGTGGGCGAGTTTACGATCATGGCCGTCCTGGGGTATGACCCGGAAACCAAAATGTACACCTACAACGCATTCGACAGTTGGGGCGAATCGATCACGGCCAAAGGAAGTGTCAGCGGCGACACCTGGACCTGGCTCATCGAGTCGATGATGCAAGGTAAGCCGATCGAGACGCGCCTGACCGAAAAGGAAGTCTCCAAAACGCAATACACACTCAAATACGAATCGTCCACGGACGGCGGCAACACATGGACCTCCGAGCTGGAATCGACGTTTACGAAGGTGGCGGCGACGGCGCCTGCGAAGTAGAGATTGAGGATGTCGACGCAACCGTCCGCCTTCGCTGAAAGCTACGGCGCGACAGCCTTCGCTTTTTAAATGGCCCGCCGAGCCGGAGCCCCAGAGGGCGAAGGCTGGTGGACGCGGTAGGAATCGAACCTACAACCTGTCGGTTAAGAGCCGAATGCTCTGCCAGTTGAGCTACGCGTCCAGAGGGGGTTCAAAAAGCCGCGCCAATGACGTTCCTGCGCGGCTTCCGGCGGAGGTGAAAATCGCATCCGCACCTCAAAAAATATACCACAGAGTCATCCTTCGCCCAAGCACAGATGCACACCTGTTCCGCTGGCAGGGCTAACCGGTTTGGAGGATAATCAAGGCATGGCGACGTTGCCCAACCCTGCTTTGCCGGATATGGACGAACTCTGGACCGTGCGCGAATACTTGCGCACCAGCTGGAGCCCTGACCGCGAGTTTGTTGATGGGCGTATCGAGGAGCGGAACTTGGGCGAGAAAGAGCACTCCATTCTTCAGCGGTTCTTGACGGTCTTATTCGCAATTAGGCGAGCGGAGTGGGGTGTCGAGGTCTTTCCAGAACTTCGGACTCAAACTGCTGTCCAAAGGTTCCGCGTTCCCGATGTGCTGGTGGTGCGAAAGGGGGAATCCTTTGAGCGTTACCTGACCGAGCCGCCTTTGATTGCCATCGAGATTCTGTCGCCCGAAGACACGCTGCGCGCCATGCAAGCAAAAGCTGCGGAGTACCGGCTTTTTGGCGTCGAGCATATCTGGATCATCGATCCGGAGCCGCGCATCGCCTATCGTTATGCCGATGCCGCGCTTGAAGAGGTGCGGACGGGCGAGCTGGCCGTGCCCGGAACGCCGATTCGCGTCGTGCTCAGCGAGATGTTTGCCGAGCTGGACCGGGCCTAGCGGCTGATCGAGCCTACCGCTGTTGACGATCTCCTTTTAGCTTTTCAGCGCCACGCGGATGTGCAATTCCTTTAGCTGCTGCTCACTTACGGTCGTCGGCGCTTCTGCCATCAAATCGATCGCCTTTGCCGTCTTGGGGAAGGTGATCACTTCGCGCAAGTTGCTCGCGCCGGTTAGCAGCATCACAATGCGATCGAGGCCCAGCGCGATGCCGCCGTGCGGAGGCGTTCCGTATTCCAGCGCATCGAGAAAAAATCCGAACCGCGCGTGAGCCTCTTGGTCGCTGATGCCCAGCGAAGCAAAAATCTGCTGCTGCACATCTTTGCGGTGAATCCGAATCGACCCCGAACCGAGTTCCAGCCCGTTCATCGCCAGGTCATAGCAATTGGCGCGCACGCTCGCAGGATCGCTGACGAGATTTGCCATATCGGCCTCAATCGGCGCAGTAAACGGATGGTGCGCGGGCATCCACTTCGCCGAGGCAAGGTCGTATTCGAACATCGGAAAGTCAGTGAGCCACATCGGGTGGAAGGCTTGGCCGCCGTCAATCAAACTGCTCCCCGCGCTTCGCGCTGCCGCGTTCTGAACTACCTCGTCCGTAACCTTGAACGCCCCGTGCCGATCGGCATACTTCTTTGCCAACTCCGCGCGAAAGTTGCCGGCCGCTGCGTACACGTTGATCTCGCGCTCTGAAAGCCGACCGGGAAACTTGGTATCGCTGGCCTTGATATGGTGTGCCGGATCGCCGGCGACCACAATCACAAAATCCTCATCGGCCGCCCCAGCCAGCTCGCGCACTTTCGCGGCCGCGTCAGGGAAGCTCTTCTGGAGGCGCTTGAAATCGTCGATAAACTTGGCGCCCTTCTTCTGGTCGAAGAGCGGGTGATTGTCCTCGCGCTCCTTGCGGCTCAGCTCGCCCACGCTGGGAATGCGCAGCGCCACCACTGGCAACGCAGGATCGATCTGCAGCGTTGCCAACGCATCATCAGTAAATGCAGGCCGCACGTCCGTCAGCCCCGGCAGCCGCAGGTCAGGCTTGTCGGTTCCGTACTGCCGCATGGACTCGTCATAGGTGATGCGCGTAAAGGGAATCGGCAAGTCAACGCCCGCCGCTGCAAAACCAGCCTTCATAAACTGCTCCACCGCGCTGAAGACCGTCTCCTGCCGCGGAAAGCTCATCTCAAGATCCACTTGCGTGAACTCCAGCTGGCGATCGGCGCGCAGATCCTCGTCGCGAAAGCAGCGGGCGATCTGGAAGTACCGGTCAAATCCCGAGATCATCAGGATCTGCTTGAAGATCTGCGGAGACTGCGGCAGCGCATAGAACTCGCCGGGATGCACGCGGCTCGGCACCAGAAAGTCGCGTGCGCCTTCAGGCGTCGACTTCGTCAGGATCGGCGTTTCGATCTCCAGAAACCCCTGCTTGCTCAGGCTCTCGCGAATCGCCAGCGTAATCTTGTGCCGCAGCTTGAAGTTGTGCTGCATCTCCGGCCTGCGCAGATCGATGTAACGGTATTTGAGCCGCACTTCTTCGTTCTGGATCGCCTCTTCCGACGGCGAAAACGGCGCGAGCTTGGCGTCGTTGAGTACGCGCAGCTCCGTCGCCTCAATCTCGATCTCGCCCGTAGGCATTTTAGGGTTGATCGCGTCCGGCCCGCGCAGCCGCACTTTGCCCACCGCTGCCACCACGTACTCGGGACGAACCTGTTCGCCCTTCGCATGGCCCTCGGGGATTAGGTCGTGGTCCAGCACCACCTGCGCAATTCCTGTGCGGTCGCGCAGATCGAGAAAGATAAGGCTGCCGTGGTCGCGGCGCCGATTCACCCAGCCCATCAGCACCACTTGCTTGCCCGCATCGGCAGCGCGCAACTCGCCACACATGTGGGTCCGTTCGAGATTCCCTAAAAAGTCGAGCACAACTCTAACCTTTCCTTCTCAATCTCCCGCGTGATTTGGGGTGCCCCATCCTTGCGACGTATTTGTTTTTGTCGCAAGGGTGGGATAGCACGAGCTCAAGGAGGCTCAGTTTTGAATCGCTTTGAGCGGACACAACCTCAACCGTGCCGCCAAAGATCCGATCACTGTCCTCTAATTACTGACCATTGGGTTCTGAAAGAACCCTCGCCAGCTCCGCGCGAGGAACCTTTGTTTGTGTGCCTGTCTTGAAGTCCTTCACCGTCAGGATACCGGACTTCGCCTCATCCTCGCCCAGGATCACAATGCGGCGGGCAATCTTGTCTGCGGCCTCGAAGGACTTTTTCAATCGGAAGCTGCCGTCGCCGAGTTCCACGCGCAGCCCCGCTTTGCGCAACTCGCGCGCCAATACGAGAGCGGCTGCATTAAGACTTTCGCCGATCGGCGCAATATACGCGTCCACCTGCGGTGGGGCAGCCTTTTGGTTGAGTTCCGCAGCCTGGAGAGTCAGCACCAGCCGGTCGAGGCCGATAGCAAACCCGATTCCCGGCGCTTTCGGTCCGCCGATGGCCTCGCTCAATCCGTCGTAGCGTCCGCCGCCGAGCAGCGCATTCTGCGCACCAAGTCCGCCATGCGTGAACTCAAACGTCGTTCGCGTGTAGTAGTCCAGCCCGCGTACCAGCCGCTGATTCAGCTTGTAGGGCACACCTGCCGCGTCGAGCGCAGCAAGCACCGCCGCAAAATGTGTCTTTGAGTCTTCGCCTAGCGAGTCGATAATCCTCGGCAGCTTCTCGATGATCGGCTGATCCTCCGGCACTTTGCAGTCGAGCACGCGCAAGGGGTTGGTCACGGCGCGCCTCTGGCAGTCGCCGCACATCTTCGGCGCAACATCCACCAACGCCGCCCGCAGCACGTCGTTATATTTCGCCCGGTCCGCCGCCGAGCCTACGGAATTCAATTCGAGCGTCCAGCCCTCGATCTTCAGCTCAGTCAGCAGCGTCGCCAGCATCTCCAGAACTTCGGCGTCGCGCAGGGCCGATTCGCTGCCGGACGACGGCGGCCCGATCACCTCCGCGCCGATCTGCCAGAACTGCCGGTAGCGCCCCTTCTGCGGGCGTTCTCTGCGGAACTGCGGCCCAATGTAATAGAGCTTCTGCAACTGCCCGCTCTCGCCCAGTCCATGCTCGATATAGGCACGCACCACTCCGGCCGTGTTCTCGGGCCGCAGCGTCAGCGATTGCGTATTCTCTGACTGCGCGCGCGCGCGATCCTCCCATGTGTACATTTCTTTGGAGACAATGTCGGTTTCCTCGCCCACGCTCCGCGCAAACAACGCCGTGTCTTCAAAGATCGGCGTGCGAATTTCGTCGAAGTTGTAGCGGGCAAAGACGTGGCGCGCTGTCGTCTCGATGCGATTCCACAGCTCCGTCTCCGGAGGCAGCAGGTCGCGCGTTCCGCGCACAGCTTTCAGGGTTTGGCTCATAATACTAACGACTGGAACAACTCCAAGGATACAAGGTGGGAGAGATGATCCTTCATTTCGTACCAGCGCTTGGTTCATTTGTTGGAGCGTCAGCCAAGACTCTAGCGCAACTTCAATGCGCTCTGCAATCGCAGCCGGATCCTTGGCAAAAATGGCTATTGCCAACTATTGTGCAAACCGTCGTGAGCCTTCTTTCGATTGGGGCCGGCGTGGCCATCGCGGTCTGGTCATTCCGAAGAAATCGGCAAACGGAGCATGATCAGTGGATTCGCGACCAGAGGAAGGCCGAATGGAGTTGTTTGTTGCGTAGCGTCGCGAGCGTTTATCAAATAACCAACTCGGTAGGGGGCACGAATAGAAGGTTCGCCGACAGGATAGTCTCGGAGCTAGAGCCAGCCCTCAAAGAAGTTTCAATTGCACGAGCAAACTGTGTTTTTATCGACGCGTTTCGGCTGAACAATGAAGGCTGCAAGAAGACTATGGAGTTTCTTCGCTTCTCCGCAATTCAATTGCAGAAAATCAGGGGAAATCTTGGTTTGTTCGACAGCATAAACGATGGGATCGAGAAGGCGGGCTCTGCTACTGATGAGGACACAAAGTGCCTCTCCCGAGGCATTGAAGTCCATTTAAGCCATCTTTCGGATCTTGAAAGGAAATCATCCGACTTCCTAGTTTGGCTCCAAAAAGAAGCCGCACTCGATCTTATTCAGACAGCAGAAGGCAGGAGCATTGGGCAATGAGATGGAAAAAGCGATTCAACTTCACAAGGAAGAAAATTGGATCATAGCGGAGGTTCTTGAACTCCCCGGCTGTATCAGCCAGGGCCGGACTGAGGCCGAGGCACTCGCGAACATCCGGGAAGCGATGACAGCATGGCTCTGGGCGGAAGAGCAGCGGCGCGCGAAGCTTACGCCCTCTTCTTGATCGCCTCGCGCAGCGTGCCGTCGATCCGCGTCTGCCACCCTCGCCCGCTCGACTTGAAATGATCGACGACTTCAGCAGATAAGCGCAGCGACACCAGTTTCTTCGTCGGAGCTTTTTGCGGTCCGCGCTTGCCGCGCCGCACTACTTTACCGCGCCGAATCAGGTCGGCTCGCTCAAAGAAGGCGCGCGTGGCTTCGGCATCATTCGGGTCGTACGGGCCGTCCTGGGGCGCATAAGGGATGCGCTCGTCATCCTTGTACGCCTGCACTCGGTTCCAGTCGGTTTTACTTTGTGTCCTGTTCATATTGCCTACGCTCCGTACGCGAAGCATTCCGGAATGAGATCACGCGGACCATGTTGTCTTGCTCGGTATACACCAGCGTCAGGAGTCTGCCTTTGACGAGAGCCAAGGCCACATCCATCAAACGGTATTCGTCGTCACGGCTCGCGTCGTACGTACATTTGTCAGGATTTTCGTAGACGAGGTTTGCGTCTCTGAAGTCGAGCCCGTGCTTCTTCAGGTTGGACTTTCGCTTTCGCTCGTCCCAAACGTACACAAGTTAATTGTAGCTACAATTTGCCAGCTTCGCAAGTGCTACCCCAGAATCCCGTCCGCAATCCTCAACCACCACGCTGACCCGTTGGCCATGGTGTGAATGACAATGGCTTGGCAGAGGATCAACGCCGGCACCGCGATCAGATAGACCTTGTGCACCCGCCGGTTCACCAAAAGATCGCGGACCACTCCGAGCAGGATCACCGCGTCCACGCCTGCGTAAAAGAGATTGTGGTCACTAAGGTACGGGAAGCGGCCAAATGCTGCAGCCAGTAACCCGCAGGTGGCCACGAAGATCAATCGCCGATGCAACTCCGGCTTTTTGCGCCAGATGACCGCCAACGTGAACAACGTGGCGAAGGCCGCCACGTCGTAGAACGGAACGATCAGAAAAGCGTCCCCGCCAGACTGGTGCAGCGTATGAGCGTCAAAACGCGTCATGACGATCGCTGTCGTAATGCCGAGCAGCACCATCGCTGTGGCCAACCCCGTGCCAAACCATCCGAAAAACCGGTGCCATTTCACGTTGTGCGTACGCACCAGCGTCGACTGAAAAATAAAGAACAGCACCCACCCTGAGAACGCGCTGCCATGAAACCACAGCAACAGCGGTCGTGGCGGCGCGGCATGGAACAGATTCTGCTCAACCGTGTGGCTAAATCCCCAAACGACAATCGCTGCCACCAGCAGCGACATCGCAAAGTAGAAATACTTGTCGACGAAGCCGCCGCGATCAGTGAAGTGAATCGCTGGACGCGCAGCCGCGCTGTGCGACACAGTTGCCATCGTTAAAACCTCGCTCTAGAACGTCGGGGAAGCCTATGGCGCGCCACGCGCCGCATGGGAAGTAGCGCAAGCCTAGCACAGGCAAGTTTTGAGCCTCAACCGAAAACGCCGACCCTCCGACGATGGCTTCAGAATCGCCGTTATTTCCCGATGGTCGCAAGTAACTCAGGCTCGGAGGAGAGCACCTTTTCAGTAGCTGCCAAGTCTGGGAATTTAGGCGCTAAAGTGTCCAAAATCACTCAAGTTGGTACGCAGGTAACACAAATCATTGAACCAAAGATATGAATACGACTATGGTGGTATTACCCTCGAACATTAATTAGCGCAAAAAGGTAATTATGAGACGATAAGTCGCTGCTCTCGATTTGGGCCTGGAAGCTGCGCCGTCTCTCTCGCTTCCGCAGGCTGCAAATTGGCAGCGCCCCAATCGCCAGTCAGGTTCGTTCCGACCGGTATTGGTGCGCCGGACAGAGCATTCCGGGTGGAAGAAAAGACGCACCGAGAGGCCGTGAACGGAGCCGTGTATGCAACACAGGACTGGATCCATTAATCGCAATATTTTTTGTCAGGCAGCATTTGTTGACCATCGCAAGCCCAGCCATTTTTTGATCGGACGATCCATTTCATTCCGCGCCCTCTTATGCGGAGCAGCGCTTCTCCTCACGGCCGCAGGCGCGCATGCGCAATTCGGCGCGCAGCCGGTCGGAGCAACCACAGGCAATCAAGGCGTCACGGTCACGGCCTCTGCCGCGGGCACCGTCACGAGCGTGCAGATTCTTACTCTGGGCTCGCCGTCGGGAGATTTCGCCGCGGGAACGGGCGCGGCAAACTGCGCATCGGCCACAGTGGCGCAGGGAGCCACCTGCACGGCATCCGTCACATTCACGCCTGCGGCGCCGGGGCTGCGTCTCGGAGCGGTCGTTCTGGTTGGAACCCCTACAGTCGGCACGGGCCCGTCCGTCTTGGGCACCGCCTACCTTTCCGGCTCGGGAATCGGAGGCCTTGGCGTGCTCGTAAGCGGCAACCTGTTGCCGGTGGCCGGGCAATTCAGTCTCTACACAGCGGTCGGTGATGGCGGCCCGGCCACTCAGGCTGAGCTTTACCTGCCCAGTGGCATCGCGGTCGATGGAGCTGGAAATCTCTACATCGCCGACAGCTTGCACAACCGCATCCGCATGGTGTGCGCCAGTGCCACCAGCGCCACCATCCAGGGAACCAGCTGTACTGGCGCGGGAATCATCTCGACGATCGCCGGCAACGGCAATCCTGCCTACACAGGCGACGGCGGACCGGCGGCCAGCGCCACACTCAGCGGCCCCGATGACGTGGCTCTCGACGGTGCCGGGAACCTCTATATCGCCGACACCGGCGACAACGTCATCCGCTTTATCAGCGCGGCCACGGGCGTCATCACCACCATCGCCGGCAGTAACCCAGGCACAGTCTGCGGTTCAAAAAGCGATGCGGTAGGTGACGGCTGCCCGGCCACGCAGGCTACGCTCAACCAGCCGCTGGGCGTGACCCTCGACGCAAGCGCAAATCTCTACATCGCCGACACCAGCAACCAGCGCATTCGCGAAGTGAGCGCGGCCACCGGTGCGATCGCCACCATCGCGGGCAACGGCTTTACCAACGGGAACGGCACGGGCGCCTTCAACGGCGACGGAATCGCGGCCACCAGCGCCGAGCTCAATTTTCCCTATGCGGTGGCCTTCGATCCTGCGGGCAACATGTACATTCCCGACTCCGCCAATCAGCGCGTCCGAGAAGTGACGGCCGTGGGTGGTGTCATTACGCCAGCCAGCGTAATCTCCACTTTTGCCGGGACCGGAAACGCGGGCGCCACGGCGTGCCCCGCGATTCCGCCGACCCTGGTTGCCGCCAATCAGGCCGACTTATGGTCGCCTTCGGGTGTCGCGGTCGACGCCGCCGGCAACGTCTACATCGCCGAAACGCAGAACGCGGCCATCCGCAAGGTGAGCGCGGCCACAGGGCTTATTTCTACACTCGCGGAGAGTGGCTGCGGCACGTATTATGCCGGCGGTCAATTTCTCGGCGTGCAGCTTTACGGGCCCGTCGGTCTCTATCTCGACGGACTTGGCGACCTCTATGTTGCCGACACGCTCAACATGGTCGTGCGCGAGATACAGGGCAACTTCGCCGCGCTCGATTACACCGCGCCCATTCGCCAGGGCAGCACCTCTGCAACCCAGGACGAGACCGTTGAAAACGACGGCAATGCGGCGCTCGACCTGACCGCGATCACTCCCGCGGTCAACGCCGCCATCGATCCCACGGTCGCAAATTCGTGCACCAGTGGCGCATCGCTGGCCGTCAATGCAGATTGCACCATTGGCGCGGTCTTTGCGCCGGCGGCGACTCCCACGTTATCCAACGATCAAACGGAAATGCCCAACATTGACATCTACGAGGATGCGCAGCCCAGCATCGTCGCGGCCAACTCGCCGCTCGACATTGAACTCGTCGGGACCGCCGAGCCGGTCAACTCCACCACCACCACCCTGACCTCCAATCCCAATCCTTCCGGGTTCGGTCAGAGCGTCACCTTCACGGTCACAATCGTCACGGGAGCTGGAACCGGCAATCTCACTGGAACCGTCAGCATTACCGACACCTTTGGCGGCAACACCACGCCATTGGCCACCGGCCTTGCCGTCAATGCGTCAGGTGTCGCCACCTTCTCCACCACAACGCTTGCCGTTGGCGTTCACTCCATTGTCGCTACGTACAACGGCGACACCATGCACTTCACCAGCACCTCGGCGCCGGCGCTCATCCAGACCGTTCTCGAGGGCACCTCGACCAGCGTGACCTCGACGGCGAATCCCTCTGCTGTCGGCCAGAATGTCACCTTCACGGCTACCGTGACCATCTCTGGCGGCGGGGGTGTCACACCGGACGGCACCGTCAGCTTCATGGACGGAGCTACGCTCCTCAGCTCGCAAACCATCAGTGCCGGTGGCGTCGCGATGTTCGCGACTTCGACGCTTACGGCCGGCGTGCATCAGATCACGGCCGTCTACAACGGCGACCCCGCCAAACAGATCCAGGGCAGTACCTCGGCGGTTCTCAATCAGGATGTGCAGGCCCCGACCACCGCGATGCTGACCTCAAGCCTCAATCCGTCGTTCTACGGCAACTCCGTCACATTCACCGCGACCATTCCTCCGAGCGGCACTACGGCGCCCACGGGAACAGTGAGTTTTCTCGATGGCGCCACGCAGATCGGCACGGGAACGCTTAGCGGCAATCCCGGCGTCGCGACATTCACTACGGCCGCTCTCAATATGGGTACGCACAGCATCACCGTGTCGTATCCGGGCGACTCCTATAACGGGCCAAGCGTCTCTTTGCCATTGAGCCAGGTGGTCAAGCAAGCGCAAACCGCAACCACTGTCACGGCCACACCGAGCCCCGGCATCGCCGGCGGAGCGGAGACGATCACGGCAACCGTAACGGTGACCTCGGGTTCAGGAACACCCACCGGCACCGTCACATTTACCTCGGGGACAACACAACTTGGCAGTGCACCGGTCAGCAATGCCGGAACAGCGACCATCACCCCGGCGCTGGCGCAGGGAAGCTATCAGATCGTGGCCACGTATAGCGGAGACGCCAATAATCAGGGCAGCGCTTCAGCGCCATTGTCCCTCATCGTCTCGCAGGCCACCACGCAGGCAGCGCTTGTTGTCGCGCCCAATCCGGCGCTGGTGCTGGTGCCCATCACCTTCACCGCAACCGTTACGGGCAACGGCGGGGCGCCCACAGGCAGCGTGAATTTCCTCGCCAACGGCAATGTGGTCGGCGCGGGCAACGTGAACCCCTCGGGAGTCGCGACATTCACCACTTCAACATTGGCGGCTGGCACCTACGCCATCACTGCCACCTACACGGGCGATGCCAATGACGCCGGCAGCACATCGTTGCCCGTCTCGCTCACGGTCTCGCTGGCCACCACGGCAACCGCAATCACCGTCACTCCCGATCCGGCACTGGTCGGCGCAGCCGTCACCATCACCGCTAAAGTCACAGGCAATGGCGGAACTCCTACGGGCAGCGTGAACTTCATCGCCAACGGCAACACTCTCGCTTCCGCAGTCCTGACCGCGGGCACGGCCAGCTTCACCACCTCCACCTTGGCTCCCGGAACCTACTCGATCACAGCCAGCTATCAAGGCGACGCGGCTGACGCGCCCAGCACCTCGACAGCCATCAGCGAAACTGTCGGCCTCATTCCAACCACCACCAGCCTGGGCTTCTCAACCACCACTGGCACCACTCCGCAGGTCATCCTCGTATCGACGGTCTTGAATAGCGCCACCGGAGTCCCGCCCACCGGCACCGGCACCGTCACCTTCATGAGCGGCACCACCACGCTCGGGTCGGCCACATTGGATTCGAGCGGCGTGGCAACACTGACGCCAAATCTCACCGGCGGCGTGAATTACAACATCATCGCCAACTACAGCGGAGACGTGGACCACCTCCCGTCCTCCTCGCCGGCCATCTCCGTTTCCGGCACCCCCACACAGTTCACCTTGGCTGTAAGCCCTGCAAGCGTGACCATGGCAACCTCCCAGAACGCCACGGTGACCGTCAACCTGATTTCTAACGGCAGCTTTGCTGACACCATTGGCCTCGGCTGCGCTTCGCTTCCTGCGGGGGTTACGTGTCACTTTTCCAACCCCAGCGTGAAACTCACGCCGGGCGGCTCTGCGAGCGTTCAGCTCACCATCGACACCAACAATCCATTGGGCGGAGGAAGCTCAGCCATGAATCGTCCGGCGAGCGGCTCCAAAGTTTCTCTGGCCGGCCTGTTCCTGCCCTTGAGCGTCCTCTTCGGATTCATTTTCTGGCGTCTGCGCCGGCGGAGCGCCGGAATTCTTACCATGGCCATGGTCCTGGTGCTTTCAGCAGCAGCGATGCTGGCCACTGGCTGCAGCAGCTACTCAGTGAACACGGCAGCGCCCGGCAGTTATGTGATTCAGGTAACCGGCACAGGCGCAACCTCCAACGTCCAGCAGTACCAGAATGTTTCGCTCACGATCACGAAATAGATCCGCAAGAGGAAGCCGCCGAGCGGACACGGGAGAATGATGAAGTTCTTGCATGATTTGAATCTTTTGCGAAACGGAAAGCCGGCTTTGCGGGTTCGGCCCGAAGCGGCGCGTCTGTGGATTCAGTCGGCCGCGCTTCTTGTTCTGGCGATTCTATGCGCCGCGCCTCGCCTCGCGCTGGCTCAGGTCCAGGCTCCCGGCGACAAGGGTGGTCTCATCGTGTCGGTCGGCGGCATGGGCTCCGGATATTACCTTCAGTACGGCCAGCGAAAGGTTGCGGGCATCACCGCGTTTGTCGATGCCGACACCAAGCGCCGCTTTGGTATCGAGGCGGAGGGGCGCTGGCTGGAGTTTCATCAGACTGCGAATGTCCACGTCGAAACCTATTCCGCCGGCGGCCGCTACCACTTCGATGTCGGCCGCTTCGCGCCTTATGCCAAGGGCCTGGTCGGCTTCGGCGACTTCAACTTTCCTTACAGCTACGCGTATGGGCGCTACCTTGTCGTGACGGCAGGCGGCGGGCTGGACTTCCATTGGACGCCCAGAATTACTGTCCGCGCCGTCGATTTCGAGTACCAGAATTGGCCCAACTTCACCTTCGGCAACATGAATTCGTTCGGTGTGAACGCAGGCCTTCGCGTGCGGGTTTTCTAGAGGATCCCCTCAGGCTCCGTAGCGCGCTCGGTCCCCGCCACTCCAGAAATCAAGAGCAACACCGGCGCCGCCACAAACGCCGCAACGAGCTTCGGAATGCGGCGGAAATCATCCCAGAGCGAACAGCCGCGTCCAGTCAGGAACACTCCGCGCCGCATCACAAACAGGTGAAACAGAGCTGAGATGCCCGTGAACACGCACACGGCAATCATGGCTTTTGCGGGGACTGCTGCTCCCACGGCGCAATGGGCCAGCCAGTCGAGCGTCTGGGCGAGCGCGGGAACGCCGGCAGCCACCAGCAAGTTGCCAAGCACTCGGGAACGAAGACCCAGCGCTCTTTGTTGCAACGCCGCATAAACTCCGGCAGTCAGTGCAACGTAGCCAATCTCAACCAGCACGATCGATAGCCGCCCATGCGGGCCGGAGCGCCCAAGTGCCGCTAGGTACACCAGGGAGCGGGCAGTTGCGCTCAACAGCGCGCACTTCCAGTTCCAGCAGGAGAACACCTGCGCCTGAAAAGTCGAGCGAGCTCTTTGAGGCATGATTCCATACTGAAGAACTCATGCAAACACGGGGTCAAGGCCGCGTTACAAAGGCGTTGAGATCGTCCATATACCGTAATCAGGTAGATTCTCTTCTGTTAGCGCTCGAAACGTGATTCGGATCACGGCCCCAGGCAAGACTATGCCGATAGCTTCTAAGCAAGGGCGCCAACCACAGCGCGCCCGCGATCGAGGAGCAACGTTCCCATGGCTTATGTCGTAACCGATGCCTGCACCAAGGATTTTGTTTGCGTGGCCGAGTGCGCCACCGCCGCCATTGCGCCCGCCCAGGACCACCCCGCGGCCGCAACCGTCACCCAGGTTTTCATCAATCCCGATGAGTGCATCGACTGCGGCAACTGCGCCTCGATTTGCGCGCAGAACGCCATCTTCTCGCTCGACGAGCTGCCGCCCGACAAGGCGCACTTCGCCGAAAAGAACCGCGGCTATTTCAACTAGGTTTCGGCCCGCTTGTTCATGTTCGAATGTGGCTGCCCCATTACGAATGTGGGTGCCCCAGGTCCCTCGTCCGCCGTGGCGGAGGGACCTGGGAAAGCACGAACTCGGGACTGTAAATTCTTTCAATCAAAAATGGGTGCCCCACCCTTGCGGCGCCGATGCTTTTGCCGCATGTGCGGGAAGCATGCTTCTCCGCGACTCCTTTAGTTCTGCTTCGCCGCGGGCGCTTGAGTTTGCGGCCCCTCGGTCGCCGGAGCCTCTGCTGCCGGCGGTGAAACCGGCGTCGTAGCCGGAACTGTCGCCGCCGGCTTCTCTGTCAATGTCGGCGCTCCAGGCGCGGGCCCTGACATCAGCGTTACGGGCAGAGTCAGCGTCTCCGCGTTCGCCGGGTCGTCGCGCAACTTCAGATAAAGGACGCCTTTCGCGGGATGCGGAACAACCAGCTCCGTCCCCGTAAACTCCGGCGGAACATTCACGGAGCTGTCGAACGCCGCCGTGGCTGAAACTTGCGTTGCCAGAAAAAGATCGGTTCCGCTCAAGATGCATGGCTTGGCCACTGCGCGCGGGCAGCGCAGCTCTTTGAATCCGGGAACGCGCACCAGCGTTCCCAGTGGAACCCAGTCGCCGGTCGCGCCGCCCGCGGAGATCGCGCGCACCCGCACCGGACCAAACGCCGAAGAACCGAAGCGCGCCAGTGGTTCCAGGCTGGCCTCCGCCGTGTGCGCGTCTTCCAGCATCAGGCTGCCATCGCTCAGCGCGAGGGTGGTATGAAAGCTCGAGTCGGCTGCCGCAACCTCGATCTTTTCATCGCGCGGAAAATCAGCCGGCACGTCGGACTTGAGGAAGAAGACCAGCCGGCCATCCACCGGCAAGTCCGCAGGGCTGCTCATTTCCACCGGCGCGGGCGCGGCGCCATCCTCCTGAATCCCCGTGTTGAGCAATGTCACCTTGGGGCGCGGCTGATCGACGGTCACTGGTGCTTTCAGCGTGCGGCCGTCTTTCAAATCCACGAGGGCGACGTACGCCTTGCCGGCCTCGAGGCTGTCGGTCGATCCCCCGCTATTCATTTGCAACTGATCGAGATTCTCCACGCGGTCCAGCGTCGAGGGCGTGAACATGACACCTCCGACCTCGGCCTTAGCCACCTCATCGAGCCGCGTACCTTTCAGCAACGCAATTTTGTCTCCGGAATTCAGGGTCAAGCCATACAGCGATGCGGCAGCAGCGTAAGCAACCATCTTCAGGCGGTCCGGTTTAGCCATTCCGAACTCGTTGATCTCCAGGTTCACAGGTCCCGGCTCTGCCTCTTTGAGCGGGAGCATGATCTCCAGTTCGCTGGGCTTGGGCGATTTCCAGGCGAGCGCGATGGCCGGGTCTTCATCGATCTGCGCAGCCACTTTCTCCACGCAATCTGAAGTCAGGCCGTCGAGAACCACGGTATCGTCGCGGCCCACCACCAATGCAGATCGGTCGGTAGCGTCCACGCTCCACTCGCCGGGCCGTGCAGTCACTAGTTGATATTGCGGTCCAACCCAGTCGTCGAATCCCCATCTGCCGCGAACAGTGGCCGTGAAATCTCCGCCGGGCAGCGCGGGAATTTTTTCGAATGGAACCAGCCCGCCCCTGTCCGCGTCGATTTCCAACGGGAGGTCGACTGCTTTCCCCGTCCCATTTGCGGGTTCTAAGTGCAAAACCAGGTCGTGGGCCAAATCCGTGGCGAAGATCAACGGCGCTCCGTCGGCAGGCAGCACCAATCCCGGCTTCAGCGCGCAGAAATGGTCGTCGGGATTAACGGGATGCAGCGGTTCCGGCCGCGCGATCCCAACCGGAGGCAGCGCGATCACCACAACCGACATCGGATTGCGAAACGAGGGTGGCATGTTCAGCCGCAGGTTCAGGCTGTCGGCTGTCGGCAAGGCCAGCGCCGGAATGTATTGGAAGTGAGCGGTGTGCAGTGACGAAAGAATCTTCGCCATATCCACCACAGCGCCCACGTAGGGGCTATAAACGCCGCCGCCGGCAAGCGACGTTGAGCTGATGGCGTTCATCAGGTTCAGAGTGTCCCCGTTGGCCAGCTGGTTCACCAGTGATTGCGCGTTGGCGTCGTCGAGAACCAATCCCTCTGAGTTTTGCGACAGGCACGTAGCTTGCTCTTCGGGGGGCTTATCAAAGCAGCCCTCGTTAATCCTGATGCCCAGGCTGCGCGCCGCCATCTCGGCACGCTTCTTCAGCTTTTGGGGATCGAACTGGCTGGTCACCTTCACATCGTCCAGGTAGGCCTCAAGCCGCATGCGCTCCCAGCTGGCGGCGTGCAGATCCTGCGCGGCGCGCACAAACGAGCCGGGCCGTCCGCGAACCGCGTTGCGCAACGTGTTAAAGTCGCCGCCCGTCTCCGGCGCGAGAAACAACAACGCCTGCTGTGCCCCTTCGGGAACCGTGACAAAAACCCCCTCGTCGCGTGCCTCGCGCGTCCACGTTTCCACGCGCGTAAACCACTCCGGAGGCGGGGGATTGGTAGATCCGCGCAGAAAGGCCACCACCAGCACAAAATTCGTAGCCTGGCTTTCCGGCAGGTCGGGATGAATCCATAACCGGTCTCCCGGCATTAAGTTGGGCACTTCGGAGATCGGAAGCGTCACGTCCCCGCGTTTGACGTGAATGTCAACCTTGGGTCCGGACAGATCGAACGGCTGTCCATCGGCGTGCAGTGCGGGAATTGCAAGACAGATACAAAAAAGCAACTGCCAACAGCGGCGCATGTACTCTATTTTACGAATCTCAGCGTCTGTTGGTAGCAAAGCGTGGGTGCAGCGCAGTTGGGGAACAGTGCTCAGGGCCGGAGAATCCGCGCCGCGATGGGGCAAATCGATTGATTCCTGATAGATTCCTCCCACAATATCCACGGCAAATAAATGTTGTCACAGCGGGGGGCCATGCCTATGATGGAACATTAATCGTATCTTCAAGGTTTTCCCGTAGGCCTGTTTTCCCTCTCGACTGGTAAGGCGCAGGGCAATCAAATCCGGCCGTAGCCGCGTTCATATCGAATTCTTATTGCTCTGAATTGAGGAATTGGAGCCCGTTTTCCTTGCTCCAAAGAGCGTCTGGGGACTCTTAAATCGATCGCTGCTGTTCGATGCGTGCGGCGCAGCTCCGAGCCGTTTAGGCAACCCGGCCGGTGATTGTGCTAGCTCCGCGGGCGCGGGCAGCTGTATAGGGAGAAAAAATGAAGTCGATGAGAGCTGTGCAAAATCCTGTGGAGAACGGCAATCTGTCGATCCCCGCGGCTGAAGAGATTATTGAGGATGCATTAAATGAGTTGGCCTACTCGCAGGATCCCGGCTTGGTCCGGGCGTTGCGTTTTCTGGCCCCTCCCGGTTATCAGGCCATCGTTGAGCTATGCAGCGAAAACGGGCGCAGCAAGCGCCGCAACGCTCTGGCCGACACTTGGTCCCCGGAGGACGACGAAGTGCGCATCTACTTTGAGCGCATCGACGGAGAGGAGCCCGCTCCGCGTCTGACCCGCATACCGCGCGGCCGCGCCGCGGAGGAAGAGAACGAAGTGGAGGAGGCGTCGCCCGCCGACTTGGATGCCCGCGTCAAAGAGCTCTGCGCGGCATTGGCTGAGGCCGAGCGCGGCGGGCACGCCTTTATCGCCCTCAAGTGGTTCCGCGATTCCTTTCTCCCGCGCAAAGCTTTCCGTTGGAACCAGCATCCTGAAACCCGCCAGGCTGTGCTGGCCGAAGCCATTCAGCGTGGCGTCGTGATCACCAGCAAGATCGCCAACCCCAAGACTCCGGCATACCCAACCACCACGATTCGACTCAACCGCGCCGAGGCCGGCATCCCCGAGGAAGCGCAGCGCTTCCATCCGGTTGAAGTCCTGGGTGAGCCGGTGGCCATTGCGATTGATGAAGATCGGGGGAGCTAGTGAGTTTCTACTTTCTTGAAGCGACGGCTTTCGCCAAGCTGTTTGTGCGCGAACCTGGTACCGATGCCTTGATCCATCTGCTTGAGAACGTTGAAGACAATCGCAAGTTGATCTCCGCCGCATCGCCCCTTGAGGTCTATGCGGCCATCAGGCGGCGCGAGCGCTCCGGTCAAATCGCCCCTGAAGCAGCCGCCGCGGCGCTTGAGATGCTGCGGATTGAAGCAGGGCGAATGGTGCAGCAGCCCCTGAATCCGGGCGTGTTGGAATCGGCGCGCCTACTGCTCGATCGCACTTCGCTGCGTTGGCCCGAGGCTTTGCAACTCGGTGCCGCGCTTACTGCCCGCGACATGTTTCCCGGTACGGGGATCACTTTTGTCGCTTCCTCGGCGTCCCTGCTCGATGCGGCCAGAGCGGAGGGCCTTGAACCACTTGACCCATCGAGCATTGTCCTGCCGAGTCCGCCTGCTGCCGGGGCTGAAACCGCAACGGATGCCGCCAAAGACGCCGAGTAGGCCGTGCCAGCGGTAGTCGTCCGCATCAAACTTGTTTGCGCTCGAAGAGTCTAATTCCCTGCACGCAACCTGAGCCCATGCCACTTCCCCGGCCTCGCATCTTCATCTCTCGTATTCTGTTTCTCGGCCTCGCTGCGCTGGTTGGGTTCTCTCTTCCCGCGGGGGCACAGTCTGTCCGCTCGCCGAATTCCGCACAACCTTCTCCGGTGG
The DNA here is from genome assembly GCA_963789425.1 of uncultured Acidobacteriaceae bacterium. Lineage (GTDB taxonomy): Bacteria > Acidobacteriota > Terriglobia > Terriglobales > Acidobacteriaceae > Telmatobacter. Next base: position 646,407 of record CAWBKM010000002.1, on the reverse strand, counting down.
GCCGATGGAAGACCGTCGACGACGCCACTGGCAAGGTAAAGTCCATCGTCCAGATCCGCGAAGAAGACGGAAAGCTCTACGGAACCATTGAGGAACTCTTCGATCCGCCCGTTCCCCACCCCACCTGCTATCTCTGCAGCGGCGACTTGAAGGACCGTCCCCTTGTTGGCCTGCAGGTGCTTTCGGGATTTACCCGCGATGGCAGCCTGTGGGCTGGTGGGCAGGTCCTCGATCCCGAGACCGGCAAAATCTATAGCGCCTCGCTCTCGGTTGAAGATGCGGGCAAAAAGCTGCGCCTGCACGGTTACTTCCTCATCCCCGTGCTGGGCCGCACCGAGCATTGGCTCCACGACGAGTAAGACGGCTTCTAGTCGCTAGCTTCTAGCTTCAAACTCTGAGCCGTCGGTCCCGACGAATCCCAATCGGCCGAGAAATTTGAATTAAGTCTCCGCCATCGCTTGCTCACCCGAACTCCAGCTAGGAGCTAGAAGCTAGAGGCTAGAGGCTCGCACCTATTATCATCTCCCCATACTGTCTTCACCCCAGGTGGCCTCATGACCCTTCCCGCGCCCGACGTGCGCGACACCAAACCGCAGTTGCGCAAAGCCATGGGCTTCTGGGATGTGATGCTTTTCAACATCGCAGCGGTACTGGGGCCACGCTGGATCGCCGCCGCCGCCCACAATGGCACATCTTCCATCAGCCTGTGGGTGCTGGCAGCGCTCCTGTTCTTCGTACCCGGCGCGCTGGTCATCAATGAGCTCTCCTCCCGCTTCCCTGAAGAGGGCGGCATCTACGCATGGGCGCGAGACGCCTTCGGCCCGTTTCACGGATTCATCACTGGCTGGACCTACTGGATCTACACCGTCTTTTACTTTCCCGGCCTGCTGCTGGCCAGCGCGTCCATGTCCGCTTACATCTCTTCCGGCCACGGCGCTGACCTCGCGCAGAACCAGTCGTTCCTGCTCTGGGTCTCGCTCGCGATGCTGCTTTTGGCAGTGGTGCTGAATATCGTTGGTCTGAATATCGGCAAGTGGCTGCAGAATGCCGGCGGCGTCGGAACCTACGCGCCGCTGCTCATTCTGGTTGCAGTGGCCGTTGCCGTTTTCGTGCGCCACGGCTCTGTCACGCACTTCACGCTGGCCAACATGCTGCCCACTTGGAATTGGGATACGGTCAACTTCTGGTCGCAGATCGCATTCGCGTTTACCGGTCTTGAGCTTGTCTCCTGCATGGCTGAGGAAGTCCGCGACCCCCGCCGCACGCTGCCCCGGGCGGTCTTTGGCGGCGGCGCCCTCATCGCCCTCATGTATGTCGCCGGAACCTTTGCCGTCCTGTCTCTCGCGCCCGCCGGCGACATCGATCCCAAGAGCGGCGTGTTTCACGCCATCGCGGTCGGCTCTGCCACTCTCAAAATAGGATTCATCGGCGTCATCGCGGCAATTCTTGTGACGGCCGGCAATGCGGGCGGCGTCGGCACCACCGTCGCCGGTGTTGCGCGCGTGCCCTTCCAGGTTGGCATCGACCGCTATTTGCCTGCCGCATTCGGAAAAATACATCCGCGCTGGAAGACTCCATATATCTCGATCCTTGTGCAGGCGGTCATCTCTTGCGCCGTGCTGCTGCTGAGCCAGATCGGCGATTCCGCGCGCGGAGCCTACCAGGGACTGATCGACGTGGCCATTATTCTTTACTTTTTGCCGTTCCTCTACATGTTCGCCGCGGTCATCAAGCTCGCCGGACGCGCCGATCGCAAGGAAAACCCTTATGCGGTGCTTATTCCCGGGGGCAAACTGGGCGTCTGGATCTGCGGCGGCTTGGGATTCTCAGTGGTGTTTTTTTGCTTAATCATTTCCTTTGTCCCTCCGGGCGACTCCTCGAATGCCTGGCTGTTCTTCGTTAAGGTCGTCGTCGAGACGGTCGTCGCCATCCTCATCGGCCTTTTCCTCTATTGGCGCGGAGCAAGATCCAACCGGCCTCCAGCGGCGGGGTGACTGAGTGATCAGAATGAGGAGAAACTGTTTCGGAAGAGCACGAAGTGTCAGAGCGTGACATTACAGATTGCGGAAAGACTCGATCGCAAATAAGTCTTGTATCAGGGCACGAGTTTACTCGTGCCGCAAACATCGCAGAATGAGTGAGGGCTTTAGCCCCCGGGGATGATCTTGGCGGACTTTATCCGGAAACCGGCTTTCTCCCTGCATGTAAGCTAGCGGCCCAGGCGAACCCCGGCTCAGCGCCCTGCCTTCGCGGGAGTAGACGACGGATCGAATTCCACGCGGTTCCGGCCGTTCCGCTTCGCCTCGTAAAGAGCCTTGTCGGCGCGGCGAATCAGATCGTCGATCGTGGTGCGATCGAGCCAGGGCCGCGTCACCGTCACGCCAAAGCTGCAGGTAACGTTGATCTCGGTTCCATTGAAGTCGAAAGGCCCCGCGGCGAGCACGTCGACAAGTTCATGCGAGCGCGCCGGATTCTTTGCCGCATCGTAACCCGGCAAAACGATCAGGAACTCCTCCCCGCCATACCTGCCCACCGCATCGTATCCACGCATCAATTCCACGAGCCGATGAGCGGTCTCGCGAAGTACAACGTCGCCGCAAAGGTGGCCGTAAGTGTCGTTGATTACTTTGAAGTGATCCAGATCGCCGACGATGACGCTAAGTACGGTGCGCTGGCGCTTCGCCCGCTCCAATTCGCGGGCAAGCTGTTCGAGAATCGCACTGCGGCTCCACAGCCCGGTCAGCGAATCGTGGGCGGTCTGGAACTGCAGCGCTTCTCGCGCTCGCAGAAGACCCTGTTTCTCGATCTCCAATTGCGCGGTTCTCTCCACCACCAAACGCTCCAACGCGTTGCGTCGGCGCTTCAGGCTCCGCGTCCGCATCTCCACCAGGAACCAGGCGAGAAGGATCGCTGCAAAGACAAAACTGGAGATTGCCATCCGGCCTCTGTACCAGGGCGGCACCACGGTCAGGTTCATCGGCTGGGCGTCGCCGCTCCATTCGCCGCCGTTCCGGCTCGCCTCTACCAGAAAGCGAAAGTGGCCTGGCGGCAGGTTTGTGTATTCAACAGTTCGGCGTGTGGATGCCGCGCTCCAGTGATCGTCGAATCCTTCCAGCAGATAGCGGAAGCGGATGTGTCTCGGAGCAGCGAAACTGGGCGCAGTGAACCGGACCTCGAGTCGGCTCGCGCGCGATCCGATGCGAATACTCTGGGCTGAATCGAATGCTGTGCTGTCAATCGACACTTGTTCAATCTGCACATGGAGCGGCTGGTTGTCGCTCAACGCACGGGCCGGATTGACCACGGACAATCCTTTCATTGTGGAGAACCAAAGACGCCCGTCTGGCCCATTCGACGCCGTCCCTGTTCCGCCCTGCATGGTTTCGCGCGAACGCAGGCCGTCCATCGTGTCATACACCAAGCCGTGAATCGCGCTCGTGCGCCCGCCGGCAAAATCGTTCAGCTCACTCTTGGCGACGCGGAAAATGCCTCTGTCCGACCCCATCCACAGGTTTCCGAATTTGTCTTCGAGAATGTTTCCGACCGTGGAATCGAAGAGCCCTTGATCCGGCGTGTAGGCAGTGATCTTTCCATCCTGCACCCGGTTCAACCCGCCCGAGGACGAGCCAATCCACAGCACTCCTTCGTCATCCATGTGCAATGCCAGGATGTGATCGCTGAGCAGCCCGTTTGCTTTGGTCAAGCTGGTCGCGATCCCGTTCTTGATCCGGATCACGCCCTCGCCATCCGTTCCCAGCCATAATGTCCCATCGCCAGACTCCGCCATCGCGGGAATCTCGCCCGTGGCTTGAAGCACTTCGAACTCTCCATCCTTGAACCGTGCCACGCCTGCGCCATATGTGCCGACAATCAGGCTGCCGTCGCGGTCTTCGACCAGCGAATTGATCGCGCTCTTGCTCGATCGCTGGTACTTGAAAGTCGTGAATCGCCCGTTCAGGAAACGCGTCAGCACCCCGTGGCGCTGGCCGATCCAGATCGTTCCATCGCGCGTCTCGAGCATCGAATGAACGGTCTCGTTCGACTGCCGTTCCCCGCTTGTGTAGGACCGGACGACGCCACTCGGCAAAATCCGGTCCAGGCCGCCTGTGCTCGTCGCCATCCAGATGCTTCCGTCCCGCGCTTGCAGTCCGCACCAGTCGGTATTCGACGAAAGCCCTTCCGGTTTTCCGTATGTTGTAAACGTTCCATCGCGCAGTTGCACCAGGCCGCCATCGAACAATCCTGCCCACAGGTTGTGCTCGCTGTCCTCAAAGAACGACTCGACCGTGTCGCCGGGCAATCCGTTCTGTGCGCCATAAAGACTCAAAGTGCCATTGTGAAGGCGCGCCAGGCCGCGGCTCTCGAATCCGATCCACAGATTGCCATCGTGGTCGAAGAGCAGCGCGTTGATGTCGTCCCCTTTTATTTCGTCGCGAACCCCGGATTCTGACTCGTTCTCCAGGTGCCCCTCGGCCAGCCGGGCTAGTTGTCCGTGCGCCCCAGCCATCCACACCGCGCCGTCGGGAGCGATGGCCAGCGCCGAAATCGAATTGCTGGTCAGGCCGCCAAGCGCCGTGTTCGCGTCAAAGTGCTTGCCGTCGAACCGCCCCAGCCCCGCATCGGTCGCAATCCACAAGATCCCCGCGGAGTCGGCTTTCACGTCGGTCACCGCGGTTCCTGGCAATCCATCGCGGTTGCCGTAGATCTCGACCCTGCCGTCTTTCAGCCGGTCAAGCCCGCGCTTTGTGCCCACCCAGAGGCTTCCATCGCCGCCTTCAAAAAGCGCGCGGATATCGTTGCTTGAAAGACCGTCGCGAACTGTGTAGGTGGTCCACGCGCCATTCTTCATGTGCACAAGTCCGCTGTCGGTGCCGATCCAAAGGCTTCCGTCGCGCGCGCCCAGCAGATGTGGAATGTAGTCGGCGGGCAGGGCCTTGGTATTGTGCCGGTTATAGATCGTAAAACGTACGCCATCGAATCGCGCCAGCCCCGATTCGGTTCCTACCCACAAATAGCCGTCGCCGGTCTGCGCAATGGTGTAGACAGACGTCTGCGGAAGCCCCGCATCCGTCGTCCACACCGTCTGAATGTACTGGGAAATCGCCTTTTGCGGATCGAGCGCACCTGCGCGCGCGGCGGCAGCGACCAATACGCACGCCGCAGACAGTTTGACCACGCCCCAAAGCCGGCCGTACCCCTGCGTCTTCATGATCCTGACAGAGTCTATCGGCAAACCACATAAGTGCCTATGGAACGAATGGGGTAGTCAGCATTTGAGACGGCATGAATAGGCTCATTCGCCTCGACTTACCTGTTCGACTTTCGATCAATCTCTTCCCGCTCTCGGTTGACAGAGGTTTGTAGCAATCGCGATAATTTGCTCCTCCCTCCTTTCCAACATTTTTATGTGGTGGAGATTACTGTTCTGCGCCCGCGCAATCAACACTTGAATCATCCCGGACTAGAAAGCGAGTACACCTCACATGAGTTGCTTTTCGAAAGTTCACCTTCTTGCCCTTTTGGTTCTCCCGCTTCCCGCTTTTCAAACCCATCTGACGGCCCAAACCGCCGATGCAGCAAAAGACGCGCTGAGTAAGGCTCTGCTCGGCAAGGATGTTAAGGCGCTCATGGATATGCCCGCATACAAAGACGGGATTGACCTGTATGTCGATGCCAAGACCGACAAGCGTCTGGATGATCGAGGGATCGACATGAAGGACCTGGCCAAATTCCTCAAAGACAAAGGTGTCGGTGTCGCGCGCGATGAGTGGGTGACCATCACCGAGGTCAAGGTGGACAGCGACCGCGTAGAGGTTCACCTGGGCGGCGGCGGCGAGGGCAGCGGCGCCAGCAAGAATGCCGAAAAGAAGGGCGCGGGTCTTATGCGTGCAGGCGGGTCACGTATCAATTTCCGTTATGGCAGAGACGTCACGGATAACGACCTTCAGCTTGATGCGTTCTTGCCGCTGATGACGCGCGTGCTGGATACAGGCAAGATCCAAAACAACGTGAAAATTGAAGGCCTCTCACCGGAGTTCCAGGAGGCTATTCGTGCCAAGGACATTATTCAGGGCATGACCTACCAGATGGTGCTGCTCAGTGCCGGCGACCCCGATCAGAAGAAGGTAGAAGACACCACGGACGACAGCCTGCACGAAACCTGGTATTACCTGCGCGATGACCATCGCTGGGTGGTCAGATTCGTCAATGGTAAAGTCGCGAAGGTGCTCGTGTACTAGAACTCGTGAACTAGAACTGGTTGCATCAATGGCTTTGTATCAGGGCGCGAGTTCTGAGCTTTCGAAAAAACTCGATTGCCAAGGAGCTTTGTATCAGGGCACGAGTTTTGAGCTTTCGAAAAAACTCGATTGCCAAAAAGCCCTGTATCAGGGCACGAGTTTTCAGCTTTCGGAAAAACTCGATTGCCAACGAGCTTTGTATCAGGGCATGAGTTTAGTCGTGCCAACAGAGGCAGAAAAAAGGCGTCGGGCTTTACAGGCTACGGAAAAACTCACCGAGTCAGCGGTTTTGAAAGGGCACGGATTTATCCGTGCCAACAAGGGCTTGAGAATCAATGCGGCTTTAGCCGCCGAGGGATGGGTTTCTCAGCTTTGACGACTTTTTCCGCAGCCTCTTTAGCCCCTGAGGGAAGTCTTAGAGCCGACTTAGGGGATTTATGCAACCAGCACTAAGCTCCGCGCGAACATTACGGTTCCCGCCGAAACTTGTTTGCTTTCTCGAACTCAATGCGCAATTCCGGAGCACGAAGGTTCTCGCGCAGCTGGGCGAGTCGCTGTTCGAGCGCCAGCAGCGCGCGCTCCACCGCTTCGGTATTCGTATGCGCAATGTCGCGCCACATGCTGTAAGGGCTCGCGCCCAGGCGCGTCATCTCGCGCAGCGCGCGACCGCCCACGTCCTTCAGCTCGGGCGCATCGCCCACTTCCTCTTCAAGCAGTGCGCTCAGCGCCGTCGCGGTGAACTGCGGCAGGTGACTCACCCACGCCACCAAATCATCGTGGCGCACAGGATCGAGATCGAGCGTCTTCGCGCCCATCGCGGCAACCAACTCCCGCCAGGCCTTTACGAGCTGCGTTCCTTGCGGAGAACGCAGTGCCGCCGCATCGTCCGTGAACAGCCACACCGCGCCGCGAAAAAGATTTGCGTCGCCCAGCGCCGCGCCGCCGCGTTCTTTTCCAGCCATCGGATGCCCAGGCAGAAACGCCGCGCGCTCCGGCGTGTTGAAGAGCCGCGCCGCCGTCTCCGAAATCACGCCCTTGGTGCTGCCCACGTCGGTAACCAGATGCTCGGGCGCGAGCACCGGTGCCAGCTTCTCCATCCAATCGAGCGTGGCGAAGATGGGAACAGCGAGCACCGTTACCTGGCTCGCCCGCGCAGCTTCCATTCCGTCGGCCACTAGCGAATCCACCGCGGCCATCTTCAGCGCAATCTTCCCCTGCTCGGCGCTGCGGTTCCATCCAGTGATCGAGCCGCGAAATCCCGCGTCGCGCAGCGCCAATCCGACGGACGTGCCCAGCAACCCAGTGCCCAGAATGGAGATGCGCTCGATCATGGATGCCTTTCGGAAGGGCGCTGGTCTTTTCGCTGGCAGGACGCTACCGGAAGCTTCTTAACCCCGCTAACTACGCTAACACCGCTGTCTCTTACAGCGTTCTTCCCACCGCCTGCGCAATCACGCGCAACTCGCCCATCAGCTTTTCAAACTGGTCGAGAAAGAGCGTCTGCGCCGCGTCGGAAACTGCCTTGTCTGCATTGGGGTGGATCTCGATGAGCACCGCGTCGGCGCCCGCGGCTACTGCAGCCTTGGCCATTGCGGGAACCATGTCGCGCCGCCCGGTGCCGTGTGAAGGGTCGGCCACAATCGGCAAGTGCGAAAGCTTCTTCACCACCGGAATCGCCGCGATATCCATCGTGTTCCGCGTCGCTGTCTCATACGTTCTTATTCCGCGCTCGCAAAGGATTACGTCGTAGTTGCCGCCGGCCAGAATGTACTCGCTCGAGAGCAGCAGTTCTTCCACCGTCGCCGCAATCCCGCGCTTCAGCAGGATCGGCTTGCGCACCTGGCCCAGCTCGCGCAGCAAATTAAAGTTCTGCATGTTGCGCGCGCCCACCTGGAAACAGTCCACCAGCGGCAGCATCGGCTCAATCTGCGCGATCTCCATCACTTCGCTCACCACCAGCAGTCCGTTGGCCTCGGCGGCCTCGCGCATAAACTCAAGGCCCGGAATCCCGAGCCCCTGAAACGAATACGGTGAACTGCGCGGCTTGTACGCGCCTCCGCGCAGGAAACCTCCGCCCACAGCCTTCACGCATTTTGCAATGGTCAGGATCTGCAGGCGGCTTTCAATCGCGCACGGACCCGCGATGATCGCGACCTGCTGTCCTCCAATCGTAGCGCCGTTGCGAAACTCCACCACCGTGCCTTCAGGGCGAAACGCTCGCCCCGCCAATTTGTAGGGCGCGCTGATGCGGTGCACGTGCAGCACGCCGGGCAGCATTTCAAATTTCGTCAAATCGAGCCCCGCCGTCGGGCCCACCCCCGCCAGGATTGTCTGAAATTCTCCCGTCGTCCGATGCACATTCACGCCGGCCTCTTCCATGGCGCTGATCACTGCATCCACTTGTTCTTCGGTTGCTTTCTCCTGCATCGCGACAATCATTGCTTTTTTCCTGTCTCGGGTGCGTTTGCACCCGCGGCGAGGCCCGCTTGTCCGCCTTGTGCCTGGGCGGCCTGGGCATTTCTTTGGCTTGCCAGCTCGTTCCGCTGCAACGCCCGCATTACGTCGATGATGCGCTCGTAGATATGCGTCAGCTCGATGTCGGGCAGTGGCCCTTTATTGGCCGCGCGCACGTTGGCGTAAATGATCTTCTCGCGCTCCGGCTCGTAAACCGGCAGCGAGGTTGCCGCCTTCAAATTGCCGATGGTCTGCGCCGCGCGCGCCCGCTCGCTGAGCAACTCCACCAGTTGCCGGTCCAGCGCATCGATTCGGATTCGCAATTCTTCGATCGTCATTGCATCCTCTTAAAAGCCAGCCAATAGCTGCTAGCTTCTAGCCCGTTCCTGCCAATGCGAGCCTACCCGGCTCAACCCACCACTAAAAAGCTAGAGGCTAGGAGCTAGAAGCTGAAAGCTGTTCTCTCATCGTGCCACCGCCGCATCACGCAGCCGCAGACCCTTTATAAATCGAGACACGGCTCCCGCCGCGGTTTCCTCAGTCGACTTTTCAATTAACGCGACAATCGCGCTGCCGATCACCGCAGCATCCGCGAACTCCGCCACCTGCGCCACGTGCTCCGCGTTGCTGATTCCAAACCCGACGGCGACCGGCAGACTCGTGTGTCGCTTGACCCGCTCGACCAGAGCCTTGGCGTCGGCAGCCACACTTTGCTGCGTGCCCGTGATGCCCACGCGCGAAATGGCGTATACAAAACCCTTGGTTTTCTTCGCGATCGCCTCCAGGCGCGCGTCAGGACTTGTCGGCGCGGCTAGAAAAATCGGCGCCAGGTTCACGCGGCTCATCTCGCTCAAATACTCGCCCGCCTCTTCGACGATCATGTCCGTAGCCAGCACGCCATCCACCCCTGCCGCCGCGGCATCATCGGCAAATCGGTGCAGGCCATAGCGCAGCATCGGATTCAGATAGCTGAAGATCACCAATCCCGCGGCAGGTCGTGCGGCGCGAATCTCGCGCGCAAGCCCCAGAACATCCTTCAGGCGCGTTCCGCGCGCCAGTGCGCGTTCACTTGCTCGTTGAATGACGGGACCGTCCGCTAGCGGATCGCTGAACGGAACGCCAAGCTCGATCACATCGGCGCCTGCGTCGATCGCCGCAACAGCGATCTCGCGCGTGGCTTTGAGAGTGGGATCGCCGGCCGTCAGATAAACAACCAGGCCCGGCTTGTGATCGAAACGAATCGGCATTACAAACTGGGGTCCTGTTCCCGAACGTCTTTCAGAAACCTGATGTCATCCTGAGCGGAGTCCGCCGTGGCGGACGTAGTCGAAGGATCTGCGGTTGCTTTTTCGTGCCCCGTCTCACCACCAAAGTGCTGGGTGCCCCAGGTCCCGATTTTGGGACCTGGGATAGCAAGGACCATTCTCTAGAGTTTCAACTCCCGCGCCAAAATGCCCATATCCTTATCGCCGCGTCCAGAGAGGTTCACCACCAGTATGTCATTTGCGGCCATCGTAGGAGCCATGCGAATGGCCTCGGCCACCGCGTGCGCGCTTTCGAGCGCCGGCAGAATGCCTTCCGTCCGCGCCAGCTTCACCACCGCATCGAGCGCGGTCGCATCATCGCACGACACGTACTCCGCGCGGCCCGAGTCGTGCAGCGCCGCGTGCTCCGGCCCAATCGACGCATAATCCAGCCCCGCAGAAACTGAATGGGTCAGTGCAATCTGCCCGTCCTCATCCTGCAGCACGTAGGAATATGTCCCCTGAAGCACGCCCGGCGCGCCACCCTGGAACCGCGCCGCATGTTCGCCCAGCGCCGGCCCGCGCCCGCCTGCTTCCACGCCGATCAGCCTGACTTGCCGCTCGGGAATAAATTCGTAGAACGCGCCGATGGCGTTCGACCCTCCGCCCACGCACGCAATCACCGCCGTTGGCAGCCGGCCTTCCTTTTCGAGAATCTGCTGCTTCAATTCCTTGCTGATCACGCGATGAAAATCCCGCACCATCGTCGGATAAGGATGCGCGCCTAGCGCCGACCCCAGCAGGTAGTAGGTCGTCCGCACATTCGTTACCCAATTGCGCATCGCTTCGCTGATCGCGTCCTTCAGCGTTTTCGATCCCGACGAAACCCCGCGCACCTCCGCGCCCAGCAGCCGCATGCGCTTCACGTTCAACTCCTGGCGCTCCATGTCCACATCGCCCATGTAGACCACGCAATCGAGGCCCAGCAGCGCGCAAACTGTTGCCGTGGCCACGCCGTGCTGTCCCGCGCCGGTCTCGGCGATCACGCGTTTCTTGCCCATGCGCTTCGCCAGCAGCCCTTGTCCGAGCGCATTGTTGATCTTATGCGCGCCCGTGTGCAGCAGGTCTTCGCGCTTCAAATAAATCTTCGCCCCGCCCAATTGTTCTGTCAGCCGCTTCGCCAAATAGAGCGGCGTGGGCCGTCCAGCATAATCCTTCAGCAGGGAACTCAGCTCCGCCTGAAATGCTGCGTCAGCCTTGGCCTCTTCGTACGCGCGCTCCAGCTCGTCGAGCGCCGCCACCAGCGTCTCCGGCACATATCTCCCGCCGTAAACGCCAAAGCGCCCCGCTCGCGACTCGCTCGGATTTACCGGAACAATGATCGACGCCATCAGGCACTCCTACACTGCCGCCCACACAGGTTAGGGAACTTTTCCTAGTTTACCCGCGCCCCTACGGAGTCGACTAGATTTGGATAATGCGTTAAGCGAACCGGCATTTCACTTAACGCACTTGGAAAAACCCTCTGGCCGACTTAACGCATTCGTTAAGCGTGTCGGGAACCCTCAACGCGCCTTAGCGGCCGCCCGCGCATTCGCGATGAATGCCCGCACCTTTGTCGCATCCTTGCGCCCCGGCGCAACTTCCACGCCACTCACCACATCCACGCCCCACGGGTGCAGCAGCGCGATCGCTTCGACCACATTTTCCGGAGTCAGTCCGCCGGCCGCGATCAGCTTTGTTTGCCCGGAAGTCTGAAAGATCGTTTGCCGCGCCATTTCCCAATCGTAAGTCTGTCCTGTGCCGCCAACTGCCGCCGCCGTTCTCGAATCGACAAGAAGCGCGTCGGCATCCGTATTGAAAGCAAGCACCGGCGCGCCTCCCTGAGTCACCTCTTGGAAATGGACGACATCAATGATTCTCAGCCTCTTTCCAAAGCGTGCCCGCAACTTCGGCCGAAGCTGTATTGGCGTTTCCCAATGCAGTTGCACTCCCGTCAGCCTAGCCGCCTCCACTGTCGCAGCGATCTCATCCACCGTCGCATCCACAAATACGCCGATCTTATCGATCTTCGCCGGCAACCCTGCCACAATCGCCGCCGCCTGCTCTGCCGTCACCCGTCGCGGGCTGGGCGCAAACACGAATCCCACCGCATCGGTTCCCGCCTCGGCGGCAATCATTGCATCTGCCAGCGAAGTGTTGGCGCAGATTTTGATCCAGAGGCTCATGGCTTTCTTGTTGCGCCCCTCAAGAGGTCCGCGAGCGCTACGCCGGGATCGGGCTGGCGCATCAGGCTCTCTCCAATCAGGAATGCGTCGAAGCCAGCTTCATGCAGGCGAACAATGTCCTCATGCGTTGAGATTCCACTCTCCGTAACGCGCACCACGCTCGCCGGAATCCGCCCCGCGAGCGCGATTGAAGTCTCCGCGCTTACTTCGAAGGTTTTCAAATCGCGATTGTTCACGCCAATTGCATCCGCGCCCGTCTCGCCGAGCGCATCCAGCACGCAATCCAGCTCCCCCGCTGTGTGAACTTCCACCAGCACGTCGAGCGTCAGCGACCGCGCAGCCGCAGCCAACCGCTTCAACTCAGGACCGTCGAGCGCAGCTGCGATCAGCAGAATCGCGTCCGCCCGATGCGCGCGTGCCTCGACGATCTGGTACTCGTCGAAGATGAAGTCCTTGCGCAGGCAGGGAAGCGGCGTAGCAGCCGATGCCATCTCCAGGTTGCGCAAACTGCCTTGAAAGTATGGCTCATCGGTCAGCACAGATAGCGCCGCCGCCCCTCCTGCCCGATAGCGCCGCGCCAGCCACGCGGGATCGAATGCCGCGCGAATCAACCCCTTCGACGGCGACGCCTTTTTGATTTCCGCAATCACCGCCGGTCCCGTCGCAGCCCGCTTGCGCAACGCTGCGGCCCATCCTCGTGGGTGATGTTCGGCTGCTCGCCGCTCAAGATCGGCAACGGGCACAACGGCCCTCGCGGCGGCCAATGTCGCCCGCGTCGATGCCAGAATCGTCGCCAGAAATGTGTCCGTGCGGATCGTCATACTCTCAGTCGAGTATACGGGGGACAAAGATTGGTCGAAACCGAAGTCACTGGCTCCTGCCCCTGCAAGAAAAATGGGTGCCCCAGGTCCCCGGGGTGGAGATCCCTTGCATCTGGGGATCTGGGAAAGCACGACCCCAACCTTTCCCGTTCAACCCAGCACGAGAATGGGTGCCCCAGGTCTCGCTTTTGAGACCTGGGATAGTACGAACCCAACCTCGCCCGTCTTCCGCTCTCACCCACCACAAAAACTGGGTGTCCGGGGTCCCTCGCAGTTGGGGACCTGGGATAGCACGACCCCAACCTGCCCCGTTCAACCCAGCACGAGACTGGGTGCCCCAGGTCCCTTGCATTTGGGGACCTGGGATAGCACGACCCCAACCTGCCCCGTTCAACCCAGCACGAGACTGGGTGCCCCAGGTCCCTTGCATTTGGGGACCTGGGATAGCACAACAGTTCAAGCAGAAATAGGATCGGCCAAGAACTTAGGCCTTTGCGCCGCTCACAATGACGCTCGCCGCCGTAAGCTCCCGCGCCGCCTGTCGCCCCAGACGGATGCAGTCCGGAACACCGATCCCGTCGTACGCATTCCCCACCAGCCGCAACCCCGGCAGCTCGGCGACGCGCTCGCCAATCCGCTGCATCCGGTCCTTGTGGCCCACGGCATATTGCGCCATCGCCCGCCGCCAGCGCGAAACCTGCGCATGTTCTGGCTCGACGTCCGCGCTGAACGACTTCGCTCCCAGAATCTCTCCCATCTCGCGGCGCACGGTTGCAACCAGAGCCTCGTCGCTCTCCGCCAGCAACGCCTCGCGATTCATGCCCCCCAGAAACGCGCGAAACACAGCCTTCCCCGGCGGCGTGCGCCCCAGAAATTTGCGATGGACAAACGTGCACGCCAGCATCGCGCGCCCCTCGACCGCCGGAACCAGAAATCCGAATCCCTCCGGCAGCGTTCCAATCTTCTTTTCGTCATAGACCAAGTTCAACGTGATCGACGAAGAATATGGAATCCCGCCAAGCTCACTGCCGAGCATGGCGTCAGCCGCCGCCAGCAGTTCCCCCGCCGCCCACGCCGGCGCAGCCATGATGAGCCCGTCAAATTCCTGCTGCGTCCCGCCGGCCTCCACATTCCAACCGCTGCCCGTCCTCTTGATTGCGCTTACCGGAGTTCCCGCACGCAAACTCGCCGGATCAATCCGCGCCACCAGCGCGTCCACTAACTGGCTCATCCCCCCACGCAACGCCGTAAAAATCGCGGCTCCGCCGTTTTGCGTTTTGGACGAGTTCTTTGCGTGATCGCGCATCCGCTTATGCGCAGCCAGCATTCCGCGCGTCAGCGAGCCGTGCTTCGTCTCCATCTCCACCAGCCTCGGCAGCACCGTTTGTGCGCTCAGTTGCTCGGCGTCCCCGCCATAAATCCCGCTCAGCAGCGGATCGGCCAGCCGGTCCACCGCCTCCTGTCCAAAATGCCTCCTAACGAGCGCCGCCACTGACTCGTCGCCGCCGCCGGGCCGCGGTGGATGCAGCAACTCAAGCCCCATCCGGATTTTGGTGCGCAAGCCAAACAGCCGCGTCAGCGCCGTTGGCACCAGTTTGGTCGGCACCAGAAACATCAGACCATCGGGCAGCGCCACCAGCCGGTTCTTCACCACAATGTAGGTCTTGCGCGCCGCGTCATTCGACGGCAGCAGCTCGCCGCCCAGGCCCAGCTCGCGGCACAATTCCGCCGCGGCAGGCTTCTCGGTCAAAAACGAATCTGGCCCGCGTTCCAGCACCGCGCCATTCACAATCTCCGATGCCAGCGATCCACCCAGCCGCGCGCGTTCCTCAAAGAGCACATAGTCGACGGATGCTCCCGCCGCCCGCGCCTTTTCAAGCTCATAGGCCGCCGCCAGCCCCGCAATCCCTCCGCCGACGATCGCAACCCGCATTCTTTTCGCCTCACTCCATGTTTACAGCAATTTGCCGCATGTGCACGCCAGCAGAACGCCTCGCATCGCCGGAAACACACACTCTCAGTCTAGAATCAAGCCGCGGGTCGGCTGCAGTCAGTGATTGAAGGCATTGGAAGAGCTAGAATCGGGTCGGAGTTCGAATCCACTCTTTCCCGATCCGGGTGTTTGTGTCGGGCTTGCCTTTATTCAACCATCGTCCCTGATTCCCGGGTGCCTCGCTCGTCCATCATCCGGCATTTGCACGCAGCAGGAGACATCGCATGACCGCCGAGATCATCCACCGGCTGCACTTCGCCTTCACCATCACCTTCCATTATTTGTTTCCGCAGCTCACCATGGGCCTTGCCCTGCTCATCGTAGTGCTCAAAACCGTGGCCTTGCGCACCGGCAGCGAAACTTGGGACCGCGCCGCCCGCTTCTGGGGCCGCATCTTCGCCATCAACTTCGTCTTCGGCGTGGTCACCGGCATTCCCATGGAATTCGAGTTCGGCACCAACTGGGCGCGCTTCTCACGGCTATCGGGCGGAGTCATCGGCCAGCCGCTCGCCATGGAAGGCGTCTTCAGTTTCTTTCTCGAATCCGCCTTCCTCGGCCTGTTTCTTTACGGCGAAAAGCGAATCTCGAAGCTGATGCACTGGTTCTCGGCGGTGATGGTCTTTCTCGGCTCGTGGATTTCCGGCTTCTTCATCATCGTCACCGACGCATGGATGCAGCATCCTGTGGCTTACAGCCGCATGCCCGACGGCCACTTTGAAGTGCTCAGCTTCTGGCAACTGCTTTTGAATCCCTGGGGACTGCTCCAGTACATGCACAACATGACAGGCGCGGTCGTCACCGGCTCGTTCGTCATGGCCGCCGTCGGCGCGTTCTATCTTCTTGAGAACAGGCGGGAGAACTACGGTCACATCTTTTTGAAGGTCGGCGTCATCGCCGGCGTCATCTCTTCGATCCTCATCATCTTCCCCACTGGCGATCTCGCCGGAAAATACGTCGCGCAATATCAGCCCGCAGCCATCGCCGCAATGGAAGGCCTCTTCAAGACCGAGACCGGCGCGGGAATCGTGCTCATGGGCCAGCCCAACGAGGAAACGGGCCAGATCGACAACCCCATCGTGGTCAACAACGTCCTCAGCTTCCTCATCTACGGCACCACCAAAGCCGAAGTGAAAGGCCTCGACCAATTTCCGCAGGACCAGCGGCCCACGGCCCTGCCGCTGCTCTTCTACGCCTACCACATCATGGCCGGTCTCGGAACGTGGTTCGTGCTGCTCATGGTGGTGGCAGCGCTTCTTCTTTGGCGTGGGCGACTCTTCACTTCGCGATGGGTGTTGTGGGCGCTCTTGCTCAGTTTCCCGCTGCCTTACATCGCCAACACCGCCGGCTGGATGACCGCCGAACTTGGCCGCCAGCCCTGGCTCATTTACGGGTTGATGCGCACCAGCGAAGGCTTCTCCGCTACCGTCTCTGCCAGCAACGGTCTCTTCACGCTGCTCGGCTTCATGGGCCTCTACGCTTTGCTCGGCCTGCTCTTCACGGTGCTCATCTATCGCGAAATC
The DNA here is from genome assembly GCA_963789425.1 of uncultured Acidobacteriaceae bacterium. Lineage (GTDB taxonomy): Bacteria > Acidobacteriota > Terriglobia > Terriglobales > Acidobacteriaceae > Telmatobacter. The sequence continues at coordinate 629,908 of CAWBKM010000002.1, read as the reverse complement.
GATCACGGACCGGAGCCGAAGAAACCGGCCACTGAATCCGTCGCAGCAGATTGAGCATTTGCAATCGTCCGATGCGAGCTGAAACTGTGAACTGCGAACTATGAACCACGAACTGTGAACTGACAACTGAGGCTTTCGTGATGATGGGATTCATCTGGTTCTGGCTTGTTGCCGTAATGATCGTCGGCTACGTGGTCCTCGACGGTTTCGATCTCGGCGTCGGAGTCCTGCATCTGTTCCTCGTCCGCACTGAGGCCGAGCGCCGGGCCACGCTCGCCTCCATCGGCCCCGTTTGGGACGGCAACGAAGTCTGGCTCCTCGCCGGCGGCGGCACGCTCTACTTTGCTTTTCCCCTGCTCTACGCCTCGGCCTTCAGCGGTTTCTATCTGCCGCTGATGATCGTGCTCTGGCTGCTGATCCTGCGCGGCGTAAGCCTTGAGCTGCGCAACCACATCGATGTCGGTGTATGGCGAGCGCTGCTCGATGGCGTCTTCGGTTTCGCCAGCGCGCTGCTCACCATCTTCTATGGCGCTGCTCTGGCCAACGTGCTTCGCGGTGTGCCGCTCAATGCCGACGGCTATTTTTTCCTGCCTCTCTGGACCAACTGGCAGCCCGGCGTCCTGCCCGGCATTCTCGATTGGTACACCGTCATCGGCGGCCTCGTTGCGCTCGTCGCTCTCACCATGCACGGCGCCTTGTGGCTCTCGCTAAAAACCTCTGGCGATCTTGAGCAGCGTGCCCGCAACGTCGTCTCGCCCCTTTGGCTTATTCTTGTCGCGCTCACCGTCGTCAGCCTGTTCGCCACCGTCGCTGTGCGACCTGCCAGCCTCGACAACTACTTCCACTACCCGATCACATTCATCGTTCCCGTCGGCGTCGTCGCCTCGCTCGCTGCCGTCTGGCTCTGGAACCGGAATCGCCAGCCGCTGAAAGCTTTCCTCGCCTCGTGTCTCTATTTGTTCTTCATGCTGGCCGGTGCCTGCTGGGGGCTCTATCCCGTGCTTTTGCCCTCGACCACTGGCTCGTCAAACGACATCACGCTCGCCCGCGCAATCTCCGGCCCGCACACGCTCGCCGTCGGCCTTGCCTGGTGGCTCTTCGGAATGGTTCTCGCCGTGGGCTATATCGTCTTCGTCTACAGCCGTTTCAAAGGCAAGGCAGACGCGGCCGGGCATTGATATACACTGCGCATCAGTCCAGTTCCCAAACACAATGCGCTCAGTCATCCAGGTATCCCAGGTCCGCAAGAGCTACGGCAAGACGGTCGCTGTGGCAGAAGTCTCGTTTGAAGTGAACGAGGGTGAGATCTTTGGCCTGATCGGGCCAAACGGCGCCGGAAAAACCACCACAATGGAGTGTATTGAAGGGCTCCGCAAGCCCGATCTCGGCTCCATTGCGGTTCTGGGACTCAACCCCTTCCGCGAGGTTTATAAACTGCAGAACCGCATTGGCGTGCAGCTGCAACAGGCGCAGTTGCAGAAGCGCATCAAGGTCTGGGAGGCGGTGGACCTGTGGGCGTCGCTCTATAAGAAGCAGACCGTCGATGGCGATCGACTGCTCGATCAACTCGGCCTCACAGACAAGCGAAACGCCTGGTTCATGAATCTCTCCGGCGGCCAGAAGCAGAGGCTGTTCATCGCGCTGGCGCTTATTAACGATCCGGAGGTAGTGTTTCTTGACGAGCTGACCACTGGACTGGACCCGCAGTCGCGCCGCGCGATTTGGGATCTGGTACGCGGTATTCGCGAACGCGGAAAGACAGTCTTCCTGACAACGCACTTGATGGAAGAGGCGGAAAGGCTGTGTGACCGCGTGGCCATTATCGAGCACGGGCGCATCATCGACATCGACACGCCCGCGAACCTGGTGCTCCGGCATTGTCCTGAACGTACGGTTGTTCTTGAAGTCAGCGATCCAAGCGCCGTGGAACGCTTCAAGTTGATTCCTTGCGTGGAAAGCGTGGAGTGCAACGGGAGTCAGTTTATGATTCACGGACGCGGCGACCTGGTGACTGAAGTGATTCACTGCCTGTCGGAGAATCGGGTGCGAGTGACCGATTTTCGTGCCATCCTTCCCAACCTTGAGGACGTTTTTCTCAAGCTGACCGGGCACTCCATTCGCGAGTAGGAAGAATTACGATGCTGCGTGGACTGGGTAAACTCACCTGGATTGAAATCAAGATCTTTATGCGCGAGCCGCTGGGCGCGATCGGGACGATTGTGGTGCCGGTGCTGGTGTTTGTCCTGGCCGGCAGGGCAATGACCTCAAGAGCGCAGACACTTTCGATGAGCAGTTTTGCGCGGGTCGGCCTTCCGGTTATGGCGTCGATTCTGATTGTCATCAGCGCAGTGCTTTCACTGGTGACCATCATTTCCATTTACCGCGAAGGCGGCATCCTCAAGAGGTTGCGGGCCACGCCGCTGCGGCCGCAAACCATACTGGGTGCGCACGTCCTTGTTAAGCTGCTGCTGACGGCGGCGTCATTGCTCCTGATGTTTCTGGCAGGCAAGCGCTATATTCCGCCCGACGTCCACCCTCCGATCGTCTCCTTCACCGTTGCGTTGGTAATCAGCACCTGGAGCATTCTATCGATCGGTTTTGTCATCGCCAGCATTGTTCCCACGGCGCGATTCGCACAACCGGTCGCAGCGGTGGTGTTGTACCCGATGGTCGGGCTCTCAGGATTGTTTGTGCCCGTCGCATCTTTCCCGCCTGTGTTTCGCGTTCTGGCGCACTTATTGCCGATGAACTATGCCGTAAGCCTGCTGCAAGGCATTTGGGTAGGCGATCCATGGTCAGCCCACCTCGCAGATGTGGCAATGCTGATCGTGTTCTTCCTGCTGTTCACGGCGCTCTCGGCTAAGATTTTCCGTTGGGAATAGAAGACGGCGGTGACGTGTGTGGTCTTCGTCTAAAGCCGCTTCAAAGGCAAAGCAGACGCCCACGCCGAGGGGCATTGAGTTGGTCTGTACTCATCGTTGTTCTTGCATCGACTCACGCGTATCTTCCGCTGCCCGCACCGCATCGTGTACAAATGCTGACAGAATTGCCACCAACAGGATGCCAAGCCCGATCACCAGCAGTGACCAGCAAATATGGAGCGCACGAATGGGGTTGTGCACGCCCGGCACATAGCCCACGATGGCGATCTCCAGTGCGGCCAACGAAAGCAGCGCAAACAGAACGAGGCATATAGGCCAGAGCCTGCTCACAGTGGCCGCTGCGCGCAGCGGCAGTAACCGATTCGCCCAGAGCGGCGGTTTGCGGATGCGCAGCGACACCGCCCAGGCCAATGTGAAGAACACCGCTTGCGCCACACCTCCTCCAAATAGAAAGAGCGCGACGAAAAGCAGAAGGAATACAGCACTTCCGTACCTGCGATCAATGAACCTGACGGACCAGACGGCGATGGTTACGGCGAGCGCGACTGCGATCATTCCCGAAGCCAGATAGTTGGGAATCAGCGTGAATGCATCTTCTGTGCCGTACGGCCACATCTGCTGGCGCGGACCGATGGAGTGGATGAAGAAGCCTGGTGTCGGCGCTTTACCCTGCAAGGTTTCAAACAGGCCGTGGTCGATGCCGCTCAAAGCCAGCAACACCCCAAGTGTCGAAACGATGACGCGTGTTGCGTTGATGCGGGGCTGAAAAACTTGAGGAGCCGCGACCGGCTCCCCATTGGGAGATTCGTTCGCACGAGGCATTGCTTTCACCTCAGTCGCGTGTCAATCGTACCGCGCCACGTATCGTGCCAACATGGAAATCCAACAGCGTTCTACAGCGTCACCAGCGTTCCCGCCGCCACCGCATGGCGAAAAGCTTCAGCCTGCTGATCCAGCTCAGGGTCCCAATTCTTTGGCTGATAGATGCAGCAGGGTTCCTGTGCCAGCGGATCGCCGGTCAACGCGTAAGCCCGCGCACGCGACCCGCCGCAGATCTCCTTGAATTCGCACGCGCCGCACTTGCCTTCCAGGCGCCCGGTATCCCGCAGCGCCTTGAAGATAGGCGAGTTCCGGTAAATCTCTCCCAGTGGCGTCTCGCGAATATTGCCTGCGTGAATCGGCAAAAAACCGCTTGGATATACGTTGCCCATGTGCGAGATGAAGACAAATCCTTTGCCGTCGTTCACGCGCCTTGTGGCCCAGCTTCTGTTGCGCGTTGCCGCGTCGGCCGTCGGTGTGCCCGGCTCATACCCGGCTGCGTGCGGATGTCCTGAACCATTTCCCGATCCATGTCCCATTCGCCGCTCTTCAAGATTGTGTTGCAGCAGGTAGCGGCGATAGTGCATCGCTTCCGTCGTTTTGATTTGGAAGTTTGCTCGCCGCGAAAGTTCGTAGATCTTGCCGAACACCTGTTCAAACTCCTCGCCGCTGAGCAAATCGTCCAGTTGACCCCGCCCTACTGGGACCAGGAAGAACACATTCCACATCACGATGGCCAGCTTCTCGAAGAGATCGCACAGATTGTCGAGGTCGTTCACGTTGTGGCGGCTGACGGTCGTGTGCACCTGGATCGGAATGCCGGCCTCGTTGGCCCACTCGATGGCCTGAATCGTTCGTGCCCACGCCCCAGGCAATCCGCGGAATGTGTCGTGAATCTCGGGCGTCGAGCCGTCGAGCGAAATTCCCAGCCGAACCAGCCCGGCTTCTTTCATCTTGAAGATCGCCTCGCGGGTCAGCAGCGGCGTGGCACTCGGAGTCACGGCAACATGCACGTCCTTGCTCGCCGCGTAGCGGATCAATTCAAAAAGATCCTTGCGCTTCAGCGGATCGCCGCCGGTGAACACAAAAATAGGAATGTGCATCGCCGCAATCTGATCGATCAGCGCTTTGCCTTCCTCGTGGGTCAACTCGTCCGGGTGCGGGATGGGTTGTGCGGCGGCGCGGCAATGCTTGCACGCCAGGTCGCAGGACTGCGTGATTTCCCAGATGGCGAGGAATGGCGATTCGTCGTAGTCGATCTCGCCTCGTGCGGGAATGTTCTGCATCGGTTCTAACGGCATGGGGCCTCCTGGTACGAATGCGCACAAAAATCGTCTGGATCGTGGGTTTCCTCAGCGCCTGGGGATGGAACGTGCTTTCTGTTCAGTAATCCGTGGCAGCGCTTGCACTTGCCGCCCGCGCCACGAACTAGAAAAACCGCTCCCGAGGGCCACGATTCCGGTCCAGAAGAACACTCTCTAGCTTGGTCAGGCTGTGATTGGGATCACTTTATGGGGCTGTTCGCGGGGTCCATCTCGGGCACCGTCTGGACAAAATCGGGAAACAGGAACACAATTCTGTCACCGGCAAGGCCACTTGCCTGTTCTCGGGCCGATAGTGAAAGTGCGGGAGTGCGACAGGCAGCTTCCGAAGCCCGCAAATCGCTGTAAGGTGAGTCAAATCACCTTTTTATGTGCGGCAAAACACCGCAAATGCACCATCACCTCAGGCACGATTTGAACGCACCGTAAGGAGGTACCCATGGCTGCCGTATTAAAGCCAGGCTGGACAAAGCCCTCCACCATCCTCTTCGCCACCGAATTACCGCACAACGAAAAGGCTTTCTCGTTCGCGCTTGCCCAGGCCCGGGAATTTGGCTCCGATCTCATTCTCTTTCACGCCTATGACACGCTCGTTGCCTCTGCCTCCGAATCCTCGGGCATTCGTTACTACGATTACGCAGGCGCAGCGCGGATGGAAAAACAGCACCTCGAGCCGCTTGCTGCGCACGTCCGTGAAGCGGGCCTCAAATGTGAAGTTGTGGCGCGGCCCGGATTGCCCGCCGACGAGATTCTAGCCTTTACACGCGAGCGCCAGATCGACCGCATCGTGATGGGCACGCACTCGCCCGGCCCCATCGGTAAGTTATTGGTGGGTTCGGTGGCCGAAGCGGTATTGCGCACCGCCACCTCGCCTGTCTTCGTCATTGGCCCCGATGTCGTTGACGGCAGTTATCGCAACTTTGCCACGCGCTCCATTCTCTGCGCTGTCAGCCTGCATGAGGCCAGCACGATCGTGGCCGCGTTTGCCGCCGAGCTTGCCGCGCAGCACGGGGCGCGCCTCATCCTGCAGCACGTCATTCGTCCACAGGATCGCGCTGAGTTTCTCGCCGGCCGTTCTCTCGACGAAATCGAAACCGGTATGCTCGCGCTGGTTCCACGAAATCTGCAAGGCCAAATCGCCATCCAGACCGTCGTGGTGCCCGGTGACCCGACTGAAGAGTTGCTCTATCAGAGCCGTGCGCAGCAGGCCGATCTCATTGTCCTCGGTGCTCAAGGCGCATCGGCATTTGCCGCCATTACCCGCCACGGCGTGGTTTACAAAACGCTGGCCCACACCCACTGCCCCGTCATCACGCTTTCGCCTGTCGTCCTCGCGGAGTGTGGCTCAAAGGCGGAAAACCTGCGTCCCGCTGAAGCTTACATGGCCGGAGTCTTTTAGATGGCGCAGAGACAGTTCCGCCGGTCTCCAGACCTCGCACAAGAAGTGGGTGCCCCACCCTCGCGACGTTTCTGTTTTTGTCGCTAGGGTGGGATACCACGGACCCAATCCCGCTCCTTCGCTCCGTCCCCGCAGTTCGCACTCCCAATTCGCCTTGCGGTATACTTTGCGCAAGGTGCGGCTCGCAACCGCCGCTCCCAAAAAGCGAGGTGCGTCTTCTCAAGAGACACCGCCATCCGCGTGACCGACGTTCCCCTGGCGCAGACAACACGCTGGCGCGCCGTGGTTCGCGTGCTCCGAAGTCCAATCGATAGTTTGAGTTGCGCACTTCTTCCTTCCTCGTGTGATCTTTGCGGCTCACCCTTGCCGCAGCTTTCTTCCGTTCCAATCTGCCCTGTTTGCTGGTCGGAGTTCTCCGTCCAGACCGGCCCCGCCTGCTCCCGCTGCGGAGAGGCAATCTCTTCTCCGGTAACATCTGCAAATTCAGTCCTTTGCCGCGCTTGCCGCTTGGCGCCGCCGCCCTTCGTCCGCGCCGTCTCATACGGTCTCTACCAGGGCCGGATGCGCGAGGCCATTCACGCTCTCAAATACGACCACCTGCACCCTGTCGCCGAAGGCCTTGGAGGGATGCTGGCCGAGGCCATCGCGCAGCTCGCCGCCGAAGCCCCGGCAGAAATGCTCGTGATTCCGGTGCCGCTGCACCGTTCCAAATTCGCGCAGCGCGGCTTCAATCAGTCGCGCTCGCTTGCCGTTCAGGCCCTCCAATTCCTTCGCAGGACGCATCCGCAATGGCGGCTCACACTCGCCCCCAGCACGCTCATGCGTCTGCGCGCTACCGACACGCAGGCCGGTCTTACGCCGCGCCAGCGTCGCCTCAACGTGCGCGGCGCATTTTCAGTTTCCGATCCGTCTTTGGTTTCGGCAAAGCACATCTTGCTGATCGACGACATTCTCACCACCGGCGCCACGGCGCGTGCAGCAGCGCAAACCCTGCTCAAAGCTGGAGCAGCTTCGGTTTGGGTTGCAACGTTGGCGCGCGCGCAGCGCGCTGTCGCATTCGGCCGATCATCGCGCGACGCCGCAATGGAAGAAAGCGAGCTGCAAGAAGATCATCCGCTCGACAACGAAACATTCACCAACGCAATCATGCGCGCCACACAATCGAGTTCGTCAACCGTGAGTGAACAACCATCTTTTTAACCGGGGGAAGAGATGTCGTTGGGAAAAGCCATGATTCACGCGCGCAAGCAGAAAGCGATTGCCAAAGCTGTTGTTCTGGCCGCGGACCACGGTACCGCACCGTTCGCCCACGCGCATATTTTGCAGATGCCGGTTCTTGTGCTCAATGCCTCCTATGAGCCCATCAATATCTGCGGTGCGCGCCGCGCCCTCGTGCTGGTGCTCAAAGGAATCGCGCGCACTGAGGAGGAGCACGGCCTCTCGCTTCACGCGCAGCGCACCATCATCGCCATGCCCTCGGTCATTCGCCTGCTCGAGTATCGCCGCATCCCTCACCAGACCCGCGCCCTCTCGCGCAAAAACATCCTGCTCCGCGACCGCAACACCTGCCAGTACTGCGGCGAAGCCTATCCCCCCAGCGAGCTCACCCTCGATCACGTGATTCCGCGTTCGCGCGGCGGCAACTCCACATGGGAGAATCTCGTCGCCTGCTGCCATGAGTGCAACCGCCACAAAGGCAATCGCCTGCTCAATGAGATCGACGACATGATCCTGCTGCGCGAGCCGCGCCCCTTCTCGCTCCACACCAGCCGCCAGATTATGCGCATGCTGGGCCGCAGCGACGACCGCTGGCGCAAGTACCTCTTCTATTAAAAGGATGCCCGTCCATGGGGGGTGCCCCATCCTAAACGCGCGTTTGCGTTTAGGGTGGGATCGCGGGGGCCAACTTACTCGTGCCTTGTCATTCTGAGCGCTCCCTCTGTCCGCCGCCGCGGACGGAGCGAGCAAAGAATCTGCGGTTGCTCTTCGCGACTCTCGCTCTCCTACAAGAAATGGGTGCCCCAGGTCCCGATTCTGGGACCTGGGATAGCACGAACCCACTCCGTTTTTTCCAACCCGGCCCCCTTCGTCTTTTCGTTGACTCCGCCCGTCGATTCCAGTATGTTGACTCTGCGCGGGTTGCGCTGAAGCCGCGTCTGCCTCATTCCCCCCTCGCGGCAAACCTTCATTCGCTCTCGTCGCATTCCCAAACGCGCGGCCCATCATCGAGCATCCTGTCTGTGCCCCTTCACAGCGGCGTGCTCATTCAACAAAACCTAAACGGATCAATAGTTTTCTACGGGGGAAGATTCAGATGAAGATTCGCAGGTCAACCGCAGCGCTATGGATTGCTCTGCCCGCAGCTCTCACGAGTCTTTGCGCCGCCCAGAATCCGCTCGCTGCCCTCGAAAACGCGGCCAAGGAAAAGGCTGCGGAAACAGCCATTGAAAATCTTCTGAACAATCAGCTCCCGCTCACGCTGAATGCCAATGACGTGTATCCCACCGTCACCACCCTTCCCGGCGGCCCGTTCAACCCGCAGTCGCTCAAGCTCACGGCCGACGAGCTCAATCAGCCGCTCGCTCCCGGCGACTACACCATCAACACGCTAGATTTTTGCTCTGAGTATTCCGTGCACGCGCCCGGCGCGGGCGTCGCCTACGTGCTCGGCCCCTACGAGGGCAAAGCCGCCGGCGCCATCGGTGCTCTTATCTGGCGCGGAACCGTGCAGTATCACGTCAATCCGAACTCACTCCAGGCCGTTTCCTGGGCCATTCAGTCCGGCCTCACCTATTCCCAGATGCCGAAAACGTATCAGGCCATCATCGATCATGTGATTCCCGACTACAAAACCGAAATCACCGGCGACTTTGTCTCCAACCTTGAAACCACCTACAACAGCCTCGCCCGGGGCGCGAGCCTTCCGCCGCTTGACTCAATCCTGGCCAAGCTGGGCACGCCAGGCGAGCTTGCACTCAGCGCCGAGCGCCAGCGCGCGATCCTCACGTCGCAGAACACCAACGATCAGCTCCGCGAGCAGACTCTCTTCCAGGGCCAGCAGAGCGGCCTTTATACACCGGTCAAGGCCGAGAACGGACCGTGGACCGAACGCGTCAAAGGCCAGGTCTACATGAAGCTGCTCATCGCCGGTGGCAACATGGCCACCAACAATGTGCTGCAGATTCGCATCATGCCGCCCTCCGTTCAAAACGCGCAAACGCAGGCCAACCGGCCGCATCTCATCCTCGCCGCATATGGTCAATCCACGTTGTCTGACCTGCCTGCGGAGATCGGCTACAAGTTGTACACGCTGCAGAATCTCATCGAAGGAATGCTTGGCTACTCGCAGGGGCGGGGCGCGCAGGCCCTCGGTCAGGTTCCCGTCGTGCTGGTTCATCCACCCAGCCCGCCAACGGCCACTGGGCCCGAGGAACCCTCCGCGCCTCCTGAACCTTTTTCGCCCGCGCCCTACAACCCGCCGCCATCAACGGGCGCCACTCAGCCACCTTCAGCTCAGCCGGAGCCTCCATCGCAGCCGCCGACCACGCCTCCAACTTCTGGGCCACCAACCCAACCCGGCGGGACCACGCCTCCTCCACCATCGTCTCCGGTTGTTTCGCCCACCAATCCCGTGACGCCATGTCCTATTGGTAAGGCGACTGAGATTGTCGGCACTGTCACCGTCATTCGCAACGGCGCGATGATCTCTCTGAAAGTGGGCGATCCCATCTGCGCCGGCGACACCATTCAGACCGGCGCAAATAGCTCAGTCACCTTCTTACTTGCTGACAACACGCAATGGATGCTGGCCCCAAACACGACTGCGTCGGCTTCTGTTTTCGTCTTCGATCCGAAGAAGCCCGCCGCCGGCAGCTCCACGTTGAATTTGCTGTCGGGAGCCTTTCGATACATCAGCGGATTGATTGAGAAAAACAACCCGAAAGGCGCAAACATCGAGACACCTGTCGGCAGCATCGGGATTCGAGGGACGGAATTTATCGGCAAATACGACGCTGTGGCAACGACTCTCGAGATCGACCTGATCAGCGGCGCCGTCGCGCTCACTCCAGCAGGAGGGTCGGCTGGCCCAACCATGTCAGCCCCCATCCAGATCGAAGACGGGCCCTCGGGAATGCAAGCCTTGCCGCTGACTCAAACGCAGTACAACACCATCGAATCGCAGAACTTCCCGGGCGTACCGATCAGTTGAGAGCCCGCCGCGAGGCTTTGCGATACGATGCATTGCCAGCAATTTCTTTGGCCACGCTAATGCCGGGTGCCCCAGGTCCCTCGCGTTTGGGGACCTGGGAAACCAGTTCGCTGCACCTACATGCAACCATCGGGTTGCATTTCAAGTTGCCCCTTGTTAATATGCAACCAAGAGGTTGCCTATCATGGAAAGCAAAATCGAAAAACAGATCGAGCTCCGCGCCCCCGTCGCTCGCGTCTGGCGCGCCCTTACCGATTACCGCGAATTTGGGGAGTGGTTCCGCGTGGCGCTCGAAGGGCCTTTCGTCGTCGGCCAGCCCACCCGCGGCCACATCACCTGGCCCGGCTACGAGCACATCATCTGGGAAGCCACCATCCAGAAAATGGAGCCGGAAAAGCTCTTCTCCTTTACCTGGCATCCCTACGCCGTCGACCCCAAAGTCGATTACTCCGCGGAGCCGCCGACACTGGTCGAGTTTCGCCTTGAGCCGACTGCAACTGGCACGCGCCTCACTCTCACCGAGTCAGGATTTGAGAACGTTCCAGCGCATCGCCGCGCTGAAGCTTTCCGCATGAATGAAGGCGGTTGGGCTCAGCAAATGAAGAATATTGACACTCATGTCGCCCAAAAGCCATAAGCGAGCCCGATCCCCGCAGCCGCACCAGGCCGTCGCCTTCGCGGCGTTGGGCGACGACACGCGTCTTGCACTTGTGGCCAAACTTGTCTCGGGGAAATCGGCGTCCATCGCGCAGCTCGCTTCGGGTTCGCCTTTATCCCGCCAGGCCATTACCAAGCACTTGCGCGTGCTCGAGCGCGCCGGCGTGGTCCACAGCGTTCGTTCTGGTCGCGAGAGCAAGTTCGTTCTCGATCCGCGCCCGCTACACGCCATGCAGCATTACCTCGATCGCGTTTCGCGCCAGTGGGATCAGGCCCTCGCGCGTTTCAAATCGTTCGTCGAATCCTGAAAGCGCTGCTCTAGTACGCCAGCGCCACTGCATCGGCGCGCATCTCGCTGCCCGCCGCATACACGCGATCGGCACCCTGCTTGCGCAGTTCGATGCACTCGTAGCGTCCGAATCCGCCATCGCTTTCGCCCATCGGCCAGCCCAGATCTTCGAGCGCCTTGCGCGTCGCCGCCGGCACGCCCGCTTCAAGCCGCAGTATCCCGCGCGGCCCAAACCCGGCCCGGTCTTCGCCCATCGATTGCGACGATCCTTCGTGGTGCCAGCGCGGGCTATCGGCCGCCGCCTGCACATCCAGTCCGTAATCCACTCGGTTCAAAATAATCTGCGTCTGCCCCTGCGGCTGCATGTCCCCGCCCATCACGCCAAACGATAGCCACGGCAGCCCGTCCTTCGATGCGAATCCCGGAATGATCGTCTGGAACGGCCGCTTCCCCGGCGCGTAAATGTTCGGATGGCCATCCTGAAGTGAAAACAACTGCCCGCGATCCTGAAACATGAATCCGAGCCCATCGGCCACAAGCCCCGATCCCATCCCTCGGAAATTCGACTGAATCATCGACACCATCATGCCGCTGCTGTCGGCCGTCGTAAAGTACGTCGTATCCCCGTGGCTCGGCGCCTGTCCCGGCGACACGTGGTCGTTAATCGCATCCAGCCGGATCAGCTTCGCCCGCTCCTTTGCGTACTCCTTTGAGTTCAGCCAATCAATCGGAATCTTCGCAAAGTGCGGATCGGCATAGTATCGCGCCCGATCTTCGTAGGCCAGCCGCTTCGCTTCAATCTGCACCTGCAGCGATTGCGCGGATTGAAATCCGTACCCGCGCATATCGAAGTTCTCAATCATGTTGAGCATTTGCAGCGTCGCCAGTCCCTGCGTGTTCGCGGGCATTCCGTAAACATCCACACCCTGATATTTCGTCACCAGCGGTTCAACCCACTCCGCAAGGTGCTCGCGCAGATCGTCGGCAGAGAGCCATCCGCCGATGCGCTTGAAATACGCATCGATCGTCTGTGCAATCGGCCCGTCATAAAACGCGTCGCGTCCGCCCTCGGCGATCATCTGGTAAGTGCGCGCCAAATCGGGATTGCGCCGCACGTCGTACTCGCCGGGCGCAGCACCACTGGGCAGCATATACGTCTTCATCGCATTGGCCGTCTCTTCAATCGCCGAGCCAGCGCGCTTAAAAAACTCCATGTTGCCTTTGATGTAGTAGCCGATAATCTGTGGCGTCGGATCGCCGGCCTCGCAGGCATGAATCGCCGGCTCAAACAGTTCCGCCCATTTCAGCTTCCCGTAGCGCTGGTGCAGCGCCCACCATCCGCCCAGCGCACCCGGAGTCGAGACACTCACCGCTCCCACCGAGGGAATGTGGCCGTTCACCGCGCGCGAACGCACCGTCGCGAGCGAAAGCGATTTCGGCGACCGTCCCGAGCTGGCCATGCCCATCAGCTTCGCCGCACTCGGATCCCACACAAACGCAAAGCAGTCGCCGCCCAGCCCACTGCTCGTCGGCTCAACAAATCCCAGCACCGCATTCGCCGCCACTGCCGCGTCCACTGCGGACCCTCCGCGCTTTAGCATCGCGATCGCGGTCTGCGTTGCCAGCGGATGTGCCGTCCCCGCCGCGCCGTTCAATCCCAGCGCAGGCGATCTCGTCGCAAAGCTCGCGCCCGATGGCCGATCGCCCGCGTGTACGTCGGGCCGGATGAATTGCTCCGCGCCTGCGGGTTGGAATTTCGCCAGGCCGCTTGTTTCACCCGAAGCTGGATCGAACGTTTTGTCAGAACCGCCTTGGCCCAGCACTGTTGCAGGGCTCTGTAGAGTGGCGGCAGACGCTGCGGCTACCAGGGGAAGTGTCTGAATAAATGTTCGGCGGCGCATGGCAATCTCCTCCTCCTCAATTTACACTCGCGCCAACCGCCCCGCTCATTCACCACAATATGGGTGCCCCGTCCAAGCTTCGCTTGGGCGGGATAGTACGACACACGACGCGGCCTCCGTCATCGCATCGTCGAGTCATTCGCCCAAGCAGCGTAAAATTGCCGCGATGACTGCCTCCCATAAAACATTGATTCTTGCCGCACTGCTTTCCGCCACGCCCTCCGCCCTCTACGCCGGCCCGCAAACCCCCGACCTCGGTCCCAACGTATTCATCTTCAGTCCCTCCATGCCTTCTGCTTCCATCCAGCAACAGATCGACAAGGTCTACGCAATCCAGCAACACAATGAATTCGGCCCGGCACGCGATGCCTTCCTGTTCCTGCCCGGGAACTACAACATCGACGTGCCCATCGGTTTCTACACGCAGGTCCTCGGTCTCGGTGCCACGCCTGACGCCGTTCACATCACAGGCAATGTGCATGCTGACGCTAGTCTGCCGCGCAACAACGCCACCTGCACTTTCTGGCGCGCCGCTGAAAACTTCTCCGTCACTCCGGCCGGCGGCTCCATGCAATGGGCCGTCTCACAAGCCGCGCCGTTCCGCCGCATGCACGTATACGGAAACCTTGTGCTTCACCAGAACCACGGCTGGGCCAGCGGCGGTTGGATGTCCGATACGTTAGTCGACGGCACCGTCGACTCCGGTTCCCAGCAGCAATGGATCGCGCGCAACAGTCAGTGGGGCAAATGGACCGGCTCCAACTGGAATATGGTATTTGTCGGCGACGTCACTCCTCCCTCTGGCGAATGGCCCTCGCCGCCGTTCACCAAAGTCGCCATCGTGCCCGTCGTGCGCGAGAAACCATTTCTCTATGTCGACGCGCGCGGGAACTATCTTGTCCGCTTGCCTGCGCTACGCCGCGATAGCTCCGGCATTACCTGGCACGGAGGCATCACCCCCGGCCGTTCCATCCCACTCTGCCTCTTCTTCATCGCGCACCCCGGCGATACCGCTGCCGAAATCAACGCACAGCTTGCAAACGGCAGAAATATCCTCTTCACTCCCGGCATCTACGAGCTCACCAATCCGATTCGTGTCACGCGGCCGAACTCCATCGTCCTCGGCTTGGGGTTCGCCACCCTCAAACCCACCAATGGCACAGCCGCGCTCACCACCGCCGACGTCGACGGCGTCATCGTCGCCGGCCTGCTCATCGACGCTGGCCCCGTTGAATCTCCGGTGCTCGTCGAAATCGGCCCCCAAGGTGGCCACGCCAATCACGCGCGCAACCCGATCCAACTCGACGACGTCTTCTTCCGCGTCGGCGGAGCAGGTGTGGGCCGCGCCGTCGTCAACCTGCGCATCAACTCCAACGACACCATCGTCGATCACACATGGATCTGGCGTGCCGATCATGGCTCAGGTGTTGGCTGGAACCAGAACACCAGCGCCAACGGTCTCATAGTCAACGGCAACCGCGTTACCGCCTACGGTCTCTTCGTCGAGCATCACCAGCAGTATCAGGTGCTGTGGAACGGTAACGCCGGGCGCACCTACTTCTACCAATCTGAAATCCCCTACGATCCCCCGGACCAGGCAAGTTACTCAAGCGGGCTGGATGCAAAGGGCAGAATCGCAAACGGGTGGGCTTCGTACAAAGTGGCCGCTGGTGTCGTCAGCCACCAAGCCTGGGGCCTCGGAGTCTATTCCGTCTTCCGCCATCCCAACGTCGTTCTTACGCGCGCCATCGAAGTGCCAAACACTCCGAATGTCCGCTTTCATCACATGATTACCATCGCCCTCGACAATCTCGGCGAAATCACTCACATCATCGACGATGCCGGCGGCCCAGCAACTGCGCAGCCGCACGTCGTTCAGACACTTGCTGAATTTCCCTAGGGTGCGCGTAGTGCGACCAATCCATGCTGCGTGGCAACCACTGACCCCCCAAGGTCCCCGTCCCGGAGGGACGAAGGAAAATAGCCCAGGATAAGCGCAGCGCAATCCTGGGAAAGCGCCCCAGAAAGATTCTCAAGCCCCGTAGGGGCGCAGGAAATTGGGCACCGCAGCCTCTAGGCGTCTAAATGAACCCGCCTGCGAATCCCTCGAATCCTGCACCCAAATCGCCCATATGCGAATCTAGATAGAAGTACATCCGTTTGTACGCCGCACTTCCCCGGCCCTTACGCAAAATAAAGTTCCAACCAAGCTCGGAGAAAACTGTTGTCCGCGATCGACACCACGCTGCCCGCACTGCCCTCCGGTCCCGCTGCCGCCGTCAACGGATCTGGAGGCGGGGCCCCGCCCGCGCCGGTTCAGAATCCCAACCTCGCGCTGCCCGTGGCTTGGAAGCCGAGAGTGAATCCGTGGCTGATCGCGATGTCGGTGGCTCTCGCCGCGTTTATGGAAGTGCTTGACACTTCCATTGCCAACGTAGCCTTGCCGCACATCGGCGGCGCGCTCGGCGCAAGCAACGACGAGGCCACATGGGTCCTCACCAGCTACCTCGTCTCCAACGCCATCGTGCTTCCGCTCGGCGGTTGGGCTTCATCGGTCATGGGCCGCCGCAACTTCTTCGTCTTTTGCATCTCCGGCTTCACCGCCGCCAGCTTTCTCTGCGGCATCGCTCCCTCTCTGCCCATCCTGCTTCTTTGCCGCGTGCTTCAGGGCATGTTCGGCGGCGGCATGCAGCCCATGGCGCAGGCCATCATGGCCGACAGCTTCGAGCCGCACAAGCGCGGCCAGGCCTTCGCGCTCTACGGCCTCGTCGCCGTGCTCGCGCCGTCCATCGGCCCTACGCTCGGCGGTTGGATCACCGACAACTTCTCCTGGCGCTGGATCTTCTTCATCAACATTCCCGTCGGCATTCTCGCCTTCATCCTCGTTACGCGCCTCGTCGAAGATCCGCCATGGATCAAAGCGGATCGTTCCAAGCTTCGTAACATGGATTATGTTGGCCTCGGATTTCTCACCCTGGCCATGGGCGGGCTCCAGATCATGCTCGATAAGGGCGAAGAGAACGACTGGTTCTCCTCGTCCTTCATCTGCGTCTTCGCCGTTCTCTTCATCGTTGGCATCATTGGTCTCTTTGCGTGGGAGTGGAACAAGAAAGATCCGCTCATCAACCTGCGCCTCTTCCGCTACAGGAACTTCGCCATCTGCTGCTTCCTCATGATGCTCGTGGGCGGCGTGCTCAACGCCAACACCGTTCTGCAGCCGCAATTCACGCAGCAGTTGCTTGGCTACACAGCCACCACTGCCGGCCTTGCTCTTACCGCTGGCGGAATCACGCTCGTCTTCATGATGCCGCTCGCCGGCATCGCCACCGGAAGAATCTCTGCGCGCTACCTCGCCGCATTCGGCTTCATGATGCTCGTCATCACCTTCCGTTATGCGGCAATCGTCACCAATCTCCAGATGAGCTTCGCCGAGGCATCTTGGCTGCGCGTCGTGCAAATGTTCCCGCTCCCGTTCTGTTTCATCTCCATCACAACCGCGGCCTACGTGGGTATGCCCAAAGAGCAGAGCAACCAGGTCGCCGGCCTCATCAACTTCGTCCGCAACATCGGCGGCTCCATCTTGATCGCCATCACCAACGCCCAGGTCACCAGCCGCGCCATGTGGCACGAGCAGCACCTGCAGCAGGCCATGCAACCCGGAACCATCGCCTTCGACCTTCACCGGCAAGCTCTTCTCGGCGCTTATAACCACGCATTTGGAGCTGCCAATGGCGCGGCCCTGGCATTGGCTCAGATGTACAACCAGTTGATCGCTCAGGCCACGACGCAGGGCTACCAGGACGTCTACATGGAGCTTTCCTACGCCTCCATCATTCTCGTCTTCCTCGCCTTTCTCCTCAGCAAGAACAGGCCCGGCGAAGGCGGAGGCGGCGGAGGCATGCACTGAGCCCAAGCGTCTGTTCCAAGTCTAAACTTCGCATCGCAAAACGAGTTGTCATCCTGAGTGAGGTCGCCGCGGCGACCGAGCCGAAGGACCTGCTTCTGCTTTTCGTGTCCTCGGCGCATGCTGAAAAGTGGGTGCCCCTTTCCTCGTCCGCCGTGGCGGAGGGACCGGGGATCGCAATCCCGTCAATTCGTCATCCTGAGCGACCGAGCGCAAAGCGCGAGGAAGTCGAAGGACCTGCATCTTCGAAACCGCTCCTTCTCAAGCAACTTGCCCGACCCTAACTAGCCCCGCTTGCCGCCCCGCTGGCGCTCGGCATGGCATGTGTGCCGAATCACATATCCCCTCCCGCATATTCGGCCTATAATTCCTCGCAGAATTCCAACGAAGTAAAAAGATGCCCGATCGTTGACATCTTCCGAGGAGGCTTCCATGTTGAAGTCAGTTTTGCTCTTTTTTGCGGTGGCCCTGCTGGCCATAGCCTGTTTACCCCTGCAAGGCCGCAGTCCGCAGCAAACCGGACCCGCCCTCACTCCTCCGCAAACTGTCACGCCCGCGCCGGCCGCGGCGACCAAAAACCCGGTCAAGCCCACGGCCGAATCGCAAGCCAAGGCCAAAGCCATTTATGGGATTGACTGCGCAGTGTGCCACGGGGACAACGGAAACGGTAAGTCTGACGTCGCAACCAGCATGGGCCTCACCCTCCAGGATTGGACCAATCCCGCAACGCTCGGCAACAAGGAAGACTGGGAGTTGTTCAACGTCATTCGCGCCGGCAAAGACAAAATGCCTCCTGAGTCGTCTGGCCGCGCCACCGACACTGAGGTCTGGAACCTCGTCATCTACATTCGTAGCTTTTCCAAAGGGCAGTCCCCGGCGCCTGCCGCGCCAGCGCAGTAGCACCGAGATAGCTTGATTCCGTATCGGCGTCAATGTAACGCCAGCCTCCCGGCCAAAGTCCCCGGCAAACCCGCTTTTGGCTTACTGAGGTGGGAGACCGGCTAATGTGTCCGCCTTTGCGCACTAGCAGGCCGTCGAAAAACCCTCCCGGAGGGAGGGGCGAAAATAGCCCAGGCCGGAGTCCGCCGCGGCGGACGACGTCCTGGGAAATCAAACACCGTGGCGCAGGCGTCCCGTAGGGCCGCCCGAACCGCATCCCCGTCTTCTATGATCGTGGAGCGATGCCAAAGAATTCCGCCTTCCAAAATAAGTGGGCGCTCATCACCGGGGCCAGCTCCGGAATCGGCGCCGCGCTCGCGCGTGAGCTGGCCGCGCACGGCGCAAAACTCATCCTCACCGCGCGCCGTCGCGATCGCCTTGACGCCCTCGCCGCAGAGCTCGCCGCCCATGGCGCTGAAACGCGCATCGTCGTCGCTGACCTTAACGATCCTTCCGCCCCGCAACAAATCTTCGACGCCACTGAGGGTGCCGGCCTCGTCGTCGACATTCTTGTCAACAACGCGGGCCTCGGCCAGTTCGGCGCTTTCGTCACCAACAATGCCGATCAGGAAATCAGCATGGTCCGCGTCAACTGCGAAGCCGTTGTGCGCCTCTCGCGCCTCTTCCTGCCGCCGATGGTCGAGCGCCGCCGCGGCTGGATGCTCGTCGTTGCTTCCGCAGCCAGCTTTCAGCCGGTCACTTATCTCTCCACCTACGCGGCCACCAAAGTCTTCGATCGCTTCTTCGCGCTCGGTGTCGGTGCTGAAGTCGCCCGGTTCGGCGTGAAAGTAACCGCCCTCTGCCCTGGAACGACGGAGAGCGAATTCATTGACGTCGCCCACGCCGGCCAATTCCTGAATCGCAATCAGCAATCCGCTCAAGACGTCGCGCGCATCGGCATCAGCGCGCTCGCGCGCGGCCAGCACTCCGTCAGCACCAACCTCACCGGCAAGCTCCGCTCGTTTTTCGTTCGCTTCCTGCCCGTCGACCTCATCACCGGGTTTGTCGAGAAGTTCGCCCGCCCCAAACCTCGTAGTGAGTCATTTTGATTCTGCATGGAACGCTGGGTGCCCCCGGTCTCGCTTCTGAGACCGGGGATAGCACGATCTCACTTTATCCTGCGATGTCATCTTGAGCGGAGTCCGCCGGGGCGGACGCAGTCGAAAGATCTGCGGTTGCTTCTTGCGGCCTTACAAGTGCCACAAAAAACGGATTGATTCAAATTGGGCCCGCAGCTCCTGTGAAACTTAGCCCGTGTAGCGGGCGGCAGATGGCAGCCCCAGGCGTAAGCCTGGGGACTGAATCCCAAAAACCCGCCTCAAGCCCGCTTCAGCGGGCGAAAGAGAATCACTTATCCCCCGTCAGCTTGAACGACTCGAAGAACCGATTCACATCCTCTTCGCGCCACTCCTCTGTCCCGGGAAACGTCGCCATCAGCATGTACAGGTGCGTTCCCGCCAGGATCAGCCGCCCATTCAGAATCCCGCCACGAGCGTTGCGCGCCACAAACTCCCGGCTCACATGTCCATCGATTTCCCTGCGCGACTCGCTCACCAGGCTCGTCTGCGTCCGCCCCAGCGCCCCGTCCCTCGCCATGTCCAGCGTCTTTTCCTGGTCTTCGCCGGCCGCCTGCTCCACCGGAGGATTATCCGCCCAGGCCACGGCATAGGTCGTCTCCGGCCCCCCGCTCGAAGAATCAATCGACGCCTCGATCATCGGCACCTGCTCCGCGCCCCCGTCGGCGTTATACGCCGGAATCTCGGTCTCGCTTACCGCCGCCGGCATCTGCACCGTGAACCCATCCGCGCTTCGGTCAACCGTTTGCCATGCCAACGAGCCCGGCCCCGGATTCGCTCCGCCCCCTCGCCCGCCTAGCCCGAAATCCGCCCGGTACACCCACACCAGGTACGCAACCACCCCGATCAGCAGAATCCCAAACACGAGGCTGAACGGTCGCTTCACTCCCCCAAGAGTGCCCAATCTGCCCCTGTGTTTTCAAGCAGATTCCCCTTTTGGGCCAAATTGTGTTCCAAAGACGCCAAAAATCGGCCAACTCCGCCAATTTCCACACCCGCCGCCCACATCTTCTTGCGAATAGCCTTGCAACCTTTTCTGGGATTAGGCATCCTAAGAAGTAATTAGCAGAGGCTTCCCCAAATGTCCCGCCAAAGAAAGGCAACAACTCTCTCTTGAGGGTTCTTCGGAACCTCTTCTCACAAACCCCCCTGGTATCCCTCCCAAAACTGCCTCTCGAGCGGGCCTACCGGAAGGTAGGCCCACATGCTCTCCCTGTGACATGTCCCGGCTTCATGAGTAGCGCTGGTCTCTGGCCGGCTGTCGTGCGGGCGTCCCCGCCCGCACATCGCGCTTGCCTCTAGAATCGTCACAGGCGTTGTGCCACCGTCATCATGAGCGAAGTCTGCTTGAGCGGACGAAGCCGAAAGCCTGCCCTGAGCGACGCTCGCGGCACGAGCTGAGTCGAACGGGGATCTGCGGTTGTTTTTCCGTCACTTTCCTAGATCAAGACGAGTGGGTGCCCCAGGTCCCGTCTTTGGGACCTGGGATAGCACGAACCCATTAACTCCACTGTCGTCCTGAGCGAAGTCCGCGCAGGCGACGAAGCCGAAAGCCTGCCCTGAGCGACGCTCGCGGCGCGAGCTGAGTCGAACGGGGATCTGCGGTTGTTTTTCCGTCACTTTCCTAGATCAAGACGAGTGGGTGCCCCAGGTCCCGTCTTTGGGACCTGGGATAGCACGAACCCATCAATTCCTCTGTCGTCCTGAGCGACATCCGCGCGGGGGACGGAGTCGAAGGATCTGCGGCTGTTTCTTAGGGACATCGCCTCTCGCCGCTAAAATCAAAACTGAACGATGCCCACATCCTCACGCGCAAAATCCGCGACGGCGCGCAACGCCGCCGACCTGGGCCTGTCCAAGTTCGGCCTCGCGCGAGGTCCGCGCAAGAAATCGTCGCCGCCTCTGAGCCAAAACCGGACCATCCGCTTCGACCGCGCCGATCCCCAAGAGCTATCAGTCCCCGCACCCGTCGCCCGCCGCGCCGCCAATGGTGTCGAGTGGCTTCCGGTCCCCGGTTGGGACCTTCCCTGGCTCTGGGCAGGATTCTCCACGCGAAAGGGCGGCCTCACCCGCGCCTACTGTGCCGAAGCCGCACCGGGCCTGCCCGCCGTGGCGGGCGAGCTGAACCTCGGCTTCACTGAAGTCGACGACCGTGCAAACGTCCTTGCCAACCGCCGCCTTCTCGCCGAAGCCGTCACGTCCCGCGCCTCAACTCCCCTCATTCCGCTGCGCCAATTCCATTCCAACCGCATCGTCCGCACCGTTCGTGCCGATGCAGCCCGCTCTCGCCCGCGCAAGGCCGACGGACAAATCACCAGCGATCCCGGCTTTCTACTCGCCATCCAGACCGCCGACTGCATTCCCGTGCTCGTTGCCGATCGCAAGCGCCGTGTCGTGGCCGCCTTCCACGCTGGCTGGCGCGGCACCGTCAAGCGCATTGTCGAATCTGGCGTGGGCGCCATGCGCCTGGTCTTCGGCTCCCAGCCTGAAGACTTGATCGCCGCCATCGGTCCCGGCATCGGCCTTTGCTGTTACGCCGTCGGAGATGAAGTTCTCTCGGAATTCGAATCCCAATTCTCTTACGCGCGCGAATTGTTCAAGGAAGTCTTCGATTCCGATCCCGTCCGCAAAAAATATCCCATGCTCTTCCTCACGCAGCGCGCGCCCGGTCACTCACCCATCGGCCCCAGCCTTCACGTCGATCTCGTTGAAGCAAACCGCCGCCAGCTTCTCGCCGCCGGCCTCAAGCCAAAATCCATTCAAGTCATCGGCGGCTGCACTCTGTGCCACACTGGTCTCTTCTTCTCCCATCGCGCCTCGCACGGCCACACTGGCCGCATGATGGCCGTCATCGGCATTCGCGATGCGCGGAAACATCGCTCCCGATGATGACGGAGCTGGGACCTTCAGGTCCCTGAATGAACGCAACGCCTCCGCCATCCGCTCCGTAGGAGCGGTCGAGAATAGCCCAGGCCGGAGTCCGCCTCAGCGGACGACGTCCTGGGAACGCCTCAGCGGTGTGTCTGCTACGCCTTCGCCTCACCCGGGTTCACCAGGTCGCGTAATTCCTTTGAAGGTTTGAAGTAGGGAACTTTCTTGGCGGGAACATCGACGCGTGCGCCGGTCTTGGGATTGCGACCGATGCGGGGTTTGCGCTGCCGGATGCGAAACGAGCCGAAGCCCCGAATCTCGATCTTGTCTCCGCTTTGCAGGGCGCCGATTACGGATCCGAAGATGGTTTCTACAATCACTTCGCCGTCGCGCCGGGTCAAATCGCCCAGGCCGGTCACCTTCTCCACCAAGTCCGCCTTTGTCATCTCCCACTAACCTCCGCATCCAGCATAAACGGATTGTGCCGAGGAAAGCACGAAAATGCAAGCCCCTTTCTCAGAATTATCCTTTGCGCATCAGCAGTTTGGCCAATTGGACCCCCTCCCCCTCCCGTCCTTCGCCCACCCTTTCAGCCCCCTCCGGCATCGCCAAATCCACCCTCGCCGGGTTCATTTTCCATCCTTCCCCCCGGCGTAGGATAAATTGATCGATGTATCTCCGACCGCCAAATGGCCTACCCGCAATACAGCATCGTCATACCCGCATATAACGAAGCCGCGCGCATTGGAGGCGCGTTGGAGGCGGTCCTCGCCTGCGTCCATCAGCGCGGCTGGAACGCCGAAATTGTCGTGGTTGACGATGGCTCGCGCGATGAAACCGCCGCCATCGTAAACGCTCTCATCGCAAAAAACCCTGAAGTCCGCATGCTCCAGAATCCGGGCAATCATGGGAAGGGTTACAGCGTCCGCAACGGCCTCCTCCACTCCTTCGGCGAAGTCGTCATGTTCACTGACGCCGATCTCTCCGCGCCCATCGAGGAAGCCGACGGCCTCTTTACCGCCATCGCCTCTGGAGCCGACATCGCCATCGGCTCTCGCTGGCTTGAGCGCACGCGCCAAACCATCCGCCAGCCTCTTTACCGCCAGTTCTTCGGCCGCTGTTTCAATGCCGTCACCCGCGCCGTTATGGGCCTGCCTTACGCTGACACGCAATGCGGCTTCAAAGCCTTCACCCGCGCCGCCGCGCAAACTATCTTCCAGCTTCAGACCATCGAGCGCTGGGGCTTCGATCCCGAGATTCTCTTTATCGCTCTCAAGCGCGGTTACCGCATCGTCGAAGTTCCCGTAAGCTGGGCCCACGACGAGCGCACCCGCATCAGCTACCTGCGAGACGGAACGAGGATGTTGCAGGACATCGCCATCGTCCGCTGGAACGCTCTCCTCGGCCGCTACAACAAACCCGTCGAGCGCATCCACCGCGCCGATCTCGCCAAGTAGCGCGCCCAGAACCCAACCCAGTCTGCGCTATGTATGGCAGACTTGAGGCACGATGCTGATCGAAAGATGGGAACGGTTCAGGGGCATTGATCAATGGCCAGAAGTAACAGCCGTGATTGCCGATGAGACATCATGGCTTATGCTCGCGTGGCCCGGATCGAGAACATTCCTCACGTCGGTCCGCGTAAATTACAGGGCCGCCGATGGATTGCTTCGCTCGAAAACGATCCGTTATTGGTTGAGGAGATGCAGTCTCGAAGCCGGAGACGAGTTTTACATCCGCTGCTCCCCGGGTGACCCGTCAAAGGTTTACGTCCGCGAGTCCACTCAAACCAAATTTCTCGGGGTTGCGGGAGTGTCGATCGTCGCGCTCTTCATCTGGCTTCTCGGGAGGTTCCGATAGGGCACTCGGCTCCGGTGGAGTCGAGCGCATCCACCGCGCCGATCTAGCCAAGTAGCCCGGCCGAGCCAACATCATTCCCACCCGGCACGGACTTCTCCCATCACAGAGGTGTCATCCTGAGCGAGTCGCGCGTAGCGTGACGAGTCGAAGGACCTGCATTTTCTCTTCACGCTCTCAACTCGCCACGAACAGCGGGTGCCCCATCCTAAAACCGCGACGCGCAGCGGAGGGCTTTAGGGTGGGATAGCACGGTCCTGACAAACGGACCGTCGCTGGTCGAGCAACGTTGATGCAAGCAGTTCTACAGCGGATCCTTCCGCGTCATCAGCCCAATACGGTCCGCCCCCGCCGCCTTCCCCATGTCCATCACCGCTGCAATCGTTGAGAAATCCAGATCGTCACCGCCCTTGACGAACATCACCTTGTCCGCCCGCGTCGAGAAAATCGCGCTCAGGCGGCTCTCAAGTTGCTCGACGCTCACCTCCTGCCGATTGATTCTGTAGCTTGGCAGCCCGTTACGATCCTTCACAATCTCCACCACAATTGGAGCCTCGGGTGCCGGATTCAGATTCGAAGACTGATGAGGCAGCTTCGCGCTCAGGCCGCGCGGTACGACCGGGGTAATGACCATGAAGATGATCAACAGCACTAATAAAATGTCGATCATCGGTGTCACGTTGACGTCGCCCAGCAGCCGGGTTGATCCCTGACCATTCTCAACCGTCATAGAACGCCTCGTTGCTTCTTCGGTCCAGCAACACCTTCCGCGCCCTCGCGATGATCTGCACTCCGACTTCCCGTGTTGTTCCGAACTGCGAATTCCTTTGCTATAGACACCGCGCCTTGACGAATGGTTCCCGCTGATGTGCCGCAAAACAGCCCGCGTAGCGGGCGCCAGACGGTAGCCCCAGGCGCAAGCCTGGGGACTGCAACCCGAAGATTCGACCAGCCCGCTTCAGTGGGCGAAAGAACCAAGATCGAGTTTCAAAATGGAATCCCCACGAGCCGCAATCCCGCTCCCGTGCATCTCACTAAGAGACAGAAAATGCGCAGCGCTTTGGGAGATACGCGATGAAAGCTGTGGTGCTCAACCAATACGGCGGCCCTGAGAATCTGAAGTTTGAAGAAGACGTTTCTGACCCATTAACCGGCGGCAATACCGTGCTCATCGCGGCCGCCGCTGCCAGCGTCAATCCCATCGACTGGAAATTACGTTCGGGCGCGCTGCAGAAGAATACTCCCTTGCCGTTTCCCGCGATTCTGGGCCGCGACGTCAGCGGTATCGTGCGCAAGGTGGGCGCAAATGTGAATCACTTCAAGCCCGGCGACCGCGTTCTCGCCCTCACCAACAGGACCTATGCCGAGTTGGTTGCAGTCGACGATTCCGATGTGACCCATCTGCCTGATGGCGTCGACCTGGCCGACGCGGCCGCGATCCCG
This sequence comes from uncultured Acidobacteriaceae bacterium, assembly GCA_963789425.1. Taxonomy (GTDB): domain Bacteria; phylum Acidobacteriota; class Terriglobia; order Terriglobales; family Acidobacteriaceae; genus Telmatobacter. The sequence continues at coordinate 604,339 of CAWBKM010000002.1, read as the reverse complement.
TTGATCTCGCTCACCGGCGACCAGCTCGTGCGCCTCGCCACAAACGTCCAAAAGGGGCAGGTCGTTCTCGTCACTGGAGCTCTCGGCAGTGTTGGCCGCGCGGCAGTTCACACGGCAAAAAAAATCGGCGCGCAGGTGATTGCCGGCGTTCGCGGCCGAGAGTTGGACGACGCCCGCGCCCTCGGCGTCCCCGGCGTGCTCGCGATTGACGACGATCAAGCGGTCGAGAACTTCGCCTTGGTCGACGCGATTGCCGACACCGTTGGCGGTGTCGTTGCAGCCAGACTCGTCGCGAAAGTTAAGCCCGGCGGATCTTTTGGCTACGCCTCCGGGTTGCCCGAAGGCGCTGCGGCCCAAAATCCCACAGTGAAGATTACGCGTGTGGGTGCTAAGCCCGATCCATCCAAGGTGCGCGAGTTTGCCGACGACGTGCGCGATGGCAAATTCGTTCTGCCCATTGGCCGCCGCTTGCCGTTGCGCGACGCGGCTGAAGCGCATCGGCTCGGTGAAAAAGGCGGCATCGGCAAAATCATCCTCCTGGCTCCAGACACAACCGGCTAGGATTTGCGGGCCATCTCCGACGATGCGTCAGTACACTGGCCAGCGCTCGAATACCCGCCCTCGATATCAAACCTTTCTTCAGGAAACTTCGGACACTAGAGCGGATGGTGCTCGAGATCGAGGGCGAGTTCGTGGCCGATGCCGGAGAAGTCCTGCTGGATTTCGCGGGCGCGGTCGAGGGCTACCTGCACGTTGGGCAGAACATTTTCAGGGCCAACGCGCTCGAGAAAGTCGGATCGGGCGAGGAGCTGCGACGGTTGATCGCGTGCGCCACACATGAGGAGCACTTTGCCGGCTTTGTGCAGCCGCTCAGAGAAGCCTTCAAGAGCGTGGATGCCGGTGGCGTCCAGCGCCGTCATGTTTCGGAGCCGAAGAATGACAACGTCACCAAACTGGCCGAGGTGGCGGGTGGCTTCGGCAAGCTTTTCTGTAGTTCCGAAGAGGAAGGGCCCGTGGATGCGGAGGATAGTGACGTTGGCTGGGATGTCCTTGTCCTGAAGGATGTGGGCCTGCCCATCGCGAAGGTAGTCGCGCGTAACAGGAGCGACCGTCGTGGTTTCAGCGATGCGATAGATGTAGAGCAGCGCGGCGAGCGCCATGCCCACGCCGACGGCCACGGTGAGATCGGCGAAGACGGTGAGAGCAAACGTCGCAAACCAGACAGCGATGTCGGTGGCGGAGAGGCGGAGGATGGAACCGATTTCGTGCCACTCGCCCATGTTGTAGGAAACGACGAACAGGACCGCAGCCAGGGTGGCGAGGGGAACGAAGCGAGCCAGCGGCGCGGCGGCGACGAGAATCGTGAGCAAGGTAAGCGCGTGCGTCATTCCGGCGATGGGCGTGAGCGCGCCGGAACGAATGTTGGTGGCGGTGCGGGCAATAGCGCCCGTGGCAGGGATTCCGCCGAAGAGGGGCGATGCGATGTTGGCGACGCCCTGGGCGACGAGCTCGACGTTGGAGTCGTGGCGGTCGCCGCTCATCCCATCGGCAACGACGGCAGACAGCAGGCTTTCAACGGCCGCAAGCAGCGCCACCGTGAAAGCGGAGGGAAGCAGGGGAAGGATGTGCTCGGAGTGAAACGCGGGGAATGTGAAGTGCGGAAGCCCCTGCGGAATGCCGCCGAAGCGGCTCCCGATGGTTTCGACAGGTAAATGGAAAAGAGCCGCTGCAGCGGTTGTGATCACAAGCGCAACAATCGAGCCGGGAACGCGTCGAGTGACGCGCGGCAAAAAGAGAATGACGGCGAGAGATGCAGCGGCGACAGCGACGGGCTGCCAGCGGAGGGTTCCGGCGTAACGAAGGAGCATCTCGATGCGAGGGAGGAATTCGCTGGGAACGGGCGGCGTAGTTAGGCCGAGGAAGTCTTTGACCTGGGTGGAAGCAATGAGGAACGCGATGCCGTTGGTGAAGCCGATGGTGACGGGACGGGGAATATATTTGACTGCCGTGCCGAGGCCGGTGAGGCCCATGATGAGCAGGAGGAGACCAGCCATGAGACTGACGAGCGCGAGGCCGGAGACGCCGAACTTTGCCACAATTCCGGCGACGATGACCACGAAGGCTCCGGTGGGGCCGCCAATCTGGGTGCGCGAGCCTCCGAGCGCGGAGATGAGGAATCCGGCAACGACAGCGGTGTAGAGGCCGGCCTGCGGAGAGACACCGGAGGCAATAGCGAAGGCCATGGCCAGAGGCAGCGCGACCAAACCTACCGTTACGCCGGCAACGAGGTCGTGCGAAAGCTCTTTGGCTGTGTAACCGTGCAGACACTGAAGCGAGCGGGGAAGCCGCTTGAATGAAGAGTTCAAGGAAGAAGCCGCCTTTCAGAAAGGTTCAATGAAGAGTCTCGAGGGGTTTTTCCATTTCTTCTAACATTCCCTGCGATTCTTTGAGTTGGGAATGGAAGTAGGCGCGCATGAGATTCAAGACCTCGACGATGATGCGGTCACGAACGGAATAGAAGACCTGGTTGCCCGCGCGGCGGTTCACGAGGATTTGCTTGGCACGCAGGATGCCGAGGTGCTGCGAGACGTTGGCTTGCTCCATGCCGAGCTTTTCGATGAGAGCCCCGGCTGAGAGTTCGCCTTCGCTCAAGAGCTCCAGAATGGCGATGCGCGTTGGGTGGCCGAGGGCCTGGAAGATGTCAGCTTTGAAGCGTCGAAGGGAGTCCGGCATGACTGAATATTAGCATATTCGAATATTTAATAGAATCGGGGATGAGCGAGGTTCCTGTCTCTTATCAACCAATATTGGACGAACCCGGGGACAAGAACCCGGGGACAGACGGGATGTTCCCAGGCGATTGGTTAATAACGATAATGTATGGTCCGCCGCGCGACTGCAAGAGAAAAGCGCGGGCGATGCGAACGATCTGCTGCAGGTTTTCCTTGCCTGGCTAACTACGTCATCCGCTAACTCCGCTAACTCCGCTGACTCCGCTGACGCCGCTGACACCGCTAACACCGCTAACACCGCTAACTCCGCTAACACCGCTGTTGTCGTGCGGGTGCCCCGGGTCCCTCGTCCGCCGTGGCGGAGGGACCGGGGATCGCGCTCCCTTCAACCCGTCACCTTGGGCGAAGCGGACGATCTGATAGATTTTTCTTGCCCGGTTAACACCGCCCAATCCGCCAACTCTGATGGGTGCCCCGGATCCCTCGTCCGCCGTGGCGGAGGGACCCGGGAAACCAAGCAAACGGCCAACAACCAGTTAGGCAACAACCCGGAACAGGCCAGTCAACTCCGCTAACCCCGCTAACTCCGCTGCCCCGTCGCCCGCTTCACCAGGCAAAAGAAGATAGCCCAGGCGTGAGCCTGGGGACCTCAGCCCTCTTCACGATCGCAGCCCTGAAAAGGGGCGAAAGAACCCGCGCCCCGCCTCCTCACGCTTGCCCTTGTGCGAGTCCGCGACCAGCTTCAACGGCGGCTGCCGTCAATCAACAAGCAATCTCCGTGGAGCCGGCAATCCAGGCATAACCCCATTCCCGGCGGCTGCGGCGTTTGAACTAAGCCTGCGGCGCGGCGGACGCTGCGGCGGTGGTGGTCGGCCAGCCTTTCAGGCCATTTAAGTTTTGGGTCACAAGGAGGTTTTTGTGACCCATCTTCGGCAGAAGATGCTGGACGAGCTCCAGCGTCGCAACTACTCACAGAACACGATCAGCACCTACCTACACGCGGTAGAAGACTTCTCCAGGTATTTTCACCGCTCGCCAGACAGATTGGGACCGGATCATATCCGGCAGTATCAGGCCTATCTGTTTCGAGAGCGCAAGCTCCAGGCAGGGACGATTGCATTGTGCACCGCAGCTTTGCGATTTCTCTACGTCAAGACGCTGCGACGCCCGTATCTCCCCGAGCACATTCCATTTCCCAAGCGTCCCAGGCAACTTCCCGTCATCCTCAGTCCAACAGAGGTTCAGCGGCTGATCGATTCAGCAGAGAACCTGATGCGCCGCACCATGGTGATGACACTGTACTCAACGGGCATCCGCTGCTCAGAGCTGTGCCATCTCAAGGTCTCAGATGTCGACAGCGAACGGATGATCATTCACATCCACAAGGGCAAGGGCGGCCGCGACCGCGATGTTCTATTGAGCCCCAAGCTGTTGGAGACTCTGCGTGAGTACTGGCGCTGGATGAAGCCCAGGACCTACCTATTTCCAGGGACGGTGAACAACTGGCGGGCAGATAAGCCCATTACTCCGAAGGTGGTGTGGAAGGCCGTCAACGATGCCGGTAAGCGCGCCGGCATCAACAAGCACGTTGCGCCTCATTTACTTCGACACAGCTTCGCGACGCACATGCTTGAAGCCGGTGCTGACCTGCGCACTATCCAGGTTCTGCTTGGCCATGCCAAGATCGGCGACACGGCACTCTACCTGCATCTGTCCCGCCGCCATCTGCAGGCTATCGCCAGTCCTCTCGAAGCCATCGAGGTGTCGAGCCTCGATGAAGTGAAGCGGTCCAGGAGGTTGATGAAGCGGTGAGCCGGCCCACCCTCGAGGCGGCTGACATCGTCCGCGCAGCGGGCAACAGATTCTGGGAAGGGCACAAGTCTCACCTTGCATGGGCGCATCGCAAGGTACTCGATGCCATCGTCCGGTGCCGCACCGCGGTACTGGGCGGTCATCGCGATAAGTGCATCCGCTGTGGCCATCTGACCGCCTCTTATAACTCATGCCGCAATCGGCACTGCCCGAAGTGCCAGGGCAACGTGCGCGCCAAGTGGCTGGCCGCGCGTTCGGCTGAACTGTTGCCTGTACCGTACTTCCACATCGTCTTCACTCTGCCCCACGAACTCTCCGCCTTAGTCCTCCAGAACAAGCGGCTGCTCTATGATTTGCTCTACCGCGCCAGCGCCGCGACCATGCTCGAACTGGCTCGCGATCCCAAGCACCTGGGAGCAGACATCGGATTCCTCGGCGTGCTCCATACCTGGGGACAGAACCTCCAGGTTCATCCCCACGTCCACTACATCGTTCCCGCAGGCGGCCTCGCCCTCGATGGTTCCAGATGGATAGACTCTTCGCGCCGATTCTTCCTGCCCGTCAAACGACTCAGCCGTGTATTCCGCGACGACTTCTGCGGCCAACTCGGTGAACTGTTCAACCAGGACAGACTGCAGTTCCACGGCTCACTGCGACAGCTTGCTTCACCTGATGCATTGAGTCGCTTCCTCTGGCAGCTCGGCCAAAAAGACTGGGTCGTTTACGCCAAGCCACCCTTCGGCGGCGCCGAACATGTCCTCAACTATCTGGCTCGCTACACGCATCGCGTTGCCATCTCCAACCATCGACTCGTGGCCTTTGAGAACCATCGCGTCTCCTTCCGCTGGCGAGACTATGCGCACGGCGGCAAGAACAAGATCATGACGGTTTCAGCAGATGAGTTCTTGCGCCGATTTCTTCTTCACGTCCTGCCCAAAGGGCTGGTCCGCATTCGCCACTTCGGACTGTTCGCCAACCGAAGAAGGGAGACCGCCCTCGCCTGCTGCCGCCAGCTGCTCGGCACAGCACCCGGCACTGATCGCCCTGAGACGGCCAACCTGATGCGCTGTCCGGTTTGCACCGGAACTATGTTGGTCATTGAACGGGTCACCGGCGCTCAACTTTACTTCCGCTCCGACCAGGGTCCCGCAACCCCGCAGAGGCGCAGCATTGACAGCTCATAAAACATCCATGGCCCACGATTCATCTACCCCCGTCGCCCCATGGCACGCTCGCGCATGCAACGCCGTCCTATGCCCGCAAGCTGCTCACACACCCCATATACGGCACTCGCGCCCTCCTCGCAGCACTCAACTCCACTCATTGAAGCGGTTGCCCCCGCTCGGCCGGCTCAGTTCCGTGCTCACAAAAGCTACGATCGGCGGGACCGCGCCATTGAAAGTACATAGGTAGATCACCGCATCCGCCGCAAACGCCTGCGGCTCAGTTCAAACGATCCTATCGAAACTGCCCCGGACGAATGCTCCGGCCACAACCTCGCCTCGTCTGCCGCGGCAGTCCCGATAGGGTTCTAACGTTTGTCGGGATCAATCCTATTTCCTCGCTTAGCGAGAAGACTATGATCGTTTTGTTATCAAATCCTGCTGGATGTGAGACAGGCAAACGACCTAGGGGTGCGTCTTCGTGAACGCACGCTTGATATTTAGCCTTTCAGCTGGTTGTCTCGGCAATCGCAGGAAAGGAACAGGTCATGAAAGTCAGTCTTAGACAGATCAGAGGCCCCTGGGATGAGGGTTGGGTGCTGGATAAGCATAGTGTGTCCAGCGTCTACGAGGGGGAGAACGAATACGGGCACCCGCAATTCAATACAACCCGCACGGAAATTGGCGAAGCCACCTATCAGCTCAAATACCGAGGTGGCTGGGCGCAAGCGAAACCTCTCGCGCAGGCTATTGCCGACAGTATCTTCCCAAGGCTTTCGCAGGTTGGATTCATCGTTCCAATGCCAGCATCCACTCGAAGAGCCCGCCAGCCCGTCACTGAGGTAGCCAGGGAGCTTGGATTGCTGGTAAAGCTACCTGTGTTCGAAAACTTGCTGCTGAAAGCCGAGGACGGGGTTTCTCTAAAGGATTTAAAGACGAAGGATGAGAAGATCGAGGCGATTGGCACCAGCTTTAGTGTGAATGATGAGATCCCGACAGACGGGAGGTGGAATGTGCTTGTCGTCGACGATCTGTTCCACACTGGGGCCTCCATGGAAGCCGCCTGTAAGGCGTTGCGCACCTATCCCAAAGTTGGCAAAATCTATATAGCGGCACTGACGTGGAGGTAGCAGATGAATACGAGAGTTTTCATTGCTGGTTCGATGAACATCAAACACCTTGATGCCAAGGTCAAGCTCCGCATCGACAAGATCTTGGCACAAGACTTTGAAGTCGTGGTGGGAGATGCTGATGGCGCGGACACTTCTGTTCAAGCATACTTGTTCGACCACGGAACCACGAGGGCGACTGTCTTCTGCAGCGGTGAACGCCCTAGGAATAATTTAGGTAACTGGCCCGTTCAGTGCGTTAAGACAGACCATTCAGAGGGGTCACGTGCTTTCTTCACCGCCAAGGACCTTCGCATGGCCGAGATTGCAGACTTTGGTCTGATGATCTGGGATACGAAGAGCACTGGTACGCTGAGCAATGTTATAGAGCTTTTGGTGCGCAAGAAGAAGTCCGCCGTTTTCGTGAATAAGGCAAAATTATTCAAGAATATATCCACTGTCGAACAGCTCGAGGACCTACTTTCGTACATGTCGGAGCATGCCAAACAAAAAGCTGACGAAAAAATCCGGCTATTTGATCGGATCAACTCGCTGAAGCACGAACAGATGCAGATGTTCGCTTGACCGCGGATGACCACCGGTATGGGCGTTTAGTGGAAGTCTTTGCTTCGATAGAAGTAACGAGAATCGGAATGCGCTCTTGGCAACTAAAGGACTCCCCGCTCCGTGCGAGCTCTCCATCGCATTCACCAACGAGATGGCTGGTGCTGATAAGTCTTAGTGCAAGTCTTAGTGCTGTATCTGGAGCGCCCGCCACGCAACAGTGTGCAACTGGATGGTCTTCGAGGGGCGCTTCTGATACAGCGACTTGAAGGAAGCCGCCCACATGGAAGGCTATGTACTTTGAATCGGTCTGAACCGGCGCGGAGAAGTCAGACGCCAGTTGAGTTGTGTAGGCAGAGCCGCATTGGCTGTGGGATGGTGCAGTGAAAAACCGCGATGAGGTGCCAGTCGAGGGCTGAAGGGATGGCCGGCCGAGCAATCCGAGCCAGTTGAGACAAGAAATCCGCGAACGCGCCGAAGCACGGGCAGTGACCGGGGGTGTGGATAGATCTTCATGCTGCGTACCGTTCTGGTTGAGGCGGCGAGCGAGGCAGGAGTTGCGCGGCAGTGAACCGTTCGATGACGCGCATGGCTGCGCCGCAGACTGGGCAGTTCCAGAGTGAATGAGTCTGATCGGTGGACGGTGCTGCCAGCGAAGCAGTCATCTTCTCTGCGCCGCTGAGGAGTTGGAAGCATAGCGGCAGGAGCGAAGCGCGGTTGCGGTTGGCGAGGAATCCGAAGTTACGGATGCGCACGAAGCCGGGCGGCAGCAGATGGAGCAGGAAGCGGCGCAGGAACTCGTCGACATCCAGAGTCATGAGCCGTTTCTTGTTGCCGTGCGCGGAATCGCGCCAGCGAAAGGTGACGTTGCCATCGGAGAGGGCGACCAGCCTGGAGTTGGAGATGGCGACGCGATGGGTGTAGGCGCCGAGATAGCGCAGCACATGTTCCGGTCCGCCAAAGGGCGGCTTGGAGTAAACGACCCAGTCATGGCGGAATAGCACGCGCAGCCAGGCAGAGAATGCGCGGGGCTGGGCCAGAGGCAGCAGGCTTCCGTGGAACCGGAGCTCACCGCGATGGAATGCGTTGCGAAGTCCCGCGACGAACTTGCCGCGGAAGACGCGGCTAAGCACGCCGATGGGAAGGAAGAAGGAGCGCCGGGCGGAGATCCATCTTGCATGGTCCGGAGCGAGGCCGCCGGCGGCAATTACGCAGTGGATATGAGGATGAAACTGCAGGCGCTGATTCCAACTGTGGAGCACGCTAAAGAAACCAATCTCGGCTCCAAGGTGCCGCGGATCGCGAGCGACCTCAAGCAGTGTCTCGGCGCTCGAGTGAAAGAGCAGGTTATAAATCAGCCGCTTGTTCTGCAATGCGAGCGGGGCCAGTTCCCGCGGCAGCGTGAAGACAGCGTGTACATAGCGCGTGGGCAGCAGTTCCCGTTCGCGGGCCCGGAGCCAGCGCCGGCGCGCGTTGCCCTGGCATCTTGGGCAATGCCTGTTTCGGCATGAGTTGTAGGAGACCCTGGTCGTATGTCCGCAGCCGGTGCAGTGGTCGCGATGGCCGCCCAGTGCGGCAGTGCGGCAGTGCACGATGGCCAGCAGCACCTTCCGGTGTTGCCAGTTGATCCACTTGCAACTGTGTTCGATAAATGCGCGTCCAGCACAGCGAACAATGTCGGCCATCTCCAGGAGAGGCCGGTTCTTCAACTGTGCTTGTGTCCTCCCCGTGAAGAGAACGTGAGTGCATCAAGCGGGCTGGCGGTCGCGCTGAGATGCCGTTGGGACAGATGCAGGTAGACGGTAGTGACTTCGAGGTCTCGATGGCCGAGCAGTATCTGGATGGTGCGCAGATCGGCGCCGGCTTCAAGAAGATGCGTGGCGAAGCAATGTCTTAAAGTGTGCGGATGGATGTGCCTGTTCTCGAGGCCGGCCCGTTCAGCGGCGATCTGGCAGGCAGTCCAGAGGACCTTGGTGGTGACGGGGTAACTTGCCGTGTGCCAGCGGTTGCCGGGGAAGAGCCACTCCCTGGGCTTGCGCCGTAGTCCGCGCCAGTAAGTGCGCAGCTCTTCGAGCAGCGTCGGGCTGAGCATGACATCGCGGTCCTTGCCTCCCTTGCCCTCGCGGATGTGAACCACCATCCGCTGGCTGTCGATGTCGCTGACCTTCAAATGGGCCGCTTCTGCGCGGCGTGCACCGGTGGCATAGAGCGTCATCAGAAGGATGCGATGAAAGGGGGAATCCGCGGCTTCAATCAGTCGCGCGACTTCTTCCTGGCTGAGTACCCCGGGAAGGTGACGCACCTTCTTCGGATAGGGCGTCTCGGCGATGCTCCAGTCGCGCTTCAACACGTGAATATAGAAGAACCGCAGCGACGCCAGCCGCAAGATCACGGTGTTCGGGCTGAACTTCAACTTGGTGAAGAGCATCGCCTGGTACTTGCGAATGTCTTCAGGGCCAAGCTGATCGGGCGGGCGCCGGAAGTATCGGCTGAAGTGCGCCACGCCGTGAAGATATGTGCGGATGGTTGTAGCGGCGAAGTTGCGGCGGTGCAACTCCTCAAGCATGAGCTGACGTAGTTGGTTCACAGAGAATCCTCCTTCTCTGCGTCCCAAACTATCCCGGCAGCCACAGACGCTGGTTCAACCGCACGCGGATGCGTCCGCCGCCGCTGCGGCTTCGTTCAAGTCGGCAAGGGTCCTGCGATCTCGTGAAAGGCTCGGAGGGTGGATTCAAGCGCGGTTTCGCCGCGTACTTTTCTTTCTCGAAAACGATGGGCGGGTTTCGCGGGGATAAATGGATGGGTTGAAACCCATCCCTACCAGACCCGCGCCCCCTCCGTTTGTTTCCGCAGGGGCTAAAGCCCGTTCACATTTTTTGCGCGGCTTGCGGCATGAGTAAACTCATGCCCTGATACAAGGCAAAGGCAGAAGCAGGTCCCCGTTCGACTCCGATCGCTCCAGCGATCTCCGCTCAGGGCAGGCTTTCGATTTCGGCCGCGGGGCGACCTTCGCTCAGGATGACATCGCAAGAATGGAGTTCGTGCTATCCCAGGTCCCTCCGCTGCGGCGGACGAGGGACCTGGGGCACCCGTTCTTTGTGGTGGGTGAAAGGCGCGAAGAGCAAATGCGGCTCCTTTGAATTCGTTCGCCCGCCGCGGCGGGCGACCTTCGCTCAGGATGACATCGCAAGAATGGAGTTCGTGCTATCCCAGGTCCCTCCGCTGCGGCGGACGAGGGACCTGGGGCACCCGTTCTTTGTGGTGGGTGAAAGGCGCGAAGAGCAAATGCGGCTCCTTTGAATTCGTTCGCCCGCCGCGGCGGGCGACCTTCGCTCAGGATGACATCGCAAGAATGGAGTTCGTGCTATCCCAGGTCCCTCCGCTGCGGCGGACGAGGGACCTGGGGCACCCGTTCTTTGTGGTGGGTGAAAGGCGCGAAGAGCAAATGCGGCTCCTTTGAATTCGTTCGCCCGCCGCGGCGGGCGACCTCCGCTCAGGATGACATCGCAAGAATGGAGTTCGTGCTATCCCAGGTCCCTCCGCTGCGGCGGACGAGGGACCTGGGGCACCCGTTCTTTGTGGCGGGTGGAAGGCGTGAAAAGCAAATGCAGGTCCTTCGACTTCGGTCGCCCGCCGCGGCGGGCGACCTCCGCTCAGGATGACGTCGCAAGAATGGAGTTCGTGCTCATTCAGTAAGTGACGCAGGCTGGATGAGTGCTTTGGCCAGAAGTCGTCAGACGAGATTTCAGAGCGCTAGTAATGAGGAAGCAGAATCCGGTATCATTCTGATCGATTTGCGCAGCCTAGCAAGACGACTCAATCCGGTGGTTCTGGGAGCACTGGATCGGTAACGCTAAGCCAGGGAGATAACCATGAACCTGCGGAAACAAATTAAGGAGTATATTGCCACTCAACCGGAACCAAAACGCGGCGAAATGCAACAGTTGCATGACATGATTTTGGCGTTGATGCCAACATGCAAAGTGTGGTTCCTGGATGGAAAAGACGAGAAAGGAAAAACCGTCTCTAACCCAAACATTGGATATGGATCTCAAAACATCAAATATGCCGATGGGAAAACCAAGGAATTCTATCAAATCGGTATCAGTGCGAATACAACAGGCATTTCCGTCTACATGATGGGACTCCATGACAAGCAGTGCCTAACCAAGAAATTTGGGAGGAAACTCGGCAAAGCAAGCGTCACGGGGTATTGCATTAAATTCAAAACACTAACCGATATAAAAATCGACGTACTTAAAGCGGCAATACAAGATGGAATTGAACAGACAAGCATTCAACATTGATTTCAAATTGGATCAATGAACTGCCATTCCCAGCAGTAGATGTACTTCAGCCGTTCGCAAGCCGACACGGTTTGGACGGGCGGGAGGCCTGATGGCGGGATCGGCGTTTGTGGGGATTGAGCGTTGCGACCCAATCCTCGAAACGTGCTTTGGCTTGATATCGTCATTCGAGGAATATACGCACTCAGGGAGGCGGAAACTTGCCGTCTTTTCAGTAGGCGAAAGGAAGCGATTATTCGTGTGACGCCATCGATCTGCGCGGCAAGCGTTGTGTCCCTGATGGATCTGTGCGTGGGCATTCGCTATTGCGCGAAACTGATTCGCAGGGAGATTTTTCCGCGGATCGCGACTTGGCTGATCTTTGAGATCGGTGTCGTGATGAGTCTGGCCGCGTACTTCGCCTCGCCCCAGCACAGCATCGTAAAGGCCGCGCTTAACCTGACGGACGGCATCGTTGTGACCGTTGTTCTCGCGTCGCTTCTTATCGAGAACCGAGGCGGACAAATCCGATTCACCAGGAATGAACAGCTATGCCTGGTGATCTCATGCATCACCATGGCGACATGGACGATTACGAAGACTGCATGGATCGGCGTTGCGGGGTTCCAGGTGGTTATGTCGGTCGCCTACTTCCCCACGATTGAAAGCGTCTGGCAATGGAAGCCCGGCGAATCGCCCGAACCCGTCGAGACGTGGAGCATCACCGCTGTGGCCGCGCTTATCGGAGTGGCCATCGACGTCACCGGCAGGCACGATTACGTGGCCATGCTGTACCCTCTGCGCGCGTTTATCCTTTGCGCGATCATCGTTTTACTTGTGCGGCGGTGGAAACGGAAGAGCATGGCGAATCGTTTGCAGGCCCAATGAGTTCACGAGTATTGGTTCCGGAAAATACGAGGGTCCTGGTTTGATGGCAAATCGCCGAAGCGTGGAGTGAAAACGGAAGGTGGGCGGCATGAGAAAACTCATGCCCTGATACCAAGCAAAGACGGAAGCAGGTCCCCGTTCGACTCCGATCGCTCCAGCGATCTCCGCTCAGGGCAGGCTTTCGACTCGTCCGCCGCGGCGGACTCGCTCAGGATGACATCGCGAAAATGGAGTTCGTGCTATCCCAGGTCCCTCCGCTGCGGCGGACGAGGGATCTCCACCCCACGGACGAAGACCTGTCCGCGGGGACCCGGGACCTGGGGCACCCGTTCTTTGTGGTAGGTGAAAGGCGCGAAGAGCAAATGCGGCTCCTTCGGCTCCCATCGCTGCGCTCCGATCGCTCAGGATGACATCGCAAGAATGGAGTTGGTGCTATCGCACTCTTCCGCAGAAAGAAGCGGAAGGATGGGGCAACCTCATGGACGAGGGTGGGGCAAGAGAGGTTTCGAACGCACGGCAGTTATTCGGCGTGGAAGACGACGTCAAAGAGGAGAAGGCTAGCGGTAGTGAAGATGATGTCATACCCGAGAAGCATTTTGATCCAGAGAGCGGGGTCGCTGTCACCGGTGAGGATGGACGTGACGGCCTGGACCATGGCGAGCAGAGCTGGAATGAAGATGGGAAAAAGGATGAGCGAGAGGAGAAATTCGCGATTGCGGCTGCCGATGGAGAGCGCGGCGAAAAAGACTCCGTTGACGACCAGAGCCCAGGTGCCGAGAGGAAGAACGAGGGCCAACTGCCAGGCGTTGCCTGCAATGTGAAGGTTATAGAAGATGAAGAAAAAGGGCGCGAGAACGATCTGGACGATGGAGACGAAGAGAAAGTTGGCGATGGTCTTGGCAAGGTAAAGCTCAGCGCCGGGCGAAGGGACCATGCGTTGCGCGTCCATGACCTGATGGCGGATTTCGCGTGCCCAGGCCTGGTTGAGGGCGCTGACCGAGGCAAACATGGTGGCCACGCAAAGGACGCCGCCGGCGATTTGCTGCGAGAATGCGCCACGGGGATCGAAGGCGATGGAGAAGAGCACGACCACGAGGCCGGAGAAGAAAATCATGGAGATCATGGCATCGAGGGTGCGCCACTCGATGCGGAGATCTTTTTGGAGATGGGTGAAGAGGGCGCGGGTCATGCGGAGCCCTCATGGTGGGCTCTAAGTGCACCGAAAAGCAAATGCAGGTCCTTCGACTCCGGTCGCCAAGGCGACCTCCGCTGAGGATGACAATTCAGTTTTAATGTGAGTTTTGGAGCCATCAGCAAAGACCGATGTCCCACCCTAGCGGCAAAAACAAAAACGCCGCGAGGGTGGGGCACCCGCATTTGAGTTTGGGCGTGAGGCAACCGAGGTTGGAGGGCGCGGGTCAAGAGTGGCCCTCCGGGCGGGGGTCGCCGGGTTTGGATTCGTGGTCTCCCACCCTTGCGCCAAAAGACTGGCGCAAGGATGGGGCACCCAGATTTTGGTTTGACGATGGGGCACCCACGTCTTTGGTGAGGTCGGCGGTTTGGACAGGCTGGCCGATTGCGGCGGCAGCGCGGAGATAGTCGTCGGGCGTGAGGATTAACTGCGTTCCGCGCGTTCCAGCGGAGACGCTGATGCGATCGAAGAGGATGGCGGTTTCGTCGATGAAGACGGGATAGGGCTTTTTTGCGCCGAAGATGGTGACGCCGCCGCGGATGTATCCGGTGAGCGGCTGCACGTCTTTGAGCGAAGCCATTTCGGCTTTACGCCAGCCAGCTAAACGCGAGAGCTTCTTGAAGTCGAGGGCGGCGTCGCCGGGAACGACGGCGAAGACGTAGTCATGCGCAGAGTCGGTAGTCAAAAGCGTTTTGAAGACCTGCTCGGCGGGCATGCCGATCTTTCTGGCGACAGCGATTGCGGTCAGGTCGTCTGGATTATGGGGATCGACTTCGTACTCGCGAAGCTCGAAGGGGATGTTGAGAGATTCAAGGAAGCGCGCGCCGTTGGTCTTCATGCCGGTGCCCCTTCCGCAAAAGTTCCGCAGGGGCTAAAGCCCATCTTCTTTTCGACCTTTTTCGGCCCGGCTAAAGCCGTGCCCTTGTTACAAAACTCCGTGCGCGCTTTCAGCCAGCCAAAAGTCGTGCCCTGATACAAAGCTCGCTCCCAATACGAGCTTTGCCGCTTGCATGAATCTCGCCTATGAATCATGTTTAGTCGCTCCTTGATCGATAGAGGCGACGCGGCCGGCGTGGAGGGTGATGATGAAGTCGGCGATGGGAGCGGCGAGTTCGCGCTGATGCGTGGTGAGGACGATGGTGCGATCGGACTGGCGAAAGCCGGCGAGGAGCGCGACCATCTGGCGCGCGCTTTCAACATCCATGTTGGAGAAAGGCTCGTCGAGCAGGAGCAATTCGGGAACGGAGAGAAGAACGCGGGCGAGCGAGGTGCGCTGGCGCATTCCCTGCGAGTACTGGCCGAAGAGGCGATTGAGATTGGGATCGAGGCCGACCTGGCGAAGAGCTTCAGCGGGCGTGAGGCAAGGGCGGCCGGGATAAAGGCTGCTGAAATAGCGAAGATTCTCCTGGGCGGTGAGCTCATCGTAGAGCATGGGCGCGTGGGACATGTAGCCGATGCGGGCGCGCGCCTGGTGCGGCTGGGACTCGCCGAAGACGCTGACTGTGCCATGCGTGGGACGGAGCAGGCCGGCGAGAACGCGGAGGAGCGTGGATTTGCCTGCACCATTTTCGCCGAGGAGAACGTAGCAGCGGCCGGGCTCAAGATCGAGCGAGACCTGGCGGAGAGCGGCAAAGCTGCCGAAGAGCTTGGACACCTGGACGAGTTGCGCGTGAAGAGGTCGCGCGTTATCGGGCCGCGCGGGGAGGGTTGAGCCGGCGGCGTCGGTGACGTTCGTGTTCATTCGATCAATTTGCGACGGGTGGGGTGGCGGCGGTCTGGGCGGAGGCGGGGGGCGCGGGAGCCGATGCAGTGTTTGGTTTGGGCGTGGGCGCGGTGGAGGGCGTTGCGCCGGGCTGCTGCGGAGCGTATTTGCTGGCGCACTTGGCCTGAAGCACATTGGCATGGAAGACGCCATCGCGGCCGTAGGTGCCTTCAGCGAGGGCCTGCGCGTCGTCTTTGAAGGTGTCGGGCGGCGGCTCGGTTCCCTTGTAGCTGACCTTGAGCAGATGGCCGCTGGGGGCTTTGGCCGAGTGGCTTTCGTACTCATTCAGCACGAAGTCAACGTGGGTTCCAACCTGCTCGATGGAGCCGGGCTGAACGAAGCCTTCGACGCGGAGATTGCTGTGATAGGCCTTGTCGCCCATGGTACCGAGCTCGGAGATGGTGACGTAATAGCTCTTGTTGGACGCGTAGCCGGTAAAGGCGAGCCACGCAACCGTACCGAGGATGACGACGACAGCAATGCCGATGCGAAGGGATTGATAGTGAGGCTTCATGGGGCTCCGACCTTAACGATACGAGTGTGAGGGCGAGGGGGTCAAATTCAATGTGATTTAGATCACTAAAGGCAGGGACCAAGGGACTGAGGGACGTCGGTCTGAGGGTGTGGACGCGCGCGGTCCCGGTTATTGGCTGCGGCGGGCGTTTCCGAGGCGGCCACAGTAGCCGCGATTGACTTCGCGGGCGGGCTGTGGCGAGGTGGCGACGAGCGGCAGAATTCCGGCCGCGATGAGAGTGAGTTCGATGACCAAAGCAACCATTGGGCCCCCCAGTGGGAGCTCTCCCTACTAGTTGTTGCGCCTGTTGTTCCGGCCGCGATGGCGGGTCGCCAGAATGGGCGGCGAGAGAATCATCGCAACGAAGGCCAAGGCGAGAAGCAAGTCAACCATCAAGGGAAATCTCCACGCTTGCTGTTGTGCCGTCGATGGGCACAATCAGCTTGCGAATGGACAATAGCCCCGCACATTGACGATGGGGAATGGCTCGTGGGTGGGAGGGCATGGCCTGTTGGGGGAGTGGCGGATGCAACTCCCGTGCGCACTTAGGTGAGGCAAGCCGAATGACGGAATCCGGTTGTGATCCCTCAGGGGCTAAAGCCTACGTTCATTCTGTGACGTTTGTGGCACGAGTGAACTCGTGCCCTGATACAAAGCCATGATTCGTTGGCCCGGCTAATGCTGTGCCCTGGTTACAGCACCTCGTGCAGGTCGGGCGCTTTTTCGGCACACGGCCGACCATGAATCGAACGGCTGGAATCGATCAGGGCGCGGCGGACAGTATGGCTGCTGCGCGGTCAATGGCTTGAGTCAGGACTACAAGCTGCTGAGCGGCAACGGTTGGGTTGCGGGCATCGATGGCCTCGTTGACGCCGGGGATGACGACTGCGGCGTAGCCAGTGAGCATGCCGGGGGCGTAGACGGTGTGGCGATACCAGGGGCGGCCGGGTAGGCCGGAGTCAGAGAGGAAAGCTGTTTCAGTTTTGCGGAGAGCGAGATTCAACGCGGCAAGATCGCCGGTGGGAAGGGACTGGAGGGAATGGACGCGCTGGGCGGCAGTGGCAAAACGCGATGCAGCGGCTTCAGCCGGGGTGAAGTCGAGAGAGCCGAGACCATTGTCGGACGCTTTGTGCTTTGCCGCCTCAATGTAGGCGGAGATTTCGCGCGCGTAGGCGACATAGTCCAAAGGCAGCACGTCGGCATCGGCCATGCGCATGGCTTCAAGGCCGAAGACGCGCGCCATCTCCTGCAGATAGACGAAATCAGGATCGGCGTTCTTCGTGTACCAGGAGAAGTCATCGAATGCGGAGTGGTAAACGCCGTATGGGCCACCTGACTCGATGTCAGTTGAGGGCACACCGGCATGTTGCAGAAACGGTGTGAAGTCCGATCCCGAGCCGAGGTCGCCGACGTGTACCTGGTCGCCCTCGATGGGTGGCGCGTTGGAGCCGCGATGCTCATTGCCGCTTAGAGACTTGATGTGCCACTGGAGGAAAACGGAGCCGGCCACGGGACTGGGAACGGAGCGGGCAATGTCACGAACAAATTCCTTGAGCGAAGGCACGGCGGAGGCGGAGAAATCCGGGCCAGAGACGGCCACATCGACATTGAAGTAGGCGACCGCGTGGTCGAGCGCGCTGCCCTGCTGCTCGACCCATTCCGTGGAACCGACGAGTCCCTCCTCTTCCGCGTCCCAACTGCAGAAGATGATGGTGCGGCGAGGCCGCCAGCCCTGGTGAATGAGAACGCCGAGGCCACGAACGGATTCAAGCATTGCGGCGGTGCCGCTGGAGGGATCGACGGCGCCGTAGACCCATGCGTCGCGGTGATTGCCGAGGATGACCGGTGCGCCGGGATCCTGTGAGCCAGAGATTTTTCCGACGACATCCCAGATGATGCGGCGCTGGTAGTCCTGCTGGGAGACGAGGTGCACCTTCGCGCCACTGCCACCGAGGTGATAGCGGAACGGCAGCGCGCCTTGCCAGGCTTGCGGAACGCCAGGCCCTGTGAGCGCCTGGAGAATGGGCGCGGCATCGTGGAAGCTGAGAGGAATGGAGATGATGCGCGGCTGATCACCACCGGGCCCTTCGATATTGGCGGCGCGGGCCGAGTCGGGCAGGTCGGGCGTGGACGCGACGCCGGGAGTTTCGGGATCGCCGGGATAGTGGAAAAGAAAATTCACTGAACCGCGCTGGACGCCGGTGTCTGGACGCCAGGGACCGATGGGATATGGATCGCCTTTGTAGTAGCCGTCGTCCTGAGGATCGGAGTAAATGAGAACGCCGACGGCGCCATGCTGCTCGGCGAGATAAACCTTGACGCCGCGAAAGTTGGAGCCGTAGCGGCAGATGACGATCTTGCCGTGAACATCGATGTGCTGCGCGGCGAGCTCGTTGAAATCTTCGAGGCGGCAGTAATTTCCGTAGACAGCCTGGGCGGTTACGTCGCCGGAGCCCGAAGAACTGTTGTAGGGCATGACGATTCGGGGATTGTCCTGATCGGGATCGCCATTCACATGCTCGCGGTTGGGGCCGGTCATGAGCTGATGGCCGGCCTCGTCCCATGCCTCGACGCGGACGACTTTCGGATAGTCGAGGAGCACGCGATAGGGAACGATTTGCGTGTCGAGCCCGGCGGCGCGGAACTTGCGCGCGACGAACTCCGCGGTTTTGTAATCCTCGGGCGTTGCGGCGAGATGCGGCTCCGCGGTGAGAATCTTCAGGTCCTCACCGGCAAGTTTGGGATCGGGCACGGCGAGGAACTGCGATTCCAGTTTTGCTTCCGCGTCAAAGTTGGTATAGCCAAAGCTGCCCTGCGGGCCGACTTGCGCGAAGGATGGAAGCGAAGACAGAGCAGCGGAAAGGGCTGTGCCGGCCAGCAGCGCTGCAATTGAAATGCGTGAGTTCATCAATTCGGCTTGCTCCTCTCAGCGCGTCGATTCTGTTCGTTCGATGGTGTAACAAGCGTGCGGAGAAAAAGCAACCGCAGATCCCCATTCGACTCCGATCGCTTTCGCGATCTCCGCTCAGGGCAGGCTTTCGACTTCTGCCGCTCGCCGCGGCGAGCGGCCTTCGCTCAGGATGACAGTTTCAACGAGGCTGCGATCAGGCGACGGGCTGAGCGCAGTGCGAGCAACGGTGCGCCGCCAACGGAATCTCGCTCAGACATTCCGGGCAGTTTTTGGTAGTGGGGGCGGCGGGCTTCTTCATTCGTGCCTGCACCGCGTTCATGGGCAGAACAATGAAGAGATACACCACCGCGGCCACGATGAGAAACGAGATGGCCGCGTTGAAGAAGTTGCCGACTTTGATTTGGCCGCCGCCGACATTCAGAATCACGCTGCTGAAATCGGGCTTGCCAACGGTGGCGGCGATCAGCGGGTTCAAGACATCGGCCACCAGGGAACTAATGATGGCGTTGAACGCCGCGCCGATAATTACGGCGACTGCGAGGTCGACTACGTTACCGCGGAAGATGAAATCGCGAAATCCTTTGAACATGGATTCCTCCTACAAAGTTTCAGGTTCAACCGGCGCGAGGCAGCGGCCGGGATACGGCAACTGCGAGAGCTACAGATTAGACACTTTGAATGCTACACGACTCCGTAACAACTATCTCGCATGGTGTGAGGTAGACTGCTGTTGCGCTCCCCGCGAGGTCAGAGTGAGGTATTGCGATGAGGCTGTTTCGAATCGCATCCGTCGTTCTGCTCGCGTTTCTTTCGCTGGGCGCGTTCGTCGGTTCCATCCCCATGATTTTCGATCCGTCGGGGAGAACAATGCGCCTGCCTTCGAGCTCTCTCCGGTACTCGCCGTTTCACTCGTTCCTGATTCCCGGATTGATTCTTTTCGTGGCCAATGGGATTCTTGCGCTCGTTGTACTTTGGATGGTTTGGAAACGGATGCCCCACTACGGCCTTTGGACGGCGCTCCAAGGGTGCGTGCTGCTGGGTTGGCTCGTGGTGGAATGCTGGATGCTGCGCGTGGTGGCGTGGCCGCACTATTTTTACGGCGTGGTGGCGCTCGGACTCATCGTCGCAGGCCTGGCGATAGAGCGCGAACCCGTTACGTGCCCGAGACCTAGCGCACGGCGAGCAGAACGACGATGGTGGCGAGAATCATGAGATCGGCGTAGAGCAGGAGGAGCACGCCGGCGTGGTAAAAGCTCCATTTGCGCTGGAGGCAGCGGGCCGTCTCGGCCATGCCCCACGCGGCAAACAGCAAAGCGAGAATCTGCCACCAGGAGCCATGAAGGTTTTCAATGCGCGGAAAGCCGGCAAGGCGAAGGCTGGCGGCGAATGCTCCCAGCGAGAGAAGAATAGCGCGCACGAGCGATTTTTGGCGCAGGCGGAAGATAGAAAGGAACAGATGCACAACCCTTCAATGTACGCTGGCGGCGCGAGGGCGGGCGGGTGCGATAGGCGGGGCAGCAGGTGATAGACTTTCTGAGCCCAGATCCGGGTTCCCCAAAAATCAATTTCCGCGCTGGGCAAATGAGGAGGTTGTTCCATGTCTGCTGGCTCTCAAGCGGCACCGGTGAATCCGCGCATTGTTTTTGAAATGCTAAACGCGCACCAGCTCACGGCGGCGTTGAAAGCCGCCATCGAGCTGGACATCTTCAGAGCTGTAGGCCAGGGGCCGGGCGATGTGGCATCGATCGCGAAGCACGCAAGAGCATCGGAACGTGGTACACGCATCTTGTGCGATTTTCTGGTGATCAACGGCGTGCTGGCCAAGGAGAATGGGCACTACAAGCACACGCCATCGAGCGCGGCGTTTCTTGATCCTGCGTCGCCGGCGTGCATGGCTTCGATGGCTGACTTCATCAGCTCGCCGGAATTTGTGGAATCAATGAATCACCTGGCCGATATTGTGCGTACCGGACGGACGCATTTGCCCGGCCAGGGGACAGTTGAACCGGAGAATCCCCTTTGGGTGGAATTTGCCGAGAAGATGGCGCCGATGATGGGGCCCATGGCTGCGCCGCTGGGCAAGGTTGTGCTGAATGGTAGCGAGGGGCCAGTGCATGTGCTGGATATCGCGGCGGGACATGGGTTGTTCGGGATCGAGATCGCAAAACAGAATCCAAATGCAAGGATAACGGGGCTGGACTGGGCTCCGGTGCTGCGCGTGGCGCTGAAGAACGCGGAAAAGGCCGGCGTGAAAGACAGGTACGACATGCTGCCGGGCAGCGCGTTCGAGGTGGACTTTAAGGGGCCCTACGATGCTGTGCTGCTGACGAATTTTCTGCACCACTTTGACAAGGCAACGAACGTTGGACTGCTGAGGAAGGTTCGCGCGGCACTGAAGCCAGGTGGGCGCGCGGCGACGCTGGAGTTTGTGCCCAATCCGGATCGCGTATCGCCGCCGATGGCAGCGGCGTTCAGCCTGACGATGCTGGTTTCGACTGAATCGGGCGACGCGTACACGTTCGCGGAGCTGGAGGCGATGTACACAGAGGCAGGATTCAAGGGGATCACTCAGCAACCGATTCCGATGAGCCCGCATACGGTGGTGATGGGGAGGGCGTGAGGGGAACAGCTGTGGCCATGTGATAGCGGAATGTGCTATCATAGGATGGTGTGCTTCGGGATAATGGATTAGGATTCTCCCGACATGAAGAAAGCACATCAAGTTACTATGGACGCCATTTTTTCGCGCCCAACGAGGGCAAACATTCGTTGGGCTGCTATTGAATCGTTGATTCGCGCTTTGGGAGGCGATATCAGCCAGCGTGAAGGAAGCCGCGTGGCAGCCCGGTTGAACGGAGTGATCGCTGCCTTTCATCGACCGCACCCTCGGCCGGAAACCAAGAAGGGGGCGGTGGAGGCGGTACGGCAGTTTCTTCTCAATGCAGGAGTGAAGCCATGATGGAATATAAGGGCTATGCCGCGGGGCCAATTGACTTCGATCCGGAGGGCAACACGTTTTCCGGAATCGTGACTGGCCTCAAGGATGTGATCCATTTTGAGGGTGCGACTGCAAAGGAACTCGCGCGAGCCTTTCGTGCGAGCATCGACAGCTACCTGAAGTACTGCGAGGAGACCGGTCAGGAACCCGATCGTCCCTTCAACGGAAAGATTCTGCTACGGACGGATCCCGAGTTGCACCGCAAAGCCGCTTTGCGGGCGGCAGTTGAGGGCGTGAGCCTGAATCGCTGGATTTCGGAACGGATTGAAAGCGCTCCGTAGGTAGAGAGAAAAATAGTGGTTCGCCGATTAGGGATAAGCCCATTCGAGCAATTATGTGTGCGTCTCTTCGGGGTTCAGCCCATTTGATGGTTAAGTAAGAAAGCAACCACAGATCCTTCGCTCCGCTCAGGATGACAATCAGCTGGTTTGAGCCGGCAACTTTGGCGAAGCGTTGTCAACCGCGAGTGAGGTCTCGGCGTTCGCGGACGGCGGCGGCGAGTTCGGTGAGGAGCGTCCGAGTCTCGTTCCAGTCGATGCAACCGTCGGTAATGCTCTGGCCGTAGACGAGCGGCTGGCCGGGAACGAGTTTCTGCGCGCCTGCAACAAGGTTGCTCTCGATCATGACGCCGATGATGTTGCGGTTTCCCTGGGCGACTTGCGCGGCGACGTCTTTCGCAACGATAGACTGGCAACGATAGTCCTTCTGGCTGTTGGCGTGGCTGAAGTCGATCATGATGCGGGGAGCAATGCCGGCTTTCTGCATAAGGGCAGCGGTTTCTGCAACACAATCGTCTGTGTAGTTGACGGTTTTGCGGCCGCCGCGCAGGATGATGTGGCAATCGGGATTGCCTTTGGTGACGAAGATGGCCGACTGGCCATGATGCGTGTGGCCGAGAAAAGTATGCGAGCAGGCGGCGGAGAGCACGGCGTCAACGGCTACCTGAACGTCGCCTGAAGTGGCGTTCTTGAAGCCGACGGGACACGACACGCCCGAGACAAGCTGGCGATGGACCTGGCTCTCGGAGGTGCGCGCGCCGATGGCACCCCAGCCGACAAGGCCGGCGATGTACTGCGGCGAAATCATGTCGAGGAATTCGGTTCCCGTGGGCACGCCCATTTCAGCGAGGTCAATGAGAAGATGGCGCGCGATGCGCAGGCCGTCGTTGATCTTGTAGGTGCCGTCGAGGTGCGGATCGTTGATAAGGCCTTTCCAACCGATGGTGGTGCGGGGTTTCTCAAAATAGACGCGCATGACGATGCGCAGGTCGGCGGCGAATTCTGCGATGGCGCCCTTGAGAAGGCTTGCGTATTCGCGGGCGGCCAGGGGATCGTGAATAGAGCACGGGCCGGCGAGAACGAGGAGGCGGTCGTCTTCTTTCTTGAGAATCGAAATGATCTCGTTGCGGGCGTCGTAGATGGTGGACGACGCCGCTTCAGTGACAGGAAGCTCCTCCTCAAGAAAGACGGGAGGGAGAACAACCTTGGTCCATTGGATGCGGAGGTCTTCAGTGGGATGGAGCATAGGCTCGTTTAGGGCTCTTTCGGGGCGCGACACAGCGAGGCCCTCTAACGAATCTATCAGGCGAACAGTAAGAGAGCCCTCGCCCACCGAATCGCGGGTTGGAGGAATCGTGCTTCGCGATCGAGGTGCGAGGGCCAGAGACCCTCGCTCCCTCCGCGCGGACTGCCGGCGTCCCTACGGGACTTCGAAGGTCTATGCCCATCGCATCCCCCACGCTGAAGCGCGGGGCTAAAGAACATAGCGCCTACGGCGCGAGTGGAGGCACCTGATTCCCCCGTAGGGCCAAGACCCGCGCCTCTCAAGCTTCAAGGTTCAGGATGCCCGCGAGGCTCAGTGCAGGACTTCGTAGGCTGCAATGCCACCGGCTGCAAGGCTGGCACCGACGACGATGGGTACCAGAAGGCGCACATGGTGATGCACCGAGCCGTCGCCGATGTACTCCCTGGCCGGTTTCACATGCACCAATTCCGCGTAAGAGTGCGTCTGGGTCTTATTGCTATCGGAATCAGTGAACTGAAACGACGCGGGCGACAATGGGCCGAGGGAACCGAAGGTCTGCGAACTGTCGCGAAATTCGAAATCGAGAAATGTGCCCTGGCGATATTTGGCGAGGCGCTTCTCGATTCTTCGGGAGTGCTTGTCGAGCGGCGCGGATGACTGCGCCTGGGCGGGCGCGACGGCGGCAATCAAGGCAACAGACGCGAACGCGATGGCAATGAGGAAGTGGACGGCGGACTTGCCGCGAACAAGCGAGAGAAAGCGTGGCAGGATTCGATTCATTGGGGGCCCCCTCCAGAAAAGACAACACGCGTGACAGCCAGACGTTCTGCCGCGCAGCGTACACAGCATGCGCCGGTGCGTAACAACTTACCATCAAATTGGGTTCATGAGTTACCATCTGCGGTGCCTTTGGTAATGGGCAACAGAAGGAAGCCATGGAGAATCAAAGACTTGAAAGCTGCGCAAAGATTCTTATTCGTCGGTGCCGGAGCCGGTTTGTGTCTGGGATGTGATGGAGGTCGCTCGGGGGAATGGTGGTGCCGCAAGCACCCGCGAGTACCCTTCCGTGTCTTGACAGTGACGGCGCATGATCCGTAAGATCAAGGTGGGGATGTGTGGAAAATTCTCTTCGTAAGTGCTGGAAATATAAACACTTAAAGGCGGGACGGAGTTCGACGAACTCTGGCTTAATGGCCGGCCCCGGCTGCGTGCCGAAGAGGATGGAGAAGAGCAAAGATGCCTGAAATGCGCCTGAGCCCGCGTGAGCGGCTGGTGTTGACGGCCATTATCGAGCTGTACATTGCGACCGGCGAACCGGTGGCCTCGCAGTCGGTTGCGCACTTTTTCGCCGACCGGGACGGGCTGAGCTCGGCGACTTTGCGCAACGTGATGGCGGCGCTAGGCGAAGCAGGACTGCTGGAGCAACCACACACGTCGGCAGGACGCGTTCCGACTGCAGTCGCATTCCGTTACTACGTGGAACAGATCACGCAGCCGGGACGAGGGGCAGCGGGCCTCGGCGCCAACGTGCCGGGACGCGGAGAATCGCCAATGAGCGAGGCGCGCCGCGGGCAGATTGAAGAGAGCTATACCGGAGTATCCAGCAGCAACGATTACCTGGAGCGCACTTCGCATGTGCTGGCGCTGATTTCGAGCGGGCTGGGCGTGGCGCTGGCGAGCTCGACCACGGGACAGGTGCTGGAGCACATTCATTTCTCGCGGCTGTCGACAGGGCGCGTTCTAGCCGTGCTGGTGACGCAGGCGGGCGCAGTTCAGGATCGCGTGCTGGCGGTGGACCACCAGATGACGCAGGTGGATCTGGAGACGGCGGGAACTTATTTGAACGAGAACTTCCGCGGCTGGCCGATCGAGCGAATCCGTGCCGAAGTAGCTCGACGCGCAGAGATGGAGCGCGAAGCTTATCGGGAGCTGCTGACGTCGGTTGAAGAACTGTGCCGCAAGGGCGCGCTGGCCGGCAGCGAAGGCGGCGTGACGATTTTTGTGGACGGGATTGCGAACTTGATCACGGCCGAGCAGGACCGCGATCGGCTGCGGCAGATGCTGCTGGCTGTGGAGGCCAAGCAGCGGCTGGTGGAACTGCTGAATGCGTATGTGGATGGCCGCGAACAGGAAGTGCGCGTGGTGGTGGGTCTGGATGAGGCTTCTCCTGCCATGCAGGACCTGGTGCTGATTGGCGCGCCGGCGCGGCTGGGCGGCGGGAACCTGGGAACCGTGGCGGTGATCGCGCCCACTCGGATTCAATATCAGGAGATGATTCAGGCGGTGAGTTACATCGCGCGGCTCTCCGAGCGGATTCTGGACGTTCCAACTGCGTAGGTACGGGAATTCTGGGGTGGTCAACCCAGCATCGCCTTAAGTCGTGGGTCAGCTTGAAAAAAGCTTCCCTCAGGGGCTAAAGCCCGCGATCATTTTGGGGCAATTTGATGTACGGGCTAAAGCCCGTACCCTACAAACAGAGCCACAACTCAGGTTTAGGAAAGGCTTGCAGCCGGACGCGAAAAGAATCATCCAATAAGAAGGCGCTTGAGCGATATGTCTGAGGAGTGCAATGCAACCATCAAATCCCGAAATGCAGGTCCCCATTCGACTTCGATCCTCCGCCGAGGCGGACGATCTTCGCTCAGGGCAGGCTTTCGACTCCGTCCGCCGCGGCGGACTTCGCTCAGGATGACCAGGTGTTGAGGTTGATGACGAGTTGTTGGGGCTGATGACGAGTCGTTGACGTTGCGAGTTTGTCGAGGAAAACTTCTTGGAGAATGTGCTGAACCATGTGGAAGCAGAAAACACAGTTGACTGAGGTGGACACCCCGGTGCTTGAAGAGCAGGAGGCACGGCTCGATCCATCGACGGAGTTGCCGGCACCGACGGCTGAGGAGGAACTCGAGGCTGAAACGGAGCAGGTGCAAGCGGGAGTTTCGGAAGAGGCGACTGGGCAAACCGAGTTCGACCAATTGAAGGCAGAACGCGACCGGCTGCTGGATCGGCTGGCAAGGCTGCAAGCTGAGTTTGAAAACGCGCGCAAACGCGCGGAGCGGGAGCGGGCCGAGTATCGCGAGTATGCGACGGGTAGTGTGGCGGAACAGTTTCTGACGGTGCTGGACAATCTGGAGCTGGCTCTTAAAGCGAAGGGATCGGCGGAGCAGTTGCGGTCGGGCGTGAGCCTGATTATGAAGCAGATGGAAGAGATTCTGGAGAAGATGCAGGTGAAGGTGGTGCCCACGGTGGGCGAGGAGTTCGATCCGCGATTCCATGAAGCGCTGGGGACGGTGGAGCGGGATGACTTGCCGGATCAACACGTAGCCGAAGAGATTCGCCGGGGATACAAGATTCGCGAGCGGCTGCTGCGGCCGGCGCTGGTGCGCGTGGCGCACAATGCGAAACAAGTGGATGAGTGAAAGAAGCAGCCATCAGCCGTCAGCTTTCAGCTGCGCAAAGGGAGAACGAAAGTTTGAGGCGACGCGAGCAACGAAGAACTGAAGCATGAGAGCTGAAAACGACTGAAGGGAACAATGGGGTCTAATACAAGAGTGAGCAAAGCGGATTATTACGAAGTTCTGGGTGTTTCGCGCGACTGCTCAGATCAGGAATTGAAGAGCGCGTACCGGAAACAGGCGCTGAAGTATCATCCCGATCGGAATCCCGGGGACCACGCATCCGAAGAAAAATTTAAAGAGGCCAGCGAGGCCTACCAGGTGCTGTGCGACCCGGACAAGCGCGCGGCCTACGATCGCTTTGGTCACGCAGGGCTGGGCGCGCAAGGGTTCGGCGCAGGGCCGTTTGCGGGCGGCGTGGACCTGGGCGACATTTTCGGCGATTTATTTGGCGAGATGTTCACGATGGGCGGCGCGCAAGGCGGTGCGGCGCGTGGCTCGCGGACGCAGCGCGGCGACGATCTGCGCTTCGACATGACGATCGATTTTGAGGCTGCGTTCTTCGGCACCGAGAAAGAAGTGAAGATCCGGCGGCTGGAGACATGCACGGTGTGCAGCGGGCGCGGGAGCGCGTCAGGCAAGGGTCCGAGCGTGTGCAGCCACTGCCAGGGGCGCGGGCAGCTCCGCTATCAGCAAGGATTCTTTTCAGTGGCAAGGACATGCGTGGCTTGCAGCGGGACCGGCTCGGTGATCAGCGATCCCTGCACGGCGTGCCGCGGCGAGGGACGCAAGACCGCAGAGGTGAAGCTGAACGTGAAGGTACCGCCGGGCGTGGAAGAAGGAACGCGCATACGGTACGGCGGCGAAGGCGACGTGGGCCGCGTGGGCGGACCAAAGGGCGACCTGTACGTGATTCTTTCCATCCGTCCGCACGATTACTTTGAGCGGCACGGAGCGGACCTGCATTGCGTGCTGCCGATCAGCTTTCCGCAGGCGGCCATGGGCGCGGAGTTTGAGATTCCCGGAATCGATGGGCCGGTGAGCATCAAGATTCCCGAGGGCACGCAGAGCGGCAAAGAACTGCATGTGCGCGGGCGCGGATTTCCTTACCTGAACGAGCGAGGCAAGGGCGACCTGATTGTGAAGGTCGTGGTGCAGATTCCGCGCAAGCTGAATCGAGCACAGCGCGAGCTGGTTTCGAAGCTGGCGGAGACGATGGCTGTGGAGAACAAGCCGACGTCGCCTGGGCTGATGGAAAAGATGAAGGATTTGTTCAGCTGAGGGCAGAGAACAGAGATCAGAGACCAGACAGACCCGGTCAGAGCTTTGGAAGATCAATCGAAGTTTGCCGGCTCGGGTCCGCCTTCGCTGAAGCTACGGCGCGACAACTTTCGCGAAGCGAAAGTTGGTGGAGCTGAGCGGGATCGAACCGCTGGCCTCCTCGTTGCGAACGAGGCGCTCTCCCAGCTGAGCTACAGCCCCACGACATCCTTAGTTTACCAGCGTCAGGAAAATCCTGAAAGGGCAGCTTACCGGGCCCAGGAATTGGGGTCCAATCTGCGGGCACGAATTGCGGGGTAGAGTGTCGATGTCATAATTTCAGGGCAACCCCATGCGCGTTCAAACCTTGTCGGCTTTGACTGGATGCTTGCTGGTACTCGGAGGAGCAGCGCTTCGAGGACAACCGGCTTCTCTGCTACCGCCGGCGGAACAGGCGGCGGTCGAGCTCGACTCGAGCGAAGCGCAAGTGTGGGAGCACAGGCTTGGCCCGACGACCGCCGTGCATGTGGATACGGTCGAGGCGCGCACACTCGGCTTTGAAAGCTACGTAACCTTCGAGATTGTTGTCTCGGCGGATGGCCGCGTGGAGGCGGCGACGCCGGTCGGCGATGAGAAGCGGCATCTGGATGAGGGCCGCGCGATTGAGATGGCGCGCAGGTTCAAGCCGTGGACACGGGACGGGAAGAATATCAGCGTGGGCGTGAGGGACGATGTGATGATCCTTCCGCCTGAGCTGTGGGCGCTTCATCCGCGAAATTTTCCCAAGCCGTGGGATTTGCAGGACATGAAGATCGAGCTCTCACGCAGTATGTGTTACGGCACGTGCCCGGCCTATTCGGTGACGATTCGGGGGAATGGTAGCGTCCACTTCGACGGGCAGCGATATGTTCAAATTCCAGGGAAACACGAGGCGCGTATTGCTCCGGACGCAGTGATGGAGTTGGTGCGCCAATTTGAGAGGGCGAAGTTTTTCGCGGCCGACGACAAGTATATTGCCGAGGTCACCGATAATCCGACCTACACGTTAACCTTGACCGTCGGCGGGAAAACGAAGACCGTGACGGACTATGTGGGCGAGCAGGTTGGGATGCCGCTGGTGATTACGGACCTGGAAAACGCGGTGGACGAGGCAGCCGGAACGGAGCAGTGGATTAAAGGCGATGAGTAGACGTTGAGCTTCCGTAAGCATGAATCTCTGAAGATTCTCTACCTGGTCCAGAGTTTTAGTTATTGCGGTTTCGATGTCCCTACCGGTTTGGCTTCGCCCTGCCTGCTCACTTCGAGCACGGTAATCGACATTTCCTGATTGCCGGGGACGAGCTCTAAACCCAGAGTGTCTTTGAGGACGGCGTTGAGGCTGTCAATGTCTGTTCCGGCGACTTTAAACCGCGCGTCGAACGATCCGTCGATGCCTGTCTCGTTGACTACAGGGTTCTCGAGGCCGGTTGCCAGCGAATAGGCAAGATCGTCCATTGTTCCGTTCATCAGGAGATACATGCCGTGCCAACAGCCTCGCTTCACCTTATGGGTCGAGGCCGACGGGCTAAGGAGTTTCTGGCTCGCGCCGGTGGCGCGGAGGATATAGGCGGGACTGGTAATTGTCTTTGGTTGAATCTGCATATGTAATGCGGAGAGAACGGCTTGCTGGACAGCGGAAGAGGCGACGGCATCGGGGACGTCGACGAAGTTCATGCGGAGGTCGAAACGACCCTGTGGCAGCGGATCCTTTAGAACATACCGATTGTCGAATGTGTCAAATGTGTCCGCCATCAGGCCATCTGCATCGTCTCCCAGAATGTCAGAGCCGGTGGGCGGATGATTAACGCGAGATGTTTTTGCATTGGGGGCGGCCTTGCTCACGGACACAACAAACAAAGGGTGCTCTGCGGGATTGGCGGCGGATTCCCCGTTCGATGTTTCGATCTGTTCGACCGGCTTGAAATTGACGCTTTTTCCCTCGGCCACGGCCTGCAGGTCGGAGGCGCTGACCGCATCAATTTCCGTTACCGCGGCAATTTTCCCGTTTCCATCGACAATGACGGTGGTCGGTCGGGAAGTCACTCCGTACCACGCGAAGACACCGCCGGATGTGTCGGTGCCGACCCAGCCTGACGTCTTCTTGCGGGCAAGAAATGTCTCGACTGCTTTGGGGTCTTCGTCATCGATGGAGATGAATTGGAATTTCGCCGGGTCGAGCGACTCCACAAGCTGATTGAGATGAGGAAGGCTCGCCACGCAGGGAGAACACCATGTGGCCCAGAACTCCAGCACCACAACTTTGCCCTTCAGGGCGGCCCAATCTATCCGCGATCCTGCAGGAGCTTGCAGGAGTTGCACGGGATCGAGCGGCGGAGCGGGCGTGCCTTTTTCAGGAAGCGCGAAGAGCGAAAGTGGTGCAACGAGTAACGCCGCAAACGAGACTGCGCAAGCGCGCAAGGCTAAGCAAGATTTCGTGTATCGAGAGAGTTGACGCATGTGTCCCTCGCGCGGAGAAAACAACATCGATCATACGCGCGAAGAGGCGGCGCGCGGCCCGATCAATTGACGATCTCGCCGCGGGCAGAACTTATAGCTGGTTCATGTTGGCCAGGAATTCGGCGTTGTTGCGCACCTTTTCGAGGCGGCTGATCAGCAGCTCCATGGCTTCGACCGGCGAGAGCGGATTGAGCACGCGGCGAAGAATGAAAACGCGCTGGAGGTCTTCCTTGGGAATGAGCAGCTCTTCCTTTCTCGTACCACTGCGTTGAATGTCGATGGCCGGGAAGACGCGCTTGTCGACCAGTTTGCGGTCGAGGATGATTTCCATGTTGCCGGTGCCCTTGAACTCCTCGAAGATGACTTCGTCCATGCGGGAGCCGGTATCAACGAGCGCTGTCGCGATGATGGTGAGTGAGCCGCCTTCCTCGATATTGCGGGCCGCGCCGAAGAAACGCTTGGGGCGCTGGAGGGCGTTGGAGTCGACGCCGCCGGAGAGGACTTTGCCCGAGGGCGGAACGATAGTGTTGTAGGCGCGGGCGAGACGGGTGATGGAGTCGAGGAGAATGACGACGTCGCGCTTGTGCTCGACCAGGCGCTTGGCCTTCTCGATGACCATTTCGGCGACCTGCACGTGGCGGGCGGCGGGCTCGTCGAATGTGGAGCTGATGACTTCGCCCTTGACCGAGCGCTGCATGTCGGTGACTTCCTCGGGGCGCTCATCGATCAGCAAAACGATCAGCACGACTTCGGGGTGGTTGGTGGTGACGGAGTTCGCGATGGATTGCAGCAGCATGGTTTTGCCGGTGCGGGGCGGAGCGACGATCAAGCCGCGCTGGCCCTTGCCGACGGGCGTCAGGAGATCCATGACGCGGCCGCTGACGCCCTCGCGCGTGGTCTCCATCTTGATGCGCTCCTGCGGATAGAGAGGCGTGAGGTTGTCAAAGAGGATTTTGTTGCGCGTCTCTTCAGGCGACTCGAAGTTGATGGCCTCGATCTTGACGAGGGCGAAGTACTTCTCGCCTTCATGGGGCGGGCGGACGTTACCGCTGATGGAGTCGCCGGTTTTGAGATCGAACTTGCGTATTTGGGACGGAGACACGTAAATGTCGTCCGGTCCGGGCAAGTAGTTGTAGTCGGGCGAGCGGAGGAAGCCGTAGCCGTCAGGGAGAATCTCAAGGACTCCCTCGGCGAAGATGTGGCCTTCTTTTTCGCTCTGTGCCTGGAGGATCTTGAAGATGAGATCCTGCTTGCGAAGGCCGCTGGTCCCAGGAATTTCAAGGGTACGCGCGATGCGGCTCAATTCAGTGATGTTCTTTTCTTTCAGTTCTGCGATGGTCATGTTTACCTGCGAGTGGACGGGATGTGTTTGAGGGGGTGCGGAGCGGGAAGTGCTCCTGAGGATACAACCTTGCGGATTACAGCAACTTCAGCCGGCGCTGGGTAAGCTTAAATCGTCCTTAATTTGGAGTCGCGGAGCACCGGAAAACGGAGATGGCCTCATCTCAAATGGAACTGCTTTTATGATTCCTGGTTGGCTGAACGCACAAAGCGGCGATTGACGCCGCTAAGCCGCACGGCGCCTTTCAACCGGATGAACCGCGGGCGCCTCTTCGGGCGTTTCCGCTTCAGGACTTGCGACTTCAAACCGGCACAAAACTTCGTTTGTGGTGTCTTGCAGCCGTGTGTTCGGCTTGTGGAGCTTACGGGTAGCCTTGCTTGCCAGAGTGCAGAGCTGGTAGCGATTGGACACATGAGAAAGTGCCTTAAAAACGAGATCGGAACGCATTGTTTATCTCCTTCTTTTTCAAATTGCTGCACCGGAAAGAGTTCCTGACCCGCCGGCACAGCAGAGGGGAAGCCAATACAAGCCAATAAAGATTGCGGGCTACCCCAAATTGCAACTTACCCATCTTAGACGCGCTTCGCCTGCCCACAGTTCAAAAACATTTGGGGCCGTTACGCGCTATGAGATGGATGCCATACCGTATCGGATTTGCAGTTTGCGCGCCGGATACCCGGGCGCCTATCTGGCTTTTTCCAGCGCTGCTCAAGAACGCAGCCCGAGGCATCAAGTGAGCCTTCTCTCAAAGGTTTGATGCTGGAAGTGGCTGATGGGCACACCCGGCCGCAATGCGCAACCTGCCCTCTATGGATGGCTAGGTTGAGAGTATATGGAAGACCCAGCCTGGTCAATAGTTATTTCGGGTGAATTGAGGGTAAATGTCGAACGTTTACCGGGGACTGAGGGCCAGGCTGGCGAGCGAGCATTGTTTACATAACCTATTTATTTGCAATAAATTGCGAGGATCTTCGGAGCGGCGGCTGAGAGCGGAACCCGGGGGGGCAATTGGCCGCGGAACCAGGCGGCGTATGGGCGAACCTTCTGAGTCAATCAGGGGCTGGTGTTGGGCGAACCGGGCAGTCGACTCAGGGCATTCCCGCGGGTCAGGCTTTTCCCTCGGGCCAGGGCGTTCCGTCGGGGTCGCTCATGAGCACATGGCCGTTTTCGTCGTTGCCGGGAAGCCGAGGACGCCGGCTGCGGCCCTGATTGGTGGCAATCTCATCGAGGCGGAAGACACCGATGAGAACCATGCCAACAATAGGGGCGGCAAGAAGGAAGGTTTCCCAACCGGATTGAAGGGCAATACCCTGCACGCATGCCTCCCCCGCTCTCGATCTGCGGACGTGAGATGAATCTTAGCCCGGATATCGGCGCAGAGATTGGGGCACCGAGTCGATTTTGATTCGAAGGTAATGGCACGGATTGGTGAGAGGGAGAGCGAACTGCGGGGGCTTTGCGGCTCCCAAATCGGGCAGATCTTGGCGTTTGCGCCAGGCGGAAGCATGCGTCATGCCCATATGCGCTAAGGCGAGGGAGAATTATTTTCGGTTGGTTGTCTGTAACTCGGGACAATGGGTTCTCCTATTCTTCCATAGCGCTCGCTGAGTGACTCGGTGATAGCGCGCTTGTTCACGTTGAAAGATCGATAGACCAAGCTCCGTTTACAGGAGACAGTTCTGAGGATCGAGTGAGAGCTACATCCCGGAGAAACCTAATGTTGTCGGGTTGCACCGCGCCACTCCTGAGATCGGCCTTCGCGCGAAAGCGGCTGATCCGCTGGCGAAGTCGCATCAGCTCTCGACGACAAAACGATGGTTGCAGCAGTCGTGTCCCTGCATGAGCGTCTTGGTGCGGATCAACTTGATGCTGGGGCTGATCGCCTTGGTGTAGGCGTAATCTGCGAAGCATACGCTCGCGTACCCGATGTCGGCGGCGTCCTCGGCACGGAACGTACTGGCCCAGAGGCATTGCGAAAAACGGAATTCAAGAGCCGTGGCACTCTTTTCGACGATGTCCCATGTGAGAGCAGCGCGGTAGATCGGAGCCGGCATTAGCTCGTTGAGAAAGTATTGGGTGAAGCTCTCCATATCCCGGCCGGGCTTAGGCTCCACCTTGATGGGTGCCTCCGAGGCGGACTCCGATGTCGCTTCGCCTAGCAGTATCGGGAACTTATCGTCGCCAATGAGCGACGAAAGCTTCTTCATCTGATGGATATACCCCTTGTAGCGAAAATCGAAAGCCTGTTCCCACGTCATCCCGGCATTCGCATTCGGGTCCGCCGAAAAGGCGGGCGGCGCGGGTTGATCCTGGGGCTTCTGCGCGCATAGGGCTAAACCCGCACAACCCATGCAGGTCGCCGCACCGACCGGAATGATACTCAACAAATCTCGTCTGCTCAACATCTCGTCCCCCTTTCGATTGATGGGCGTTTTATCGTCGTCAGACACTGGACGCACTGCGATTCCGAGTTGTTCGAACGGACCGGGTTCCTCGATTCGGCTTTTCGCCCAAGAGTATACGCCGGAAGTGGTACACGCGGGTGGCACACCTCTGGCGGAAATCAACTGCTACGTCAGGCCCAATAGGTGCGATCGAGCGTTCTATATTGAATGGCTTCCGCGAGGTGGGCGACGGAGAGAGACGCCGCACCTTCCAGATCAGCGATGGTGCGGGCGACTTTGAGGATTCGATCGTGGGCGCGGGCAGTGAGGCCCTGCTGCTGCATGGCGCGCTCAAGCAGGCGCTCAGCGTCGGGACTCAACTCGCAGTAGGCGCGAATCTGACGCGTGGTCATTTGCGCGTTGGCGTAGATTTTTTCTTTGGCTTTGGAGAAGCGCTGGCGTTGATGCGCTCTCGCAGCCATAACGCGGGTGCGAATCTGGGCCGAGCCTTCGGCTGCAACGCCGCCACGCAGCTCCTTATATTGAACCGCCGGAACTTCAATGTGGATGTCGATGCGGTCAAGCAGAGGGCCGGAGATTTTGGCCACGTAGCGCTGAATCATGGGCAGCGTGCAGGTGCACTCGCGCGACTTGTCATTGAAGTAGCCGCAGGGACAGGGATTCATAGCGGCAGCGAGCATGAAGCGCGCGGGAAAGCTCAGAGTCATTGACGCGCGCGCGATCGTGACCGTGTGATCCTCAAGCGGCTGGCGCATGACTTCAAGAACGTTGCGGGGAAACTCGGGCAGCTCATCGAGAAAAAGAAGGCCGTTGTGCGCGAGCGAGACCTCGCCGGGGCGAGGCACGATGCCGCCGCCGATAAGGCCTGCGTCGGAGATGGTGTGGTGAGGCGAGCGGAAAGGCCGCTGCGTGACCAGGCCCGCGCCAGCTTCGAGAACGCCGGCGACGGAGTGAATCTTGGTGGTCTCGAGCGCTTCCTCAAACGTGAGCGGCGCGAGGATTGACGGCAGGCGCTTGGCGAGCATGGTTTTGCCTGAGCCGGGTGGACCGATCATGAGAATGTTGTGGCTACCGGCTGCGGCCACTTCAAGGGCGCGCTTTGCGGTTTGCTGGCCGCGAACATCGCAGAAATCGACCGTGAACTGCTCGAGCTTTCCAAGGAGCTCCTGCGTGGCGACTCTGTAAGGCTCGCGCTGGATGACGCCTACGACTGAAGTGTTGAGCAGATCGAGCACATCGAGAAGCGAGGAGACGGGATAAACGTTGACGCCCTCGACGACCGCGGCCTCAGCGGCATTGGCGGCAGGCAGAATCAGGTTGGCGATTCCCTTCTCGCGGGCCAGGATGGCGACGGGCAACATACCGGGGATGGGGCGCACGCCGCCGTCAAGGCCGAGCTCGCCGACCATGAGAAAGCGGCTAAGGTCGTTGGAGTGCAGAGCGCCGTAGGCTCCGAGGATGCTGACGGCGATGGGCAGATCGAAGCCGGAGCCTTCTTTCTTGAGATCGGCGGGCGCGAGATTGATGGTGATGAAGGTGGGCGGAATGGTGTAGCCGGAGTTCTTGATGGCGGCGCGAACGCGGTCGCGGCTCTCACGAACAGCGGCGTCGGGCAGGCCGACGGTGTGAAAGTGGTCTTCATTCATGACCACGCCGCTATAGTCGACTTCAACCTCGATGAGATTGGCGTCGATTCCGTACACGGCCGCACTAAGAGCCTTGAAGAGCATGGAGGAGGGCTGCGGAGGGAGTGTAGCAGGGGGCCGGGTGTGGCAGTCTGTGATGGATGAACAGGAGCGGCAAGACGGGATTATTTAACTTAAGTTAACGTAAAATGATTTATTATGATTCATTGAGTTTGCATACGATGAGATTGAGTGGAAGAGTGCTTCAACGCGGCTTTTGCTCGGGGTGGGTGATCGTCCTTGTGGCGACAGCCGCTGCTCTGCTTTTCTCGATAAGAGCATTCTCGCAGCCGGACAACAAGACCAACGTTGCTTCGGGGCAGGCGACCGGGGCACAGGACGTGGCGAAGGCCGGCCAGACTGCGGCGGGAGACGGCCCGACCGCCAACCCTGGAAGACCCACGGTTTCGACGCCTGCCACTCTCACACCGCCGGGCTATCTTCAATTCGAGAGTGGACTTCTGGCGGCGTGGCACTCGCCGGAGTTTTCTTCGCAGGCCAGCATCAATGAGGTGATCAAGTTCGCGGTTTCGCGCCGCGTCCAGTTGCTGGCTGCCAGCGAACCATTCGTCCATTCCAATTCGCAGCCCACAAATGGCGATGGAGGCGTATCCCTGGGAGTTCAAGCGGTCTTATGGCCGGGCGAAGGCGCGCGGCCGACACTTTCGACGAGCTACTTCCACGCGGTCCAGAACGGAGGAACTCCGGACCTGGATTTGGGCAGCCCTACGAATTCGGCGATTCTGCTGGTTAGCGCCGATGTGAAAGGCTTTCACTACGACACAAATTACCTCTTCAATGAAGTAGACAGTGACGCGGGTGTGCGACGCGCGCAATTCGGGCAGACACTTTCTGTTTCGCACGGCGTTGGGAAGAGGTTTGGCGTTTCAGGGGAGCTGTGGGATTTTACGCAGCCATTCTTGCGGAACTACGCTTTCGGCAATCTGTGGGCTCTCAATTACAACGCAAGAAAGAACCTTGTGTTCGACGCCGCATTCGATCGGGGGTTAACCAGCACATCGACTCAATGGGAAATTCTTGCGGGCTTTACTTATCTGTTGCCGCGAAAACTGTTGCGGTAAAGGGCCAAGGATGCAGGCGTTAAATCAGTTGGAATCCATTGAGGCGTTTGGCGGCATTCTGGTCGAAGGTCAGAGTCGCCGAGCAACCCCACCAGGCACCTAAACTGCCGATCAACGCGACTTCAAACGTGCCTGTTCCATTTCTGAGCGCAACGGCAGCCTGGTAGACTTCCTGCTCGTTCTGCACTTCAAGGGTGTCGGCCGCCAGGACCATTTCGACGTGGTCAGCGATTTCAAAACGCGAGCGCTTGTATAGAGTCCCGAGCACCCAGACGATTTCGAGAATCGAGACGAGGCTGACAAAACCGGGATCGCGACGCGTCAGGCGGCGTTCGACGATCTCAGTCGCCCGAGGCGACTGGGCTGGGTCGTCCTGCACGAGGTAGCGCAAAAGAACGTTCGTGTCTAATCCAACCATTGCATTCGCTTCCGATCATTGCATTCGCCGCCGATCAATTCAAAACCGATTATTTCTTGCGCTGGAATCTCGCCGTGGCGCCTGCCTCAATTGCCTTATCGATTTCTTTAAGGGAAATCGGGCGCGCGAGTTTCGGGACACTGCCTTTGAGACGCCTGGTTGGAATTCTGGGCAAAATGATCACGCCGTCGGGATGGAAAAAGAACTTGAATCGATCTCCGGGCTTGATCTGCAACCGTTCACGAACGATCTTGGGAATCGTGGCCTGGCATTTGCTGCTGAGCTTGGCTTCCATGGGATGTCGCCCCTCTTTACATTCTAGCAGAAGTAAAGGAGGTTGGTCCGCGCTCGGAATCAAGGCATAAAACCGCTCCGTTCCCGGCTACTCGATGCGGATGTGCGTAAAGTAAGGCTTGCCGCTGCGTAGGGCATAGGTGAAGCGCATCCGGGCTTCGTCAAAGGCAATCGCGAAAATGTCTTTGCCGATTCGGTGAAAACCCGCAAACATCCCCCATACGTAAGGATTCGATTCTTCGGCCTTGCCTGGTTCGGCACTCTCTTTAGCGATTTCCGTTATGGCTGATTTGATTTCCTGAATCACCTGCGGTCCAGCTATTCCGCTTGCATCCTTTCCGTTGCCAACGGTCGAAAGCAGGTCGTCGGCCCATTGCATTTCTGGATCCACGAACCGGTGACCGAGGTCTTCCACGCCTTCCGGTGTGATTCGGAGGGTCCATATGCCTTTTGGATCCGAGCACTCTCCGCACGAGAAATAGGAAAGGGGTTCTTCCTTCGTCTTTATTCTCACAGTATTTCCATTGAAATGGAACGAGCCCGTGTCCCAGGCATATTCATAAGTTTTGATCAGCAGCGGCAAAGCTTCTGTCCCGGTCCACTCCCACACACTGAGTTGCCCGAGTGCAGTTCCGCCGTCGGCCTCTTGCACGGCGTCCACAATGAAGCGCGGGTGGCCGCTTTTCGCGGGCGCCACGGGAATGATTCTCTTCACATCGAGCGGACCGTTATAGTAGGCCCGTCTTGTGAGATGAACCCACCTGCCGATCTCGTCGCGCTCAGGGTAATGCTGCTTGGCCACGTCCTTGATATTCCAGAGAGGCTGAAGACTTCCATCCTTGCCACGAGCGACAACAAGGAAATCGCCTGTGGCAAAGTCCTTCCAGTAACACGACTGAATTACATATACGGAGGGAGCTATGCGGATGGCAGTGCCTGCAAAGGCATATGAATGGTATTCAAGGAAATCGCCGAATTTCGATTTAACACCGTTCGGCGCGGGAGCAAATCCCTCGAAGATTTCTTTCAGTTGATCAGCGGTCATGCTGCCGTGCGTGTTCAGATACAAAGCGGCCCATTGACCCGCAAGCAACCAGCCGTTTTCAAGAAGAGCGGGGGTCCTCGGGTCATCCAGTTCGATAGGCGAACCGCTCTTTCCGCTTGTATTCAATTCGTTGAGGACCCTGTCATGGTCGATCCGTAGCAGATCGAAGCCGTGCTGCTGTTCCGCACAATGAGCAGCACTCTGATGAAAAAGCCACAGCATGAGAAAACCTGTCAAAACGGCCGTTGACGACCGAATAGACCGACCGGAATGCCCAATCGTGAACATGGGGACCTGCAAAACAAAATGATACCGCGCTTCCCGGAAAGCGCAGGAAGAATCGTTGGCTATGCGAAAGCTATCTCGGAGTCCGACTAGGCACAAGCCGCTTCCTTTAAGCCGGATCGGCAGGGAAACTGCCGACAGATGCGCCGGGGGCGACGTTCTGGCCGGCGAGCACGATGGCGTGGCTGGCGATGTGGGCGCCCTCGCCGATG
Organism: uncultured Acidobacteriaceae bacterium; assembly: GCA_963789425.1. GTDB lineage: Bacteria > Acidobacteriota > Terriglobia > Terriglobales > Acidobacteriaceae > Telmatobacter. The sequence goes on along the minus strand of CAWBKM010000002.1, from coordinate 564,968 downwards.
ACGGTGGGCTGAAGGCGGATTTTTTCGTAATCCGCGGCGTCGTGCCAGAAGGAATAGATGCGCGTGTACGAGCCGATGATGGCATTCTTACCGATCTTGATGCCGCCGCGATCGTTGATAAGGGCGCGCTGGCGGATGACGGCACCGTCGCCGATGGAGAGGTTGTAGCCGTACGTAAGGTCGACGCCGTGATAAATCTTGACGCCGGAGCCGAGATACTCAAAGATGTGGCGGCCCAACATACAGCGAAAACGCAGGCCGAGCCAGTGATTAAGGCCGAGCGGCGAGCGGTCGAACATCTGCCAGAACCAGAGCAGGGGTTTACGTTGGGCAAAGCGCTCGCGATCGACTTCAGGGAAGTGCTCGGCTTCAAGGGTCACGTTCATCGGATCGAGGGAAAGATTGACGACGTTGCCAGGCAGCTCTGACGTGAGGGTGAGATTGAGTTTGCCGCCGTGGGGCCGACCGAGATAGATCTGCGTTAATTGATCGCGCACGATCTCGCTGCGGCGTTCCTGGGAGCAGTGGCGCAGAAACTCCTCGTCAAGAAAGCGAATCCAGCGGCGATAGATTTCTTCGGCTTCAGCGGCGGGATGGGGAACGACGATCTCGGTGGCAGCCATATGCCTTTGACGATAGAACAGGCGACCGCGGGGAACAAGGGACTGAGGGTGCGAGAGGCAAGAGCACCCGTCGAAAGGGTAGACGACAGAGGAAGAATCGAAGAAGCAAAAGCAGGTCCTTCGACTCCCGTCGTCCGCCTCGGCGGACGACGGTCGCTCAGGATGACAGATTGATGGGTGTGCCATCCCACCCTTGGCGCAAAAACAAATGCGCGCCAAGGATGGGGCACCCAGATTCGTGCGATGTGAGGATCGCTGCCGAAAACTGTGAACTAAGAACTTTCTTTACCGTTTGCCCTGGACAGTTTTGGGGTTGGCGCCGAGTTTTTTGGCGGCGCGGCGATCGGCGATGGCGTGCATCTCCTTGCCCCAATGGGAGCGGTTGATGCCGATCTGCATGCCCAGCATCATGATGTTGCCAGTGCCCCAATAGAGCGCGAGTCCCGAAGCGTAATGCCAGAGCATGAAGCCGAACATGACCGGCATCATAAAGGCCATCATGCGGCGCTGGCCGGGGTCCATGCCCGGGGAAGGCGTGATGTACTGCGTGAAGAACATGCTGATGATGATGAAGATGGGCAGAATGTGCGTGGGGTCGGGCTGCGAGAGGTCAGGCAGCCAGAGCCAGTGTGCCTGGCGCAGCTCCACGGTGTACTCCAACACACGGAAGTAGGGCCACAAAAGCAGCATGGGCACGAGCATGGGCAGGCAGTTGCCGTACATGTTCACGCCCTCGGTTTTGTAGAGGGCCATCATCTCGGCGTTCATGTCGGCGCGCTTGGGGTCTGTCGCCTTGAGATTCGCGTAACGCTTCTTGATGGAGTCGACCTTGGGCTGAATGCGCATCATCTTCAGCGACGACTTGGTCATCATCAATCGTGTGGGCAGGAGCGAAAGGTTGAAGATGACCGTGGAGAGAATGATGGCCCAGCCCCAGTTTCCGATGCCGTGTTCGACCAGGAAGCGAAGCAGGAGGTAGAGCGGCTTGGCGACGACGGTCATCCAGCCATACTGGATGAGCGGTTCGACGTTGGGCCCGTCAGCTTTGCCGTCCGCGCCCGTGGCGTGGATGGATTTGAGCACGTCGGTGGCCTTGGGCCCTGCAAACAGACGCAAGCGCGTGTCGCCGCTGGTGTCGCCCACGGCCAAGCCAAGCACGTCGATGTGAATCTTCTTGCTGTTCGGGTCGGTTGCATCGCCTGGCAACTCGATTGCATTGTGCAGAGTGACCACCGTAGCGCGATCAGGCGCGTCGGGCAGGAAGACCGAGGCAAAGTAAAGATCCATATCAGCGGCGTACTGATAGGGCGCGTCGAGCGTGTTGTTCCCGCTGACCTTGGCGGCGGCCTGCGAGTCCTGCTTGCCGTCAATCGACCAGGCGAAGAAGGAAGGCGTCCGCGACTGCGACGGCAACATTCCCGTCTGCTGCAAATCTTCCATGTCGCCCAGGCCGGAGGGCCAGGCGACCAAGGCGCGGACCGGGACTCCGTTCTGCTTGACCTCTGAATCGACGCCGATGACGTAGGTCGAGTTGAAGCTGAAGGTCTTAACGACGTCGAGGCCATTGGAGGCGTAGTGGAAGGTGATGGAGGCGGGCGCGAGGACGCTGCCGGTGGCCGTAGGTTGCACTCCAGAGACCGAAACCTGGTAGAGGGCCTGATTGAGCTGCGTGGTGAGCGCCGGGTCGTAGGTGAACAGCGAGAGCGGCAGTCCGAAGCGGGCGGCAGCCTGAGGCTGGACGAGGTCGAGGGGCTTGCCTGCCGAGTCAAAGTATTTCTTCAGGATCCAATGCTCGACCTGCGCGCCGCGATTGGTGAACTGGATTTTGAAGAGTTCGTTCTCGACCGTGGTGGTGGTGACAATGGAGGCCGCGATTTGCGGTGTGGCGCTGGAAGGCTGTGCTTTCGACGCGGTTTTTGGCGCCGGCGCCGACGCCGGCGAGGGTTGAGAGGCCGGTGGGGCGGGCTGCGTTTGAGTGACAGCGGGCGGCTGATCTTGCGGCTTGGGCTTGGCGAAGAAGTACTGGTAGCCAAGGAAAGCGGCGAGGACAATGAACATCATTGCCATGGTGGAGCGCATATCGCCGCCACCACCACCGCCGCCGGAGCCCTGCGATTGCAGATTGGGATTGTGAACTTCGGGCAAAGGAGACTTCCTATCGTGTTGAGAGGGCAGCCCGACTGGGGCAGCCGATCTACCTATGGTAAAGGCTATGGTAACGGTTCGTGGGGGTAAACGGTTCCGGCGCGATGGTTTGAGGGCTGATTAACGACGGGCGAAGCCTGCTTTTGCGCGGCGGGCGGGACGGGGTCGAATCCTCCGGGCGTAAAGGGGTGGCAGCGCAGCAATCTCCAAGCGGCGAGTGCGGAACCGCGCAACGGACCATGCGTGGCGATGGCGACCGCAGCGTACTCAGAGCATGTGGGCAGGAATTTGCAGCCGCCCGGATGGAGCGAATGCAGCGCCGGAGAAAGCCAGCGCTTGTAGAAGGCGAGCAGTGCGAGCAAGATGCGCGTCATCATGCGGATGGCCCCGGGGCCTTCGGCGCGGCCGCGGAATGTTTTGCGGAGCGCGCCGCCTCGGACTGGGCCTGTTCAAGGATACGCAAAACCTCGCGCTCAAGTTGCGCGAAATCCATGGTGAGCACGATGCGGCGTGGGTGCAGGATGAGATCGAAGCCCGCGGGCAAAAGATCGACGTGGCGACGCAGCACCTCGCGCATACGGCGCTTGATGCGGTTGCGCTCGTGGGCCTTGCCGATGACTTTGCCGACAGTGAGGCCAACGCGCGGGGCGTCAGGAGCAGCCACGCCTTCAATCGCTTGCGGGGCGATCTGCGGAGCAAGGAACCAGCTCATGGCGGTGGACTGGCGCTTGCGGCCGGCAGCGTAGGCGCGCAGGTAGTCAGCGTGCTTACGCAGGCGCGAGTCCGCCAGAGTTTGGCGCTTGGCTGGCTTGGAAGCTGAACTCATGAGAGCCGAAGGTTGGCGCTGCGCGGCGGTTTCAGGTTCGGGCGGCGCAGCTCTCAAATCAAGGACCGGCCGGGGAATCAATCGCGATGCGCGGGGCTGACGGAGACACGCTTGCGGCCGGCGGCGCGGCGGCGGCTGAGCACGGCGGCGCCGGCATTGGTCTTCATGCGCGACCTGAAACCGTGAGTTTTCGCACGGTGGCGGCGGTTAGGTTGAAAGGTTCGTTTGGGCATGGTAACCCGCTCCTGTTTTCAAAAGAGAATCTGTTCTTTAGCAACTATTTAAGTATATCGCAGGCGAAATTTTGAAGCCACCCGCGGCGCTTTCACGATGTGGCAAGGGAGTGGAGAGATTCGTCGTATGCTGAGAAGAGCGCGAGAAGAGTGCGGCACTTCAGTAACGCGGGTAACCATGGCGCGAACTTTCACCATCCTTGGTGCAACTCGAAGAGATCGCAGAAAACTTGTGTGAATAGGGGATTGCAACGGCCTCGGTTTGTGCTACTATCGGGACCGTTCACGAAATTTCATTTGTAATTTCATGTGAAATCTCGTGCATTCTGCGTATCGGATCTTTGTCAACAGCCTCGGCGTTGAATCCTTCGAGGCGGACCAGTAGTAGACAGGCACACGGTCGTCGGCGAGCGCGCGCAATGCAAGTCTTTTGCGCTGGGAAGAGACCGTTGCCTGCAAGACAACAAACGAACCGCGCGGCGCAACGCCGGCGGAATCAGCAAGGATTGTACGATGGCATTTGCGACTACGCCGACCTCGGCACTCAATCCCTGGCTCCAGATTCTCGCAGCACTCGAGAAGAAGGTCATCCGGCAATCATTCGAGACCTGGCTTAAGCCGACTCGATTCAGCCATGCTTCGGGACGCAAGCTTTATGTGCGCGTGCCGTCGCCGGAGTTTCAGCACATCGGCGACAAATACGGCGACCTGATTCAGGAAGCGATCGATCTGCAATCGCTGGAGTTCGACGACGTATGTTTTGTGACCGCGGAAGAGGACCCGTCGATTCCGCCGCAGCGCAGGGATGGCGGATTCGGCCCCGTGCCGTCGCATGCGCCCACGGCGCCTCCCTCGAACGCAGCGCGCTCACCGGAGCAGGGCCGCTTTGATTGGTCGACCGCGGCGCAGCTCAACCAGCGCTACACGTTCGACAACTTCGTGATCGGCAACGGAAACCAATTTGCGCGCGCCGCGGCCCTGGCCGTGGCGGAACGCCCCTCGCGCGCCTACAATCCGCTCTTTCTGTATGGCGGCGTGGGCATGGGCAAAACGCACCTGATGCACGCGATAGGGCACGAAGTGAAGCGCAGGCAGCCGGCCGCGAGCATCTGCTACGTGTCGGCGGAAAAGTTTACCAACGAGATGATCAACTCCATCCGCAACGATCGCATGACCAGCTTCCGCGACCGTTTCCGTACGGTGGAAGTGCTGCTGATCGACGATATTCAGTTCATCTCGCAGAAAGAACGCACGCAGGAGGAGTTCTTTCACACTTTCAACGCGCTGCACGAGAACATGAAGCAGGTGGTGATTGCTTCGGACCGGCCGCCCAAAGAGCTGACGGAAATTGAGGAGCGGCTGCGTTCGCGTTTCGAGTGGGGGTTGATCGCGGACATCCAACCGCCCGACCTTGAAACCAAGGTGGCCATTCTGCTGAAGAAGGCGGAAAGCGAACAGGCGCAACTGCCAACGGATGTGGCGCTGTTTGTGGCGTCAAATGTGCGGACAAACGTGCGCGAACTGGAAGGCGCGCTGGTGCGGCTGATTGCATGGTGCCAACTGAACCGCATGGAGATTTCGCTGGCGGCGGCGCAGCAGTGCCTGAAGCAGTTTATCGATATGCAGGTGCGCAAGATCACGATTGAGGCGATCCAGCGCGCTGTCGCGGAGCAGTTTGGCATGCGGGTCGCGGACCTGAAGCAGAAAAACAACTCGCGCAATGTGGTGGTGCCGCGGCAGATCGCGATGTACCTGGCCAAGCAGATGACGGAAGCGAGCTTGCCGGAGATCGGCCGCCAGTTCGGCAACAAGCATCACACCACGGTGATGCACTCGATTGGCAAGATCGACGAGCAGCGCCGGACGGACAAGGACCTGCATCGCACCCTGACCAAGTTGCAGGATGTGCTGAGCTGCTAACGCAGTAGACAGTGAACGGTAAGGATCAGTGATCGGTAAGGACAGAAGAGCCGCCCCGGTGCGAGGGGTGGCTCTTTTATTTTGCTTTAAACTTCCTGCAATGAAGCGCACCGAATTCTTGCTACACTGACTCAACAATCGCGAGGAGGCCCTTATGGCACGGCGTTCCTTTCTCCGGCAGATGATGGCGTTACCGCTATTGGGTGCAGTTTCATGGGGCCAGGAACCGGCGCGCAAGCCGCTGAACGTGATGATGAAAAGCGCCTGGGGTTCCGACGATCCCACCAGGGCGGCGTTTCCGTTTCTCCACGGGCTGGCGCTCTCTGAAGCCGGACACTCGGTGCAGATTTTTCTGTTGGGCGAAGCAGTGTCGCTCATGCGCAAGTCGGTTGCTGGGGCTGTGGTGCCAGTCGGCTGGGCGCCGCTTGAAGAAACCCTCGACAAGGTCGTGGCACGGCACGTTCCGATCTATGCGTGCGGCGCTTGCTGCCGGGCACGATCCGTTGTACAGACCGACCTGGACAATTGGGGAGCGAAGTTTGGCAATCCGACGATCTTTGTTTCTCTTGTGGAGTGGGCCGACCGCGTCATCACCGAGTGAGATTGTTGAGGCAAAGAGCAACGGACCGGCACGCCGCCGATTGACGCATCCCGCGGCGAAGTGAGGCATCCAAAAGTCCATGGAATATCGATTGCTGGGAGGCTCCGGCCTCAAGGTTTCCGCGCTGAGTTTTGGGGCCCTGACGTTTGGCGGGGTCAACAAGTTTTTCAAAGGCTTCGGCGAGACCGAGGTTGAAGAGGCGCAGCGGATGATCGACATCTGCCTGGAAGCCGGCGTCAACCTGTTTGATACGGCCGACGGGTACTCGGAAGGCCGGTCTGAGGAGATTCTGGGCAAGACCCTCGCAGGCAAGCGGGACAAGGCACTGATTTCGACGAAGGTGGGGTTTGGGACGGGACCGGGACCGAACGACGAGGGCTCCTCGCGCTACCATTTGCGGCGCGCCCTGGAGGCGAGCCTGCGGCGGCTGGGCACAGACTACATCGACATCTACCATTTGCACTGCTTCGACGCGCTGACGCCGTTTGAAGAAACGCAGGACACGCTGAACAAGTTTGTACGCGAAGGCAAAGTGCGGTACATCGCGTGCTCGAATTTCTCGGGATGGCACTTGATGAAGTCGTTGGCGGTGGCTGATCGCTATGGGTGGACGCGATTCGTGGCGCACCAGGTGTACTACTCGCTGATCGGACGCGAATACGAATGGGAGTTGATGCCGCTCGGGCTCGATCAGAAAGTGGGCGCGCTGGTGTGGAGCCCACTCGGCTGGGGACGGCTGACGGGCAAGATACGCCGCGGCCAGTCGTTGCCCAAGGTGAGCCGGTTGCACTCGGTCGCCGACGAAGGCCCACAGATGCCGGACGAATATCTCTACGGCGTGGTGGACGCACTGGACAGGGTTGCTGCTGAAACCGGGAAGACGGTTCCGCAGGTTGCGTTGAACTGGCTGCTGCAAAGACCGACCATATCGTCAGTGATTGTGGGCGCACGGAATGAGGAGCAGTTGCGGCAGAATCTGGGCGCGGTGGGATGGAATCTGAGCGCCGAACAAGTTGCTGCTCTGGATAAGGCGAGCGATCGCGAACCGGTTTACCCCTACTGGCACCAGAGGAAGTTTTTCGCAGGGCGAAATCCGCCGCCGGTGTGAAAGACAGTTCACAGTTCTCAGTTCTCAGTTCACAGTTCATGGTTCGAAGCACCGGCAGACCGCGTCACCGGCGCGAGGCAACTTCACTCAGCGCGTGGTGGCGGTGGCGCTTGGCGACGTTGTGGCCGATGAGCCAGCCGAGTGCGCCGCCAACCAGCACATCGGCGGGAAAGTGATCCTGCCCAAGGACGCGTGTGATGGCCACGCCGCTGGCTCCGGTGTAGAGGACGACTTGAGCCCAGCGGGACGGATATTCGGCGGCGAGTGCGGACGCGGCTGAAAAGGCGATCAGCGTATGGGAAGAGGGAAACGCGGAGTCGACGCCTGCGCTCGACTGAAAGAACTTCCCTCTCGCATCGTCCTGGTAGGGCCGCTCCTGCCAAAAGACCAGCTTCAAGGCCTGCTCGACAACCACGCCATCGACCATTGCCTCACCAGTAAGGATGCCGGCTTCGCGCGCGTGTTCGTCCTGCTGGAAATGCCCGAATCCATACACGACCACCGGAGTGGCGACAAGGCTGTAAATCATCACGTTGGAAGCGTTGATGCTGGCTTGGTTGAAGCTGGGATCTTTTGATACCACCTGCGTCATGACGTAGCGATCGGTGCCGAGAGCCACTCCGGTAGCAGCGGCGAGCGGGACGATCCACTCGAGGTCGTGCGTGCGCAAGTCCTTGGGGCTGGTCCATATGGCCGCTTGATCGCACAGGAAATTGCGCGGCACATTGCGGATTGTCACATCGTCTTGCTGGGGCGGTTGCGGGGAGGGCGCATCGGGAAGCGAAGCGCTACTTGCGGTGTTTGGCGCAGGAGCGGTTTGCGCGTGAACGCACAGACCGAAAATGAGAGCCAGCGCGACGAGGAACGGCGCGAATGAGAACTTGGCATGGTCGATGACGGTTGAGACCTTCCTTTCCCGCCCTAACAAGTTAGGACGGGGCACCCCATTCCGTGATGGGGTCGGAGCGCAAAGGCAATTTGGGTGGGGAATGATTTGGTTTTCTTGCATGAACATTCGGGTGAGGACCGGCTGAACCGGGCTGTTTACTATCCGACTATTTCAAGCCGGTAAATGTCAACGGAATTGGGCGCGGTGATTCGTCGTCAGCTTGAAAAAGCCTTCCGTCAGGGGCTGAAGCCCCCTCCTCTCTACCGAACCTATCGGCACGACTGAAGTCGTGCCCTTTCAAAACCACGCCAGGGAAAACAACATCTCGAAACTTTGCCGTCAGAGCGTTTGCGGAGGATTGTTGAGGTAGATTTCGATGTAGTCGAGGTAGTTCTGCGCGTATTCGCGGATGAGCTCGCGATCCTTGTCGGTGATCTCGCGGCGCATCTTGGCGGGAACACCGGCCCAGAGGGTGCGGGGCGGAACGACGGTGTGCTCAGGAACCACGGAGCCGGCGGCGATGATGCAGCCTTCGCCGATGCGGCTGTTGTTGAGCACGGTGGCTCCCATGCCGATGACGCACATATCCCCGACCACGCATCCGTGGACGGTGGCGTTGTGGCCGATGGTGACCCAGTCGCCGACGACGACGGGATAGAGGTTGCGCTGGCCGTGGAGAACGGAGCAATCCTGGACGTTGGAGTTGGAGCCGACGCGGATGGAATTGACGTCGCCGCGAAGGACGGCGTTCATCCACACGGAAGAGCGCTCGCCGAGCACGACGTCGCCGAGGATTTGCGCGGAGGGGTCGATGTAGCAACTGGCTGGAATGGCGGGCGAGTGGCCCTGGTAGCTTCGGAGCATGAAAACCTCTGCGATGGCCTCTGTTAGAAAGTTTAACCGGCGGTTCAGCGCCGCTGGCCCCGCGGAAAGGGCGGCATCGTAGTTCCGCGTCAAGGTTTGACGCCGAACGGAGGCTGGCGGCAACTTATAGAGAAATATGAGACTGGCCGCGGACCCAAACCTCGCGTATGATTATAGGAGCCTTACAGGCAGGTTTGGAGGTGTTTACTTTTGGCGGAGGTTCGCGTTCAGGAAGGCGAACCGCTGGAAAATGCTTTGCGCCGATTCAAGCGGAAGGTGCAGCAGGAGGACATCATCAAGGAAGTGAAGCGTCACTCCTACTACCTGAAGCCCGGCGAAAAGAAACGTGTCAAGGCAGCCTTGGCACGCAAGCGGAACCGCAAGAAGGCTCGTAAAGAGCAGGATTAATTCTTTAACCGCCGCGAGATGCGACGTCCAGGCGGCTTTCGAAAAAGAAACCCGAAAGCCGCCAGATAGCCTAAAGAGGATCAGGACGGCATCGCGGTGCTGTAATTTGCTCGAACGCTTCTCCAGTTTCTGTTGACTTGTTGGTTTGGGAACCCTTTGGGCACTTGCCCTTGAATGAGCTCTGGGACAGCTTGCCGCAATCCCTTCAGAGACTGAGAAGCGCGAAAGATCACTGACCACGCGTCTGGTGTGGGAAGTGTAAAGCTGCTCGCACATGCGGGCGAAAGTTCGAATACCGCTCTATTTTTTAGTGCGGTCCGGGCCCCTTGTAGTGCACGACGAACGATATCAGGGAACCGCGACCGGCAAGATCCTGTTGAGCCATGGCCGATTTCGGTGGACGTCCCTGTGAGGGAAGCCGGCCATGGAATTCACCGATCGAGTCCTGAAGTGTGTTGACTGCGGCGCTGAGTTTGTTTTCACAGCAGGCGAGCAGCTCTTCTTCCACGATAAGCAATTCAAGAACGACCCCAAGCACTGCAAGCAGTGCAAGGCGAAGCGTGCCCGGGGAAGCCAACGCGTGCGACCGGAGACGCGGACCACGTGCTCAGAATGCGGCACAGAGACAACTGTTCCATTCAAGCCGACGCAAGGCAGGCCGGTGCTGTGCCGGTCATGCTTCCAAAAGCAACCGGCCTTGCCGGTGGCTATGCCAGCGCAGGACTGAAGAGCAGGTCACCCCGAAAGTCAGAGGGGAAGCCGGCGTTGCGGACCAGTGTGGCGAGTTGCGCCCAATGGCGCTGGCTGTGAAAGAGCGCGTGCCCCGCGATTTTTCTGCGGGACATCGTGCGCTGTTCCGGCGGGATCCAGTCAACGTTAAGAACATACGGATCGCGCCAGGTGTGCTCCGGCGCGACAAGGAGCTGTTTGTAGATAGCGATCGCCTGAGTGTGCAGACCGAAGAGCACGTCGAGCGGGCCTGCGGGAATTTTCTCCCGTGGCGTTTCTTCGACTCCCGCGAGGCGCTGGGCCCAGCGCAATTCCGCCCCCCAGATGTGGCGCACGAATTCCTGAACGTTGTTTGCGCCACCGATGCCGCAGGGAAGATCGAGGAGGTTAGGGTTGGCTTCGAGGTGAGCTTTCCAGTAGACGGACGCTTGATCATTCCAGGCTAGCAATTCGTCGAAAGTGATTCCAACGCTCATGATGATCTCCCCGTGGTTTGTGAATCGCGGACCGTGATTCGTAAGGTTCGAGAGACTACTTTGGAGTTCCGAGCGCGCGATGCCCGATGTCGCGGCGGTAATACATTCCTTCGAACGAAATCTCGGCCATGGCCTGATAGGCCCGGGCGAGAGCCTCATCGAGCGAGTCGGCGGCAGCGGTGACGCCGAGAACGCGGCCGCCTGCGGTGACGGTTTGCCCGCCAACCTGCGCTGTACCTGCATGAAACACCTGAACGCCCGGGATCTGCGCTGCCGCTGCGAGGCCAGAGATGGATAACCCGTTTTTGTAGCTGCCGGGATAGCCGCCGGAACTGGCGACGACGCAGGCAGAAGCTCCGGGAGCCCAGCGCAGTGGCGCGTCGGTGAGGTTGCCATCGACGCAAGCTTCGAGCGCGTCGACGAGATCGCTTTCCAGGCGGACGAGGATGGCCTGAGTTTCAGGATCGCCGAAGCGGGCATTGAATTCGAGCACCTGCGGTCCGCGCGCGGTCATCATAAGGCCGCAATAAAGGACACCGGCAAAAGGTGTGTCCTCGGCGGCCATGCCTTCGACGGTGGGGATGGCGATGTGGTTGAGGATCCAGTCGGACATTGCGGGGTCGAGGAGCGAATCGGTCGAATAGACGCCCATGCCGCCGGTATTGGGGCCGGTGTCGCCTTCGCCGATGCGCTTGTGGTCCTGCGCGGGAACGAGCGGCGCCACGTTCTTGCCGTCACTGAGGCAGAGGAAGCTGACCTCGTCGCCCTTGATGAATTCCTCAATGACAACCTGCTGCTCGGATGAGCCGAGAAGCGCGCCGGTGAAGAGACCCAGTGCCGCTTCAGCCGCTGTCGCGCGCGAATCGCAAATGATGACGCCTTTGCCCGCGGCCAGACCGTCGGCCTTGACCACGATGGGCGGATGAAAAATCTCGATAGCCTTTTCGACTTCGGCCGGCGATGAACATACGGCGTAGTTCGGCGTAGGAATGTTGTGGCGCTGCAAGAAGCGCTTGGCGAATCCCTTGCTGGATTCGAGCATGGCGGCGGCGCGCGTGGGACCGAAGACGCGGAGACCGCGCTGCTGAAGCTCGTCGACGATGCCGAGCGAAAGCGGCAGCTCGGGTCCGACGATGGTGAGATCGGGCTTTTCAGCTTCGGCGAGGCGGACCATGGCGGTAAGGTTTTTGAGGTCGACGGGCACGCAGCGTGCAATTTGGGCCATGCCGCCATTGCCGGGAGCGCAGACGACTTCAGTGACGCGCGGACTGCGTTTGACCGCCCAGGCCAGAGCATGTTCGCGGCCGCCGGAACCAAGGATCAGGACTTTCATTTTTTCCTTCCGATTTTTCTTCGGGCAAAACTCAAGCAAGACCAGAAAGATGATCGGCAATGGAGGCGGGGGAAGTCAAACGGGTGCCGCCGGATTTGATGAGCTCGCGCTCGCCTATACTGATGCGGGATGCGCCAACGGTGCGGCGCAGGAACCGGTTGCGAGAGCCTGGATGGTTGACACGCGGATCAAGCCGTACAACGAGCAGCAGGCCGAGAAGGCTGCGCGCGAGGAGCAGACGCGCGTGTTCCGGCGCAACCAGGTTTTCGGTTTGCTGATTGTGGCGGCGGCGATTTGCCTGTGGTGGCTCTGGCATACCAATCCGAAATGGATTTTTCCGACGGGGTGGTGGAGGCTTTAGGGCAGTTCGCAGTTCGCGGTTCTTAGTTCGCGGTTCATAGTCGTCAGTAGTTACGAATGACCAAGGGCCCGTGCTTTGAGTTGGAAGGAGATTGAGGAGTGATTGGACTGGGCCTCCGATGACGATGACGCTAAAGCGTGAACCGCTGGTTGTGATCCTGCTCGGGCCGACGGGGAGCGGGAAGACGGCGCTTTCGCTGGCTCTTGCAGAGCGGTTTGGCGGCGAGATTGCGAGCTGCGACTCAGTGGCCGTGTATCGCGGCATGGAGCTGGGCACGGCCAAACCAACCAAAGAAGAGCGGGCGCGCGTGCCGCATCATCTGATCGATGTGGCCGAGCCGGATGAGGCGTTTACAGCGGGTGAGTACAGCCGACGGGCGCGTGCGGCGCTCAGCGAGATTGCGGCGCGCGGACACTTACCGATCGTGACCGGCGGAACGGGGCTTTATCTTCGTGCGCTGACCGAGGGATTGTTTGCGGGGCCGGGGCGGCAGGAGTCGTTACGGGCACGGCTTAGGTCCAAAGCGCAAAAGCGCGGGAGCGCATGGCTGCATCGCTTGTTGCGAAGACTGGATGCGGCGACCGCGGAACGCATTCATGCCAACGATACTGCGAAAGTGATTCGCGCGATTGAGGTGTGTGTGGCGACGCGCTCCCCCTTGTCTACTCTCATCCAAAACCAGGGAAAGAATCCGCTGACGGGATTCCGGCTGCTGCGGATCGGGCTGAACCCGCCCCGCGAGCAACTCTATGACCGGCTCAACCAGCGATGCGCGGAGATGTTTGCGGTAGGGCTTGTGGAGGAAACGCGCGGATTGCTGGAACGGTTCGGGCCGGTGAAGGCGATGGACTCGCTGGGGTACAAGCAGGCGCGCGGCGTGTTGGACGGAACGATGAGCGAGCAGGAAGCGATCAAGGCGGCGCAGCAGGGACATCGCAATTATGCGAAGCGGCAGATGACGTGGTTTCGTCGGGAGCCTGAGGTCGCGTGGATCGAGGGATTCGGGGCTGAGGCGGAGACGGTGCGGGCGGCGGCGGAACTCGTCGAGAAGTCCGAACCAGACTCACGCTATCAACTCTGATTATGGGCCGTCTCCGTCCCTCGGCCTTTGACAGGCGTTGCCGTTTGCTTTCCGAGAGATGTGAGCCGAAATCTGGCAATTAATCCGAGTAAGAAACAGAGGACTGAAAAGGCGAAAGCGGAAAAAATGTATGTTGAAACTGCGAACGAGCTCTGAAAACTGGGCAACCGGAAGTCAAGAAGCAACATGAGCCCGGCGCAGCTGACGAGGCCAAGAAGAAAGCTAAGGCCCCAATGTTTGCATGTTCTGTATCTGCTCTCCCAATTTCGCGACAGCGCAAAGGGCGACGTATAAATGACTCCCCAGAACAAGCACATTAAGAAGATCGGAATCAATTCGAAGAACATGACCATACCAAGCGCCGCGGAGTCGTCATCTCCATAGACGAGATGCATTTCGGACAAGACGAGGGCCAGCGAGAGTGCTAAACAAAGAACGAAATAAGTAATCGCGCCCGCGATCCACTTTGCCAAGAAGATCAGAAATCGAAAGCTCATGCCCGACGCCTCATGCCAACGGATCGGCAGTTCCAAGCATAGTACGGATTCCGGTCGCAGAATACCGTGGATTGCTGGCAATTTAGACTAAGCATTGGTGCTATCCCACCCTAAACGCAGAAACGCGTTTAGGATGGGGCACTCGGGTTTGTAGCGGGTCGAAAACGGGAAACCGAGGTTTGTACAATCCCACATCTCAGAATCGAGATGTGGGGCACCCAAAGTTGGTGCTGGAGCGAGAGAGTGGCAGAGACAAATCCAGAGACGATTTATGACGTGGCAGTGATTGGCGGCGGGCCGGCGGGATATACGGCGGCGATTCGCGGGGCGGAGTATGGGCTGAAGGTGGCGCTGATCGACGCAAGCCCGAAGCTGGGCGGAACGTGCCTGCATGTGGGCTGCATTCCGACCAAGGCGCTGCTGTTCAACGCCGAGATTTGGGACTACCTGAAAGAGGCAGAGGAGTTCGGGATCAAGGGAGTCGAGGCGCGGTCGCTGGATTGGACGGCGGTGCTGGCGCGCAAGAACGCGATCATCACGAAGCATGTGAAGGGCCTCGAATTCCTGATGAAGAAGCACAAGATCGCGGTCATTTCTGGTTTTGGACGAGTGACTGGGCCGGGAAAGAGCGGCGTGCACACGGTGGATGTTGAGGCAAACGGGCAGAAGAGCCCGGTGAAGGCGAAGAATGTGGTGCTCGCGACGGGATCGGAGGCGAAGCTGCTGCCGGGATTGAAGGCGGATGAGACGATTCTTACCAATATCGAGATTCTGAGCCTGAGCGCGCCGCCCAAGTCGCTGATTGTGATTGGAGCGGGCGCGGTGGGCGTGGAGTTCGCGTCGATCTTCAGAAGCTTCGGGACCGAGGTGACGATTCTGGAGTTCTTGCCGCGCATGGTTCCAGTGGAAGACGAGGAGATTTCAAAAGAGCTGGCGCGGGTGTTCCGGAAGCGCGGGATCGAATCCAGCATGGGCGCGAAGGTTGAGAAGGTGGAGAAGACGGCCGATGGCGTTCGCGTGAGCTACACGGATGCGAACGGAAACGCTCAGGTGAAAGAAGCTGAGAAAGTGCTCGTTGCCGTGGGGCGCGGGCCGCTGACCAGCGGGATTGGCCTGGAGAAAACCAAGGTCGAGCTCGACCGCGGGTTTGTGAAGGTGAACGAGGCGCAGGAGACCGCGGAGCCGGGCGTGTTTGCGATTGGCGACATTGTGGCGGGGCTGCCGCAACTGGCGCATGTGGGCGCGATGAGCGGCATGGTGGCGATGGCGAAGATTGCTGGTCGTTACTACAAACCTGTGCGGCGGGATCGGATCCCGAGCTGCACGTATACCGAGCCGCAGATTGGCAGCGCGGGATTGACCGAGGCTCAGGCAAAAGAAAAGGGGCACGAGATAAAAGTCGGAAAATTTCCGTTCGCGGGAAATTCAAAGGCCACGATTGTGGACAGCCACGATGGGTTTGTGAAGGTGGTCGCCGACGCAAAGTATGGCGAGATTCTGGGCGTGCACATTATCGGGCCGCAGGCGACGGAGCTGATTGCCGAAGCCGTTGCGGTGATGGAGCTCGAAGGAACCGTGGAGCATTTGATGTTCACGATCCACGCGCACCCGACGCTGAGCGAGGCGATGCTGGACGGGTACGCCGCGGTGGAGGGGATGGCGATTAACGCGTGAGGCAGCGGAGTTAGTCGCGCTGCGCGCGTGTTAGCGGGGCTGGCGGAGTTAATTTCCCGCCCTAGCCGGAAGAACAAAGGCCCGGCGAGGGTGGGGCACCCAGGTCCTTGCTAGTCGATCAAAGCAGGAGCTGCCAGTAGCCGACGTCGATCCAGCGGTCGAATTTGTAGCCGACCTCTTTGAAGTGGGCTACCTGACGCAATCCGAACTTTTGCAGGAGCGCGACACTCGCGTCGTTGGGCAGGGAGACGCCGCCCATGACGCAATGAAACCCACGGCGGCGCAGCTCGACAAGGATCGCATCGAGCAACGCTGAGCCTCTTCCCTTCCCGACCGCGGATGGATCGAGATACGTCGATACCTCGACGGAATGGCGATAGGCCGCACGCTCTCGCCATTGGCGGGCGTATGCATAGCCGGTCACCCTTGAATCCTCTTCGCAGACATACCAGGGGAACTTCTTGGTGGTCTCTTCGATTCGTTGCTGCATCTCTACGGCAGCGAGAGGAGCCTCCTCAAATGTGGCTGGGGAGTTGAGGATGTAGTGGTTGTAGATGTCCGCAATCGCAAGTGCGTCATCGGGGCGGACGGGGCGAAGCATGGTTACCTCCAGCTGTTGCATTGTATTCCGGCTGCAGTTGGAGTGGCGCGTTTTGTGTCGGCGTCGCGACGGCTGCGTCAGACCGGCTTGTTTCGCGCGGCGATGGGAGGCCCCACGATCCGAATGCCATAACGTTCACCGATGGCGTGCATGGCAGCGACATTTCGCGGATCGTTAATGGCCTGGGCTGCAACATCAGCGAAATAGTTTTCGACGCCGCCGGGGCGCGCGATGAGCAGCAGCCTGCCGTCGTGATCTGTCGTGTTCTGGAAAACGTGAGGAACGTCGCCAGGCACATGGAGAAAATCTCCGGGCGCGGCCTGCACGGAGGCGCCGCCGATCTCAAAGACGAATGATCCCTCAAGGATGTAGAAGAACTCTTCAAAGGCATGTGCATGCAATGGCGGCCCGTTGCGCGGGCTGATCGAGTTCTGCAGGATGGAGACGGAACCGTTGCCGCCATCAGCAGCAAGTTTTGTCCACAGAACATTGCCAATCATGCGCATTGGCGCGCCGGTCACACTCTCTTCGGAATGAAGAATGGATGGCTGCGAAGGCGCGGCGGGGATGCCCTCCGCACCAGTTGTTGTTGGATTCATCCGGGGACCTCCGCTGCCAGCGTACCCGTCTGCCGGCGTGAGAGTCCAGCGGAATTTAGAGCTCCGTCGATTGGTTGGCGACCAGATCTTTGGCCTTCGCGATGAAGTCGGCGAGCGGCATGGAGCTTTGCTCCTGCTTGCCGCGGGTGCGCACGTTGACCATGCCGGCCGATTCTTCCTTGTCGCCGAAGACGAGAATGTACGGCGTCTTCTGCAAAGCAAAGTCGCGGATTTTGGCGTTCATCTTTTCGTTGCGGGCGTCGGTTTCGACTCTCAGCCCCGCAGCTTTCAACTCGGCCTCGAGCTTGGCCGCGTAGGCCGCGTGCTTTTCGCTGATTGGGACGAGGCCGATCTGCACAGGCGCGAGCCACAGCGGGAAGGCTCCGGCATAGTGCTCGATGAGCACGCCGAAGAAACGCTCGACAGAGCCGAACAGCGCACGGTGGACCATGACCGGCTGATGGCGCTCGCCATCTTCGCCGACGTACTCAAGCTCGAAGCGCGCGGGAAGGTTGAAGTCGAATTGAACCGTCGAAAGCTGCCAGAGGCGGCCGAGCACGTCAACGAGCTTGATGTCGATTTTGGGGCCGTAAAAAGCGGCTTCGCCGGGAATGGTCTTGTAGGGGATGCCTTTCGCCTTGAGCACGTTGTCAAGCGAGCGGCTGGCGAGGTCCCAGTTCTCGTCGGAGCCGGCGTAATGGGCGCGGTCGTTCGGATCCCATGTCGAAAGCTCGACCTTGAACTCGGAGAAGCCGAAAGTCTTGAGCACGGCTTCGGCGAAATCGATGCAGGCGGCGACTTCGCTCTCGATCTGCGAGGGCATACAGAAGATGTGCGCATCATCCTGCGTAAAGCCGCGCACGCGCAGCAGGCCGTGCATGGTTCCGGAACGCTCGTAGCGATAAACATTGCCCAGCTCGGCGTAGCGCGCGGGCAGATCACGATAGCTCTTGGGCGAGTTTTTGTAGATAAGGATGTGGAAAGGGCAGTTCATGGGCTTGAGGCGATAGAGAGCGTCGTCAAGCTCCATGGGCGTGAACATGTTGGCAGCGTAAAAGCCTTCGTGGCCTGAGGTCTGCCAAAGATTGATGCGGGCGACGTGGGGCGTGTAGACGAGCTGATAGCCGCGGCGAAGGCACTCGTCGCGCATCCAGTCTTCCATGACCTTGCGGATGATGGCGCCCTTGGGATGCCAGAAGATGAGGCCGGGGCCGGCGAGGTCCTGAATGCTGAAAAGGTCGAGTTGTTTACCCAGAACTCGATGGTCGCGGCGCGCGGCTTCTTCAAGGCGCGCGAAGTGCGCGTCGAGATCTTTTTGGGAGAAGAACGCAGTGCCATAGACGCGCTGGAGTTGGGGATTCTTCTCGTCGCCAAGCCAGTAGGCGCCGGCGAGGCTTGTGACTTTGAAAGCTTTGACGCGGCCGGTGGAGGGGACATGCGGGCCGCGGCAGAAGTCAACGAAGTTGCCGTTGCGATAGAAGCTGACCTGGTCGCCGGGTTGCGTGAACTTCGTGACGAAGTGCGTCTTCATGAAGTCGCCGTCCCTGGCAAATTCTTCAAGGGCCTGCTCGCGCGGCTCATACTCGCGAACAAAAGGCTCGTTGCGGGCGACGACCTCGGCCATCTTGGCTTCAATGGCAGCGAGGTCTTCGGGCGTGAATGGCTTTTCGCGGTAAAAGTCGTAGAAGAAGCCGGAGTCGGTTGCGGGGCCGTGGCCGAGCTTGGTCTCAGGGAAGAGCTCAAGGACCGCGGTGGCGAGGACATGCGCGGATGAGTGACGCAGGACTTTCAGCGCGTCGGGATCGTTTTCTTTGACCAGCTCAAGACGCGTGTCGACGGTGAGAGGCGCGGAGAGATCGACGAGGCGCGGTGCGGCAGAATTTTCGGCGGCGTACATCGACGCTTCCGACGCCGACTCGCTCTGCGATTGACCATCGGCGGAGCTTTGGACGGAGGCTGCGGTCACGGGCGAGACGCGCGCGGCGATGGAGGCTGCGGCGAGGCGCGGCGAAATCGAATTGGCAATTTCAAGAGGCGTTGTGCCGGAAGGCACTTCGCGAATGGCCCCGTCGGGCAGGTGTACGGCGATCATGTTCGTGCTCATAGGTTTGGTGGATTCCGATGCGGCCGTGAAATGAACAAAAGTGCGGCCAACTCTTGAGGATAGAGGGTTGAAGGCGGTAAGTCGAGAGCAAGGACGGCGAGATGGCGAGTTCGCAAGTTAGCGAGCTAGCGAGTTAGCGGGGCGAGCTGGGAGGACGACGGGCGGCGAATTAGGAAGCACAAAAAACACACTGACCGCTGCCGAAAAAACGCAAAAGGACCGGGTTCACTCCAGATGGTGCTCAGGAGCGTTCCCAGCCCTAGTGCTGTTTCGAGCTAGATTCTGCCGAAATCCGGCTGATCTTGTTTAGAGCGGCTGTACGTCAGCAGCCTGCCATCCCTTGGGGCCCTTGACAACGTTAAACTGCACGGCCTGGCCTTCCTGCAAGCTCTTGAAACCGCTTGAGTTAATAGCCGAGTAGTGCACGAAAACATCTTCGCCGTTCTGGCGCGAAATGAAGCCAAAGCCCTTCGCGTCATTGAACCACTTCACAGTACCTTGTTCCATTTTGTTCGTATTTCCTGTATTGAATTGCGCTGGATGAATCGGAGCGAACACTGGCAGAATCTTGCTTTTGGGCGAGTACTGCTCACGCCCGAATCGGTTCTAACGCTGACCCTATTCTATCATTTTCGTCAAAATAGTCAGCAGGAATTGTGTGTTTCACCTCACCAATTGGTGTTAGGCCTCGGAAGCTATTGAACCGTCGAGGCTTAGCGCCACATGGCGGCCTGTGATAAGGTGAGAGGTCGCCATGGCGAAGGATCCTG
This sequence comes from uncultured Acidobacteriaceae bacterium, assembly GCA_963789425.1. GTDB lineage: Bacteria > Acidobacteriota > Terriglobia > Terriglobales > Acidobacteriaceae > Telmatobacter. Next base: position 545,126 of record CAWBKM010000002.1, on the reverse strand, counting down.
TTCCCGAATTGCTGGCTCGCGCCACCGAGGCGCTTGAGGCGGAGTTTGGAGCGCTGCCGGGGTTTGAAGCCGAGCCTGGGCCGGGTTTGGCGAAGCTCGCCGAGGTTCTCGAAGAGACGGCGCACCGCCTGGGCGACAACTATCCCTACTTCCATCCTCTCTATGCCGGGCAAATGCTGAAGCCGCCGCACCCGGTGGCGCGGGCAGCGTACGCGCTGGCGATGAAGATCAATCCCAACAACCATGCGCTGGACGGCGGGCGGGCAAGCTCGGCGATGGAAGTGGAGGCGGCGAAGGAGATCGCCGGGATGTTCGGGTGGAAGGAGTTTCTGGGGCACCTGACGTCGAGCGGGACGTTCGCAAATCTGGAGGCGCTGTGGATGGCCGGCCAACTGGCGCCGGGGCGCCGGATTGTGGGCTCGGAGCAGGCGCACTACACGCACCAGCGGATCAGCGGAGTGCTGAAGCTGGGATACACGAGCGTCGCGGCGGATGAGCGCGGACGAATGGATCTGGATGCGCTGGAAGACGAGCTGCGCAAGGGCGATGTTGGCACGGTGGTGGCGACGCTGGGCACGACGGCGATGGGAGCTGTCGATCCGCTGGGCGAGATTCTGAAGCTGAAAGAGAAATACGGGTTCCGAGTGCATGTGGACGCGGCATATGGCGGCTATTTTGGACTGATTGCGGAGTCGCTGGAGGAGCTGGCGCGAAAGGCGTATGTGGCAATCGGGCAGGCGGATTCGATTGTGATCGATCCGCACAAGCACGGGCTTCAGCCCTATGGTTGTGGCTGCGTGCTGTTTCGCGATCCGGCGGAGGGCCGATTCTACAAGCACGATTCGCCCTACACGTACTTCACATCGAAGGAGCTTCATTTAGGGGAGATCAGCCTGGAGTGCTCGCGGGCGGGAGCGGCGGCGGTAGCGCTGTGGGCGACGCAGAGGCTGCTGCCGCTGGTGCCGGGTGGGGAATTCGCTCGAGGATTGGCGAAGGGCCGGCGCGCGGCGTTGGAGCTGGATCGGAGACTGCGCGCGGACGCGAGGTTCATCGCTCTTGGCGAATCCTATCCCCGGTCTCAGAATCGAGACCGGGGGCACCCATCGGGGCACCCGTCAAATTTGCCGCAACTGGACATTGTGGTGTGGGCGCTCCGTGCCGACACGGCGGAGGAATCATCCAACCGCGCGCAGAAGGTCTTCGACCTATGCGCGGCTCGCGGACTCCATCTGGCGCTCGTGCAACTACCGGGATCTTGGTTTGGGATGGATGACCGCGCGACGGATGAGAGAGGCCTGGTGACCTGCCTACGGTCAGTCCTGATGAAGCCGGAGCATGAGGCGTGGATGGGCGAGATCTGGGAGCGGCTGAGCGCAGCGACCGGGGAAGTTGTTCGGCAATGAGCACTCGCTTTAGTGAAGATGGACAGGGATGTGGAAGAAAACGTTATCATTGACGAGCCGGCGGTTGCCTGTCTTTAGTGCGAGATTGGCGTTCTTGCAATCCCAGGTCTCAAAATCGAGACCTGGGGCACCCAGCACCCGCAGTGAGTTGAGACGTTGAGAGTTTGATTTTGAGAAAGGGTTGAGCAAGATGCACGATCCAGCAATATTTCGTTCCATGCACCGGACGCGCTTCGGCGCCGAGCCGGCGATTTTTGTTGCACCGGGACGCGTGAACCTGATCGGCGAGCACACCGATTATGCCGAGGGCTTTGTGATGCCGGCGGCGATCAACTTTGCCACGCTGGCGGGAATTTCGCCGCGGACCGATGGCAAGATCGTGGTCTATTCCGAGAACCTTGGCGAGGAAAAGACCTTTGACGCGGCGGCGCTGCCTGCGAAGGGAAGCAAGCAGTGGAGCGACTATCCGATGGGCGTGGTCTCGATCCTCACGGGTGAGGGGCACAAGATTCCGGCGTTCAGCCTGAGCATCTGGAGCGATGTGCCGCTGTCGTCGGGGCTCTCAAGCTCGGCGGCGCTGGAGGTGGCAACGGCAATTGCTGTGCTGGACCTGATTGGCGCGAGTTATCCAGGACCGGTGCTGGCGCGGCTTTGCCAACGGGCAGAAAACGAGTTTGTGGGCTCGAGCTGCGGAATCATGGACCAGTTCATCAGCGTGAACGGGAAAGAGAATCACGCGCTGCTGCTCGATTGCCGCGACCTGAGCTACAAGCTGGCGCCGATTCCGGACCACGTGGCGCTGGTGATCGCCAATACGATGGTGAAGCACTCGGTGGCTGGCGGGGATTATCCGACGCGGCGGCGGGAATCGGAGGCGGCGTGCGCGGTGATCGCGAGCCACAGGCCCGGCGTGCCGTTTCTGCGTGACGCGACGCTCGAGGATCTGGACAAGTGGGGCAGCGAGATGGAGCCGAAGAGCTATCTGCGCGCCAAACACGTGATCAGCGAAGACTTGCGCACGGTGGCGGCGAGCGAAGCGCTGGCGAAGGGCGACATGAAGGAGCTGGGACGCCTGATGGCCGAGGCGCATCGTAGTTATAGCCAGGACTTTGAAGGCAGCTGCGCGGAGGCCGACACGATGGTGGCGCTGGCGCAGGATCTTCCGGGGCTGATTGGAGCGCGGCTCACGGGCGGCGGGTTCGGCGGCTGCACGATCAATTTAGTCGAGCAGAGCGAGGCTGGAAAATTCGCCGAGTCGCTTGGCAAGCGGTACGCTGCGAAAAACGGGATCGAGCCGCAGATTCACATTTGTCACGCATCGGGTGGCGCGCACAAGCTGGAGTAACCGGAAAACAGCCGGTCGGCAAGTTAGCGAGTCAGCGAGTCGGCGTTGCTGAACGGGCTAATCGACTGATGCGTAGGTTTCCCGACTGCAGCCGCTTGGAATAGATTTGAAAAGATTTATCTGGCACGGCAGAAGCCCGCAAGTAACTGCCACAAAAGAACCATGTTCGCAACTGGGCCGGGATATTTTCCGGCACGGATTCCTTGCTAAACTTGTTGGGTATTTGCCCCGATGAATTAAGCAACTGTTCCGACCCTGGCGGGTTCGAATTGATTTGGGGCGGGCAAGTTGGACGACTGGTTGGCTGAAACAAAAATATATGGAACCCACTCCCTCGAAATCATCTTTGCACGAGACCATTCCTCAGTCGGGCCAGGTGGCCTACTTCAGCATGGAGATCGCGATTCGTCCGGAGATGCCTACTTACTCCGGCGGGCTCGGCGTGCTGGCGGGCGACACGTTGCGATCGGCGGCCGACCTGGGCATTCCGCTGGCGGCGTTTTCGCTGATCCACCGCAAGGGATATTTCCAGCAGCATCTGGACCCCAACGGCGCGCAGACTGAAGAAGTGCAGCTGTGGAACCCGGCAGACTACTGCACGGAAGAGCCTGCGCGAGTGACGGTTGCCGTGGAAGGGCGCACGGTCACGTTGCGCACATGGCGGTACGATCTGCAGGGGCAGTTTGGGCACGTGGTGCCGATCTATCTGCTGGACACCGACTTGGACGAAAACTCCGGATGGGATCGCGGGCTGACAGATCACCTTTACGGCGGAGACACAAACTACCGTCTGCAGCAGGAGATTGTGCTGGGGATGGGCGGCGTGCGGATGGCGCACGCGCTGGGTTTGCGCATCAACGTGTTCCACATGAACGAGGGGCACGCGGCGCTGCTGACGCTGGCGCTGCTGGAGAGCCAACTCGGCGGCGGGCCGGAAGGCGTGGCCACGGATTCGGACATAGAGATCGTGCGGCGGAAGTGCGTGTTCACGACGCATACGCCGGTTCCGGCAGGTCACGACAGGTTTTCGACCGAGCAGGCGATTCGGATTCTGGGCGGAGAACGTACGGCGCGCCTGGAAAAGCTGGGTTGCTTCCGCGACGGCTTGCTGAACATGACGCTACTGGCGCTGCGCTTCTCGCGCTATGCCAACGGCGTGGCGATGAAGCACGGCAAAGTTTCGCAGGCCATGTTCCCGGAGTTTTCGATCAGCTCGATCACCAACGGCGTGCACGCGCCAACTTGGATCAGCGAGCCGGTGGAGCACATGCTGGACGAGGATGTTCCCGCATGGCGACGGGACAATTTGTATTTGCGCAACGCGATCGACGTGCCGGAACCGAAGATGCTTGCGGCGCATGCGCGTGCGAAAGAGAATCTTCTGGCCGAAGTGGGGTCTCGGACAGGGCTGGTGCTGAATCCCAAGGTATTGACGCTGGGATTTGCGCGGCGTGCGGCGACTTACAAGCGCGCCACGCTGATGTTCACCGATCCGGAACGGCTGAAGGAGATTGCGGCCAAGGCCGGCGGCTTGCAGATTCTGTATGCGGGCAAGGCGCATCCGCAGGACGAGCCGGGAAAAGCGCTGATCCAGCAGGTTGTGGACGAGGCGGCGAAACTCTCGAACAGCGACTTGCGGATTGTGTATCTCGAAAACTACGCGTGGGACCTGGGCGCGCAGACTGACGGCGGGCGTGGATGTGTGGGTGAATACGCCCAAGCGGCCGTATGAGGCGTCGGGCACGAGCGGAATGAAGGCGGCAATGAATGGCGTGCCCAGCCTGTCGATTCTGGATGGTTGGTGGATTGAAGGGTGCATTGAAGGCGTGACCGGATGGGCGATTGAAGATGGCGCCAACGACGCCGAAGAAGCGAACTCGCTCTACACCAAGCTGGAAACGGCTGTGGTTCCGCTGTACCGCGATACACCGGAGAAGTGGGCGCGACTGATGCGCACGACGCTGGCGTTTAACGGGTCGTACTTCAACACCAACCGCATGGTGAAGCAGTACGCGCGCAATGCGTACTATCCAGAGCTGCCGCCTACTTTAGCGAGAGTGGAAGAGCCGATGTTTGCGGACTGAAAAAGACAGCTGCTAGCTTCTAGCTACTAGCTCTTCGCGGTTAGGACGCGTTGCGGCTGACCGCGGGCAGAAGCCCCGAAAACAGAGAACGATTTGCGAGAGGCGTCCCTGGCCTTGCGCGCCTACAGCTTTTTGCGCAGAAACTCGAAGACCCCGTAGCCGATGAATGCGCTGACGATGGCAATGGCGAAATTGGCAGGCGTTACGATGTCGGCGAGCGCGAAGGCCAGTGTTTTGTTGTGGCCATTCACGCGCGTGAATTCGCCCATGAGCAGGTTTGAGTAGAAGAGGAAGACGATAAACGCAACCTCGACCAGCGCTCGCCAGAGCGGCTTGACCCGTGGTGGCGGAGTGAGCGGCGTCATGAAGCGATGATAGCGGCGCCGATTCGTGCGGCCAAGCGAAATCGGAAGGGCGGCGGGCCACCGTGCCTTCGCGCGACGCATCGTTAAAAGCCGCAACGCCTATAATCTCCCTGACGTGCTTCGACGTGAATCAATGCGGCCGCGGTGGGCGCGGAGGATCTGTTCTGGGGCGGCGGCCATTGTTTTTTGCACCTTATCTCTTGCGATCTGCGCGCCGGGGCAGGCGAGCGGGGATGCTTCAGGCGCTGACGGAACCGCTCAAGAGGCCGGTGGATCGCGGGTCCTACTGGTGCTGCCTTTCGACAATCGCACCGGACAGCCGAACCTGGAATGGATGCGCGAGGCGGCGGCTGAGATCCTGAGCACGCGGTTTGCTTCGGCGGGATTCCAGCCAACCAGCCGCGCCGACCGCATGTACGCGCTGGACCACCTGGGACTGCCTCAGGGATTTCAGCCTTCGCGGGCGAGCGCGCTGAAGCTGGCGCAGACACTGGACGCCGATTCGATTGTCGTAGGCAGCTATATCACCGACGGTAGCGGAATTGTGGCCCAGGCGACGCTGGTGGACGTGCCTGACCTTCGGATGCTGCCGGAAGTGAGCGTGCGCGGCGAGATGAAGGACATGATCGCCGTATTTAGCGAGCTGGCGTGGAAGCTGACCGAACAGCTCGACCCCCGGTTCAATGTGGCCGAGGAGACGTTTGCGGCGGCGGGGAAGAATATCCGGCTGGACGCGTTTGAGCAGTACATCCGCGGGATAACCGAGCAGGACCAGGCGGAGCGGCTGAAGCACCTGGAAAATGCAGTGCAGCTGAGTCCGGATTTTGGGCCGGCGTGGATGGCGCTGGGCCGCGAAGACTACAACGGGCAACAGTACCAGGAGGCGGCCGATGCCTTCGCGAAGGTCGACCATAGCGGGCCTGACGGGCTTGAAGCAGACTTTTACCGCGGGCTGTCGCTGATGTTTTTGGGCAAGTACGCAGACGCGGAGCAGGCATTTGCCGAGGTTGCACGCGTGTTGCCGCTGGCCGAGGTGGTGAACAACGAAGGAGTGGCCGAGAGCCGTCAGGGCAAGGATGGGATATCGTTCTTCATTCAAGCAGCGGCAACCGATCCCAATTCCGCGGACTACCACTTCAACCTGGCAGTGAGCCTGAAGCGCGAGGGAAATGTCGCGGGGGCGATCAATGAGCTGGCGCAATGCCTGAAGCTGCGTCCAAACGACAGCGAGGCGCAGGCGCTGAACGATGCATGGAAGGATAAGCCCGCAGCCGATGGGACCAGCGGAGCAAATTCAAGCGCGGAACCGCTGGAGAGAATTGTTCGCACATTTGACGAGACGGCCTTCAGGCAGGCGGCGGCCATGCTGGACGAGGTGAACGCCGGAAGACTGGCTGCGCTGACTCCGCGCGATCGGGCACAAAGGCTGTGTACACAGGCGAAAGGCTTTTTAGACCGCGGGCTGCTGCTCGAGGCGGAGAGGTTGTATCAGGATGCCGTGGCCGCCGATGGCGCGAGCGCACAGGCGCATGCGGGCCTGGCCGAGGTGCGCCAACGGAGCGGCGATGCCGACGCGGCGCGCAGGGAGGCGCAAGAGGCGCTGGCACTGGGGCCTTCAGCGGATGCGTATCTTGTGCTGGCGCAGTTGGACTTTACGGCGGGGTCATTGGATACCGCAAATACCGAAGCCGGCGACGCCCTGAAGCTGGAGCCCGCCAATCGGGCGGCGCAGGATCTGAAACGCAAGATCGAGGCGAAGACGGGAAGGTAGGAAGTCAGTGGTCAGTTGCTGGCGCTGAGTTGGCGTTCATGCGATCCCGGAACATAGAAGCAAGAACGCCGGCGCACTGAGCGTGGAAAACCGAGTTCGCGTTCCAGTTGGAAAGAGGCGAGCCATGGAAGACTTCGTTACGAAGAGCCGAATTGCCGCCTGGGCAATGTCGACGGCGTTCATTATTTATGTGGGATTCGGATTGAACGTTTCGGCTTTCGCGCAGAATCCAGCGCCCGCGCAGCCGATTGTTGACAAGCTGGTTCTGGATGACACCGTTCAGCCGGTGAGCGCGGATGAGGTGACGCGGGCTCTCGATCGAGCGAACAGCGATGGCGCCAGCGCGCTGCTGATCGATATGAACACTCCGGGCGGGCTGCTGGATTCAATGCGCGACATGGTCGGCGCAATTCTGCGCTCGCGCGTTCCGGTCATCGTGTATGTAGCGCCTTCAGGAGCGCGCGCGGGCTCAGCGGGGTTCTTCATTCTGGAGTCGGCGGACGTGGCCGCGATGGCGCCGGGAACAGAGGCCGGCGCCGCTCACCCAGTATTTGAATTCGGCGGTCAACCCGACAGCACTGAAATGCAAAAAGTGGAGAACGACGCCGAGGCGTTCCTGCGCTCCTATACCGCCAAGCGGAATCGAAACACGGATGCAGCCGTCGCAGCCGTCGAATCGTCGCACTCCTACACTGCGGATGAATCGCTGAACCAACACCTGATCGACGTGATCGCAAACAGCGATTCGGAGCTGATGAACGCGCTCAACGGGCGCGAGATCACGCGCATGGACGGATCGAAGTTGACGCTGCACCTGGCTGGCGCGCGCATCGACCTGATCAAGCCCACGCTGCGCGACCAGCTGCTGGGGTGGCTGGTAGACCCGAATATCGCGCTGCTGTTTTTGGTGGGCGGGGCGCTGCTGATCTATCTCGAATTCAATGCTCCCGGCACCATTGTTCCCGGCGCGCTGGGAACGCTGATGGTGCTTCTCGGCGTCTTTGGCTTGAATCTGTTGCCCATCCGCTACACCGCGGTGCTGTTGCTGGTGGCGGCGATGATTCTGCTGCTGCTGGAGGCGAAGTTTGGCGGGCACGGAGCGTTGGCCATCGCGGGAATTGTTTGCCTGACGTTCGGAATGCTGACGCTGGTGGCGGCGCCGGTGCCGGAGATGGGAATCAGCCCAATTGTCGCGATCAGCGTGAGCGCGGCGTTCGGCGCGATCACCGTGTTTCTGGTGCGGCTGGCCGTGCGCGCGCGAAGAAGGAAGTCGCGCATCGGCGCAGATGCGATGGTGGGCTATCCGGCAACCGCGATGGAGGCTCTCGATCCCGCCGCGGCGGGCCATGTGCTGGTGGAGGGCGAGATCTGGCAGGCAGTGGCAAACGCTCCAGTGGCAAAAGGCGCAGCGTTACGCGTGACAGGGCACGACCAGTTGATGTTGCGAGTGGAGCCGACGGCGCCCACGAGTGAACATCCGCAATCGCAGCAGAGGAGTACAATCCCTGCTGAGTAGTGAAAGGAAGTTCCCATGTCCATTGGCGATATGTCGATTCCGACGCTGGTGATCATCGCCATCGTCGTGCTGTACCTGCTGAACTCGATCAAGATTTTGCGCGAATACGAGCGGGGCGTCATCTTCCGCCTGGGTCGGGTGTTGGGATCGCCCAAGGGACCCGGCATCATTTTGGTCTTCCGGCCGATCGACCAGATCGTGCGCATTTCTCTGCGGCAGGAAGTGCTGGAAGTTCCGCCGCAAGACGTGATCACGCGCGACAACGTGACCATCAAAGTGAATGCTGTGGTGACGCTCTACGTCGTCGATCCGAATTCCGCCGCGATCAAGGTGGTCAATTACATCTACCAGACATCGCAGTTCGCGCAGACCACACTGCGCTCGGTGCTGGGCGAGGTGGAGCTGGACACACTGCTCAGCCATCGCGATCAGCTCAACCTGCGGATTCAATCGATCATCGATCAGCGCACGGAGCCGTTTGGCGTGAAGGTGATTTCGGTGGAAGTGAAGCAGGTGGATCTGCCCGAGACCATGACACGCGCCATGGCAAAACAAGCCGAGGCGGAACGCGAGCGCCGTTCAAAGATCATCCATGCCGAAGGCGAATTCAATGCAGCGCAAAAGCTTGTGGATGCGGCCGCGCTGCTGGCCACGCAGCCCATGACTTTGCAGTTGCGCTACTTGCAGACACTGACCGAGATCGGCGTGGAGAAGAATACGACGATCGTCTTCCCGCTGCCGATGGAGCTGATGTCGCTGCTGAACAAATTTTCGGCGCAGATGAAACCGGCGGAGAAGCCGTAAACATGCATCTATTGGTTATTGGCCGTCTGCCAGCGGCTCCTTTGTGGTCAGTTTGACGGCAGGCAAAAGCCGGCGGCGTGGTGCCGGGAATTCTGAAGTCAATGGACGGTTGATGCGAGGATATGCGCGGATACTTTGACAAAGACGAACCGGAAGTTGAGGATCTTGAGGAGCGCAGGCACGACACCGAGGTGACGCTGAGCACCGGTGCACAGTTGGGAATCGTCTTCTGCCTTTTGCTCTTGTGCGGGCTGTGCTTCGGGTTGGGATATTGGGTGGGGCATGGCCGTTCGGCTGCGGCCCCGACTACGGCCGCGAACCAACCCACCGCTCCGACTGCCTCTCCAGACCAGGAGCCTTTGCAGGGGAACGGCACGCTTCCCAAGCCTTCAGCGGACGCGCAGGTACCGCCGACGCAGCCGCCAGCGGGAAGCGACGGAACGACAACGCCGACCCCGGATAGCAACACAAACCCCGCGCCGACGCAGCCGCAGCCGACACCGGCGGCGGCCCCTGCGCCTCACACGCCAGGGAGTTCGCAAGTTCCGAAGCCAGCGGCTCCTGCTTCTCCGGCTCCCGCTCCGGCTCGACCTTCGCCGCCGGTTCAACCGCCAAGCGAACAGACGACGCCGGCGATGCGACCGTCGTATCCCAGCGCCACGCCGGGCTACATGGTGCAGATTGCCGCGGTTTCACACTTTGAGGATGCCAACGTGCTGGTGAACGCGCTGCACAATCGTGGGTTCGCGGCGACTGCGCAGCACATGCCCGACGGGCTGATTCATGTGCGCATTGGACCGTTTCAGACGCATGGGGAAGCGAACCGCATGTGCATGAGGCTACTGGGCGAAGGGTACAACGCGATGGTGCAGCCGTGAGGAGATGATCGATTGCGGTGCTGTTTCCTGTGGCGCCTATCCGATCACAGATGCGATTGCCGCGCGGAGCGCCGATTGGTCTTGCGCCTGGAGAATACCGAGACGCCTGATAATAAGGCATTGTTCGAGGGTCGCAAACACTGGCTTGATGGCTGACGGCTTAAGCAGACTCGCCTGCCTCCATTCGCCTATTACCACCTCGCCCATGCCAGAGCCTGAACCAAGCTGACTGGTGATTGGCATGATGACGACGTCCGGCCTCGCGGTGTTATAGGCGCGGCTGCTGACGACAACGGCGGGGCGCTGCTTGAAGGCTGCTTGATTCGTGAACGGGACGGCGCAAGCACGACGTCACCGAATTCAAATGGCATCGTAAACGTCGTCTTCAGGGTTGTTCCAGACAGCTTCAAAAGCGGGAGCACTGGCGGCAGCAGCAGCCCGCGCTAAGGCGCGGTCCTGGCCGCGCAGTCGCAGGAATTCCACGAATTCCTCCACTGCGGCGATCTGTTCCGGGCTGAGATCGTCTAGCTTCTCAGCAAGATTGCTGGCGGGCCGGTTCATGACTCCCCTCTGCTTCCATTCTAGTGAAATTCCGCAAATCTTGGAAGTTTTTGGGCCGGACTGCGGAAGCAAGACGCTACCATTAGTCCTTCGGTGCGCTTCTTGGGAATCCGCATGAAAAGCACTCGTCGCCCCGACCAAAACTTTCGCGGCACTGCGGGCACCGGAATCCGAGCCAGCGAAATGAAACACTTAACGCGTAAAGCGAGACTACCAGCGCCCATCCCACAGTGAGCAAAATGGCGGTTAGTGAGTTTTCAATAGCTGATCTCGCAAAGACAAGGACGAGAACGAGTGGCCCGATCGCAATGGGGTACGCGTACCTGCCAGTTACCCGCTTTCTGGCGGTCAGCTGCTGATACTTCGGATAGTCTTCGAGGCAATCGGCTCGTTGGTTTGTTTCAGGTAACGGCTTCCATTGGGGCGGTTCTGCGGGCCCGAGCTTGCGTCGTTGCACCTCGCGGTCCAAAGCGACGACGGCCTTGGGTACGAGATCTCGTCTATCCGCGAGGACAAGACGAAGCTGGTCGTCCGTCATCAGCTCGTAGGAGTTTTGATAATCCATTTCGCTCATTGGAGGGGCCTGACGAATGACCAATTCTAGCGCGAGCGGATCAGCTTGTTCGCATCCACTCGGGCAGCCCGAAAGCGATCGCGGCACGGACCGCTTCTGACAGCTCATCGCGCGTCGCATAGTCCGCAGGATCGATAGGCGGATGAAAGACGATGTGCGCCATTCCGGGGTGTATGCGCTTGCTGTCGACGGGAAGAATCTTCTCGCTGCCGAAGATTGAAATGGGAACGCAAAGCGCGCCGGAGTCTTTGGCGAGATAGAACGGGCCTTTCTTGAAGGGCAGCATGCGGCCGTCGGGCGAGCGCATGCCCTCAACAAATGTGGTGATGTGCAGGCCGGAGGCAAGGACGCGGACGGCCTCGGCTACGGAGAGCTGTGCCTCCGCCACGTCGCCAGTGCGGTCGACCGGAATGAAGTGGGCGAGCTTGAATGCATAGCCGAGGATGGGAATTTTCATCAGCGAGCTCTTGAGAAAAACCACTGTGCGGGGAAGATGCGACATGAGCGCAGGAGCATCGAGATAGGAGACGTGGTTGGCCATGAAGATGCAAGCGCGGCCCGCGGGAATGTTTTCCTGGCCTTGGATTTGAATTCGAATGCCCGCGACGCGGATGGCCACGCGGGCGATCCATGAGCCCACGGCGTAAAGCGGGCCGACGTTGCCGGTGAGCAGCGTAAGCGGAAAGAAGATGACCGCCGAGGGAACCGCCAAGACGACGATGGTGACGAAGACGAGAAGCGAGACGATCATGGGCAGCCAGTATGGGTGTGTAAGGTGAGTATCGCATTAACAGTGGGCAGGGAGCAGTGAACAGTGGACGGTTTTTTCGTGCTGAGTTGGGTTCATGCTTTCCCACCCTAGCGGCAAAAACATAGACGCCGCGAGGGTGGGGCACCCGCTGCTTTTGTATCGCAAAGTCCGCGTGAATTACGTGCGCATCCATTCGGGTAGGCCGGAAGCGACGGCGGTGCGGACGGCGCGCATGAGGTCGCCGCGCGAGGCGAATTTGGCCGGGTCGATAGGCTCGTGAAAAATCACGTGGGCTTGGCCGGGATGAATTCGATTGCTGCCCTTGGGCAGGAGCGATTCAGTTCCGTAAATGGAGACGGGAACGCACGGCACTCCTGCGGCCATGGCGAGGAAGAACGGACCTTTCTTGAAAGGCAGCATGCGGCCGTCGGGCGAGCGAGTGCCCTCAACAAAAGTGGTGATATGAACGCCCTTGGCAAGCACGCGCTGGGCCTCGGCCACGCTGCGCTGCGCGTCTGCAGCATTGCCCGTGCGGTCGACGGCGATGAACTCTCCCTGGCGGAAGCCCGTGCCAACGATCGGAATGTTCATGAGAGACCGCTTCATGAAAGCTGAGGTGCGGCCGGGAATGATGGAGATGAGCGCGGGCGGATCGAGGTTGGAGACATGGTTCGACATGAAGATGCATGCGCGGTTGCGTGGGATGCGGTCGCGGCCCGCCACCTGAAAGCGCACGCCGGCGAAGCGACAACTTGAATACAACATGAAGCGCGTGGCCTTGTAGAGCGGCATCACATTGCCGGTGATCCAGCACCAGGGAATGAAGAGGAGGGCCGACGGGATGCCGAGGACGACCATGTTGGCGATGAAGATGAGCGACCAGATCATGCGTGCCTCGTGCGGATCGTATCTGCGCTTCGCGGCTTCATTGTCGATCTCTGCCCACCCTTGACCGATTCCTGAGTTGTTGTAGCCTTTTCAGAAGTTTTGCAAGGTGGCGCTTTCTTGAGGAAAGCGCCACTTGAGTGCGATGGCTTCGGGATACATTAACTCAGGAACCGGTGTAGCCGCAAAGACAAAGGCGCGGCGAGGGTGGGGCACCCATTTAGCTGGCCGCGAAGCGCTCGCGGAGATGTGCTGGGAGCTTTTCGTAGATGCCGTCGAAGCCGCCATTGGAGAGAAGGGCAACGACATCGCCTGGCGCAAGCTGCGGCGTGAGGTTAGCGACGATGGCATTAGCGTCATCGAGGAGCGAGGCGGGCGTGCCTGCGTCGTCGAGGGCGCGGACAACTTCTGCAGGATGCAGGCGCTCGGCCTCGGGAATTCGCTCCTGCTGAAAGACGGCGGCGAGGATGACTCGGTCGGCGAGCGAGAGACTTTCAATGAGGTCGGGCGCGAGGACCTTGCGGCGCAGCGTGTTGGAGCGGGGCTCGAGTACGGCCCAAAGGCGACGCGAAGGATAGATGGCGCGGAGTGCCCGGAGAGTTTCGCGAATGGCCGTGGGGTGATGAGCAAAGTCCTCGATAAGAGTGATGCCGTTGATTTCGGCGCGGACCTCAAGGCGGCGCTTGACGCTCTTGAAGGTGGCGAGAGCTTCGGTGATTGCGGCGGTTGGAATCCCGGCGGCGTCAGCAAGAGCTGCAGCGGCAGTAGCGTTGAGGGCGTTGTGCTCGCCGGCGAGATGCATGCTGAAGTCGGCCCACACGACGCCGGCGCGGAGAACCTCCCAGTGCATGCGGCCGGATTCATAGCGGAGATTGCGGATCCGCCAATTGGCCGCATCAGTGAATCCATAGCGTTTGACGGGACAGAAGGCGTGGCTTACACATTCGGTCACGTTGGGGCTGCCATCGTAAGCGACGATGAGGCTGCGGCGCGGAACAAGATTCACGAGGCGTTTAAAGGCGGTCTTGACGGCTTCGAGGTCGGCGTAGATGTCGGCGTGGTCGAACTCGACATGGGTGAGGATGAGCGCGGCGGGAAAGTAGTGAAGGAACTTGGGGCCCTTATCGAAGAAAGCTGTGTCGTACTCGTCGCCTTCAAGGATGAAGTTGCTCGTGGGGCGGAGCTGAAAGCTGGTGCCGAAATTTTCTGCAACGCCTCCGATGAGAAAAGAAGGCTCAAGCAAGGGATCTGTGCGCGCAGCAACCTGATAGATCCAGGCAAGCATGCTGGTGGTCGTGGTTTTACCGTGGGTTCCGGCGACGACAAGAGATTCGCGGCTTTTGAGGAATTCCTCGCGCAGGAGCGCGGCCATGGAGGTGAACGGAATGCGCTCGTCGAGGACGCGCTCGATTTCCGGATTGCCGCGGGAGAGCGCATTGCCGATGACGACGAGATCGGGAGCGGGATCGAGATTCGATTCCGCGTAGGGCTCGAGAATGGGAATGCCGAGCGAGCGAAGCAGATCGCTCATGGGCGGATACGCGGCCTTGTCGGAGCCGGTGATGCCGTGACCCTGGAGCTGCAGCAGACCGGCGAGCGAAGCCATGGCGGTGCCGCAGATACCGATGAGATGGATATGGCGCGGCGATGCGGTCACTTCGCCACCGCCGGCTCGATAATGCGAAGGCTGGCAGTGTCGCCAACGGTGAGCTCGGCTTCAACGCCGAAGGTGAGCGTGACATTTTCGCGCGAGACGTGGCCGCTGCGCAGGCCGATGGCGATGGGCACGTCGACGCCAACGAGCGCGCTGAGAATGGCTTCGTCAAGGAGGGACGGCGGCGCGCCCGGCGATGTGCAATCGAGCATTTCGCCGAATACGATGCCGCGAATGCCGTCGAGCTTTCCGGCATGACGCAGTTGCCAGAGCATGCGATCGATCTGGTACGGCTTGACGCCAGTGTCCTCAAGAAAAAGCACCTTGCCTTCGGTGCTCGGCTCCCATGGCGTACCGACGAGCGACGCAAGAATGCTGAGACAACCGCCATACAGGGTGCCGCGCACTGCGGTTGAAGATGCAGCAGGCTTGAGCGTGCGCATGCCTTCCGCGGCGCCAACGCTGTAGAGTTCGCCGGCAAGAGCGGCGCGAAAACTTTCGAGGTGCACACCGTTTGGGAGGTAGAAATCCGCGGCGAGCATGGGACCGTGAAAGGCGGGAAGGCCAATTTCATCGAGCAGGCGGAGCTGAATGCCGGTGAGGTCGCTGTAGGCAAAGAACGGCTTAGGATGTGCGGCGATGGTTTCGAGATCGAGGCCCTCGAGCAGGTAGTTCGACCCGTAGCCGCCGCGAATTGCACATGATGGCGGCTGTGTCAGCATCGGCGAAGGCAGCGTGGAGATCGGCCAGACGCTCGAGAGGAGTTCCGGCGAAGTAGAGTGGCTCGCGCAGAAGAGCGTTCAAAGCAATTTTCGGCGAATACCCCAACGAGCGGAGCTCTGCCAGTCCGCGTTCGACGCGCTCGGGTTTTGCTGGAGATGCCGGGGCGATGATGCTGATGGCCGCATCCGGCGCGACGGACTGCGGTTTGAGGAGGGCTCTCATTTCACCAAGCCTCCTGACCAGGCCTCCCCGCGGGCTATGAGCGCGGCTGGGCCGGTGAGATGCAGCTCCGTATTGGGACCGTCCCAGGCAACGGTCTGCGCGCCGCCAGGCGCAACGACTTTAAGAGGAGAGAGGCAGCGGCGCAATGCGAGGGCTGCTGTGGCTGCGGCCGAGCTGCCGGTTCCAGATGAACTGGTGGGGCCTACTCCGCGTTCGAAGATGCGAATCTCGATCTCGTGCTCGCTCACGACACGCACAAACTCGACGTTAGTCTGCTGGGGGAAATCGCGATGCGCGCAAATCTCCGCGCCGATCCCGGCCCAGGCGCGGTGGCCGACGGCGAAGTCCGGCTTTTCGACGAGGATGACGAAGTGGGGATTCCCGGTGGAGACTTCAACGCCGATGACCTCAACACCGTCAATCAGCTTGAGCGTGTGCGGCACAAACCGGGGCACGCCCATCGCCGTGGTGACTTCAACCGCAAATTCATCTTCATTGCGCACGCTGACGATGCGGCACGTGCGGAGGCCGGCATCGGTGGCGATTTCGAGCGTGTCACCGGGCTTGGACCCGAGCGACTCGGCCATCCAGGCAGCGACGCAGCGCGTGCCATTGCCGCTGATTTCGGCGATGGAGCCGTCGGCGTTGTGGAGGCGGATTCGGCCAGAACGTGGGCCTGGCCCAGACTCGTTTTCCCAAGCAAAGAATTCAATGCCGTCGGCGCCAATGCCGGTATTGCGCTCGCAGAGGCGGCGGGTGAGAGCGGCACGATCGTGGCCTGCGGCGGCTTCTTCGGGGACGATGAGGAAATCGTTGCCGCACGCGTGGGCTTTGGTGAATGGAATCAATCTTCCTCCGGAATGCGGACGCAGAGCGGTGCGGCGAATGGTTGAGCGAGTTGAGCGGCGGCGAAAATCACAGTTTTTCTTAGCCCGATGCTAACACCGAAGAGGGCGTGCAGTTGAACGGGAGTCGGGGAATGTGCCGAGTGATGCAAGAGCGCGCGCTCAAAAGAAATCGGGAGCGCGATGGAGCCATTTAGTGGAGGCATAGATAGCGGCCGATGGCTGATTTTTGGCGGTAAAGCTGCCGATCAAGGTGAAGTCGACGCGATGCGCTTTGACGGCCGTATCGATCTCGTCGCCGTCGAATGTGACGATGATGGCGGCATGGGCGGCAGGATCGTCGAGTGCGGAACGATAGATGCCAAGGTCGCTTTCGTTGATGGTCTGGCGAAGAGGAATTCCGGTGAAGGCGACGATCTCAGGATAGATGGATGTGTCCATAAGTACGGCGGCGTGCGGATCGAGAGTGAGGAGGGACTGCAGGGCCGGAGGAATGGAGTCGTCGTAGGGCTGGCGCGCGCGGGCATTCTTGGTGCTTTCAACGTAGACGATGGGGCCGGCGCGCAGGAGCGCGAAGACGTTGAGGCCGGCGAGAGCAAAGAGGAATGCGAAGGCGAGTTTGGGTAGAACGGTCGCGATGGCCGGAAGCTTGGATCGGCTGAGTGCGTCGGCAAGCAGTTGTGCCGCGAACCCGAGACCAAGCGCGAGAGCGGGCAAAAGCTCCAGTCCATAGCGCGTGTTGTACCAGGTGTAGGGCCACCAGGCAGGGAAAAAGATGGGAACCGATCCGTAGGCGACGGACCAAGCGTAGAAGGGTACGGGCAGCCAAAGAAGAAAGGTCCATGTGAGAGCGCGACGGCGAGTTTTTTCAACGAGCCAGGCGCCGACGGTACCGAGCGCTGCAGCCGCCAAACCCAGATTGCCCCAGACGTTTCCCCAACAAGGCGCGGCGACGGAGTCGAGCTCAGAGATTTTGAAATCGAAAAGGAGCGCGACCCACGGGTTGTGCCAGCCGGGATGCGGCGGCCAGCCGGGAGCATTGGCGGCGGTGCGGAGTTCGATGGCGCGAGCGGAGTAAGGGCCGCGCGCGAAATAGAGCCAGTCGCCGAAGCAGACGGAGTTGTAAGCGAACCAGAAGATTGGCGCGGCAGCGATTGCAATAGTGGCCAGCCAAAAGGCCGGCGCAGCGAGGCGTGCGCGATCCCCGGCCGCGGCGCGGCGAAACAGCGCGAATGCGACGCCGGACCACACGATAAGCGCGATGATCCAGCCGTCGTAGCGCGTGAAGATGGCGGCGACAAGGGCGATCGCAATGCAGATTTGGAGATGCGTGGTTCGCGCAACGCTTGAACTCGTTGTTGATGGAGTCGAGTGCAGGTTGGAGTTGGCGGCCGCCGTCTCTTCATCGAGAACGGCACGCCACTCGACCAGCCAGACCACGATCCAGATGAATTCCGAGAGAAACAGCGACTCGGTCATGGCCGTTGTCTGCAAGTACAGGAGATTCGGATTGAGGGCAAAGAAGACGAGCGCGAGCGCGGCGGGCGCGGGGCTGAGCCAGTTGCGCGCCAGGCGGTAGATGCCGGCGCAGGAGGCAAGGTAGGCCAGGGCCGATGGAACAACTCCAGCAATGCCCGAGGCCCACCAGGAGTAGTTCTGCACAAAAGGAAGAAGCAGGATGTGCGGGAGCGGCAGCCACACCGAACCGAGTTGCGAGAAGCGGGGCGTGCGGGAATCGAAGACGCGACGCGCGATGTGCAGATGGGCGATGGCGTCGCCGTAGTTGATCATTGCCCCGTGACGCCAGCTCCAGCCGATTGCGACCGCTGAGGCGGCCATGCAGAAGGCGAGAACAGCCCAGCCTTCCGCACGGGAGATGCTCTTCTCAGTCAAGGTGCGTGATCTCGCGAAAGACATTGAAGCGCGCGTCGATCTCGGTACGGGAGAGTTCCTGCAGGCGCTCCGTACCGAATCGCTCGCAGGCATAGGAACCCATGACGCTGCCGTAGAACATGGCGTGACGCCAGGAGGCAGGCGTGAGCTCCGGCTGCGAGGCTAGATAGCCGAAGAAGCCTCCGGCAAAGCTGTCGCCCGCGCCGGTTGGATCGACGACTTCTTTAAGTGGCAGTGCCGGCGCCTTGAAAGTGCGGAGCTCTTCTCCTCTTTTTTTTGCCGGAGCGCTGTGGAATAACGTCGCGCCGTACTCGCCGTGCTTGACGACTAACGCGCGAGGCCCGAGCGCGATGACGGCGCGCGCGGCCTGCACCAGGTTGTTGTTGCCGGCGAGCATGCGGGCCTCGGTGTCGTTGATAAGCAGAATGTCGAGGCCCTTGAGAACTTCAAGGAGGGCAGGGCGATGATCCTTGATCCAGTAATTCATGGTGTCGCCAGCGACGAGCTTTACATTGGGCATCGCCTCGCGCACGCGGCGCTGGAGGACGGGATCGATGTTGGCGAGAAAGAGGAATTCGGAGTCTGCGTAGGCCGAGGGGATTTTCGGCTCGAAGGAAGCGAAGACGTTGAGCTCGGTGTTATGCGTTTTGGCTTCGTTCAGGTTCTCGAGATACGAGCCTTCCCAGAAGAAGCTTTTACCGGCAGTGTGCTCAATGCCTCGCGTATCGATGTTGCGAGCGGCAAACACGGCTTCCTGCTTGCGGCCGAAGTCCTCGCCGACGACGGCAATGACGCGCACCTCGGTAAAGAAGCTGGCGGCCAGCGAGAAATAGGTGGCGGCGCCGCCGAGGCAGCGCTCGCGGCGTCCGGCGGGAGTTTCGATGGAATCGTAAGCTACGCTTCCGACTACGGTGATGGACATAAGCTGGTCTTCCTCAAATGTAAGGTTAGCAAGTTAGCGGGGTTAGCGGCGTTAGCGGAGTTAGCGACGGGGCGTGCTGATTTCAAGCTAGAATTTCTGAGCTGCGTCCCACAATTTCCGTGCTTTCAACAAGAGCTGGCCATCCGGGTCTTCCTCCATCCAAGCAGCGTGCTCGACACGCATATATTCGAGCCACTGCTCTGCACTCTCGAAAATCCAGGTTCTAGGCCACATCGGATTTGTCTCTCTTGATTTGCGGATCGTCAGATGCACTGCGGCTAAACGACCGGATCCGTCGTTGAAAGCATACAGAACTTCATCGCAATCCTGTCTGTACGCGATTGCGGCCAGGTCAACATTCTCAAGAATATGGCCTGGGGCCAATTCGCGATGGAGTTCGTCGACGATTCGCGAATCTGAGCTTGCGTGCCACGGCGTAAGAAACTCCATATAGTTACCAGCCGAGGTATTTGCCGAAGAGAAGCTTGAGGCGCTCTTTGGCGGCGGCGGGAACGACGTCGGGTTGCGTGAGTACGGCGAACTTGGCGGCCGAGGAGCAGGCGCAGGCTCGTTCGCGTGGCATGGCGGCGATGGCGGCCTTAACGACTTTGGCGGCGTTGTCGGCGTTTTTGTGCAGCACGGCGACGATCTCTTCAATCGTCACGGCGTCGTGGCCCTCGCGCCAGCAATCGTAGTCCGTGACCATGGCGATGGTGGCGTAGCAGATTTCGGCTTCGCGGGCAAGCTTGGCCTCCTGCAGATTAGTCATGCCGATCACGTCGGCGCTCCAACTGCGATAAAGATTCGACTCGGCGCGGGTGGAGAACTGCGGGCCCTCCATGCAGACGTAGGTGCCGCCGAGCTTGCCGACCACACCGACCTTGGCGCAGGCATCGGAGGCGGCTTTGGCCACGGTCGCGCAGACGGGATCGCCGAAGGCGACGTGCCCCACGATGCCGTCGCCGAAGAAAGTGGCAACGCGATTGAACGTGCGGTCGATGAACTGGTCGGGGATGACGAAATCGGTGGGCTTGTGCTCTTCCCTGAGCGATCCAACGGCAGAGACGGAGACGATGCGCTCGACGCCGAGCTGCTTGAACGCGTAAATGTTGGCGCGGAAGTTGAGCTCGGAGGGAAGGATGCGATGGCCGCGGCCGTGGCGCGCCAAGAAAGCGACCTTGCGGCCCTCGAGTTCGCCGAGGACAAAGGCTTCAGAGGGTGAGCCGAACGGAGTTTCGATGCGCTCCTCGCGCATGTTGGTAAAGCCGGGCATCGAATAGAGCCCGCTGCCGCCGATGATGCCGATTTCTGCTTCCGCCAAGATGTGCTCCTCTGTGAATTCTTCAAGCGCCAAAGCCCCGACGACTTACTGCGCATGGTACCGCACGATTGAAGTCGTGCCCTGACACTTCGTGCTCCACCGAGTCGGTGTTTTCGTGCGGCCCTACGGGGCGCACGCTTCGCCTCGGTGTCGCTCTCCCAGGACGCCGCACGCCGCGGCGTGCTCCGGCCTGGGCTATTCTCGTCCCTCCCTCCGGGAGGGTTTAAAGCGCTGTCTGTACTTCTTTCAAGGGTTTCGTCCGCTACGGCGAACTCTACCCTGGCTGTTCTCGTCCCTCTCTCCGGGAGGGTTTGAAGCGCTGCCTGCGCTTCTTTCAAGAGCTTCGTCCGCTTCAGCGGACTCCACCCTGGCTATCTCCGCGACCCCCTCCGGGAGGGATTCGGCGCCCGCTCTATCTTTGATCGACGAGCCGTATCGTCTCCAGAAACACATCGCCGTCAATCATCAAGCTGTGCGCGCTGATCTTGTCCATCGTGTCCTGTGCCGTGTGGTGGTAGCTGTTGTTGGGTCCGTAGTCGAGGTCAATCACGTCAATCGATGGCACACCGCGCTCGACGAAGGCCAGCTGATCGTCCTCGACGTCCATCTCCTGTTGAAAGAAATAGCGTTCGTAGCCGAACTTTTTGGCCGCTTCGGCCACCAGCGAGACGAGCCACGCGGTGGAGTTGGTGTCGCGCTGAATGTCGAGGTCCTTATCGCCGATCATGTCGGCAAGGATGAAAGCTTTGATCTGATTGAGGGTTCCGTCGCGGCCCCATTTGGCAGCAAGATGACGGCTGCCGTAGGTGGAATCGGAGGCCGACCAATGCTGAATGGCCTCTTCGCCATCGAAAAAGACGAGCCAGACAGAGTAGCCATCGATCTTTTTCGCGGGAGAGTGCGCAGCCTGTTCGCGAAGATGGTCGGCGATGGTCATCAAGAGACCGGTGGTTGACGCGCCGTCGTTGGCGCCGACGTAGTTGATGGTACGCAGCGGGTAATTGGTTTCGTAGTGCGACCCGAGGACAATGACGCCGGGCCTGGTGCCGGCGAAACGCACGATGAAGTTGCACAGGGGCACCGGACCAATTGGAGTGTCGGCGGTGAAGGTGTCTTGCTCCAACTGATCGTGATCGCGAAGGAAGTGGCTGCGAAGAAAATCCTCGGCTTTAACATGGCCGGGGCCGGTGGGCCAGCGCGGGCCGATGGCCGCGAACTGACGCGCGTATTCGTAGGCGGCGTTGCCATCGAAGTGGGATTGCGCGAGTGCGGCGAGGGGCACGAAGAACGCGACGAGGAAGATTGAGAGTCGTGCTATCCCACCCTTGCCGCAAATACAAAGGCGCGGCAAGGATGGGGCACCCAAAGTTTGTGCGATCCCAGGTCTCAGAATCGAGACCTGGGGCACCCATTTCATGGAACGGGTGAAGGCCGGGAGTGGATGAGTTCCGGTTCGTGCTATCCCAGGTCTCAAAGTCGAGATCTCCACCCCACGGACAAGGACCTGTCCGTGGGGGCCCCGCACCTGGGGCACCCGTTTCCTTGCGAGAACTCTCTTCCGGATGATCGAAAGAATCATCCCGCAGCCTCCTTTTTCTTTCTGCGGGCGGGGTGGACCCACCAGGCGACGCCGATGCCGACGAGGTAGAGAGCCAGCATGGGAACAGCATAGATGCACATGGTGCCGGGATCGGGGCTGGGGCAAATGATGGCGGCAACGAAAAAAACGGCGAGGATGGCGTAGCGAATGTTCTTCCAGAGGAACTTCGGGCTCACGATGCCGAATAGTGCGAGGAAAAAGATAAGTATCGGCAGCTCAAAGCTGATGCCTAAACCCAGAATGATGGAAAGGAAGAAGCCGGTGTACTCCTCGATGGTCACGATAGGGTTGAATTTGCTGCCAAAGCCGATGATGAGGATCTTGAGCGCACCGGGAAGGACGAAGAAGTAACCGAAGCTTGCGCCGGCAAGAAACAGACCGACGGTGGCCGTCATGAAGGGAATGACAAAGCGCTTTTCTTTTTGGTAGAGGCCGGGCGCGATGAACAGCCACACCTGATAGAGGATGAAGGGTGAAGCGATGATGGCTCCGCCAATGAGCGAGACCTGAAGATAAAGGTTCAGCGGATCCATTGGGTGGGTGTAATTGAGCTTGATGCCGAGCTTGGTAAGCGGGGCCTGCACAAAGCCGTAGAGACGCTCATGGAAGGCGTAAGCGACGATGAAGCCGATGCCAAGGTAAATAGCGGAGTGGACGAGGCGCTTGCGCAGCTCCTCAAGGTGCTCCATGAGGCTCATGCCGGGGAGCTCGGCGCGCTCGGTGATGGCATTGCGTGCTTTATCGATGGCTTCCAATGGGTCAACCATGATGAGCAGCCGGCTCCGATCTTTCGGCTTCAGGAAAGAGGTTTCCCTGGGTTTTAGTCGGCGGCTCGGCAGCAACGGTCTCGCCGGTGGAGGGCGGCTGGATTTGCAGGACGGCTGCGGCGGCTGCGGATTCGGTTGGTTCGGCGGCGGGCGGCGCGGGCTCTGCTACTTGCTGCGCTTCAGCTCTGATCCTGGGGTCGGTCCCCTCAGAGTAGGGACTTTCCGCGAAAACCGGAGCGCCGGCTTGCTCGGGTCCGGGGGCTGGTGGCGGAGTTTGTGAGGCTGTTGCTTCGAGCTGTGCCGGCGGCGGGGCGGCGGCGAGAGCGCGCTGCCTTTCTTCTTCTTCCTTCTTGCGGCGGTCAGCCTCTTCTGAGGCGCGTAACTCTTCTTCCATCTGGAATTTGAAATCGTTAGAGGCTTTGCGGAATTCATACATCAGCTTGCCGAGCTGGCGGCCGATCTTGGGGAGACGCCGGGGCCCAAAAACCACCAACGCGAGGGCCATGAGGATGAGTGTGTCCCACATGCTCAACGTGGCAAGTTGAATTGGCGGCGGAGATCCCATGAAGGATCATGATACCCGCGGTTGCTTGGCACTCACAAACGCACGGCGCCAAGCATCACGAGATTATTTGCAAGCGGCGCGACGGGGGCGAGCCACCCTTTCGAGCGCGAGTTCGAACCGTTCCGATGGAGTGCGCGTGAGGTGGGATGCGAAGTTTGAGGGGATTGAGTCGAGGGCAAGCCGAAGTTTCGGCCGAACGGAGCAACTTTGGGTTTTACTATAGTTTCTTCGGGGTTTCTCCGGTAATCATAAAATCTGATTTATAAATCGTCACTGATTTATCGCAAATCTTCGCTTTTTCGCACGAGTTTTCGTCGATGCGAAGGTTCACATACAATGAGGGCGGGACCCCGGCTTCCACCCATCAAATCCCAGAACCGCGCCCCGGCATCCTAATGACGATGCGATGCAACCGACTGCGAACCGCCGCGCTGATCTTGTTGCTGATAACGATCTGCGCTTCACGGCATGCGGCTGCGTATTCCCTGCTCACGCACGAGCAACTCATCGACCTCACGTGGAACGACTCGATCGTTCCCTTGTTGAAGAGCAAATATCCAAATCTGACTCCGGCGGAACTGGACCGCGCACGCTCGTTCGCCTACGGCGGATGCGTGATTCAGGACATGGGGTACTACCCTTTCGGCGACTCATTTTTCTCTGACCTGACGCACTACGTGCGTACTGGCGATTTTGTGCTGGCGCTCCTCCGCAACGCGCACAACGCCAACGAGCTTGCGTTTGCCGCGGGGGCGCTATCGCACTATGTGGGTGATTCGATTGGGCACTCTGAGGCGACCAACCGCGCCGTTGCGCTTGAGTTTCCCAAGCTGGCTGCGCGCTACGGCTCCAGCGTGAACTATGCCGAAGCCCCGCACCAGCATGTGCAAGTAGAGTTTGCCTTCGACATCGATCAGATTGCGAAGCATCGCCTGGCGCCGCTCGAATACCTGCGCCACATTGGACTCAGGGTTCCGACGCACCAGCTTGCTCTGGCCTTCTACGAGACATATGGGATTACCGACGATTTCGGCACGGGCGCACGGCACAAGTTCAACGCGGCTGAGTACCAGTTTGCGACGCGGAAATTCATTCCGCGCGTGGCCTACGCGGTAACGCTCATGAACCGTGGCCATGAAGTGCCGGAGCCAGACACAGCCGATGCCAAGGAGATCGAGAAGGAATCGGCGGACGCGGCCACGCAATACGATTGGGCGGCCTATCGCAAGAAAGCCGGCTTCGAGACGCATCTGATTGCGGGCGTGCTCCGCATACTACCCAAGGTTGGCCCGCTGGCGATGGTCGCGATCAAGGGGCCCAGCGAGGCGGCTGAAGCCGATTACATGCATAGCCTGGCCTCATCCACCACGGCGCTTCGCAATCGCCTGACTCTCTTTACGCCAACCGAGGCGCGGCCGGCCAAGCCCGTGAGCGCGACGGCTTCGACAGATGCGTTGGATCCGCCTGATCCCGAGCATCCACTGCCCAATCGGGACCTCGACACAGGGCAAGTGGTCAAGCCGGGCGGCTATCGGCTGACCGATGTGACGTACGCGGAGCTTTTGCACCGATTGACGCGCGACCCGAATCAGCCGATTCCTCCCGGGATCAGAAGCGATATACAAGCCTATTATTCCGATGTGAATGCGCCAATAACGACCAAGCGAAAGGCTGGCGCATGGGCTAGGGTGCAAGCGGACCTGACGACGCTGGCCACAATGCCAACAAGTACCGCGGCTAAACCCTACCCAACCTATGGCGAGTCGAATCTTCCGCCGGCGACAACCAAGTAGGCGGCTGCTATTTGGCCTCAGTAGGGTTGGTTCTCGGTAACAAGACAGGTTGGGCGGGACGCGCCGGCGCCGCAACCGCCGGGCGCATCGACTGCGGATGATCTGCGGGCGCCTGATGCATAGTCACGATGACGGCTTCAGCGGATTTAGATCCCGCGCAACGGTAGGAGTGCGGCGTTCCAGCGTCGAAATAAACGGCATCGCCGGGCCCGAGCTTGGCTTCCTGTTCCCCGTGGCGCAGCGCCAGTTCGCCTGCAACAACGTAGAGGAACTCGAATCCCGTGTGCATGTGCGATTTGGGCTCGACATGCTCCGGCAGCGGAATAAATTCGGCAAAGTACGGGTCCATATGACGGTCCGCTACCATGTAGCCGAGGCTCTCGAAGTTATAAGTGGGCTGCTCGACGCCTGTTTGCGGAATGCGCACTCGGTCCTTCTTGCGGTGCACTCGAAAAATAGGCGACGGCTCAGTCTCAAAGAAGTACGAGAGATCTTTGGAGAAGACCATCGCGATGCGCGCAAGGTTGCGGAGCGTGGGCACCACACGGCCCGTCTCCAACTGCGAAAGAAAGCTGGCTGAAAGCCCTGTGTGCTTGCCGAGATCCACCAAGCCCATCGACTTTTTCAGACGCAAGCGCCGGATGCGCTCGCCCAGATGCTTCTCCGTAATGAAGCGCTCGGCGGTGTCGGCATCCGCCAGCGTCTTGTGCATCTCCTCGTCATTGTTTGTTTCGACCCGATCGGTCATCGCCGCTCCTTACCAAGCTAGGATGCATGTTCGCGGCATTTGTTGTCTAATCAAAACAATTTCCGGTAGCACGAAATTGCCAAGCTAAGGGGCGGGTACGGTGCCGCTGTTCGGGAACCGCGCTATTCTGGAGAGTCAGGCCGCCCCAGCCGCTAAAGGAAGCAAGATGCCCGAAGAAACCGCTCCCGTTGCCCCTGAGACTCCCAAAAACGTTCCTCCAGTTGCGACCATTGCCGAGATTGGGCGGCACGAGGGCCAATCTGTCACTTTGCAAGGCTGGCTTTACAACTCGCGCGAGAGCGGAAAGCTGCTGTTTCCGATCTTTCGCGACGGAACGGGGTCGATCCAGGGAGTGG
Source organism: uncultured Acidobacteriaceae bacterium (assembly GCA_963789425.1). GTDB lineage: Bacteria > Acidobacteriota > Terriglobia > Terriglobales > Acidobacteriaceae > Telmatobacter. The sequence goes on along the minus strand of CAWBKM010000002.1, from coordinate 518,780 downwards.
CGCACGTGAAGAGCGTGACGCCGGAAGTGTTTGAAAAGCTGAAGGGGTTGACCCAGGAGTCGTCGGTCATAGTGACGGGAAAGGTGCGTGCGGACAAGCGCGCACCGGGCGGTTACGAACTGGACGTGGAAGACGTGCACGTGGTGCAGCGCGTGCCCGAGTCAGATCCGTACCCGATCACGTTGAAGGACCATGGGGTCGATTTCTTGCAGGAGCGGCGGCACTTGTGGGTGCGCAGCCCGCGGCAATCGGCAATTTTGCGCATTCGCGCGGAGATCATGCGGGCGGCGGCCGAGTACTTTGATTCGAATGGTTTTATCCGGACCGATCCGCCGATTCTGACCCCGGCGGCGTGCGAGGGAACGTCGACGCTGTTTCCGGTCGATTACTTCGGCGATCCCGCGTACCTGACGCAAAGCGGGCAGCTTTACATTGAGTCGACGGCGCTGGCGCTCGGCAAGGTCTACAGCTTCGGGCCGACGTTCCGCGCGGAAAAGTCGAAGACGCGGCGGCACCTGACGGAGTTCTGGATGATCGAGCCCGAGGTGGCGTACATGGACCTCGAAGGGCTCATGGTGCTCGCGGAGAACTTTATCTCGCACATTGTGCAGAGTGTCGTGAAGAACCGTGCGCCGGAGCTGCACGTGATCGGGCGCGACGCTGCGAAATTGGAGGCGATCAGAGCGCCGTTTCCACGTTTGAGATACGACGAGGCGGCGGAGATGCTGAACCAGGCGCACAAAGATGGAAAGCTGGAGGCGCCGTTCGAATACGGAAACGACTTTGGCTCGCCGGATGAGACGTGGCTGAGTTCGCAGTACGACCGGCCCGTGATGGTGCATCGCTACCCGGCGGATGTGAAGGCTTTTTACATGGAGCCCGACGCGAAGGATCCGCGATACGCATTATGCGTGGATGTGCTAGCGCCGGAAGGATACGGAGAGATCATCGGGGGGTCTCAGCGCGTATCGAGTTACGAACTGCTCAGCTCGCGCATTGACCAGCACAAGCTGCCGCGCGCGGCGTTCGAGTGGTATCTCGACCTGCGGCGGTACGGCAGCGTGCCGCATTCGGGCTTCGGCATGGGCATTGAGCGCCTGGTGGCGTGGGTGTGCGCGCTGGACCACGTGCGAGAGACGATTCCGTTTCCGAGAATGCTGAATCGGATGTATCCGTGAAGCAGGGACCGAGGGAACAAGGGACCAAGGGAACAAAGAGCCTGCGGTGATTCATCCACAATTCGTAGTGCGTGAATTTCCCCGGTCCCCAAATGCGAGGGACCGGGGGCACCCACAACGTTAGGATTTTTTGCGCGGTACCTTCGCGCCCTTCTTACGAGCCTCTGAAAGGCCGATGGCGATTGCCTGCTTGCGGCTTGTCACCGTTTTGCCGCTACGGCCGCTTTTCAGCTTGCCGCGCTTGAATTCGCGCATTTCGGTTTCTACCTGCTTGCCGGCCGCAGGACCGTATTTTCTCGCTGAGGGTTTTTCCTTCGTCGCCATCAATGAATCTCCTTGTCGAGGATGGATCTCACGCGTCGCTGATCGTCGCGCGCGCGGTAAAACGACGCACAGCGAAAATTCTAACGTCCGTTCAACATGGTCTGATGCATTTTTCTCGCGACACGGCACTGGCGCCGAGCTCGTGCGATCGACGCTTCGCGCGGTAGATTGGAGCTTAGATCCGTATTTGGGGGGGCGATTCTTTCTTGAGCACAGCAGGGACACGGAAACAAGGTCGACCGAGGCGGACGAGTCACTCCGCTCCACCGGCGAAAATCCGCCGCGGCGGACCGCGAAAATTGCGCATCCGGCGGCAACCGCTGGGATGGCTTGGACACGGAATCCTCGCGTGCGCTGCGGTAGTGGCGGGGCTCATTGCGTGGGCGGCGATTGCGCGGGTGCTGGCCCCCAAAGCGAACACCGCGCAGGAACATTTTGACGTGCTGATGGTGCTGGGAGGCCCGGCAGATGCGGACGGGAACCCAACGCCGGTGGAGCTTGCCCGCGTGACCGAGGCAGTGCACGAGTACGAGCGGGGCGTGGCGCCGAGGATGATTCTCACGGGCGGTCCGGCGCACAACCAGTTTGTGGAGGCCGAGGTGATGGCGCGCGTGGCCGAGGCACAGGGGATTCCAGCGGGCGCGATTGTGGAAGAGCGAACGGCCTTGAACACCATGGAAAACACGTGCGACTCGCTCAGAATCATGCGCAGCCACGGATGGGATTCGGCGGAAGTGATTTCAAGCGCGAGCCATTTGCCGCGGGCGGGGCTGATCCTGGGTCGGCTGCCGATCGAGTGGCGAACACATGCGGCGCCAGCGCTCGAGCCGGAGGGGCCTTGGACGCAAGGGGCGATGACGACGATGGAGATCCTAAAGACGGTGCGCTACCTGGTTTGGGCGCGGCAGATGGATAGGTGCGAATTGCCGGGAGTAGTGGCGGGTAGCTAGTCCTTGGTGTGCCTCAGCAAACTAGTAGCACGCAGTCGGGATCGTATGCGGTTCCGGGCCTAAAGGCCGGATTGTTCTTTCTCAACTTTTTCAGGGGCCTGAAGGCCCCTGCTCCTTCCGACGTCTGGGCCCTGTGGCGAGGGAACTGAGCAGACGGCCAAGGCGGAGCGGCGTCTAAGAAGGAATGCTTGTTGGCCGCGTTGTCCGCCCTCGGGGGGCTCCTGTAAGCTTGTTTATGATGCATCTCCCAGTCAAGTTATCTGCAACGATTGCCGTTGTTTTCACGATGTGTGTGTGCGCTGGAGCGCGCGCCGGGGCGCAGGATTCTGGCGCGCAGCAGCCAAGCTCCCAGCCGCAGCAGGGCTCTTCCTCTTCATCGCAGCAAGCGCCGCAAACAGGCCAGCCAGCGCAGACTCCGGAGTACGGGGTTTATCTGTCCGTCGATCCGCTGGCCAAGGTTCGCTACGACAACCGCTACGATATGTCGCTGGGTTTCGCATACGACCACATGAAGGCGGGGCCGACTCTGCTGCAGGGGTCGAACCTGGGCGGGCTGGACATGGAGGGCTCGTACTGGCTGACCAGGAACTGGGGAATCGAAGCAACGGGGCGCGGATACATCGGGACGAGCGGGACGATACCCAATTCCGAACGTGCGCCTGACGGCAGCCTGATCGTAATCAGAGGTCCGGTGGTGAAGCAGTACTTTTTTGTCGGCGGAGCGGAGTGGCTGGGACCGCACAACAAGCACGGGGCGCTGATTGCTCATGCCATGTTCGGCGGAGTGTACGGGAACTTCCAGAAAGACCTGCGGGGAGAGCCGCCCGAGGTGGTGGGCTTCTACTACAACCAGATTGCCCCGGCGGGAATCATCGGCGGCCATATGGACCTGAACCGCAACGAACATTGGGTGTTTCGCATTACACCCGATGCGCTGATGACCCATTACAACTTCAACGGCCCCCCACCAACCTTGTCGTATTCGCAGTACGACGTGAACTTCGCCATCTCGGTAGGACTGGAATACAAGTTCACATCGATCAAGCGCTCGGCCAACAAGAAGACCAACTGGAAGTCGGGCTGGTAGACAGAGGCAGCGGAGTTCGCGGGGCTAGCGGCGTTAGCGGAGTTCGAAAAGCAACCGCAAATCCTTCGTCGTCCGCCGCGGCGGATTTCTCAGGATGACAGGTCGGGGTGCGGCCCCACCTTAGGCGCAGAAACAAAGACGCGCCGAAGGTGGGGCACCCGGCAGCGGGGCTAGCGGAGTTCGTGCCCACCCTTCGCTTTGCGAAGGATGGGGCACGCAACGCAAAGAGGGCCAACCGTTCGGCTCGCGGCATCATCAAGAAGATAGCGGGGCTGCAAAGTGCATTGGTATGTGTGGTATTCTCCTGCGTTCAGCGGCGGGCCAGGAAAAGTGCCGTCTGAAAGTATGCCGTTTCGGATAGCGGCACTCATCGGCCGATTCCGAAAACGTGAGCAGCAGTGAATTGAAGCAGGTAGCCTATGGACATGAAAGACACTCTGGGCGTATTGCTCGCGGGCGGAGCAGGAGAACGGCTGTTTCCACTGACGCGCGACCGGGCCAAGCCGGCGGTGCCGTTCGGCGGGCACTACCGCATCATCGACATCACACTTTCAAACTGCATCAATTCCGGATTGCGGCGGGTGTACATCCTGACGCAGTACAAGGCCCTGAGCCTGAACCGGCACATCCGCGAAGGCTGGACGGGAATTGTGGCGCAGGAGCTGGGCGAGTTTTTTGAGTTGATGCCGCCCATGCAGCGAACGGGCGCAAATTGGTACATGGGCACCGCGGATGCGGTGTACCAGAACCTCTACTCGATCGGCAGCGAGCAACCGGCGCATGTGATCGTCCTGGGAGGCGACCACATTTACAAGATGGATTACAGCCGGATGATGGCGCACCACAAGGAGACGGGCGCGGAAGTGACGCTGGCGACGCTGCCGGTGGCGCCGGAAGAGGTTTCGCGGTTTGGGGTGGTGGAGGTGGGTTCGACGGGCGAAGTGCTTGGATTCCAGGAGAAGCCGGCGTCGACCAGCTTCCGCTCGCCCTTCAATCCCAATGCCGTGGACGCGTCGATGGGGATTTACATCTTCAATACCGAGACGCTGCTGAAGGCGCTGATCGCGGATGCTGACGACACGGAATCGAAGCACGACTTCGGGCACAACATCCTGCCCAACATGCTGGGCAAGAAGAAGATGATGGCCTACAGCTTTGTGGACGAGAACAAGCAGGAGGCGCTCTACTGGCGCGATGTGGGAACGCTGGACGCCTACTACGACGCCAACATGGATTTGTGCTCGGTGTCGCCGGTGTTCAACCTGTACGACAAGAGTTGGCCGATCCGCACGCGAACCAGGCAGTATCCTCCGGCGAAGTTCGTCTTCGGCGAGCCGGGGCGGTCAGGCATGGCCGTGAATTCGATCATCACGGCGGGCGTGATCATATCGGGCGCATCGGTATACAACTCGGTGCTGTCACAGGATGTACGCGTGAACTCATACTCGGACATCGACGCGAGCATCATCTTCTCGCACGTGAATATCGGGCGGCATTGCAGGATCCGGAGAGCGATCATCGACCGCGACGTGCACATTCCTGAAGGTACGGTAATCGGGTACGACCCGGTCGAGGACAAGCGCCGGTACTTTGTGACGCCGTCGGGGCTGACGATCGTGACGAGGGATGCGTCGATGTTCGAAAATCCGGTCGATCCGGCGTTTGGGCAGGGCTATTCAATCGAGTAGAACAGCGCATTCGGGTTCAGCTGGACTGGGGCGGATCGCACGTTGGGGAAGACGAGGCAGGCAGCTCGGGGCCCTCGTATTCGAACTTGCGCAGATTCCTGAGACATTCAGTGAGCGCGCCCATCAGGGTTTCGGCCCAGCCACAGGGTTGGAATTTCGCGGTCTTCTGGTTCAGCTCAAGGTCGGCCACGGCAAAGAACTTCATGTCGGTGGTTTTGGCCGAGGCGAATTCCTTCACGGTGATGCGCGCTTCAACCTCGCCCGAGGCATGCTTTTTCTTGATGGAGAAGAAGTGCAATCTTGCCAGGGCTTCCGAGGGATCCTTTTCTACGAACTTCCAATCTTCCACGTTTTGACCTCCGTTTCTGCACAGTTTACGGTGCGAGCCGGAAGATGGGGCGATTTTCTTGCGCAGGGCGTTTTGTCCGCCGGTTGCGAAAGGGCGATAATATTCAAAATTCAATTTATTTGAATCTTGATTGGGTCCTGGCAACGGGACACGCGGCCGGGCTCGAAGTTGAGAACGAGAGTGGTTTGAACTGATTTTTGGAAAGGAACCAAACGATTGTGAATTCCGTATGAACCAAACATGGAGTGCGTGGGTGCATTAAGCTGGAACGGGGCAGGTTTGGGTGCCGCAATGGCACGCTATGGTGCCCGGGACGCGGCCAGGAAGCGGCCGCAGGTTCAGCAACATTCCGTCGGAGCCGTGGCTGCGACGCCGGCGGCACCTGCGGTGCGGCGGACCCTTGGGGATGATGGCCGGGGACGCACGCAATCCGCAGCGCGCGCGGAGGTGAGACCGCTGGAGCAAGACTGGGCCCAAATCGTGCACCGCTGTATGGATGGAGATTCAGGCGCATGGGCTGAGATGGTCCGCACGCACCAGAAGCGTGTATACGGGCTTTGCTACCGGTTTACAGGGAACCCAGCCGACGCCGAAGACCTGACTCAGGACGTCTTCCTGAAGATCTATTCCAATCTGGGCAGTTTTGACGCCGCACGCGGCAGCCTGCCGGTGTGGATTACCACCATGACGCGGAACCTGTTGGTCGACAACTTCAGGCGGACGCGCAACCAGCGGGCGACAGGCTCACTGGATGATGGATGGGACCAGACAGAAGAGTTGAAGCCGGCCGATCGGTTGATGGCGAAGGGGCCTTCTCCACATGAGTTTGCGGCGCGCAAGGAACTGGCCAAGATGGTGCAGGGCGCGCTGGCGAAAGTGAGCGTGGAGCTGCGCGAAGCGGTGATCCTGCGCGACCTTCAAGACCTTGATTATAAAGAGATTGCACAAGTATTGGCGATTCCCGAGGGAACGGTGAAGTCGCGCATCAGCCGGGGCCGTGCGGAACTTGCAAGGCTGCTGGAACGTAACAAGCTGGAGGTGATGTAGCGATGACGGAGCGCACACAATTTCCGAATTCTCCGGCCTGCGGCGCGTGGGAGACGCTGCTGGCGGACGCTCTGGACGGGCTGTTGAAGCCCGAGGACGAAGCGCAGTTCGCGGCGCACAAGGCAACGTGCCAAGCATGCGCGGCGCTGTATGAGGAAGCGAAGAAGGGGCGGGAGTGGCTGGAGTTTCTCTCTCCTGAGCCGGATGCGCCGGCAGGGCTGCTGGAAAAGATTCTGGCGCACACGGGTCCGGGACACAAGGCGAGCGCGCCCATGCCAGCATTGGCCGGAGCGGGAACGGTTCCTGGATTTGTACCCCCGGTTTGGCAGCAGCAGGGTTTCTTTGCCCGGACGCGGCAAGCGATGCAACCGGGGCTTTTGATGACGGCGGCGATGGCGTTCTTCTCAATCGCGCTCACGTTGAACCTGACTGGAGTGCGGTTGTCGACTTTGCGGTTGGCCGATCTGCGGCCGGTGGCGATGCGGTCGTATATGGAGCGGCAGTTGAACATGGCCTCGGTGCCCATCGTTCGGTATTACGACCACTTGCGGTTTGTGTACGAAGTGGAATCGAGAGTGCGGCAACTGCGCAGCCAGAGCCAAGGCAATGGCGACGAGAACTCAACGCCGGGAAGCAACCAGGACCAGAAACAGGTGCAGCCGGCGACACCCGGAGAGACGAAACAGAATCCTGGGAAGAACGATGGCGGGGGTCGCGTGGACCCTCAACAGCCGCCGGACAATTCAGTGGCACAGCCGGGGTCCGGCCCAGCAAATGACTTTGTGGAAACTTCGTTTCACTTGCACGGCAACAGAGGGCGATCCGACAGCTCCGCAAGGAGAGCACGGGAAGGGAGCAAGGTATGGATTGCGTAAATCATAGCGGTGTAAATGCGACGGCTTTTTGCCAGAATTGCGGAAAACCACTGTGCCAGGCCTGCGTGAAGACGGGAGCGGGAGGACAGATCTTCTGCGAGCCGTGCTGGATGACATGGCAAGGCGGGCAGCAGCCGTTCGTGGCGCCGCCGATGGGTGGCCCGAATCCGGTGCTGGCGGCACTTCTGGGCCTGATTCCCGGCGTTGGCGCCATGTACAACGGCCAGTTGATCAAGGGGCTCATTCACGTGCTGATCTTCGCGGTTCTGGTGAGCGCAGCCCACGTGTACGGAATCTTCGGGCTCTTTATCGCGGGCTGGGTCTGCTACCAGGTTTTCGAGGCCTATCACACGGCCAAAGCGCGGCGTGACGGCGAACCTTTGCCCGATCCGCTGGGGTTGAACGAACTAACCAACTTGTTCAACCCGGGCGGGCGAACGTACCAGGGAATGCCGCCTGCAGGGCAGCCGGGAGGCGCGCCGGGGCCAGTTGGTGCGGGGTCGGCGAGCCCATATCAGGCGCCCGGCCAAGTGCCGAATCAGGCGCAGTATGTGCCGCCATACCAAACGCCCTATCAGGGTCCGACTGTGCCTCCGGGTTATCCGTTGCCGGATCTTCCGCCGGTTCCCACTGTGTACTGGCGGCGGAAGGAGCCGATTGGAGCGATTATTCTCATCGCCCTGGGTGTGCTGTTTCTGCTTGGCCACTTCGACTGGTTCTCAGGGCGCGTGCTTGAATTCACCTGGCCGATTCTATTGATTGGGCTGGGAGTGTGGTTGATGGTGAGGCGCCTCAGCGAGAACAAGGCGAGTTCGCAAGGGAACTCCCAGACCGGCTCGCAGGGGAGCTCGCAGGGAGGGCAACAATGAATCGCTACATCATGATTCGCAGATTGCGTGGGCCGGCGGTTTTGTTGCTGATTGGCGTAATGGCGCTGCTGGCGCAAGCCAACATTCTTGGCTGGGGCCAGAGCTGGCCTCTGATCCTGATTCTGATTGGGTTGTTGTTGCTGGCCGAACGTGCGGCGCTTGCCGCGGGAGGATATCCACCGCCTCCGGGGACGCCGTGGCCAAATGCGACGCAGGGAACAGGGCAAGCTTCGAATTTGGGCACGCAGCCAACGACGGGCACCGCGAACGTGCCGGCTGAATCCCATGACTATGGCGACGAGATTCATGGAGGGCAGTCATGAGCAGCGCACCTCCGAATATGCCTCCGGGAGGCGGAGCGCCTCCGCCGTACGATCCAAAGATGCAGTGGCGCGTGTATCGCGAGCAGCAGCGCGCCGCCTGGCGGGCGCAACGCGATACATGGCGGGCGCAGCGCCACGCGTGGAAAGCGAACTACGTTGGCGCTTACGGACCTCGCGTGCCTTCCGTGGTGGGTCCGGTGATTCTGATTTGCGTGGGCGTGATTGCCCTGCTGCTGGTAACTGGGCATATCGATGCCAGTTCCTTCTCCTCGTGGTACGGGCACTGGTGGCCACTGTTGCTGATCGTGGCTGGCCTTGCGCTGCTGGGCGAGTGGGCGCTGGACATGCGGCGGCCGACACCCGTCCACCGCAGCGGCAGCTTTGTGGGGATCCTGTTTCTGGTTGCGTTCCTGGGCCTCTGCGCGGCTGGATGGAACCACATGCGGCCGATGTTCGGCAACTGGAACGGCGATAACGACTTCTTCAACTTCTGGGGCCAGCCCGAGCACGATTTCGATCAGCCGGCGAACACGCAGGCGATTCCGGCGAACGCGACGATTCAAATTCTCAATCCGCGCGGGGACGTGAGCATTACCTTGGGCGACCAGTCGAGCATCCAGGTGCAGGCGCACGAGCTGGCGTATGCCGACTCCGATTCCGCAGCAGCGAAGATCTTCGACAGTGAAGCGGCGCACGTTACAGTGAGCGGGGCCGCGGTGATGGTGCAGTCGAATGGCAACGACCACGGCCGCGTGAACCTGACAGTGACGGTTCCGCGAACGGCGAAGGTCACGGTGAACGCGGGAAAAGGGGATGTGTCCGCGTCAGGGCTGGGCACGGGAATCGATGTAACCGCCGGGCATGGGGACATCCGTCTCGACGCGATTGCGGGCCCGGTGAACGTGCACTTCTCCAACGACAAGCATGACTTCTCGGCTCACCAGATCGATGGCGACGTGACTGCCAGCGGCAGTTGCAACGACGTGACGCTTTCAGAGGTCCAGGGAAAGATTTCGCTCAACGGCGAACTCTTCGGCGAAACGCACATCGAAAATGCCGGAGGGCAGATCATTCTGCATACGCCGTATACCGACCTCGAGATTGCGAGCCTTCCGGGCGACATGACTCTGGACTCCGACAACCTGCACGTGAGCAATGCAAAGGGCCTGGTACACGTTGCGACGCGCTCGAAGGACATCGACCTGAGCGAGATTTATGGCGACACATCCGTCGAAAGCAGTAACGGGACCATCAGCATTGCGCCGGCGGGAGCCTACAACGTGGACGCCAAGAACGACAAAGGCGACATTGAGCTGTCATTGCCGCCGGATGCCTCTGCCGCTGTGAATGGACAGACTCACAACGGAGACATTGTGACCGACTACGGGCTGACGATCAGCGGCGATGAAAACAAGACAGTGAGCGGGAAGATCGGATCGGGCACGGCGCATATCGAGCTCAACACGAGCAACGGCGACCTGCACATTAAGAAGGGATCGGCATTCCCGCCGACACCTCCTGCTCCGCCGAAGACGCCGGTTGCGCCCAGCGCTCCACACCTGAAGAGCAACAAAACGCTGCCCCAGCAACCGGTTACGCAGTAGGGCAGGCTAGAGAACATCGATAGCAAGCGGGCGCGAGAGGGCGATGCCTCTTGCGCCCGCTTTGTTTTTTGCGACCAGTGGAGTTATGCTCCTTTGCGAGGGGATTCGTTCCCCTGGGGGTCAATGGGGCCATGGTCCATGCGCCGGTGAAGGTGATCACCATAGAGCGCGAGTACGGTTCGCGCGGCGGAGAGTTTGCGCACCAGCTGGCCAAGCACCTGGGCTGGCGGCTGCTGGATTCGGAGCTTGTGGCGGGCGCGGCGCGCATGGCGGGTGTGGACCCAAAGCTGGCAGCCAAGCTCGACGAGCGGCTGGACCCGTGGTACTACCGCTACGGCAAGATGTTCTGGAAGGATCCGGTGTACGCTCCCGCGACCACCGAGGATGAGAAAATCTTCGACTCCGAACACATGCTGGAGCTGATCCGGAAAGAGATTCTGGCTGCCGCGCACGAGGGAAATTGCGTTTTGGTGGGCCGCGGCGCAGCGTGTGTGCTGGCGGGAAAGCCCGGCTGCTTTCACATTTTTGTGTATGCCACGGCCAGCGCCAAGAAAGACTGGTTCGCGCACGCGTTTCCTGAGCAGGCGCAGGACGCGGAGCAAAAACTGGCGGCGTTCGACCGGAGGCGCGCAGCGGTGATCCGCAGATTCTACCAGCAGGAGTGGTGCTCGCGCGGGCTTTATCACATGCTGCTGAACTCGTGCATCGGAACCCAGGCGATGATTGATGCGGTGCAATGCGCGGCGGGATTGTGCGCGGGGGCGCCGGAGACGGTGGCGGGGTAAAGGCAGCAATACGCAGCGAAAGGAACCCTGGATGCGGGCCAGAAGCAGGCGATCAAGATTCGCTCTCCAGCGAATCGGCACTAGCTTCACCGCGACGAAGTTCGATCTCTTTCACTAGACGGGGCATATCCGGCAGGACACTCCAATGCACGATCGATCTATGTCCGGGCGCGACGATAGTAATCGCGAGTCGCTGTTCTTGAACCGTTTCGATCTCGCTCCATGGGATTCTACTTTTAGCGGCCCCCAGCCAGAAGGTTTGGGCAATATATCCATCGTCAATGACGATCTTGCCGGGCAGCCCCATGGTGAGGAAGTATACGGATCCCGCGCAGAAGATGAGGCCACTGGCAAATGGCACTAGATGCCCATCCGCGCGCATCATGAGTCGGCTGCCGATAAAGACAGTCCCTGCAAGCATAATCAGCCATGAGGAGAACGCAACCCGCGAAGGCGTGAATTCAATCCGCCCACCTCCCAGTTCCGTAGCACTGCCCCTGTTTCGGAATGAAATGGCAATAAGAACCGCAGCCAAGAAGACGAAGTTGCTGGTCCAAAACAGCACTCTCCATTGCATGGCTCCATTTTACTGTGGTGCTGTTTGTGGATTCCGAGAGAGCCTGCGGCAAGCGGAAGATTGTGTCATTCTCCAGGGCATCCAGTGCATCATGAGCTCGATCATTCAGACGGCTACGCGCGGGACGCGCGGCGCGATGCGCGTGAAGATTTCCCAGGGGATGGTTGCAGCGGCTTCGGCATGGTCAAATGCCGTTATGGTTTCGTTGCCGGATTCGCTGCCTTGCGAACCGAGAAGGACGACCTCGTCGCCGTGCTCGACGCCGGGAATCTCCGTGACATCAAGAACAATCTGATCCATGCTGACGCGGCCTGCAAGCGGGGCGCGCTGGCCGCGAACCAGAAAACTGAAATGATTGCCGAGAGAGCGGGTGAGGCCGTCACCGTATCCGGCGGAGACCAACGCGATGCGCATCGGTTCTGTTGCCACGAAGGTCGCGTTATAGCCGACGGTTGCGCCGGCCGGAACTGCGCGGACGCTGGCGACTGAGGCCTTCCAGGTGAGGACGGGCTGAAGCGCGGCGCGGGCGGCGGTGAGCGACGGCGGTTCGGCTGGAGTGGTCGCGGCGACGGCCGACTCGGCGGGCGCAAACGCGGGATCGAAGCGGGGGACCAAACCGTACAGAGCGAGGCCGGGCCGCAGCATGGCCTTCATGCCGTGGCGGGCGGCCAGATCAGCGATGATGGGCGCCTGGCCGGCGAGCAGCGTGGCGGACGCGCCGACATTGAGCCACTCGGCGAAGAGGCCTGCGGCGGAGATGCGGCTCATGGATTCGTCGAGGCGCGCGAGCTGCTCCTCTGTTGCCTGGCCATCGGCTTCGTCGGCGGCGAAGAGATGCGTCATGACGCCCTCAAGCCGGAGCGGCGACCCGGGACCGAAGCGCGCGAAGATTGCTGCGAGATCGCTGGGGCTGACGCCCTGGCGGCTCATGCCGGTATCGATTTCAAGATGGACCGGGACAGAGCCTTGCTGCGAGCCCGCAGCGCGAGCAGCCGAGACCAGTTCGTCGAGCTGCCAAGGCTCCCACGCAACCGGAGTGAGTTGAAACTGAATGGCGGCCGCGGCCTGGCCGGGAAACACACCGCCGATGATGAGCACGCAGGCCTCGGGGCACAGAGCGCGGGCGACAATGCCCTCTTCAACACTCGTAACGCCAAGCCACTTTGCGCCGGCGCGAACCACGGCCGGAGCGCAAAGAGCGAGCGAGTGGCCGTAGGCGTTGGCTTTGACGATGGCCAGCAGTTCGGCGTGGGGCGAGGCGAGGCCCGAGAGAAAACGGAAGTTTTCTTCGAGTGCGCGGGTCGAAATCTCAACCCAGCAGGGGCGCGTTGTCATGGGGGGCGGCAAAGAACAGTTTACGGCATGGGTGGAAGGGCGATGCGGCGGCGCTGCTTAGCGGTGAGGCTGGATTCGCATTCGCCGTTGATTCTGCGCGGGAACCCGTAGCATACTGTCCGAATGAATAACCGTTCCGTGCCGGTTTCAACCGTGCTTCCCCATCTGGTCTACCGCGACATTGACGAAGCGTGCGATTGGCTAAGCCGTGTCTTCGGCTTTCAAGAGCATTTCCGCTACGGCCAGTCGGTAGCCGGGATCCAGATGTTCCTGGGCGGGGCTGTCATCATGATCTCCGGCCCTCGCGAGCGAATCCAAAGTCCGGCGATTGTCGGATCGAACACGCAAATGATCACTGTGATTGTCGCGGACGTTGGGGCTCACTATACGAGAACCAGGGAGCAGGGAGCGACGATTTGGGAAGAGCTGCACGAAACGGTTTATGGCGAACGCCAATACGGCGTAGAGGATCTGGACGGCCATCGCTGGCTGTTTGCCGACCACGCGCGCGACGTAAGCCCGGAGGAGTGGGGAGCGACGATCGCGAATCCGATGCCGTGATGGGCAATGGATTTTCTCAGTTGACTCATTCGGAGTTAGGGTGCAAACGGCGCTCACGGTAGCAGCGCGAAGGCGACGACGGTTTCTTTTTCTGAACCGATTTCTTCAAGCAGTTCGGCTTCGAGCGCGTGCGGGACAGGCATCTCGCAGGCGGCAACCTGCTCGGTAGTTGCACCGATAAAGCAGAGCTCGCAGTGGCCCAGACCTTCGGCGCCATTTTCGTCTGTTGCCCGAACGGGCGGCCCGAAGACGCGGCAGGTCATGGGGCGCCACTGGTAGACATCGCAACGGCCGGTGACGGGGTCGAGCGCAGGACAGGCAGCATCGTTGGCGAAGTCTTCAAAACGGGCCTGTTCCGATTCTGACGTGCCAAGCGCACCGGTATCAGGATCGCCGGGGAATGCTCGACCATGCTCGGCGAGCCAGGCACGGGCGCGGCGTTCGATTTCGGCGGCCAGCGCAGGACTTGCCGTGCGCAGCGACGACATTCCTTCGCGGAGGCGGGCGGCGTCGAGGGCGTTGATGGCGAACGCTCCGTGGCAGCACTGAGTGCAACCGATACGGCAGGCAAGGAAGTTCCCGGCGCGGCGGGCAGCATCGGCGAGCGAACCGTCGACTATCTGCACGAGCTCGGCATCGCGAATGGGCATGAGGGAAAGCATAGATTGCCGCGCCGACGGGTGCTTTATGGGAGAGAAGCATAGCGTCCCACCCTAAACGCAAGAAGCGCGTTTAGGATGGGGCACCCTCGACTTGCATGGAGGAAGAATAATTCGCCGGGGTGGGGGCAAATGCGGCTAAAATCTAACCGTTATGCTGATCGTGCCCGAAGCTCGCGCCGCAATTATACGGGCTTCTATATTCGCCACAGTAGCTCTCATAGCTATCGTCGGCGCAAGCCGTGCTCACCGACCTTGGGCGAGAATTGTCTTTCTCATCATCGCAATCCCGGCAATATTCGAGGCCGTCTTCGGATTCTGGGCCGTCTGGCTCATCCTGCATTACGCAGCTCATTAACCTGCGTTTGTTGTCCGCTTCAAATTGAGCTTGAGGCGCCGCCAGGCCATTTGGCGCGATTGCGCGTTGGCCCGGAGAAGAGCTAACCTTGGCGCGGAGGCTTCCCCATGGCTGATTCCCGGAGTTCCGTCATCCCGGCGTTTCGCTACCGCGACGCTCCTGCCGCCATCGAGTGGCTCTGCAATGTGCTTAGATTTACGCGCCATGCCGTATATGCAGGAGCAGGCGGAACGATCGAACACGCTGAGCTTGCGCTGGGCGGAGGAATGATCATGCTGGGCTCGATGAAGGACGACGAGCACGGCCGCAGATTCAAGGCGCCCAAGGAACTGGATGGCGCGGAGACAAGCAGCTTATATATCGTGGTTCCGGATGCGGACGCCGTGTACGCGCGGGCGCAGGCAGCCGGCGCAACGATCGTCCGGCCCTTGAAGGACATGTCCTACGGCGGCCGCGAGTTTGCGGTGAGCGATCCTGAGGGGCACACGTGGAGCGTGGGGACGTATGATCCGTGGGCGCAGCACAACTGAGATGTGGAGTTTTGCCGTGAATCGAGGGTCGGGCCAGTCGTTGTCGTGTCGTAAGAGGAGGCAATCATTGAAACTGTTTTCGTGGTTTGGATTGGCCGTGGTAGCTTTAGTGGCGGCGGGCGCCGCGCAGGCACAAACTGGCCGGCTGCTGGTGGCGCAGAAGGGCGACCGCAGTTTGGCGATCGTGGATCCCGTGGCCGGTAAAGTGATTGCCGACGTGCCGGAGAACGGCACGACCGGGCACGAAGTAGCGGGATCGGCGGACGGGCGGCTGGCGTTTGTGCCTATCTATGGCAACTCCGGCGTGGGCAAGCCGGGAACCGACGGGAAGAACATCATCGTGGTGGATGTGGCGACCAGCAAAGTCGTCGGCAACATTCAGTTCGACCATGGGGTGCGCCCGCACTGCGCGGTGATCGGGCCGAAGGACGGGATGCTCTATGTGACTACCGAGTTAGACAAAGCAGTCACGATCATTGACCCCAGGACGCTGAAGATTGTGGGCGCAATTCCGACGGGACAGGCGGAGAGCCACATGCTCGCGCTCTCGCACGACGGGCTGCGCGGCTACACGGCGAATGTGGGTCCGGGAACGGTGAGCGTGCTCGATGTGAAGGCGCAGAAGACGCTGGCGATCATTCCTGTCTCGGGCAACGTGCAGCGGATTGCGATTTCAAACGATGATCGCTGGGTGTTTACCGCGGACCAGACCGAGCCGCGCATGGCGGTGATCGACACAGCGACGAATAAAGTTACGAATTGGGTGAAGATCGACGGGCTGGGATACGGCGCCGCGCCCACAGTGGACGGGCGCTGGCTGCTGGTTGCGCTGCCTGACGAGAACAAAGTGGACGTAATCGACCTGAGTACGATGACGCTGGCGCGTGCGGTCACGGTGGGCGCGAACCCGCAGGAGGTGCTGGTGCGGCCCGACGGCAAGGTGGCCTACGTTTCGTGCATGGGCGGCAATGCGGTGGCGGAGATCGATCTGGCCACGTGGACGGTGAAGCGGACCATTGCGACGGGAAATGGCACGGACGGATTGGGATGGGCGAAATGACAGGGACATAGGGACTAAGGGACCGAGGGAGCAAGGGGCAAGGAATGATTACGGCCGCGCGAAAAAGATGCAGGTCCCCATCCGACTTCGATCATCCGCCGCGCCGGACGATCTTCGCTCAGGGCAGGCTTTCGGCTCCGTCCTCCGCGGCGGACTTCGCTCAGGATGACAGAGATTTTCATGGAGGTCGCAAATGGCTACGCAATGCACGCACATTGGAACGATCAAGAAGGGCGTGAAGCCGAAGACGAAGGGCTGCGAGGAGTGCCTGAAGATGGGCGACACGTGGATGCACCTGCGCATGTGCCTGGAGTGCGGGCATGTGGGCTGCTGCGACTCGTCGAAGAACCGGCACGCGCGCGCGCATTTCCATGAGACAAAGCATCCGTTGATCCAGAGTGCCGAGCGCGGCGAAGATTGGCGGTGGTGCTACGTGGATGAGACCTACCTCTAGGGGCAAGCCGAAAAAGTTAGCGGATCAGCGAGCCAGCGGGTTCGCTCGAGAACGAGCCTAGACTAATTCCACTTCAATCTTCTTTGAATCCGCGACGAGTTTTGTGATTTTGAAAGTGCGGATCTGGCTTTCGGCCAGCGGCTCGGGAGCGGCGGACGGC
Source organism: uncultured Acidobacteriaceae bacterium (assembly GCA_963789425.1). Lineage (GTDB taxonomy): Bacteria > Acidobacteriota > Terriglobia > Terriglobales > Acidobacteriaceae > Telmatobacter. Next base: position 502,007 of record CAWBKM010000002.1, on the reverse strand, counting down.
GAGGGCGCATTGCCTTTCCAGCGTGCCTTCAACATGGAGGAGAGCTGAGAGAGGTCAACTGCAGCGGAGTTAGCGGTGCTGGCGGGGTCAGCGGAGCTAGCGGTGTTGGTGGAGCTCTTGCGGCAGGCGGCGCGAATTCCTTCGCCGAGTTCGACAATTGCGCCGGAAGAGGTAAGCTCGACGACGCGGCCCGAAACCTGGTCGCCCACTTTGTGCTCGGCGATGTATTCGTCAATGCTGGTGGGGATGAGCTGTTTCATCGAGAGCTTGATCTGGCGCTTCTCAGGATCGATAGCCAGGACCAAGGCCTTCACGCGCTGGCCTTCGCGCACCGCGTCGCGCGGATGGTTGATGCGGCGATCGGCGACGATCTCGCTGACGTGGACGAGGCCGTCGACACCCTCGGCGATTTGAACAAACGCGCCGAAATTCATAATTTTGGTGACGGGGCCTTCGACCTGCGAGCCCACAGGGAATTTGCGCTCCACATCGAGCCAGGGATCAGCGAGCGTCTGCTTAAGGCCGAGAGAGATGCGGCCCTGCTCCGTGCCTTCGGGCGGCTTGACGGAGAGAACGACGGCGTCGACGCGGTCGCCCTGCTTGAGCAGGTCGGAGGGGTGGCGCACTTTCTTGGCCCACGACATTTCCGAAATGTGAATGAGGCCTTCCAGGCCGGGCTCAAGCTCAACGAACGCGCCGAAATCGGTGAGACGGGTAACGTCGCCGGCAATGCGCTGGCCGGCCACGTAGCGGTCGGCGGCGGTCTCCCACGGCTCGGGCTGAAGCTGCTTGAGGCCGAGCGAGATTTTGTTGGTCTCGGGATCGATTTTGAGAATGCGCAGAGTAAGCTGCTCGCCAACGGAGAGAACGTCTTCGGGTTTGGCTACGCGGGCGCGGGAGATGTCGGAGATGTGGAGAAGGCCGTCGAGTCCCGGCTCAATTTCAACAAACGCGCCATACGGCATGATCGTGCGGACCGTGCCGGTCACCGTGTCGCCGGGCTTAAGCGCTGCGCGGCGGCCCGCCATCTCTCCGCGAGCTTGCTCCTCGAGAACAACGCGGCGATCGACGACGACGTCTTCATCGGCAACATCGAGCTTGGTGATGCGGCAGGTGATCTCAGTGCCGACGAGAGCTTCAAGCTCGGCTGCGTCGCGCGTGCCGCTGCGGCTGGCGGGCATGAAGGCGCGAACGCCAACGTCGACGCTGAGGCCGCCCTTGATGACGGCCGTAACGGTGCCGGCGACGGCAATTTTCTCGGCGAAGGCGCGTTCGAGGGCGGACCAGTCGCGGGGTTGCGCGACGCGATGGCGCGAGAGCTCGTAGTAGCCTTCTTCATTGCGGCCTGTAATCGAGACTGGAAAACTGTCGCCGGCCTTGACACCTTCCGCATTGTCGGGGAAGGCTGAGCGCGGCAGAACCCCTTCAATCTTGTAGCCGACATCGAGGACAACCTGATCGGCGGTGAGTGAGACGACCGTGCCCTGAAGCTGTTTGGTTTCGGCGCGATGCGTGTGCGAGCGCTCGAATGCCTGTAGCGCGTCGGCAAAAGAGGACTGACCGTCCAGGTCTTGGTCTTCTACAGATGAGATAAGTGCAGTTTCGTCGAACACTGGGGCCTTGGCACTGGTGGGGTCTGGCTGGGCGGGCTCGGCAGGCTCCGGCCCGTTCTTCGCTGCGATTTCGGCGCTTGGGTCTTGTTCAGCGACCGCCTGCGGAATTTCGATGAGTTCCACGGAGTCTTTCGCCTCGGCGGGAGCAGATTCCGGAACGGCTTCAGGTGTGACGGGAGTGGATTCGGCTGGCAAGAGAGTTTCGTCGGTCATGGCGTTTACGGATTCATTGTTTCATGACGCGGTGGACCAAGGCCTGCGCGATTCCGAGGTCTCGCGCCGCGCGCGGCGTTATACCCTGAATGCAGACGATGGTTCCCGCTTCCCCACAGCCGCGTCGCGGCCTTGAGGCCTTTGCCTCCCAGGATTTCAGACGGTACCAACTGGCGCGCGTGGCCGTGATCCTGGGCGCCGAAGCGCAGTCGGTCGCGGTGGCCTGGCAGGTGTACTCTATTACGCACCGCGCCATCGATCTGGGCTACACGGGGCTGGCACTGTTTTTGCCGGGGCTGATTTTTCTTTTGCCCGCGGGCCATGTGGCTGACCGCTTCGACCGGAGGCGCGTAATCTTGACGTGCTACGTGCTCCAGGTGTTCTGCACGGGCGCTCTGGTCGAGCTGGCGCGCAACAACACACAGAACATTCTGGCCATCTACACAGTGCTGTTCTTCGTCGGCACGGGTCGCGCGTTTTCGTCGCCGGCGAGCTCGGCGCTGATTCCTCACCTCGTGCCGGAGAGTCACTTTGTGAACGCAGTCACTTGGGGCGGGGCGATTTTTCAGTTGGCGAATATTACAGGGCCTGCGCTGGGCGGATTGCTTTTCACGTTGCCGCTGGCAGGCTTTCTGGCTCGCTCGCGACTTGAAGGCGCGGGGATTGTGTATGTGTTCACGCTGGGGACAGTGGTTTGGTTTCTGGCGCTTGTGGTTTCACTTCGAGTGCGGCCAGGGCGGATGGAGCACCGCGAGCTTTCAATGAAGGTGTTGTTCGCCGGGTTCCAGTATGTGCGGCGGGCACGAATTTTGCTGGGATCGTTTTCGCTGGACCTGTTTGTGGTGCTGCTGGGTGGTGCAGTCGCGCTGATGCCGATTTTCGCGCACGAAATTCTTCACCAGGGTCCGCGGGGCCTGGGCATGCTGCGCGCAGCGCCCGCAGTGGGCGCGGTGACCATGTCGCTGATCATGGCGCGCTTTCCGCTGCACCGGCACGCGGGACGCTCGCTGTTTATCTGCGTGGCAATCTTCGGCGCGGCGACGGTGGTGTTCGGGCTGTCGCACACGCTGTGGCTTTCGCTCGGTTCGCTGGCCATCGCGGGCGCGGCAGACACCATCAGCGTGATCATTCGCGGATCGCTGCTGCAACTAGCCACGCCACCAGCGATGCGGGGGCGTGTGAGCGCGGTGAACTCTCTGTTTATCGGCGCGTCAAACGAGCTCGGTGAATTTGAGAGCGGGCTGACGGCGCAGTGGTGGGGCGCGGTGCGAGCAACGGTAATCGGCGGAATCGGCGCGCTCGCTGTGGCGGGATTATGGGCAGCGATCTTCCCCAACCTCCGAAAGGCCGATGAGCTGACCGCGGAGAGCCTTCGCGCGCATATTCCGGCGGCACAGGAAATTTTGTCGGGGTTGTGATGGGTTCGTGCTTTCCCACCCAAGCATAGCTTGGATGGGGCACCCATTTTCGTGGTGAGTTGAAAGTGCCGGGCCGGAGTGCGTGCTTTCCCACCCAAGCATAGCTTGGATGGGGCACCCATTTTCGTGGTGAGTTGAAAGTGCCGGGCCGGAGTGCTGTGCCATCCCGCCCAAGCGAAGCTTGGACGGGGCACCCATTTTCGTGGTGAGTTGAAAAGGCCGGGACGGGGTGCGTGCTATCCCAGGTCTCAGAATCGAGACATGGGCACCCAGATTCGCGCGCCATGGTTCGTGCTATCCCAGGTCTCAAATGCGAGACCTGGGGCACCCCTGGTTGGTGAGATAGTCGCCGTCCAAAGATTTATTGGATGAACTGTTAGCGCGCGCGGCCGCGCGGGCGTGTGGCGCGATTGCGCTCGAAAAGAATGCGCAGGCCGTCGAGGGTGAGCATGTCATCGATTTCCTGGATGTAACGCGAGTCCGGCGCGATCAAGCGCGCGAGGCCTCCGCTGGCGACGATGCGCGGCGGCTTGGCGGGGTCGGCGCCAAGCTCGGCGAGGATGCGCTCGATGATGCCGTCGACGAGCCCGATATAGCCGAAATAGAGGCCGCTCTGCAGGTGGCCGACGGTGTTGGTGCCGATGACTTTTGCTGGGCGCTTGATGTCAACGCGGCTGAGGCGCGCGGCGCGGTTGAAGAGCGCATCGGCACTGAGACCGAGGCCGGGCGCGATGGCCCCGCCAAGATATTCGCCGCGGGCGGAGATGACTTCAAACTTGGTAGCCGTTCCGAAATCAACGACAATGCAGGGGCCACCGTACTTCTCGTACGCGCCGATGCAATCGGCAATGCGATCGGCGCCAAGCTCGGTGGGTTGGTCGATCAGCAGCGTCATGCCGGTCTTGATGCCGGGCTCGACGAAGAGGGGCTCGACATGGAAGTAGGTTTCGCAGACCTGACGAAGCGTGGAATCGACGGGCGGAACAACGGAAGCGATGATAATGTCCGTAACCTGGCTCGGGGCCATGCCGTGCATTTCGAAAAGGTTGACGAAGAAAACGCCGTACTCATCGACGGTTTGCGCGCGATGCGTGGTGACGCGCCAGTTCGCGGCAAGCTCCGGATTCCCACCCCCACGACCAGGACCCGTCGCGGGGGATCCCGGTTCTTCGCCGTCGAGCCTGTAAAGGCCGAGCGTTGTATTCGTGTTGCCGACATCGAGAGCAAGCAACATTGAAATGCAGCTCCTAGCTTCTAGCCTCTAGCTTCTAGCTTGGTTCTCGCGACGGCCAAAGCAACGCATCCTGCAGGTACGAGCTAGAAGCTAGCAGCTAGTCTTTTTCTGCGTCGCGGAGTCCGCCGGTTTGCACGGTGACCATTCCACTTCCGGTTGTGACGCGCAAAAAACCGTGCTCGTCGAGACCGGCCGTGACGCCCATGCAGGACTGTGGGCCGTGGACTTCGACGTTGCGACAGCGAATCCAGGTTGACGCCTGCTCTACGCGAGCGGGAATCTCCTTGGCCGCCGCCTCATCAGCAAGCGCGGACGCCTCACGCTCCAAAGATTTTAGCAGGGCGACGAGGAGGGTTTGGCGCGAAATGCGCTCGCCTGCTTCCAGATCGAGCGCGGTCGCGGGCGTGGCGAGACCGGTGGGAAAGTCGCGCTGGTGGACGTTGATGCCAATGCCTACAACAGCGTAGGGCAAATTTGCCGATTCGAGATTTGCCTCAACGAGGATGCCGCCGGCTTTACGCGGGCCGATGAGGAGATCGTTAGGCCAGCGCAGATCGACACTTAGTCCTGAGACGGCGCGAATGGCATCGGCGGCGGCGAGGCCCGCGGCCAGCGGCAAAAGCGGTAGGCGCGAAGCCGGAATCTGCGGGCGAAAAAGGACGCTGACGTAAAGCCCATCACCGGTAGCAGAGATCCAATTGTGATCGCCGCGGCCCCGCCCCGCCGTCTGCTCATCGGCAAAGAGGACGGAGCCGTGGGGAGCGCCACCACGCGCGGCAGCGATGGCGTCGGCGTTGGTGGATCCGGTGACGCGGGCAAAGTGCAGCTTGCCGGCGAAGACAGTGCCGGCGAGTTCAGCATCGAGGGCGGCGAGATCGTACATCAGTTCTTTGAGATCATAAAATCAGTGTCGCGAACCGTGCTCTCCCAAGTGTCAAGAGAGAGATCTCCACCCCGAGACCTGTGGCACCCTGCGATTCTTGAAATCAAAGCCCGTGCCCTTCAAAGGCGCGGCCTGCTCGCGGGCTACTCTGTCCCGGTTCCGCGGCGATGGTCATGGAGATGTTGGCAGCGCGGGCGGAGTTTGTGAGCGCGCCAACACTGATGAAGTCGACGCCGGTGTCGGCGTAGGCGCGAACAGTGTCGAGCACGATTCCGCCGGATGCTTCGGTAGGAATCCAGCGGCCCGGTTCCCCGGCGGTTACAGTCTTAATGCGCTCGACGGAGCGGCGGACTTCAGCGGGCGTCATGTGGTCGAGGAGGATGGCCTCGGCACCGTGAGCGAGGGCTTCGTCAAGCTCCTGCGCGGTGCGGACTTCGATTTGAACGCGCTGAGGTGGCCTGCGCCGAGCAAGGGCGCGGGACAGGACCGCCTCGATGCCGCCGCCGAGGGCGATGTGATTATTCTTGATGAGAAAGCCGGAAGCGAGATCGATGCGGTGATTGGTGCCGCCGCCGCAGAGTACGGCGTATTTCTCGAGAGCGCGCAGGCCGGGGACGGTCTTGCGCGTGTCGAGGATGCGGGCGTGCGTGCTCTGAATCGCGTCAGCAAATTGGCGCGTGAGCGTGGCGATGCCGCTCATGTGCTGGAGCAAATTCAGGATCACGCGCTCGCAACTGAGCAGGACGCGCGCGTTGTGGCGAATCACGGCGAGCACCTGTCCAGCGTGGGCGCGGACGCCGTCAAAAATCTCGGGGTGGCTGATGACTTCAAAACGGGTTTGCGCCTCAGGGCTTTGATCGAGCCGGGCGTAGATCTCAAAGAAGCGCGGGATAGCGCCGAGACCGGCGACAACCAGCTCTTCGCGGGCGATGATGGAGCCGGCCGCGAGCAGATTGGCGTCGATGGTGAGGTGCGTGGTGGCGTCGCGCGGAGCCTGGTCCTCAAGCAGGGCCTGCTCCAGTAACGCGTCGATGCGGTGGCTCTTCCAATCCATTTTTCTCTTGCCTTTGGACTAACTCTTCGGCAGAGCGGCGAGTGCTGCCTGGGCTTTTTCAAGCAGGAGGCGGGTTTCAGCTTCCTGCTTTTTGAGGCCTTCGACCACGTGCGCCGGGGCCTTGGCCAGAAAGCCCTCGTTGCCCAGTTGACGCTCGGCTGCTGCCAAGCCTTTTTCATACCTGGCGATATCCTTTGTCAAGCGGTCGCGTTCGGCGGGGACGTCGATGGTGGCTTCGTAGACTAGCATCACATCGAAGCCCAATCCCCGAGCGAGGCCCCCCCCAAACTTTTCTAGGATGAAATTACCTGGCTCTTGGGTGATTATGGATTGTTCGATGGATGCGACTTTCGCTAGTTTCTGAATGATCTCTCTGTTTTCCGTTATCAGTCCACGTATCGCGTCAGCTCTTTCCAGGTCTGAATATACTTTGATTGCGATGAGCTCCTTCTCGGGTACATTGGCCTCTTTCCGAGAATTCCGAACGACGCTTATTAGACTCTGCAACAGGGCCATCTGGGTAGGTGTGGCAGCGTCAATATCGGGCACATTGGGGAGGCCGTTTGCGAGCTCATGGATGATAGCGACTTCAAATAGGAGCCACGAGGCCCTCTCCAGGCCAGTGGAGATTTCGTTGACAAACCGGACCTCTTTGACGCGCGCAAGCCGCCGAATCGCGTTGAGATTATCCTCGATGCTTGTTCTTGCCAGCCCTAGCTCAACCCTAAGCTCGACTGAGACATCGGCTTCTTCTGCTACGCCGGCTTTCTCTCGAAGCTCCCTTATTAGTTCGATCAGGGCTTGCATGGCGCTCATCGTGTTTATAGCCGCTTTGTCCGGATACGTGAGGGTTGCATACGGATATCGAGTCAGCGCGATCGACTTCGCCGGAGGGTTGCCGTCGTAGACCGCATACCAGAGTTCTTCGGTAATGAAGGGCATGAAAGGCGAGAGCAGGCGTAACGCGGCCTCGAAGACTTGAACCAGGGTGGTGAGTGCAGCTTTCGTCGCGGCTTTGTCGGCGGTTTCGGAGAAATCGAGGCGGAGCTTCACGATTTCCAAATACCAATCGCAGAAGCTGCCCCAGAAGAATTGATAAATGATGCTCGCCGCCTCATCGAAGCGGTAATTTTCGAGCGACTCGTTGACCTTGGCCGCGGTTGCGTGAAGCTCGGCCACGATCCAGCGGGCTTCGAGAGGGGCGTCGGCGGGAACGCTGGGCATCTGGCCAAGCGTGGCGCGATCGACGGTAATGCCAATCTCTGCTGCGCGGTCCACGTTCATGAAGATGAAGCGGGCGGCGTTCCAGATCTTGTTGGCGAAGGCGCGGTAGCCTTCGGTGCGCGCCACATTAAAGGCGATGTCGGCGCCGGGCGACGCCATGGATGCGAGCGTGAATCGAACCGCGTCCGTCCCGTATTGCTTGACGATCTCGATGGGGTCGACGACGTTGCCCTTGGTCTTGGACATCTTTTCGCGGTTGGCGTCGCGAATGAGTCCGTGAATATAAACCTCTCTGTACGGAACTGCGTTCGGCAGCCCTCTGGACGAGTTATCCGGCATGGGTATATCGCGCGAGAACCAGCATCCGAACATGATCATGCGCGCGACCCAGAAAAAGAGAATGTCAAAGCCGCAGATGAGAACACTGGTCGGGTAGAAGGCATCGAAGTCGGCGCGGTTCAAGGCTGCTGCGGCGCGGGTAGTGTTATCCCAGGTCTCAGATTCGAGACCTGGGGCACCCAGAATTCTTGGCCAGCCGAAGACGGAGACGGGCAGAAGCCCGGAGGAGAACCAAGTGTCGAGAACGTCGGTTTCCTGCGTGAGCGTTCCAGACCCGCAATGCGCGCAGGCCGTGGGATCTTTTTGGCCGGGCTGGGGTACCGTGATTTTGTGGCAGGCCGAGCAGTGCCACGCGGGAATGCGATGGCCCCACCAGAGCTGGCGCGAAATGCACCAGTCATGGATGTTGGTCATCCACTCGAGGTAGATCTTTTCGTAATTCTCCGGCGTGATGCGGATGGCCTTGTTTCCACTCGAATCGGGCCCAGCGGTATCGGGTCTGACGGCGGCGATGGCCAGCTCGGCAATGGATGCGCCGCCCGCATTCGGCTGCTTCTTGACTGCGATGAACCACTGCGTGGAGAGGCGCGGCTCAACGACCGTTTTGCAGCGGTCGCAATGGCCAACGTTGTTGGTGTAGTCCTTTACTCCGGCTAAAAGCCCCTGCTCTTCGAGATCGTGGACGATGTGCTTTCGCGCAACATAGCGATCGAGTCCGGCGTACGGCCCACCCTCGGCATTGATGTGGGCGCGATCGTCCATCACGTTGATCGAAGGCAGATGATGGCGTTCGCCGAGCGCGAAGTCATTGGGATCGTGCGCGGGTGTGACTTTGACTGCGCCGGTGCCGAACTCGCGGCTGACCCACTCATCGAGCACGATGGGAATTTCGCGATTCAGGAGTGGCAGGCGCAGCTTTTTGCCGTGGAGATGGAGGTAGCGCTCGTCCTCGGGGTGAATGGCGACGGCCGTATCGCCGAGCATGGTTTCGGGGCGCGTAGTTGCTACGGTCAAAAATTCGCCAGAGTCCTTGCCATCGACGCCGACAACAGGATACTTGATCTCCCACAGATGGCCCTTGTGCTCGGAGTGGATGACTTCAAGATCGCTGACGGCCGTCTGGCAGCCGGGGCACCAGTTCACGATGTATGCGCCGCGGTAGATGAGGCCCTGATGGTAGAGGCGAACGAAGGCCTCTCTGACTGCAACTGAGAGCCGCTCGTCCATGGTGAAGTACTCGCGGCTCCAGTCGACGGAGACGCCGAGGCGCTTCATCTGCTCAAGGATCGCGCCGCCGTAGTGCTTCTTCCATTGCCAGACACGCTCGATGAAGGTCTCGCGGCCGAGATTCTGGCGTGAAGTGCCTTCCGCGGTCAGTTGGCGCTCGACCAGCATTTGCGTGGCGATGCCTGCATGGTCGGTTCCGGGCACCCACAAAACCCTTCGCCCAAGCATGCGCCGCCAGCGGACGAGAATATCGATTTCGGTGTGCTCCAGCATGTGGCCCATGTGGAGGTAGCCCGTAACGTTGGGCGGGGGCAGCAGAACCACGAAGGACTGGTCGTTGGGGCGCTGATTTTCGCCGAAAGTGGGCGTTGGCTGGGCGAAGAGTCTTTCGCGGACCCAGTAGGCGGCCCAGTGATCTTCAATCGCGGTGGGGTCGTAAGCTTTGGGCAGGTCGTGGGGCATTTTCTTCGATCGGAGACCCCTCAGGAATGCGCGGCAACACCCGTGTCGAAAGGGCTTTGCGCGAGGGGACTACTCCTCAGGTTAGCAGACTGCGCCTGGTTGAAATTCAGGGCGCGATGAGGGTGACAGTGGGGAAGTAAGTGGCGTAACGACGCGTATCGCGAGTAAGAATGGAGCAACCTGTCACCGTTGCATGCGCGCCAATGAAGAAATCGGAGAGGACGTTTGTCTTCCCTCCTCCTCGCTGCCGGTACAGTGAATGGGCTTTGCCGGCAAGAAAAGCCGCGGGCCGTGGAATCTCAGCGAAATCCAGTTTCAGTTCCTTTAGCAATTCGTCGACCTTGGCTTCGGATCGATATCTTGGTGAAATCTCCGCATAGACAATCGCATTGACCGCCATCCGGTCGAGTTGAGCCCATCGCTGCATTTGGGCGCCCGACCAGGCGCACCATTGTGGGTCGTTGTCGAGGAGATCGAAGATCACATTCGAGTCAACGAGGATCATCGGAGTATCCGCGAATCAACTCCATGTACTCGTCGGTTGTGCCTTGCCACTTGATCTCAGCGGAGCCAATCACTCGATCCAGGCGGATTGGGCCAGGAGGCGTGGGACGACCTACCGGACGAATGACAGCCTCCCCCTCCTGGTTGATATCGAATATCACCTTGGAACCCGGTTTGAATCCCTTTGCGTCCCGAATGCGCTTCGGAATGGTGACCTGCCCCTTTATTGTGACTGTGGTTGCCAATGTTCTCTCCTCTCGGGACACATGAGTATTACCACATTTTCAATGGTAATACCGACGAGACAGCGAGTCAAATCCGACGAAAAAGGCCGCCCGAAGGCGGCCTTTGATCAGTCATAAGCCTTTGAATTTGAACGATCAGAACGGATTCAGCTTACCCAGGCCCTTCTTCTTTTTCTTCTTGCTGGAGGAGTCTTCGCTCAAGTCGACCTTGGGCTTTTTGGGTTTGCCGTTGGAGGCGGTCTGCGTGACCGGCTGAGCGGGGTTCTCGCCGGGCTTGATGTCATTGACCTGGAGGGGTGCTTCAGCGGGCTTTTCGGGTGCCGGCACGACGGTGTTGGTGGGGCCGACCGGTTTGACGATGGCATTCGGATCGGCTGCAGCGGTGTTGCTGGGCGCGTTCACCACCTCGACGCCGACGCCGGTGCCTTCACCGGGCGCCTGCATTTGCAGCGGAGCAGTGGACGGCTGATCGCTGCGCGGCGGCTCGTTGGGACCGGTCGGCGTGACGGCCGCAGCAGGCGCTGCCGGCTTGCCCTGGTTCAGGGCGTCGATAAAGACGGTCTTATTCTGGTTGGTAACGTCGGGTGCGAGCGTGCGCGTGGGGTCGTCGAGAGTAGGCTCGCCGACGTGCACAGCCTCAACGACCGTGGGACCGCGCTTGATGATCCCAATCATGGTGTCGGTAAAGTGGAGCGGCTGGCGGCTGCGTTCCTCGGCGTCGCTTTCTGCTATCGCCGCCTGCGTGGGCTCGGGAACGGTGCGATTCATCGCCACCAGGCGGTCGCGGGCATCCTCAACATGCGGCGCCATGGGATAGCGTGTGATGACCTTGGCGTAGGCCGCCGCCGCCTTGTCTTCGTAGACGGAATGCATGCGCTCTTTCACGGCGCCGTTCAGTCCGGGAGCCAATTCGATGTTGTGTGCCTCACTGGCGTATGCATCGCCAATATCGATGAGCACCTGGTCGCTCTTGGAGTAAAGAGGATACGAATCGGCCACTGTGTCGAGCCGGGCGATGGCGGCAATATAGTCATCGCGGGTTTCATAGTAGCTGCCGATCTGGAACTCGCGCTCGGCCAGAACTTCCTGCACGTCGCGCAGCCTCTGTTTGGCGCGCGGGATGAGAGTTGAATCGGGGAACATGTTGATCATTTCCCGATACTCTCTCTCGGCCTGCTCGGCGTTGGCAAAGTCGCGGTCCGGCTTTTCCATCTGCTCGTAGTAGATGTCGGCCACCTTCATCTTGGCTTCGGCAGCCTCAGGGACATTGGGGAAGAAGGTGATGAAGTCCTCGTACTCAGCCTCGGCCTGGGTCAGGGCCGCGGAGCCGCCTTCTTTGAACCAGGTGTCGCCGACCGACAGCTTGGCGCGCATGCGATATTCCGACTCGGGATAGGTGTTGAGCATGGTCTGCAGGTCGAGGCGGGCGACGTCGTAGCGGCCCTTCTTCATCGCCACCATGGCCTTGTCGTACAGTTCTTTATCGGGCTGTTTGGATTGCACGCCGGCCAAGGGATTGGCATTTAGGTCGTAAGCCTTCTTCTGCTTTTTCTGCCTTTTGTACTTCGGGTGCTGGACGTCGTCCTGGTTCTGGGCGGAGTTCTGGTTCTGGGCTTCGGCAGCAATTCCACTGAAGAACAACGCCAGGACAGCAATCGCCACAATTCTGAGAGACAACCGGTTCATACCACCTCTTGGGAGGAGGACCCTGGGGCGGGCCATCCGCAGCTTGCACGCTCGTTTTAGTGAATTTTACTCTTTCCAGCCGCTATGCTGCTCGCAATGATCCGGTCGTCGGCCTGGCGAGCGGCTGCCAGCAGCGCACGGGCATCGCGCTCCGGTTCGCCGGCGCCGAACACTGCGTTACCGGCAACGAGCAACTCCGCTCCAGCTTGGACGACCGCGGCGACGGTGTCGTGAGCTACGCCGCCATCGACTTCGATTTTGAAGTCAAGGTCGAGATCGCCGCGCAGCTCGACGAGACGGCGGATCTTATTCAGGGAGAAAGGGATAAACTCCTGCCCGCCGAAACCGGGATTGACGCTCATGATCAGGACGTGGTGAACCATGGGCAGAATATCGATGAGCAGATCGACGCGCGTGGCCGGATTGAGAACCACGCCGGGCTTCATGCCGTGCTGCAGAATCATCTCCAGCGAGCGGTGCAGGTGGGTGCATGCCTCGTAGTGAACGCTGAGCCAATTGGCGCCCGCGTCGGCGAAGGCGGCGATGAACTCGTTGGGGTTCTCGATCATCAGGTGGCAATCGAGCGGCAGCCGCGTGAACTTGCGCAGGCTGGCCACGACGGGCGGACCGACGGTGATGTTGGGGACGAAGTGGCCGTCCATGACGTCAACGTGGATGGCGGTGCCTCCGCCGCGCTCGGCCGCGGCAACCTGGTCGGCCAGGTGGGCAAAGTCGGCGGAGAGGATGGATGGCAGCAGCTCGACCATGGAATTCGTGCGCAACTCCTTGCGGGGACAGTTTATCAGCGGGGGCGGCGAGAAGTCTGCCGAGGCTTCCTCGCGCTCGGCTAGAATCACGGAGGTGTTCCTCATGTCCGCATCGTCCGGAAAACCTGGAATAAGCCCTCGGTCTTTCAGCGCCTCCAAAAGAGCGACCTCGCGGATCGCATTTGTCGGCGTTATCTCTGCGCTCATGATTTCGGTGGTACTTGCTGTTCGTCCCGCTCTCCTTTCCGCGCAGCCTCCCCGGAACACGGTTCAGCCAGTCGATAAACAAGAACTGATTACGTGGCTCCCGGCTGATACGGAGAGTGTCGTAGCGGCTCGCGGCCCTTTTCTCATCCCCACTGAGTCCAATGAGGCCAGCGAAAACAACGACCCAGCGTGGTTCACGAAGAAGACGACTCCGGCTGAAATCCGAGCGGCGTTTGAGGAGCTGCCTCTCGAAGTGTTTTACGATCTCGATCTGACGAAGCCATTGAAGGGCGCCACAGTGGCATACGCGATTCAAGGTTCGCGGCATTTCCGGGAGCCTGAGAACGGTGGCGAGGTGATGGGCTTCGAAGGCTGCTCCATCCTCGTTTTTGAGCATGATCTGGGCCCATTGATCGACGCTCTTCAGCAGTCGGCAGCGAAGGGCGGCGCTCGCGGCGAAACCATCGATGGAATCCGCGTTCTGATCGATGAAGAAAAATCCGAAGGCGATGTCGAAACGCGCCTTCTTGCCTTTCCGCGCCCGAATGTTCTGCTTGTTGCTAATAATCGACAGTACCTTGAAGAGATTTTGACGCGCATGGCGCAGAGGAAGACTCCTCGCGCGCTGCCCGCCCAACTACCCGAGTGGCAGTTTTTAGACGCCAACGCGCGGTTCTGGGGGCTCAGGCACTATGACCCCGCCCAGGCGAAGCTGGACCCTACATCGCCTTTGGGCGGAGATAGTAGCTTCACCGAAGGCGATCCGAAGGCCATCGGCGTGCTCTTCGAGCTTGACCCGAAGAATGGGCAAAGCCTATTGATCACATCCATGACTGGCGACAATGCCAAGGCCAAGGCCGACGCCGGCAGCGGGAAAGCTGTATCCGAGCCTCAAGAGGGAGTCAGGTACGAGGTGAAACTCCTGAATCCCAAGCCGGGCGCTCTCGAACAGCTTTATACTCTCGACCGATCGAGCACGCTTGAATATGCCTTATTGTCGATCCAGTTCGCGCTGGGACGCGGCATGTATTTCTGAATGATTTGCGGAGAGGAACTTCAATCGACCGGTCACTTGGCTTATGCAGCTACGCGATCCCGCTCGGCGCCAGCGAAAGCGTGAGCACCGTGATGTCGTCTTGCTGGCCGAACTGGACTGCCGCATCCGCGATCTGCTGCGCCGCGCGCGAGCTGAGCTGGCGCGTGCGCTCAAAGCCGAAGAGCTCGCCCAGGGCATTGCGCGCTTCGACGACGCCATCAGATAGAAATGTCAATTTGTCGCCCGGCGCGAGCTGGAGAGACGATTCGGTGTACTCAACGGATGCTTCGACGCCGAGCGGAAGTCCCACGGGAATTTCGATCTCCTGGCCGTTGCGGTACGGCGGCAATTGGCCCGCGTTGGCGATGAGCAGGACCCCAGCAGCCGACAAGTCGGCGCAGAGGCATGTGGTGAAGCCCTCGATGCCGCTGTTGCGGAGGGCGGCATTCAGTTCGTGGAGCACGGCGGCAGGACGAAGATCGTCGCAGCGATCGGCTGCGCCGAGCAGCAACGCCGAGGTGAGCGCGGCGGCCACGCCTTTGCCGCTCACATCGCCGAGGAGCACGCGCTGCGAGCCGTTGGCGAGAGCACGGCAAAGATAGAAGTCTCCGCCCACTTCGTGAGCCGGCAGGAAAGCCGAGCTTACCGTAACGCCGGGTGTGACCTGCATCTTGTCGGGCACGAGAAGATGTTGCACCTGGCGGGCGGCGGAGAGCTCTCCGCGCATCTCGGCGCGCTCGTCGGCGGTGACGCGCTGCTGATGGAAGATATAGCCGAACAGAGCGATCACCAAAGCGGCGATGGCCAGCGACATCCAGTCCTGCCACTGGTTGGACCAGGTCTGGCGATCAAAGATGACTTGCTGCAACTGGTACCAGCCCTCGATGACAGCCCAGACTCCGGAGAGGGCAGCAACCATGCACATGTGGTCGCGCAGCCGGTTCCAGGGCCAAAAAGCAACGAACGGAGCTGTGCACGCGAAGCCCCAGATGCACCAGATGGGCTTGAAGCAGGTGACCTGCACAAAGAGCGATAGCGGCAGCGCCCACGGCGCGGGCAGGATTGCCGGCAGAATGGAGCCGGCAGCAATGAACACCGAAGCGGCCAGGACGAGCCAGTAGATGGCCGGGACGCGACGCTGGGCAAGAGCAAAGTTGACGCGAACCAGCGCCCACGACTCAAACATCGACAGGCCAAACAACACGCTGTCCAGCAATAGGGAGAAGCCGACGCGGGAAAGGTCGGCAAGCATGATGTTGATTCGAGTAACGCAAACGCAGCAACAATAAAGGCCGAGCCAGAATGCCGCCTTTTGTGAGCGGTCGAAAAGAAAGAGCCCGAGCAGGAAAAGGCCGGCTGCGCCGATGACCAGATAACTCGAGTAGGTGGGGATGAAACTTCTGAGACCGGCGCCCAGATTGGCCTCGGAGTATTGGAGAAGCGTTGGTCCGTCTCCGAAGACGAGATAGAGGGGACGTCCTAACGAATTGCCGGGCACGAGTAGTTTTTGAACAATGCGCACAGCGAAGGTATGAACGGGTGGCGAAGAACCAGGGGCTGCGGAGTAGATCCATACCGGCATGCTCACCCTGTCAAACCGGCGAGCCGGCTGTCCGTCGACAAACAGGTCGGACTGCACCGGCCCGTCGCCACTGCCTACCACTATGGGATGCTGGATTCCGCTGGTGTCAAAGCTGGCGCGGCAGCGCACCCAAAGCACCCAGGCTTCGCCGGTCTCGTGGTATTCGGTGTAGGGCTTCCAGCCGGCGGGGTCGACATTGGCCACCGCCCAGGCGGGGTTGTCGCCAAGCCGGTAGGCACACTGATCGAAGGGCACCTGAACGAACTGCCCATAAACTGCTCCGGGCAAAGCCATGAAGAAAGCAATCAGCCAGATTCGCATTTTGGAACCCTGCATGAGTATCGAACGAATGATAGACCGCGAGGGGCTCGCGGAGCCAAGGATTTGTTTGCGTGGGCGATCAGGCTTGAGGCGTCGGAAGAATCGATTTTGCGGCCACGCGGCCAATGCCGCGGAGAATGGCCTTGATGGGCCAGCGATCATCGGCGTCAGGGAAGAAGATTTCGCCGGTGCGCTTTGCTTCGGGACGGTAATACCAGCGCTTGAGCAGGGCGAGATGACCTTGGCGAACGGTCGACGAAGGCACGGTCGTGGGTGCAGAGAGCGAAGCGAGAGCTTCTTCGAGACGCGATTCGAGAACGCCGCGAGCGACCTTGGGTGTGCTGGAAATCTGATCTGATCCTTCGTTCCCCTGATCCCTCGTTCCCGGATTTTCTGTTCCCTGTTCCCTATTCCCTATTCCCTGCTCTTTGATCTCTGTCTGCTCCGGAATCGGCTCGATTGCCAGCGGCTGCGCAAAGAGCGACGTTGAGCCGGACTGGTCGTTCTGAATGCGCATCCCTAAAGTTGAAAATGCGGCCGGCCCGCGCAAACGTCCGCCGTCAAAAAGAAAGACGGCGACTTCATCGAGATCCGCCGAGGCCTGAACGATGAGAGCGCGAAGCTGGCTGAGCGGACGGACAAGCTCGGCTGCGAGAGCACGCACGCTTTCAATGTGCTGCACTTGCGTGTGAAGCGCCACGGCGGATTCGAATGCGAGATCCGCCGAGGCCTGGTCGCGCTCAACGCGGAGCGTGACGAGACGGCTTTCGCCGCGCGTGGCGAGAAATCGTTCCACGGCCGCGGACTCTTCGGCGTAGCGCTCGTCGGTGCAGCCCTTGAAGCAAGGCGCGAGGCACATCTTCATCTCGGAGTAGACGCAGCCGGGATAGCTGGGATCGGGCGCAAGTTCGAAGGTGCAGCGGCGGAGCAAAAAGAGCTTGAGCATCTCTTCAGAAAAGCGTTCAGCGGCGGCGCGCGAGGGGAACGGCCCATAAGCCCAATCGGCCTCGCGCAGGCTGGGCCGGTGCGTCACAACGATGCGCGGGTAAGGGTTGCTGCCGAGAAAACGAACGAAGGCCGGGTGGCGCAGGTGCATGCGCTCCAGGCACTTCGTGCCGTATTGGTTTTGGAGTAGATCAAACTGGAGAAGCAGAGACTCAAACTCGGAGCCCGTGAGCTGCCATTCGATGCGGCGAACGAGGCCGGCGAGGTGCAACCGGCGCGGATGCTTCGCGGAGGGCTGCAAAAGACGCTCCAGGCGGGAACGAAGATTGGGTGTGCGGCCGATGTACGGCTCGGCGTGGTGATCCGCCCCGTAAAGCGCGAAGACCGCCGGCAACTGCGGCAGTTGGGCCAGCGCAGACTTGGCATCGGCTGGATCGAAGGGCGCCTGGTTCCACCTGACGGAGGTGGGCTGATCCCCGGATTGGAATTCGTTGGCCACGGACCGCAGTCACCTCATAACGTAGGTCACAATTACACGTGTTCAGTGAAATTCTACGGCGGCGCAGGTGCATCGAGGCTAATCTGACCGCTCATTGACGGGCAACTATCCAATCCGCTATCGCGTCTAACAACAGTGATACCGCAGTACGTGGAGGTGGTATCGTGCGACCCTTTGCAGCGGTTTTGCTTGCAGTTTTTGTCCTTGGTTTTTCGATGAGTGCTTCGGCGATCCAAAATCAGCCGATGCCGACTCAGCCCTCCCCCGCAAGCCCTCACGCGTCCGTCACCCTCCCCCCAGGAACTCAAATTGAATTGGTTGTGACGCGCCCTGAGTGGGCGCAATCCGCCAAGGACGGCGACACCCTCTACGCGCAGACCTCGTTTCCGGTCGTCGCCGGCGGAAGCATGGCCATTCCCGCGGGCACCTACGTGGAAGGCACGATTGAAAGTGTTACGCTGCCGACACGCAAGCTCGAGCGCGCGGAGATTCAGGTGCTGTTCACCAAGATCATTTTTGCAAGCGGGTACACCGTGGTGCTGCCCGGCGGAACAACCGGGATACCTGCGTCGCCGGTGCCAGGCGAAACACCGCCGGGGCAAAATGAAACTTTGATCGCGATCACGATCCAGGTGACGACGGCAAACGATCTGCTGCTCGACAACGGCGCTGAAGTGGAGATGACACTGGGCGCACCGCTCGAACTGGACGCAAAGCAGATTGCGCAATCGATTCCGCTTTCGCGCGTGCCGGCGCCGGGACAGCTCCAGTCGGCCACTCTCTGCCGCGACATTCCGGGCAGCCCGGGCTCTCCCGGAACGCCCGATACGGTGATTCCCGGATCGCCGGGCACGCCCGACATCACAATCCCCGGCGGACCCGATATGCCGGACACTGTTATTCCTGGAACTCCAGCGACTCCGGACACAGTCATTCCCGGCTCGCCAGGCGACCCCGGAACGCCTGACTACTTTTGCCCGGCCAAGCCGCTCGTAGTTTCGTGCGCTCCAATCGTCACCAATCAGCCAATGCAAAATGGTCAGCCTGTGGCGGCACGTTGAAGCGCCGCCTATTATTTATCGAACTGCGCCTTGGAAGGAACTCGGTCTTATGTTTGTAGAATCCGTTACCGCACTCATGATTGCTTCGCTGGCGTTGGGACAGACACCGGTTCCCGCGACGCAAATTGCACCGCCTGTAGCGCAGAGTGCTCCGGCGCAAAATGTTCCGGCTCCAGCGGGCCAGGTTATGCCGGCTCCGGCGCCGGCCGGGCAAACATTGCCCGCGCCTTCGTCACCGGCCATCGTCGTTCCCATTGGGACGGCGATTCAGCTCACGCTGATGAGCGCCGTGAAAAGCAAATCGACCAAAGCCGGTGACACCGTGCGCGCGGTTGTGGCTTTTCCTGTGACGATCGGCACGCAACTTGCCATTCCCGCAGGAACCTTTGTGGATGGCAGCGTCATCCGCGTGACGTCGAACCCGGCGAGGGGCCAGAAGGCGTCGTTTAGCGTTCACTTCACGCGCCTTGTTTTTTCCAACGGCTATTCCGTGGCATTGAACGGCGAGAACACGCAGGCGCTGCTAATGCCGGCCGACAGCAACGCGGCGACCACCGAGGTGGCGGAGTTGACGCCGATGCGCTTGCCGAGCATGCACCTCGCCATGGGCGAGGGCCAAGCAGGGACGCTTCCACCGCTGCCACGGGTCGGCCCAAACCCCGCGGTTGTCGGCGGAGCCATTGGGGGAGGCTTTGCTGCGCTCGTCATCCTAATGCTTGTCTTGGCGCATCACAGCGTCAACAATACCGATTTCGTCCTCTACGACGCCGGCTGGCAGTTCCAGATGATTCTCGACAGCCCGATCACTCTCGACTCGGCGCAGGTTGCGGCCGCGGCATCGACTCCCGCCACAAACTAGCGGGGATTCACAGCCCGATTGCAATCGGGCAAGCTCGGTGACGGCGCTCAGACGCCGCTTGGCCTTTCTCTGCCCCGCGAAAGCTGGTATGCTGCGGGGTCTATACAAAATTGAATCGCGAGAAAATCGAATTACACCGAGGAGAACGGCGATGTGGTTTTTGGGCATGGATGTGGGAACGGGCGGAACGCGCGCAGTCGTCACGGACGCAGCCGGCAAGCTGATGGGATCGGCGTCGGCCGAGCACGCGCCGTTTCGCGCTGAGCATCCAGGGTGGGCTGAGCAGGATCCGGAAGACTGGTGGCGCGCGGCGCAGGACGCGATTCGCGGAGCGCTGGCGGCAACGGTGGAACCGCGAGAGCCGATTGAGGCCATTGCGCTCACCGGCCAGATGCACGGCGCCGTGATGCTCGATGAGGCGGGCGCGGTGCTGCGGCCGGCTTTGATCTGGTGCGATACCCGCACGCAGCCCGAGTGCGACTGGCTGACGGAGAAGATCGGCTACGAGCGCCTGATCGAGCTCACCTGCAACCCGGCGCTGCCCAACTTTACGCTGACCAAGCTGCTGTGGGTGAAGGTGAACCAGCCGGAGATCTTCGCCAAGATTCGCCATGTAATGTGCCCCAAGGACTACGTGCGCTATCGGCTGACGGGCGAGTTCGCTATTGACGTGCAGGAAGCCAGCGGAACGCTCCTTCTGGATGTGACGCACCGGCGCTGGTCACGCGAGATGGCAGAGGTTTCGGGAATCGACATGAGCTGGCTGCCCAAGCTGTACGAGTCGCCGGAGATTTGCGCGCGCATCAGCGAGAAGGCCGCGGGGCTGACGGGATTGAAAGCCGGTACCCCGGTGGCGGCGGGTGCAGGCGACCAGGGCGCGGGCGCAGTGGGCATGGGAATTCTGCAGCCGGGCAGCGTGTCGGCGACGATTGGAACTTCAGGAGTGGTTTTCGCCGCGACGGCGGCTCCGACAAAAGATCCGAAGGGACGGCTGCACACGTTTTGCCACGCGGTGCCCGGCCTGTGGCACGTGATGGGCGTAACGCAGAGCGCGGGTTTGAGTTTGAACTGGCTGCGCGGGGCGTTTTTTGCCGGGCAAAGCTACGACGCGCTCAGCGACGGCGCGGAAAAAGTTCCGCCCTGCTCCGATGGATTGGAGTGGGCTCCCTATCTGCTTGGCGAGCGCACGCCGCATCTCGATCCCGAGGTTCGCGCGGCATTTGTGGGCATTGGCGTGCAGCACTCGGGAGCGCATTTTGTGCGCGCGGTGCAGGAGGGCGTGGCCTATTCGCTGCAAGATAGTTTCACGCTCTTTCACGAGCTGGGCATTCCGGTCACCGCCATTCGCCTGGGCGGCGGCGGTGCGCGCGGGGCGCTGTGGCGCAAGATTCAGGCCGGCATCTACGGCCAGGCGGTCGAGATTCTGGTGGCTGAAGAAGGCGGCGCGTTTGGCTGCGCGCTGATGGCCGGCGTGGGCGTGGGCCACTGGAAGAATCTTGACGAAGCGTGCGAACAGGCGATCAAAGTGGCGCAGCGGATCGAGCCCGACGCTACGGATATGGCGGCCTACAAAGCCGGCTACGCGCGTTGGAGAAAGCTGTATCCGGCGCTGCGTGGACTGAGAAACTAGACGCTGATGGCTTCAGCAGCTGGGAGCAGGAAGTCGGCGAAAGTGAATCCGTCGCGCGCGACGATTTCTCCCGCGTCAAGCGGAATCGATGCTGAGAACATGGGTCCGGCATAAACGCAGGTGTGGAACTCGCCGTGCTCGCCGCAGGGATCGGCTTCGGGCGGCAAATCGCGTAACAAATCCAAATCGAATTCGCGGCCGGCAAAGCTTGCGGGCAGTTGCTTTGTGTCCACGCAGGATAGGCGCGCACGCAGGCCGCCTGCGATCATCTCCCGCGCCAACGCGTCTGTCGGGATTTTCCAAAGCGGGAAAAGCGGCTCGAGGCCGGTTGGCGCGAGCTGCTTGATGCGATACGCCCGAACGTCTTCAAGAAAGAGATCTCCAAAGGCTACGGCGTCGATTTTCTCGGCGACGGCACGCGCGCAATTCTCGGCCATGCGTTGCTCATAGATTTCGTTGGAACACGGCCACGGAAGCGGAACGATCCAAAGCGGAAGCCCCGCGGCCGCAGCCTGGGCTTCAAGGACCGTGCGGCGCACGCCGTGCATGGCGACGCGATCAAATGCGGAGTTGAGCGTGGTGAGCAGGCCGCAGATTTCAATGGAGGGATCGCGGCCGAGGACATGCAGGGTCCATGCGCTGTCTTTGCCGCTGCTCCAGGAGAGAAGAACGCGTTTCATAGAAACAGCTTATAGCTGTCAGCTCTTAGCCTCTAACTTTGTTCGTGCGTGGTGCGGGTCTATGCAGCCCAGCTGTGGCGGAATTGCCTTGCGGGTTTGTGTAATGACATTCTGTGATGTCAATATGCAATCACGTGATGTGTTACAATCAAAAATGGAGTCGATGCCATGCCGGTGACTGAAGACCGAGGGAAGGAAGCCACTCTCAATCTGCGCGTGGATGCGGCGCTCAAGGCAGAGTTTGTGTCGGTTGTGGAAGCTGAGGAGCGGCCGGCTGCCGAGGTTTTGCGCGCGTTGATGCGCGGTTATATCGAGGAGGCGCGCCGGCGACGCTTTGCCGCTGAAGCACGCCGCCAATCGCAGCTCATCGCTGCCTCAAAGGATGAGGCGGAGGTGATGCGCTGGATTCAAGACGTGAGCTCGGAGAAGCGGCGCAAATGAAACGCGGCGATCTAGTGACGGTCGCGGTTTCGGGAGACTACGGCAAGCCGCGCCCGGCGCTGGTTGTGCAGGCTGACACTTTTGATTTGCACCCCTCGGTGATTGTGCTGCCGCTGACCAGCGAGTTGCATGATGCGCCTTTGTTCCGCGTGACGGTTGACGCAAGCAGGGAAACAGGATTGCGCTCAAAGTCGCAGATCATGGTGGACAAAGCAACGACCGTGCCGCGCGGCAAAGTCGGGCCGCGGATGGGTCGCGTGAACGCGCATACGATGCAGGCAGTCAGCCAGGCGCTGCGCGGGTTCCTTGATTTATAGAGTCAATCGCTCACTTGCCGAAGAGCGTCAGATCGATGCTGTCGGACATCGCCTTGTAGCCTGCGTCTTTCGGGTGCAGATGATCGCCCGAGTCGTACGCCGGGTTGAAGTGAGTCGGATTCGCGGGATCCTGCGTAGCCTTGTCAAAATCGGCCACACCGTCGAAGGTGCCGCTCGAGCGAATCCAATCGTTGACCGCCTCGCGAACCTGCTCGCCCTTGTCGGAGTAGTAGCCTGCGCCGCCATAGGGCGTGAGCGTTGCGCCGATGGCCTTGATGCCGTGCTCGTGCGCGTCGTCGGCGATTTGCTTCAGCGCCATCTCCAACTGCGCGGCGGTAATGTCGTCGTACGGAGTTGCGAGGTGTGCCAGGCGGCCAATGTCGTTGATGCTCTCAAGCACGATGACGTAGCGCACGCCGCTCTGCGAAAGCACATCGCGATCGACGCGCGAGAGCACGCTGGGGCCGGCGCCTTCGTTCAGCACGCGGTTGCCGCCGATGCCGGCGTTGAGGACGGAAACATTCTTCAGGTTGGGATCGGCATTGAGGCGCGCGGCCAGAAGGTCGGGCCAGCGAAGATTGGCGTTGTGCGTGGAGAGAGCGCCGTCGGTAATGGAGTCGCCGAGCGTCACGATCGCTTGCGAGCCGTCCACGGCCTGCACATCAATGCCGTCGAGGAAGTACCAGGAAGACATCTTTGTCGCGTCCGCCATATCCGGCGCGGTGGATGCATCGCCGTTGGCGATGAAGTTGTCCTGATCCGCGAAGGAGTGGTAAGTTTCGGCGCGCATCACCTGCGACGGAAGATAGAAGCTCACGACCAGATCAGAGAGCGGCTGCACGGCAAAGGCAATGGGATCGGAGAAAAGCTCGGCGCCGGGCGGGATGTTGACCGAGGTCGCTCCGCCGAAAGTAATCGCGTGATCGGTTCCGGGTTGAATGGCCGCTTTGCCGGCGCTCAACGCCACATGCGCATCGCTGATGGCCAGGGGATCGGTCCCATAAGCGTTGGTAAAGCGCACGCGAATCTCGGCGCCGCCAGCCGAAATGTGGACGATCTCGCGCAGCGTAGCGCCGGAGAGCGGACGAACGTTGAAGCCGCCGTCCGCGACCATGGGAGCAGTCGCCCAGGTGCCCACCCACTGCGGATGCGGCGCGGTTTGCGCGCGGGAGGAAGCCGCGCAGGCGATGACGAGAAGCGTGCCGGCAAGAATCCGGAGGCGGTTCTTGAACATGGACGAATTCTCCTTTGGCGCAGGTCTGCAAAGCTAAAATGCAGATCCTTCGACTTCAGTCGCTCGCCGTAAGCGAGCGACCTTCGCTCAGGATGACCGTGCTAGTTGAGATACGAACCTGTTGCGCTTAGTGAAGGTCAATGTCGGCGGTGAGCGGAGTGTTCTCGCTGGAGTCGCCGACGCGAATCACGAATTTGCCGGGATCGATGATCCACTTCTGGGCGGGCTCGTCCCAGTAGCTGAAGGAGCGGGCGTCGAGGCTGAGGTTCACGTTCTTCGTCTCTCCGGGACCGAGACGGACTTTAGCGAAGCCTTTCAACTCGCGCTCGGGCCGGTCCACCTGCGCGGATGGGTCGGAGACGTAGAGTTGGGCCACTTCAGCGCCGGCCACGCTGCCGGTGTTGGTGACGTCGAAACTGACATCGACCGTGGAGCCCGACTTGGCTGAGGCCGGAACTTTGAGATTCGCGAATTTGAACGTGGTGTAGCTCAGGCCGAAACCAAAAGGAAACAGCGGATGCTTGCCGGTGGTCGTCCAGTAGCGATAGCCGACCATCAGCTTGTCGCCGTATTTGATGTTTTCGATGGTGTAGTCGAGCGGCTTGCCGTCTTCGCCGGTGGTGTGGAGCGTGGTGTTGTCCTTGGGATCGCCGTAGTACCACTTTGATGAAGGATTGTCGTCCCAGCTGCGGTCGAAACTGACAGGCAGTCTGCCTTCGGGATCGTGCTGACCGAACAGAATCTGCGCGACGGCCGTGCCGCCTTCCTGGCCGGGATACCAGGTGTGGAGCAGGACGGGAACTTTATCGAGCCAGCGGCTCGTGTCCACGCCGCCGCCACCGGTGAGCGTCACGACGGTGCGGGGATTGGCTGCGACGACCGCCTGGACGAGCGCGTCCTGGCCCGGCGGTAGCGTGAAGGTGCGATCGGCGCCCTCGTGTTCCGTCTTGGGATCGAAGCCCACGGAAACAACCACCACGTCGGCATTCGCGATGGCCTTCATCTGGTCGGGCGAATCGGGCATGCCTGCGCTGTAGAAGACATGCGCGTCGGGGCCGAGCAGGTTGGCAATCCCGGTGAGGATGCTGACTGGCTCAAACGCGCGGGACTCCGATGAGCCTCCGCCGCCGGGGACTGCCGGATAAGCATCGGGGCCGATGATGGCAATGTTCTTGATCTTCGAGGGATCGAGCGGCAACATTTTTTCCTTGTTTTGGAGGAGGGTAATGCTCTCAAGAGCACCTTGAAGGGCGACGGCGCGATCGGCGACCGAGTATGTGGAGTCTGCGGGATCGAATTGCGGCCGATCCATCCAGCCGTAGCGAAGTTCGGTGCGGAAGATGCGCAAAAGATGTTCGTCGATGGTGGATTCCTTTACCTGGCCACTCTGAACAGCGGGGATGAGATTCTTCG
The DNA here is from genome assembly GCA_963789425.1 of uncultured Acidobacteriaceae bacterium. Classification (GTDB taxonomy): domain Bacteria; phylum Acidobacteriota; class Terriglobia; order Terriglobales; family Acidobacteriaceae; genus Telmatobacter. The sequence goes on along the minus strand of CAWBKM010000002.1, from coordinate 476,913 downwards.
CGTTCATGAATTTCGGGCTGGGCATTTCGAGATCGAGGCCGTTGTTGACCGCGGCGACGCCGTCGTAGGTTGCGTCCCAATCGGACATGAGAATCCCCTGGAAACCCCATTCACCCTTGAGCAACTTGAGATTGAGGAAATCGTTCTGCGTGGAGTGGACGCCGTTGACCAGGTTGTAGGAATCCATCACCGCGTCAACGTGGGCCTTGGTGACAGCCGCCTCAAACGCGGGCAGATAAATCTCGCGCATGGTGCGTCCGTCGATCTCTACGTCGGCGTTGTGCCGGTTGAACTCCTGATCGTTGAGCACGAAGTGCTTCACGGTGGCGGAAACGCCCTGGGACTGCAAGCCTTCAATGTAGGGGACCACAAGAGAAGCGTTCAGGAACGGATCCTCTGAAAGATACTCGAAGTTGCGCCCACTGATAGGTGACCGCGCGATGTTGACGCCGGGTCCAAGCAGGAAATTGACGCTGCGGGCTCGGGCATCACGGCCCAAGCTTTCGCCAAGCTTGCGGGCGAAATCGGTGTCCCATGTGGCGGCCAGCGCAGCGCCACCTGCATAGGCCGTGGTCGGTCCAAAGGTGCGCACGCCGACAGAGGCATCGGACATTTTGAAGCGCGGCAGCTCGATGACGGGCATGGGCCGCGTGAACATGTTGTCGACGCCGCCGAGGAGCTCAACTTTCTGCTCCAGCGTGAGCTTCGAGATCATGGCGTGTGCCTGAGCTTCGATGGCCGGCGAATCGGGCACGGGAGCCTGTGCCGAAACGGAGAGGCTGGTTGCAAGGAGAATTGTGGAGGCGAAAGAGAAAGACGAGAGAAGTGGGTGCGACTGAAGAGATTTCATAACGCGCCCACGTTAGCGCATTGGGCCGCCGGATGTACAGGGCGTACGCCGGACGGGCGGTTGCACCATAGCGTTTCTCCAGCAAAATCAGGAATTTGCATTGTGACTCGAATCACAGGTAGGGGTGAATAATGTCACTGCCCCTCCCCGCCTGCAAAGCGCACACTCAGAGTCCAATGAGCGAGATAGCAATGGACCCCGGGGGTGAAGCGTGAGTTTCGATCAAGGACTGAAAACGATTGTGGTGGCGACTGGCCTGGATGGCCAGGCAGAGGCGGCCCTGGAATACGCGCGCAAGCTTGCCACAAATTACGGCGCGCGCATCGTTTTGGCGCATGGACTCGATCCCATGGAATACGCCGCGGTGGATGGCCTGCCGGGAAGCGTGGCCAGCCACCTGACTGCGCAGGCGCGCAAAGTGCTCGATACGATGGTTGGCGAACTGCTTCGCGAAGGCATTCACAGCCATTCCGAAGTGCGGCAAGGGGCCGTGGCGGAGATGCTGGTGGATGTGGCGCGGCAGTATGAAGCCGGGCTCATCGTGATTGGCACCAAAGGGATGGAAGGCGCCGGGCCGGTTGTGGTGGGCGCCATTGCGGAACAACTGGTAAGGTTGGCGCCGTGTCCGGTGCTGGCTGTAGCTGCGGACTGGAATGCGGGCTCTCATCGCCCTGCGCCGGGTGGGCCGGTCTTGCTGGCCGTGGAACGAAATGAATCATCCGCTGCTGCAGCGGCCACGGCATACTCGCTGGCCGTCACCTTTCAGCGGCCGTTACTGTTACTGCACGTTCGCACCGCCGCCGAAATCAAAGCCGGCAAGGATCCTTGCGCTGCGGTTCCGGCGGATTTTGGCGTCAAGCTTCCGCCGCGCCCGCACCATGCGCAAAATGGGGGCTCGGGCTGGCTGCTCAATGAGGCTCCGGTACATTGCATCGTCAAGGACGGCGACCCCGGAGAAGCCATTCAGGAAGCGATTGCAGAAACTCACCCCTGCATTCTTGTGGCGGGGGTTAAACGCATGAGCGGGACGCGTGGGCCGCATGGCACAGCCTTTGCTTTGCTCTCTACTTCGCGCGTGCCGGTGCTCTGTGTTCCGCCCGAAAGGTCGCCCGCAGAAGTGGAGCAGCTGCTGGCGCTTCCGGTGGGAGCGCTGTAGAAGGCAGGCCGGGACACTCCCGGCAGTGCGTTGCGCTGAGGCTTCACGTAATGCGATCGACAGGGTTCGATCGTTAAGGAAAATGGGCGGGTGAAAGGAGAAACCGCACCGTTTGTCCGACAAAAACCGAACACAAATGCGCAGAGTCATGGGCCAGCGCGATGCCGCGCAGGCGATGTTGCGCGTTCGGTGAATTGCCGGGAAAAGGTAGCAAGGCGGGACCTGCACTTTGAGACTTCTGAAACGGGGAATAGGGCGAAGAAATGGTTAGCAATCAGTCCGATACGCGATTCGAGCGCCTGGCCGCCGCAGCGGCGCATCCGCTTGCAGAGCTGTTGGAGTGCCCACAGGAGGCCGGGAGCCTCCTGGGCGGGGAGACAAAGTGTGTCGACTTCGAGGCCGGCCAGGTGGTCTTCCGCCAGCACGAGGACTGCAAGGGGCTGTATGTCGTGGTTTCGGGTGATTTTGTGCGCAAGGCGGAACGCTTTGAGATGCGCGTCACCTTGGGGTCGGCCCGGCCGGGAGACCTGCTGGAATTAGCCGCCGTGTTAGGAGACCGGCACCATACCTACACTTTGAGTTCGGTGGGCTCCGGGTCGATGCTGCTGGTGCCGATCGAAGGATTGCACCGCGCCTTTGAAAGCTATCCACCGTTGCGGATGCGGCTCCTGGAGGAGCTGGCGCGCGAGGTTTCAAGAGCTTACATCACCTGCTGCCTGACCCGCGTAACGCCAGCTCGCCGGCATAGCAACGGAGCGGTGCCCGCATAGAGAAATCGCCGCGCCGGAGGCCAAGTCTCCAGCGGAACCGTGCCGTCGGCAGCATTCAGCGTCCCGAATAGTGATTTGCGCTATACTTTGGGTAGCTTCTCGCGCCCAACGGTATAGGTATGGCCACGCTCCACACTCATCACGCTCCGGAAGATTGCCTGAATTGCGAGCATCGCCATCTGCGGATGTTCTGCAATCTCACGCCCGAGGCGCTGGCGGATTACGACCAGATCGGCATCATGATGAGCCATGCTCGCGGGGCCAAGCTGTTCTCAGAGGGCGATCCTGCGCGCAATGTCTTTGTCATCTGCTTCGGGCAGGTAAAGATCTCCTCCACCTCGCGCGATGGCAAGACCATGATCCTGAAGATCGCCGGTCCGGGCGATGTAATGGGTTTGAGCGCCGTGCTAGCCAACGTGCCGCACGAAGTGACGGCCGAGGCCATCGAGCCCTGCCAGGTAAAGACGGTTCGCAAGCAGGAGTTTGTCGAATTCCTTGGCCGGCACGGGATCGCATCGATGCACGCGGCGCAGTCGCTCAGCGGCGAATACCTCACGGTCTTCCACGATGCCAAGCGGCTGGCGCTTTCAGGTTCGGCTGCGGGACGCCTTGCTCGGCTCCTGCTGGACTGGGGACGGTCATCGGCCAATGGCAAACCGGAGATTCGCTTCACCATGGCGCTGACGCATGAGGAGATCGCCAACATGGCGGGCACCTCGCGCGAGACCGTAACCCGGCTGCTGAACCAGTTCCGGCGCGACCAGTGGATCACGATCAAAGGCACCAGCCTGACCATCGTGAAGCCGGATCAGCTCGAGCGGCTGACGGCGTAGAGCGCCTTCTCTCCCAAAATCAGTTTGCGTTTCAACAGCGGCGAGAAAAAGACGCGATGATGATCCCCTTCGAAGAATTCAGAGCCCGCCTGCTGGCCAATCCCGCGGTGCGAAGAGAGTATGAGGCCCTCGCCCCGGAGTTTGAATTGCGGGCTGGCGAACCTCAGGCGGCGCGTTCCTTCCGCACCAGCGGCAGCTCGAGTTCGATGCGGTCGTGCACGACCGTCGGTGCAATGCGTCCGCGAAAGCCGCGCTCCAAACGAACCAAGCCATAATTGGCCATGGTCTTCAGCGTTCGGGAAAGATTCGGCTTCTTGCGCCCAGTGAGCTGCGACAACTCTTCAAGAGAGCCAGGCGCCTTCTCGGCAATCAGGCGGAGCAGATCACGATTGCCGGCCGAAAGCACTCTCGCAAAGGACTCCGTAGACGGAAACCAGATGCGCGGATCGCGGGGTGCGAGCTTGCGTTGCCCGCGCGCGATGGCAAGGGTCATGGCCTTCATTTCGCTGTAACTGGCGATTCCAACTCTCAGCGTCTTCATGGGAGAACTCCTCTCTCTTTCAACACAGCGTCCACTTCCGCCCAGAAATCGGCAAGCAAAGTTGCGCTATCGCGGTACTCATAAGGACGCACCGTGCGAATGCGGTGACGATGATCCTGTGGCCCACCACGTTTCTTCCTGCCAACAGGGTGTGCGTTATCAAATCCCACCAGCCGCTCGCCATTGCGTCCATGCAACGTAAGTGAGTAATCCAGTCCATGCGGCTTCTCCGGCGTCGCCGGAACCCGATTGACCACAAAGCGAACCCAATGGCCTCCTTCGGGATCGACAACAAGCGTAAGGCCATCCAGGTCGAGCAGCGCGTCAAGAGCGGGATCGTGCGTCCGCATAGTCTCTTAAGGTTATCAGATCGTCATAATAATCGCAACCAACCTCTCGGCTCGGGCCGGAAGCGCCAGTTAGCTTGCAAGCCGTTTTGTTACTGTTGATCCATGGCCCAAGGCAAGATCGCATCCACAATAACCACAATCGATCTCGAATCCCTCGTCGCTGACGTCGTCGCACAGGCCGTGAAAGCGGGCGCAAGCGACGCCGAGGCGGTGGCGCGCGAAGGCGATGAGTTCAGCGTGAACGTGCGCATGGGCGAGGTGGAAACGCTGAAGGAGTCTGGCTCGCGCGGGCTGGGCCTGCGAGTGTTTCTGGGTAGGCGTTCGGGCTCGGCATCGACAAGCGACCTGACCGCGGATGGAATTCGGCAGCTTGTCGATGGGGCACTCGCGCTGGCGAGAGTTACGGAGGAAGATCCGTTCGCCGGCTTACCGGACGCAGGTGAGTTTGGAAAGGCGGAAGGCGATCTGCACCTCTACTTCGACGATGTGTACTCGCTCGATGGAGCGGAGCGCATCGAATGGGCGCGGCGTGCCGAGGCAGCGGCAATGGCCGCCGACAAGCGCATCACGAACTCCGACGGCGGCAGCTTTGACGCGTCGACAGGGCAGAAGGCCATGGCCAACTCGCGCGGATTTATGGGCAGCTATCGCACTAGCTATGCGGGCGTTGCGGCGGCGCCGCTGGCGACGGACGCGAATGGCAAGATGCAGCGCGACGGCTGGTGGTCAGGCGCGCGGCGGCTCCCGCTTCTCGAATCGCCTGAAGCTGTCGGCGCCGAGGCGGCAAGGCGCACGTTGCGGCGGCTCGGAGCGCGGCGCGTTCCCACGCAGCGTGTGCCGATCGTGTTTGCTCCGGAGACGGCGCGGACGCTGATCGGCTCAATCTTCGAGGCCGCTTCCGGCGATTCGATCTGGCGCAGCGCATCGTTCCTGGCGGGAAAGCTGGGCGAGACGATTGGCGCCGCGAACGTGACCATCGTGGATGACAACACGATGCTGCTGCCCAGCGGCGTGGGAGGGTTCGGAACCTCGCCCTTCGATGACGAGGGCCTGGCTTCGCAGCGCACCGTCGTCGTCGAGAACGGCATGCTGCGCAATTACCTGCTGAACACGTACACCGCGCGCAAGCTGGGCATGAAGTCCACTCACAACGCAGCACGAGGATTGGCGGGCGCGCCGGGAATCGGTTGCGGCAATCTCTTCCTTGAACCGGGAACGCTCGCTCCCGAGGAGATCATCGCGGATATTTCGGCGGGGTTTTACGTTACGGGGCTGATGGGCTTCGGCACGAATCTCGTCACCGGCGACTACTCGCGCGGCGCGACCGGCCTGTGGATAGAGAACGGCCAGCTTACTTACGCCGTGGAAGAGGTGACGATTGCCGGAAACCTTGCGGAGATGTTGCGCAACGTGACGGCCATCGGAAACGACCTTGTCTTCAGGGGATCGGTGGCTTCGCCGACGCTGCGCGTTGACGGCATGACCATCGCGGGGGCATGACCATCGCGGAGGAATGACGAACGCCGTCGCGTGGACGCCGGCGGAAGCAATTCCAGCTCAGGCGGAGTACAGAGTGAAAAGCGTGATCTCCGGCGGGCAGTTGAATCGGACGGGGAGGCTGACTGTGCCGAGACCGCGATTGACGTAGAGTTGCAGATTTCCAAAGCGGAACCAGCCCTCGACATACTTTTGGCCCAACGGCGGAAGAATGAGAGGACCGGCGAACGGCACGCGAACCTGGCCTCCGTGCGTGTGACCGGAGAGCATGAGCGAGAGCGCTCCGCCCGTCGGCGACGCCAAAAGATCGTCGACGTAGTCGGGAGCGTGGCAAAGCAGCACGATCGGCTCGTGCGGCACGTTGCGGATGGGTTGGGGGATTGCCAGCTCGGGATCGGGCACGCCCTCCACAGGATCGTCGAGACCGGCAAGCCAGAATCGGGCGCCCGTGCGCTCAATGGGCACATACGCGTTGTTGAGCACGGTGATGGCGTTGGAGCTGAGCGCCTCAGTAACGACTTTCCGGCTGACCAACACGTCGTGATTGCCGAGGACGGCATAACGGTGAGGACACTCAAGCCGATTGAGCAGATTCGCGCATTGCCAGGCCGAGGGGATAGAGAGGCTTCCCGACAGAAGACCTTTGGTCACAAAGTCGCCGGTAAGAAAAACCGCGTCGGCGTTCATGCCGTTGATGTGATGGACCGCGTCGCGGAGGAAGAACGGCTCCGTATAGTCGTCCAGGTGAATGTCGCTGAGTTGCGCGATGCGGAAGCCGTCGAAGGCTTGAGGCAGGCCGGGCAGGAAAACGTCGCGGTGCGTCACCTCGATCCAATGCCGCTCGACTTCGCCCCCATAGAGCGCCAGGCCGGCGCCAGCACACGCGCTTGCGATCAAAAAGCGGCGGCGCGTCATTGGCGCCTTAGAAACGGTTCCAGACACTGCAATAGTCCATGGTATCGAACCTGGGCGGATCGGTTCTTGAAGACGGCGCATTCACTGAGAGTTTAAAGCTCTGCGCGATTGAGGGTTTTGCGCTTGATCAGGCGGGTGTTTGGGGCTGGGTGGGGACCGCATCGAAGTAATCGGCAACTTCGCGCCAGTTGTTCACGCGGACAAAACCGGTTGCTGTGAGATTGTGTGGCGCGGTGTAGAGCAATCCCTGGCCTTCGAAGCGAGTGAGATTCCTGGGCTGGTCGTCGATGAGATAGTCGGCGCGGAGGATGGTCTTGTTGCCGCAAAAGACGTAATGCGTGGGCGGGATGAAGGAAAAGTGGCGCTGCAACCATCGGTATTTAGGACCGAGGGAGTTGGGCACGGCCATGGCCTGCGTGGCGATGAAGATTTCAAAACGCGAAGAAAGATCCTTCAGAACTGGCTGCGCGCCGGGAATCACTTCCAGCACCTCGAAAAAGTCTTCGGCGTCAAGAAATGCGCGGAGTTCCGCCTGGCGGTCTTGTGGCGCGATCTCCCACAGGCCTTTGCCGGCAAGGTCCTCCGTCGTGACGGCTTCATCGAAGGCCTGGTTATAGCGGCGAAGGTGCTCGGCGAGCGTATCGGCCATCACCTCGTCCATATCGACACAGATGCGCTGCACGGATGCGTTCCTTAAAAGGGATCCTTCAAGAAAAGGGTAGCAGGCGCGAAGCGGTGGGCAGCGGCTGAGGCAACCTGGGGAAAAATGCTGCAGTGCGAATGCGCTACGCGCCTACTTCGCGCGGCTTGCGCGGGGCACGGCCGGCGCCTGGGATAGACGACGGCCTCATCCGGATTTCGATCGATTTCGCCGGATGAGGCCGCTAAGAAAACCCTTCCTTATCGTTCAGGTTCACGCTGCCGTCAAAAAACCCCAGCCGCGTGGTCGGTGACGGTTTGCGCCAGGACGAAGGGCGGTGCTATCGCCGGGTCCAGAATGCCGTTGTCGGTTTCAAACACCCAGCCGTTCACTGAAACGAAGTCCCCGTCGGCCAACCCTGAAAAACCGTCGGTCGTGAATCCTTGGTAGGAGGTCTGCACAGTAGTGTCCACCGTAAGCCCCAAGGCGGAAATTGGAGGTACGGGGCCGAACGTAATGCTAGGGAAACTGCCCAGTGTAAAGCTCGACGCGGATGAGTCGATGGACGTGATTTGACCGCTGAGCTGGCTCGGCTCCAGTTGGACATTCTTGGTCGAGAACGTGCACACAGGCGGAGGCCCCCAGCCGCCAGCGATCACGTTACTGGTCACGCACGACATCGATCCGGCGTCGACTGCGAGCTGGAGTTCCTGGCCAAGTGTCAGATTGCTGAAGCCCGCAAAAATGGCCCCTGCGGGAATTGTGAAACCGCCTGAATCTACGGAAAACACGGCGCCATTGTCCAGCGTGACCGTAGCCAAGCCGCCGAGCGGGACAGCAGTGGGGCTCGGAAACTGACTTTGGAAAACAAGCCTGATCTGCGTGCCATTGAACCCGACGACAGTGCCTTCAACGACCTGTTGGTTCACGATTCCGCTCGATAGCCAGGTAACTTTCGCAGCCAGAAGGATTCCACCGCTCTCGACGCCGCCGACCTGGACCTGCACGATGGCTCCGGGAGTGAGGCAAGAAAGGGTTCCAGGGCTGGCGCAGGGCGGCCAATCGGCAAACACAGTGCTGCTGTTGACGTCGATGGTGAAAGTCCTGCCCCAAAGCGTCCCCAGAGTGAAGGAGTTCTGGCTGGCGTTCACCGTTCCCACGGTCCCGGTGAGGAAGCCGAATGGAGGAGCAACCGGCGAGACAGCCGCGGGCAGTTCCGCCATGGTGATCCCGTTCGTAGCGTCAAGATTGACCGACAAATCGGACTGGATCACGGTGTTGAGATGGAAATCGACGAGGAACCCCAACGGAGAGGTCGCTGAAACCGTCACCGGGAACGGGGCAGAGGCGAAGTTGACCGTGGCGGAGTTGTCGATGGCCGGCGTGAGCGTGCAAATGCTCCCCACCGCACAGGAGCTTCCAAGCGCCGTATCCGACTGGTTGAAGATGACCAGTTGCGGACTGGCGAAGGTGAGGCTGAGGCTGCCATAGGTTCCTGCTGGAACGGTCGCCGTGCTCAGGAAGGCGGACAGCGCCTGGAGCTTCGTCACATCGATCTGGATGGGCGTGTTGCCGTTGAGGAGCGAGATGGATGGACCTGTGCCGACCGCGGGCTGGAGCGATGCGGCCGTCAGGCTCACTTGGAAGAAGAGCACGGAAACGCCCTCGGGCGGATCGTCGGTCATCGTCAGCGAGACGGGAACTCCTGATACAGGACACTGACTGCCACAGCCATTCGTGGCCGTAGTGGTCGTTCCGCAGCTCGTGAGCAGGGACGAAAGCGTAGCGAGGAGAGCGAGAAAAATTGCCTTACGCATTGCATGCCTCCAGCTGAACCTAAGGGGATGCGTGAGAAGGGCTGGATGGCCGCACACACCCACGACGTCCCGGGTGAAGGGCGAAGGGAATCCTTTGCCGGCTGCGAATTTCGCCGAACACGCGGGGCACTCAACTCCCCGTAATGATCCCTTGAGGCTCTTGCGCTGCCAGTATAGACCGGTTCTGAACCAAAAGGTTGACGGCCTCGACCGTCAAATCTGCGGAATCTCGATGCCGGAAGTAACATGGGTTGCCGGCCCATGCCCAAGCCTTTCGACAGTCACTGCCGATCTCAACTGTTTGATAAACAAATGCGCTACGCGCCTGCCTCGCGGGGCTTGCGCGGGGCGCGGCCGGCGCCGGGGATCATTTCTGGTTGAGGCGCTTTGGGAGCGGCGACGATTGCCGGGTCCCAGTAAAGGAGGCGGCTGCAACTGTCGCAGGAGAGCAGCTCGCCCTCGCGAAGCTGGTTCCACACTTGCGGGCGCACACCCATACTGCATCCGGTGCACTGCTGGTTCTCGGCGCGTGCGATCCCGGTGCCGCGGCCTTTGGCGATGCGGTCAAAGCGCGCAAGCCAGTCCGCATCGATCGCATTGCGGACGGCTTCGCGTTCACTGTCGAGTGCGCTCAAACTGGCGGCAAGATCCTTTTGGCGCGCGGCCACGCTGGCGCGAACCGACTCCACCTCCGCGGCAAGCTGCTCCACCTGGGCACGGGCTTGGGATAGCGCGGCTTCGTGGGTCTCGGTGCGCTCCAGGCTGGCGTATTCGTCGCTTTCCAGGCGGTCGGCTTCTGCCGTCGCGAACTGAATCTCGTGCTCCATGGCCGTAGCCTGCTCTGGCGTCGTCACCGAGTCGAGCTGAACGCGGAAACGCGCGGCCTTCTTGCGATGGGAATCGATGTCGCGCTCCAGCCGAGTGCGGAGCGAGTCCTCGCGGCCCAGAGCGGCGGAAAGATCGGCGGACTGGCGCTCAGCGGCGGCCAGCGCGGACTCCGCCTGAGCGATCTCGGAAGGCAGAGCGCGCATCTCTTGATTCAGGCGGGCTCGGCTAAGTTCGATCGATTGCAGCTTTACGAGGTTTTCAATCAGAGATTGCATCCGTGAGAAGAAGTCTACGGCATTTGACCGTAAGGGACAAAAGAGCTGAAACGCAGGGAGCCGGAGATTGAGGAACTAAGGGGAACAAGAAAGTACGAAGACACCGAAGCGATTTCAGCCGCGAGCGTCGTCAAACAAAGCAGGGGAACAGATTTCAAGTGCAACGTGAGCCTCTAGAAAATGAACGCGGGCAAGGGTGGGCTGTGGCAGGAAGGCGAGTGCGAAAGCGGCGCAGGCACGGATGGCTGAAATGGGCCGCCGGTGCGGTCCTGCTCGCATTCCTTGTGCTTGGAGTGGCAATTACCCTGGCGATCCGCAGGGTCGAGCCCATGTTGCGCGCCGCAATCGTGGGGAAACTCGAAGAACATTTTCACGCTCACGTGGAGCTTGACAGCTTCCATGTCTCCCTGAGGAACGGGGTATGGGCTGAGGGCAAGGGGCTGCGCATCTGGCCGCCAGTCAGTATTGCTGGAGTCGATGTTCGAGGTTCGAACAGCGCCGTCGAAAGCAAGCCGTTGATCCGGCTGGATGGCTTCCGGTTTCACGCTCCGCTGCGATACAAGCCCGGTGAGCCCATCAGGATTGCAGTGGTGCAGTTGAGTGGGCTGGACGTGGATATACCGGCCAAGCCGCATCTCAGCCACGAGGAGAAGGAACCCAGTCCTGCCGCGCCGGAAGACATTCACGCATCGGTGCTGAGTTTCCTGGTGGACAGCATCGACTGCAAAAACGCGCATTTGACGATCGAAAACAGCAAGCCGGGAAAACTCCCGCTGGAATTCGACATCGCCCACGTGCGATTGACAAACGTAAGTCTGGACCATCCGATGCACTTCGATGCGCAACTGACCAACCCACGCCCCGCAGGAACGATCGTGTCTTCGGGCAGCTTCGGCCCGTGGGTGGTTGAAGATCCTGGAGAGACTCCGGTCGGCGGCAAATACAACTTTGAAAACGCTGACCTGGGCGTCTTCAATGGAATTGCGGGGATTCTGAATTCGATCGGCAACTATCAGGGGGTTCTGCGAAAGCTGGAAGTGAATGGTCAGACGGAGACTCCGAACTTCAGGTTGACGCAATTCGGCACCGCGCTACCGCTGGAGACAACCTTCCAGGCCACGGTGGACGGGACCAACGGCGACACGTGGCTGCACCCGGTGCGCGCAACGCTCGGGCAGTCACACTTCACCGCCGAAGGGGAGATCGTTGGGGTCCCCCTGCAAACGCTGTCCAACGGAATCACGAGGCCCCGCGGCCGCGAGATTGCGCTGAATGTGAATATCGACCGGCAACGTATGGAAGACTTTCTGCGTCTGGTGAGCAAGAGCGGGACGCCGCTGATGGCCGGCCAGCTGACATTGAGCGCCAAGCTTGAGATTCCGCCGGGAGCTGAACCGGTGCCGGAAAAAATGAAGCTGGATGGAAAATTCCTGCTGGAGGATGCGGCGTTCACGAGCGCCAAGGTTCAGAACGATGTGGGCGAACTGAGCATGCGCGGGCAAGGCGAACCAAAGGACGCGAAGAACGCCGGGGACCAGGTGCGCTCGGCAATTGAGAGCAATTTCACGATGGCCGATGGAATGATTATGCTTCCCAACCTCAAATACACCGTGCCCGGAGCGGAGATCGACCTGGCCGGCAAGTATGGGTTAGACGGCAGTACTCTCAATTTCACAGGCACGGCTCGGACAGACGCGACCGTCTCGCGGATGGTAGGCGGCTGGAAGGGACTGCTGCTGAAGCCGGCGGACAAACTCTTCAAGAAAGATGGGGCTGGGACGTTGGTTCCCATTCATGTCGATGGCACCGTGCAGGACCCGAAGTTCGGGGTTGACTTCAAGGAAATCGGACACACGTCGCCCCAGATTCCGGGGCAGAGTCAATAAGGCAAGACCCCCTCTTAAGAGAAACACCGGCCTGCAGCGGAATCCTCCGAGGCACAACGAGTCTGCCAGCGCTACACAGGCCAGCAATGCGGATGTCATGGCCCGCGCGTAGACTGGTGGCGGGATCTCAGCCACTGCGATCGAAGGATCGGCTTTGAGCGATCTGCCGAAATACGATTCCACCGAGAAACGCCGGCAATATCGCGATGCTCGCTTCGCCATGTTGTTGTCGTTGATCGTGGGCGTGTTGATGCTCGCCGGAAAGATGACTGCTTACCTCTACACGGGGTCGTCAGCCATCTTTTCTGACGCCGCGGAATCGGTGGTGCACGTTGTGGCCGTGGCGTTTGCCGTTTTCAGCCTGTGGCTCAGCGCTCGGCCTGCAGTTGCGCACTTTCACTACGGATACGAGCGCATCACCTTTTTTTCCGCCGGCTTTGAAGGCGCGATGATCGTGCTGGCGGCGGGAAGCATTCTTTATACGACCACGGTGAAATGGAGAAGCGGCCTGGCCCTGGAGAACCTGGGGAGCGGGGTGATCCTGATCGTCGCCGCCGGCGTGTTGAACTCTGTTTTGGGCACGTATCTGCTGCGCATCGGCCAGCGCAATCATTCGCTGATTCTCGAAGCTGACGGCAAGCATGTTCTCGCCGATAGTTGGACCAGCTTTGGCGTGGTTGCGGGCCTGGCTTTGGTGATGGCGACAGGCTGGAAGCCGCTCGATCCGCTGGTGGCCTATGCCGTAGCGGCAAACATTCTGTGGACGGGCGGGCGATTGCTTTGGCGCGCCTTCAAAGGGCTGCTCGACTATTCGGATCCCAAAGTCGGCCACCTGATTCGCGCCAGGCTCGACGCTCTCTGCGCGGAGCTCGGCCTGGATTATCACGGAGTGCGATTTCGCACCACGGGCTACCGGCAGATCATCGAGGTGCATCTTTTATTTCCCAACAACATGATGCTCGGCGAGGCCCATCGGCTGGCGACGCAGGTTGAGGAGCGGCTCGCGGTCGACCTGGAGATGCCCGCCGAGGTGACAACGCACCTCGAGTCCATTGAGGACCACTCCGTGGTCCACCACATGCAGCACTATACCGGGCGGCCCGATTGAGGCTTGGACCGACCATCCGCAATCTGACGCGCCGAATTTCGAATTACGCTTCGCGCATCCCTTAAGCGGCAGCGCTCATCCCGCAATCGACTCCACCAGCCGGTTCATTTTCTCTTCCTGCTGCTCGATCGATTCCACCAGTTTGAACTGCGTGCGGCAACGGTCAAGGTTATGCCCCTCACGATGGACTTTGAAGTAGGTGTCTCCGGCCAGATAGTCGGCAAGGAAACGAATCCCGATCTCAAACGTGATGAGCTTGCCGGAGAAGGCGAGCAGTTTTCTCTCCGCGGGCGTGAGGAATGCGGCGGTCGATTCAAGATAGCCGCGGATTAGAGCCTCGTACATAGGAAATTGCATCGTTACCAGTGACAGGTCCTGCTCATCCTCTTTCGCCGGGCTGGTCGTGGTGCGCACCATGTCGCCAAAGTCGTAAAGCGCCAGGCCGGGCATCACTGTGTCAAGATCGATCACGCAGACGGCTTCGCCCGTTTTGTCGTCGAGCAAAACATTATTGAACTTGGTGTCGTTGTGCGTGATGCGCTCCGGAAGATTGGCGTCAAGCAGAACGCCGGTAATTGCCTGGCGCGAGCGGGCAAAATCGATCTCCGGTTTGGCCAGCGCAGCGCGGCCAGCCGCGTCCACGGCGATGGCTTGCTCCAGCGCCGCGAAGCGTTTGGGCGTGTGATGAAAGTCAGGAATAGTTTCGTTGAGGCGCGGCGGAGGAAGGCTAGCGAGCTGCTGCTGGAAATGGCCGAAGGCGCGCGCCGCCTGAAACGCCTGATCGGGAGACCTCGCCGTTTCGTGGGTCCGCGCGTTCTCAATCAGGCGATAGGCGCGCCACGTTTCACCCTGTTCATCCACGTACCAGTTGCGCCCGTCTCGCGCGGGGACAAGGTGAAGCGCGCTGCGATCACCGTCCGGCTGCCCCGTCTCCTGCGCGGCAAGATGCGCCGTCACGCGCTCGATGTTCCGCATCACGGCAACGGGATCGTGGAAGACGTGACGATTGATGTGCTGAAGAATGTAGCGAGCCGGCGCGCCCGGCGTCTCGCACGCAACGAGGAACGTGTCATTAATGTGGCCGCCGCCGTGCGGCACCAAGCCCAAAACTTCGCCGCGGAATTCAAATTTGGTCGCTGCGGCGTGAGCGTCGGGCAGCGAGCTCATGACCAGAGACTTTCGGGATAGGATCCATCCGCGATGAGGCGGCGGATACTCTCGACGACTCGCGGGCGGTCCTCGCGATAAGTGACGCCGAACCAGGAATCGCGTGAGTGCAGCACTTTGACGCGTGCCTGCCCGGCGCGAACCAGCTCGCCGACCGTATTGGGAATGTAGCACTCGGATTTCAAGTCGGTGGCATTGGCCTCAAGGAACTTTTCAAAATTCTCACGCAGTTGATCGAAGATCCGCGGCGTAAATCCCCACATATTCATTGACACCGGCTCGTCGCCTGAGAACTTGGTGACGGTTCCAGCAGCATCGGTATTGCGCGCGCCGTTTCCGTCGCGCTCCACTTTTGTGAGTTCGACAATGTGTTGCAGATAGCCATCATCGCTAGCCTGACAAACGCCGCGCGCTACCGAGCCGAAGTCCGAGAGCGTGTTGCGCAGGACGAAGCCGACCATCGAATAATCAGCCGAGCCGGAGGTCAGATGGCCGGCCAGCGAGCGGTAGCCGTCGGCGCCGTAGAAATCGTCGGCGTTGATGGCGGCGAAGGGCTCGTGGATTGCCTCCGCACAGAGCAGGATGGCCTGCGTCGTTCCCCACGGTTTCGTCCGGCCGGCAGGAACGGTGAAGTGCGAAGGAATATCTTCGAGCGCCTGGAACACGTAATCAACCGCAACGCGTTTCTCAAAGCGCGCGCCGACGATCTCGCGGAATTGCTGCTCGATGTCCTTGCGAATGACGAAGACGAGCTTGCCGAAGCCGGCGCGCAGAGCGTCGAAGATCGAGTAGTCGATGATGGTTTCGCCGGCGGGGCCGACGGGGTCAATCTGCTTGAGGCCGCCATAACGGCTGCCCATTCCGGCTGCTAGAACAAGGAGCGTGGGAGTGGTTGTGGGGGTCGCTGTCGTGGGGGTCATTGTCCAGGGCTTTCTTTTGTGGGCTTCAATCCAATCGAAATGGTACAACACGAGGGGTTCTAAAACGATGGTGCGCGAGGGACCATGGGCAGCGGCCGAAGGGGTCTGCTAAAGTGGGTTGCCATGAGTATACGCATCGCTTGCCGGCTCCTTAGAATGATTCCGATTTTGGCAGCACTCGGCTCTTCGAGCTCAGCGCTTCTGCTCCCTGCGCAGACGCCGCCTGCGCAAAACAATCTGCCGCCGGTGCCGGATTGGGCGCTTCCCGGTTCGGCAACGCATCAACAGGTGGCGCCGCCCGCTGATTTTCACCGGTCGAGCACAAATTTCGATGCGCCGATTGGAATTTTCGATGGCCAATCGGACGTTGGCAGCGCCCTCGTGCCGGGCAGCGCAAGCTACGATGCCGCGACCCGGCAGTACACGATCAATTCCGCCGGATACAACGTCTGGTACACGCGCGACGAGTTCCGCTTCCTGTGGAAGCGCATGTCGGGTGACGTGTCGCTGGCCGCCGACATCAACTTCCCCGATCCCAAGGGCTACGGCGACCGCAAGGTCGTGCTCATGATCCGGCAAAGCCTCGACGATGATTCAAAGGCCGCGATGGTGGCCGAGCACGGTGCGGGGATGGTGCACCTGGCGTGGCGGCCCGAGAAAGATACACGCGTCACCGACATGGAGTTTCGCATGGGAGGACGCGGGCGGCCGGGCGGCGCGAGTCCCGACAGCCTGGTGACGATCAGCGCCAAGCGCATTGGAATTGAAAAGCGCGGCGACGAGTTTTCCGTCTGGATGAGCCTGGATGGCGAGCCGATGCACCAGTTCGGTCCGCCGATCAAGCTGCATCTGGATGCGCCGTTTTATGTCGGCATCGGATTTTGCTCGCACCAGCCGGAGACAGTGGACACGGCGGTGTTCGGGAATGTGGTGCTGGAGAACAAGGCGGGAAAAGTGCGATAGGGCGTCGCCCACGGAGCCTGATCTGCTTATTCATCAACTCCTCGCACGGGCATCTTGGCTGCGACGCTCAGGACGAGACAACTTTCCTCATTCGTGAGCAGGAAGGCTTGAACGCTCGCAAACGAATCGCGAAGGGCGAGAGCAGCGTGTTCGGTGGCGCAATTGCCGACTCGAAGCCAAACTACCTTCGGCGGGCTTCCGTGGAGCGCACTAAGCTCGGAAAAATCCGAATCCTTGGAGAGAATTGCGAAGTCATTCTCAGCGGCGAAGCGCCAGACCTCTTCGTCCAGCGCGCTGAGCAGTCCACAATCCTCAACGTGACGGGACCCCGGATAGAGATCGCCAATCAGCGCAGTCAGGCGCGGAGACAGGTTTTCATCGACGAGCAGTTTCAAGCGGATAGAATCTCGAATTTCCGTTCACGGTCCGCGGCAAAAGCCAGACAGGCGCGAATGTCTTCTTCTCGAAGCGCTGGGAAGTCGGCGAGGATCTGCGCCTCGGTCATTCCCGAGGCGAGGTAATCCAGCACGTCGTACACGGTGATGCGCATGCCGCGAATGCAGGGCTTACCGCTGCGCTTGCCGGGCTCAATCGTAATGATCTTCGAGTAGTCCATGCACTCCTAGCATAGGTCAACCCGGGTAGGTCCGCAATCCAATTTAAGTCGAATGCGCCTTGCCTCGTCCCTGCCTTGCGTGTTTGACTGGTTGCCTGAAAGCGGGTAGCACAGATGGCCTACGTATTGGCGCTCGATCAGGGAACCACGAGCTCGCGGGCGATTCTCTTCGACGCGGCCGGCGCGATTGCGGCCGTGGCGCAGAAAGAATTCCAGCAGTTCTATCCGCAGGCGGGATGGGTGGAGCACGATCCGACGGAGATCCTGACCAGCCAGCTCTCCTGCGCCGTGGAAGCGCTGGGCAAAGTAGGTGCACGGCCGCGCGATGTGGCCGCCATCGGCATCACCAATCAGCGCGAGACGGTGATTGTGTGGGATCGCGCAACAGGCAAGGCGATTCATCCGGCGATCGTGTGGCAGGACCGGCGGACTGCTGCGCAGTGCGAACTTTTGGAAGAGAGCGGTGCTGGGGAGACAGTCTCGTCGAAAACCGGCCTGGTGCTCGATCCGTATTTTTCCGCAACCAAAATCAAGTGGATTCTCGACAACGTAAGCGGAGCGCGGGCGCGTGCTGAGCGCGGAGAACTGGCATTCGGCACCGTGGATAGTTGGCTGGTTTGGCACCTGACAAGCGGCCACACGCACGTGACCGACGTGACCAATGCCTCGCGCACTCTGCTCTACAACGTGGTGAAGGGTGAGTGGGATCCGGAGCTGTTGAAGCTTTTTGGGATTCCCGCAAACATGTTGCCGGAAGTGAAGTGGTCAAGCGAGCGCGTGGGCGAGGTGACGACCACGCTGGGCCTCGGCGGTGTGGCCATCGCGGGCATCGCCGGCGATCAGCAGGCAGCCCTCTTCGGCCAGTTGTGCTGGAGCGCGGGCGAGGCCAAGAACACGTACGGGACCGGATGCTTTCTGCTGCAAAACATCGGCACAGAATTCATGCGGTCGAAGCACAAACTGATTACAACAGTGGCGGCGAGCGCACAGAAGCGGCTCGAGTACGCGCTTGAGGGCAGCATCTTTATCGGCGGCGCGGTGGTGCAGTGGCTGCGCGACAATTTGAAACTGATCGGCGCCTCCGCCGATGTGGAAGCCCTCGCGGCGAGCGTGCCTGACACCGGCGGGGTGGTTTTTGTGCCCGCGTTCGTTGGTCTTGGCGCCCCGCACTGGGACGCGCATGCGGCCGGTATGCTGATTGGTTTGCGCCGCGACACCGGGCCGGGACAGATTGCGCGCGCGGCACTTGAAGCCATCGCGTTCCAGGTAGCCGACGTGCTGGAAGCGGTCCACAGCGAAACAGGCGCGCCGCTCCAGGCCCTGAGAGTCGATGGCGGCGCCGCGGTCAACGATCTTCTCATGCAGTTCCAGGCCGACATTCTAGGCGTTCCGGTTGTTCGCCCGCGCGTGACGGAGACAACGGCGCTCGGTGCGGCCTATCTTGCTGGGCTAGCGACGGGATTCTGGCCCAGCCCCGATGCGCTCCGAGCTGAACGCAAAGGCGACGTGCGTTTTGAACCGAAGATGGACTCATCCGAACGTTCAGACCGGCGCGGTCGCTGGCAGCGGGCCGTCGAACGGGCCAAAGCGTGGACCGTTTAGCTGCGAGCACATAGTAATCTCGATGAAATCGGCTGCAAACTTGTGTTGATGCCATGCCACTTTGTTCCGATCGTTGAACAGGAGCTCTAAGGTCGTGAATCTGTTTCGAGGCTTACGTCCAGTCAAGCGCGCGACCGCTTTGCGCGATGCATTCGCCGGCGTCGTGATGGCGGCCATGGACATTCCGCAGGTTCTTGGCTACAGCAAGATCGCGGGAATGCCCGTGGTGACGGGGCTTTACTCGCTGCTGTTGCCGCTGTTGGCGTTCGCGGCCTTCGGCTCGTCGCGCTACCTGGTGGTGGCGGCGGACTCGGCGACGGCGGCAATCCTCGCCGACGGCATTTCGGGCGCGGCAACACCTTCGAGTGCGCATTACATTGCTCTGGCGTGCATCGTTGCTGTCCTGACGGCAATCATCCTGTTGCTGGCGAGGCTTCTGCGACTGGGGTTTATCGCAGATTTTCTTTCGCGGACGGTTCTGGTTGGATTTCTTACCGGCGTGGGGTTTCAAGTGGGAATCTCTGTGCTGAGCGAGATGCTTGGCGTTCCTGTGGATTCTCGCAGGCCGGTGGTGCAGTTCTGGGAGGTGGCTCGCGGATTGCCGCATGCAAGTCTGCCGACCGTATTGTTGTCTACCTCGGTGCTGGCGTTTGTTTTGCTGTTGCGGCACTTCGCTCCAAGAATCCCCGGAGCCCTTGTCGCCGTCGTGGGCGCGGTTGCAGCCAGCGCGGCGTGGAATTTTGCGGGACACGGAATTGCGACCATCGGGCCGGTGGCCGGCGGTTTGCCTCACCTGGGGTTGATGGCGCTTTTGAGTCTTCGCGAGATGAATCGCAATGAGATGGAGTTGCTCCTCACGGTCTCAGCCTCATGCGCGGTGATGATTCTTACGCAGAGCGCGGCGACCACCCGGATTTACGCTGCGAAACATTATGAAAAGGTCGACGAGAATGTCGATCTATATGGGCTTTCGGCTGCGAATGTCGCGGCGGCGCTGAGCGGCGGGTTTGTGGTGAATGGCAGTCCCACGCAGACGGCGATGATGGAAGAAGCCGGCGGCAAGAGCCAGATGGCGCAGGTGGCGACGGCAGTCGTGGTGGGTCTGGTGCTGCTGTTTCTCACCGTGCCACTCCAGTTTCTACCGACTTGCGTGCTTGGCGCGCTGGTGTTCCTGGTCGCGCTGCGGCTCATCGATTTCAAAGAACTGCACAACATCCGGTCCGAAAGCCCGCAGGAGTTTGCGCTGGCGGTGATGACGGCAGTGGTTGTGGTTCTTGTGGGAGTGGAAGAGGGCATCGTGCTCGCGATGCTGGTCTCATTGGCGCGCATCGTGCGCCACGATTATCACCCGCATAGCGGCGTGCTGCAGGCAAATCCTGACGGAAGCTGGATGCTCGTGCCAGCTGCGCCTCATGTGGTCACTCAGCCCGGCCTCGTGCTCTATCGGTTTGGCGCCGAACTTTTTTATGCCAATGCGGGGCGGTTTATCGAGGAAGTTACGCAGGTGGTGCAGCCCATGCCCTCAGCCGTGAAGTGGGTGGTGGTGGACGCGGAGGCGATGACGCACCTGGATTACACCGCGGCCCGGATTGTGCAGCGGCTGAAGAAGAATCTCGATGAGGCTGGCGTAGAGCTCGGATTCGCGCGTGTGCCGTGGGATCTGAAATCCGACTTCGATCGGCACCATGTGACGGAAACGATCGGGCCGGATCGGATGTTTAACAAACTGCACGAAGCGACTGCGGCGTTTGAAGCGGCGGCGAAGCCGACGGGAGGTGAGTAGCCTACGACAGTGCAACGGGAACTAATAGCCTCGTATGCTTTCAATCTCGGGCAGCCCAAAGTGGTCCATAGTTCCCGCACAAGAATAAACCTCAAGTGAGCTGATCCTGTTGCCGGATTCGAAGAGCATTACGCCAACGCTGTTGCCGTCAACTTCGGCGAGCCAATCGCTAATGAGCTGTTCGCCCTTCCGGGCCACAGGCACGCCATCTAATGCGAAGTACACTGTGGGACAGCCGCAGCTGCATTTCTCGAAGACATTCAGACGGTCGATTTGCGTCAGCAGGTGGCTCACGTCCAAATGGCTGTGTTCAAGCAGCCAGCGGACCAAGTCGCGCTCGTGCGGAGTGAGCGGACGGACCAGCGGCTCCAACCCTTTGCTCGCGTCCTCGGACATGCTCAAAGTAAATCCTTCATCGACATGATGCACGCAGAGAAACGTGCGATTCCGCTAGCAATCAGCCGATCTCCTGGTTCCAGCCCTCGAGCGTCTTCTTGAACTCCAGCATGAACTTGCCGCCGTCGGCGCCGTCGATGAGACGGTGATCGAAGCCGAGGCAGAAGTACTGCATCGACCGGATTGCGATCGTGTCGTTGCCCTCGTCGTCTGTCAGAATCGCGGGTTCTTTGCGCAACCCACCGACAGCGAGAATGGCCGCCTCCGGCTGATTGATGATGGGCATCCCGAATTCGCCGCCGAACGCTCCCGCGTTTGTCAGTGTGAATGTCGACCCGCCAATCTCATCGGGCGAAAGCTTTTTTGAGCGGGCGCGAAGTGCGAGATCGGCGATGGAGTGCGCGAGATCGGCGAAGCTGCGCTGCTCCGCGTGGCGAATGACGGGCACGATGAGCCCCCAGTCGAGCGCCACGGCGATCCCCAAATCAATGGACCGGTGATAGCGAATGGCCAGTCCCTTATCCGTGTTTTCAAGCGAGGCGTTGACGATGGGGCATCGGCGCAGCGCGGCCACGGCAGCCGCGGCGATAAACGGCATGAACGTGAGCTTGACGCCGTTACGCTGGTCGAACGCGGCCTTCTGCTGCTCGCGCAGGCGCGCGATGCGCGTCATATCCACTTTGTAGACGGTGTAAACGTGAGGGCTGACGCGCACGCTCTCGAGCATCCGCTCGGCAATGATGGCCCTCATGCGGGTGAGCGGAACCGGATCGGCTGGAAGCGAGGCGAGCTCCGGCGGCGCCACCTGCGGTGGGGCAGACTTTTGGACTTGCTGTTGTACAGATGCAGAGTTCGCGGCGCGCAAAACGTCTTCCTTGCTGATGCGGCCCTCAGAGCCGGTGCCGGCGATGCGGCCGAGCTCCAGGCCGTGTTCTTTGGCGATACGGCGCGCGAGCGGCGAGGAGCGGATGCGCCCACCTGGCGCCACCTGCTGCGGGGCCGACTTTTGGACAGGGATCTGTGCAACCGACGCCAACGTCTTCGCAGCTGCTTGCGCTGGTGCGGCGGTCTTGGCAACCGCTGCCGGAGCGGCAACCTTCGTACCGGCATCACCGATCACCGCGACCACGGTGTTGACCTCGACGGTCGCACCTTCAGGGAAGCGGATTTCAGCCAGAACGCCGGCAACCGGCGAGGGAATCTCGGCGTCGACCTTGTCAGTGGAGATCTCGAAGAGCGGCTCGTCGATAGCGACAGGGTCGCCGATGGCTTTGAGCCACTTGGTAATCGTGCCCTCGAAGATCGACTCGCCCAACTGGGGCATGGGGACTTCCGTCGGCATGCGTTCCTCTCTTCGCGAAACAAGCGGCGTTAGCGGAGTTAGCGGGGCTGGCGGAGCTTTTAAAACATGGCCCTTCCCCGATGCGCAACGAATCGCGAGCCGCGTATGGCTTCTGCCGGATTATAAATCGCGGACGCAATGAGGCGGACGAAGCTTGAAGCTCTGCTCGGGCTAAGCTTATGCGGAGACGGGGCGGTCTTTTGTGTGGCGCAGGCGCTCGATCTCCGGCGGAATCTGGAGCGGCGTGTCTTGTGCGGGGAATTCGCGGGCCGGCGAATCCGGCGCGGTATGAGCAAGCGCGCGCAGCGCGGCGAGGCTTTCAACGAGCTCGACTGGCTCGTCGAAGACCGCACCAAAGTGGCGAGCCGCGCCGTGGGCGAGAGATTCAAGGTCGAGCAGCGTTTTCCGATCGGCGACTTCCCTTTCGAGACTTGTCACCGGGCGATCCGTGATGCCGCAGGGATTGATGAGCGCAAAGTCGCGTAAATCCGTGGTGGCGTTGAACGCAAAGCCGTGCGAGGTGACGCCGCGAGCGACGTGAATACCAATGGCGGCGATTTTGCGCTCTCCCGCAGACTGATCCGTGGCTTTCGTCTCACAACTCTCGTCCAAAAGGCTGCCCCACCGCAGGTGGCACCAGACGCCAGTGAGGCCGCAGATGCGTCCGGCGCGGACGCCAAAATCGCCGCAAAGGCGGATGAGAGCCTCTTCCATTTGGCGAACGAAATCGACTGGGCCAAGGCGACCGCCTTTCGCGTTGCGCAAGCTGCGCAGATCGAAGATGGGGTAGCCGATAAGCTGGCCCGGGCCGTGATAGGTGACGTCGCCGCCGCGGTTGATCTCGTGCAGCGTGACGCCGCGCCGCGCCAAAAGCTCGTCCGAAGCGAGAATGTTGGATCGGCTAGCGTTGCGGCCAAGCGTGAGCACCGGCGGATGCTCGAGGAGCAGGAGCACGTTGTCAATGCTGCCGGCCTGGCGTAGCGCAACCAGCTCTTGCTGCAGACGCAGCGCCTCGTCATAATCCACGCGGCTGAGATAGAGGTACTGAATCATCGCTTATTGCGATTGTAGCGAGGCGGGGTTGCCAGTTAGTTTGCGCTGCGTTAGAGGCGTCAGGCTGCCTTACGTTCTGACTTGCGTTCTGACTCCGCAACACGCTGCTGAAGCAATGGCAGAAACGCGGAGCGCACAGGCCAGACCGCAAGGCACCACAGAATAGCAACCACGGCACCGACGGCGAGCATTCTGGGGCCCATGAGAATTTGGGTAATGCAGATGTTGACGATGATGGGCCCAAGGACGACAAGGGCCAGCGGCACGTAACGGTTGATGAGCAGCAGAACAGCCGCCACGACCTCAAAGAACGCGACGACATAGAGATAGCCGGAAGCGATGAAAGCACCGAAGAACTGCCCGGCGATTCCGGCGGGGAGTGGCCCCATGTGAATGAAATTGAAGTAGTGATTCAAGCCGAAGACGAGAAAGATGATCGCGAGCAAGTAGCGCGCGATGAGAGCTGCGATTTTCATGGGTGTCTCCTCGATTTCGAATGGGCCCGGGCGATGACACTCGAGGACCGGACTACGTGGCCGACAAGAGTTCGAGGATTGGATGGCTCAGCATGGACGGGAGATGCACGCGAGGCGCTCGCATCCCAAGAACTCAATGAAAGAAAACCACTTAGCAGGCTTTATTTCGCTGGATCAACGAGCGCCTGGTTGACCAGCGCGTGGGTGCGGTAGAGGAAGTGGTGATTGTCAGGGCTCGTGCGGCGCTGGATCATGCCGACGAAGACGATGTCGTTTGTCGGGTCGACCCAGAACCATGTGCCCGCCGCGCCGTCCCAGAAAAACGTCCCCTTGCCGTCGGAAAGATCGGCAAGCGGCGGATCGTAGACGACCGCGCAATTGTAGCCGTAGCCGAATCCCGGCCGCATAATGTGCTGGCCGATGCCAAATTGGCCGGTGAGCAGCGCTGCGGGCAAGTGATTTGAGGTCATCAGCTTGACGGTGCCCGGCGCCAGAATACGTGTTTCACCGCGCGTGTCGCCCAACTCGCCGCCGTTCAGGAGCATCTGCGCAAAGCGGAAGTAATCCTCAGCGGTTGAAACGAGGCCGCCGCCGCCCGATGGATTTGTTGGCTGGGTGGCATAGTCGTCGGGGACGCCGTTGGTCGTCGCCTCGGCCACAAGCTCGCCATTGACTTCGTGATAGCCGGCAGCAAACCGCGCGCGCTTGTCTGCGGGCACAAAGAACCCCGCGTCGCTCATGCCCAGTGGGGTAAAGATGTGGTCGCGCATAAAGTCAGGCAGCGACTGGCCCGACAGCTTTTCGACAATGTAGCCCTGGATGTCCATCGACGGGCTGTAAACCCAGCGCGTGCCGGGTTGATAGAGCAGCGGGGCCTGCGCCAGGCGGTCGATCCGTTCCTGAAGGTTTTTCGCGTCGTCCAGCTTCAGGTCGTGGACCATCTTGTCGACAGGCGTGTCGCCGTTTCCGTAGGTGAATCCGGCAGTATGCGTCATCAGCTCGTGCATGGTCGGCGCGTGGTCGGGGTCGGCCAGGAGCATTTTGCCGTTGGCGTCGAAACCGTTGAACACTTTGAGGTGCGCGAACTCCGGGATGTACTTCGAGATGGGGTCGGACGGCAGCCACTTGCCCTCTTCGTACAGGATCATCATCGCCACGCCGGTGACGGGCTTGGTCATGGAGTAGTCGCGGAAGATCGTGTCTTTGGTCATCGGCGTCGCAGTCGCCATATCGCGCATGCCGTAGGTGCGGTAGTCCACAATTTTGCCGTGGCGGGCGAGGATCGTGACGGCTCCGGCGAGCTGCTTTTGATCGACTTCCTCCTGGATCGCCGCGTGGAGGCGCTCTAATCGTTCGGAAGAAAAGCCAACCGTCTCGGGCTTGACCGTCGTCATGTCGACCGCGGGCGCGGCTGGGGCGGGTGATGCGGGCTGCTGGGCGTGTCCGGTGATCGGGCCAATCGTAGAAAGCACTGCGATGAAGGCGAATGCGATGGGGAGCGACGCGGACCTTTTCATGGAAATCCTCTTGGATGACGAGTTTGCTGCGTGAATCGTCCGGCAATCTTTATAGCAGATGCGTGCGGCCTGGCCTTATGGTCAGTAACCGCGCCGTGCCAATCTTTGATTAGAATAGAGGCAGTTCAGAGGGGCCGTCTTTATGCGACCGTCGGAGATACTGCCGCTGCACCGGGAAACCATTCGCCAGCTTGTGCTGCAAGCTGGAATGGCGAATCCGCGCGTGTTTGGAAGCGTACTGCGTGGCGAAGACGGGGAAGAGAGCGATCTCGATATCCTCGTCGATCCAGCGCCGCGCGCCAGCCTCCTTGCGATGGAACGGCTCCAGTCCCGCATTGCTTTGGCAACCGGAGTCAGAATCGACCTTCGCACGCCCGAAGAAATCAACGCCAAGTTCCGTGATAAGGTGCTCGATGAGGCCCAACCGGTATGAGCCAGCACCCGGAGGCGCTTTCGGGATACCATAAATCAGAGGAAACTTTAGAGGCGGCTATGGCCACACAGATTGCTCGCAAAGGCAGCGCGGTCACGGTGGAGATCCCCGAAGACCTGCTGCGGAAGGCCAATCTCTCCGTTGGCGACGCGGTGGAATGGACCTTAACGCCGGCCGGCTCCCTCGCGCTGCGCGGCCCGCGCCACGCAGGCACGGAACAGCTTGCGGACGGCTACGAATCGTGGAAACAGGAAGAGATTCAGGCCGGGTTCGCCGAGATAGACGGTGGCGAGGATGCCCCCAACGAGAAAGTGATCGAGTGGCTGCGGAGTTGGGGAAGCAAGCATGAGTTGCCGCCTCCCCTGTGAAGCTTCGTTGGAGCAAGCGCGCCATTCGCAGGCTTGCCTCGATTCACGACTACATCGCGAAAGACAGCCCCCCGGCAGCGGCCCGCGTAGCCGCTGCAATTGTGGCAGCTGCGCTGCGGTTGCAGAAGTTTCCCTACATTGGTCGGCCGGGACGCATCGAGGGCACGCGAGAGCTGGTCGTTCCCGGATTGCCGTATATCATCCCCTATCGCGTGGCTGATGGCGTCATCCAGATTGCTTCGGTGATTCACACCAGCCGGAAGTGGCCAGAGAAGCTGTAGTTCGAACGAAAGACTCGGGTAAAGCCAATGACGAACCGGCAAATCCAAAGAGAAGAGCCGCAGATTGATCCAGCGAAGCCCGAGGGGCTGCTCTACCACTACACTGGCCAGAAGGGGCTAGAGGGAATATTAGGCAGCGAGAGCATTTGGGCAACTCACGTAAGGTATCTAAATGATGAATCTGAATTTGTTCACGGATGGGAAAAAGCGTGGAATTCAATTCAGGAGAAAATACGCAACAGAGAGTTTTCCGACAAGGATCCCAGTTTTAAGAAATCGTTCGAAGAGGTGTTTAGCACATTCCGCCGAGAGGTAATGAAAGACCCTCGGCGTGGGGCATATTACGTCGCGTGTTTCACGGACGATAACGCATCCGATTCACAGAACCTTGGCTTTGATGGCGATCGTTTAAGCCAATGGCGAGGATATTCAAAGGGCGGATACGGTTTTAGCTTAGGGTTTGATGCAGACGCACTGAAAGACGCCTTTACCGCCTCTGGAAACGTGGTGCAGTGGTTCAGGAGATGCGAGTATAGCGAGTCGGCTCAGGACGCGCAGATCGAGGCGCTCGCAGGCCGCCATATTGAAGAGTTTCTCACCACCTGGGATACGTGCTTTTCGACGATGCGAGACCCTTCTCTCCCCCCATCGCAAAACGCCCGGAATTACGCGCCTCACCTGATGCAGCCGCTGATGAACATGTATGCCGATTTCGTTGAGTTCGGAATGTTTATGAAACACCTCGGATTTAGAGAGGAGAACGAGTGGCGGGCTACATTCATTGCTGAAGATCAGGCAATGTGCTCCTTTCGTGAAAGCGCGCTCGGGCTGACGCCTTTTCTGCAATTGGCATCGACCTGAGCAAATCCCCGTCGCCGTTGAAACGAATCGTTGTCGGCCCTGGTCCACACAAGGACGAATGGGTTATTACGATCAACCTCATGCTGGCAAAATGTTCTATTTCCGGCGTCGAGGTCATCCCCTCCAAAATCCCCTACCGCAACTGGTAAACCCATTTTCGCGTTACACTAAACACTGGCAGGAGGACCGGGCGGTCGCTGCCGGAAGTCCTTGCGCAAGCAGGGGTTGCCGGGAGAGGAAAGTCCGAACTCCGCAGGGCAGTGTGCCGGATAACGTCCGGGACGCGGGCTTCAAAGCCCGTGGACGGCTAGTGCCACAGAAAACATACCGCTCGCCTCGGCGAGTAAGGGTGAAAAGGTGCGGTAAGAGCGCACCGCGCTGGTAGTAATGCCAGCGGCAGGGTAAACCCCACACGGAGCAAGACCAAATAGGGAGGGAAACCGGGGCCTGGAGCCAGGTGCCGGTTGCGCATCGGCCCGATGCGGCAAGGCGGCTCTTGGCAATTGCCGAAACCTCCGGGTAGGTCGCTGATGAGCGTTCGCGGTAACGCGGCGCCTAGAGGAATGACCGCATAAACAGAATTCGGCTTACGAGTCCTTTTGCCGAATGAGTAACCCCTGGCGGCGGAAATAAGCCGTGAGGAGGGTAAAAACGACAGCCCCGACCGGAGATAAACCGGTCGGGGCTGACCATTCTTGGGGGGCGCGGCGGCACACGCAGTCGTACCGAGGCTCCGGTGGTTCAGTTGGAGCGGAGACGGCCAAGCTGGCCAGCATCCCCTCAGCCGTTAGGCCGACTTCCCGAGCGCGACCTCGGCAAACTGATGGGCTTCGGTGATTCTTTCGGAGTACTGGCGAATCTTTTCGCAAACTCCGATGACGGTCTCTTCAACGCACACGCAATAGACCTGAATATCCCCATCTTGCGGGCTCGCCGGCGTGCCGCGCGTAACATCGAACACCCTGCGGGTGCCCTCAAGGACGTCTTCATGGGCCAGACGCCCATTCGACGTGTGACTCTTGGCGATCGAACGGGCTGAATCGAGGACCGTTTGAGCTTCTTTGGAGCTGCACGTGTGCTCCCAAACGTCCCAGGCGCCGTTCCTGAATTCCTCGGCAAAAACAATAATCTTCATTAGATCTCCATCCTGAGCAAGGAAAACGATGCTTTCGCAGAAGCCTCTGGCCAAAGGGATCTTGATTTGTTTGTTTGGGCCCTTTTAACCTTTTGGCTCGCCGACCGGCGCTAGCATGCCTTGCAAGGTCTGAGTAGCGTGAAACAGACGCTCGGGATAAGTGGTTCGAACCGAGTTTAGAGCACCATTTCTGATGCATCAATGCGACGAATGGGTTATCCAAGGGCTCCAAAAGGCTCACAGGTCCCAAAGCCCCGGCCTGAGGAAGACCGGCTTGGGTCGCGTTTTGCGGCGGCAGCTCCGAGGCAAACTCCGCTAGCTCCGCTACCCCCGCTAACTCCGCTGTTTTCCGCTACCATCAGACTCATGCTGCGTGTGAAGCTTTTGGAGGCGGGCGCCCGGGCGCCGGTTGTGGCGCATCCGGGCGAGGACCTGGGTTACGACCTGTTTGCGCTGGAGGCCATCATGCTGGCCCCTCGCTTCACGGTGAAGGTGCGCACGGGAATCGCCGTTGAGGCGCGCGATCCGCGGTCAGGCGCACCACTGGGACTGCTGGTGCGCGACCGCTCGTCAATGGCGGCGCGGGGGGTAGCCACCACCGGAGGCGTGATTGATGCCGGCTATCGCGGCGAAATCCTGGTAGTGATGACCAACCTGGGCGGCGCGTCTATTGAGTTGAAGGCCGGCGAAAAGATCGCGCAGATGGTTCCTGTCCCCGTCCTCACTGGTCTCGTCCAGGAGGTCGAAAGCCTGGAAGGCTCCGCGCGGGCAGAGAAGGGCTTCGGCAGCTCGGGCCGGTGATAAGCGCGGCGATCAGCGATCACGATCAAAGGCTCCCCACGCTTGGGGCTGCCGGAACCGCACCTCGTGGAAGTGCGTATCATAAACATTAAGGATCATGCCACTTCGAGAGGCCTTCAAACTCGCGCTGCAATCGCTCTGGGGCAACAAGATGCGCACCATTCTCACGCTGATCGGCGTGGTGATGGGCGTGGCGTCGGTCATCATGGTCATCACCATGGTGAATGGCGCCAACCGCTACGTCGCCACCAAGCTCTCAGGCTACGGCGCCGACGTGTTCCAGGTGTCGCGGATGCCGAGCGTGATCTTCAGCGCCCAGGATTATTTCCGCTACCAGAAGCGCAAGATCGTGCGCATTGAGGACTATGACGCTGTGCGCGACCACTGCTCAGATTGCAGTGACATGGGCGCGGCGCTGAGCAAGTCGACCAACGTTTTTTACAATGGCCACTCCAGCAACAACACCGAAGTCCGCGGGTATACATGGACGATGTTGTCGCTCAGTAACATCGACATCGCGACGGGGCGCGGGTTTACGCCCGCCGACGAAGAACATGGCACCCACGATGCAATCGTGGGATACGACATTGTGGATAACATTCTTGGCGTAGGCGATCCCATCGGCAAAGAGATTCGCGTGGACGGGATTCCCTTCACCATAGTGGGCGTAGGCGAGCGCCAGGGCAAAACGCTCGGCCAGTCGCAGGACAACTGGGTTGCCGTGCCCATCAGCACCTATCAGCAGATCTACGGCTATAACGATTCGGTAGACATATTCGCGCGAGTTGCGGGCGGAGCGCAGGTGATGGAGCGGGCCGAGGACCAGGTGCGCGTGCTGATGCGGACGCGGCGCCACGATGCGCCGGGATCGCCCGACGACTTCGAGATTGAAACCAACGATACCTTCCTCGACATCTGGAAGCAGATCAGCTCGCTGTTCGCCAGCGTGGTGCTGGGGCTGGCTTCGATTGCGCTCGTCGTGGGCGGCGTGGTGATCATGAACATCATGCTGGTGAGCGTGACGGAGCGAACGCGTGAGATTGGCGTGCGCAAGGCGCTGGGCGCCAAGCAGCGCGATGTGCTCATGCAGTTCCTCATCGAGAGCGGATTGATGGCCCTTATCGGTGGAGCGATCGGTGTGCTGTGCGGAATCCTAGTGGGCAAGCTGATCACGATTGTCATCGGCTTCCCGACCAGCGTCCCGCTGTGGGCGGTAATTCTGGGCCTGTTCCTGGCCGGCTCGGTAGGCATTTTCTTCGGCGTTTATCCGGCCAGCAAGGCTGCCAAACTGGACCCGGTTGTCGCGCTTCGGGCCGAGATGTAAGCGGCTTCTGCGAACTAAGAACTACGAACTGAGAACTGCATGGCATCGACAGGACAAACCCGTGAATCCGTGAAGATGGCGCTGGACACGCTGCGCGCGAACAAGATGCGCTCCGGGCTGACGATTCTGGGCATCGTGATCGGTGTCGCCACCGTAATCTCCATTTCTTCGGTCATCAGCGGGCTGAACAACCGGGTCTCAGACTGGGTGAGCTCGCTGGGCTCGAATGTGTTCTGGGTCTTTCATATGCCGGTGATCGGGGTCCGCCCCACGGCGGAGATGCTGGCGCGCAAGAAGATGACGATCGACGACGTGCTGGCGCTGCGCACGCTGCCGCACGTGGTGGCGGCGGATGGCGGACGGCGCCACGTGAAATTTCCGTTTCAAGTGGGCGACGTTGACGTGAAGTACCAAGGCAAGAAGGTGGCCGGTACGATTCTGCAGGGAGACACCGCCCAGGTGACGGATGTGAGCGATTTGACGATGCTGCAGGGGCGGATGTTCACCGACGAGGAAGACGCGCGCGGGGCGCACGTGGTGGTGCTGGGCCACGACACTTGGGAAGAGCTTTTCGGCAATCAGCCGGCAGTGGGCAAAGAAGTGGCCATCGAATCGGGGCTTTACACGGTGATCGGGGTGCTGGACAAACGGAAACAGCCTTTTGGCGGCGGCAAGAACCCCGCAGACAACATGGCGTTCTTCCCTGTGAGTACCTTCCAGACTCTGCACCCGGAAGAGAAGGACTTGTGGGTGAGCGTGAAGTACGACGACCCGAAGAACAAGGCTCTGGTGCAGGAAGAGATTCGCGAACTGTTGCGAATCCGGCGCAAGGTGCGCGTGGATAAGCCGGACGATTTCGAGATCTTCGGACCGGATTCGCTCAGCCGCCTGTGGGATCAGGTAACCGGGGGGCTGGTCATGTTCATGATCGCCGTGTCCAGCGTAGGGCTGATGGTTGGCGGCGTGGGCGTAATGAATATCATGCTGGTGAGCGTAACCGAGAGGACGCGCGAGATCGGCATTCGCAAGGCAATTGGCGCTACCAAACGCACCATCCTCACGCAGTTCACGACGGAAGCGGTGACGCTGTGCGCGCTTGGCGGCATCGTGGGGATTCTGATGGGCGCTATCGTGACATGGATTGTGTATTTTCTCCCCATCGGGTTACCGGCCACGCTTTCCACCACATGGGTTCTGATCGGTCTCGGCGCTTCCTGTGCGATCGGGTTACTGTTCGGCATCTATCCCGCGTGGAAGGCGGCAAATCTCGATCCGATCGAGGCGCTGCGGTACGAGTAAAGCAGTTCTTAGTTCACAGTTCTTAGTTCTTAATTCAAAAGCGTACCCAAATCAGTAAAGCGTCATCGTCCTGGATCTGTGAACTGCGAACTAAGAACTACGAACTGAAACTACGAACCAAGAACTGCGAACTGAGAACTCGATGGCAAGAACCGGCCAGACCAGCGAATCCGTCAAGATGGCGCTGGATACATTACGAACCAACAAGCTGCGCTCGGGGCTCACGATCCTGGGCATTGTCATTGGAGTTTCCACCGTTATCACGATTTCGTCACTCGTCAATGGCATCGATAATCGCGTGTCGAGTTTTATTGACTCGCTGGGATCAAATGTCTTCTGGATCGGCCGCTTGCCAATCATTAGTGTGCGCCCGACGGCGGAGATGCTCGCGCGCCGTATGCTGACCGTCGATGACGCAAGAGCGCTGCGCACGCTGCCTCACGTGATCACGACTGACGCTGAGGGCGCTTATATCAAGAGCTTCCAGGTAGGAGACGTCAGTGCAAGATACGGAGGCAAGAAAGTTGCCGGGTCGATCCTTGCGGGGGATTTCCCTGAAGTAATGGACGTGACCGAGCTGGCGATGCTCGAGGGCCGCATGTTTAACGACGCCGAAGATACGCGCGCCGCCCATGTCGTTGTTCTCGGTCACGACACCGCTCAGGAGCTCTTCGGCGACCAGCCGGCGGTAGGCAAGGAGATCGCCATCGAGTCGGGACTCTACACCGTGATTGGAGTGCTGGATAAACGCAAGCAGCCCTTCGGAAGCGGGAAGAATCCGCGCGACAATATCATCCTGTTTCCGTTCGGAACCTTCCACAACCTGCACCCCGAGATCACGGACCTTACACTGATCGTGAAATACGACAGCCCGAAAAACAAGGACCTCGTGGAAGAAGAGATTCGCGAATTGCTGCGCATCCGCCGCAAGGTGCGTGTCGACAAAGGCGATGATTTCGAGATCTTCGGACCCGATTCGCTCACCAAGCTATGGGGTCAACTCACCGATGGGCTGGTCATGTTCATGATCGCCGTCTCCAGCGTGGGACTGATGGTGGGCGGCGTGGGCGTGATGAACATCATGCTGGTCAGCGTGACCGAGCGAACCCGCGAGATCGGCGTGCGCAAAGCGATTGGCGCAACCAAGCACACCATCCTCACCCAGTTCACCGTTGAAGCTGTGACATTATGCTCAGTGGGCGGCGTCATCGGCATTCTGCTCGGCGCGGTCATTACGTGGATTGTCTATTTTCTTCCCATTGGCTTGCCGGCCACGCTTTCAACCACATGGGTCCTGATCGGCTTCGGCTCTTCCTGTGCGATCGGTCTGTTGTTTGGCATCTATCCGGCTTGGAAGGCCGCGAACCTCGATCCGATTGAGGCGCTGCGGTACGAATAAGGCAGCTCCTAGCCACTAGTTTCTAGCAATTAGCTTCGGCGTCGGCACTCAATCTTCCACGCAAAAAGCCTCTATTCGTGAGTCGATGAGTTTTTTGAAAGACAGCAACCGTCAGGCTGCGCGCGGAAAGCTAGCGGCTAGAAGCTAGTAGCTAGAAGCTGTAATCTTGCTTTTGTGATGCCGCACGCACTGGCGCTGGCCGTGGAGATCGCGACGACCGCTCTGGCCGTGGCCGGAATGGGATACTTTCTGGCTTCGATGGTGGCGGCCCGTGTGTTCCTGCACGAGCGCCGAACGCCCCAACCCGATTTCGCGCCCGGCGTCAGCATTCTCAAATCGCTCAAGGGACTCGACCCTGGCATGTTGGACGCCTTTCGCAGCCATTGCCGGCAGAACTATGCAGGCGAGTTCGAACTGCTCTTTGGCGTCGCATCGCTCGGCGATCCGGCGGCTGCTGCTGTGAAGGAGTTGCACGCCGAATTCCCCGAGCGCGCAATCCGCCTGGTGGAATGCCCGCAGCAACTCGGCACGAATGGCAAAGTCAGTACGCTGGCGCAGCTCGTGCCGCATGCGCAGTACGATTTTCTGCTCATTAACGATTCTGACATTACGGTGAGTCCGCGTTATCTCGAGCGCGTGATGTGCCGTTTCGCGGACCCACTCTTTCCGCAGAGAACCGCGGAAAGGATGGGCCAACGAGCAGTCGAAGTGGGTATGGTGACGGCGCTTTATCGCGGCCGGGCGCACAGCACGCTTCCTTCGCGGCTTGAAGCGCTTGGAATTGCAACAGAGTTTATGCCCGGCGTACTGCTCTCGAAGATGATCGAAGGCGGCCTGCATTACGGGCTGGGCTCAACCCTCGCGGTACGGCGCGAGGCGCTGGAGAAAGCCGGAGGCTTGCTTTCCATCGTCGATCACCTGGCCGACGACTATGAGCTTGGCGCGCGCATCGCGCATGCCGGCTATCGCATCGAAGTGTCCGCCGAAGTCGTCGAGACCTCAGTCCCCGCGTATGGTTGGCGTGGGTTTATCGATCATCAACTGCGCTGGCTGCGGACGGTGCGCTGCTCACGTCCGGCCGGCTATGTGGGTTTGATCTTCACGTATGGCCTCGGTTGGGCGCTCGTCAATGTGTTGGCCAGCGGATTGAGTCCGGTTAGCTTGTGGCTGCTCGGGCTGAGCTTTTTCCTGCGGCTGTCGCAAGCCATGACGGTCGGCGCCGCGGTGCTGGGCGATCACGAGATGCTCGCGAATCTTTGGCTGCTGCCGCTGCGCGATCTCATCGCGATGGGCCTGTGGGTCGCGGGCTTCGCCGGGGACACCATCGTGTGGCGTGGCGAGCGATTTGCACTCAGAAACGGAAGACTCGCGAAGGCTTGAACCGGTCAGTCCGCGGCCGCGAGCGCGTCGGCTTGCTCGCCGGCTCGCATGGCTGCCGTGTCGAAGGTGAGGCACGCGCCAAGTTCGTTGAAGTCCTTCTCCCAGCGCGGACGATCTTCCGCCGCAAGCGCCGTCAACGCGTAGCCTGAAGTGCGCAAAATCTCGTACCAGATGTTCTGCGCCTGCCAGAGATTCAGTTCGAAAGGCAGCTCGGTGAGTGAGCGCGCGAGCGCCAACGCGCGGTCGAGCTTCTCCAATGATCCCGACGACATTTGCAGGTCGACCATGGCGCGCTTCATGCGCCGGTCGGCGTTGTAGGAGAGCGATGCGGATTCAAGCTGAACCTGGTCCGCCTTGGCCAACGAGAGGAACGATCGCATCTGCGCAACATCGATGGGTTCGCTCTCGAGCGTGCGGCGCAACCCCGCGTTGATGGCGAATCCCGCGGCCAGGGCAAGCGCGGGCGGTTTGGGCAAGCCCGCCTGCGAAAGATAGTGAAGCAGGCTGGCATGATCCTGATAAATGGTGGTGAGCGAGCTCTCAATGTCAGAAAGCGTGGAGTTGAGAATGATCCCGATGATGCGGCGCTGTTCATCACTGAACAGTGAAGTCAGCGAATAGTCGGCGTGGCCGTAGAAGCGGTCGATCAGCCGAATAACCTCAGGAAAATCCGCCCGCTGCACATGGCTGGCGGCCTCGGCAGCGAAAGCCTCAAAGTCCGCGGCGCCTGCGTCGTCATAGGGTTTAACCGCGGTGGTGATGTTCTGGTCGCCGAAGTGGAGAACCGCGAATGAGAAGCTCTGCGCATGGCCGGTAATAGCGCTGGCCACATGCGCGCGGCCCAGAGAGAGGCGGCCGCGGCCGGACGTGTAAATCTCGTTGGAGATGCGGCTGATGCGATAACAAAAAAGTTCCGTCTCATCGGCAAACGAAGAGAACACCGAACTGATGGCGTAGTGCGCGGCCACCTGCTCCAGATGCAGTTCCATGGTCGCAACACTCTTTTTGTAAATCCGGGCGCCGTCGCCAACCTCGGGCACATTGGAGTGGGCTTCGGCCAGGCGGGCGAGAAACGCCGGCTCAAGCGGCGCGGCCTGTTGGCCAAAGAGCTGCTGCGCAAGCTGCAGCACGCGCGCGGCATACGCGATAATCTGCACGGTCTCAATGCCCGCGATGTCGTCAAAGAACCAGCCACAGCTCGTGTACATGAGCTGCGCGTGGCGCTGCATTTCCATCAGTTCGAGAGCGCGAACACGCTCCGATTCGGTGAGCGCATGCGCCTGCTGCGCGGCAAAAAAGCGGTCCACCGGCTCCGTGCTGCGGTCAAGCACCACTTGAATGTACGCGTCGCGCGCGGCCCACACATCTTTGAAGAGCTTGTCGCCCTCGCGCTCGGTGAGCAGAACCAGTGCATCGCGCAACTCATCGAGTGCCTGGCGCAGAGGCGCGCGCCAAGCCTGGTTCCAGCCCGGCTTGCCGCTGTTGCAGCCGCAATCGGAGCGCCAGCGCTCGATGCCGTGCTCGCAACTCCATGAAGTGTCGTCGACAATTTCGCACTCGAACTCGGGTGGAAACTGTTCGAGGAAGCTCGTGTAGTTCGTCAGCTTGACCGTTTTGTCCTGCTCGATCAGTCGCAGTGCGTACGCCAGCGCCATTTCGCCGTACTTGTGATGATGACCATAAGACTCGCCATCGGTAGCCAGGTGAACCAGTTGCGGCTGGGGTGAGTCCTTGAAGGCCGCCTTCAGGCGCGCGACGAGATTGTCGCCTGAATCGAGCAGCCCCTCAAAAGCGATGGCGCGTGAATCCGGGCCGTCGTAGAAAAAGACGGCAATCGATGCGCCCGACGCGAAGCGCACAAGATAGGGGTGAGTCGTGTCCACGCTGGCGTTCGGCGTGTCGGTCCAGTCGGCTCCGCCGGTCTCGGCCCCGGTCTTCAGGGGTCGAATGCGTTTGCATTGGTGCGGCGCGAGCAAGGTGAACTTGATGCCATTCGCGGCAAGCGCTTCGAGAGTTGCCGTGTCAGCCGCCGTCTCCGGCAGCCACATGCCCTGAGGCGCGGCGCCAAAGTTGCTTTTGTAGTCGGCGATGCCCCAGCGGATCTGCGTGTTCCGATCGCGCGCATTGGCCAGCGGCAAAATCATATGGTTATAGCCCTGCGCCATGGCCGAACTGTGGCCGTGGTAACGCTGGCGGCTGCGGCTCTCGCCGTCGAGAATCATGCGGAACGTGCGCGGCGCATTCTCCTTGAGCCAACTCAGCAGCGTGGGTCCGAAGTTGAAGCTGATGCGCGCATAGTTGTTCACGATGCGCGTGATCTGGTTCTTGGCGTTGACGACGCGTGCCGCGCCATTGGGAGCGTAACACTCGGCGCAGATGCGCTCGTTCCAGTCGTGGTAAGGAGCAGCCGAGTCCTGAGTCTCCACTGTCTCCAGCCAGGGATTCTCGCGTGGCGGCTGATAAAAATGGCCGTGAATGCAAACGAAGCGCTTTCCAGCAGGCATGAATGATCCGATGCGGTGCGAGCGCTCTCTGCCGCCCGCTCAAACCATTTTACGTCTGCGGTGTTCGCGCTATCGTGCCGAGCGCCCCGTTGGAGCGGTTTTCTTCTGCAAGTCGCAGGCGCGCCAAAGATACCAGCTTGCGATGGAGCGGTAGGGCGCCCAGCGCTTGCCGCGGCGCAGGAGCACTTCGGCTTTGGGGAGATCCGCCGCTTCGAGTGCGCGGGATTTGGGTATGCGCTGGAAGGTCAGAGCGAAGCCCTTGCGTACGCCATAGTCGGTCACGGGCAGCACGTCCGGCCGGCCGAGGCGGAAGATAAGCAGCATTTCCGCGGTCCATCTGCCAATGCCGCGCACCGCGGTAAGGCGTTCGATGATCTCCTCGTCAGACATCTTGCGAATCGCGGAGTGCACCGGCACAGTTCCATCGAGGGTTCGGGCGGCCAGATCGCGCAGCGCCTTGATCTTGTTGCCAGAGACGCCGGCCGCGCGGAGCGGCTCATCCGGCGTGTCGAGCAGGAGCTGCGGCGTGGGATCGCCGCCAAAGTATTCGCGCACGCGCCGGTGAATGGTGGCCGCAGCTTTGCCGTGCAACTGCTGGTAAAGGATGGATTCGAGCAAGGACTCAAAGAGTGAGGCTTTGTCATCGAGCCGAAGTGTGAAGGGGCCTGCGCAGTCGATCAGCACAGCGAGTTTCGGATCGATCGCGCGCAGATGCTCCACCGCCGCGACAGGACCGAAAGGGAGCTTTCGGCTGCGTCCATTGTGAATCATGGAAGGAGTGTATCGCAGGCCCGCGCCGCGCGAGCCGGACAACCCAACCCCATCGGCTTTACCATCAAAACGTAGACTCAGGAGCTCCACCATGAAAATGCGGCCGGGAGAGCAAACCGGTTTTCTGCTGTGCGGCAAGGAATGGACTGAAGGTGAGGCATTGGAGGTCCGTTCGCCGTGGGATCAGGGGCTCGTGGGCCGGGTCACCATAGCCACGCGAGCAGACGCGCGTCAGGCCTTGAATCACGCCGTCGCTTGCGTGCGCCGCACGCGCCTTCTGCCGCGCTGGAAGCGCCGTGAAATTCTGGAAGATGTGGCTGCCGCACTCATTGAGCAAAAAGAGCGGTTTGCGCAGTTGATCGTGGCCGAGGCAGGCAAGCCGCTACGCATGGCGCGGACTGAAGTCGATCGCGCTGTACTCACATTCAAGACCGCTGCCGAAGAGGCCGTGCGGATTGGCGGAGAGAGCATTCCGCTGGACTTGACTGAAGGCAACGAGGGGCGCTGGGGACTGCTGCAGCGGTTTGGCATCGGGCCGGTTCTGGCGATTACGCCGTTCAATTTTCCGTTGAACCTGGTAGCGCACAAAGTTGCTCCGGCTATCGCCGCGGGCTGCCCGGTGATTGTGAAACCAGCACCGCAGACGCCGTTCACCGCATTGGCGCTAGGCGAGGTGATCTTGAAGGCCGGCTGGCCTGAGGAGGCGTTGGCTGTCCTGACTCTGGCCGATGCCGACACCGCATGGCTCGCGGAAAAAGAAGATCGCATCAAGCTGGTCAGCTTTACCGGCTCGGCTAAAGCGGGCTGGGAGCTGAAAGCGCACTCAGGCCGCAAACGCGTCGTTCTAGAGCTCGGCGGGAATGCGGCGCTCGTAGTGCACAGCGATTGGAAAAATCTGGACGAGGCGGCCTTGCGCACCGCGCATGCTGCGTTCGGTTTTGCAGGCCAGTCGTGCGTCAGCGTGCAGCGCGTGTTTGTGGAGCGCAATATCTTTCAAACCTTCGTTTGGAAGGTGGTAGATATCGCGGAAAAGATGGTGATTGGTGACCCATCCAATGACGCAACTGAACTGGGGCCGATGATCCGTCTGAGCGAAGCTGAGCGCGTGGAAGCCTGGGTCAAGGAGGCCGTGGAAGGCGGCGCCAAGCTCGTGGCCGGCGGCGAGCGCAAGGCATCCACCATCACGCCGGTCATTCTGACGGCAACCAAGCCCGGCATGAAAGTTCGCGATGAGGAGATCTTTGGCCCGGTCCTGCTCATTGAGCCCTATGACGACTTCGACGACGCCCTTTCCCAGGTGAATCACTCGAAGTATGGATTGCAGGCAGGCCTGCTCACGCGCGACTCCGGGCGCATCCTCACGGCTTATCGCGAGCTGGAGGTGGGTGCGCTCATCGTGGGAGACACGCCAAACTGGCGCCTGGATCCGATGCCTTATGGGGGAGTTAAGGAGTCAGGCCTGGGTCGCGAAGGAATCCGGTGGGCCATTGAAGAGATGACTGAGCCGCGCATGCTGGTGATGGCGTCCCTGGGCTAGAGCGTAATCGCGCTGCTCGACCAGGGCGGCTTCCATCGGCGCAATGCTGCCGCTTAGATCAGCTATCCCTTTTTGGCCTTCGCTCGCACCGCGGCCCAGCGCTTGCGCTGCGCATCCGCGATCCGCTTGCGCGCGTCGGCACTTAGAAAGCGCTTCTTCCGCGATTTGGCTTTGCCGGCCGGCTTCACTGCTTTGCGTCCGGATGCAGCGGCTGCTGTACCAAGGTTGGCCAGCAATGCGCGGGCCTGCTTGAGCTTTGAAATTTCGGAGTCTATTTGGGCAAGAATATTTTCAATCGCCATGTTGACAGAATAACTCAGTAAATTCGCATCCGCACAGCTTCATGCAAGAGATTTTTCGTCACTTAGAAGGATAATTGGATCGATCAATGCCCCGCTGAGCTGAGTTACAACTGTCGAGACGCCCAAAGACAACGCCGCAGGATAGGCTATGTGCCCATCCCGCCGAGTTGCTTACCCATACCGCGATGTCAATACAGAAACAACAGACTTAGGCGCCCATATACATGACGTGCACATAGGTGCCGAGGCGAACGTTGTAGGCAATGTACCAGCCAGGTGTGTCCGGATCCTGGTAGATGATAATATCATCCGAGTCCCAGAGCCAATCGGAACAGTAGGCGAGATCGGCCTCGGCCACCGACCAGTACCAGCCGTTAAACCAGAACCGGGAAGGTCCGCCGCCGGCAATCCGCCATTGGTGAGAGGGCCCAAAGCCGCCTGTAAACTGGCCGTGCTCCCAGGGATGGTCAAGATGGTAGCGAGGATCGTTGCGTCCGGTATCGTGCCCAACCCACGTCTTCCCGTCCACGTGTGGAGCGTTGGGATGGTTGGGCTTGTCGGAGTAGTTACGGCTCGGCGTAGGAGCCGCGGGTGTGCCATGATACGGCGCGGGCCCGTGCGCCGGTGGAGCGTGATGGCCGCCATTCGCTGGTGGAGCTTGATGACTGCCGGATGCCGGTGGTGCCTGATGGCTGCCGTTCGCGGGGGAAGACTGATGGCCGTTGTCTTGTCCTACGACCGGCACCGCAAAAACGAGCAAAGCTGCGAACGCAAAGTAAATGGACTTCATCGATTCCTCCTGATGACCGATTGGGTAGCCGAATCGCCGATTGCCGGTTGCCGGTTTTATTTGATGGTCATCAACAACATTTAGGTTACCGCCGGAGCCTGATGCGTGGCTGGTTTTTGCTGCGCTACCGTCAGCACCGCGAAAACGCCCAAGGCTGCGAACGCGATCTGAATATGAATCTCGCTACCCTACTTCCAAACAAATAGGTCCGAGCGAAACGGTTTGAGATGATCATTTCAGAGGCATCTAAACGAGAATACCTCCATCGCTGAGGCAGCGCGCTCACAATCGGGCATTGAAGCCGGGCGTCCCGGCTACTGCACGTAAGTTGTGATGCTCTGGGCGGGCAGTGTGGCACTAAACGCGTTGTTGGTTACCGTAACCGGGCTGAGCTGAGATACCGAAGAACCGGAAGTAGTCTGGTAAGGCGTCATCGAGGTGACCGTCTGATTCGCGATCTGGATAGGCAGCGTAACCGGTGAACTTGTGGAGTTGATCGTCACGATCACCTGGTGCCCGTTGCCGCTATAAGCCGAAAGATAGACACCGGTGACCGGGGTCGCCGTGGCGTTGTAACGGTAATAGCCCGGACGTATGAAACGAGAGAACTGCGCCATGGCCAAACCGTAATACGTGGGGTTGGCACTGGCATCAATCAGGTGTTCTTGCGGGGTCTTGTTCGAAGGGTAGCTGGGCCCCTGCCAATAAACGTACGCGTTGTAATCGGCCACGGTCATTGAGTTGTGAATCTCCTCTGCCATGGTAATGGCATCGGCCATGACGGGAGAGCTGTTATTGGCAGGGACGAGCAAGTGCTCGGTCATCCACACATCCTTGCCCTTGTTCTCGGCATTCGTGTAATAAAAGGGCGATGCCCCATACAGGTGACCGCCAACGATCGAGATGTTGCCGACGGCCGCGCTATCGTTCAGCGCTGGGTCGGAGAGGCTTGTGGTGAAGCTCTCCGATTCCGGCATGATGAACTTGACCGGGTTCGCACCGGTGGTGAGTACCGAACCGTAACCCGCCACCCATGCATCCATCTGCGCTCCGTTCCAGGTGCAGGATGCGTAGCTAACACTGGCGTCCGGCTCGTTCTGCATGGAGACCGCATAGAGGTTTAATCCCATGCTGTTGGTTGCATAGTTGACAAAGGCCTCAAGATAGTTCGCGTAATCGGAATAACTGGAGGTATTCAGACTGCCCCCAACCGTGCTGTTGTTGCTCTTCATGCTGGCGGGCGGGGACCAGGGAGAGGCGAAGATAATAGCCCCCAAAGCCTGCGCTCCCTGGGCATTGGTAAGCTCCGTGGTCCACTGAGTTGTATCTGCCGTCTGGGTGGATGAGGTCCAGGTGGCAGGAGCAATTTGCACGCGCATGATGCTCAGTCCGATCTGTCCGCTGGACTGTCCGTACAACCCCGTAATCTGGGAGCTCGGCAGCACCGAATCGAACACTTCCGATGCGCCGAAACCGCGAATGATCTGTTCCTGCGTGCCATAGTCCACCAGCGCGCCTCCGGCTGGCGGGATGATGAGGCTGATCGCCCAGGACGACGGCGCTGCATTCAAGACTGGCTGGAACGGCGGTGTTGACGGCAGTAAGGAGAACAGCGAACCTGGCTCGCTGGCTGTATTGTTCAAAATATTCAACAACGCAGTGGCAACGTCGGTCGGAGCTGCGCCACCCGAGGGCGTGGTATCGGTGAACAGCGTGCCGCAGGCCGATCCATCGCCGGCAATGCCTCCTACGCTGTTCACACACGCCGACACAACGTCCGCAAGCGAATTGATCAGCGTGCTCGGAACCGCATCGCCGGCCGGTACTGAGCCTGGCGATGTGCCGGTCGTCGTGCTTGCGAATTGCGAAGCCAATGTGAACGCGGCCGTCAGCGCAGACGCATCCGATGTGCCCGATCCAATGCTGGTCGGCGAAGTCATATACGGCGCGAGCGCCGCCACCGCCGCCACCGTGGTTACCTCATTCAGATTGATGAAAGTGTTCGAAGTCAGGAAACTGCATGGCCCCAGCGCCGCAATCAGGTCGATTGCGGTATTGTTCGTTCCGCTCGTAAGGCCCGGATTCCCTCCGGTTGCCAGCAGATAGACCTCCGGATTCGACCCTGGGCACATGTAACCGCTGGGGATAGTGAAGCCGCCCGATGAGCTGGTCGTGGTCGACGAGCCCAAAGCCGAGGCGCTGGTGCCGTCACCAGCAGTTCCCACCCAGTAAAGCTGAATCGTGGCGCCAGATATCGGCTGCTGGCCACCCTTCACCTGGCCACGCAAGCTGCTACCGGCGAGCGTCGAAGTAGTGGTTGCGACCGGCGGACGAGTCACTCCCCCGCATCCCAGGATGGAAATGGTCGCTAATGTGGAGATGGTCGCTAGTAAAGATAGATTTAGGCTGGATGGCTTGGCGGAAATTATGGTCACTGGGGTCCCCTTTTGCTTTCCGATTGCGAACTAAATATATCCCATTTGCCTCCGTTTGCGGTCTTCCTTGCATCTGTCTCCATCCCACATGAGGCCATGCGCCGATTCCCTTCGGCAGCACCAGCCGTAAATTCTCGAGCCGGAAACTTGCCGTGGGTGGCTTTGTAAATGCGAGAAGAAATTCGAGCCGCTAGCGCTGCTGTCCTAAGCAGTAACTGTCACCGGCGCACGCCGCCATGCGTAAAGCGGGAACTGGTTGGCTAACTCCGCTACCTCGCCGCGGATGCGCTCTAACGCCGCGTCGTCGTTGCGCTGGTCGAGAGCCTTGGTAATCCACGCGGCAATCGTACGCATCTCCGGCTCCTTCATGCCGCGAGTCGTGAGCGCGGGCGTTCCCAAGCGTATGCCGGAAGGCTTGAGCGGCGGATTCGTATCCCATGGAATGGAGTTTTTGTTGACCGTGATGCCGGCTTTGCCCAGCGCCAGCTCAGCCTCGGAGCCGAGAATGCCTTTTTCAAATACATCGACCAGCAGGAGATGGTTGTCTGTTCCACCGGATACCAGCCGAAATCCTGCCGCGCGCAGCGCTTCTGCGAGGACCTTGGCGTTGGAGACGATTTGCGCAGCGTAGTCGCGGAAGTCGGGGCGCAGAGCCTCAGCCAGCGCAACCGCCTTGGCCGCCACGATGTGCATCAGCGGTCCACCCTGCTGGCCTGGGAACACCGATTTGTCGACGGCAGTCGCAAGATCCTGGTTGCAGATGATCAGCCCGGCGCGCGGACCGCGCAGAGTTTTGTGCGTGGTGGTCGTAGTGATCTGCGTGTGCGGCACCGGCGAAGGATGTACGCCGCCGGCGACGAGCCCGGCAATATGCGCCATGTCGAAGATTAAAATCGCGCCGACCTTATCGGCGATCGCACGCATGCGCGCAAAATCCCACAGGCGAGGATAGGCGCTGGCGCCGCCGATGATCACCTTCGGTTTTTCCTGGGTGGCAACCGCTTCCATCTCGTCGTGGTCGATCGTCTCCGTATCCTTGCGGACGTGATAGAAGGTCGTCCGATAAAGCTTGCCGCTGAAGCTCAGGCGATGGCCGTGAGTCAAGTGTCCGCCGTGCGAGAGATCGAGGCCGAGAATCGTGTCGCCCGGCTGCAAGACTGCCGCGTAGGCCGAGGCGTTGGCCTGCGAGCCGGAGTGCGGCTGCACATTGATGTGCTCGCCACCGAAAAGCTGGCGCGCACGGTCGCGGGCCAGGTTCTCAACGACGTCGGCATACTCACAACCGCCGTAGTAGCGGCGCCCGGGGTAGCCCTCCGCGTATTTATTCGTGAAGGTCGAGCCAGCCGCCTCCAAGACTGCTTCTGACACAAAGTTTTCGCTGGCAATCATCTCCAGCCCCTCGTGTTGGCGGAGAGTTTCCTGGTCAAGGGCAGCGGCGACCACGGGGTCAACCTGGGCGAGGGAAAGAGACATGCGGTCCGTCATATTAAGAATTTTAGCCTGTTCTCCCCTGGGTAAACAGGCCGATCAGCTTCTTCTAAAGCGCAAATCCCGTAAACTGAATTCGGCGTCAACCTTCAGAGGATTCCGTGATAGGTCGAAACCTGCAATTTGCTTGTCTCTTGATTCCTATATGCGCGTCGAACCTTGCATTTGCCCAGGCCTCGAGCCCGGCGCCAACCGCGTCAGTCAGTATTGACGCAGCCCTTTTGGCCAAAGCCAACGTCGGCGATCCTGCTGCACAAGTGCAGGTGGGTGAGCAATATGCGCGTGCCGGCGCCACCGAGCACTACCGCACCGTGGCCGCCCAGGATTATCAGCGGGCGGCCGCCTGGTACCTAAAGGCTGCCAACCAGAAATTCGTTGACGGAGAGCTTCATCTGGCCGCCCTTTACCGCGATGGCGGAAACGGCTTTGAGCGCGACATGGAGCAGGCCGCGGCATGGTAT
Source organism: uncultured Acidobacteriaceae bacterium (assembly GCA_963789425.1). GTDB lineage: Bacteria > Acidobacteriota > Terriglobia > Terriglobales > Acidobacteriaceae > Telmatobacter. Next base: position 432,043 of record CAWBKM010000002.1, on the reverse strand, counting down.
TTGAAAGCCGCAAATCAGGGGGACGTCTTCGCCCAGGGAACGCTCGGAGTTCTGTATTCGATGGGCCAGGGCGTGGCGCACGACGATTCAGAGGCCTACTTCTGGCTCGATATCGCAGCTTCATCAAAAGGCCCGAACCAGGAAAAATACGCGGCGACCCGCCAGATGATCGGCGAGCGAATCACCGCCGATGAATTGGCCGATGTCGAGGATCGCGTGGCGGCGTGGAAGGCCGCGCACCCTCAGCCTAATTCCTCGAAGTAAATTCCTGAGACTCGCCGAAAAAAGGCCGCTGGCCTTTCCGAACCACTCCGCGGGATGCCGCCCGGTATGCTGATTGCATGACCCGAGCGCGCATTTCGCGGTTTGCATTTTGGCTGGCTCTTGCAGCAGCCATTTCGCCGCATTCCGCCAGAGCGCAGACGGGGGCGCAAGTAACGATTACTCCGTCCGCGGTCGTGGCAGGATCGCCCGAGTTGATCCGCGTCAATCTTCCGGCGGTCGCGACAGTGAACGGCGAGCGGCCCGAAGGTACCTGGCTGGGCCAAAAGCTTCAGTTTTTTCGCAGTCGCGATGGACATGCGTGGTATGCACTCGCGGGAGTCGACGTCCAGACACAAGTCGGCTCTTCCAACCTGCAAATCTCGGCGCAAACGGCAGCTGGCGGAACCATCGACTTGAGCCGCACGGTCGAGATTCTTCCAGCGCACTACCGAACGAGTGCTCTGACGGTCGCGCCGAAGTTTGTTGAACCGGGGCCCGACGAGATGCCGCGAATCAAGGCCGAGCGAGCGCTCAAGGGCAAAGTGTTCGCATCGAGCGCGGCCGAGCCTTTGTGGTCGGGCGATTTCCGCGCACCGGTGCATGCACCTCCAACCGACAGCTTCGGCACGCGGCGCACATTCAACGGAAAACTCGCGAGCATTCACCAGGGGATGGACTTTCGCGCAGCGCCCGGTACGCCAGTCCGCGCCGGAAACAGCGGCGTGGTGGTGCTGGCGCAGCCGCTCTACTACGAGGGCAATTGCGTTGTCATCGACCACGGCCTTGGCCTGTTCACGATCTCGATGCACCTGAGCCGAATCGACGTGCACAAAGGCGATCATGTAATCGCAGGCCAGCTTCTTGGGCTGAGTGGAGCCACAGGCCGCGTGACCGGCCCGCACCTGCACTGGGCTGTGCGCTGGCAAAACGCCTATCTCGATCCAGCGAAGATGCTGCTCATGGATCTGAGCAACGTACGCTAGCGGCAGGTCGCGGAGACAGGGGCACGGGCCTCGGCTCGAGCGCCCGGACCCCCGCGCCGTAGGTGCAAAGGATATTAGCCCCGCGCTTAAGCGTGGGGAAAGCTGAAAGAAATTGATCCGCAGAGTCCTGTAGGGGCGGTGCACAACTCGGCGGTCAACGGGATTGCACTTCTTCTTCGAGCAGATTGGTCGCGCTCGGAGCCGCCGCCTTTTCGTCGCGCAGGGCTTTGAACGCGCGGTAGACGAACCACCCCATGTACCATCCGTCAATAAATTTGTACGGCGTTTCGCCTGTGGTGTAGTGGCCGCACGGCAGCATGCGCACTTCGTAGTCCAATCCAGAGTGACGCGCCGCTTCGATCACCTTGAGCGAGTATTCCAGCGGAAACGTGAGGTCGTACTTTGCGTACACCATCAGAACGCGCTTCTGAGGCCCGCCGGCTTCGTCGCTGGCAAATTTTGCGTAGTAGCTGATGGGGCTCACGGGAGCCCACAGCGCACGCAGGCGATCCTGCGTGAGCCCGGCAGCTTCCACTCCCGCGCGAATGTGTCGCGTGCTTTGCCCGGCCCACACCACATCCCCAAACGCAGTCGATGCGTGGTTGAAAGCATTCACCCGCAGCCGTGCATCGTGCGCGCTGGCCAGGAATCCGTAGCAGGACCCGAGGCTCGTTCCGAGCACGCCGAAATGCTCGTACCCCTGCTCTTCGAGCCAGTCGACGCAGCAGCGAATGTCGACGACCGCCTGGCGGCAGGCTGAAATCGTGCGGCCAACGTTCGCGCTCACGGCATAGTCCGACCGCTCCAGCTCCGCAGGCCGGCGAATGTCGTGATACGGCTTGGAAAGCCGCAGCGCTGAGACGCCCATGCGATTGAACATTGTGCAGAGCGAGTTGTGGCTGAATCCATCTGCGTTCCACTGCGGCATCACGATGATGGCCTGTTTGGGTCGCGCGGGATCTTTGTGTGCAGGCGCAGGAAACCACCGCGCGTTCACCAGGTCGTTCTCGGGGTAGGACGTGCGCTCGGGCGATGTAAAGCGCAGATACTGCGCCTTGGGCAGCTTGCCGTCGGCTGCTTGTTGCTTGAGTTCCGCATCCTTCGCAAGCGTTTCAGGGCGCACGTTGGTTGGGAACAATTCCGGGTGGCGCTCTTCCAGGCGGAAATCCGTCGGCCGCTCGTAGCCAAAGAAGACTTCGCTATGGCTGATGAGGAGCTCGTTGATGCGAAGCATGGCGGCTTCAGCAGCCGCGGGGTCGCGAACGATATCGGGATCGGGAACGGCAGCGCCAAAGCCGTGCGCCTTGAGGAACGGAGCCACCCACTCGAAGCCCCACTCCAACGGACGCACTACGCGGTTCTCGTCGCGCGTGCTTAGCCGCGTCTCCCACGCGTACATCTTGCGTGCATACCAGCCAGTCAACATGAATATAGTTCAATTTTATCAGTGTGAGCGAACCCCAGGCGCACGATCTGGGATCGCCCGATGCGCGCTTAAGTTCTGACTCTCAAGCCAGTTTCAAAAACGACTTGTCATCCTGAGCGAAGTCCCGCCTCAGCGGGACGCAGTCGAAGGATCTGCGGTTGTTTCTCAGCAGGCTTCGAATTCGCCTTCCTACGTTTTCACTTGCCGCCCGGCCCTCTTGAGCGCAAGATACTCCGCTGCAAACCAACCGATGCTCAGCAGCAGAATCAGGGCAATGATGGCTTGCGAGATGGCGCAATACAGGCACCACACGCCGAGGCCATACTGTTCAATCATCGAAAGACGGAAGGCGAACAGGAATCCCAGAAAAGCTGCAAGGAATGTGGCGAATCGCAGGCGCGCGAAGCCCAGACAACCAAGCACCAGGTATCCGGCGACGCCAATGGCCGCAACAGGGACTTTGGCAATGACGGCGAACGAGCTGTGATTGACGATGCCGCAATCCCAACGCTCGTTGATGTCGCACGGCGCGGTGCCGGTGGAGTAATGCACCTGGAGCGCAAGCGAGGAAACGACAACTCCGGCAACGGCGAGAATCAAAATGACGTATCTCATAGGAAGTAGGGAAACGATCCCTTTTGCTTCATCCCGATTCTAGCTGACGCACCGCCCGACCGATGCACCGGATAAGACGGCTGATGCACACTGTACGATGAAGCCATGAATCAAGTCATGGGCAGAGGCGCGCCAGGCAACGAGGAACTGGCTTGGCAGCACGCGATGCGAGTCGCATTCTTCGGCGGAAGTTTCGATCCTCCGCATCTGGGCCATCTCGCCATTGCCCGTGCCGCCCGCGATGCCTTCCATCTCAATGCCGTTTTGTTTGCGCCGGTCGGCGCGCAACCCCTGAAGCCCGAGGGTGCGGCGGCTGGCTTTGAAGACCGCCTGGCGATGACCCGGCTGGCCATCAAAGGCGAACCCGGGTTCGCCGTTTCGCTTGCCGATGCGCCAAAAACCCCGAGCAGAAGGTCGCCGCGGAAAACGCCGAATTACACGCTCGAAACTCTTGATGGCCTCCGCGCGGAGTTCAAGCCGGAGACAGCGCTTTATTGCCTGATGGGGGCGGACTCCTTCTTCGGATTGCGTCACTGGCATCGCGCCGCGGAGATTCCCTACGCGGCGTCGCTCATCGTAGCCTCGCGGCCCCGCCAGTCGCTCGAAGGATTGAAGGAAGCCCTGCCGAAGGGCCTTACGCTTGAGCCCTTGCCGGCCGGCGATCGAAGGTCCTCGGGAATTGAGGTCCGCGCCTTCCATCTTGTGAATCCTGCCGGAGAACGCGCGCCGTTTTATCTATTGCCGGGGTTGGATGTGGAGATCAGCGCGACGGAGGTCCGCCAAGCGATCCAGGAGGCCGCCCGCCGACAGCCGAATGCCGCGACCGACGATTCCGCCACGATCCAGACGATGCTCCCCGCCGCCGTTGCGGAGTACATCCGCAACCACGGCCTCTACCGCTGATTGGTGTTCCAGCGAGTGGTTTTTACCCCCTGCAGGCTACTCCCTATTCCCTTCTTCCCGGTCCCTGCTCTACCATGAGTTTGGAGAAGCCACCCATCGAATGAACACATCGCCGGCGCAGAAACAAACGCGCATCATGGTGCAAGCCGCTGCCGCGGTTTGCGAAGAAAAGAAGGGCCAGCACACACGCATTCTCGAGCTCGACCCGGTCGACTCCGGCCTTTCTGACTTTTTCCTCGTCACCTCAGCCACCAACCAGCGGCAGGCCGTCGCCATTGCCGATGAGATCGAGTTGCGTCTGAAGCACAACTTTGGCGCCTATCCCAACTCGGTTGAGGGCCGCCGCAATGGCGAGTGGATTCTGCTCGATTACGTGGACTTCGTGATTCACGTGTTTCTCTCGGAGAAGCGCGCCTTCTATGACATTGAAAGGCTGCGCAAGTCAGCGCGTCCCCTAACGCCGGCCGAGTTTGACGCCGAGCTGACGGCCGCGCTTAAAGAAAAGACGCGCGCCGTGCGTAGCAGCAAGATCGCAATCGTACCGGCGAAAAAGCCCGCTAAGGCTGCAGCAAAGAAGCCCGCCGCCGCAAAGAAAACACGCCCCTCAAAGGCGCGAAAGTCTCCAAGCCCAAAACCCCGCGCAAGAAAGCCCGCTCCCAAAGCGAGAGCCAGAAAGAAACGCTGATCTCGCCGCCGAACCATCAATCATCAACAGAGAGGGCGTCCGCCGTGGCGGACGCCCTTTGTGTCTGCAAATCGCGGTTAATCGATTAGAACGTCACCTTCAGCGCGAACTGCCCGAAGCGGCGCTGATCGTGGTTGCCGCCTTCAGCGAGCGACCCGAGACCGCCCTTCTCTTCATTCACGAAAAGGGCTGCGGCGTTGGCCGAAAAATAAGCCAGCGTTGTGGTGTTCACGAAATAGTCGTGATGGTTGAGAAAGTCGAAGCCCTCGGCGCGGAACTGCATGCCGATTCGCTCCGTAATCGGAAAGTCCTTCTGCACCGCCGCATCCGCATTCCATCCGCCGGGTCCGCGAAGCTCGTTTCGGTGCATCATGTTGGCCGGGAAGGGACCGAAGTCAGAAATACCCAGTGTCGGGCTCAGAGAAGAATTGGGCACCGGAAGCGGAATGTTGAGGCCATTGAACAGGTTGGGGCCGACCACCTGGGGACTCTTGCTGACATTGTGACTGGTGAAAGGTGTGGCAGGCGTCAGTCGAGGCACCGTGTAGTAAGTTTCGTCGTTGCTGTAGTCATAGACGGAGAACGGGACACCGCTGCGTGCGGTAAAGATGCCGGAAATGTTCCAGCCTCCCAGCGCCTCGCTCTCGATGCTCGTGCCGTGCTTGAACCAGGGGGTTTCCCAGATGGGCGCCAGCGCGACGCGCTGCGGCTGATCGAAATCGGACGGGCCCCAATCGAGGTGCGGATCCGCCAACGACGTGTAGCCTAGGGAGCCGATATAACCGGAGCCGCCCTGCAGGCTGTCGCCGAAGGTCGAGCTCAGGTCGTCGTAAGAACGCGACCAGGTGTAGTTCCCTACAATACTCACGCCCGTCGAGCCGAGGTTTTGCGTCTGGAACTTGACGTTCAGGGCGCTGTATTTGCTGCCTGCGAAGCTGCCGCGCATATTGATGTTTGTGTATTGCTGCGTTGGACGGGTCAGGCACTCAGCGAGTCCGGTGTTGTTGTCAACGTAGCCGGAATTGGAGCATTGATCGCCTTCAAGCAGCGGCGCGCCGAGATATTCCTGAGCGGCGCCGGCCTGATTGACGTTGGCCAGATCGTACAGGTGGTCTCCCTTGGCGCCGCCGTAGCTGACCTCGACCACTGTCCCGTGCGTGAGCTGATGCTCGAAAGCCAAACTCCAGAATTGGGTTTGCGACACCTGGATATTCTGGTCAAGATGGCGCAGTTCAACGGGGGGCATGGCGGCTGCCGCGCCGGCAACGCCGAGGGGACCGAGATCCTGGTTCGTCACAGCGTAGGCGCAGTTTGCATCCCCCGCCGAGCACACATCGCTGATGACGGCGCTGGCCGGCGGGTTGAAGCTGGCGTTAAAGGTCACGTTGCCAAAGTTGCGCTCGTAGCTGATGCCGTAGCCGCCGCGAAGGCTGTCCCGCCCGTTGCCGAACACGTCATAAGCAAAACCAACGCGTGGCGCAAACGTGCCCCAGCGCGTCTTCCAGAACTCGCCGATGGGGCTCTGCTGCGTAGTGAAGACGCCTCCGCTGGCGACCTGCTCTTCGATATTTGAGCCGGAGCCAAAGTAGAAGTTCGAGTCCAGAGCCTGATTATTATTGTGCTGCACGCCGTAGTGTTCGTAACGCAAGCCGTAATTTAAAGTGAGCTTGGGCGAAACCTTGAAACTATCTTGTCCGTACGTCGCCCAATCTTTGTAGCGATAGCTGCGGGCGTACGAAGCGGATTGAAGAGGCGGCTGAACCAGGCAGGAAGAGGGTATTGGGTCGGGCTCGTTACCATAGATATCCACGGCGCAGGGGAGCTTGCCCTGAGGGTCGACGCGAGCCTGGAAACTGACCAGCGTCGCTCCGACGGGGTCGCCGCCGATGATATAGCCGGCACTGTTGCAGTCTGCGGGAGGCGTTGCTGCCGTGCACGGCATCGCGTTAACCATGTCGCTCATACTGTCGACAAAATCGGCTCCAAGTTGCTCGACGGCCTGCGCGTAGGCGCCATATGCGACGTTCATTTGGATGTACGTGCCCAGCCAGCCGAAGCGCATGGAATGCTTGCCCTTGGTCCAGGAGAGATCGGGCTCATATTGAATGGTGTTCTGTGGTCCGCCATAGGGCAGCCCGCCCTCGCCGGGTTCGCTGAAGTTCTGCAAACCGGGCATCTGAATCACGCCGCCCGTCACCGGATCGGTGGGCGAAACGAACATCAGGTTAGGGGTGTCGGTCAGCGAGGCGTCGAACGAATTCACATCGCCGAAACGCGTGTAGCTCGCCTTCGCAGAAAGAAACAAGCTCGGGCTGAAGGTGTGAGACAGCGAAAAAAGATAACTCTGATTTGCGAAGGCCGTCCCTACGTCGTATTGCGGGTAGGCGGAGTAGTCGGCCGAGCCAACGAATTGGTTTTCGTTTTCACGCGCGCCGCGGAAAAACATCTGTGTCTTCTCGGTCGGGTTATAGTCGACGCGGCCCACCAGGTCGTATGCATTTTCCGGGATACCGCCGCCCGCATCGAAAGGGGCTGAGAAGTTAACCGTGTCGAAGACCGCTTGCGTTGTCGGAATCGCCGTCGTGCCATTGACGAGCGGGAACGCGGTTGGGTTCACACAGGCTGCTGTGGACGACGAACCGAATTCACATGTGGCTACGATGTCTCCCACCGTAGCGGCTGTCCCGGCAGACTTGAGTGTCGTCTGGCCGTAGCTCTTGTAGTAATTCTGAATATTGGCCGGCAACATGGCAATGAAGCCGGGATCGAAGATTTCCTCGCTTTCCGTGGCCGCCGAACGAACGCGTGTCCACTCTGTGCTCTCGAAGATAAAGATCTTGTTCTTGATGATCGGACCGCCCGCAGCGTAGCCGAACTGGTTGCGGGTGTATTTGCCCTTGGGGTCAGGACAGGGATTAGAACTTGAGGGACCCCCGCAAGGGCCTGCAGCCACGTTGGCCGCGTCGTTGGCGTAAGTGTTGGCGGTGTAAGCGGAGAGGCGGTTGTACCCCCACGCGGAGCCGTGGATCTGGTTGGTGCCGGCTTTGGTGGTGACGTTGACCACGCCTCCGGAAGCGCGCCCGTATTCGGCAGAATAGTTGTTGGTCAGGACGCTGTATTCCTGCACCGAGTCCATGGGGATGTCCTCACCCACTGCAACGCTGAAGATGGAGACGTTCTCGGCGCCATCCAGTAGAATCTCCGTTCCGGATTCGCGCTGGCCGTTGATGGCGTAGCCGACGCCACGGTTAGTGAGGTTCTGGCCGCTATTGGAGCTGTTCGTCGTGTTGTCGCCGCTCGATACGTTGCCGGAGATCGAGACGAAGTCGTAGGGATTGCGAGTCAGGCTGGGCAGAGCCGCCAGTTGCTCGGTATCGACGACCTGAGACAATTCCTGGGTCTGCGTGTTGACCTGGGCGCCGCCTTCTCCCACCACCTGCACTTCAGTCACGGTGGCGCTGACGGAGAGCTTCGCGTCAACTGTCGCATGGCCGCCCACGGTCACTTCGACGGTCGCAGTGTAAGGCTTGAAGCTCGCTGCGGTGACCATGACCTGGTAGATGGCCGGTTCCAGCCCGGAGACCTGATAAGCGCCCGTGGGCGAGGAAACGGTACTGCGCACGGAGTTCGTGCCGAGGTTCTTGACCGCTATCGGTGCTCCCGGGACGGCGGCTCCCGTCTGGTCCAGGACGGTCCCGGAAATTTGGCCCGTTTCCAGTTGAGCCGAGGCGACTGTGCCGCAAACAGCCAGCACGGCGAAAAGACCCAGAACAGCCAGCGTAAAGGCTGCTAAACGATTACAAATCCCGGGCGATAAAACAGCCTTGGGACTTGACCCGGACTTCAACGGAAACAACGTCATAGAATTCCTCCAAAGACGGTCTGAATTAGGAAACCTTGGCAAAAAGCTTCACCATCCAGGTTGGGCGCTTTCGGGTTCTCGATGGGGAGGGCAAGTCCGATTTCGCAAATTGAACCAAATGAAGAAAAGGCACATCGATCGAAAATTTCTACACGACACCCCACGCGCGCAAACCACTGCTCGCTGGATCCGACTCCAGTAACGTGGAATTAACTTTGTGTATCTAAAGGCAATTCAGATGCCAATTGAATCCAAACGACCAAGGATGTTCAACAAGTTGAAAAGAAGTGACATCGCAATCTACAACCTCTGTTGTATCTGTCTACACAATATGGAAATCAGTAGCCTAATTCGCCAATCTTGCAAAAACAATAAATCCATCAGCAAACGGCTGCCCTCAGATATCTGAAAATGCGACCGGTGCAACGTGCAGGCTCACGAGATATTTATCCTCGGCCTTTGAATCCTCAAGTCCTCTTATCAGCCTCTGCGTCTTTGCCGCCTTCTGAGGCAAGAAAAAGGGCGCCCCTTTCGGGACGCCCCTCCCCGCAGCGATGAGCTGCAGCAAGTGATGGTTTCAGGCACTGATCACGCTTGGTTAGAAATCGAAGCGAAGCGCCATCTGGATAATGCGCGGATCGCCGGAACCAGTGATCTCGCCGAACTGGCCGGAGTTCAGATTGCCGCCTGGATTGCTCCAGTTCGGGTGGTTGAAGATGTTGAAGAAGTTAGCCTCGTACTTGAAATGGCTGTTCTCGGTTACCTTGAATTCCTTCATGACCGAGAGGTCGACATTGATGGAGTCTGGTCCATAGAACGAGCCCCTCTTCAGCGGGCTTTCGCACCAGAGGGCCGATCCGCATGACATCGGAGCAAGCGCGCTGGGATTCAAATACGTGATCGATTGGTTTGCAATGCTGACTTTCGTGCCCGAGACAACTTGCCCCATTCTGTAGCCGCTCGCCAGGTTCGGCCTGTCAACAAGACGTCCGTCCTGGATCGAGTTTGCGCCGGTAGCCGAATCAAAGATTCCGATCGGCCTGCCGGTGTAGCGCTCAAGGATGCCTGACGTCTCCCAGCCGCCAAGGATGGGATTGTTCTTCATCCAGGGAGTTTTCCAAAGTCCATTGGCCACGAACATCTGGCGGTTGTCGAAGTCCGCCGGTCCGTAGTCGTACCGGGGATCGACGGGGTTAGTGATGCCGGTCTGTCCAGTCGCTGTGGTGAAGACGTCGCTGATCTCGTCCAGGGCCTTCGAGTACGTATAGTTGGCCGTAAACTCCAGTCCCCCGCTGTACTGCTTTCTCAGGCTCAATTGCAGTCCGTAGTAGTTTGACAGAGAGAGGTTGCTGCGGAAGTTATCCGAGTTGAAGATGGGGTTTGGACGGGCGCTGGTGAAGCCGTGCGTGTAGCCCGCCGCGCCGCAAGTTGTTGTAACCGCGTAGCTGGCTCCCGAGCAGGAAGTCCGGCCGGGGTAGTTGTTCACATCGCGCAGCCCGATCAGTTTGCGCCCGCGTGTGCCCACGAAATCGGTTTCGAGCATGTAACCATGGCCCAGCGCGGATTCGATTCCAAGGTGATATCCAATGTAATAAGGAGTCACCAGGTCCTGGTCCATGTGCCGCGGAATCGGCTTGCCGCCAAACGCCGCCAACTGGTTATTACCGGTGAACGGCACTGCATAGAGGCCAGACTGCTCTGCGGGACCTGCGGCAACTCCGTTGACGAGCGCGCCAAAGACATTGTCAGCAAAGTGCGGCGGGTTGAAGCGGATGTTTTCAAACACGTTGTTGTAAATACGGTCGAAACCGACGCTGAAGCCGCCGCGAATCACATACTTCGACGTGCCGGTCAGATCGTAAGCAAGACCAACGCGCGGACCAAAATTGTTCAGGTCTTTATTCCAAAGGTTGTGATTCCTGATTTGGAACGTTGCCGAGGCAATCTCGGCCTCCTTGACGCTGTTGGTCTGGAACTCCGGATTGCCAGCCGCCGCCGTCTGCCCGGTGGTCAGCGGAGTATAGCCTGCACCCCAGTACACGTTCGAGTCGATGTTTGGCTTGTAGTTGTGTGGCGGGCCAAAGTATTCCCAGCGGACGCCGGCGTTGACGGTAAGGCGGCTGCTCATTTTCCAGTCATCCTGGACGTACCAATCCGCCTCATTGGCGCGATAGCCGCGATAGGGATCAGGAGCCGCGTCGGTCGTCTGGTCGATCGAAGCGCTTATCTCGTAGAATCCCCCATAAGTGCTTCCGTCGAAAATGGCCTGGTCTGCCTCATCTCCGTATACGCCGTCAGTGAGCAGGTTCTCTACGTCATAGGGAAGCACGGTTCCAAAGGTGTCGTCATAAAACTTGGAGCCGTTGCGGGTGCGGCGGAATTCGCCTCCCATGTAGAAAGTGTGATGCCCTGCCACCTTGGTAAGGTTCTCCTGGTACTGGAACTGGTTTTCAGTGAACGGCTGGGGGAAGCCTGAGTACTCGCCGAATCCGACGCCGAGAGGATCCACTGCTGTCGCGATTCCTGGAATGCCCGTTGTGCCCGGTGCGGAGAAGTTGTCGGAGTGACGAAGGTAGCTTGCTAGCACCTGGTTGGTCAGTGAAGCGTTGAAGACGTGCGTCCAGGTCATGCCGAAGATCTGGGCGTCTTCAGGGTTTACATAGTCGGGGCCGATTGTTCCTTCGCCGCCACCGTATTGGATTGCGCTGTCAGACTTGTCAATCGCGTAGCTTGCCGAGAATGTGTCCTTGGTGGAGAAGGTCTGATCGAGCCGGAAGCTGCCGCGCTCCTGGTTTGTCGATTGCCCCTGCGTGACGGTGGCCGTGCCATACACATTGACCGGGTAGGGGCACTCGTAGGCATTTGGACCTAGGATATTCTGGCAAACGCCGAAGTTAGAGCCATTGCTGTACAAGCCTTGCCCCACGTTGCTCAGATCGGTCGTGCCGTATGGGAAGTTGTGCTTCTCGGCCGCGTAAAGCTTCGTGAAAATGGGTCCCAACGTCTTGGTACCGGCGAACGCTCCGGGGCAGGCCTCGCCGTTGTACTGCATGCAGATGCCGTTCGGGTCGGTTTCGTTAAACGTCTCAAAAGCTCCGGTACTGACGAAGTTGACAAAGTCCGCAGTCGTGCTTGTCGTGGTGAGCGGCGCGCCGGTCCGCAGCCGATGGAACTCCGTGGTTGCGTAGAAGAAGGTCTTGTTTTTCCAGATGGGGCCGCCACCAGATCCGCCAAACTGGTTGCGCACCAGCGAATCCTTCAAATCAAACCACCCATTAAAGAAGTGCTGGGCAGCAAGCGCCTGGATGCGGTTGTATTCGAAGAGCGAGCCGTGCCATTGATTGGTACCGCTCTTCAGAACGGAATCGGTGGCGAAGCCTGCGCCCTTGCCGTACTGAGCCGGATTGTCGTGAGTCAGCACACGATATTCCTGGAGTGCGTCCGGTGAAACCGTCACCACCGCGCCGCCGCCACCATACACGTTGCCGCCACCCAGGCCCTGATCGTTGTCATCGTAGCCGTCGAGCACAAAGTCGCCCGTTCCGGTGCGTGCTCCGTCCACGGCCGCTCCGCGGCCGGTCCCGTTGTCCTGCGCCGCGCCGGCGGTCAGGTAGACGAATTGATTCGATGTCCGCTCCTCAAGGGGAGCGTTCTGCCAGACATTCTGATCGATGAGCTGTGAAACGGAGGAGGTGCTTGTCTGAATCTCCGGCTCAACTCCCGCGTTGACTGTGACTGTCGTGAGGCTTGTGCCAACCGGCAGTTTCACGTTCTGGGTCAGGATCTCGCCCACGGACACTCTGAGACCGGTCGCCTCAAATTTCTTGAACCCTTCGGCGCTTACTGTCAGGTTGTAGCTTCCGACAACGGTGACTGCCGGAAACAGGTAGGCTCCTGTGCTATTGCTCGCGATGGTCCGCGATTCCCCGGTGGCTTGATTCGATAACTCCACCTTCGCATTCGGGATGGCGGCATTCGATGAGTCAGTCACGGTTCCGGTGATTTCGCCGTATCCGGCCTGAGCCAACGCTGGAACTGTGGTCAGGAAGGCTGCCAGAGCAACCAGGCAAATTGCAAAAGGAATCGTGCAGGTCCGGAAAAATCGCATTGGGCTCCTCCAGGATTGATCTGAATCGGAAGGCCGTTCGAAGCGTTCTTCGCAATTCAGTTGTGGGTGCTTTCAAAGGTTGGGCGGGCTATATGGAACCCACCGCACCAACCAGGTCGCGCAGAAAAGGCATGATTACTCAATCTCATGCAGCACGCAGTGGGCCATTTGGTCACTCACGCACCCTCCATACCTTATCATCTGAAAATAAAGGGGTTGTTCATCAATTGTTGGTGTCACTGGGTGCTCTGGCGCCACGATCTCGGATTTCACAATATGAATTGTCATAGAATATCCGGCCAATAATTTGAAAATTGAATATAAGTTCCAGATTCCGGGATAGATGCACACGTCTCCGGAAGTCAGCCGACAGGCCGCTTGAGGTATTCTCCACTCAATGAAAATCACCCTCGCTCACATCGGTTCCCCGCCTCGATCTCAGGACGCGTATGAGGCGTCGGTTCGCGACTATCTCAAGCGCTGTGTTGGGGTCGCGCATTGCGGATCCGAGGCCTTCCGGAAAGAAAGTGCGTTCTTTGAGTGGATCGGCCGTCAAAAGGGCCGCACCGAACCTGCCATCTTCCTGCTGGACGAGCGCGGCCGTCAGATGAGCTCCGAGGCGTTCGCGGACTTGCTCGGGCGCCGTCGCGATGAAGGAACGCAGCTTGTTGTGTTCGCAATCGGACCGGCAGATGGGTGGTCGGAGAATGCGAGAACCGAGGCCAAACGCCGCGGCAACCTGCTTTCGCTGGGACCGATGACTCTCGCGCACCAGCTGGCCCGCCTGGTGATGGCAGAGCAAATCTACCGCGCATGTACAATTCTCACGGGCCATCCGTACCACAAAGGGCACTGAAGGAAGTCCACAGTTCGTAGTTCGCAGTTCTCAGAACGGGGGCAGAACTTTGTCGGCGGATTGCGAGGCTCCGGCAACGATGAACTAAGAACTGCGAACTATGAACTACGTATTGTGAACTCACATGGCAGAGACGCGACGCGGACTGATCCTCATCAACACCGGCCCCGGCAAAGGCAAAACCACTGCCGCACTGGGCACCGCTTTGCGCGCCGTCGGATGCGGCATGAAAGTGCTCGTACTGCAGTTCATCAAGGGCTCGTGGCACTACGGCGAGCTGGACGCTGCGGAAACCTTGGGGCCTAACTTGGTGCTCCGCCAAATGGGGCGCGGCTTCGTCAAGATCGGTAGCGCGGACGCCGACCCTGAAGACATTCGCCTCGTTCACGCAGCTTGGGAAGAAGCGCGCGATGCGATCAACTCCGGCGAATGGGATTTGGTGGTACTGGACGAAATCAACTATGCCATCAGTTACGGCATGCTCGATCCGCAAGTGGTCGCTGACGCCCTCAAAGCCAAGCCGGAGATGGTGCACGTGATCTTGACCGGCCGCAACGCCCATCCATTGCTCGTGGAGCTCGCCGATACTGTGACAGAGATGCGCGAAGTGAAGCACGCCTACCAGAAAGGCATCCTGGCGCAACGCGGTATCGAATATTGAGGAGGATTGGTGACCGAAGCCAGGCACTATCGCTGGACCGACATTGAGCCGGAACCATTGAATCCTCTGATCACGCGGCAATACGTTGTCGGCGCCAACACCATGCTTGCCCGCATTGTCCTTAAAAGGGGCGCTCGCGTGCCCATGCATCAGCATTTTCACGAGCAGATCAGCCACGTTGTTGAGGGCGCGCTGAATTTTCTCGTTGGCGGCAAGGAAGTCGCCGTGCGCGCCGGCGAAATCCTCACCATCCCGCCAAACTTCCCGCACGAGGTTGTCGCACTTGAAGACTCGGTCGCGCTCGACATCTTCAATCCGCCGCGTCAGGACTGGATCGACGGCGACGACGCTTATCTCCGCGGTGGAACAGCTTCGCCGCGACAAAAAACATAAGCCGTGCCCTGCAGGCCATCCATATACAATTGGGTTCGGTATGTCGTGGTTTAAGCGCGAAGATGGCGAGTATTCCTCCGAACCGGGCGGTCCCGGAGCGGAGAACGGTCCTGAGTCGGGCGCGAGAAATGTGCGCACCGAGGGCCTCTGGGTCAAATGCCCAGGCTGCCGCCAACCTATTTATCGGCAGGATCTTGAAGCCAATTTGCTGGTTTGTCCCAAGTGCCAGCACCACTTCAAGCTCAGCGCCCGCGAGCGCTTTGAGACGCTCCTCGAGCCGGGCTACACGCTGGTTGACACCGGCCTGCGCTCGACCGATCCGCTGAACTTCACCGACGTAAAGCCCTACAAGCAGCGCCTGCGCAAGGCGCGCGAAGACACGGGCCTCGACGACGCAATCTTGAATGCGCTGGGATGGATCGGGCCTCATGAAGTGGTGATGAGCGCAATGGAGTATGCGTTCATTGGCGGATCGATGGGAGCAGTTGTTGGCGAGACCATTGCGCGCGCGGTCGATCGCGCGAGAGAAACCGGCAAGCCTCTGATTGTGGTGACAGCTTCAGGCGGTGCCCGCATGATGGAAGGCGTCGTGAGCCTGATGCAGATGGCCAAAATCTCCACCGCTCTTGCGCAACTGGACGACGCACGTGTGCCTTATATTTGTGTGCTCACCGACCCCACCACCGGCGGTGTCACGGCCAGCTTCGCCATGCTGGGCGATCTGAACATCGCCGAGCCCGGCGCTCTGATCGGCTT
Organism: uncultured Acidobacteriaceae bacterium; assembly: GCA_963789425.1. Lineage (GTDB taxonomy): Bacteria > Acidobacteriota > Terriglobia > Terriglobales > Acidobacteriaceae > Telmatobacter. Next base: position 416,531 of record CAWBKM010000002.1, on the reverse strand, counting down.
CGCGGGCCCGCGTGTCATCGAGCAGACCATCCGCCAAAAACTCCCCGAAGGTTTTCAGCGGTCTGAATTCCTGCTTGAGAAAGGCTTTCTCGACGCCGTCGTGCATCGCCACTCGCTGAAGGCCTACCTGATCCGCGCCCTGCACTTCCTCAAGACGCCCGCCGCAGCGTAGCTGCCCAATCCGCCACAAGATCGGGTGCCCCGGTCCCTCGCATTTGGGGACCGGGGACCGCGCTCCCCTCTCCGTCATCCTGAGCGAAGGTTGCCGCCACGACCGAAGCTGAAGGATCTGCATTTATGTTATGCAATTTTTGCGCTCTAGAAACTCCACACCAGCCCGCTCGATATGCGCCAGAAGTTGTTGGGAAGCCCCGGTGTTTGTACCGGCTCGATGTCGGCAACATTGTTAATCAGCTTGAAATTCGACCACTGGTAGCCGCCACTCACGCGAATCGCCAGGCTCCGCGAAATCGGCGTGTCCAGTCCGCCGCCCAGCACCGCTGCAAAAGAGGCCGTCTCTCCCGGAGCCGCGTTGGGTCCCCAGTATCTCGGCAAGCCCCCATCGCCTAAGAGTGCCTCCACAAATGCGGCCTCTCGTCCGAATCGGTGGAAGAGTTGCGGGCCGCCCAGAAAGAACATCGAATTCTGCGAAGCGCCCTGATTCGTGCCCCGGTATCCTGAAGCTTCAAATCTGAAGTGCAGGTCGTGGCGGCCCGGCACGCTGATGGATCCAGCCCATCCGTTCAGCGGTTGGCGCGCTCCCGGCAACCCATTGAAGCTGTTGGAAAGAAACGCATAGCCGCCGTAGAGCTGAAAACGCGGGGCCTTCTGCGGTACCGCCTCGTTCTGGGCGTGTACCGCTGCGGCCATCGGCAACAGAATAAAAAGCAAGACGAGACGTAAGGTCATCGAGAGCCTTAGGGGAGCCGCTCCTGCAATGAAAGGCGATCAGATGCGCATGGGCATCAACACGTAGCGGTACTTGAACTCAGCGTCTGGATCTTCGGGCCGCATCTGGCCGGCCGATTGCGCGTCTTTAAACTCCAGCCGCACTTCGCCAGCGTTGTCGAGCGCCTTCAGGAAGTCGAGAATGTATCCCGAATTGAAGCCGACCGTGATGGCCTCTGACGAGTACGGCGTGTCAATGGTGTCTTCGCTCTCGCCGGACTCCGTCGAATTCGCGCTCACCTTGAGCTCGTTGTCTTCGAGCCGCATGCGAATCGCTCCCGAGCGCTCGTCGGCAAACTGCGCCACGCGCTGAATGGCCGCAGACAGCTCACTCGACCGCACCACCGCGAACTTCGTGTTGTCGCGCGGCATCACAGCCTCAAAGTTCGGGAACTGCCCCGTCAGCTTGCGGCTTGAAAGTGTGCGATGCCCCACGCGGAAGAACAGCGTGTGCTCATCGTCAGCAAACTCCACCTTCTCCGCTTCGGAATTCGCCAGCAAACTCTGCAATTCCTGGAGAGCCTTGCGCGGAATCAGCACGCGCTTCTCGCCGCTGATGCCTTCCAATGTCTCGCCGGCCTTTTCGACAAACGAAAGTCGGTGTCCATCTGTTGCAACCATGGCCATCGATTCGGCTTTCAACACCAGCAAAGCGCCATTGAGCGTGTAGCGCGATTCCTCGTTCGAGATCGCGAAAATGGTTCGCGCAATCAGTGTGCGCAGCGATGCAAGCGAAATGCTGGTCGCGGCGACCGTGGGAAACTCAGGCACCTGCGGATAGTTGGCGCGTGCCATGCCGACCATCTTGGTATTCGATCGGCCGCTCCTGATTTGCACCCAGTGATTCTCGAGCAGCTTGATCGAAATATCGCCATCTGGCAGCAGCTTGATGTAGTCGTAAAGCTTGCGCGCGGGAATAGTGCAAGATCCCGGCTTCTTCACCTTCACTTGAGCGCTGGTGCGGATAGCCTGGTCCAGATCGGTCGCCGTAATGTTCAGCCGATCTTCGTCTGCCTCGAGCAGAAAGTTGGAGAGAATCGGGATCGTCGTCTTCCGTTCGACCACGCTCTGCGTCGCTGTAAGTTCCTTCACCAGATCCTGGCGGCTTACGCTAATCTCCATTGCTGCCCCCCCGGCCCCAGATTCGACCGCTGATCGCCCGGCCGGCTTGTCGATTTCGGCTTCGGCACTCGGCATATACCCACCCCTGCTCGCAAAGCCGCGCCCTATGCCCCAACTTTATAACAGCTTGCGAGACATCGGAAGCGACACTTTTTCTTCCTCCCGATTGTAGTCATCCTTCGAATGCCATGCGCGTGGAAAACAGGGCTGATTCTGTGAATTCTGGATGCTAAGCCTGATTCGGGTGAAGGCCGACCGATCGCTTGCTTCTTCGCAATCGGACCCGCGTGCTCTTCGCGATTTGTGGAGTCCATTCCGGACGGGTGGTTAGGGTAGGAGAAGATATATATAAACCCGTAGTACCCGTAGTTGTGTTCGGAAAAGTGGGAATCCAAGCAATCTAACTTAGGCGAAGCAGGTTGGGTGGCAGACGAGTTTCCTAAAACGTGACGTGCTAATTCGAACAAGCTGGAAAACAAGCAGTATCCCGCTCAATTAAGGTCCTCTTACCCACGTCTCCCACACCCTGCTGCAAATCGTTTGTGGATTGTGCCGACGTTGTGTGAATGCTCTGGCCAACGCCAAACCAAGCAGCGAGTTGCGGCAATCCCGTCTTGCACAGCACATCACAGCCCACGTCAGCGGGCTAAAGAAGGTAGCCCCAGGCGCGAGCTTGGGGAACATGAGCCAGTCGAATTGCCTAGCCCGCTTAAGCGGGCGAAAGAATCATCCCAATCTTTGTCGCTCCGGACTCACAGATAATGTTCCCATCGAAAAGTACCTGCCCGAGCATCCCCACATCCGGCCTCTTATACTTAACCTTTCATGCCTTGCGCAGCAGCCATGTCCTACACAGCCGCGATAGCCCAACTCAATTCTCTGGTGCCTGAGCTCTACGCCACCGCAGGACAGCCGCGTCGCCGATTCTCCGTCGATGAGGTTCGAATCCTTCTGGACACGCTTGGTAACCCGCACCAGCATTTTCCCTCCGTGCTGATTGCCGGGACCAATGGGAAAGGCTCCACAGCATCGACCCTTGCATCGATCTTGAGTGAGGCAGGCCTGCGCACGGGCCTCTACACATCGCCGCACCTCGAGCGGCCCAATGAGCGCGTCCGGCTTGGACCCGAAGAAATCGCCGACGATGATTTTGCGCGCCTCTACTTTCGCGTGCACGACGCAGGCCAGCAATTGCTGCTTTCCGGTCGCCTCGCGCAACTGCCTAGCTATTTTGAAATTCTCACCGCGCTTGCGTTCCTCCACTTTGCCGAAAACAAAGTTGATGTAGCTGTCCTCGAGGTGGGCATGGGTGGTCGTCTCGACGCGACCAACGTCGTCGACCCGCTGCTCTCGATCGTCACCGATGTTTCGCTCGACCACATGGAATGGCTGGGCCCAACCATCTCGGCCATCGCGCGCGAGAAAGCAGGAATCCTGCGCCCCGGCGGAACGATGATTACGCTGCCGCAGCATCCTGAAGCGAATCAGGTTCTTGGCGAGGTGGCCACGGAGCTGGGCGTGCGCGGGGTCAGCGCAGCTCCTTATGTGCCGACCGCTGGAACCACCGGCCCATACACTGTCGATGCCCTCGGCGCCGCGATCAAAGTGGATTCGCCGCTTGCGGGAGCGCACCAGCAGCGGAATATTGCACTCGCCATCGCCGCGGCAGTCGAGCTTCGGGAGCACCACTCATTTCCCGTGACCCCCGCCGCAATCGAGAATGGAATTCGCCTTACCCGCTGGCCCGGGCGACTGGAACGCATCGCGAAGAACGATACGGAATGGATCCTCGATGTCGCGCACAATCCCGCCGGCGCGTGGGCGCTCCGCGCTGCCGTTCGCCGAATCCTCGAATCTCACCAGCCGCGTCTGCTCGTCTTCAGTTGTCTGCGCGATAAGCCCCTCAGTGAAATGGCGCAGATTCTCTTTCCCCTATTCGACGAAGTGATTGTTGCCCCCATTCACAACGCGCGCGCCGCGGCTCTTGGAGACCTGCTGGCCGCAGCCGCGGCCACGGGAACGCCGGCCATGGCGGCCGATTCGGTGAGCGACGCCCTGCGCATCGCCCAGGAGTTCATCGGCAGAGACCACACAGGCCGAGGCATCGTGGTCGTCTCGGGATCGGTTTATCTCGTCGGCGAGGCGCGCACGTTGCTCTTGGCGGGGAAAAACGATCAGCCATGAGCACGCGCCCCAACCCGCTACCTCGCTTTTATGTCTGGCTCACTTATGGATTGATGGGGCCGCTGATGCTCGCGCTCACCGCGGTCTGCGCATCCACCGCGCTTCTCGTCTCCGTTGTCGACAAGAATGGCCGCGTACAGCATTGGATCGCGCATTTCTGGGGACGCACCTTTGTGCGTCTTTCGCTCTCCAGGCTCAAAATCGAAGGCGAAGAAAACTTCCACAAAGCCCCCGTCGCGGTCTACGCCTCCAACCACACTTCGTATATGGACACGCCCGTGATCTTCGGCTCCCTTCCTTTCCAGTTCCGCATTCTGGCAAAAAAAGACCTCTGGCAGTGGCCCATGATCGGTTGGTACCTGGGCCGCTCCGGCCAAATGCCCATCGACCTCGAAAATCCCCACGTCACGCTCTCGAGTTTGGGCGGCGCGGTCAAGGCGTTGCGCGCCGGGATGCCGCTCTTCGTTTTCCCTGAAGGCGGGCGCACATCAGACGGCGAGCTGCGGCCATTTCTTGCCGGAGCGGCGTACCTCGCCATCCGCGCCCAGGTTCCGCTCGTTCCCATCGCGCTCAGCGGCGTTTACGATCTCTTGCCCATTCACACCAAGCACTTTTATCCGTGCAAGCTCACCGTGCGCGCCGGCGAGCCGATTGAGACTACTGGAATGAGTGTGCGCCAGAATGTTGAATTGACGGAGCGCCTGCGCAACGCAATCGACGAAATGCGCATCCCGCCGGAGCACGCTCACGCAGAATCCCCCGCGCCTGTCACGTAAGGCAGCGCCCGCGCCGTAGGCGCAAAGGACGTTAGCCCCGCGCTTCAGCGTGGGGAAAGAGACGATAGATTGATTCGCGCAGTCCTGTAGGGACGATGCTGGCCCAAATCATGCCGGGTGCCCCCGGTCCCTCGCATTCGGGGACCGGGGACAGCACAAGCCCCGATCCGCCTCCCAGCACGAACATGGGTGCCCCATCCTAAACGCGTATCTTGCGTTAAGGGTGGGAGCCGCGCGCCCTTTACACTGTCTCCATGGCTCCGCGCATCGCTATCCCCGAGCCCACAAGCGACGATCCCGAATACAACCAGCGCGCGTTGCCGCAGTATGTTGCCGCGATCAAGGCCGCGGGCGCCGAGCCCGTTGTAATTCCTCTGCGCGAGACTCAAGCCAGCGTCGCCAAAGTGCTCGCGTCTGTGCAGGGAGTTCTTCTGCCGGGCAGTGGCCACGACGTCGATCCGGCACTCTACGGCGAAACGCCAGCGCCTGAAACTGCATCGAACGACGCCGTCCGCGCAGTCGCCGACGAACTCCTCTTGCAAGATGCATTCAACCATCGCAAGCCGATCCTCGCCATCTGCCACGGCACGCAGACGCTGAACGTGTGGCGCGGCGGATCGCTCATTCAGGATTTGAAAACTTCGGTGAATCACCGCCCAGGCCGCGATGTAGTCGAAGCGCATCCAGTGAAAATCGCGGAGGGCTCGCGATTAACGGAAATTCTCTCTCACGCCGGCCCGTCGGAAGCGCAAGTCAACTCGAGTCATCATCAGGCAATTCGCAACGTCGGAAACAATCTGCGTGTGACCGCAGTCTCGCCAACCGACGGCGTCGTCGAAGCCGTTGAGCTCGACAGCCCGGATCATTTTGTCGTGGGCGTGCAGTGGCATCCCGAGCGTACCTGCGAGCAGAGCGAGTTTTCGCGTGCGATCTTTTCTGCGTTCGTCGGGGCGGCAGAGGAGTGGCAGAACAAAGGAAAGCCCGGGAGTGGCGCAGTTTAAATCGTTTTTTGAAAGGGCACGGATTTATCCGTGCCGCTAAATCGCCAAAATCATCGCGGCTTTAGCCGCTGAGGAATGTTTTCCAATGAACGCAGACACCATGCCTGGTCGGCTCGATCAATTGCTCGCAAAGGCCGGCCTCGATCCCCTCGACCCAGAAACCGTTGCCAAATTCGACATTTATCTTTCGCTCTTTGTTCGCTGGAACACAAAACTCAACCTCAGCTCAGTCCGTGACGAAGAAGAGATTCTGTCGCGCCATATCATTGAATCAATTTCAGTTGCGCGTTACCTTCCCGATCAGGTCCGAACCCTGCTCGACTTCGGTTCCGGTGGCGGCCTACCCGGAATCCCTATCTCCCTCTGCCGGCATGAGATCGCGGTAACGCTGGCCGAGTCGCAAGGCAAAAAGGCAGCCTTCCTCCAGGAAGCAGTGCGCGTCTTGGGAATTGCGGCGACCGTCTACGCAGGCCGCGCGGAATCACTCCAAACCGAATTCGATTGCGTGATTCTAAGGGCCGTCGACAAAATGCCGCAGGCCGTTGCAGCCGCGGCAAAACTCGTCTCGCCCCAAGGCTGGCTCGCGCTGATGACCACGGATGCTGCACTTGCCGAGCTTAAGGTGGCCGCCGGGCCGCAGCTCCACTGGGACGCGCCGATTCGCCTGCCCGGTAGTGAATCCAAGATTCTCGCCCTGGGCCGGAAAGTCAATTCTCGAGCTTGATTTCGACGAGCTTGCGAACCGCGGCCAGGTCCATCGGTTTCCTAGTCATGAGCCGGACGCAAGTCCCCTCGGCATAGCGCCTGGCCTCCGAGATTTCCTTCAGGAGGCGTTTCGGTAAGCCGCTTGTGCGAGCCGCCGCAACCGCTTTGTCGCCAAGCACAAAGCTCACCCTGAAACAGCCCTCGCATGGGCCGAGATAGAGAATCGTGCGCTTCTTGAGTGCTGAACGGAGACCCCACCCGTACTTCCTTTGCGAAACCGACTTCCATTCACCGATGGCGATTCCCTTTTCATCGAGCCAGCCGATCAGCTCCGTCCAGGTCGCCAGGGCTGGCCCAAGCTTGGCTGCTATATCTCTTTCAGAGGGCGGAGTGCTCCGGCCGATAAAGGCGTTTGGGAGATCCATCCTTGCCTTTTTTCTGGACTCCGACCGTAGTCTACTCCGGACGGCCAACTGCGGGCACCGTGTTTGTCAAGCCAAGCAGCGGACTTTTCAGCCTCAACTCTCTGAAAACAAGCCTCAAAAGACTTTCGCGAAGTTTGCCGATCATTTCGCACTTCCGGTGCATACTTAGAGCGAGTCGAGAATCCAGGTGCTGAATGTCGCCGGATCGCATGCATGCGAAGTTCGTTTCTTTGTGCCGGGGAGGAAGCCGATATACAAGGTATGAGCGAGGTATGGGTCGTGGTATGGAACGGTCAATAAGTTGTTTGTTATCAGATATGGAGATATGGCATACCGGGGAGAGGGGGCAGGGGTATCGAATTGACAACCTATAGGCATAGGGACAAGCGCCTTATCCCCTTGGCCACGCCGATTGCGCCACTGTGTTCCACGTGGAACGTCACGAAGCGAGACTCCAGTCCGAATGCGTCGCCGGCCATCGTTCCACGTGGAACATTGGCCTCCATGAGCCCCAAATCGGGAGAATGCCTAAAATGGAACAGCTTCTACAACGCCTACAAAACCAGCCCCATCTATGGGCAGTTTTCCACCGCACACCCTTTTTTCTGCCTTCCGTGACCATTCCGCAGCTCCCGGCTAAAAGCCCTTCCTCCATAATGGTTTGCCCTTGCCTATGGTTTCGGCCACCAGACCGCTTTCCACAACTCTGCCCCGTTCTCCACAATGCAAGTCCGAACGGGCCGGCGCACTCTCGTTTTACTCTGGAATGCCATGGGAAAGATCGTCGGGCTCGTCAATCAAAAAGGAGGAGTGGGCAAAACCACTACCGCCATCAATCTGGCCGCCTGCCTCGCGCTCGAAGGCCTCAAGGTCCTCCTCGTCGATTGCGACCCCCAGGCGAATGCCTCATCCGGGCTCGGCCTGCAACGCGATGATAGCCGCCACTCGATTTACGACGTGCTCGTGGGCGATAGCCTAGCCAGCCAGGTGATTCTTCCCACTGAAATCGAGCTCCTTTCCCTGCTCCCTGGATCCAAGAACCTCACCGGCGCAAATATTGAGCTCTCTGGCGCCGAGGACCGCGCCCTCCGCCTTCGCGAGAGCCTCCAGCCCATCAAAGACGACTACCAGCTCATCTTCCTCGATTGTCCGCCAGCCCTCGACCTGCTCACTTTGAACGTCTTATCCGCAGCGGAATCCCTGATCGTGCCCATGCAGGCGGAATACTTTGCCCTCGAGGGCATATCGGAGCTGATCTCGACGCTTGAGCGCGTGCGCTCCGCCTACAATCCCAACTTGGCCATCGAGGGCGTTCTCCTTACCATGTACGACGACCGCACAAACCTCGCCCAGCAAGTTACAGAAACCCTTCGCGAGCACTTTCGCGAGATCATCTATCGCACGGTCATTCCCCGTAACGTCCGCCTGGCTGAAGCGCCCAGCCACGGCAAGCCGGTTGCGTTGTACGACCCGCGATCGCGTGGCGCCGAGGCCTATTTCGAGATGACATGGGAGTTCCTGGCCCGCAACCAAATCGAGAGTCCGCGCGCAGCGGAACGGCAGGCCGCGGCCGGCGACGACCGTCCCCGCGCAAAAGGCACATTTTGGCCCTATTCGTAAGCCTTCGCCGGCTTTTCGGGGAGCAATCAGGTTCGGAAGTTGATCATTCGGAAGTTAGGCACTTTGTTGTATTCACTACCCTTTGAGGTTTCAGCACCATGACCACAGCAGCGATTGACCCCAAGCGCCGCGCACTCGGCAAAGGCCTCGACTCTTTGCTGCCGCGCGCGCAAGCCGCACCCCCACCCGAATCCGACGGAGGAAAGCCGCGCGAGATTCCCCTCGATCTCATCGACCACAATCCGTTCCAGACGCGTTCGGCGGTGAACGAGGAGCAGTTGGCCGAACTCGCAGCCTCCATCGCCGCCAATGGTGTGGTGCAACCGGTGCTCGTTCGTCCATTGGCCGGTGGCCGCTTTCAGCTCATCGCCGGCGAGCGCCGCTGGCGCGCATCGCGAATTGCCGGCAAGACCACCGTGCCAGCCATTCTCCGCCAGGTCTCCGACGAGCAGGCGATGGAGATCACCATCGTCGAGAATTTGCAGCGCGCGGATCTGAACCCCATGGAGCAGGCCCGTGCCTTCGAGCGGCTCTCACGCGAGTTCCACATGACCCAGGAGCAGATGGCGCAGCGCACGGGCAAGGACCGCGCAACCGTCGCCAACTTCTTACGCTTGCTCAAGTTACCGTCGTCCGTCCAGGCCCGCGTTGAATCCGGCGCACTCAGTTTCGGCCACGCACGCGCTCTGCTCGCACTTCAGGAGCCCGAGGAGATGGAAAGGGCAGCGCAGCGGATCGCCGATCATTCGCTTTCTGTTCGCCAAACCGAGAGCCTTGTCCAGGAGTTCATCGACCCCAGCCGCAAGGCAAAGAAAGGTCCCAAACCGCCTGCGCCAGTAGACGCAAACGTACGCGATGCCCAGGAACGCCTGCAGCGAGCACTTGGCCTCAAGGTTACGATCGAGGACCATAACGGCCGCGGCAAAGTGGTTATCGAATACGCCCGCCTCGAGGATTTCGACGCGTTGATGGAACGGTTTGCAGCAGATTGAACGAATGGAAAACCGGAGCTGAAGAACCATACCAAAAATCTGATAATCTGATCTCCCATGGATCCAGTTTCGATCAGCGTAACGGAAACCTCGCGGAATTTTTCCGACTGCGTCAACCGTGCGCGCTATCAGGGGACGAGCTTCATCCTGCATAAAAGCGGCGTGCCGGTCGCCCGAATCGAGCCCGCGGAAACGCAACCTAGAAAAGGTAGCGAACTGGCAGCTGCATTCAAACACGCAGTGGAGGACGTTCACGTGGGCGCGGAAGAGGCCACTTCATGGTTGCATGATCTGGAACAGGCGCGCGGGTCGTTGCAGCCGCAGGTGAGGCCGTGGCGCTTCTGATCGATGCCGACGTCATCATTCAGGCGGCGCGAAAAGCGCTCGACCTCGAGGCGTGGCTTCGCGCGCGTCCCGACGAAGAATTCAAGCTCGCCGCGATTACGGTGGCCGAGTTGGGTCGCGGCGTGGAGCGTGCTACGGGCGCCCACCGCGCCAACCGGCAGAAATATCTGCAAGCGGTTCTCTCCGTATTTGAAGTCGTTCCATACACAGAGAAGGCAGCCGTGGAGCATGCGCGGCTCTGGACAGACATTGACGCCGCGGGACAGCGTATGAGTCCTCACGACTTGATGCTTGCCGCGACAGCCCGCGAATCCGGCGCCACCATCATCACCTTTAACACGCGACGTTTCGCGGCGGTTCCGGGATTGACGGTGCTCAAACCTTAGCGGTTCGGCCTAACGCCCAGGTGACCGAATCCCGCGGTTGCTTTGCGGCTTCCAGAGATTTATCCTTCATGTCTACTCAAGGCGGCTCCTGGCGACCTGAAGGAGCCCGTCTTTTCTTGCTGAATTCAGTTCTTCAGCACTGTTGCGGAGTCACCCCATGGCCGTCCAACCCGTCACCTCAAATCACAGCGCGTCCCACCCCGCGCCGCATACCGTCCGATCCATCCCCGTCGTCCTCAATGGGCGCACCCTCGAACCCAACCACCGCATTCCGCTCAATCTCGATTGGGTTGAAGGCGTGCGCGTAAACACCAGCGCGGTGGAGCGGCGCGCGGCCACCCATGTTGCACGGCGCACTGTGAAAAAGGAAACGCAGGCGGCCTGGCTGCTGCGCGCCATTGCCTGCATGGACCTCACCACGCTGAGCGGCGGCGACTCAGCCGACCGCGTGCGGCGTCTCTGCGCCAAGGCGCGCAACCCGCTGCAACGCCACATTATTGAGGGCCTCGGCATTGAGGATCTGCGTCTGACGGTCGGCGCGGTGTGCGTATATCACGCGTTCGTCGAGACGGCAGTGAAAGCTCTCGAGGGCTCTGGAATACCCGTCGCAGCGGTTTCCGCTGGATTCCCGGCAGGCCTCTCGCCGCTGGCCGAGCGCGTGGAAGAAATTCAGCGCAGCGTCGAAGCCGGCGCGCAGGAGATCGACATCGTCATCACGCGCGCCCACGTCTTCAACGGCGAGTGGCAGGCGCTCTACGACGAGGTTGCGGCGTTCAAGCAGGCCGCAGGCCCGGCGCACTTGAAAGCCATTCTTGGCACCGGCGACCTCATGACGCTGCGCAACGTAGCGCGCGCCAGTTGGGTGGCGATGATGGCTGGCGCGGACTTCATCAAAACGTCAACAGGCAAAGAGAGCGTCAATGCCACTCTCCCGGTCTCGCTTGTCATGGTCCGTTGCATTCGCGACTACGCCGAGCGCACCGGCAGCGCAGTCGGCTTCAAGCCAGCCGGCGGCATTCGCACAGCCAAGCAGGCGACAGATTGGCTGGCGTTGATGAAGGACGAGCTGGGGCGGCCGTGGCTCGAGCCGTCACTCTTTCGGTTCGGCGCCAGCGGAATGTTGGGCGATATCGAGCGTCAACTGGAGCATCATTTAACTGGGCGCTATTCGGCCACGTACCGTCACCCGATTGCTTGAGGAACTTGCATGAGCAGCATTGCCGATAAGTTCTACACCATGGAGTACGGCGCCGCGCCGGAAGATCCCAAGGAAGCCAATCAGTGGCTCGAAAGTCATCATCGCCGCTTCAATGAATTCATCGGTGGTACGTGGGTTGCGCCCACAAGCGGCGAGTACCAGACCACCAGCGATCCTTCCACTGGCGAAACCCTTGCTGAAGTCGCCAAGGGCAACACTGCCGATGTCGAAGCCGCCGTCTCGGCCGCGCGCAAGGCTCTGCCCGCGTGGCAGGCGCTCAGCGGCCACGAGCGCGCCCGCTATTTGTACGCTCTCGCCCGGCAAGTCCAGAAACACTCGCGCCGTCTCGCCGTGCTCGAGACGATGGATAATGGCAAGCCGATCCGCGAGAGCCGCGACATCGACATTCCTCTCGTCGCACGCCACTTCTATCATCACGCCGGCTGGGCGCAGCTTCTTGAATCCGAATTTCCCAACTATCAAGCCTGCGGCGTCGTCGGCCAGATCATTCCGTGGAACTTTCCGCTGCTGATGTTCGCCTGGAAGGTCGCTCCCGCGCTGGCTGCGGGCAATACCGTAGTCATCAAGCCGGCAAAATACACTCCACTCACCGCGCTGGCCTTTGCTGAGCTCGCCATGGAAGTTGGCCTGCCTCCCGGCGTGCTCAACGTGCTCACCTGCGACGCAAAAACCGGCCAGGCGCTCATCGAACATCCCGGCATCGACAAAGTCGCCTTCACCGGCTCAACCGAAGTGGGCCGCACGATTCGCAAAGCCACCGCCAACTCAACCAAGAAGCTCTCGCTCGAGCTCGGCGGCAAGTCTCCCTTCGTCGTTTTCGACGACGCCGATCTCGACTCCGCAGTCGAAGGCCTGGTCGATGCCATCTGGTTCAACCAGGGGCAGGTATGCTGCGCGGGTTCGCGTCTGCTTGTTCAGGAGCGTGTGGCCGAATCTCTCTATACGAAAATCCGCGCCCGCATGGAATCGCTCCGCGTGGGACCGCCGCTGGATAAAGCCATCGACATTGGCGCAATCGTTTCGCCGGTGCAGCTCGAATCGATCCGAAAAATGGTCGATGCCGGTGTGGCCGAAGGCGCGCGCTGCTGGCAGCCGAGCAATCCTATGCCCGAGAAGGGCTGCTTCTATCCGCCCACTCTGCTCACCGACGTTCATCCCGGGTCGACCGTGGTCCAGGAGGAAATCTTTGGGCCTGTTCTCGTCGCAATGACCTTCCGCACGCCGGCAGAAGCCGCGGAGCTCGCGAACAACACAATCTACGGACTCGCCTCCAGCATTTGGAGCGAGAATATCAACGTCGCACTTGATCTCGCCTCGCAGGTAAAGGCGGGCGTCGTCTGGGTCAACTGCACCAACCAATTCGACGCAGCCTGCGGATTTGGCGGCTATCGCGAATCCGGCTATGGACGCGAAGGTGGCCGAGAGGGCATGCTCGAATACCTCACGCCGAAATGGCTGCACTCACTGCCTCCCGCCCCCCAATCCGTGGGTGCCCCCGGTCTCTCGCAGTTGGAGACCGGGGAGGGAATCTCCGTACCCGATGAGGACGACGAAACCGCGCCGGCAATCGCAACTGCCAGCTCCAATATCGACCGCACCGTTAAGCAGTACATCGCCGGCAAACAGGCCCGTCCTGATAGTGGCTACTCATTTCAGGTCCAAGGCCTCAACGGCCAGTTGCTCGGCGAAGCGCCGCTTGGCAATCGCAAAGACATTCGCAACGCCGTCGAAGCCGCGCGCAACGCATCCGGCTGGGCCAGAACTTCAGCACACAATCGCGCGCAGATACTCTACTTCCTCGCGGAAAACATGATTCAGCGCCGCGACGAAATCGCGCATCGCCTGGCCCGCGCCGTCGGTGAGGAGCAAGCGGCCGTCGAAGTTGATCTCTCGGTCGAGCGCATCTTTACCTATGCCGGGTGGGCTGACAAGTACGATGGCCTGGTCCACAATCCTCCTGGCCGCAACATCGCCATCGCCATGAACGAGGCCGTCGGCGCTATCGGCATCCTGTCGCCGAGCGAAGCGCCCCTCCTCGGTCTGCTCTCGCTGGTGCTGCCCGCCATCACCGTGGGCAACACTGTTGTCGCCGTGCCTTCCGATCGCTATCCGCTCGTGATCGGCGATCTCTATCAGCTTCTCGACACCAGCGACGTTCCTGCCGGCGTTGTAAATCTTGTCGCGGGCCGCCCGGCAGAACTCGCGAAGACCCTCGCCGAGCACGACGGCATCGAGGCCATCTGGTGCTTCCGCAGCAATGAGGAAGCCGACTTCGTACGCGCTGCGTCCATCGGGAACATGAAACAGGTGTGGACCAACGATGGCCACGAGTACGACTGGTTCAATCCCGCGCAGGCTGAAGGCCGCTGGTTCCTGCAGCATGCGACGCAGGTCAAGAACATCTGGGTTCCCTACGGCGAATAATCTGCGGGCCGTTCTACTTGCCGATTCAGAAGGCTTTTGAGGTCCCTGTCGGTATCCTGATCCTCGGAGAGTAGCCCGCGAACCCGAAACCCCTTAACCTCAACCTTGGATCGGAAGGTATCGAACACACATTGCCCCGATGTGAGTCTCGAAGCGTTTTTGCAAGAATCCAGAAAGGCAAAATGAACCCGATAGTGCATGCACAGGATTTTTTGAGAACTGCGTCGCTCGCCAGCCCAGAAAACAGACCCAGGTCAATTTCGGAGGCCGGTGTACGAGAAACAATTCTTGAAGATATCGCATTGAAGATTCTTTATCTCTCAGGTCCATTTTCAGTTCTCGATCTCTCTCAAAGGATTCGGCTCAGCTACGAGATAGCAGAGGAACTCTTTCGCCGGCTTCGCACGAAACTTCTCGCAGAGGTCACTGGAATGAGTGCCACCGTTGCCGATATTGCCATCACGTCTCAAGGCAGAGCGCGGGCGTTGGAACTACTATCCCAGAGCCACTATGCGGGAGCTGCGCCTGTCACTCTTGCCAGCTACGTTGAGCAGGTTCGGAAACAGAGCGTCCGCAACGTGAAAGTTCACCGAGATGATGTCGAGGAGGCCTTCGCACATCTGGTGATGGACAGCAAAACCCTGGCGCAGTTCGGAGCAGCAATCAACTCCGGTGCGGGGATCTTCCTCTATGGTCCGCCGGGCGTTGGAAAGACCGCCGCCGCCGAGGCCCTGTCCCGCGTGCTTGCTAGGGATGGGGTATGGATTCCCTATTCGTTGGAGGTCGATGGCCAGATTATTACTGTCTTCGATCCAACGATTCATAAACGAATAGAGGAACCGGAATCTGAGAATCGAGACGAGCGTTGGGTACGCTGCCATCGACCTTCGGTTACTGTCGGTGGAGAGTTGACCATCGAAATGCTGGACCTGCAATTCAATCCAATTTCAAAATGCTATGACGGGCCACCGCAGATGAAAGCCAACAATGGGGTCCTGATCATCGATGATTTCGGGCGACAGCGAATTCCTCCTGACGAATTGCTGAATCGCTGGGTTGTTCCTCTTGATCGCGGGATCGAGTTTCTGACTCTGGTAGGCGGAATGAAAATTGAGATCCCCTTTGAAATGCTGGTCGTATTTGCGTCAAACATAGATCCGGCCAAGGTGATGGATCCTGCGTTCTTGCGAAGGATCCAGACGAAAATCAGACTTGGTGCAATTTCCGACGAGCAGTTCTGCGAAATATTCCGCCGCTTTGCCGGCGACCATGGCCTCGAAGCCGACACTGACCTGCTTAATGAGCTGATCGTTGTCATTCGCGACACAATGCAGCAGGAGTTGCGGGCATGCTATCCCCGGGATCTTGTGAACCAGGTCTTGTGGGCCGCTCAATACGAAGACCGGCCGCCGCAAATCGATCGTGCTACCTTGATGCGTGCAATCGATGCCTACTTTCTGCCAAAGCCGTGAGCGGGTCCGGACGGGATGCGGGGCAGGAATCGCAATCACTTCCCGATGCAGAAAGTCGAGAAGATCAGATTCAGAATGTCGTCGGAAGTCGTCTGGCCGGTGAGCGAGTCCAGAGCCCACAGCGCGCGATAGAGATCAAGCAAAATCATTTCGTGAGGAATGCCACCCGTGTTGGCTTTCGCAGCGTCGGCCAGCGCTGAAAGCGCGGTGGTAACGGCCTGGTGCTGGCGAAGATTGGTCAACATTCCTGGCTCGGCCGCGGCGCCGCCGGTGGCGAGCGACAAGATTCGTTCCCGCAGCGCGGAGATGCCCTCGCCCGTAAGTGCGGAAGTCGGGATCGCAATCAGTCCTTCAGGTGCGAGCTGGCCGCCAGCGCCGGGCTCCGAACCTTTCGCAAGCAAGTCGCTCTTATTCTGCGCAACAATCGCCGGCCTTCCTTCGACCGCGGCGAGCAATCGGCGATCCTCATCGTTCAGCGACTGTGTCGCGTCCAGAACGATCAGCACCAGCGCTGCATCAGCCAGCGCTTCGTGGCTGCGACGGATTCCAAGTTGTTCTGCTTCCTCGAGAAGCTCGCGTGCGCCTTCACGAAAACCCGCTGTATCCACAAGTTCAATCGGAATGCCGCCGATCGAGATTCGTTCGCTGACCAGATCGCGCGTCGTGCCCGGCGACGCCGTAACGATAGCGCGGTCGCGCTCGACGAGCCGGTTGAAAAGCGAGCTCTTGCCAACGTTGGGCCGGCCGACGATGGCCATCGTCAACCCGTCATGGACAATGCGGCCGCGCGCGAAAGAAGCCTCAAGAGCGGCGAGCGGCGGTGCGATCTCGCCGATGCGCCGCGTGATCTCGGCCTGTGGCGTCACATCGATGTCATCTTCGGCAAAGTCGATGCCAGCTTCGAGCAGTGCAATCAGTTCCACAAGAGATTGCTTGGCGGGCGCAGCGCGGCGGCTGAGCGCCCCGCCCATCTGGCTGGCGGCCTGGCGCGCCTGCGTCAGCGTCTGCGCATCGATCAGGTCGCGAACCGCTTCGGCTTGCGTCAGATCCAGCCGCCCTGCCAGAAAAGCGCGCTGTGTAAATTCGCCGGGTTCAGCCAGCCGCGCGCCCAGCTCCAATGCGCGTCGAAGCAGCAGCTCCAGCACCACCGGCGACCCATGCGCAGCAATCTCAACCAGGTCTTCCGCCGTGTAGGAATTCGGCGCGCCGAAGAAAGTCACAAGAGCTTCGTCAATGCGCGGTCCGGCGGAGTCTGTCGGGTCGAGTACATCGGCCAAACGTGCGTGCGCTTGTTCAAGAGGTTGATGAGGGCGCACGAGTTGCGCGGCGATCATCGCGGCTTGCGGACCGCTCACGCGCACAATGCCGATGCCACCACGCCCAGGCGGCGTGGAGATCGCGGCGATGGTGTCGGTTATGGGTTCAGGTGGGGCCATGGGCTGCACTCAGTGTAGTGTTCCGTGCGCTTCGGAGCAGCGCAACGCAATCGGCCGGAAACCTGACACCTGAAACCAAGATGTTTGTCACAAACCCCGTGAATTCTGAATTAAACTCTAGCCAGGAACAGCAACCCCCCTGCGTTCTTCCTCGATCCGGTCTGAAAACTTAGCCCGAAGACCCTGTTCGACTTGAGGTGAAAGCAATGAAAACTGCGAGATTGGCCACGCTCAAGTTCTTCGCGCTGCTGTTTCTCCTGCCCGGTCTGGCTGGCCTCATCGTCGCCGCGATGATCTCCACGCATTACCTTGACACCATGCCCAGATGGCCTGCGCCGGAAGCGAATCGCGTTGTGCCGCGTGGCATTCATGGAACAACGGTGTATCAAACACCTGCTGAGGACCGCGATCTGAACCTGATTGAAGGTGCGTCTGTCGGCGTCTTCCTGGTCGGTCTCGTACTTGGGGTGGTGTATTTGGAGCAGTGGGGAGCGCTGCAAGGGCGCATAGCGGAGGGGGAATCCGAACTGGCCGAGAATCCTCGTTAGGAATCCGCCGAATCGTGCATCGCTCTATTTTGCGATCCACTACAATAAGCCGATGCCGGAACTGCCCGAGGTGGAGACGATTGCTCGCGGCGTTGACAAGCGTATTCGCGGCGATCGCATTGTTCAGGTTTGGTTTAGCCGTCGGCCTCAAACCTTCAAGACTTTACGCGCGCTTCAGGCCAAGGGGCTTTCAGGCCGCATGGTCCTGGCGGTTCACCGCACCGGCAAGCACATCGTCTTTGAATTAGGTCTATCGGCGTCCGCGCCCGAATCGAGGCGAAACCAAGTAACCCCGAAAGCCGACGGTGCCGCCGCGCCCGGCGCGCACACGGCAGACGCGCAGTGGGTCGTCCATCTTGGCATGACGGGTCGGCTGCTTGTCACTTCACCCGAAAGCCCCGTTGCCCCTCATACTCATGCGCGGCTCTTCCTTGAAAGCGGCCGTGAGCTGCGGTTTGTCGATCCGCGGAGATTTGGGCGCCTCGAGTTTCGCGACCTCCATCGCCAAGCCGCGTTCGGCGCACCCGGCGATGAGCCCCTTACCATTGGAGAGGCCGAGTTTGCGGCACTCTTCCGTGGCCGGCACTTATCGATCAAGGCAGCTCTGCTCAACCAAACCTTGCTTGCGGGCGTCGGCAATATCTATGCCGATGAGAGCCTCTTTCACGCTGGCATTCGCCCGCGGCGACGGGCCGACCGCTTGACGCTTCTCGAGTTTGACCGGCTGCGGCTTGCGCTGCGCGAAATCCTCACCCACGCCATCCGATTAGGCGGATCTTCGGTCTCTGACTACGTCGATGCCGACGGAGAGCGTGGTTTTTTTCAACTCGAGCACTGTGTTTACCAGCGGACTGGCGAGCCCTGCCGCCGTTGCCAAACGCCGATTCGCCGGGTGATCGTCGCTGGCCGGGGAACTCATTATTGCCCGAAGTGCCAGCGTTGACCGTTCGGTCTTGGGCATTTGAGCGAACACAACTACGTTTTTTTGAATAATCTTCGCTTTTTTCCTTCCAGAATCCAGACAATGCCGACTCCGCATGCCGCGCAAATCATTGCAAAGAAACAATGTTGCGAACGGTACAGCGATTGCTACTCTATCAGCGCCAGTGATGTGGGTACCGCTCAAGGGAGCGAGCACCCGATCAGCACCAGGTACCCGGCAGAGGCAACCGCCAACGAGCGGCCCAACAAGGGGAGAAGCCAACCGGGAAACCTGCAATCGGAGCAGAGCAATCAGCTCGCTCGTTAACTCGCTGGGAGGCCAGTGACCAGCGCAGGATCCGGAAGCGCCACTCCCAATCGAGTGGCGTTTCGCGCATCAGGCCTCATTTCCAGCCGGTATACGAGTCATTCGTTCCCCAAACCTGAAGTTCATTAGGCTTATTACTTAAGACGGTTCCCCCCAAACCGCCTCTTGCCAGAGGGTGACCTTCCCTGTACTATCGGAGTTGCCTATCAAGCGGCTGACGCAGGCCACCCGGGTATGGGTAGAGCAAGCTCGCCGCGGAGCAAGCAAATCATCGTTCGCCAGTCTGATTGTTATCAAGCTGTGTGCGATGAAGGCTCACATAGGAAAGGGCATTCTCCGAGAAAAGCAGAGGCTGCGCCGGGAAATTCCGGCGGTCGGATGGAGTTGATTGACGACTCCCGCGTATGAAGCAGCAATCGCATTCTCTAAGACGCTCAAGGGGTTGAACCACAGAATCTGAAGCGCGGGGCCAGCTTGAGGACCATTCGCGCGGCATTTCGTCGCTCCGCAGTCGAGACTCTTGTTTTTTATCGGGGAGAAGACTTCGCGGGGAAGGAAACGGTCTGCACCGGTTTAAGACCAGTTTTAAGAATTGTGCAGTGGATTGATGGATCTGCGCCACCTTCCGGATAAATCCGAAGAGTACATGCGCAAGGTCATTCAACCGCTCAACCAAGAGTAAAACGCGGTTTTCAATACAACGGAAAGCAAAGTACCAGGAAGCATACGCATTATGACAACAGAACCGACGCAGCCCCAGTCTGAACAGGGGCCTTCTCCTGACAACGGTCAGGGCCAGTCGCATGGGCATCGGCGCCGCCGCCGCCGCCGCAAGAACAAATCCAGCCAGCAGCCCGGGATGCAGGCACAACAGCCGCAGGGACAGGCGCAGGAATCGCCTCAGGCGCAAGCGCCGCATCAATCGCATCCTGCGCAGCACAGGCCGGCCCACCAGCACCAGAGCCGCAAGAAGAAGAAATTCTTCCAGAAGAGCTCGGCTCCTCCGGTACAGCCCGGCAATAGCATCTCCGGGCCGCCGCAGGGCAAGCGCAGAGGACGCCAGAAGGGTCCGCGCGCTTTTGTCGGCCCCATGGACCACAGTTATCGCGTGGTGAACGGCAATGTCGCCGACGGTCCTCCCTCCACCATTCCAACAGCTGGCAACGGTCATAGCAGCGGGTACTATCCCGACGTCTATGCCGCGCAGCCTCCGGCCCCCATCCGCGAAGACGCTCCCACGCGCATCTTCTGCTTCATTGAGGATCTCTTTTTCCTGGCCAAGATTCAGGAGACAGCGCGCAAACTTGGCGTGAAAGTGGAGTTTGTAAAGGGCGAGAACAAAGAAGCAGTAACCCGCATCTGTGAAGCGCCGGAAAATGAGAAGCCCGCCCTCCTGGTATTCGACCTCAACAATCTGAACGCCAAGCCCATGACGCTCATTCCCAAATTCAAATCCAAGTTCAAGAAGGCCGTCTCCATCATCGGCTTCCTCAACCATCTGCAGGGTGACCTCAAGATGAAGGCTGTCGAGGCGGGATGCGATTCGGTCATGCCGCGCTCGGCCTTCTCGCAGAGTCTGCCTATTCTTCTCCGCCGCTATGGCGTGGAAGAAGAAGAGGAAATTTCACAGCAGCCTACTATGTAATTGAGTCACTGAAGAACAAAAAGGGCGCGCCGCTTTGGCGTGCCCTCCTTGCTTCGCGTGACTTTCTTCTTCGGTCCCTTGTTCCCTAAGTCCCTATTCCCTGTCTTTTATCCCGGTGGCCAGGTCATTTGCCGCCCGCCCATCAAGTGCAAGTGAAGATGGTCCACGGTCTGGCCGCCATCGTCGCCGGAATTGACGATGACCCGATATCCCTTCGCCAGGCCCCTCTCTCTCGCGATCTCCGCCGCAGTCCACATCAAGTGACCGAGCAAAGGTCGATGGTCGTCGACGGCCTCGGCAAGCGAAGTGACGTGCTCGCGCGGAATGATCAGGATGTGTACTGGAGATTTGGGATTGATGTCAGCGAAAGCATAAACCAGGTCGTCCTGGTAGATGGCCGTGGACGGGATTTCGCCTGACGCGATCTTGCAGAAGAGGCAACTCATGGCGAGTCCAGTGTACATGGAGCAAGTGCAAAGCGATGACGCTGCCAACCGCAAGCTTTGGACGATTGCGTCTTCGGCACAGCGTCATTTCGTCAAACCAGACGTAAACGCCTCGAGCGGTTCAAATTGGACCTTCAACGATCCGTAGTTACGCTGGAACGCAGCTTTAACGTCAGCCGCCAGCACAAAATTGTCTCCCAGCGGATGTTGCCTTCTGAAGGCTGCGAGATTGGCGGCGTCGAACCCGGTTGCCGACCATTTGCACTCGATCGCCGTGGGCTTGCCGCCACGTGCAAGCAGAATGAAATCGATCTCGTGTCCGCGTTTATCTCGCCAGTAGTTAACGGCGCGAGCCTGCGTCCGCGTCATGATCTCGTTGAGCACAAAATGTTCCCACAGGTCGCCAAGGTCTTCTCTGCGCAGTTGGCGCCAGCCACGATACGCGCAGACGAAGCCCGTATCGAATCCGTAGACCTTGGGCGCGGACACGATCTCGCTCTGCTTGCGCGCGCTGAAGGGCCGTATGACATGCGCGACAAACGTGGCTTCGAGGATGCGAAGATAATTGGTAATCGTGCTCCGGTTCACTTCGCACGGGCCAGCAAAGCGGGTTGCTTCAAAGATGCCTCCGCTCTGCGCCAAGACCATTTCGGTCAGCTTTTGAAACGAATCTCTGCGTTCAAGCCGAAACATCTCCTGGATGTCCTTCGCCCAATAGGAGTCCATCCATTCCTGGAACTCCCGTTCTTCCACCTCCCGTTCCAGAAGAAAAGGAGGCAATCCACCGCGAAGAAGACGATGCTCCAGATTCGTCAACTTGGCGTCGGCCAGATCGGGGAGGCACATCGGGGTCAGCCACACATCGCGCTTGCGGCCAGTCAACGTATCGCGAAACCTGCGCGATGCGCCAAGGGTCGAGGAGCCGGTGGCAATGATGCGAACGTCGCGATAGTGATCGGCGGCAATCTTCAGTAGCTCCGAAGGGCCGGCGAGACGGTGAATCTCATCCAAAACGACCCTTTTGCCGTGCAGACCATCCAGAAAACCTTCCGGATCCTCCATCATCCGCCGCGTGCTCGGTAGCTCGCAGTCGAAGTATTCGATCCGCGGCAAGCTCTGGCAGAGGACCGTTTTTCCGGCGCGCCGCACCCCGTGAAGCCAGAGCACTGTGCGCTGTTTCCATGCCTTTTCCAGCAGTTTCTGCCAATAATGCCTTTGAACCATATGCGAACAGGATCGCATATAGTGTCACTAAACGCAAATATGTCGTCGTTTAGTTTAGGCTACAATAGCCTCATGCCCGCGCCCGCCGGCCCGCCGCCCTTCCGCATTGTTCACACGGTCTGCTCGCACGACTGCCCCGATTCGTGCGCGGTCCTGGTGACGGTGAATGAAGAAGGCCGTGCGGTAAAGGTGGAGGGCGACCCATCGCAGCCGGTCACTCGCGGATTTCTGTGCGGCAAGGTGGCCAAGTATCTCGATCGCGTCTACGCGCCGGACCGGGTTCTCTACCCGCTGCGTCGCAAAGCAGGCGTGGCAAAGGGCCCGTTGCAACGCGGGCGCGAGCAAGAGTCCTTCGAGCGCGTCAGATGGGATGAAGCGCTGGACGCAATTGCATCGCGGCTCAAGGCGATCAGCGACCGCTACGGTCCCGAGTCGATCCTGCCCTACAGCTACGCGGGCACCATCGGCGTGCTCGGCTACGGATCGATGGATCGCCGCTTCTTTCATCGCATGGGCGCGAGCCAGTTGGACCGCACCATTTGTTCCGAAGCGGGCGGACAGGCATGGAATCTGGTCTACGGCAAGAAGTTTGGCACGCCGACCGAAGACGTGCGGCTGGCGAAGCTCATCCTCGCGTGGGGCGCAAACATTCACGGCAACAACATCCATCTGTGGCCGTTCGTTGAGGAGGCGCGACGCAACGGAGCGCGGCTGATCGTGATCGATCCCTATCGCACGCGCACCGCGGCCGTGGCCGACTGGCACATTGCGATTCGTCCCGGCACTGACGCCGCGCTCGCGCTGGGCATGATGCACGTGATCCTCAATGAGGGCTTGGAAGATCGCGCCTACATTACGGAACAGACGCACGGCTTCGAGCGCCTCGCGGAACGTGCGCGCGAGTACACGCCGGAGCGCGTAGCCGCGTGGACAGGCATGACCGCGGCGGAGATCGAACAGCTTGCGCGCGAATACGCAACCACGCGTCCCGCAATGTTGCGCCTGAATTACGGCGTGCAGCGATGCGAGAACGGAGGCACGGCGGTGCGCGCCATCGCCATGCTGCCGGCGCTCACCGGCGCGTGGAAGCATCGCGGCGGCGGCGGGCAGCTTTCGACTTCGGGCGCGTTTCAGTGGGACCGGAAGGCTCTTGAGCGGCCCGATCTGGCGCTGGCATCGCCCATCGGACGACTGGCACGCGTGGTAAACATGTCCGAGCTCGGCCGCGCGCTGACGGAACTTGGCTCGCACGCAGACGACGGCCCTCAAGTTCACGCGCTGTTTGTCTACAACTCCAATCCTGGTGCCGTTGCTCCAAACCACAACGCGGTCTGCCGTGGATTGATGCGCGACGATCTGTTCACTGTTGTTCATGAGCAGTTCTTTACAGACACGACCGACTATGCCGACTATATTTTGCCGGCGACCACGTTCCTTGAACACACCGACGTGCAAGGCGCATACGGCCACTACTTCGTGCAGCTCTCAAAACAAGCCATTGAACCGCCCGGCGAAGCGCGACAAAACGTGTGGCTCTTCGGTCAGCTCGCGCAGCGCATGGGATTCACTGAAGCCTGCTTCCGTGACACGCCGGAAGAAATGATCAGGCAGGCGCTCGCGATCGGCGCTGATGGCCACTCAAAAAACGCAAACATGGAACACATCACCTTCGAAGATCTGGAGCGCGAAGGTCACATTCCGCTCGCGTTTTACGCGGAACCGGAAAAGCGGCCGTTCCTGCCGTACACTTCCGGCCCGGTGCCGACGCCTTCCGGAAAGATCGAATTCTTCTCGGAGACGCTAGCCGCGGCAGGCCATGACGGCCTTCCGAATTTTGTTCCTCCGATCGAGTCGCGATGGGGCGACGCGGCCAAGAAATATCCGCTGGAACTGCTGGGGCGCAAGAACGACAATTACATGAATTCAACGTTCGCGAATCTGCCCGGTCACCGCAAGATGGAAGCACGGACCAACCAGCGAATCGAAATGCACCCAACCGACGCGAAGTCACGGGGCGTTGCGGACGGCGAACGCGTTCGCGTCTTCAACGACCGAGGGTCGCTCGAGCTGACGGCCATGCTGAACTCGAGCCTGCCCGCCGGAGTGGTGGCGGCGCGGCTCGATTGGGCCAAGCTGCACCCGGACGGCGCAAACGTCAACGTTCTCACAAGCGAGCGGCTCACCGACATAGGCGGCGGAGCGACGTTTTACTCGGTGCTGGTGGAAGTGGCGAAAGCGGTGGACGGTGAAAAAAGGTCGAGCCGTGTGCGAGAGCAAGGAATTTAAACAAGAGTCGTAAAATGAGGCAGTTAAGAGGTAAACGCGTCCAGGTTGCAAAAGAGAGGATTGCCTGCTGATTTCAAAGGCTTTGTTGGTCATGAATTCGATGTAATTGCATGCACATTTTCGACTTTTCCGAAGACGGTTTATTGATTCTAAAAGAGTTAAGTGGCGAATATTTGGCGAAATGTGCCATTTTTTATTTATTTTTCGCACCTCCCGGATGCCGCATGGAATGTCTTCGATCACCCCAAAAACGCTGCTTCGGCGAGCCAAAGTGGTTCGATTCGTGGCGCCCTCGATCATGGGATGATTATGCACTCAAAGGGCGAAATTATCGGCAAATGGAAGTTGTTTGGATGGAGTGGATTACGGAATAAAGGGCTTGACAGCGGCGGGGGCGCCGTCCCTACGGGACTTCAAAATCACTTAGATTCCGGTTTCCCCACGCTGAAGCGCGGGGCTAATGAACGTTGCGCCTACGGCGCGATAGGCGTGTGACAAGACGATTCTGAGAATTGAGCGAGGAATTCCGGCCGGCCCTCCGGGACGGAGACGATTCTCGGCTTCGTTCCCAGGGTTTCGTCCGCTGGCTCACCCCATCGAGCACAAATCGCTCGCTGGGGACCCCGGCTGGCGCGGACTTCACCCTGGGCTATTCTCGACTGCTCCTCCGGAGCAGAAGGCCAAGGTGCGTCGAACGGTCTTACTCACTTCTGAAGTCCGAGGCCTACCGAAGGCCGAGGGATCAGCGTTTGCGGGCACGCTCCCGCTGGAGTTCGCGATAGAGATCACTTTTTGACCGGCCCAGCTCGCGGGCCAGGCGCTTCAGCGCTTCCTTTTCGTCGATGCCGATTTCGGATTGCAAGCGAGCGACGCGGGTGGCGATCGTTTCGTGCGCGTTGGCCGCGCCCGATGCTCCGGCCGATGACGAAGTTCGCGCGGGGACTTCGATGAGCAATGTGATCTCGCCGCGAATGCGATCGCGGCCGCCGAGTTCGCTGCGCACTTCGGCAACGGTTCCACGCAAAAACTCTTCGTGAATCTTGGTGAGCTCGCGGGCGACCACTGCGTGGAGCAGCCCACCCCAGATTGTCTCGATGTCTGAAAGCGTATCGAGCAGGCGGTGCGGCGCCTCGTAAAAGATCAGCGTCCGCGCGGACTCGCCGGGATGGGCGGCAAGGTCTTCAAGTTTCGTTCGGCGAGCGCCGGCCTTCTCCGGCAAGAAACCGAGGAACTCAAATTCGTCGACGGGTAGCCCCGAAGCAATGAGCGCGCTGATGGCGGCATTTGCGCCGGGAATGGGAAAGACTTGAACGCCGGCGGCGATGGCCTCGCGAACCAGCCACGAGCCGGGGTCGCTCACGCCGGGCGTTCCGGCATCGGAGACGAGAGCAATGGCGGCGCTCCGCGCTTTTATGTCTTGGATGAGTTCTGTGGCTCGCGACCGTTCGTTGTGCTCGTGGCAACTGACGGTTTTTTTCTCGATTTGGAAATGATTGAGAAGTTTTTGGGTTTGGCGCGTGTCTTCGCAGGCGATGCGGTCGACGTTGCGCAGAACTTCGAGCGCGCGCAGCGTGATGTCGCCAAGGTTGCCGATGGGAGTGGCGACGAGGTAGAGGCCGGGAGCGAGGGGCGTGGCGTTTGCGGCGGGGCGTTCCATGCTGACGTAAGTTTACGTCGTGCTTTTGCAACGATGGCGATCATGGAGCGGCGAGAGTGAGGTGGCTGGGGCCGGATTGGTTTGCATCGTCCATACGGGACTACTCTTCTTGGAATGTGGCGCGGATTCCCCACGCTGAAGTGCGGGGCTAACAAACGCTGCGCCTACGGCGCGGCAGCGTGGTATCCCAGATCCCCAAATGCGAGGGATCTCTACCCCGCGGACTAAGACCTGTCCGCGGGGACCCCGGGACCTGGGGCACCCATTCTTCGTGGTGAGTTTAGATCGCCGAAAGACAACTTCAGATTCTTCGGTCGCGTTAACGACGGAGGGATGCCGCGGCAGGTGGGTTTATGTTCGTGCTGTCCCACCCTAGCAAAGCTAGGATGGGGCACCCATGTTCGTGGCGAGTTGAGGTTGCGAAAAGCAACCGCAGATCCTTCGATCGCCGTGGCGACCTCAGGATGACATCTCAGTTGTGATGCGATGTTATTGGTGATGCGAAGTTCAAACTCAGGACGCTGGCCGGTGGTTATTCGTTGGCTTCCTGGCGTTCGATGCGGCGCTGCTCGGCGAGCAGAGACATGGAACTCATCAAGTTCTGCACGCTGACGATGCCGACGACTTTCCCGCTCTCGGTGATGGGGATGAGCGCGAGGCCGTGGCCGGCGGTGAGGCGGCGAATGGTGGTTCCGAGCGTGTCCTCTGGCCGGGCGACTTGAAAGGCGCGCGACATGACGGACTGCACGTAGCCGTTGCCGTCGTTGCGCAGGGCCTCAAGAATGCGCTGGCGCGAAACGATGCCAACCAGTTGTGGGCCGCGGACGACGGGAAAATCCTCCTGGAGCGAGTGCACGCAGCGGTAGAGCGCGTCGGCCAACGTGTCGGACGGCGAGAGCGTGGCGAAGTCGGTGAGCATGACTTCGCGCATGCGAACGGTGTCAACGACTGACTGAAAGAAGACGCCCTGATCTTCAATCTGCGCGCCGATCATGATGAAGAAGCCGGCGAGGATGAGCCAGGGCTCCTGCGCCAACATGCCGCCGAGGATGGCAGCGAGAGCGAGCACCTGACCAAGGCCGGAAACGGCGCGACTGGCGGGAGCCGAGCCGTGAGTCTGCGCGAATTTGTTGCGGATGAGACGGCCGCAGTCGAGAGGATAGGCGGGGAAGAAGTGCAGAATGCCCAGGGACGCCTGCATCCAGACCAGCGAGCGCAGCAAGTGGCCTGCTGTGATGAAGGGATGATCGAAGAGCGGCACGTTGCCGCTGGCGCCGAGGATGATGCCTGCAGCGGTGAGCGCCGCGCCGATATTTGCCAGAGGCCCGGCCAGCGCGAGAATAAACTGGCCGCTGCCGTGATTGGCGATCTCCTGACTCTCGGGATTGGCGTAGGCAAACAGGCCACCGATGGGCAACAGAAGGATGGCGCGAAGGCGAAGGCCCAGCCAGGCCGCTGCCACGAGCCGCGCGGTTTCACGCACAGCCACAGCCGCCATAAGAAGTAGAAAGAGCGCCAGCGCGCGCGGCCAGCCGTCAGCGCCGCTGATGGCAAACAGCACCAATATGAGCAGAGGGAAAAAGATGTGGACGCGCATCTCCACACCAAACCATCGCCCCAGCGGAATTGACCAGCCACGCATAGATCGATTGTAGAGGGTTGGGCGAGGAAGCAGCTTCTGGCCTCGAGCCGGCAAAGCCGGGCGGGGTTCGTGCCATCCCAGGTGCCCAAGTGCGAGGCACCTGGGGCACCCAGCTGTTCGTGCGGGAGCGGCGAGTTGATTTGAGGACGGTTGTTGCTCAGGGCCTGAAGGCCGTGTCAATTTCGCGCGTTTTGCGGCACGACTGAAGTCATGCCCTGACACAAAGCGCGCTTTGGGTCATCCGGTGAGGAGAAGTTCCGTTATGCTGGTTGGCGATGCGCATCATTGCAGGAACCTATCGCTCGCGCACGCTCGCGGCCCCGCCGGGAATGAGCACACGGCCCACCAGCGACCGTCTGCGCGAAACGCTCTTCAACGTGCTTGCACCACGGATGGAAGGCGCGGCTTTTCTGGACCTGTACGCCGGCTCGGGCGCGGTGGGGTTGGAGGCGCTGAGCCGCGGCGCTGCGCGCGTCACATTTGTGGAGCGCGCGCCGGCAGCACTGAAGGTTCTTGACGGCAATTTGGCGCGGCTTGGAATCAACAGTGGAGTGCGCGTGCACAGAAAAAGCGTGAGCGCATTTCTGCGCGGAGTCGCCGGATCTAAACCAAGACCAGAAAAAAACGAAGTAGTGTTTCTGGATCCGCCGTATGAGACGGCCGAAGAGTATGCGATCGCGCTGGGATTGCTAGGTGGCGCGGCACAGGGAATCCTGGCGCCCGACGCAGTGGTGATTGCCGAGCATCGTCGCAAGTTCGCTCTCGACGCGCGGTACGGCAGCCTCAAACGGACCCGCGTTCTTGAGCAAGGCGATGCGGCTTTGAGCTTCTACGCAATCGAATCGGATGCCATCGGCGCTTGAACTGCTTCCGGCGCCGGCACTGTTTTCGGTTCACCCTTGAGAACTCTATTGCCGCTACCCCACTACAATGATCCGCATGAAGAGCAGGTGTTGGTTCAAGGGTTTTGCGGCCGTCGCTCTGGTGGTTGCCGCAGGGGCCGGAGCGCACGGCCAGACCAATGTAGCAACCTCGCTGCAAGCTCCTCCGAAGCAACTCGTCATTCTGGATACGGATATCGGCGACGATATCGACGATGCATTCGCGCTGGCCCTTTTGCTGCGCAGCCCTGAGGTGAAGTTGCTTGGCATTACCACGGCATTCGGCGACACTCCACTGCGCGCGCGCCTCGTCGATCGCTATCTCGCGGCCGTGGGTCGCGACGACATTCCCGTGATGGCCGGGGTTCAGACACCGGCGACGAATCATTTCACGCAGGCCGCATACGCGCTTCAGGAGCCGGAGCGGAAGCACGGCGACGCGATTGGATTTTTGCTTCGCGAGATCGCCGCCCATCCCGGCGAAATCACTCTCATTGCCATTGGTCCGCTGTTCAATGAGCAGGCCGCTATCGCGCGCGACCCGGCCGCCTTCCGCAAATTGAAGAGAGTGGTCCTCATGGGTGGCAGTGTCTATCAGGGGTACGGAGACTTGAACCAGCCCCCGTCGGCGGAATGGAATATTCTTTGCGATCCGGCGGGAGCGCGGTCGCTGCTTGCCTCTGGTGTTCCGGTCTTCATGATGCCCCTGGACTCAACCCAGGTCCATCTCACATTGCCGGAGCTAGGGGGCGTTCTTGCGCACGGATCGCCGCTGACTGACCAGTTGACGCTGCTCTACCACCAGTGGACGGGGGCGGATGCCTGGAAGATGCCCACACTGTTTGACCCTGTGGCTGTGGCCTACGCGATCAATCCTGCGCTATGCCCGGTGCAGCCGATGCGTCTGGAAGTCGATGACAAAGGGTTCACCCGGCCTGTCGCGGGCGAGCCGAATGCGCAGGTGTGCCTCAAATCGGATGAAAAGGGGTTCCTGGAGCTTCTCCTCGGACGGGTTTCGGCCGATTCAGCGCAATCATCGAGAAATCAGGACGAGCTGCGTGATTCTCGGCGCAGAACAAGGTGATTTACAGACTTCCACGGGCAAAGCTTGACTGCTGTGAGCAAGGTCACCGTCAACTCCATTGACAGCGGAGGAAAGTAGATGAAAAATGGCGGGGCGAAAGATTTCGAGCCGTTCAGTGATGTCTATGGTTGCGGGCCACTCAGGTGGTTAAGGGAGGGAATGTGAAAAACGCTGTGAAATTGCAAGCTTTGGGAATCCTGGCGGCTTTTGCGGCCGGGCTATGGATGACAGGATGCAAATCGGCGCCGGATCTGACGCAAGCACAGGCTTTGACGATGATTCAGGCCAAATACGACCAGACTCCCGCGGCGCCAGTAAGCATCACTGTGAACGATACCGGGATGCAGCAAGGAGGGACTGCAAAATACTGGGCAGAAACCAGGAGATATCCCAACGGTTATTGGGCGGATTTTACCCTGACGCCCGATGGCAAGAAGGTACTGACCTTGACGGGCGGAGGAGACGTGATCCAGTGGCGGCCCGATGGCCCGAGCGACCCGCATTTTGTGATCGTCATCCAGTCCGTCGCGACGAATCATTTGAAGGCGCGCGACGTGGGAGATATCCAGTCGGTGGGAGATACCAGGATTGCGTCGTTCACCGAGGACGTAAATCTTGACGGGCTTCCGCAGCCGCTGGCTGACATGGCGCATAATCCCGGCAACAAACTCAGCTCGCTGCGGCAGGCAACGTTTGTCCTGACGAATGGAGCGTGGACGCTGCAGTCGGTCGAATAAGGCTTGCTTATTGCGGCGATGAGTTTTGGGGCGGCGCGCTGCGCGGAACTTGCGGCGTTTGGCGGCCGGGAACCGAAGGCGTGTCGCCGCCCTGCCCGCCAAAAACATTCACGTTGGCGGCGGTAAAGACTCCATCCTTCACAGCGCCGTCGGCGCGCACCGTGTCTCCGACTTGGATATCCGCGAGAGTGATGGGATCGCGGCGCTTGCGGAATTCAGTGTTTTCGTCGGCAACAAGGGTGTGCGGCGCGCTGTCGAGCATACCGGTCAACGTGATCTTTGTGCCGTCGATGGCGGTAACCTTTCCCATCAGCCAGGTCTTGCCGAAGTTCGCTTCCATGGCGTGGATCTGGTCGACCGTTTGCTGATCCATGAGCGCGACGGCTCTTGCGTTCACGCTTTTTGCTGTGGCGTCGGTGTCGCCCATGACGTTGATCACGTCACCCGTCTTGATGTCGGTGGCGCTGATCTGTTGCGAAGGATTCCCGTAGCCGCCGCCCATCCCGCGATGTCCGCCCCCGGCCTGCTCGCCGCGTTCGCCCTGACCGCCTCCCTGGCCCTCGATCGGACCTCCAGTTCTGGCTTGGCGTTTGAAGATCCGGGTGTCAGCCGTGAAGTGGACGGTGTAAACGTCGCCGGCGTCGGTTTTGATGGTGTATTGATCGGCGGCAACTGCTGTTACGGTGCCCA
This sequence comes from uncultured Acidobacteriaceae bacterium, assembly GCA_963789425.1. GTDB lineage: Bacteria > Acidobacteriota > Terriglobia > Terriglobales > Acidobacteriaceae > Telmatobacter. The sequence continues at coordinate 385,387 of CAWBKM010000002.1, read as the reverse complement.
TGAGGCCGCGGCCCATCATCATTCCCGCGCCCCCGCCCATTCCGCCTCCGAACCCGCCATGTCCGCCACGCTGGCCGTAACCACCGCCTGACCCAGGGTTTCCATTCTGACCTGCACCTTGGCTGGGCGGCGGCGCGGAGCCGGGGTCCTGCGCGCAGACTGCGGCGGTGAAGGCGACGGCAATCACAAGTGACGGAAAGAGGCGGCTGTTCATCGGAGTCTCCAGCGGAAGGCTGAGCGCCAACCTACTTGATAGACGCCTGAGATGCGGCAGGAGACGACGATAGACCCGAGGTGGGGCGGTTTGAGCGGCTTACTGGCTGCGCTGCGGCTCTGCAAGCAACTGTTTGAAGGCGGGATTCGAGCGCAAGCTGGCGAACTCAACGTCATTCGCGACCTTCTTGCGCGTGGTAAATCCCTCGTCGAGCGCCATGCGCAGATACTGAAGAGCGCAATCGGCGTAGCCTGCACGCGCGCAGCCTTCAGCCATGTAGTAATTCATGGCGCCTCGTTCCTGGATTGAAGTTGGATCGTCAACAGATGGCGTGTCGCGATTGGAAAAGATCTCGGGATCAACGGCCAAAGCCTGCTGGTAGGCCTCCCGGCCCTTGTCGTACTTATGCTCCGCCAACAGGTTGGTGCCCAGATTCTTGAGGACGAGCGCGTTCTGAGGATCGAACTTGAGTGCCTTGCGGTAAAAACGGTCGGCCTGGCCATACTCCTTGAGCGAGGCATAGACCGTGCCCAGGTTGTTCAGGACTTGAGGATTGCGCGGATCGAGCTGGAGCGACTGCTTGTAGCAGCGGGTGGCGTCTTTGGAGTTGAACATCATCTGGTAGGCAATGCCCATTTTGTTCCAGATAGCGGCTGTCATCTCAGGCGCCTTGGAGTAGGCGGCAATGGCAGCCTGGTAGCGCTGGCGGGCGCCGAGGGAGTCGCCAAGCTGCTCGGCCGTCGGCGGGATGCGAGCTGGGGTTGCAGTTTCGGGCGCAGGCGGAGCGGCGGGCGGCTGGGACTGGCCGCCTGCCTGGGCAGGCAGACTCCGCGGAACCGCCAGAAAGAGCGCGAACAGTGCCGCAACTGGAATCCGCTGTAGACCGAACCTCGACATGGTTTCTCCCGCCATCCCGCCCGGCGATGAAGAGTCTTTCAGAAATCTCTGGCAGGGATTAAAGCACCATTCACAGTCAAATGCCAGCACCACTACTACGATTAACGGTTACATGGACTTATCCAGGCCGGGAGTTAACGGCGAATGGCGCCTATTGAGGTGGTCCCCCGGTTGATGGACGGATTTGGCCGCTTTCGGTGTTGCCAGGCCCAAGGGACAGTCAAGGATAAGGCGTCGAAATCGCGATGGATTGCATCAAAATGATCTACACTCAGCGGATGCGGGAGGGGGGACCGTGAGTACAACCATTTTTTCAGGCGCCGGAGCGGCGATTCTCAACCGTTTCAATCAGGTACGGCGCAGCACAATCGGCTTGTGCGAGCCACTTTCGGCCGAGGATATGATGGTGCAGTCGTGCTCTGAGGCCTCGCCGGTCAAGTGGCACCTGGCCCACACCGCATGGTTCTTCGAGTCGTTCGTGCTGCGGGAGTTTCTGCCCGGCCACAAACTCTTCAACCCGGACTTTCCCTGGCTCTTCAATAGCTATTACGAAGGTTTCTCCGCATTTCCCGAGAAGCGGCTGCGGTCGTCGTTTTCGCGCCCCGGGCTCGAGGAGATTCTGCGTTATCGCGAGCATGTAGACGAAGCCATGCAACGGCTTTTCGAACGCGAGCCGGAACCGGAAGCGCTGCGGCGTACCGAGCTGGGCGCGAACCATGAGGAGCAGCACCAGGAATTGCTGTTGACCGACATTTTGAATGCGTTCTTTACCAATCCGCTGCGGCCGAAGTACAGGGAACAAAAAGACAGGGACCAGGGATTAGGGGCCAGGGATCAGGGGAGCAAGGGAGCGAGGGAGCCGCTCGACTTCGTGCGGTTTGACGGTGGACTGAAAGAAGCGGGGAATCCGGGCGACAGCTTCTGCTTTGACAACGAACTCCCGCGGCATCGCGTTTGGCTGGAGCCATTTGCTTTGGCTGACAGACTGGTGACCTGCGGTGAGTACGCCGAATTCATGGCCGACGGCGGATACCGCAAGCCAGAGCTGTGGCTCTCCGCGGGGTGGGATGCGGTGAAGACGAACGCGTGGCGAGCGCCGCTCTACTGGACGGAGAATGACAGCGCCCGCGGAGAACGTGAATGGACCGTGTTTACCTTGCGCGGCGAGCTGCCGCTCGAGGAGTTGAAAGCGGTGCCGGTGAGCCAGATAAGTTATTACGAGGCAGACGCTTACGCGCGGTGGGCCGACCGTCGGTTGCCTACGGAGTTTGAATGGGAGTCCGCAGTCGAAGGCCAGCCGATTGAAGGGAATCTGCTGGACTCCGGAAACCTCACACCGATTCCTTCCGCCAATCTCGTCCAAAACCAGAACGGTGCGAAGCACCAAGACCAGAGCGGTGCGAAGCACTACTATGGGGACTGTTGGGTGTGGACGAGCAGCGCATACCTCGGCTATCCCGGCTTCAAGCCGCTCGATGGCGCGCTGGGCGAGTACAACGGCAAATTCATGAGCGGGCAAATGGTTTTGCGCGGTGGCTCGTGCGTAACGCCGGCGCGGCACATCCGCTCGAGCTACCGAAATTTCTTCTCCCCTGAGACAAGATGGCAATTTTCCGGAATCCGGCTGGCGACATAAGCGCGCCAGCTGCATCGAAATTGAAAGCGATTTAATTGAGAGCCCATGACCGCAGCAGCTTCCCCTGCCCCAGTCCTGCAATTTGACGAACGCGTAGCCACAGCGGTCCGCGATGGACTCACTTCGCGGACAAAACGGCTACCCGCATGGTTGTTTTACGACCGCGCTGGTTCGCGGCTATTCGATGCGATCACGGAACTCGACGAGTACTATCTGACGCGCACCGAGCGCGGCATATTTTTCCTGGCTTCGAAAGAGATTGTCGATCAGGCGAGAGATGGCCAGCGGCTGCGCATTTCGGAGCTGGGCGCGGGCTCGGCGGAAAAGACGCGGCTGCTGTTGCGCTCCGCGGTCGACCGTCTGGGAGCCGTTGTCTACGAGCCCATCGATGTGTCAGCGAGCGCGCTGGACGTTGCGAGACGACGCATCCAGCGCGAGATTCCCAGCGTGACGGTGATGCCTCGCGTGATGGATTACACCGATGGCGACGGCCACAAGTTCCATCTTGGAGCCTTGGACTCCGATGAAAGAAGGCTCGTGCTTTACATCGGATCGAGCATCGGAAATTTTGAGCCGGCCGAAGCCGAACGGCTGCTGCGCCGCGTGCGCGCCGGACTGGAGATCGGCGACTCGATGCTGCTGGGCGTCGATCTGGTGAAGGAAGAAGCATTGCTCGTCGCGGCGTACGATGACGCGCAGGGCGTGACCGCGGCTTTCAACAAGAATGTTTTGGTTCGCCTCAACCGCGAACTGGATGCCGACTTCGACGTGGAGGCCTTCGCGCATCGCGCGGTGTGGAACCCGGCGAAGTCGCGCATGGAAATGCACCTGGTGAGCCGCTGTGCCCAGCAAGTCAATATTGACGAGCTGGATATGACCGTCGAGTTCGCAGCCGGCGAGATCATCCACACTGAGAACAGCTACAAGTACCGGCCGGGACAGGCCGAGGCGCTGCTCGCGAAGACGGGCTTCCGCGCCGAGGCAACATGGACCGACCCAAAGGGCTGGTTTGCGGTGTGCCTCGGCCGCGTGAGCCAGTTCTAACTCGCCGACGAATCGTCGTCGACTGTCGAATCATCCACAGGCGTATCGTCAACGGGCGTGTCGTCAACCGGAGTGTCATCCACGGGTGCATCGTCAGCGGGCGCATCATCGGTTGGAGTATCGACCGGCTCGCCGACGGAATCGCCGTACTCACCCGATTCGGCGGAGCTGTCGGCAGTCTGCTCCTCGCTTGTGGCGGCACTGCCATAGAGCTCGGCGTCGGCTGCATCCGTGTCCGGATTCCCTGAAGTGTCATCGGCATAACCTGCGGCGGTTGTCGCATCCTCTTGCGCGGTCTGCTGGTCCGATGCGGCGTAGCTTTCGTCCAACTGCGCCGTCCATGTATCGTCGGTCGAATCAGGGCCGCCTTCGCCGGCCACGGTCTCCGATTGCTGGTAGGCCGCTTGAGCATCGCTCGATGCGGCTGTGTAGTCTCCCGATTGAACGTCCTGAGCTTCCTGTTGCTCGTCCTGCTGGAGCGTGTCCTGATCGTCGGTCACCTGAGACGTGTCAGTGGAGCTGGTGGAGTCAGGATCGGTGGAGCTGGTCGAATCGGGATCGGAGCCGACTACCCCTCCCGCTGTTGGGTCGTCGGTGCTGCCGGTGGTTGGGTCGCTCGCGGTCGGGTCGGTTGGATCGCTGCCGTCGGGCGTCGTCGATCCGTCTCCGGGATCGGACGATGAGCTGATCGGATCCACTGAGCCTTCCGGTTCCGTGTCGCCCGGGGAGGTGGTGGTTGGGTCGCCGGGGTCGGTATAAGAACCGGTCGGGTCAACTGAACCGTCGGGTGTACCGTCGGGTCCGGGGTCGCCCGAACCGTCGCCGGGAGTGGTAGAAATCGGATCGACTGAGCCCATCGGATCGCTGCCCGGATCAGTCTGGCTCGTGGGATCGGTTGTTGGATCCGTTTGAGCGCCCGGGTCTACAGCGTTTGGGTCGATGGCATCAGGGTCGACGACGAAGACTTCTTCCTGGCCATCCGGGGCAGCTTCAACCACGACCACCTCCGGATCAGTGCTCCCGGTGGGATCGGTGACGGCGTCAATGACTTCGACAACAACCGGTTCATCGGAAGGCGTGGAGCCGTCTGGCGAATTTGCGTCTGCATCGGGGACAATGACAACCACTTCATTTGGATCGTCTGGCATAAGTTAACCTCTCTTTTCTTTTTGGTCACCTGGATTGTTTATGCGCGGCGGCAGCAGCCTGCGGCTTGGAGGACAGTTTTGCTTTTGCACTCGAAGGCGCGGGCGCAGCAGCAAGCTTTGACGTTGCGCCGGCGGTTGCAGCCGGTTTTGCCTGTTGCGATGCGGACGACGGGGGTGCGACCGGTTTAGCCGATGCGGAGGGGGACACCGGCGAAGTCGTTGGTTTGGTTCCTGCGGCGGGCTGAGCCGGCGCTTGAGAAACCGGCCCCTGAGAAGCGGACTTCGGCCGCAGCGTAAAAACGTTCTGGCATTTTGGACAGCGGACATTCAACGACGGTTTGCCGCGCAAGACGGCAAGCGGAATGCGCATCGCGGTCTGGCATTTGTTGCAAAGGACGCGGACGGAGTCAGAGGGCGGCGGCGCGGGTGCGTGCGCGGGCGCCGGCGCCGGTGCGGGTGCATGTGCCGGCGCGGGGCCCTGAGCTACGGGAAAACGTCGGACGCCGGGCGCGGCAGCCGTCAGACCCGAGATTGGTGGCTGAGGCGGCGGGGTCAGGCGCTTGCGAACCGGCTGAATGGTCTGGCTCCAGCGCATGAGCTCCGGCTCGCGCGCCGACTGTCCGAGCAGCCGAAGGCGCCGCGTCGTGTACATCGAAGAGGTGGTTGTCATCTCTGAGAAGCGCGTCATCTGATCGTCGCTCGCTTCTTCCTGCTTCATCCACTCCTCGATGTTGACTTGCTTCAGGAGCCTGGCGGAGCGGATGGACCAGGCCAAAATCACTCGGCGCGCCAGAGCTTCGTCACCGATGGCCATCAGCGCGGCGCGGTCGGCGGTGATATCCGCCTGTCGCGACCATGCCATCAGCGGTATATCCACTGCATCCTGAACCCATTTCGTGGGGCTGAGACTGATGGCGTTCAACACTCCACCGGAGAGCAGGCCCTTGCGCACGCTGTCGTCGCCGACAAGGAAACGCGCCACCGTTTTCCAAAGAGCGTGGCCGGCGCGGCAGTGCCCCATCTCTCGCGCGAGAACGAAGAGCAGATCGTCGTTCTGGAAGTTGTTGAGGATGGCTGTGCCCAGGACGATGAAAGCGCTTGTGTCGGTGCCATAGGTGTACGTGTTCCACTGCGAATCGCCAGAAATATAAACATCGGGCATTTTGGTCAGGCCGAGAATACGCGCCGCCAGAACTGCTCGAATCCAAATATCGGGGAACTGCCTTGGGCCAAGGCGAATGCCGTTGAACGTCGATTCGATCCACGGACGGCCCACCTTCTCCGAGACGGACTTCGCGGCCGCATGAAGCGCGGAGATGCTCTGCAGATGAGTCATCGCCTGGCCGTCCTGCGCCCACAGGAAAACCGAGCGATCGAGCTTGTAGCCGGGAAGCAGCGGACGCAGCCAACTGCACTCTGGGCAGACCAGTGTATCTTCGCTAAGCCCCGCGCCGGTGTTACGGCATGTTTTGCAGGGAACCGGCTGATTTGCCGCGATCGGTGCTGCCTGCGTGGACGACGGCGCAGGAATTGGACCCGAAGAGGGCGGCGGAACAGGGGCAACGGGTTCCGGTTGCCACTGCTGCGGTTGGACCGCCGTTGCCGGCTGCCATTGCGGCGCGGCCGTGGCTTGAGCCGGCACTCCGGGTATTGCTTGAGCCGGTCCGGTATTGACCGGTTGCCACCCGCCGTTTGCTGGCGGCGGCGCCGTCGCGGGCGCGGAAGATACCGGCTGCCCCGGAGCGTGCGGCGCCTGCCCCGATGAAGTCGGGGCGATAAGCGTGGCCCCACAAAACGTGCAGAACCGCGAACCAGGCACTCCGGGCCCATGACCCTGCGGGCAAATCAGCGGAGGAGCGATGGTTGCCATAGGAACTCCTTTTCCGGTTGAACGACGGAGAGATCAGTAACCCGCGAAGTGAAACTCCGCCAGCTTAAACATCCAGCTCGCAAACAAAAGTGCAGTTGAAGCGTAGATGGCCCTGTTGAACCAGGCATGGTCTGTAATCCGGCGCAATGAAATGTGGCGCCAAAGCAAAACCATCGCCCCCGGAATGAGAGACACTGTGCCGAAAAACGCCAGAATGCCGAAGGGATTGGCCAAGAACGCTTTCCGGAATTGAAGGCGGATGGCCCACGCAAAACACGTCGTCATTCCGCACGTCGGGCAGGGCAGATGAGTCAGCCGCAGAAAGTTACAGGGTGGCAACCCGAGTTGCATATGCGTTCCATAGCCGATCGCCGCGGGTTTGAGCCATGCCGCCACGGCGAGAACCGAGCAGGCAAAAGCCAGCAGTCCCAAAGCAACCGATTTGTCGGTGCGGCCGTACATGCGAGCCCTCTGCGTGAACTCAAAGAATGTGAAATCCCCTACCCCAGAAGAAAAAGATCCCGATAACAGAGAGAATCAAAGCAGCCACGTTCAAGTAAAAGGCAAGTTTGGCCGAGCTTTCGTTTAAATACGGTGCGCGCCCCGAAGCAAATGCATCCATGTCGTTCTTGGCAAGAAAAAGGCCCGGAATTGCCGTAAAGGGTCCGCAGCAGAACAAGGCCACGATGCCCAGCCCGATGGCCCACTTGGTGTTTTGTCCCGTCACGTTGGCGCCGGGGCCCATGGGTGGATAGACGCCAGGGGGCGGCGGATAGACTCCGGGCGGCGCGGGAATTGCGCCCGTCGGTGGCGGCGTGTAGGCGCCCGGTGGTTGTGGCTGGTTCGATGCCGGCGGCGGCGTGGACGAAGGCTGGTTTGCCGGGGGTGAAGGCGGTCGCGGTTGTTGAGTCGCGAGCGGCGTTCCGCAGGTTCCGCAGAACGCGGCATTGGAATCGTTGGTCCCCCCGCAATGCGGGCATCTGACGTCGCTCATTGCAAGGCCTCTTGAAGGACGGTGGTGAGAGCTCAGGTCTCTAACGGACAGCACGCACATAGCGGCGCAATCAAAGCGTCAGAAATGGTGCGGCGGGAGGGAGCCGTTGGGGATAACTCTAACCGGTTTTCGCGCAAGTAGAAATAAAAATCTGAGATTCCTGCAAGGAGATCGTTGGTCCGATGAAAAGGCCGTATCGTGTCCCCAGCAATCGGCCTACTTCGGCGACTTGACGCGCACCAGCAGAATGTCATGGCTCGCGATTTCAAGCGGCATATTGTTGGTGAGTGAGATCTCCTTGCCGGTCCACAGGTCCTTGCCCTCTTGCGGGCCGTGCAGGCCAAGCCTGGCCAGGCTCAGGTGAAACGGGTGCGTGGAGTATCGGTCCGGTCCGGCGTTCAGGACGACGATGGCTATGGAGCCGCCGGAGAGATGCCGAATCCAGACGTCCACTTCGCCGTCGGAGTAAGCGCGCGTGGCTTCGCGGCCCAGGCGATCCTGATCGATCGCGATCACCTCGCGATTGGTGAGGATGGCGCGGACATCGGGCGTCATGTTGGGCAGGTCGTTGCCAGCGAGCAGCGGAGCGGCCAGCATGGCCCACATGGAAAAGTGCGTGCGATTCTCCGCCAGCGAAAGTTTGCCATTGCCCACTTCGAGCATGTCGGGATCGTTCCAGTGGCCGGGGCCGGCATATCGGGCGAGCCCTGCCTGCTCGTTCAGGATGGAATAGATGCTTTGCCAATAGGGCTGGATATCGCCCGTGGTGCGCCACAGATTCGCGCCGACGTTTGGGCCCCACTCCCACACCGCGTCCCACCCGTACTGGCAAAGCGAGTAAACGATGGGACGGCCCGTCGCTTTGAGCGCCTTGTCCATCTTTTCGTAAGCCGCGATCATCATGCGCATCTGCGCGGCTTTGTCGTCGGGCGCCTGCACGGACATGACCGCCTCGCGATAGCTGCACAAGTCGTACTTCAGGTAATCGACGCCCCAGGAGGCGTAAAGCGCGGCGTCCTGCGTTTCATGATCGAGCGAAGCAGCGTGGCCCGCGCAGGTCTTGGGCCCCGGCGATGAATAGATGCCAAGCTTGAGCCCCTTTGAGTGCACGTAGTCGGCGAGCGCCTTCATGTCGGGAAACTTTGCATTCGAGTGCAGCACGCCATCGGCGTCGCGCTCGCCCTCCCAAGTGTCGTCGATGTTGACGTAGACATAGCCGGCATCTTTCATGCCGGTTGCCACAAGCTGATCGGCGGCGTTGCGAATGTCCTTGTCGGTCACATTGCCGTGAAAGAAGTTCCAACTATTCCAGCCCATGGGCGGTGTGAGCGCCACCTGCGGCCCTTGCGGTGGGGTGGACCTTTGAATAGGTTCCCTGGGGTTCTTCGGCGCGGTCTGCGCGGCCGCAGTGAATGATCCCAAGCCTAAAACACAAACAGAAAGAATGGAAAAAATGCGCACGACGAGATTCTCCTGAAAACCTTTTCCGAGCCATCGTAACTTGCCGATGCAAGGCTCATCAACGGGCGCGGCGAAGTTTCAGCGATCCAGAACCTTCGCTTGCATACGAGATACTTGAGACAATGCCTTTTACCTTCTCTCATGCAGCTGCCGTATGGCCTTTTCAAAGAACGCGTCTTGTGATGTCGGCCCTCATCGTCGGATCTTTCGCGCCCGATTTCGCCTACTTCATCTTTCTCAACGCGCGCGGACTCGGCGCTCACTCATTGACAGGCATGTTTCTTGTTGATTTGCCGCTGAGCCTCGCTGCGCTTTGGCTCTTTCATGCTTTCGTGAAGCTGCCCTTCACATTGCTCCTGCCGAAGGGTTTTCGCGCGCGACTGAAACCCAGCGCGAAACGTTTTTCGTTCTGGCCGCCCGCGCGGCTGGCATTGATTGTGGTCTCCATCCTGGTTGGATTAGCAACGCACCTTCTATGGGACTCGTTCACGCACCCGTTCTATTGGCCGTATCGCCATTGGAGCTTCCTCAGGCTGCCAGTCCATTTGCCCATTGAAGGGAATGTGCATGTGTACAAGGTGCTGCAAGACGGCAGCTCGTTGTTCGGCCTGGCTGTTGTTGCAGTGTGGATATGGATGTGGTATCGCGCGACCAGGCCGGTTGATGTCCCGACCGCATGGCCCTACTCGCGGGCACAAATTCACTTCATTCGAATCGTGCCGGCACTGGCGCTCGTCGGCGGAATTTTCAAAGCGTATACAGACATGGGCGTCCCGGCCGTTGAGTTTCGACCCATTCTGCACTTCGCGGTCACCGCGGGAATTGCCGCAACCACGTTCTTCATGGCTGGACTCATGATCTGCGGCGCAGTTTTCCGGAAACGAATCGACTCCGCGGAGCCGATCCAGGCATGAACGGCCGAACCGCTCACGGCTGCTTGCCCGGCGTTTCCTTTTCCTTGGGTCCCAGCAGGAGTTGGAAACCGATGTAGGCAATCCAGCTTGGCTCGCCATTGGTGCGCGTAACCGCCTGGATGGCGCGGCCGCCCATAAACAGCAAGCGAAGATGACCCGAATGGCCGAGGGTCTGACGTCCGCCTAGATCGAGCGTGAAGGAGCGCTGCTTGGGCTGGTCGCCGATGCGATTGATGGCCTGCAGGTCATACAGCTCGGCATAAAGTTCAGTGCGATCGTTGAACGCGTGACCGGCAATCAAGCCGCGTCCCCACTGATCGGGCATGTTCTTGTTGCCGATCCATCGGCCCACCTCACCATTGAGCGCCAGCCATCGGATTTGTGCCGTCGCCTCGATGGGCAGGTAGTATTGCGGGCCGGGTTGAACGATGCCGCGCCGCACGGAGCTGGTGGGATTGTTGATCATGACCTGCGGGTAGGTGCCCAGCGAGAACAGCAGATTCTCATCCGTCTTCGGCTGCCCCGCTCGATGGTATTCAAAATAGCGCCACTTGACGCCGGGGTAAGATTCGCCGAGCCCGATGCCCGTTGAATTGTTCGGATCCGTTGCCGCAGCAAGGGGCAGCTCGTATTTGAGCTGGATGCGATCACCCCATCCGTAATTCAGGTCGACATCGGGAATCTCGTAGTATGACTGGCCGGGATTGTGGTTGGCGATCCAGCCGAAGTTGATCTCCCAGTGATGATTGCCGGGCGTGCCAGGGTCATCGCCAATAAACGGCGGGCCACCCTGCGCTCGAGCAAGCGAGGCGAGCGCAAAAGGCGCGAAGAACAGAAAAATTCGAAGCAAGCGGCGCATCGACGGGTCGAAGGGCTTGTGCAACATCGGCTTCAAGGCAATCGCAAAAGGGTCCAGATCAACGTTAGCATTTAGTTGCTGCCAGGTTGCACAGATGGACGCGAAATGCGCTGCGAGGCTAAGAAATCTCATCGTTGTGTTACGACACCGACATCAGTTACAATGTAAGCACTATGGCATCCACGCGATCCATTGTCGTGAGCATGCGGCTCCCCTCAGAGAGCGGGCGGAGGCTCAAGCGCATGGCCAACCGCCACGGCTGGACCGCCAGTGACGCCAGCGCGCGCCTGGTGGAAGAAGGCCTGCGACGCTCGGAGTTCGCATTCATCGACTTTCGCGATTCTGCCGCCGGCCGCCAGGCCTTTGTGCAAGGCAGTTCGCTGGCAGTTTGGGAAGTGGCATTGCTGCTTCGCGCCTACAAGCAGAACGCAGTAGCTGTGGCCCGGCACTTGAGCTGGGCTGAGCCAAAAGTACGCGCGGCAATTCACTATGCTGAGGCATTCCCCGAAGAAATTGCCGCGGCGCTGGCCGAAAACGACGCCGTGGGTTTGAAGGCATTGAAACGAATGCTGCCCCAGGCGGAGGAGTTTGTCCCGCGCAACACGCGGAATCGCTGAAATGCTGAAACTGCTGCTCGACGAGCACATCTCGCCAGCTGTGGCCGCTGGGCTGCGCCGCCGAATACCTACTATGGCTGTTTGCGGCCTGGCGGAATGGGAGACGGGTGCATTCCTGGGTCAAGATGACGCCACTTTCCTGCGCCACGCGGCCACGCATCGCTGGACCCTGGTCACGTACGACCGCCGGACAATTCCTCCTGTGCTGAAGATTTGGGCTGAGTCCGGGCAACATCACGGGGGCGTTATCTTTGTCGATGAGAAGACAATTTCCCCGTCGGACATCGGCGGCCAGATCCGTGCTCTCGCCGTTCTCGCCAGGGAAGCCGCGGCTTGGGACTGGACCGACCGGATTTGCTTTCTGAGACGATAAACGGCCGCTCCGAAGCCGGTCCGACTTTTGTGATCCGGCGCTGAATGCGCCGGGCCGCCCGGCTCTGCGATACTTGTCTGTTATGCCCATTGACGATCTTCAACACGCTGCGCAAAAAATCGCTGGATTTCTGAATACCCTGAACAAGTTGGGCGGGCTACGCCTCAAATACCGCATCAGCGCTTCCGATGGCGCGAGCGAAGGGGAAGCCGCGGCGCCGAGGCAAATCTCGGTTGAGTTGGCCGGGCCCGATGTGCCGCTCGTCATCCAGCACAACGGCGAGTTGCTGCGCGCGCTGGAAACCCTGGCTGCACAAATGTTGCGCCTGGACCACCACGAGCACCACATGGTCAGTTTTGACGCCGGCAACTTCAAGGCGCTGCGCGCCGAGGAACTGCGCCTGGCCGCCGAAGCCGCCGCGGAAAAAGTGCGCCAGACCGGAGTTCCCTACAGTTTTCCGCCCATGAACAGCCGCGAGCGGCGCATGATGCATCTGGTTTGCCGGTCGCTCCAGGGTGTTGAGACGGCAAGCGTGGGCGAAGGGGCAAACCGATTCCTCGTGGTCTATCCCGAGGGCAAGACCAATCTGCCCGTCACGCCGCCGTTCAAGCCGCGAGGGTTTGGGCGCGAACGGCGATAACCTGAAGCGATGGTAGAATGCCGCCATGGAAAGCCGCATTTCACCTAGATTGCGAATGATCGCGGACGCTGCCATGGCTCTCGCCTTTGGAATCGTTGCTCCCATCGTTCTCGCTCCTGCAAGCAGGAACTGGCAGACGATGTTGGTGACCTCCGCCTCATTCCTTTTCGCCGCGGCATTTCAGTTTGACTTGATACGAACGATATGGCGATTCCAAGGCAAGCTCCCAGTGAATTAACACTTTTCATGAGAACTTCGACGACATTCCTGCTGCTCGTGCTCATGGCGTGCGCGTGTCCCGCGCAAAAGCGGATGGTGCTGATCGATCAGGACGGCGCCGGCCCGGGCGGATCAGACCAGATGTCGATGCTGGCGCTCTTGCAATCGCCCGATGTGCAGGTGCTGGGCATCACCATGGTCACCGGCGACGCCTGGCGCGACGAAGAGACCCTGCACACATTGCGCATGTTGGAGCTGACCGGTCACACCGATGTTCCAGTCGTCCGTGGTGCGGTGTTTCCCCTCGTTCGAGACCAGGAAACAACGCGGATGGAGGAAGCGATCAACGGCAAGGTGGCGTGGCTTGGCGCATGGGGAGGGGTCGTGGCAACATCGGCGACCGGCGCTGTGAAACCGGAATCGCATGGGCCTTACGAGATCCCGCCCATGCCCGAAGGCCTGCCTGCGATGAAGCCCCTCGATGAGGACGCTGCGCACTTTCTCATCCGGCAGGTGCGCGCGCATCCGCACGAGGTCACGATCTATGCCGCCGGGCCGCTGACCAACATCGCGCTGGCGGTCTCCATCGATCCAGATTTTGCGCCGCTGGCTAAGGGCATCGTGGTGATGGGCGGCAGCCTGAATCCGCAGACTGCCGATATCGAGACCGTCGACCCTCGGCACGAGTTCAACTTCTGGTTCGATCCTGAGGCCGCGCACATCGTGCTCGGCGCCAACTGGCTGCGCATCGACGTTACCACCGAGGACGTTTCCGTCAAAGCGCCTTTCACGCAGGAGATGCTGGACGCGATTGCGAAGTCGCAAACGCCGGCGGCCCGCTACATTGCGGCTTGGACCCAGCGGCGCACGGATATGTGGGACGAACTCGAAGCGTGCGCGTGGATCGATCCCGCGATCATCACCAAAAGTGTGGATGTCTACATGGACGTCGATCTGAGCCACGGCCCGAGCTACGGCGATACGCTCGCCTGGCCGGAGTCGCTGAAGCCGGCAATCGGAGTCCGCGTTGTTCACGCACAGATGGACCTCGATCTGCCGCGCTTCCAAAAAGAATTTGTCGAGCTGATGACGCGGACCAATTCAAAATAGACGATCCGCTGCAAACTCTTCGCGGAGGTGCAGGATGGCGCAGCAATCGATTCTTGGAAAGTGCAAGCTTGTGGCGTTCGTCGCCACCACCGATTCCGTCAAGGCGCGGGCGTTCTATGAAGGCGTTCTAGGACTCAAGCTCGTTGAAGATCAGCACCCGTTCGCGCTTGTCTTCGACGCCAACGGCACCATGCTGCGGGTAACGTCCGTTCACAAACACACTCCCGCGGCGTTCACGGTGTTGGGGTGGGATGTGGACTCCATTGAGGAAACGGTAGATCGGTTAACTGCGGCGGGAGTCGAGCTTCAGCGCTATCCGGGAGTCAATGACGGCGATCCGAACGGAATCTGGACGGCACCCGGCGGCGCGCGTATCGCTTGGTTCAAGGATCCCGATCAGAATGTATTGAGCGTGACGCAGTTTTAGAGCGGGCGTTTGATTCGCCCGCTCATTTTGCCTGCATATGGTGGCGCGCGCATCAATCGGCCGCGCTCTTGTCTCCGTCGTGGTGCTTGTATTTGATAATCGTCTCGTTCAGCCTGTCCGGATCGACCGAGACCTGCACCACATTCAATTCCTTGCCATCGAGATCGAGAATGAACAGGCCCATGCGCTTGCCATCGGGGTGCGAGAAGATCGGCGTTTGCTCGCCGCCATGGCGGCTGGTCTCGCGAATCATCCGGTCCCATCCCTGACCCAGCTTTTCCTCGACCAGCCGGTTCAATTCTTCTCCGTCCACGGGCGCTGAGAATTGCTCGAACTCGGCAACATGCACGCCGCCGACGCCGCCGTGCGTAGCTACTCCCGCCACCACGCTGGCCAGGCCCATGAGCGGAATGCGCATGGCGTGCTGGTGATAGTGCGACTCAATGGAATCGACGACGCCGTCAAAGCCGCCTTCACCGGCCGCTCGCACAACCCACCACGGAGCCGTCAACAGCACGCACAGCGCCGCACAGCCAACAGGAATCCAAAAGTGCCGGTTCCCAAGATACTTATTCATTGGTCGCCTCCCTTTTTGGCCTTGTCACCGGTTTTGTCTTTGCCTTTGCCTTTGCTGTCTTTTTCAATGTCGCCCAGTTTGCTTAGCCCGCTCAGACCCTGAAGCTCAGATAGCTGATCCATGCGGATGGGACCGAGGATCAGCACGATGGTCAACTCTTTCGGCTCGGCATCCAGCACAAAGATCCCCTGCGGCTCGCCGTTGACCATCTTCATCAGAACGTCTGTCGTCTCCGCGCCGTTGTGTTCGCGCGTGTGCACCATGGGCGACCATTCGGGACCGCCAAACGCCTGGCGCACTTTTGCAACGTCGTCCATCGAGTACTGGCCTTCTTTATCGAATTCGTAACTGCGCACGTAAATGCCATCGAGGCCATTGATCAACTGCTGTACTGCTGCCTGGTCCTTGTCATTCTTGTCCATGAACTTCGCAGCAAATCCGAGCATGTCTTTGCCCAGCGTGACCTCGGTGACGTCAGAAGCGCGCGCGGCCAACTCCTTTTCCACGGGCGAAGGCAACGGCAATGGCGACGATTGCGCAAACGCCGGCGCTGCGAGCAATGCTGCTGCGAGAAGAACGATTCCAATTCGATTTTTCATGACAAATTCCCTTTCTACTCCTTGTTGTCGTGTTCTGCGAGCTGGGCGCCCACCTGGCCCAGCGCGTGATTGGTGATGCGGAGCGCGGTAAACACCTGCTGTTTCGCTTCTTCTCCCTTGCGGCGCTCAACCGCGTAATGGCCTATCGCGGCGCTGCCCGCCACACCGGCCAGGACGAGCGAAGCTGCGATGCGTTCGAGCCAGATCATGCGGTTGCGTTGCCGTTGGCCGGGGCGAATCGATAGGAGCTGTCCGCGATTCTGCGCGCGACGATCCATTACTTTGCGCTTCAGGCTTTCGGGCGCGGGCTGGCGCTTGAGGCCCTCACGCAATTCGCGTTCGAAATCGTCGATATGTTCAAACGGCTGGTCAAACGGCACGGATGTACTCCTTCAACTGGCTTTCGGCCTTGGCGCGCAACAGTTTCAATCCCCGTTGCAACTGGCTCTTCACCGTGGCCAGCGGCGCGCCCAACGTAGCCGCAATCTCCTCCGGCGTCAGATCCTCCTGGTAGCGGAGAACGATCGCCGCGCGTTGCGCCTCCGGCAGCGTGGCCAGCAGGCGTTCGATGCGATCGCCAAGCGGCGAGCTTTGTTCTTCTGCCTGCGAGCCATGGTTTTCGTCGATCTCGACGCAGAAGTCCATGCCTCGCGTACGCCTCCGGCGCAACGCATCGGTTGAGCGGCTCATCGCGACGCGCCGCAACCAGAAGCATGCGTGTTGCGGGCTTTCGATCTTCGCGATGTTCCGGTCAAGCTCCATAAAAACATCCTGCGCAATCTCCTCGGCCAGCCCGCGGTCGCCGGTCATGCCGAGCGCCAGCGAAAAGACCATGGACTGGTGCTCGTCAAAAAGCCGTTCGAAGTCCGGGAGTTGTTCGAAGCCGGGCTGCCAGTCAGTGGCCATAAAACTCGCTGCTACCTTCTAATCCGCAATGGAGCGCGGGATGGGATGCAGAGAATTACGCAGTGGGAATGAAAAAGTTCAGGAATGGGGTAACGCGGGGTCGAGCACGATAGGTGCCAGCCCTACTATCTGGAGGCTGCTCTTCGATGAAACCGGTTATCGCTCTTGCGTACCCGCGTCCTGGAGGGACGAATCGAAAATAGCCCAGGCCGAAGTCCGCGAGCGGACTGAGCCCTGGGACTGCGAAGCCCCCACGATTTGTCCGTCCCGTAGGGCCGGTCGAACTGTTAGGTTTTGGAATAGGATTCCATCATGTCTCACACCTATTGCTGTGCCCTGTTTCATTGCGTCTTTTCTACAAAGGAACGACGCAGAATCATCACTGCGGAGATTCAACCGCGTTTGTGGCCGTACATCGGCGGAGTTGCAAGAAAGCGCGAAATTAAAGCGCTCGGCGTGGGCGGAACGGACGACCATGTTCACATGCTCTTGTCGCTGCCCGCCTCTCTGCCAATTGCGAAGGCGATGAGGGAGATCAAGGGCGAGTCTTCGCATTGGATGCGCGAGGAATGCTCGATGCCAGCGTTCGAATGGCAGGAAGGGTACGGAGCATTTTCCGTCGGATCGTCGCAGGTGGACGCCACGCTCAAGTACATCGCCGGTCAAAAAGAGCACCATCGGAAACACGATTTCCAGGCGGAGTTTATCGCATTTCTGAAGAAGCATGAGATCGAATACGACCTGCGATACGTTTGGGGATAGAATTCGCGCGGCCCTACGGGACGCGCTTACGCTACGTTGCAGCTTTCCCAGGACGTCGCCCGCCGCGGCGGACTCCGGCCTGGGCTATTCTCGGCCCTCCCTCCGGGAGGGGTTGGCGCGCTGGACGCGAGGCTCTGGGTTCCAGATTTCTTCCGTCCCCGTCTTCGCATTCCCATGTTCTCTTGGTCCATGCCGGGGTCGCGCACGAAGGGGGCAAATAGAGATTCGTGCTATCCCACCCTAAACGCAAAACAAGCGTTTAGGATGGGGCGCCCAAGATTCGTACAAGAACCAGCGCTCAGGGATCTAAAACAAATCCGGAATGGCGTTGAACGCGATGCGTGTGGGCGCGGCCTTGTAGGCCGTGAGCATCGCGGCGGGAGCAAGCGTGCTCATGCCGTACTTGTCGTTGATCTGGTCCATGGTGGCGTTGAGGCGCGTGCGGCTCTGCTCTTCTTCAAGGCCGTCAAAGAGCGCCAGCGTGTGCAGGCGGTCGGGAACCAGATTGTTGAGTTGCACGCCGATGAAGTACGGGTGTTGGTATTGTTCACCGGCCGGCCGCGACTCCCACAGCCGGCGCAACGCAGCGATGAGCGTTTGATTGTCCTGGCACTCGCTCAGCTTCATTTCACTGCGCCAGCCGCGCGCGGGCACGCCAAAGCGCGAGACGGGTGTGCCCTCGCTGCGCGGAACCGCAAAGCCAATTGCCAGACCGATGTGGCTGGCCCACAATCTCGCGGAGCGCAGACGCATCGCGGCTTTGTGGAGAAGCTTGTGCGCCACGGCCCAGGCTTTTTCCGCGTCGCGCATCTCGGGCGCCAGCACGTGCGAGTGGCTGATGGATTTCTGGTGCTCGAGCTCGCCCATCTCGAAGTCTTCGCCCTGCAGCCAATGAAAAAGCCGCTCGCCCCACACCGATCCCCACATTTCGCCAGTGTGTTCGCGGTCGAGCGCAAGCAGGTCGTCCATGGTGCGAATGCCTTTTTCGTTCAGGCGCTTCTCTGTTCGCGCGCCAATGCCGGGCAGATCGCGCAGCGTGAGCTGGTGCAGCGCGTCAGGCAAAATGTCGAGCGGAAGCGCCACCAGGCCATCCGGTTTTTCCATGTCGCTGGCCACTTTCGCCAGATAGCGATTGGTGGCGAGGCCCACGGAGCTGCGCAGGCATTCGCCCACATTTTCGCGGATTGTCCGTTTGACCCGCGCGCCCAGATCGATCGCGTTCAACAGCGGGCGCTCGCGGCCGATAAGGCGGCAGGCCATCTCGTCGATGGAGCATACGGCAGTGACCGGCACGCAGCTTTCGACAGCTTCAACGACGCGATGGTGGTAGTCGGTGTAGATTTCGTGGCGGCCCTCGACGAGAACGATCTCCGGGCACATACGCTTGGCGTCGGCAACAATGGTGCCGGTGCGCACGCCGAAGGCCTTGGCTTCATAGCTGGCGGCAATGCAGACCGTGGTGTCGGCCATCATGGGCACCACGCCGACAGGACGGCCGCGAAGCTCGGGCCGGACCTGTTGTTCCACGGACGCAAAATAAGAGTTCAGGTCGACGAAAAGCCAGTTGAGCAGTGCTCCCTGGGCAGACCCTCCAGCCGGCGTCTCCTCCGGATCTTGCGCCGCAGCTTTATCCGTAAATCGAAGGGTGGCAAGCTCCTCCGGCCACTCTTCCGGAGGGTGCAGCGAGATCGGGTTTGGTTGAGCCGCCATTTTCGCGCGCAATTAGTTTCGCCTTTTCTTTGCTATTTTGCAATCTATTTTTTCGTATAAACAGGCCGATAAATTACCTGAAAGCGCTAGTTACTGACGCGAAAGAGTGGAATAGCGTCTAAAGTAAAAGGTGGGTAGCATTTTTGAAGATCCCAAATCCTCTCGGATGGCGGGATCCTGACCCGGAATGGTGAACGAAGATGCGGACCCTGGCTCATTGGATTGCGGTGAATGGAAGCATACTCGCCGTGCTGGTCACGTTGGGAGTCGGCCTCCTTCTTGTCTGCTGCCTCGAGTGCACGCATTGCCCCAAGAGCAAGAAGGACGATCTCTTCAAACGCCACGAAGTCTAATTAAGAATTAGTTCCCGCCCGCGGCCGGAGCTTCCGGCTTCAAATACATCTCAAACTGCGCCAAAATCCGGTTGTACAGCTGTGTCTCTGCCTCGGGCCCTGCAAGCGAGTGTGTCTTGCGCGGAAAAATCTGCAGATCGTATGGAATGCCGGCGTCAATGAGTCTTTGAACGAACTGCACCGTGTTTTCGAAGTGCACGTTGTCGTCGCCGGTCCCGTGAGCCAGCAATAAACGGCCCCTCAAATCTGCGGCGGAATTGACCACAGAAAAATCACGATAGCCGTCGGAATCCTCAGCGGGCACGCCTAAGTAGCGCTCGGTGTAGATCGAGTCGTAGTCGCGCCAGTCGGTGACGGGGGCAACGGCGACGCCGGCGCGGAAACGCGGCGAATGCGTCATGGCATACAACGTGAACGTGCCACCCCAGCTCCAGCCCCACCACCCGAGTCGTTGAGGATCGAGTTGCGGATACGCCTTCAGCGCCGCGTCAATCACGGTCAACTGATCCTCAAGCTGCACCGGGCCAAAGTTGCGATACGCCGCCTGAGCAAAGGCGCGCCCCCGGCTGCCCATGCCGCGATTGTCGGCGTGGAGCACCGCAAATCCATGCTGCGCGAGCAGCTCATCAAAAAATAGATGGCCGCCCCACTGGTTCATTACAGTCTGGTCGTGGGGCCCTCCGTAGGGATTCACGATCAACGGCGTGCTGGCCGGGCTG
The DNA here is from genome assembly GCA_963789425.1 of uncultured Acidobacteriaceae bacterium. Taxonomy (GTDB): domain Bacteria; phylum Acidobacteriota; class Terriglobia; order Terriglobales; family Acidobacteriaceae; genus Telmatobacter. The sequence goes on along the minus strand of CAWBKM010000002.1, from coordinate 365,338 downwards.
GCGTTGCCTTGCGGCAGCAGCAGCGTGGCATAGAGCGTGGTTCCATCATGCGCCTGGACTTCAAACTGCGATGGCGCATGCAAATGGTAGGAATTCAACGCGTGCGTCTCCCAAAACACGCGGCATGAGCCAGTGGACGGCGACGCCTCGGGAGTGCGGCAGACGCGCATCTCCGGCGGCGTCATGCGCGTCGAGAATTTATCAGTGAAGGCGCTGCCATCGGGAGAAAAAGTGGCCTGGTGAAATCCGGCGCCCACGCTCAATTGCTTACGGTCGCCGGCGAAATTCACCTGCCAGATCTGCTGCTCCAGCGGATTGCCTTCATTGGATGCGTAATCCACCACCTTGCGCGCAGGGTCCACGCTGTACACCTCGCCGACATCGAAATCACCGGTTGTCAGCTGGCGATCGAGCTTTGCATCGGACCCCAGCGGCTTCGATTTGTCGTAGCGGTAGAGATAAATGTGATTGTGCCCGTCGCTCCAGCTTGTGAGCACGATGGCTCCGTCGCCCACAGTCATATCGTAGTTTTCATCGAGAAACTTTTCGTCGCTGATTTCGAGCATGAGACGCGATTCACCGTAATCGGTGTCGGCAAAGAAAAGCGCCAGGTGCTTGTGATCGCGAGTCAATGCTTCGGTCCAAAGGGTTTTGCTGTCGACCCAGCCGAAGCGTGGCGCGTAATCGTCGCCCTCGTGAAATGGGATCTTGATCCATACAGGCTTGCCGCCGCGCGCAGGCACTACGCCCAGGTGCAATTCGGGGTTGGGGTCGCCCGGCTGCGGATAGCGCTGCCAATCCACCGTGGCGTGATTCGGAATCCAATCAGCGAGCGGATACCGCGGCACCTGGGTTTCATTCGTTTGCAAATACGCAATCTTCTTTGAGTCAGGCGACCAGAAGTAGTTGCTGCGCACGTCGAGCTCTTCTTCGTACACCCAATCCACTTCACCGTTGTATAGCACCTGACCATCGGTGGCCGAAGGATTGGACGCAGGTGCAAGAGGAATGATGGGCGTGCCAGGTTCGCGGAGCGCGATGACGGCCAGACCGTGATCCTTGATGAACGAGATGGACCAGCCATCGGGAGAGAACTTGGGATCGTCGCCCGAGAGAAGGCCCGAAAATCCTATCTCGACTCCAACGCCATTGCGCAGGTCGTAGAGCCACAGCCGGCCGTTGGAATCGAAAAGAATGTGCGTGCAGTCGGGAGACCAGATATAGCTGGCCAGGTTGTAGCGTTCGCGATGGTCGCGGTCCCGTTCCGAGTCGCTGCCGGCGTCCAGATTTTCCATCTTCGCCGCGCTCACCAGCACATGGGTCTTGCCGGTCGAGGGATCGACATCCATCAGTTCGCCGCCGTCGAGGTACGTCAAATGCTTTCCGTCGGGCGACCAGGTGAGCTGGCCGGGTGGCTCGCCAATCAGCGATCCATGGGCAAAAATGGCATCGACAGCAAGCGGTTTTTCGGGCGCCTGTGCGGTGATGGAAAGTGCGGCCAGCGCAAGCGCTGCAACAGCCAAAAACAGGATGGCGGCGTTTCGTGTCAAAGGGCCTCTCCTGAACACGATCTTCGGAGCGGGAATCCGGCCCGGAATGCGGGATCCAAGACACGGGATCTGGACCGCACAGATCGGGCGTAGGCCGGTCGATCCGGAAGACTCAGTCTAAATGAAAGCGCTTGGCGGCGAAGCGCCCTTCCGACACGCACCTTCCTTCGGAAATAAATGCTTGCGTGTTGTCGGCAGAACAAAATAAATTCAGGCAATCCCCCGGAGGAAAAAGCATGTCGACAACGTACGATGTTGCCATTGCAGGCGGTGGCCTGGGCGGCGCAGCTCTGGCCAAAAGCATGGCGGAACATGGAGCCCGGGTTCTCGTCATCGAGCATGAGCGGCAATTCAAGGACCGTGTGCGCGGCGAGGCGATGTTTCCCTGGGGCTACGCTGAAGTTCAGGCCCTTGGAGCCGCCGATTGCTTTGCCGATGCCGGCAGGCACCATATCAACTGGCTCGATACTTACGTTGCGAGCGATTTGGTGGAACATCGCGACGTTGTCCCCAGCACGAAGCATCAACTCCCTCTACTTACGTGTTATCACCCCGCCATGCAGGAGTCGCTTTTAAAAGCGGCGGCAACCGCAGGCGCCACGGTGCGACGGGGCGCGGCGGTTCGCGAAGTACGGCCGGGTGCGCCGCCGGAGATGGTCATCGACGAAAATGGCCGCGCTGAAACAATTTCCGCGCGGCTGGTGGTGGGAGCTGAGGGACGCTCATCCGTTGTTCGCTCTTCGGCGCGCTTCAAAGTCGAGCGCGATCCTGAAGACATGATGATCGCCGGAATCCTGCTCGAAAACGTTCCCGCCGCGGACAATATTCTCCAGGGCATTTACAACTTTGCGCTGGGACAACTGGCGATTGTCATCCCGCAAGGGCGCGGCCGAGCCCGGATGTATCTGTGCTACCACGACGCCACGCAAGCGCGTTTTCAGGGCCCCGGCGACGTTGCGAGATTCTTTGACGGCTGCAAAAAGACTGGTGCGAATGCGGCGCTGTTCGAGGGTGTGAAACCGATTGGGCCACTGGCAACGTTCGGCTGCGCGCATAGTTGGGTTGATCATCCGTATCGCGATGGAGTGGCACTCATAGGCGACTCGGCCGCGTCGAGCGATCCTACCTGGGGGCAGGGTCTTTCGCTGACCATGCGCGATGCCCGCGTGTTGCGCGATCACCTGACGCGCACCGACGATTGGAACATCGCGGGCCATGCCTACGCCGACGAGCATGATGGCTACGCAGGCCGGATGCACACTTTCCATCAGTGGATGACTGCGATGTATCTCGCCACGGGGCCAGATGCCGATGCGCGGCGCGCGCGCGCCATGCCGCTTATCGGGCAAGACCCCACCCGCCAGCCGGATGTGCTTTTTGCCGGGCCCGACCTTCCGATTGACGAAGCGGCGCGGAAACGCTTCTTCGGCGAAGACTGACCCGGGGCACGTTTCGCGAGCTAGCAAAGCGATTCGCAATCATCTCTGCGCCGTTTGTTGCCGCAAGGGTCGACAGTGCATGCTGCGCGACGCGGTTCTACAATTGACCTACTCTGGAACCGCAGACGCTCAGTGGCTTGTCCCCAAAGGAAAAGCCGCCTTGAACGAAGCTCTAAAGGGCAAGCGAATTGGAGAACCGCCGGTATGCATTGGGCCACTCCTGAAGAACGGCGCGCACTTGGCCAGACGCGGCGCAAGCAGGTGGGTCGCCACCAACACGAGGCACTGCACTCCAAGGCGCGGCCGGCCTCGGCGCTGGAATTAGTTGCGCGATCGATGCGCGGGCGCGTGCCGCCGCTGATCCAGCTCAAATATCAGCTCATGGTGGAGTCGCCGTTTGGATATTTTCGCGGCGCGGCGCCGGTGATGGCTGCCGACCTGGCGCAGCTTCCGTCCACCGGCATCGTGAGCCAGCTTTGCGGCGACGCGCATGTGCGCAACCTGGGGGCTTTCGCCGCGCCCGATGGGCGACTGGTCTTCGACCTCAATGACTTCGACGAAACCATCCGTGGCCCGTTCGAGTGGGACCTGAAGCGCATGGCGACGTCGCTGGTGCTGGCCGGGCGTGGCGCAGGGCACAAAGACAGCTCGGCGCGAAGGGCCGCCGCGGCATGTATTGAGCGCTACGCAGAGCAAATGCGCGCATTTGCCCGCATGCCGCAATTGGATGTGAACCGGTTTATGGTGCATCGCCTCGACCTGGCCAAACCGGTGCACGACGCGCTCTCAAAGGCTGAGCGGGCCACGCCCCAGCACACGTTGGATCAACTCACGGCGCCGGTTTCATCCCGATCCGGAGCGCGCCGCCGCTTCAAGGAAATGAAGCCGATGCTGACGCGCGTTACGGGCGCTCGCGCCGCGGCCGTGGTGGGGTCGCTCGTTCCTTACCGCGAAATGCTGGAGCCGCAGCGGCAGCACCTGCTCGATTTTTACAGGCCCGTCGATGTGGCATTCAAGGTTGTCGGCACCGGCTCTGTGGGCTTGCGCGATTACTGCATCTATATGGAAGGCAGTGGTCCGGGCGATCCGCTGTTTCTGCAAATCAAGGAAGAAGTTGCGTCGGCCTATGCGCCGTATCTACCTGACGCGCATCCCGCCGCGCACAACGGCAAGCGCACGGCCGAGGGCCAGAAGTACATGCAGATCCAGACCGATCCGTTCCTGGGCTGGACGCACATTGGCAACCGCCAGTATCTTGTGCGCCAGCTCAACGACCACAAGGGATCGATCGCGATCACAGATCTGGCCGGCCCGAATCTCAAGGCTTACGCAGAAGTTTGCGGCGAGCTGCTCGCCCGCGGGCACGCGCGATCGGGAGACGCGCAAACCATCGCCGGCTACATCGGCACCGGCGCCGCATTCCCTGAAGCAATTGCCGAGTTCGGCGTAGTCTATGCCGACCAGACGAAAAAAGACTGGGAAGAGCTGAAGCGGTCGGGGCGGGCGAAAGCCGCCAGACGCTAGAGCGGAATCAAGCGTACAATCTCACCAACTTCCCGCATCCGATTTTTCGCGGCAGGCTGCGAGCTGTCTGCTGGTGATGGCTGTGCGCGAAAGGACATAGGATCATAAGCGACGAGGTGAACCGGATGTCTCAACGCGGGATTGCGAGGATGGCCGGGCTGCTCTACCTTGCCTTCATCGTCACCTTTGCCGCTTCCACCTTCATTCAGGGCCACCCCATCGCCTGGGGAGATGCAGGAGCCACTGCCAATGCGATCGTCGCATCGCCCGGCGTCTTTCGCTTTGGTGTGGCTTTGGAGTTGATCGCCGCCCTGTTATTTCTTCTGGCGGCGTGGGCCCTCTATGTCCTCTTCAAGCCTGTCGACGGTAATCTCGCGCTCTTGTTTCTCTTGCTGAATGCTGTGGGAGTTGCCATCGAATGTGTCGACTTACTGGTGCATTTTTCCGCGTTATCAATCTATACCGGTTCGACGGCGTTGAGTGCATTCAAACCGGATCAGATACAGACGCTGGGTCTCGTCTTTCTGAAGTTGAGCGGCAGCGGAGGGATGGTGTGTGGATTGTTTTACGCTGTCTGGCTGTTTCCTCTCGGCTACCTGGTGATCAAGTCGCGCCTTCTGCCAAAGGTCTTCGGCATTCTGCTGATCCTCGATGGCGTCTCGCTGATGATTTGCCTTGTCCAAATGTGGTTCATTCCCGGCTATGAGAAATGGACTTACCCCCTGTATCCGGTCATGTTTATTGCCGAGTGCGGGCTAGGTTTGTGGCTGGCGATTATGGGAGTGAAAGAGCGCGCCTCGGCACCAATGGTCGCAACCGGCGGTCAGCGTCGGTAGACGTCGTACCCGCGCAGGTGCGTAACCAGAGTGAAGTCGGCCTTGAGCAGCCGCATCGTTTCGGCGCGGTCCGGCGTGGGGTCAATGTAGATCTGCAAATCGCGTTTCACAATTAGCCATCGAATGTTGTCCGCGCCGGCCAACGCAGCCGTTTCGGCGCGCGAATATGGATCGGTCGTCGGATCGAACAGCAGCACCGGAAACTTCGGCACGCGGCCCGTGGCAAAGTAGAACGGATCCTCGCCGGGAATCAGGATCAGCCCGTCGTCCTTCGGAATGTTCGCGGCTGCATAGCGCAGCAGCTCGTCGAATTCCGGAAGATAGGGCCCCGGTGTGGACATGCCCGCAAGCTGGGGAAACGCCGAGTGCTCGACCGGCGCATCTGGCAAGCGTGCGTAGGAAAGCCGCTCCTCGCTGGCGGTGTAGAAACCTCCGCAGACGAGAAGGGTGACTGAAATGACTGCGGCGAGCGCGGGCACGAAGCCTCGCGATGCGGTGCGCGCGGCGACTGGGCCAAGGCATGCGAGCAACTCCGCAATGAGCAGAACGAGCAACGGCCAGATGGCATAGGTTGAGCCCCAAAGCTGTTGCGACATGAGTGTGCCCAGAATTGCGGCGAGCAGGATCAGCGGAAAAAGCGCGTGCACGGTGGGCTTTCGCGGCAGCCTGAACAGGTTTGCAATCGCCACGACGGCCGCGAGCAAGAGCAGCAGCGGCCAAAGCGCGAGCAGGCTGTCGCCGCGCGAGTCGGCGTCGTCGTAGATGAGCAGGGAAGCAAGCGTAGAGAGGAGCGGCACGGCTAGAAAGGCGAAGGCAAGGATTTGAATCCAGGGGAGTCTCGGTCCCACCCTAGCGGGAAAAACAGAAGCCCCGCGAGGGTGGGGCACCCGCTGGGGCAACCACAAAAGCATTAAACCAACAACAATGCAGGGCAACGTCCACAGCAACGCAGGATCGCGAAAGACGGAGAGCATGAGGCCAAAGCCCGGCAGGCGGCGCTCGCCGGCGAAGGTGATCGTCCAGTAAATGTAGTTCCGGATGCCGACGGTCCAGTGCAGCGCAAGCGCCGCTGCGAACAAAGTGAAACCCGCGCCGGCGACGATGGCCAAGAGCGTCCGAGCGTCGGCTGCACCAGCCTGAATTCTCCCGCGCCGCATGGCCGAGAACGCAAGCAACACCAGGACCGCAGCGATGGCCGCCGCCAGAAACGGCAGCCCCATATTTTGTTTCGTAAAGAGCGGCAGGCAGAGCGCGAATCCGGCGACGAACCCGCGAACCCATACCAACGCCGGCTCCCACCCTAGCCGCAAGAACAAAGACGCGGCGAGGGTGGGGCACCCGCCTTTGTTCTGGTTTGCATCGGCGCGCTGCAAAAGCCAGAGAGCGACAAGAATCCAGAACGCACAGTCGCCGTCGTATTCAGGAATTGGAATGATGCTGTAGATGCCGAGGACAGTGAGCGGCGCGGCTAAAAGCAGCGCCACTGCCCAGGCTCCATGAATTCGTCCGCGCAGCGAGGTGAGAGCGATTCTCCAAGTCAGAATCGTTGCCAGCCCGCCCACGATCGCGGCATAAATCACGTGATGAAAAAGGACGCGGCCGGTGAAACGGATGATTGTCGCCTGGATGAGGAAGGTAAGCGGTGGGTGAACAAACGGAAAGTGCCGGTATGGCGCCTGCCCGAGCGCGAAACGTGCCGCGCTGTCGAGCACATAGCTCGTATCCCACAGAATCGCGACGTGCGCATTCTGCCACAGCACGACGCATGCCGTTGCGGCAAAGAGCCCGACGCTAGCGATCCAATCTCGTAACGTAAAGCGCGGCGTCAACTGCTCAGACGTCGAGGCCTCTGACCCCGGGGGCCGAGCCGCTGTCTTCACCATCCGCGACGGTAGTAATAGGGAGCGCAATAGGGCATGGAGAAGATCGCCATCATGAGCGCGACCACCCAGCCAATCAATGTCCAGCCAAGAAAGAGGTTCAGAAACAAAATCCCCACAGCGTTGTGCGTGTGCCGAACAGCCGCAATGATCGCAGGAAGGAAATAAAGGCCGATGCCAAAGAAAAGGAAGTGCATAGCAGTCTCCCGCTTTTAATCAATCTCTGTTACGGGAATTCTACCGCCGAAGTTCCTAAGTCTTGCAAGGCAATGCTGCTAATTGTATGAAAACGCGGCCCATATTTTGATTGCGCACCCTTTTGCCGGTTGCGTATACTCCCGTCGTTGTTCAAATTCCCCCAAGGAGCGCATCATGGGAAAGATCAATGTTGGCCGCCTGATTATGGGCGGAATTGTCGCCGGAATTGCCATCGATATCGTGGATTATTTCGTGGATGGCGTTTGGCTTGCGCAGCGCTGGGCCGCTGGAATGGCCCTGCTTGGCCATCCCGGATTCACGCAGATGCAAATCATCCTGTTCAACGTGATCGGACTTCTGACCGGGATCGTGGCGATCTGGGTTTATGCGGCGATCCGGCCCCGATTTGGCGCCGGCATCAAGACGGCAGTCATCGCCGGGTTGGCCGTATGGATTCTGTCAACCCTGTTGCCAAACCTCGCCCTCATGCACGTGGCGCACCTGTTCTCGAATCACTTGACGCTGTATACCACCCTGGGCGGCCTCGTCGAAGTTCTCTTTGGCACCATTGTAGGGGCGTCGGTCTACAAGGAATCCTAGCCAGGATTCAAGGTCAACATAAAACTCCACCCGGCGGGCAGGTCCTTTGTGGGCCTGCTCCTGCCGGGCCTGCGTTCAATACATCCGCATGACACGGGCGGGCAGATGCGAGCCTGATTGCGCAGGTTCACCGCCGAGAGTTGATTGGAAAACCACCCCCGCACTTCCGTCCCGGACGCTGTATCCCTCTACAATGATCCGGTATGCCGACCCAAGTCCGATCGCACGCGAAGGTCAACCTGGGGCTGTTTCTCGGCCCGGCGCGGCCGGACGGATTCCATGGGCTGGCGACCGTCTATCAAACTCTCGAAATGCATGATCTGGTTACGGTTACGGCCAGAAAGGCGCCAGGGACCGCCCTGCGCATCACATCGAACGATCCTCGCGTGCCCACCGACGAGCGCAACACGGCATACAAAATGATTGCTCTGGCCCTGGAGCAGTCTGGAAGCGCGGCAGACGTCCAAGTCTATATCGATAAACGACTTCCGGTTCAGGGAGGGCTGGGCGCAGGGTCGGGCAACGCTGTCGCCGCTCTGGTTGGGCTGGACGCGGAACTGGGCACGCAGTTCCGTAGCCTGTTCACCCGAAAGCTCGAGATTCCGGCCAAAGTCGGCTCCGATGTGCCGCTGTTTCTCATTGGCGGAACGGTGCTGGGCGTGGATCGCGGGCAGGAGGTCTACCCCCTTGCTGACATTGAGCCGACCTGGTGCGTGGTCGTCGTGCCTGAAATCGGCATCTCGACGCCGCAGGCCTTTCGCGATTGGGACGTGCTCTGCGCCACCGAAGGTTTGACCCAGGAAGCAGGTACCGCTAGACTAGAGAAGTTGAGCCGAGACTACGCCAGTGCCTTTCGGGGAGAAGTTCCCGAGGGCGGGTTTGGACGAGGCTCCTCCGGTGTCTTCTCCTTGGGAGAAGACCTGGCCGGACCCAAAGGGACGACACACGGGTTTGGGCTTGTCCGCACCGGGATCATGAGCTGGATCGAGAACGACTTCGAACGCGTTCTGTTTCCGCACCATCCTTCCCTTGCAGAGATCAAGCGCCTTCTTTGGGCTCCGGGTACGCCGGAGGCAGCCATTTTTGCGTCTCTGTCGGGTTCCGGTTCGGCGCTCTTCGGGTTGTACCTGACCCGCGGAGATGCGGAAGCGGCGGTTAACCGGATCGGCAACAAAGTCCGGGACCTGGAAGTGCGGAGCACGATCACTCGCACCCTGCCACGCTCTGAATATTGGGATCAGATGTTGAAAAGAAGCTGATTGACAGTCCACCGTTGGGCAGGCGAGACTCACCCACGGCTGACCGAGGTGCTGGGCGATCGTTCAATGGTAGGACAATGCCCTTTGGAGGCATTTATCCAGGTTCGAATCCTGGTCGCCCAGCCAGAAAAACTGAAAGCTGACAGCTGATAGCTGAAGGCTCGAATAGGAACGCAGCCATAGCCAACCAGCATGGAGGTGCTCTCAAAATGGAAGCAGCGACGTCGACAGTGACACTGGAAAACAAGCCGGGCGAAACAGGCCCGGAGAAGCAACCTGGTCCGGAGAAACATGAAGCCGGCAAGGACGCACCGAAAGGTGGGTCGGGAAGCGGTTCGGTGGACGGCGGCAAGGCCAAGGACGCAAGGCCAACACCGGCGCCGGAACGCAAGAAGGCGGCGAAGCTGAGCGAAGACAAGCGCTTCAAGCTGTTCAGCGGCACTGCGAATCCAAAGCTTGCTCAGTTGATCGGCGAGGATATCGGCGTCAAGGTCGGTGAGGCCAAGATGCAGCGCTTTGCGGACGGAGAAGTCTACTTTCAGCTTCTCGAGAATGTGCGTGGCGTCGATGTTTTTGTGGTGCAGCCCACCTGCTATCCGGTGGATCAGCACTTGGTTGAATTGCTCATTATGATTGATGCGCTCAAGCGGGCTTCGGCGGCAAGGATCACTGCGGTGGTTCCGTACTATGGCTATGCCCGCCAGGACAGGAAAGATCGTCCGCGCGTGGCGATAAGCGCGAAACTGATTGCCGACCTGCTGACAACCGCAGGAGCAAACCGCGCGCTGTTTGTCGATTTGCACGCAGCGCAGATCCAGGGCTTCTTCAACATTCCAGTCGATCACATCTTTGCCAGCCCGGTGCTGGTGAGCCATTTCAAAGAGCTCAAGCTGCCCAACCTGACAGTGGTTTCGCCAGATGCGGGCGGCGTGGAACGGGCACGCCATTTTGCGCAGAAGATGGAAGTTCCGCTGGCCATCGTGGATAAGCGGCGCACGGATATCAATGTGGCCGAAGTGATGCACGTGGTCGGCGACGTCAATGGCAAAACGTGCCTCATCATCGACGACATTATCGATACCGCGGGCACGCTGGTAAAGACCGTCGACGCGCTTTTCGCTTCTGGTGCAAAGGCCGTGTATGCCTGCGCCAGCCATGCCGTGCTTTCGGGCCCGGCCATCGATCGCATTGCCAATTCGCGGCTGGAACAGTTGGTCGTGACCGACACCATTCCTTTGCGCGAGGCAGCACACAAGCTGCCCAAGATTAAAGTGCTCTCAATCGCTGGCCTGCTGGGTACAGCCATCGAGAACATTCATTTGGAAACCAGCGTGAGTACGCTGTTTAGCTGAAGTGCAGTTCATAGTTCTTAGTTCGCAGTTCGTAGTTTTGGCGCCTGTTAAGCAGGCCAAACTGAGGGAACCGAGGACTGTGAACTAAGAACTACGAATTTAGAACCGCCGGCCGTGGCCGGCCCAACAAAGGGAGCGGAGTGATCAGAGACGAGTTGCGAACTCCTGGGGCTAGAAGCTAGGAGCTAGCGGCTAGAAGCTGTTTTCATCCGTGCCCGATCTTTCAAGAAACGAGAAAACGAGAAATGGCAGAAGTAGTGGTAGCCAAGCCCCGCGAGGGCAAATTCAACAAGAACGCCGCGCGCCGCGTGCGCGTCGCAGGCAAGATTCCGGCCGTGCTGTATGGCTCGGGACACGATCCCGTAGCCGTGGAGTTGGATCCGAAACAGATTTCGCGGATCCTTTACTCCGAGACCGGCGCTAACACGATATTGGATGTCGAAGTGGCGGGCCAGCCCACGACCAAGGCCATGATCGTTGATTTTCAGCGGGAGCCGATCAAGGACAAGTTGATTCACATCGACATGAAGCGCATTGCGCTCGACAAGGTTCTGCACGTACGGGTGCGCGTCAAGCTGCTGGGCATTCCGATCGGCGTAAAGACTGAAGGTGGAGTTCTTGACCAGGTGCTGCGCGAGGTGGAGATCGAATGCCTGCCCGCGGATATTCCTGGTCACATTGATGTGGATGTGAGCGAGTTGGGGATGCACCAGGTGATCCGCGTGAGCGGCTTGCCGCACTCCGACAAGATCAAGTACCTGACTTCTGAAGATGCCACCGTGGCGCACGTTGTCACCATCCGCGAGGAAGTGGTTGCGACGCCGGAGACGGTGGAAGGAGCGGCAGCGGCAGTACCGGGTGCGGTTCCTGCAGCGGGTGAAGCAGGTGCTCCGGGCGAGCCTGAAGTGATCAAGAAGGGCAAGGGTGAGGCAGAGGCGCCAGGGGCCAAGAAGCCCGAGGCGAAGAAGTAAGCCTTGCCTGAAGCAAGCGAGACCGGTTTTCAACGCGGCCCTTTCCTGATCGTGGGGCTTGGCAATCCCGGTCTCGAGTATGTGTGGACCCCGCACAACGCGGGATTCATGGCCATCGACCGCATCGCTCAACAGGAGGGCGTTGTGGTTCAGAACCGGCGATGCCGGGCCACCACCGCGACCTGCCGCATAGCAGGGCGCGAAGTGGTCCTGGCCAAGCCGGAGACATTTATGAACCTGAGCGGCATTGCAGTTGCCGCTCTCGTTAAAGAACTTGAAGTGGACCCAGCCCGGGAATTGCTCGTGATCTACGACGAACTGGACTTTGTGCTGGGCACCTTCAAGATCAGGGAGCGCGGTTCACCCGCGGGGCACAACGGAGCCCGCAGCGTGACAAGTGCTTTGGGAACGGAAGAGTGGTTGCGCCTCCGCATCGGCGTGGGCCCCGATTTGCCTCCTGAAGCCATTGCGGCAGCGGGCGGAAAGCGGCCAGGCAGGGATTTTCTGCTCTCGCCCATGCGCAAGGCGGATTTGGCGGTGCTGGACGAGGTGCTGGACAAAGTGGCAACAGCCACGCGGCGCATTCTCGAACTGGGACCGGCTGCCGCGATGAACGAGTTCAATCGGAAAGACGAGAAGACAGAGAACAAAGATTAGGGACGTAGGGACTACGAACTACGAACTTCGAACTAAGAACGGTGAACTGATCGTTGTGAGCTGGAGCATTTGCTTCGGCGGAAAAGGAATACCGATGTCGCGTGTGTATGAAGTGATGTTTATTATCCGTCCCGATGTGGACGACGACGAAGCCGAGAAGCTGATTACGGGCTTCACCTCCACGGTTACATCCCATGGAGGCGTGGTGAAGTCGGTGGAAAAGTTGGGCCGCCGCAAGCTGGCCTACACGGTGCGCAAGTTCAACGACGGCAACTACGTGCTGCTGACCATTGAGGCCGATGGCGCGGTAGTTCTGGAGCTGGAGCGCCGGTTGCGCGTCACGGAGCCGGTGATCAAGTTCATCACCGTGCGCGTGGACGAAGAAGAGAAGCGCCTGGCAAAGGTGAAGGCTGCTCGCGGCGTGCGCCGCAAACCGGCCGAAAGCACGCCTGCTGCGCCACCGGCTGCCGTAACTGCACCAGAAGCAGCAGCGGCGGAGCCTGCTGAGCCGGCTCGCGCCAGCGCGTAGAGACAGGGAACAAGGGACCAAGGGAGTAAGGGGAACAAGAAAAACTGAATTCGCAGATCGCGAAATTGGTTTTTCTGGCCACCTGAAACCTGATCCTTTCAGAGACTTTCCGGCGAGGCCGGAAGAATGAAATGGAATGAGGTAACAAGATGGCTGAAGAAAACCAGGTAAGAGCGTCCGGCTCGTCGGACGCAGCTCCACAAAGTTCGTCCGGGCCAAGCAGCTCATCCGGACCGGGCTCGGGCCCTCGTGGTCCGGGTCGAGGCCCAGGCGGTCCCGGCGGACGCGGCAAGTTTTTCCGCCGCAAGAAGGTGTGCAAGTTCTGCACCGAGAAGATTGACGGCATTCCTTTCCGCGACGTGCGGCTGTTGCAACAGTTTGTGGCCGAACGCGGCAAGATTGTGCCGCGGCGTCTGAGCGGCGTTTGCACCAGGCACCAGCGCCGTCTGACCCGCGCCATCAAGCAGGCGCGGAATATTGCTCTGCTGCCGTTTGCCACAAGGCAATAAGCAGATTGAAGCGCCGAAGGAGAATTCTGCGCGATGCTGCCTGCCGACTGGCCCTCTTTTCCGAAGGATGAGAGCGGCCACGGCGCCGCGCAGGCCGCAACGCGATTTTGAGATTTGGAGAGTTTGTTATGGAAATCATTCTGAAAGAAGATGTAGCCGACCTCGGCTTTCGTGGAGAAGTGGTGAAGGTGGCCGACGGCTACGCGCGCAACTATCTGCTGCCGCGCAAGCTGGCCATGCAGGCCACTGCGGCCAACAAAGCCGTGATTGAACAGATGAAGTCCGCCGCTGCGCGACGCTCGGCGAGCGAAAAGGCACAGGCCGAGGAACTGGTCACCCAGCTTGAGCCGCTCGTGCTCAGCTTCATGCGCAAGGCCGGCGAAGCGGGCCATCTTTTCGGTTCGGTCACCTCGTCTGACATCGCTGCGGAACTGGCGGCGCAAGGCCACGAAGTCGATCGCCGCAAGATCCAGTTGGGCGATCCGCTCAAGAGTGTGGGCGACTTCAAGGTGGCGATCCGGCTGCACCGCGAAGTAACCGCACGCGTCACCGTGAAGGTTCAGGCTGAAGTGACAGAAGAAGAGAAGGTTGCTGCCGCGAACGCTGCCGGCGCTACCACAGCCGAAGAAGCAGCCGAGCCTGCCACGGAAGAAGCGGCGGCCGAGTAGTCCAGGCGAGCTACGACGGAAACAGCGAGCCCGATGCGGCGCGAATCGGCGCCAGGCGGTTGCGGCGGCGCGTCGGCGGCTGAACTGAAGAGCCCAGCAGGCCCGCAATCTCGCGCAGTTCGGCGCGGGCGCGGCCAATAGCCGCTGCTACAGCATCGAGCCGCTTGCTTTCGCCCGCAGCCAGCGGCAATGCCGACTGCGCATCCAGCTTCTTGTTCCGCTCAGGCTTGCGCTGCTCATGCCCAAGAACTGTGCGTGCGCCACTGAGCGTGTAGCCTTCCGCGTGGACGAGGCGCTTGATCTCCATCGCCATCTCCACGTCGCGGCGGCGATAGAGCCGCTGGCCGGTTCCGCTTTTATTCGGCTTGAGCTGGGGAAACTGGGACTCCCAAAATCGGAGGACGTACGTCTCCACGCCGCAGAGTTCCGCGACATCTCCAATTTTGAAGTAAAGGCGATCCGGTATCGGCGGTGGCTCGTAGGCGCGCTTCCGGTTGAGCTGTGTAGCCATAGTATTCGGCGAGGGAAACAGTATCGTATAGGGGAGAAAGCCTCGCGCTAGACGAAGTATAGGCCACAGCATTCGCCCTTTGTGAAGCAAAATCAGGCGGCGAACCAACCTTTACAGAGGAAAACGAGGCGAAATTATGCCGGGTTTTCTTGGGTTTTCTTCCTATGCTCGAGCTGTTGCGGATCGCGCAAGCGATCCGGGCGGCGCGGCGCGCAAATACTGTTTGGGCCAGCTCGCCGGTTCGCCCATTGCAGCTGCTGCATGCACCGGCCAGTATGCATCGCGCAGCATGGCGCGGGCCAGGAAGACAAGATCAGCCTCGCCCTCCGCGATGATGGCGTTGGCCTGCGCCGGTTCGGTGATGAGCCCAACCGCTGCCGTTGCGATGCCTGCCTCACGCCGAATTTTCGCGGCAAATTCGACTTGAAATCCGGGAGCAGCCGGAATCTTTGCATTGGGAACGAGTCCGCCCGAGGACGCATCCACAAGGTCCACGCCGTGCTCGCGCAATTTTTTCGCAAGTTGCACCGATTCGTCGGGATTCCAGCCGCCTTCCGCCCAATCGGTTGCGGAGATGCGGACAAATAGCGGCAAGCGTTCCGGCCACTCGCCGCGAACCGCATCCACCACTTGAAGCACCAGCCGGATGCGATTGTCGAAGCTCCCTCCGTAAGCATCGGTTCGGAGGTTTGAGAGCGGCGACAGAAACTCGTGCAGCAGATAGCCGTGCGCTGCGTGAATCTCGACAAAATCGAAGCCCGCCTCGAGCGCCCTGCGTGCCGCCTGGCGAAAACCATCCACTACGGCCCTGACTCCGGATACGTCAAGGGCCGCGGGCACGGGGTAATCGGGCGCAAACGCGATCGCGCTGGGTGCGACGGGTTGCCATCCGCCTTCGTTGGGCGCTACCGTCGTCGCCCGCTGCTCAAAAGGCGAGGCGGTGCTGCCTTTGCGTCCAGCATGCGCCAGCTGCATGCCGGCGCGTGAACCCTGCGTGTGAATGAACTCCGCGATGCGGCGGAGATTGGGAATGTGCTCGTCTTTCCATACGCCAAGATCGGCAGGCGAGATGCGGCCTTCAGGCAGAACCGCCGTAGCCTCCGTCGACACCAGACCGGCTCCGCCCTGCGCGCGGCTGCCTAGGTGAACAAGGTGCCAGTCATTGGCAAAGCCGTCCTCACTGGAATACTGGCACATGGGCGAAACGCCGATGCGATTGCGGAACTCAATGGAACGAAGTTGAAAGGGAGAAAAAAGCGGAGCCGTCATGTCTTTCCTAATAGATGATTTGCGGGCGGGAGCGATTCAATGATCCGCCGACGGGCGGGCGGCTGGAAGACGCGGTCGAGACCCGTGCCAAAGGCGAAATGCGAGACGAAATTTCCGAAGCGAATTTACTGTTTCTTGAGCACCGCCGCGCTCTTCTCGTCAAAAAGGATGGCACTTTCGAGTTTGCGAAACTCGGCTGCCCTTTCAGGTGGAATCTCCACCTGACGCACCACATAATCGCGCTCATAGTGCAGCACGTTGCCCTTGGCTGTGGTTGACGAGTGATAGCTTGCGAAGTCCGTGTCCACATCCACCGGGTCGGGCGTTTCGTCGACTAGGTAGCCGGGCGGCAGCGTGATGTCGAAGCTGTCGCGCCAATCGCCCGTGGCTGCGAGGTCAATGGGCAGCTTACGCGGCTTGTCGTCGAAGGGCACAGCATCATCTCCAACCACACGAGCCCGCACCAGGAATAACGGACCAGCTTGATGGGCGTATTGCGGCACCGTCACCTTATATTGGAGTTTGAGTGGTTTGTCGAGATCGGACGGCTGATCATACACAAAGGAGTCCAGCAACACGCCAGGCAGGTCCTGCGCGACGGATTTCTCCAATTCTTCTCTCTGTTCCTTTTCGGTTGTCTCTTTCAACGACAGGCGAAGATAGGCTCCCAGCGGTCCGGTGCTCGAAGTATCGACCGCGCCGGATAGGGCGCCATCGGCTGCAAGCGCAAACGTTCCCTTTCTGTCTTTGCCGTTTGCGTCCGGCGGAAGAACGGGCAACGCGATCACCTGACTTGCAGCGCCGGCGGCAAGGATCCCGTATCCGCCCTGCTCGTACCATGGCAGATTGCCGACCGGAGTTCGCTCGTTTGTCGGATCGAAGATCAGGTAGCGCTTGCCGTCATTGCCTTTTGCGATGGCCATCAGGCGCGGATCGTTCACGTCCGTGGGAACCTCGATGGCCGTAATCATATGATCGCCTGCAAGCGATGGCGCATCCGGATCAACCACGCCGCGGCGATGATCCACTGGAACGTAATATGCCTTGATTCCGACAGCTTGCAGCATGGAAATCAGCAGCGTGGTCTTGTCCTTGCAGTCGCCGTAGCGGTTGCGAAAGATGTCGCCGGCAAAATGTGCCTGCATGCCGCCGATGCCGCGCGTGACGATGAAGTACTGAATATTTTTCTGGATGTACTCCGTAATATTTTTCAGCTTGGTGTAGAAGTCCGGCGCTCCGGCGACGAGTGCCTGGGCCTGGGCTGTGATTTCCGGAGTCGGGTCGGGACGACCCGCTTCAAGTGTCGTAGTCCACTGACCCAGGGCGCGCCACTCGTTGTCTTTTCCGGCAACGGCCGCATCGCCCCACGTCACAGACAGGCGCGCGGCGAGGGCCTCCCAATCGAGAGTCGATTTTACGTCGCGAAGATCAAGGGCGCGAACATCTCTAAGCTCCCAGCGCCAGTGGTTTGGGGCAACCTGAGCGGGCGTGGCAGGCTCGAAGCGGTGCCAGGAGGCGGCGTACGCTCCGCTGCTGGGGAGATCGACTTCGAAAGCCTCTAGAACCACCGGAACCTCTTGCTGAATGAACCAGATTCCTTCTTCATCCCACGGCGCAAGCAACTTCTCCGACTCGCAGATCACGACAGCCCCGGGATCGGCCGCCGGAGGGCGCACGACGCGGGTCTTCCTCGTGGCCAGCATCACAGGATCGCCGCTGTCGTCGCCCAAATCCGCGATGTCCGTATCCTTCGCCTGGAATGTCTTTTCATCCGCGCCAATGGTCCACTCCCGGAAGTAGTTGATCTTCTCGTCGACGTCATATCCGACGCGACAATAACCGTCATCGCGGCCCTGCGGCTCGAGAATGCGAATCGCTTCGCGCCAACGCTCGGTGGCTCGGCCGCGGTCGTCTATCGCCTCCACATACTCCTCGAAGAGGATGACGGAGCGGGCATCCTTCGCGTAGTCCGGCGTGGGCGTCTTCGCCGCATCCAGGCCCCATTGCGGCACAGGGGCGTCTTTTCCGAACAGGCCGGCGTGCGCTTGCCGGGCCGTAATGCTTGCAAGCAAAACTATGCCTGCGTATAGCAGGAGCGAACCACAGCGAAGCGAAACGAACCTCATCAATTCCCCTTTTCGGCGCCGCGCGTGAGCACGATCTGCTGCTGATCGGCCGCGGCCAGCTTCAAGTAAAAGTCGCGCAAGTTGTTGTATGCATCTGGAGCGAGCAGCGTAAAGTTACGCGCAAAGACGCGGACTACCCGGATCGTATCTCCGGTGGCGGAGGAATCGATCTTGAGCACCGCGAAGCCCGGCCAGGCGGCGTCAGCCTTCGGCGTGCTCTCCAGGTTATAGCCCGGGGGCAGATGGTAGGTCACTTCGTCCTTTTCCATCTTGGGATAGTGAAGATCGATGGGGGTAGCGCGTGTCTCTTGCGCGACAAAGGGATGTTTGGCGCGGGATACGAAAAAGAGACCGGGAAGGTAAAAGTATTTGCCAGTCGCGGCGGCAGTACTACCGCTGATCTGGACGATGGCCATCAGGTTGACCTCGCCGTCGTCCAGTCCCAGGAAATGGTCGAAAACGGCATCGACGCCCTCGGGCAGATCGTCGCGTATGGATTCGATAAACTTCTTCCTCACTTCATTTTCGTCATTTTCTCGCGCCACCTGCCGCCAGTACACCGCATCGGAGCCGGTGATGACGAAGCGGGCAATGCCCTTCACGGCACCCTGAGCATCGACGGTGAGATCGGCGGTGCGCGAGACCACGTTGGATTTGTAGGTCGCGGCGGGAGTGAGCGCGGTAGAGGCGCCGCTGTCAGAGAGGCGGAATCCGGCGGTGAGTGTGTGCGCCCAGCTCAGGCTGCCGAATGGGCACATCGCCTCCCCGGGATCGACGAAAATGTCTTTTCCGCCGATGTTGACAATGGCGATGTAATCGGTGAGCTGCGCGAAATCCAAATAGGAGGAGTCGAAGAGGCCGACGTTGCGGGCGGTCACCCGCATGGGCCATGCTTTCAATCCCGCTGCCCTAGCCAAGGCCACGTAGAGCAAAGCAATCGAGTTGCTTCCGCCGCTCTGGTTTTTCCACACATCCTCGGCGCTGTCGTTCTCCCTCAGCTTCTCTTTTTTGCGCTCTGCCTCCGATTTGACCCGGCTGTAATCGGTATTGTCGAGCTTCATAACCGCCGCATACAAGGCGCGCGCCTTCTGTTCGTCTGTGTTGTTGGGCGAGACGATCGAGTCGGCCGCCTTCTTCAGTGTGCCGGAAACGTTGATGAATTCCCCGACTTCCTGAGCCCATAACTTGGCCTCATAATCCCAGAAATCGCCGATGCCGTTGGCATAGGTGTAGTAAAACTCGACTCGCTCGTTGATGGTGTTGAGTGGGGGCATCCAGTCCTCGTCGGGAGTGGGCGGAACATCGCTGACATCGAGTGTGAAAGGGCCCTTCGCACTCTGAACCACGATCGGCGCAGTGGGCGGCGTGACAAGGTACATGAGCTGATTGAGTCTCTGGCCGCGGTCGTTCACGATGTAGTTCATGGCATCATTCTCATGTGGGCGAAAGGAATAATGCGCTTTGTGGACGTAGTAGACCTGCTGAATATCCCAGGTGGGCGAGAAGACCCAGTTGTCTTTGTAGCGGAGCTGGTAGCGGTATTCCAGGATGCTGCCTATATCCACGCTGGGGAGGGTGAAAACAATCACGTCTTCCTGGTAGTGCTTTGATTTGAATTCCACAAGGTCGTCCGGTTTCACGCTGAGGGGAATGACAGTGCCATCGGAGTGAATGGTGCGGCCTTCGATGTTGGCAACCTTGAACTCTCCGTGTTCGTAGGGAATGCGAATGGTGGCCAGATCCTTGCCCTTTTCGGTTAGCACCTTGATGCGCACATAGTAGGTGCGGATACTGACTGAGTCGTCCGACGTCTCCTCCCTGTAAAGGTAGACTGCCGCAGCTCCCGGAGCCCTGGGATCGGCAGTCATTTTGAGCTCTTCGCCGGTGGGCTGCTGGAATTGTGCGCAAAGGTTCGCGGTGCTCGCTAAGAGCGCAATCAATAACGCTCGGAAAAGAAGACGCCAATGGCTCATCTGCGAACTCCGGGATGTAAACCAACGCCGGTTGATGTTGGCGACGGCTGCGCCCGCATCAGTGGGCCACTCCTACGGGGCCTGTCTGCGCGGATGGGGACGTGGTCAAAACCAACTGCTGCTGATCGGCTGCCGCCACCTTTTGGTAGAACCCGCGCAGATCCTGGTACTCCTCCGGCTTGACCATCGTGAATGCGACCGTCAGGGTTTGGGCGATTATGATCTCGCCGGGTTGCGTCGCACTCTTGGCCACGAGCAGTGCGTGCCCCTGCCATCCGATGTTTTCATCCTGAGGGGCGCCTTCAACGACGACTCCGTCAGGCAGGTGATACACCACCTGATCGGTCACGCGATCGCCATAGTGCATGTCCACCGGCTCAAGACGCTTTTCCTCGTTGACGAAAGGCGCCTGGCCACGTGTCTCAAAGAAGAACCCTGGCAATATGAGGCGCTTCGCCGTCGCCGTGCCAATCGACCCTTTGAGGTTGACCACAGCCATCAGGCTTGTATACGGCTCGTCGATGGAAAGAAAATGATCGACGTGCGCCTCTACGCCTTCGGGCACAACTCGCTCCAATTCCTCGCGGTCAAACTGCTTCTTCAGTTCGGCGTCGTCTTCCTCCAGGGCAGCCTGCCGCCAGTGGAGCGCACGTTGGCCGACCATAATGATGTTGATGTGACCCGTAACCCCGCCTTGAGGGTCAAGGTAAACATCCCCAAGCCGCTGCATGATGTTGTCCTGGTATTGCTGCATTGGCGTGGCCGCATAAGAGACACCTTGCGCGCTCTGTGCCAGGCCTCCGGCATACGAATGGCGCCAGTTCACCGTTTCAAAGGGGCACATCTTCTCCCCGGGATCGAGGACAATCTGCCTGCCCCCTGTACTCAACATCACCACCGTCGTGTCAAGCTGATCGAGACTCAGATAGGAAGGGTCGAAAATTCCCCGGTCGCGGTCGACGACCTTGACGGCGTAAGCGCTCAATCCCGCTGCTCGCAACATGGTCAGATACAGCATGGCGATGTCTTCGCTCGAGCCACTCTTTTGCTCCCATGTGTCCTGGGCATGCTTAGCTACCTTGATCTTCAGCTCCTTCATCTCCGACGCGCTCTTCGTGCGAGAGTAGTCCGTGTTATCGAGGGCCTGGACAGCGTCGTAAAGCTTCTTGGCCTTGTCCAGATCGCTGTCACCGGGAGCAATCAGCCCGCTAACGGCGCCCTCGATTGCTTTCGAAGGCTCGGCGAATTTGTCCACATCCTTTGACCAGAGCTTGGCTTCACTGGGCCAGAATTGTTCGGGGCTGCTGGCGGCCTTGTAATAAAAGAACACTTTGTAAAGGAGAGTATTGACGGGCGGCATATGGTCTTCGTCGGGAATGGGTGGAACGTCGCTTACGTCCACGCTGTAACTGCCGTTGACGCTGGTCTGCATGGTCACGCCCAGGGGCAGGCGATTCCACCAGATCAGGCTATTCACCACTCGCCCCCGATCATCGGTCAGGTACATGTTGGTCGTTGCGTCGGCGCTGCCTCTCGGCATGAATGCCTTAAAGGGCGTGAACTGGTAATGCGCCTTGTGGACAAAATACGGCCTCTGGATCTCCCACTGTGGCGAAATGAACGCGTCGTCGTCCCAGCGGTATTCGTAGCTGTATTCCAGGATGCTGCCGACTTCTACGCTGGGGAGCGTAAAAACCATGCGCCCGAACTGATTCTCGCCAACCTTTGCGCTCAACAGGTCCTCGGGCTTTACATTGAGCGGGATCACTGTCCCATCCGGATGGATTGTGCGGGCCCTAATGTCGCTGACTTTTCTGTTCCCCTTCATGTAGGGCAAATTCACTGTGGCAAGCTCTTTGCCCTTCTCAGTCAGGACTTTTATCCGATAGTAGTTACTCTCAAAGTGCATCGGGTCGTTGGACACCACATTGATTTCGAGGTAAACAGCATCAGCACCCGGCGCTTTGGGGTCCTGGGTCATTTTCAGCTCGTCGGGATTCGGCGCCTGGAATTGCGCGCAAAGGAGTATCGGCGACACGGCGGCGACGATCAAAGCTGCGCCGCGCAGCAAAATCGATTTCGACATGGAGTTAGGCCCCGGCTTTTAAGTGCGACCATTCTACCCCGGAACTAATCTCAGAAGCGGGACAGTTCGGAGAATTCATCGCAAACGAGGACGCCGTGGTACTGTGCGGAAAGGTCAGAACCCTTTCTGATTGGCCGGAACGGTAAAGACAAGTTGTCCCTGGTCGGCTGCGGCGACCTTCTGATAAAAGCCGCGTAAATCCTTATATTCCTCTGGTTTGGCCAATGTGAAGGCTCTTGTGAGCGTCTGCGCAACGGTAATCTGTCCCGGTTGCATCGCGGTTTTGACCTCGAGCATCGCGCGTCCGGTCCATGAAATATTCGCATCTTTTACGGTACCCTCCACGCTGAGTCCGGGCGAAAGATGATAGGTAACCTCGTCGCTCACCCGTTCGCCGTAATGCATGTCGATCGATGTGAGGCGGTGTTCTTCGTTCACAAAAGGCGTATGGCCACGTGTCTCAAAGAAGAAAGCGGGCAGAATGAGGCGATTGGGAGTCGCGGTGCCGGCCTCCCCTCTCACCTTCAGCACGGCAATCAGGTTTGCATACGGGTCGTTCATTGAGAGGAAATGGTCAACGTGCGCATCGACGCCCTCGGGCACAATTCCCGCTAGCTCGCGATCGAACTTCCGCTTAACTTCAACCTCGTCGTTCCGCAAGGCCTCCTGACGCCAGCGCAGCGCCTCCTGCCCCGTCATCACGATTCTGATGACTCCCTCAGTGCCGCCCTGTGAGTCCACGGTCAAATCTCCGATACGGGTGATCGTGTTATCGCCGTACTCCTGTGCCGGGGTTGTCAGGAAGGACGCGCCTTGGGCGCTTTGGCCAATGCCGACGGCATCCGAATGACGCCAATTGACAGTTCCGAAGGGGCACATCCTTTCGCCGGGATCGAGGACGATTTGATTCGCTCCACTGCTCAAGATCACGACGGTAGAATCGAGCTGATCCAAACTCAAGTAGTTGGGATCGAAAAGGCCCTGGTCACGATCCACCACCGTTGCCGCGTACGCAGTCAGCCCTGCAGCTCGAAGCATTGCCAGATAGAGCACGGCGATGTCTTCGCTCGATCCATTCTTTTGCGCCCAGGTGTCTACTGCATGCTTGGTCGCTTTGATCCTCAAATTCTTCCGCTCAGTTGCACCCTTTGTGCGCGAGAAGTCGGTATTGTCGAGGGCTTGAACGGCATCGTACAGCTTTCGGGCCTTTTCAAGGTCGGAGTCGGACTTTACGATCAATCCCTTCACGGCGAGCTTGATGGCATCCGACGGCTCGGCAAACTTCTCCAAATCTTTTGACCAGAGCTGCGCTTCGTTCAACCAGTATGTGGGCTCGTCATACGCGCTGGCATAGTAGAAGTCCACCTTATAGAGCAGGCTCTGGATGGGCGGCATCCATTCCTCATCAGGTGCCGGCGCAATATCGGTCACATCGAGACTGTATTTGTCGCCGAACTTCTTCATTGTGACGCCTGATGGGAGGTTGCCGCGCCAGATGAGGGTTCTGATAGCACGCCCTCGGCTATCGAACAGGACGTCGACGGCATCGGCTCCTATGGGGACCCCTCGGCTACCGAGCATAGGGTCGATTGCGTAGGAGAAGTACTCGTAATGCGCCTCGTGAACGAAGTATGGCCGCTGGATTGCCCAGTGCGGCGGCTCGAGCTCACCCAGGCCGTAATCAAGATCGTACTGATACTCCAGAATGCTGCCCACTTCAACGCTCGGCAGAGAGAATACCTTTTTCTCGATCTGCTGCTCGCCGGTCTTTGAGATCATGAGATCTTCAGGTCTAACGGCTAGGGGAATGACCGTGCCGTCGGGATGAATGGTGCGGCCTTTGATGTCGGTAATCTTGTCCGTGCCCTTCAGATAAGGAAGCTCGATTGTCGCCAGCTCCTTCCCTTTCTCCGTGAGTACCTTGACCCGCACGTAGGTTCTCCGATAGCGCAGGCCGTCATGGGCGGTCTCTTCGATTTTGAGGTACACCGCGTCGGCTCCCGGAGCTTTGGGGTCGGAGGTCATCTTGAGTTCGTCGGGATTCGGCGGCTGGAATTGTGCGCGAACGAAGGCAGGAGACACCGCGGCGAGCAAAACAAACGCGCCACACAGGAAGAGAGTTTTCCGCATCAGAATGGGCCTGTTTTTAGAGTGCGACCATTCTAGCTCGAAAGACGCTTGATGAAAACTCGGCTCAGGCTTTCTCTATCGTCGACCGGGAATTCTTGTTCTCACTGACCGCTCATTCCACGCAGCCACTGGATTCCAGAAGCGACGAAACCAGTGCCAGCGGCAATCCCATCACGTTGAAGTAGCAGCCTTCGATGCGTGGAATCCAGCGTGCGGCGAAGCCTTGAATGGCATAGGCTCCGGCTTTGTCCATCGGCTCGCCGCCGGCCACGTAATCGGCGATCTCCGCGTCGGAAAGCGTGAGAAACCTGACCGCCGTGACCTCCGCCGCCACCTCCGCACCCGCTGCGGTGACCAGGGCCACGCCCGTGATGACGCGATGCGTGCGGCCCGAAAGCAGACGCAATATGCGTGCGGCGTCGGCCGCATCCGCAGGCTTGCCCAGAATCGTGTTATCGAGGGTGACCGTAGTATCTGCGCCGAGCACCGCGATTTTTTCTGGTTTTGGACTGGCAGTCGTCAGCTCACGAAAAACGGCCTCGGCCTTTTCTTGCGCCAGTCGAGTCACATACACGATCGGATCCTCGCCCGGCAGCACATCCTCATTGATGTGCGCTGGATGCACACGGAACCGATAGCCGGCCTGCGTGAGCAGTTCACTGCGACGCGGCGAGGCGGAAGCGAGAACCAGCATGAAGGAATTATGGCAGGCCCGCGAGCCAGTGTGCCCGGTTAGACTTAGGAAGGGCATGCGGCGGCACAAAGCCTCGTGGACAAGGTCAAGATGCACTTCAACTTCGATTTTTCAGCGGCGCAAATTCTATGGACGCTCACCTTTGCGGCCTTGCTGGTTTTGCTCGTCGTGCTTCTGGGGCGCGACAGAGCCCAGCGCTTTCCGTGGTTTACCGGCAGCATCGTCTTGATGGGAGTGCTGCTGCTGACGACGGAGCTCCTGCTGTCCAAAATGTCGCGCTTCACCGGCACCGAAGTTTTTCTGGTGTTGTCGAATCTCGAAGTGGCGGTCAACCTGCTGGTACTGGTGGAATTGGCGCGGCGCTCATTCCGTGGCATGGGCAAACTTGGCTGGATCATCGGTACGCTGGCGATCGTGGCCGTGGGCGCAGCAGTGTTGGTGTTCTGGGGACCGTGGCCGGCGTGGAAGACGCTGACGGAGACCTCGGAGCTGGCCACGATCAGGCTGATGGATCTGGCCGTGGACAAGGGAATCCTGTTTTCCAGCGTTTTGACCATTGAATTGGGGGTGCTGATCACCCTGCTGGGCAGGCGCTTTGGGGCCGGATGGCACAGTCATGCGCAGCGGATCGCGATCGGCCTTTCGACGGTGGCCCTTGCGCAACTGGCGCTGCGCGGGAGCTTGGAGGCCATCGGCACGCACACTCACATCCACACGCAGGTGGAATATGAACGCGTCATGGATCTGCGCGACAAGCTGATCCACGGCAACAACGCGGCATACCTGTGCGTGCTGGTTTGGTGGATCGCCTCTATGTGGTTCGACGAGCCCGGCACCGTGACGGCGGCGGAACCGGAACCTGAGCCTGCCGAGGGCGAAGCAGCGGCTGAGGGAGCATCCGAAGCCGTCGAGGAGTCAGAGTCGCATCCCGAAAGTGCCGGCACCGACGCAGACAACTGAGAACTGCGAACTGTCTTTCAGATGTGGCAGCTTGCCTGGCCGCGCTTCTCGAGATACCGCTGGTGGTAATCTTCGGCGCGCCAGAATGTCTCGGCCGGTTCCACCTTGGTGACAATCTTGCGCGGCTTATAGCGGCCGTCCGCAGTGAGCTGCTCGATCTTGGCGCGCGCCTGCGCCTCTTGTTCCGGCGAGTGAAAGAAGATGGCGGAGCGGTACTGCGTGCCCCAGTCCGGCCCCTGGCGGTTGAGCGTCGTGGGGTCGTGCAGCTCAAAGAATGCGTCGAGCAGCTTTTCGTAGGTCACTTTTTCGGGATCGAAGTCGACTTCAACGACTTCCGCGTGGCCGGTTTTGTCGGTGCACACGTCCTTGTAGGTAGGCCGGTCGAGCGATCCGCCCTCATAGCCCACGGCCGTCGCCGTCACGCCGGGGATCGCCGCAAACGCAGCCTCCACGCCCCAGAAACATCCTGCTCCGAATGTCGCTTTTTCTGTGCTCATATCCGATCAGATGCGCGAGAGCAGCTTCAAGCGTCCAGCCGCTAGCTTCTAGCCCCATTGTGCTGGAGTTGCAGTCGTTCTGTCATCCGAGAAATCTCTCGGCCATTCGGTGTCAGTCAGCAAGTTGGCAAGGTTTGAAGCGAGGGCCGGGCTCGGGCAAGAAAAGCTAGCGGCTAGAAGCTAGCAGCTGTCTTTCACGTCAGCGGCGCCAGATGCTTCGTGTTCTGGTAGGTGTAGACGACGCGGTGAACCACAGTGACAGTTGAGAGAACCGCCAGCAGCCACAGCACCGGAGCCATCACGCCCCAGTGATTGAACAGTGCGCCCAGCAGAATGAGCACGATGCGCTCCGGTCGCTCCATAAAGCCCACCTTACACGAGCCGATCAGCGCCTCAGCCCGCGCGCGCGTGTAGCTGACCATCAGCGAGGTGACCATGACAAATGCCACCAGCACTACATAGCGAAACCGATTGATCCGTCCGTAATAGACCAGCAGCCCGAAGAACAGCACGACGTCGGAGTAGCGGTCGATCACTGAGTCAAAGAACGAGCCAAAAACCGTCACCATGTTGATGCGGCGCGCCACGCGGCCGTCGACCATGTCGAAGATGCCTGCGCCGAAGATGACCAGGCCCGCGTAGAAAAACATGATGTCGCCGTTGGTGGAGTTGGCATGGCCAAACAAAAACGCGGCAGCGATGTTGATGACCAACCCGAGGAAGGTAAGCACATTGGGCGAGATGCGGGTGAGCGCCAGCCCATGCACGATGCGGTCTAAAAGCCAGCCGCAGGCACGGCCAAAAGCGCTA
This sequence comes from uncultured Acidobacteriaceae bacterium, assembly GCA_963789425.1. Classification (GTDB taxonomy): domain Bacteria; phylum Acidobacteriota; class Terriglobia; order Terriglobales; family Acidobacteriaceae; genus Telmatobacter. The sequence continues at coordinate 338,310 of CAWBKM010000002.1, read as the reverse complement.
GTCCAGGTCATTCGAGCTTCCTTGCTATTTTGCTGCGCCGTCTGCGGATTCCGCCGCCGCGGCTTCGTCGTGGATCGTTGTCAGTTTCAGGATTTCCAGTTCGCGTTTGCCGTTGGGAGTCACAATGGTGGCCACATCGCCAACCTTCTTGCCGACAATCCCCCGGCCAATGGGTGAAGTGGTTGAAATCAAGCCTTGGGAGACATCTGCTTCCTCGCTCGTCACCAGGCGGTAGACAATCTCCTCGTCCTTGGTCGAGTCGTAGACCACCACCGTCGATCCGAAGCCGGCTTTGTCGCGGGGAATGTTCGCAAGATTCACCAGCGAAAGCTCGCCCATGCGCTTCTTAAGCTGGCCCAGCCGGGCATTCACAAACTCCTGGCGCTGCTTGGCCATGTGATACTCGGCGTTTTCCGACAAATCTCCCAGGGCCCGGGCCTTTTTGATTTCGGCGGGGAGCTCGGAGGTAAGCTCGTACTCGAGCTGCTGAATCTCCTCGAGGAGCTTCTTTTTGATGTGTTCGGGCATCGTGTTCCGGTGGTGGAGAGGGGCTGCTCCAGCCGCGTAAATTCAGCGTTCTTAAACGTCTATTATACGGCAGCAGCGTCCGGCGATCAGTGGTCGGCCGCCGGGCTCGCCGCATTCCTTTTCGCGTCGATAAAGGATTGCAGAATCAGTGTCGCCGCAACCTGGTCCACCACTTTGCGGTGCTTTTGGCGGTCTTGACCGGCCTCATAAAGTATCTCGTGCGCCTCTCGCGTCGTCATGCGCTCGTCCCAAAGGTGAATCGGCAGGCCGGTCAGCTTTCCCAGCTCGGCGGCAAAGGCCTGCGTCTTGAGCGCGCGCGGGCTTTCCTCTCCTGAAAGATGCAGCGGATTGCCGACGATAATTCCCGCGACTGCATACCGGCGACAAAGGCGCGCCAGCGAGCGCAAATCTTCTCGTTGGTTGGCAGTCCCGCTGCCGCGCCGCTCAAGTGTGAGCACGGGCTGCGCCGTGAGGCCCAACTCGTCCGATACAGCCACGCCGATGCGGCGGCTGCCAACGTCAAGCCCGAGATAGCGGGGATGAAGAACAGCTTCCAGCTTCTAGCTCCTAGCCCCTAGCTTAAAGCGCCACAGGCCCGGCTTGTTCTTAAGGCACTCTGGTCTGCGCGGCATCGGCCTGGCCCGGCGCTGCTTTGCTCCCGGTACAATCGAGGCTGGGGACACCCAAAAGGAATCCTTGCGTTCTCATGCTTTTGTGGGGGAAGGGTCAAAAACTGCAGAATGGCTCGGCGCAGACGGAGTGGCGGCAAAAAGAAGGGTTCCGGCTGTGCGGGGATCTTGTTGGTATTGCTGCTGGTTGCGGCAATTGGGGCCGGCGTGGGTGCCTGGCTCGTGATGACGCCTTACGGGCCCGAGACTGAGACGTTCGTGAACATTGCGCCCGGTTCATCCGCTACGCGAATTGGGCGTCAACTGGAATCGGCCGGAGTAGTTCGCAGCCGGTATGCATTCGATCTGGTGCGCTGGTTCGGCCATGGAACCCTGCATGCCGGCACATATCGGTTCGACCATCCAGCGCCGGTCTCCGAGGTTTATGCTCGCATTGCCCGAGGTGATGTCTATACCAAGGCTCTGAAGATTCCGGAAGGGTCTAACATTTTCGACATTGCCGCGCGAGTGGAGCTGGCGGGGCTGGGCACTCGCCAGGAGTTTCTTGACGCGGCCAGAAGCCAGACGGAACTGGTAGCCGATTTAGATCCCGCCGCGAAGAGTCTCGAGGGCTATCTATTTCCAGACACGTACCGTTTTTCGCCGACCATTACGGCAGACCAGATGGTTGCCGCCATGGTGAAGCGATTCCGGTCAGTGGCCGCGCAATTGGGACTGAGTGAGAATGTGCATCAGGTTTTGACCATTGCGTCGCTGGTAGAGCGTGAAACGGCAGTGGATGCCGAGCGCCCGCTGGTGGCCAGTGTCTTTGAAAACCGTCTAGCGAAGGATATGCCGCTCAACACCGATCCTGCGGTGATCTACGGGCTTGAGCTTACAGGACGTTGGCGTGGCACGATCTACGAAAGCGATCTGACGCGCAACACACCGTACAACACGTATCTGCATGCGGGGCTGCCGCCGGGCCCCATTTGCAATCCGGGCATTCCCTCTCTGCGCGCGGCCCTGAATCCGCCCGAAACCAAATACTTGTATTTTGTCGCGGCCGGGACTGACGCCCAGGGCCATTCCATGTTCGCCGCAACCCTCGATGAACACAACCGCAACGTGGCCAACTATCGCAAGGCACAGAAGAAAGCGGGGCAACGATGAGGCTCCACGCTCGTCCCGCCCATGCCATTGCGCTGGTTCTCCCGTTCCTGCTTTCCGGATGCTCCTACTTCATCCCGACCAAGCGGCATCTGCCCGTGCCGATCGCCCCGGCAAATGTGCAAACGGCTACACCGGAAGACCTGGTCAAGCAGCTCAATCAACGTTGGGATGCGCTGAACACGCTCACCGCGACGGTTGAGATCTATGCCACACAAACGAAATCGTCCGAAGGCTTTGCAAAAGACTTTCCCTCCTGCCGCGGATACATTCTAATGCGTAAGCCGAAGATGCTGCGCGTCGCAGGAACGTACTTCGGCGTGAAGATCTTCGACATGGGGAGCAATGGCGATCAGTTCACTCTCGTCGTCCCATCAAAGAACCTCGCCATTGAAGGCACAAGCGCCGTCACTGAGAAGTCGGCGAATCCGCTTGAAAACCTTCGCCCGGGTTTTTTCCTTGACGCGATCGAAGTGCGCGGCCTGGATCCAGATGACGAATTCATGGTCTCCAGTGACACCGAGACGGTGGAAGACGCCGCGAAGAAGCGTTTGTATGCCGAGCCCGAGTATGTGCTGAGCGTCATGCGCCACAAAAGCGATCATGAGCTTATGCCTGCGCGCACCATCACGTTCCATCGTGACGACATGTTGCCTTACGATCAATACGTCTACGACAGCGAAGGCGTTTTGGAAACGCAAATCTTTTACAGCAGCTACACAACGTTCAGCGCCGGCAAGTACCCTTCCAAAGTTGTCATCAAGCGCCCGCAGGAAGGCATTGAGATCACTCTCGCCGTGGAACGGGTGGAACAGAATGTCGATCTTCCAGCCACGCAGTTCGAGGTGAAGATTCCCGATGGCGCCACGATCAAGACATTGAAATAGCCGGACTCAACTTCTCCTTCCCGCCTCCGCGTATTCTTAAAGTAGCCTTAAAATCTACATTGACCGTGGAGAGAAACATGCGCGCCAGTGCGATCGAATTCCGTCTGCGGATGATCATTCAAATTGTCATCGTCTTTCTTGGATTCTGGGCGCCGTGGCTCGGTCAATGGGATTTCGGGAGGCGAATCTCGACGCTGGAGTGGCTTCCGCTCGAATTGAGCCGTTTAGGAGTGGCCAGCTTCGCTGTGGCCACGCCGATCGTCATCGTTCTCGGCGCTCTGGCGGCTCTGGTGGGCGCGGTGCTACGAGTCTGGGGCGCGGCCTACCTCAGTTACAGCACGGTTCACCACGGCGACATGCAGGCCGGAGCGATGATGGCCGACGGCCCTTACCGCTACATGCGCAATCCCCTCTATCTGGGCGGCTGGTTCATGATGCTCGCGGTCATGCTGTTCATGACGCCTTCGGGAGCGCTCTTCTCCGCAGTTCTGATGACGGTTTTCTTCCTGCGGCTGATTCTCGGAGAAGAGATGTTTCTCAGCGAGCATCTCGGCCAGCCCTACAAACAGTACCTGCGCGCGGTGCCGCGGCTGCTTCCCCGATTGCGTGCCAGCTTGCCGTCAGCCGGAAACAAGCCGCACTGGCTCACTGCGATCTTCACTGAGGTCATGCCCATCGGCATGTTCTTCACCTTGGCGGTTCTCAGCTGGTTCTACGACCAACAACTGATGCTTGACGGGATTCTCTGGAGCTTTGTGGCATCGCTTTTAGCACGCGGCCTGATGAATGCGTGGATTCCCACGTTGGTCAGCGCGGCGGCGTTCGTCGTCGCGTGGTGGCCGTTCCATCTCAACTGGCCGCGATCGATTCTGATCGCGTTTGGAGTGTGGCTGATCGTGCGAGCGCTGGTGCCGGGCAAAAAATCCAAAGCAGGCGAAGCCAAGCCAAGCACCGCTTAGTCAGGCCCGCTGTTTTCCCAAGCGGCTCAGATGCGTGAACCCGAAGCCGTTGCCATATTTAAGGCCGTAACCCAGCAGTCGGTCGATGCCGATGTGATTTGCCCAAATGAGCGCCAGCGGCAGCGCGGTGTACGCTCCGGGCATGAGTGAGCAGAGTGCCAGCACACCCGGCCCAACATAGGTATGGAATGCGTTGTAGATACGTGCGCCCTGGCAGGGACCGGCAAGGTAGCCGAGCATCGACAGGTCAGGCGCAAGCCACAGCGCAAAGAGCCACCAGTTCGCGCCTGTGCGCGCAAACAGCACAGCTGTAGCAACTGCCACAACCAGCCCTTCAAGACGAAGAAGGAAAAGAATCGAGGAGCGGTTCGTTGAATTGGCAGCAATTTGTTGGGGAAGAGCCGAGGCCGTTGTCATAACCTATTGGATGAGCTGGCAAGCCAGGGGAGTGCGAATAAAATCCAACCGTGATTCAGGCGGCCAAACAATGAAAAGGGGAGAGCGCGAGGCTCTCCCCTTTTCTCTTGCACTCTGAGGGAGGAACTACTTCTTCGGCGGTGCGATGACGTCCTTCGCGGCCTTAGCCACGCGGAACTTCACCACGGTCTTGGCCTTGATCTTGATGGCCTCGCCGGTCTGGGGGTTGCGGCCCATGCGAGCCTTGCGATCGGCCTTCACCAGACGGCCGATTCCAGGGATTACGAATACGCCGCTCTTCTTGGTCTCCTTGATGGCGGTCTCCGCCAACAGGTCAAGGAAAGCTGCGGATTGCTTATTGGTCACTTCGAGCTTCTCGGCCAGGTGCCGTGTCAAAGCCGTCTTGGTCATTCCAGCTGCCATTGATTGTTCTCCTTCTCGGCGAGCCCAGGGGCTGCCTGATTGGTGGGGCTTTCGCGCAAAAGTTTCACCGCATGGAGGAAGGGCGATCAAAAGCTACTTGGCGCGAAAACCCTGTATTCATGCGGCTACGAAGAACCCTGCCGATGGTTACCATGCGGCTTGGGCAGGGACAAAGTCAATGGGAAAATGCGGCTTTTCCACAATTTTCTTAGGTTTTTATGGGGCTAATGCCGTTTTTTGCCGGATTTTGGGCTATCGGGCCTCTGAAACCCGCATTTGGAGCGGGTTTGGCAAACCAGAAAGCTGGTTGCCCATCTTTCGCGCGTCTCTTGCGCAAAGGGTGGGACGCATTCCATCGTCCGCTACCTCAGCCCGAATAGCACCTTTCTTCTAGGCGCAAGGCTGGCCGCGATCGGCGTGTTCAGCGCGTCTACCACGGGCGCGGCAACCTTGAAGTAGCGAATCACTACGTCGGCAATGTCCTTTTTGAGAGCGGCCTTCGCCGGCAGTTCCGCGGCCAGTCCCCATTGGCGGCAATGAATCAGGTCCATTCCCGGGTGCTCGGCGGGAAATCCTTTCGGCGGGCGGGTGAGTGCATTGCCTTCAAATTCGTCGTAGAGCTTGCGCACGTTAGGTCTCTTGAGCAGTTTGCGAAATTCGGCGTGGTGATCAAGCAGCCAATGGCGAATCGCGGCCAACTGTTCTTTCTCCGGCATGTAGGAGCCGGCGGCGATGATTACTTCCTTCGCGCTTACGTGGAAGTAGTAGCCGGCGCCTGAAGTCTTCTCGAATCCGGTGTGCGTCCACCACGCAGCTACGTGCGTTTTGTAGGGCCGCTTGTCATTCGAGAAGCGCGTGTCGCGATAAATCCTGAACAGAGACTTCTCCGCGGGACGAACGTGATTGGGCGCGAAGTCCGCCATCGCGTCCGTGATCTTGCGCACGATGGCCAACATGGGCTCCTTCAACTCGGCCTCAAACTGCTCTTTGCGCGGCTGAAACCACGCGCGATCGTTGTGTTTGGCCAGGTTGCGCAGGAAGGTGAGCGCTTCGGGGCGGAAGTAGGGAACGGCGGCAGTCGGCGCTGGCTTTGATTTGGCAACCATGACAAATGGAGTTTAACGCGACGACAATCAACCAAACTGGCAGCCCTGTGCAAACCTAATTCCGAAACTCGCGGTTGCCAAAGACGTTATTTCTGGCGGGAGGAGATCCAGGCCTCGCTCGATCCTTGGAACCAACCAATTGCCAAACATGAATTCGATCCAGAATCGCGCGCACGCCGCGTTCGGTACATGGATCGTTTCATTGTTCCAGGGGTTTCGGAAAACCCCTTCACCACGCTCCAATCCACACGGTTCCATCCAGGAGCCCTCGGACATCGAGACGGTCGACACGCGCAGGTTACAGTTGACCTCGTAGTATTGCGCAGTTTCAATATCTGATTGGCACTGATGATCATATGGTAAGTACACGCTGAATGGTCGACTCTTCGCGAGACCCTCACCGGAAAGGCGCACGGTGTAGTCTTCGAGACCCTGCAGACCTTCTGAAATCGCATCGATACTCTGCAAAGAGACGGATTCTCTAATTGGAATGGTTATAGCCTCTCCGGTAAATGGGTTCCTACCCGTGCGCACTTTCCCCGATAGCTTTGCGATCTTGATCGCTGCTTTCAACGGTTCGCTGCCTAGTTGTGTCAAACCCTCAAGGAAGGCAGCTACCTGCACTGGCTGTGGAACAAAATCGGGACGGACTGGGATCAACAAATGAGAGTAATGTTCAGACATGCCTGAGATTTTAAACGGGCATGCTGCGTCTACCGAATCACCTTCAGCGCAGCGCAGAACAGGTCGTCGACGTCGGAAGGAGCAGGGGCCTTTCAGGCCCCTGAATTTGAGGTGTCTTCTGGAGCAGGCCTTCAGGCCCGGACTGCCCTCCGTAGATGCGCGGGCATCGGATCAAATGCTTCAGCTGTCGCGGAGCTGTACGCGTATTCGGCCGCGGTTTGAGCCAGGCCGCGCCTAATCGGATTCTGCTCGATATAAAGCACCGCGGCCCTGAACTTTTCTTCGCTCAGAATCTGTGTCTGGTTGAAACTCCGCATCCACACATCGAGCCTGCTCTTGAGGCGAAACGAGAAGCCGCCTTTGATGTATTGCATCGCCTTCTCGAGAGAGACGTCTGGGGCAGGTGTGATGATCGCATGAAAATGATCGGGCATCACGACGAACGCGTGCAGCAGAAATCGGTGTTGGTTGCGGTAATCGAGTAGCGTGTTTTGAAGTAACTTAGCGTTCCTGTCGACTTGGAACAACCTGCGGCGCTGCGCGGTGACGCTGGTGACGAAATAGGTATGGATTTCTTGCGGCGCGAATCGCATTGCGGGAGCATACACAGAGGCCCGTGGCTAAAGCCGTGCTCTACGACACGTCTATTCAGGGGCCTGAAAGGCCCCTGCTCCTTCCGCCAGAATCGGAGTTCAAAATGGGCTGCGCTCCCGATGAGCGAAGAATAATTCTCATGCCTGGATTCGCGATTTAAGGAATTCTTCAAACTACGGCTTCGCCACCCGATGATCATCACTTCGCCGTCGCATCCTTTGCCGCCGCCTTCGCCGCCAACTTCTCGCGGTGCCTGCGAATAAAGTGCGCAGCCGCGTCCGGATAGAACTCGCGAATCGACGTGAAGATCACGTCGCGCATCACGGAGTAGCCGAACTTCTCGGCCAGCACGGGAAACGTGGTCGCGCTTTTTGGGTAATACTGGCGCGAGACGACTTGCGTAAGCACCTTGCCGCCGAGGCCGGCGAAATTTGGCGTCTGGCGTCCGCCGTACGTCTTTGCAATGCCCTCGCGGCTGATGACGTAGAACTCGCGCACGAAGTAGTTGTGGCGCCCCGCACCCAGAGCATAGAAGCGCGTGTCTTCATGGATGAGCGAAGGGAGCAACCACGCGGAAAGATAAGTATTGTCGGATTTATCGAGAAAGCCGCGCCACGTGTAGGCATAGAAGCCGCTTGCGCCCTTGCCGAGCGCGGGGTGCTCGTTGATTCCTTCGGCCATGAGCGAAGTCAGGCCGAGGAAGATGAATGAGGAATAATCCGTGGCCTGGTGCGTTGCGACGGTGAAGTTATACTTCCATCCCGGAGGATGAGGCTTGGATCCGCCAGAGACAGTGCGGAAGTTTGGCATGAAACCCAGGATCCGCGTCGGCTCCTGGCGCTCGATGGGAATGGGATTCCCGTTGGCATCGACGGGCACTCTGGGATCAGGCGCTGGATGTTTGGCCGTGCTTGACCCGGTCGAACTGCTGCTCGATGGTGCTTGGGGACTGTCGGCCGAATCGAACTCCAGAACGTGGTTAAACTCGGCAGAATAATCGCCCGCGGTCAGACATGAATCGGAATACGCCGCGCTAACGTCAGACGCAAATGTGCAGACGGGCGCCAAATTGGCGATCCGCAGCGTACTCGGAATCGGCGCAGCCCCGGCGGGGACACTGAGAGCGACACCGATGCTGGCAACGGCGACAGTAAAACGCAATCAAACCATCCTTTGCGCGCGCGGAAGGCTGACACTCAAGGGGATATCAGAAATCAGCGGTACTCATAGTTTAGACCGAATTGTTCGAATATCCGGTTACAAACCCGCTTGTGAAACCAACAAATGCACCTGCCTAATGCGATGAAAGTATCGCGTTGTGCGATTCAGTAAACAATGCTGCTCGAATCTACCGGATCACCTTCAACGCCGCTCGGAACAGGCCGTCAAAATCCGCCGCCAGCGTTTTCTCCTTCGCAATTGCCTGTTCGATGGCCTTCTCGGCTGCGGGCCGTTGATAGCCTAGGTTCGTCAGTGCCGAGAGTACGTCATCGACGGCGGGGCCTTGAACAGAAGGCAGCGCCGGCGCCACCGCAAAGTCATCGAGCTTGTCTTTAAGCTCGACCACCAGGCGCTCGGCCAGCTTTTTCCCCACCCCGGGAATGTGCGTGAGTTGCGCATGATCCTGCCCGCGAATCGCCTGAATCACGCGTTCGGAGTTAAGCCCGCTGAGGATTTTAATGGCCAGCTTCGGTCCCACCCCGCTCACCGTGATGAGCCGCTCAAAGAGGCGCTTTTCGTCCGTATCTAAAAAGCCGAAGAGAGCAATTTGGCTGTCGCTCACTTGCGTATGGATATGGAGCGAAGCCTCCGTGCCCACGGCTGGAAGCGTCGTAAACGTCGGCACGGAGATGGCGACGTCATAGCCCACGCCTCCAGCCTCAACGATGGCCTTGCCGGGTTGCTTGTAGATGAGCTTGCCGCGAAGATGAGCGATCATAGGGTTAGGCGTTCCGATCTAAAATGAACGCGATTTACGCATTTTGGTCGGAACCCTCTTGGGCGAAGGTTCAGCCAGCAAGTTTTTCAAGAAAATCGCGTGCGTTCGCAAGGTTTTGGTCCACCTTTAGAGCCGACCGTCTTGCCAGTTCCTGGAGTGCAGCGAGGCTGTCGTGCAGCTCACGTTCCCCTGGGAGATCGTACCCGAAGCTTGGATCATGTTCCAGCGAAACCGAAAGAAGTTGACGGTCGCCACCAACCATCTGCTTGAGTGCGACTGTAAAGGTCACTGTTGACTCATCGGAGGAGATTGACACCTTAACATCACCCTCAAGTTCTGCCTCGAAAGTCTCAAGGGAAGCAGGGGAAGAAAAAAAATCAGTCCTATCTTTCCAATTAATTTTGTTTTCCTCTGTCCGCGCAAGAAGTCTCGTAACCAGGGCGGATGCTTCAGAAACAGCGTAAGGTGTGTTCTTCATTGATCGACCCTTTCTACGGTTTTCTCAAGGCTCCCTTGAACACTACAGACAACCTGATGGATCTGCTGGCACCGGCGAGTCAGCTTCAAGATCTCGCTGGGTTCCGAGGGGAACCCTCTTGACGAAAGATAGCCACTCACGGCGTTCAGTTGCCTGATAGCTTCCCTTAACTCTGGCTCACCCGTCAAGAACTCGCCTCTTCGCGAAAGTGCCACTGAAAGATGATGAACCAAATCGTTCACTGCCTCAATTGCCCTATCGGCGCGCTGGTCTTGAACCGCAGCTAGCAAATCCTTGGCATCCGCGGCAAGCTTCGCAAATTCATGAGCAGTATCCTTTGATTTCACTGATCGTGCGGCCTCGCTGGCTGCCTTCTTTGCACCTTTGGCTTGCACCCACGCAAGCGCACTGAAGATGACTCCGGCAACGCTTGCCAAGGTCCCAACAATCGCCAGCAACCAGCCCCAGGTTGTCGAACTCATCCCGTCTTTCCAGGTGCCCCGCGGATAGTACGATTCTACTCCTGTTTCAGAATCCCCATCTGCTTTGCCACGCGTTCCAGCGTCTCCAGCGTGCGATCGAGCTGCGGCCGCGTGTGCTCGCTTGTCAGGATCGCGCGAATACGCGCCTTGCCTTCCGGCACGGTCGGGAACGCAATTCCCGTTGCCATTACGCCCTCATCGAAGAGAGCGCGGCTGAAGTCCATGGCCGCGCGGCCCTCGCCAACGATGATCGGCGTAATCGGCGTTTCCGTCGCCGGCGTGTTCACGCCGCCGACGTTGAATCCGGCGCGCTTCAACTCGCCCTGAAAGTAGCGGGTATTCGACCACAGGCGCAGAATCCGCTCCGGCTCGCGTTCCAGAATGTCGAACGCTGCGATGCACGTGGCCGCCACCGAAGGCGGATGCGACGTGGAAAACAGAAAGGGCCGCGCGCGGTGGTAAAGGTAGTCGATCAAATCCTTCGTCCCGCAGACGTACCCGCCCAGCGCGCCGATGGCCTTTGAAAGTGTGCCCACTTGCACATCTACCTTGCCGTGCATGCCAAAATGATCCACCGACCCGCGCCCGTTGCGGCCCAGCACGCCCGAGGCGTGGGCGTCGTCGACCATCATGATGGCGCCGTATCTCTCCGCCAGCGCGGCGAGCTTGTCCACGGGACCTATGTCGCCATCCATTGAAAAAACGCCGTCGGTGATGACCAACTTCTTGCCTGGATTTTTTTCTAGCTCTTGGAGTAGCGTTTCGCAATGGCTGGCATCTTTGTGCCGAAAAACCTTGATGGTGGCCCGCGAAAGCCGCGCTCCGTCAATGATGCTGGCGTGGTTCAGCTCGTCAGAGAGGATGAAGTCCTCTTTGCCGAGAATTGCGCTCACCGTGCCGGCGTTGGCCGCAAAGCCGCTCTGAAAGACCACGCAGGCCTCGACATTCTTGAAGCGCGCAATCTTCTCTTCAAGTTCCATGTGGATGCGCATGGTTCCGGCAATGGTGCGCACCGCGCCCGAGCCCACGCCGAAGGCCCGCGTGGCCGCGATGGCTGCTTCAATCAGTTTGGGGTGGTTGGCCAGGCCCAGATAGTTGTTGCTGGCCAGGTTGATCACCTCGCGTCCGTCGTAGTGGCACACGGGCGCCTGTTGATCGTCGAGCACGTGAAGATTGAAGTGCGTGCCCTTGGCGCGCAACTCGTTAAGAACGGTAGTCAGGTGTGCAAGCTGGGGGCGGGGCGTAGCTTCTGTCATGGCAGTGCACCTACGCAGAAAGCATAACGCGATTGGAGGGGTGCATTCCGCCCGGTCATGCGTCAAAGAGAAGACCGGGTGGCTCGCCCGCGGGGTTAGCCGGGTTGCGCCCCGGCCAGATACAATAGGGGTTTACACAGAGTCATAAGGCCAGGCGCTGCTGGGCGATAGCGCAATCATTCTGGAGAGTCGGAGCAGGTGCAAGTGAGAGGGTTGAACTGCCGCTATTTGCGGCTTTATTTGGTTGCGGGACTCGGGATTGCGTTGGCGCTGGCTGTGCTCCCGGCGGCCGCTGCTGCGCAGCAAATTGCGACGCACACCACGCTGGCCGTCGAAACCAGCCAGGAAAACGGCCAGACGCAGGCAACCGCGACAGTTGCCGTGACCGCTGCGGACGGTCAGCCAGCATCCGGCGTCGTTGCTATTGAAGATGGGGACCGCGAACTGGCTGAAGCAGTTTTGAATGACCAGGGCGTGGCCTCGCCCGTGTTTTCGCTGCCGGCCGGAGATCACGACCTGCGTGCCGTCTACGCGGGCGATGCGTCGCATCTGAGTTCGGCTTCTGCCACGAGCAGCGCGACTGCCCAAGCCAGCTCGACTCCGAGCTTTACTCTTTCGCTCGCCCCCGTGGCGCCATCCACACTGCCGCTCAACCTAACCGCAGGCAATGCGGGCACGATCGCCGTCACCGTTATCCCTGAAGACAACGCAGCGCTCACGTCGCCCATGTTCGTCACCCTCTCGTGCTCCGGTCTTCCCAGCCTGGCTACTTGCGCATTTACGCCGGGGTCGGTTGAGATTCTTCCTTCGACTCCCACGAGCTGTCCCTCCGGCTCAGTGCTGGCAGCCTGCCCGCCTGTCAGCTCCATGCTGCTTCAAACCGTCGCGGTAAGCGGGGCCAAAGTCGTGCGGCCCGGAGTTCCGGGAAGAGGAGACCACGCTGTTGCCTGGGCCATTCTGCTGCCGGGTATGCTGGGGCTTGGTGGATTGGCGTGGGGTGTGCGTCGGCGGCGTTGGTTACAGCGCCTCGCTCTCGTGGCACTGATCGGCCTGGTTACCGCAGTTGGAACAACAGCGTGCAAGCCGACCTTCAACTACTACTATCACGGTCCGGAGCCAAATCCCGCGACTCCCTCCGGCACCTACACGGTCACCGTTACAGCGCAGTCCACGAACGGCGTTTCCGCTATCACCTACAACACGACGATCGTGCTCACGGTCACCGGCGGTTCTTAAGTACACTGCCTGCATGGCGCGGCGGCATCCCCTTCCCCCGGAAATCTATGCGCTGGTGGAGCAGACACCGGCCACTGTGCTGCTTGAGGGCGGGAAACAGAACAACTCCGAAACTAAGGAAAAACCGTGGACACAATTGTTCACGGCGCCCTTGCGCGTTTGCGTTGCGTCTTCAATCGCGGAGATTCCGCCGCTCTTCTCGGAAATTGAGAGCGCGGTTGCCCAGGGCCATTGCGCGGCGGGCTTCTTCAGCTACGAGTGTGCAAGCTGCTTTGAGTCAAAGGCCGGGGCCCGGGCGGCGAATCCGGGCAGGCCGTTGGCATGGTTCGGCATCTATGAAGAAAGCCACGTTTTCGATCACACAGCAGGAAGGTTCGAAGGCGCGGAGCCGCCGGAGCTTGAGCGATTCCGCAGCCAGTTGGCGGAGGCGCAATCGGCGCCGGGGCCGGAGATCGCCGCGGAATTCGCGCTCAGCGAAGCCGAGTACGCCGCGCGCATCGCCCAGATTGATGAGTGGATCCGCGCCGGGGACGTTTATCAGCTCAACTTCACCGCGCCGATGAAATTTGACGCACCGGGCAGCGCGGCGGCTCTTTACGCGCGGCTTCGCGCACGCCAACCGGTCGATTACGGTGCGTTCCTGCACTACGAGCCGGGCCGTCGCATCCTCTCCTTCTCGCCAGAGCTGTTCTTCCGCATCGAGGTAGGCGGCTTGCACGGCGGCGCGAGCCGTGAAGCCGACTCCAAAAGCGGATGTCGTCGCATCGTCACGCGGCCCATGAAAGGCACCGCGCGACGCGGCCGGACAACAATCGAAGATCGCAAGATTGCCGAGTGGTTGCAGGGCGACCCCAAGAACCGCAGCGAAAATGTGATGATCGTTGACCTTGTGCGCAACGACCTGGGCCGAGTCGCGCAAACGGGCAGCGTCAGGGTCGAACAGCTTTTCGTTGTCGAGCGCTATCCCACACTCTGGCAGATGACTTCGACTGTCAGTGCGGAGCTGCGACCCGAGGCCGGTTTCTACGAGATCTTCCGCGCGCTGTTTCCGTGCGGTTCTGTCACAGGCGCGCCGAAGGTGCGCGCAATGCAGCTCATCGGCGAACTGGAGGACACGCTGCGCGGCGTCTATACAGGCGCCATCGGCTTCTTCTCGCCGCGCCAAACGGTCTTCAACGTGGCGATTCGGACGCTTGAGCTTGACGGCGCGGGCGGAACCATGGGCGTCGGCAGCGGCGTGGTCATTGACTCCGATCCGACCACGGAGTATCGCGAATGCCTGCTGAAAGCGGAATTCCTCACCGGTCCCGCGCACCGCACAATCAGCCCTGCTGCCGGGAACGCGCAGATCATCAGCCAGCCTGACGCGTTTTCTCTCATTGAAACGATGCTGTGGGACGGTAGCTACCCGCTGTTTGAGCTGCATCTCGACCGGCTCGAAGATTCGGCCGCGTATTTTGATTTTGCATGCGATCGTGCCGCCGTGAAGGTTGCGCTCGCGGACCATGCACGGCAATTCATGGATCGAGCGCCGCGGAAGGTGCGTTTGCTTCTCGACAACGACGGCAAGTTGCACATCACCGACGAGTTTTTGTCATGCGCCGCTGAGGAACGCATCGGCCGCGTGTGCATCTCCAGCGTGCGAACCGATCCCGCCGACGCGACGCTCTATCACAAGACAACGCATCGGAAGCTCTACAACGATGCGTTCGAACACGCAGTTCGTGACGGATTCGACGACACGCTTTTCCTTAACCAGCGCGGCCAAGTCACCGAAGGCGCCATCAGCAATGTTTTTGTTGTGAAAGACGGCCGCTGGTTCACGCCGCCGGTCGAGTGCGGCTTACTGCCCGGCGTCTACCGCCGCCATCTTCTCGAAACGCGCTCCGGGGTCGAGGAGCATGTGGTGTCGTTGGACGGCCTGCGCAGCGCCGATGCGATTTATCTGTGTAACGCCGTCCGCGGATTGCGGCGCGTAGTCCTGGCCGAGTAATTCTCTGGCGCGAAGCCGTGTTTTTCTGTTCCCTGTTCTCGAATCCCTGGTCCCTGCTTCTCTCACTCCGGCCGCATCACGACCTTGATCGCCTCGCCCGATTGCAGCAGCCCCATCGCCTTCTCGAACTCGCTCAGCTTCAGGCGATGCGTGATCACCGGTTCCAGGTTCAGCTTGCCCGTCGCCAGCAGCGCCTCCATCTGGAACCACGTCTCGAACATCTTGCGCCCATTGATGCCCTGCACTGTGGCGCCCTTGAAGATGATGTCGCGCGCGAAGTCGAGTTCGAACGGCCGCGAGGGAATGCCCAGCAGCGAAGCCCTGCCGCCGGTGCGCAACAGCGCAAATCCCAACCGCATAGCTTCGGGATGGCCCGACATTTCCAGCAGCACATCGACGCCCGTGCCGCCTGTCGCTTCAAGAATCTGCTTTTCCACTTCGTCGGCTGTGGGGTCAAGCGCCAGCTCGGCACCCATCTCCAGAGCGACGCGCCTGCGATGCGCATTCACCTCGGTCGCGAAGACGCGCGCCGCGCCGCACGCTTTGGCCACGGCAATTGAGAACAAGCCAATCGCGCCGCAGCCCGTAACGGCCACGGTCTTCGCTGCAATCGGCCCCGCGAGCACAGTGTGCACCGCGTTGCCCAGCGGGTCGAGCAACGAAGCGTAGTCGTGCGGGATCGACGGCGAGAGCTTCCAGATATTTGACTCCGGAATCACGGCATAGCCTGCGAAAGCGCCGTCTGCATCGACGCCCAGAATGCGGACATGCTGGCAAACGTGCGCCAGGCCGGTGCGGCATTGCAGACACTTGCCGCAAGCCACGTGCATCTCCGCGCTCACCAGGTCACCCTCATGAACTGTAGTCACGCCGCGTCCCAGAGCGGCAACCGCGCCACCAAACTCATGCCCCGGAATCAGCGGCGGATGAATACGCCCCTTGGCCCACGGATCCCAGTTGTAAATATGCAGGTCGGTTCCGCAAACACTCGCCGCCTGCACCCGCACGAGCACCTCGCCGGGACCGGGCGTGGGAACCGGCACTTCGCGCAGTTCAATGCCGGGCGCGGCCTTGGCCTTCACAACGGCTTGCATGGTGGCGGGCATTTGAAAGAACCCTCCGCAGACAACCAAGTCTATCAACCGGCGCCAAGTGGTAGAACGTTGTAGGGAGTTGAAAAGATGACAAAGAACAGGGCCGAGGCGCGGCGGATTGTCGATTTCATGGCAGCATTCTTGTTGGTGGGCTTTTTCGTTGCAGGGCCTGCGGCGCGCGCGCAAACCGAAGATCCCGCATGGCTGCGCTACGCAAGCGTTCAGAATCTTTCCGCCGTCCCCGTTTCCGTTCGTGCACTCGGCACGAGCGTGTTGGAGCAGTCGGCGGTCGAAGAGCTTCAACACGGCATCTCGGGAATGACGGGCGAAACGGCGGCGAGCGGCGGCGAGACAGTGGTCGGCACGCTCGATGAAGTTCGCGCAGCCTTTCCGGGCCTCGAGATCCCCACACACATTGCCGCGCACGGGTTCTGGCTCAAGCGGACCCTGTGGCAAGGGCAGCCGCTCATCATTGTCGCCGGATCGAATGAGCACGGCGCGCTTTTCGGCGCATTCGATTTGCTGCGGCGCATCGCAACCGGTGCGGACCTCTCTGATCTCGACGCGATCGAGCAACCCGCAATGCCCATCCGCTGGGTAGACGAGTGGGACGACGCCGATGGCCGGGTCGAGCGCGGCTACGACGGCCGGTCGATTTTTTTTGAGAACGGAAAGGTTCGCGACGACCTGAGTGAGGCAACCGCCTATGCACGGCTGCTCGCGTCGGTAGGCATCAATGGCTGCAATGTAAACAACGTGAATAATGCGGCGCCATTCCTCGAGCCTGACATGATCAAAGGCCTTGCGCGGATCGCCGATGCCATGCGCCCCTGGGGCGTGCGGCTCGCCATCAGCGTCGACATTGCCAGTCCCCAAAAAGTCGGCGGCCTCAAGACCTTCGACCCTCTCGATCCCGATGTAAAAGCCTGGTGGGTCGCCAAGGTGAATGAGATCTACCAGCAGATTCCTGATTTCGCCGGCATCACCGTCAAGGCCGATTCAGAAGGGCAGCCCGGTCCCGCAAGCTATGGCCGCAGCCCGGCCGATGCCGCCAACGTGCTGGCCAACGCTCTCGCTCCGCATGGCGGCGTCGTGCTTTATCGCGCCTTCGTTTACAACAACCACCTCGACTACAACGACATGAAAGCCGATCGCGCGCGCGCCGCCTACGACATCTTTCACCCTCTCGACGGCCAATTCGCGCCCAATGTCATCGTCCAGATCAAATACGGCCCCATCGACTTTCAGGCCGAGGAGCCGGTATCGCCGCTCTTCGCCGGGCTGCACAAGACGAACGAGGCCATGGAGCTGCAAATCACGCAGGAGTATCTCGGCCAGCAGCGCCACCTTGTGTATCTCGCGCCGCTATGGAAGGAAAAACTCGACTTCGACCTGCACGCTGAAAACCATTCAACTCCGGTGAAGCAAATCATCGAGGGCAAGAGCTTCGATCAGCCGCTCGGCGGCATGATCGGCGTCTCCTGCGTGGGGCGCGACAACTGGCTGGGCGCGCCGTTGGCCATGGCCAATCTCTACGCCTTCGGCCGCCTTGCCTGGAATCCCAATTTAAGGGCGGACGAGATCGCCGCGGAGTGGACAAAGCAAACCATCGGCACCGACTCGCAAGTGGTTTCGACGGTGGACAAGATGCTGATGCAGTCATGGCCCACCTATATTGATTACACCGGCTTTCTTGGCACGCAAACGCTCACCGACATTACCGGCAGCCATTACGGACCGAACATCGAGGCCAGCGAGCGCAACGGCTGGGGCCAATGGCACCGCGACGACGCCAAAGGAATCGGCATGGACCGGAGCGTCGCAACCGGCACGGGCTTTGCCGGCCAATATCCGCCGTGGGTTGCGAAGACCTATGAGTCGGCCGACACCACTCCAGAGAGCCTCCTGCTGTTTTTCCATCACGTTCCCTGGACCTTCAGGTTGTATTCCGGCAAGACCATCATTCAGTACGTTTACAACAGCCACTACAAGGGTGCGGAAGAAGCGGCGCAGCTTGGCGCAGAGTGGGCCACGCTGAAAGGCAAAATCGATCCGCAACTCTATGAAGATGAGCGCGCGCGGCTGGAGTACCAGGCAGGACATGCGATCGTCTGGCGCGATGCGATCGTGCAGTATTTCCTGAAGAAAACCGGCATTCCTGACGCGCTGGGCCGCGCTGGTCACTATCCGGGCCGCATGGAAGCCGAAGATGCGCGTCTCACGGGATACAAGATCATCGACGTCACGCCATGGGAGGACGCTTCGGGCGGAAAAGCAGTCTCGTGCGACCCAAGTCTCCGCGCAAAAGACCTGCACTGTCGAGTGGACATATCGGGGCAAACCAGGCCGCTTCGACATCGCCGTGCAGTATTTCGATCTGCAAGGCGGAGTGGCGCACTTCACTCTCGCAATCAATGGAACGGAGCTTGTTTCGTGGGCCGCCGATGCCAATCTGCCGTCGCGGCGGCCCAACGGCGACAATTCAACTCGCTTCACCGCACGCGGACCCGATGGAAGAGGCTTCGAGTTGAAGCCGGGCGATGTGCTGCGCGTAGAAGGCGCGCCCGACGCGGCCGACCCGGCGGCACTCGATTACATTGAGGTCGATCCGGTTAAGTAATCTGCACCCGGCACTCGCAATGCGAAGCGGCAGCGCGCTCGCCGCAATCTATATGTTGTGTTCCGCCAGTTGCCAGGCGGTCAGGCCCGGCCTTCGGCTGCGGCGGGATGTGCCGCACGCATCGCGTCAATTTCGCCGATCAGCTCCAGCACCTGCTCCCGCTTGCGCTGGCTCAGGTCGAGAAAGCGAATCCCCACCGTGTTGCGGTCGTGGATGGCCTGAATGACGCCACCCAGCCGGAACGGCAATCCCTGGAACCGGAACTCAGTCTCTACGCGCGTGTAGATTCCCACCGGAAAGTGCTCGTCGGTGTGGATGCGGCAACCAGTCAGGCTGAGATCGAGAATTCGGCCCCGCAGCGTCGAACCAACATTCACGAGGAGAATCGTCGCAGTCGTGTCGACCTCATGGCGGGATTGCTGGCGCCGTTCGCGGCCCACGGGCTTTCGCGGAATCTGAGCCACAGGCTCCGGCTGAATGAGCGGCTGCGTAGACTCTTGTTCCGCGACCAGCAAGTTGACTGCTTCTGCACGGGCCTCCGACGTTTCCTCCATCGTGCAGATCACATGGGCCAACTCGACCATGCGCTGCGGAATCGCGTTCACGAAACGGATGCCATGAAGGTTTTTCCCATCGGTCCATTGCAGTACGCCGCGAAAACGGAAAGAGATTCCGTTAACTTTGAAGAAAACTTCGACGGGCAGGCGGGACCGCGCGGCGACTGGCTCCCTGGTGCGAAGCCGGCATCCTTCCTGGCTCAAATCCACAAGACGAGCCTGCAGAGGCGCCCCATAACCCACGAATAGAACAACGGATTCTTCATCGACGGAATAACGCGGATCGGAACGGCGCTCAGCCTGAGGGGCCACGAACTCGTCCCTGTCTTCCCACCCGCCCATGGCGCGCTCCGCCCAAA
Organism: uncultured Acidobacteriaceae bacterium; assembly: GCA_963789425.1. Lineage (GTDB taxonomy): Bacteria > Acidobacteriota > Terriglobia > Terriglobales > Acidobacteriaceae > Telmatobacter. Next base: position 318,920 of record CAWBKM010000002.1, on the reverse strand, counting down.
CCTTCAGCGGAGGTCGATGCCCGTCGGTTAGTGCCCCTCGGTCAACTCAGACGCATGGTCCCACGGTTCGACGGGCGCGGCATCCGCGACCTCTCGGCCCATCAGCCGATCGTAACGATATACATCGCTGGTCGTACCGAGCGACTCGTTGTACAGGCTCATGGCCCCAATTAGCTGCGTCAGCTCCTCGCTGAATGTGTGTATTGCCTGCAATTGATTGGCCGTGGCGGGTAGTTCGTATTGGGAAGTCTTAATGAATTTCTGGTAGCCACGGTCCAGTAGCCGCCCCACTTCGCCCTTCACCAGAATTCCGGGACCGACGGCGTATGCGGCCGGCGCGTCTTCCGGGTCATCCACCCGGCGCGGCGGCACCAGAACCGCCCCCACTCCGTGGTTGCTCACCAGCACGCCTCCGGCAACGCCGGGATAGGGAGCCACTTCGAAGGAATGCGCACGCAACAATTCCAGCGTTTGATCGAAGTTCGGATGTGCGGAGCGCTTTTTCATGGGTGTCGCCTACACTCAAAAGAATACCGGATGAGTCCGGAGATGCTCCTTCAGGTCCTTCTAGCACGCCCGCGCTGCGCAACATATTCCTCATGACCGAATGCACATCACGATCCCGAACTCGCTTCCCATCGGCGCCGATGGAGACCGCATGAGCCTCCTGCGCCTGCCACTTGCCGTCTATCGCGAACTTCGCGCGCACGGTCAAGAAGCCTTTCCCAAGGAGTGCTGCGGGGCCCTCCTGGGGCATGTCACTGCAGCCGGCTGGCAGATCGATTTGCTGGCGCGGGCAACCAATACCCATTCAGAATCGCCGCGCGACCGCTATGAGATCGCTCCCGCCGAGCTGGTCAGGATCGCGCGCGAGGCTCGCAGCCGAGGCTTGGAGATCGCCGGCTTTTATCACTCCCACCCCGGCCATCCCGCGCGCTGGTCCGCCACGGATCTCGAGGAAGCGCACTGGCTGGGCTGCGTCTACGTCATCACCGAAGTGCTTCACGGCGACGCCAGGGATACAAACGCGTTCCTGCTTGTCGGAACTGCCGAGGAAGACAAACATTTCGTTCCGCAAACAATCCAGATCGACGACGCCAGCCCCAACACAGACCCCGCCTGATCCAGTCCTGTCCAGACCAGATTCTTGTCCGCTGAATGAGCTCTATCGGTCCCGATCTTCGCGAAAATGAAAAACTTCTTTACACCATCCACTTTCGAGCCTCATAATCGCTTTGCCCTGGAGAACTTGCGCTTCCCGTTCCCCTTCCCCTATCGACAAGAAGCTCCGAGCCAATCAAGGAGGATTCTCGAAATATGAAAATTACGCGTCCCGCTCTGTTTGCGCTGTCTCTCGCGGCCGGTGGAAGTCTGTTCGCCGCGGCACAGGAAATGCATCATCCGCCCAAGGTTCTCCTGATCGAGCGTGAGTTTCTCAAGCCGGGAAAAGGCGGCTCACTGCACGACAAGTCCGAAGGCAAATTCGTGGCAGACATGGCCGCCGCCAAGTGGCCTACCCACTACATCGCTCTGAATTCGATGTCCGGCAAATCGCGCGCCCTCTACCTCATCGGCTATGAGTCCTTTGTGGCGATGGAAAACGACAACAAGGCCTTCGAAAAGAACGCGGCCCTCTCCGCGGCACTGGACAAAGACACCATCGCCGACGGCGATCTGCTCGACTCGAGCGATCAGTTTATTTTCACGCTCGACGACGACTTGAGCTATCGTCCGGACGTTGACATTGCGCAGGCCCGCGAGTTCGAGATTACGTCGTTCCACGTCAAGCACGGCCATGACAAAGAAATGCACGAGCTTGTTAGTCTGGTCATCGAGGCGCACAAGAAAGCGGGAACCAGCGCGCACTGGGCCACCTACGATCTCGCGTACGGCGGCGACGATGAGTACGTTGCCTTCAGCGCTGATAAGTCAATGGCAGAAATTGACACGGGCTATGCCGAGGACAAGCAGTTCCGCGATGCCGTTGGCGAGGACGGGATGAAGAAGCTCCACGAACTTGAAGCCGACTGCATCGAAAGCTCCGATTCGGAGTTGTTTGCCATCAACCCTGCACAGAGTTACCCAAGGGATGAGTGGGTGAAGGAAGCTCCGGATTTCTGGAAGCCGAAGCATGCCGCGCCTGCTGCCAAGCCCGCCGCCAAACCTGCGGCAAAACCCGCACAGTAGCATTCCAACTCAATTTAACCAATGTCCTGCTGGCGGCTCCCGAGGTAAACTCGGGAGCCGCCTTGAGCATGGTGACACGCCGCTCCGTCCCGATAAACTAGAGTGACCGGAGATTCCGCGCCATGGTCGCCGCCTCTACCCCAATTCAACTACCCGACCTGACCAGCGCAGAGCTCTCGCGCTACGCCCGCCACCTCTCCCTGCCCGAAGTGGGGATCGAGGGCCAGCAGAAGCTCAAGGCCGCTCGCGTTCTGTGCGTCGGCGCAGGCGGGCTTGGTTCGCCGCTCGCTCTCTATCTCGCCGCAGCCGGCATCGGGACCCTCGGAATTGTCGACTTCGACGTAGTCGCCGCGAGCAACCTGCAGCGTCAGATCATCCACACCACGAACGACATCGGCCGCGCGAAACTCGACTCCGCCGAAGAAAAGCTCAGCGCCCTGAATCCGGGCGTGAAGGTGATCAAGCATGAAACGATGCTGACCAGCGCCAACGCCCTCGAGATCCTCAAGGATTACGACATCGTCGCCGACGGCACCGATAACTTCCCCACGCGCTACCTGGTCAACGACGCGTGTGTTCTTCTGGGCAAGCCCAATGTCTACGGATCGGTGTTTCGCTTTGAAGGCCAGGCCAGTGTTTTTGCTACGCGAGAAGGGCCTTGCTACCGCTGCCTCTATCCGGAGCCGCCCCCGCCCGGCACGGTGCCGAACTGCGCCGAAGGTGGTGTGCTGGGCATTCTGCCCGGCTTGATTGGCGTCATTCAAGCCACCGAAGTCATCAAGCTTGTCTTAGCTAAAGGCGATCCGCTAATCGGACGCGTCCTCCTCGTCGATGCGCTTGCCATGCGCTTCCGCGAGCTCAAACTGAAAAAGAATCCCGAGTGCCCGGTCTGCGGCGAAAATCCGACTCTCACCAGGCTCATTGATTACCAGCAATTCTGCGGCCTCGCGCCCGAATCCAGTAAGGAGAAAACCTTGAACATTCCGCAAATCACAGTGCAGGAGCTTAAGCGGCGCCTCGACGCCGGCGAAGATCTCATGGTCCTCGACGTTCGCGAGCCTTACGAGTACCAGATCGCCAACATCGGAGGTACGCTCATCCCGATGAATGAAGTGCCGCGGCGGCTGGCAGAGATCGATCGCAACCGTGAGATCGTGGTCCAGTGCCGCTCCGGCGGTCGCAGCCAGCGTATCGCCGAGTTCCTTGCGCAGCAGGGCTATCCCAATGTGAAGAATCTCGCAGGCGGAATTCTCGCGTGGGCCGATCAGATCGACCCGAAGGTGCAAAAGTACTGAACACGCACTTCACCGCGTCCGATCCATCCGGCGTCGCAGCGTCAGAAGAACGTCACCACAAAAGCATGACCCCAAAAGTATGACCCTCGACTCCCCAGTCCTTATCGGCAGCCACATTCGCCTTGAACCGTTATCGCTGGCCCACGCGGATGGCCTCGTCGCTGCATCTTCGGGCGATCCCACGCTCTATGAGTGGAGCGCAGTGCCCATCGGCCGCGACGCTGTTCTCCGCTACATTGAAACTGCGCTCGCATGGCGCGCTGCCGGCACCGCGCTGGCCTTCGCCACCGTTCGCGTTGCGGACGGCGTTGTCATCGGCTCTACCCGCTTCTTTGACATCGACAGATGGGCTTGGCCTCCGGGTCACCCGCGCCATGGGCGCCAGAATCCCGACGTCTGCGAGATTGGTTACACGTGGCTGGCGCATGAAGCCATCCGCACTGGGGCAAACACTGAAGCCAAGCTGCTGATGCTCACGCACGCCTTTGAGGTGTGGCAGATGCTGCGCGTCTGCCTGCACACCGACGCGCGCAATAAGCGCTCGCAAGCGGCCATCGAGCGCATCGGAGGCAAGTTCGAAGGCGAGCTTCGCGCGCACCGCATGGCATCCGACTTCACCGCGCGCACTTCATTGCGGTACTCGATCCTTGAGCCGGAGTGGCCCGAGGCCAAGCGTCGCCTCACAGAACGCTTGCGACGCTCATAAGCCGCTGAAGACGCTGCACTGCGTGCCCTTATATGGAACTGAATCGCGCCGCCAGGCGTATTCTTACGACAAGAAACCCAAAGCAGTTGGATTCTCCCTATAGGATGCTTCCCCGTGTCCGCAAGCCAAGGGCCATGGGGGTATTGATATGCGTTTCGTAAGAATCCTCGCATCGATTCTCGTCATTACACTTCCAATTCTTCTATCCGCCGAAGATCGGCCAAGCCCGACCACCTACGATCTCAACGTCACCATCGAGCCCGCCAGCGGGATCTTGGCCGTTCAAGGACGGGTGGATGTGCCGCCGACCGCTGCAATAGGCTCAACCCTGAAGTTTAATCTCCACGAAACGATGGAGATCACGAAGCTGCTGATCGATGGCAAACCCGCGACCTTTACCTACGCTCCCATGGACGGCTCGCTGCCCCTGCCGGCAACGCGCGGCGTGGTCGTGAATCTTGCAGTCGCACGTTCCCAAAGCAGAATCCACATGGACATTGCCTATCATGGCCGGCTGGAGGTACTTCCCGAATTCGGCGCGTCTCCCGACATGCGCCATTCCATGGATGACCAGATCAACTCCCGCATGGTCGAACTGGCCTTTTACTCCTCCTGGTTTCCACAGTTCGCATTCGGGCAGCCGGTGAAATCCGAAGTGACGCTTTCACTGCCGCAGAACTGGATCTCGATCTGTTCCGGCAAGAAAACCGAAGAAAGAACCGCCGCCGGTCGCGCTCTCACACACTGGTCCTCAGCCAAAGACGTCGACATCGTGATCCTTGCCTCTCCGGACTACAAGCTCACGCGACTTCAAGAGTCCGGCGTCGCTATCGAGATCTACGATACGCAGATGCCGGAGCCGTTCATCCACCAGGACGGAGAGCAAATCGCCAGCGTTCTCAGGCTGTACACCGCCAAACTTGGAGAAACGAATGTTCCCAATGGAGTCGTGCGGCACGTATATTCCCCTAAACGCAAGGGCCAGGGAAGGGCGGGATTCGCCAGGCCGGGACTGATCGTGACTTCAGAGGGCCGGACACTTGAGGGGCTGGCGAACGATCCAAACTTTTCGCTCTTCCAGGGTGTCGCCCATGAAGTTGCGCACTATTGGTGGAATTTTGGCACGGGGCAGGGAGACTGGATCAACGAGGCATTTGCCGAATACTTCTCTGCCATTGCAGTCGAGAACCTGAACTCCGAAGCTGCCTTTAATGCCTTGATGGGGGAAGATCGAAAGCAGGTCAGCCAACTGCCTCTGGACGCCCCTTCCTTATCTACTGTTCAGATGGCGGATCAGGGCAGTTTTGTCATCCGGTATTACAAAGGCTCATTAATGCTGAACGCGATACGGCGCGCGATGGGCGACGAGAGGTTCTTTCAGGTATGCCGGGAGTTTTTTGAGACATACCGCGACAAACCCGTGGGGACAGAAGAGTTTCGCAGTTTCTGGAAATCGAGAGTTGACCAGGCAGGCTTGGTTGATTTCTGGCTGGACTCCCGCGGAGGCATGTCCCCTGCGGTGGAAGCCCGTGTGGCGCAAAGATGACCAAGGGAGAACTTCGGGAAGGTCGGCTCTAAGTCACGACGGCTCGCGCGCCGAACATGCGCTTGAACCATCCCGGCTTGCGCTCGCAATAAGGTGACCGCTGGCGTTTCGAGTGCATGTGATAATCCCTGCACCGTTGGCAGTCGCCGTGCCGCTCGCAATCCCGCTTGGGGCACGTGCAAACGGCCGGCTTCTCTGCGACGATTGTGAAAACCTGCACCGCGCTTTTCATCATGCTTCCACCATCGGCTTGCCGTTCTCGTCCATCTTGCCAAAAATCATTTTGCCGCTGGCCGTCTGCAGCACGCTGGTAACCGAAATCCCAACAGACCGCCCGATCAGCTTCCTGGCGTGATCCACCACGACCATCGTGCCGTCATCCAGGTAGCCCACGCCCTGGTTGTACTCTTTGCCTTCTTTCAGGATCAGCACGCTCATGCGCTCGCCGGGCAGTACCACAGGCTTCAGGGCATTGGCCAGGTCGTTAATATTCAGCACTTCCACATGGTGCAGGTGAGCCACCTTATTCAGGTTGAAGTCGTTGGTGACCACCTTCGCTTCCCATTTCTTTGCCAACTCCAGAAGCTTCAGATCCACCTCGCGAATCGAGGGGAAGTCGTCGGGCACAATCTGCACCAGGATCTTGTCGTTCGACTGCATGCGCTGCAGCATGTCCAACCCGCGACGTCCGCGCTGGCGCTTGGAGCCGTCGGTGGAGTCGGCGACAGTCTGCAACTCACGCAGCACAAACTCCGGCACCACCAGCGTGCCATCGATAAAGCCGGCTTCGGCGATGTCGGCGATGCGGCCGTCGATAATGACGCTGGTATCAAGCACCTTGGCACTGCGGCGTGTTGGCTTGTCGCCCGAGAACACAGTGCCCAGCGCGGCTGGGTTCAGCAGGTCGCCCTTGCTGGCGCCCACTAGGAGCCCCACGTAAGTCATAAGGAAGAGCACGAAGATCTGCAGGACCGCGGAGTTCGCGCCGGAGAGCGGAGCCGAGCGCAGCACCAGGCAGAACAGGGCTGCGCCGACGATGCCGAGCACGCTGCCTACAACGGCTCCGATCAGCCGCCGCAGCGTGAGAGCCCTCACGCGCATCTCGAAGACGATGACCGCGCAGGCCGCGGCCGCACCTACGATTGCGCCCTCCCATCCCGTCGTGAGTCCGAAGGGGCGAAGGAAGTAACAAACCGCAGCAAGTAATAGGACAAAAAGAAGACGTAAAAGGACCAGGTCCATACGAACCTACTTTCACCGGAGGCAGACGTTCACCGCCAGCGCACAGCCATAGTTACAGCCATAGATGGGGAGTATGAGCAAAGCCGAGCATCGCCGTCAAGTGGGAGGCGGTAAGACAGGAAATAGCCGCTAGGGAATAGGGAGTAGGAGCTTATGGCTGCCAGCCATCTGCTCCCGCTACAGGGGGCCAGTGTATCGCCGGCGAAGAGCCGGTTGTTCTATTGCGTCCAGCCCAAGAACAACAGGGAGATGCCAAAGCCAGAAGGAGCACGCGCCCAGGCGTCTACTCCCTAGTCCCTACTCCCTGCATTCCTCACGACGCCGCGGCCAGGACCTCGTCCTGGGCTACGCGATGCGCGCCCTTGCGCGGCCCGCGTTTGCGCGCGCTCATCAATTTCACGCGCTCCAGCAGTTCGAACGAAGTACAGTTCTTCCTTGCCATCACCGCATCGGCCACATGCATTTCTCCGCCCGCGGCCTGCGCGTCGCCAAGCAGAAGCATCGGCACATGCGACCGCATGCGCTTCAGCCGTTCCGCGAGCTGAATTCCGCTCATCTGGGGCATATTGGTGTCGGCCAGAACCAGGTCGATTTGCGGCGCCGTCGAAAAAACTGCGATCGCCTCCTGGCCGTTTGAAGCCGCAAGCACGCGATAGCCATTCGTTGCCAGCGTGAACTTGAGCACGGAAAGCTCTTGTTCGTTGTCGTCTACGCAGAGAATCACTTTCTTTGGACGCATGGTGAGGGGACTACTCCTAAGTGCAATTTCAAGGACTCGTTCAAGGCAACAGTTTGCTAACCACCCGGTGTGCGGGTTCAAGTTGTTCCAGTGTCAGGCCCGGTACGCGGGGAGGAAGACGGGCTCACATTCTTTGGATCGACGTGACCGGTCTTCCCGTTGAGAGGGCCGCACTCCAAATGGGCGCAGCTGTTCACACAACTGGGGACCGGCACATGACCCGTCGTGGCTTAATCTTCCTTCGCGGTCAAGTGCACAGCATTGTGGCGCGTCTGACAAATTCCAGACGAAACGCGCCAGGGAATTGTCTGCTACGAATCGAAACAGTACGAGTACCGGAGAATCGTGAAAAGAGGGAAAACGAAGCGAAGATGCCAATGAAAATCCGATTGAAACAAGTGGAAAACGTCTACAACACACACACAATGTCACTTGCGAAGATGAATATCTGTTGAAAGCATGTGCATCACGGCAGGAAAAGCTGTCCTTTTGCAACAAGAACTGTGCTGCCTGCAACGCGCACATTGTGGACCCTCGCGTTTTCTTTTTGCGCGGAAAGAAAAAGATCGCTCGGCCTGCCCATCTCCACGCCTTGGCGCACATGCACGCGCATGCCCGGGGGAACAGCGCCGCGAGCCACGAGGTAGGCGATGGCGCAGCCGGCCGCCGAGCCCGTGGCCGGATCTTCCCCTCCATAAAACTGCATCCTTGCCCGGTAGCACTTCGTGCCGTGCTCGTTTTGGTCCGGCGAAGGAGCGAGAACATAGAACCACCTTGCGCCGCGATCGCGCAGCCAGGCAGTCGCTTCCTCCTGATTCACCTTCAAGCGCGCCAGGGCTTCCTGAGATCGAAGGGCCACGATGGCAAAGGCAGTTCCCGTTGAAACCACTTGCGGCTTCAGAGCGGCATCAAGGTCGCCCGGCTCCAGGCCTGCCAGCCGCGCGACAACCGCTGAGTCGAGTTCCGCTCCAAACTCCGGATCGCGCTGCGTCATTTCGCCGAAGAATTCCGCCGAGCTGCCGGCGCTCGCTGAGCCGTCAGCGCCGGTATCGAATCGCACCGGAATTGGCCCGACATTTTCCTTGAGAGTCACCGAATCGTGCTGCACCGTTTCCGGCGCGAGCATCTTGAGAACACTTGCCGTGCCCAGTGTCGGATGGCCGGCGAAATTCAGCTCTTCCTGCGCGGTGAAGATTCGCACGCGCACGCCCTCCGACCGCTCAATCGCCTCTTCTCTGCGCTCGATGAACGTCGTCTCGGAAAGGTTGAATTCGCGCGCGATGGACTGCATCCGCTCGGTTGTCAGGCCGCACGTGTTCATCACCACCGCCAGCGGATTTCCGGCCAGCGGCTCACTCGTGAACACATCTACGACGGAATAATCAAGGGTCGGCAAACCGTGCGCACCTCTAAAGATGCCCCAGTGTACGACCGATCGAACAGCGGCGCACTTGTGGAAACGCGCGGTCCTGTGGATTTGCGTATAGAAGATTGATGGCGAAGAGTTTTTCTAAATTGTGATGAGCGGGCCCGGGGGCCGAGTTCTGGCACGATCGAGGAAGATTCTCATGCGCAGCGCTTCGGCGCGCTGGACGGTCACAAGCCGCATCTGGCGGCGAATATGGTCGATGTTGTTCAGCCGGTCCAATTGCGCTTCATCGTGCGCCGCATCAAGCTCCAGCTTGGCAATTCGCTCCTCGAGGATCTGGTGGAATCGCGGACTGATCTCAAAGCCTTCCTGAACCGCACATTGAATGCCCATCAACCTTACCTCGGAGCGGGAATACCTGAGGTCGAGCTTTTTTTGACCGCGGCCTCAAGTTTTTCCCTACGCCGCCGATACTATCGAAGAGCCATCCTGTGCGCCAGATTACGGGTCGCGCAACTTCGGTAACCTGCTGCCCGGAAATGGCACAGTTCGCAGTTCTTGGTTCGTAGTTCAAAGCCTCTTGGGCGAAGCTGACGCAGCCCCGGCCATGGCTGAGCAATCACGCCCTATGAACTGTGAATTGTGAACTATGAACTACGAACCGTGAACTCTCTTCACCGGTCCGCAACCACACCCAATTCAATTTGCGTCCCGCTTTCAATCCGAATATTCCGCCGGGAGGCCAGCAGCACGCCTGAAGAGCTGCTGTTTCCGGCGAGCATCACGCCGGGAATCTTCGTGGGATGCGGTATAGCGCGGGCTGCGGCCACTCCATGAGCGCCGGTATCCATCTTCAAATCGCTGCCTGGCGCGCTCGTTGTGCTCGCCGTCGACCCGGCGTCGGTGTCAACCCTGTTGCTCGCACGAGAGGCTGCATCGCCAACTCGATCCACCGGGCCGGTCGCCAATCCGGCTCCCTCCACCCCTGCGACGCCGCCGTAGTTAGGGCCCATCCTCCCGCCGTTAACTGCGCCGGTCGCCATCGGCATTCCCATCATGTTGTCGTCGTTCGCTTGCCTCACGGCCGTGGCGTCGGTGCTCGGCGCCACCCCTCGGATCAGCGTGTGAACAGCGATACTGTGACCGTTCTTCAACTCCGCATGATCGAACGCAATCGCGATGCGTGCCGGCCCATGCAGGCCGTCGTAGGCCTGCGCCTCGGTCACGTGGCCCACAAGGCGCGCGCCCCTGGGAATCACAGTGCCGTCGGAGGTCTGCACCTTGTCCGTCGTCTTGAGCACCACGCGATCGCCGACTTTGGCGGTCTTTGAGTCCAGATTGCCTTCAAGCTCGCACGTCACCTGGCTCATCTCATACGCGTGCGAGACCGCCAGGTCGCCGAAACCACCCGCAGTCGGCGCATAGGTCACTTTTGTGGGGGCACCTGCCGGCGTCGTCTCATCAGCCTGTTGCGCCGCGAGCGAATTGCTTGTGAGCGCCGCGACAGCCATCGCAAAAGCTAAGGCGAGTTTCATCGAGAGATCCTTTGAAATCCCACGCGCATCCGGGCCGCAAAATCCAATCGCCGGACGATCCGATGTGAGTGGAGCTTAGTTCTCCGGCGTCGGCGCGTAGTAGCCCTTGCGCACTTGCACTTTCAGATTGTCTCCGTTATCGCCTTTGCACTCCAGCCCAATGTGGCGGAACGTTCCATCCTGTTTGGAGTTGCTCGGTGTGTAGCTGGCCACGTACTGGGTGCGAAGCTCGGATTCGATCTCCTCGAACGCTGCCTGCAGTTTGGCGCCGTTGTTGCCCACGTCGATCAATCGGCCACCAGTCTCGTCAGAAATCTTCTTCGCGGGGGAGTAGCCGTAGTAGCCCTCGCCCTGGCTCCAGTACATAGCCCGGTCGGCAATCAGGATCACGTAAACGATCACGTTGTTCTTCTCGGCTGCGCCAATCGCTTCGCCGATCTTGTGATCGCTGCCTTCGTCTTCGCCGTCCGTCAGGATGATCAGCGCCTTGCGTCCGCTTTCCTGGTTGAGTTTGTTGTTGCTGGCCTCGTAAATGGCGTCATAGAGCACCGTGCCCTTGGGATCGCTAATGGGGACTGGGCCCCCGCCGAGTCCGGGAATACCCCCGCCATTGCCGCCGGCCGTGTTGATTTGCGCCTTGTCCATCGCCCGCGCCAGAAGGTGCGGGCTATTGGTAAAGTCCTGCAGAAGGTCCACATTCACGTCGAATTCAGCCAGAAAGGCTTCATCCTGCTTCCGCAAAACCTGCTCCAGAAACTGGCTCCCCGCCTGTTGCTCCAGCGGCAGCAGCCGCTGCTGGCTGCCCGAGGTGTCAAGCAGAATTCCCAGAGTCAGAGGCATGTCGGTTTCGGCCACAAAGCTCTTGAATGTTTGCGGCGTCTTATCCTCGGTCACCGAGCATTCATCGCGGGTCAGATGAGGAACCAGGGTTCCGCTCTTGTCCTTCACGGTGAAGAACAAGTCCACGAGATTCACCCTCACTTTGAGGGTCTCAATTGGCGTTTCATCCGGCGGAGGAGCAGGCGCGGTGCTCACCGGCGGCGCGTCAGGCGATGGCGCAAGTTGTGCCCATCCCATTGCCGGCAACACCTGCAAGCCGACCAACAGCGCGAGACACCCGGATATGGGTACACACCCTTGCCGCATGATGCTCCGTTAGACGAAAACTCAATCCCTAAGAGAGCATAGCGCGCTTATTCAAATCCATGCTCTTGCGCCTGTTCGCGCGCATGCAGGCAACCTGCGAGCGTCTGCCGCGTCTGATATTCTGACAGGTGCGGCATTACGCGTGTGCGCCAGCAATTTCAGCGCGCGCACGAAGAGATTTAGGGAGGATGAATTCGCGGTGAAGAGCTGGAAAGCCATTGCGCCGGTAGGACTTCTGAGCATCGGACTGGTGCTGGCATCAGGAGTTATGGCCCAGCAGCAACCGGGTCCGGTCCCTGACGCGCCCACGCCGCAAGCCCCGCCGCCGCTCCCGGGAATCAGCGGGGGAATCACTCCCGGAGTTGGTGCCGGAGAGGCCCCCACAACTCCAGATTCGGGCTCAGGCCCCGCCGCGCAAACAGCCCCCGAACAGCCGCCCGCGCCTTCCAGCCAGCAGCCTGCCGCCGAGCCGCAGCCTCAACCGCAGGCCACTCCTCCCGAGCAGGGCAGCGGTGCGATGGCGAATTTCGTGGTGCAGGTCAACTTCGTCCAGGTTCCGGTTACCGTAAAAGACTCGAAAGGCAACCTGGTATCGGGACTCACCTGGCGCGACTTTACAGTCTTCGAGAACAGCACCCGTGAGCCGTTGCGCGTGTTCAGCGTGGATCCGGAGCCGCTTTCCATCGCCTTCGTCATCGATCAGACTTTGCCTTCGAACGTGATGGATGAAGTAAACCGTTCCATGGGTTCCATCCAGGGCGCGTTGACTCCTTATGACGAAGCCGCGGTCTTCACCTACACCAACGGAGCCAAGGAGTGGACGGGCTTTACCGGGGGCCAGAGCTCCCGGCTTCCTGCCGTGCTTTCATTAGCGCAGGCCACCGGCAGCGATCCCGCGGTACCCGTAACCGGCGGCAATCCTTTTGCAGCCTGCAACATTTCCATCAACGGGAATTGCCCCGACCCTAACCTTCAGCCCGGCAAGTCGACTCAAAGCATCGGGCAAGTTGATCTTCCCAAGGAGATTCACACGCTCAACGACGCCATCCTTGCTGCCGCCAAGGAGCTTTCCACGCGTCCCAAGGAGCGCCGGCGCATCATCTTCGTCATCTCCGACGGCAAGGAGTATGGCAGCCGAGCCACATGGAAAGAAGTGGTGCGCTATCTGCAAACCAACCATATCGCCGTCTATGGCACTCTGGTGGGCGACACGGCTCACTGGGGCGTGGAGTGGGCTGACCGCATTCACGTCCCCTTCACCGGTGTCTACGACAACATCCTCTACAAGTACACCGTTGCTACGGGTGGCGATTATTACGCCGAGGGCAACATTAACGGCATTGAGCGCAGCTACGCCAAGATCTCTAACCAGGCTCGCGACCAGTACACGCTGGGCTATCTCAGCCACGAGTCGATCTACGACGACAAGTTTCGCAATATCGATGTGCGCGTCGACCGGCCAAACGTCACAGTGATTGCTCCGCTGGGCTACTATCCTTCCGCACAGGATTACAAGTAGGCGCGCATTCGGCTATTCTGCCTCAAAGACTCAAAAGCCTGTGCCGCGGCACAGGCTTTTCGTTTTCTCGAAATCTCAGGCGGGACACGGCGCATCCGAGTCCGAATTCCTTAGGCCACCGGCAGCGTTACCCACGGCCGGTTACTTCGGCCTCTTTACTTCGGTTCAACCGGCGCGTTCGATGCCGGAGGCGGGGGCGGCGTTGTTTGCTGCTGCGCTGGCGGTGCCGGCTGCTGCGGATCGGGTGTCCCTTTAATGCCCTCGCGGAAACCCTTCAATCCCTCGCCCAGCCCTTTACCCAGTTCCGGCAGCCTCTTGGCTCCGAATAGCACAAACACAAGGATGGCCAGCACGATAATGTGCCAAGGCTGAAGTAGATCGCCCATCGATATTCCTCCACGCGCACCAACTCAACTCGCGCGCTTCTTCACGCGTCTATTGTCGCACAAATGCGCCGCGACATGCTTGATAACGGGTCTTTGTGGCAGACTGAATATGTCGAGGAGGTCTCCCCTATGAAGTCTCTCAAGCTCTTTGCCCTTGCCGGTTTACTGGCGCTCGCCTGCGGCACAGCCAACTCCGCCGGTCGGGACATTTATCCGGATCCATCGCAGGCCAAAGCCGACCTCGCCGCTGCCCTCAAAACGGCCGCAGCCACGCACCGGCGCGTGCTTCTTGATTTTGGTGGCAACTGGTGCGGCGACTGCCAGGTGCTCGATCTCTATATGCACGACGATAAGAATCGGCCCCTTATCGACGCCAATTTCGTCGTCGTCCACATCAATATTGGCCACTTCGATGCCAATCTCGACATCGCCGAAAAGTACCAGGTCCCGCTCCACAAAGGCGTGCCCGCATTGGCCGTCCTTAGCGACCGCGGCGCGCTCCTCTACAGCCAGAAAAACGGCGAATTTGAAGCCATGCGGAGCATGGAGTCTTCGTCGCTGACCAGTTTCCTCGTGCAATGGAGACCGGAGCGTCCCGGCTGCTCGGCCGTCGTGGTCAACTGCTAGTGATCGCGCTGAAGCGCCACGGCAAAACTGCTCCGGAGGAGCACGAAGTGTCAGGGCATGACTTTAGTCGTGCCGAAAGCCACAAGGAGGCTGATGCATCCGGTCGATCACAGAGCAGACCCCACCATCGCCACCCTCTCAAGCCGCGAGGTCTATCGCAACCGCTGGATGCGCGTGCGCGAGGATGAGATCCTTCGCTCCAACGGCCAAAAAGGCATCTACGGCGTCGTCGAGAAAGAAGATGGGGCCATCATTCTGCCTATCGAGGACGGGCGCATCTGGCTCGTGGAACAATTTCGCTACACCATTCAGGAGCGGACACTCGAGCTGCCCCAGGGCACATGGGACATGCCGATCGAAGACCCCGAAGAGCTGGCGCGCGGCGAATTGCAGGAAGAACTCGGCCTCAAAGCAGCGCAGATGACCATGCTCGGATCGATGTGGATCGCCTACGGCTTCGCGCGTCAACGCGAACACATATTCCTCGCCACGGGCCTTACTCCCACCGAAAAGAAACCCGATCCCGAGGAGCATGATCTGTTGGTCCACTCCGTTCCCATCGCGGAATTCGAGCGCATGATGCTGGACGGAACCATCCGCGACGAATGTACGCTGGCGGCATGGGGCCTTTATCTGCTGTGGAAGGCGCGGCAAGTGTAAGTCGCTCGCCGCGCCACCACTCAAACGAATGCGTTCCCGCCGCGTGACTCGCGTCACAAGCCAAAGCTCGCAATTCCTGAATAATCAATGCTGAACGGGGGAGCGTGGAGCGATCCGCGCGCCTACGCATCCGTGTCCTGTGCGTCCTGCACTGCATGGAACACGCATGGTGACAGGCCAAAAAGGATCGACGCGACCAGCGAGACCAGCCATGTTCAGGATCGTGGAAGCCCGCACCGCCGGCCTCAACATCCGGCAATTTACCGTCGAGGCGTCGCGCATCGCGCGCAAGCAGCGGCCAGGGCAGTTTGTCATCCTTCGCCTTCACGATCATGGCGAGCGCATTCCGCTTACCATTAAGAGCGCCGACCCGGCAGCCGGTACCATCACCATCGCGGTGCAGGCCGTCGGCAAAACCACGGCGCTGCTCAATTCACTTGAGGCGGGCGACGCGATTCTCGATCTCGTCGGCCCCTTGGGCCGGCCCTCCGAGATCAAAACCTACGGAACAGCCGTGATCCTCGCCGGAAGCGTCGGTACGGCCATGGCACTGCCAACGGCAATGGCGCTGAAAGATGCAGGCAACCACGTCATCTTCATTGAAGGCGCGCGCAGCAAAGAGTTGGTGGTGTTTGAAGACGAGGTGCGCGCGGCGAGCCATGAGGCCTACACACTCACTGACGACGGCAGCTACGGTGAACGAGGTCTGGTGACGAAGAAGCTTGCAGAATTGATTGCCGCCGGCCGCAAGCTGAATTTTGTTCTTGCTGTTGGCCCCGTGCCCATGATGCGCGCCGTCGCGGACATGACCAGGCCGCTGGGCGTCAAAACCATGGTCAGCCTCAACGCCATCATGGTCGACGGCACCGGTATGTGCGGTGGTTGTCGCGTGCTGCTCGGTAACCAGAGCAAGTTTGCCTGCGTCGATGGTCCTGAGTTCGATGCTTCGCAGGTGAACTTCGAAGTCCTGATGCAACGCAACGCCATGTATCGCCCCCAGGAGTGCCAATCGCTCAAGGAATTTGAGCTGCACAAGCAGGAGGAACTGGCTCGCGTGCGCACCGCGCTGGCCACCAGGGAAAAGGAAGCTGCGCACCTGCGCGCCAAGCTCGAGAAAAATGTAGCGCCGGTCTCCAGGCCGGCTGTCGTGCGGGCATCCTTGCCCGCACTCCCAACCGGTGTCTTGCGCGAATCAAAGGAAACACCCGATGCCTGAGACGCCTCCGCTCTCCGCAAATCCGATGCCTCTCAAGAAGCGCATGCAGATTCCGCGCGTGCAGATGCCCGCGCTCGACGCCGCGATCCGCGCGCATAACTTCGACGAAGTAAACCTTGGCCTCGCCGCTTCTGGCGCCGTGACTGAAGCCTCGCGCTGCATCGCCTGCGCCAAGCCTGGTTGCCAGTTGGATTGCCCCGTCGGCGTCAAGATCAAGGAGATCGTCGCGCTCATCTATGCCGGCGATTTTCTTCGGGCGGCAAGAAAGATGCGCGAAGACAATGCTCTGCCCGCCATCACCGGTCGCGTTTGTCCGCAGGAGAGTCAATGCGAAGGCGGCTGCGTCGTGGGCAAGAAAGGTGAGCCTGTTGCCATCGGCAACCTGGAGCGGTTCATCGCCGATTTCGAACGGCAAAGCGGAAAGCTGGGATTGCCGGCAATTGCTCCTTTCACGGGTAAGAGCATTGCTGTCGTGGGCAGCGGACCCGCGGGGCTTTCGGCCGCCGGCGACTTGATTCAAAAGGGCCATAGAGTCCGAGTTTTTGAAGCGCTGCACGAGCTGGGCGGCGTCCTTGTCTACGGCATTCCCGAGTTCCGCTTGCCCAAGGCAATCGTGAAAGAGGAAGTCGACAATTTGCGCCGCATGGGCGTGGAATTCGAAACCAATGTCGTCGTCGGCAAGAGCGTCACGATCGACGAGCTGATGCGCGTGGAAGGATACGACGCGGTCTTTGTCGCCACCGGCGCGGGCCTACCCGTTTTTCTCGGCGTCCCCGGCGAGCATTTGAACGGCGTCTATTCAGCCAACGAATTCCTCACCCGCACCAACCTGATGCGCGCATACAAATTCCCAGAATTCGACCAGCCAATCTACGACTGCCATGATCGCGATGTGATCGTTGTCGGAGGCGGCAATACCGCCATGGACGCGGTCCGCACTGCGCGTCGACTGGGCGCGAAGACGGCCGCGCTGGTCTACCGGCGGTCGGAAGCGGAGATGCCGGCCCGCGCCGAAGAAGTAAAGCATGCGCGCGAAGAGGGAATCGAATTCCTCATGCTCACTAACCCCGTCGAGTTTCTCGGCGACGAAAAAGGCTGGCTTACCGGCGCGCGCTGCGTGCGCATGGAACTCGGCGATCCGGATGCCGACGGCCGCCGTCGTCCCGTCGCCATTGCCGGATCGGAATTTGTCCTGCCCGCCCATGTGGCCATCATCGGCGTGGGAACCACCGCCAATCCGCTCATCCAGAGCACCACGCCCGACCTCGCCACAAGCAAGCGCAACTACATCATGGCCGATCCGGAGACCATGCGTACTTCAAAGCGCGGCGTCTTTGCCGGCGGTGACATCGTCACTGGCGGAGCCACCGTGATTCTCGCCATGGGCGCCGGGCGCAAGGCCGCGAGGGCCATCGACGAATACCTCGGAATAGGAAAATGGTGAAGTAATCGCCTCAGTCATCGGCGCACCGCGGATGAGTCGCGCAGCTCCCTGGGCTTTCGCGGGCGCACCTTGATCGAATGAGTGAACGAAAATATTTGAGTCGGGTGAGAAATTAACGCTGATTCAATTCTTCTCTGCTGAAGCGCCGGCCTGCGTCGACATTGCGCAAGCGCATCATGAGGGCATCGAATACCTGGGCATCTCCAGCGCTCCGCGCAAACTGGGCAAGCCATTCGCGGAAGGCTTCATTCAGCGTCCTGCGCTGCTCTCGCGCAATTAACCGCGCCCGCTCGATCAGGTCCCCGTCGGCGCTTAGGGTTATTCTCTTCATACCAAAACAGTGTATGCGTCCCTCTCAACAAAGAAAGGGCGGCAAAGCTTTCGCCCTGCCGCCGCCCTGTCCCTGGGTTGTCCTGAAGATAATGCAGTCTTGCTAAAACCTGAATCGCCGAAAATCGCCGGGGTTGTTTTCTTACTCCCTAGTCCCTGCGTCCCTCAACCCCTGCTTCACTGCAACAGCTTGGTCACTTCCTGCTGCACTTGATTGGCCTGCGCTAATGCCGCGATGCCAGTCTGGCTCAGAATCTCGTACTTCGACATATTTGAAGTCGCCGAGGCATAGTCGGTGGCTTGAATCGCGTTTTGCGCCGAAACTACGTTCTCCTGCTGCGTGCTCATCACTTGGCTGATGGAGTTGAGCGTGTTGATCTGCGCGCCGATATAGCCGTCCTGCGCCGCAACGTAGGTGACTGCCAGGTTAAGCGCCTCCAAGGCCGCTTGTGCATCGGTCGCACTCAACAGATCGGTCTGCGCCAGATTGGAGGAAGAGTCGCCATTGGCCGCGAATTTATAGCCGATGGTCGTCGTCGCGGCTTGGTTGGCTCCCATGACGGCATTTTGAGCGGTCGCCGTTCCTCCCACGCCAGAATCGGCCAGCGCGCCGTCCAACGCAATCGTCACATTGGGATTGGTATTCGTGAGTTGGATGCCCGTGTCGCCGGTGGTCACTGTTGCGCTCGAGCTGCCCACTGCACCAGCCGTTGTAAAAGTTGCGCTTACGCCAGGGATATTCGCCGCGTTGATTGCCGTCATCAGGTCGCTCACGGTGCCGCCGGCCGCGCCCACAATGTTCTTTGTCGTCGTTGTACCGTCGGCGTTTTTCAGTGTAAACGTGAACCCTGTGCCGGTAGCGATCACGTCACTGGATTTTGCGGCTGTGGTCAGCGACAGCGGAGGGCCTGCCGCATCGATCGACAGATCGACGAATTTACCGTCGCTGTTCTGCTGCACCGCGCCGCCCGAGTCGCCGAGATTCGACGAGCTCATGGTGCCAAAGTAAATGTTGTCGACCGACGAGCCCGTCGCCGACGAGTCGCCGGTGTAGATGTCGACTCCGTTCACCGACCCGGTGAAGACCTGGACCTGGTTATAGGTTGTTGTCGTCCCAATGTTGTTGATCTCGGAGAGAATGGACTGATACTCCTGATTGGCGGCAGCCTCCTGGGAAGCATTCAGAGTGCCGTTCGAGGCTTCGGTCGCCAGCGTGACGCCGCGGTTCAGCAGGCTCGTCACCTGCGAAAAAGCACCATCGGCCACCTGCAGCAGCCCCACGCCTTCCGTAGCATTTGTTGTCGACTGGGTGAGCGCTGCCGTGTTTGCCGCCAGACCGTTGACCAATGAAAGGCCAGCTGCGTCATCCGCTCCGGAGTTGATGCGTGATCCCGATGACAATTGTTGCAGCACCGTCTGCAGGCTGCTGTCTGTGCGGTTGAGATTGTTCTCAGCGTAGATTGCCGACAGATTGTTCAAAACACCGAGGGCCATGGAATCAACTCCTTTTCGAATGCCTCATGGTCCTAAAATCCGTTGGCGCCTCGTTCGTCCTGCCAAAGCCGCCGTTACTTCCGGATGGGCCTGTTCGCATCCACCCCCTTCATCGGTCCACGCCGAAATAACTTTAGTCATAATCTTTGAGTTTCTTGCGGGCGCCATTGTTTTGCCTCGATTCAAGGTGTCGCGGAGGTGGGCAAATGCTGTCGCGGCACGCTCCAGTCACTGTCCCGACTCCGCGCATCTCTTTGTCTCACTTTGAGGCAATGTGTCTGCGGCGCCGCCCGTGAAAGCGGCGCATTTCCCTCCGCCCAATCTCTGTCTTGATCCAAGAAAAAGCCCTCCCGCAAAGGCCGGAGGGCTTGGTGGAACGATGTAGACGAAAACCTAAGCTGCAGCCTTGGACCCCGGCCTATATCCCGACACGCCGTAAAAAATCATGAAGAGATAGCAGGCTATGGGTAACAGGAATGCGTGCTGATAGCCCGCTTTGTCGGCGATCAGCCCGAAGAGCGGCGGAATCACCGCTCCACCGAAATTGCCGATCGTAATCACGCCCGAACCCTTGCTCGTCAAAGGTCCCAGTTCGGCGATGCCGAGTGCGAAAATCGTCGGATACATGATGGAGTTGGCGAAGCCGCATAGAATCAGGCTCCAGATAGCGAGGTGGCCTGTCGAGAACATCCCGACGACCAGCAGGGCAACGCCCAAAACGCCGAGGAAGGCGAGCAACTTGTGGGCTTTGATGGATTTCATCAGCACGGTTCCTGCGAAGCGGCCAATCATCATGGCAAGGGGATAGCAGAAGGCCAGCACAGCGACAACTTCCTTTTCCCCGATTCCCTGCGGATAAAGACCGCTGACCGCGTGGGCGAAGGGTTGGGCGAACCGCAGGTAGTCGCCGATCGCACTCCCCTGCGTCTCGAAGAACTTGATGGCGTTGGCGGCTAATGCAATCTCGAGACCGACATAGAGGAAAATCCCAACCATGGCCAGCACCGTGTGCCGGTAGGTCCAGATGCTGCGTCCGGCGATCGCGTTGCCATCCTTTGCCGGCTTGAAATCGCGTGTCCCGGTGATGGCCGGGAGATGCATCCCCATGATGATGAAGCCCAGCGCGAGCAGGGCACACGCAATGGCGATATAGGGTCCCTGCACGGTATGCGCAATGGCCGCCTGGCTTTTCACCTTTGCGGGATCGGTCAGGATGAATACGCCAACCACGATCGGAGCCATTGCCGTCCCCAGCGAATTGAATGCCTGCGCCAGAGTGAGCCGCGCAGGAGCACTTTGCTCGGGCCCGAGAATCGAGACGTAAGGATTGGCCGAAGTCTGCAGCCCGCATACGCCGGTAGCCAGCACGAAGCTGGCAGTCAGGAAGAACGGGAAACTGATCATGGCGGCCGCAGGCACGAAGAGCAGCGCACCCACAACCATTACAAACAGCGAGATGACCATCGTCCGCTTGTAGCCCACCGCCTCAATCACTTTGGAGGCGGGGACCGAGAAAACCAGATAGGCAAAGAACCACGCCGAGGTCACCAGATTCGACCACGCGTGACTGAGATTGAAAATGTCTTCGAGCTTCGGCGACAAGTTGCTGTTTAAGTTCGTCAAGAATCCGAAAATCAGGAACAGGCCGGTGACGATAATGAACGGTCCGGTATAGCTGGGTGCGGCTTTCGCAGCCGCGGGATTCGAGCTTGTAGCCATCGAGAGTCTTCCTTCGCCGGATGCAACAAAACGGCTTGAATGGGTTCGCAAACACTCTACGCAGCACGGCCGCGCCCGTCCAGTGGAAAATGAAAAGGTTTTCAGGCATTGCATGCAGTAGCCCTTTGGACTGGCATTTTCGGGTCGAAGAGAACCGCCCATTTACACTAAATGTGCATGATTCCCACCCTCACCTGGACCCCAGAGGGCGTCCGCTTTATCGATCAGACCAAGCTTCCGCTTGAAGAGAGCTACGTGCTCGCCACAACCTACGAGCAGGTGGCCGACGTGATCGTCACCATGGTTGTTCGAGGCGCGCCGGCTATCGGCGTTTCAGCGGCTTATGGCGTCGCACTGGGCGCGAAAAACACGAAGGCCCGAACGACCGCGGAGTTCAAGCCGGAGTTCGAGAAGATCTGCACGCGTCTCGCCGGCACTCGCCCCACCGCAGTCAATCTCTTCTGGGCCATCGACCGCATGAAGGCGCTGTTTGCGAAATTGCTTGTTTCCGACGCTACTCTCCTCCAAATCCAGGAAAAAATTCTGGACGAAGCGAACGCCATGTACGACGAAGACATCGCTGCCTGCAAGGCAATGGGCGCATTTGGCGCAGAATTAATGCCGGAGGAAGGCGGCTTATTGACCCACTGCAACGCCGGCGCTCTCGCCACCTGCGGATACGGAACCGCACTGGGCGTGATCCGCGCGGCAGTCGAGCGTGGCAAGCGCATCCATGTTTATGCCGATGAGACGCGGCCGTTTCTACAGGGCGCGCGGCTTACAGCGTGGGAGCTGATGGCAGATGGCATTCCGACGACAGTCATCTGCGACAACATGGCCGCCAGCCTCATGCGGCAGGGAAAGATTCAAGCCGTAGTCGTCGGCGCAGACCGCATCGCCGCCAACGGCGACACGGCAAACAAAATCGGCACGTACAACGTCGCTATCCTCGCGCGTGAGCACGGCATTCCGTTTTATGTTGCCGCGCCGTGGTCCACCATCGATCTCGCCACCGAAACCGGCGACGCGATTCCCATCGAAGAGCGCCCAGCCAGGGAAGTCACACACCACGCGGGAACGCAGCTCACGCCGAACGGCGTTGGCATCTGCAATCCAGCATTCGACGTCACTCCGGCCAAGTACATCGCTGCCATCATTACTGAGCGCGGGGCGCTGCGCGCGCCGTATCCTGAGTCGCTAAAAGAGATGGAGCTGGTCAGTTAGATCATACCAACCGCTTATTTTTCAGTCGGTTAAACGGGTCCGTCTGGAACTGTGTTGACATAACCTGCTAAAGTAGCTAAGCTAACTTAGCAGGATACAACAATGCCCTCCGCAACCATCTTCGAAGCCAAGACCAACCTCTCCAAACTCATTCAGCGCGCGCTCAAGGGTGAGGACGTCCAGATCACCAGCGGGCGCGAACACAAGCCTGTCGTACGCCTCGTTCCGGTCGAGCCGGTTCGCGGCAACCGCCGCCTCGGATTTCTCAAAGGGAAGATCGAAGTAGGTCCAGAATTCTTCGAGCCTTTGCCGGAGGATGAACTTCGTTTGTGGAATGGCGAGGGCGAGTGAGGGTTCTGCTTGATACCCACGCCCTGTTATGGGCAGCGGCCTACGACGAGTTGCTCTCATCCCGTGCCCGTCATCTGATTCAACCGCAGCGCAACGAGGTCTTCGTCTCAGCAGTTTCGGCTTGGGAAATTGCAACAAAATTTCGTTTGGGCAAACTCCCCAAAGCCCAAGCCCTCATCGATGATTTCGTTCCGGCCATCGAGTCAGCAGGGTACGTGCCGCTGCCAATCACCCTCGAACATGCGCTCCGCGCAGGTCGCCTTCCCGCAGAGCACAAAGACCCCTTCGACCGAATGCTCGCCGCGCAAGCCATCCACGAAGATTTGGCCTTGATCAGTAATGACGAGCAACTTGACATTTTCGGTGTGCGGCGGGAGTGGTAACTCCCGCGCCGCGCCTTGCGCCTCTACGCCAGCGTCCGCACGTCGCTTGATGTCCCCCCCGCCGCCGGAATGTAGCATCCCAGCGTGTAGTCCATCACCATTCGATCCGCATTGAAGCGCCATCCCAGCGTCCGGATCGTCCGCTTCATGCGCTGGATCCAGCCCCGCGGCAGTCCGTCGCGATCTCGACTGTAGTAGAGCGGAATCACCTCGTCCAGAAGTACGCGGTAAAGCGCCTCGCCATCGCGGCTGTCGTGTACATCCAAATTGGAGTGCGTTCTTCCGTTTCCAATCGCGAAGCCATTCAGCCCGTCATAAGCCTCGGCCCACCAGCCATCCAAAACGGAAAGATTCAGGCCGCCATTCAGAACCACTTTCATGCCACTGGTGCCTGAGGCCTCCAGTGGCCGCCGGGGATTGTTCAGCCACACGTCGACTCCCTGCACAAGATGCCTGCCAACGTTAATGTCGTAGTCCTCAATAAAAACGAACTTGTCGCCGAAGTGCGCGTCGCGCATCATCTGCGCAATTTGTTGCAGCACCGTCTTGCCCGGCTCGTCGTGCGGATGCGCTTTGCCGGCAAACACAAACTGCACCGGGCGCTTGGCGTCATTCACCATCATGGCCAGCCGCTCCAGATCCTTCAGCAGCAGGTTGGCGCGCTTGTAGGTCGCAAAGCGGCGAGCGAAGCCGATCGTCAACGCGTCGGGCGAGAGCACCTTGTCCAGCCGCTTCAATGCCTCGGCTGCCTCGCTGCGCCGCTCCGCCTGCTCGTGTGCTCGTCTCCGCAAAAAGTTGAAGAGTTGCCCCTTCAGGCTCAGGTGCGTCTCCCACAACTCGCCGTCGTCCACGGTTTCAATAGCAGCCCAAGTATGCGCAGCTCCGCTCTGGCGCTGCCAGCCCACGCCGAGATGGCGTTCGTATAGCCGCCGCATCTGCGGCGCCAGCCACGACGGCACATGCACGCCGTTGGTCACATGGCCGATCGGCACCGCATCCTCCGGCCCGTCGGGATACAGGCCTCGCCACATGGCACGCGAAACTTCGCCGTGCAATGAGCTCACCGCATTCACGCGCCGCGCCAGCTTCAGCCCCAGCACTGTCATGCAGAATGTTTCCTGATAATCGGTGGGATGTTCGCGTCCAAATCCCATCAGGTTTTCGTGCGAGATGCCCAGTTGATCGCGCAGCGGTCCCAGGTGCTCCTCAATCAGGTCGGGACTGAAGCGGTCGTGCCCCGCCGGTACCGGCGTGTGCGTGGTAAAGATCACTTCGCGCGGAATCTGGCGGGCAGCCGAATAAAAGTCCAGGCCCTCTTCTTCCATGCGGCTGCGAATGGCCTCGAAGACCGCGAATCCGCTGTGGCCTTCGTTCAAGTGCAGAACGCCCGGCGTAATGCCCATCGCTTTTAATGCGCGATAGCCGCCCACTCCGAGCAGCAGTTCCTGCCGGATGCGAGTGCGCGCATCGCCGCCATACAAACGCGAAGTAGTTTCCAGATCTTCGGGCGCGTTGCCGGCCACGTTCGAGTCCAGCAGCAGAAGATCGCACCGGCCCACCTTCACCCGCCACACCTTGGCGCGGATCGAACTGCCGCGCGTGGCGATCTCCACCACCACCGGCTCGCCGTTCACGCCGATGGCCTGCTGCATCGGCAGTTGATTCACGTCGGTCTCGAGATACTCCTCGCGCTGCCATCCGTCCTTGTCCAGTCGCTGCAGAAAGTAACCCTGCCCGTAGAAAAGCCCCACTCCAATCAGCGGAATGTCCAGGTCCGAGGCGCTTTTGATGTGGTCGCCGGCCAGCACGCCCAGGCCGCCTGAGTAGATCGGCAGCGACTCATGCAGCCCGAACTCTGCTGAAAAATACGCGACGGGCCGCGTTCGCAGCACGCCTGCATGGCTCGCGCCCCATGTATGATCGTCGCGCAGGTATTCCTGCTGGCGCCGGTAGGTGTAATTGATACGGCTATGCAATACGTGCTCGGTGGCTCGCCGCTCAATCTCCGCCAGCGGAATCTCGTTCAAGAGCGCAATGGGATTTTGATTCAGTTGCCGCCAGCGAGTGGGATTCAGATCGCGAAACAAGCTCACGCATTCGTTGTCCCAGCACCACCAAACGTTGCGCGCCAATTCCCAAAGCTTCTCCTGCGCCGGGGCAATAAACCGGTCGAGAGTCCGCGCCTCGCTCACCACAGGCGCAACCTGTGCCGCGGCCTCCGCCAGCATGCGGATTTCATTATCGTGAAAGACTCGCGGCTCCTTGGTTTGCACCACCAGGACGCCCTGCAGCACGCCGCGGTCGATCAAAGGCACGCCGAGAAACGAGTGATACTCCTCTTCGCCCGACTCCTTGAAGAATTTGTAGCGCGGATGCTCTCGCGCGTCAGGCACGGCCACGGGAATCAACTTCTCGGCGACCAGGCCCGAGAGCCCCTCACTAAGGGGCATGCGCAATGTGCCGATTGATCGCGGGTGAAGGCCCAGCGTAGCGGCCAACACCAGGTTAGACCGGTCCGGCTCCAGCAGGTAGGCCGAGCACACGTCGGTTCGGAACCGCGTGGCAATCAGGGCCACCACGTTCATCAGCGTGTCAGCCGGCTTGCCCTCCTGCTCCGCCAGGTTGGTGATCTCCTCGAGCGTCAAAACCAGATTGGCGTCAGTAGGTTCGCTGATTGGGGTCATCGAATGGATACACCTCAAGCGTGAGATAGAGACTCGTGCCCCGCGGCGGCGCCCACCCTGAAAAACAAGAAACTATGGGACGAAGACGCGCGGTTGAGAACCGAGGCAACTGACTATTTTGACTTAGGGAAAACCCCGTGAATCGATAATGCGGGATTGATTCGACAATACCACATGCGCCGGACGGTTTCGCCGCTGCTCAGACGGCCAGCCTGCTGGAGCCGGAGCCGGGCACACGAATCCCGGCCAGAGCCGTGCGGCGCACCTGGTCAGCCCGATTCCAATCTCAGCGGTGGAACTGGAGATAAAATCCCGTAATCGCGATGCCCGCACCCACCGGCATTAAGACCAGCCCCGCGTCCTTGGCCTCACTGCAGCCGTGGCTTGAGGGGCTACAGACCCCAATGGATTGCTCAGTCGCAAAGAGGGCTACCCCGCTGACGAGTGCCGCCGTTCCGACGATTGCCAGCGCTACGCCCAGTCCATGATGCTGCGCCTTGGTTTTGGTCGCCGCATGCGTCGAAGGCGCAGGCACATTCTGTGACGAGCTTTCAGATGAACTCTGGCTCCCGACCTCAGGTGCCGCCAGCGCTGAGAACGGAATCGGCAGCGGGGCGGCCAAGTCCGCCTCTTCCAGTGTGGGAACTGGCGCAGAAAGTGATGTCCCGACTTGGAAAGAGGTCGTGGCCACGGCCTGTTGTGCAGCTACACTTTGTGGCGGAGCGTCAACATCGCGAGTCAATCGAGTCTGAGAAATCGCTTGGGTGGCGAATAGAACGGCAGCGAGACCGAAGATCAGCGCCAAAAGAGTGGAACCGCGGCCTGCGTTTGCGTGACTTAACACGGTTTTAAGCCTGAATCGTTGCGATTGCACTTGGAGACCTCCTGCAAGAACTTCCGGGGAATATTCGGGAAACCTACAAGATCGTACTCCAGAACCGGCCGCAAGCCAGTTTAGGCAGCGCGATCCCGCACCGAAGTCGTTAACTTGGATGGCTTGCTAATCGCGCCGCCATCTTCATTGGCGGCATGTGGCAACAGGGGTAGTCCTGCCATGCTACATTTGGATTCCACGGGGGTCGCGATGGCACTGGATACTCAGCTTGCCTCGGACGGCGAAACAATCGAATTGCAGCAGCAGGTGTTCCGGCTCCAGGCTCTGCTTGAGGCCTCGCGCCAGGTCCACTCCACCATCCGCGAAGAGGAAGTGCTGGAGTCTGTCCTGCGCATCGTGGTGCGCGAGCTGGAGATGGCCGGAGCGTCCTTTCCCACGGCTGGCCTTTCTTATGGCAGGCTTCCAGCGAAGTCCGCAGCCGACGCCGCGAATTCCAACCGGCTGCTGAGTTATCCGCTTTCCGACCGGGACGGCCGCAAGATGACCGATCTCGTCGTGGCTTCTCCCGATGGGCGCGGCCTCACGCTTTCTGAAGCCGACTTCCTCGAAGGCCTCGTCCTCCAGGCCGCGGTTGCGCTTGAAAACGCGCGCAATCACAAGCGCAACGTTGAGTTCGCGCGCTTGCAGCAGGATCTGGACGCAGCCCGGCAGATTCAGCGCTCTCTGCTTCCGCAGCACGTCCCCAAGATCCCCGGCTATTCCATCGCCTTTCGCTCCGACACCTGCTACGAAGTCGGCGGCGACTATCTCGATATCGTTGAGCAGCCTGACAGCAGCCTGCTGATTGCCGTGGCTGACGTAGCCGGCAAGGGCCTGGCCTCGGCCATCATGTCCACCGGTTTTCGCGCGGCATTTCGCGGCATGGCCATCACCGGGCCCCCGCTCAACGAACTGGCCACGCGCATGAACCAGCACCACTGGGCTGAGGGCGAAGAGGCGCGCCGGCGTTATGTCACTGCGATCTTTCTCCGGCTGCATCCCGCCACCGGCGAAATTGAGGTGGTGAATGCCGGCCATAATCCAGGATTCCTGGTCACGCCGGGCCGGCCGCCGATCCAGTTCGATGCGGCAGGGGCCCCCCTCGGCCTTTTGCCCGGAATGCGCTACGAGAGCGAGCGCCACCTCTTCAAGACCGGTGCGCGCCTGCTTTTCTATACCGATGGCCTGACTGAGGTCTTCAGAGGAGATGAGGAATTTGGTCCGGAAAGGCTTTTGAATGAATTTTCTACGTGTTCCTGCCCCAATGCCGATGGTATCCTCGATGCATTGTGGGTAGCCATCCAGGCGTTTGCCCAGGGTGGGCCGCAGGCTGACGACATGACCGCCCTGGCGCTATGCCGCGGAGAAGAGCCGTAATGAGCGAGTCGAAGTCCACCACCGTCGAGGTCCGTCTGCCCACCAAAATGGGCTACGAAAAGGTGGCCATGAGCACGGCCTCAGCAGTGGCCAAGCTGATGGGTTTCCCTGAAGATCGCGTGGAAGACCTCAAAACGGCTGTGGCCGAAGCCTGCATCAATGCCATCGAGCATGGCAACCGCCTCAATGAAAAGCTGTCGGTCGGTGTGGTTCTTCGCGCCAATACCGATACCCTGGAAGTCAAGGTGATCGATGACGGCAAGGGCATCACGGCGCAGCCCGTCAAGCCCGACATCGATCGCAAAATGCACGGCGAAGAAGATGCGCGCGGCATGGGAATGTTCCTCATCCAGGCCTTGGTCGACGAAGCAGAATGGGTTACAGGTTCCGATGGCAAGAGCAGCTATGTCCGGCTTGTCATCAAACTGAACAAAGAGGCGGAATAGACTAAAGCAGCACCCCAATGGAACGCGGAGGCGATCGACAAGTGGAGAGCGAGACCAAAACGCACGTTGACCAGATCAAGTCCCCCACCGGCTATCCGGTAGTCGTCCTCCGTTATGAGGGCGACATTGCCAGCACCTCGAAAGATGCTGTCCTCGGCGCCTATGAAGCGCTGCCCAGGGGCACAACCAAGCTCATTCTGCTGGACTTTACGAAAGTCGATTACATCAACTCAAGCGGAATCGCGCTTATTATCCAGTTGCTCATTCAAGCTGCACACTCGGGACAGACCGTTTGCATCTACGGGCTCTCCGCCCACTTCACCAAAGTTTTCACCATGGTGGGCATCACCAAGTACGCACGCCTGTTCCCCAACCAGGCCGAAGCCATGGCCGCGCTGTAGCGCGCGGGATTGCCGTATGAAGGTGCGCTTTTTCCCTGAGGGGTTGATCCTCTTCCTGGTGCTGCTGGGCGCACTCAGCTTGTTCGCCGAACACAGCCAGGCAGGAATCCCGGGTTCCCTGGTGCGGTTTCTTCAGGCTCACGGCTTATGGAATGCATGGAACCAACTGAGGTGGCAATGGATGTATTCGCATGAGATTCTCCATTTTCTTTCCGGCGTGTTCGGCGCCATGCTGGGATGCTGGATTTTCTTTGCGCTCCAAAAGCGGAAATCGTAATCCGCCGCCGATCCGGCGCGATCGCGATGTCAGCGCTTGTGTTTGGAGCAGTCGAACGACGCCACAAAAGGCGCTGAGGAATTTGGCCCCACTAAAGAACCATGGATGCAACCCAGTTCCAGCCGCTACTGTGGCCCCTTCTCGCCCCGGGAGAACGGGTTCGGCAGGTGGAACGGCGATTCCGGCGCGGATTCCTTTTTCTTGCTCGCGTCCTGGCGCAGCAGCGTGCGCTGCGAGTTGATGCACAGCCAGCCGCCGTGCACGCGCTCAAATACCTGCGTGAAGATCCCTTTTTCGTCCACCTGGCCTGAACCGACTTTGTGGTGCAAGTCGTAGGTGCCGTTCGCCACGGCGATGTCCCCCAACATGCGCACTGTGATGACCTTCTGCGTCAGGTAGAGGGTCTTGTCGTCGCCGCTGATCACCAGCGCCACCTGCTGGTTGCGCGTGGTCACATCCCCGCTTGCAGAGACGTCGACATACAGCGGCGAAAGCACCAGCTCCAGGCTGTACTGGTCGCGCCGATTCACGGCATCGGACCAACTGTCGTCGATCTTCTGGAATTCCAGGATTTCAGGACTGATAGTCTCCGTCGCGCCGGTGTTGGCGGCAGGCGGAACCGAGCCTGATGCGGGATCGGGGGCGGGGGCGGGACTTTGGGCGGTTGCGATCGTACACCATAGAAGAACAGCAGAAAGGGACAAAAGAAAGCGATTCATGCGTAGCTCGAACTCCAACCTGGAAAGCAGTGTTCCAGTAAGAATGATAGCTCTTTGGGCTCCGCAACCGGGGCGCGTGGGGGCCAAAAAGTCCAGCCTGAGTGCGCCTCTCCAGAGGGATGTTACAGAAGGCCTTGCAAGCGGACAGGTTCGTGAATCGTCACGTTGGAGTCTTCAATCGAGATCCAGTGATCCTTGCGGAACTGGCCGAGCGTGCGGGTGACGGTTTCGCGCGTGGTGCACGTCATTGAGGCCATTTCTTCGTGCGTCAGCAGTAGCGGAAACCGGAATTCTCCGGCTTCGGTGTGCTCGCCGATCTGATGCGAAAGTTCCAGCAGCAGGCGCGCCAGCCGCGCGGCCACGGTCTCAGCCAGCGCGATGCGGCACGCATCCTGCAGCGCGAAGCGGTACTCCTGGCAGATGCATTGCACTGCGCGAAGTTGCGCTTCCTTGTGATTCCGCAGAAAGCTCAGAAAACGCTCCCGCTCCACCGGCCGCAGCTGGGCTGGCGTCAGCGACTCGGCTGAAACTTCGTAGACGCCATGCGCTAGCACCGCGTATAGACCTAGCATCGATCCCGGCCCGGCGACGCGGACAATCATGTGCCGGTCTTCCGGCCGTCCCGCGGTCAGCTTCAGATAGCCGCTGCAAATCAGGTACAGGCAGCGAGCGTCTTCACCCTCGGTAAAGAGCGAAGCCTGCGAGGGCAGCGAGATTGTGCTTGTTGCCAGCTCCAGATCGGCCAATACTGCGCTTCCGAGCGAGCAAAACCAGCCCGGGCGCCGATTCGCGCAGGCCGCGCAACCCAGTGGCGAGGTCCGGCCCAGGTGCTTTGATCGCGACGGCTCTTCAATTGAAATCTGCATGTCAGCCATCGTCTTCCTTCTTCCCATTTCGACGCGGCCCCTCGTCCCTCGCGCTTTTCGGCTTGACATCCAGTCCAAGCAGGCCGCGGTTGAGAACGAGATGCCCTGTTAGCTTTCGTCAACAGAAGCACTTGCTCAGAGTTTGCTTGAGTGGCGGGACTTTTGGATGTGATAGGCCTCACGTTTGAAAGCACAGGTTGGCGGTGTGACGGCGCCTTCAGTGCTTTCGAGCAGGCGAACGGGTAAATGCAGCAATCAATGGGCTTATGCGCCAAGATGCGCTTCCCTACCTCATGTGATAGGCATCACCGCCACTCATCGCGCCTAAACCGTAATCTTTCGTGCATATGGTGATGTTCCGCACCGGCAAGCGTCCGCAAGTGGCTCCAGCGGTGCTCGTGCTCACATGGAGAATCCACCACATTCAGCCTGAAGCGGCGGCTGATGGTACTTCTTAGCAATGTCACGAAGTTCTTTGAAGGCGGTAATTTGCATGCATACTGATAGGCCGGTAACGCGTTTATTCAATGGTGCGGCTCCCGGGAAACGGCCGGGACTGCGAGTGTTTTCGATGTTCCTGCTGGCTGCGGGCCTGCTTTGCGCGACGGCGCTGGCCGCTCCGCCGCCGGGATCCAAAGCTCAGGTCGCGCCAGTCGCGCCGGCCAGTCACGCCGAATTCGTCGGCTCTGACACCTGCGCCACCTGTCACGCGGACGTGGCCAAGAGCTTCGCCACGAATCCTCATTCCAAGATGGCGCTGATGCACGGGAACGCCAACGGCGTCACCTGCGAGAACTGCCATGGCGCCGGCAGTGAGCACGTGGCCGGCGGCGGTGACGTTACCAAGATCTTCGATCCCGCCAAGGCTTCCGCCAAAGACGTCGACACCAAGTGTCTGAGCTGTCACGCGGGCGCGCACCCCAACTTCGATCGCTCTCCTCACGCCAAGGCCAACGTCGGCTGCACCAGCTGCCACAGCATTCACGGCAGCAAAGAGGAGTCGCTGCTCAAGGCTCCCCAGCCCACGCTGTGCTTCCAGTGCCACAGTGACCAGAAAGCTCAGTTCAACATGCCCTTCCACCATCCGGTGAACGAGGGCACCGTCAAGTGCAGTGACTGTCACGATGTTCACGGCACCTTCCAGAACAGCAACCTGAGGGCCACGGCCGATCAGAGCATGATCTGCACCAAATGCCACACCGATGTGCGTGGGCCATTTGTCTACGAGCATGCCCCGGTCAAAGCGGAAGGCTGCCTGGCATGCCACTCGCCGCATGGTTCGCAAAACGCACGCATGCTGAACATGCCGAACATTAACGGGCTGTGCAACCAATGCCATAGCGCGGTTGCTTCCGGCACGATTCATGGTCAAGGCGCGGGATCGTCGGATAGCGTGCCGTGCACCAGCTGCCACACCTACATCCACGGCTCGAACTTCAGCGTGGCGTTTCTCAGATAAAGGTGATGGGGCCTTGCCTCGCCTCGTCTTTACAGCGGCGCGACAAGGCTTCCGCAACAGTTTCGCAAAGGTTCGATTTCGGCAATGAGTTTGATTCAAGTGAGGCTTCATATGAAGAAAGCAGGCTGGTTTTCACGGCTTAATAATCAACAGCCATCTTTTGCAATGTTCCTGGGAATGTTGGTGGCCATGTTTCTTGCAGCGGCGTGCATCGCCGTCGCGCAGACTCCGGCAGATTCCACTTCGGCGCCGGCTTCAACGATGTCTGTCCCGCAAGGGTATTCGGTCCACGAGTCCGTCGATCTCGGCGGCCGCGTGGCCGGCATCTCCGGCAGCGGCGCCATGTACGACACAATGGTGAACCTGCAATCCGGGCCGCGCGTTCTCGGCGAGACCTTCAGGCTGCACGCGATGGAAGGTACCAAAAACACTCCGCTCGACGATTTGCAGGTTTTTGCCAGCGGCTTTGGCGGCGAACCGAACAACTTTGCCAAGCTCGACTTTTCAAAGGGGAAGTATTACGAGTTTTCCGGATTGTTCCGCCGCGACCGTCAGTACTTTGACTACGATCTGCTCGGCAATCCCGGAATCCCCAGCGGATATTCCATTCCGATCGGACCTTCTACTGCGCCGACCAGCACGTATGCGTGGCCTCAGGTAACTCATTCGCCGTTCATGTATAACACTGTGCGGCGCATGACTGACACCAGCTTGACCCTGCTTCCGCTGTCGAAAGTCACCTTCCGCGTCGCCTATTCGCAAAACATCTTTCAGGGACCGAGCCTCACCCCGAGCGGCAACTCTGTTGCCGGGCAGGAACTCCTGCTCCAGGAAGTCCAGCGCAACAGCACCGACGATTTTACGGGGACGCTCGACTGGAAGCCGGTGCAGGGAACCAAGCTCACCTATGAGCAGCAAATCGACCACTACAAGGGTGACTCCTACTTCACCATGGCTCCTCAGTACCTCAATGTGCAGGAGTCGGACGGAACCAAAGTCTCTTTGCTGGCGAGCTACCAAAGCTTTACTCCATACGGCTATAGCAGCACCACCGGCGCATTTGTCGGCGGCGCCTCCGGCGGCGTCTGCAACGGCACCAGCATGATCGCTTCGACCACGATCCTGTATGCCAACCCCAACGGCGGCTTGCCGATTATCGATCCGGCATGCAACGTCGTCAGCAGCTATGCCCGGAATCAGGCGACGCGCGCCATCTTCCCGACCGAAATCCTCCGCTTGCAAAGCTCAAGCATCAAGAACATCACCATGAACGGCAATGCTCGCTACACCGACGCGAAAATGAACCTGCCCAATTACAACGAGCAGTTCCAAGGCTTGTACGGAGCGGACCGCTCCCTCGGCTATGCCGGCTATGCCAACGCCAAGCGCGAAGTGATTGCCCTGGACTACGGCGTCGTCTGGCAATTGGACAAGAGCGTCAGCCTCGAAGACCAGATAAGTTACAACAGCGCTCAACAGCCGGGAATCGCAGGGTTCACATCCGGAACCACCGTGACCGTGCCCACGACGGCGGGCGAGGAAACCATCAATTACACAGGGCTGACGAGCTGCACGACGATTAACTCGACCACAACCAGCCCGACCGGTTGCAAACCGACCACATCGGGGGCTACGGGCGGCCCCGCGATTGGCGGGACGCAGGCTGGCTTCTTCGGCCAGCGGTTCACCACCAACGACCTCACGGTGAGCTGGGACGCGACGCCGCGCAGCTCCTATTCGCTCACCTGGCGCTATCAGGAACACCTCATCTCCGAAGGCCAGGGAACCGCCGGGCACAACATTCCGATTCCGGCCAACAACACCACCTCTGGCGAGGTAACCATCCACGAAAACGGTGGAATCCTCACTGCAGCTCTGCATCCCGCCAGCAACTGGGACCTCAACGCAAGTGCTGAGCTCATGTTCAACGACAACGCCTTCACTCCGATGGGATTCCGGCAGCTCGAGCATTTCAGGATGCACACCATCTACCGTCCAAAGTCCTGGGCCACCGTCTCCGGCGCCTACAACGACCTTGAGCGGCATAACAACACAAATAACAACCAGCACTTCCCGGGCAACACTACGGCCTACTACGGCCCGCTCGATCATGAGGATCACTCTCGGACAGCGAGTCTTGCCACCGAGCTGTTCCCGAACGATCGCTACGGGCTGGATCTCAACTACTCCTATAGCGATGTGTATATGAGAGACAACATCTGCTTCCAGGGCGCAGCCGGCGCCATGCCGGGCGGTACCGTCGCGCCTGCTGCC
Source organism: uncultured Acidobacteriaceae bacterium (assembly GCA_963789425.1). GTDB lineage: Bacteria > Acidobacteriota > Terriglobia > Terriglobales > Acidobacteriaceae > Telmatobacter. The sequence continues at coordinate 284,425 of CAWBKM010000002.1, read as the reverse complement.
GCAGTTGCGGGCGGTTCGCTTTGTGGCGCAGTCGCAGCCGGCCATGGATCGAACACCATCCTCTTTGGGCCAGCCAGGGATTTTGAAGATGCGCCCACGCAGTATGCATCGGTTGCCTTCATGTACACGCCGACCAAGAAGCTCCACTCCAACCTCGGCTACCGCGTCAATTCCGTCAGCGGCAGCAGGTCCTTCACCGATGCCAGCGACGTCAATGGTTCGCTGGTGTCCAATTACCAGACTCCCTTTCTGAGCGCTGAATGGACCATGCATCCCGGCCTGATCTGGAAAGCCGAATACGACTACTTTGGTTATGGGGAGGGCGGTGGCAAGTCCGGCGCGCAGTGGTGCAACGCCAATCCTGCCCTTGCGGTAGGCAGCACCAGCGCCCCGGTCGTCGCTTGCAGCTCCGTGGCGAATACCGCCATGTCAGCGGGCACGCCGGTTTACGGGTTCACCGCGCCGCGAAACTTCCATGCCAACAACGTGACCCTTGGGCTGCATTACGATTTCTGACCGCGAGCGCATTCCGCGATCGAGATGTGAACCACCGAAAGAAAGAAGGAATTGGCAATGAAGATCACAAATGGAATGATGATCGCCGCCATGTTAGCCGCTACTCAGGGAACGCTGACCTACGCGCAAAGCGCGGGGGCGGACACGTACAAGGCAAAATGCCAAAGCTGCCATGGCGCTGAAGGCACGCCGAATCCGGGTATCGCCAAGATGATGGGCGTCAAGCCCGTCAGCGATCCTTCGGTCAAGTCGCTGAGTGAAGCGACCATGGTCGCCGACACCACTAACGGCAAAGGCAAGATGCCGGCATTCAAGGGCAAGCTCACCGATGCCCAGATCAAGGACTCGGTGCTGTACTTCCGTTCCCTCGCCAAGTAAAAGCACGGGCCTCGGAAAGCAAGACGAAGTGCAAGACCAAAATTAAGCCGGCGCGGTCGTCGGTATAAAAACCTCGACCGCGCCGGTCTGTGTCAGGTGGTTCCTGCTACTATCTCGGTTGCGGAACCAACGGCTGTGATCGTGAGCCGGAGACAGTAACAACAACGCGTCTCGCGCTCGAATGTGCGTGCGGGCCTCGAAACAAATCAAGGAGATTCGCTATGAGTAAGAGTTTTCGTTCCGGAATCGTGCTGGCTGCGGTGGTCGCGCTTGCCGGCTCCATGTGCTTCGCTGAAGACGGCGGGGCCATCTACAAGTCCAAGTGCGCCATGTGCCATGGGCCCACCGGCACGCCTAGTGCGGGAATGGCCAAGATGATGGGCATCAAGCCGGTCTCCGATCCTTCGATGCAGGCCCTCACCGTCAGCCAGATTGTTGCCACCGTGAAAAACGGCAAAGGCAAGATGAAGCCCGTCGCTGGCCTGACCGATCCGCAGGTGAGCGCCGTAGCCGCATACTTTAAGACCCTGAAGTAGGCATTACAATCGCCGCAGAGATTTGAAGGCAGGCCCGTCACCCCCGACGGGCCGTTGACCAATGGAGGTTGAGGAATCGTGTCGTTGTTTGAGAAATTCCGCGAGAACTGGGTTCGTCCGGCGCTGTTTTTCGGCAACAACCCCATCAGCCTGACCGGCGGCGCCATCACCACCGCCTCCGGCGTCACCATGATCAGCTACTGGCTGGCGGAGCTCGCCGGCCATCTTAGTGACAACCCCTATCTCGGCATCATCTTCTTCCTGATTCTTCCGCTGCTTTTCCTCCTGGGTCTCGCACTCATTCCCGTCGGCGTGTTCTTGCGGCGCAGAGCCCTGCAAAAAGCCGGCCAGATTCCAGCCGCGTTTCCACGGATCGATCTCAACGACCGCAAGTTCCGTCACGGTCTCGACATCGTTCTCGTCTTCACCATCGTCAACTTCCTGGTCGTAGCCACAGCCAGCTATCACGGCGCGGAGTACATGGATTCGCCGCAGTTCTGCGGCCGTTCCTGCCACGTGATGAAGCCGGAGTTTACGGCTTATCAGATCTCGCCGCACTCCCACGTGGCCTGCGTTGACTGTCACATCGGCTCCGGCGCTCAGGCCTATGTGAATGCCAAGATCAACGGCACCAAGCAGCTCATTGAAGTCACTTTCCATCCGCTCGCGCCGCTTGCGCCCAAAATCATTCCCAACTATCCCACGCCCATTCCCTCGCCGGTCACCAGCCTGCGCCCCGCGCGCTACACCTGCGAAGGCTGCCACACGCCCACGCGCTTTGACGGCGACAAGCTGCTGGTCAAATCGAACTTTGCTGACGACGAGCCGAACACCGAAACACAGACCGTGCTTATCCTTCATCTCGGCGGCGTTGATTCGCTTTCGCGCTACACGGGCATCCACGGCGTCCACCTTGGCCACATCGAGTACGTCTCCACCGACTCCACGCGCACCACGATTCCCTGGGTTGAGCGGCAGAATCCTGACGGTTCATTCACCGAGTACAGCACCCTGCCAGCCGGGAGCCCCATTCCCAAGGGCGACCGCAGGGTCATGGATTGCATCGATTGCCACAACCGTGCCGCGCACACCTTTGTTACCGCCGAGCAGGCCGTCGACCAGGCCATGGCCACCGGCGCAATCAGCGCAAACCTGCCGTGGATTCACAAGGAGGGGCTGGCGTTGCTGAATGGCACTTATTCCAGCCAGGAGCAAGCAGGCGACCAGATTCCCAAGCAGCTTCTGGCTTTCTATCGTTCGCAGAATCCCGGCGTGCTCTCGCAGAATGCCGCTCTCGTCGATCAGGCGGGCAAGGAGCTGGTCATGCTCTACGACCAGAATGTATTTCCGTTCATGAACGTCACCTGGGGAACGCATCCCAATCACATCGGCCACATGGACTACCCGGGATGCTTCCGTTGCCACGACGGCAGCCACACTGCGAAGAGCGGTGACACCATTCCTCAGGACTGCTCCGTCTGCCACAACCTGCTCGCCGTCCAGGAAGCCAAACCCAAGGTCCTCTCCGACCTCGGTATTCAGTAGCTAGCCGAAAAACGGCCGGATCAAAATGTGAGCTGTCATCCTGAGCGAGTCCCGCCTCGGCGGGACGAGTCGAAGGATCTGCGTTTGCTCTTTTGAGAGGCACTTCGTTCTTAGTCGCCTGCAATTGGCGCCATGCGCGAATGGGTCATGACCCAAAAGGTGCAACAAACAGAAGGCCGTAGTGCGTGAAGATAAGATATTGCCTGATCTCGGGATCGCTGATTCGCCCGGCCTGCGCAACGAGACTAATGACGCACTTCCGCAGCTTCGGTTTCTCGCTTGCCGCTTTCTGCTTTAGCGGCCTCCTCGCATCTTCAGCAGCCGTCCTGCCCATCAAGCCCACCCTACTTCCCGTCACCGTCATCCTCGCCGCCAACAACGTCTCTGTACCGCAGGGCACAGCCGTCATTCTCACTGCAACGGTCACGCCCACGGCAGCCCCGCCCGCAACCGGCGAGCAAAATCCGACCGGCTCGATCGTCTTTCTCAACGGCACCGTGGTCATCGGCCAGTCCGCACTCTCCGCGCTCCCTGTGGCCAACGCTTCCACGGCCACGCTAACCATCCAGAACCTTCCCACCGGCCAGGACTCGATCACCGCCTACTACGCGGGCGATACCGTCTTCGCTTCGGGCACCTCGAATCCGCTCGCAATCAGCGTGCAGGGATTCACCCTCGCGCCGTCGGCAACCAATCCGCCCACCAACCTCAATGTTGTCTTGGGCCAATCCGGTTCAGAATCCTTCGTGGTCACTAACGCTGGCGGCTACACCGGCCAAGTCCAGGTGGTCTGCGCGGTGGCCTTGGAAGACGATATGACCTGCACACCCACTCCGCAACAGGTCACGCCAACGGCCACAGTTTCATTTGCGATTCAGACTTTTGCCTCCGGTGGACCCCTCTACGCCACCGCGTCAACATCCCGTCGTCACGTTTCACCGTGGCCACAAGCCGGCGGTGGCGCGGCGCTCGCTGCGATCCTCTTCTTCGTCGTTCCCTTCGGCTGTCGCCGGCGCGCTTTTCTCCTTTGCGGCTCTCGGCGCTTCATCATTTTTCTCCTGCTCGTCCCGCTCTTCGGCCTCGCCACCAGTTGCAACAGCTCAAGCATTCTCGCTCCCAACGGCACACCGCTCGGCGTGGCCACGCTCAAAGTCACGGCGACTGCGTACGTTGACAACGCCGTCACCAGCCAGACCGTATATTTCACTGTGAACGTGCAGCCGCAGTAGGAGCAACGGGATGAGAGCGATCTTGCGAATTCTGTTGTCACTCTGTTCTATGCTCTTGGCAGTTGCCATCTTCAGCCTTGTGCTTGGGAGACTTGAATCGTGGCCGTTCATCTTCGAAATCACGATGATCTTTGCCTTCCCGGTCTGGATCATCAATATATCCATCCTGCTTCTTTTAAAGAACGTTGGCCTTCATCAGCGATGGATCTTTCCCGCGATTGGAGTACTCATTGGCCCGGCGTGCCTGACTCTCTGGTGTGCCATTCTTGTTCTCAGAGGCAGCAATTGGGCCAACCTCTGGAATGGTGACCCGGGAGCAGGTGGGCTTGAGTCATCGCTGATCTTCGCATCGCTCATTGGGCTGTGCACGAATTCGTTCTACACGGTCGCACTCATTCTGCGTAAACGGCATACCGCCTCCAGCGCCCCGCACAATGACGGCACAGGTGCTGACTCGCTGACCCGCTGACTCGCCGCCACCCCCCGCATGTTAGGCTGGCATGTCGCGCGAAACACCGCTCAAAGCACTCCAGGAGCTTCGTCCTTCATGCATTCCACCCATCCCGCTCACTTCAATCTTGTGGCCGCAGCCCATGCCTCCATGATCGAGCACGGCTTTCAGCCCGATTTCCCCGCCGGAACCCAAACGGAGCTGGCCGCAATCGAAGCCCAGCCCGCTCTTCCGGCCGTTGACGGTCTCGCCGACCTGCGCAACCTCCTGTGGTCCTCCATCGATAACGACACCTCCAAGGATCTCGATCAGATCGAGTGGGCCGAGCAGTTGCCCGACGGTCGCATCCGCGTGCTCATCGGAGTTGCCGACGTAGACGCGCGCGTATCGAAGGGAACGGTCATCGACAAGCACGCCGCGTTCGAAACCACATCGGTCTACACCGGCGTGTCCATCTTTCCCATGTTGCCCACGGAGCTTTCTGAAGGCATCACATCGCTGAACGAAAATCAGGATCGCGCGGCCATCGTGGTCGAGTATTCCATTGACGCTAGTGGTACCTCTTCCGGCGAGAAAGCCTACCGTGCACTGGTGCGCAACCGCGCGCAACTGGCGTATCCGGGCATCGGCGCATGGCTCGACGGAAAAGGCGCGCCGCCGGCGAAAGTCGCCGCCAGCTCCGATCTCGCTGCGCAGCTCAAGCTACAGGACACAGCCGCGCAGCGCATGGCGGGGGGCCGCTATCAGCATGGCGCGCTCGAATTTGAGACCATCGAAACGCAGCCGGTGTTGGTGACTGACGAGATCGTCGGAATCGCGCCCATCGTAAAGAACCGCGCCACTTCGCTCATTGAGGAGTTCATGGTCGCGGCCAATGGCGTCGTCGCGCGCACGTTTGAAAGCGCGGGCCTCGCCTCCATCCGCCGCATTGTGCGAGTGCCCAAGCGCTGGGATCGCATCGTCGAGCTGGCCGCGCAAAAGGGCACCACATTGCCCGCCGAGCCTGACTCCAAGGCCCTCAACGACTTTCTCATCGCGCAAAACCAGAAGGATCCCGACCACTTTCCCGATCTCTCGCTCGCTGTCATCAAGCTCATGGGCCCCGGCGAATATGTGCTCATCAAGCCCAACGCGCCCTCGCCCGGCCACTTCGGTCTCGCGGTCCGTGACTACACGCATTCAACGGCGCCCAACCGCCGCTTCCCCGATGTCGTCACGCAGCGCGTCCTCAAAGCCTGGCTCACCAAGTCCACAGCGCCCTACTCTGAAGACGATCTCAACGCCATCGCACAGCGATGCACTCTGATGGAAGATGCCGCCCGCAAGGTGGAGCGCGAGATGGCGAAACGCATCGCCGCGGTTGTTCTTCATCCGCATATTGGTCAGAGCTATCAGGCCATCGTCACCGGCGCGTCGGAAAAGGGCACCTTCGTGCGCACGCTCGACCCGCACGTCGACGGCATGGTGGTGCGTGGCGCAAAGGGCCTTGACGTCGGCGACAGAGTCACCGTCAAGCTCGTCAACACTGATCCCCAGCGCGGCTATATCGATTTCGAAGCATAGAACTTATCGCTTCGTCGACCTCCGGTCTTGTGTGACCCAGGGAACTCCGACCGGCCTGCTGGCTCGCTCTGCGCCTCTGGGCACGAATCCTTGTGTCCGGCGTTCGCGCAAATGCGTCTAACTGTAAGAAAATATTCAAGCGGGCCCGACTGGTTTCCGGAGACGTGTTCTCAGCTCCCAACCGGACCGGCTCCGAGCGGCTTCCCCCGAGCCAGCCTGCATCCAATCGCAGCTTGCGCCGGCTAACGCCGACTTCCCCGATCAGGTGAATGAATGCGATTCAGTTCCAGGCTGATATCCAGAGCCGTACTCCCCGCAATATCAATCCTTTGTCTACCCGCAACTCTTCGCTCGCAGGAACCGACTCCGAGCGCCGCATTTGACATTGCCGCACTGCCGGAAGCGCCCGAGCCGCAAAACTCGTCCGCTCAGCCCCAATCATCCGGCCAGTCTCAATCGAACCCGAATGCTCCTACGCAGCCGACCGACACGAACAACCCGCCCACGCACAAGCCGCCGCCCCAGCCGACGCGCATCCTCGGCATCATGCCCAACTACCGCGCGGTCAGCGCCGGGGTCATTCCTCCTCCGCCCACCCCGCGCGAAGCATTCATCGTTGCCACCAAAAACAGTTTTGATTATTCGGCTTTCGTCTTTGTCGGCGTTACTTCGCTGCTAGCTGAAGGCACAAACGCGCACACCCAATTAGGTAAAGGCGTCGGCGGCTACTGGGCCTATTACTGGCGCGGCTATCTCGACAAAACCGACGGCAATTACTGGGTCGACTGGGCCATGCCTACCGTCTTTCATCAGGACGAGCGCTACTACGCCATGGGCGAGGGCGGAATCTGGAAGCGCGGAATCTACGCGGCTTCCCGCGAGCTCATCACGCCTAACTACCACGGCAAAAACAGCTTCAACGCTTCTGAGATCCTGGGCCGCGGCGCCTCGCAGGCCATCTCGCTCGCTTACTATCCCAGTAAGACTCAAACTCCCAGCGCCTTCGCGCAGAAATACGCCTATGCCGTTGGCCGCGACGCGCTCACCAACGTATTCCGTGAGTTCTGGCCCGACATCAATCAGCATCTATTCCATCGTCATCATTGATTTGAGCCGATGGCTTCATGCTCCTCGCGAAGAGCGGTTCGCAAGCCCGTCTCTCCGCTCTAACCCGCCGTTTGCACTCCTGCGGTATCATTCCTCCATCTCAAAAGCGCGGACCAAATCCAACACCAACTCGCCGCTCCCGCGCCGGAGCCATCCGGCTCTCGAGGTAAAGAAAGGGTCGTCATGGACAATTCCGGAGTTGTCATTTTCGCTCTCATCGTTGCCGCCATCGTCAGCATCTTCCTGCTCGTCACCATTCTCAAAACCATGTACACCGTGCGCACCTACTCGGCCGGCGTAGTCGAGCGCTTCGGAAAATTCAATCGCGTCGCGCGCCCCGGCCTGCAATTCCTGTTGCCCTGGTGCGAAACCGTGCGCCTTGTTGATCTTCAGGTGCGCCAGGCTGTCGTCAACGTCGAAACCAAAACCAAGGACAACGTCTTCGTCACCATTCCTGTCTCGGTGCAATACCAGGTCGTCGAAGCCAAGGTCTTTGACGCCTACTACAAGCTCTCGAATCCGCAGAGCCAGATTGAGAGCTACGTCTTCAACTCCATTCTCGGCCACGTGCCCACGCTCACCCTCGACGAAGCCTTCGAGCAGATGCAGCAGATTTCCGCCGCCGTCAAGCGCGACCTCGATGAAGTGATGGACACATTTGGCTACAACATTCTGCGCGCGCTGGTCACCGACATCGTTCCCGACGCCAAGGTCAAGGCGGCCATGAACGACATCAACGCTGCGCAGCGCGAGCAGATCGCGGCGCAGGCCCGCGGCGAGGCCGAAAAAATCCTGAAAGTGAAGCAGGCCGAGGCGGAAGCCGAGTCGAAGGCCCTGCAAGGCGACGGCACCGCCCGCCAGCGCCAGGCCATTATCAAGGGCCTGCAGCAGTCCGTCGAAGAGTTCAAGGGAGCCGTCGAAGGCTCAACCGCCAAAGACGTCATCGCGATGGTTCTCATGACGCAGTACTTTGACACCTTGCGCGAAGTGGGCGTCACGGGCAAAGCAAGCACCATCTTCCTGCCCAGCTCGCCCGGCACCGTTAACGACATGATGACCCAAATCCTCGCCGGCTTCACAGGCGCAAAGACGCAGTAGTGCAGGGACCGAGCCAGAGAGATCGCCGCCACCAACCGAGGGAAGGGACAATGCAGGTAAAACCATTCTGGCATTCGATGTCGACCGTTGCTGCCGTCTGCCTCGTGTTGGCGGCGTGTGGAACCACGGCAAGGGCACAGTCGGGGTTGTTATTGGGGCTGCACCGGGGATGCGGCGAGGAGGGTTGTGAAACTGAATACCGTTCCCTATGGATTGCGCCGCAAGACGGGAAATTGCAGATTCTGGAGCTGCCCGATCTCATCGTGCCTCGGAAAACGGGTTTCTGGCGGGTCGGAACACGGTTTTACTGCGATCCCGATGAGCTGAAGAATGATCCCCACAGGGAGCCCTCGCCCGATGGAGCCTTCTTCGCTGCACCAGTGGACCAGCGGCCGGTAGTTTATGGGGTGGCTCAATGTCCTGCGCATGTTCAGTACCTGGATACACAAGGGGCGACCGGAGACAATGTGCCGTATGGCGCAAGAGGCATCAACGTATCGTTTGTGAACGATGGATACATATCTTTGGATGACTGGGGTCGCACAGATTGTTGCGTACACCCCGACGGCGTGGATAATTGGAGCGTCGAAAAGCTCGGCGATCCGGCCAGAGCTCCGGTTGCCTATGGCGACATCGAAGGCAACGGGGCGAGCGATGAATATGAGCGCCGGGCAGCGCATGCGCTAATCGACCAAAACAACACCCTCTCCCGGGATCCTGATGGGAATCCGGTGCCTTTTGGAGACGGGGTCGACGAAGACGACAAGGAAATTCGGAAAAACTTTCCAAACTGGCCCACCATGACTGAAGTGGAAAAAGTAGCGGCGATGGAAAAGGAACAGGTTGGATGCGTTCCTGATCACGATGATAAGCAGTGGTATATCCAGCGGAAGCGGGGCCAGTGGATCGCTTCTGGAAATGTCAACACGAGCCGGCTTTGTGGATATTCTGTCGATTTCGAACTGCCCTTGCATGCCAGCTTTGCGGCGTATGCAGCGGGGCCGATCAGTCCAATTGACATCAGAGATCGGATAACGATAAAGGATGTTCGTGATCTGAAGATGATCAAGGGTGTCAAGGACCTGTTCTGGTCGCCGGATCACGAACTCCTGGTCGTCATCGTAAATACGGAAGCGGTATGCATTAGTAATCCGATCGAAATTTGTTCTCCTCGGGACGCAGATCCGGATTATCTCGATCAGAAATCGTTGCTCCAGGTCTACGCGCCACACGGGCAAGAACTGGGCGCGCCGGTCATTTCAATGCAACTCGAGGATTTCGAAGCGGTTGTAATGGCTGAGTGGGCTACTGGCAGCAACGTGGCGCGATGGACCGCGGAATTGAACAAGATCAAAGCGCAAGGAGTTGTGAAGCCCGTTCTGTCATCGTTGCCCCATCCTTAATTTTGCTGCCCTTCAAACTCCTCGTTCAGCCACTTGCTGAACGCCGCAAACTCCTCGTCGCGCCCCAGAAAATCCCGGACCATCTCTCGGCCCGGCTTCGATCCGCCCTGTTCGAGCACAGCCTTGCGGTAGCGCGTGCCCGCCTCGCATCCCAGCAAGTCTTCGGGATCGAATTGTCCAAAGAAATCCAGCGCAATCACCTTGTCGAACATATAGGTGTAGTAATTCGACGAGTAGCCGGTCAAATGTCCGAAGCTCGCATACATCTTGTTGCCATCGAGCCACGTCCATGGCTGGAACTGCTTGTAAAGTTCGTGCGTCATCGCGTCTGGATCAATCCCCTTCGGATCCTCGTCGTGCAGATTGAGCGCGAGCGTCGTGTAGTAGAGCTGCGTCCTGATCCAGTCCGCGCGCCCGAACGCCCCCGCCAGCTTCATCGTCCGAATCAGCTCCGCCGGCAGCACTGCATCTGTTTTGTAGTGCCGCGCGAACGCCTGCAGCAGCTTTTCGTCGCGGAAAAACTCCTCCAGCATCTGCGACGGCACCTCGATGAAGTCGCCCTCCGTCGCAAATCCCGAAAGCCCCGCCCACTCCGTGTGCCCGCCGAGAATCGCGTGCATCAGGTGGCCGAACTCATGAAAGAACGTGACGACGTCGGAATACTGCAGCAGCCCGGGATCGTTCGCATCGCCGGCCGGAAAATTGCAGATCAGCGCCGCCTCGGGTATCTGGCGCCCTCGCACGCCTGTCACTACCGGAGCCGCCGAGAACCACTTGTCTTTGCCTTCTCGCGGATGCATATCGAGATAGAACCGCCCCACGAGCCGCCCGCCGTCGAAAACTTCGAACGCCGAAACCGCCTGATCCCAAGCCGGCACGTTCGTCGGACGGAACTCCACCTTGAACAGCTTTGCAGCCGTCTTCAGCACGCCCGCCTCAACCCGCGCATAAGGAAAATAGGGCCGCACCGACTGTGAATCGAAATCGAACTTCGCGCGCCTGAACTGCTCATACCAGTACCCGCGACTGACGATGTCAATCTCATTCAGCTCCGCCTGCCGTCCGCGCGCAAACTCGAGCACCAGCGCGTGCTCATGCTTCGCGCCGTCGCGGCTCGCCTCATCGAGCTTCGCCAAAAACGTGCGCACATTCGCCGCCGACTTCATCATTTGGTCCGCAGTCGCCAGATCCGCCCAACTCCGGAATCCGAGAATCGTCGCAATCTCCTGTCGCGTCGCCAACAGGTCAAGCAGAATCTGCCGATTCACCGGATACGCCCTCGTGTTGTACGCCAGAAACATTCGCTCCCGCAACGCCGCGCTCGCCGCAAATGTCATCACCGGCATCATGTCTGGCGGATCGGTCGTCAGCGTGACGTGTTCCTTACCGTCTTTCCCCTTTTGCGCCGGATGGCGCGCAATGTAGTCGGCGGGCAATCCCTCCAGTTCCTCAGGCGTCGCCTCAATCGTCTTCCCGCCCTCTTGAATGTTGCGCCCGAATTCGAGCGACAGCCCCGTCGCTTTATCGTGCAGCGCATGCAGCCGGTCGCGCGTGGCTTGGTCCTTGTCCACGCCACTCAGCCGATACCCGAGCAGTGTGCGCTCTACATAATGCTTCGTCGCCGGGCTCGCGCCATCCAACTTGATCGCCGTCAGCGCGTCATACACTTCGCGGTTCAGGCTCAGCGCGCTTCCCGCCATCGCCACGCGCTGCGCCTCCATCTGCGCCTGGTCGCGCACCGCTTTGTCCGCGGCCACGGAGTTCAAAATCCCCGCCTGCGCTCCCGCCAATGTCAGATGCTCAATCGCCTTATCGTAGAGCAGCAGCGAATTCCCGGGCGTGCGCTCGCCTTTCACGGCGAGCAGCTCAGCCAAAGAGCTTTCATGCGCAGCCAGCCGCGCGCTCACCCATGCGGTCAGTGCCTCAGCCGACGCAGCCGCGCCCGCCTCCCAGGCATGTAGAGTTTTGCTGTCGGTCGCGCCCGCCTGAGTCTCTATCGCCATCGTCGCGCAATCCTCCAAAGGACTAGACTACCAAGGCTTAACAGGCAAAAAGACGACCAACACAAAACCTGAATTGTAGATCATTTGCCTGACCCATGAGAGGTCCAGATATATGTGCCATCTGCCGATCAGACGCCCGAGAAACGTTGGCTCCGATTGAATCGATAAGGCACCAATGGGATGCTATACGCGACACTCTCGTCAATCTCGAGCTCACTCCATTCGTCTGCCGACGAGAATTTCATGAAAAACATTTCGCAGCGGAATGACGTTGAGCTTTGCGGATCTAGGTTTGAGATTTGATCTACCGAAGACATGAATGACGGCCCGTGCACCCAAATGCCATTTCGGCTGCGCGCTTGCTCAACCTTACATTCGGGGGACACTCGAAGCAGTGGGTATATGCTTTCGTTCCTTATGGAAAAGAACTGTGAAAAGGGATCGTGAGGATCAGTCGACGCGTACGGTTCAATCGAAAACTTCGGCCACAGCAACCAGAGGCCAAGCAGCGTTGAGGCCGCGATTATCGCGGACCAGACCAACCTTCCAACGGTCAAGAGCGGCGCAAGCCTCGTGCCTCGTTGCTGTTTTGCCAACCGCTGCGGGGGGCGTCTCTCACCACCGCTTTGCGACACCCGCTCCGTGTGCGTCGCAGTCGGTGCCTCGGCTTGGCGCGCTTGGTTCCTGCGCAGTTTTCTTCTGTTCTTTGAGTTCATCGAAGGTGCGACGAAAGGACATCAAGATCGCTCATTCGCGGTTCAATTAATTCGCTGCTTCTCCCTGATCCCTGCTTTTCCGGCATCTTCAAAAATTCCTCCGGCTCAAGCACCCGCGGAGTGAACCGCGCCTCAAGCACCGCACCCTTGAAGAAGTCGCGCCGGTTGATGCGTGTTCCAATCGACGAGTGACCTTGGCCCTGCGGCGTCATGTGCAACTCGCCTTCTCCCTGCATCTCATCGCCCACATAGTTGCGCAGCGTCTTCCCGTCGTACACCGCCGTCACCCGGTACCAATGCCCCAGCGGATGCAGATCATTGCAGTTCAGCAGAGTTCGCCGCGACCCATGCGATTCCGCAAAGCTGTCGAGGCACCACTCACCCTTCACAATGCGAATCTCAAAGAGCATGCGGTTGTCGGTGTCCTTGCCCGTCGCTGGATCCATTTCCGAAAGATGAAAAAATCGCTGAGCCTCGGCGCCGTCCACGTCGGGGTGAAAAATCACTTCCCACGTGTAGGCGCTCACCCCAGCCAGCGGATGCTCATCCACAAACAGCGCATCGTCCACTCCATTGAACTCCACGGCCTTGCCGTACGGCGAGTCGATCAGGTACGGATGCCCGAGCACATGCGTCGCATGGCCGCCGATAAAGTTGATGTTGTCGAACCGCCAAATCGTCGAGTCCGAACCACCGCTCTGCGTCTGCGCCAACGCGCCAAACCCGAGCGCCCAACTTGCCAGCGCCGCCACAACCACGGCAAGACTCTTGCTCATCCTTCTCACAGAAATCCTCGGCCCCACATTCACGCGCATCACCCGCACAACAACTCACGCCCGCAAGAAAAAAGCTACCAGCTAAGAGCTAATGGCTGTTTCTAATGCAGATCATACGGCTTCTCCGGCACCGGCGCCGCCTCCGGAACCTTCGGCATCTTCGCCGCATCGATCTTCGCCGCGCCCGCCAACCCAACGCCTGTCACGTTCTCGATGCTGAGCAAAGGCCCGTCGAATCCCGTTACCTTCATGTTGCGGATCACCACATTCTTCATGTTCGCCAGCGCGATTCCGCTCTTGCACGTCCCCGTCACATTGGTCAGCGAAAAGCCGATCAGCGGCTTCAGCGGGTGAATCTCCGTGGCCTGTACGAGCGCGGGCACATCCGTCACGCGAATGTTCGAAAAATGAAACTCGCCAAACTTCGGAATGCCTTCATCGCCCGGCACGGGAAACTCGTCCTGCTTGCCGCTGTTCAAATTGTTCAAGCGGAGAAATCCCTGCTTCGCTCCCGAAACTTCCAGATCGTTCACCGTAACGTTCTCAACAAACGCGCCGCGTCCCGGCCGGCTTTTGATGTAGATTGCATGGCTCCGCGCACCCAGACATTTGCAGTGCTCCACAACCACATTGCGAATTCCCGCCGACGTTTCGCTCCCGATCCCAACGCAGGCAAAGGTCCGGTCGGTAAACGTGCAATTCGCAATGCGCACGTCCTCTGTCGGCCGGTTGATTGTGTATCCTTCCTCGCCGCGCCCCGACTTGAGCGAAATGCAGTCATCGCCGGTTTCAAACGTGCAACCGTCGATCACCACGTGCTTGCAGGAGTCCACGTCAATCCCGTCCGCGCCGCTGTGTATCACTAAGTTCTTGAAAGTTACGTTCTCCGAGTACACCGGATGGATCGACCACATTCCAGCCTGGCTGGTGAAGCAGTTCTCGACGTTGACTCTGCGGCAATTCGTAAACTCCAGCAGCGCAGGCAGCCGCATTCCCGTCGCGTGCTCCACCCGTCCCTTGATCGCGTCGCTCGCCACAATCCTTCCCGGCCCAGTAATTCCCAACTCATCGCTATCGATGGCCGAGATCAGCGCGCTGTATCCCTTGATCCAGTGCCCCTCCCAGCGCACCTGCGTTATTGCATAGTCGGCCATGTCACCTGACCCGAGCAAACTCGCGCCATCACCCACGCGCAGCAGCACACCGCTCCTCAACTCCAGCGCGCCGGTCGCGTAATCTCCTGCCGGAACCACCACCTCGCCCCCGCCCAACGCCGCGCACCGATCGATGGCCTGTTGCAGCGCCATTGTGTCCTTCGTCTTGCCATCGCCAATCGCACCCAGGTCGCGCACATTCAGCGAGACCTTTGGCCCGCCTTCCATCGCTTTCGCTCGATGGGGGCGAGCAGGAATCGGCTCCTGAGCCTTCGCCGCCTGCGCCAAACCAAGACCGTTCAGCGAAGCCACAACAGGCGCCATCAGCGCACCTCGCCCTGCGTTCTTCAGGAAATCTCTCCGATCCACAATTTTTCCCGCAATTCTGCTCATCGGCTTCGTTCCTCCGTGGATTGGGTCGAGCAAGTCGCGTTCAGAGACAATATCCGTCGCAACTTCGGTGTCCTTCGGTTCTGTCAGCTTGCTAATCGGACGAAGCTCTGCCCGGACCTGGTGCGGCGCGCCGGTTCGAAATGCTCAAAGGGTCAAACGGTACCCATCGCCTACGCCGCAGATTCCGGGTACAGGCGGTTGAACTCCGGGTCGCCATGGAGCTTCAACAGGTCAGGGTCGCGGCGTGCCCACACCGCGTCGCGAAATCCCGCTTCCCACGCCTTCCCCAGCGCGTCCAAGGCCTCCGCTTTTCTATCCAGAACGCAGTAAAGGCAAGATGCGTTGTACAGGATGGATGCCTCGTTGGCGCGCAGAGTTACCGCCAGGTTCAATTCGCGCAGGGCATCGTCCGTCCGCCCCAGGCGTGCGTAGTCCCCGCCCAGCAGGATGCGGGCCCGCGCGTCTTCCGGCACTTGCTTCAGGTGGTTTTCAAGAGCCCCAATCCGGCGCTGGATCAAGTTGCGCGTACCTTCTGTCTTGCCCAGAGCGCCCATGGAGTTCGCGATCGGCACGTAAACGTTGTAGTCCTCGCCGCTGGCTTCGATCGCGGTTTCCGCAACGTCCAGCACTTCCTGGTAGCGCCCTGCCGCAAAAAGCGCGCGGCACAGAAGGTAGTACGCTCCCTCGCAGTCCCGCTTGCGTTCGATGGCTTTCTTCACCATACGCACGGCTTCGTCGTGTAACTCCGCCGCATAGAGCACCCAGGCCTGGCTTACCTGCACTTCGGGCAGGTCCCAGCGCAGGGCAACCGCCTTGCCTGAAGCTTCACGCGCGCGCTCCACCCACACCTGGTCGCGGCTGTAGTTGCAGTAGAACATCGCGCAGGCGTTGGCGCAGGCTGCGTAAGCCAGCGCGAAGTTGGGGTCGATGGCCACTCCGTTCTCGAACATCTGCAGCGCGAACTCCAGGTCCTGCCGCGTCTGCCGCCGCGCGTAGCGCTTGCCACGCAAGTAGAGGTCGTAGGCCTGCAGGTTTTCCGTCGGCTTCACCGCCAGGGCTTCCAGCTCCTCCGGCGAAAGCGTCACCCGCAGCGCCTCGGCGATCTTGCGCGCCATTTCGTCCTGCACTTCGAAAACGTCCTTCATCTCGCGGTCAAAGCGCTCTGACCACAATGGAAAATCTGTGTGCGCATCCACCAGCTGTGCGTTGATGCGCAATCGTGCGCCAGAGCGGCGCAGCGTGCCGGTCAGTACGTATGCGGCGCCCAGTTTCTGCCCCACTTGCTGCGGGGTCACCGTCTGGTCGCGGAAGGCCAGCACTGTGGGACGCGAAAAAATATTCAGTCCACGAATCTTTGAGAGCTCCGTAATCACGTCTTCCGTGATGCCGTCGCGCAAGTATTCATCTTCCTTGGCGCCGCTCAGGTTTTCGAAGTAGAGCACCGCCACCGATTTCCCCGGCTTGGGTGCGCCGGGATCCGAATCCGCCTTCACCTTCGTGCGGCTCTTGTTTGACTCCAGGTTGCGCTTCATCCGGCTCAGGTCGGTTTTCAGTTCCGTAGCCGTCTGGCAACGCAGTGTCCGGTCCTTTTCGATGCACTTCTCCAGGATGCGAACAAACTCCGCGGGCAGCGCGGGATTTACCTCGGCGGCCGGCTGAGGATCGCGGTTGAGGATGGCGTCGAAGACCACAGCTGACGTCTCGCCCTGAAACGGCAGCGTGCCGGTCGCCATTTGGTAGAGGACCGTGCCCGTTGAAAACAGGTCGGTGCGCGCATCCACCAGTTGCCCGCGAGCCTGCTCCGGAGACATATAGGAGATAGTGCCCACCGCCGAGCCCGGCGAGGTCAGTTCGTCACTCGCGGCCTGCGTTCTGCCACCATCCGCCGCCTGCGTTGTCTGGCTCAGTGTGATCTTTGCCAGCCCAAAGTCCAGAATCTTCAACTGCCCGCGCTCTGTCAGAAACAGATTTGCCGGCTTGATGTCGCGATGTACAACGCCCTTGGCATGGGCCGACTCCAGCGCATCGGCCATCTGGATCGCCAATGGCAGGATCGTCTCCACATCCATGGCGCGCCCCGTCAGCCGCTCCGCCAGCGTCTGCCCCACCAGCAGCTCCATCACGATGAAGTGCTGAAGCTCGTTCCGCTCAATGGCGTGGATGGTACAGATATTCGGGTGATTCAACGACGAGGCTGCCCGCGCCTCACGCTGAAAGCGCTCCAGCAACTGGCTGTCCCTTGCCAAATCGGCCGGAAGAAACTTGAGCGCCACATGACGGTCCAACTGCGCGTCTTGCGCTTCGTACACCACGCCCATCCCGCCCGAGCCCAGTTGGCGAAGGATGGTGTAGTGCAGGATTGATTGGCCAATTAACGGATCGGGATTCATCTTGTGCCGTTTAGTATAGAACGTCGCACGGGCCGTCAATGGATAGAAGCCCGGTCGCGGTAGCTCAGTTTGAAGCGTACAGCCACCAGCCCAGGCACACGCCCCCGGAGGGGGCGAGGATGCTAGCCACCGGTGGATCGAGCTGCGAACGGGGGCCCCCAATGACAGGTCCTCGTCGTTGGGGTGAGCGTGGCGCGAGCGCAACCTGGGGAAACGTGATCAGAAATGAGACTCAGCCCCGTAGGGGCGAAGGAACCGAGCCGCAAAACCAAGTTGCGCCTCATCATCCTCGGTATTGCTCGTCGCTCACATGCTCCATCCAGTCGACCGTCTTCCCGTCCAGCCGTTCCTGGATGGCAATGTGCGTCATGGCGGTCAACGGGCCGGCCCCGTGCCAATGCTTTTCACCCGGCGCGAACCACACCACGTCGCCAGGCCGGATCTCCTCGATCGCGCCGCCCCATCGTTGTGCTCTCCCGCAACCCGCCGTCACAATCAGCGTCTGTCCCAGCGGATGCGTGTGCCATGCCGTTCGCGCTCCCGGCTCAAACGTCACGCTCGCGCCCTGCACCCGCGCCGGTTCCGGCGTCTGAAAAAGCGGATCGATCCTCACCGCTCCCGTAAACCACTCCGCCGGTCCCTTCCCGGATGGCTGGCTGCCCCCTCGCTTGATCTCCATCTCCGGATTCCTCCCCGAGCCGAAGTTTTTCGCGCAAAAAAAGACTCGCTCACTGTCTAAAGTACTCGAACCGATCCAATCTCCACCGGTCTTTCGCCGCCTCGCCTCGCGCAGCCCGCCCAACCCTGCCTGCAGCCTCAGGGCCCCGGTCGCACCTGGCCCCAACCCGTCCTTCACCTCAGTCCCAGTCCACCCCACCCGAATTTAGTACTGAAATACCCTCCAAATCTGCACATTATCGGTTGCATTAGCATCGAAACCCCTTTAATATGCGTCAATTGAAGAGAATGCCTCTCACCGTCTCCAGTACGATTGACGCGCCGGCTGCTGCGCCCGCGGTTCTGCCCCGCCTGCGCGTCGGCAAGCTGTGTGTCGCCGTCCAGGGGGCTACGCCAGCCGAGCTTATCTCTCGCACCGAGGCCGCACTTAAAGACTCTCCTTTCATTGAGTTCCGCCTCGACGCCTTGCCCAAGCCCGCCGCCGTCCTGCCCGACATCAAGTCCCTCCTCAACCGCCGGCGCGACCTCACGGCCATCGCCACCTGCCGCCGCAAGCCTTTCGGCGGCAAGTTCACCGGTTCCCTTAACGCCGAGCTTGAAATCCTCCAGAAAGCCGCTGAAACCGGCTTCCATATCGTCGATCTTGAGGTCGATTCGGCCGAGCAGTGCACCAAATCCCAGTTGGCAAAGTTCCGCGCAGCCGTTCGCGCCGCGGGCGCCGCGCTCCTCATCAGTTCGCACGACTTCACTCGCACCCGCCGCCCCGAGGGTCTCAATCAAGCGGCGCAACGCATCGCCGCGTTCGAGCCCGACTTCGTTAAAGTCGTCACCACCGCCCGCAACTTGGCCGACAATCTCTCCGTCCTCCAGATGATCGAGGATCAGTCCCTCAACGCCCACATCGTTGGCATCGCAATGGGCGAGGAGGGCCTCATCAGTCGCATCCTCAGTCCGCGCGCCGGCGCCGCCTTCACATTTGCCTCCGCGGCCGACGGTGCCGAGACCGCAGCGGGCCAAATCCCCGCGCGCACGCTCCTCGATCTCTACCGTCTTGAGCAGGTTGACCAGGCCACGCGCATCTTCGCCGTCGCCGGCAATCCCATCGCCCACTCGCTTTCGCCGCTCATGCACTCCACAGCCTTTCGCCGTGAAAACGTCAACGCCATCATGCTTCCGCTCAAGGTAAAGTCGCTTGACGATCTGCTCACCGTCGTCCGCGATCTGCCTCTCGACGGTGTCGCCGTCACCATGCCGCTCAAGCAGGAGGTCCTGCCGCACCTCGCCAACATGGACCCGCTCACCGGCCGCATCGGCGCATGCAACACTCTCCGCACCGGTGCTGACGGCAAGCTCTACGGCTTCAATACCGATGTCGCCGGAATCGTTCGCCCGCTTGAACGCCGCATGCGTCTTCATGGGGCACGCATTCTTGTCGTCGGAGCGGGCGGCGCGGCCCGTGCCGCGGTCTTCGGCCTCGTCGAGCAGGGCGCAGAGGTTTACATCGTCAACCGCACCCACGAGAAAGCTGTTGCCCTGGCTCGCAAAGCCAAGGCTCACGTCCTCAAGCAAAACGTTCTTTCCAAGCAGCGCTTTGACGCCATCATCAACAGCACGCCCTGCGGCATGACCGGCATCAAGCAGCAGTTGCCTCTCAAAGAAAACGAGCTCAACGCCTCGCTCGTCTTCGACCTGGTCTACACGCCGATTGAAACGCCGCTTCTCAAGCTCGCCAAGTCGCGCGGCCTCGCCGTCATCTCCGGCCTCGAAATGTTCGTTCAGCAGGGCGCTCGCCAGTTCGAGATCTGGACCGGCAAGCCCGCGCCCGAATCCGAAATGCTCCACGCCGTCGAGCTCGAGCTCCGCCGCCACCCGCAGTAACCCTCAAGCAAGCAGGTTTGAAATGAAGGAATATGCGGCTGTATTCGAGCGCACGTCGAATGGCTGGAGCGCGTATGTCCCTGACCTGCCGGGCTTGGGTGTAGCCGCCAAGACCCGCCCTCAGACTGAAAAGCTGCTCCGCCAGGGAATTCAGATGCATATTGCCGGACTGCGCGAGGACGGCCTGCCGGTTCCCGAACCGCAAACGCATGTCATGCGCCTTGCAATTCCCGCCTAGATCTGCAAGCCCACGCCAAGGGCTTGGAATCTCCAGCTCAATCAACGCCCGTGAATGACTTTATTACTCCCAGAAGATTTGAGTAATCGTCCGTCCATAATCGGGAATTGGGCCGCCCCGGCAGAGGTTGCCAGCGGAAGGCCCGGCTCGTATCGGCAGTGAGTGCACTCAGGTCGGCCGGGTCTCGGGCCATCACCACCCAGATCGACGGCAGTTTGCCGGCATCGCTTTGCGCTTGTGTCACGTCAGTGTCGTTTGCGATGAAGGCAGTCATGTGTGCATCCCGCGCCAGGTTGCCCACTGTGGGCGCAAGATCGAAGTAGAGATTGGAAATGTGAAATGCAACGATGCCGCCAGGAGCGAGCTTGCGGTTGTAAAGGGCTAAGGCCTCCTTCGTCATCAGGTGCATGGGAACGGAGTCACCGCTGAAGGCATCAAGAGCGATCAGCCCATAACGGCCGTCGGGCGCGTCGCGGAGCTTCAACCTTGCGTCTCCCAACACGATTCTTGTCGCCGGCGCGCAGCGCTGGAGATAGTTGAAATAGCGTGGATCCTCGGCAATCTTCGCCACCAATGGATCGATCTCGTAATACGTCAGAGTCTGTCCCGGCTGCATGTACGACGCCATCGCTCCAGCGCCCAGCCCGACAACGGCCCAGTCTCCGTGAGGCATGCGGCTCTGCAATTCCTCAAAGATCGCGCCCGCGGGCCCGCTGCGCGAGTAGTAGGAGAGCGGTTCGCAGCTTGCATTCGGGTCCAGGCTCTGCGTTCCATGGACAATTCCCCCATGAAAGAGCAGCCGGAATTTTTCGTCCGGGCTGTTCCTCACGCGATAGACGCCAAAAAAACTGCGCCGTGCCAGCAGCGTCTGGCCATAAGGCGCGTAAAGCCAACTCGCCGCCAACAGCGCGATCAGCCCGAGCGTGAATCGCAACCTTCGTTTGCCAAAACTCAGGCACCACAACATCGAGTAGCCAAAAACAAGCGTCGTCTCCACGTGTCCGGGTTGGATGCCCGTGCGAGCCAGGCCCAGAATCACAGCCACCATGCAGATTCCCAGTGCGATCGGCAGCAGCCAGTCTTTGCGCATGGCCCATACCGCGGAACCCCTCGCCGGAACGGCGGAACTCTTCGACGAATCCTGCTTGTTCAGCGGTCGAATCAGCGCCGCGAAAATCAGCACCAGCGGCAGTTCCATTACCGTGTTGAACACAACCGGCGCGATGAGCGAGTTGAAGATTCCGCCCAGCACGCCGCCAACTGACAAACAAAGATAGAACTCCGTCAAGTGACCCACCGCCGGCCTGCTTCTGGCCAACTCTCCATGAAAAACCAGCGCCATCCCGAGAAGGACCGTCAGGTAGACCACCAGAAGCCAGGCCAGTGAGAACCTGGTTTGCGAAACCGTTGGTAGAAGTCCGCCCAGGATGAGAAAGGGAAGCCGTTCAACCACGAAGCGATGCGAAATCGGCGGCTTCTTCGCGAATACAAGAACAAAGCTGATCAGGTAGACCGCCAGCGGCAGAACCCAGAACAATGGAATGGCAGGCACATCGGCAGTGATCGCGCTCGTTGTGCCCAGCATCAAGCTCGATGGCACGAAGGCCAGCGCAATCCAGCGCCATCTCGTCTTCCATGCAATCGGCTCGTCAACGCCGGTCGCGTTGGCTCCATTGTCCTCAAGCGTGTAGAAACTCAAATCCGCGTTTCGGCTTCGCCATTTCCATGCCAGGTACGCACACACCGCCGTGAATGCAACAAACACAGCGTAGGCAACGCTCCACAGCCGGCTCTGGCTGTGCAAACGCAGCAGCGGCTCCAGCAGCAGCGGATACGCGAGCAGCCCAATCAGGCTGCCGGCGTTGCTGGCTGCGTAAAGAAAATACGGGTCACCGGCGTCCTTCAAGCCCGAGTCCGCAAACCATCTCTGCATGATTGAGGTTGTTGCGGAGAGTGCAAAGAACGGCAGGCCGACTACGACCAGCAACAAAAGAAGCACCCAACCTACCGGGTTGCTCTCGGCCGGTGGCTCCCACCCGGCCGGAATATGCAGGGGCAGCAATCCAACAATCAGCAACGGCAACGCCACCATCGCAAGGTGGATTGCAATTTGCATCCCTCGTCGAAAGAACCTGAGAACCGCGTGAGCGTAGAGGTACCCGGCCAGCAAAACCGCCTGGAAGAACACCAGGCACGTATTCCAAACCGCCGGAGTCCCTCCCAGCAGCGGCATCATCATCTTGCCGACCATCGGCTCAACCACAAACAACAGAGCCGCGCTCAGGAACATGGAAAGCGTGAAAACGACAAGGGGGATCGACAGAGCACTCGCCGGTTCAAATCTCGACCTTGCGGCAGGACGCGGGGGAGCGTCAGAAGAAATCATTGGCGTGTCTGGATTGTACCCGCTGTTGGGAACGCTTTTGATGAGCCGGGATTACGTCAGTCACGAGGGGCTTTTCCGCCGGAAATGCGGCATTCACATCGCAAAATCTCCATCAGCGGTACAATTCATGCGACTCAGCTCAGACGAATAATGTTGCTCGATGTCAGATAGGTGCCGTCATGATCCTGTTCCTGCTTCTTCTTATCTTGTTGGTCGTAGTGTTCCTGGCTGCCACCGCCTTCGCGTCTACCTATAGCATCGGACCCACCCAGGTCGGGCTCGTTCGCAAAAGATTCGGACCCAAGCTGCCCGGCGACAATCCTGTCGCGTTTCTGGGTGAAGCCGGTTACCAGGCCGACCTTCTCATGCCCGGGCTGCGCTTCCAGTTCAAACCGTTTTACGCGGTCACCAAACACCCCTGGGTGCAGGTGCCCGCCGGGCAAATCGGCGTTGTCATCGCGCAGGTCGGCAAGCCCACTCCCATCGGCGCCAAGTCAGCGCGGTACGATCCCGCTTTCGGCAACTTCGCCGATCTGCGTTCATTTGTTTCAAAGAATGGCGAAAAGGGCGTTCAAAGGCCTGTTCTCTCTCCCGGCACTTTGGCGCCGATTCATCCGCTCGCATTCCTCGTCATCACCAAGCCCCAGGTCTTCGGCGTGCCCGTGTCAACCGAATACAAGAAATTGGCTGCCGGCAACCAACTGGGATTTCGCGCCTTCGGCCTTGAAGATTGGCAGCTCGACGTCACGCGCATCGCGCCCAAGCCTACCGGCGACGGCGGCAAAGTTGTCGACATGATCGGAGTCGTCACTGCACTCGACGGTGAGCCTCTGCCCGCCGGCGCCATTGCCAGCCGCCTCGGCGAATTCAAAGATGTCAGCGAGCTTGAAGCCAAAGCCGGCGTCACCGATTTTGAGCTGATGAGCCTCATCCTCGGCAGCAAGAACGATCAGCACAACAACTATCAGGACTTTCAGAAGTTCCTTCAGGCCGGCGGAAAAATCGGCCTGCAGCACGATCCGCTGCTCTACGGCGCTTACAACCTCAACCCGTTCCTGATTCGCGTTGAGCAGGTGCCCATGCTGGTTGTCGAGCAGGGCCAGGTCGCTGTCATCAAGGCCTATGTCGGCCTTCCCACGCAAGACACATCCGGCGCCAACTTCAAGTTCGGCTCGCTCGTCCGGCCCGGCCATCAGGGCATCTGGCAGGAGGCGCTGCGCACCGGCAAGTACCCCATCAATCCCCGCATCTACGACGCCAAGCTTGTTCTCACCTCCATCATCAAGCTCGATTGGGCCAAGGACGTCACCGGCGCTCACGGCCTCGACGCGCGTCTTGAGCCCATCATTGCCAAAAGCAACGAAGGCTTCGTCTTCAGCATCGACCTTCAGGTTCTCATTCACGTTCCCGACACCAATGCGCCTCGCGTCATCTCCATGGTTGGCTCCATGGAGAATCTCGTCAACGAAGTTCTCCAGGCCGCTGTCGGCAATCTCTTTCGCGATCGCATCGGCGGCATGGAAGCCATTACGTTCATCCAGACGCGCCAGAACGTGCAGGAGCAGGCCTTCGCCTACATCCAGGGAAAGCTCGCCGAGTACGAAATCGAGACGCGTGGAGTTTATATCCAGGACGTCATCTATCCCGAACAGCTCGTAACGGTCCTCACCCAGCGCGAAGTCGCGCACCAGGAAGTGGAAACATTCAAGATGCAAAAGCAGGCTCAGGACCAGCGCATCGAGACTGAGAAGGCTCGCGGCACCGCCGACATGCAGGTCGACCTCGCCAAATCGAAAGTCGGAGTCGATATCCAGACCAACCGCACCGAAGCCCGCATGAAGGAAGCTCAGGGCGAAGCCGCGTACATTGAGCAAACCGGCACAGCGAAAGGCGCCGAAGTTCGCGCCGTCGGCCTGGCCAACGCCGAAGCCTACGAACGGCAGGTTGGAGCGCTCGGCAAGGGACCAACCGCTCTCGTCAACGCGGTCAAGGCGCTATCAGTCGGCAACGTCGCCTTCGTGCCCAAGATTCTTGTGCTCGGCGGCGGCGGCAATCAGGGAATTCTCGAGAGCCTGGGCTCGCTGCTGATGGACAAGATCGACGCCACCACAGTGGACTCCGCCACTTCAGATTCCGGATACGCCAGCGGAGGAACCGGCAAGCCCGGCGCATAATCCTGACCGCTAGCTCGATCTTGGGGGCTTTTAGTTCTTCCACCAAACAGTGGGTGCCCCTGGTCCCTCGTCCGCCGTGGCGGAGGGACCAGGGAAATCACGAACGCAAATCATCAGGCTGTGTGTCAAAGCACGAGCGCGGCACCCATTCAGTGAATGGGTCGCGCCGCAACCCTCGCTCAAAGATGATAGCCACCAGCCATCGATGAATGCTACCCTACGCATACCCCGGCGCAGAAACATGCTCAGAATTCCCCCCGGTTCGAGCCTCGCCCAAGGCAAAGGGCCAAAAAAAATCTAACGACGAGGGAACTTAACCATGCAAATGTGCAATGCCATGAAGTGTCTGCGGATCGCCGCCGTGCCGGTGATCTCGATCATCATCGGAGTTCCAGCCTGTGTCTCCGCTCGAGCGCAGGCGGCGCCTCCTGCTGCGCCTGCCGTCTCGGCAGCTCCGCCGGTCCAGTTGCAGACCTATACTGCGCCGGACCAAAGCGCCTCTGTCGGTGTGCCTGCCGGATGGAAAGTCTACGGAGCCGCGCAAACAAATATCGAATTGACGGGGCCACAAGGCGAGGTCATCAACCTTGGACAAGGGATTATCGCGCACAACGGTACTTTTCAATTGGGACAGACGGGACCCGACGGCTCGAATATGTCGATGCCGTACTCGGCAAAGCTTAGTGACAAGCTCACGATGGTTCTCCAGCAGCGTGCCGCGCTCAACGGGAATCCGATTCCTCAGATCAAGTTCCTTTACGGCGCGCCTCTTCAATCGCTACCGGCTGGGTTCCAATGCGGCGTGTTTGTTATCTCCGTTTCCGGGACCGCCACGCCGGGTGATGCCATGGGCATCTTCTGCTCGCTGCCCGAAGACCGCCTCCAATTTTTCAAAAACTTTTTGACGGTTGGATCGGCCCCGACAGCCATAGCACCCAAGGATGCGCCCACCGTTGCGGCCGTCATTAAGAGCTTCAAGATACCCCCTGCCTGGCTGCAGAAAAAGTTTGCTCTCTTCACAGCCCCCGCCTCGGCATCCCCCGTTCAGGGGCCCGGCGATCCGGCCGAGGTCCAAATGTATCTCAACGCGATGGAGAATCAACAAAACGTAATCGATCACGGCGCCACTTGCACTGACGCCGGCATCATGGGCCCCTCAAACTTGCGCACCGCGTACGAGTGCGGTTATTTGTCGCCGGACTTCTAGGGTCGATTCCGGTCTTCTCGATGCGCGCGCCCCATCCAGGCTCTGTTAGGTGGGGGATCAAGAATCCCCCGCCCACCGCCCCGCACTCTCGGCGGGTTGCAATTTAGCAGACCTCGTGCTGATTCCAGAGGAGTTGTGGGGCACAAATTGCACGTAATTGGACACATATTTTCGACCCTTCTGGAAGCGATTTGCTGATTCTAAACGAGTTAAATGGCGAAAAGTTAGCGAAACATCCTCAATTTTTTTCTTATTTATTTTTCTCCGTTCCATGTTTATCCCGCTTGCGCTCGCGGAAGAGATTTGGATTGTGGTAGATAGTGGACAAAGCGATCTTGGCGTTGGCCAGGTAGTGTGTGGCGTCGCAGTGCGTGATGACGCCGGTCATGGAAGCGTAGTTGATGCAGGCGACGAAGTCGCAGATGTTCTTATAGCCGGAGAGTGAAGGCACGGCCTTGAGATAGGCCTTTTTGCCTGCCTTCTCGCAATCCCAGTTGGATGAGCCCTTGTGCTCTGCCTGCTCGTCGTGGGCGCTGTTCCAGGCGCTCCTGCAAACGTCGATGGCGTCTTTGCCGGGGTGGTCTGACGAGGTTTGAGTCTCGGCGGCGGCGATGATGGCGGGAATCGATTTGTATGCCATGAAGAATTCCCCTTTCATCTTCAAGGCTACAGATTTGCGCGAATTAATCGGCAAACTTGGGAAAGAGAATTTTGCGAGTGTTTTCAGGGGGTTACAGCGGTTTAGGGGTGTTGAGGCACTTGACAGTTAGGTGGTGGTACGGACCGGTCACATACCTGACATTTTGAACCGGGGACATATGTAACACTGCGTCGCGGCGTTGAGCGGGATAGTCGGGTTGCATCTGGCGGGAAAGGTCAGGAGGCGCCAGCCGTGCCGACGAGTGACGGAAATGGAGCGACCTCAAGCATTGAGTGCAGTGTCGAAAGAGTGAAGACTCTACCCTCAGTGTCGCGAACGACCGGGCCAAGTGCGTCATTAAGCCTGGTCCACCCCAAACCGCTGAGCACCGCGATCAGCGGAATTCCGCCCAAACGAATGGATTCCTCGCGCAATGTACGAAACCTCAATGCCTTGTCGCGTGCTGTTCCCCCGTTGTTCGTCCCCTTGCACTCAAGCATTGCTTTCAAGGAACCCGCTGCGTTGTCAAAAACAACGAAGTCCGGCGCAGGTGTTACCCGGACCTCGAACCTGATTGCGATCTCTGCCTGATTGTTGCTGCCCGTGCGGATAAACGGGACCCGATGTTCATTGAATAGGGTCTCGACCGCATCCTCGATCAGATTTCCGCGTTGCGTTGAAGTGGCGTCAAGGACTTGCCGGTAGGCTCCGCCGTAATGCCTTTGGTGAAGGAACGTGGCAAACGGGACTCCGCGGGCGGCGTATCTCCGAACGCTTTCCCAGCCCTGCGCAGTATCAGGCTTGGCTT
Organism: uncultured Acidobacteriaceae bacterium; assembly: GCA_963789425.1. Lineage (GTDB taxonomy): Bacteria > Acidobacteriota > Terriglobia > Terriglobales > Acidobacteriaceae > Telmatobacter. Next base: position 257,158 of record CAWBKM010000002.1, on the reverse strand, counting down.
GTTTGCTCCGCAACCGGGGAGGGGGTTCGCCAAATAGAGTACCGTCCATGACAATCCGAATGGTTTTGGCCGCGACTCTTGCTTGGTCCTCACTGGGCGTCAACCCGTACCTTTCCATTGAGTCGACCTTTGCAGGAGTCAGCGACGGCAGCGCCAAGGGCTGTCCGGCTAAAGTCGTCGATTGTGCAAACTCCTCGCGGGTCAGGCCTAGGATGGTCCGGAAGACAAGGAGCGTTCTTGAATTGCTTTGTAGAGTCCTTGTTAGATCGTCTTCTGAGGTTTCGGTGAATCCCTGAGTGGCTTGAGTGGCGGCGTCGTAGGCTGCAGCGAAGTATTCTTCCTCATAAAAGGGGGCTTCGTGGATATACGCAAAATCAGGAGCCAAGTGAGGCAAATACAGCAGACGGGCGATTTCTGCGAAGATGCGTGCGTGCTCGCCGGTGCCATGATGTTGCGGAATCAGCCGGATTTGCGCGATGCGCTGATTCCAGTTGGGCGCTTCGACGATGCGCTCGATGGTCGCGCTGGGGTCAGTCATTCCTCACCCGGTGGCCGCATCGAAAAGTCTGCCTTGCGTGTCGATTGTGATATCGGAAGCGATTCGTCGCCGGGCTTCGACTGCGAATTTCTCGTGTATCTCGATACCGCCCGACCGACGTCCCAATCGGCGCGCGACAACCACCGTGGTAGCTGAGCCGGCAAATGGGTCGATGACAACGCCGTCTGTGGGGCTGGCAGCCTTGATAAAAAACTCCGCCAACCCTTCGGGCATGGCAGCGGTGTGGTCTACACCATAGTGCTGATTGTAGGTTTGGGGCACGCTAACCACGTTGCCGGGGTCGGCGCCTCCGAGCAAGTAGGTTTTGGTTCGATCACGCCCGAAACCTGCTCCCGTATTGCGTCGTCCGTTGGTGTCGCGTTTGCGTCGTTCAATTTCTGCGGGATTTGCCTTATAGGGGATTCTTACTGCGGCCAAGTCAAAGTATGGCTTGCCGGTCCGCGCGAAGTGATAGACATACTCAAAACTGTCTTTAGTTCTAGGCCCAAACTTGCCCGGCACAGCGTTTGGCTTGGCCCATATGTACGTATCTATCCATCGCCACCCCATGTGCTGCAGAGCCAGAACCAATTGATAAACGTAGGGGTGACGCTGCCCGCGCAGCGGACCCCGGTTTGCAACACGGTTCTTGATGTTGAGGATCATGCTGCCCGAGGGTTTAGCGGCGTTATACATAGCCCTTGCGAAGGGAAGGAACCAATCAACATAGCGGTCGGGATGGACGCGGCTATAGGCGCGCGCGTCCGCATACGGCGGACTGGTAAAGAAGAGGTCCACGCTTTGGCGCGGCAGACGACCTATGAGTTCTCCAGCGTCCCCCAGAACGACACCTTGGCCGAGGATTTCGTCGAGGAGTTTTAGTCCTGTGCCGCGGGCGTCTGCGCTCTCGATAGGACTCCGAAGGTTCGTTGCCGCGTCGAAAACAAGCCTGAGTTTGGAGTCTTGTTTCATTAGGTCCACCGCTTGGGCTCGCGACTCAAGTACAACACACTCGGAGTGCCCAGTCCAGATAGAGGAATGAGAAATCCTGTGCAGCTGTCTGGCGTACGCCCTCCTCAACGACATGCCCGATAGGAGCGCCTGTCGTCGATGTTCCGCTCCCATTAGTCCTCAAAGGCGTGAATCTCGGAGCTGGACTCGGGCCTCCAGAAACGTTTAGGATTTGCCACGCGGCCCCGTAGCCCCTATTTCCTGCGCCCCTTCTTCTTCGCCTTCGCTTCCGGCTTTTTCTCCCCCGGCTCATGCGTGATCGGAATCGGCGCCATGTCCGGACCGATGCGCTTCACTTGCGTGTCGATCATTTCGTAGTTGATCGTGCGCGCAGTCACCGGCCGCGCAATGCCCGTCGCCGGATCGGTCCTGATGTCGTTGCTGCCGGCAATTTGAAAGCTGAACGCAGGGACGTTTCCCTTCGGAGTGTTCTGCGTAAAGACGCGCACCGGCAGATAACCCTGAATGGGATGCAGGCGGAAGCCCGTCTCATAGCGATGGTGCTTGACGCTCCATGTGAAGACGCGCACTTCGTCGAAGTCGAAAGGCAGTCCCGATTGCAGCGGATCGAGCATGGTCAGATACTCGGGAACCTGGTGGTCCGGCGCATCTGAATCCGGGTCATTCACCTTGGTCAGAACCCATGCGCCGACTATGCGTTGATTCTCTGCGTACTGCGCGACATCGAGCGGCACGTCCACGTCCAAGCGGCTCGCGAGCAGCCAGCCCACGCGGCCTTGCGTGTCGCGCGCCAGCCACCAATCTTCGACGACAGGAGGTTCGGGCGCTTCGGTAGCTCCAACATCCGGCGGCGCGACGCCGGATGTTGGCTTTGCAGGCGTCTTGCCGGGCGTCTTGAGGTTCTGGGCGGGGTTTTGAGTTTTGGGCAACGGAATCGGCAACGGCGCTTCCGCCGCATTCTTGAGAGCCGAAGCCCGCGCCAGCAATTGCACCTTGGCATTGCCGGCGAGCAGGTAGAAGCGCGGCGTCTCGCGACCCGGCAGCAGATGCATCGCAAGGTCGTCGCGCAGTGTTGCCGTGGCCGCTGCGGGATCGTCCTTATGCAGCTTGCTGAGCTGCGCGAATCCGTCGTAGGTCTTCTCGTCGATCACCGCGCGCTCTTCAATCCAGCCGATCTCGTTCTTGTCGGTCTTGACCTTCAGAAATCGCTTGGCATGATCAAGCACCTCGAGCGGCTGCCCATTCACAACCTCGCACACGCGGTTTGAGACCGGCGCAACGCGGTCGTGCAGATAGGTTGTGCGGATGGAGACGTAGACCATCTCATGATGCTCGTGCCGGAATCGCGAACACCCAACAGCGAAGAGAACGCAGCACAGTGCCGCCAACGGCAGCGCAAGAAGGATTGAGATGCGCCGAAGGGAGCGAACAGGAAAGGTTGGCAAACGAGTGAGCACAGCTCGTGGCGTTCAAGTTGAGGATAGCATTCCCACGCTAAAGCGTGGGAGTTCACAGTTCTTAGTTGCCGGTAGATGGCAGACAGCAGGCAGCAGGCAGCAGACTTTCATCTGAGAACTACGAACTAAGAACTGTGAACTGATTAAGGCAATGCCGCGACGGCGACAGCTCCAACGGGATCCGTCCCGGTCTTGGCCTGGATCGCTGCGGTCAGCGCGCCCGTGCTTATCGTATAGGCTTCAAGGTCGGGATCGCCGCTGGACGTCGATCCGCCCGACGAAACCGCAAACACGAAGTTGCCGTCGGTATCTTCGGCGAGGCCGTCGGGATAAACGCCCGAGGCGATGGTTTTTCCCGCTGCGATGGAGTATGTGGTTCCCGTTGCGGTGATGGGGAACCATGCAATGTTGCCGAAACTTGTGTTGCCGGTTCCATTGGCGACGTAGACGTATTCGCCGCTGGAAAAGGGCAGGATGGCGAGTGGTGAAAGCCCGCCGCTGGCGATGGGCGAGCCGGTGATCTCCGAGGGGGTAGTGCGGGGAATTGCGGTTCCGAGAGAGCTGTAGTTGAAGACGCGCAAGCCGCCGGTTGAGTTGATGTTGGTTTCGCCGATGTAGAAGATGCGGCTGGTGGGATCGACGGCTACGGAAAGTGCCGAGCCGCCGGAGTTCACGAGCGGGATCAGGGTCGCTGTGGATGCGATTGGGTTGGCATCCCCTGTGGCGAAGGGAACGACGGCTGACCCAGCCGTGCCAAGCGCGACGATCAGGTTGGTGCCGTCGGGAGAAAGAACCATCCCATTCAGCGACGCGTTGGTGATGCTCGTGAAGGTCTGACTCGGCGGCGCGCCTCCCGACCCGTTATAGAGGCCGTTGGAGGAATCGATGGGAATGGCGCCGATTGTTGGAATATGGGTAGTCGCCGGCGCGAATGCGTCGATGAGCCAAGGCCCGTCGATGATCATGGCTGCGGGAACGTCATCGGAGATTGGATTGTTGTTGTTGGCGAGTGTGAGCGTTCCTCCCGATCCGATGGAATAGAGAAAAATGCCGTTAGCGGTGCCGACGTAAAGGAATGCCCCGTTGGGGTCGATGGCGATGGAATAGGGCGTGGCGGGCAGTTTGTAGGGGCTGCCTGTCACATTATCGAGTGTGCCCGAAGAAATGACATCAGCGGCAATTTGCATTGTCGTCTGGTCCAGAACATAGAACACGCCGCTGGAGAGCGTAGTTGGCGTGGTGGGGTTCGTCGGTTTCGATACGGGAGCGTCCCAAAACCCCTTGCATCCGGCCAGGAGCGCGGTGATGACCAGTCCAAGTGCCGCCCAACGCACGCTCTTCATCGTCATTCCTCGCACATACCCATCTCGGGGCCAATTCGTTCAGACATAAATTCAGAAACGATTCTGCTTAAAGGGTACCGCTTGATCGTCGGCTGTGTCTTGTCGTTGCGGTTCAATCTATCCGAGCGCGGAAAGGCCCTGCATGAAAAGACGCTCAAGGATCGATTTCGCTCATGCCACTCCTTTCAGTCGATTGGCGACCGTTTGCGGGGAGCTGACGTCCTGGAGTCAAGGCCTTAGTAGGTGCGCATGTGCGTGCCCCTTCGCTTGAAACGGGCACGCACTTTCAATACACACACGCCGAGTGAGGTGGTGTAGCGCGGATGCGGAATGGTCGAGCGTCCCCGCTCTCTACGCGTTTTGCGCTGCAATTGCCAGAGAGATCTGGCTTCCCGCCGACAGTTTCACTTCGTCTTTCTTTGTCGACACAAACAAGCCCGAATTCTGGCCGCCGATCCTGGCGTGAAAATCAAATCCGGACAGGGCGCCGGGCTCATCAACCTGAGTGGTCTTGCCGTCCCATGGCATGAGGCTGTAACCCACGAGATTGGAATCAGCCGCGTCATTGGATGGGCCCGCGATCCCCATAATGTCCGCCTGGATCGGAACCACCTTCCCGCTCTTGAGTTGCGCTTTTGTAAAGCGAAGCGCCAGCGTCGAGGTGCCGCCTGCGTGCATTTGATCGGTGGCGATGGTGCCGACCAGCACCGTATCGCGAGGCAGTTCGGTTCCGTTCTTCAGGTATACCGTTTGGCGCAGCGTCGCCCGGAATTCCTCGCCCGACTGCACCTTCCTGGCGTCGATTCCTTTGTCGAGGACGGCTTGTGCCGGTACCATCCGTGAAGCTTCGCGCTGCGCTGCCCTGGGAGTTGCGCTCGGGTCAACTGTAGAACCATTCGTCGACCTTTGCGCGCCGGCGAGGTTGGGGTATACAAGAGCGGAAGTGGCGAAGGCCATCGAGACGACGAAAATGGTTTTGCTTCTCATAAATAGGTTCTCCTTGTACTTGTTAATTGCGCCAGAAATCCTGCTCCCTTTGCGGTGCTCAGCCTTCGGGTGACACTTTTGCGCTGCAACCATGCGCTCATAACGCGAACGCCGCGGTCGAGGGAGACAGCATCTCTGGCCAAGTGGGAAAAGCCTCCGCGAAGACCTCGGTCCGGAGGCACAACATCTGTTTGGTTAGATGGCCCGAATTCCCGCCAGGTTAGCCGCCATTCTTGAAGGTCCGGCGATTCTGCACTTTCAGGTGCGCAGGCCAGTTCAAAGGATCTGAGTCAAACCTAATCATGCCAACCAGGTGGAGCAGATACACAACGCGGTTGGCACTTCGGCGAATTATTCGCGAGCGGCGAGCAGCTCTGGATCGTTGTTGCGCACATTTCCCACTCGCTCGCCAACCGGCCATGAGATCATTTGCTCCGCTGGAAACGGCCGCAGCAAATCCACCGGTAGGCGCTCGACGGCAGCGGGCTCGAGCCAACGGTTGTAATCCCCTGGCTGCAGGATTACCGGTATGCGATTGTGAACGGGCTCAAGGACTTCATTGGCGTCGGTGGTCAGGATGGTGAATGTTTCAAGATACGTCCCGGGCGCTTCACCCTCTTTGGGTCGCCACCGTTCCCAGAGCCCCGCGAAGGCGAACGGCTCTCCGCTCCTTAACCCAAAGGCAAACGGCTGCTTGGTCTTGGCGTCGCGCTTGGCCCATTCGTAAAAAGCGTCGGCGGGAATCAGACAGCGTCGCTTGCGCAGTGCTTCACGGAAAGCGGGCTTGTTCGCGGCCTCTTCTGCCCGCGCATTCATCGTGGAGTAGCCGATCTTCGTGTCTTTGGCCCAGAACGGCACCAGGCCCCAGCGCAGGAGCGCAATCTCTCTTGCTCCCGCTTCCTGGCCCAGACGCGCGACTGGCTGCACACTTTGCGGAGCAATGTTGTAACTGGCAGGGAAAGGCGGCAAATCTTCCAGGTCGACTCCGAACCATTCCGCAAGAACCTCGCGCGTGGACCTGCGCGCAAATCGTCCACACATAAGGCCAATGATACGGCTGTCTTGTTATCAGATTCTAGTTGGGGTGGCCGCCGGATGCAGCACGGCGGCGGAAGCGCTCATCCACCGGTTGGCGTCCTTGAAAGCCCGCTTCAACCGTGTGCCAGTATTCGATTGCCGGCTCGCCCATGCGCCAACAGAGCAGCACCATTTCATCGTCTATGCGGCATGGAAAATCGAGCAGACCGGTATCGAGGTCCTTCACCTGAACGCCAATCGCATCGATTTCAGCGATGCTCTCGCGGGCTTGTTTCAAGAGCTCTTCCATCTCTGCGCGTTGCTTGGCGACGCTGGCAGAGTTGATTTTCATTCCGCCCGAGAGAAAGATTCGTTGCGCCAGATCGTTGAGACCGGACTCGACCGACTGCGCTGAACCCCGGACCTCGATCGCGCGCTTGAGCAGAGATTCCAGCACCGGGAGCAGGGATTGCGCTTCGTCCAGAGTAAAAGTCTTCATCGCATGGGTCCTTCTCTAAGGATACGACGAAACGGAAGCAGCGGTCTCACGGGGCATGCTGACTGGCCCGGGTGATCGCAGGAGGTTTCATCGTTCCTGGGAGTTGCATTGCGAAACCAACCATTGGAGCCGCCAGGAGAGCCCAGTTTTGAGTCCGCCGGCTCGGGTCTTGGGATTATGGCAAAAGCACCAACCGGGAGGTCAAAGTTCAAGCAAAAAGCTCTAGACGCCGTTCGATGCGCAGTGCCGCCATCACTGTGAGAAATCGGCGTGAATGTGTGTGGAAATCTGATGACGGGATGATTGCAACCAGAAGAATATCTTCAGATTACCAAGTAATAAACTTAGATGGTTACGATTGCGGGTTACCGGGGCGCAGAACTCATGACCATCGTGCCATTGACACCCTCCGGCTTCTCTCCTATCTTCAGTACACGATTGTTGTAGTTGAGGTCGCTGGCATACAGTTCGCGCCACTTCTTTCGGGCTTTTTCAAAGCTCTAGTGATTCTTCAATAGGGCTCCCGTTTCAACTGGAGGTTGCCCCAATAGGCAACGGACGAACGTACAGTTAGGGATGATTGGACGCTGCGGTCAATAAGAGTTCCTCAAACGGTTATGTTCGAATAGCCGAGCAAAAAGCGTAGTCCCCCACTCAATTGCTATTTCCTTCTGCATGGATAACCTCCCATGCGGGAGAATAGAGTTTCTGAATTCATCGCAAATGGGCCTGCATCCATCGCGTCCTTTGGGCGTCACAGACTTCATGTCTCTCTGGCGGAACGCGAGTATGCAATGTTCAATGTTGGGTTGATCCTTTGAGTAAGATTGCAGTCCGCGAAAGAGGCCTTGGTGAAATCGCTTCTCCTTATCCTGACTCATATTCAGAATGCAAAAGCGCGTTCCACGATCAAAGTGGTTCTCGAAGGTGCCGGCCACAGAGTGATCGAGACCGCCGAGCTCGGCCAGGTCCACGCCCTTCTCGGCAATGGGCTTGATCCTGATCTGCTGTTGTATGAGGCTTCGCACGTCGACTCATCAATTCCGACCCAGGTCAGTCATTTTCTGGAATTCATTCCAGCGAATAGAATTTGCCTGATCACGAAATTAAGCGGACGGGAATTGCGCGAGGAAGCCGCCGAACTCGGAGTCGAGCATGCGCTAACCCTGCCGTTAACACGCGAAGATGTGGAGACGGTCATCGAATCGCTGATCCCCGCCAAGGAACAGATCAGTGCGGCCTGTGATCTGGCTTCCGATTACCCGGACAATGCGATCGCGGCAAGCGATCCCATGCTGCCTCCCCAGATTCCCGAGGACATGCCCGCCGCTCCATATATTGAAGAGCTCGGCGGCAGCAATTTCTTTTTAGCTGCGTCGCCGCAAATGCTGGAAATCCATCGCCAGGTCAAGTTGCTTGCGGATATCGATGTCAATGTGTTGATCCTGGGGGAAAGCGGCACAGGCAAGGAAGTGATCGCGCAGTTGATTCACAAGCACTCTGGGCGTTCACGAGAGAAATTTCTGAAAGTCAATTGCGCTGCCTTGCCGGCGGAGTTGCTCGAGAGCGAGCTTTTCGGTCATCGGCAGGGCGCCTTCACCGGAGCCATCAAAGATCGGGCCGGCAAGTTCGAGCAGGCGAATCGCGGCACACTGCTTCTTGACGAAATAGGTGAAATTGACGTGCAGATGCAAGCAAAGCTCCTGCATGTTCTCCAAGATGGGCAGTTCGCTCGCCTTGGAGCCCAGGAAACCACTAAAGTCGACGTTCGAGTTCTCGCGGCCACAAACGTTCAGATCGAGGATGCTCTCTTCACCAAATCATTCCGCGAGGATCTCTATTACCGCCTCAGCGTCTTCACCATCAAAGTTCCGCCTCTCCGCGAAAGACGCGAAGAGATTCCATATCTCATTGAGGAGTTCATTCGCCGCTCACCGGTGGAACTTACCAGGGGATTTGGAACCAGCCTTCCTTCCAGGCTGATGGATGCGGCTCTTCTCTACGATTGGAAAGGAAACCTGAGGGAGCTGCGAAACTTCATGACACGGACTGTCGTCATGCGCGACGCGGATGCCGCCACCCGGGAACTGGAAACCAAGGCCGCCACCTCGGATGCGGCTGCTCCGCAAGATCAGTTGACCGATGCATCGGCCCCATGCGTAGGCATACGATCGGTCGTTCGCGATGTGAAGGCCCGCACGGAAGCGAAAATGATCCAGAGTGCATTGGAGACTTTCGGCTGGAATCGCCGCTGCGCAGCGCAGTATCTCAATATGAGCTACCGCGCCATGCTGTACAAGATCCAGGAGTATCGCCTAAGGCCATGGGCAGCCCGGGATACTCAGCAAATCTTCCAGAAGCCCCAATCAGCTCGCAAGAGTACGGTCTAGCTGACAAGCAGAGAATCTGGCAGGGGAGATCTTGCTCGCTGCTTCGAATCATCTCCGAGTTCGCGCCGGCAGCATGTGCGACGGAATCGCTCGGTGCATTTTCGCAGGCTCGCGGAATCCGTAGGTCATTTTTCCCGCACAATATTCAACGCCGTACGCGTCCGTTTAGGTGCGCGCCTTGTATTCGTTTGGCGCAATCTGTGACCGGAGTTCGCGCTTGAGTTAAGCTTCAAATGGGCATCGGGGGAGACCCGCACATTGAGTTCCTCGGCTAGCACGAACCACCTGAAGCGCTGCATCGAGACCCGGAAGGCCCGGATCGGAATTATCGGCATGGGTTACGTGGGGCTACCTCTTGCGCTTCTATTCAGCGAAGAGCGGTTTCAGGTAACAGGCTTCGATATCGACGCTCGCAAGGTTGAGGTCCTCAACCGAGGGGACTCCTACATCGTGCGGATTCCCGGAAACACGATTCTGAAGGCGCATGAAAGCGGATTCAGAGCAACCGTGAATTATGGCGAGATCGCAGAAATGGACGTCGTCATCATGTGCGTGCCCACTCCCCTTGACGAGCATCATGAGCCGGATCTGAGTTTTGTTTGTGACACCGTTCGTAGCATTGCGCCCCACATCCATGAAGGGCAGCTCATTATTCTGGAAAGCACAACTTATCCGGGGACTACCGAGGAAGTTGTTGTCCCGCTTCTCGAACGGGGGAATCAAGATGATCTTCGCCTGGCGATGGACGATGTCAGCCACGGCTTTTATGTCGCGTTCTCGCCTGAGCGGGAGGATCCGGGAAACGAGTCGATCGACCGGCGCGACATCCCAAAAGTTGTGGGCGGATGTGGCGCGGCTGCGGTTGAACTTGCATCGGCCGTATACGCGGCCATCTTTCACCGTATCGTTCCGGTCTCTTCCCCGGCGGCGGCTGAAATGACAAAGCTGCTGGAGAACATCTATCGCTGCGTCAATATCGCGCTGGTCAATGAGTTAAAGCAGCTTTGCATGCGTATGGGGATTGACATTTTTGAAGTGATTGAAGCAGCCAAAACAAAGCCCTTCGGATTTCAGGCGTTCTATCCCGGTCCCGGTCTCGGTGGGCACTGCATACCCATCGACCCATTCTATCTTTCATGGAAAGCCAAGCAGTTTGACTTCCATACGAAGTTTATCGAGCTCGCAGGCGAAGTGAACATCGCCATGCCCTATTTCGTTGTCGAGAACATAATTGAAGCATTGAGCCGGCGCCGCAAATCGCTTTTTGGTTCACGGATTCTGGTTCTGGGGCTCGCTTACAAGCGCGATATCGATGACCTTCGCGAGTCGCCTTCCCTTACCATCATTGAGCTGTTGCAAAAGCGCGGTGCATCTGTCGAATACAACGACCCCTTTATTCCAGTCGCAGGACAGGGACGCAAGTATGCCCTTAATTTGACCAGCACGCCCCTCGAGTGTATCCCGGAGTTCGATTGCGTTGTTATATCAACAGATCATTCTCAGTACGACTATCCTGCCATTGTTTCCAAGGCGCAATTGGTTGTGGATACGCGCAATGCTACCCGCGGTCTGACGGCTGAAAATATCGTCCGGTGTTGAGAGACGGCGCTGAGCAATCGGTCGCATGCAGGTGCTTTGCGAATTGAGAATTGACCGTTAATCCGATGTGCTTTGCGGGACGTTAGGGTCGCCGATTCAGACGCTGCCGCGTCTAGGCTTCGCTCAAAAAGTCCGATCCGACCTACAATCTGCAAACAGTTGGTATGAAGTGTGCAAAGTTTTGCATACACGGACGGCCACGCATCAAACGTCCACTTCAATGCTCCCACTAACTATCAAAGAATCAACAATAAACGCCATAGCCTAAGATGTCGTTTCAAGCGCCGCCGTGGCCACTTGCGTGCTTCCTTAGGTGCAGTGCCTCCCTCAGATTTCCGAGGTCTATGCCGACAGACTTGAACCAGAGCCTTCGTATCGACCCCGCAGAGTTGCCGGGCGAAGCTGTCATTTTTGGCAGCACGCTGGCCATGTGCGAGCTCAGGGGCAAGATCGATTCCATTCATTCGAGCAATCTTCCCGTTCTCATTCAGGGGGAGAGCGGAACGGGTAAGGAAGTGATTGCCCGGTTTCTGCACGCTCACTCGAGCCGGCGCGAAGCGCCGTTCGTGAAGCTCAACTGTGCCGCGATTCCGGCAAATCTGCTCGAGAGCGAACTATTCGGTTCCGAAAAGGGCTCGTTTGCGGGATCCAGCGAAGACCGGCTTGGTTTGGTTGAGATCGCAGAGGGCGGCACGCTTTTTCTGAATGAGATCGGCGAGATGAGTTTGGAACTGCAGGACAAATTGCTTATCCTGCTGCGCGACGGCACTTATACAAGAATTGGCAGTCACGAGAAGCGAATGGGGCGCATACGAGTTGTCTGTGCAGCCAACGTTCATTTGCAAGAGGCCATTCAATCGGGTGCGTTTAGCGAAGATCTCTTTTCTCGCATTGGCGGTGTCTCTCTGCGTTTATCGCCTCTGCGCGATCGAAAAAATGATATTCCGGAGTTATGTGAGTACTTTATTCAGAAACTGTCCCGCCAGTTCCGCAGGAGCATACCCCTGTTACATCCAGCTACGCTGGATCTGCTGAAGCAGTGGAACTGGCCTGGGAACCTGCGCGAACTTGAGAACTGGATTGCACGGATCGTCATTCTCGGGGGCGACGAAGCACTGGCCGATGAACTAAAGCGCCAGCTCAAACCCTCAAATGAGTTCGCCGGACGGCAGCTTGGACAGAATTCTTTGAAGGACGAGACGAATCGAGCCGATTCCGCAGTAACCGGTGCCTTGATCTTGAAGGCCTTGCAAGCGAATCACTGGAACCGGCGGAAAACGGCGGACAAACTGAAGATGAGCTATCATGCGCTGCTCTACAGATTGCGCGATGTGGGCTTGCCTCAGAAGCGCAGAAGGCACAAGGGGCGTCCACCGGCACATTAGTTGTTGTCGCATGCAAGAGATTCCACCGGCATATGTTGCTTCAGCAGTTAGAGACGAGTTTCGAGGACCGTGGATGAGATTTGGCGGGTTTGGTGATTTGGGCACGCGGGGATGGGAAGATCAATCCCCCGCCACTTTGTCCGGCGTGCCATTTGTATCCGGGAGCAAAACACCGGAAGATCTCAAGACGGATGACGTACTTTTGGACAGGTTTTAGGCCGACAGACGTATCAAATCGTTACGAGCGGTGCCTTGAGAGCATTACCGGGAGTCGGGGGCGCTAGCACAATCGGGGCATTGTCACTTGCTGTGAGGGCCATGATGATGAAGGCACAGTATTTGTACCCGATTTTTGTCAGGCAATTCTCCTCGTTTTGAAGGCCAAATACGAGGGGTAAATAAGGGATCTCAGACGGAGTCATCAGCCCCCTGATGTGACTCACAGGGCGAAGCTATATCTTGATGAGCTTAATTGAGGACTCCTGCTCGTCGAAGGCAAGGGAATTTGAAATGCAGGCTTTTGAGGCAGTCAAATTCGAAACACTTGGCGCGTTGCCTTGGTGGGCCGTTTATACCCGCCATCAGCATGAGAAGGTCGTTGCAGATATGCTCTCCGCGAAGGGTTTTGAGGTCTTTCTCCCGCTCTATGAATCAACCCGACGCTGGAAAGACCGGAGGATGGTGCTGTCTCTGCCCTTGTTTCCCTGCTACCTTTTCGTTCGCGGAGGCATCGATCGTAAACTCCAAGTCGTGACAACTCCCGGAATCCATATGATTCTGTATCGCGGCGAACAAGTCGCAGTGATCCCAGATCAGGAGATTGAAGCGATTCAAAGAGCGGTTGGCGGGCATTGCCGCGTTGAACCACATCCGTTTCTCAAGTGTGGCATGCGTGTTCGGGTTATAAGGGGAGCACTCGAGGGTGTCGAGGGGATTCTGACTCGCAAAAAGAATTTGTTTCGGCTGGTTCTTTCTGTCGACATGCTTGCGCAATCGGTGGCTGTTGAAGTTCATGCTGATGACGTGAAACCGTGCGGCGGCAGCGCTGACAAAGCTCATCAGTCCCCAATTGCCGATCCCGGCCCAAGCCGGTTCCTGAACGCCAGCTCGGTTTAGATTGCAGCGCAAAAGTGCCTTCCGCAATTTGAAGCCTTCGCTGCAGCAGTTCAGCCCTAACAAAGCAAGTCTTCTCCGACTTCATCCTCTTAGAATTGAATTGATTTGAAATGATCACGAAAAACTCGACCCAAAATCTCAGCACACATTCGACACCGAGCTCTCCCGCCTTGTTGGCGAGGACCGTTATGACACAATGTTGCCGTCGCGCATTGCAAATATGCTTTCTATTTACGGTAGTATTCTGCGCGGAGCTACAGAGCCGAGCTGTGGCAGGTCAGCAGAATGACGCGCCAGCAGCGACCACGGACTCGACATCATCGTCCGAACAAGCCAATCCCCCAGGCGGGAACACGCGGCCCGAAGCAGCGTACATCATCGGCCCTAACGATGTTTTGGCCATTAACGTATGGAAAGAGCCGGAGATCACGCGATCGATTCCGGTGCGGTCGGACGGAAAAATTTCCCTACCCCTGATTGGCGACGTTCAAGCCGCCGGGCGGACGCCGATGCAACTCGAGGAAGATATCGCGGCGAGGCTGAAGGATTACATTACGAATCCGCAGGTGGCGGTGATCGTTGAGCAGATTAATAGTCAAAAGTTCAATATTCTTGGTCAGATTGGAAAGCCGGGCTCGTACCCGCTCACTGGGGGCACGACAATTGTCGACGCCATCGCAATGGCCGGTGGGTTTAGGGACTTCGCCAAAAAGAAAGGCGTATATCTCCTGCGCCAGAACTCCGCGGGGATCGAGCAAAGATTCAACTTTAACTACGATAAGTTTATTAAGGAAAAGAACACGGCGCAAAACATCAAGCTTTTGCCAAATGACACCATCGTCGTGCCGTAAGGTGCGGTTTATGTTTCTGCGGGCTCAGTTTCTTCTCGCATTTACGATGTTCTTCGCGACCATCCCCGCACAGGCCCAAGTGGAGCCGAGCGCGACCGGGAGCACTGGGGATTCTGTTGACGAGAGCGAGATGATGACACCGCCACCCGTGAGTGGAATGCCATACGCCAATACGGCCGCCTCAGACGCACGATCAAATTATTTAGCAACGAATGTGACCTTTTCACCAGCCTACATCGACAATGTTCTTCCGGTTTCCGGCAATCTTCCAATTGACGCCGTAAGCTACTCGATCCTTCCAAGTGTGTCGCTCGATCATTCTGCACCGCGCCAGCTAGAGCAATTGACATATAGCCCAAGCTTTAATTTCTACGAGGCGACGAGCAACCCCAATTCAACAGAAATAGGCAACCTGGATTCAATCGATCAGAATGCGGCCATTACATTTCAATATCGATTCAACCCTAAAGTGGCCTTCGATGTCCAGGATAACTTCACCAGGACCTCCAACATTTTTAACTCGCCATATCTGTTCTCCAACCCAATATCTGGGTCGACACTGACTCCGACGCCGACAGTCATCGCACCATTCGCAGAGCAGATGGTCAACACCGTTAATGGCGTCTTGAACTACCAATTCGGACTAAATGCAATGATCGGTGGCGGGGCGTCATTCACCAACTTTGATCTCCCAAATCCCACAGATGCGGCAGGCCTTTACAATTCCAATCAAACTGGAGCTCAGATCTTTTACAATCGGCGCTTGTCGCGCGCACAGTATCTTGGCGTGCAATACCAGTACGCTCATATCCGGGCCTATCCATTGACCGGTGTAAGTGAAACTCAGATTCAGTCTTTGCTTCCCTTTTACACCTTCTACTTCAATCAAGGGTTTTCTTTCTCTATTTCTGCTGGAGTCCAGCGCGTTGACAACTCCGAAACCGGACTTCCTAACTTCAGCTCGTGGTCGCCATCTGGCACTGTCAGCGTCGGGTGGCAAGGGAGCCGTGGCAATGTTGCAGCCAGTTTCTCGCACACGGTCACTTCAGGAGGAGGCCTTCTTGGGGCCTACAACACAAACAGCATTTCTGCCTCCGGAGGCTGGAAACTTGCTCGCACATGGACTGGAGAAGTGATGGCCGCGTATACAAGCATAGATTCCTTGACGCCGCTCAATATTTCATCGCTTCCAACCGGGAACACGTTTACAGTGTCAGGCTCGCTCCGGCACTCCATTGGCGAACGCTTTAGTGCGAGTTTTGAGTATCAGCGTCTGCAGGAGAATTACGCCGCGATTGCAGTGATTACCCCCGATAGCAATCGTGAGTCCGCGACTATCACCTACCAGTTCCGCAGGCCTCTGGGGAGATAAACATGGCAGAAACTTTGGAAGAGCAGGACTTAGAGCGACCCGACATCCGGCGGTTGTTTGGGATTGTTCGCCGCCGCCATCTTCAGTTTCTAATCCCTCTATTCCTCGGATGGCTGGGTGTCTGGGGTACCAGTTGGGTCTTGCCGCCGCGCTACAAATCGAGCACGACCATTTTAGTGGAGCAACCCACGATGCCGCAGAGTTATGTTGCTCCCAATATCAATGACGACTTGCAGGCCCGCTTGGCGAGTATGAGCGAGCAGATACTAAGCCGGACGCGTCTTCTTCTCATCATTAAAAGCCTTCACTTGTATGAGGGCGCTCAAGGGAACCTGACAGAAGATCAAAAAATTGCGACCATGCGCAAAGACATTGGCGTCGATCTTGTGCGGGATCCGCAAAGGCAAGATGTTTCCTCATTTACCATTTCTTACTCCGCCCGTAACCCGCGTTTGGCGCAACAAGTGACGGCTGAACTTACCCAGCTTTTCATCAGCGAGAATCTGAAGGTGCGCCAGGAGGAGTCTGAGGGAACGACAGACTTCCTCGAGAAACAATTGGAGGATGCGCGCGAGAACCTTGCCGAGCAGGAGGCAAAGGTTCGAGAGTTCGAGGGTCAACATGAGGGTGCATTGCCGACGCAGGAACAGAGCAATCTTTCAATCTACGCTGGTCTGCAGTCGCAACTTCAAAGCGAAGAGGATGCTCTTAATACTGCGAAGCAGCAGCGGGTTTATCTTCAGGCTCTCTTGGAGCAAGAACGGAATAATCAGACCCGTGTCCACCCGACTGGCTCAGAGAGGAATGACGCGTCAGCGCCAACCGACTTGGCGGCGGTCGACGCCCAACTCGAGAAGTTGCGAGCTCAGCTCGCCGACCTCAGCTCCCGCTACACAGACAACTATCCTGATGTGCAGAACACGAAGAACCAGATAGCGAAGTTAGAGGTAGTAAGAGATAGTCTCGTCGCGGCATCGAAAAAGAACACGGAAACGAAACAGCCGGGCGATAATTCCGCCGCGACCGATCCGACCCTTACCGGTCCGGCGCAGCAGACTCAGAGTCAATTGCAGGCTAACCAGTTGGAAATCCAAAATCGTGAAAGTGCAATCGCCAGTCTTAAGGGCAGGATCAACGATTATCAGGGCCGCCTAAATGCAGAGCCAGCGACCGAGGAGCAATTGGCAGACGTGAATCGCGGCTACGAGCAATCCAAAGCAAATTACGATGATCTCCTCAAAAAGAAAGACGAATCCGAGATGGCTACGAGCATGGAGCAGATGCAGCAGGGTGAGCGGTTTACCATGCTTGACCCTCCCAGTTTGCCATCAAAGCCGGACTCCCCAAACCGGCTTAAATTCTGCGGAATCGGCTTGGCGGCGGGTTTGGCGCTGGGCATCATCGTGGCGGGCTGTTTTGAATTCATGGATGACCGGCTGCACACTGAAAAAGAGATTAAATCCCTCCTGCCGGTCGCTATTATCTCTGAGATACCGGAGATTGTGTGCGCGGCGGATGAACGAATTTCAAGAAAGAAACTGACATTGGGGTGGGCTACTTCCGTACTGGTAGTGGGCACAATCCTCGCTGGCTCGGTCTTTAGCTTTCTCCACAAATAGACTCCATCAACGATGTACAAAGCCTATTTTCATCTAAAGCGTAACCCTTTCGATCTCACGCCGGATCCTCATTGCTTTGTGCCGACACCTCGGCATAATGAGGCGCTCGCTGCACTCTACTATGGCGTGCGCCGACATAAAGGATTCGTTGTGGTTACCGGCGAAGTGGGTACCGGAAAGACCTTGCTACTCCGCTGTCTGCTTCGCTTATTAGAGAACAGCAAGGATGTCGCCTACGCATATTTGTTTAACAGCAGGCTGTCGCCAACCGACTTTTTGCAGTATGTACTTTCCGATTTTGGCCTGCCGGCCTCGGGAAAGAACAAGTGTGAACTTCTGCTGGATCTCAGCAGGTTCCTCGTCGCGCGTGGCTCGAAGCAATTGACAAGTGTTGTGATCGTCGACGAGGCTCACGATTTGCCAGCCGACACCTTGGAGGAGCTGCGCCTCCTGTCAAACCTTGAGACCGCCGAGGAGAAGCTGGTACAGATTATTCTGGCGGGACAGCCGGAGCTGGACAAGAAGCTGGATTCTGTCGAATTAAGACAGCTAAAGCAACGCATCGCCCTCAGGACACAGCTCGGAGCTCTCAGTGCCAAGCAGACGCAGGAATACATCGAGCAGCGCCTACGGATTGCCGGCGCGGATTCAAGCCAGCCGCCGATCTTTTCCGCGCAAGCGGTCGATCAAGTGTATTCCTATTCCCGCGGCTTCCCACGCCTCATCAACACCATCTGCGAAAACGCGCTTATAAGCGCCTATGCTCGGCAATCATCAACAGTGTCGGCGCGGATCATTGAAGAAGTCTCGGCCGAGTTTCGGCTTGATGCTTTTGTGCCTGTACAGCAAAACTCGTAGGCGGCCTGATCCACCGAATTGTTGTTGAAAGGGAACACTCATGAGTCGAATCTTTGATGCGTTACAGCGGTCGGAAAGTGAGCGATCAGGTGTTGACACGGCTACGCTGCCCCAAGGCCCTGAGCTGCTGAAACACGCTGAACGCGCGGTCGCATCGACTTGGGACGCCACTTTGGCTCGGGAGGAACCAGAAGAAACAAACATCGCGGTCGACGACGAGCGTGTTGAGCGTGACGACAGGGCGGTTTCAGGGGCGGGCGGAGCGTCGCTTAACCAAGTGAACGGTTTGTCCGCTGAACAGCGTCAGAACGCTCTAAGTCAATTCCGGGCTCTGGAGATTTCACTGCCGCCTCAGAGTCGCTTAGTCTGCCTAACCGATAGGGAGAATCCGACGGCCGAAGCCATTCGCCTGTTGGGAATACGACTAAGAGACCTCCGTCGAGCGCGGCCCCTCAAGAAAGTGCTTATTACCAGTACAATCCCGCAAGAAGGCAAAAGCATGATCTCTGCCAACCTTGCTTGCGCGCTTGCTCATGGTTCCGACGCAAGGATATTGCTAGTGGAAGGCGACTTGCGCCGCCCATCTTTGTCACACATGTTTGGGATCCAAAAGCAACCGGGTATATATGAATGGCTGCGTGAAGACCACGACCCGATTACCAACATCTACCATCTGGATGATGCGGGCATTTGGATTCTGCCCGCTGGTGAAACTCCCATCAACCCGCTCGAACTATTGCAATCCCATCAATTGCAATCCGCGATGGAGCGACTGACTGAGTACTTTGACTGGATCATTATCGACTCGCCTCCCGTGCTCCCTCTGGCAGACACCAGTATCTGGATGCGCATGGCAGACGGAGTTCTTCTCGTTACCCGCCAGGGGACAACCGAGAAACGCCAATTACAAAAGGGACTTGAAGCACTCGATCAGAAAAAGTTGCTCGGGGCAATCCTGAACGGCTCCGTCGCATCTGCCTATAGCGGATACTATGACCGCCCGTCCGTCTCCTCTTAACGATTCCGCGCGCTGAAAGTGTCGAACACGCCGGTCGACGGCCTAAGTCGACGGCACACTAGGAGTTTGTCGTGACACAATCCAACCAACAGAAAACATCAAACGCGGTTGATCCCCTTCTTGAAACCGCAGCTATCGTCCAGCGCACACCTCTCGACGAAATGACTTTCCGTCGGATGATCGCTATTGAACGCAAACGCACAGAGCGCTCAAAGGCTCCCTTTGTTCTCATGTTGCTCGAAGCTGTCGGTGATCGTAGCCCGAAAAAGAGCAGCATTACCCTACATCGTGTCGCGACTGCATTGCTCTCTGCGAGCAGAGACACCGACTTGGTTGGCTGGTACAAAGAGGATGCAATTGTCGGCACCATGTTCACTGGGCTCATCGTGAATGACAAGCGGGCAGTCCTCGATACGTTCCTGGCCAAAGTGAGCGCCGCGCTGCAGGAGGAACTGACTGCCGACGAGTTCAATCAGGTGAGGATATCTTTCCACCTTTTTCCGGACGACTGGGATCACGAAAAGCCAGGACCGCCGACAAATGCCGCCCTGTACCCCGACCTGGCTAGCCGCGACAAAGGTCAGCGCACTGTCCTCTTCGTCAAACGAACGGTCGATTTCGCCGGCAGTTCGACCATGCTGATTCTTCTAGCTCCGCTTTTCCTCGTCATCGCTTTCGCCATCAAACTTTCTTCCCGAGGGCCGGTGTTTTACCGCCAGCAAAGGGTCGGCCGCTACGGTCAGACCTTCACCTTCCTCAAGTTCCGCTCCATGTTTGTGAACAATGACAGCAACGTGCATAAGGATTATGTTACCCGGTTGATTGCAAGCAAGGCTGGCGAAACCGCGCCAAAAGAGACGAGCGGTGATGTATATAAGCTTACCAACGATAAAAGAATTACACGCGTGGGCAAGGTCTTGCGGAGAACCAGTCTCGATGAGCTTCCGCAGTTCATCAATGTGCTGAAGGGCGAAATGTCGCTGGTCGGTCCGCGCCCTCCCATTCCCTACGAATTGGCCGCATACCAGACATGGCACAGGCATCGCCTCCTGGCAGTGAAGCCGGGAATTACCGGCCTGTGGCAAGTCATGGGCCGTAGTAGCGTCCGGTTCGATGAAATGGTGCGCCTCGACCTTCGCTATGCGTCCACATGGACTCCATGGCTGGACCTGAAGATCCTGCTGCGAACCCCCGGCGCGGTCATCCGCGGTTCCGGAGCATACTGATTCCGAATTTCACGTTCCCTCCAGTTGTGCCAAGCACCGATCGCCACGAAATCGAGATCCGGTTTACGAACTGACTCAGGCGCCTTGCTGGGAAGAATCCGCTGTTCAATGCGATGCAAGCCTCGGCCGAATACCACGGACTCTAGCTGCTTTTGAGAGTCCTCGGCATCGCGAAAGTTCCTCAAGGAGTAAGACAACCATGAACTTCGGCGTAGTTGGATACGGCTATTGGGGCCCGAATATCGTCAGGAACATCACCGGCCTAGAAGGGGCGGTCGTGCAGGCGATTTCAGATTTGAGTCCAGCGGCGCAAGCACGCGCACGCAGGGCTTATCCCGGTGTGACCGTGACTGCAAGCGCAATGGAAGTAATCACTTCACCTCAGATCGATGCGGTGGCAATTGTTTCGCCTGTCTGGACGCACTATGAATTGACCAAAGCCGCGCTGGAAAATGGAAAACACGTCTTTGTTGAGAAGCCGTTCACCAGTACGGTCGCGCAAGGAGAAGAACTGGTCAATCTCGCGGAACAGAAGAACCTGAAAGTGATGGTCGACCACACTTTTCTTTTTACGGGCGCGGTAAGGCGGATCGGACAGTTGATCAACGAGGGCGCGCTGGGAAATCTTTACTACTATGATTCAACACGCGTCAATCTCGGTCTCTTTCAGCACGACGTCAATGTCCTGTGGGACCTCGCGCCTCATGACCTCTCGATCATGGATCACCTCATCAAAGCTAGCCCCGAGGCGGTTGTTGCCACCGGGCAAGGGCATCTGAATGGCCACGAGGATGTGGCGTTTATGACGATCTACTTTCCTGACAAGATCATTGCCCACATCAATGTGAACTGGCTCTCGCCGGTGAAGGTGAGGACCACCCTGATAGGCGGCGAAAAGCGAATGATCGTCTGGAACGACCTTGAGGCTGACGAAAAAGTGAAGGTGTATGACAAGGGAGTGAAGATTACGAGCCGGGAAGGTGTTTACGATCTCTTGGTCAGTTACCGCTCGGGAGACATGTGGTCACCGCAGTTGGAGCAGGTCGAAGCGCTTCGCCAGGAACTCACCTATTTTGTGGATTGCATCACGACCGGTCAGGAGCCCTTCAACAACGGCCACGCTGGGCTGCGGGTTGTCAAGATGCTTGAAGCTGCCAGCCAGTCGTTGAACGAGAAGGGGGCGTTCGTCCGCTTATGAACGAGTTCAACTCCGTCGCCGCAGATGTAAAGCTCGGCGCCAACGTAAAGCTGTCGAAATTTGTCAATCTCTATGGATGCGAGATAGGAGACGAGACCAAAGTCGGGCCTTTTGTCGAGATTCAGAAAAATGCCCGGATCGGGAAACGCTGTAAGGTCTCGAGCCACTCGTTCATCTGTGAAGGCGTGGACATTGAAGACAATGTCTTCATTGGTCACGGAGTCACGTTCACCAATGACACTTACCCCCGCTCCACGAACAGCGATGGAACGCTGCAGACCGGCACGGACTGGGAGGTCCGGCCTACAGTGGTGCGCAAAGGCGCGTCGATCGGTTCCGGAGCCACGCTTCTTTGTAATTTGAGCGTTGGCGAAAACGCGATTGTAGGCGCCGGAAGCGTTGTGACCAAAGATGTACCACCCAACACGATCGTGGCTGGAAACCCTGCCCGAGTTTTGCGATCGATCAATACGCAACGAGAGGATTCCAATGTCAGAAACTAACCAAATTCCGTTCCTTGATCTCGTGACTCCACATGTAGAACTGGAGCAGGAGCTGACCGACGTTTTCCGCCGGGCACTGCATACAGCAGGCTTTGTCGGTGGACCGATGGTCGCCGAATTCGAAAAGTCCTTCGCGGAATTCTGTGCTGCGGATTACTCCGTGGCCGTCAGCAGCGGAACTGACGCGCTTCGCTTTGCGTTGATGGCTTGCGGCGTGGGTCCGGGCGATGTCGTCGTCACTGTGCCCAATACGTTCATTGCCACGTCGGAAGCAATCTCTCAAGCGCGCGCCATTCCGGAGTTTGTTGACATCGATGAGCAAACCTACAATATGTCGGTGCCGATGCTCGAACGCTTCCTGGAGAAGCAGTGCATCCGCAACAGCGCGGGAAAGCTCATCAGCCTTCGCAGCGGCAGGCCGGTCACCGCTGTGGTCCCCGTGCATCTCTACGGCCAAATGGCGGATATGGATGCAATCCTTGACCTGGCCGAAAAGTACAATCTGACGGTGGTTGAAGATGCGTGCCAGGCGCACGGCGCGGAGTACTTTTCCAAACGGAACAATCGCTGGATGAAGGCCGGCACGATGGGGCGCGCGGCTGCGTTTAGCTTCTACCCCGGTAAGAACCTGGGCGCCTGCGGCGAAGGGGGGGCGGTCACAACGAATGATGCCGGCGTGACTGAGAAAGCCCGGATGCTCCGTGATCACGGACAAGTGAAGAAATATTTCCACGACTTAGAAGGCTATAATGGGCGGTTGGATGCAATTCAGGCGAGCATCCTCCATGCGAAATTACCTCATCTCGCCGAATGGAATAAACAACGACAGGAACGGGCTGCGGTCTATGACCGGCTTCTGGCAGTCGATCAAAGTGTAAGTGTGCCCTATGAGCCGTCTTGGTCCCGCGCCGTATACCACCTATATGTAATCCGCACATACAATCGCGAAGGACTCATGAGCCATTTGACAAATGCTGGCATAGGGACGGGAATTCACTATCCAATTCCACTCCACTTACAAAAGGCGTATATCGCCCTGAATTATAGCTCGGGAGACTTTCCCGTTGCCGAGAGAGTTTCCACCGAGATTCTCTCCATTCCCATGTTCCCGCATCTTACAGAAGTTCAACAAAAGCGAGTAGCAAAGGAAATCCTTGGGTTCTTGTGTGACTCCGGACAAAAAGTCGACCTCATCGACGAAGCCATGCTTGCACCGGAGGAGAGGGCGAGCTAAGGGTGGGCCGGCAAGGTCGAAGTCGGAAATGAAATGTCTCCGCCCCTCCCATTTGATACAAGTAAGTGAAATTATGCTACCAAAGCTTCTGAAATAGGTGCTCATTAAGCGGCGAAGAATTCGACGATTTGCACGCAAGGAGAGGTCGCCGTTGGCTAAGGCAGCGGTCAGCTTGCTGGCTGCGGTGGCTAAAACCACCCGGAGGTTCGAATCCTTCCCCTCTCCGCCAAGCATTCGTTGCAAGCTGGACCTGCAAGATGACTTTCTCCATGAGTACTCGCCGATAGCCCTAATCAATGAGAATCCGCGGTTAACTTCTTGTGAGGGGGATTCGGTGTTCGTTCGAGGTTACTTCGAGCCTGAAACCGCCACGGTGACAGGCATCGCCATCGAGATAACGGCAAGGCCACGATCCGTTTGTTGCGCCTGAATTCCAGATGCCGAAAACTATTTTAAGGAGCCGCGCTGGGGGAGACTGTGCATGATTGTTTGTGGGAAAGACATCCGAGTCAGAGGCCAGTTAGTTCGCATTGGCCGACTCGAAGCGGAACAGTACAAGTATCTGGATGACCCCGCTGAACTGTTAGCTGCCCTTCGCGAGTTTCGTCCGAGAGTTGATCTCTTTACCTTTCTGCAGAGACCCCCTGAGACCTCCCCGAAATACAGCTATCCGATGGAATGGGATAATCTGGCTGTCCTCTCGATTTCGACCTTCGAGAATTGGTGGACGAATCAACTCGGATTTAAGGCACGGAATAAAGCAAAACAAGCGTCGAAAAAAGGAGTCATCGTCCGCGAAGCGCCTTTCGATGATGACTTTGCATCAGGCATCTGGCAGATCTACAACGAAAGTCCGGTGCGCCAGGGAAGGCGCTTTCCGCATTTCGGGAAGAGCCTCGATCGGGTGCACAGAATGAGTTCGACTTTTCCGGATTCGAGTATCTTTATTGGCGCGTATTACGAGGAAAAGTTAATTGGCTTCATTAAACTCACGACTGACGATAGCAGGACACAAGCCGGAATTATGCACATCGTTTCCCTGATCGGGCATAGGGACAAAGCACCTACGAATGCCCTCATTGCGCAAGCAGTTAAATCCTGTGCTGACCGTGGAATCTCGCAACTGGTTTATGCAAACTTCGCCTATGGGAAGAAGGAGCGCAGCAGCTTGAGCGATTTCAAGGAACGCAACGGATTCGCGCGAGTTGATTTACCTCGCTATTATGTCCCTCTCACTGGTATTGGCTGGGCAGCTTTCCATCTGGGCCTGCATCGCAGATTGGTGGATCGACTTCCCGGGGCTCTGGTCGCCAAGTATCGAGACCTTCGCTATTCATGGTACAGGCATCGCTTCCCGGCGTTGGCACAGGATGCGTGAGTGCGCGCGGTATCTCGAGAACGAGTCACGACTCTCCTTGCGGCCACTTTATTTAGACAACGGGATTGCGCAGTCATCTGATGGGAAGGGTTAGCGCCTTTTTGCCTGCGTCGACTTGAATGCTTTCCCGGCAGTTCCCGAACCAATGATCCTTCGATATCCACCCAACTCAACCCCTTCGGATATGGATAAGAGAATCTCTTCGACCAAGGTCGCCCTGTTTACAGGTGGGATCGACAGGCATTATGCTTGCGCTCTCGGCAAGGCAATCGCGTCTTGTGGAATAGCCCTGGACGTGATCAGCAGTCCAGAAATGGGCTCGTGTGAGATGCGCAACCTCGGCAATGTGAAGCTTCTTGCGCTATACGCAACACCACGACCGAATCAAAGCCTATTCCACAAACTCGGCTCTCGCATTGCCGTTTATCTTCGAATAATCCGCTACGCAGCCAGCTCATCCCCGCAAGTCTTCCACATCCTCTGGAATTATAAGTTTTCGCACTTTGATAGAACTCTCCTGCTGCTCTATTACAAATTCCTGGGCAAGAAGCTCGTCTTCACCGCGCACAACGTAAACGCGGCCGAAAGAGACGGAGTCGATTCTCTGTTGAACCGATTGACTCTGGGCATTCAGTATCGCCTCGTTGATCATATGTTTGTCCACACCGAAGGCATGAAAGATCAGCTTGCGCGCAAGTTTGGGATATCTCAAGGCAAAGTGACGGTTATCCCTTTTGGGGTTGGCGACATGGTGCCGCAATCGAGTTTGCCTCCTACGGAGGCCAAACAGAAGTTAGGTCTCAGCAAGTCCGATCGGACCATTCTTTTCTTCGGGCGGATCGCTCCGTATAAAGGGCTCGATCTTCTGGTCGATGCATTTGGCCGCATTGCACGCCACGATCCAAGCTACAAACTAATCATCGCCGGTGAGCCAATAAAAGAATCGGCGCGGCATTGGGAAGAGGTCCGTGCGAAAATTGAGTCGAGTCCGATGCGAGAACAGGTTGTCCAGGAGATTCGCTATCTTGCGGACCATGAGATGGAGACCTATTTCAAGGCTGCCGACGTACTTGTCCTGCCGTACACGCAGATCTTTCAGAGCGGCGTGCTTTTCATGTCCCACAATTTCGGGTTACCTGTCGTAGCTACGGATGTCGGTACCTTTCGCGATGACATAGTCGAAGGAACAAACGGATACGTATGCCGGCCTAACGATCCTGAAGATCTCGCCAGGAGCCTTGAAGAATATTTCTCGAGTGAGTTGTTTAGAAACCTCGATGAGCGTCGAGCCGGCATTCAGAATTCAGTCCGACTCAGTCACTCGTGGGGAACTGTGGCCAAGACAACCTGCAACGTCTACGCTCGGGTGTCTCAACGCATTCCCTTGGAATGCTGCGCTCCGTCAGCTCGTTCCCCTCGAGCGCCTCTAATCGACCCATCGGATGTCGCGGAGTCGCATGACTCGTGAATCACAGGTCGCTCGATGAGGAAACGGGTCAAAGCGCTGGACTGTCAATAACGATGTTCGAGGTGGGCGAATTCGCCCGATGTTTAGTTCGTTTTTAGGGAGCCATAATTGCCCGGATTAGTTGGCATAATCACCAAGCGGCCGAAAGCAGAGGCGGAATGTAAATTGCGCCGGATGCTTGAAACGATGATGTATGAGTCTTTCTATACCTCAGGTGTCTGGAGCGATCCATCTCTGGGGGTCTATGTCGGCTGGGTGGCTCGTCGCGGTTCGTTTGCAGCGGAGATGCCGGTAAGGAACGAACTAGAAGACATAACTCTCCTCTTTTCTGGCGAAGAATTTCCCCAACCTGGCACCATTGACGCCCTGCGAGCGAAAGGACATGTCGTGGCCCAGAGCGGGCCCTCCTATTTAGTCCATCGTTACGAGGAGGAGCCAACCTTTCCGAAGGAACTGAATGGCCGATTCCACGGATTGGTGGCGGATAGGGCCCGAAGCGCTGCTCTCCTGTTCAACGATCGATTTGGCCTGCAACGGCTTTATTATCACGAGAGCGACGATGCCTTCTATTTCGCTGCAGAAGCCAAGGCTATCTTGAAGGTTTGTCCGGAACTGCGCGCCGTTGACCCGCGTGGGCTTGGGGAATTCGTGGCTTGCGGGTGCGTTCTGGAGAATCGGACGCTCTTTCGCGATGTGCATCTTATGCCGCCGGGCTCGGCCTGGAGGTTTCGCAACGGCGCGCTCGAGACAAAAAGCTTCTACTTCGAACCGAAAGAGTGGGAGCAGCAGGAGGCGCTCGATCCAGAAGAGTACTACCGCCAGCTTCAGAGCGCCTTTGTCGACAATCTCCCGCGATATTTCAAAGGACGCGAGCGAGTTGGAATGTCGGTGACGGGCGGGCTGGACACGCGCATCATTCTGGCGTGGCACAAGCCAGAGCCTAACTCGCTGCCTTGCTATACGTGGGGCAGCACGTACCGCGAGCATGAGGACGTAAAACTCGGGCGACGCGTCGCCCAGGCTTGCCATCAGTCTTACCAGGTGGTTACCGCCGGACCGGAGTTTCTATCTCAGTTTGCTCATTACGCCGAGCGGTCAGTGTATTTGAGCGACGCATGTGTTGATTTAAGCCGCTCTCCCGACCTCTACGTGCAGGAAAAAGTACGCGAGATCGCGCCTGTGCGCATGGTGGGTACTTATGGCAGCGAGATTCTCCTGCAGGCCGTGATGTTCAAAGCTGCGGCCCCGGCAGCTGGGTTGTTTGAGCCTCTAAGTGAGGAGATTCGCGCCGGGGTTGAAACCTACAATACTGCACGCCAGGTTCATCCCATCTCGTTTGTAGCCTTTCGCCAATCGCCATGGCATCACTATGGCGTACTTGGGCTTGAACAGACCCAGGTTGGAATCCGCTCGCCGTTCCTCGACAACGATGTCGTCAAGACTGCGTACCGAGCTCCCGGCCCGGACACTCTAGCAACGAACGAGAAAGTAAGGGCTCGACTGATTCGCGAGGGCAACCCTGCACTTGCCAGGATTCGAACCGATCGGGGCTCCGGTGGGCTCAATAACGCGCTGACGCACCTGTACCTCGAATTCCTCTTTAAAGCGGAATACGCGTATGACATTGGAATGCCCCATTGGATGGCGCGCATCGATCACATGTTCGCTCCCCTCCATCTGGAGCGTATCTGGCTCGGCCGCCACAAACCGTTCCATTTTCGCGTTTGGTATCGAGATCAGCTGAAAGAATACGTTCGCCAGATACTTCTCGATGATCGAGCGCTGGCGAGACCCTATGTCACCCGCGCAGGTGTTGAGCGCGTTGTGAATAGCCATTTGCACGGAGACCAAAACCATACAGTCAAGATTCACAGACTCCTGGCGCTTGAATTAGCACACAGACTCTTTGTAGAGTCCGCCTAGATCGGCAGAAACTTCAAAAACTCATATGGGCAATGAAGCTAACAATCTTACTTATGTCTTGATCACTCCCAGCCGCAATGAAGCGCGCTTGATTGAGGAGACCCTCAAATCTGTTGTAGCTCAGACAATACTTCCGCTGAAGTGGGTCATTGTAAATGACGGCTCGACAGATACGACAGCAGACATTGTGGCGAAGTATGCGGCCCAGTACAGTTGGATTGAGTTGGTCAATCGTCCGGTGCGGAAGGATCGAAACTTCGCGGCAAAGGTTTACGCTTTTAACGAGGGCCTCGAGCGCGTTCAAGATCTTAAGTTTGAGCTGATCGGAAACCTTGACGCGGATATTTCATTTGGGCCCGACCACTTCGAGTTCCTCCTAAGCAAATTCATGGAAAATTCGGCGCTGGGCGTGGCCGGAACCGCCTACACCCAGGACGGGGGCTGGGATTCCACACGGCATAGCTTCGAGGGCGAAGCCTCCGTGCATGGTGCATGTCAACTTTTCAGATATGAATGCTTCCTGGATATCGGGGGCTATTGCCCGAACCGGCTTGGTGGAATTGACTGGATCGCGGTCACGACTGCTCGCATGAAAGGTTGGAAAACACGCAACTACCCTGATCGGCGCTATCACCATTCCAGACTTATGGGTACCGCCGAGAAAGGGCCTTTAGGCGCCTCGTTCGATTACGGCAAAAAGGACTACTTCTTGGGCGGATCACCGGTGTGGGAACTGTTTCGCGTCGGGTATCGGATGACGAGGAAACCGGTTTTATTGGGGGGAGTAGCTTTGCTGCTTGGCTATTGTATGGCCGCCGTGCGACGGATGGATCGGCCGGTGTCTCGCGATCTTATGCGATTTCACCGTAAGGAACAGATGAATAAGCTGCGAACCATTATTGGCTCGATGATCAGGTTGAGAAAAGTTCAGAAATATCTACCCGCGGAACCGGTTAAGTAGCATAAACATATAGATTGATCGCAATACATAAAAGAAGGGTAGTTAGGCGGCTGCATAAGCCGTTGGAACACTATGAGAGCTGAGCAAAAACGCACGACATCCGCTGTCGAACAAGACGTCGCCAACTTCTGGGAGGCCAATACCTGCGGTGACTCACAGGTGGGTGGGCTGGAGGATCGATTCGGCGGCGACTTCGAACGGTTTTTCACGGAGTACGATGCTTTTCGGTATCGAAAAGAGAAGCACATCCTCGGCTGCCTCGACAGGGCACATTGTGCTGGGAAAAAGGTTCTCGAGATCGGACTGGGCCAGGGAGCGGATTCGGAGCAGATCATTCGCCGCGGAGGTAGCTGGTCGGGGCTGGATCTGACATCGGCCTCGGTGGCTCGAGTAAGAGAACGGATGCGGCTGCGCAAGCTTCCGTTCGACGATCTGAAGGTAGGGTCTGTGCTTCAGATACCTTACCCCGACAACTCGTTCGACATGGTATACAGCTTTGGCGTTCTGCACCACGTTTGCGAGATTCACGCGGCGCAGGCGGAAATCGCGCGTGTTCTTCGGCCGGGCGGCGAATTGGTGATCATGGTCTATGCCAAGTGGTCGCTAAACTACCTGCTGTCAATTGCAATTCTGCGCCGCGCGGGTCTGGCGGCCATGGTGGCGCTGGGGATCCAGGGAAAGGGCATTTACGCGGCACACATGAAGAACGCGCGTAAGGAAGGGTTGTTCCGATACCTGAGCATGAAGAGATTCGTTCATCGGAGCACCGACGGCCCCAACAACCCATTCGCCAAAGTCTATGGGTTACGAGAGGTGCGGGAAGACTTTCCTGACTTTAAGGTGACGCACGCTTACAAGCAGTTTATGCACGCGCCGCCACTGCCGGTTGAATCGCTGCCGATGCAGCGCGCGATGGGCTGGCATCTGATGGTGCACCTGAAAGTACAGAAGCACAGCGAAGCGACGTGTACCCGTTGAAAATGTCGGCTTTCGAGCGCGGTGTTTGAGTATGTCTTATTTTCGGCGCTTGCCTGGCTTAAACGCGTCGTAAGTAAAATGGATCGGCAATATTGTGTGCCGAAGAAGGCGCGGGGCGATTGCTGGGCAAGCAACTTAATTCTGGTCTCAGCACGTGAGAGAGCTTGGTATGCCGACTGAAGTGAGCGTAGAGAATGCCGTTGATCTCAATCTGTCGGCAAGGGTTTCCCCTGCTGTGGATCGATATACCGGGTGGCTCGAGCGTTATGGCGAGACCTCCTATGATTTTCAGACGTTCTATGCAAGCGACCTGTGCCGGAACATCAAGGCTCTTTACTATCGCCGGCCACTTCTCGGGACTGTAGCGGTCGCTCCCATCATCCTCTGCGAAGCCTTTCTCCCTTCGGCTCGCAGGCTCTTCTGGAAGCGTCAAAGATTCCCCATTGCAGACGCGCATTACGCCATGGGCTTCGCTTTTTTGTCGCGCCATTCGAATGACGAAAGGCATTACCGTCGCGCGCTCCACTTTCTACAAGAACTCGAGGATACCCGCTGCCCCGGGTACGACCGGTACTGCTGGGGTTATCCCTTCAACTGGGGAACTCTGCGTGGAACAATCCGCCAGGGAACACCGCTCATCACCACGGTGCCCTATGTGTATGAAGCCTTCCGGGAAGTTTACGCGATTGACAACAACCCTCGCTGGCGGGAGATCATGCGGTCGATCGCAGATCACGGCTTGCACGATTATCACGATTTCGTGACTTCAGAGCGTGCAGCGTCCTGTTCCTACACTCCTACGCCCGAGCAGTCGGCGGGCGTTATTAATGCGAATGCGTATCGCGCATTCCTGCTAACGCGGGCGGCGATGGATTTCTCTGACAAGCGCTATATGGATACTGCGGCCAGGAATCTTAACTTTGTGCTTGAGTCTCAGAATCCCGACGGCTCATGGCACTACGCAAACGACGGCAAGAGACACTTCATCGACCACTTTCATACGTGTTTTGTGATGAAGGCACTCGCCAAAATCGAAGCGCTCACCGGCAACACTGAATGTACCAGCGCAATCGAGCGCGGAATCGACTTTTACGTCCGCAACCTCTTCGATCAACACGGTGTACCGAAGCCCTTCGCGCTGCCTCCAAGGCTCATTGTCTATCGGCGTGAGTTGTACGATTACGCTGAGTGCATCAATCTCGGCGTGCTGCTCAGAGGCCGCTTCGAAAAACTAGACCAGCGGGTCGATGGTGTGGTGGATCAGATTCTGACGGTTTGGCAAAGACCCGATGGCTCGTTTCGATCACGCCAACTATTGCTCGGTTGGGACAATACGCCGATGCACCGTTGGGCGTCATCTCAGCTCTTTCGCAGCCTTTGTTTCTTCCTTTATACACAGTCACAAGAAAACTTCCCTGCAGTGAAGTAGCGAGGCCGATCGCATGTGCGGAATTTGTGGAAAGTATAACTTTGCTGATCGCGCAGCCGTCGCGCGTCGCGAACT
This sequence comes from uncultured Acidobacteriaceae bacterium, assembly GCA_963789425.1. Lineage (GTDB taxonomy): Bacteria > Acidobacteriota > Terriglobia > Terriglobales > Acidobacteriaceae > Telmatobacter. Next base: position 225,764 of record CAWBKM010000002.1, on the reverse strand, counting down.
CGAGAGGATGACCGGGTCAATACGCCACAGAGGCCCTGATGATGAAGGCTATCATCTTGACGGCCCTTTAGGTTTCGGGTTCCGGCGCCTGTCTATCATCGATCTTGAAGGCGGCCATCAGCCAATGTCTGACCAGCAGGAGACTACCTGGGTCGTATTCAACGGAGAAATCTATAACTTTAAGGAATTGCGAACTGAGCTGGAGGGCTTTGGACACGTCTTTCGAACCCAGTGCGACACGGAAGTGATTGTGCATGGTTATAAGCAATGGGGCGATGAGGTCTTAAACCGGATGAACGGCATGTTTGGTCTGGCGGTTTGGGACTCGGTCCGGCGGCGCCTGATGCTGGCGAGAGATGCCTTCGGCATTAAGCTTGTTTACTACCGTGAGCAGGGAGGTTCGCTGTGGTTTGGGTCAGAGATGCGTCCTGTTTGCGCCGGCATGGGGGATGAGAGACCCGAGGCAGATCCCGAGGCGCTGAATTTATTCCTGCGGTACCGCTATACACCCTCGCCCTATACGGCGGTGAAAGGCGTGCGCAAACTAGCGCCAGGCACGAAGTTGGTGGTGCAAGGTGGAGTGTGCGAGACGAGCCGCTGGTATCGTTTTGCTCCAACGCCGTTTGTCCCTCCCAAGAGCATCGCGCAAGCAGGCGAGGAGCTGCTTGAACTATATCGCGCCGCAATAAGCAGGCAGTTAATGAGCGACGTGCCGCTAGGGCTGCTTCTGAGTGGTGGAATTGACTCCGGTCTGCTGCTGGCGTTGATGAACGAAAACGGGGCCGGCTGGCCGACCTTTACAGTGGGTTATGGCGAGAGTTTCGCCGATGATGAATTAGCGGATGCGGAGGAAACAGCTCGAATCCTGAAGTCACGACACACAAGTGTCAGAATAACTCGAGCGATTTTTGAGCAGGAGTTAAGCAATATTGTCGGTTCGTTGGAGGAGCCCATTGCGACCTCGTCCATCGTCCCCATGTATTTCGTTTGCAAACGGGCGCGCGAGGACGTAAAAGTCTGCCTCGTGGGACAAGGCCCCGATGAGTTGTTCGGCGGCTATCGCCGTCACTTGTACGCGCGGTATGGCGCAGCCTGGACGACATTACCTCATTGGGCGCGGTTTCCGGTGGAGCGAGCCGTTGCGAAGTTGCCGCGCAGGGAGACACTGAAACGTGGCCTCTATGCTCTGGGCAGCGACGGTTCAAAGGACGGCCGCGAACGTATCCTGTCGTTATTGCCAGGCCAGCAGATTGATGGCTTGTTTTGGGATGGGTTGCTGAAATCCGATTCGGGGGAGAGACTGCTGAATTGCTGGGCCGATTTCGCCAATCTAACACCTCGCACGGATGAATTGGGGAGACTTCAGTTCGCGGAAATCCGATCCACCTTGCCAGATGAGCTTTTGATGTACGCTGATAAGCTTTCGATGGCACACAGCCTGGAGTTGAGGGTTCCATTCCTCGACAAGGACATCGTCGAATATGCGGAGAGGCTGCCGGCCGACTTCAAGGTTCGCAATGGAGTGGGCAAGTGGCTTCATAAGCGGGTATGTCGGGAATTCCTCCCTAAAGCCATTGTGGCCAGGCCGAAGCGCGGCTTCGCAATGAATGTCGTCGACGACTGGTTCCGCGACGCGTTAGGCGGCACCATGGCCGGTACATTTGAAGACGACAGCTCTTTCATCTATCGGTTCCTGCGTCCGGCGGCAGTGAGGCAGCTCTACGCGGATCACGCCGCGGGTCGGCGCGACAATCACAAGGTCCTTTTCAGCCTGATTGTCCTCGAGGAGTGGCTCAAAGGGCTCTCGGTCGGCGAGGTCGCAGCCGTTTGAGCGGCGGTCCGTTGATTCGAATCCCTTGAATACGTCAGCCTTTATCTTTCCGATGTTGAGATTATTTGCTGCAAGAGCCGATTACTGGGAAGAATGTGGCACGCGGCAACAACCTATGAGGAACAATCGCGGCAGTCTCGGCAGCACAAACAAGATTCCAGAGAGCTAGGTCGAGGGTTGTCTGCTCAGATGTTTGATTCGCGCACAACGGTTGAGTTGAGATGAAATGACAATTGCTGTGAGGGTTTGGACTGACTTTTCGCACCTCGCCGAGCGCATAGCGAGCTCTCGGGCGGCCCGATCCGAGCCGCAGGCAGTAAAACTCGCCGGACAATCTGCGCCAGCTCGAGAGCCGCAACCTTCTGGAGGGATATTAGTTCAGGGACTCGTGGATAAGGTCCTGGCGGAGACCGCCTGATGCCCCCAATAATTGCCACCGCCATTTATGGCGTCGGAATCTGGGTAGTCTTCGTGTTGGACCGGGACCGTAAGAGCAGAACTTCGAAGGCTCTTTGGCTTTCGGTCGTCTGGTTGTTGATCAGCGGGTCGCGGCCTGTGTCAAGTTGGCTATACTCAGGGTCTGCAGTTACACCGCAACAGCTCCTCGACGGGAGCCCTCTCGACGCGATTATCAGGTTGGCGCTCATTATTGCTGGCATAGCCGTTCTTGTGAGCCGGCGAAAATCTGTCGCCAAATTTGTGCATCAGAATTGGCCAATGCTCCTCTTCCTTTGCTATTGCGCCGTGAGCATCGCTTGGTCTGACTATCCTGAAGTGGCTCTCAAGCGTTGGATAAGGTTCTTGGGCGATTTCACGATGGTCCTGATTGTCCTGACGGATCGTGACCGACCCGGTGCAATCAAGCGGGTTTTGTCTTTTGTTGGTATAGTCCTCATTCCATCCTCCATTCTGCTTAACAAGTACTATCCGGGATTATCGCGGCATTACGACACTTGGAGCGGAAGGCAGTTTTTCTCTGGGGTTGCAGCGGACAAGAACATGTTAGGGATGACTTGTTTGGTTTTCGGATTGGCCATGCTATGGCGAATTTCCACGACTTTCAAGGAACCGAAAAGCCGCCTTCGAACGCGACGCCTGATCGCTCAGGGTGCGATCGTAGCAATGGTGCTTTACCTCTTTTCAAGTATTGACTCGAAGACTTCGGAATCCTGTTTTGTCATGGCGGGCTGCGTAATCGTAGCAATGGGTCTTTCGAGAATTGCGCGCAAACCTCTCTTCGTACACCTTATGGTGGCGATTCTGGTGGTGGCCTCATTCGGTACTTTGTTTCTCAATTTCGGCGGAGACGCAGCGTTTCACGCGTTGGGGAGAAACGCGACTCTCACAGGTCGGACGGAGATCTGGTCGGGGCTCCTGAAGTTTAGCGGAAACCCACTGATCGGAACTGGATTCGATAGCTTCTGGATGGGTAAGCGGATGGAAGCAATTTGGGCCGCCGGAGGCCAATTGCATGGAATCAACGAGGCTCATAATGGATATCTGGAGACTTACTTGAACCTGGGATGGATCGGGGTGGCTCTGCTCGCCGTGCTCATAGTTACGGGCTATCGGAATATCCTTGGCGCGCTCCGCCATGAGCCGGAATTAGGTGCGATTCGATTGGGATTGTTTGTTGCGGCAATCGTGTACTGTTTCACGGAGGCGGGGTTCAGAACGAATTCGTCAGTTTGGATCGCGTTCCTCCTCTCGACCGCGGTGGTCCCAAGCCGTCCCAAACTTAAGCTCGAACGGCCACTTGTTGGTCGCCAATTCCCAGGCCTTGAAGCAAAAGTCGAATCTCCTGTGGGAGCTTTGTCAGTCGGACGAGTGATCCCTCGCCAGTTGGGCAAATTCACAACGCGGATGTCGCCAGCCGCAACCCGAACCCGCTGATGGGATGCCAAAATGCATATCCGGGATAATTCGGTGAATCCGGCTACAGCGGCGCGGGAGGTTGGGTAAATTCTCATGAACATTTTGAAAAGCATTGTCAGGGGCCTGACTCCACAATTTCTCGCGGATCTCAATCGCAGAAGAAAAATCCTCTCTTCGGTGACCAAGCGCCCTTGGATGGAAGCATGTTCCTCGCAGAAGTACATCGCCTATGATCGTTCGCGCTTTTCCATACTGCCCCCTGCGTTCAAAAGGTCTCCATCGTTCGTCATCGACGTCGGAGCCAACGAAGGCCAGTGGACCCACGCGTTAACACAGCTCCTGTCCATTCCCGAGATTTGGGTCTTTGAGCCCAACCCGGAAGCGATGAAGGTCTGTCGGCAGCGCCTCGGGGAACTCTCCGGGATCACCTACTTTGATGTGGCTCTCGGCGACGAAGCCGGTCAGGTGGAGTTCCATGTCACCGCCGCTTCCGATTTTTCCTCAGTGCTGCACCCCCGGTCCGAGTTTCTCCAGGCGCAATACGGCGCGGCTGCGGCGAGGGTCGCCCGCACCATACCAGTCAAGCAATGTACTTTGGACAGCCTCGTCCCCGAATCGCGATCCATAGACCTGCTCAAGATCGATGTGCAGGGTTTCGAGCGCGCGGTGCTTGCAGGCGCGCGAAGCGTCTTGGCCAGGACGCGCACCGTGCTGATCGAGGCTAACTTGGTTTCGCACTACGCCTCCGACGACACTTTTCCCGCTCTGTGGAACGAGTTGGCGGACCTTGGATTCTCGTTCTGGAGCCTCTCGGCGCCCTGTCTCGGCAGGGACGGGAGGGCTCTGTGGGCCGACGCGGTTTTCGTGAGGAGTGAATACCCTGAGCCGCCTTCCTAATGAGGACTGCGGAGGCACGGGGCAGGCCTCAATCCCAACGACGGACCCCATCAACTCTGGTACGCAATCAGACTCTCCGCAAGCTGAGTTCAACCGTTTGACTTGGATTGAGAAATTACCAGATCTTGGGCATCTTGCATCTTAATTTGAGCCTTTGTTTCCGTTCACCGTTCCCACAGAGGGCCCTGTTGGTCAAGGGGCGAACAACAGGCGAATATCGCGGAGATCGGAAGTGGCACAGTACCTCGGTGAGTTGCGAGCCGCTCGAGAGCGGCATAAGATGAACCGGTCAGAACCTATATTTCGGACTGGCTTGGAAGTGCCTGCAATCGTAAGGCACACCGGATTCGGCCCTCTGGAATGCTCCTCCATTTGCTCACGCCTTGGTCTCGATTGGATTTCAGTGAGGTAATTATGAAAGGCCCCCTCTCCCTTGCCGTGACTTTGCTCGGCTCTTTTGACCGCAATTTTGGATCTCTTCAGTCCGGCAACGATACCACTACATTCGATCGCTGCAAAGCTCAACTTCCAACGCAGAACGGTTGCCGGGAGCAATGCGCCGGCAGGTCTGGACGCCGGTTCGGGGCGAGGATGAGGCGCATTCGTCTTCCGTTCCTCGCACTTCTATGCGTCGGATTTTCTCTAGTCGCTGCGGCGCAACAATGGTCCACGCTATCCGTAGACGCACTTGTCAGTATGAACACCAGTTCCCCCGGCACCGCGCTCACACCGTCCATCGCGAATGCGGGCATTGTAAGCTCGCAATGCACCGCAGGCTCGACCTGCAATTTCACGGGCGCAACAGACTTTACCGTGGGTGCGAATCAGGGGAAGTGTTCTAACTTGGGCGCGGTGCAGATGACCGGCACGGGCGGCGCGATTTATCCGGCCCAAAGTCTGAATTACAATAACATGGCGCACAGCGACGCTGGTAACAACACCAACGCCTACTGGACTTTCTCCGGAACCCCTGGGAAAGCCACGGTGGTTTCAGCCCTCGCTTGCGTCACTCTCGGCCCGCCGGCTCAGCAAAATGGTGACGATTGGGATGTTTTCGGAATTTGGGCAACGAGCGGCGATTACTTTGAGGCCCAACTTAACTCCGGTTGTACTTCAAGCTACGGGCAGTATAGTATCCGTATTGAAGTCAAGCCTACTGCACACTCAGCCTGCATCGCACTTGCTCCGCAGGGTACGTATTACATTGCGCTTGCGGCCAATTTGACGACATCCTTCACACAGATGTGGGTTTACACGGCGGGCGGGACGCTGGTGGGGAATGCGTCTATCACAGGCGGAGACACCGGTGGAACTCTCGATTACATACAGATAGGCAACAACGAGAACGGAAACAATAGCGGAACCACGACCTACTTTCAAAACCTGATGGTCAATTGGACTTCTGCGTCGACCGCTCAGCCGCTGTTCTGGGCAAACAAGTCTCCGGCGGCAGGGGTGCTCGCCCCGGGACGATTCACCGCGTGGACCCCAGGAGCTGTCGACGGCATCCCCACGAATCGCACGCAATGTGGGACCACAGCCTGCGCAACGGTGACGTCAAATGGAGCATCGTCCACTTCAGCGCAAATTAACGCAGCTATTGCATCGGCGCCCGCCAATACTTATGTGCTGCTCCCGGCTGGCACGTACTCGAGCGCCACGGGGTGCATCAGCTTTGGCGGAGTCTCGAATGTGACGCTGCGCGGAGCGGGGGCCAATCAGACTTTCCTAGCGCCTACCTCCACGTCCGGTTGCGGCGGAAGCATTGGGATGGTTTCGGCAGGAAGTTCGCAGAATGGCCCTGTGGCCGTGTCGGGTAATGTTGTCCAAGGCTCAAACACGATCACGCTGCCTTCGGTCCCCAATCTGGTCGTCGGCAACCCGATCATTCTGGACCAGCTCGACCCAACCTGCGACGATGGCGGGATTTTCGTCAGTGGAACAGGATCGTCGTATACCTGCACCCCAACCTCACCTGGGCTTGGTGGCCCCTACAGCGAAGACGGCGGAGCAAACGGCATACGCGGAGGATCGGGGTGTAGTTCAAATCCCAGCGGTTGTTATCATCAGCAACAGATTGTGATGGTTACGAGTTGCAACGGCGTGACGACCGTGGGCTCGGCCTGCAGCGGGACCAACGTAGTGGTGGGATTCTATCCCGGCCTCCACATGCCCAACTGGTCCACTGCCAATATGTTCGCGTGGTGGGCTACGAAGCCCCTTCTGGCGGACGGCGTGGAAGACCTGAGCGTCAATTCTGCGAACAACTCGGGGGCCAACTCGATCGAGATCGAAAACTGCCAGGGATGCTGGGTGAAGGGAGTAACCTCGCAACAGTCCTCCGAAGCACACGTCCAGCTCTTGTACGCCAACCTTACCATTATCAGAAACAACTACTTCTTCCTTACGCAGAACTCGGCCACGGTTTCCTATGGGGTTGAGTGTTTCGCGTGTTCCGATTCGCTGGTCGAAAACAACATCTTCCAGGCCGTGACCACGCCGGAGATTAGCAACGGTACATCGACGGGCAACGTATGGGGCTATAACTTCACGGTCAATGGGTTCTATACCGGAAGCACAAATTACAGTATTCCGGCACGCGGAGACCACGCCGCCGGGTCGGACACTAACCTGTCCGAAGGCAACATTTCCAACGGCTTTACCGGCGACAACATTCACGGGACCGCAAACATGATGACGTTCTTCCGCAATTACTACTCGGTAGAACCGGAGTGTTGGGAAAGCGGATCATACTCTGCAGCGACTTACGGAGCCTGCACCAGCGGCATTACCATCATGCAGGATTATGCATTCCATAGGTTTTACTCCATGATAGGAAACGTGCTCGGAACAACGGGGATTACGAAAACGTATTGCAACGGGACTACGAGTTGTTCCGGAGGCTACACAGCGAACAATACGAATGTCCTCGGTGTCGGATATGGGAATACCGTTAGCAACGACCCAAACACCGTTGCAACCGTCATGCTTTGGGGTAACGCTGATTCGGCGACCGGCTTTGGTTCGCCGCGCTTCAACTGCTCTGAGGTTCCGCAGTTCCCGGCACAAGGGACGGCTACCAGTTCCATCTACGGAGTGCAGTTTCCCTACCTCAATCCTTGCCCATCAAGCGAAACTCTTCCAGCATCGTTCTACTACTCTTCAACGCCTTCCTGGTGGCCAAGTGGAAAACCGTGGCCAATCATCGGGCCGGATGTCACAGGCGGAAACGTAAGTGGAGTAAGCGGCGAAGTCTATACAAACCCGGCAGAGGACTGCTATTTAAACGTATTGGGCGGAACTGCGAGCGGAACGAGCGGCGTTCTTTCGTTTAACGAGACTACTTGCTATGGCACAGGCTCGAGTGGAGGCGGAACTGGAAGTCAGGCCCCCGCTGCGCCCACAAGCGTGAATGCTACCCCTGTCCCTATATCTTGAAGAGGTCTCCGCGCTACAGGGCCTTAATGCCTAGGAACTTGTTGAAATAGATACCCGTTTTTGCGTCGGAGGTTGGCTGCCATTCGTCTAACAGACATGCGTGGAGACGAGCGGGATCAGGACGGGATGTTCAGCTATATATCGTTGGAGCAGCGTGTGCCTCAGGATCATCCATTGCGGGCAGTTCGCAAGTTGACGGATGCTGTGTTGCGGACGTTGAGCCCGGAGTTCGATGCGTTGTATGCCGACTCCGGCCGTCCATCGATTGCACCGGAGTACATTCTTCGTGCGCTTTTGTTGCAGGTGTTCTACTCAGTGCGTTCTGAGCGGCTGCTGGTTGAGCAGATCGACTACAACCTGTTGTTCCGCTGGTTTGTGGGCCTTGGCATGGACGACGCGGTATGGAACCATGCGGTGTTTTCCAAGAACCGCGACCGGTTGCTGACTTCCGATGTGGCGCAGCAGTTCTTTGCCGAAGTGAACAAGCATGCCAGGCGCTTTATGAGCGACGAACACTTCACGGTAGATGGCACGCTGATTCAGGCGTGGGCCTCGCAGAAGAGCTTTCGCTCGAAGGACGGCTCTGATGACGGCGACGGAGCGAATTTTCATGGCCAGAAGCGATCGAACAAAACGCATGAATCGACCACCGATGCCGATGCGCGGCTGTACAAGAAGAGTTACGGCAAGGAATCGAAGTTGAGTTATCTGGGTCATGCGCTGGTGGAAAACCGCAACGGTCTGATCGCCGCGGCGATGGTGACGCACGCCGACGGTTATGCCGAGCGCGATGCAGCACTGTTGATGCTTGCCGAAAAGCAAGAGGGCCGCTCACGCCGCATCACAGTGGGCGCCGACAAGGCTTACGACACGAAGGATTTCGTTAGCACGGTGCGGGAGTTAAACGTGACGCCGCACGTTACCAGGAACGACAAAGGCCGTACCAGCAACCTGGACCGCAGAACCACGCGCCAGCCCGGCTATGTCATCAGCCTGAGTCGTCGATGGCTGATCGAAAAGGGATTCGGATGGCTGAAGCAAACCGGTCCGCTGCGCCAGGTCAAGTTGCGAGGCCTGGAGAAAGTGGACTGGCTGTTCGTCTTCAGTTGCGCGGCGCACAACCTAATCCGGCTGCCGCGACTGATGGCTCAGCCACCGGAAATGCTCCGGGAGAAATGTGCCTGAGCAACGGTTGCGAGCCTTGGGGATGATTCCCTGAGGCTCGCAAACCCCCTATAAACACCGGCCAGAACCGCACTTCAAACAGATTTCGAACGGAAAGAAACGAAAATGGCCAGGAAAGCCGCCGCAATCAGGCGAATTTCAACGAGTTCCTAGAGTTTCACTGGAATGAGCAGTTAAGAATTCCAGTGTCAGACTGAAGGCAACTCTTTGAGCCGCTGCTGAGTAAGAAGTACCGGCTCTTTACTTTTATCCGGACGCCACCAAAGAGGATTGACCACAAGCGATCGGTAAATACCGCGGCGGATGGATCTCCAAGATTCATCTGGTTGCTGCGGATTTTCGAACGGCCATATTCTGGCTCTTTCTCCGAGGAAAGGTCTCATTAACGGCCGGATGTCGTAGTTTTGCGTGGCTCAAGCTTAAAGCTCCCTTGACTACAATGTCATCTATGTCTGCGCTTCGAGTCGACAGTCAACATGGCAGGCGTGCGGCGGCAACGTGGAATCCGCACTTTCATTATCCCGACGGTCCGATATCTCAAAAGTCCAGGTAAGTTTCTGATTACTCCTCAACAATAGAAAGATGCCCTCGCTATCCTGCGTTCGTGTAGAGCGCCAGAGCATCGTACCGAGAAGTGCTCCCCCATTATGGCTGTGTTAAAGCACGATTGAAATGTCGCAAGGGGCTCGTTAGTGCGAGTGTGGAGGCAATGCCTTAGGTATTCCCATTTGGAAAGTCTGGCGTTGGTTGAATAAGTGTTGATATGACTCCGAAGCTAAGAAGTAAGATCGGAGCCAACACGGATCTCATCTGATTGAAAGTGAGAGTATGAAAAGAGAGCGCTTCATAATTTCAGATATAGGCATGGCGACGATGCCGGTTCGAATGGGCCGCAAGCACCTTCGTGCGATGTGCTTCACAAAGAAAAGGGCGGGCTATGAGAATTAGCATTTTCGGATTAGGGTATGTCGGGACAGTGTCAGCAGGTTGCTTTGCCAAAGACGGGCATCAGGTTGTCGGTGTGGACCCAGTCCCGGCCAAAGTAGATCTGATCAGCAAGGGCTTGCCTCCGATTGTTGAAGCGGAAATCGCCGAAATCATCGCAGAGGCAGTGAGTTCCGGCCGGCTACAGGTCACCGACGATCCCAATGAGGCGATACTGAGGACAGACCTTTCCTTCGTTTGTGTTGGGACACCAAGTCAGACGAACGGCAACCTTGATCTGCGCTATATCCGCCGGATTTGCGAACAGATCGGTGCGGCGCTCAAGAGCAAAGACACGCACCACACGGTGGTCATTCGCAGCACAATCCTGCCGGGAACAATGCACGGTATTGTGATACCGGTGCTTGAAGAATTCTCGGGGAAAGTTGCCGGGACAGATTTTGGTGTCTGCCATAACCCTGAATTTCTGCGCGAAGGTTCGGCCGTAAGAGATTTCAATGCGCCGCCGATGACTGTGATCGGGGAGCTGGACCAGGCGAGTGGATCGCTTCTTGCTCAGCTCTATGAGAGGCTCGACGCACCGCTGATTAGAACAGATCTGAAAACCGCTGAAATGATCAAATATATTGATAACTCATGGCACGCCCTCAAGGTCGGCTTCGCAAACGAAATAGGCAATCTCAGCAAGGTTCTTGGTGTCGATGGGCATCGGGTTATGGAGATCTTTTGTGAGGACAAGAAACTTAACATCTCGCCTGCTTATCTGATGCCTGGTTTTGCCTTTGGCGGCTCTTGTTTGCCGAAGGACCTGCGTGCCCTGACGTACACTGCCAAATTGCACGACTTGGATCTTCCGATCCTTACATCTATTCTGCCGAGCAACGAATTACAGCTGAATCGTGCGTTGAAGCTCATTATGGAGAAGGGTCATAAACGAATTGGAGTTCTGGGCTTCAGCTTCAAAGCGGGTACCGACGACTTGCGAGAGAGCCCGGTGATTGAAGTGATCGAGCGGCTGCTCGGTAAGGGCTATGATCTGCGAATCTATGACAAGAATGTCAACATTGCCAGCTTGGTGGGCGCGAACCGCGATTTCATTCTCAACCGCGTCCCGCACATCTCGCGGCTCATGGTGGATCGCCTGGATGCCATTCTCGATCACGCTCAAACGATCGTGATCGGAAACAAAGACCCCGATTTTCTGGCTGTTCCCAATCAATTGCGCGACGGGCAATCCATTGTGGACCTGGTTCGCATTTCAGATCAAAGGAGCGGGGACGGCAAATATGACGGAATTTGTTGGTGAGCACTGCGACCTGCCGGGAATGGACGACTAGATGACTTCGGAAGTCCATGACTCCATTTACAGTTAGAGCCTTGTATTTAGGGCAATCAAGCGTTGCGAGGGCGTAGGTATGAAGCCATTGGTTTCAATTCTCATTCCAGCATATAACTCGGAGAAGTGGATTGCTGACTCTCTACGTTCGGCCCTTTCGCAGACGTGGCCACGAAAAGAAATCATCGTCGTGGATGACGGCTCGAAAGACCGCACTCTGGAAGTCGCTCGGCAGTTCAGTTCTGAAGGAGTGCGAGTCGTCACGCAAAGCAACCAGGGCGCGGCTGCCGCGCGAAACACAGCCTACGAGCATTGTCAGGGAGATTACATTCAATGGCTCGATGCGGACGACCTTCTGTCTCCAGATAAAGTCTCGATACAAATGGCGAAAGCTGAAGAGCTTGGAAGTAAGCGGACGCTCATCTCGTGCGGATGGAGCTACTTCTTATTTCGATACTACCGGGCAAAGTTTAGGCCGACAGCTCTGTGGCACGATCATCTTCCCGCGGATTGGTTGATGTGCAAGATGGGCCAAAATCTTCACATGCAAACCGCCACCTGGCTGGTTAGCCGCGAGCTTTCCGAGTCAGCGGGGCCTTGGAACACGACGCTCTTGGGTGACGACGACGGGGAGTACTTCTGCAGGGTGCTTCTAGCGAGTGACGGCGTGCGCTTCACGCCTGGGGCACGAGTCTATTATCGTGCTTCCGGCGGAGGCAGCCTTAGCCATATTGGATCTTCGGATCGCAAGCGGGATGCACAATGGCACTCGATGAAATTGCACATTGGGTACCTGCGCTCTTTGGAGGATTCTCCGCGAACTCGCGCCGCCTGCGTCGCATACATCCAGAATTGGCTTGTGTTCTTTTACCCAGATCGAGGCGATCTGGTTGACGAAATGCAGAACAAGGCACGAGAGCTTGGGGGCGAGCTTCGAATGCCACGCCTATCATGGAAATACTCATGGATAGCGTTCTTGTTTGGAGAAAAGCTGGGCCGACGAGCCCAATTTGTCCTACGTCACTTGAAGTGGTCGGTGGTGAGGTTCTGGGACAGGTTGCTATTTCGGCTGGCGAATGGCGGTTCGTCCTCTCTGCGAACGGGGTGACAAGCCCGACCGGGGTCGCTAAGCGGGTCGATTTCCGTCTCGCTTGATATTTGCGGTAACGATACGCCCCATTGATCTGTTGAGACAGACAACAACGCAACCCCGGCCATTTTGTTTTCGGAAACGACATTGGCTTAGATACCTAGTTCGCCGACGCATGAACAGATTCTGATTACCGCGTTCAGCGCGATTCGATTCAACTCCCGGAGATGAGAATGTCAAGAACAGCACTGGTGACAGGAGCTGAAGGCTTTATTGGCACGCACCTGGTGAGATTCCTTGTGGACAAAGGATGGAACGTTGTTGCTGGATACCGTCTTTACGGGTCCTATTCGCTTCCCGCCTCACCCAGGTTGCATCCCGAGCATTGCGACCTCTGCAACGGCCAGAGGGTCGAGCAGGTGTTGCAAAAATATGAACCGACCCATGTATTTCATTTGGGAGCGCAGAGCTTGCCTACGGTTTCATGGGCTGACCCTCTCGGTACGTTCCAATCGAACATCATTGGTTCATTGCACTTGTTTGAGGCGATGCGGAATCAGAAAAAGGCTCCAATTGTGGTTTCGGCTTGCTCGAGCGCCGAGTATGGCAATGTACCCGCCTCCGCAATTCCAGTGACGGAAGATCAGCCGTTACATCCTCTACACCCGTACGGAATTAGCAAGGTCTGCCTGGACTTGCTTGCACGACAATATTTTCTTGACTACAAGATCCCGGCGGTCAATATTCGGCTCTTCAACACAACGGGGCCAGGGAAGACGAATGATGCGCCGTCCGATTTTGTTCGGCAACTCGTGCGGATCAAGAAGGGCCTACAGGAGCCGGTGATTGAGGTGGGCAATCTTAAGCCGCGGCGGGCGTTTCTCGACGTCGAGGATACGGTTCGCGGATTCTATCTGGCCGCGCAAAAGGGCAAGCGTGGCGAGGCCTATAACCTGTGCGCGAACGAAACATGGGAGATCGGGGAATTACTCAAGAAAGCAGTACAGTTAAGTGGAATAAAGCCAAAAATTCTAGTGGCGGATCGATTGATTCGACCTTCCGACGAACGGATTATTTTCGGTGACACTAAGAAAGTGCAGAAAGACACAGGCTGGAAACCGCTGAAGTCGCTTGAACAAACCTTGGCGCGGATGCTCTTCTATTGGGAAGGCGCGATCGAAGATCCCGAACCGGATTCGGGTGAGACGAGGTTGCTGTCGCTGCCAGGGAAAGCAAACATCCCAGCGAGAATCAAGTGAAATATACCAACAGATAGATGGTCAATCCCCTGGATAAACGGACAGGAGCTGACATGACAGACCTGTTCTTTCTAGGAGCAAAATAGTAGCGATTTCGGTAAGGGAAGTGTGAGTTGAGCCTCAAGCCTTTTGACGGCGCTGGGAAATTTCTTGACCATTCGGACGACGGCAAGCTAGCAAAGCGGGCCGTTCGCAATGCAGGTGTCACGGTCTTCGCCCAAGCGTCCGTTTTTTTAATTCAACTTCTCGGGACAGTCGTTTTGGCCCGGCTGCTAACTCCCAGTGACTTTGGGATCGTGACAATGGTCGCCACCTGCGGTTTGTTGCTGGCTAGCTTTGGGCTCGCTGGCTTTACAGAGGCAGTTCTCCAGGCTGACACGCTCACTGAATCCCAGGCAAGTAATCTGTTTTGGATCACTATAGGCGGTGGATTGATTTTGTCCATAGCTTTTGGCGTTGCAGGTTCACCTTTGGCACGTTTTTACTCGAATCCCCAGATCACTAAAGCGGCAATCGGTTTCGCGGTTGTAATTTTTCTTTCAATTGCGCCCACCATCCACATGGCCCTGTTGAAACGCGGCATGCTTTTTGGCCAGACCTCCATCTTAAATATCCTCTGTCAGATGGCCTATTTAATTGCCACCATCATATGCGCGTTCTTGGGGTGGGGATACTGGGCGCTCGTTGCAGGCCTCGCTGTGCAGCGAATCATCATCTGCATTGGCGTATGGCTGCTTTGCTCGTGGATCCCAAAGCTCCCACAAGGAGATCGCGGCACAATCAGAATGGTGAGCTATGCGTTCAGCGTTTACGGACGCTTCACTCTGAATTACTTCACCGGAAATGCCGATAACCTCTTGGTGGGATGGCGATTCGGTGCTGTCGGTCTGGGATTTTACAAGAAAGCCTTTGACTTATTCATCCTTCCGTCTGGCCAACTACTGGCACCGATCCTGGCTGTCGTCGTCACCACGCTCAGCCGTAAGAACAAGGATCTGAAGGAATATAAACGCTATTTTCTCAAGGGGCTGGGCATCGTTGCTTTTTTGGGAATGGCGATAAGCGCCTCACTTACGCTGAACGGGAGAGATGTGATTCGCTGTCTTCTGGGGAGCCAATGGGGAGAAGCCGGACATATCTTCGTTTACTTTGCTCCTGGAATCGGCCTGATGCTCGTCTACTACACCACCGCTTGGATTCATCTTTCGATGGGAACCACGGCGAGATGGTTAAGATGGACGGTAGTCGAGCTTGCAGTAACTGCATCGCTCTTCGTGGTGGGCTTGCATTGGGGCCCGGCGGGGGTGGCCGGAGCCTGGACGGCCTCCTACTGCGTCCTGATGATTCCGGGATTTCTGTATGCCTTGCGGCCGGTTGACCTTTCAATAACTCTGATTCTGAAAACCGTTTGGAGGTACGCCGTCGCTGCGATTGTCGCTTCCGTCATTTGCGCCCAAGCCCTCAGATACTTGCCCATGCCGCCGCAACTCGCAATGGGAGGGTTTGGTCGGGCGCTCCTGAGAATCGTTGCAAACAATGCGTTGTTTGGCCTGCTCTATCTGCTGTTTATCGTTGTATTGTTCGGCTCCGTGGAGCCGCTCAGGCAACTTGCACGGCTCCTGCCCGACCTGCTGCCTCAAGTTTTGCATAGGCGGTCTGGCGCCAGGAGGGAGGTCGAGCAGATTCCGCCCAGCTCCATCAGAGAGCTCGCGATCACCGAGGTCGAGTTGGAAAACACGCGCTGAGCCTAGCTTCCGGAATACCGAGCTAGAGCGAATAAGGCTTCGCGAAACCGCTTGAAAGGTTGAGCACATGATTATTACGAGTACTCCTCTCCGCATTTCGTTCTTCGGCGGAGGGACCGATTATCCAATATGGTTCCGCCAACACGGTGGCGCAGTATTGTCGACGACTATTGACAAGTGCTCGTATATCACTTGTCGTAGATTGCCACCCTTCTTCGAATATCACAGCCGCATTTCCTATTCCAAGGTCGAAAACGTTAGCAGAAACGAGGACATTCAACATCCGTCTGTGCGAGCCTGTTTGCAGCACCTTGGGATCAAAGAGGGAGTAGAAATCCATCACATCGCAGATCTTCCCGCTCGCACTGGGTTGGGAACGAGTTCTGCTTTCACGGTTGGACTACTTCTCGGACTTTACGCGCTCAGGAACCAAATGCGAGACAAGAGCACTCTCGCGGCGGAAGCAATCCACGTCGAACAGGATCTCTTACAGGAGGCCGTTGGAGCTCAGGACCAGCTAAGCGCTGCGTACGGTGGATTCAATCGCATACTCTTCCATGCAGACGGCGCCATCGATGTGAGGCGCGTGCTAATGGCTCCAGGGCGGCTGACCGAACTTGAGCAACATCTTGCGCTCTATTTCACTGGATTCTCGCGCATTGCGTCTGAGGTTGCGAAGGAGCAGCTGAGAGTCACTCCAGAAAAAAGCACGGAACTGAATGCCATGCTGCAGTTGGTCGACGAAGCTCAGGAAATCGCTGTCAATCCCAGGAGAGATCTGCGTGAGTTCGGGAGTTTGCTCGACGAAAGCTGGCAAATCAAGAGATCTCTGACGCAAAAGATTTCGACTCCGGAGATTGATGCGATCTACGAAGCAGGCGTCAGTGCCGGTGCTCTCGGAGGCAAGCTCCTCGGAGCCGGCGGCGGCGGCTTTATGCTTTTTTTCGTGCCGCCAGAAAAACGCAATATTTTGCGGCAGCGCTTGAAGAGGCTTCTGTGTGTCCCCTTCGCTTTTTCATTCAAAGGAAGCGAAGTGGTCCTCTATGAGCCGGAGGAGCCCTACGCTCAGGCGCTGGCCCAGGAGCGGAGCTTCGCCTATAGCCAGGATTCGGAAGCCCCAAAACGATCGTAGAATCGTGGGTCCGGCGACTACGGCGAGGCCGACAGCGCAGACTTTGCCGAACCGGCAGCCGACCGCGAGGAGCTATCGTTTACGTCAGACGAGATGCTTCGCCAGTCTATCGGAAGCGCCGACTTGACGCTAATGCCAGCATATGATTTGCAATGGAATCCCGTGCTCACAGGGGACAGCTCGTGCATGAGCCGAAGAGTATCGAACGCTGGCGCGAAAGGCCGCAGATTACACAGCGCAACGTCAGCGTCCCAAAGGATCCTGGTTTTAGGGTGTAAGGCCGAATCAACACTGGGTTGACAATCCTGATGCTGGCTATGTTCTGGATTGCTTCAAGCACTACTTGGAAGGTAGCGAAGGTTATAGCATTGATCAAGCACTATGGAAGGAGTATGAGTTTTGGAAGCAGACATCCCTTCTTGTTTACGGAACACCGATGGTACTATGACTTTGAAACTCAACCCCTCGATATTCAATGTGCTTCTCAGGCAGTTGATGCGCTTGTCGCTTTTTCTGGGCGGAATCCAGATGCGCTGCAGCTGACGCTAAAGGTTGCGCAGTGGACGATTACAAATATGCAAGATAACGACGGCTATTTCTACCATCGCCGCCATTCGAAGCGCTGGGTCAAAAAAGACGCCCACGCCGCACTGGGGCCAGGCGACGATGCTTTGCGCCCTCGGGGCCCTGTACAGAGGCTCTGTAATCAAAAGAGGATGGCGTGAAAAGAAAGGTTCTTGTTATTGTCGAGAATGCAACGGTTCCTCCGGATCCAAGGGTCTGGAAGGAAGCGGTAGCGCTAACAAATGCAGACTATGAGGTAACGGTATTGTGCCCCCGAAGGAAGGGGTTCAAAAAAGGATATGAATTCAAAGATGGAATTCATATCTACCGGCATCCAATGCCCAACGGAGGAAATGGCATTTCGGAGTATTTCTGGGAATATGGATGCGCCTTATTTTGGGAGTTCTTGTACTCGTGGTGGATTTATCTGCGCCGCGGATTCGAGGTTATTCAGGGATGCAATCCTCCCGATGACATTTTTCTGGTGGCCCTGCCTTTCAAGCTCCTCGGAGTCAAATTCATATTCGACCATCATGACGTAAACCCGGAGTTGTATCTCGCGAAATACGAGAGGATGGATCTCTTCTATAGAATACTGGTCTGGCTGGAGAAGCTGACTTTTCGCTTTTCAGATGTGGTGATTTCAACAAATGATAGTTACAAGGAAATTGCTATGACTCGTGGCGGCCGGGCGCCCGAGAACGTATTTGTGGTTCGAAATGGGCCTGATCGTAGAACTTTTAATCCGGTTCCCCCAATTCCATCGCTGAAACACGACAAGGAATATCTGATTGGATATGTAGGCGTTATGGGCGCTCAGGATAGCCTGGATATTCTGCTGGACGTGGCAGATCAGATCCGAAGCCTTGGGCGCACTGATATTCATTTCACGTGTATCGGTTCGGGACCAGACCTTCCAAAACTTATGAAGATTCACAGCGAGAAGAATCTCGGAGATATGGTGAATTTCACGGGAAGGATACCTGATAAGGATCTTTTGGAGATCCTTTCCACTGCTGATATCTGTGTCAACCCGGACAAACCCTGCCGCATGAACGATGTTTCGACGATGATTAAGGTCATGGAATATATGGCCCTGGGCAAACCTATCGTTCAATTTGATCTTAAGGAAGGCAGGATTAGCGCTCAGGAAGCCTCGCTCTATTGCGACACGAAGGATCAGGTGGCTGATTTCTCCCGCAAGATTCTTTGGCTGATCGATCATCCAGAAGAGAGGCGAAGAATGGGCGAGTTCGGTCGCATGCGCGTGAAGGGCGAACTCGCGTGGGATCATTCGATCGCACCGCTTCTTGCTGCTTACGATAAGGCGTTCACTAAGATTCGCGGCAGGCGCGCACTTGAGGTTGACACGACGCAAAGCTAGCTTTCTTGTCCCTCTGCACGACGAAAGTGTTATGGTGACGTTGCAAACGCTTTGAAAAATGTTGTTATCAAACGCGAATGTCTCAATCGCCATACTTATGCATCCTAGCGATATGCGGCTTCAATTCCAAACTAGGATTCGAGAAGCTACAGGCATAGAAACTGCCTCATTTGCGACGTTTTGAGTTATTTCTTGCCATCTGCATTGTCTTCAAAGATCCGCCCGCTGGGACGCCCATTACAACTGGAACCCTAAAGTCGCACTGCAGTCACACCTTGGGCCGGTACGCGTGTAATGACACCTGCGCGGCATGGCGCGTTTCGGAATAGCGAATCGAGACTATAGTGCAATCACTGTGCATCAGCGCCCTGGCGGGAGAGGTGCACATAATACCAATAAGAAGAAGTTGAGCTGATGGGCGGCGCGGACGCAGGAGTTGTGTCCCTCCCTGGCTCGCACTCTTGACGGAGAAAGGACTTTCGTGCCGGCCGACCAGATCGCTGTCGCTGTGGGCGGACGTCCTACAGTGAACTGCGATAAAGGTTCTTGCATTGGCAGGAATTGTCGATGAAAAAAACAATACAACATCTTGTTTGCAGATACCGGCTTCCGGAATCGATGGCTCAGTGTTGTGTTGAGGCGGACCTGCGCCCCGAGCAGGGATTCTTTCAATTTGGCACGGAAACTATCTGCTTTGGCCGCTGCTCATCAGGTCACGTAGCGAATTCTTCTTCTGCTCCTCTTTATGACGCATGGGATGGTGTTGTGATGAACGGTCAGGGGCTATACCTGCCCTTTGACCCGGATGAGGTCGTCGAGGGCCTTCTTTACGAACGCGCTTTTATGCCTGTTGGGCGTTCGGCGCTGGATTCTGTCGTTCGTACAGCGTACTACGCCGTTCGTCCGCTGTTATTTAAGGATATTCGAAAGCATGTTCAGCGAATCTACATGACGGCGAAGAGCAAAACCGCTTTTCCGAATTGGCCGCTCGACTGGACTGTTGAACGTATTCTCGAATCGCTTCTGTCGGTGGTCATGCGTGCCCAAGGGCTCCAGACCGTTCCCTTCATTTGGTTTTGGCCGGACGGATGTTCATGTGCCGCCATGCTCACACACGATGTTGAAACCGCGAAGGGGCGTGATTTTTGTCACCGACTTATGGATTTGGACGCCGCAGCGGGCTTCCGAAGTTCGTTCCAGTTGGTTCCTGAGCAGCGTTACTCGCTTTCTCAGGAATTTCTCGCGTCCATCCGCGAACGTGGTTTTGAGATTAACGTTCATGATTTGAACCATGACGGCCGGCTGTTTGTGGATCACGAGAGATTCCTGCGCAGAGCAAAGGCAATCAATCAGTATGGTAAGTCAATGGGTGCGAGGGGATTTCGTTCAGGTGCGCTGTATCGCAACCTTAATTGGCTTGGAGCCCTTGATTTTGAATACGATATGTCGGTTCCAAATGTTGGCCGCTGGGAAGCACAATTCGGTGGCTGCTGCACCGTGATGCCGTACTTTGTAGGGAATCTCTTGGAGTTGCCTCTTAACACGGTCCAGGATCACGTGCTTTTCGATATCTGGGGGAACTACTCGATAGATCTGTGGAAGAAACAAGCCCAAATGATCCGTGAAAAGCACGGTCTCATCAGCCTTCTGGTACATCCCGACTATGTTATGGAAGCACGCGCATTGGGCGCGTACCAGCAGCTTCTTGACTTTGTCCGTCATTTCCAGGCTCAGGAGAACGTCTGGTTCGCTTTACCAGGTGAAGTGAACGATTGGTGGCGGAAGCGTGCGCGCATGTCTCTGGTTGGCGATGGTCAAGGGAAATGGCGCATTGAAGGAAACGGGAACGAGCGCGCGCGGCTGGCGTTCGCTGAGATCAACGGGGACTCCATTACTTATCGTGTGGTTGATGGACGCTCCGCACGGGCCAATTGCTAGGAAGTGAGTTTGTTAGTCACCCCGGCGCGGGTGGACGCGCCAACTAACCCTGTTCAGAATGGATGTTTCGATGAGCGAACGGATTCTCATCTTCGATACGACCCTGAGGGATGGCGAGCAATCCCCGGGTTGCAGTATGACCATCCAGGAGAAGCTCCTGATGGCCCGAAAACTTGTCGAACTTGGCGTCGATGTCCTTGAAGTTGGTTTCCCTATTTGTTCTGAGGGGGACTTTCAGGCGGTCGATGCAGTGTGCTGCGAATTCCCCGAGGCCCGGGTGGCGGCGTTTGCGCGCTGCCGCTTCTCCGATGTGGAGCGTGCTGCACAAGCGCTCAAGCATGCCAAGCGGCCGCGTATCCATGCCTGCATCGCCACCAGTCCAATTCACCTGAAGTACAAGCTAAAAAAGCCTCAAACTCAAGTGGTCGAGGAAGCAGTCGCGGCAGTTGAACAGGCGCGGCGCTACGTAGATGACGTGGAATTCTGCACCGAAGACGGCTCTCGTACCGAACCGGAATTTCTGGAACAGATCACCAAGGCCGCGGTTGCAGCTGGGGCCCGGACTGTGAACATCCCCGACACCGTGGGCTATACGACGCCCAAGGAGTACGGCGCGCTGATTCGGCGGATCGTCGACGCACTGGGCAACACCGTTGTCGTAAGCGCTCATTGCCATAACGATCTCGGATTGGCGGTAGCGAATTCCCTGGCTGCGGTAGACGCGGGAGCACGCCAGGTGGAATGTACCGTGAACGGCATCGGCGAGCGGGCCGGCAATTGTTCGTTGGAAGAAATCATCATGATTTTGAAGGTGCGTTCTGACCAGTACCCCTACTACACTGGAGTTTGCGCCGAGCAGATTTATTCCGCGAGTCAACTGCTTGCTTCCCTCATTACCTTTGGCCCGCAACCGAATAAAGCCATCGTGGGTCGCAATGCCTTTGCCCACGAAGCGGGGATTCATCAGGACGGTTTTCTGAAATGCCGCGCCACCTACGAGATCATTGATCCTCGTTCTGTTGGCGTCCCCGCCAGCAAGTTGGTGCTGGGAAAACATAGCGGCCGGCACGCGCTCAAGCAGCGCGCGCAGGATTTGGGATATGACCTGACGGAAGAAGAGTTGGAAGAGCTTTATGGCCGCTTTGTAACCGCCGCCGATCGACGCAAAAAGGGATTCATGGACGAGGAAATCAGGGACCTGATCGAGGAAGGCCGGCAGGCGATGAAGACGAAGGATCCATTGCCTGAGCGAAGCGCGTTCAGGTCTTCGCGCGCAGTTTGACAAGATCTAAACCTGCATCGCGGTCCAATGCGATGCCTTGCAGGTTAGTGCCTTTACCTTGATTCCCTGCAGTTTCTCAAGGAGAAACAACCATGTCAAAAACGACACTGAGCTCTCCCGCTTCTCTGGCCGAGACTGGCGTCTCTTTCCCCAGTGAAGAAGTCGCGACCATTCGGGAGCTCATCGACCGGATGGCCGAGATTCGCGGCCAGAGTCCATTTCTGGTCAGCCCTGACACCGGCAAGGTGCTTACCTTTGCGAGCTTGCAACAACAATCGCGATCAATCGCAGCCCGGCTACTCGAGCTTGGGCTCGACCGCGGCGACAAGGTCGCTTTTTTGCTGGAGAACGGACTGTTTACCGCCCAGTTGTTCCTGGGAACTATTTATGGCGGTATGGTCTCTGTACCGTTGAACCCTCGCGCCGGCGTCACGCAGCTTACTTATACCTTGAAGCACTGCGATGCGAAGGCGGTGTTTGTCGAGCCGCAGCATAGCGCATTGGCTAAGGAAGCGCTGGCCGGGGTTGACCGGGCAATCCTGATGATTCCTGCGGACGTAGACGACTTTGCCGAGGAAACCTGGGCCGCGACAGGGAAGCAGGCTTTGCCCTGGCCTGCAACGCAAGCCGAAGATCCGGCGCTCGTGATGTACACCTCGGGCAGCGTGGGCCAGCCGAAGGGAGCCGTCCATTCCCAGAGGACCATCCTGGCGCACGGGATGAATTCAATCAGTTCGCACCAGCTGACCGAGACAGACCGGTCGCTCCTGGTGCTGCCGCTGTATCACATCAACGCGGAATGCGTCACCCTGATTCCTACGCTGATGAGCGGCGGCGCGGTGGTGGTGCCGCATCGCTTCAGCGTGAGCCAGTTCTGGGACTGGCTCGAGGAATATCGTTGCACCTGGTCGGCGATTGTGCCGACGATCGTTTCCCAGTTGCTCGATTGGCAGGACCCACGCGCTGCCGAACGGCAAGTGACCTTCCAGCGGATCCGGTTCTTGCGGTCATCCTCGGCGCCGCTGTCTCCTTCTTTGCACCGTGAGTTTCTCGACAAATACGAACTGCACCTGATTCAGGCGATGGGCTCGAGCGAAGCAGGCAATATCTTCTCAAACCCGCAACGTCCGGGAGAGAACAAGATTGGCTCGCCTGGTCTGGCCTGGGGATTCGAGACGAGGATCATTGACCGCGATGGAGCCGACGTTCCCCCTGGAGAACCCGGCGAAATCCTGATTCGTGGAGCGGCCGTGATGCAGGGCTACTATAAGGATCCGCAGGGAACCCAGGCGGTGCTGGATTCCGATGGCTGGTTCCATACCGGCGACCTGGCGTATCAGGATCAGGATGGATATTTCTTTGTTGTTGGGCGATCCAAGGAATTAATTATCAAGGCAGGAGTGAACATCGCTCCCAAGCAGATCGACGAGGTTCTGGAATCGTATCCAGCGGTCCTCGAAGCTGCGGCGGTTGGCATTCCCGACCGTTATGTGGGTGAAGACGTTGTCGCATTCGTTGTCTTGCGCTCTGGAATGGCCGCGGACGAGAATGAAATGCTCACCTTCTGCGAGAGCCGGCTGGGGCAATTCAAGACGCCAACGCGAATTTATTTTGTGCCTGATCTACCCAAGGGACCGTCGGGCAAGGTGCAGCGGCTGCGACTGGTCGACAAAGTGCCGCAAGCGGCTGAAGCTGCATCGGCGTCGGCGACAGCACAGCCGGCGGAAGTCACCGGTATCGAGCAGACCATTACCGAGATTTGGGCCGAGGTCCTCAAGACTTCCGAGGTCAATCCCGACAGCAATTTCTTCTCGTTGGGCGGGCACTCGCTGTTGGCGATCCAGTGCCTGTCGCGCATGCGCGACAAGCTGCCGGTCGCGCTCTCCCTGTCAGACTTTTTCGAATATTCAACCGTCGCGCAGCAGGCAGCCCTCGTGCGGCAACGACTTCTGGCAGCGGGCAGCGCCCAGGTCTCCGCGGAGCAGTCTTCGCCGGGCTGGGAACAGGCATTGCAGCTGCAGGTCAACGCCCCGGCGTCTGAGCAGCCAATTCAACGGCGCGATCCTTCACCCACCTACCTGCTAAGTCCGGCGCAAAGACGGATCTGGTTCTTCCAGGAATTGGTTCCCGGAGTCCCGCTTTACAACGAATGTGAGGGCATTAAGCTGGTCGGGGAGCTGAACGTCGACGCGTTGGAGCAGGCTCTGAACGTCATTATTGAACGACATGAAATCCTCCGCAGCACTATTCACGCGGCTAAGGGCGAGCCAGTTGCCGTGGTTCATGAGAGCTGGCAGCTACGCATTCTGCGCATTGATCTGACCGCGTTGCTCGCGGCCGAGCGGGAGGCCGAAGTCGAGCGCCTGCTGGTCGACGAGCCCCGTCGGCCCTACCATCTCGAGAACGAACCGGGAATCCGGGCCACCTTGATCCGCACCGGAGCCCAAGAGCATGTCTTCATCCTCATGATGCATCACCTGGTCTGCGACTGGGGGTCGGAAGGCATATTGTGGCGGGAATTATCAGCGCTCTACCATGCGCTGTGCCGCGGCGAATCGCTGGCCTTGCCGCCCTTACCGATCCAGCATGGAGACTTTGCCGTTTGGCAGGCCAAGCGGGATGCGGAAGCTGGTTATAGAGAGGATCTCAATTACTGGGAGGAGAACCTGCGCGGAGCGCCCGATTTGCTGGAACTGCCCGCTGATCGTCCCCGACTTCCAGTGCAAACCTATCGGGGTAAAAGGCAGCGCTTTCGCATCGGCCCGGAATTGGTGGCCGCGTTGCGCGAATGCAGCAGCAGGGAACGCAACAGCCTGTTCACTGTCTTCGCTGCAGCCTTCGATGTCTTGTTGTACCGTTACACGGGCACCGAAGATATTTCTCTGGGAATTCCTCTGGCCGATCGAGACCGGCCAGAAGTGCAATCGGTGATCGGCTTCCTGTTGCACACGCACGTTTTGCGCACGCAGCTTTCCGGCGACATCACCTTCCGCGAATTGTTGTCTCGCGTGCGGAAAGCCGCGCTCGATCTCTACGCCCATCGTTCGGTACCCTTCGACGAGGTCGTCACCAGGATGAGGCCGGAACGCAATCTGGCCTACTCGCCACTGTTCCAGGTGATGTTGAACTGGCGCGACCGCGAACAGCAGTTGGAATACATCGGAATGGATGGGCTGAAGGTGGAATCGATCCTGGCGGAGAGCCAGACGTCGAAATTCGACCTCACTATGATGTTGACCGACGGCGGCGACGAGATCTGGCTTGAAGCGGAGTACAGTACCGAACTGTTCGACGACTCCCGGATCGCGCGTATGTTCGGTCACTACCAGGCGATTCTCGAATCGGTGGCGTCCGACTCCGCCCAGCGCCTCTCCGATCTGCCGATTCTAACTAGGGAAGAAAAACAGCAGTTGCTCGTTGAGTGGAATCACTCGGAGCGCGATTTTCCCCAGGACGCCGCCATTCACAAGCTGTTTGAAGCCCAGGCCCAGCGGACGCCGGATCAGATCGCTGTCGAGTTTTACGGAAGCGACGGGAAGGCTCAGCTGACATATGCCGAGCTGGATCAGCGAAGCAATCGCTTTGCTCAGTACCTCAGGACGTTGGGCGTCGGCCCGGATACGGTCGTAGCCATCTATATTGAGCGATCCCTGGAAATGGTGGTCGGCTTGCTTGGAATACTGAAAGCGGGCGGCGCCTACCTCCCGCTCGACATACTCTTTCCTCACGACCGGCTCGAATTCATGGTTGCCGATGCGCAGCCCAAGGTCCTGGTCACCTCGAAGAAGCTGCTCGGAGTTCTTCCGGTCAATCAGAGCCAAATAGCTTGCGTCGACGATTTTCGTTTGGAAGGAGAGGTGCCCGAGGCGGTTCCCGCGCACCCTCGCCAATTAGCTTACGTGCTTTACACGTCCGGTTCTACCGGTAAGCCGAAAGGTGTCGCGGTGGAGCACAGGCAGGTCGTCAATTTCCTGGCCTCAATGCAAAGGGCGCCGGGGATTAATGAAAGTGACATCCTGCTCTCTGTTACAACACTTTCATTCGATATCTTCGGATTGGAGCTTTGGCTGCCGCTGACAACCGGGGCGAAAACGGTCGTTGTTCCGAGCGAGACCGCGGCAGATGGTGCGAAGCTGGCGGAAGTGTTTTACTCGAGCGGCGCCACCATCATGCAGGCGACTCCTTTAACCTGGCGCATCTTGCTGGCGTCCGGGTGGGAAGGGCACTCCAAGCTGAAGATCCTGTGCGGAGGAGAAGCCTGGTCGCAGCAGCTTGCCGAGGAGCTGTTGCCGCGATGCGCCTCTCTCTGGAATATGTATGGACCTACCGAAACCACGATTTGGTCGGCAATAAGCCGCGTCAACAGCGGTGAGCAAATTGTGATCGGCCCACCCATTGCCAACACACAGCTTTATGTTGTCGATCGGCAACTGCAGCCTGTCCCTATTGGCATGCCTGGGGAGTTGTTGATCGGCGGCGACGGACTGGCGCGCGGATATCTGCACCGTCCAGAATTGACACAAGAGAAGTTTATTCCCGACCACCTTCGCCCTAATGCCGGAGCGCGCTTGTATCGAACCGGCGATTTGGTCCGCTATTTGCCCAACAGGAATATCGAGTTTCTCGGCCGCATCGATCTTCAAGTCAAAATCCGTGGATTCCGGATCGAGCTGGGTGAGATTGAAAATCAACTGCGGCAACATGAATTGGTGCGCGAGGCCGTGGTGGTGGTGCGCGACCAGGGAGAAAAACAACTGGTGGCGTTCGTTGTTCCGGCAGGGCCAGAACTGCCTGTCGCTGAGCTGCGAGATTATCTGAAGCAGCGGCTCCCAGAATACATGGTCCCGGCGTCCTGGGTTTCGATGCCGGAGCTGCCGACAACCGCCAACGGCAAAGTGGACCGCAAGGCCTTGCAGCTCTCAAGCGCAAAGGCGGAGGTGGCGCGTAGCGTTGCCTATGCGGCGCCAGGGAACGAGGTCGAGCAGAAGACTGCTGCGATTTGGCAAGAAGTGCTGGGATCGGTCAAGGTCGGGCGGGACGACAATTTCTTCGATCTGGGTGGCAACTCTCTGTTGCTGCTGAGAGTCCACAACCGGCTGCAACAGACTCTCAACAAGGCCATACCCCTAATCGATATGTTCCGCTGGCCGACAGTGCGCGCGTTCGCGCAGCACGTCGGAAATGGATCGAAAGCTTCCACCGAAACTCTAATGAGTGATGAAGAGCGGAAGGATGGCCGTCAGCGGCGAAGACAACGGCGGACTGCCAATCTTCCAGTCAATAGCTAAACCCATTGTGGCTGAGATGGGTGTCGATGGTGGCCCAGGGAAACTGCTCTGGATCATCGTGCGCATCCCGGCAGTCTTCATTTCAGCTGGATGAAGCTCATGCCGCAATCCTGATGAGAACGATAGTTCGCACCCATTCAAAGTTGGCCGCACAGCAAGCAGCGAGGACCTCGGGACATGCAGCACGGCAGTGACGATCTGGACAGGATTGCGATTATCGGCATGGCGGGGCGTTTTCCGTCTGCGCCGAATCTCGACCAATTCTGGAAGAACCTGTGTAATGGCGTGGAGTCTGTCACCGCCTTTACTGACGAGCAGTTGCTCGCGGCCGGTGTGGAACCCGCCGATCTCAAGTCGAAAGATTGCGTCAAAGCCGGAGTTCTGCTGGAGGATGCGGATCTCTTCGACGCGGGTTTCTTTGGCTACAACCCGCGCGACGCCGAGCTGATGGATCCCCAGCACCGCTTCTTTCTCGAGTGCGCCTGGGAGGCTCTGGAAGACGCGGGCTACGACGCAAACCGGACGAAGCTCCACATTGGTGTCTTCGCCGGCACCGGCACGAATTCGTATTTTCGGAATAATCTCATTACTTCACGCGGCCGGATGAAGTCGCTTCACTATCTTGAAAAGCTGATGGCGGCGGACAATGACTACCTGGCCACGCGAGTCTCCTATAAGTTGAACCTCAAAGGGCCCAGCCTCACCATCCAAACGGCATGTTCGACTTCGCTGGTCGCCATCCACATGGCCTGCCAGAGCCTGCTCAACGGAGAGTGTGACGTCGCGCTTGCCGGAGCAGCGTCCATCAAGGTCCCCCAAATCGGCGCCTACACTTACGAGGAGGGTTCAACCCTTTCGCCTGACGCGCGTTGCCGCGCCTTCGATGCCGCCGGACGGGGAATGATGCCGGGCAGCGGCGTCGGTGTTGTCGTGCTTAAGCGGTTCCCTGACGCACTTACTGACAGAGACAGCATTCGTGCTGTAGTGCGCGGATCGGCCATCAATAATGATGGCGCTGGCAAGGTGGGTTACACGGCGCCTAGCGTTGACGGTCAGGCTGCGGTCATCAGTGACGCCATGGGCTTGGCTTCGGTCGAAGCCGACGAGATCAGTTACGTTGAGGCGCATGGCACAGGCACGCCTCTCGGCGATCCCATTGAGGTTGCCGCTCTCACTGAGGCCTTTCGCAAGAGCAGCCAGAAGACCCAGTTCTGCGGGCTCGGTTCTGTGAAAACCAATATCGGCCACCTGGGAGCCGCCGCAGGTGTCGCCGGCTTCCTGAAAGTCATTCTGGCATTGCAGCACCGGCAGCTGCCGCCAAGCCTGAATTTTCAGCGTCCCAACCCTGCAATCGACTTTCCACACAGCCCGTTCTTTGTGCAACAGAAACTGACGCAGTGGGCGCCTCCAAGTAGTAAGCGGATCGCCGGAATTAGTTCATTCGGAATCGGGGGAACCAATGCTCACGCCGTGCTCGAGGAGGCTCCCGTCCCCGAGCCTTCCGGGCCAACCCGGTCGTTCCAGTTGCTGCCGCTGTCTGCAAACAGCGCCACGGCGCTGGAAAGAATGAGAAAAAACGTCTGTAGCTATCTCGAGAACCATCAAAACTCGAGTCTGGCTGACATCGCATACACACTGCAAACGGGCCGCAAGAACCTTCCACATCGCCAGATCTTTGTCTGCAAGAACCATCAGGAAGCGGCCGCGGCCATGGGAGAAACCGACCCCTTGCGGCGGACCGCGAATCACCTGGAAAGCAGTCACATGGACGTCGTGTTCATGTTTCCAGGCCAAGGTTCGCAGTACGCCAACATGAGCTCGGATCTATACAGTGCGGAGCCCGAGTTTCGCCGGCAGGTCGATCTTTGCTGCGAGATCATTCAGCCCTTCCTCGCTCTCGACTTGCGTGAAGTCTTGTACCCCGGGGCGTCTGCGCCTGCGGATGCGTCGGAGAGGCTGGAGCGAACCTTGCTTGCTCAGCCGGCGCTCTTTGTCATCGAGTACGCGCTGGCAAAGCTCCTCATGTCGTGGGGAATCAAGCCTGCAGCTCTGGTGGGGCACAGTGTTGGCGAGTATGTTGCGGCATGTCTGGCCGGCGTCATTAGCCTGGACGATGCCCTCAAATTGGTCTGTGCTCGCGGCGGGCTCATGCAGAGTCTGCCGGGCGGCTCCATGCTGGCCGTTTCCGCAGCGGCAAGTGAGATTGAGGGCTTCCTGCCCGGTGACCTGTCCATCGCCGCAATGAACAGCCCCAAGCTTTGCGTCGTGTCCGGTGAAGACGAGGTCGTGAGCCGATTCGCGGCGGCGCTGTCCGAACGGGATATCGCCAGCCGGCTGTTGCACACCTCGCATGCATTTCATTCAAGAATGATGGATCCGATCGTAGCCGATTTTGCCGCTAGGGCGGCTCAAGTGAAGCTTCATCCCTCTCAAATTCCGATCGTGTCGACGGTCACGGGAACATGGGCAAACCCTGAGGAAATGACCGCGCCGGATTATTGGACAAAGAATCTGCGGCAAACTGTTCGTTTCTCCGACGCTGTCCAGGAGTTGCTGAAAGACCCCGATCGGATTCTTCTTGAAGTCGGTCCGGGCAACACGTTGGGGACCTGTGCCCGGCAACATGTGAAGGGACCCAGCAAGCGAGTGGTCCTGTCAACCGTGCGGCATCCTTTGGAACTGAATTCCGATCTTGCCTATCTGCTGAATACGCTGGGCAAACTTTGGATGCATGGGGTCGACGTGGACTGGACCGGCTTTTATAAGGACGAATCCCGCTGCCGGGTTCCACTGCCGACCTATCCATTTGAGCGTCAGCGGTACTGGATCGAGCCGGCGCAGCACTCAGTTGGCGTTGAGCCCGCCCGGAAGCAACAAGGACGGAATCCTGACTTCAATCAATGGTTCTACGTGCCATCCTGGAAGCGAGCCGACCTTCCCGGCAACGGTACGGCCCGTGCTCCGCTCCCGGCCGAAGGTCCGGTTTTGCTCTTTCTCGATAAGGAAGGCCTGGGCGCAGACTTAGCGGGCTTATTGAGACACAATGGGCAAGTTGTTACGACCGTGGAAGCCGGAGCTGGTTTCAAGCAAAGCGGTGACGGCTCTTTCGCGATCAATCCTTCGGAACACAACGATTACCGGGCGTTGTGGGATGCCCTTTCGGCATCGAGCAAACTGCCCGCCACAGTCGTTCATCTATGGTGCGTCGGTAACAAACAGGACGAGCCGTCGCCGGCCGATGCTTACGAGCGGTATCGGGTTCTGGGGTTCAACAGCTTGCTTTTCTTGACGCAGGCAATCGCCGCTAAACCTTCTGATGCGAATGTCCAGATCAAAGTCGTTTCCAACTATCTGCACGAAGTCACCGGGAACGAGTTTCTGTCTCCCGCCAAATCGATCGTCCTTGGCCCATGTCTGGTCGCCCCGCAGGAGCACCTTAATATTCACTGCTCGAACATTGATGTTGAAGACGGCTCATCTGGCGAATCTGCTCGGTCGCTCATGAAGGAGTTGGCCGCTAAGAGTGGTGACACCGTGATTGCGTACCGGGGAACACATCGGTGGGTTCAGACGTTCGAACATATCTCCCTTCCAAGAATTCAGCCTGAAAGTCTGCCCTTGCGGCAAGACGCAGTCTGTTTGATCACTGGCGGCCTCGGCGGCATTGGACTGGCTTTGGCCGATCACTTGGCAGATCAAGTCCGCGCCAAACTGGTTCTGGTCTCGAGGACGGGACTTCCAGCGAGGGAAGAGTGGCCGGAGTGGCTGCGATCGCGCGACGAAGAGGATGAAGTTTGCCGAAAAATCCGCGCGATACAGTCGATCGAGACTCGAGGATCGCAGGTCCTGGTGTTGCGTGCGGATGTCACCGATGCCACCGAGATGTGCGATGTGTTCAAGCGGGCACGCGAGAAGTTCGGGGCGATTCATGGGGTGATCCACGCTGCGGGCATTATTGACGATCCCTTGGCAATCGTCCAGAAGACTTCGGAGGCAGCCGCATCGGTGATGGCACCAAAAGTGCTTGGTACAGCGGTTCTCGGAGATCTGCTGCGCGAGTCCAAGCCCGACTTCTTTTTGCTCTGTTCATCGCGTAGTGTGCAAACCGGGGGATTTGGCTATGTGGACTATTGCGCGGCGAATGCTTTCTTAGATGCATTCGCACAAAAGCACCGTACGGAAATGAACATCGTCTCGATCAACTGGGGCCTATGGCAGAAAGTCGGGATGGGGGTTCGCACGCTCGTTCCAGCCTTTCTTGAGGACCGGAAGGAGCAGCGTCTGAACCAGGGCATCCTGCCAGAAGAAGGAACCGAGGCGTTTGAAAGGATTTTGGGATCCCATCTTGCTCGGGTGATTGTCTCCCCGCAGGAACTCACCGGAGCCTTCGCCGACACTGTCACGGAGTCGCCTGCAGCCGCGGCCTCCGTAAAGGCGGCCGAACCTGCGCAGGAACCAGCGCATGAAAGGCCCGCGATATCCAGCGAGTACGTGGCCTCAGGAAACCCCACGGAACAAGCTATCGCCGAGATTTGGGAAG
This sequence comes from uncultured Acidobacteriaceae bacterium, assembly GCA_963789425.1. Taxonomy (GTDB): domain Bacteria; phylum Acidobacteriota; class Terriglobia; order Terriglobales; family Acidobacteriaceae; genus Telmatobacter. Next base: position 194,035 of record CAWBKM010000002.1, on the reverse strand, counting down.
AGTTGCTGGGCCTGTCGACGGTGGGCATTTATGACAATTTCTTTGAATTAGGCGGCCATTCCCTCTTGGCTCCCGCGCTTATCGGCAGGTTGAATGGCAGGTTTCACGTCGAACTTCCCGTCGCCAGCTTGTTTGAAAATCCAACCGTCCGTTCGCTGAGCGAGAAGGTCCGGCAGCGGAATCGCGAACCCGTGTCATTCGACGAAAGTAAGGGCCGCGGACAGAAGCGGCGAGAGGCACGCTCGAGAGCGTGAAGAGATCGTCGGCGTGGCTTTACTAGCCTTGACCGTTCAACCCGGTGACGCCGCCCGGAACGGAACTATCGGATTGTCCCAAAGCAGAGCCATCGGTGAGGTGAACCTGAATGCCAGAACGAAATTCAAATATCGCTGATTGGTTTTTTGTTCCATCTTGGGAACAGAGACCACTTCCAGATACAGGCGACGACAGCGGATCGCCCACCCGGAAACTGTCTACTTTGATCTTTCTCGATGAGTGGGGATGTGGCTCAAAGCTGGTTGAACTACTGCAGAGCAGCGGATGCCGTGCCATCGCCGTCAAAGCCGGGACAGCCTTTCAGCAGATCGATGAAAACTCCTTTGTCATAAACCCCGAGTCGAAGGAGAGCTATCTCCAGTTATGGAAAAGACTGACGGCCTCCGGTCGCACTCCGGGGACGATTGTTCATCTGTGGTGCGTTACTCGCGGGGAACAGTTGTCACTTGAGGAATCCTGCGAGTTCGTCTGCCGCCGGGGATTTAACAGCCTGTTATTTCTCACGCAATCCATTGGCGATCAGGCTTCTGCCGAACCAATAGAACTCAAAATAGTTTCCGACGATCTCAATCAGGTCACCGGAACTGAGGTTCTCTCTCCAGCCAAAGCGATTTTAATGGGTCCCTGTCGAGTCATCCGCAAGGAATTCTCCAACATACATTGCGCCAGCGTCGATCTGACGGAAAAACTAACGGTCGAGGACTGCGCGCAACTGCTGTTCAAAGAGATCGGAGTCCGAACAACGGAAGCCGCGGTTTGCTACCGCGATTCACAAAGGTGGGTGCAATCGATCGAACATGCACCTTTGCCCGAGGCCAATATCGCCAAATCAATTCTGCGCGAAAACGGCGTTTATCTCATCACTGGCGGACTCGGCGGAATTGGACTGGTATTGGCGGAGTATCTTGCCCAATCCGTGCGAGCCAGGCTCGTCCTCGTTGCGCGCAGCCGGCTGCCGGAGAGAGAACAGTGGCAGGAATGGCTCAGTGTGCATGAAGACAACGACGCGGTGAGCCAGAAAATTCGAAAAATACAATCGATCGAAGATTTGGGCGCAAGAGTTCTAGTCGTGAACGCGGATGTGGCGGACCTCGATCAGATGAGGACCGTAATCGGCCAGGCACAGAATCAATTTGGACCAATCCAGGGAATCATACACGCTGCCGGCGTCTCGCCCGGAGGCCTGATGCTGATGAAAAAGCCTGAGGCAGCCGCCGTTGTGATGGCGCCGAAGATCAAGGGAACTATGGTGCTCGACGAGTTGGTGGGCGGCCCCAACCTCGACTTTTTCGTGCTATGCTCCTCGGTTTCCGCGATATATGGCGACTTCGGACAGGTTGATTACACCGCTGCAAATGCGTTCATGGATGCCTACGCATTAAAGTACGCTCCAGCGAAGAAGACCGTAGTAATCAACTGGAACATGTGGAGGGATGTCGGCATGGGAGTGACCAATCCCGTGCCAGTTCGCCTCCAGAAACACAGAGATCGAGAACTAAGACTCGGAATAGCGCCCGAGGAGGGAAAGGATGCGTTCGCGAGAATCCTGGCAAGCTCTCTTTCGCGGGTGCTCGTGTCGCCTAGAGAGCTTCTGATCACCGGGTATAAGGAGCGAGATACCGACTCCGAAGAGCCGGTCGAGAATGTCTCGCCGGATAAACGCCGGCGGCCGCGTCCCAATTTGTCCACTGACTATTTAATGCCCGGAAATTCCACGGAGCGAACCATTGCCGAAATGTGGCAGGAGCTTCTGGGCCTGGACAGAGTAGGCATCGACGACAATTTCTTTGAACTTGGCGGGAACTCGTCGCTCGTGCCAGGCGTGATCAGTCGGCTCAAGAGCGCATTTGCTGTGACGCTTCCAACCAGCGGAGTGTTTGAGAATCCGACCGTACATTTGCTAAGTGAAGGGATACGGCAGGGACAGTGGGATGCTCCGTCGTTTGCGGCTAGCAGGGGCCGAGGACAAAGGAATAAGGTTCAGGAGTCCGAAAAATGGACCGGTTCAGAGATTGCTGTCATCGGCATGGCAGGGCGGTTTCCGGGCGCGCCCAATCTTGAGAAGTACTGGAGCAATTTGAGGGATGGCGCGGAGTCCATAACCCTCTTCACGGACGAGGAGTTGCTGGCCTCAGGTGTGGATCCTGCTGTATTGCGGGATCCCTCCTACGTCAAAGCCAATTACATTCTCGACTCGGTCGATCTGTTCGATGCCCCTTTTTTCGGATTCAGCCCTCGGTTGGCTGCGGGCACAGACCCACAACGTCGACTCTTCTTGGAATGCGTGTGGGAGGCGATCGAAACGGCCGGTTACGATGTCGAGCAATACGACGGGGCAATCAGCGTGTTCGCCGGTGCGACGTTGAGCAGCTATATGTTCAACAACCTGTGTGCCAACCCCGAAGAGCTGGCGCCAGACAGTTTCTTTATGAACATGCCTGACTCATTGGCCACGCTGGTCGGCTTCAAACTGAATTTGAGAGGTGCATGCTATAACGTCGCCGCGTTCTGTGCAACGTCTCTCGTTGCTGTCCATCTCGCCTGCCAAAGCCTGTTGAGCTTCGAATGCGACATAGCGGTGGCGGGAGGAGTGCATGTTCGATCGCCACATAAGGCTGGCTATTTTTATGAAGAGGGGGCGGTGTACTCCCCTGACGGGCATGTCCGCCCCTTTGACGCGAAAGCACAGGGAATGGTGTTCGGCAGCGGGCTGGGTGCCGTGGTGCTGAAACGTCTGAAAGACGCCCTAGATGACGGCGATTCCATTGATGCAGTGATCCTTGGCTCGGCGACAAACAACGATGGTTCCCAGAAGGCAAGTTATACGGCGCCGAGCGTCACTGGTCAGGCTGAGTGCATCGTGGAAGCTCTGGCGGTCGCCGGAGTGGAACCCGACACGATCAGTTATGTGGAGGCCCATGGGACAGGAACACCCTTTGGCGATCCTGTGGAAGTCGCGGCGCTGAACCGCGCCTTTCGTGGTGGAACGAAGGAAAAGGGCGCCTGCGCTTTGGGTTCGGTCAAAGGAAACATCGGACATTTGGATTCAGCCGCAGGCATATCCGGACTGATTAAGACCACTCTCGCTCTGAAGAATCGGCAAATTCCAGCCTCTTTGAATTTCCATGAACCGAATCCGAACATCGACTTTGACGGCGGCCCGTTCTACGTCAACTCAACTCTTTCGGAATGGAAAAGCAACGGTGCACCACGCCGTGCCGGCGTCAGCGCATTCGGTTTCGGAGGGACAAACGCCCATGTGATCCTTCAGGAAGCGCCAGTATCTGAACCCTCTGGACCGCCGAGGCCTCACCAATTGCTGGTTCTTTCTGCCAAGACTGCCTCTGCGTTGGAGGCAGCTACAGTAAACATGATTACGTTTCTCAAGAATCACCCGGAGTTGAACCTTGCGGACGCGGCATACACGCTTAAGGTTGGCCGTGCGGCTTTTAACCACCGCCGGATTGTTGTCTGCCAGAACAGCGAGGATGCCGTCGCCGCGCTGGAAGCGGCCGATTCAACGCGCCGCGCGACGGCTCACTTGGACAAGAGGGATCTTGGCATTACCTTCATGTTTTCCGGACAAGGGTCGCAGTATTCAGGCATGGGTTCGGAGCTTTATCGAACCGAACGTGTGTTTCGGGAATCCGTTGACCAGTGTGCGGAAATCCTGCGGCCGCATCTCGATCTCGATATACGTCAGACCCTTTATCCGCTCGACTCAGCCGTTGAAGAAGCCGGCCAGACGCTCAATCAGACATTCATGACCCAGCCTGCGTTATTTGTGCTGGAATACTCATTGGCCAAACTTTGGATGTCATGGGGAGTCCACCCGACGGATATGGTCGGCCACAGCATTGGAGAGTATGTCGCGGCCTGTCTCGCCGGCGTTTATTCCATGGAAGACGCTCTGACTCTGGTGGCAGCCAGGGGTAAGCTCATGCAGAGTCTGCCGGGTGGCAGCATGCTGGCGGTTCGAGTCCGCGAGTCGGAAATCCGGCCGCTGACAGACGATCGCGAGGTTTGCATGGCCGCAATCAACAGCCCTTCCCTCTGCACAGTCTCGGGCAGCGACACGGCCATAGAAAGCCTTAAACGACGCCTTTCTGAAATGGGCGTGGAGTACCGCCCGCTGCATACGTCCCATGCATTTCATTCCAGTATGATGGACCCCATTCTGGATGAATTTGCGGCGAAAGTTAGAAGCACAAAAAGGAACCCTCCACAGATCCCGTTTCTTTCAAACTTGTCCGGGACGTGGATAACTCCGGAACAGGCTATGGCGCCGGAATATTGGACGAAGCATCTCCGCAGCACAGTCCGATTCTCCGATGGAGTACTGGAATTACTGAAGGAATCAAACCGAGTCTTTCTTGAAGTGGGCCCCAGCAATACTCTGAGCACGCTGGTTAGACAGCATCTCAAAGGAGCGGGGCCATCCAAGGTGGTGCTTAGCTCTCTACGTCATCCTCAAGAACAGGAGCCGGATGACGCCTTCATCCTGAAAAGCCTCGGGCGGCTGTGGCTGGCGGGGGTTGACGTGAATTGGCCTGGGTTTTACGAAGGGGAGCGGCGCCGCAGGGTCGTCCTCCCGTCTTATCCATTCGAGCGTCGCCGTCACTGGGTTGACCCGACGGTACCCCCGCAAGGCTACTTTGCGGTCCGAACCGGTCTAACCAAAGTACAACAGCTCCTGCCGCGTGCGGCTCAATCGGCGAACTCCGACGACGCGGTCGCTCAACACAATCCAGAAGCGCAGGGAGACAATGTCGCTTCTGGGACGCGAACAGAGGAGGTCCTGACCCGCATATGGTGCAAAGCGCTCGGTTGTCAGGAAATCGGCCTTAACGACAACTTCTTTGAATTGGGTGGCGACTCCCTCACAGCCATAACCGTATTAACGAAAGTCGAGCAAGCCCTGGGCCAGAGGCTCTCGTTGTCGTCCTTGATCCAGGCTCCGACGATTCAGGAGTTTTCGGCGCTCTTCCCTAAGATGGAAGAAGTCGAAGAAGTCAAAGTTCAGAATCGCGAGGTCGCTCCCCCGCGCTGGAAATCTTTGGTGGCGATTCAGCCGTCGGGCTCGCGCCTTCCCTTTTTCTGTTTTCATGGAGCCGGCGGCAATATCCTGATCTACAAGAAGCTTTCGGAGTACCTTGGTGCCGACCAGCCGTTCTACGGCCTGGAAGCCCAGGGTTTGGATGGAGTTACTCCGATCCCGGAAACGGTCGAGGAGATGGCTGCGCTTTATTTGAAGGAGATCCGCGCTGTCCGGCCCCACGGACCCTACCTTCTCGGCGGATATTGCATGGGGGGGGCCATTGCTTATGAGGCTGCACAGCAATTAACGGCTGCGGGAGAGGAGGTCGCGCTCGTTGCGCTCTTCGACACAATGAATTGGAGCAACGTTGCGTTACCGGCCGGGGACAGGATGCTGACGAGTTTCCAGCGGCTCATCTTCCATGCAGCAGTGGTGCTTGGGCTCGATCTTGAGGGCAAGCGCAAATTCCTGCTGGGAAAACTCCAGGATGTGCGCAACAGAATTCCCGTTTGGCGGGGGAGATTGCTGACGAGGCTCCAAAAGGATTCGGGCTCGGAATCCGCAGGCGCCTTGATTCTGGCCCAGGTCTGGCGGTCCAATGATCGCGCTGCCTTCAAATATGTCCCCAAACCCTATTCGGGCGAGCTGATTGACTTTCATCCTGCCCGGCAGTACCGAGCGTACAACAAGCCCGAGATGCAATGGGACCACTTGGTAGGAGCGGGACGGCGAGTGATTGTGATTCCGGGATATCCTGCAGTGATGCTGCTTGAACCATATGTCAAGGAGCTGGCTGCAAAGTTAGCGGAGTGCATCGACGATGCAGTACGCGCAAAGTCCAGCTCCGCGGACTACATCCCCGAGCTAATTCAGCGCTAGACGCTGACAAGTTCCTCGGCTTAGGGTGGACGTGTTGTGAATCCACGACCATAGCGGCTTTCGGGCGGCCCACTCCGAAACGACAGGCTCACGTTCAACGGGTAAGCCCGCAGTACTGCTTTCCGAAGAGCAAGAGGTCCTGTTTTCAAGCACATAGCAAGATGGCCGGCATGGAGCCGGGTTCTGATAGACGCGCCACCGTTCAGCCAGAACCTGTACGTCTCTCAGGGAGTAGAAGATCCCGCTGTTCAAGAACTCATTGCGAAGTTTGCTGTTGAACCATTCGCCGTAGCCGTTCTCCTATTGCGATCCCGGTTCGATGAACAGCGCCTTGGCACCTGTATCGGCCAGCCGCGGGCGCAAGTCTTTGGCCATGCACTCCGGGCCCTTCACTATAACCCCCGGGAAAACTGGATTGAAGTTGCATCCAACTCGTTATAGCAGTTCTGAACTTCCTCGGGTGTCCAGGTAAATTCCCCTCTTAATACATAAGCGGGATTTCTGGTCGCACTGAATATGGCTGGCTCGTACTTAGCTGTCGTTCTTGTTCTGGTAGCTCCACGCCCCATCGGCGGAGAAGTATTGATGGTGGATGTGTAGGTTGCCGAGAGGGTAAATTCACAGGAGGCTGTGTTGTCATGACATGTGAACAGTCATTGCCGAGAAGAAAAAACGGGAAAGGATACTCCAGCTAAAACGACTCGTTTACGATTCGCCGCTGAACGTTGAGGAAAGGTGGGCATGAGACAGGGTTAATTCGTGTGGGACGGAGCGTCCCTGTTACCAGCTCCTCCCACGATGTGTGCCGAAGTTTTCGCGATTAGGGTCCGCCAAAAGCTGCATCGATATAACCAAACCCCGAAGCAAGTGCCCGAAGTATTGGTGATGATATCGGTGGTGCCGGAACTCCGCGTCGGCAGGAATGACTGAAGACATTCGATCGTAAGGCTGACCGCGAACCCGAGAAGGATTGTGCCTAGGGCCGGACTCTTGATCCGTCCGGCCAGTGAAAAGTAGGCGCAGAAAAGGAACCCCAAGGGAACAAAACCTGCAATATTGACCAGCAGGTCTTGCACGTAGCTCCAGTTCGGCTGGAATTCCTCCCAGAAAGGCTCCAGGAAAACTTGATCAACAATCCGAAAACGCTGCGGAATATATAGGTCGGTCCCCGAGGGCACCTGGTTATGGATCACACTACCAGCGTGCTCGTTAAACAAATAGAGCGCCACGGCATGGTCATTCTCAGAAACGTCTGGTCGTCCGTTTTCTGTCCAGGTCACATAGTGGTGAACGACCTGTGCCGGAGAGAGTTCTTGGTCATAAAAGGCAACCCCCCGCAAAATACCCTTCAAGGCCATCCAAAATCCGGGCGAGCCGTTAATTATGAGTTGACCGTCAAAATCCTGGCTTGACAGTGGAAAACTAGCGGCGGATCGGACCAGCGTCCCATCGATATAGACTGACGCCCGCCCTCCGTTTGAGGTAACCGTCACGAAGAACGGCTTTCCCTGACGGAAAACGTCGTCAACATACAGGCTGGTGGTTCGGGTTCGAAAGCGTCCATCTCGAATGTCAGTTCGCAAGAGAAGTTCAGAATTGGATTGTTGAACCGAAAACTGCCGAGACTTCCCTGGATTGTAGAAGGTGAAAAGAGAACCATAGTCCGGAGTCAAACTGGACTCGAACCAAATCTCCAGGCTGCAAGGGCCACCCGATGGTATCTTTGCCGCCCTGAATTTGTCGGAACTCAATACCACTCCAAGCCAACCAAAGTGCAGGCCGTTGCTACCCGCGAGCCATGTCACCTCGCTATTCTTTGGGGAATGAAAGGGCCAAAGTGCCACCACCAAAATGCCCCCTAAAACCATCCCACAAGCCGCGCCGAGGAGCTTCCTACTCCTCACCTCCCAATTAACCTCGCCGAGTTTTCTTCGGATCTTAGACGTAATGCCCGGCTGGCCAGTTGTTGCCATACCTTGTTTCTTTGCAATCATCGGGTTCTCCTGATCACTCTCGCGTGCCTAAAGGTACCCGGGATTTCCATTTTGCTTTCAGGGTCACAAGAGGATATACTGCCGAGTGCCCGGTTCACCATTTTTTTTGCATTTCGTCCGAGGCCAGAGCCGGAGCGTGCCCGGCAGGCCCGTTGCAGGAACCCAGAGGCCGTCATTTGCATCATCTCGACGCGAATTCACTCACCCTTCTCCCTCAATTCCTTTCGTCGTCCAGATTGGTTTCGCTCGGCTGCCGCACCTATCCGGCTGGCAGCTGGAAGGGTCGTTTCTGTATCTCGCCCATTGGGTATTAACCTCCAGAACGTCTTCACAGCGTTCGCGCCCTCATGAACATTGACGACTGCGACGATCGGAAGATTCAGAATAATGACTCAAAATGGAAATGCGGGATATCAGTTTGTCTCATACCAGATGGCACAGATTTCGCCGGGCAGGCCCCCCGGTAACCACAAAACCATGCTTGGTGAACCAAACCTCCAGATTGTTGCTCGAAAGCTTAATCGTCTGCTCTCGAGACCGGAAACCACATCTGGGTACCGGCAGCCAACTGATTAGGGGATGCCAACAAAGGCCGTGCTTCCCATATTTGTAGTCTGGGAGAGGTTGATTGCTCCGCCATCAGGGCGACACGGTGGCCGGCATGGTCAAGCTGGCAAAACTGCCAACGCTCAGGCTGATCGTCTAAACACGGGTCCAACTCAAGCCTGATTCCCCCATCGGTGTCAAAGAGAAAAGAGAACTTCTTCAAGGGCAGGGCAAGTCCCATGCCGCGCGCCTTGATGTACGACTCCTTCAGCGTCCACAAGGATAGGGCGCGTTGCAGTCTTTCACTTTCGCGTAAAGGTTCCAGTTGGGCAAGTTCCTGCTGGGAAAATACCTCAGGGGCAAGCTTGGCAATCTCTCCCGCGCTCTCAAAAGGCTCAACGTCCACACCCACCTCAGCCCGATGGGCGATCAGACAAACAGCCAAGCTGAGGGAATTGGACAAATTGAAGCGCAACCCGCACTCTGGGTCAGTGGTGGGCTTGCCATGGGTGTTCAATTGAAACCGCCAGGCCTCTGGGGCCAGCTGATGATAATGAGACAGCGCAGTTCGCGCTAGGGCATGAGTGGCCAGATACTCGCGGCGATGGTGATCGAACTTAAACGCGCGCCAGCGAGTGCGCTCATCTGCAGACAGCAGTGACTCGCAGGCAGAGGCAACCCGGTCCATTAAGAGATCGTCGGGGTATGCGCACCAAAGCTGGAGTGCTTCTTTCGTCATATCTGTGCGCGCCGGCTCTGTTCAACATGCTGCCGCCGAGCGGGCCTGGCGGGTATGCCTTTCTTTGAAAGGCAATGTCGTCCAGAGAGACGTTCAGGGCAACTCGTTGCGTCCCTTCTGCGCCTCGCTTGGCGGAGGCCTCTACGCCCAATCTAAACCATGTATCCGGTTCTAGCAGGAAGCACTACAGCCAGAACCGCATACCTTTTATAGCCGAACTTCCGTTCCGCAAAGCTTTTGCTGATCTTCATCCAATGTGAGGAAGATTACTTTTTTACGCTGTCCTGGTGACCGGCAGGTCACTTAACCCTGCCCAAAAGGTGCAATAGACCCTGCATCTTGCTGGGGTATTCAATAATCTGGCGGCCGCATACCGCACAACATCGTGCTATGCCCAGTCGCGACCGCAACCGGAACACGACTTCAAAAGATGCCCGAATCGCATGTTACGCATTCGCCGACACGTGCTTTATAGATGCGTTACTTCAGCCCTTTCCAAATGTGAATCCAGGAGATTCCAAATGGCCAGAATGTCTTCAGCATTGGACAGCTTTCGTTCGCTGCCTCGGTTTAGCTCGTCTTATAAGAATGCGTCCTGCATCACCTGGCGAGCAGCGGTCGGACTTGGCGCATTGATACTTTTTATACTGGTTCCCTTGCCGGCAGGGGCTCAAAGCGCGCCTTCTATTGGCATTCAGGCCACAATACCATTTCCTTCGGGCACCAATCCAGTTGGACCGTCAGGCGTAGCTGTCGATCAAAGCGGCGATCTTTTCATTACGGATTACTACAACAGCCGGGTGGTAGAAGTGCCAGTGGGATGCTCCAGCACGTCCTGCGAGGTCACAATCCAACCGAGCAGCTCCATGGAGCCAGCGGGGGTTGCCCTTAATTCATCGGGAGTTCTATTCATTGCAGATGTCGCGGGCACAGTATGGGAAGTTCCAGCCGGATGTACAAGCGGTGCCTGCGCGACCACAGTGGTCACTGGGCTCCATGGTCCAACTGGTGTGGCGATCGATTCGAACGGCGATCTGTTTGTCGCAGACAATCTGGGCGGACGCGTTTTAGAGATCCCCTGGACCGGTTCCAGTTGGGGCACACAGGTCATCGTTGAGAATTGGTTGATTGGGCCTTACGGGTTGGCAATTGATGCATCAAATGATCTCTTCATTTCGGACTATACTGGTGAAGACGTTATAGAGCTGTCGGCCTCCTGCGTCAGCGAAGAAGAAGGCACAGCGGGCGCAAACCTGGGTTGCCAGGTCTTAGTTGCGTCTGTGTCCTCTTGGTCAGGGCACCCCAAAGGCATCGCCCTTGATGGCTCCGGCGATGTATTCCTGGCCGCTTATTCAGGTACTGTCCCAAGCGTTTTGGTGGCCGAAGTGCCGGTGGGTTCATATGGCTGCTCCACTACCGCTTGCCTGACGGGGATCGGCTACGGGCTGAATCAGCCTGCCGGCGTGGCGATAGACGCCGCGGGCGATGTCATTATCACGGATCGCGGCAACGGTCGAGCGCTCAAGGTACGGCAGAATTCCTTCAGTTTCGGCGCTATCGCCGTTGGCAGCACAAGCACGCCAGCTACTGCTTACTTCAATTTCAATTCCTCAGATACCCTCAACTCAACACCCTATCAGGTGCTGACCCAAGGACAGCCAGGCTTAGATTTTGCCGATGCAGGCGGCAGCACCTGCGCCGCGACCACTTATAGCGCCGGTAGTGCATGCGTGGTCAATTTCGATCTAACTCCGGAGTTCGCAGGACTCGTTACCGGCGCAATCACGCTTACCGATAACACCAACGCCAGAATCGCTACGGCCTATATCAGCGGTATCGGCTCCGGGCCGGAGGTGACTTTTTTCACAACCCCTGTCGCCACCACGAATCTCGGCTCTGGGCTATCTTCGCCTTCCGGTTTGGCGCTTGATCGAAACAAAAACATTTTTGTGGCTGACACCGGCAATAAAGCAGTCGATGAGTTCCTGGCCGCAAGCAGCTATAGCGAGTCCATCCTCAGCACGAGCCTCATCAGCCCTTCTGACGTCGCTGTCGATGGCGCAGGCAATGTCTTTGTTGCCGATACTGGCGACAACGAGGTGGAGGAACTTCTGGCGCCAGCCTATACGATAGCGAATTCGCTCGGTGGCAGTTTCAATTTCAAGAGCCCAGATTCAGTAACAGTCGACGGCGCAGGGAACATCTTTGTGGCCGACACGGGAAATCATGCCGTAGAGGAGATCGTTGCTCCGGCCTACACCGTGGTAAACACGCTCAACAGCAGCTTCACCTCCCCATCTGCCATTGCAACCGACGCAAACGGCAACCTGTTTGTTGCCGATTCCACCGTTGGCAATGTGAGCGAGTTGACTGCTGCCAGCAGTTACGCGACCGCTACATCATTGATTACCGGGTTGGCTCAACCTACTGGCCTGGCTCTGGACCCGAGTGGAAACGTGTATGTGGCCGATAGCGGGCATAGCGCTGTCAATGAGTTCCTTGCCGCAAGCAGTTATGCCAAATCAACGTTATCCACTGGCTTCACGGCGCCCTCTGGAGTCGCATTAGACGCTGCCGGCAATGTTTATGTGACTGCTCCTGGCGCCACGCAAGTGGGAGAACTGGAATTGAGCACGCCGCCCACCTTCGCCTTCCCGACTATTACACAGCAGAGCACAACCGATACAGTCGATGGCCCGCTTTCGGCAACGGTTGCCAACAACGGCAACGCGACACTGACCTTCAACCTTACCGGTAGCGACAACCCTAGCCTCTCCACGTCGAATTTCACTTGGGACGACCTTTCCTCCACTTGCACCCAGACCACTCCAAGTTCCTCGACCGCCTTCACTCTCGCTGAGGGCGCAAGCTGCACGCTGGCAGTTGAGTTCACCCCCACAGCCACAGGTACGCTCACTGACAATCTTTCGCTGACTGACAATGCCCTCAACGCCACTGCCGCAACCCAGCAAATCCCACTGAGCGGCACGGCTGTCGATATTACGATGACACCTGCGGCGAACACCGCACTGCCTCCCGGCACCGTCGGGACCGTTTATTCTGGACAGACCTTCGCGGCAAGCGGCGGTTCCGGATCGTACACTTACTCGGCCACCGGATTGCCCGGAGGTCTAACCCTCGATTCCAGCTCGGGCGTGCTCTCCGGAACGCCGACCGCAGTGGCAAACTCTGCCAGTGTGACCGTTACCGTGACGGATTCGTCCACCAGCGTCCAGATCAGCCAGAACTATACCCTCACCATTAGTCAGGGAACAGTGACGCTCAACTGGGCGCCTCCGTCGAGCATCACCTACGGAGCCGACCTGTCGACAGTGCTTACAGCGACGGCCTCTGTGGATGGGACGACCGAACCGCCATCGTTCGGTACCGCCACATACACCGCGAGCCTGAACCCCAGCGGAACGCCTTTCGCAGTCAACAGCTTGACTGCCCTTGATGCAGGCTCCTACACGCTCACGCTGAGTTACACTCCGAGCGATACGACCGATTACACAACGCCGGCGCAGATTCAGCAGTCGCTCACCATCAATCAGGCGAGCCAGACGATCACGATCACGATGATGGCGCCGGCGACGGAAGTTTACAACGGGACGTTCGCGGTAGCGGCGACGTCGAGTTCAGAACTGACGGTAGCGCTGACGGTGGATGTGGGCAGCACGGGAGTGTGCTCGCTGTCGGGCGGGACGGTGACGATGACCAGCGGCACCGGGACGTGCACGATCGACGCTAACCAGTCGGGAAACACGAACTACAGTGCGGCAACGCAGGCGCAGACCTCGGCGACGGCGACCAAGGCTGCGCCGACGGTAAGCTGGGGCACGGCGCCGCCGTTGTCCGCGGTGTACAACAGCCAGTTTACGGTGGTAGCGACGAGCAACTCGACGGGCGCCATCACCTTCGCGGCCAGCGGGGCCTGCTCGGTGGATATGAACTCGGGCCTGGTCACGATGACCAGCGGCACAGGAACCTGCTCGGTGTCGGCCAGCGTGGCAACGGACGCGAATTACACCGCCGGCTCGGTAGGTCCGACGAGTGTGACCGCGGCCCTGGCCGACCAGGCGACGCTGACGGTGAACGTGTCGTCTCCCGCGACCTACGGCACGCTGCAGACGTTGAGCACGACGGGCGGGAACGGAACGGGCGCGGTGACCTACAGCGCAGGTGCGTCGACAGCCTGCAGTGTATTGGACGCGACGCTGACCATCATCGCGGGCACCGGCACCTGTTCGGTGACGGCAACCAAAGCGGCGGACACGAACTATGACAGCGCCACCTCCGTGGCGGCGACGGTGACGGCGCAGCCGGCGATCGCGATTGTGAACTCGTCGCCCACAGCCAGCGCAATCACTTACGGCCAGATGTTGTCCGAGTCGACGCTGACGGGCGGATCCGCTACGCCGTCTGACGGGTCGTTCGAATGGACCACGCCGACCGCGGTTCCGTTGGCGGGCACGCAATCTGAGAGTGTGGTCTTTGTTCCCAACGATACGGCTGACTACAGCAGCAGCGTTCCCAGCACAATCAGCGTGACCGTCACCCCGGCCAACTTCGTGGTGACGGTGAGCAGCGACGATGCGGGGACGGCATCGAACTGCACGCCGCAGACTACGCCGGGCACAGGCACGGACGGTTCCTGCAGCCTGCGCGATGCGCTGCTTGAAACCACTGCTGCAGGCGGCGGCAACATCAGCTTCGACTCAAACGCCTTCGCCACGGCGACAACCATCACTCTGACGAACGGAGTGCTGAGCATTCCATCGGCGACCACCATCACTGGGCCGACCACGGGCAGCGGTGCAACGCTGGCCAATCTTGTTACGGTGAGCGGCAACAACGCGTCTCAGGTGTTCAACGTCGGCAGCGGCGCGGTGGGCGTCGCAATCGCCAATCTGGTAGTAACGAACGGCTATAACAACGGCAGCAACGGCGGCGGCATTTACGATGGCGGCCAGTTGACCCTGACCAATTGCACGCTCTCCAACAACATCGAGCCGTACGCTGGGGGCGTGAACTTCGGCGGGGCGATCTTCGGTGACGCGGGCAGCACGCTGACGATCAGCAACTGCACCTTCTCCGGAAACTCGGGCAGTACGGGCGGAGCCATTTTCGCCAATGGCCCGTTGACGGTCAGCAATAGTACGTTTGTCAACAATTCGACGGGCGGCGGCGGTGGCGCCATCGTCCTCAACGGCGCCGCGGCGACGGGCGCCATCACCGAAAGCACGTTCAGCGGCAACTCGGCAGGCGATGGCGGCGCCATCCATAGCGCCAGCAGCGGCGGGTTGACAGTGACCAACAGCACGTTCGCCTCTAATACGGCCCACGGCGGCCTGGGTGCGAGCGGCTGGGGCGGCGCCATCGTTTCCCCTGGGCCGACAGGGCTGCTGACGGCCAACAACAATATTTTTGAAGGCAACAGCGCCGTCGCGGGTGGTGCGGGGATATACACCGAGCCGGGAGGGACGGCCAACGCCTCCTACAACGTGGACTGGAATAATCTAACGAGCGGAAGCGAAGACGACTGCTACAACTGCACTGCAAATACGAATGCCATCTCGGCCAGCTCCGATCCTGTGGCCGCGCTAGGCAACTACGGCGGACCGACACAGACGCTGATTCCGGAACCGGGATCGGCGGCCATCTGCGCGGGTTCGGCGGCGCTCATCCCCAACGGCGTCACGACCGACCAGCGCGGTTTGCCCAATTCCAATGCGAGTTATCCAAACTACTCAACCTGCGTAGATGCGGGCGCGGTGCAGACCAACTATGCGATGTCCTTCACCACGCAGCCGACAGGCGTTTCGGTGGCAACCGACTTCGCGGCCGCAGTCACTCTGACGGAGAGCGGCACTCCGTTCCAGCCGGGTGTGACGATTCCTCTAACCCTGACAGGCAGTGGGACGCTCACCGGCGGCTCAAGCACGACCGCGAGCGGCGTTGCGAGTTATACACTTCAGGTCAACACGGCGGGGTCGAACGACACGCTTTCCGCGAACCTCACGCTGAACGGTGGTCTGGCCCCGCCGGTCGCGATCTCCGCCGCCAGCAATACCTTCGACGTGGGCATGACGACGCCGACCGTGGGTCTATCCCTCTCCTCCAACTCGATTACCTATGGCACGCTTGAGACGTTCACCGCGACCGTACCGTCCGCAGCCACCGGATCGGTGACCTTCTATAACAATGGAACCACCGTTATGGGAATGGGCACCGTCAGCGGCGGCACTGCGACCTTCTCGAGTTCGGCGCTCACTGCTGGTTCGTATTCCATTACCGCCGCGTACTCCGGCGACAGTAACTACGCTTCGGCAACATCGAGCCCGCAGTCGCTCACCATCAATCCTGCCGACCAGGCGACACTGACGGTAACGGGGATGCCCGGAACGCCGCAGACCTATCAAGCAACTTTCACAGTGGGCGCATCGGGGGGCAACGGAACAGGCGCGCTAACCTTCGCGGCCAGCGGCGCCTGCTCGGTCGACGCGAACTCCGGCCTGGTGACGATGACCAGCGGCACAGGTACCTGCTCGGTGACAGCCACCAAGGCAGCGGATACCAACTACAACAGCATCACTTCGCCGGCAGCGACTGTGAGCGCCGCTTTGGCGAGCCAGACGATCACGATCACGATGATGGCGCCGGCGACGGAAGTTTACAGCGGGACGTTCCCGGTAGCGGCGACGTCGAGTTCAGGACTGGCGGTTGCGCTGACGGTGGATGCGGGCAGCACAGGGGTGTGCTCGCTGTCGGGCGGGACGGTGACGATGACCAGCGGCACCGGGACGTGCACGATCGACGCCAACCAGTCGGGGAACACGAACTACAGTGCGGCAACGCAGGCACAGACCTCGGCGACGGCGACCAAGGCTGCGCCGACGGTAATCTGGAGCATGGCGCCGCCGTCGTCCGCGGTGTACAACAGCGAGTTTACGGTGGTGGCGACGAGCAACTCGACGGGCGCGATCACGTACAGCGCAAGCGGAGGATGCAGCAATGTCCTGGGTGTGGTGACGATGACCAGCGGCACGGGAACCTGCTCGGTGTCGGCCAGCGCGGCGGCGGACGCGAATTACACCGCCGGCTCGGTAGGCCCGACGAGTGTGACTGCGAGCCAGGCCAGCCAGACCATCACCTTCACGCCGCCAGCCTCGCCTGTGACATTTGGCGTCACGCCCATCACGCTGTCGGCAACTGCGACCTCCGGCCAGGCGGTTATCTTCACCATCGACGGAAGCAGCACAGCCACGGGCAGCATCAGTGGCGACACGCTGACCATTACAGGCGCGGGTACTTTGATCATCGACGCTAACCAGTCCGGCAACAGCAACTACCAGGCCGCCGGCCAGGTGCAACAGACCATCCTGGTGAATCAGGCTTTACAAATCATTACCTTCACGCCGCCCTCATCGCCGGTCACCTATGGCGTCTCTCCAGTCATGCTCTCGGCAAGCTCCAGTTCGGCGCTGACCGTGATGTTTACCATCGATCCCAGCAGCACAGCCACGGGAAACATCGCTGGCAACACGCTTACGATTAACAGCGCGGGCACTCTGGTTATCGATGCCAACCAGCTCGGCAATACGGACTTCCAGGCCGCTGCCCAGGTGCAGAGCACCATCGTCGTCAACCCGGCTAACTTCGTCGTCACCCTCAGCACAGACGATGCGGGGACGGCATCCAACTGCACGCCGCAGACCACTCCGGGCCACGGCACGGACGCTTCGTGCAGCCTGCGCGATGTGCTGCTTGAAACCGCTGCTACCGGCGGCGGCAACATCAGCTTCGACTCAAACGCCTTCGCCACGGCGACAACCATCACCCTGACGAAGGGCGTGCTCAGTATTCCATCGGCGACCACCATCACTGGGCCGACCACGGGCAGCGGCGCAACGCTGGCCAACCTTGTTACGGTTGACGGCAACAACGCCTCGGCCGTTTTCACGGTCAGCTCCGGTGTCACGGGCGCATCGATCGCGAACCTCACCGTCCAGCACGGCAACAATGCCGGCATCCAGAACGCCGGCGTTCTCACCTTGACCGGCGACAGCATCACGGGCAATACCGCGTCCGGCGCGGGCGGCGGCATCGACAACAGCGGCACGCTCGTCCTCGGCGCCAGCACCATCTCCGGGAACACGGCGGGCGGTTCCGGTGGCGGCATCAATAACAGCGGGACACTGACGCTGAGCGACGACACGATCGCCAACAACAACGCTTCCGGCTCCGCAGGCGGCGTCGACAACAGCGCGACCTTGGTCGTGTCTGACACCACTCTCTCCGGGAACACTGCTGTCACCGCTTCCGGCGGCGGCGGCATCGACAACACCGGATCCGGAACTGTCACGCTGGCCAACAGCGTTCTCTCCGGCAACACCTCCAATAGCGCTGCCGACGACTTCGACGGCACCGCATTCGCCGATAACAGCGGCAACATCGTTGGCGTCACGAACGGCTCCGCCGTCAACGGAACCGCGATCGCTCTTGCGCCACTTGCCAGCTACGGCGGACCGACACAAACGCTGATTCCGCTTCCCGGCAGCCCTGCAATCTGTGCCGGTCTTGCCGGCAGCATTCCTTCAGGGCTGACCACGGATCAGCGCGGCCTGCCCAACACCAATGCGAGCTATCCCAGTTACTCAACTTGCGTGGATGCGGGCGCGGTGCAGACGAACTACGCGATGTCCTTCACCACGCAGCCGACGGGTGTTTCGGTTGCAACCGGCTTCGCGGCCGCAGTCACTCTGACGGAGAGCGGCAGTCCGTTCCAGCCGGGTGTGACGATTCCTCTAACCCTGACAGGCGGTGGAACGCTCACTGGCGGCTCAGTCACGACCGCGAACGGCGTTGCGAGTTATACACTTCAAGTCGACACGGTCGGCACGGGTGACGCGCTTACGGCGAACCTCACGCTGAACGGTGGTCTGGCTCCGCCGGTCGCAATCACCGCCGCCAGCAATACCTTCGACGTGGGCATGACGACGCCGGCGGTAACCCTTAGTCTCTCTTCGGCCTCGATTACCTACGGCACCCTGGAGACGTTGACGGCGACCGTACCGTCAGGAGCCACTGGAACGGTGAACTTCTACAACATTGGAAGCACCCTCCTGGGAACCGGGACGGTGAGCGGCGGAGTCGCAACCTTCTCGAGCTCGACCCTCGCGGTCGGATCATATTGGATCACTGCGGACTATTCCGGCGACAGCAACTACAATTCCGCAACCTCCGACGGCCAATTGCTTACCGTCAACGGAATCCCCGCGACAATCACCAGCCCGACGCCGGGCGGCACGCTGACCTCGGCAACGACGACCTTCAGCTGGACGCCAGGCACGGGTGGAGTGACAGGATACTATCTTCACATCGGCACAACGCCGGGGACTGGTGACCTGGCGAACATGGATGTTGGCACGAACCTCAGCGCGACGGTGACTCTGCCGACCAATGGAGCCGAGATCTACGTGGAGCTGGAGACGCACTTCGGCTCGACCATCGTTGAAAATGACAATACATACTACGAGGTCGCGCAATCTGGAGGCGTCATCACCAGCCCGTCGCCGGGCAGCACGCTGACCTCGGCAACGACGACCTTCAGCTGGACGCCAGGCACGAGTGGAGTGACCGGATACTATCTCCACATCGGCACATCTCCCGGGACTGGTGATCTGGTGAACATGAGTGTTGGCACGAACCTCAGCGCGACCGTGACTCTGCCGACCAATGGAGCCGAGATCTACGTGGAGCTGGAGACGCACTTCGGCTCGACCATCGTTGAAAATGACAATACATACTACGAGGTCGCGCAATCTGGAGGCGTCATCACCAGCCCGTCGCCGGGCAGCACGCTGACCTCGGCAACGACGACCTTCAGCTGGACGGCAGGCACGGGCGGAGTGACCGGGTACTATCTCCACATCGGCACATCGCCGGGGACTGGTGACCTGGTGAACATGGGTGTTGGTACGGACACCAGCGCGACCGTGACTCTGCCAACCAATGGAGCCACGATTTACGTGCAGCTGGAGACGCACTTCGGCTCGACCATCGTTGAAAACGACAACACATACTACGAATTCGCGCAATCTGGAGGCGTCATCACCAGCCCGTCGCCGGGCAGCACGCTGACCTCGGCAACGACGACCTTCAGCTGGACGCCAGGCACGAGTGGAGTGACCGGCTACTATCTCCACATTGGCACATCGCCGGGGACTGGCGACCTGGCGAACATGAGTGTTGGCACGAACCTCAGCGCGACGGTGACTCTGCCGACCAATGGAGCCGAGATCTACGTGGAGCTGGAGACGCACTTCGGCTCGACCATCGTTGAAAACGACAACACATACTACGAGGTCGCGCAATCTGGAGGCGTCATCACCAGCCCGACGCCGGGCGGCACGCTGACCTCGGCAACGACGACCTTCAGCTGGACGCCAGGCACGGGTGGAGTGACCGGCTACTATCTCCACATTGGCACAACGCCGGGGACTGGCGACCTGGTGAACATGGGTGTTGGTACGGACACCAGCGCGACCGTGACTCTGCCAACCAATGGAGCCGAGATCTACGTGCAGCTGGAGACGCACTTCGGCTCGACTGTCGTTGAAAATGACAACACATACTACGAATTCGCGCAATCTGGAGGCGTCATCACCAGCCCGTCGCCGGGCAGCACGCTGACCTCGGCAACGACGACCTTCAGCTGGACGCCAGGCACGAGTGGAGTGACCGGCTACTATCTCCACATTGGCACATCGCCGGGGACTGGTGACCTGGTGAACATGGGTGTTGGTACGGACACCAGCGCGACCGTGACTCTGCCGACCGATGGAGCCACGATCTACGTGCAGCTGGAGACGCACTTCGGCTCGACCATCGTTGAAAACGACAACACCTATATTGACTACACGCAATAAGTTCGCACAATCTTGCTGCCGTCATCACGAGCCCAGTGCTCGGCAGAAGCGACGAATACAAATGGGGAAACGCGCCTGGTGGCAGGCTAGAGAGCGGGAATCACCGAACCGGGGATAACAGCCCAGATCGCAAAACCAGAGACTGGCTAACCAAAGTAAGCGTCCCGATCTCCCCTCTTGACCTAGTTGAGGAGTCATCTCATGAAGTGCCCACTACCTTTTTGGTGGACACCTGATGAGTGTGTCTAAGCGGCCAGGGAGGATTGGGTCTGTATAGACAGGGCGAGGTTCCAGGGCAGCAGTTCCTCGATACGGCTGATGGGATGGTCGGCGATCTGGGCGAGCACGGTGCGGAGATAGAACTCCGGATCGAGGCCGTTCAGCTTTGCCGATCCGATCAGGCTGTACATGACGGCGGCCCGTTCTCCACCGCAATCGGACCCCGCAAATAAATAGTTCTTCCGTCCCAGAGCCACGGCCCGCAGAGCTGGCTCGGCTGCGCTGTTGTCGATCTCCAACAATCCGTCTTCGATGTATCGCGTAAGGGCACGCCAGCGCGAGAGCGCGTATCGAATCGCAGCCGCGGTTTCGCTCTTCGCTGACAGCGAATGAAGTGCCTTCTCCATCCATTTACGCAGATCCTCAAGCAGTGGCCTTGCTCGCGCCTGACGAACGCTCAGCCTTAGATCGGCGGGCTTGCCGCGCACTTCGTCTTCGATCGCGTAGAGAGCACCGATCCTGGCCAGAGCCTCGGTTGTTGTGGGTGATGCGTGAATGACATGGATCTCGTGGAACTTGCGGCGTGCATGCGCCCAGCAAGCGACTTCATAAATGGCGCCATCGCCGTACAGATGATGGAACCCTGCATAGGCGTCCGCCTGAAGGCCGCCCCTGAAGTTCTTCAGATGCTGCCGCGGATGCTCGCCTTTGCGATCCTCCGAGTACGCGAACCAGACAGCGGGCGCGGTATCTTCACCGGCGGGCCTGTCGTCACGCACGTAGGTCCAGAGCCGTCCAGTCTTGGTCTTGCCACTGCCAGGCGCAAGCACCGGCATCGGTGTATCGTCGGCGTGAAGCTTGGCTCCTGCGAGCACATGCTTCTGAATGGCATCGATCAACGGAGCCAGTAACTCACTGGCTCCGCCTACCCAGCCGGCCAGCGTGGAGCGCTCAATCTCAACTCCCTGGCGGGCGTAAATCTCCGACTGTCGATAGAGGGGCAAGTGATCTGCGAATTTCGAAACCAGCACGTGGGCCAGCAGCCCTGGTCCGGCCAGGCCACGCTCAATCGGACGGGATGGCGCGGGCGCTTCAACCACGCGCTCACAGCCACTGCAGGCGAACTTCGGCCGCACGTGGCGAATGACCTTGAAGCTGTCGGGGATGTACTCCAGTTGTTCGGAGACATCTTCGCCGAACTGGCGCAGCTGGCCGCCGCAGTCAGGGCAGCAGTCACCGTGAAAAGCGTGGCTGACAACCTCCCGCGGCAGATGCTCGGGCAGCGGCTTGCGCCGGGATCTGGTCTTAGGTTCCGCAGCCGGCAGCACTCGCTCCACGGCGGCTTCCATCTCGGCCTGCGAGGACTCCAGCTCTTCCAGATGAAGTTCCAGCTGCTCAAGCTGAATAACGATCTTCTCGCTCTTGATGCCGAACACCCTGCGCCGCAGCTTCTCGATGACCAGCTTCAGATGCTCGATCTGCTCGCTGCTGGCTCGCCGCAGTTCCGCGAGCTCGTCTGCAAGCGTCTGGCGCTGTTGTTCGATCTCCGCATCCCGGGATGCAATCTCCGCTTCCCGGATGGCGATCTCCGCATCCCTGGCTGCGATCTCGGCTCTCTGGGCGGCGATCTCAACTCGATGTCGAATGGCCAGCGCCTTCAACGCTTCCATATCGAGCGAATCGAGATCGGGGAGCGAGGCGCAATCCATGGACGCAGTATGCCATGAAGATGAGAGGAAAACTGATACGAAACCTGCATGAATACAGGGGAATCACACTTGTCACTCACACTGCGAGCTGCGGCGCCCAGGTGCGCTCAGGTCTCCGCCAATCAATGCCTTCCAGAAGCATCGAAAGCTGCGCTCGCGTCAGGCAAACCGTACCTTCGGTGGCCTGCGGCCAGATAAATCGTCCTCGTTCAAGACGCTTGGCAAACAGACACAAGCCGTCTCCGTCCCACCACAAGAGCTTCACAAGGTCGCCTCTGCGGCCCCGAAAAACGAAGACGTGTCCGGAGAACGGCTGCTGTTCGAGAACGGTCTGCACCTTCGCACTCAGGCCATCGAAACCACGACGCATATCGGTCACCCCGGCAGCGATCCAAATCTTCGTTCCCGTGCGGAGTTCGATCACTTGCGCAAACTCTCAAGGATCGAACGCAGCAGTATAGGATCAGCTCCGCTCTCCACACTGATCATGGCCCGGCCAGGAAGCTCGATGTGTATCGCGCCGCCCGGTGTCGGCTGGCTCTCCACACCAACTTCTCCAGTCCCGTTGGCTGATTCACTGGGAGCAGACAACGTGACTGGAAGGAGCGCCGTCGATGCTGCCGCCGGCTCGCTCAGCTCGCCCCGCTTCAGTGCGCGACGCCACTTGAACACCTGGTGTACGCGGCGGAGCAAAAATAGACCACGTGACGCCGCGTTAGCGACGTGACGTGGCGGAGTAAAAGTAGACCACCCCGCCAGGCAGAAGTTTCACGGACAAGCAGGTTTCGTTGGGGTGCCGAAGCAGGTTCGGCGCTCACAGGATACGTGTTTTCTGTGGGATACAGGAGGCATGAAGAAGGTGGAGCTATACGCGAGGGTGCGGCGGGCGGTGTTGGTGGAGGGGATGAGCCGGCGGGCTGCGGCACGGGAGTTTGGGCTGGCGCGCAAGACGGTGAGCAAGATGTTGGAGTATTCGGCGCCGCCTGGCTACCAGCGGCAGAAGCCTGTGCGGCGGCCGAAGCTGGGTCCGTGGCAGGGCGCGATCGACGCGATTCTGGAAGACGACAAGCGGCGCCCGCGCAAGCAACGCCACACGGCCAAGCGGATCTTCGAGCGGTTGCGGGCCGAGCATGCTTACACAGGCGGCTACACGATCGTGAAGGACTACGTGCGCTCGGCGAAGATCGGCGGTCAGGAGATGTTTGTGCCGCTGACCCACGCGCCGGGCGAAGCGCAGGCGGATTTCGGCGAAGCCCAAGTGATGATTACCGGCGTGGAGCACAAGGCGCACTTCATGGTCTTCGACCTGCCGCATTCGGACGACTGCTTTGTGCAGGCCTTTCCGGCTGAGACGACCGAGGCCTTTCTCGAAGCTCATGTCCGCGCCTTCGAGTACTTCGGTGGCGTGCCGACGCGCATTCTCTACGACAACACCAAGTTGGCGGTGGCGCGCATTCTGGGCGATGGGGAGCGGCAGAAGACGCGAGCCTTCTCCGAGTTACTGAGCCACTACCTGTTCGCCGAGAAGTTCGGCCGCCCGGCCAAGGGCAACGATAAGGGCAAGGTGGAGAACCTGGTCGGTTATACGCGGCGCAACTTCATGGTGCCGATTCCGCGCGCGGCAAGCTGGGAGGCGCTCAACGAGCAGTTCATTCACGACGCTGTGGCGCGCCGTGCGCAGCGGCTGCGCGGCCATAGGGAGACCATCGGCGAACGTTTCGAACGCGACCGCGCAGCGTTGCTGCCGCTGCCGGCGGCTCGCTTCGAGGCCTGCGACAAGACGACCGCACGCGTCAGCTCCATCTCGCTGGTTCGCTACCGCACCAACGATTACTCGGTTCCGACCCAGTTCGGCCACCGCCAGGTGCTGGTCAAGGCTTACGTCCACCACATCGTGATCGTATCGGGGAGCGTAGTCGTCGCCGAACACAAGCGCAGCTACGAACGCGAAGCTGCCATCTACGATCCGCTGCACTACCTGGCGTTGCTGGAACACAAGAGCCGGGCGCTGGACCAGGCCGCTCCGCTTGCGGGATGGCAGTTGCCTGCGTGCTTCGCTCAACTGCGCCGGCTGCTGGAGGCGCGACTGCCGAAGCACGCCGGCCGCGAGTACATCCAGGTGCTGCGATTGCTTGAGACTTTCGCTCTGGAAGAAGTAACTCATGCCGTCGAGGATGCGTTGCGATGGAACGCCATCAGCTTTGACGCGGTGCGGCATCTCGTGCTGTGCCGCATCGAGCGCAGACCGCCGCGACTGGACATGGCCAACTGGCCGCATCTGCCGCTGGCCCAGGTGCGCACTACGCGTGCCGCAGAGTACATGAGCCTGCTGTCGTTGCCCGCGGCTGAGCCTCCCACGCTGGAGGCGATGCTATGAGCGCAACCACTGCCGACACGCCGCAGGTTCTGCTCGAGCATCACCTGAAGGCTCTGCGGCTGCCTACCATGCTGCGCGAGTACGACAAGCTGGCACGCACCTGCGCCCAGGAAAAGTCCACCTTCCCGCAGTATCTGCTACGGCTGACTGAGCTGGAGTTACTGGATCGCGACCGCCGCGCTACAGAACGCCGTATCCGGCAGGCGAAGTTCCCAGTCGTAAAGAGCCTCGACAGCTTCGACTTCCTCGCCATCCCCGCGCTCAACAAGACCCTGGTCCTCGAACTGGCTCGCTCGGAGTATCTCGACCGCAAGGAGAACATCCTGCTGCTCGGCAACAGCGGCACCGGCAAGACCCACATCGCTCTGGCGCTCGGTCTGGCAGCGTGTCAACGCGGCCATCGCGTCCGCTTCATCACCGCCGCTGCACTGGTCGGCGAACTGATCGAGGCTCGCGACGAGAAGTACCTGCGACGCTTTCAAAAGCAACTTGCCGCTCACCAACTGCTGATCATCGACGAACTGGGTTATGTGCCCCTGTCGAAAACCGGAGCCGAGCTGCTCTTCGAGACCATCAGCCAGCGCTACGAGCGCGCCTCGACGCTGATCACAAGCAATCTGCCCTTCGACGAGTGGACCGAGATCTTCGGCTCCGAACGGCTCACCGGCGCACTGCTCGATCGCATCACCCACCACGTCCACATCCTGGAGATGAACGCCGACTCATACCGCCTCAAGCAAAGCCGCCGTAAGCGAGCCTGACAAACCCCTCCCAAACGCGTCTCGGGGGAGAAGGGGCCGCTTCCGCTACGCTCCAGCGCCCCCTTCTCCCCCGAAATACCCCTTCACGATCCTCTACTGGCTCCCTTTTACTCCGTCTTAGTGGTTCCCTTTTACTCCGCCCTTGACACCTGGTTCGCGTTCACCCCGTGCGCCCGAGCCACCAGCGCCACACTCGCACCGGGTTCCAATGTCTGCTCTGCTATGCGCCGCTTCTCCGATACCGTCCGCCACCGGCGGACCGGCCGTACCCTACCTGCTTCCTCTGCAACACCCATGACGGCATAGTCCGACTCCCACCCAACCCCATGCCAGAGGGGAACTCGGGACGCTTACAACCAAAGGCCGGCAACGCAGTAGATGGGACTTGCTCCATCCGCTGCGCTGCCGGCCTTTCTTGTTTCGGAAAATCTCCTGCTCGCCAGAGTTACGGGAGCATGACGCTAGCCATATTCGAGGGAGTAC
Organism: uncultured Acidobacteriaceae bacterium; assembly: GCA_963789425.1. Classification (GTDB taxonomy): domain Bacteria; phylum Acidobacteriota; class Terriglobia; order Terriglobales; family Acidobacteriaceae; genus Telmatobacter. Next base: position 168,083 of record CAWBKM010000002.1, on the reverse strand, counting down.
TGGTAACTCCAGAGGCGTCGACACTCTCGACGATGTAGTCGTAGGTTAGGCCGGCCTGAACGCCGGTATCGGTGTATGCCAGTTGGCTGTTGCTCACTGAAGATACGAGCTGATAGGAAGTGCTGCCGCTGGGTGCGCGATAAACGTTATAGCCGGCGACCGGATCCGGGGAACTGCTGGGCGCATCCCACGTTAGATTCACTTCCACCGACTCTCCCGTGCCGCTCAAGGCAATCGTAGCCGTTGGGTTTGTTGAAGAATTGCTGGTGATGGTCAGCGAACCGCTTACGAGGCCGAGCAAGGTCGCCACTGGATTGAACTCCACACTGAGGGTTGCAGTCTGAGTGGGATTCAAAGTGAGAGGGAACGTAGCACCGGATACTGAGAACCCAGTGCCGCTCACGCTGGCTGCGCTCACCGTTACGGGAGCGGTGCCTGTTGAGGAAAGGGTTACCGACTGTGTTGCGGGCGAATTTACGAAGACATCGCCGAAGGAGATGCTGGTTGCGTTAATGCTCAGCGTCGGCACACCCGTTCCGAGCTGCAGGGCAAATGTCTCTGCCACGCTGCCCGCGCTGGCGGTCAGGGTCACCGTCACGGCGGTGCTCACCGAAGAAACTGTCGCCGTAAAGCTGCCCGTCGTGGCTCCGGATGCAACGGTTACGCTGGCTGGCACCGTGACGGCGCTATTATTGCTGGCCAGGCTGACGACGAATCCGCCCGTGGCCGCCGACGCGTTCAACGTTACTGTGCAACTGTCCGTTCCTGCACCGGTCATTGACCCGCTCGTGCAGCTCAACCCGCTCAGCACGGGCACGCCGTTCCCGCTCAAGCCGATCACCGTCGATGTTCCACTGGAGGAGTTGCTCGTCAAAGTCAGCGAGCCCGTGGCCGCTCCCGCAACCGTGGGGTCGAACTGTACCGTCAAGGTCGCGGTCTGATTCGGGTTCAACGTCAGCGGGAAGCTGGCTCCCGAGGCCGAGAATCCACTTCCGGTCACGGTGGCTGCGGTAATCGTCACTGCTGCCGTTCCGGTCGATGACAGGGTCACGGTTTGCGTTGTGGCCGTCTTTACATTGACGCTGCCAAACGGCAGGCTCGACGGGCTGACGCTCAAAGTCGCCGTACCAGTCCCCAGCTGCAGCGCGAAGGTCTGCGCCACGCTGCCCGCGCTGGCGGTCAGGGTCACAGTCACGGCGGTGCTCACCGAAGAAACTGTCGCCGTAAAGCTGCCCGTCGTGGCTCCGGATGCAACGGTTACGCTGGCTGGCACCGTGACGGCGCTATTATTGCTGGCCAGGCTGACGACGAATCCGCCCGTGGCCGCCGACGCGTTCAACGTTACTGTGCAACTGTCCGTTCCTGCACCGGTCATTGACCCGCTCGTGCAGCTCAACCCGCTCAGCACGGGCACGCCGTTCCCGCTCAAGCCGATCACCGTCGATGTTCCACTGGAGGAGTTGCTCGTCAAAGTCAGCGAGCCCGTGGCCGCTCCCGCAACCGTGGGGTCGAACTGTACCGTCAAGGTCGCGGTCTGATTCGGGTTCAACGTCAGCGGGAAGCTGGCTCCCGAGGCCGAGAATCCACTTCCGGTCACGGTGGCTGCGGTAATCGTCACTGCTGCCGTTCCAGTTGACGAAAGGGTCAGAGTCTGCGTGGATGCAGTGTTCACATTGACGCTCCCGAACCCGATGCTTCCAGCGCTTACGCCAAGCGTCGGTGTACCCGACCCCAGTTGCAGGGCGAAAGTTTTGGCTGTTCCGCCTGCGCTTGCGGTCAAGGTTACAGTCTGAGCCGTGCTCACCGCGCCGATTGTCGCCGTAAAGCTGCCCGTCGTGGCTCCGGATGCAACGGTTACGCTGGCTGGCACCGTGACCGCGGAGTTGTTGCTGGCCAGGCTGATCGCAAAACCCCCGCTCGGCGCTGGCGCGTTCAGCGTGACTGTGCAGTTGTCCGATCCCGCTCCGGTCACCGACGAGTTGCCGCAGTTGAGTCCGCTTAACACCGGCGCGCTCGTGCCCACTTGACTGGCGGCATTGTCCTGCAGTGCAAATGTCTCTGCCACGCCGCCTGCGCTTGCGGTCAAGGTCGCGGTCTCCGCGGCGCTCACTGCAGAAACAGCGGCTGTAAAACTCACAGCCGTTGACCCCTCGGCCACGGTCACTGATGCCGGCAAGCTAACCGCGCCGTTGTTGCTGGCTAGGCTCACAGCGAATCCGCCGCTGGCCGCCGCCGCGCTTAGCCCTATGGTGCAACTGTCGCTGGCGGGCCCAGTTACAGTCGCGTCGACGCAAGTGAACGAGCTCAATTCCGGCGAGTTTGTCGCACCAGCTGCGATTCCTGTGCCGCTCAGCCCGACTACAAGCGATCCATTAGTCTCGGCATTGCTTGTGATCGTTAACTGTCCGGTTGTTGTTCCCATCATGGCCGGCGAGAAGTTCACGCTTATGCTGAACGTGCCGCCCGCGGCCACCGTGATGGGCAGATCGCCCCCGCCGCTGACAGAGAACGCCTGTCCCACCAGGCTTATTTGCGATACTTGCACGGTAGCCGATCCCTGATTGACAAGTGATACGCTCGCGCTCGCCGTTGTTCCCAGCGGTACACTTCCAAAACTGACAATATTCGGGGCTGCCTGGAGGGATCCCGTAGTTGCACCCGCATTCGTATGCGGACCAATAATCTGCCCGCCTAAGCAACCGCACAGTGCAAGCGAAATGCAGAATGAGAAGAAAATCAAAACATAGAATAGGAGAACTGAACGTCCACAGGCAGATCCTGCAACGCATCCAGGAGAATGCGTCTCGTGGCAATTGAGCTTTGAAAAACAGTCACGATCTGAGGGTGACTTTGTTACTTCATGTCTCAATGGCCCACAAAAAGGAATGTGCCAAAACCGCATCAAGCTAGGAATCCCCCACTTAACCTTCAATCTGTGGGTCGGAAGTCCCCGACAGTTTCAGGGGCTATGAACTCACTTGTTTCCAGTCGTCTTGCTTACTTCGCACTAACAATTCCGCGCAGGCAGTGACTCGGATCACGGCACAAGCCTGCAGTTGCAAAATTCCACGCAGAAATGAGTCCGCGCCGAGGCCGATCGAACCTCATTGCAGGGGAGTGCATACCATTTTCAACGCCCAAGCCCCTTGTCAAGGCTGTGGATTTCTAAACTGATGGACAGGTGCAATCTTCCAGCGATCAAGACAGAGCCTTTTCGGAAGGTTTCAATTGGACGTGAGTCTATCGGCAGCGCGGTGAATATATCTGTGTCACGCCCGAATCTTCATAAACGGCTCAAAAGCACAAAACCGCACGTGACTGAAACCTACAAGCCATAAGCTACAAGCCATGAAGCAACTTTCTGAACGCTCTTGACCGGATCTTCAAAAAGTTGTATGCAATCCCCGCACCAAAGAAGTGGAGCTTTGGTGAATTAACTATCGTCATCAAACAACAACACTTAGATTAAGATCGGGATGGGGTGACAGTTCTTCGAGTCTGGGCTGAAACGAATGATGGTATGTAATTTCTTCATAAGTGGGAGATTATTTCCCACCTGCGAATCTCACATTGCACCATGTCTAGTGCATTTCAACATCGATTTGGGCTCGTGATGGAAGATCCAAGCGAGGGCGAGAAATGGTAGCTGCAGCCGCTGCGCTTTATTTCGCTCAAGCGCAAATCAACTGCGACGGGATGTGATTTCCACAGCTCTTACTTGAAACTTAAGGCAAATCGACACTAGCCATGTTCGAAGGAGAGCTCGCAACTCCAGAGGCATCGACACTCTCGACGATGTAGTCGTAGGTTAGGCCGGCCTGAACGCCGGTATCGGTGTATGCCAGTTGGCTGTTGCTCACTGAAGATACGAGCTGATAGGAAGTGCTGCCGCTGGGTGCGCGATAAACGTTATAGCCGGCGACCGGATCCGGGGAACTGCTGGGCGCATCCCACGTTAGATTCACTTCCACCGACTCTCCCGTGCCGCTCAAGGCAATCGTAGCCGTTGGGTTTGTTGAAGAATTGCTGGTGATGGTCAGCGAACCGCTTACGAGGCCGAGCAAGGTCGCCACTGGATTGAACTCCACACTGAGGGTTGCAGTCTGAGTGGGATTCAAAGTGAGAGGGAACGTAGCACCGGATACTGAGAACCCAGTGCCGCTCACGCTGGCTGCGCTCACCGTTACGGGAGCGGTGCCTGTTGAGGAAAGGGTTACCGACTGTGTTGCGGGCGAATTTACGAAGACATCGCCGAAGGAGATGCTGGTTGCGTTAATGCTCAGCGTCGGCACACCCGTTCCGAGCTGCAGGGCAAATGTCTCTGCCACGCTGCCCGCGCTGGCGGTCAGGGTCACCGTCACGGCGGTGCTCACCGAAGAAACTGTCGCCGTAAAGCTGCCCGTCGTGGCTCCGGATGCAACGGTTACGCTGGCTGGCACCGTGACGGCGCTATTATTGCTGGCCAGGCTGACGACGAATCCGCCCGTGGCCGCCGACGCGTTCAACGTTACTGTGCAACTGTCCGTTCCTGCACCGGTCATTGACCCACTCGTGCAGCTCAACCCGCTCAACGTCGGCGACGAGGAAGCCGCTCGATACGTGTTGTAGTTTTCAACGACGGTCGAGCCGAAGTGCGTCTCCAACTGCACGTAGATCTCGGCTCCATCGGTCGGCAGAGTCACGGCCGCGCTGGTGTTCGTACCAACACCCATGTTCACCAAGTCACCCGTCCCGAGCGACGTGCCGACGTGGAGGTAGTATCCGGTCACTCCGTCAGTGCCTGTCGCCCAGGTGAAGGTCGTCGATGCGCCGGTCAGAGTGGTGCCCGGCGTCGGGCTGGTGATCACGCCTCCAGATTGCGCGACCTCGGTGTAGGTGTTGTTGTTTTCAAGTATGGTCCCGCCGAGGTGCGTCTCCAGCTGCACGTAGATCGTGGTTCCATTGGTCGGCAAGGTCACGGTCGCGCTGGTGTTCGTACCAACACCCATGTTCACCAGATTGCCAGCGCCGAGCGACGTGCCGATGTGGAGATAGTATCGGGCCACTCCGCCGCTGCCGGCCGTCCAGGTGAAGGTTGTCAGTGCGCCTGTCAGCGTGGTGCCCGGCGTCGGGCTGGTGATGAGGCCTCCAGATAGCGTGACCTCGGTGTATGTGTTGTTGTTCTCAACAACGGTCGAGCCGAAGTGAGTCTCAAGCTGCACGTAGATCGTGGCTCCATTGGTCGGCAGAGTCACGGTCGCGCTGGCGTTCGTACCAGCACATATGTTCGCCAGGTCACTCGCCCCGGGCGATGTGCCGATGTGGAGATAGTACCCGGTCACTCCGCCGCTACCCGCCGCCCAGGTAAAGGTCGTAGATGCGCCTGTCAGCGTGCTGCTCGGCGACGGACTGGTTATGACGCCTCCTGATTGCGTGTATTCGGTGTAGGTGTTGTTGTTTTCAAGTATGGTTCCGTCGAAGTGCGTTTCGAGCTGCACGTAGATCGCGGCCCCGCTGGTAGGCAGAGTCACCGTTGCGCTCGCCCCGCTCAAAGGACCCATGTTCACCAGGTCACCCGCCCCGAGCGACGTGCCGACATGGAGATAGTATCCGGTCACTCCGCCGCTGCCTGCCGTCCAGGCGAAGGTCGTCGATGCGCCTGTCAACGCGCTGCCGGGTGCCGGGCTGGTGATGACGCCTGCTACCGCTGTAGTCTGGCCACCGATGCGGCCACAGAATGCGAGCAGCATGCAGCTCGAGAGCAAAATGAGAATGCGGGAGAGAAGAATTGGGATGCCGCCGTCTCGCTGTGCGTCGCGAGCACGCTCCTGCGTGTTGCTGCAATTCAGCCGTGAAGCACGGCCACAGGCCGCCTTTGCCGTTGTGAATTCATCTTCCAACGGCGCGCAAAGAGATCTATCGAATAACTGCATCATCATAAAGGGCCCTTTCGAAGCGCACGACTCCACGGACCCGCAGGCATGAGGTTGCGGGCGCGTTGGTGCTCATCTTGAGTTAGGTAACTAACTCATTAGGCGCCAACTCGCTGAACTAAGAAGTGAGCTAAGTCACTACTTATCGCTTGGCACATTACTTTTGTAAGTGGAATCCTGAAGAACTCGCTCAAGATTGCTTTAAGCGGGAAGTAAGTAAAGCTCTTGCCTCCCGGTCGCAATCGTCAAGGGCGGAACTTTCTAATTCGTGCAAGCAGCATTGTGATGCTGTCGTACCTATGGTTCTTTGTTCCTCGGATATGCGGCGAGCGTCTCGGTCAAATGGCCTTGTCTGCATGACCGAACTGAATTGTCGACACAACCACCCGTTCTATTGAAACCTTTACTCGCAACCAACGCGGATATTTATCCTAGTTAAAGTTCGCTAGGGCAATTTCCAAATGCAATTTTGTGATTCATCGTTGCAATTTTCGCGCCAAACCAATCACATCGGGATTGATCTTTCCATCCTCTTCATGTAAATGATCTTGAGGCCCGGCGAGCGGATCAGAGCCGCGGATGATTCTCGCAGGGACCGCGGCCGAGGATGTAAATTTTCCCTACTTGTGTATAGTTTTGCTCGGTGCCAGATGGAATTTCGTTTCTCCAGCTATTCCTCTCGCGCCTCCACAGACACTCGTCGTGGCAAGGATCCCGGGGCGGCACGTTGAGACGTTTCGTGCGTTCATTGCCCAAAAAATCGAGGGCCAGCTCGCCGGTACTCCGGAAGAGCTAGCCCTCTTTGATTTTGCTTCAGTTTTTTTTGCGGCTATGGGAGCGACACGCTAGCCATATTCGAGGGAGTACTGGTAACTCCAGAGGCGTCGACACTCTCGACGATGTAGTCGTAGGTTAGGCCGGCCTGAACGCCGGTATCGGTGTATGCCAGTTGGCTGTTGCTCACTGAAGATACGAGCTGATAGGAAGTGCTGCCGCTGGGTGCGCGATAAACGTTATAGCCGGCGACCGGATCCGGGGAACTGCTGGGCGCATCCCACGTTAGATTCACTTCCACCGACTCTCCCGTGCCGCTCAAGGCAATCGTAGCCGTTGGGTTTGTTGAAGAATTGCTGGTGATGGTCAGCGAACCGCTTACGAGGCCGAGCAAGGTCGCCACTGGATTGAACTCCACACTGAGGGTTGCAGTCTGAGTGGGATTCAAAGTGAGAGGGAACGTAGCACCGGATACTGAGAACCCAGTGCCGCTCACGCTGGCTGCGCTCACCGTTACGGGAGCGGTGCCTGTTGAGGAAAGGGTTACCGACTGTGTTGCGGGCGAATTTACGAAGACATCGCCGAAGGAGATGCTGGTTGCGTTAATGCTCAGCGTCGGCACACCCGTTCCGAGCTGCAGGGCAAATGTCTCTGCCACGCTGCCCGCGCTGGCGGTCAGGGTCACCGTCACGGCGGTGCTCACCGAAGAAACTGTCGCCGTAAAGCTGCCCGTCGTGGCTCCGGATGCAACGGTTACGCTGGCTGGCACCGTGACGGCGCTATTATTGCTGGCCAGGCTGACGACGAATCCGCCCGTGGCCGCCGACGCGTTCAACGTTACTGTGCAACTGTCCGTTCCTGCACCGGTCATTGACCCGCTCGTGCAGCTCAACCCGCTCAGCACGGGCACGCCGTTCCCGCTCAAGCCGATCACCGTCGATGTTCCACTGGAGGAGTTGCTCGTCAAAGTCAGCGAGCCCGTGGCCGCTCCCGCAACCGTGGGGTCGAACTGTACCGTCAAGGTCGCGGTCTGATTCGGGTTCAACGTCAGCGGGAAGCTGGCTCCCGAGGCCGAGAATCCACTTCCGGTCACGGTGGCTGCGGTAATCGTCACTGCTGCCGTTCCAGTTGACGAAAGGGTCAGAGTCTGCGTGGATGCAGTGTTCACATTGACGCTCCCGAACCCGATGCTTCCAGCGCTTACGCCAAGCGTCGGTGTACCCGACCCCAGTTGCAGGGCGAAAGTTTTGGCTGTTCCGCCCGCGCTGGCTGTCAAAGTTACAGTCTGAGCCGTACTGACCGCAGTAACGGTGGCCGTAAAGCTGCCCGTCGTGGCTCCGGATGCAACGGTTACGCTGGCAGGCACAGTGACCGCGGAGTTATTGCTGGCCAGGCTGACGGCGAATCCGCCGCTGGCTGCGGCCGTGTTCAAAGTTACTGTGCAGCTATCGCTCCCCGCTCCGGTCATTGTGCCGCTGGTGCAGGTCAGGGCGCTCAATACCGGCACTCCCGTGCCGCTTAAGCTGATCAGGGTCGATGTCCCGCTCGCCGAGTTGCTGGTGAGAGTCAGTTGGCCCGTGGATGCTCCTGCTGTGCTTGGATCGAATTGGACAGTCAGCGTGGCCGTCTGATTAGGATTCAGGGTCAGCGGAAAGGTTACTCCAGAAACAGTAAAGCCCGTCCCGGCCACGCTCGCTGCACTAACGGTCACGGCCGAGGTTCCCGTTGAAGTGAGTGTCAATGTCTGGCTCGTCGGCGTATTCACATTGACGTTACCAAACGACAGGCTCGACGAACTTACGCCGAGTGAGATTGAGGCTGCTTCCAACTGCACGCCGGCGGACGCGGAGACGCCGGTTGAGCTGGCCGAAACTGTCACGGCTTGCGCCACGTTTACGGCGGAGACAGTTGCAGAAAAGCTCCCGCTCGTGGCGCCGGCGGCCAATGTCATTGAGGCTGGCACTACGAAGGCCGAACTGTTACTTCTCAGGGTTACATTCAACCCTCCGCTCGGCACAGCCGCGCTCGTCGACACCGTGCAGTTATCGGTGCCCGCTCCCGTCATCGTTGTGTTGGTACAGTTCAACTGGGACAGTTTTGGCACGCCTCTTCCCTGCAGCCCGATCCTCTTCCAGGATGCATCGGATGAGTTGCTGGTTATGTCGAACTCGCCTGTCGCAGACCCCGTCGCCGTGGGAGCGAACTGCAAAGTCAGTGTCGCGGTTTGATTGGGATTCAGGGTAAGGGGGAACGTGGCCCCGGAAGCGGCAAACCCGGTTCCCGACACCGACGCTGCACTGACCGTCACCGCGGAAGTCCCTGTCGAAGACAGAACCACGGTCTCCGTCGCAGGAATGTTCGTAACCACGTCTCCAAAGTCGATGCTTGTTGTACTTAAGCTCAGCAAAGCTGACGCGGAATTAAGCTGCAGCGTCAAGCTCTGGGCTCCGCCTCCCGCGCTGGCCGTCAATGTCGCCGCCTCTGCCGAATTCACGGGTGATACGTTGGCGATAAAGTTGGCGCTCATTGCGCCCGCAGCTACGGTTATAGAACTTGGAACATTCACCAACGAGTTGTTGCTGGAGAGAGTTACTACGTATCCGCCGCTCGCCGCAGCAGCGTTCAATGTCGCCGTGCAGCTGTCCGTTCCCGAACCTGTGATTGAAAGGCTGGCGCAAGTCAGTCCGCTCAATACCGGCACGCCTATGCCGTTCACCCCGATGACGGTCGAACTCCCCCCCGCGGAATTGCTTGTGAGCGAAACTTGCCCGCTGGCTGTCCCCGCAGCGGTCGGATCAAACCCAACGTTCAACGTTGTTGTTTGACCCGGAGCCAGTGTTACCGGCAAACCCCCACCTAAAACTGTGAAATTGGCGCCCGTAACTGACGCCGCACTTACGGTCACCGGAACTGTTCCGATCGAGGAAAGAACCAGCGATTCCGTCACCGTCGAATTGACCGGCACGTTGCCGAAAGTCAGGCTCGCAGCATTCACTCCTAACACGGCCGTCGCTGCGTCCAGTTCAACTGCGAAGGTCTGCGCCACTCCGCCTGCGTTGGCGGTCAACATCGCGGCTTGCGTTGATGCAACTGCGGAAGCGTTCGCCGTAAACTCAGCACTGTTCGCTCCGGCCGCTACCGTCACTGATGCAGGAACCACCACTGCGCTGTTGTTGCTGTTCAGGCTCACTGCCAGGCCGCCGCTCGCCGGGGCCGCATTCAAAGTCACCGTGCAAGTGTCCGCCGCGCTCCCCAGGATCGATCCATTCACGCAACTCAACCCAGTCAGCATCGGCACTCCCGTGCCGCTCAGCGCGACTGAGGTCGAGCTTCCATTCGATGCGTTGCTGGCAATGGTCAGCTGGCCGCTTGCCGCACCTGACGCCGTGGGATCGAACTGGAGGGTAACCGTTAGGCTGGCGTTGGCGCCGATGGTTATCGGCATGGTGCCCACTCCACTCAGCGAGAAAGGCTGCCCCGTCAGGTTCAATTCCGAGATCTCAACCGCCGCCGATCCCGCGTTCGAAACGGTGATCACGCTGCTCACGGCTTTGCCGACAGCCACTTGGCCGAAATCGACCGTGCTTGATGATACCGAGAGGGTTCCCGCCGCCGCAGTATTTGTGACGAAAGATCCTGAACATCCGCTCAGGGCGAGGCCGCAGGTAAAAGTCAGCAGCCCAATCAAACTCAACTTCAAGTGGCGCATAGGCCCTCCTAACGGGCGCAAGATCCTAATCGGCGCACGCACGAGATTTATCGCCAAGGCATACGAAAGTAATCATTAATAATTACTAATGTGGTCAAGTATATCCACATGTGTGGGTACGTTTGAACGTTACTATACATTACTTTTGGGGAGGTTCGTACTGTTGCGGTAATCCAACCTTCGTGTTATCCCGGCCGCACGGGCGCACCAATGCACTCGATTGGTGTCGGCCGAATAGGTGCATTTTGGTTGGTAGGTTGTTCAGAATCTGATAAATACGGCCGTCTGAACTCGGCTTACCCTGCGGCCCGGCCGACCAGTTGCTCTCGGCCCAGCGGGCTTAATGTGGTGTGACGGGCGCCACATCCACTGTTTTTGGGAAAACTAGATAGGCTCTTCGTTTTCGGTTCTAGAGAACGGCCTTCGCAATTGCCGCTAACTGCATGAATGACGTGCCTTCATAGATCGTTCCGATCTTTGCGTCGCGGTAGAGCTTCTCCACCAGCGACTCCTTCACGAATCCCGCCCCTCCCAGAACCTCCACGGCAAGGCTCGCCACGCGTTCGGCCACATGCGACGCAAAGTACTTGCACATCGCCGCCTCTTTGCGGAATTCCTGGCTCGCGTCCTTCAGTCGTGCCGCGTTGTAAACCATCAAGCGCGCCGCCTCAATGTCCGTCGCCATCTCCGCCAGTTGAAACTGCATCGCCTGGAACTCCGCGAGCGCTTTCCCAAACTGCTTGCGCTCCTTCGCGTGTTTCACTGCGTGCCCCCACGCGCCCTCGGCAAGCCCAAGCATCTGCGCGCCGATCCCGATCCGCCCGCCGTTCAGCGTCTCCATCGCAATCTTGTAGCCGCTGCCCGCCTCGCCCAGCACTTGCTCCGCCGAAATGGGGCAGTCTTCCAGAATCAGCTCGCAGGTGCTCGAAGCGCGAATCCCGAGCTTGTCCTCTTTCCTCCCAATCGTGAATCCAGGCGCGCCTTTTTCCAAAAGGAACGCGGTAATGCCCTTGTAGCCCGCGCTCGCATCCACTGTTGCAAAAACGATGAACAGTCCTGCTTCCTTGGCGTTCGAGATCCAGAGCTTCCGCCCGGTCAGCACATAATCGCTGCCCCGCTTTTCCGCGCGCGTCTGCAATGCGAATGCATCTGATCCTGAGCCTGCTTCGCTCAACGCGTAAGCGCCCATCGTGTCTGCCGCCAATCGTGGCAGGTATTTCTTCTTTTGTTCCGGCGTGCCCCGGCGCAGCACTGCCCTTGCCACCAGCGTGTTCTGCACATCCACCACCAGCGCCACTGCCGGATCGACGGCCGAAAGCATCTCCACCGCCAGCACGGAATCGAAAAACGATCCCGCGCTACCGCCAAACTCCTCCGGAATCTCGATCCCCATCAGGCCGAGCTCGAACAGCCTTCGCAACAATCCCGCATCCAGATGCTGCTCTTCGTCCATGCGGCGCACCAGGGGCGCAACCTCTTCCTGGGCAAACTGCCGCACCGTCTCGCGGAAAAGCGTCTCTTCTTCGCTCAATTGCGTGAGTGATGATGCTGGATTCATCGCCGCATCCCTCTGAACATCCGCTCTCTATCGCCACGGATGCTCTTTTGAATGATATGCTGCGCTCGGGAAGGGTACAGTCCCGCTTATTCAATGCAGACCGCGAACCACATCTTCCTCATCACCGGTGGCGCATCCGGGCTCGGCGCAGCCACGGCGCGGCTGCTCGCCGCTGAAGGCGCGTCCGTCGTCATCGCCGACATCAATCGCGCAGCCGGCGAGGCCTTCGCCGCCGAGCTCGGCGCATCCGCCCGCTTCGTGCTCACCGACGTTACCAGCGAACAAGACGCCCAGGCCGCCGTCGATCTCGCCCTCGGCGCCTTTGGCCATCTCCACGCGCTCGTCAACTGCGCCGGAATTGCACCCTCTGAGCGCGTCATCGGCCGCGAAGGTCCGCACCGACTCGACACCTTCGCAAAAACCATCAACATCAACCTCGTCGGCGCCTTCAACATGATTCGCCTCGCCGCCGCGGCCATCGCAAAAGAGCCGCCCGGCGTCGATGGCGAGCGAGGTGTCATCGTCAACTCCGCCTCCATCGCGGCCTACGACGGCCAGATCGGCCAGGCAGCCTACGCGGCTTCAAAAGGTGGCGTTGTCGCCCTCACGCTTCCCATCGCTCGCGAGCTAGCGCGCTTCGGCATTCGCGTCGTCACCATCGCGCCGGGAGTCTTCGCCACGCCCATGGTCGCCGGCTTCTCGCCCGATGTGCAGGAGGCGCTCGGCAAGAGCGTTCCGTTTCCCGCTCGCCTTGGCCAGCCTGCGGAGTTCGCCGCGCTCGTCAAGCACATCTGCGAGAACACCATGCTCAACGGCGAAACCATCCGTCTCGACGGCGCGCTGCGCATGGCCCCGCGCTAATCTGGTACCTTGGAGCCGGCATTCTGCTTTCTACGGCAGCCGAACCGCGCCGTAGGCGCAATGGTTGTTAGCCCCGCGCTTCAGCGTGGGGAGACGAGGAAGAAGCATTTTGAGTCCCATAGGGACGATGCCTGTTTCTGGAGCGCGAATGTTCCCATCCTCTGATCCCATCGTGATTGTCGGCTCCGCGCGCACACCCATCGGCGCATTCCAGGGCGATTTCAAAGACCTCACCGCTCCCCAACTCGGCGCAGCCTCCATCCGCGCCGGGGTCGAGCGCGCCGGAATTCCGCCCGAATCCGTCGACGAAGTCATCCTTGGCTGCGTGCTCACCGCCGGCCTTGGCCAGGCTCCCGCGCGCCAGGCCGCCATCGGCGCGGGATTGCCGGCTTCGACCGGCGCAGTCACCATCAACAAAATGTGTGGCTCCGGCATGAAGGCCGTTATGCTGGCGCACGATCTCATCCTTGCCGGCAGCGCAAAAATCATTGTCGCTGGCGGCGTGGAGAGCATGAGCAACGCTCCCTATCTCCTCGACCGCGCCCGGTCCGGCTATCGCATGGGCCACGGCCGCATCGTCGATTCCATGTTTCTCGATGGTCTTGAAGACGCCTACGATAAAGGCCGTCTGATGGGCACCTACGCCGAAGATTGCGCCCAGAGCTACGCCTTTTCCCGTCACGACCAGGACGAATTCGCGCTCGAATCCCTCGCCCGCGCGCAAAAAGCCACCGCCGACGGCAGCTTCTCCGCGGAGATCGTTCCTCTCACGGTAACCGCCGGAAAGACCGCCGGGGCTCCGGGAATCGACAGAGTCATTACGCACGACGAGCTCCCGCTCAAGGCCACACCCGACAAGATCCCCCACCTCAAGCCGGCCTTTCGCGAAGGCGGCACGGTCACCGCGGCAAACTCCAGCGCCATCTCCGACGGTGCCGCTGCCCTTGTCCTCATGCGCCGCTCTGAAGCCGACCGTCTCGGCCTCAAGCCGCTCGCGGCCATCGCCGGCCATTCCACATTCGCCAATACGCCCGCGCTTTTTCCAATAGCCCCCATCGGTGCTATCCGGCGCTTGCTCGAACTTACTGGCTGGTCTCTTCCGAATATCGACCTGTTCGAAATCAACGAGGCCTTCGCCGTTGTCGCGATGGCCGCAATGCGCGATCTTGGCCTTCCCCACGAGAAAGTTAATGTCCACGGCGGCGCCTGCGCGCTCGGCCATCCCATCGGCGCATCCGGTGCGCGCATCCTTGTCACGCTGCTCGCTGCCCTCGCGCAGCGCAATCTCCGCCGCGGCATCGCCTCGCTCTGCATCGGTGGCGGCGAAGCAACAGCCGTCGCCATCGAACGCTTTAGCTAGAGCAGCCTCCGCAAGAACCTTGGGGTGCCCCAGGTCCGGATTCTCGGACCTGGGATAGCACAAACCTCAACGGATCTCGCTCGGCTCCGCACGAAATGGGTGCCCCATCCTAAAACTCGACTTCAAAGGAGAGTTTTAGGGTGGGACCGCACGAATTTCAATTCTTGATTTGTAATGCGATTCTGAAACGCTGCGTCTACGCCCCCGCCAGCGCCGCTTCGCCCATGCCGCCATTCGATTCTGGCTCGGCCTCTGCGCCTGCGTGCGCTTCAACTGGCACATGCGCCAGCTCCCACGCCGAGCGATCCTTCAAGAGCCGCGCCACAAATGCCGTGTGCATCGCGTGTCCCGCACGCACGGCCACCACGTGTCCCTCGATCCGTCGTCCCGCCAGCGCCAAATCGCCAATCAGGTCCAGCACCTTGTGCCGCACATACTCGTCGGGGAAGCGTAGCGGCCCATTCTCCGGCCCGTTCGCGCCCAGAATGATCGCGTTCTCCGGGCCTGCGCCTCGAATCAGCCCCATGTTGCGCAGCTTGCTCTCATCTGCTTTGTACCCAAACGTCCGCGCCGGAGCAATCTCGCTCCCATACGTCTCCGCCGCCAGATCGACGCATGTATTTTGCTGGCCGATCGGCGCAGGAAAATCGATCGTGTAGGAGATGCGGTAGCCCTGTCCCGGATACACGCCAATAAACTTCTCGCCTTCGCGCACTTCAACCGGATGAAGCACGCGCAGTGTCTCTCGCTTGCGGCGCTGCTCGCGGATGCCCACGCTTTCAATCGCTTCCACGTACGGCAATGCGCTTCCATCCAGAATCGGTAGCTCCAGGTTGTCGAGCTCCACAATCACGTTGTCAACGCCCATGCCGATGCACGCTGACAGCAGGTGTTCGGTCGTTGAAATCAGAACGCTCTGCCGCATCAAGCTGGTTGCGTAGCTCACCTTGGCCACGTTTCGGCCGTTGGCAGGGATCTCAAAGTTGTCCAGGTCGGTGCGCCGGAAAACGATCCCCGACCCCGCCGGCGCAGGCAGCAATCGCATGGTCACAGGCGCGCCAGAATGTAGTCCCACGCCCGCAAATTCGAGCGGCGCTGCAATCGTCTGTTCCTGGTGTGCCGGGTGACCCAATCTGCCTCTTTGCTTTAAAAGCCTTTGCTCTCTTTAGAATAGACGGCTTGCCCAAATCGGGTTGTGTGGTATTTTTGCCACACCATGAGCCAATTTGTCCATCGGAACCTAACCAATAACCTCTGCGGCAATCGATCCTAACTGTCGTAGAATCAAAGCGCATCTAGCCTCACCGAGCTTTGTAACAAGGGCACGGCTTCAGCCGGGCCGCAAACCAGCTCTTCGAAGGGAATCGATGTCGGAAACCAGAATCCCCATGCGCGCCTTGCTTGCCGGCGCCCGCCGCAAGCTGCCGGCCCTGCTGGCCTTCACCCGTCAATTGGTTCGCGCCGAGTCCCCCTCCGACAGCAAAGCCGCTGTCGACGCCTGCATTGCTCTAGCCGCTGCCCACGCGCTAGCCCTCGGCGGCCGCGTCAAAATCCATCGCAACCCCACACTTGGCAATGCCCTCGAAGCCCGCTTCGGCTCGCGCAAGTCTTCCGCAAAGCCCATCCTGCTCCTCGGTCACCTCGACACAGTTTGGCCTCTCGGCACGCTCCAGACGATGCCATGCAGGCTCAGCCCCGATGGTGTCAGTAACGGCCGCCTCTGGGGCCCCGGCGTCCTCGACATGAAGGCCGGTGTCGCCATGGCGTTCACGGCTCTCGAGCTGCTTGCCGAGAGCGGCTGCTTAAAACGCGAAATAATCCTCCTCCTCACTGGCGACGAAGAGATCGGTAGCACGGCTTCGCGCCCCATCACTGAAGCGCTCGCAAAGACTTGCTCTGCTGTCTACGTCCTCGAGCCGGCCCAGGGTCTGGCCTACAAAACGTCTCGAAAGGGAATAGGCAATTGGTGCATCGACGTCACAGGCATTGCCGCGCACGCCGGCGTCGACTTTGAAAAAGGCGCAAATGCCATCCGCGAGTTGTCTCGCGTCGTCGAGAAAGTCAGCGGCTGGACTGACCTCAAGCGGGGCCTCACCGTCAGCGTTGGCGTCGCGGCAGGCGGCACAAAATCCAACGTAATTCCCGCCCACGCCTGGGCCGAAGTTGAAGCCCGCATCGTGCGCCGCACCGACGGCCCGCGCATCGAGCGCAAATTCGCCGCCCTCAAAGCGCACGACCCTCGCTGCGCGCTCACCATCACCGGCGGCATCAACCGGCCACCCATGGAGCGCCGCCCCGGCACCGTTCGCCTCTTCCATCAGGCCCAGGCGCTGGCCCACGAATTGGGTTTCGCGCTCGATGAAGCCTCCACCGGCGGCGGCTCCGACGGCAACTTCACCGCTGCTCTCGGCATTCCCACGCTCGACGGTATGGGCGCAGTCGGCGAAGGCGCGCACGCCCGGCACGAATCCGTTCTGGTCGCGCATCTCGCCCCGCGCGCCGCTCTCCTGGCGGCGATGTTGATGGACTAAGGCGCCCCCCTGCCTGATAAACTCGCTTGTGGAATTCAGTCGGAGACTTCTCTCACCATGAATCGATTTGTCCTTTTCCTGTCCTTCGCGGCTTTCACCGTCGCCGCAACCGCCCAAACCCCCGCGGCAAAGCCCGCGACACCCGCCAAGCCTGCTTCGTCCACGGCGAAGCCCGCCGTCACAGCTACCCCTGCATCCGCGCCTGAGCCGCAGCCTTGGATCAAGCTTCCCGCGGGCGTGCCCCGTGTCGTGCACCTTCCAGTCAAAATGCCCTTCGCTCTTCGATACGAAGACGTCAAGGTTGGCGCTGGCGCGATCGGCGAGTCCGGCAAACTCTGGCACCTCAAGTACACCGGATGGCGTGCGGCCGATGGAATCAAGTTCGACTCGTGGGACGACCATAAGCAGCCCGAGGTCGGGCCCGACGGCAAGCCCAAGATGGGTCCCGATGGAAAGCCCTTGATGGGCGAACCGAAGCCCATCGAGATTCCGCAGGGCATGGGCCGCGTCATTCCTGGCTTCGACTACGGCCTCGACGGCATGAAGATCGGTGGCAAGCGCCGTATCTTCATTCCCTGGCAAATGGCGTACGGAACCCGCGCCATTCCTGACCGTGCGGACCACCCCGGCATTCCCGCCAAGTCAGACCTCATCTTCGACGTTGAATTGGTTGACGTGACAGACATGCCCACGCCCCCGCAACGCCCCATGATGCCCGGCAATCGCCCCATGCCGCCAGGAGTTCCGCCGCATCCCGGTACCGGTGCTCAGCCCAACGCCGCGCCAACACCAAAGCCTGCGCCGCCTGCGCCCCCTCCAGCTTCGCAGTCCGCGCCCGCGCCGTCTACACAGCAGGCGCCTCCAACGAGCACTCCCACTCAGCCGGCCACACCTGCGCAGACCACGCCGCCTCCGCCACCCTCGGGCGTTCAGGCACAGCCCAAATAGATCGGTTGCCCCACCCTTTTCGTTCGCCGTGGCGAACGGAAAGGGTGGGAACCACCGATGTGTTCTCTAAACCCTAATCCTTGATCCTGGGTCCCTCGCGGGCAACTCCGGCGTGGCCGCAATCAACTGCCGTCTGTTCGCCTCGCGCGCTTTCGCGCAAATCTCCTCAGCCTCGCCCGTCACCACCAGCCTTCCATCCGATCACTGCACCGGCTTCTGCCCCGAATTCTCCAAAAATTCTCTCCGAATCCAGCCTCAATTCCGATAAACTTCGCGCACGAACGATTCTTCCCTGCTTTGACTTCTTAAACTCCCCTTTTCCCCGGCTTCTGCCATCTTCAAATTCCATGTGCCGGCGCTTCCCCCGGCAGAAAGCAGGATTGCCTTGTCGAGCACCGCCTTCAAATTTGCCAATCCAAAATTTACAGCCGACAACTTCGTCACCTACAGCGCGGCGCAAATCGACGCTGATGCCTCGGTCCCGATTTCGGACGAGATTCAGGTCCTCGAGCCAATCCCTAAGCCGCGCGTGAGCCCGCCCATTATGTCGCTCGCCAGCGTGCTCTCCCAGGCCACTGTCAACGCCATCGCCGCCACGGGCCAGCTTGTCATCCATTGCGTGGGCGACACGGGCGGCATCGAGCGCGCGGAGCCGCAGCTCGCCGTCGCCGATGCCCTCACCGCCGACGTCGAAGGCAAGACCTGGGCCAGTGGCCAGCCCGCCTTCTTCTATCACCTCGGCGACGTGGTCTACTTCTTCGGGCTCGAAACTTACTATCCCGAGCAGTTTTACGAGCCCTATCGCAACTACCCCGGACCCATCTTCGCCATCCCCGGCAACCACGACGGCTTTATGTTCAAAGGCGAGCCGGCCGGCTACTCGTGCGAAGCCTTCGTCAATAATTTCTGCACCGCCAGCCCCACTCAGGGCGCGCCCGGCTTCGATCGCACCACAATGACGCAACCCGGCGTCTACTTTACCCTCGATGCGCCCTTCGTCCGCATTATCGGCCTCTATTCCAATGCGGGAGAAACTGCCGGCTCGCTCGGCAATTCCAAAATCGGCACGGATCAACTCACGTTTCTTTCCAGCGAACTCAAGCGCTTTGCGAGCGATCGCAACGCCGACACGAAGAATAAGAATCCGCAGGCGCTCGTCATTGCAGTGCATCATCCGCCGTTCACCGGCAGCAGCCAGCACATGCCCAGCGCGGCCATGTTGAAAGCAATCGACATCTGCTGCACGCAGGCCGGCCAGTGGCCAGACATGGTGCTCTCCGGTCACGCGCATCTCTATGAGCGATATACCCGAACTATGAAGAGCGATGCCCGGCAGATTCCCTACATCGTTGCAGGCAATGGCGGCTACTACGACCTCTCAGGATTGAAAACGAATCAGCAGGGAAAAAAGCCGGTCGCAGGCCAGCAGCAAGAATCCGATGGAGCAGGGAACACCATCTCTCTGGACAGTTACAGCGACACACAGTTCGGATTCCTGCGCATCACCTTCAGCGCCACGTCCATTGCAGTCGAATCCATCGCCGTCAACACCGCCGCGCGCACCGACACTACCGTGCCGCCCACCACGAGCAGCATTGACTCTTTCACTCTCAATCTCGCCAAGCATACGGTCGCGACCGGAGTTTCCTCGAAAGCCTCGAAGAAGGTTTCCTCGACTGTCTCAAGCAAAGGTTCTTCGAAAGCCTCAACGAAGCGTTCTTCGGCTAGTCGAGCTTCGGGTGCAGCTTCTGGAAAGCCGTCACCTGCTGGTAAGCGTGCGAAAAAGCCGCCAGCTTCGCGTCCTGGTAAAGCGCGCCGAGGAAAGTAATTGAAACCGGCGTCCCAGGGCCGCCAATGTTGTCGTGATTGCCGTCGTCGATTGGCGGCGGCGCCGGCGCGTCAGCTCCGCGCAGGCCGTTGGGCATAATCACCGCGGGATTGCCCGTCAAATTTGTCGCAATCAACTGCTCGTCGGTTGAGGGCGTCACGATGATGTCCACCTTCTCAAACAGCTTCGCAAATTGGCGCACGCCGAGTGTTCGCGCGCGATTGGCCTGGATGTACTCGACCGCCGGATAAAACCGCGCGACGCGGAAGTCGTTTGGCCAGTCTTCCGGCCCTTGCTCTGTCAGCAGTTTGTCGCGGCCGCTCATCGTCAGGTCGTCAAACGCCGCGGCGGCCTCTGCCGTCAGCAGCGGAACCATCGCATCCCACGGCAGCTTCGGCAGTTCCACCGGAATCAAGCTCACGCCCATCTTGGTCAGTGCGTCCAGCGCTGCCTGCTCGTATTTCTTGTCGTAAGTCCGTCGCGCATACTCATCCTGCGCGGCCGCATTCGCGTCCTCGCGCTTCTTTTGGTCGTCCGGCGACTCGCCAGGCACGGCGTCCTTCAGTTGCAGCGGCGGCATCGGATCGAATTCGCCTTTGAAGTAGCCAATACGCAACGCGCGCCAATCGAAATCCGGATTCCAGTGGAAGTCAATGCTGGCTCCCGCCGACAGGTCCTTGCCGTCGGGCCCATGGATCACGTCGAGCACCAGCGCGCAGTCTTCCACGGAACGGCAAATCGGCCCCAGCTTGTCCATCGTCCAGCTCAGTGCCATGGCCCCTGTTCTTGGCACCATGCCGAAGCTCGGCCTCAACCCCGAGCAGCCGCATCGTGTCGACGGCGACGAGATCGACCCGAGCGTCTCCGACCCCAGCGCGAATCCCACGCACCCCGCCGCCACCGCGCTCGCCGAGCCGGCCGACGATCCGCTCGATCCCTGCGCCGGATTCCACGGATTGCGCGTCCGCCCGCCAAACCACTTGTCGCCCATGGCCAGCGCGCCCAGCGAGAACTTGGCCACCAGCACCGCCCCCGCAGCATCCAGCCGCTGCACCACCGTCGCATCTTCCTTGAAGGTCTGTTGCTCAAATCCTCCCGCGCCCCATGTCGTCGGGGAGCCCTTCACCGCCAGCAAATCCTTCGCGCCCCACGGAATCCCTTGCAGCGGTCCGCGATAAAGCCCAGCCTCCATGTCATCATCGGCCGCTTTCGCCTGCGCCATCGCCCGGTCTTCCAGCAGCGTGATCACGAAATGGAATTCCGGGTCATAGCGCTTCAGGCGATCGATGTACATCTGCGTCAGTGCCACGGAAGTGATCTTGCGATGAAAAATCAGGTTGGCGAGTTCAAGAATCGACGCGAACGCAAGGTCCTCGATGTTTGCCGGAGCTTTCGGCTCGCCGGATTCCGAATCGTCAAAAATCGCTTGCGGCGTTGTGCCCTCGAAGGCAACGCTGCTCTCTGCAGGCTTGGCTGGCGGCGCTGGATGAAACACAAACGCAGGCGGCACGTCGTTGGCGATCTTCAACGCGCGAATCTGTCCGTACGCGTCGCGCTGATCGTTCAGCCCGTCGAGCATCATCTTCTTCTGTGCATCGGTGAAGGGTCCCACGCCCGCTAACTCCGCAGCCCGGTCAATCATCGCCACCGTGATCCTCGGGAGCGCCGGCGGTTTGGCCTCGCCGCCCGCGGGTGGAGTCGCCGCCCCGCTCGCCGGAGCCGCCTCCTGCGCCTGCGCGGCCAGCGTGTACAAGATTCCCGGCAGAAGCGGCGATGCAATCCCCGCCTTTGTGCATGCGTTCAAAAATGCTCGACGATTGAATGTCATGCGCAACAAATCCTTTCAATCACAAAAACTTAGGGCGGCCCACCAACACAAAATAGGTCTGCATGCGTCGGATAGTAAATTGTGCGCCCACGACCGGCAAAACGTGCCCCGATTCGCAAAAAAACGAAAGTCACGAATTTTGCCCTTGACATATTCCCATATGAGCATGTAATGTTTTTCCCATGGCAAGGGCTGCAACCACTTCCGATGCCTTTAACGCCGTCGCCGAGCCGCGACGCCGGCAAATTCTCCTCTTTCTGGCGCACAATGAGCACCAGGTGGGCGAAATTGTTACGGCCATCGGCCTTGACCAGCCGTCGGTCTCCAAGCACCTCGGCGTCTTGCGCAGTGTTAACCTCGTGCGAGTCCGTCGCAATGGCCGCCACCGTCTCTACCGCACCAACGCCGCAGCCATTCGCCCGCTGCATGAGTTCGCTGAAACCTTCGAACGCTATTGGCAGCACCAGTTGAATCGCGTTAAGGAACGCGCCGAGCGCGTTCAGGCCGAGATCGACCGCGAAGCCAACCCATCGCAATCAACAATTCCGAAGCACTGAGGGCCCGCAGTCCATGACCCAAATTCTCAACTTTCCCACGGAGGATGTATGACCACAATGACAGTTCCCGATCTCGAATCTCTCAACTTCAAAATCGAGCAGGAGATTCGTGTGCGCGCCTCTCTCGAAGTCACCTTTGCGGCGCTTCTCGATCAACTCGGTGCCGGGTTCGAAAAGGACGACGGCACGTCGATGCCTTTCAAGCTTGAGGCGTGGCCCGGCGGCCGCTGGTTCCGCGACCTGGGTGACAATAACGGCCACTGCTGGGCTACCGTGCAGGCCATCAAGCGCCCCACGTTGCTCGAGTTCAGCGGACCCCTGATGATGTCTTTCCCTGTGGCCAACAACGTGCAATATCGCCTCAGCGAACAGGATGGCGAGACCGTCATCAAGTTTCATCACACCAGCTTCGGAAACGTTCCCGACGATTTCAAGAAGGGAATGAAGGGCGGCTGGACAAAGATCCACGAAGCCGTCCGCGAGCGCGCTGAGAAGTCCAAATCGTGAACTGCGCCGGATCAGAACGCGCCGCCGCAAACAGTGCCCGCGTAGCGGGCGAAAGAAGTTAGCGGGTGCCCCCGGTCCCTTGCATTTGGGGACCGGGGAAATCACAAGGCCTATCGCCAAAGTTTGCCCGAGGAGGAATTCCCATGCCCGTTGCAGAAGCAGTCGCCACTCGCTCCATCGCCGAGTCCATGCTCGCCGAGTTCGAAATGCAGGCCCCCGTCACGCGCAGGTTTCTTGAGCGCTTACCCGAAGACAAGCTCACCTGGAAGCCTCATGAAAAATCCATGACCGCCGGCCAGCTGGCATTTCACCTCGCCACAGTCCCCGTCGGTATCGTCCGTTTTGTCGGAAGCAATCCCGCGCAGGCACCGTCGAAGTTCGACTTTCCGCAGCCCGCCAGCCGCGCCGAAATCCTCAAGGCGCACGACGAAGGCGTTGCCGTCATACGCGAGCTTCTGCCGAAATTCGACGACGCGGCCATGAAGGAAACCTGGCACATGTTGGCCGGCGAAAAGGAAATGTTAGCCCTGCCGCGCGAAACGTTTCTCCGCAATATCATGCTCAGCCACTGGTATCAGCATCGCGGCCAGTTCAGCGTCTACCTGCGCATTCTCAACGTTGCCGTCCCCGCAAGCTGGGGCCCCAGCGCCGACGAGCCCGCGTCGTCCATGTAGTAATTGGCCCCGTGGCCCATCAAGCTTCTTTTCGTTGTCATCCTGAGCGAGGCCGCCGGGGCGGCCGAGTCGAAGGACCTGCGGTTGCTTTTTTCGCCCGTCACGCAGCACGCGAGATTGGGTGCCCCAGGTCTCGCTTTTGAGACCCGGGATACCGCGAACGGAAGGAGCAGGGGCCTTCAGGCCCCTGAACGAGCAGCGATAAAATTTGGGCCTTTAGGCCCGGAAGTGGAGGTTCTTATGTGTCCTGTGTGTGTCGCAACTACGGCCGCCATTGTCGCTGGCAGTACCGCCGGCACGGGCGGAATCGCGGCGTTCATTGCAAAACTGTTCCGCCGCAGTAAGTGAGTGAGTAAGCTCAAGCGTGAATTTGAGCAAGTCTTTGGTGCAACTCCCCAATAAATCGCAAAAAAGGAGGATCGATATGGCAACCATCGCAACAGTAGTCAAGAGCCCGAAAGTCGTTTCGCACAACGAGTGGATCGCCGCGCGCAAGGAGTTTCTCAAGAAGGAAAAGGAATTTACCCGACACCGCGACGAGATCAGTCGCCTGCGCCGCGCCCTGCCCTGGGAGAAGGTCGAGAAGAACTACGAATTTGACGGCCCTGCCGGCAAGGTCTCGCTCTCCGATCTCTTCGGCGGCCGCAACCAGCTCGTCATCTACCACTTCATGCTCGGCCCCGGATGGAAGGAAGGCTGTCCCAGCTGTTCCTATATCTCCGACCATTTCGACGGCATGACCATCCACCTCGCCAATCGTGACGTGACGCTCGCCGCGGTTTCTCGCGCGCCGATGCCAGAGATCGAATCGTTCAAGAACCGCATGGGCTGGAAGTTTCGCTGGGTCTCCTCCAATGCGAGCGATTTCAACTTCGACTATCAGGTCTCGGTTACGCCCGAGGAAGTCGGCAAAAAGCAGGTCTACTACAACTACGAGATGATGGAGTTTCCCGCCGAGGAGCGTCCCGGACTCAGTGTCTTCGCGAAAGACGCGAGCGGAGCGATCTTCCACACCTACTCCAGCTATGCACGTGGCCTCGACATCCTGGTCGGCGCCTACAACTTTCTCGACCTCGTGCCGAAGGGCCGCGACGAAGCGGGCCTCAAGCACACCATGGCCTGGGTTCGTCACCACGACAAATATGGCGAAGGCTACTTTGTCGATCCCAGCCAGCCGTACGTTCAGCCGGAAGTCGCCAAGCCGAAAGAAGGCGGCTCGTGCTGCCACGACTGAGTCTGTCAATCCAACCTTTGAGCAGCACTTCTGGTTCCTCCGTCGAGCGAAAGGTCATGAACTGGAGTGCTATTCTTGGCTCATCGTTCGGATGACTGCCTCTTCAAAAAACCAAGCCGCGCACGCTGAATCCACGCGGGTCCAAGCCACGCGGACAGCTGGCCGGGAATCCAGCGGCATGAGCGGGCTGCAGGCCACGCCCGCGCTCCTGCTCGTCGGCGGGTTGGGGACGCGGCTGCGCTCCGTGGTCCCATCCGCGCCAAAGCCGCTTGCTTCGGTCGGGAAAAAATCCTTCCTTGAGCTGTTGATCCGCCAGCTCAAGCATCAAGGCATCCGCCGCGTAATATTGTGCACCGGTTATCTTGCCGACCAGGTCGAAAATGAATTCGGAGATGGCCGCGCTCTCGATCTCGAAATCAGTTACTCCAGAGAATTGGAACCGCTTGGCACTGCGGGCGCCGTCAAGCTCGCCCAGTCTCAATTGGGTGATGCTTCCGAATTTCTGGTGATGAACGGCGATTCATTCCTCGAAATCGACCTTCCGCCCTTCATCCAGTTTCATCGCGATCGCCACGCGCTCGTGAGCATGGCGGTCGTCCGGGTCGAGGATTCGAGCCGCTACGGAACGGTCAAGGTTGACGGCAACCAAAAAGTGATAGGGTTCGTGGAGAAGACCGGCAGCACCGGCCCCGGGTGCGTCAACGCGGGCGTCTATGTTTTCTCGCCCGAAGTTTTTCAATACATTCCGGAAGGCCGCTCGAGCCTGGAGAAGGATATTTTTCCGCATCTCCTCAGCAAAGGCGTCTACGCACTTGAACACGGCGGAATGTTCATCGACATCGGCACTCCCGAAGATTACGCAAGAGCGCAGCAACTCTGCGATCGCTTGTATCAAGCAGCGTTGTCTTGAACCTGCTCAAATATGAAGCCAGCAAAGGTGTGAATGTTCCATGACAGAAAAGAATGACTTCTCGCAGCGTGTCATTGAGTCCATCAAGGATTCCATCAGCGCCAAGGAGCGCCTGCTGGCCAGCGCGGAAACAATCGCCGCGATTGCGCGCGTCAGCGAAGTGCTGATTGAATCTCTCCGCTCCGGCCACAAGCTGCTCTTGTTCGGCAATGGCGGCAGCGCCGCCGATTCCCAGCACATCGCCGCCGAATTCGTCGGTCGCTTTGCTTTCGACCGTCCGGCCTTGCCGGCCTTGGCTCTCTCCGTCAACACTTCGGCCCTCACTGCCATCGGCAACGACTACGGATTCGACCAGGTCTTTTCGCGCCAGATTGAGGCTCTTGGGTCGAAGGGAGACGTTGCCATCGGCATCTCCACAAGCGGCAACTCACCGAACGTTCTTCAGGGGTTGGCCACGGCGCGAAAAATGGGTCTGCACACTGTCGCTTTTACCGGCGGCAGCGGCGGCAAAATGATGGGCGCCGCGGATCACCGCATTTGCGCGCCTTCGAAGGAAACTCCCCGCATTCAGGAGTGCCACATCCTGATCGGCCACGTGATCTCACTGCTTGTGGAGCAAGAAATCTTTCATGAACAAAGCCGCGTTTCTCGATCGTGATGGCGTCATCAACGTCAAGGCGCCTGAAGGCCAGTACGTCACTCGTTGGGAAGAAGTGCGCTTTCTCCCCGGCGTCGCCGCTGCGATTTCCAGGCTGAACAAATCCGGCTTTCGCGTGGTCGTCATCAGCAATCAGCGCTGCGTCGCAAAAGGTCTGGTCACGTCGGCCGAGGTGGAAGCGCTGCACCGAAAAATTTCAAGAGAGCTGGCCGGTCTTGGAGCCATCATCGACGCGGTGTACTTCTGTCCGCACGATACCGAGCCTGCGTGCGATTGCCGCAAGCCCGCTCCCGGCATGCTCCTCGAAGCGGCGAAAGATCACCAGATCGATCTCGGCGCCTCGTGGATGATCGGCGATTCGGCTGCCGATGTTGCCGCAGGCAAGAACGCCGGATGCAAAACTGTCTTGATTGGCCGCACTGCAAACTCATCCGCCGGCGCACCCGATCTGCTCGCCGAATCTCTGCTCGATGCCACCGGAAAGATTTTGGAGTCAGAGGGTCTTTCTGGAAAGTGAGGCTTCATGCCGACCCAATTCACTGTTTCCGCAACGATTCCAGCTTCACCAAAGCAGGTCTATGACGCGTGGCTATCGAGCAAAGGCCACGCCGCAATGACCGGTGCAGGCGCCAAAGTATCTGCGCGCCTCGGAGGCGCGTTTACCGCTTGGGACGGCTACATCTCCGGCAAGAACCTCAAGCTTAAGCCCGGAAAGCAAATCTTCCAGTCGTGGCGCACCACGGAGTTTGCTGCCTCCGATCCCGATTCGCAGATTGAAGTGTTGCTTGAAAAAGCTCCCGCAGGAACGAAACTGACGCTCCACCACACGAACATCCCCGGCGGCCAGTCCGATTACAAATCCGGCTGGCGCGAATGTTACTTCGAACCCATGAAGAAGTACTTCAAAGCCAGCGCCAAGCCCGCGTAGCCCCAAGGGAACCGAGGGATCTGCGCCTGCTTCTTTGCGATCTACGCCGAGCACAGCGCTGGGGGTGCCCCATCCTAGCTTCGCTGGGGTGGGGTAGCACGAACCCAGATCCCGCCGTCAACCGCTCTCACCCTCCCACAAAAAATGGGTGCCCCAGGTCCCTCGCTTTTGGGGACCTGGGAAAGCACGATCTCGCGCCGTAGGCGCACTGGTTGTTAGCCCCGCGCTTCAGCGTGGGGAAACCATCCCAGCAAATTTCCAAAGTCCCGTAGGGACGGCGCACTTACGCCGTCGATTTTTGGAGGGAGCAGGGGCCTTGGGGCCCCTGAATCAGCGCAAGAAACGATCGGGCCTTCAGGCCCGGAAACAATGCCGGCCTATTTCCCCACTTCCCCCAGCAACGCCTCCGCCCGATGCAGCGCGTCCCGGCGCTTTTGCTTTTCGCCCGGAATGTCTGCCGGAGCCCAATTCGATCCGCCGACCCGCCGTGTCTCATCGCTCAATCGCTGCTCAAATTCTTTGTCGAGCTGGCTGACATCGGCGTTCGCTTTCGCCACCTGCTCGTGGAAATGTCTCAGTGCTTCATCGATCCGCTCGGGGTAATAACTGATAAAGTCGCCGGTCTGTAGAGCATCCCTCAGCGCAATCGAAGGTCCAGCCACCGGCCCCGTTTGCTGCAGCGCATCTTCCGCCCCGCGCAGCCGCGTCATCGCGCCCGCAAATCCATCGAGTTCATCGCGCTGGGCAACGCGGCCCTGCGCGCGCCGCACCTCTACAACCACTTTCGCGGCCACGCTACTCACAGGCGCTGGAATCACCGTCGTCAGTGTATTCCCTTCAAACGTCCAACCTCCCGGCTCGCCCGGCTTTGCAAATCCCACGGCCTTCCCGTTCACCGTCACGCTCACCGGCGGCCAATCTGCCGGCAGCCGCACTTCGTAGCCTCGTGTCTTCAGCATCCCGGGAAATGAACCTTCGACCGGCCCAATTTCAACGCGCAGCGTATCGCCGTTTTCCGTAGCCTTGATCGGCGTGCGCGCAAACACGCCTTTCTGGTACTCAACCGACACGCCGGAGTCCTCATACACCGAATAGCTTGAGCTCGCACCCGGCGCAAGCGGCCACACATTCACAATCAGCGGATCGACCGGCTTCTCGCCCGTGTGCAGCATCGCCGGTTGCATGGGCACAATCGTCCCCGCTCGCACATACACGGGAATCTGATCGATCGTGAAGCTCCGCTCCACCGTCGTCGGCCCGGCAAAATGCTTCCCCGTCGGCCTCTCGATCCACTCGCCCTTCGGCAACCACACCTGCTCCGTAGCCAGGCCAGAAATTTTGTCCGCGGGCGCGGTCACCGGGCTCACAATCATCTGATCGCCGAACAAGTATTCGTTCTTGCTGGTGTATGCCGCATCCTCTTCCGGCCAGTCGTAATAGAGCGGCCTGAAAAACGCCACGCCGGTGTCGTACGTGCGCCGCGCCTCCGTGTAGAGATACGGCTGCATCGCCTCGCGTAGTTGGTAGGCGCTCCGCATCGCCTCCGAGTACGGCTCGGGATATGCCCAGATGCGCCGCTCAGAATCGGGGTTCTTCGTGGTGTGCGTCCGCAAAATCGGGCTGAAAATGCCGAACTGGATCCAGCGTGTGTACAGTTCCGGATCGACCGCTCCCGGCATGTGCCCGCCGATGTCGTGGCTCCAGTAGGCGTACCCCACATTGGCCGCCGTCGCGGTAAACCACGGCTGGAACGCGAGCGAATCCCACACCGAAATCGTGTCGCCCGAAAATCCAATTTGGTAGCGGTGATTTCCCAGCCCGCCCCAGCGATGAAACAGGAGCGGCCGCTTGCCCTCGCGCTGCTGATCGGTAAAGTGAACGTAATTCAGCCACCAGGTCGGGTTCACGCCGGGCATATCCGTCGTCGACTGCTGCTGCCAGTCAAGCCACCAAAAGTCCACGCCCTGCTTTTCCAGCGGATGCAGCACCAGGTTCAGGTAGTTCGTCGCCCACTTCTTGTCCGTCGGATCAAACGGAATGTATTTCTTCGTCGCCGGATCGATTCCCATCGCGCGCGCCATCGCTGGATAGGCCTGCTCCCACGGCTGAATCCCCGACGCCGGATGCAGATTCATCGTCGTCTTCAGCCCATCCTCATGCAGCTTTTTCAAAAATGCGTCGGGATCGGGAAACAGCACCTTGTTCCACGAGTATCCCGTCCATCCGAGCTGCTGTCCCGACTGGTCCACCGCGCCCATGGCTCTGAGTTGCTCATCGCTCATGTGCCAGTCCATGTCGATCACCATCACATCCAGCGGTGTGTCGTTCTCTCTAAAATCTTTCACCAGCTCGTCGAACTGCTCGTCGGAATACGCCCAGTAGCGCGACCACCACACTCCGAACGCGAACCGTGGCGGCAGCGGAATTCGCCCCGCGACGCGCACAAAATCGCCAAGCGCCTGTTTGTAGTCGTGCCCATAGCCGAAAAAGTACCAGTCGTTGTACGAGCCGGGCTTCTCGTTCGCCGGCCGCTCCATCACCCACGGCCATTCGCTCTTCTCGCCATTCAGAAACCGAAAATCCGGTGAATCGAACAGCGGCCGAGTCGAGTCATCCACCAGCACCCATCCGGCCCGCGACACCAGCCCCTGCCCAATCGGTTCCTCGGTCTTCGACCCCCGCGCTGTATCCAGTGTCCGCGTGGTGCCCTGCAGATTCTCTGTGTCCTGATCGCCCGGATGCCACACCACCTTTTCGCCGCCGACGGTGAATTCGATCGAGAGATTCTGCGGCGTGAAGGGACCATCGCCCGCCGGATCGTAAGTCAGCGTCAGCGCATCGGTCTTGATCGTCCTGAATTGCGCGCTGCCTTCCGACGCGGTCCCGACTTCAAACTTCGGCACCGGCAGCTTTCTGTTGATGAACACGAACGACGCGTGGTCCTCGAACTTTCCATCTGCCGACCACTCCATCCGAATCAACTGCGGCGTCAGCACCGTAAACCGAGCGCGGCCAACCGTCACCATCGCTTTGGGATCCGCCACAGGATTGTCCATCGCCGGAACTGGCGTCAAATCCGTCTTCGCCGCGCCGTCGCCCGGCTCCTGCCCCGCCTGCGCCCGCGTCAATCCAGCACCGCCGCATCCCATCGCCAAAATCGCAATCGCCAATATCCGGATCAAGACACGCACACCAGCCCCCATTCTTTCTCCATCGGGAAGGGTACCACTGCCCGCGGATTCCCTGCGCTCGCTGGGTGCACCTTTCTCGGTCTGCCGATAGCAATGGTTGCCCCATCCTTCGCTTCTTTCTGGCGAAGGGTGGGATCGCTCGAACCTTGTATCCGGGAAATGCAGTCCCCAGTTCAACCGCCACTGTCAGCCAACCTCGTTCCCGCGCGCCGTAGGCGTTCGCCGCGGCGAATTGGCCCCGCACTTCAGCGTGGGGAAGGCGTAGATAAAAACCATCGGGAGTCCCGTAGGGGCGGCGCCACAATTTGCGCCATTCCCCGGGCCGGCGCTCGGTGGAATCAAAGAGTCCGCGCCCGCACATGACCGCTATCATGAACTCAGCGCAACCACCATCCTGAGCGCGCGCATCCATGACCCCCTCCATCTTCATCTCGGCGGGCGAAGCCAGCGGCGAGCAATACGGCGCCCTGTTGGCGTCGTCGCTCTCCCACAAATTCTCTCCAAAGGATCAAGGAGCGGAGCTCGAGCGGTGGGGGATGGGCGGCCCGCGCATGGCAGCTGCCGGCGTCAATCTCATCGTCCGCGCAGAAGACATGGCCGTCATGGGCCTCACAGAAGTGGTCCTGCATCTCCCTCGCATCTATCGCGAATTCCGCAAACTCAAGCGCGCCATCCGCGCCAATCCGCCCACGGTCGCCATCCTGATTGATTTCCCTGAAATCAATTTCCGCCTCGCCAAAGAGTTCCACCGCCTCGGCGTCCCCGTCATTTACTTTGTCAGCCCGCAGCTCTGGGCCTGGAAGCAGCACCGAATCCGGCTCGTCCGCGAATTCGTTCGCCGCATGCTCGTTATCTTCCCCTTCGAGGAGACGTATTACCGCGTCCGCGGCGTCGATGCCGAATTCGTCGGCCATCCCCTCGCAGATCTGCCGCAGCCCTCCATCACCCGCGAGCAGTTTGCCGCCGACAACAACCTCGACCCCGCCCGCACCTGGATCGGTCTGCTCCCCGGCAGCCGCCTCCGCGAAATCGAGGACCACCTCCCAGAAATGCTCGCCGCTGCGCGAGCCCTCGCCCCGCCCGCCCCAACCGCCGCCGACCCCGCACCGCGCTACGACTTCCTCATTCCCCTGGCGCCCACCCTCGACGCCGCTCAGCGTGCCGCCGTCCAACGCCTCGTCGAAAATCACGACCGCGCACTCTCCGTCCACCTCGTTGGCGATGCCCGCTCAGCCCTCTTCCACGCGCGCGCCTCCATCGTTGCCAGCGGCACCGCTACCGTTGAAGCCGCCCTCATCGGCAATCCCTTTGTGGTCGTCTATCGCGTCTCGCCGCTCACGTATGCTATCGCCAGGCGCATGGTCAAAGTCCCTCACGTGGCCATGGCCAATCTCATCGCCGGCAAACGCGTGGTTCCAGAGCTCATCCAGCACGACTTCACCGCCGCAAATATCGTCCAACAACTCGAGCCCCTGCTACCCGACGGCCCCGCTCGGGAGTCCATGAGAATGGAGCTTGGAGCGGTTCGTGAGGCGCTTCGGGGGCAAGCTGCCTACCAGCAGGGCCAAACTGCCCCCGGGAAAACCGCCATCGAGAGGGTAGCAGCTATCGTTGTTCAAGAGGTCGAAGCACTTTCTGCGGCGCCCGCGCATGCGGTCACGCTCTCAGGCCAATCGGAGACGCATAAGGATCCAACCACCCCGTGAAGCGCACCAAAATCATGAGCGATCGAATGAAGAAACTCCTGAAAGATTTCCAGCACGACGGCCAACGCCTTGCAACTCGCGCCGTATTTGTCCTTCTTGCAGCGGCCCTTTCCGCCGCCGCCGCCCTCCCCGCCGCTGCCCAGATCGCCCGCCCTGCGCTCAACATCACGGGCTACGTGATTGACGCTGAGCTCGACACCGCGACGCACCACCTCGCCGCTACGGTCCAGGTCAGCTTTACCGCTCCAGCCAACCTCGACGTCGTCACCTTCGGCTTCCATCCCGCGCTCAAGGTCACCAAAATCACCGACGACGCCGGCAAGCTCCTTGAGGCCGAGCGCACCGCCGACGGCTCCATCCGCGTCACCACAAACACGCCTTTCGTCGACGGCCAAACCGCCCACTGGACCTTCGTTTATGACGGCATCATCACCGGCAACGAGGATGGCCCCATCGAGGGGCTCAAGCTTGCCGCCATTCAGGAGCCCATCAGTTACTTGCTCTATCCGGCTCGCTGGTTTCCCATGACCGGCTTTATGACCGATCGCTTCACCGCCGAGTTGCACATCCGTGTGCCCCAGGGGATTCGCGTTTTCGCGAGCGGTTCCACGGGCCCCTCAAAGTCCGTCACCCTCTCCGATGGCAAGCCCGGCGACGAGTACGACTTTAACTGGACCAAGCCCGGCTTCCCGGGAACCGTCATCGCCGGCCGCTATCTCCCCGCCGTCTCAGTCGGCGCCGGCAACGTCAAGGTCTACGTCACCATTGCCCACCAGGCGTCGGCCCATCAGTTCGCGCAAACAGCCACCAGCGAATACAACTACTTCACTGATACCTTCGGACTGCCGCCCACGCCGCGCATCAACATACTTGAATTGCCTGACGACACCTTGCCTGCCGTCTACGCGCCTGAGATTGCGGCCATCATGGGCTCTCGCACCGGCGATAAATCCGGCATCCGCCTGCTCGCCAACACCATCGCCCACCAGTGGTGGGGATTGGAGATCAGCCCCAAAACCCTTGACGATGCCTGGATCACCAACGGCATGTCCCGTTATTCCGAGCTTATGTATGTCGAGGACCAGAGCGGCGAGAACGCCCTCAAAGCTGCCATGGAAGATGTGGCCGCAGGCGCCTTGGCCTATGACACGATTCCCCTCTCCAGCGTGGGCCACCTCGATCCCTTCACGCCGCAGTTCCAGTCCATGACCCTTGAAAAGGGCGCCATGATCTTCCACATGCTCCGCTGGGAAGTCGGCGACAAGGCCTTTCAAGCCATCCTCCAGGGCGCGCTCAGCCAGTATGCCGGCGGTTCCATCCGTACGGAGGACTTCGAAAAGGTTGCCGAGGAGCAGAGTCAGCAGCAGCTGGTGCCTTTCTTCTCCCAGTGGATTGACGGCACGGGTGCGCCAACCTTCACCAACAAGTACGCTGTCTACCGCCTGGGCAACAACAAGGGTTTCCGCACCATCGGCGAGATCGACCAGGATCTTGACCTGTTTCGCATGCCGGTCGACCTGCGCATCGAAACCGACGGCAAGACCGTGAACCAGAAAGTCGAAGTGGTTGGCACTGATACCCAGTACATCGTCGACACTTTCGGCCGTCCCCGTCGCATCAGCATCGATCCCAATGACTGGGTGCTCAAATCCGGCCTCGACCTTCAGGTTCGGATCGCCATCCTGAAAGGCCAGCAGTTGGTGGCCCAGAACGACCTGCTCGGGGCCATCGCCGAATATAAGAAAGCGCTCGAGGCCAATTCGCTCAGTTCCCTGGCCAGCTATCGCATTGGCGAGGTGCTCTTCACCCAGTGCAACTACCAGGCCAGCGTCAATGCCTTCCGAGATGCCCTCCATGGCGACGACACTCCCCCATGGACCGAAGTCTGGAGTCATATTGCCATCGGCAAAATCTTTGACCTTACCGGCCAGCGCGACCGCGCGGTTGGCGAGTACCGCTTGGCCGTCCAAACCAACGACAACACCCAGGGGGCCGTCAACGAAGCCCGCCAGTACCTGCAGAAGCCCTTCAGCCAGCCAGAAGGCGTCTGCGTCCACTAGCGATTTCTCTTCCCACGAGGAACTGGGTGCCCCGGTCCCTCGTCCGCCGTGGCGGAGGGACCAGGGATCGCACAAACCCGACCTCACTCCTCCAACCCACCACAAAAATGGGAGCCCACCATTCCTCTTCATTTCGCGGGAGAGGTGAGACAGCATGAATTTCCCTCGACAAATAGTAACTCGTAGGTTACCATCATCGAATGATCGATGTCCGCGAGTACGTCGACGCGCGGGGCCGAAACCACTATCGCCAGTGGACATCAAAGCTGGACCCGGGCGTCCGGGCAAGGGTCGACAAAGCAGTCTTTCGATTAGGAGACGGGAATTTCTCTGCTGTAAAGCCGGAAGGCGAGGGAGTATCGGCGTTACGGCTTGATTTTGGTCCCGGATACCGTGTTTACTTCGCGAACGATGGCGAACGGCTTGTGATCTTGCTGGCTGGGGGAACCAAGCGGCGGCAACAGGAAGACATTCAGACGGCGCGCCGGCTCTGGGCAGAGTACAAAAAGCGCAAGAAGCAGGAGGGTTGATGGCACTCACACGAAGCTTTCGGGAATCGGTGATGGAAGAACTGCGCGAAAAAGACTATCGCCGCGCATTCCTTGGCGAGGCCATCAGCGATATGCTCGCCGGAGATCTGGACTCGGCAAAGATGGTTCTTCGTGAATACGTCAACGGGACCGTGGGGTTTATCAAGGCTGGGAAGGCTCTTCACCGGTCTCCCAAGAGCCTCATGCGCATGTTAAGCGCCAATGGCAACCCGCAGGCGCGAAATCTCCTGGAACTGGTCGCATATCTCCAAAAAGTCGAGGGGACCACCGCCGAGGTCCGTCTGGCCGACAAAGCCGCCTAAGCAGAGTCTTCTACATGTCTGTCGCACGAGAACACTGAGGATTTCGCAAAAAAATCCGGACCCTCAGGCCCGGATATTCGTAGAAAGAGGCTACCGGTTACTGACCGCTGGCTGGCGGCTGTTCCGCGTGCTTCTGCTGCCTACCCAGCGACAGGACGTCTAACTCCACCTTGGCCAGGCCGGACCGGGTCATCCCCAGCTTCTTGGCCGCGCCGTAGGAAAGGTCAATAATGCGTCCCTCTTCCACCAGGTCGCCGCGATCCGTGATCCTGACCACAACCGAACGGTGGTTTCTCAGGTCCACGACCCTGACGATCGATCCGAAGGGAAGCGAAGGGTGGCAGGCTGTCATGGCATACATGTCGTAGGTTTCGCCGCTTGCCGTTTTGCGTCCGTTAAAGACACCGCCGTACCAGGAGGCTACTCCGCGGATCCTGTCTTTCCAGTTCAGTGCGGCGGGGGTTGGGGCGGTCTGCGGCGGTTCCTGGTCAGCGAGTGTTACCGGTGTTGCACTCCTTGCTGGGGAAGCCGCAGGCGCGGTGAGGGCTGGTCTGGGAAGACTCGCATCCGCTTGCACTGTGCGCGCTGAATACAACACCACCAGCGCCACCATTGCAACGGCGGAGACACCAGCCACGAGGCAAATCCACAGCGGTGCCTTTCGTCCTAAGTTGCGTGTTTTCCTTTTCATAACCATCTGCCAATTTTACTAGACCGACACTAGTTGGATGGCGATGTTGTCAACAACGATAACGGGGTTTTTGTTGAAAAATCACCGCCCGGCCCCCTTCGCCGCCGCAAGTTTCTTATTACGTTTAGGTTACAAAACCGCACCATAATCAGTGCCATTTTTCCTATTTTGGGCATCGATTTCTGTGCAAAATTGAGCGTCAATAGGCAACGTGGCATCAAGAATGCTCATCGGAGGCGGATATTATTGATTTTAAAGAGATTACTAGAGGGTTTTGGCCACAAAATTTCTTTTTGAAGTTTGCCGATTAATTCGCGGAATTTGCTAGCTTGGTCTTAGGGTCTGTCGAAAGCCTTCCTTTTCGAAGGGCGGTTTTCGTCAGGCCCTTTGTCGTTGATGGCAGATCGGGGGAATGCAGGGAGAGCGGGGGGCACGACTTGCGAAGAATCTCGACCTTAAAGAAGGGTCGTTTCGGGTCACGATCGGGATACCCGCACGTCGGGTCACGAGCACAAGCGCCCTGGGCGTTCGCCGCGGCGGATTAGCCCCACGCTTCAGCGTGGGGAAGCGATGCAAAACATTCTGCCGGAGTCCCGTAGGAACGGCGCTCCGTAATCCGCCAACAGTCAGGAAACGGAAGGAGCAGGGGCCTTCAGGCCCCTGAATAGGAGTAGACAAACGCTCTGGCCTTTAGGCCCGGCGATAAATGCCGTAACGGCGCACCCAAGCCCGCTTGAGCGTGCAAAAGACGGTAGCCCTAGGCGTAAGCCTGGGGCAGAAAACAGGACCACGCGCAACCAAGCCCGCCTCGGCGGGCGAAAGAACAACACTGGGGTCTCGGCCCCGCAGGAGCTCGTATGAAATTAAGCGAAGAGGGTCTGGATTTGATTAAGAAATCGGAAGGCTTTCGCGATCACATTTATCCCGATGTTGCAGGCTTCCCGACCATCGGTTATGGGCACCTTGTCAGGCCCACCGAGTCCTTCCCCAACGGGATCGCTGAGCCGAGAGCTGCCGCGATTCTTGCCACCGACGTCGAGCAAGCGGAGCAGGCCGTCGGCCGTCTGGTCAAGGTCGCTCTCACTCAGGGTCAATTCGACGCGCTGGTCGACTTTTGCTTCAACCTTGGTGCGGGCCGACTGGCTGGCTCAACCCTTCTCCGCGAGCTCAACGCCGGCCACCACGACGCCGCTGCCCAGCAATTGCTCTCATGGGACCACGCAGGAGGCGTCGTCAACTCCGGACTGAAAGCCCGTCGCGAAGCAGAGTTCCATCTTTGGACAAGTGGGGTCGTTGCAACACAGATGGTTGCAGGATTGTGCGGCCGGGGACATAGCTGACATTTCAGACCGGGCACATAGCTGACAGTGTTTCCTTCTCAGGAAGGTTTTGGTTTTTGCTTTCAGGTCCAGGGCAAGCTTGCCCTGGACCTGAAGCGGCGTGTCTGTCCCTGTTGCCGTTGGTCAGCGGGGACAGTGTACAAGTTCTGACGTCGAACCGCGCCAGCGGCAGATGAGCGAAGTAGACGGTATAGGTTCCATCGTCGACAGGCAGTAGGCCGATGGGTTCACCCCACAGCACCTCGGAGAGAAAAACATCATGCTTGTTCCAGCGGAAGTGACCATGGCTTTTGATGGTGCGCACCAGCATGGCATCGGGATACTCCACCTCGGGCAGCTTGTCGGGGTAGGGCCGCGGCGAAGGCTCGTAGACGCTGGCCGGGGTCTGCATGCCCAGCGCCTCGTGAGGCCGCACGTCGTTGTACTCGTGGCGAAAACGATCCAGCTCGCGTTGCTGGGCGCGCCGGTCCTGGGCCGGGCACAGATCCTGCTTCAGCGTGCGGTGCATGCGTTCGTGGCGGCCGTTCTGCTCCGGGTGTCCGGCCGCGATGCGCTCCGGCACGATGCCCAGCTTGATCCACCAGAGCGCCAGCCGCGACAGTCCGCCGATGGCCGAGCTGGCAAACGGCGCACCGTTGTCGGTGCGGATGGCCTGGGGCAGGCCGTGTTCGCGAAACGCCGCCTCGAAGATGGCGCGCACACGTTCGGTGTCGGTCTTCTCCACCGCCTGCGAGCGCAGCAGGTAGCGGCTCCAGGCATCGCTGATCGTCAGCGGATCGATGCGCGCCCCATCGCCGGAGCGGAACCAGCCCTTGAAATCGGCGCACCAGACCCGGTTCGACTCCAGCGCATGGCCGAGCGGCTCGGTGTAGGGCTCGGTGCGGCGCCGCTTCTTCGGCGCCACCACCAGTCCGGCGCGCTTGACTATCTCGCCCATGGTGCTGGTCGCCGGCCAGCTTCGGCCTGGCTGGTCGCGCTCCAGAACACGCTTCAGCTTGCGCGGCCCCCACGTCATGTGCGCCTGGCGAAGCGCCAACACCGCTGCCTCGATCGCCGCCGCCGTTTGGTTGGGATGACGGACTGGAGCCCGGTTCAGCTCCAGCAGGCCTCCCGGTCCGTACCCCGATTGTGCGGCCGGGGACATAGCTGACATTTCAGACCGGGCACATAGCTGACAGTGTTTCCTTCTCAGGAAGGTTTTGGTTTTTGCTTTCAGGTCCAGGGCAAGCTTGCCCTGGACCTGAAGCGGCGTGTCTGTCCCTGTTGCCGTTGGTCAGCGGGGACAGTGTACAAGTTCTGACGTCGAACCGCGCCAGCGGCAGATGAGCGAAGTAGACGGTATAGGTTCCATCGTCGACAGGCAGTAGGCCGATGGGTTCACCCCACAGCACCTCGGAGAGAAAAACATCATGCTTGTTCCAGCGGAAGTGACCATGGCTTTTGATGGTGCGCACCAGCATGGCATCGGGATACTCCACCTCGGGCAGCTTGTCGGGGTAGGGCCGCGGCGAAGGCTCGTAGACGCTGGCCGGGGTCTGCATGCCCAGCGCCTCGTGAGGCCGCACGTCGTTGTACTCGTGGCGAAAACGATCCAGCTCGCGTTGCTGGGCGCGCCGGTCCTGGGCCGGGCACAGATCCTGCTTCAGCGTGCGGTGCATGCGTTCGTGGCGGCCGTTCTGCTCCGGGTGTCCGGCCGCGATGCGCTCCGGCACGATGCCCAGCTTGATCCACCAGAGCGCCAGCCGCGACAGTCCGCCGATGGCCGAGCTGGCAAACGGCGCACCGTTGTCGGTGCGGATGGCCTGGGGCAGGCCGTGTTCGCGAAACGCCGCCTCGAAGATGGCGCGCACACGTTCGGTGTCGGTCTTCTCCACCGCCTGCGAGCGCAGCAGGTAGCGGCTCCAGGCATCGCTGATCGTCAGCGGATCGATGCGCGCCCCATCGCCGGAGCGGAACCAGCCCTTGAAATCGGCGCACCAGACCCGGTTCGACTCCAGCGCATGGCCGAGCGGCTCGGTGTAGGGCTCGGTGCGGCGCCGCTTCTTCGGCGCCACCACCAGTCCGGCGCGCTTGACTATCTCGCCCATGGTGCTGGTCGCCGGCCAGCTTCGGCCTGGCTGGTCGCGCTCCAGAACACGCTTCAGCTTGCGCGGCCCCCACGTCATGTGCGCCTGGCGAAGCGCCAACACCGCTGCCTCGATCGCCGCCGCCGTTTGGTTGGGATGACGGACTGGAGCCCGGTTCAGCTCCAGCAGGCCTCCCGGTCCGTATCGCCGGTACCGCCGCAGCCACACATAGCCGGTCTCCCGGCTGATGCCGAACTGCCCGCAAAGCTCCGAAATGGTCTGCACATCGCGCTCATACTCAAAGACAAAGCGCAGCTTCTCCTCCATCGCACTGCTCACTCTCCAGCCCATCTCGACGTTCTAAACAATCGCCGCTGGGCTTGTGCAGTGTCAGGAATGTCCCCGGTTCAATCTGTCAGGTATGTGCCCGGTCCGTACCCGATTGAATGACCCCCACCCCCCTTATCCACCGGACCCCACCCCCCTGCCTCAAACGCGAGACTGTGAAGCTGTGAAACTGTGGACCGCGCAGAATCAGTCACTTACGGCCACAGTTTCACAGTCTCACAGTTCTGTTTCGGTCGTTTTGCCGCTCTCCTCGATCATTTCCAGCCGCTCTTCGGTCTTCAGGTAGCTCTTGCGCCGGAACCAATCCTCCATCGCGGCCTGTAGCCGATCCAGAGGAACGCGGTTGCCAATCTCCAGTACGCCGTCGCCTGCCGGAAAGGTATCGTCGAAAACCGCGTCGTTGGTGAAGTTCCGCATGGCAAAGTTGTCGATCTGCCGGATCGGGCAGGCGTGACGCTCGCCTGCGGCGTCGATTCGGTTCACCGCGATGCGCCGCGCAAACATGGATCTACTTTAGATCGCTGCAGCCGCCTTTCGACAAATCAGCAACCAAGCAACTTGCGGATCAGACGTCGGCATCGATAGGGTGAATGCGTCGGCGCACTCAAGACCTTGCGGGAGGATGAACGAATGAAGCTTCTTTTGAATTGGCTGCTCAGCGCCCTCGCGCTGCTGGTTGTTTCCCATTTTGTGCCCGGATTTCACGTCAACGGCCTCCTTCCGGCGCTAATCGCCGCAGTGGTCATCGGGCTGCTGAACGCGACCGTCGGCCTCTTCCTCAAGATCGCCACCTTTCCCTTGAGCATTCTCACCTTGGGGATCTTCCTGCTGGTCATCAACGGCATCATGATTCTCCTGGCCTCGGCCGTTGTCCCAGGCTTCCACGTCTCCGGCTTCGGCCCGGCCTTCTGGGGCGCAGTTGTGCTGGCTCTTCTGGGAATGCTGATTCGGGCAGTCGTCAAGGATTCGTAGCTGCGAGCGGGGAAGCGCCTAGCGGGGCGCGCCAGCTTCGGCAGCGGTCTTGTCTGGCTGGCTCGCTCCGCCGCTGGCCGGCTGGTGAATCGCGACCGGTTTCTTGACCGACTTGGGCTGAGCCGGGCTCGCCACAGGGCTCACTTTGATAGGCGCCTTCGGTCCGGGCAGGGTTTGCGGGGTCCGGATGGCTCCGGCTCCGCCAAAGCCTCCAATCGCCGGCATGCGCGCCGGCATCACGATCACCTTGGCCGGCTGGTTTTGTTCCACGCGCGTGTAAACGCCCCAGCCTCCGCCGGCGACCACAAAAACGATGGCCGCCGCCGCCGCGCTGCGCATCCAGCCGCTCTCAGGCCGCAGCGTTCTCGGCCACGCCAGAACACGTCCGCGGCGACGTGCAGCATTCGGTGCGGCATCGAGCGCAGACTGTACGCGCTCTTCCAGCCCCTCGGGCGCGGGCAGGCTGGCAATCAGCCGCAGAGTCTCTTCTGCCGGGCTTGAAGCGGATGCACTAGCTCTTGGATCGTGAGGGTTCGAATTCATCGCAAACTCCTCTCCCCCGAATTTCTCACGTGGTCGAGCAGCTCGGCCATCAGGTTGCGGGCGCGGAACAGCCGCGAACGGACGCTGGATTCTGAAATCCCCAGCACGGATGCGATCTCCACGCTGCTCAGCTCTTCAAAGGCCGAAAGCATCAGCACCTGCCGCTCTTTAGCCGGTAGTTGGTCAACGCAGCCGAGAACGTGAGCATGGTGCTGCGCCGCCGCTGCCAGCTCCTCGGCAGAAAGCCCAGTAGATGGAAGCACACGCGCCAGCTCACTCACGTCGTCGGTTTCAGGCCGTGTCTTGGCCCGGCGCTTGCGGTCGAGCACGATGTTCCAAACGATGCGAATCAGCCACACCCGGTGATCGCGCACTTCGCCCAGCGAATCGCGATGGCGCAGGACGCGCACAAACGCCTCCTGCACGGCATCTTCTGCATCAGCTTGGTTGCGAAGAACGGAATACGCCACGCGGTATAAAGCGCTGGCGTACTGGTCAACCATGGCCGCTAGCGCATCGTCTTCCGCGCGCCGGCGGGCTTCGTCATTCAACGCGCTCGTGGGATTCTCCATCCACTCTGCGGCAATGCCTGCGACAATGGCCTGGCTGGTGCTCATCACTCACCAGACGCAGACCGGGAAGAAAATGCTCAGGTTAGCCTGGAGCCTGCCTTTTGGCCCGCAAAGAGCGGCTTAAAACCCCAGTCAGAGCGCGTCCTGCAGGCCTACTTGGCGGCCAGCTTTTCCGACGCAATTGACCCTGCCGCGCCCTCTTTGTCGGCGTCCTTCACCTTGGCCCAAAGCGCGCGAGCCATGTCCTGTTTGCCCTCGGCCGCATAGAGATCGGCCAAGTCGAGCTGGGCCACACTTGCTGAAACCGTGGCCGAAGGCTTGGCACTGATCTCGCTATACAACGCGATGGCATCGTTATCGCGGGAGGTCTGCCGGTAGAGCCCAGCCAAAGCAAGCTTGGCCAGGTTACCCACGTTGCGATCCCAGGAGCCGGCCGCCGCTTTTAGGTCAGTTTCGGCATTACCGTTCTGTCCCAGGTCCTCGTACGTGATCCCCGCGAAATACCGGGCTTTCGCCCCTTCGGGCAGCCAACTGTAGTCCTGAGCGATCGCCACGAACTCGCGATTGGCTTCCTTGGCCCGCGCGGCAGAGGTTGTGTAAGCGCCGGCTTCAGGTGGAGCGCCAGGAACCGCGAGCGGCGTGGTGTAGACATCCAGGGCTGCGCCCAGCGCGGTGTTTGCGGCCGAAGAGCGAATATTCCAGAAAATCAGGCCGCCAATGACCACGACCAGAACAACACCAATGCCGATTCCCCAGCGCACCGCGGCGGTCCGATGTTCACCGACCCAACTGGCGCTGCTTGCGGCAGCTTGTGCAAATTTGTCCTTTTTCAGGGCGTGACGAGTTCGATTGTCCACGGAGTCTTTCTTGTCCTTTTCTGGTATCCGTGCAGGCGGGTCTGAACAGAAGAAAATGGTGCCACTGCAACCGGTCTAGTGTATCAGCGCGGTTCGAACACGAGCAAACGCGACTTTGCGTCCCGAACACCGCATAAGTACGTCTCTGTGAAATCAACCGCCTATGCGGACCGTTCACGCTGACGCAGTTCCCGCGCGGTCGCCGAGAGGTCAACAGTTCTGGTTACCTTCCTGCCCAAAGCGCGGCGAACCATATACGCTGAACGTGTGAGTTTTGCGGCGCGGGCGCGGCTGTCGATCTGTGAAAGCTGGCTCTCGCGGGCAGTGATGTTGAATCGAACCGTCCTCTCCGGCTCGGCGACCTGCACTAGGAAAGCGACAGCGCCCTTCATCGCGGGGTCATCGCGGAGGTCATCGAGGTTAGAGGGCTCGGGTACTATCTCTCCGTCTTCCCGCATACCTGCGATGTGAAAAGAGAGCGCCACTGCTGCAATGCGGCGTGCCTCTTCCAGGGTCGAGGCGGCAGTAACGCAGCCCGGAAAATCGGGGAAGCTGACTCCGTAATCTGAGTGCTTGTCTTTGTGAAGATATGCAACGTATTCCATATGCTTCTGCCTACCTCAGTTTGATACCCGCTTGCTTTTCGATGGAACGAAGAGTCCCAATCGGTACATCCTTGCGCGGTGATGGCACCGTAACACGTCCCGGCTTTGTCGCGTGCTTGAACTGCTTGTGGCTTCCGGCATGGGCAACTTCGAACCATCCATCTTCTCTTAACTTCCTGATGATCTCGCGGCTGTCCATCTTCCTTCAGCCCTCTTGATTCTAGAAAATTATACACACTGGATACACACTGCGCAAGCAGGGGTCACGATGGGCCAACTCGCACCCTGGCCGGTTTATCGGCTCGGGCCGCGGCTGTAGGCCCGGTCCAAACGACGATTGGCCCAACTTGGCTTGCCGCGGCA
The DNA here is from genome assembly GCA_963789425.1 of uncultured Acidobacteriaceae bacterium. Classification (GTDB taxonomy): domain Bacteria; phylum Acidobacteriota; class Terriglobia; order Terriglobales; family Acidobacteriaceae; genus Telmatobacter. Next base: position 125,139 of record CAWBKM010000002.1, on the reverse strand, counting down.
CGGCCGGAACGATACCCTTGAAACATGTACGAGGACTTCCACGTTGCCGACCGCTGGAGCGGCGAAGACCTTCATTGCCGGTGGAAGGGGACGATGGTTGCCATCGCCACCCGCCACGCCGATGCCGTCGACATCCGATTCGACGTCAACGGCCGCCCCATGTGGATCGCGTTACCCTGCACCGCCTGGGTAGAGCAGAAGAAACGCACCGGCAAGGTAATCACCGACCAACTGGCAGCGCAGGTCGCAGGACGGTACTTGAAGCAACTGGTCGAAGAAGGCTACGACTCACGGCGCGAGGTCTATACCATGACAGTGGCTGAGGTGCTCGATCACCTGGACGCCGTCGTCGCAGAAGCCAAAACCCAAGGCTCGATGCCGGCGCTTCCCGTGGGACCGTGACAAATCGCACCCGGTCCAGCGCGCCGACACGTCCAATATAAGCACGCTTTCCGATTAACTCCTCATGACTCGAAACGCCCCCATTTCCATTCTCGCGGCCGCCGCTTTCTTCGCTGGGAGCTTTGCGATCGCCGCGCAAAGCCCTGCGCCCAATGCGCCGCTCCCCAATGCCAGCGAACTGCTGCAGCGGGCCCTCGCCAACGAGCGCAAACAGGCGGCCGAGCGCGAAAAATACGACTGCCACATCACCGACCGGACCATCGAGACCGACAGTAAAGGCAATACCAAGAAAGACACATCAGTCGTTTCGGATCTCTTCTTTGTCAACGGAATTCCCGTCGAGCGAACCCTCCAGAAAAACGGAAAGGATCTCTCGGCCGACGACCAGCATAAGCAGGACGATCGCGTGATGAAGGAGACGATCAAATACAGCAACCAGGCCAATGCGCAGAAAGAAGAGGACAAAGACAACCAGGAACTTCAAGATTTCATGCAAGCCATGATGCTCGCGAACGGGCACAGGGGGGTTGCTGACGGCCGCAGCGTGCTTTTCTACGACATCGTGCCCAATCCGAAATTCGACGCGAAGAACATCAACCAGCATCTGGCCCAGGTGATGCAGGGCAAGGTTTCCATTGACGAGCAGACCGGCGAGCTGATCGACATCAATGTAACGTCGGTTGCGGATTTAAAGATTGGCGGGGGACTGGTGGCCAATGTCCACAAGGGTCTGTGGCTGCACATCCACAATCAGCCGCGTCCCGACGGCGTCTGGCTTACGGATCTGGCTGAAGGTTCAGGCGATGCGCGGGCCGCGCTATTCCTCCACCCGTATTTCCGCTTCAAGGAAACGTCGGACAGTTGCAATCTCTACACAGCCACGGCCACTCAGGTGGGGCCCGTGCAAGTAGTGAAGCACCCGTAGACTGTCGGCTAGCCCTCCGCATGCGCCGCGGACAAATCGCCGCGCCGGAGCACGCGACTCAAAATCACATAGAGCACTGGAATAAAAACGAGATTTAGAACGGTAGAGAGCAACATGCCGCCGACAATCGTCGTTCCCACTGAGCGGCGGCCCAGTGCGCCGGCTCCCGTCGCAAACACCAGCGGAAGAACACCCATAATGAACGCGAACGAGGTCATCAGGATCGGCCGCAGGCGCAGTTCGGCGGCTTCGATCGCGGCTTCGGCGATGGTGCGTCCCTTGCGCCGCAACTGCTCAGCGAACTCCACAATCAGAATCGAATTCTTCGCTGAAAGTCCGATGAGCATCACCAGGCCGATCTGGCAATAGACGTCGTTGGCAAACCCGCGCAGCGAAACAAGTCCCAATGCGCCGAGCACCGCCATCGGTACCGCCAGCAGAATGATGAACGGCAGCGCAAAGCTCTCGTATTGCGCCGATAGCGTCAGATAAACAACCAGAATGCCCAGCGCGAAGATCACGAGAGCCTTGCCGCTGGACTCGATCTCGTCGAGCGTGAGCCCCGTCCACTCGTAGTTCATGCCGTGCATCATGTTGTCTGTGGCCAGTTTCTGCATGCTATTGAGTGCCTGTCCAGAACTCACTCCGGGAGCAGGCGAGCCGTCGATCTCGACCGCGCGAAACAGATCGTAATGCGTGATCACCGGCGGTCCCGCGCTGGCGGCCACCGTCACCAGGTTGTCGAGCGGAACCATCTCGCCGGAATCGGAGCGCACGTAGTAGCTGTGAAGGTCGCTGGCCTTCATGCGGAAAGGCTGGTCAGCCTCTACGTAAACGCGGTAGGTGCGGTTGTTGTAGTCGAAGTCGTTCACATATTCCGAACCCATGAAGACATTGAGCGTGGTCGCGATCTGCGTGATCGAGACGCCCATTGCCTTGGCCTTCTCGCGGTCGATCGTCACCAGTTCCTGAGGATCGTTGGCGGAGAAAGTCGTGAATAAATCGGTCAAGTCCTTTTGCGCTGCGCCCGCATTCACAATTTGGTGCGCAACGCGGTCCAGGTCGCTCAGCGTGTTGCCGCCCTGGTCTTGCAGCATGAACTGGAATCCGCCATAGGCGCCTACACCCGAGACCGCCGGCGGCTCGATCGCGGCTACCAGGCCGCCATTAGAGGCAAACATCAGCATTTGTAGTTTGGGCGCAATGTCCTTAATCACGTCGGCCGTCGAGTAGCGCTTGCCGCCGCGCTCGCCGGTGGTGTTGGTGGTTACGAACATCATGCCTGCGTTGGACGCGCTGCCGGCAAAGCTGAAGCCCAAAATGGAAAACAACCCCCCAACGTGGGGATTCTGCCCGATGATGGCCGCGCCCTCGTCGGCAAGTGCGGTGGTGTAGGCAAGCGACGATCCCGGCGGAGCCTGCACGATCACCATGAAGTAGCCCTGGTCTTCCTGCGGGATAAAGCCAGTGGGGACTGTTCTGTAGATCCATACAGTTGCCGCCAGCCCGGCAAAAAAGACCAGCAGGAGCACATAGCGCAATTGCAGCGCGACATGAATGATGCGCGCATAGGTGCTGGCCAGCCAGCTGATGGAGGCGTCTGTGCCGTGAATAAATGCAGCAAAGGCTCGCGAAATCGGCTTGATGTGCAGAAAATCCAGCTGCCGGGGACGCGCCTCTTCGCCTCTCAAAAAGAGTGCCGACAACGCCGGCGAAAGCGTAAGCGCATTGAACGCCGAGATCGCGATCGAGAAAGCGATGGTCAGCGAAAACTGTCTGTAAAGAATCCCGGTGGTTCCGGGGAAGAACGATACAGGTACGAAGACGGCGATCAGCACCAGCGAAGTGGCAATGACGGCGCTGGTCACCTCGCGCATCGCGCGCGAAGTGGCCTCGCGTGCATTCGAGTGCTCCATATGAATGTGCCGCTGCACATTCTCGATGACCACAATCGCATCGTCCACCACCAGGCCCGTGGCCAGCGTGATGCCGAAAAGCGTGAGGGAATTGATCGAGAAATCGAAGATCCGGATGAACGCGAAAGTCCCGATAAGCGAAACAGGAATGGTGACGGCCGGGATGATGGTTGCGCGCCAATCGAGCAGGAACAGAAAGATCACCGCAATGACGATGACAATAGCCGCGGCCAGCGTGACAAGCACTTCGTGAATCGATTGGCCCACGGCCGTGGTGGAGTCGAAAGCGACTGCGTACTCCAGGCCTGGCGGGAAGTTCTTCGAGAGCTGTTCAAGAGCAGCTTTAGCGTTGCGGTCAACCTCGAGGGAATTCGCGTTCGACAGTTGTTCTACGCCGAGACCCATTGCGTCATGGCCCGCGTACTTCAGCCCGCTGCTATAACCTTCGGCGCCAATCACCGCCCGGCCCACGTCCTTCAGTTGCACCAGGCCGTTGGGCGAATTCTTGACAATGATATTGTCGAACTCTTCCGGGCTGGTGAGCCGGCCCACGACACGTACTGGAATCTGGTAAGACTGCTTCGAATCGGTGGGCGGCTGCCCCAGTTGCCCGGCCGGAACCTCCACGTTCTGCTCTTCGAGCGCGTTCACCACATCGCTTGCGGTCAGGCCGCGGGCTGCCAGCCGCACCGGATCGAGCCACACACGCATAGCGTACTTGCGCGGGCTGAAGTTCACTACATCGCCCACACCCGGCACGCGCTTGAGAGCATCGACGACGTAAACGTCGAGGTAGTTGGAGATGTACTCGTTTGAATAGCGCCCGTCGCGCGTGAAGAATCCCGCGCCGAACACGAAATTGTAGTTGGATTTCGTAACCGAGATGCCCGTTGAAACCACTTCGCCGGGCAGGCGGCCTTCCACGCTGGCCACGCGGTTCTGCACGTCTACGGCCGCAATGTCGAGGTTGTATCCGGTTTGAAAGGTGATACTGATCTGGCTGACGCCGCTATTCGTGCTCGACGAGCTGATGTAGCGCATCCCCTCCACGCCGTTGATCGACTCTTCCAGGGGAATTGTGACCGCCTTTTCGACGGTCTCCGCGTCGGCGCCCACAAAAACCGCGGTCACCGACACCACGGGCGGCGCCAGGTTGGGATACATCTCTACCGGAAGATTGGGAATGCAGATGGCTCCCGCAAGAATGATCAGCAGGGCACAAACCGTGGCGAAGACCGGGCGATGAATAAAGAAGTCGACAAACACTTGTAAGCCCTCTCTCCTACGAAACCGTCGCGGGCTGCCGGTGTTTGCTCTTCCTTACCCGAGCCCCGTGATGCCTTCTGCGGTGTGGATGATAGGCCGCCGCGCGGGGCGCGCCGCTGGTCTCTGCATGCGCACCTTCCGCCTTGTTCTTAGGTCCGCTCCCTTGTCCCGGCGCGGGCGCCGCTTGTGGGGGTCCGCCCAGGGGCATAACGGGCATGCCATCCACCAGAAACTGTGTTCCTGAAACAATCACCTGGTCGCCCGAGTTGAGTCCTGAAGCAATCGAGTAGTTGTTCCCCACCGCGTCACCGAGCACAACCGAAGTACGGTGCGCCATGGCCATTCCATTTTGATGGATCACCACGAAAACAAAGCTTTCTTCACCCTGCCGCGTCACCGCCAGTACCGGAACCACGGCCATCGGTTTTGTACTCCAGATAACATCGGCCTTCACCAGTTGCGCGTTGCGCAGCATGGTCGCCTGCGCCTCAACAGGAGCCTTCACCAGGATTCCCTGCAGCGTGCTGTCCACTTCGGACGAAACAAAATCGATTCGCGTCTTCTCCAGCAGCTTGCCGTTGTTGTCCATCAGGTTTACCGCCAGCCCCTGATGCACGTCGGTGGCGCGCTCGGTGGGAATGTAAATGTACGCCTCGAGATGGCTGTTCTCGTCAACCGTCGTCAGCACCGTGGCCGGCGATTGATTCTGAGAAACGTAGTCCCCAATGTGGACCGGAATATCGCCCACCACGCCGTTAAAAGGCGCGCGGATCGTGTAGTAGCTCAACAACTGTTCCCCGGCCTTGCGCGCTTCCACTGCCGACTGGTAATCCGCTTTGGCGTTTTGAAAAGCCTGCTGCGCCTGCTCGTACGCATCGCGGCTGGTCACTCCGGCCTCAAATAACTTTTGCTGCCGTGCCTCCTCGACGGTGTCGTAGTCGTCCATCGCCTTCTTTTGCCGCTCGGTTGCGCGCAGCGAATCCACGGTGGCGCGCTGTTGCCGGTCATCGATCTGCATCAGCAACTGCCCGGCCTTCACCTCGTCGCCGGAGTGAACCGCAATCTCTGTCAATTGACCGCTCACCTGCGGCAACACGGTGGTTGACCGGCGCGACTTGATGGTGGCCACATACTCGCTGCTTTGCGCCACCGGAGTCATGGTCACTGTAACCGTCTGTACCGGCAAGGCCTGCATTTGCGGCCCACCGGCTCCGGGTGCGGGCTTTTTCTGGCAGCCTGTCGCTGCCAATCCCGCCAGGACCACCCAACTGATCGCATGAATGCGCTGGAATCTGCTCTGGGTCACTCGGTTCTTCCTCTGGCTGCAAGGCCCCCGCACTCTGCGATTGAACTTTGGGGCGGGCAGGCCGGTGTGCAGGCTGTGGTGCGTCTCCGCGATGCTTCGTTGCCGTGATCGCTTTGATGATCTGATACGCGGATCTGGGTAATCGATACAAAAAAACTGCGCGCGCCATAGGCTCGACACGCACGCAAATGCTTGAATCTTCATCGAGGATAGCGCACTCCACGGCTCCGCTGCGGTGATGCTTCTGGTTCCGGCCGGTATCTGCTTCCGTCCGCCGTTTCCTCCGCCGCCCCTTCCGCCATTTTCCCTACCTTTGACCCTTCCCCGGGTCATGCTATCGCCAACCTCCAGGAGGGTTGGTGCTTGCCTGGTGCGTTCGGTGCGCCGCCTTCCTGTTTTTGACACGCTATCATCAAGTTGATAGCCTTTCAGTTAAGGGCACCCGCGGCCAATCTCACCTTTGCGCAATGCTCTCCCAATCGTCCCCGTCGTCTAGCCCGGCCTAGGACACCGCCCTTTCACGGCGATAACACGGGTTCAAATCCCGTCGGGGACGCCAATGAAGAATCAGGCACTTAGAGCCAACTGCGTTTCTTTCGAATTCTCCTCTGGTAACGCTGTGGTAACGATAGAACTCGAACTTGGCTCAGTTTCGGCCTGTTCGCTTTCTTCCGGGGACTTCGCATACGCGCCGTCCAAGAGCTTCACAGCATCCGAAAGGAAAGCCGGGCTGAGGTGCTGATACCGCGCCGCCATTCTCAAGTCTCTGTGTCCGAGGATGAGTGCAACGGTGTGAATGTCCGCGCCTTTCATCCGGATCCAACTGGCCGCCGTATGACGCAAATCGTGAAATCGAAAGTCTGAAATGTTCACCCAGCGGCGCGCGCACACGCAAAGGCACTCCCTGCGGCTCCCCAGCCGTGCGGGGCAAGAAGCGGTGCCGGATGCACGGCGGCCTTTCTACGGGGCCAAAGACGACGGCGGGCTTAGCCCGCTTCAAGCGGGCGCGCTGGAAGCACGGCCGATTTTCCGCAGAGGCCCGGCAAGAAATGGCGCACTTCCGGGAGTTGCTGCGGGAGTGTAAAGAATTGGAAGAAATGAAGAATCGTTAATGGCGCTTCCGGACTTACAATCAAGGTTAGTCTTGAGAACGTATTAGGGATGGGCATAGGCAGGACATTAAGGCTTCTGCTGGGGCGACGGCTTGGGTCCAAGTTTTCAAAGCACTCGCCGCCGGACGAGAGCGATAAGGCGCCAGCCGACGATCTTCTGGGCCGCTTCCGCGAAATTGTCTCCGATCCTCTCAACCTGTTCATCGAACGCGTCCCTCGCGCCGGTATGGTCCAGGATGGCTTGGTGTGGCTGCATAACGGTAACCGTGTCCCGGCAACCGGGCCGGGTGCATACTATGACAACTTCAGTGATGTGCTGATTATCAATCGCGGCGTGCACGAGCCATTGGAGGAGTATGTCTTCCAAGAGGTACTGCGTGTGATGCCCGATGAACCGGTAATGCTGGAATTGGGAGCTTATTGGGGCCACTACTCAATGTGGATGAAGCGCCAGCGGCCGCGGGCTCAAGTCTTCCTGGTCGAACCGGAGGCTATGAACCTTGAAGCCGGACGGGCCAACTTCGCGCGCGAAGGGTACGACGGCACGTTCATTCAGGCGCTGGTCGGCCGAGGGCAATTCCAGGTCGATCATTTCTTGAGCGAGCGCGGCTATCCCCGGCTCAACATTCTGCATTCCGACATCCAGGGCTTCGAGGTTGAAATGCTGGAGGGTGCGGCAGAATCATTCAGACGTGGGCTCATCGACATGGTGTTCATCTCCACGCATTCGCAGAGCCTCCACGACCAAGTCGTCGCGGAACTGACTGCGACTGGAATGCGAGTAGAAGTTTCATCCGGGCTCGAATTAGAAACCACATCCCACGATGGATTTGTCTTTGCCTCGCAGACGTCCGTACCTCCCGTGTTCCCAGGATTCTCCCCGATGGGGCGACGCGACATTCTGCAGAGCGGGCCCGAGAAGTTCGTTGCCTATCTTGCAAGCGTGCACGGGGACAAAAGGGTTCCGCTCTGCTAGAGCATCTTCGCTGCCCCAACGCCGCCGTCGTGCTCACGTTCGCATGACGCAGGATTCACTGAATTACCAGCGGGCCTATAGAATCGCCTGGACCGCATAGCAGCGAGAGTGACTAGACGAATGATCGAGACTTGGGGGATGGTTGGCTGCTCATGAAGAAGCAAGGGGCTAGAGCGATTCTTTAAGCGGATGTCCACTTGATGCGCTCGGGAGTCACCTATGAAACTGCTCCGAACGTGCTCAGCGGCGGCTTTCCTGCTTTCAGTTGTCATCATCCCGGCAGCCGCCCGCGACAGCCTGGACGATACTTGAGCGCCGGTTCGCCAACCGGGAGAGGATGACCCCCATTATCGATTTGGAAACTGGCTGCACGGAGCTGCGCATTGGTGAGTGGCGGGAAGGAACAGACGGGAAGCTGGTGCGCCTATGCGCCTTACCCCGTGGCATGACACTGCAAGAGGCCGAGCGGATTGTCTCACAGCCCGGCTGGAAGCCGAGTCCCCAGCCCCTTAAGCGCCAGAACGCATCCGTCCGCCGCTCAAGCCCGAGTGGTAAACAAGTGTCTGGAGCAGTCTCAATCCGGGGAAAACGAAAACCGTGACGCCATAGTGACAGTCGGGTCGCCAAAGACCTGCGAACCGGGACAAAGGCCGCCAACTGCAAAATGGCCGAATCTTTGCGCCAGTGTTGGCGACTGGCGAACCTTGCTCCATCCAGCCAAAACCTGCAATTTGGCCTTGGACCCGCTTTCACGGCGATAACACGGGTTCAAATCCCGTCGGGGACGCCAACAAAAGAAAAGAGTTCTGCGCCTTCGCCGATTCGCAGATGTGCTGGCGTGACGCTATCGTGACAATCTCGCAGGAATGCTGGATTGTTGCAGCCCCGTAAACGCACAGGGCAGTGCAGGCAGAGCGGCAAGCCTTGAACGATCTTTTCGACCGCATGAACTCGAGAGAGCTAGAGGCATATGCGCAGATGGGGCATTGCCGGAGTCGTTTAACGCAAACAGAGGGACTACCCGATAGGATGGAGACGCAACTTTGAGCCCATGAAGGCACTAACGGAAATTTCATTGGAATCTCGCTGGGTCGCATACGACCAGCTCAATTGGGGGTGAAATGCGTTTGTTTCGAATAAAACGTCAGATCATTCAATTGCTGTTAGTCCTTGGGTTGCTAATTCAAGCGACCTGGGCAATGGAACCTCTCAGTCAAAGCAAATTCCTTCAATATGGCTCGGCGGCATGGCCGAAGGCTGCCGACGATGCAGCCGCTTTTGTCGATGAGAACGTTCAAGGAGAAGTTCAAAAGATTACGGAGCACTTGGAGTCCACCGACAAGCTGATTGGACATCTGGAACAAAGCGTGGCGATCATGCTTGGCGTCGCTACGCTGGTGATCGCGATTTTGTTCGGGTCTATCGTGTTCGGCGAGTACCGAATTTCGCAGGCAGTTAAGGACCTGATTAGCCGCGCCGAGGAAGTCAAGCGGCGCTTCCCAAGGCTAGCAGACATGGAGGAACAAGCACGCGAGGCTCTCGCCGAGTTGGAGGTGATGTTCGACGCGGAGGAATGGCTGGACGACCGATATGCAAATCTGGAAATCAAAAGGCGACAGCATATTCTGTCGGTCGAGCACTTGATTGCCCTTGATTTTGTGGGACCAGCAACCGCACCACAGTTGCGTGGAATGGCTAATTTTTACGAATCTAAATACACCGCGGAACACTTGCAATCCGATATAGATCGCGCCCTATATTATGCGCTGATGGCGGCAGACCGCGGGAAATTCCGCTTTCAGTTTTGGAATGACTTGGGGCTAATCTACATGGATTTGTCTTCGCGAGATGCAAGCTTCTTGGAGAAGGCGGTGGAGGCGCTGATTCGGTCAAAGAGTCAAAACCAAAATCAGCAGAGATGCTATTACAACTTGGGAATCATTTACTTTCAAAAAGCGATAGAGCGGTCAAAAGCGGGTGACCACGCCGCGGAGAGATCACTATTTGAGAGTAGCCGCGATGAGTTTGAGATGGCACTCAAGCACACGAATTGCTGGGAATTGGCTGAAAGCAAAGAATTGAATTCTCTAGTGCACTACAATCTGGCGTGCTGTTTATGTCGCCTTGCGGTACCTGCTCAAGGACAAACTCCAGAACTGGATGAGGCTGTAAAACATTTGAGGGAAGCTTCAAAATATGATCAGACCAAAGCGCCTACTTGGAATCACGACATAGACGATTCAGATGGAGACTTGGCCGCCTTGAAAGCGAACAGTTTTTACCGGCAAGCAGTAACGGAACTCCGAGCAAATTTTGAATTAGCTTGGAGTAAAACGAGAAGGTCCTAGATCTTCGGATTGATCATAACCACCTCACCCTAATTCGATGCCAAATTCCTTACCAGAGATTCAGCCTCAAATGGTTTCTGGCCTCCTCTAGATGCTTGATTATGGCACAAAGCGGGTATGAATTGTGCGCCGTTAGGGTCGTGTTTTTGAGAAGAACAAATATACCGCTTTCCCGGCGCTAGAATCCAGTTTGTTTTCAACAACATACACTCTCCTTTCCCATTATGACCCTACATCGTTAAGCAATTGAAATCCCCTCGCTCGGTTTCTCTTATTCGCAACGATGGGCGACAATCAGGACCGCGAATCCAACGGCAACTAAAGGCTCTCAGAGGCGTCTAGGCGCAACACATTTGGGTCCACGATCGGTAGGCTTTCCTCGTGGCCCGTACCGGAAGAACTCTGTGCACGCCGTCCGCAAATTCGGCAATCAGTCATAATCACCTGCCGCATTCCTGGCGCGACAGTCGGTTGTCTCGAAACAACTCTCGGAAATGAGGGAATGCGGGTGGTCTGTGGGCCATATATGATGGGCATGACACGCCAACATGCATTGAATCGAAGGACATGGGAAAGCCGAGCCTGGAACTGCCAGAGGAGTTCAAAAAGAGAGTGACGGATGCCTTGCTAGCCTGCTATGGGGTGACCCCATGATCGGCCAGACCATCTCGCATTACCGCATCGTCGAGAAACTGGGGGGCGGCGGGATGGGTGTGGTCTATAAGGCCGAGGATGTCAAACTCAGTCGCTTTGTGGCTCTCAAGTTCCTGCCCGACGACGTGGCCAAAGACCCGCAGGCTCTCAGCCGCTTTCAGCGCGAAGCCAAGGCTGCCTCAGCACTGAATCATCCCACCATCTGCACCATCTACGAAATTGACGACCAGCACGGCGAAGCCTTCATCGCTATGGAGTTTCTGGACGGGACGACTCTGAAGCACCGTATCGGTGGGCGACCGATGGAGACGGAGTTGATGCTGTCGCTGGCCATCGAGATTGCGGACGCACTCGACGCAGCCCACTCGGAAAACATCGTCCACCGCGACATCAAGCCTGCCAACATCTTTGTTACCAAGCGTGGCCACGCCAAGATTCTGGACTTCGGCCTGGCGAAGGTCATGGTGTCAGCGAGTACGTCGAGCAACGCTGCTGGCGCTAACACGCAAACGGCGTCGGTCGACGAGGATCATCTCACCAGTCCCGGTTCTACGCTCGGCACGGTTGCCTACATGTCTCCAGAGCAAGTGCGCGCCAAAGAACTCGACGGACGCAGTGATTTATTCAGCTTCGGCGTCGTGCTCTATGAAATGGTGACGGGCACTCTACCGTTTCAAGGCGAATCCGCCGGTGTGATCTTCCAGGCGATCCTTGATCGCGTCCCAACTCCTCCGACCCGTCTTAACCCCGCCCTGCCACCGAAGCTGGAAGAAATCATCAGCAAAGCGCTGGAGAAGGACCGCGATCTCCGCTATCAAACAGCAACGGAGATGAAAGCCGACCTGAAGCGCCTCAAGCGCGACTACGATTCGGCGGGGAGGCAAGGGGGAATGAAGGGCGGTGCGGCGGCGATCGCATCCAAGGCAGCGCCGATCGCGGAGAAATCGGTCGCGGTGCTCTACTTTGAAAACCTGAGCGGCGACAAGGAAGACGAATATTTACGGGACGGGATGACCGAGGACGTCATCACCGAGCTTTCCAAGATCGAGGAGTTGCGCGTTTTCCCGCGCGCCGCCGTGCTTGCATACCGCGATAAAGCTGTCACCGGTCCTCAGGTGGGACACGAGTTAAGCGCCACCTATGTGTTGGGCGGCAGCCTACGCCGCGCCGGCAGCCGGCTTCGCATCACTGCGCAACTCGTTGAGACGCACACCGGCCACTCTGCCTGGGCCGAACGATTCGACCGGGAATTAAAGGATGTGTTCGAAGTGCAAGACGAGATCGCCCGCAGCATCACGCAGGCCCTTCGCATCACTCTCTCCCCGCAAGAAGAAAAGGCCATCGCTCGCAAGCCGACTGAGAATACGCAGGCGTACGACGCCTATCTGCGAGGGCGCAGCTACGCTCGTCGCGAGACCCGTCCCGATCTGGAATTCGCGCTGCAGATGTTCGATCTTGCCATCATGCTCGACCCGAATTTTGCCTCAGCTCATGCGGGCATCGCACACGCTTGCGCAATGATTCATGGATGGCATGACCCTGAACCCCGTTGGATCGATAAAGGACTGGCAGCATGCGAGCGAGCTTTGAAATTGGATCCCAATCTCGCGGAGGTGCTGGTTGCTCGAGGACTGCTCTTTTACGCGCAGAAGAAATACGGGGAAGCGATCGAGTATGCTCGAATGGCCATTGAGCGCAAAGCGGATTGCCCGGGTGCTTATAACGTTCTGGCACGGGCTTATTTTGCTTCAGGCCGCTTCCAGGAGGTTGGCGCTCTAGTCGAGCGCGCACTCGCAGCAAACGGCGACGATTACAACCTTTACATTCCAATCGTCAATGCCCTGGAAAACCTCGGCCAGACCGAAGCCGCCCGCGAGATCCGCCAACGCCATAAGCGCGTTCTTGAACAACAATTGGAGATGGTGCCTGAAGACGTCCGCGCACGGATCCTGCTGGCATCGAATTACGCTGGGGCTGGAGAAGTGGACCGCGCGGCTGTGGAATTGAAGCGAGCCATTGTCTTGCGGCCCGACGACTCGAACATCCTGTTTAACGCCGCCTGTGTCTACGGCCGCCTTTCACAGAAACGGGAGGCGCTCGACATGCTGAAAAAGGCCAGAGAACACGGTTACCACAACCTTGCATGGATGTCTCGCGATCCTGATCTTGCCAGTCTCCACGGCGATCCAGAATTCGAACTTCTTATTGGAAGCCCCGAGCGCCAGAACTAGCCCTATTCCTCTGAGATCGCGACAAAGTGCTTTGAGAGATTTCGTTTTCTCTTATTTTCCGGGCGTGATCCTGCCGCGGCGTATCGCCTGAGACGATAGTCTTGTACCAAGAAAAACGGGGCGGCTCAGCCCGTGCTGGCACGAGGAAGCAGATATGGACCTCGCGTTTGTCCGGAAACTATTGACCGTTGGAACCTGGTCAGGGGTTTTGATTCTACTGATGCCCGCGGCCGTGCAGGCGCAGGGAACGCCTGCCACGAACGCACCGAAGACGGCGGTCCTGCACGCGACCATCACGATCACCGGAGGCTTGTCATTCACGGGTTCCTATGACGACCGCCAGACAGCCGCCACGTGTGCCGACCTGGCCAAGAGCGGAACAGGCACGCCCGGCGTAGCGGAAGTTCAGACGTTCTATGTGCCGGTGCCACCGTTGAATCCGGATGGCAGTCCGGGGCCGGTGGGCGGTGGCCACACCTTCGCGACCGATGCTGGGGCCTGGCCTTATAACGGCCCAAGCACATATACAGGCTCGGGCTTGAACGCGACGCAGATGGCTGTGGACACCCTGCCGGGTGATCAGGAGACGCATATCTTTGCGTTTCCAACCGGAGTGGGGACTCTGATCGTGAAGCCCGACGCTTCGGGCTCTTTTCATTTCGAAGGTTTGCAGGATCCCGGCAGCGTCACGATCTCAGGTCAGGTTACCTGGACTTGTTCGTAGCTGAGCCGATTTGAACGAACGAATCTACCTTACTTGCCAAGCGTAAAGACGACGTTGATTGTCGTTTCAACCTCGACCGGTTCGTTGCTGAGCTTGTAAGGCCTGTAGCGCCAGGTCCGCACGGCATCGACGGCTGGCTGCTGCAGCATCGGCGAACCACTCACAACCTGCAGATCCTTGATGGCACCGTTCTTGGCAATCGTTGCGTGCAGCACGACGGTGCCTGAAACGCCGGCCGCTTTCGCGATGGGGGGATAAATGGGCTGCGTCTGCCGAATCAGCATTCCCGCCGCCACGCCCGATGAAATGGCAACCGGCTTCGATGATACAACCTTAATCGCAGGCTGTGCGCGTGCATTCAACACGCCATCATCGCCGCTCGCACCGCCTAGGCCATCCGCGCCGCCCGGGCCAAGGCTCACCGGGGGCGGTGCATTCTCTGCTGCTTGCTTCGCTGCGGCCTGCGGTATCACGGTGGGCGCTGTCAGTTGATCGTCCATCATTTTCGTCTGCTTTTTCGTCAGCCCCGGCGCCGGCTTCACTCCGCTCTGCCCATTCGCTACCGGAGTGTCGGCTGCTGGTTGCTTTTCGTTTGTTGCCGCAGGCTGAGTTTGTGCGCCAGGTCCACTGACTGGCGGATTCGAGATATCCGTCTCCGGCTGCGTATCGGTTGGTTGCGAAGGCGCCTGAGCAGCTGGTTTCGCCGCAGGCTTCGCTCCATGATGGAACAGCGGGAACATCAGGGCGAGCAAAAGCAGAACTGAGCCTGCGCTGACGGGCGCAATGATCATCCATTTGTTTTTGGCCGTCTTCGGCTTTTCTGCAACTTCGACGCTCTTCTCTGAAAACAACTGGAAGAGAGCCCGGTCATCTTCGTATTTCACGGTTTTCGCGACTTCGGGCGAGCTAAGCTTTCCATTCACCGCGGAAGTCTTTGGCAAACTCGGCGTCACCGCAATTTCTTTCGTCGAACGGCTGGCCTCTGGCCTGTTGGGAGCGTGGCCGTTCAAAGCGTGGCCGTTGGAACCGTTGGCCCCATTCGACGGTTTGTTTGTCAACTCCTGCTGCTTGACTGTGAACGGTGCGGGCAGGACTGCATTGGAAACACGCGGCTTTTCCACCACGGGTGACGGGATTGTTTCGCGGTCAGCAGTTTGCTTTGCCGGCTTTTCACTCTTGCCGAAAGAGTGGGCGGCTTCCCACGCCTCCCATTCACTCAGATCCACGGGCTTGGGCGTGGGAGTTTTTTCGCCATCCCACTCAACGAAATGCTTTTGCTCAGCAACAAACGCCGGTGCGGACGGGGCCGAGCCCGATGCATGCGGCTTTTCTGCCGGTGGCGGTGCGGTTGGACCACGGTCAGCTGACTGTCCACGCGAGTTCTTGGTCTCGCCCAGGGAATGAGCCGCTTCCCATGCCTCCCATTCGCCGGGCTTAATTGGCGAAACCTCTGGGGAGGCCTCTGGGGAAGCCTCACCATCCCACTCGCCGAAATCCTCAGGAAGCGTTTCGGGTAGCAGCGGAGTTAGTTCTTCTGGAGATGCCATTGTCCGTCCTCACCTTTCTCGTAGACCGCACCTTTGTAGGTGCGTGTTTCTCGCGGCCTTGTCTCGGCGGCAGTGAATTCCTGTGGCCCAACCGCCTGGTTCGATTCCGCGGGGGTAGAGTCGGTGGCTGTGAAGGCCTGCGACGCCGGAGCCTCAGCGCCTGGGTTTGGCGCTGGAGCACCGTAAGGAGTGCCTTCTACATCAAGTTCGACCGTCGCTTGTGCCTTCGCGTATTTTTCACTCTCCGATGGAATGAAAGATGCGGAGAGGGTGTACTTCCCCGGCGCCAACACGTGGCCCGCGGAAGGTGTGTAGACAAATGTTCCGGGGACCGATGCCGCGGCATTCAACTGAGCCGCGCTCAGGGCGGTGCCGTACGAAATCGCGGCGGGGGCCGGCCAGGTGATGAGCGCCGGCAACTTCTCGGTAACCGTGAGCGAAACCGTGGCGGTCACGGTTGCGTAGTTCAAAGTGTCCGCTGGAGCAAAGATTGCCGAAAGCTCATGCACTCCCGGCGCGAGTTTTTCGCCCGCCGCCGGTGTATACGCAAAAGTTCCCGGCACGGGCGCTATAGCGTTGAGCTGAGCGGCGCTCAGAGCAACGTCGCTGGCGATCGGATCCGGCGCTGGCCATTTGACGGCAGGCGTTGCCTTGGTCACCCTCAATGACACCGCGCTTTGCGATATCGAGTAGCCCACGGTATCCGCCGGGGTGAAAACCACCGTCAGTTCATGCTCACCGGCCGCAAGCGCCGCCCCCAAGTCGGGCTTGTATTCGAACGATCCCGGAACCGAAGCCCGCGCACAAAGTTGCGCGTTGCTGAGCTGTGTGCCGTACAGAATAGGAGCTGGTGCCAGCCAGTGGAGGGCCGACTTTGCCTTGGCCACAGAGAGCGACACAGTCGCCTGTGCCTTGGCGTAGTTCGCAGTGTCCGCGGGAGTGAAGGTGACGGAGAGCGTATGTATCCCCGGTGGAAGCATCTCGCCCGCCGCGGGCGAGTATTCAAACTTGCCAGGTACCTGCGCCGAAGCGCTCAACTGTATTTCGTCTAATGCCGTGCCGTAGACAGTCTTTGCAGGCGTTGGCCAGGAGATGACCGGCGTTCCTTTGGTCACAACAATCGTTACTGACGCCTGCTGCGGAGCGTGGCCACTGGAGTCCGCCGGAGTGAACGTGACCCACAGCGAGTGCGTGCCGACCGGCAGTACATAGCCTGGGCCAGGCGTGTACACCAGCGTTCCCTCGGCCGAAGCTGTGGCGTTGAGTTGCGCAAATGTGAGCCTGTTCCCGTAGGAAATCGGGTCCGGTGTCGGCCACTTGATGGTTGAGGCCGATGGCGCCTCGGCCGAAGGCAGAACCGCAGTGCTCGTCGGCTCATAAATTCCGGAACCTGCCCGGGCAACATCCATACTGGGACCTCCGGGATCGATATCCCAATGTCTTTGCTGCGGAATTGGAAGTCCGTTAATTGAGCTGGCCATCTCCAGGCTGACGCGCGAAGTCCGCGTTTCCGCTAGCCCACCGTCGCCGTGCTGCAGCGCGCGCGCCGCATCCTGGTCGTCGGGAATCTTCCACCGCACCGGCCTTCCCAATGCCTTGGTGATGACGTCTTCATTGGCCGGTTCCAGAAAGCGCGACTCGAATCGGTTGATTACGATTTCCAGATTTTCGCCGCCTTCTGCGAAGAACTGTGAGATAAGGCGATTTGAATTCCGTAGTTCGGAAATGCCGGTTTGGGTGACCAGGTAAATCGTTGACGCGTCTTCGAAGAGAACCTTCGCCGCTACATCGATCCTCGATCCCACGTCGACGATTACATAATCGAACTCTTGCCTCGCGATTGCGATCAGTTTGTCAATCGCGTCTTTGGACACCTCAATGTCTGGAACCTTTGTGGGGGCCGCCAGCACGAATACCCCGGACCGGTGCTTGACCAGGAGATTGTGAAGAAGACTCGCGTCCAAACGGTCGCTATTCCTCAGTGCGTCCTCGGTCGAGTAGCCCGCTGAAATTCCCAGGCAAAGTGCGCAGTCGCCAATCGGAAGAGCCAGGTCGATGAGCAGGATGCTGTGCTCGGGTCTCTGTGCTAGGGCGATTGCAACATTGCAGGCCACCGTTGTGACCCCCGACCCTCCCTTGGATCCCAGAAAAACGTGCAAACCTCCCAGAGCTTTCTTTCCCTCGGGCTTCTCTGTTTCACTAGCTTTCTCGTTAAGACCGGCCGTGATCCGAGCCAGAGCCTCGGTAACTGCGCCACGTTCGAGAGGTAGTTGAAGATATTCGCGTGTCCCCGCGCGCATCAACCGGATTGCAAGTTTCGGGTCATTCCTCTCTGAAAAAACCATGATGGCCGCTGGTTCGCTCGAGCCTGTTTCTTCCACAAGTTCCAGAACCAGATCCGGGTCGCTGTCCAGGTCAAGAATGACCACGTCAAACGACATCAGCAATCTGCGCATGTGTTCTGGTTCCGGCGGATAGGAGTTGAATTCTCTGATTACCGCCCTGCGTGTATCGGCAAGGGCCTTGGCAACCAATGTGCGGCTTCGCTCGACAGGGCCAATCAACGCAATGGATAGGGGCGTCGTCGCTACATTGGCGGGTTGTTTCCAGTCGAAGCCTCGCGGTGCGACAGTTGGGCTCACGGTTTGAGGCGCTTTTTGTGATGAAATGCTCATGGAGACACCAGCGGTCTTTCCGTTCAAATCTCAACTTAGACAGTTCATCTGCAAGCTGAACTCGCAGGTTCCTTCCGCCATCGACCGCCCAGGATCGCGCGCTTACGGGGAAGAATTCTCAATGCGAGCATCAACTTACGACTGGCTGCTAACAAGTCGTTGTTGGACGATGGTAACCATTTTTGAGTGACAAATGGACCCTGGATACCCATAAATAGTCATTACGAAAGTGTTGGAAAGGTACCGCTTGCGGGTTATTTGGCCGGGCGAGTATGCATGGGGCCCGGGCAGAATCCGATTAGGAATTGCCCAGAATTGCGTTAATGCGGGCCAGATCCTTGTGCGGGAAGGCCAGGTCGCCGATGGCGGCAACGTTCTGCTCGATCTGTTCCACGCGACTGGCTCCGATGAGCGCTGAAGTCATGCGCCCATCGCGCAGCACCCATGCCAGAGCCATCTGCGCCAGGGTTTGCCCGCGCTCTTGAGCCAGCTCGTTTAGAGCCCTGACTTTAGCGAGCTTTCCTTCATCGATGTCGCGCTTTTTCAGAAAGCCGTGCGGCTTCGATGCGCGTGCATCCGCGGGAATGCCCTTGAGATAGCGGTCTGTGAGCAGTCCCTGCGCCAGCGGGCAAAATGCAATGCCGCCTACGCCTTCCTTGCCCAGCACATCCAACAGCCCACGCTCCGGCGTGCGTTCGAACATGGAGTATTTCGGCTGATGAATCAGGCACGGAGTTCCGAGCTCGCGCAGAATTCTGATGGCCGCCGCGGCTTGCTCCGGATTGTAGTTGGAAATGCCGGCATAAAGCGCTTTGCCGGAGCGCACCGCCTGATCGAGCGCTGCCATCGTTTCTTCCACTGGAGTCTCGGGATCGGGACGGTGCGAGTAAAAAATGTCGACGTACTCAAGCCCCATCCGCTTCAGGCTCTGGTCTAAGCTCGCCAGCAGATACTTCTTCGATCCCCAATTGCCATAGGGTCCGGGCCACATATCGTACCCGGCCTTGGTGCTGATGATCAATTCGTCGCGATAGGGCTTCAGATCGAGGCGGAGAATCTCGCCGAAGTTGCTCTCCGCGCTGCCCGGCGGAGGTCCGTAATTATTGGCTAGGTCGAAGTGAGTGATGCCCAGGTCGAATGCGCGCCGCACCATGGCGCGGGAGTTCTCGAAGTCATCGACGCCGCCGAAGTTGTGCCATAGCCCAAGAGAAATGGCCGGCAGCCGAATGCCGCTGCGCCCGCACCGGCGGTATTGCATCGTGTCGTAGCGCTTTTCGTTGGCGAGGTACAAGCTCGTCCCTCCAGGCGCGAAACGGTGACCAGACTGGATCGCTTTCTCTAGCTTAAAACGGCCGCGATCGACACTTCTTTGCGGCCATCCGCTGGAGGAGGCACCAGGTTGCCTTCTATCGGTGCGCCGTCGACGATCAGCGCGACCTTGTTTCCAACGCCCTTTCGCTCGACGGCGACCCTGTAAGTGACTCCGCGAAAAATACGCGTTGCGGTAAACCCTGGCCAGCTCGTGGGAATTATAGGAGCAATTTCGAGGCCGTCATATGTTGGCCGCACGCCCAGAATCCACTGCGTAATCGCGTAGTAATTCCACGCTGCTGTTCCTGTAAGCCACGAATTCTTGGCTTCGCCGAACGTCGGTGCGTCCTTGCCGGCGATCATCTGCGCGTATACGTAAGGCTCGCAGCGATGTACTTCGCTGATCTCTTCGCGCGCCGAGGGATTGATCCGCAGGTAATAATCGTAGGCCTCATCGCCATGGCCCAGCCGCGTCTCGGCAATCATTACCCAGGGATTTACGTGGCAAAAAACGCCTGCGTTCTCCTTGTATCCCGGAGGATACGAGGAGATCTCTCCCAGGTGGAGATAGTAGCGAGTGTAGGCTGGCTGATGGACCACGAGCCCATGCTTGGTCGCCAGATGTTTCCGCACCGATGCCAGAGCCTTGGCAGCTCTTCCGTCATTGAGGCCAATACCCGCGAGCACGCAGAATCCATTCGACTCGATAAAGATCTTGCCTTCCTCGCGCTCCTTCGATCCCACTCTTTCTCCAAAGCTGTCGTAGGCGCGCAGGAACCATTCCCCGTCCCAACCGTGCTGCTTAATGGCTTCTTCCATTCTGTCGGCAGCCGTAAGAAAGCACGATGCGCGGTCCGCTCGGCCGTGATGGCTGGCAATCGCGGCAAGCTCGCGCGAGGCATGGACAAAAAGCCCGGCAATGAACACCGATTCGGCCACTTTGCCATCGCGATTCGTCGTGGTCTGAAACGAATTGCCGGGCGTGTCGGAAAAACAATTCAGATTGAGGCAATCGTTCCAGTCCGCGCGTCCGATGAGCGGCAGCCCATGCTGACCGAGCCGCTCCAGCGTGTAGCGGAAGCTGCGAAGCAAATGCTCATAGAGCGGCTCCTCGGTGCCGGGCTTGTTGTCGTAGGGCACCGGCTCGTCGAGGATGCTCCAATCGCCGGTCTCCTTCAGATAGGCCGCCACGCCGAGAATGAGCCAATGCGGGTCGTCGTTGAATCCGCTTCCGATGTCGTCATTTCCGCGCTTGGTCAGCGGCTGGTATTGATGATAAGCCCCGCCCGTCTCGAGTTGCGTCGACGCCAGATCAAGGATCCGCTCTCTCGCTCGTGCCGGAACCATATGAACAAAACCCAAAAGGTCCTGGTTTGAGTCGCGGAAACCGAGTCCTCGCCCAATGCCCGACTCGAACGACGACGCCGAGCGCGACAGATTGAATGTAGCCATGCACTGGTACGCGTTCCAGATGTTCACCATGCGATTCGTATGGACATCGGGAGTGTCCACCTGGAAGATGCTGAGAAGCTTGTCCCAGTGCGCGCGCAGGCGATCGAATGCTGCATTGGCCTCTCGTATCCCGAGATACCGTGCGATCACCGGCTTCGCCAGCTCCTTGTTGATGGTCTGCGAATCAGGAGGATCGAACTTCTTGTCCTTCGGGTTCTCCTGGTATCCGAGAACGAAGACGATCTGCCGCGACTCTCCGGCAGCGAGATCGAGCTTTACCTGATGCGCGCCGATCGGCGCCCATCCGTGCGCGACAGAGTTCGTCAGTTGCCCGCCGGCAACAGCCGCGGGGTTGTCCCAGCCGCGGTAGGGCCCAAGAAACGCGTCGCGCGCCGTATCGAAGCCTGAAGTCGGTTCGGAGCACGCGAAGAACGCAAAATGATTGCGGCGTTCGCGGTACTCCGTCTTGTGATAGATGACGCCGTCGACCACTTCCGCTTCGCCGATGTTGTAGTTCCGCTGAAAGTTTGTGGCATCGTCCTGCGCGTCCCACAGGCAGAATTCCACGCTGGCAAAGACTGAAATGCTTGCCCGGGTCGTACGCCGATTAGTGACAGTTAGCTGCCAGATCTCCAGGTTCTCGTCCAGCGGGACAAAATACCGTGTTTGGGCTTCGATGTCCGCAAATGTTGAGCCAATCGTCGAATATCCCATGCCGTGGCGGCAGCAGTAGTCTTCGGCATCGTGACGTGTCGGTTGCCAGCTCGGCGACCAGAAACGCCCCGACACCTCGTCCCGCAGGTAAATGTATCGGCCCCCGCAATCCGACGGCGCGTTGTTGTACCGGTAACGCGTCAGCCGCCGCAACCGCGCGTCACGATAAAACGAATAGCCACCCGCTGTGTTGGAGATGATCCCGAAATACTCCTGGCACCCGAGATAATTTATCCACGGAAGTGGCGTAAATGGTTGCGTTATCACATACTCGCGGTTTCGGTCGTCGAAGTGTCCGAACTTCATGATCGCTTCCTGTTCTGAACCGGGGTGAAAGGACAGCGGTAAACCGGGATGGACCGCTGAAACGTTTTTGCAGGGACAATCCTTTACAGTTGAAAACGAAGGGCGATTATAGCTGAATCGCGAGAAGAGGGACAAGCGTTTTCCCGTGGCGCTTCCGATCGGGGGAAGGAATTCGTTGCGGGGCGCGTAAGGATGTGAGAGACTGATCCGTCTTTCCATCCGAATCTGGCGGTTGAAGCGAATGAAAGATACGGCGCTTTCTTTGAACCGAGACCCGCGAAGTTCTCGTACCCGCCCTTTCTGGCGATACTTCTTTCGCATTGTCGGGTTGTTTTTTTGCCCGGCTGTCCTGCATCCGGATCATCGGCCCAGCGGCTCGGGCGATCAACCGGGGCCATGGCCGGGTTTACTGTCCGGCGGGCCGAATGCCGGGCGCCAGGATCCCGTTTTGGCAGCTTTGCCGAGGGATCTGCCGCCCGAAAGAGATTACGCCGACGAAACTGCCTCGTATGCAAGCAACGAGATCGCCATCAACTGGCAGGCAAACCTGGTTTCCTGCTAGCCGGGCAATTGCATTAACAGATTTCAACCCCGCACTCCGCCGGCCGCAATCGACAGCATCTGGCGGATATCGGGAAAATGATCGACGAGTGGAACCGGGGGTTCGATGCATCTGCAAGCGTTAGATGTCGGCATCATTCTGGCGTACCTGATTTGTACGGTGCTGGTGGGCTACTACGTTTCGCACTACGCTTCGCGCGACATGACCGCGTATTTCCTCGGCGGCAACAAAATGCCGTGGTATGTGCTGGGCCTTTCCAACGCTTCAGGCATGTTCGACATCAGCGGCACCATGCTGCTCGTCTATTGGATGTTCGTCTACGGCCTGAAAAGCGTATGGATCCCGTGGCTGTGGCCAACCTTCAATCAAGTCTTCCTCATGGTCTATTTGTCGGCGTGGTTGCGCCGCTCTCGCGTCATGACCGGTGCGGAGTGGATCAAGACTCGGTTTGGCACCGGCCGCGGCGCGCAGTTATCACACCTGATTGTGGTCCTCTACGCATTCATTAGCATCATCGGATTCTTCAGCTACGGCTTCAAAGGCATCGGCAAATTCGCCGCCACATTTCTTCCCTGGCACCTTTCCCCGAATCAGTACGCGCTGATTTTGATTCTGATCACCGCTATCTACGTGATTAAGGGTGGCATGGTCAGCGTGGTGATCACCGAGGTGGTGCAGTTCCTCATCCTGGCCATTGCTTCCTTTGCCGTGGGTGTCATCGCCATGATGAAGGTGGCCCCCGGCGCCCTCCATAAGTTAGTGCCCGGGGGCTGGGACAATGTGTTCTTCGGCTGGCACTTGAATCTCGACTGGGCGACTTTGCTCCCCGCTGCCACGGCCAAGATTGCCGATGACAAGTATGAGCTGTTTGGTTTCTTCGTCATGATGCTGTTGTTCAAGGGAGTGCTGATCTCCGCCGCGGGTCCTGCGCCCAATTACGACATGCAGCGCATTCTTTCCGCGAAGAACCCGCGCGAGGCGTCCATGATGAGCGCCTGGGTCAACGTCGTGCTCACCCCTCCGCGCTACTTTCTCGTCATTGGACTCACCGTGCTGGCGGCGGCCTTCTTCGGCCCCGACCTCCGCGCGATGGGACCGAAACTCGACTTTGAACTGGTGCTGCCGATGGCCCTAGGCAGGTTCGTTCCTGTCGGTCTGCTCGGCTTTTTGATCGCCGGCCTGCTCGCCGCCTTCATGGCTAACTTTGCCGCCACTGTGAACGCCGCGCCGCCCTACTTTGTCAACGACATCTACAAGCGCTACATCCGCCCCAACGCGCCGCCGCGCACCTACGTCCGTCTTAGCTATCTCAGTTCTTTCGCTGTTGTCGTCATCGGCGTCCTCATCGGGTGGAATGTCCAATCGGTGAACTCGGTTGTGCTGTGGATTGTCTCTGGCTTATGGGGTGGCTACACTGCGTCCAATGTTTTGAAGTGGTATTGGTGGCGCTTTAACGGCTTCGGCTACTTTTGGGGCATGTTGGCCGGAATTGCCTCTTCCGTGGGTTGTGCGATCGATGCCAACACCGGCAAGTGGCTTGAAAACAACCCCCTCGTTCACTATCTTCTTCAGAGGTATTCCGTCAATTTGGACGTCACTATCGTCTTTCCTCTGGTTCTCGTCCTGTCGCTGATCGGATGCTTCGCCGGAACCCTGCTCACCAAGCCCGAAGACGATGAAGTCCTGAAAGATTTCTACAGGCGGGTGCGGCCGTGGGGTTTCTGGGGTCCCATCTACCGCAAAGTTCTCGCGGAGGACCCAGGTTTCAAGCGTAACATCGACTTCATGCGCGACATGTTCAATGTTGCGGTCGGGATTGTCTGGCAGATCGCGCTGGTTGTGCTTCCCATGTACGTTGTCATTTGGGAGCTCAAGCGCGCCGCCATCACCCTGGCCATCGTTCTGGCCACGTCGGCAATTCTCAAGTTCACTTGGTACGATCATCTTGAGCGCCGCGAGGTTGAACCCGAAAAGGCATTTACTAAAACCCTTAACTAGGACGCCCGGCAATTCAAAAACACTCGTCGGCGTGTTACAACGAGAAGAGAAATGGCCAGGAAGAAGAAAGCGCGACGCGAGCCCGAACCCGGGCAGCCCGTGAGCCTGCGCATCCTTGGCGATTATCTTGACCTTTCGCCGGCAACCATCTCGCTTGTGCTGAATGATGCACCCGGGGTGCGCGCTATTCCGCAGGAGACGCGCGACCGCGTGAAGGCGGCTGCCGAAAAATTCGACTACCGGCCCAGCTTCTACGCGCGCTCGCTTCGCAAGCGGCAAACTTTCTCCATTGGTGTTTTAGTCCCGGAGCTGAGCGATAGTTATACCGCGCAGGTGCTCAACGGTGTCGAGGAATCGCTGATCGAGGAAGGCTACTTTTACCTCACTGCCAGTCATCGCCGCAAGCCAGACCTGATTGAGGAGTACCCGCGCATGCTGATGGAGAGGTCGGTCGAAGGATTCATCCTGATCGACACTGTCCTGCAACACCGATTCAAAATCCCAGCGGTCGCGGTTGCCGGACACCGTGAGATTCCCGGAATCACCAACGTGGTCCTCGACCAGCGTCGGGCTGCAGAGCTTACTTTGCGCCATCTCTACGAACTCGGTCATCGCAAAATCGCTTTCATGCGCGGTGGCAGCCACAGTTCCGATGCCGACGAGCGCTGGGAATGTTTGAAAACCGTCGCCGGGGAATTTGGCATCGTTGTTAGCCCGGAGTTGACCGTTGAGATAAAGCTCAAGGTGTCCACGCCGGAATTGGGGTACGGGCCGGCATGCGAGTTGCTTCAACGCAAGGTTGAATTCACCGCGATTGTCTGCTACGACGATCCGGCAGCCATAGGAGCCATCCGCGCGCTGCGCGACCATGGGCTGCGCGTTCCGGATGACATTTCCGTGGTCGGTTTCGACGACATCCAAAGCGCAGCCTTCCATAACCCCAGCCTCACCACCATCCGCCAGCCGCTCCATGAAATGGGCACCATTGCCGCCCGCGTCCTCCTGCAACGGGTTCGCGGCCAGGAATCTGTTCCGCACATGCTCTCTGTTCTGCCGGAACTGGTTGTCCGCGAATCCACCGGCCCGCCGCGCGACAAATCCAAGCGTCCAACGCGGCATTCGTAGTTCCCGGCATGGGACTCGCTGAAGCAAACACTCCTCTGCAGATGCCGCAACCTGCGGATTTCATTGCTTCTCCCGCGCGGACACTGCTATAGTCCTGCTTTGATCGCTAAGCATGCGGTCACGCGAGCAGGAATTCACACTGCTGGGTCCATAAGACGAAATGCAGCCGGATCGAAGAGCTGCAAGTTTTTTGAATTTTCATTTTTGGGAGTTCGACCAGGGCGTAAAGAGGCAAGTTTTTTCCTGGAGAGATCGATTTGGCGAAGTCTCCCGCTGGTAAATCTGCAAGCAAAACCAGGAAGCGTGCGTTGGTCCCTGCGGAGCACCGCAAGCCCACCATGAGTGACGTGGCTCGGCTGGCGGGCGTGGGCACCATGACCGTTTCCCGTGTGCTGAGCGGCACCGTTCGCGTCTCCGCCGAATCCACACAGCGGGTACAAACCGCGATTGAGCAGCTCAACTACCGCCCCAACGTCCTCGCACGCGCATTTCGTGGTCAGCGCAGCCATTCCATTGGCCTGATCCTTCCGTATCTCTACGACCCCTTCTTTGCCGGCTGTGCGCACGCGGTAACCACAGTGGCCCGGGAACACGGCTATTCGGTCCTCATCACCACTTCAGACGAGGATCCCGAAACGGAGTACGCAGAGGCCGACGAGATGCTGCAGCGGCACGTGGACGGCCTGTTAGTGATTCCGGCCCGAATCCGCCAATCGCGCCTCACTCGCTCTCTCTTCGGCAAAACGCCCGTTGTAGCCTTTGACAGGCCCGTGCCCGATCCCTCTATCGACACTGTCCTCGTGCAAAATGCCATCGGATCGCGCCGCATTACAGAGCATCTCATCGAGCACGGACACCAGCACATCACCTACATCGCGCTCAGTCGAAGCCTTTTCACCATCAGCACACGATTTGCCGGCTATCGCCGCGCCATGCAGGAAGCGGGCCTCGAAGTGTGTCCGATCTTCGATTGCAATTCAGAAGAGATTGCTGAGCAGATCATCAAAGCAAAGATGGAGCGCGACACTCCGCCTACAGCCGTTGTCACCTCGAACACTCTGGTTACACGTTACGTCTTGGGGGCGATTTCGCGCCTCGGCTTGCGCGTTCCCAACGATCTTGCTTTCGCCGGCTTCGACGACTTCGACCTTGCCGAATTCACCTCACCGCCGCTCACCGTCGTCCGCCAGCCGGCGCAGGAGATGGGCCGCGTCGCGGC
Organism: uncultured Acidobacteriaceae bacterium; assembly: GCA_963789425.1. GTDB lineage: Bacteria > Acidobacteriota > Terriglobia > Terriglobales > Acidobacteriaceae > Telmatobacter. Next base: position 98,370 of record CAWBKM010000002.1, on the reverse strand, counting down.
CAATCTGCTCTTCGATCGCATCGCGCGCGGCGAAATGCCACATACCGGCAACCGCATCGTTCTTCCCGTCGAAATCGTGTTGCGCCGTTCGTGCGGCTGCAAACATCGCACCGCCGTCGTCATTCATTGAAAGAGATTCCCAAAATAAACGTGGTGGTAGCTCAATCTGAATCTGTTTTGAAAGGGCACGGCTTCAGCCGTGCCAAAAATACCCCGAAATGATCTTGGGCTTTACAGGCTGCGGAAAAACACGTGTTTTGCCGGCGCTATTGTTTGCCGGCGGGGATTTCCGTGATCGGGCCTGTTTGGCCGGATGGTTTCTGTTATTGTTTCCGCCTCCGAAGGCCATTGCAACAGCCTGCGGAGACACTTTGGTCCTAAGCAGCCATGGCTTCAATCGGAATCAGTCTTCGCATGCGCACCAGGTTGTAGGCGGCGATGGTCAGCCGATAGAACCAGTCCACCCGCTTGAGCCCGCGCAGCTTCACTTGCCGCAGCGGGCGGTTCAACTTGCTCCAGCCGAATACCCGCTCGATCAGCTTACGCCGGCGCTGGCTCACCCGCCGCCAGGGATCGTCCCGCTCGGCGGCGGTAAGGTGATTCTTGCCCAGGTTGCCGTGCACATATTCCGAGATATGCGGCGCCACCGCGCGCTGGCGCAGAGCCTCAATGAACTCCGCGGCCTGATACTGCGTGTCGGCCCCCAGCGTGCGCCGCGTTCCGGCCCGCTCCGTCCCATCCAGCATGCGCAACGCCGAAGCTCGTTCCGCGTCCGTGCCGGCAAGGCTGGCTTGGGCTGCAATCACCAGCCCGTTGCGGTTCTCCATCAGCGCGTGTCCCAGATAGCTGGGAAGACTCCGGTCGGCCGCCGCCTTGCGGTACAGCCGCGCATCCGGGTCGGTGGTCGACTCCACCTTGTCGCGCAACAACACTCTGCCCCCGTCGCCCGTGCCCGAACCCGGCTGCGGAGGCTCCTTCTTCTCCTTGAAGCTGCGCGCCGAGGCCCAGGCCTGGATCAGCGTTCCGTCCACCGTGAAATGCTCCTCGCTCAGCAACTGCTGCTCGCCCGCCTGCTCCACTACCGCCAGCAACAACTGCTGGCTCACCGCCCCGGCGATCAGCCGCTCGCGGTTCTTGGTAAACACCGTCACGTCCCACACCGGGTCGTCCATCTCAAGGCCCACGAACCAACGAAACAGAAGGTTGTAGTTCAACTGCTCCATCAACTGGCGCTCCGAGCGAATCGAATACAACACCATCAGCAACTGCGCCCGCAGCAACCGCTCCGGCGCGATCGACGGACGCCCGGTGCTTGAGTACAGCTTCGACAAATCCCTGTCCATCCGCTCCAAGGCCCGATCCACCATCGCCCGTATGGCACGCACAGGATGATCCGCCGCGATCCGCTGTTCCATCGTTACGTAACTGTACATCCCCGACTGAAGCTCATCGTCTCCACGCATACCTACTTCTTAGAACAAACCACGGTGCAAAAAAAGTCACTAAAAGAGACTTTTTCCGCAGCCTGTTTAGCCCCTGAGGGACATCTTTTTAAAACTGACCCGCTACCAGAAGCGCGCCTCAGTTGACGGCAACCGTCTGCGTGGCCAGGTTCCAGCCGCGCAGGCCAATCTCTTGCTTCTCTTCGCCAGCAGGAAATTTCACGTTCACCGCGCGCTCCTCGCCCGGCAAGAGCGAAACGTAGTTGTCGCTGTAATACGCGGGCAGAATGCGCTGTCCAGTCGCGGCGTCCTCCAGCGTGAGTTTGATCATCAGCGCCGCTGCCGAACCCGTATTCTTGATCCGCACCGTCGCCTCTCGCTCACCATTTGCCGCCGCGGACGTGGCCGAAGCCGTTAGTGTTGCAGGCGCAAGCGAATTCAGCTCGCGGTAGCTTGCTTCGTCCGCAGCCCACCAGTAGAAGTTGTCGCTCACTGGAGCCCCGGCCGCATCGCTTACTTCGAGCCTCACAAAAATCGTGTGTCCCGCTGCCAACGTTGCCAGATCGGGTTTCGCCACCGGCGTGCGATCATCGGCGGTGGCCTGTACCTGGTTGGTGTGATCGCTCAAAATCTTGCCATCCAGGCCCACCACAAGCGTGCGGACATGAAAGGATTGCGCCCCGCCAAGGTTGATCAAATCCACTGAGCCATCGGTCAGATTGAGCTGCGCGTGGATCGGTTCGCATGCCTTTTGGGTGCCGTAGAAGCTCGACTGCGTATCGTAGTCCCAGCTCAGGAAGTTCCATTCCATGCTTGGCCACGACGGTTGCGTCATCCAGATCATGCGCGCGGAGTTTGGCTGCCATAGATGCGCGGCAAATCCTTCGAAAATCGCGCGGTGGGCGGCGTAATCCATCATCTGCGCCTTCCGCTCAAAGTCCTCCAGACTGGCCGGCGCGCCAAACTCGGTTTCCATGGTTGCCATGAACGGTTGCACGGTCCCGTTCGCGCTCTGATGCCAGTCGTGATAGGCCCAGGTGTCGCTGATCGGCCACCGGTCAGGCTCTGGGATAAAGGATTTCAGGCTCTCCAGCGTCGGCACGCTGGGAATACCAAGTTCCACGCTGAAGCCGCGATTGATCCGGTAATAAGTTTCGAGCGGCTGGAGTTGATAGGGCCCCGAGCCGCGCAAATTCACCTGGTTCGAGCTGCCCGTGTAATAGCGTGTGTCGTCGAGCGTGCGCACCAGTTCCGCCAGCCCTTCGTTGATCGTCGGCTGTGGCACGCCTTCGTTGCGCCCGCACCAAACCGCAATCGACGGATGATGCCGGTAGCGCAGAATCGTGTCGCGTGCATTTTTCAGGAAAAGCGCAGGATCTTCGGCTTCCAGGTTGTAGGACTCCGTCGATTCCCAAAAATCGTTCCACACCATCAATCCATACTTGTCGGCCAACGCGTAGAAACTCTCTTCCGTGTTTTGGCCCATCCAGTTGCGGATCATGTTCACGTGCGCGTCGCGATGCAGCCGGAAATAAGGCTCCAGGTGTGCCGTGCTCACGCGCTTGAGCATGTCGTCCATGCCCCAATTGCCGCCGCGCGCCGCAATGCGAATGCCGTTCACTTTGATCACCAGATCCGTTCCTGGCCATCCACCGCTGACTGGCCGGATCGACGCAGATCCCTCAGCTCCCGGCTCCAGTGTTTGTACCCAGCCGTGCAGCAGGTAGTCGCGCATCCACTCCGGGGGTTGCGGGGGCATCACCAGGTCCGGTGTCCGGTTGTCAATCCGTCGAATGCCATCATGCGTTCCGTCGACCAGCGGCAGCGCCTCGTCGTGCGTGCGGCTGGGCAACACCTCCACGCGTTGCAAATGCCCTGCGGCATCGAAAAGTGAAAGCTCGTAGCTGAGCTCTCTCATTCCAAATTCAATTTGTTTCTCCTCGCTCGTCTTCGCACCCGTGGCGAACGAGACCTTCAGGGTGTGCAGCGTGGGATCGCCATATCCATTCGGCCACCACAGCCGCGGATTTTGAACCTTGAGTTGCGCAAACTCCGCAGGCTCCAGCCGCACTACCGTCTCGCCGAGAGCCAGATGCACATGCTTCGTGACTTTCACATCGTCAAACGTGGCGGTCAGCTCGCCGTCCGTCGCTGCGCTGCCCGCGTTGGTCAGCGGCACTTCAATCTCCACATCGGCCTCGCTGCGGTCGGGCTTGGGCAGCGTTGTAATCACGTTCAGGTCGCCAATCTCAACTGGCCCAGTCGCAGCAAGCGTCACGTCTTGCCAAATGCCCGTATCGCGGTCGCGAATGCCGGGAATCCAATCCCACCCCTCGGCGGCGGCGAATGTTGGCCCGTCCAGCAGTTCCATTCCGCCGTTTTCTCCAGGCCCTCCTTTCAGAGACTGCTCGTTCGGAATCCCCGGATGCGGCGGCGGAGAAACCCGCACGGCCAGCGCATTCAGGTCGCCTTCCGCAACGTCTGTGACGTCGAATGTCCCGCGCAAAAAAGCGCCTGTAAATCCTCCGAGCTTCTTGCCGTTCATCCAGACTTCAGCGGCGTAATTCACGCCTTCAAAGGTGAGCATGAGCCTGCGCCCGCGCGTCGCGGCCGGCGTTTTGAACTCCACGCGGTACCAATAGTCCTGGTGAGCCAGGCTCTCGGGGATGGCGAGATTGTTCAGCCCATAGTCAGGATCTGGATAAATGCCGCGATCGATCATCGTCGTCAGCACGGTGCCCGGCACTGTCGCCACCAGCCAGTCCTTGTCGGCAAAGCCCGTCTTGGAAATCTCTTCGCCGGTTGCTTTCACTTGCGGCGCCGCCTGCAGCCTCCAGCCACCAGCGAGCTTCCACGGATTGTCGCCAGCCAACTTGCAATGCAAGTCCGCTGCGCTCGGCTCTTTCGCAACGGCCTTTTGTATCCCGCCTTTGCCATGCGGTAATGTGGATGGATCTTGCGGCGCGCTGTATCCGGCCTGCGAGCGTGTCTGCACAGGCCAGTGTTGCGAAGCCTCCTCGTAGGTTGGCTCGCCAAAGTCCGGCGGCGCATCGGCCATCGCCTTCACTTGCTCGGCCGTCAACGCCACGCGAAAGATCTTCAGCCCCGCGATCTTGCCGCCAAAATGCCCGTCTGCGACATTTGCCAACGGCGGCGGCGCCATCTCCAAAACCGCCGCAACGCTGCCTTGCGCAAGCGCGCTCGCCGCCACCTCGCGGCCATCGGCATAGAGAACCGCATGCTCGCCATCGCTGGTCGCAACTGCCAGGTGCCACTTTCCCGAGTCCAGCGCCTGATCTCCGGCCACAAATCCCGCCGAACTTTGTGCCCGCCCCAGCCACAAGCCCAGCCGGTTGTCCTTCATTCCGACGAAGCGCGCATCCTCGGCTGCGGGGTCGCCAATGCCGGCAAGCAGCGTTGTCCCTTGCTGCGGCTCCGGCAACTCGAACCAGAAAGCAAGCGTCCACGAAGCGCGCCCCGCCAAAACCGGATCCTGCATCGGGGGTTGGCCCGATCCCTGGCCATCCATTGCCACAGCCCAAACGCCGTCAAGCGAAGTCGACGGAGACAGTGTCTTGTTCAAGCCGGGACCATCGGCCAGAAAAACCGCATTGAACGGACCGTAAGCTGCGGCTGGCGGCGCTGTTGCTTGTGCTTGCATTGACGCGGGCGCAGCAGCAAACAAGGCAACCAGAAATCCGAAGGATGCGCGAACAAGGAGCCCAAAGCCGGCTTCAGTTATGTACGAGGGTTGTTTTGACATGGCAGACCATCGTACAAAACCAGCGAATCAAAGTGCAAAGGCCGCGGCTTGGTTGTTTCACCATGTCGAGGGAATCGGCGTCGACGACCGTGCAGAACAAAACTCATCGAGGGAGGGCGAGAAGCCGCTCGCGGCAACCGTCGTACACTGGATACAACTGGCTTTCCCATGAAGAAACTTGCCATCGGTCTTTATCTTCTTGTCACCGCCGCCTTGCTTGCCTGGGCCTACAATCAGGCCATTTCCGTCGCTCCCAATGACGCCGCGCAAGGCGAGATGTTCCGCATCATCTACTACCATGTGCCGTCGTTTGCGGTTTGTTTTGTCTTCTTTGCGCTCAGTCTGATCGGCTCCATCGCATTCCTCGCATTCCGGCACGGCAATCCAAGCCGCGCGCAGATCGCGGATGCCCTTGCCCTGGCCGGCGCCGAGGTGGGCGTGGTCTTTTGCTCGGTGGGTCTGGTCACCGGCCCGCTCTGGGGACGCCGCGCATGGGGCATGTGGTGGACATGGGACGCGCGCCTCACCACCACGCTGGTTCTCTGGCTCATCTACGTCAGCTACCTGCTCTTGCGCCGCTTTGCCGCCGGGCCCCAGATGCAGACTCTCGCTGCCGTGCTGGGGATCTTCGGCGCGCTCGACGTGCCCATCGTCTATATGGCCAACCGCTGGTGGCGCACGCAGCACCCGGCGCCTGTCTTCGGCGGTGGGCAGGATTCCGGCATGGATCCGACGATGGTTGGCGCGTTGATGTGGAACATGCTCGCCTGGTTCCTGTGGGGCGTGCTCATTCTTGCTTTCCGTTTCAGAGTTGAGCGGCGTCAGCAGAAGATCGCCGCGGAAGAAGCCGAGCAAGCGTTGAATGCGTGATTAGGCAGCGACTGCGCTGGGAGAATTGAGTTCTGCAATGAAAAAATTCGGCACCGCACTCATCGTCGCCGTCCCCATCGTTCTCTTCGCCCGCGCGTGCTGGCTCGTCTTCGCCGCGCCGGCGGAGCCGCCGTTCGACTGGCGACTGCACATGTCTCAGGCGGACCATGATGCGATCGTCGCGACGTTGAATCATCTCTATACGCGAGCCGCGTACACCGTCACTTGGGCCATCCAGCTCGGCTACGCCGCATGGCTCTGCGTCAAGTGGCAGTCCCAGCAACGAAGATCGACCGAAAATCGACGCGCGAACTGACGCCGTAGAAAATTGCTCAGATCGAGCATCGATTCTTCGATGGTCATCCTGAGCGAGTTTTGGCGCGCCTTATGCGCCAAAGCGAGTCGAAGGACCTGCATTTCGGAATCCCGGCGGATGCTGGGTGCCCCAGGTCTCGATTTTGAGACCTGGGATACCACGGTTCTTCATCGTCGCTGTCCAACTCCTCTAAATCGCTCCCCATGTCACATCCCGTTGTGCTCCCCGTCACCGATCATCATGAATCTTGCGCCGCGCCGCGCCCCGCCATGCCTTTCGTTACTCTCCGAAAGGTCACGCGCTCTACCACTTCCGCGCATCCGGCCAACTTTTCGTGGTATTTCAAGATTCCTCTCATACCGTCGATGATGCATTGGTAGATCGGCTGCACAACGGTTTTTTGGCTTCAGTTTCAGCCTTGGACTCTCGCGCTGCGGCGTTTCTCCTCTCAGCGAGGCGACACCGCACCGAAAATCTTTATCGCACGAGCGTCCACTACCGCCGAGCGCCGAATGGGGACCTAAATTATGCATGACTTCTTGATTGCTCTTGCCTTTATCGGTATGGTCATCGCCCCCGCCATCGTAGCCGCCAACTGTTCAACCGAAATCACCGACGAACCCAAATCAAAATAATCACCGCCGCTCCTGCGCCAATTCTTTTCGCTTCCGATCTGCGTTGTTACGATACTTTGTCGCCTCTTTTTAATTAGACTTTTCCAGGATCTGCGTTGTTAGAGTTCTGTTGCATTGCACAGACGCGGAATAATATCCCCGAAATGAAAAAATCGACCGGAATACTGTGGATCGCGGCGTTACCAACTGCCCACCTACTGTTATGTGCCCTGACCGTAATTTTTCTCGGCACAGATGCTTGGGGTTGGATATTTGTAGCGCCGCTGGACATACCCGTCATTGCAATTAGGAGTCTGTTTTTTTCCCCACCGATCAGCGATGCCAGCTTGGTCATCTTCGGAACTGTCCAGTGGCTGTGCGTCGGCGTTGCTATCAGATCGGTGTCTTTCTGGCGGGGACGCCGAAGAAGAGCCGGCGCGATCAAATAACAGCCCCGATCCACATGGGATACAACTCTTCCTCGCTTTGCGTTGGCTCGACGCGCCGCTGCTTTTCTAGCTCCGCTAGCCCCGCTAACTCCGCTAGCTCCGCTTCCATCGTCATTGCCCTTCGCCCTCCCAGCCGGTAGACTGAGGGTTCGAGGGCCGTTCATGTTAGTCGTCATGAAAGCGCAGGCTACGCCGGAAGAGATCCAGGCAGTCTGCGACCACATCGTGCAGTTGGGTTTCCGCCCCCATCCTTTACCCGGCGCCCAGCGCACCGCCATCGGCATCACCGGCAATCAGGGCGAAGTCAATCGAGGCAACCTGGAGTCGCTCTCCGGCGTTGCTGAAGTCATTCGCGTCTCCAAGGCCTACAAACTCGCCAGCCGCGACGTGAAAGAAGAAGACACCATCGTCCGTTTTCCAGGTTCGAGCGCCACCATCGGCGGCCGCGATCTGGCTGTTATCGCCGGTCCATGCTCCATCGAGAGTCGTAACCAGGCCTTTGCCATTGCCGCCGAAGTCGCCGCATCCGGAGCGCAATTCTTTCGCGGCGGCGCTTACAAGCCGCGCACCTCGCCTTACGCTTTCCAGGGCCTCGGCCTCGAAGCGCTCAAAATCATGTCCGAGATCAGGGAAAAGTTCGGACTGCGGATCGTCACCGAGGCGCTCGATTCCGAAACGCTTGACCTCGTCGCCGAATGGGCCGATGTGATTCAGATCGGCGCGCGCAACATGCAAAACTTCTCGCTCCTCAAGAAGGCCGGAAAACTACGCAAGCCCGTGCTTATCAAGCGCGGCATGAGCGCTACGCTCGAAGAGTTTCTGATGGCGGCCGAGTACGTCATGAGCGAAGGCAACTATCAAGTCATCCTCTGCGAGCGCGGGGTGCGCACGTTTACTGATCACACGCGCAACACGCTCGACCTCAGCATCGTCCCCGCTCTGCATCACGTGAGCCACCTGCCAATCCTCGTCGATCCCAGTCATGGAACCGGCCGGCGCGACAGCGTCCTGCCTATGGCCAGAGCCGCCGTGGCCGCGGGCGCCGACGGTGTCATGGTCGAGGTGCACAACCACCCTGAAATCGCTCTCTCCGATGGTCCGCAATCTGTCTATCCCGCGCAGTTCGCAATCATGATGAGCGAGATCGACAAAATCGCCGCAGTCGTCGGCCGCCATCTCACGCGAGGCGTCACCGTTTCCGCCGCCGCGGGCAAGTAAGCAGTGGACAGTTGGTACAGATCGAAAAGTTTTCTGCCGTCGGCTGGCCTGCTCGCGCTTTGCTTCACCGGTTGCCGCACCCACGACTTTCCCCAATACCCGCCCAACTATCGCGAGTACGTTTACGTAACCAACGGGGGCAGCGACACCGTCACGGTGCTTGACGTGGTCAACGTCCGCGTGGATCGCGAACTGCCCGTGGGCCACAATCCAGTCGCCATCGCCGCCAGCCCCACGCTCAATGAAATCTACGTTGTGAACTCCGGCGCGCCGCCGGCCAATGGCTCGCTCTCCGTCATCGACGCGGAACACAACGCCGTCGTGGCCACCATCCCCCTACACCGTCAGCCCGCGTCCATCGATTTAAAGCCCGACGGCACGCTGGCCTACATCGCCAATTCCGGATCGAATTCAATTTCAGTCCTCGACCTCGCGGCTCGTCGCGAACTTGCGCAAATTCCCGTCGGCAACCAGCCAGTTGCAGCGCGCCTCTCGCCCGATGGCAAGACTCTCGTTGTGGCTGACCAGGGTGGAAGCTCGGTCACCATCCTCGATGCATCAACCGGCCATCCGCGCGCCACAATCGCTGGTTGCCCCGGCGCGTCGGAAGTGGTCATTCTTCCCGACTCCTCGAAAGCGTTTATCCCCTGCTCAACCGGTCATCAAGTGATGGTCGTCGCCCTGGCGCAGCCCAGTGCCCACCCTGCTCAACCCGATCGCCTTGAAACATTGATGGACGTCGGCCGCGCACCCGTCGATCTGGCGCTGAAGCCCGACGGCGGCGAAATCTTCGTCTCCAACTCTCTTTCTGACTCGGTCTCTGAAATCTACGACTCGACTGACGAAGTGGGAGACACCTACATGATCGGCAACAATCCGGTCCGTGGAATTGTCTCCCGCGACAACTCGCTGCTTTACGTGGCCAACCTTCACTCGCAGGAGCTCACTGTCTACTCCATCGACGACGGCAAGCGTGTCGGCGCTATCTCCGTTGGCGACAGCCCTACGGCGATGGCATTTTCAGCCGCTGGGCATTTGCTGTTTGTCGCCGATCAACGCTCCGGCGATGTGGCTGTGGTGCGCACGTCATCGCAATCGCTGTTTACCATGCTTCCGGCCGGCCGCGATCCCAACGCCATCGTCGACAAAGCCTTCAACATGCAGTGAGGCGATCGCGAATTTCCTGCAGGTGGCGCCACCAGGCATCGGCAATGTTCCCGGCTATCATTATTTCCCCGGGCATGCGGCTGGCTCATAGCCGACGAAAGGAGGACCACCATGCGAACTTGGTACCTAATGGCATTTTTGCTGACGGCGGGGATATGTTTCTCCCAGCCTCCTAGCAAGAAGCCCGTCGGCTGTGTCAGCTGTTTTTCTGAGCCGCGATCAACGCTGCTTTTCAGTTCTTTTTCCGGCGAGGACGTGGCTTTGGTCAGACCGAGCGGGGAGTTCAACATATCGCAACTCCCAGGACGGCCGGAGTTCCACAACTCGTCCCCCCTGGCTATTAGCCCCTTGGGGGACCGGGTAGCCGAGAGCCACGTAGTTCAGTCCCTTGGGGAAAAAGCGAACTGCGACCCGTCGGACGAAAGATGGTGCGACCAATATCCTCAATTTACATACAAGTCCGTCATGGCCGTGTATTCGGTGCGAGACAATACGTGGAAGCAATACGGCGACTTCTGCAGGGTTGGCTTGCCGGCTTTTTCGCCCGATGGAGGAAAGCTCGCATTTAAGGCTTCCGGCAGTGCGCCGTGCACAAAGACGACCGATGTCGACGCTAACAGAAAGCTGTGGATATTGGATCTTGAAACAGGGCAGATGATGCCTGTCCCGGGAACCGAATCAATAAATGCGGTATTTCGGCTCGGCTGGTCGCCTGACGGCAAATCCCTGGCCGCGACTGACGAGCGCGCATGCAGGAATGGGAAAGGCGTATGCAGCTATATTGTATTGGTTGACGTCGCCACCGGGGAAATGAAGACGATTGTTGAGGGAACCGATCCTTCCTGGTCTCCCGAAGGCGATTGGATTGCATATAACAGTTTGGGCGTGCGATGCATGATCATCCACCCCGACGGAACCGGCGCTCAATCGGTCTTGGAAAGGGAGCCCAAGTGGATGAACTATGCGCTCAACGCTCCCATCGTATGGTCGCCGGACGAAAAGGAGCTGCTGCTCAACCAACAGCAAATCTTCGGATATAATTTCAGGGTTTTAGAGGTTGATCTCGCCACGGGCCATGTAACTTTGAAATCAAAGAGCGGAGAAGTGGTGATGGGTTGGGTGCCGTACACCGGGAATTAGCCGTGTTGATCGTCTACGAGGGCTGCCGCTTACGGCGTCGCGCTCGCACCCGCGGCAGGCGTATTAGTCGCCGCGGTCAGTTCCGGCCCTACCAGAACTCCGTCATCGAGCGAAGCGGCCACAAGCCGGTCGCCGGCCGCGCGGATCAGCACAATGTCAAAACCCGTCTGCCACCAGTTCCATGTCATCGTCTTCGGATCGATCGCGAACACCTGGTCGCTCGAACGCGAGCTCACCAGGATTCTCTTCGACTCCGCGTCGTAACTCAGATCGTCCACGTCGCGGAACGGCAGGCGATGAACCCACATCCACGACTTGCCCAGGTCGCGGCTCAAGTAGACTCCCTCGCGCGCGCCCAGCCACAGCGTACCGTCCGGAGAAAACACCACGCGATGAATGCGCGTCAGCATCGTCGGCAATCCCATCGGCAACCAGCTTTTCCCCGCGTCCATCGAAATCACGACGCCGTCGGCGCGAGCCGCCACCATTCTGTCAGCATGCACGGTCACTGACAGGTAATCGCCCTCGCCCATCACCGGACCGCCCTGCCAGCTTGCGCCCTGGTCGCGGCTGGTCAACACACCGTAGCCTGTCGCAGCCGCCCACACGTCTCCTGAAACATCCAGCGCGTTCACTCGGCTTCCGAGTTCGACCCTCGGCGCCTGCACCTGCTTTTCGATGTTGACCTTCGTGCGCAGGTGCATCTGCGTGATCGTCTTCGTCACGGTGTTCTCAATGCTGTTGCGCGATAGCCACCTGAGAGCTCCGGTCGCCGCAGCAGAACCATTTCCTGAACCATTTGCTGCCTCATTTGCTGCCGGCGTTGCCGAGCCAGACGGCCCCGCATCGCCTTTATCCTTGCCCGCCGCCGTCGGATCGCCAGCAGGCGCAGGATTGGCAGCATTGCCCAGCACAAATATTCCGTGGCTGGTTCCCGCAACCAAACGACCATCCTTCGTCTCGGCAAGCGCGAACACGTCGCGGCCGTCGAGGCCCGAGCCTAATTGCTCCCAGTGCGCGCCACCGTCGCTCGATCGGAACACTCCGCCGAATTTCTTGTCGTTCACCACGCCCGCGTAAAGCACCTCGGGATGATCGCGGTCCACGAGAACCGCCGCAACTTTGCGCTCCGAAATACCCTGGTTCGCCGGCGAAAACGTCGCACCCCCATCGTCGCTCACGAGCACGCCGCCGCGATCCGTCGCCAGCAGCACGCGATTCGAATCGCCGGGATCGACGTACACCGCGTTCACCACCACATCGGAGTCCGTCATTCGCTTGAAGGTCTTGCCCGCGTTGACGGTCTTGTAGAGGCCCTCAGTGGTTCCCGCGTAAACCACCTCGCGCTTCTCCGGGTCCTGCATCAGGCTCCGCGTCCTTCTCGCCTCAGTCGGAATGCCCTGGATCTTGTGGAACAGAACTCCCGCGTTCTCGCTTTTGTAGATTCCGCTGCATGCGCTCAGGTAGACAGTGTGCGGATGCTCGGGGTCCACGATGATCGAAAACACATCTGAGTCCACAATCAGGCCCTGCTTGATGTTGTGCCAGGTCTTGCCGCCGTCGGCTGTCTTCCACGGCAGGTGCCAGGTCCCGGCGTACACAGTGTCCGGATTTCCGGGATCGACCGCCAGCGATTCAATCTCATGAATCTCGTGGCTGCCCGGCGGGCTGATCTCCGCCCACGTTGCTCCACCGTCGCTCGAGCGGAAGACTCCTTCCAATGTTCCGGCGTAAAGAGTGTGCGGATCAGTAGGCGCCTGCGCAAGCGCGTGCACCGGCTGACCTTTCAATTGCGCCGGCTCGCTCCAGGTGCGGCCCGAGTCGTGGCTGATCCACAATCCGCCGTCGGTCGAGTTGTTCCACGCGCCCACGTAAATCGTCGCCGGGTCCGCCGAATCAACCACAATGCTGTCGAGCACGAATCCGTCGTCGCTGCCCAGCTTTGCCAAGCGATGCCAGCTTGCGCCTTCGTCCATCGATTCGTAGAGCCAGCTATTCGTCGTGCCCAGCAACAGATGTTTCGGCTGTCCCGGGAACGATGCAAGAGCGCGCGCATCCCCGCCCGCCGGACCCGCGACAGTCCACGAGTTTTCCGCCTGCAGGCAGACCGCTCCGAACAACAAGATAATCAGAAGATAAATCTGCGCGACAACCCCCAACCGGCGCCTATAATTTCGAGCACACTGCAAACGGCTCATTCTTGCTTGAAGCTCCCCACTCATCTCTTTCCAGAATAGACAATTCCAGGTCTGAAAAGCGAAAAGGCTGACCGATTCGTGCGTCGGTCAGCCTCAAAGACACTAAGCATGAAGTCTTGCCGGGGTCAGCTCCCGCGAGCCCTTCCATGGGGGAAGAGCTCGCGGATTCTTGTTACGCAGCGCAGGTGATTCGCGCTACTGCGCAGCCTTTTTCGGGTGACGCTCGCCAAGCGGCTTGCGTGCCTGCGGCTTTACTGTGGTCTCATCCACCGGCATCGTGCCTTGCACGTCGGTCGTGAACGTCGCGCCGGCGGGCACAAGGTAGTTCTCTTCCGTCTGCCCATCGGTCGTGCCCGTAGCCACGCTGATGCGCGAAGCATCAATCCCTTGCTCCGTCACCAGGTAGTCTTTGGCGTTCACAGCGCGCTGCGCCGCGGCATCTTCCACCTTGGCGTGCTTGTGCTTGGCGGCGTACTTCTCTTGCTTGTCTGTCAGCGCCTTTTCCTTGGCATCCGACTCGCCCACCAATACCGCCTTGGCATCAGCCTGCTGTTTCAGATCCAGAGCCACCTGGTCCAGGCACGCCTTGGCTTCGTTATCCACGCGCAACGGGCGCCTTGGATCGTTTGAGAAGCTGGTCGAGCAAAGCGCCTGGGTCTTCGGTGCCGGAGGTGGCGGCGGCGGAGCCAGAATGGTGATCGTGGTATTCGCTGACGCCGTCTGGTTCTTGTCGTCCGAAACGCCGCACGTGATGCCTACGGCTCCCGTCGGTGCGCCTGCGGACGAGTATTCAGCCGTTGTCCCGGAGCCCGTCACTGTGCCCGCCGTGGCCGTGTAATTGTAGGTCAACGGACGATTCTGCGGGCTTACGCCAACTGCCGTAACTGTCGCCGAGTCGCCCGGCTTGATGGTAGTCGGACTGGCCGAGCAGCTTACTGTCGGCGGCTCGAATTGCTTCACCGCGTAATCGGCGGAGCACGACGCGCTCTGGCCGGGTTTCAGCCCTTCCTTGCCCTTCTTGCCTTCCTTCACATCGGCCTTCGCGGTATACGAACCGGGAGCCAGTGAGGCCGTGTTCACACTGGCAGAAGTGCCATTACCGGTTACGCCGTCCCCGCTCCAGCTGTACAGGACGTTGTTCTTCTTGTTTGTGTCCACCGCCCCAGCCGTAGCCGTCACCGTCAAAGGATCGCCCGGGTAAACGGTTGGTGCGCTGGCGTTGCACGATAACGTGATCGGCGGAGCCTTCTTGCACCCCATGGGCAAAAGGGCAAAAACCGCCAAGGCGAGAACCGGCAAAACAGACTTCAAAGCTCGTGAGTACATGTTTTTACGCTCCACAATTCCGTTGCTGCATCGTTGATGAAAAAACGTTTTGAAAAAGGAGTTTTTCCCTCTGATTTTTGGGGTTCATTCTGCATTGAGAGTCTTAAGCAGACTCCGGGGTTCGCGCTGTATCTTTTCTTGTAGAAGCGAAATCGCGTAAATCAGTTGCTCGGGACGCGGTGGGCATCCTGGTACATACACATCCACCGGAACCACCTGATTCACGCCCTGAAGCAGCGCGTAGTTGTTGAACACACCACCCGAAGTGGCGCACGCTCCCATTGAAATAACCCATTTAGGCTCAGGCATTTGGTCGTAAAGACGGCGCAGGACGGGAGCCATCTTTTGCGCCACGCGCCCCGCTACAATCATCAGGTCCGATTGCCTTGGCGAGGGCCGGAAAACCTCCGCGCCGAAGCGCGCAATATCGAACCGCGCCGCGCCCATTGACATCATCTCAATCGCGCAGCAGGCCAGGCCAAACGTCATCGGCCACACCGAGTTCTTTCGCACCCAATTCACCGCGAAGTCCAACGAGGTGAGAAAGACCCCCTCCGGCTCTTCGTAGCCGTAGTTGACCTCCTTCACCTTGATGCGATTTTTCGCGCTGCTCTCAAGGTTGCCGAAGAGATAGCGGTCGCGCTCTATGGTAGCCGCCATAGTTCTACTATAACTCCGCTACCCATGCGGGGATGATCGGAATTGATTGGGTAACCACTTTTGAATGAGCCCTGAAGTCTCGCGAAGTGCCAGCGTTCTTTCGCGCACCCTGAATTCGACCCCTTGGGCCCTGCGCAGCACCCGGCGCATGAAGAAGCAATGAGGAATTCGCAGAAACTTGCGTTATTTCGCCGTCTTTACGAAAATGATACGAAAGCTCATCGTGCCTTTCGTTATGATTCTGGCCGGCGGCGCCTCTTTTCGGCTGTCGTCTGCCTGAATCCTGCATTGCCGGTTTGGCCCTCCATCGCCCGCCGCTCAGCACCAACAGTCCTTCTCTGCGCCTCAGCGCCAGGGAATTCGAAACGGAAGACCTCATGCTCTCTCGCTCCCGGCACTCTCGTTCCTTGTCCTATCGATTTTTGACGCTGTCGTTCGTCTTCCTGCTCTCGGGCCATCTCGCGATGGCTGTGGCCCCGGCAATCTCCAACCCACAGGCTCCGGCCACTCAAGCCCAGATCGCCGCCCTTCAGCAAGCCGTCCAGAGTGCCCAATCCGCCGGGGATAACGCATGGATGCTCACCTCGGCCGCGTTGGTGCTCCTGATGACCGGCCCCGGACTTGCCCTTTTCTACGGCGGCCTGGTGCGCAGGAAAAACATTCTCGGCACGATGATGCAAAGCTTCGCCATGATGGGCCTGGTCACCGTCCTCTGGGCCGTCGTCGGCTACTCTCTGGCGTTCGGTCACGGCAACCTTTTTATTGGAGGCTTCGAGCACGCCTTTTTGCGCGGCGTTTCGCTGAGCCCAAACCCCGACTACGCCGCCACCATTCCCGAACAGACCTACATGATTTACCAGCTCATGTTCGCCATCATTACGCCTGCTCTCATCACCGGCGCATTTGCCGAACGCATGAAGTTCAGTAGCATGGCCATCTTTCTTTCGCTCTGGTCGCTTCTTGTCTACTGCCCCATGGCGCACATGGTGTGGGGCGTCGGCGGGCTGCTCAACGCCACGGCCGGCCATATTCCCTCGCTCGACTTCGCCGGCGGAACGGTTGTGCACATCACCAGCGGCGTCTCGGCCCTCGTTTGCGCCCTGTATCTGGGCAAGCGCCTCGGTTATCCGCAAACGGCCATGCCTCCTCACTCGCTCGTGCTCAGCTTTATCGGCGCGTGCCTGTTGTGGGTGGGCTGGTTCGGCTTCAATGCCGGCAGCGCCCTGGGCGCAGGCCCGCTGGCCACCAGCGCATTCGTTAACACCCACTTCGCCACCGCTACCGCCGCCATCGGCTGGACCATCTTTGAGTGGTTTCACAACGGCAAGCCCACGGCGCTGGGCGCGATCTCCGGCGCGGTCGCCGGCCTGGTCGCCATCACGCCCGCTTCGGGCTTCGTCCAGCCTATGTCCGCGCTTTTCATCGGCCTTGCGGCAGGATTCTTCTGCTCCTTCATGGTCTTCCAGGTCAAATCTCGCTTCGGCTACGACGATTCTCTTGACGCATTCGGTGTTCACGGCGCTGGCGGCACTCTCGGTGCCATCCTCACCGGGATCTTTGCCGCGAGCGTCATCAACCCCATCTACGGCGCTGGCGTGCCCACGGGCGCCATCGACGGCCATTGGAGCCAGGTTCTGAATCAACTCGCAGGCGTGGGCATTTCATGGGGAATCTCCATCGTCGGCACACTGGTTCTGCTCTTTGTAGTCGACAAGATCTTGGGCCTGCGCGTCACTCCTGAGCACGAGATGGCCGGGCTCGATCTTTCCCAGCACGGCGAAGAAGGGTACGATTTCAACACTTAGCCTTTGGCCTCCGGCTTTCTTATGCTCGGGCAATTCAGTCGTTCCCGCACAGTGAAGCTAGAGGCTGGAAGCTAGAAGCTGGAAGCTTTTTTACACGAGACGGTAGCCCAAGAGTCCCTCTCGCCTGTTACGCTATCGAACGAGGCATTTTTTGTATGCTTAAGATTGAAGCTGTTCTGCAACCCTCAAAGCTCGATGCCGTGAAGGATGCGCTGCTTGAAGCGGGCATCGAAGGCATGACGATCCTTGAAGCCCGGGGCCACGGCCGCCAGAAGGGCCACACTGAGTTTTATCGCGGCCGCGAATATACCGTCGATCTTCTGCCCAAGGTCAAGATTGAGATGGTGATTCACGACGACCTGAAAGAAAAAGCGATTCAGGCGATTATCGGCGCCGCTCGCACCGGCCGAATCGGCGACGGCAAAATCTTCGTCAGCCGGCTCGACGAAGCCATCCGCATTCGCAACGACGAACGCGGCGAAAACGCGCTATAGGGGTGCACTTGTCATCCTGAGCGGAGATCGTTCGCCGCGGCGAATGACCGGAGTCGAAAGCCTGCCCTGAGCGGAGATCGCGAAGCGATCGAAGTCGAACGGGGATCTGCGGTTGCTTTTAGACTCTCGACCCGCCGCGAAGTTGGCAACTCCGAAACCCGAGAACCTGCAATAGACCCTGAATGCGAAATTGATGATCTCACGGCTTCATATCCTGCTCGCCTTCGCACTCGTCGCCTCCTGCCTGGCCGCGCAGGACACGCGTACCGTCATCGAACCCCTCTTCCCGCAGCTTTGCACCACCGTGGACGCGCGACTTTCCACGGATGGCCATTCGCTCGCGCCCGCCGATGAGCAAAAGCTCGACACCGCGCGCATCCAGAGAGCGATTAACAAGTGCGGCAAGGGGCGTGCTGTGATGCTCCGCGTCGACGAAACCGACAATGCGTTCCTGAGCGGTCCGCTCGAACTGAAGCCCGACGTCTCGCTCATCGTCGGTCCCGGCGTCACCCTCTTCGCTTCGCGCGATCCAGCCGTCTTCGCCGTTTCACCCGGCAGTTGCGGCATCGTAAGCCATTCGCCCCCACCCCAACGACAAGGACCTGTCGTTGGGGACCCCGGACGTCCCCGCGGATGCAAGCCGCTGATCTCCGTCGACCACGCACCCAACTCCGGCGTCATGGGCGACGGCGTCATCGACGGCCGCGGCGGAGAGAAAATGCTTGGCTCCCAGTATTCCTGGTGGGATCTGGCCGAACAGGCGCGCGCAGGCGGCGGGCAGCAGGTTCCGCGCCTCATTGTTGCCACGGACTCTGACGACTTCACGCTCTACCGCATCACGCTCAAGAACTCGCCCAACTTTCACGTGGTTTACAACCACGGCGACGGGTTCACGGTTTGGGGATTGAAGATCGACACGCCGCAGCGCCTCGCCCGCAACACCGACGGCGTCGATCCCGGCGACGGTGCGAAAAACATCACCATTACCCATAGCTACATTCGCGCCGGCGATGACAACGTTGCCATTAAAGGTGGCCCCGGCGGCGCAACGAACATGACCATCAGCCATGACCACTTCTATTGGGGCCATGGCATGTCCATCGGTAGCGAGACCAACGGCGGCGTCAGCAAAATTCGCGTCTTCGATCTTTCGCTCGACGGCCCTGACAACGGCATTCGTATCAAGTCCAACGGATCGCGGGGCGGGCTCACAGAGGACGTGGTCTACGACGACGTTTGCATCCGCAACTCGCCCAATCCCATCACGCTCGATACTGCGTACTCAGCCAACGGCCCTCTGCAGGGCGATTCGCCGCCCACCATGCGCGATATCACGCTGCACAATGCCCGCGTCTCCGGCGGAGGCAAGATTACCTTCAACGCCTACGACCACACGCATCGCATCGCGGCCACGCTCAACGGCGTGCAAATTACCGACGAAGCCAAGTACACCTACGAAGTGAATCACGCGGACCTGACGCTAGGGCCGGAGCCGACAAACCTCGACCTGCCCGCCGGCGACGATTCAACCATCAGCGGCAAGCCCGCCGAAGGCAATCCAGCCTCCTGCGCAGAAAAATTCGTGCCCTTCCCGCAATAGTTCCGGTTCGCCCATGCAAATGGGTGCCCCGGGTCCCTCGTCCGCCGTGGCGGAGGGACCTGGGATACTACGACCACTAAACCGCGAACTCGCGAACCCGCCAACAGAAAAGGCTCCGCTTCGGAGCCTTTTCGCTGACTTGCTAACTCCTCGCCTCACCTCACCGGCACGCGCACCACAATCTTGTTGCCCGTCCGCACCACCATCCGCGAGAATGACTCGTCGGCCACGTTGCTGAGCGAGACGTAGCTGGCATTGAGCGCGGTAACGTCGCCGTGCATCTTTGCATTCACATCAGCAGGCACGCTGAAACTCACGCGCACATCGGGACGCCCGTTGCCATCGAGATCGATCTCATCATTCACCCTCGCGGGCAGCGCATCCACCGGCTCGAACACAATCTGCACAAAAGGCTCATCGCGCTTGAGCATTCTCGGGTACACCGCCTGGTAAACCTCGATCCGGTAGCCGTCGCGCGCAATCGTCCGCGCAATCGTGCCACCCGTGTAGCTCGCGTCAATATGCAGCCCCGCGTGCGCCACTACGTTGCTGAATCCCCCAATGAGGACAAACGGAACACAAACGGCGATCAGCAGCATGAGCCCCGCGCCTGTATACGCCAGAATTGAGAGAATGCGTGCTCGCATGGGTTCCTCCTTCACATCCCCGGCAGCCAATGGATCATGGTCGATAATGAGCCGGCCAGAACGCTGCCGCCGAACATCGTGGCCATCGCCCACGCGCCATACAAAAATAGCAGCCGTGCGCGTTCCGGTTTCACCGCCACCGGCGTCCCTTTCAGGTGCCACACCGCCGCGTCTTTCTTGCAAACATCAACGCAGGCGCCGCACTTCATGCAGTTCAGAAGCGTCTTTCCTTCGGCTATCGAATCCTTTGAAAGCGCAACTGTCGGGCAACTCGTCTGGCACAGGGTGCAATCCACGCATTTTGTGCGATCGAATCGAATCTCAAACAAATTGATCTTGTTTGAGAGCGACTGAAACGCGCCAAAGGGGCAGAAGAATCCGCACTGCGTTCGTTTCTTGGTCAGATACGGTAGCACCACCACCAACCCCACGAAGAGCGCGACGAAAACTCCCATCTGGATGGCCGTCTCAACGTTGCGCACCGCGGGGAATTCCGTAACAGCTTTGAACGGGCACAGCCACATGCAGTAAACAGGCTCAAAGATCGCCGCCGATAGCAGCACTACAAAGACCAAAATGGCCCACGGAACTAGCCGCAGGATGTGCGAGTATTTCTCAACAACCTTGTGCAGCCTGCGTCTTTTGCCGAACGCTGCAAACCCCTCCTCGATACCGCCGAAGAAGCATGCGTAGCTGCACCACGCCTTGCCCAGCACCAGCGTCATCGCGAACCAGAGGCCGATCATCACCGCGATCGAGTGCGGATTGCTCGCGGTAGGCAGAATTGATCCTGGAAAAATAATCGTTCGCGCAAACGCGGCCGGCAAAATCAGCGATGGCGTCACCATGAAACAGAACGGCGTGTCGCCCGAAACCATTCGGCTCACCGGAATGCTCATGGTGCCACGCTCGGCGATCAATGAAGCGATGAAGCCGAAAGGAAACAGAAATCCGAGCGCCACAAAGAAGATTCTCCGCCAGCGATAGGTCTCGCCCGTCCGCATCATCAGGAAGAAAAGGCCGGTCATGAAGACGATCGTCAACGCCGCGCCAATCTTAAGATCGCCGCCCGCCTTCTGAAACGCTGGCGTGAACATCAGAAGCGCCCACAGCGCCATTGGCACCGTAAGCAAAATCGATCGGCCCACACCGCGAAACGCCACCGGCCGCGCGACTGAAATAGAGTGACTAGCCATAGACAGTCCTCTCAATCAGGATGGAGACTCCCGAAAATCCGTACCAGCACGCCAGCATGACGGCAACCATGCGTGCCACCGTGACCACTGCCGGCGTGCGCTGCACCAACCCCATCGATAGAAACGGCAAAAACCAAATCGCGGTCCCGGCGAAAAAACAGACAAAGAAAAGCAGCGCCGCCGACAAATGCTCAAGCTGCGCCGCGCGCAACCCTGCCACAAGAAACGGTGGGCAAAGATTGATTCCTGTCAAAAACCCCAGCGCCAGCGCTCCCGACCGCATCGGCCGAGGCGCCTCGCCAATCCGCACCAGCTCGCTCGCCGTCCCATGCCGCGCCGAAGTTTGAGCGTAGGCGGGTTTCGCCGCCACGCATTTCCGGTGCGGCCAGCCCACCGCGTACACTACCAATCCGGCAGCCAGCAGCACTTCAATTCCGCCCATTAACCACGTCCGCCCAATCCACGCTCGCGGTATTGACGACCCCACCATCCACACCGCCGCCGCGAACACCATATACCCGGCCAGCCGCGCCGCCAGAAACAACCCCAACTGCCGGCTATGACTCCCCACACCCCGCGGCTGAACCATCATCCACGGCACCACGACCGGCCCGCACGTCGCCAGGCAAACCGGCCCTGTCGCAAGTCCCAGCACAAGCGCCTCCCCGGCGCTGGCCGAAAGAGAAAGTGCCGCCATCATGCCCGAAGTCTAGGTCTGTGCGTGCGTTTCCCTTCGTGACAGTGGTCACGCCCCGCCGTGTCGTGAATCGCCCGTTCATTCTCGCCAATCCACAAGAATAGGGGTGCCCCACCCTCGCCACGTCTTTGTTTTTGTGGCTAGGGTGGGATAACACGACACTCAACCCCCCGCCGTCCCATCAATTCTCCCCGTTCCGGCATTTATCGCTTATTCTTGTAACAATTCCTTCTTGCTTCGGCAGGCCACGCAAAACAATTTCTTATGAGCTCAGTCGTTTTAGCGGTCGACGATCTTCGGGAGCAGTATCTCAAGGAGATGGCGCTTGTCCGCCAGACCTGCGAGCGTACCGGTGACGGCACGGCCGCCATCCGTCGTCGATCGGCTGTCGTCGACCGTATCCTCATTGAAATGTGGCGTCGCGCCTTCGCCGGTCTGCCTCCGCAAAACTCCGCGCTCCTCGCCCTCGGTGGCTACGGACGCAAAGATCTTTTCCCTTACTCCGACATCGACGTCCTCTTCGCTTTCGCCGACGACCGAACCGAAGAACAGTCTCGCGAAGCTGTCCGCGCCATCATCCAGGGAATGTGGGACATCGGTCTGCGCGCCAGCCCCAACTCCCGCACCGTCAAGGAATCAGGCCGCTTCGACCCCGACAATCTCGAATTCACGCTCGCCACTCTCGATCGCCGCTTCCTCGCCGGCCAATTTCCGCTCTACCAGCAGCTCCACCAGGTCACCTTTCCCGGCCTCGTCCTCAGCGAGTGGAATTCCATCGCGCAAAAACTCGGCGAAATCGCCCGCTCCCGCCACGCAAAATTCGGTAACACAATCTTCCATCTCGAGCCCAACCTGAAAGATTGTCCCGGCGGCCTGCGCGACTACTCCCTCGCCGTCTGGTTCGCCATCTTGTTCCATCTCAAAGCGACCAAAGAGTGGCCTCGCCAGCGCGGCGGCGTCTTTCAAAGCGCGCGCGGCGACGCTGAAGCCGCTTTCGACTTCCTCGCCGCCGCCCGATGTTTTCTCCACTTCCGCCACGGCCGCGACGACAACACGCTCGACTGGCAATCGCAGGATGAAGCCGCCGCACGCTCCATCGGCCTTGAAACC
Source organism: uncultured Acidobacteriaceae bacterium (assembly GCA_963789425.1). GTDB lineage: Bacteria > Acidobacteriota > Terriglobia > Terriglobales > Acidobacteriaceae > Telmatobacter. Next base: position 75,658 of record CAWBKM010000002.1, on the reverse strand, counting down.
CGCGGCACTGCCGACCCCAGCTACTGGATGCGCACCTACTACCGGCACGCCCGCGTCATCTATCGCCGCGCCGCCCTCCTCATGGAGCACCTGCCCGCTCCGGTCAGCTTTTACCGCCAGTTCCGTCGCCGCCGCTCGCCCATCGCCGGAACCGACTTCCTCCTCGATCAGGGCCGCATTGAGATTCAGCCCGGCGCGCAATTCAATGACACGACCGCCATCCTGCGCATCTTCTCGCTCATGGCCACGCACGGCTACACGCTCTCGCAGGCCGCTGAAGACCGCATTACCGACGCGCTTCCCGTCCTCGCCATCTCCATCCCTGAAGGCCCCTATCTCTGGAACGCTCTGCGTGAAGTCCTTCTCGGCCCCCACGCCGCACACGCGCTCCGCACCATGCACGCGCTCGGCGTTCTTGAAATGCTGATTCCCGAATTCCACGGCATTGACGCGCTCGTCATTCGAGACAGCTATCACCGCTACACCGTAGACGAGCACACCTTCCTCGTCATCGACAATGTCCACGCCCTGCGCACGCCCGCCAACGAGCACGAGCAGCGCCTCGCTCAGCTCCTCCCCGAAATCGATCGCATGGACCTCTTCTTTCTCGCCCTGCTCCTGCACGACACCGGCAAGGGCCGCCGCGCCGGCGAGCATGCGCAGCAGAGCGTCGAACTGGCCGACAGCTTTCTCGCCCGTCTCGATTTCGACGCCGAAGAGCGCGACGCCGTTCTCAAGCTCATCCGCCTGCATCTCGATATGTCGCAGGCCATGCGCCGCGACATCTTCGACCTCGACAACGTCCGCGGCTTCGCCGACAAAATCGGCAGCCCGCAGTTGCTCAAGATGCTTACGCTGATGACCTTCGCCGACATCAAGGCCGTCAACCCCGACGCGCTCACTCCCTGGAAGGCCGAGAACCTTTGGCAGTTCTACATGTCCACGTCGAACTTCATGGATCGCTCGGTCGACGAGGCGCGCTATCACGCCGCAATCGATCCCACCCTCCTCAACCGCATCCGCTCCATGGTTCCCCCACCGCAGCACGACGCGCTCAGGCAGTTTCTCGAAGGCCTCCCGCAGCGCTATCTGCAAACCCGCCTGCCCGAGCAGATTCGCAATCACTTCCTCATGGCGCTCGACCTCGACAAAGACAACGTTCAGCTGGATCTGCGCCCCAGCCGCCAGCTTTACGACCTCACCGTCATCACTCGCGATCGCACGCGCCTATTTGCCGATATGGCCGGCGTCCTGGCCGCGTGGGGCATGAACATCGTCCGCGCCGGCGCCTACTCCAACGATGCCGGCGTCATCGTCGACAGTTTTCAGTTCACCGATCTCTTCCGCACCCTCGAGCTCAACCCCACCGAGAAGGATCGCTTTCTCTTGAACGTCCACGAAGTCGTCGCGCAAAAGGTTTCCGTCGAGCAGTTGCTCAAAGCCCGACGTCATCTGAACCACCCCGGCAACTACAAGCTCGACGTGGCCACCAAGCTCGAGTTCGACTCCGAATCCTCCTCGCATTCAACGCTGTTGCAAGTCGTCGCGCAGGATATGCCCGGCCTTCTCCGCCAGATCGCTCTCACCTTCGGCGCGCACCAGTGCAACATCAAGGTCGCGCTCATCGATACGGAAGGCGAAACGGCCATCGACGTCTTCTACCTCACCAGCGGCGAAGAAAAACTCTCGCCCGCCGCGCAGCAATCCCTCGCGAAAGACCTCACCACCGCCCTCGACACCATGCGCTCACCGGCCTAAGCCCTCGTCGCTCCACAAAAAAATCGATTGTCATCCTGAGCGAGGTCGCAGCAGCGACCGAGTCGAAGGACCTGCTTTTGAAACTCTGGCGAAGGGTGGGATCGCACGAATCCTTCCAGCAGCCCGATTTTTTCAGATCCGGCGCAAACCAGCCCAACCCGCGCGAAATGTTCAACTTTATGCGGCCTCGACCCTGCGAAATGTGAACACATATGTTCACAAAAAGCCCGAAAGGTTCGCTTGAAGTTTCACGAATCTGCGATTGGTGCTCCAGGTAATTTCGCGAAACAGGGGTGAGTGGTCGCTCAGAATTTCACATTTCGAGGCAAAGGTTCGCGAGTAATTTCACGTTTGGGGCGTTAGCGCGCAGTTCGACCGCACTTCGCCGCGCTCAAGCGGGGTTCCGGCGCAGTTTTCCGCGCGATTTTGCGCGCCGGCTGCCTTCTCGTCCACCGTCCCGGCGAAGTTTCCGCCAAATCACTGGGTGCCCCAGGTGCCTCGTCCGCCATGGCGGAGGCACCGGGGATACCACGAACCCGCATCAACAGGTCTTGTATCAGGGAATGAGCGGTGCACCCGCCCAGTGGGTGGGTCGCATGCCACGCGCCGCAATTGTGGTTACTTGTCTGCCGGGGCCGTCTTCTTGTGCTCCACGAAGGCGTGTGCCTGGTGACAGCTCACGCACGTCTTGCCATTCATGAAGGGATCGGACTTCAGTTGCGCCACCTGATCGGTGTGACAGGTGTCACATGTGCTTAACGCCGGCGTGCCCGCGAAGTCCTTTGCGGTTGTCTCGCCATGGCACACGGTGCATTCCACGCCGTTGGCGCCATGCGGGCTGGCTTTCCATTGGTCATAAATAGCCTTGTGGCAGGTGGCACAGGTATCCCCGGCTGGAATCAGCCGATGCATCACATGCTTGGCTTGATCCTGCTGAGCCATGGAAGGTTGGACGGCAATCGCCAAAAAGAGAAAAACGAACAGGGTGAGACCGAACATGCGCGCACAGAAACGATTCACGGGCAGACTCCTGAGTACGGTCACCAAGTATGCGGACCGGCGATGGCTGCAATCTGTGATACACATCACGTCCCACCGGAATGCGGCCCGCATTTGCTTTTCTCGCCCCATCGCCCACCACGAAAATGGGGTGCCCCATCCTAAAACTCCACGCGAAGCGAGGAGTTTTAGGGTGGGAACCACAAACCTCTACTCACCTCTGCCGTCCTTAGCCGGCTGTGCTCGCAGCGGCGCGAAGCGCGTCGAGGAACGACTTGCACTGTGCAAGGGCTGCCTCGTCTGAGCACCAGACATCTCCGTACGTCGTGTCGCTATCGTAGCTGGGAACAACATGGTCGCAAGGAAAACTTGCATCGGTAGTTTCGCAGGTGTGGGACGAGGTGTGCACACACTGAGCGCCGTCCTTGCAAGACAAAACAAAGTTCACGGGGGGTGTGGGATCGGCAAGCGCGTTATCCAGCGCGAGATCGGAAACATTTGCGGTGAATTCGAATTCTTCGGTCTGGGGAGTGTTGGTGATGTGAACCTGACCGCTCAATACATGGCCATTCAACTCGAACTTCGCGCTGCTCTTCCCAAACTCCAGGCTCAGCGTTTGTGCTGAGCATGGAGGTCGGAGAAAAAGGACCAGTAAGCCGGCTGCCGCAATTCCCGCTGCCCTTGCGAACGGGAATCGCAGGCTGATTTGCGTCAGTTGTCTCGGAAGCCGCCGCGATAACGCGCCCGAGATTCGAATGATCGGGAACCTGGAGATCAGGTGATGAGTCATGGTTGTCTCTCCGTTTCTGGCGACGAATGCCACCCGGCGATTGACTCGGAGGTCCGCTGGTTTCTGGGCCGTCGCCTGTCAGATTAGGGATTTTGGGGAAGGGGGATTCGAAAAACTGAGGAGATTATGCAATGAAAAATCCGAAATTGCCAGATTTTTTTGCGCGTTCCGCGGTCTGTCCCGGCGCAGGGGCCAGCCGAGTTCTCCCACGGAAACTGGGTGCCCCCGGTCCCTCGTCCGCCGTGGCGGAGGGACCGGGGATCGCACAAACTTGCGCCGTCTTATCCCTATTCCCTGTCCCTGTTCCCTGCCTCTTCCAACCCCCGCACAAACCCACCCGCAAGAACCTCAAAGACAAAGCACGCGGCGAAGCCGCACTCAGCGCGGCTCCCGTAGGGAGCGCGGAAGTTACCCCCGTGTGGAGTCCGCCACGGCGGACGATGGGAGCCGAAGGACCTGCATTTGCTTCTCCCGCCCTTAACCCACCACAAAAACTGGGTGCCCCATCCATCGCCTTCATCATGGCGAAGGGTGGGATACCACGATCCCAGGTCCGCCCACATTTAACCCACCACAAAAACTGGGTGCCCATCCATCGCCTTCTTTCCGGCGATGGGTGGGAGACCACGACCCCAGGTCCGCCCACATTTAACCCACCACAAAAACTGGGTGCCCCATCCTTCGCCTTCATTCTGGCGAAGGGTGGGAGACCACGATCCCAGGTCCGCCCACATTTCACCCACCACAAAAACTGGGTGGCCCATCCTTCGCCTTCATTCTGGCGATGGGTGGGATACCACGGACCCGGATCAAGAAGTCTTGTGTCAGGGCATGGCTGGTAGGTCGTGGATTCATCCACGACTGCCGCAAGCGTCGCAAGATGATCATGGGCTTTAGCCCCTGCAAGCAACGGAAGGAGGCGGCGGTTTCAACCCCCGCACAAACCGCCCACAAAAATCTAGAAAACAAAGTAAGGCCCAGCGAGCCAACCTCGCTGGCCGATGAAAGTTTCGAACTCCGCACGCAATTTACTACCGCCCGATCTCACGAGCACATATCCTGGATGACTCAGCGTTCGTTCGGATAGTCGCGGCCAAGACTCCACCCCACAAACCGACTGATCAATACCGAATCACTTAGTCGTTTCTACTGTGCAGCCGGTTAGCTTGTAGTGCCAGGCTTCGTGGTGGCTTTCGCGATTGATTGAAACTTGTTCGGGCAATTGAAATCCGCTAACGCTTTGATAGGTATAGGTGAGGATTATCCGATTGCCGGACCTGAAATCTCCATCCTCGCCAAGCCTGTAGGAGGTCATGAGAAAGCCCTGCGGGCCGGGACGGAAGTCCGTTTCCCGGCGGTCGGAGGCAGATCCCTTTTCCGCTTCGCTTTGGAGGCTCATGTCGTGCGCGAACATCATCTCAACATCAAACGTCTGGACTTTGAACTCAAGCTTGTAGCCTGACGCAGATGGCACGACGTGAACGGGCGTGTTTTCCGGCGGAAGCATCGCGTTATTGCTGGCAACCAACCAACTATTCAAGCTGAACTGCACTGCATGTTCGAGAAGACCTTCCGCCATGCCTCCATGGGGGAGCTTGTGTTCTTCATCTTCCGTCATCCCGGATGACACTGCAGCGTTCTGTCGGGTGACAGTGACGCGAGTGTTGATGGGCTGAATTAGTTTAGCGATCTCCTCGTCCGTTCCTTCGTCGCCGAGGCGTACGACCTCAGTGAAGTGTTGCTTCCAGTTGAACTCTACGGCGCAACTGAAGGATTGGAGGTTTCTTTCAAAGGGAGCGTCATATTTCGCCCGGGTCTGCTTTAGGACCGCTGCATCATTGATTGCTGTCTGTGCGTGGCAAAACACGGCACAAAGGCTAAATGCCAATGTCGAGCAGAAAAGCCGCATGACGCATCGTAATTCATGACTCCCGAAAAACGCCGATATCACGACGGACCCCGCGTTCAGCGACCGCGACAGCCCGCCACCATCCCACCCGCTCCGTCGCGCCGGGCTTTTGCTGACCAATTGCGACTGACCACTGTTGTCTGCTGTCAACCCCCTCGCCCGTCCAATCCCGCCCCAACCCCTTGAAAACACTCGCCAAATAATTTTTTGAAGTTTGCCGATTAATTCCCCGATTTCGCTACCCTTGTACTAGAGAACAAAAACAGGGCGTTTTCTCCTCTGCGATACCTGGCGGACTGGCTCCCGAATGCCGGTCGGCAAGACCAGCATTCAAGGCCGCCCTCTCACTTTTTGGGCAACCGCAGCCAAAACGGTGCAAAGGCCGAAAAAAACCGCTCCTAAGTCATTGATTCTGGATATTTTGACTGCCAACCCCAATGTTTTCAATGGGTTAGAGCGAATGATGGGAGGTATAAGTCGCTGAAAATAAACTACTTATCCACGAAAAATGGAACGAAAAAGTTTTCGGTCGGCTGATTCATCTTGCTGACAGCTGAAAGCCGAGAGCTGTGGTGCCCCGTGCTGGCTTTGCCAGAGCGAGGGAAGGACTCGTTGACTTGCTAACCCGCTAACCCCGCTAGCCCCGCTGCCGCTCACTCCGCCGGCTTCTGCACCAGGTACTCCTCCACCAGCACGCTCACCAGCACCGCCGTCGGAATTGCCACCATCGCTCCGGCAATGCCGCCCAGCGCCGAGCCCATCAGCAGCGCGACGAAGATCGCCAGCGCGGGCAGTTGGACGCGGCTCCTCATGATGCGCGGAGTCAGCCAGGAGTTTTCAATCTGCAGGTAAAGGAAGAAGAAGATGGCCACGCCCAGCACGCGTCCCCAACTGTCGATGGACGCTACCAGCAGCGCCAGCACCAGCGAAACGGCAGCGCCCAGTACCGGGATCAGGTTGAGCAGGCCGGTTAGGACGCCCAGCACATAGGCGTAGCGCACGCCGAGCGAAAGGTAGACGATGGTGCTCGCTGTGCCCAGAATCACCATCAGGCTGAGCTGGCCCACCAGCCACTTCTCCATGCGGCCGGCCGCGCGTTGAAGTGTTTCGTCAAGCCGCTGCCGCGGTTGCGCGGGGACGAACGAAAGAAACCAGCGGTACGCGGTGTCGCCCTCGAGAATGAAGTAGAGCGTGAGCACAAAGCCGGCGATGACCTCCACCAGAGCTCCCGCCCACGCCTTGAACGAAACCAGGAGATACGCCGCCCCGCTGCTCAGCCCGCGCTGAATCCAGGCGATCACATCTTCGGCGTCGAGGCGATCGGCGTAGGGAACCTCTCTGATCTTGGCTAGGATTGCCGGAACGCGGCCGGGCAGTTCGCCAGTGAGGGCCTGAAGATCGTTGATGACCGGCGGCAAGGCGAAAAATCCGAACAGCGCGAACGCGCCAGCCACGGCCAGCAGCAGGATGAGGATGGCCGTCGATCCGTGAAACGGCTTCCATCGGCCAATGTGAATCCGCGACGTGGCCCGCACCACCGGCGAAAGCACCACGGCAAACAATGCCGACACATAAAGCAGCGCCAGCATGCCGCGAATCAGCCAAGCCACGTAGAGGGCCAGCGCCACGGCAAAGAAGAACACGATGTGTCCGCGAACGCTTTGCTTGTTCTGCGCGGCTTGCTTCGTCTCCGCGGATTGATTCATGCTTTCCGATCCTTACACACCGGTTGGATGCGCAGCGACGACGGTGCACTGTTCACTGATTCACTTCTTCACTCGTTCACTCGCTCACTGTCCCCTGTTCACTGCGCACCGTTCTCTAATCTCTGTTCTCTTATCTCTCGTTCACTGTCCGCTGATGAGTCCGCCGACGATTCCGCCCAGCACGCCTGCTGCCGGCGTCTGCGCTGCTTCAGGATGCGGCAGATACTCGTAGATCTGCATTGCCAGCCGCGAAATAGGCAGCGTTTGCAGCCAAATGGTTCCGGGACCCACCATCCGCGCCAGAAAGATTCCGTCGCCGCCGAAGATCATGTTCTTGATTCCCGGAACCGTCGTGATCTGGAATCCGACCGACGTTTGGAACGCGCCCACATGGCCCGGATGCACAAACAGGATCTCTCCGGGCGCAAGGTCTTTCTGGATCAGCTCGCCCGACAGCTCGATCCACGCGGTGCCCACGCCGCCCACCTTCTGAAGCATGAATCCGCTGCCGCCAAAGATACCCGCGCCGAGCGACTGCTGGAAACCGACCGAGATGGTCACCTGCGGTGTGGCGCACAGAAACCCGTGCCGGTGGACCATATACTCCGGCCCCTGCCCAAGCTGCACCGGCACAATATGCCCAGGTACCCTGGCGGCAAACGAGACGGAGCCCTGGTACTGAATGGCGCGGTATTCGGTCATGAAGATGCTGCCACCGCCGGCCACGCGCTTGATGACGCCCAAAAACCCGCCGCCACCGCCCGCCTGCGTATGCGTCGTCATCTGGACGCTTGCGGTCATCCAAGAGAGCTCGCCGCTCTCTGAAAATACGCTCTCGTTGGGGTCGAGCAGCACTTCGAGCACCGGCATGGTGGTGCCCAGAACTCTGGTTTGCATGTGGAGTCCCTCCTGATAGTCAACAGTTTAATGGCCGCGCGGCATTGGGAATGAGAATGTTTGTGGATTTGGAGCAAGCGCCGGGAACCCGCATTCGAAACCGGGATTCAGCCGTGCTTCAGCCTACGGTTCGCCGCGATGCGCAATCACGTAATCCTTGATCCGGTCGTAGACATCGCTGGGAAGCACCCCGTGTTCCACCAGGTCCTGCTTGCTTCGATAGGGCCGGAAGCGCACGATCCGCCCAGCCCAGCTCTTCGTCATGCCGGGAACCTTGAGTAACTCGTCCACAGTGGCGTGGTTAATATCGACTCGGGCTTCGGGCGGCGGAGTGGCTTTTGGCTTGGATGCGGATTGCGCAGCGCCCGCATACGGAGCACCTGCACCAACCTGCGCAGCGCCGGAAAGAAAAGCAGCCAGCAAAGCAACATGCGCAACAGCGGATCGGTTCAGGCGGGGCACGCACTTATTCTCTGCCAGCCGATCGGCCGCGAGCAAGGAATCCATTTGACACCATGCTGGCTTTCCCCGTACCTTTGAAGACAGATGCAAAGCTTCCGCCATCACGGCCACCATCATCAGGGGACCACCATGCCGGCGGACTGCCATGGCCTGAGCTAACAAGGCCAGAGAGATCGAAGAGAAATACCCAAGCCCGCCGGCGAATGACGCTGGTGGGTTTTTTCGTGTTTGGACCCAGAGAATCTAAACCAAAGGATGAAACCGTGGAACAGATTGATTTCGAAAAAATGGATGGCCTTGTGCCGGGGATCGTGCAGGATGCGCGCACGGGCGAGGTGCTGATGCTGGGCTTTTTGAATCCCGTCAGCTACGCCAAAACGCAGGAGTCGGGCTTTGTAACCTTTTGGAGCCGAACCCGCCAGAAGCTTTGGATGAAGGGCGAGACCAGCGGCAACCGCCTGCGCGTGGTTTCGGCCTCGACCGATTGCGACAACGATACGCTGCTGTTTCGCGTTGAAGTTGAAGGCGACGGCCTGGTGTGCCACGAGGGCACGGTGAGCTGCTTTACGAAGCCCGTTGCGGTCGGTACGGAGGTGACCCGTGGATAGCAAGCTTCGACTCGGAATTCCCAAAGGTAGCCTGCAGGATGCGACCATCGCTCTCTTCAAGCGCGCGGGATGGAACATCTACGCCGACGGCCGATCCTACTTTCCTTCCATCGACGACATCGACATCGAGTGCATGCTCATTCGCGCGCAGGAGATGGCGCGGTACGTCGATCACGGTGTCCTCGATGCGGGGCTCACCGGAATCGACTGGGTTGTTGAGAGCGGTTTGGACGTCGCCAGCGTGACTACTCTGACCTATGCCAAGCAAAGCCGGCGCAAGGTTCGCTGGGTTCTCGCCGTGCCCGAGGCCAGCGGCTTCGAGAAGGCCGAGGACCTCGAAGGCAAGATTATCGCCACGGAACTTGTCGAAGTGACCAAGCGCTACTTTGCTTCGAAGGGCGTCAAGGTAAAGGTCGAGTTCAGCTGGGGCGCAACTGAAGTCAAGCCGCCCATGCTGGCTGATGCGATTGTCGAGGTAACGGAAACAGGCAGCTCGCTCAAGGCCAATCACCTCAAGATCATTGACACCGTGATGGAGAGCGAGACGCACCTGATCGCCAGCAAAGCCGCGCTGGCCGACGCGGGCAAGCGGCAGAAGATCGATCAGATCGCGCTCATGCTGCGCGGCGCCATCGATGCGCAGGCGCAAATCGGGCTCATGCTCAACGTGAAGCGCGGCGACCTCGATGCTGTGCTGGCCGTGCTGCCGGCTCTCAATTCGCCGACCATCTCGCAGTTGAGCGATTCGGAGTGGGTTGCGGTCAACACCATTCTCGAAGAGCGCGTGGCCCGCGACGTTATTCCGCGCCTCAAGGCGGCGCGCGCGGCGGGGATTGTGGAGTATCCGCTGAACAAGGTCGTGCTGTAGCTGTTTGTAGCGCCGGCCTCTGGCCGGCTGTTGTGCGGGCGTCCGCGCCCGCAACCTATCGAGCAGGGCATCACAAGGGCGAACGATGAAGCTGATCCGGACCACAGGACGAAACGCGCGCGAGGCGGCGGAGACACTCGCCGCCCTCGAACAACGCGGCGGCGCGGCCCTTGACGCTGTGTTGCCCGCGGTCGAGCGCATCGTCGCGGACGTTCGCAAGCGCGGCGATCGCGCGTTGCTCGCCTACGCGGCAAAATTCGATGGGCTTGCAGGCCCGGCGACGCTCCGCGTGACTCAAGACGAAATGGCATCGGCATGGAAGGCGCTCGATCCCGCCCTCCGCAATGCGCTCACCACGGCCTCAAAGCAGATTCGCAACTTTGCTCGGCGGCAGATGCCGCAATCCCAAATGCCGCGGACGTCGTCCGAATCGAATTCTGCCAGCCTGACGACAGGCCAGCTCGTGCGGCCTCTCGCTTCTGTCGGATGCTATGTGCCCAGCGGCCGTCACCCTCTGCCGTCCACGCTCCTCATGACCGCGATTCCCGCGCAGGTCGTCGGCGTGAAGCGAATTGTCGTGGTCTCGCCGAAGCCCGCGCCTGAAACGCTCGCGGCGGCCCACCTTCTCAGGATCAGCGAGTTCTATCGCCTCGGCGGCGCGCACGCCATCGCTGCGCTGGCTTACGGAACCGCGAGCCTTGCGCGCGTCGACAAGATTGTCGGTCCGGGAAATCTTTACGTGACTGCGGCCAAGCGCCTCGTCGCATTCGATTGCGCCATCGACATGCTGGCCGGGCCGACGGAGATTGTGGTCACCAGCGATCGCGGAAACCCCGCCGACATCGCCAGCGACCTTGTCGCCCAGGCCGAGCACGATCCTGAAGCTCTTGCGATCTTTGTCACCACCCGCGAGGATCTGGCCAAATCCGTCATCGCCGAATCAAAGTTGCGCGGCCGCAACAATCCCGTTGCGCGCGAGGCTCTCCAGCGCAACGGCCTGGTGATTGTTGCTAGCTCCGTCGTCGAGGCGCGCGCTATCACAAACCGTCTTGCACCGGAACACCTGACTGTCGATGCGGCCAGCGATCTCAAATGGGTCGAAAATGCAGGTTCGGTATTCGTCGGACGTTGGTCCGCGCAGCCCATGGGCGACTACATCTCCGGGCCCAATCACACGCTACCGACCGGCGGCATGGCTCGGGTGCGCGGTGGCTTGAGCGTCAACGACTTCGTCAAGCTCATCACCGTGCAGCAATACTCAGCGCAGGGCATCCAGAAGTTGGGGCGGAAGGCTGCGCTGCTGGCCGAGGCCGAAGGGCTCGTAGGCCACGCGGAAGCGATTCGCGTGCGGCTGGAGCAGCATCGGCCTGCGCGACAAACCGATCGAGGCCGGAGCTCGAAGAGGAGTGCCAATGGCTGAAAAGATCATCGCGAAAGTTGGAGCTTTGAAAGGGCACGACTTTAGTCGTGCCGAACTACCGGCCAATAAAAATGGGGCTTTAGCCCCTGAGGCAACCCCGGCGCCGCGCGCACGCGTGCAGCAAATGAAGGAGTATCACCCTCCGCTCGGCAGCCGCGAAGCCATGCGGCTCGACTTTAATGAGAACACTCTTGAGTGCTCGCCGCGTGTGCGCGAAACACTCGCCAAAATCTCCGCGGGCTCACTCACTCGCTATCCCGAGCGCGGGCCGGTCGAGGCGATCGTGGCCGCGCATCTTGGATTGAGTGCGGAACAAGTGGCGCTCACCAACGGCGTCGATGAAGCGATTCACGTGCTCTTCGAAACGTTCCTTGAAGAGGGCGACGAACTCCTGCTATCCGTGCCCACCTACACCATGTATGAGGTCTACGCTTCCGCAACGGACGCTCGCATCGTGACGATCGAGGCTGCGGACGATCTTCAATTCCCGTTTGACCGGCTGATCGCAGCTATCACTCCAAATACGAAAGTGATTGCGATCGCCAATCCGAACAGCCCATCGGGTTCGGTGGCCACGCGCGAGCAATTGCTGGAACTTGCTCGCAGCGCACCGCAGGCCGTGCTTCTTGTCGACGAAGCGTACTTTCATTTCTTCGGCGAGACGGTGATGGACCTCGTGGGGACGCTGCCGAACCTCGTCGTTGCGCGGACATTCTCGAAGGCCTACGGACTGGCAGGCCTGCGCCTCGGCCTGCTTGCGGGACCTGTGGATCTGATGCGCTGGGTCCGGCGTGTTCTCTCTCCTTACAGCGTGAACTCGCTGGCGTTAGCTTGTCTGCCGCCCGCGCTTGAAGACACAGCGTACCTCGACTGGTATGTAGGCGAAGTGATCGCCGCGCGAAACGAGTTTGAGGCAGCGCTCGATGCTGCCAAGGTGCGTCGCTGGTCGAGCCAAACGAATTTTGTGCTGGTCGAGATCGGCGCGAAGCACGCTGAGTTTGTGCGCCTCATGCGCGAGGCCGGCGTTCTGGTCCGCGACCGCTCCAGTGATCCTGGTTGCGATGGTCGCGTGCGCATCACCATCGGAACACGCGCACAGATGAGGCAAGCCGTCATGGCGCTCAACAACGCGATGACCACTCTGCGGCGTCAAGGCGGAAAATCATGACTACGAAGAAAATCAAATCACGTAATATGGGTGCCCCGGGTCTCGCTTCTGAGACCCGGGAAAGCACGAATGCGAGAAAGAGGTCGGCAACCATCGTGCGCAACACCAACGAGACGCGCATCGAGATCGAGCTGACGATCGAAGGGCAGGGTCAATATAAAATCACGACCGGAATTCGTTTCTTCGATCACATGCTCGAGCTCTTCACGCGCCACGGCGCATTCGACCTCGACCTCGCTTGCAAAGGCGATCTGGACGTCGACCAGCACCACACGGTTGAAGACGTGGGCATCGCGCTCGGCGAGGCGTTTGACCGCGCTCTTGGCGACAAGCGAGGCATCCTGCGCGCCGGCTACTTCGTGATGCCGATGGATGAGACGCTTGCAATTGCAGCCGTCGATCTGAGCGGCCGCACAGCATTTGCTGTCGACACCAAAGTCCGCACGCGCCTGGTCGGCGACTTGCAAACTGAACTGGTCACGGACTTCTTTGAAGGCTTTGCACGCGGCGCGCGTGCCAACGTGCACGTGAAAACCATGTACGGCCGCTCCAACCACCACAAAATTGAGGCGATTTTCAAGGCATTCGCACGCGCACTGCGTGTGGCTTGCTCGCGCGACAAGCAGTTAGGCAAAATGCTGCCCAGCACAAAAGGATTGCTGTAGCACTCCAGAAACAGATTAGTTCGCATCAGTGCACGACTTTTGGGGTTCGCTGAAAGACTCGATCGCGAAGAAGTTTTGTATCAGGGCACGACTTCAGTCGTGCCGAACGAAAACGAGAAATGACTTGGGGCTTTAGCCCCTGAGACAAGAACATGCGCGTCACGGTCATCGACTACAAAGCCGGCAATCTGACCTCGGTGCTCAAGACGCTCAAGCATCTGAGTGCCGAGACCGTCGTGACCGACGGAGATTTGTCGCTGGTCGATTCCGCCGAGCGCATCGTTCTTCCCGGTGTGGGACACTTTGCGGCAACCGAGCGTCTGGATGCGACCGGCTTGACCGACGCAATTCGAGCAGCCATCACACGCGGCGTGCCATTCCTCGGCATTTGCGTGGGCATGCAGTGGCTTTATGCGGGATCGACCGAAGCGCCGCAGCAGCCCGGACTCGGCCAGTTTCCGGAATCGTGCACGCGCTTCGCAGGCAGCCAGGAAAAAGTTCCCCACGTCGGCTGGAATTCCCTCGAAGTTCGCAATGGATCGCACCTTCTTGCCGGCGTCGAGCCCGGCGAATTTGTCTACTTCACCCACTCGTACAAAGGCCCGGTCACGGCCGATACCGCGGCGGTGACGCACTATATTGAGCCGTTCGCCGCAGCCGTCGAGCGTGGCAACGTGATGGGCGTGCAGTTTCATCCGGAGAAATCCGGCGACACCGGGTTGAAAATCCTCCGCAACTTTCTCGCGTGGCAAGCGGAAGGCATCGCATGCTGACCAAGCGCATCATCGCCTGCCTCGACGTCCACGCGGGCCGCGTGGTCAAGGGCGTGCAGTTCGTCGATCTCGTCGACGCGGGCGATCCGGCCACGCAGGCCGCGCGACACGCGCGCGAGGGCGCCGATGAAATCGTTCTGCTCGACATTACGGCCACACACGAAGGCCGCCAAACCCTGCTCGATACGGTGCGGCGCACCGCTCGAGAGCTGTTTGTGCCGTTCTGCGTGGGCGGTGGGATTCGTTCGGCTCAGGATGCCGAACAGGTGTTTGAGGCGGGCGCTGACAAAGTCAGCATCAACTCCGCGGCGTTGGCTGATCCTACACTCATTAGCGCCATCGGCGCGAGCTTCGGTGCGCAGGCTGTCGTCGTCGCCATCGACGCGCGTCGCGATCCCGAAGCCGCCGATCCGGTGCGCCATGCGCAAGTGTTCGTGCAAGGAGGCCGTCGTCCCATTGGGCGCACTGTCGTTGAGTGGGCGCGCGAAGCTGAGCAGCGCGGTGCCGGAGAAATTCTCCTTACATCGATGGACTCCGATGGAACGCGCGCGGGCTTTGACTGTGAACTGACAGCGGCAGTGAGCGAGGCCGTTGGCATTCCCGTCATCGCCTCGGGCGGCGCGGGAACCGTCGCCCACTTTGCCGATGTGTTCGCGCGCGGCAAAGCCGATGCGGCGCTCGCGGCCAGCATCTTTCATTTCGGTGTATCCACTTCACGCTCGCTCAAAGAGGAACTCGCGCACGCGGGCGTTCCGGTGAGGCTGCCATGCTGATTCCCTCAATCGATCTGATGGGCGGCCGCATTGTCCAGCTCGTGCAAGGCGAAAAGCTGCGCCTCGCCTTCGACGATTTTGAATATTGGATCGAGCGCTTCTCGCGCTTCCCCCTTGTACAACTTATTGACCTGGACGCAGCAATGCGCCAGGGCGACAACTCCGCTTTGGTAGAGCAGATCGCCAAGCGGCTCCCGGTGCAGGCCGGCGGCGGAATCCACTCGATTGACCGCGCCCGCCAAGTCCTCAACGCCGGTGCGAAGCGCGTCATCATCGGCTCGGCACTTTTCTCGGCCGAAGGGGCAGTCAATTCCAAATTCGCCGTCGAGCTCTCGTCGGCCATCGGCTCCGACCGCATTGTCGCCGGCATCGATACGAAAAATGGCCGCATCGCTGTGAAGGGTTGGAAGGCGCAGGTTGAGTTGACGCCGGATGACGCAATCCCGCAACTTGAGCCTCACGTTGCTGCATTTCTCTACACGCACGTCGATACGGAAGGAACGCTTCAGGGTTTTCCCATCGAAACCGCGGTGCGTTTGCGCAAATTAACCAAACGGCAGCTCATCGTCGCGGGCGGCATTCGCAGCCAGCAGGAAGTGGACGCCCTCGATGCAATCGGCGCCGATGCAGTTGTTGGGATGGCAGTGTACACCGAGCTTTTGGCCGTGTGACGGAGGGAGTGAGACGGACCAACGGCGACGCTACCCACCTTAGGCGCAAAAACAAATGCGCGCCGAAGGTGGGGCACCCAGGCAATCGCGGCACCGTTTCGGCTCACACCGAATCCACGGACTTCTTCGAATCGCCAATGGCGTTGCTGGTTTCAGCGCGCGCAGCGCGCAGCAGGCGCGCAATCTGCTTCAGGTGCAATTGGACCGCGTATGCGCGCAGAATTTCGGCTTGTTCGTACGCTACGCCAGTGTGGCGAACTTCATCCATGCGCGCTTCCAGGTCGGCAATGTCCTGCTCCAGATTGATTCCCTCCGCAGGCACGTTGAAGCGCCACTTGTGAATGCAACTGGCCACATAATTGAAGCCAGTGCGAATGTCGGCAGCCAGATGCGAAAGTGCGGGCTCCAGTTGCTGAGCGAATCGGTCCTCGTGGCTGTCTTTCACTGCAATCTCGAGCGCCACGAGCGCGTCATAGAGAGAGCGCCCAAACTGCGACAGCATGCTGAGACCCTCACGCCATCCGGGGCCGCTCGGCTCGTTGCGCGCAGCTTCAAGCAGCTGGCTGTTGCCGCGCAGCAAAGCCAGCGCATCGTCGCGCAGGGCCGGAAGATTTTCGGACGGCGCGCCGCGAAACCCCTCGAGAATCGCCTCGAAGAAGCTACCGAGCAGAAGAAATTCCTGCGCCAGTCCGTCGCGTAGCCAGAGCCGTGCGCGGTCAGGGAAAACAAGCGTGGTCACCGCGAGCGCGACAACGATTCCCAGCAGCACTTCGCCGACGCGGTCGAGCGCCAGCTCCCAGCGCGGGCCAGATTTGGGAACGAGCATGATGATGGTGATGGTGACGGCGGCCAGGCGAGAGCTGTTGCGAAGGCTCAGCAGTCCGCAGACGATAATTGCGAGAATCACGGCGAGAATGTAATTCCAAGGCGGCGCGCCGAACACGGAACATGCAAAGCCGAACGCAGCTCCCAGGAATGTTCCCAGCAGGCGGTCACGCGAAGCAGTTACCGTGGCGCCCACATTCGATTGCAAAACGATGATGGAGCTGATCGAGCCCCAGTAGCCGTCATGCAGGCCGAAGCGCAGCGCCAGCCACCAGCACAGCGCAGCCGCGAGCGCAGTTTTCGCCGCGTCGATCAAAATGCGGCGTCGCTCAAAGGTCAGCAATCCCGGCTCTCCGCCTTCCACGCGCAGCTTGGCGGTGAGCTGGTGTTGCGACCACGTTTTTCTGGTTTTCAGGCGCATCGATGCAATCCGCCAATATGCAATCCGAGCATAAGCTTTGCAGCGCTTTCAGGATAGTTTGCGGCGCGCAGCCCCGCACAGTTTCGCGTCAACAGTTTCGCGACGCGGTCCGGCAATCGTCAACCAGGAATGTCGCCCTGGACAATGCGGTGCAGGCGCTGCGATACGATGGATTCGAGGTGCGTGCGCCGGTCGCGCGCAAGGAATTGCATGTTGCGAGTCGGATACCCAGCCACCCTGCCCGCTGAGCTTTTTCGCGATTTCCCCGCGGAAATCGAGCTGATCCCCGTGTCTGACAAGATGGACCACGACGTCGAAATCGATGTCTGGATCCCAGACCCCTATTCGACGAAGGCGATCCGCGCGTGGCCGCGATTGCGGGGCGTAAAGCTGGTGCTGGCCATGATGGCGGGGACGGAGTGGGTTCCCGAAACTGTAGGTCCGCATGTAACCGTCTGCAACGCGCATGGCGCGCACAACATCTCAACCGCCGAATGGACATTATCGGCAATCCTGACCACGCTGAAGTACTTTCCGCTGTATCTCGACATTCAACGGTCGGGCGTTTGGAAGCGGCGATTCGAAGCCAGCGCGCACTACGCGGCGATCACCGGCGACACGCATACGGTCTATCCGCCGGTGCTGCAGGAAGAGTTGACCGGCAAGACGGTAATGCTGGTTGGATATGGAGCCATCGGTAAGGAGATCGAGCGCATGCTCGATCCATTTTCCGTGAACATGATTCGCCTTGCGCGCACGGCGCGCTCAGCGCCCGAAGTTCACGCGGTGAGCGAGTTGGACACCTTTCTGCCTCGTGCGGATGTTGTGATTTTGATCCTTCCCGCAACGGCTCAGTCGCGCGGTCTGATCGGCAAGCGGCAGCTTGAGCTGCTTCACCAGGGTGCGCTGCTGGTGAATGCCGCGCGCGGGCCGATCGTTGATACGGATGCTCTCGTCAATGCGCTCAACTCGGGCCGCATTCGCGCCGCGCTCGATGTCACCGAACCCGAGCCATTGCCTGAAGGCCATCCGCTGTGGAGCTGCCCGAATCTGTTGCTCACGCCGCATATCGGTGGATCGACTCCGCAGTTTGCACCGCGCGCACTGCGCGTCGTTGCCGATGAGCTGCGGCGTTATATGAACGGCGAGCCGCTCAGGAATGTCGTGCAAGCGGCAAGTTAGAGCCTTTTACCGCGCGCCGCCAGTCGCGCAGCCCAAGCACGGCAAGAGGCACAAAGGCCGCGTAGAGCAGCGCCGTTGCCCACAGGTCCTTATAGATATATTCGCCAACGTAGATTGCATCTACAAGAATCCAAAGCCACCAGTTGGCGATATGCTTCCGCGCCTGCCACCAGGTGGCCACAAGGCTATAGCTCATCAGCATCGCGTCCAGGTAGGGCAGCGCGGCGTGCAGTCGCTTGGCCAGCGTTCCCAGCGCGAAGCTCCCCACCACGCCCAAAACGAGAGCGATATACAGGCTCTGCTGTGGCAGCGGGACGACCCGCACTTCGCCCTCATCCCGCACTCCGCGCCACCAATGCCACCAGCCGTAAACCGTGAAGACCACGAAAAAGACTTGCAGCAAAGCGTCGGAGAACAGCCCGGCGCGGAAGAAGACCACCATGTAGATGAAGATCGAAACCAGCGTGATGGGCCAGCAGACAAGCAGACGCCGCGTGGTTAGCCAGATTCCGAGTGCAGCCGTAACAACTCCCGCGAGCTCCAGGCCATGTGCGGCCATATATGCAGCGATGGCGCTTGAGTGATCGACAACAGCAGCGGCCATCATGGCCGCGCCGACTTCTTTTCGTCTCGCCCTACGCGGAGCAAGTCTTTGCGTCCAGCCCGGCGCCGCAAGGTCTCGAGAAGTTTGCAGCCCGGAGCGCTCGAAAACCATCGAGCGTGGCCCACGAGCCATCCGTCGTAAGCCATTTTTGCTTTCTCCTCTGAGCGCAGAACGCCGAGAAAGTAATCGGCCTCTGAGAGCGCGAATTCGGCGTGGCAAAGCGCGGTCATCGGCGCGAGCGCGGCAGACTCCTCGCTTGAGAGCGGGCGGATGGATTCGTAGCCGTCGAGAAGCGCCTCAAGGTGATCGAGGTGAATGGGCACATCGTCAGGGCGCGCAGGATCGTTGACCAGCGTGAGCCACTCAACGATGTTGCGCTCGATGGCGTGAGCAATATCGTGCACGGCGTTGGTGCGGTCGGCAAGACCGAAATCGATGACGGCGGTGGCATGCGCGTCCCGATCGCCGATAGGCCCCGCATCGCTCCAAAAAAGATTGGAGGCGTGGAAGTCATTATGGGTCCAGAGCGGTGCGAGCATGGGTAGATGCGGCCGAAGCTCGGCGTGACAGGAAGCGAGAAGTTCAAGAGCCTGCTCCGCGCAATTGTGGACGGTTTTGTTGGCTGCGAGCGACGGACGAGCGGCAAGGTAGCTCGCCATTGCAGCGGTAGGATCGTCGCCGGCAAAGATCGTGAAGCTCGCCACGAGCGGGCGCGGTTTACGAGGCGGAGCATTGAAGCTCTGCGAGGCGCGATGGAGCAGCGCAAGCACCGTGCCTGCGGAGCGTGCGTGAGCCGCACTGCGAAACGGCGTCCAGGAAATCGCGTCTTCGTAAAGGTCGATGCCGGAGGGGATGTCGTGGACTTCATAGGTCCATTCGCCAGCCTCGATGGCTGTTTCACCGGCCGCGGAAGCCAGGACACGCGGAACCAGCGCGACATGGGCGCGAAGATGAGAAAGGAAGCGATGCTCCTCGAGGAGCCCTTCGCGGTCACGCACGGCGCGGTGATGGCGTTTGACGAAGATGCGCCGGTCGGATCCGTGATCGGTCCGCGTCGCCACAACACCCGCAGCAGAGAACGGGCGCGGGCTCGCGGAGACGATGTGCGTCGGCTCGCCGATTTCGGGGAATTGAGCAAGAAGCCTGCGCAACTCATCGAGCGTGAGCGGGGGCCAATCGGGCTCGACCAGAGAACCGTCCATGCCATGGGCTTTAGGTAACGAAGTCATCGATAGATAAATGCTGCGAACAATGAGTTCTTAGCAATTCGCTTTCTCTTTGATCCCACTCGCTCAGGCCATCCTCACACCGTGAGCCAAGGCGCAAGCTAAGAGCTAAAGGCTAATAGCCAGGGGTCTAGAACGTATAGTGCGCGTCAAGCCGCACCGTTGGCGGTGCGCCGAGCCACACAAAGGTGTCGCCGTAACTGGCGCCGGTATCGGACCAGTAGCGCTTGTTCATGATGTTGTCCGCGTAAATATGGAAAGCGACGTGGCCTTGCTCGCCGCCGGGCGTGTAACGCGCACCCAGGTTAAAAAGGTTGTAGCTGGGTACGCTCACTTGGTCGTCGCGCGTGGCTTCCTTGTGCGAAGTGTAGCTCCAGCCGGGCATCAGGTGCAGGTTGCGCAGGTGAGGCACAGTGAGATCCGCAAACACGTTGGTGTGCAGGTGCGGCACGTTGATCACCTGCTTATTGTCATACGAGGTCGTGCCGGTGTCTGTGGAGACGGCGTTCATTGCCGCGGCAGAGCCGTTGAGCCGGAGCCAGCTTGCGGCTTTGCCTTCGGCGTTCAGCTCGATGCCGTTGTGCGTTTCGTGTCCCTGCGAAACAAAGATGAGGCCGCCCGCTCCATCGCCTTCCGGATAAAAAAACGGCGCGCGCATGTGAAAAAACGCGGTGGTCAGCAGAATGCGCTGGCCGGGCTCGTACTTGGCGCCCACCTCCGCCTGGCGCGAGAAAAACGGCGCAAGAAACTGGCTGCCATTGTCGGCCCAGAACGGCGCCTCCGGACCGAGAGACAACATCACTCCGTAGTTTGAATAGAGAGTAAGGTTCTCCACGGGATTGTAGGTCACGGCGAATTGCGGCAACCAGACGGGCTTGTCGGATGGCTCCGGCGCGCAAGCATTCGGAAGGGTCACGGTCGCCGGATCCAGCTCCGTTGGATCGCTGCAGCTTGCGTACGCGGAATAGTTGTGATCGCGCAGCGAATCGTAGCGCGTGCCCGCAATGAGCTGAATGTGCGCGGGAAGATGAATGCGATCCTGAATCACGCCCGATGATTGGCGACTGTCTTGCCAAAGTCGCCGCGGCCCGGCGGACTCGTAAGTCGGCTCAAGCGAATTCGGATCGCCCGGCGCCAGAACAGACGCAATCGGCTGGTAAATGTTGTCGGAGCCAACGTATGTGTAGACCGCGCCGTCTTGCACGACTCCATCGGGCGAATACGGATTTGCCGCAGTATAGAAGCCGGGCTGGTGCACGCTGCGTAGAAAGAGAACGCCTCCCGCCGTCACGTCCTGTGTGACGGCGCCGGTGTGTATGTGGCCGGTGACCATGGCCTCGGCCTCCGCGTCGATGCGCAACTCGTTGGGGTCGCGGTAGTCGTAGACGTCGTAGGTTCCGTCAGGCGCAAAGAAGTAGGGAGGCGCCGAGCCGTTGTTGCACTCGGCTTCGTAGTAACAGCCGTACACGTAAAGCACGTTGTCCTGGATCAGCGAATGGCTCAGGCTGGCCGCCGCGAAACCGACCCATGAGGGTGAAAATGTGTGATCGACCCGCGCATTCGTGTTGAACGTGTCGTACGTGTCCGGTAGCCCCCACGATTGGTCGCCAAGCATGGTTGACCGGTAAATGCGGTTGATGTCGGGTAACACAGTTCCGCCGAGCAATTGATAGCCGCTCCCGTCGCGTTCCGTTTTGTGCTGGTACTCGAAGTCGCCCTTGAGCATGGTGGCTGAATTCAATTTCCAGTCAGCCGCGCCCGCTCCCACGGCACGCCAGCCGTTGGTGTCGTTCATGTAAGGAACGATTCTTTCGCCAGCCAGATTCACGCGCGCTCCCACTTGCTTGCGGCTGCCAAACAGGTGGCCGAGATCGGCGGCGCCATAGGCAGTGCCGCGATGATCGGTGGCGAAATCGACTGCCTGAATGTTTGCTGGACGCTTGGTCACGTAATCGATCAGGCCTCCGGCCGACGCCACTCCGCTTTCCACCGAGGCAATGCCCTCCAGGAATTCAACTGCCTCCTTGTTTTCGAGCGGCACATCCTGCTCGCCCGCGATCGTCATGCCGTTCACTTCGAGCCCTGTGGCCAGATCGAGAGGAAAGCCGCGAATCTGGTAGTCGCCGTAGTAGCCGACCGGAACATAATCGTTGCCGACGGAAGCGTCGTTCTGAATCACGTCAGACAGCAGCCGCGAAACCTGATTGTTGAGCAAATCGCGCGTGACGACGGACGCTGAGAGCGGAGCGTCCTTGAGCTCTTCGCCGTCCAGAGTCCCGACAGTGACAGTCTCGGGAAGATAGTTTTCGCCCGCTTCGCCGTGGACGATGACTGTGGTCGTGACTCGCTCGGGTTTCTGCTGTGCGGCGCCGGAGTCCTGGGTGCTCGTTTGGGAATTCGGAGCAGGATTTTGTCCGTTCGCTTTCGTCGCCGTAGCAGAATAAGGTTGCGCGGTTTGCGCGTGGAGGGCCAAAGCGACGAAGGCAGTCAACAAGAAAGTGGAAACCAGCGCACCACGTGCGCGGCGGAAGAACGATAACGGTTTGTCGAAGCTGATTGCTGCTGCGTGCATGCGGGCCCTTCGTTTCTGTAGTGCCTGAAACAAAGGAGCTTGCGCCGCAAAGGGAGGAGAAGAAAAACGCCGCTCGGTTGGAGAAAACTTCCCACGCCGGTATTATCCGGATCGGGTTCGAGGGTATCTCTCAGCCCCACAACTCGTGGAGCACCCCTGTTTCAATAGCTCGATTGAAACACTCCACAGGCGCGCTTGGCAAATTGGCCGCGCGGCTCGGAAAAGCGAAAGCGCGTCTGGAAAATTCAACGCCCCGTCGACAAATGCGAGACGCGGCCCGCGGCCCTGACGGCCTTATCGGCGCGCCGCTTTCACCGGCAAGCCAACAGCATCTACGCCGGAGGCCAATCGGCCCGGTTTACCCGGCAAAGCCCCGGCCATCGCGGAAATCGAAGCGCCGGAGAGAACCTGCAACATCGCCTGCTGCGCCCTGGCCCAAACCGGATGCGCCGGACAGCGCGCTTTTCTCGGGCACGACTGGCCGTGCACCAGGCAGACATTAAGGCAAATCGTGCCATCGATGGCTTCAATCACTTCGAGCATTGAGGCCTGGCGGCCGCGCGGAGTGATGAGGAATCCGCCCGATTGACCGCGCTGCGAAGTGATGAGCCCACCGCGAGCCAGGCTCTGCAGCACCTTCGACAAAAAGCTCTCCGGTGCGCCTGTGGCGCGGGCCAGCGAGGGAAGTGACACGCGCGCATCGTTGGGCAGCGCGGCCAGTTGGATGATCACGCGGACAGCGTAATCGGCGGCGCGCGTCAGTTGCATCGACGAGTTGGGTCGCTTCATTGCGTTGTCCTGCTGAACTGGCCTCTCGCGTATCCCCGAAAATTCCGCGAGTGCCGCGGCTTTTCTTGATCGGCAAAATGACCCCGGTCAAAACGGCAGCGTAGATGAAACCGTCACACGCCGATGTGCCTCCCATCACAGACCCCTGTTCGCTGCGGCTCTTAAATTAACTTCTTCCAATTCAATTTGGAGAAGAATGGTCCAAAATGTGCCGCGTTCGCTCCGCCGCTCTCCTGATTGCCCACTCAGGCGTGAAAAATCGGCGCGAGTTTGCGCATTTGCCCACGAATGTTTCGCTCGACCATTGAGCGTGGGCGGAAAAGTGAAGCGCGAAAGAGTGAAAGGCCAGAAGTGAAAGGAACGATCAGAGTCTTATGAACCCATTTCCCGCAGTAGATCCGATTCCTTTGCCGGCTCCGGTGTGGCTGCTGAAGCTGCTGCACATCGTCACGCTGTCGCTGCATTTTGTGGCCGTGGAGATGCTTCTGGGCGGCCTTCTGCTGGCAGTTCTGCTCAGCCTGTTCGGAAAGTCGGCTCACTCGCTGGTCACGGCGCGGGCGCTGGCTCGGCGCCTCACGGTAGTCATGACTTTCGTGATCAACCTGGCCGTGCCGCCGCTTCTCTTCGCGCAAGTGCTCTATGGCCGCGCGCTTTACACCAGCAGCGTGCTCATCGGCGTCTACTGGATCGCGCTCATTCCCACTCTGATCCTGCTTTACTGGCTGCTCTACAAGTTCACGGCGCGGCTTGAGGCTGGAGAATCCGCATGGTGGGTGGGCCTCATCGCGTGGCTGCTCGCGGGCGGCGTGGCGCGCATCCTGTCGACAAACATGACGCTGATGCTGCGGCCGGAAGCATGGCGAGGCATGTATTCGGCGTCGGCCATGGGCGCGTATCTGCCTACCGGCGATCCCACGCTCGAGCCGCGCTGGCTCCTGATGATGGCTGGCGGGCTCCTGATCGGCGGGTTGTGGCTGGTCTACCTTGCCGGGCGCAGCACATTCACCGCGGAAGAGAAAAAGTATGTCGCGGGCCTGGGCGGCAAGTTGGCCGCCGGCTTCGGCCTCGTTTATCTTGCCGCTGGACTTTGGGCGGCGAGCGTGCAGCCGGCCGCAGTGAAGGTTGGCCTCGCCGGGCACGCTCTTTATCCGGCCTACAAATTTGCCGGTTTCGCGGGCTACGGGTGGATCGCTCTGGTCGTGGTGGCAGTTCTGGTCGGCGCCATCGCCGGCTTCGGCAAAATCAGCGCCGGCTGGCTGGCATGGGCCGGAGTGCTGACCGCGGTCCTGCTTGAGATCATGTTCACCGTTTATCGCGACGGCGTGCGCGACGTGACGCTGCTCAGCAAGGGCTACGACGTGTGGGACCGGGTCGTGGTCACCAATTGGAGCGTGGTGGCATTGTTCCTCGTGCTCTTTGTCGCCGGCCTGGGAGTGGTCGGGTGGCTGGTGTCAGTCGTGGCGCGTGCGCAGAAAACCATGGAGGGTGCGGCATAGCTTATGAGCATTCCAGTGATTTCACCCAACATCGTCCAGGAACACACCGAGAACGGCGACGTAAAAACGCGGCGCGCGTTCCTCGCGGCAGCGGGCGCGGCAGGCGTTTGCTACGCCGCGGCCCTCGCATATCCTGTCTACCGTTACCTGGCCTCGCCCAGCGAGATGGCGCTCAGCGCCTCGGCGGTCACCGAGGTCACGCTCAAAGACGCGCAGAAGCTGCCCGCCGGTTCGGTGCTGATGTTCAAGTTCGGTCCCTCCCCCGCAATGCTGATCCATCACGAAAACGGCCAATGGATCGCGCTCACCGCCGTCTGCACGCATCTGGGCTGCACGGTGCAATATGAGCCCCAGGCCGACCGCATTCACTGCGCGTGCCACGGCGGCGTGTACAACCCGTATACCGGCGCCAACGTGAGCGGGCCTCCGCCCAAGCCGCTCAAGCTTTTCAAAGTTGCCGTCAACGATACAGGGGTCGAAGTTTCTCGAACCTGATCTGCGACGCGAACACACATCGCGACTCACGAACTACGAACTAAGAACTACGAACTAAGAACTGCGAACTCCGAATATGACGACCAAGACAATCGCGACAAACGTTTACGACTGGATGGACGAGCGGCTGGGGATCTCGGATCTCGCCGCCTTCGCGCGCAAGAAAACGGTTCCGGTGCACGCGCAATCCTTCTGGTACTACTGGGGCGGCATTACGCTGTTCCTCTTTATGCTCCAATGCTTCACGGGCGTGCTGCTGCTGATCTACTACCGTCCCGGCGTGGACGCATTTGAATCGGTTCGGCAGATCACGTTCGTCATGAACTTCGGCTGGCTCATCCGCTCCGCGCACGCTTGGGCCGCGAACCTCATGATGTTTTCGATCCTGGTGCACATGTTCTCGGTCTTCTTCATGAAGGCCTACCGCAAGCCGCGCGAGTTCGGATGGCTTTCGGGCATGGCGCTTCTGGCTGTCGCCGCATGTTTCGGCTTCTCGGGTTACCTGCTGCCCATGGATGAGCTGAGCTACTTCGCCACCAAGGTCGGCTTGCAGATCCCTGTAGCCATTCCATGGATCGGTCCTGCGATCGCCAACATGCTGCGCGGCGGCCCGGACGTCACTGAATTCACCGTGCAGCGTTTCTTCGCGCTGCACGTCGTCGTCCTTCCCGCATTGTTCATCCCCCTGCTCGGATTTCATCTTTGGCTGGTGCAGCGCCACGGCAACGCCGTTCCTGAAAGCGAAGAAGCCAAACCGGCGGCCGAGCGCAAGTCCATGCCATTCATGCCCAACTTCCTGCGCAAAGACGTTGCCATGTGGATCATCTCGCTCAACGTGCTGGCGCTCCTGGCCTCGGTCTTTCCCTGGCCGCTGGGCAAGGCATACGATTCGCTTGCGCCCGCGCCCATGGGTATTCATCCCGAGTGGTACTTCATGAGCCCGTTCGAGATGCTTAAGATGCTGGGCTCCGTGCTGCCCGGCGAAGCGGGCGAGATCGCGGGACTGCTTTTGTTTTCGCTGGGCATCGCGCTCTGGATCCTCATTCCCTTCTACGACAAGAGCAAGGAATCGGGTCGTCGCGCGCGCGTTGCGCACTATTTCGGATTGCTTGCCGTCTTTGCGCTGCTGGCAACCACGGTGATTGGGTATTGGGCGGTGCGGTAAAGCAGCTGCTAGCTTCTAGCCTCTAGCTTCTAGCCCGTCGTGCTTGGCTGCATGAATGGGACAGAGAAAAGCTAGTGGCTAGGAGCTAGAAGCTAGGAGCTGAATACATGAACTATCCATTCTGGGACATTCCGTATCTCGGGTCGGGCTGGGTGATCGGCATCATCGCCATCTTCCACGTCATGATCTCGCAGTTTGCCGTGGGCGGTGGACTCTACCTGCCGCTGGCCGAGCGCAAGGCCCTCCGCGAGAATCGCGCTGACTGGCTTGCCGAGCTCGTCGGCTATTCGAAATTCTTCCTCATTCTGACCGGCGTTTTCGGCACCATTTCCGGCGTGGGCATCTGGTTCGCCATCGGGCTCACCAATCCTGAAGCCACCAGCACGCTCATCCACAACTTCGTATTCGGCTGGGCCATCGAGTGGGTGTTCTTCATGGTCGAGCTCATCACCGCCGCCGTCTACTACTACACGTGGAACAAGATTGACGCGAAATTGCACCTTGTCGTCGGCTGGGTTTACGCCGGAGCGTCGGTGTGCACGCTCATCATCATCAACGGCATTCTCACCTTCATGCTTACGCCCGGCGACACCTGGCTTGGTGTGGCGGGCACGGGGCACGAGGCCAGCAAGTTCTGGAACGCGTTCTTCAACCCCACCTACTGGCCGAGCCTGCTGCTGCGCTGCTGCGTCTGCGCGTCGCTCGCCGGCATCTGGGCGCTCATCAGCGCCAGCCGCATCGATGGGGCCAAAACGCCGGCGCTCAAGTCGTCGCTGGTCAAGTGGAGCGTCAAGTGGCTGGTTCCTTCGTTCGTGGCCATGCCGTTCCTCTTCATCTGGTACCTCTTCATGGTGCCCCAGACGCAGCGCGCGCTGCTCACGCTGGGCATTGACACCATGGGCACCGGCACATTCTCGATCGTCACGCGCATGGCGCTGCTGATCGTCATGGTTTCGGCCACGATCATTGGAGTCGCCTACTACCTGGCGTACCGCAATCCCGCCGACTTCAACCCTGCGCACGCGGTAGCGATCCTGCTGCTGGCGCTGGTTGCCACCGGCGCCGGCGAATACTCGCGCGAGATGCTGCGCAAGCCTTACGTCATCGGCCGCTGGATGTACTCGAACGGCGTGCGTGTGCCCTACGCCATCAAGATCGATCAGAACGGTTATCTGGCACACTCCAACTGGGTGTGGAACGGCGCGGATTCGAGCTACTCCCGCGGCGAGGCCATCTTCCGCGGCGAGTGCGGCGCATGCCACACGCTCAACGGCTACCGGCCGCTGGCCAAATTGCTCGCCGGCCGCGACCGCGCCAACATCGAAAGCTTCATCACGATGCTGCACGAGTACAAGTCCGACTCGCCCTATCACCACTTCATGCCGCCCATGGTCGGAACGCAGCAGGACGTGGACGACCTGGCCAACTTCCTGAACGCTCAGGTGAACCCGCCGGCGACAAGCGGCCAGAAGCCAGTGCAGACGGCGCAGAAATAGCGGAGTCAGCCCACAAGCACAGGGAACGGAGTCAACCCGCCAGTCGATTGTTGCCCCATCCTTCCGCGTTTTCACGCAGAAGGGTGGGATCGCATTAACCGATGCTGGCCGCCTTTGTAGCGCTGGCCTCTGGCCGGAGTCCCCGCGGACAGGTCCACGTCCGTGGCGTGACTCGCCGGCTTTCGCGCGGACGTCCTCGCCCGCACTCCTGGCTTCACCCGGACGGTGTCAAGCCCCCGCGCCCAAAAATAAGTTCTCCTTTTCCCTTAAGTCCTCTTTCTCCAGTCTCTTATCTCTATCCTCTGATTCCCCCAAAGTTTGCCGATCATTTCGTCGAAATCGGTACACTTGTCCTATATGCAGCCAACCTGCCAACTCGCCAACACGCACGAGCGGCCAACCTGCGATTTCGCACACAAAATTGGGCTTCGAGCCGCACAGATTTCGGCTCAAAAACACCACCGATCCTATGCGCAGAAGCGAGGAAACAGCTCGCACCTCGGAGGACGAAAAATAATGAAATAAAAAAAAAGGCACATTTCGCCTAAGTTTCGCCAATTAACTCGTTTAGAATCAGCAAATCGATCTTGGGGATGTCGAGAATATGCATGCAATTACGTCCAATTTTAGTCAAACAACTTCTTTAGAATCAACACGTGACTCGCTCAAATGCAACCAGTACGCTTTCAATCCTTAACTCTTTCACTTAATTCACGTTGTTCGCTTTTCTCATTCGTCCCCGGACCACGGCTCACGACTCATGCACCACAACTCACGCACACGCCTCTAGACTTCACGAGAGCCCGCGGATCGGGCACATTGCTAAGTTGCATGCGGAAGGCCGGTCCACTATAAGTAACAGCGAACGAGGAGTAAGCCTGATATGTGCATGCCAGTGGCGCTGACCGCTTACTGGCTGGCAACTCATAACCGACAACTGACAATTGACAACAAGGGGAAACCAATCATGAATCGCAGAGAACTCTTTGCGGCGTTGGCCGCCACTGCCGTTGCTGGCGAAGCGCTGACATTTGCCCAGAATAGCCCCGACACAACACCCACTGCCGCACCCGCCGCCACGCCCATCATGGGATCGACGGTGTTCGACTGGAACAAGATGGTCGACAAGCCAAATGCCCACGGGTCGGTTCGGACGGTGTGCTCGTCGCCGACGGCCACACTCGAGAACCTCGAGATTCACATCTCGACGCTGAATCCGGGAATGTCGCCGCACCCGCCGCACAAGCATCCCAACGAGGAACTGATCATCATCCGGCAAGGCACGGTGGAGACGCTCTCGAACGGAGAGTGGATTCGCGTTGGGCCGGGCAGCGTGGTCTTCAACGGGTCAAATCAGGTGCACTGCTTCAGAAACGTGGGCACCGAGCCGGCGATTTATCACGTGGTGAATGTGAAGACGGCGGCCACGCCGCCGGGAAAGACGGAGTTTGTCGATATCGGTAAGTAGGCAGCGCGCAGGAAACAAGCGAGCGCTTCACCGCATCGGCAACTTCGGCTGCGTGATCGGCTCGCCGGCGATCGACAGCCGCGCGCGATAGACACTGCTCGAGGCGCAGATGTAGAGCGTCTTGCGATCCGCACCGCCCCAGGCCACGTTGGCCACGCGCTCGGGGATGAGCAGCGTGGCGAGGTGCTTGCCTTCGGGCGACAGAATCACGACGCCGCCGGGGCCTGCGCTATAGATGTTTCCTTCAACATCAATCTTCATGCCGTCGGGTCCGCCCGGATGCGGGTCGGAAGTCGCGTCATAGAGCAGCGTGGGATCGGCGAGCGTTCCGTCGGGGAGCACGC
This sequence comes from uncultured Acidobacteriaceae bacterium, assembly GCA_963789425.1. Lineage (GTDB taxonomy): Bacteria > Acidobacteriota > Terriglobia > Terriglobales > Acidobacteriaceae > Telmatobacter. The sequence continues at coordinate 46,108 of CAWBKM010000002.1, read as the reverse complement.
GATAGCGCATCCAGATCTTCTTGGGCTCGGTGGAGTCGATGTAGAGGAACTTTTCGCCAGGCGAGAAGGCAATCCCATTCGGCCGCGGCAAGTCCGAAATCAGGAGCTGGAGGTCGCCCCTCGAGGGCGGCGCGCCGGCATTTTGGGCGGCAGCGCCTGGAATGCGATAGACACCGTTGACCTGGAGATCTTTTTCCTGGTCTGAATCGTTCTGCTTACGCAAGCCGTAGGGCGGATCGGTGAAGTATAGCGAACCGTCGGACCGATAGACCAGATCGTTCGGGCTGTTGAGGCGCAATCCCTGGTAACGATCCGCGAGGACAGTCTGGACGGCTTCCGGATTGAGCGCTTCAAAGCGGAAGACGTCGCGCTGGGCATGGCCGGCCACCGTGAGGCGGCCTTGTGCGTCCAAGGTCATTCCATTGGAGCCGGGCTCGCGCCCGCCGTACGGTGCGGAGCCTTTGTAACCGCTTGGCTGGAGAAAAATGCTCACGCCTTTGCCGGGCGTCCAGCGACGAATGGAGTTGGAAGGAATGTCGGCAAAGAAGAGGCTGTTATTGACCCAGACGGGACCTTCGACCCAGGTGAATCCGGTGGCGATGCGCTCGAGCTTAGCGTGGGCAGGAACGATCCGGCTGCTCGCGGGATCGGTGCGGTCAACCTGAAGCGGCGTGATGGCCTGCGCCGTTGCCGCGGCCGATTGCGCGGCGACGCGGCCGGCAGCGATAAACAGGCAAAGGAGCGCAAGGATTGCGGGCGCGATGAGGCGCATCGGATTCGTCAAGATCGTTTTCATTCGGTCATTTCCTGAAGTGAGGCGTGAAGTGGAGCGTGGGCGCGGCCGGGGTTCGCTTGCAGACGCGTTGCGCAGGGCAAGAGCATTCGGCCCATTCATCTTTCGCTTGAAGGCGCGGCGGTGTCAAGGCGGGTGCGAAGTGAGCGGCCAATGCGCGGGTCAGGAGACCCGCACGACAGCCGGTCAGGAGACCGGCGCTACATAACCGGAAGTGGAAGACGGCTGCCAAAAGTCCGCGCGAGGGCATAAAATACGAACTGCCATGAGCAAGAAGGAACACAAATCGTTTGAAGTGGCGTGCCCGGATTGCGGGGCGATGCTCAAGATCGACGCGGAGACCGGGGTGCTGGTGAGCCACACTTCAGCCCCGCGCAAGCGGATGTTCGAGGACCTGGAGACGGCGGCCAAGGCTATGCGCGAGCACGGGGAGCGTACGGAGTCAATCTTCAGGCAGAGCGTTGACGCCGAAAAAAACAAGGAAGATCTGTTCGAGAAGAAGTTTGCCGAAGCCATGCGCAAGGCCAAGGACGCGCCAGAAGGCAAGCCGCTGCGCGAGATCGACCTGGATTAAGCAACCCTGCCTGCGCGCGGGCATTTTTCCAGAGAGAAATGCGAGTAAAGTCGCCCGGCTACGAGTTTTCGAGCGATACTTCAAAAAGGCAATTGAGTTTTCGAACGTAGAATCGGTCGCGAATGTCAGGAGGAGTCATGGTAGTTGTGCCGCTAACGCAGGGAACAAGAGAGCCGGCTGGTGAGAAGCGCGGCGAAGAGACAGACTCCACAAACTGGATTCGGTACGCTGCGGCCGCGACCCTTGCCGCAAGCGGTGTGCTGCTGGTGACCGGCCAACGGCGGCTCGGCCTGGTGACGGCCCTCTCCGGCGCTACCCTGGCGCTGATCGATCAGCAGGATGCAGTGCGCAAGTGTTGGGACAGGCTTCCGGAATTTCTTGAGGATCTGCAGGGACTGCTGGGCAAGGCGCAGACCGCGGTCGAGGATCTCTCAAGCCAGAGCGAAAAGTTGCGCAAGGTTTTGAGCCAGTAGCGGCGGGGCGCGACCGTGCAGGCTTTCGGGGCCGCCAGGCGAAATCCGCAAATCAAAGGTTAGTTCTTGCGTTCGACCAGATAACGTGCGACGGCTTTCAGGCCGAAGGCGCGGCTGCCATACGGCTCAAGCGCGGCGAAAGCTTCATCGACAAGTTGCGCTGCGTCGCGCAGGCTTTGTTCTATTCCGTAGACGGCTGGCCATGTGGCCTTTTCGGTGGCCGCGTCTTTGCCTGCGGTCTTGCCGAGCTGCGCTGAGTCGACGGTCATGTCGAGCACATCGTCGACAATCTGGAATGCAAGGCCCGCTTTGCGGCCAAAGCGATCGAGGCGCGCGACGTCGTCGGGCGTGGCTGCGGCGTAGACGCCGCCGGCGACCACGCTCACGCGGATCAACGCGCCAGTCTTCGCGCGATGGATGGCTTCGACGAGTTCGGGCGTAGGTTTGAGGTGCTCGCTTTCGAGGTCGAGGACCTGGCCGCCGATCATGCCGTCAACGGTGCCGATTGCGTTGGCGACGAGGCCGACAATTTGAAGGCCGGCGGCGGGCGGACAATCAAGGCCGGCGAGCACTTCGAAGGCGCGGGTCTGGAGCGCGTCGCCTGCGAGGATGGCGATGGCTTCACCGAAGACGACGTGACAGGTGGGCTTCCCGCGCCGGAGGTCGTCGTTGTCGAGGGCGGGCAGATCGTCGTGGATGAGCGAATAGGTGTGGAGCATCTCCAGGGCCGCGCCGAGATTTTCTATTCCCTTTGGAAGAGCGCCTGCTATGGCTACCGAAGCCTGCATGGCGAGCACGGGGCGAAGACGCTTGCCGCCGGCAAAGACGGAATGGCGCATGGCGCCGTGAATCGAAACAGGAACCGTGTCCGCGGACGGGATCAGGGTTTCGAGCGCCTGATCGGTTAGATCTGCGCCTTCCTGAATGAGCGATTTGACGTCCGCGGGCATTGCAATCATGTTAGACGAGAACGGGCAAGCCGATGTTCACAGAGCGAAAGGGCGATGAGCAACAAAGCACTGAGGACTGTGAGCCAGCGTCCGGCAAGATCGCCGGGAAATGTGGTCCAGTCGACAGTGAGATCGATTGGGCCTGGGGAGACGGGCACAACAATGAGGCCGTCGTTGCGGGTGGCTAGGTTGTTGAGGAGCTGGCCGTTGAGGCGGATGGACCACGCAGGGTAGCGGAGGAGACGAAGCACCAGGTAGCCGGGGTGGGGGATGGTGGCGAGGATCCTTCGGTGCTCAGGGTTGGTCCGGTTGGCGCCGACGGCGACGAAGGTCGCCTGGCATGTGCCTTGATTGGGAGTCCAAGCGGGATTCGCGTCGGAATCGTCAGGATCGGGTTTGCCGAGCACGATGTTTGGGTCGGTCACAAGGCAGGCGTCCGGGATTCCGGTTGGCACGTTGCTGATGTCACCGTCGGGCGGCTCGTACTCGTACATACCTTCAAAACCTGCGCCAGTGCGATAGTCGACCAGCATGGATTGGACGGTGTCTTCGGGATAGCAGACCTGGAAGAACTTTGTCCCGGCGTAGATGGTTGCGGCGACAAAGAGCGCGGCGAAGGCAGCCAGGATCGCACCCCGGGCAATGCGGGCCTCGCGACTCGATGGCCAGATGGCGGCGACAAGGAAAATCGCCATGGGCGCTTCTACGGCCTCAAGCCAGCGCCATGGGTACTGCAGAAACGGCATTTCAGGCAGCCTGTGCCACACTGGCCGCGAGATTGGAAACAGAAGAAACAGAACGACGATGGGAATGGCGGCGAGCGGAATCCACTTTTTTCCTGGTCCTGGAAGGGAGTTGCGGAAAGAGCAGATGATGACGGCGCCGAGCGAGACGGCAATCATGGAAACGGCGATCCAGGAGACCTGGTGCAGGACCACGTCGTGCAAGGCGAGCAGCGGATTAGCGTGGCGCGAGAAGAGCCAGTTGTTCTCGAAGTTGAAGCCGGGATCTTCAGTGGCCTGGCGGATGTCAACCCAATGGCGCTGGAGGGTTGCGGGAACCCAGTAGATGGCTGCGAGACCGAGGCCGAGAACGGTGGCGACGGCGGCGCGCAGCAGCGGTGCCCAGGATTTGTTGACGATGGCCCAGAGAAGGGCGATGCCGGTCAGCAGATAGCCGGCGATGATGCCAAGCGGGAGATTCGAGAGCCATGCGCCGGCAAGCGCGATGGCGAGCGGCCCGGTTGATCCGTTAAAGGCGCGGCGGAAGAGCCGTGAGAAGCGGGTCCTTCGACTTCGGTCGCTGTCGCGACCTCCGCTCAGGATGACAGATTGATCTGGGCGGTTGCGCAAAACGAAAAGAAGAATGAGCGGGAGCCAGAATCCTCCGGCGAATTCAGGGAAGGCACAACGCTCGTAGCCGGTGAAGAGCGTGAAGCCGGAGAAAATCGAGACGCATCCGGCGAGTGTGGCGGGCACATGGTCGAGTGCTTCAAGGGCGAGAGCGCGTGTGGCCAGGCCGGTTGCGGCAAAGATGATGAAGGTGAGTGCGATGGGCGCGAGGTTCCAGGGGAGGATTGTGCCGAGCGCCGCACCCACCATCCATGTGAGCGGGGGGTAGAAAACGAAGCGAGGCTCCCCTGCGCCGTAGTTTGCGCTGGGCGTCCAGTGGGGATAAGGAATGCCATCACGCCAGGCGTTGAGACAATCGAACCATGAGACGAGATGCACATTGAAGTCGTGGCCGCAGGAGCTGCCGCGAATGAACTGTGGGACCATGACGACGGCGGCGGCGACTAGGATGACGGCGGGGCCGGCGAGGTTCCCCGGTCCCCAAATGCGAGGGACCGGGGGCACCCGCAGTTTTGTCCTGGCCGTCCCTGATCCCTGGTCCGTGGTCCCTGTTCCCTGTTCTCTCATGGCATCAAGCGAAGAGTATGCGTGGTCTGTGCCGCGACCGCGGCCGGAGTGAACGGCAGCGCGAAAGTGGTTCCGTTGTACCAATCGTTCCACTGATCGCGGAAGTAAGGGCTGAGCGGATTGCCGCTTTCGCCCAGCACAATGTTTTCAGTCGATCCGTCAACGTTGTTCCAATCCATGGTGAAGCGCTGCGAGGGACCAAAATCGCGGCCGACCTGCTTGACGGTGGTGCCATCGCCGCTTTGCGGCTGAGGGCCCGTTCCAGCGATGCGGCCGATGACTGGGAGAAGGAAGGCGAGCGGATGCTCGATGTCGACGACGTGCCAGCGGCCGTACACCCAGTGCGTGACGTCGAGCGGCGCTCTTCCGTCGCGCATTCCCTTGCGAACCGCGGCGGTGAGCAGCGCGTTCCAGTCTTTGTAGCCGGACGGGAGCCACTCCGGCTTGGCATGCATCACAATTTCTTCCTCAGCAAATGAAGCCTCGGCCCAATGGTAGTCGCCGGTGAGTTTGCCGAGCTTGGGCTCGAGGATCATGGGCCACAGGGCGGCGCGGGTTTCTGAGACGATGGACGCGGCTGCGGAGTCGACGCTGAGACGCCCGTCCCAGCTGCGCATCAGGTCGGCGGCCTGGCGCATGCGCTCGTCGCCGTTGCCTTCCGGGCCCGGAGTGTGGTCGATGGCGTATGCAAAGCGATGGCCCATCTCCTGATCGACCTCGCTGTAGATGTCGGTCTGGACGGTGAGCATGTCAGCACGGGTGAGATGGTCGCGGCCGTCTAAAGATTTATAAATGCGTTCGATGCGGTAGGGATCGCCCCACTCGCCGGTAATCGGGTAGGGTGACTTGTCGGTGGTGACGCGGGCGTTCGCCGTGGCTAGGAATCCCGAGGGCGGATCGAATGTGTTGGGCATCGCATCGTATGGGATGTAGCCCTGCCACTCGTGCGCGCCGTCGTGAATCGGCACATCGGCGATACCGGCGGGGCGAAGCGGAATGCGCCCAATGGCTTGGTAAGCGATGTGGCCCTGATCGTCGGCATAGACGACGTTCTGCGTGGGCCAGCACCATTGGGCGAGCGCGGCTGAAAACTCGGTCCAATTGGAAGCTATATTCATTTCGTAGATCGGAATCGTATTGAGCGAGGGGTCGTAGAGCGTCCACTTGAGAGCGGTGGGTGGATCGCTCGCGGCGAGGAGCGGGTTGAGCAAGGGGCCATGCGCGGTGGATTGAACGTCAAGAGCAACATCTTTGCCGCCGCGGACGTGAATGACCTGGCGATCGACGGCGAGCGGATGCCAATTTGAATCCAAGCCCTGATAGTTGCCTTTGCCGTCGAGTTTTTCAATGTAGAGATCCTGCACATCGCCGTAGAGCGCCGTGAATCCCCAGGCCACATGCTCGTTGTGGCCAGCGATGACGAGCGGAAAGCCGGGGAGCGTGACACCTGCTGCGTGAAAGCCGGGCGCGCGGAGGTCTGCCATGTACCAGGTGTCGGGCTCACGCAGGGTGAGGTGCATATCGTTCGACAGGAGCGGCTTGCCGGAAGCAGTGTGCGAGCCGGCGATGACCCAGTTGTTCGAGCCCGCTGCGCAGCCGTCGCAATCGGGCTGGCCGAGAAGGGCGAGGAGGGCGTGGGTGTTGGCGGGGGCGATGGGTGCAGTGCTGTCCCACCCTTTCGCAATGGGCGCGAAAGGATGGGGCAACGCCAGCGGAATGGCGAGAGTCTCAGTATTTTCGTCATCGTCGTCATCGCCATTCTTCGAGGGCGGGGGCGCGGGCTGCGGCTCGCTCAGGTCCACGCGAATGCCGGTGGGCGGACGATCGCGCCAGGAGCCAACGGGGTAGAGATCGGTTTCGAGCGCGGGGCTGTTGAGTTTGGCGGCCACGCGTGCGCGCGAGAGCTTGGTGGCAATGTGGGTGTCAAGAGTCTGCACCATCGAAAGGCCCACACTAATGGAGTCCACTCCAGCCCAGGGCTGCGGGCGATAGTGGAGCACACGGAACTCGACCGGAAGAGTGTTCAACTGCTCGCACTGTGCAATGAAGAGATTGACGCCACGAGCGTAGTCGTCGAGGCGCCGGCGGTCGTCCGCGGAAAGATGATCGTAGAAGCGCTGGGCGGTAAGGCGAATCTGTAGGACGCGCTGCGTTTTGTCGTGCTGAACCAGCGAAGGCCCCATGACTTCAGCCAGCTCGCCGTTCGAGCTGCGGCGCGAAGCGTCCATCTGCCAAAGGCGATCCTGCGCGGTGACGTAACCCTGCGCGACGAAGAGGTCGTCCTGATTGGCGGCTTCAATGTGCGGGACGCCGTGCGCGTCGCGGCGGACAGTTACAGGCGCAGAAAGGCCCGCAAGATGCACATCGCCGTCAAGCTGCGGCAGAGCGGCTTTACTGGCGGAACGAAGCCAAAGGACCGCGGCCAATGGGGCAAGCGCGAGCAGAACCAGCAATCCGCAGCCGGACCAGAGAAGAATGCGCGGCCAGCGGCGTTTGCGGCGCGGCTGGACCAGCGCTGTCGGCGATGGGAACGAACTTGTTGGATGTGAGTCAGACATGGATTCGGGCATTCACCGGATTCAAGGGCCAGCCTCAGGATACGACGACTCATGAGCCGCTGAATCGGCTCGTGTGAAGAGTTCTACGGCGCAGCGGCCAGGAAGTTTAACCTGCGGGTTGCGATGCGGCTGCGAGTGGCGGGGATTTCTTGCGGCCGTAGGCGGCAAGCAAGATCAGAAGCAAGAGAAGAATCGCCGCGAGGACAAGCAAGCTGCCTTCAGGGCCGTCGGCGCCGCCGCTCAAGAGCGAATTGCCTGCGGGAATGGCCGAGAACAGATGGCCCTGTGCCTGCTGGCCACTGTCGGCTGTGCCGTAGAAGAAGGTTTCGGCCCAGTCCCATGCGGCGTGGCAGCCGATGGCCCACCACGCGGAGCCGGTGACGAAGACACTGACGCAAAAGGTGAAGCCGATGGCGGCGGCGGCGAAGACGCCGATCCAATTCTCGCCGGCGTTGGAGGTGTGATAGAAGCCGAAAAACGTTGCCGTCACCCACGCGGCCTGCCAGAAAGCGCTCCGCGCCCGAAACTTTTGGTGGAGAGCGAGGCAGGGGAAGAATCCGAGCGCGGCGGCCAAATAGACTCCATATGCGCCATTGCGTCCAGTATCGAGGGCCAGGTAACAACACAGGCCAATCTGGGCGGAGAGGGCCCACCAGAAATTGATGCCGCGGGTGAGCGTGGAGAGCGCATAGCAGCGAAACAGGCCTTCTTCAACCGAGGCCACGATGAGAAAAGCGGCGAGCCACAGTGCACCGAGACGAATTGCCGTGGTGGCGGGCAGCGCGGACGGCGCGAGGTGCAGCCAGCTCCCCCAGGCCAGACCTCCGACGAGCAATGAGATTGCAGCGAAGCCGGCCGCCACCCCGGAAAAAAAACGCCGTCCCCGGCGCGGGCCGGCCAGGTTGTAGCTGGAGATGCGGCCGTCGATATTCATGTCCTGAATGAGGATCATGACGAGGGCAGCGGCAACGAGCGAGAAAAACGGGACGAGTTCCGAGATCAGCACAGCGCCCGCAGAATCGGCAGGCGTGTCGTGAATAAGGCCGGCCGCGTAGAAGAGAGTTCCCACGACCTCGCGGAAAAGGTAGTAGAGTCCGGCGAAGAGGAGGAGTGACCAGCCAACGCGCAATCCATGTGGCCCGATAAAGACCCAGTCGAAATCGCGCCCATGTTCCGGAGGGGGTTGCGGCGAGCGCGGTGCGACGTCGGCAGAGGCCGGCCGCTGTTCGTCCACTATGGGCTGCAACTCCGGCTCCATCGAAACTCCTGCGAACACATAAGCCATTGCGCCCGGCGAGCGCAGGCGAAAAGGCACACTCCAGCTTATACGGTTCCCCGAGCAAGGAAGGCGGTACCGGGTGCATGGGGCCGCATGAGACGGGGGCGCAGAAAGAGGTTTCGCGCTGCCCCTACGGGCGGCCATCATTTTACGGTTATGGCTGCCCAGGGCAGCGCCCGCTGCGGCGGACTTGCCCTGGGCTATTCTCGTATCCTCCCTCCGGGAAGAAAGGGCCAGGAATCGCGGCTACTTTTCCGCGGGCTGGCCGGCAACCTGGAGGTAGTTGTCTACACTGAAGACTCCGGGGACGGTGTTGGCCTGGATGCCAGCAACGTTCTTGTCGGCTTGCGAGTCGACCACGCCATACAACTCCACATGGCCGTTCTGCACCGAAATGCGAATGGGCTTTTCAGGATCGATCGCGTACCGGTTCAGGGTCGCATAGCCGTAGACGGCGCGGGCCACCGCGAGCCGGATTTGCCAATCCATCTGCGAGACAGGATCGACGGCGATATCGTCGATCACATCCTTGACGCCAGGAGTTGTGGAGGCGACGGCGAGTGCGGAGTCGCGGTTGGGATAGTCGTGCGCATGACCGCTTAATGTGACGACGCCGTTCTGAACGGTGACGGAGATGGCGTCAAACTCATTGCCGTAGCCGATTGTTTCGCTCGAAATCTTACCGATCAGAGTTTTTTGCAACTGGGCATCGGGAACATCGGGTCCGGAGACCTGAATGTCGTTGCGGACGGCGGAGACGCCCTTCACCTTGTGAACGATCTTGTCGGCATCGGCCTTGTTTTCGTATTCGCCTACGGTTCCGGATAAGGTGGCGACGCCGTTCGCGTCGACATTGACCTGAACATCCTTAAACTGCGATTTGTTGAGCTTGGCACGCACGGTACTGGCGACGTCCTGATCGGCAGCCGCCTGCGAGAGCTGGGGAAGAACGAGAATTGCACTAAAAAGAGCCGCGGCAAAGAGCAATGAGTTGCGAAGATTGATCGTCTTTGACATTGGAAAGTCCTCCATCGGCAGGATCTGTGTGTCTTGGCGCCGACTCCGTGGATCGAGACGGCGCTTCGCGAGTCTGCCGGTCTATTTAGACACAGCTGAGGGGGGTTTGGTTGCGCGGTGCGATGGCCGAAATTGGCCCGCCGGCGGGTTACCGATAGCGGCGAGTGGCTTTGACGACCATCGAAAAGACGCCGGATTCATCCCTGGCCACGACGAGGGAGACGTGGTGGTTGATGGCGACTTCAGCCTGGAGCAACTGCTGGCTGGTGGTGTTAACGTCCGTGGCATAGGTGAGGGTGACATTGCGGCCCAGCTGCTCCTCGACCGTAATGCGCGAAGTCGAGTTCCCGAACGCTCCAAGGTAATTGGGATCGATCTTTACGGAGCCGGCGCCGAAGAGTTTCTGGATGCGGCTTGAGACGGTGGCGTTGAGCGCGCCGCCGAGGAGCGCATCGGTGGTGGGATTCGAGATGGCCTGCTCCTGCTGCTGCGTGTAAAGGCGCTGCTGATTGGCCGTGTGGCCGAGCGCGAGAAGCGCGACCACGTCCGCTTCAGGCAGCGGTGGATCGCTGCGGTAGGAGACGCTGAGCTTCTGCGGCGATCCGTGGAGGCCGAGGGAGATGTCGTAGTCCTCGACGTGCGCGGTGGCGCTCAGATCAATGACGGGCTCGATGCGGACCGGATTGGTGAAGGTGATGTCGCCGCGCTCAAGATCGTAGCGGGTTCCAGCGATGAGAGCACTACCCTCGGTGATGGAGACAGCGCCAAGCAACGATGGTGACGCCATGGTGCCGCGCAGGCGGAGATTCACGTCGCCGGCCAGCTTGGCAAACGCGTTCTGAAAGTTCAACTGCGGCGAAGAGGAGATGTGCACGTCGAGCCGCACGTGATTCGACGGAGCATTGGGCGGCGCAATGGATTGGACCGACGAGTTGGCCTGGACTGCGAGGGCGGCGAGGTCGAGATCGGGGCTAACAGCAAACCGCGTGATGAGCACATCGCCGCTAAGGAGGAGGTTCGATTGCGGGCCCTGGAGCTGCAGCCTCAAGTCCGCCAGCGAGCTGACGCCGGAAGGATAACGGATGTGAACACTTTTTCCCGTGACGATCAGGTCGGCGAAGATTCCATGCTGATAGGCGAGATAGCCCTCCACTGCGAGTTGCCCGCCGCCGGTCATGGCGGTCAGGGACTTGACTTCAAGCCGGTTCTGATTGAACTCCAGCGTGCCGCGCAACTGGCTCAGCCCGTTGGGCAGATCTTCAAGCGAGAGCGAACCGTCCTGAAATTCGACGCTGCCCTGAAGCCCGGGATTCCGCAAAGGGCCGTGGGCTTCCAGGTGGAAAGTAGTTACGCCGCTGGCTGTGAGGTCGGGATCGAGCGTTTCAGCGAGCTTGAGATTGACGGAGCCGCTGGCGGCAAGATCGAGCTGCTGCGAGCCCTCGAGCGAAAGACTTCCGTCGGCACGAAGGTCGGTGTTGTCACCCGTTACATGGAGAGGATCGAGGCGGACGCGGCCATCGGCAAGCGTGGCGTGCATGCCGCCCTCGCTTTGCAAGTGGACGCCGGCGACGGTGACCGCCAACTGGCGAAGCTGGGCGTCGCCCCGTAGTTGCTTGATATCGGAGAGCGGTCCGTCGAGGGTGATCGTTCCGGCGAGCGCAGAGTCAGCGCTGAAGGCCGTGACGTGCGCCATGCGAAGCAGAGCGCCGACGTTGAATTGGGAAAACTCGACGCTTGCCTGCGTTGCGTAACCTTTTCGCAATTCCGTCTGGCCTTTCAGGTGCAGGTCGGCCCCCTGCAACTGCGTGACTGCGTCATAGGCAAGCTGATGGCCGGCGGTGTGCGCCGCAATCTCGAAGGCACCGAAACGCTGCCCGCCCAATGCGAGGCTGTCGACAGTGGCGCGGGCATTCAGCCGTGGATCGTCGAGCGAGCCGGAGCCAGTGAGGTCAACGGACAGCTTCCCGGCCGCTTCATAATTGTGGCGGCCGACCCACGCGATGCGAGCGATGTCGATTTGAGAAGCGTGGGCATCGACATTGAAGGTTCCGGCGTCGAAGTCGTAGTTTCCTGACCCCGAGATGGACCCGCCGGCATCTGTGGCGTGGGCCGAGACGACTTTAAGCCGATTGCCGGCCAGCGCCGCCTGGACGCGAATTTGCGTGACCGGCTCGCCATACACGACACCATTATCCATCTGCAACGAGCCTGAAGCCGCGGGCGCGCGGAGCGGCCCGTCGGCCGTGAATTGCGTATCGAAATTGCCGGTGACCGGAAGGTTCTGGGCAAAGAACGGCTGCAGATCCGCGACGTCGATGTGAGTGGCATCAACCTGCGCGCGGAGAACGGAGTCGCCATCGTAGGTTGGTTGCGGACTGACTGCGAAGCGACGACGAGGAGCCGCTGGAGGTCCCGTCGACGCGTCGAGCGTTCCACTCAACACAATTTTGGAATCGCCGCGGGTCAACTGAGCGTGCTGAATGGAGATCTGAGACGGCGCATAGCTGCCTTCGGCGTTGACTGAATCGAAATGGACGAAATGAAGCTCGGGGCGAGGCTGGCTGGAATCGCCAGCAACAGACGGCACTTCCACGGCTATTTGCGTGGCCTTGAGCGTGCCCGCGATATGCGGCCTAATCAAAGAGCCTGTCCAGGTTCCGCGAAAATCGCCTTGCCCCGTAAGAACCGCAGGCAGAGCCTCGGTTCCGGATCTGCCATTACGCTCCAATCCCAGGCTGCGCAGGACGGCGTCGAACTCCGACAAATCGTGGGAATGAAAATCGACGGTAAGCGCCGACGCGCTCGTGACCGGATAGGCGCCAAGCGCCCCTCGCGCAGTGAAATCGCTCGCGGGCAGTTGCAGCTCCAGCTCGCGCAAATCCACTCCGCCATTGCGCTGCGAATAGGTGGCGTCGACGACGCCGGTCGCGGGCGCCTCACCTTCAGGTGTCGGCTGCAAGGGGCTGAGGGCAAGAGTCGAGGAGACAACGATGGTTCGCACGTCACCGTTCGACCACGTTGCATTTGCCGGGCCATCGACACGCGCGGCAAAGCCGAGGCGGCGGTATTGCGACGGCGAGACGATATTGAGAATCGTATCGAGCGAAACGCCTTTGAAGTTGGCTGTGACCTTGCCGTTCATAGGGATAGGAATCAATGCAGGGTGGACGAGAACGTTGCGCGCGCGGAGCGAATCCTCTGAACCAGGTGCGCCGATGGGCGCCGTAATCTGCGCGGGGACGACTTTTGGTCCGGGAAGCCATGGCGCGAGCGCGACGGAGCCTTCGATCTGGCCGCCCTGGCGCATGCGGGCGACAATCTGTGTAATCAGCAGTTTTCCGCGATCGGCATCGATGCGCGCATCGAGGTTGACGCCCGTGGCGTTCATGCCTGCGCCCAAGTAGGAGCCGCCGTCCACATGGACGTCGCCGGAAATTTGAAAGGCGGGCGCTGTGCCGCCGGCGGCGAGATGGAGATGAGCGATGCCCTCGGGCGAATCAGAGTATCCGGTGACGGGATCAAGGAGCCGCATGTCGAGATCGCCATCGATTTTGGCCTGCCAGCGGGGATGAGTGAAATCATCCAGGGTTCCCGTAACCTGGAGTGCGCGGTCCTGCTCGCCGCCGCTGCGCGACGTAAGTTGAAAGCTGCGCAAAACAGCGTGATTGCGCTGGAGGTCGAGGGCGAGTTGAAACTTTCCATGCACGGGCGGAGATTGTTTTCGCGGTAACTGGCGAGCCAGAACAAGATCTTCAGCGGCGGCATTGACGCGATAGCTCTCCGGCGCGCGGAAGGACCCGGGCACGTAGATCAATTGAAGCGATACGTCGTCGGCTTTGAAGTCGAGCGGAAGAAAGCGATTCTGAGCGTCGAAAGCAGCGGCGCGATCGTCGAAATCGAGATTTCCCTGTTCGACCAAGACCTGGCCGGCGCGCAGATCGAAGAGCGTTTGCAGAGTGGATTTGCCGTGCTGCTGGGGCCCGTGCGGGCGCGGCTGATTCGTCGATCCGTCGCGGTAGACGATGAAGTGCAGTTGCGGCCGGTCTATCTCAAGGTTGCGCAGCGAAATATGCGGAGTGAAGAAGCCGAAGATGCTCACCTGGACGCGTAGGCGGTCGATCTGGGCGTAGGGTGCTTCGCCGGGATCCTCCGTGCCATGAATGACGACTCCGCCGGCCTCGGCTTCGAGAGCAAGAAGATGCCAATGAAAGGACGCAATCTGCGTGCGGCCGCCGGTGGCCATTTCAATTTGAGCGATGATACGCTTGCGCACGAGATTCTCGAACGCGGCAGAGCTGGCGATGAAGTAGGCGGCGACTGCCGCGAGGACGAGCAAAACCGCGGCCGTTGCGAGAGATAGCGGCAGGTGGCGAAGGAAGAATCGGCGCAAACGACTGCGCTTGCCGCGCGGAAGAGGCTCGGGGGGAGGCGGTTGATCCGGCGAGATCGAAGTGGGGGGGCGATCGGTCATTCTCGCTCACCTGGGCTCGCATCTATATTCGCAGCGGGGGCCGCACCTGCACCCGCAACGGGGCTGGCAGCGGGACTGGAGTTCCGGGCTGCAGCGGATTCGAGCGATGGGTCGAGGACTTCAACGTCGCCCTGGCTGCGCAGATTCGTGAGCCACGCGTCGAAGAGAACATTCACCTGTTTCTCGAGCAGGATTTCTTGAATACGGGTATCAACCTGATCCAGCGGTGGAACGGTTTCGCCGGGAGCGTACTGCGGAAGCAGGATGTCGTGGTAGTAACTCTCGACCTGCGGCGGTGAGATCTGAATGCCCTGGCGGAAGCGCTGCTCAATGAAGCTCAAGATCTCAAGCCGATAACGGAGATAAATTTCGACGCGCTCCGGCGTAAGCCCGTGCGCGGCAAGAAATGCCACCCACCCTGCATCGGTGGCGCAGTTTTGACGCACGCAGGCGGGGAGCTGCCGGCGAATCTGTTCTAAACGAGCGTTGACTTCATCCTGCGAGGGCGCGATGGCCTGCATGTCCTGTTCGCGAATCTGCTGCTCAATGAGTGCACGGCTGATCAGCTGCTCGACCGCTCCCTGCCGCGTGAGCGTGCCCTGGCCTACGAGATTGGGATCGAGGACCGAGAGGCGAATTTCGTCGTCGATGTCGCTGGCGAGGATGGCGTGCTTGTTGACGACGGCGACAACACGGTCGAGGACGATGGGGGACACGGTGATTGTTTGTTGCGCCTGAACCGGAATGGCCGCGATCAAAGACATAGCGAGAGAGAGTGTGACAAGTGCGCCCCGGGAAGAAGCAACAGCAGGTCCTTCGCAGCGTCCGCGGCGGCGGACTTCGCTCAGGATGACAGCCAATGTGCGGAAGCTTCGAAAACGGATTGGAGAGCGCGTATTCATCAAAAGGCCTGCCCGAGACTGAAGAAGAAGTTGATGTGCGGAGACTGGCCGACGTACGGGTCCGACTCGTACCCGGGAAGAGTGGGAGGGGCGCCGGCCGGTGTGGGAATGGAGTAGTTGATATTCACGGGATAGATGGGCGGATTCAGGTTATAGCTTACGTCGAAGCGGATGGGCCCAACCGGCGTGTGGTAGCGCAGGCCAAGGCCGAGGGCGTGCGAGAAATCGTTGAAGCTGCACTTCCCCTGATGGCCTGTCGACGTGTAGAGGCCGTTGGGCAGATAGGAGTTGGCGTCTCCGACTGTCGCCAGTGTCCTACAAGCGCCGCTGTCGGGCTGGCGCACGCGCAGAAAGCTGGCCCAGGCGTCGCCTGCGTTGGTGAAAACATTGCCCATGTCGTGAAAGATGACAAAGCTGACGGTGTTGCCCAGCCACGGAAGCGTGGGCGGGGGCAGGCGGAGCTCGGTGCTGTTGGTGAGCGCGCCGGCTCCGCCGATCTGGAAACCGGTTTCGGGATCGCGCGGCCCGGCGGCGTTCTGCGAGAATCCGCGCAAAGAGACAGGTCCGCCGGCGTAGAGGCGTTCGGGGAGCGGAATGATTCCGTTGGTGCCGCTTCCGAAGGCGCGAATCTGGCCGTAGCGCGTGTTGCGGGCCAGGACGAACCGGCCCTTGTCAAAGCTGTAATAGCTCGAATTCGATGTATCGATGCGGTTGAACTCCGCTTCCGCGCCAAAGAATCGGTCGGACAAGAACTCCTGAAAGCTTGAATAAGTGCCTCGGCGGGCATCCATGGGAACGTCGCGGGTGTCGCGAATCCAGGTGAATGCCGGGCCGCCGACGCGCGTCGCGGTTGAAAGCAATGAAATTTCACCGGGATAGACCTGCAAGCTGCTGGCCGCCACTTTGACGCGGCGGAAATCGATCTCATAAATGAACGTGTTGGCGCGTGAGAGCCACGAGCCGGGATGGTTGAAGTTCTGCGTGAAGCGGAAGGCCCCTTCAAGGCGCGACGCGACGTAGGTTGAGACATCCAGGCTGTTGGCGTAGCCTCCGGAAAACGTGAAGGCGAAGTTGGGATTGCCTTCAAGGTGCGGAACCTGGTACTGGATGCCGAGGCTTTGCTCAAGCAAGCCGTAGGTGCCGCGCAGCGAAATGGATTGTTCACGGCCGAAAAGATCGTTGCGCGTAATGTCAGCGAGTCCGCGTGGGCTGACGCCGGTTTTGCCGTTGGGATTGCACGCCACGCCTCCGGCCGTGGCGCCGGCGCAATTGTTCTGCGGCTGGCCGGTTTGGGCCTCGAATCCAACGCCATAGGTAAAGGTCCAGCGTCGCGCTTCGACGGCTTGCAGCAGAATCGTCTTTTGCGTTGCGGCGCCGTCGGGGTTCTGGACGGCGGCATTCACTTCGTTGAACAAGGCGAAGTCATAGAGATTGCGCTGCGTGTCAGTGAGCGCGGTTTGATTCAGCGGATCGCCGGGGTGAATGGTGATGGCGCGGGCCACGGTTTGCGGGCGAGTGAATTGGAGGCCGGTCATCGAGACGTCGCGGACGAAGATCTGCTCGCCCTCATCGACATGGAAGACGACGCCGACTTGGTTGGAATTGGAGAGTTCCGGCTGCTGCGTGATGGTCACGGTCGCCTGATCGAAGCCGCGGCTGTAGTAGGCGGTGACGATGGCGTCGTGGTCTCCGGCCAGGTTGCGCGGCGAGAGCATCTGTCCCGGCGTGGTGTTCATGAGCGCGGTGAGCGTGGCCATGGCGATGTGTTCGTTGCCCTCAATGGCCAGCGTGCCCACACGCAACTGCGGGCCTTCAACGATGTGGTAGGTCACCTGGAGCGGAGCGGTTTGCGCGATGCCGGCCGGTGTGCCGCCGGGTGGCGGATTATCGGCCACGACTGTTTCAGGCGTGCTGGTTTCAGGCGTTACTTTCACCTGAGAAAAGCCGTTGCTCTGATAGACGCCCTGGAGCGCGTTGACATCGGACTGGACCAGCGCCTGGCTATAGATTCCATGGCGGTCGAGAATGCCGGCAGCGTGAACGCTGAGCAAATCCATTAAGGTCGCTGAATCGAAATAATGATTGCCCTCGACGGAGACTTTCTCAACGCGACGGCGCGGGCCAAGCTGGACATTGAAAAGAATGTCAACGTGGTTGCTGCTCGACGATTTGGACTGGTGATCGACCTTGGCGTCAAAATAACCCAGGCTCTGAAAATAATCGCGCAAGCGGCGGTTGCCCTCGTTAAGCAGATCCTCGTCCACGCTGCCTTCTTCAAAGATGGGGATGAGATGCTTGACGCGATCCGCTTCAATAGAAGCGCCCTGGACTTCGACCTTGACGACGGGGCCGCGATTGGCAGTGAAGTGATAGTCGACGGACTTGGTGGCGGCGTCGTATTGCGCGGACTCGAGTTTGACGTCGGCTTCGAGCCGTTCCTGCCTCTGGAACTCGCGAAGTACGCCATCGAGGGCGCGATTGGCGGTATCGTGATCGATATGAGCGCTAATGCGCAGCCCGGCGTGGCGGCGGAATGTCTCGAGGCTCATGCCGGAGTCGCCCGTGACCGTAATCTTCCCCACGCGCGCCCTTATTCCCGAGGCCACGCGAAACGCGATGTCGGCGAGCTGCTGATTGGGATGCGGCGTTATGGCCTGGGTGGTCACCGCTTCGAAATAGCCGTCCTCGTTAAGCGCGGTGCGCATTTGATCCACAGCGCGAAGCATTTTGGCCTGCGTCAGGCGGGTTCCGGCTTCGAGCTGCGAGGCGCGCTGGAGCTGTGTGTTCATGGTCGCCCCGACGGCTCCGTCGACGCTCACCGTGCCGATAAAGGTGCGCGCGGTTCCAAGAAAGATCAAGGCCACGCCGTCGGCCTCGCGTGAACCTTCCACTTCGACGGTGTCATAAAGGCCGCTCGCGTAGAGCTGCCGGAGGCTCCTTTTCACGTTGTCGGCGGTCAGCGGTGCCCCTGCCGCCTGCGCCAGGTGGCCGGGGAGCGGGGCCAGGCGGTCGGCGGAAACGCCCTCGAACGAGATGCGCGTCACGGGCAAGCCTTCCCACGCAACCATCGGATCGTCGCCGGAGTTGGCTTGCGTTGGATTGTCCATGGCGGACGCGCTCCTGCCAGTTTCGGGAGGTGCAGCCGGCCCCTGGCACCGGGCGGAGATAGGCGCGCCTGCAAGGCAAAAAAGGATTGATGTCAAAACGGCAGGGGCAAATACAGCCAAGCCGCGTGATCGCAGGATGGAATCGAACGCGAGCCGAATCCCGAGTAGCCGATAAGCGGTACGAGGTTGCAGGGCCTCCGGGTGTTCCATGGCATCGACGCGGACGCCGCGCACCGCCCGCCGCCGGGGGCCAGATGGAACGCCGCATCTTACTACCGGCTTTGTTTCGAAGACCATATCTTAAAAAGTGCGGTGGAGGCGCAGCATCCCAGCGCAAAGCGGGAGCGGCTCAACACGCGCTCTCGAAGGGCGTCGAATTGGGTGTCTTTATTCGAACTCAGCCAACCTTAATTGCCTAACCTTATACTAACCAGTAAGGAAGCTGCGTCAAAACCAGAGAATGTCTGCTCTGTTTGTCACCTAACCGGCAAGCCGGAGTCGATTCGCCGAAGCGAAGTGCCAAGCGGTAGGAACCCTGTTTCGTCTTCTCTGTTGCGAGGGAGAACAGGCAGCGGGCGCGGAATTTCCACACAGGATGGGAAGCCGGAACGAGAACCTCAACAGAGATTGGCCAATGCGAGCTCTTGCTGTCTCGCGCACGGATTCGGTTCACGAGAGATCTTTAAGGAAGTGCATGCCCAATTCTTCTTCCCCCACGCAAGCGTCCGGCGGCATCCGGCCGAATGGAAGCTCGGAGCAAGGACGCACGGCTTCGAAACCGGCGAATCCGGCGGAGGCCGCAGTTCTGATACGCGCTCAGGCGGGCGATCACGAGGCCTTTGCGCAACTGTATTCTCTGCACAAGCGCCGCATCTACTCGCTTTGCCTGCGTATGGTGGGCAATGTGGCGGAGGCCGAGGACCTGACCCAGGAAGCGTTTCTCCAGTTACATCGAAAGATCGCCACTTTCCGGGGCGATTCGGCCTTTTCAACGTGGCTGCACCGGCTGGCCATCAATGTCGTGCTGATGCAGTTGCGCAAGAAGGGGCTGGCCCTGATTTCGCTGGATGAAGCCATGGAGCCGGCGCCGGAAGAGGGCCCAAGCCGGAGTTTTGGCGCGCCCGACCTGACGCTGAGCGGAGCGATCGACCGCCTGGCTCTGGAGCGGGCTGTGGCCGATCTACCGACTGGGTACCGGCTGATCTTTATCCTCCACGATGTGGAGGGTTTCGAGCATAATGAAATTGCTTCCATGCTGGACTGCTCGATCGGCAACAGCAAGTCGCAATTACACAAGGCGCGGCTGAAGCTGCGCGATGCCCTGCGCAGCCCGAAGCACCTAGAGGAGCAGCCATGACGGGCGATCCCGGCAAAATGAGCTGCGAGGAGTTCCAGGCGCAACTGTCCGAGTTGATCGGCTCCGGGGAGGACGTGTCTGCCCACCCTCATCTCCAGGATTGCGATCGGTGTCGCGCGTTGCTGGCCGAGCTGGAGACGATTGCCGAGGCGGCACGCCAATTATTCCCCAGCGTGGAGCCCCCGGACGAGGTTTGGCAGCAGATCGAATCGGCCCTCAAGCGTGAAGGGGGATAGGGGCGGCAACCGAGGACGATTCAAACACTGGATCATTCTTAGAAATCCGGTTCCGCTCACCTTCCGGAGTCTTCCGCCGATAGACCCCACGAATGGGTGCGCGTCGCCCGGTTCCGTTGGAGGTAACTCCTAGATAAATCAACGCTGAAAGACTCGGGGCCGGGTGTCTGCGTGCTTGGTCATCAAGCGTTGCCAGGGGGCCCTTGGCATGACCGAACGCCTAATAGTCCTAAGCCCAATGGAACCAGCATGAATACCAGCGCGTAAGAGAAGTCACCCTGGCCAAAAGGAAATGGGGTGAAGAGGCGGAAGTTGCAACTTTTGAGGGTTTTGAGCTATCTAATGAAGGAAAGTTGACACGAGGACACTCAATGCCTAACCAGCCAGCCAACCCTGAAAATGAAGCTCCTGCCCGTAACGCAACGGGAACGCGGAGGATTCCGGTGCTGCCGGTGCGCGACACTGTGCTGTTTCCCCATGCGGTGCTGCCGCTTACGGTGGGCCGCGAGAGTTCGATCCAACTGATCGAGTCGCTGGGGGAGGAGCGGGCCATTGTGGTCGCGACGCAACTTGACCCGCGGCTGGACGCTCCCAAGCCATCTGACCTGCACACGGTGGGCACTCTGGCGACCGTGCACAAGATTGTGCGCATGCCCAACCAGAGCCGCTTTGTGTTTACGGAGGGCGTGAGCCGGGTGCGGCTAGTGGGGTTTGTCCAGTCGGAGCCGTACATGGTGGCCGAGGTGGAAACCCTCGAGGAGCTGGCCCCCGCGACCTCGCCGGAGTTTGAGGCCCTGGTGCGCAACGTTGTTGGACAGTTCCAGCAGATCGTCACCGAGTCACCGACGCTTTCAGACGAGTTGAGGACGATTGCCGCCAATATCGACGAACCGGCAAAGCTGGTGGATTTCGTGGCATCATCGCTACCCTTCCTGACCACCGACGATAAGCAGCAGTTGCTGGAGACCCCGGGCATCGCGGACCGGCTGGAGCAATTGAACAAGCTGCTGGCGAAGGAGATCGAGGTGCAGCAGTTGCGCACCAAGATCCAGACCGAAGTACAAGACCAGGTGCAGCAGTCGCAGCGCGACTACTACTTGCGCGAACAACTCAAGGCCATCCAGAAAGAGTTGGGCGAACAGGACGAAGGTCAGCGCGACATCGAGGAGTTGAAACAGAAGATTGAAGCCGCGGGCATGCCCGACGACGTGAAGAAAGAGGCGCTGAAAGAGCTGGGGCGGCTGCAGCGGATGTCGCCGATGGCTGCGGACTACGGGCTCACGCGGAATTACATCGAGTGGCTTGCAGTGCTGCCGTGGGCCAAGAGTTCCGGATCGAAGATCGACATCGGCAAGGCTAAGGAGATCCTCGACGAGGACCACTATGAGCTGAAAAAGGTAAAGGACAGAATTCTGGACTACCTCAGCGTACTCGAGCTGAAGCCTGACATGAAGGGGCCGATTCTGTGTTTCGTCGGGCCGCCGGGAGTGGGCAAAACAAGCCTTGGCCGGTCGATTGCGCGCGCGCTGGGGCGCAAATTCCAGCGCATCTCGCTGGGCGGCATGCACGATGAGGCGGAGATTCGCGGACACCGCAGAACGTACATCGGCGCGCTGCCGGGACAGATCATCCAGAGCATTCGCCGGGCGGAAACGAACGATCCGGTAATCATGCTGGATGAGGTGGACAAGCTGGGACGGGACTTCCGCGGCGATCCGGCATCGGCGTTGCTGGAAACACTCGACCCCGCGCAGAACAATACGTTCCGGGACAACTATCTTGACGTACCGTTCGATCTGTCGAAGGTGCTGTTCATCTGCACGGCGAACATGCTGGACACGGTGCCTCCGCCGCTGATCGACCGCATGGAGATCATTCCGCTGCAAGGCTACAGCGAGGAGGAGAAAGTCCACATCGCCAACCAGTACCTGATTCCGCGGCAGATCAAGGAGAACGGAATCACGGCGGAACAGATTGAATTTCCGGAAGATGCGGTACGGTACATCATTCGCCATTACACGCGCGAAGCGGGCGTGCGCAAGCTGGAGCAGACGATCGGAACCGTGTGCAGAAAGCAGGCGCGGCGCGTGGTGGAAGGTCACGCGGAAAAGCTGATCGTGACCAGGGAGGCGTTGAAAGAATTCCTTGGCGGGATCCAGGTGCGCGTTGAAACCGAGGTAGCGGAGCGGGTGAAGCGGCCCGGCGTGGCCGTTGGGCTAGCATGGACACCTGCCGGCGGCGACATTCTGTTCATCGAGGCCAACAAGATGAAAGGCAAGGGCGGCTTTACGATGACTGGACAGATCGGCGAGGTGATGCAGGAGTCCATGCAGGCCGCTCTGACCTGGGTACGCTCGAACGCTGCGCGGCTCGGACTGGCCGAGGACTTTACCAAGGAGATGGACCTGCACATTCACGTGCCGGCAGGCGCCATTCCGAAGGACGGCCCTTCGGCTGGCGTGACCATGGCGACCGTGCTGGCGTCATTGCTGACGGATATGCCAGTAAGGCCGCTGACGGCCATGACCGGTGAGATCACGCTGAGCGGCAATGTGCTGCCGGTGGGCGGGATCAAGGAGAAGTTCCTGGCGGCACGACGGGCCGGAGTGGAAAACATCATTCTGCCGGCAGAGAACCGCCAGAACGTGGAAGAGGATTTGACTCCGGAGATGATGGAAGGCGTGACGGTGCACTATGCCAGCGAAATTGAGGACGTGCTGGCGGTGGCATTGCCGCTGCTGGCAGCACGGCCGCAAATGCGACCCACCGCAACGAGGCGGGCCGCGGGCGCAGCTGGCGCGGCGGCGTAATCGTTCCTGATTTTGTGCAAGCGGGCCGGCGGTTTCGCCGGCCCTTTCTTTTTTCAGGGAACCGTCTGGGCTGGTCCTGTTTGGCAACTCATCAGCTAACTCTTCAACATCATCTACGTGGACCGTGGCTGTCTGAGTTGGTCTCGACTCAGCCCCGATTTCAGGCCGACACGTCTAAGCTATTGAGCGGTATTCTTTGTCTAACCATGCATATACGCGTGATTGCCTTTGGGATTTTGAAGGAATGGCTGGGCCCCAATGAATCCGAGTTGGAGCTGCCGGTGGGCGCGACGGTGGGGTCGTTGCTTGAGAACCTGCGCGCGCGATTGCCGGAACGCGCACCAAAAGAGACGCTCAGCGGCATTGCAGTGGGCGTGAATGCTGAATATGCGCAAGCCACGCACATTCTGCATGATGGCGATGAGGTAGGGCTGTTGCCACCAGTGTCCGGCGGGGGTCGTGCGCGGACGTCGAATGCCTTGGAGGAGAGCGAGGAAGATCATACAGTTGCCGTCGCGCTGACGCGAAACCCAATCGACGCCGACAAGATCGTTGCCGCAGCCAAGAGCGGCGAAGACGGCGCGGTCGTTGTGTTTGACGGAATTGTGCGCAACCATTCGCGCGGACGGCGGACGCTGCACCTGGATTACGAGGCCTATGAAGAGATGGCCGTGAAGCAGATGCGGCAGTTGGGCAAGGAGGCGCGTCAGCGATTCGGCGTGCGCCAGGTGACGATGATTCACCGGTTGGGACGGTTGGAGATTGGCGAGACGAGCGTGCTGATCGTGGTGGCTTCGGCGCATCGCACCGCGGCGTTTGAGGCCTGCCGCTGGCTGATCGACACAGTGAAGCAGACCGTGCCGATCTGGAAGAAGGAGACCTTTGCCGACGGTGTAGTGTGGGCGCCGGGGGAGCCGTTCCCCGAGGCATTGGTGGTGGACGCCGCCGAGGCCCCGCATGAGGGCTAGGCGTATCTGTTCGCGCAATGTGATGGCCGGCCTCTCCGCGATGATGGTGCTGGTCCCGGCGGCGATTACAGCGCAGGAGACCACGTTTCACGTTGACGTGAAGCTAGTGAACATCTTCGTCAACGTGACCGACAAGAATGGGGCGATTGTGGGCGGGCTGGACAAAGGCGATTTCGCAGTGTTCGAGGATGACCGGCCGCAGCAGATCGCGGTCTTCGAGCGGAAAACGAATGTGCCACTGAATCTGACGCTGGCCATCGACACGTCGGGAAGCGTGCGCAAGGATCTGGACGAAGAAGCAAACGCGGCTCGGCACTTTGCGAGCGACATTCTGCAGAGCAAAGACCAAATGAGCGTGCTTCAATTTGCGACGGACGTGAGCGAGTTGACGCCGTTCACCAACAACCTTTCGCAGATCGATCATGCGCTGGGAAGGCTTCGACCCGATTATGCGACTGCTCTCTACGATGCGATTTGCCTGGGCTCCCAAGGCCTGGGCAAGCGGGAAGGACGCAAGGTGCTGGTGTTGGTCTCGGACGGAGATGATACGGCCAAGTCCTCAACTTACGCACAGGCTCTCGAAGCCGCTCTGCGCAATGAAGTGATGATTTATTCGCTGATCGATGTGCCCATCGAGGCCAGCGCCGGGCGTGATACGGGCGGCGAACATGCGCTGATTACACTTTCAGAAGAGACGGGTGGAAAGCATTTTTATGTGGGCGAAGGCGGACTGGACAAGGCTTTTGCCCGGGTGAGCGACGACCTGAGAACACAGTATTTGCTCGGCTATTACCCGAAGAATCAAGAGCCCGGAAGGACCTTTCATCGGGTGGTGGTAACGATTCCGCGTGCCGCGGCGGATGAATTCAACGTGCGCAACAAGACCGGATACTACGCGGATGCGGTGGCAAAGGGAAATTGACGCCGGCCGCCAAAAGATCGCGAAAAACTGGTTGATCCCCGAAGAGTTGGCTCCCTCCGACCGCCCATCGGCACATTTGCATCTAAAATGGCACTATGACTTCCCCATTGTCGTCGCGCCGCCGCTCCAAGACGCCTCCGCCGGGCGAAACCGGCCAGGAAGGACTCTACCTGCGCTCGTTGAGCGATCGCCAGGTGATCGTGAACATCAAGTTGAGAGACGGCGAGACGGTGCGCGGGTGGATCGAATATTTCGATGATTCGATGCTGCGGCTGACGCGCGAGGGACAACCCAATCTGTTTATTTACAAGAACCAGATTCGCACCATCAGTGAAGTAGGCCGGCGGCGAGTGACACGCTATGAGACCGCCGACGGTCATGGAGCGGATGGAAATGGTCCACACGAGGCTGGGCTGTGACACGCGCAGCAGAGCCGGCGATTGCGCAAAAGCTGACATATATTCCCAAGGCTGCCGAGATTGCGCGTGAGGCGGGGGCGCGGTTGCGCGAGTTCTACGCGCAGGGAGTGGCGACCGAGTACAAAGGCGACGTGGACATTGTGACCGTGGCGGACCGCACGGTGGAGAGGCTGATTCGCACGCGGCTCGCCGAGGCTTTCCCGGATCACGGCGTTTACGGCGAAGAGGGCACACGCGAGCGGATGGAGGGCGAATTCCGCTGGTACGTCGATCCGCTCGATGGGACGACAAACTTTGCTCATGGATTTCCCCAGTTCTGCGTGTCGATGGGTCTGGAACAGCGGGCAGCGGGCATCAAAGCCGACGAAGATGGAACGCTTGTGGCCGCGGTGATCTACGATCCGCTGCGAGACGAGATGTTCACGGCCGAGCGTGGACAGGGCGCGCAGTTGAATGGGAAACCAGCGAGGGTTTCGCGCACGCCGGAGCTGGCCGAGGCGCTGCTGGCGACGGGCTTTCCGAGCCGCAAGCGCCATGCGAGCCCCAACATTCACTTTTACCAGGAGTTCACTTTGCGCTCGCACGGAGTCCGGCGAGCCGGCTCTGCGGCGCTCGATCTGGCGTATGTAGCCTGTGGGCGCATGGATGCATTCTGGGAGTTCAATCTGAATCCGTGGGATACGGCGGCGGGAATCCTGCTGGTGGAAGAAGCCGGCGGGCGAGTGACCGACTTCGCCGGCAGGCATTTCCAATTGAAGAGCGAGGAGATCCTGGCGTCGAACGGATTCATTCACGAAGAGCTAATCGGGTTCTTTGATGACATGTTCGCAGGGCGGAATCTCACGCCGATTCCGACTCCGGAGGAATTCGCGAAGGCGCGGGCGGAACGAGCGAAAGCCGTCGGGAATTGAGGGTGGCGCCCCTTCCCGCATGGCAAAACGCGCGCGAAACAGTGGAAGTCAGACCGCCGGGCCGTATGCTACTATCAGCGTCGTAAAGACCAGAGCGGATCGCGCGCGCGAGACCGCGGAAATCTCCGGAGAGAGCAGAGATGGCATACGTCATTGCAGAACCCTGTATCGGCACCAAGGACACCGCCTGTGTAGACGCCTGTCCCGTCGATTGCATCCACCCCAAAAAGGATGAAGCCGGTCATGCCGAGGCCGATCAACTCTTCATCGACCCGGTCGAGTGCATCGACTGCGGCGCGTGCGTGCCGGTATGCCCGGTGTCGGCCATCTTTGCGCAGGACGACCTGCCGGAGAAGTGGGCCCACTTTACCGAAAAGAACGCCGCGCATTTTGGCCGGTAGCAGCTAAGCAGCCGCCCATAGAAAAGGCCTCAGAACGCGCATCCCGACTGCAGGGGTGCGCGTTTGTGTTTGCGGCGAACCCGGCCGTGCTGGAGCCAGCATTGGACACCCGCCGGTGCCGTCCGGGCCTAAAGGCCCACAATTCGTGTTTGCTGATTCAGGGGCCTGAAGGCCCCTGCTCCTTCCAGTGCGATGATGAGGAAGCATGAGCGTGCTCACTTCAGAGGCGGTGGTTCTGCGCACCTGGCCGGTGCATGAGGCCGACCTGCTGGTGAGCTTTTTTACACGCGATTACGGCCGGCTGAAGGGCATGGCCAAGGCGGCGCTCAAAAGCCGTAAGCGGTTTGGCGGGGCGCTGGAGCCGATGACGCTGGCGCGGGCGTGGTTTGCGGAGCGGCCGCGGCAAGAATTAGTGAGGCTCGACCAGTTGGAGATTCTGCGATCGCCATTGTCCTCGCCGGTGGACCAGGCGCGCATGGCGGTGCTGAGCTTTTATGCCGAGGTGATCGACGAGGCGCTGCCCGAGCGCGATCCGCAGGCAACGGTGTTCCGGCTGTTGGCAAATGTGCTGGAACAGACGAGCGCCGTGAAGGCGGAGACGGAGCAACACGAGTCCGCCGGGCCCCAATTTTCAGGACCCCAGTTCTCCGGGCCCTGGATGGCGCTGACGTATTTCTCGCTGTGGATGACGCGGCTGATGGGATTGCTGCCAGATATCGGACATTGCATGGTGTGCGGAGAGGCGCTGGGCTCGGGAGAAGTGCGCTTCAACGCCTATGCGGACGGGCTGTTTTGCGGGCTGCATGCGAATGGGTCGGGGAGCTCGCTCTCCGCCGACTCCTGGCAACTGGCGCAACGGATGCTGCGGGCGCCGGCATCGAGCTTTGCGGCCGAAGCGTGGCCGCGGAAACGCGGTCAGGATCTGAGGCGGTTTACGCTGCAGACGCTGGAGAGGCATTTGGAGCGCAAATTGAAGACGGCAGAAGCGCTGGCGAGGCTAGGCGGGTGAACGGTTGAAATGACTCGGACGTGCCGCAGACTCCAGGCGCTTGTCCCTAAAGTAACTTGAAGAATCATGGGCCCACCGGCTCGACTTATTCCGGCTGATAGAATCATCCCTTAGTCCCGATGAGAGAGACGAGCCTGTGTCCGTTGCCCAGCCCGAAGCGCGCGTAAAGCCCACATCGTTGACCTTTCAGGATTTGTTGTTCCGCCTGCAGGCGTTTTGGGCGGAGCGCGGGTGCGTGATCCAGCAGCCTTATGACGTGGAAGTGGGCGCGGGGACGATGTGCCCGGAGACGTTTTTGCGCGTGCTGGGGCCGAAGCCCTACAAGGTGGGGTACGCGCAGCCCTCGCGAAGGCCCGCCGACGGACGCTACGGCGAGAATCCCAACCGGCTCTTCAAGCACACGCAGTTCCAACTGATCCTGAAGCCGCCGCCAGTGAATGTGCAGGAGCTGTATCTGGAATCGCTGGAGGCGATGGGGATCGACCTGAAGCACCACGACCTGAAATTTGAAGAGGACAACTGGGAATGGCCGGCTGGAGGCGCGTGGGGCGTGGGCTGGCAGGTGATGCTCGACGGCTTGGAGATTACGCAGTTCACGTACTTTCAGCAGTGCGGGGGCATGGATCTGGACCCGATTTGTGCCGAGCTGACGTACGGCATGGAGCGTATTGCGGCGTTCCTGCAGGATGTCGATTCCATTTACGACATTGTGTGGGCGCGCAATCCGGAAACGGGCGCAGTGGTGACTTACGGCGATGTGCGAATGGCCGAGGAGCTGCAGTTTTCGGTGTACAACTTCGAGATGGCCGATGTAGCCAGGCTTTGGGAGCACTTCAATTCCTACGAGGCCGAGGCGCAGGCGCTGCTCGAAAAGGCGAATGCGCTGTTGGCCGATGAGAACGCGAGTGCGGTCGAAAAGAAGAGATTCCCGCTGCTGGCGACGTATGAGCTGGCGCTGAAGTGCTCGAACCTGTTCAATTTGCTGGACGCACGCGGAGCGATCAGTGTGACGGAGCGGGTGGGTGTGATCGGAAGGATTCGCGCGCTCGCGGTGGGCGTGGCGAAGGCGTGGGCGATGCAGCAAGAAGCGGGTCAGTCCGCCGCGGCGGACGAGTCAGCAAGTTAGCGAGACGAAGACAGGCATGGCGGATTTTTTATTAGAGATCGGGCTCGAAGAGGTTCCGGCGCGGATGATTGCCGCGGCCAAGGCCGAGCTGGGCAAGCGCGTGGGCGATCTGCTGAAGCGCGAGAAGTTGGTGGCCGAGAACGCGAAGGTCACGACCTTCTCGACGCCACGGCGGCTGGCAGTGCTTGCGGAAGGCGTCGAGGCCAAGCAGGCCGACAACGAAAAAGTGGTGATGGGCCCGTCGTGGAAGATCGCCTTCAAGGAAGGCACGCCGACAGCGGCCGCAGAGGCCTTTGCGAAGAAGGCGGGTATTGCCGTTGCGGAAATAAAGAAAATAGAGACGTCGAAAGGCGAGTACGTTGGCGCGACAGTGAAGCTGATCGGGCGGACGGCATCGGAGATTCTTGCCGCAGAGCTGCCGAAAGAAGTGCTGGCGATCTACTGGGCCAAGAACATGTACTGGCGTGCGGCAAAGCCGGAGCGGTTCGTGCGGCCGGTGCGCTGGGTAGTGGCGATGCTGGACGCCGACGCCGTTCCGCTGGAGATTGCGGGGATCGCGGCGGGCAATACCAGCCGTGGGCATCGGGTACTGTTCGGTGACCACTCCGTGGCTTTACCTTTGGCGAAGAGTTACGCCGATACTCTCCGCGCTGCGTTCGTCGTGGTTGATGTGGCTGAACGCCGGCAGACGATCCGCAAGGCTCTGGATGCAGAGACGCGAAAAGTTGAAGGCGCGCGCTGGCGCGAGGACGAAGCGCTGGTGGAGACGGTGACGCACCTGACCGAGTGGCCATCGGTGATCCTGGGCGAGTTTGAGCGCGCGTATCTTGACCTGCCGGAAGAAGTTCTGGTGACGGTGATGCGCGACCACCAGAAATACTTTGCCGTGGACGATGCGCAGGGCAAATTGGCCCCGCACTTTCTGGCGGTGCTGAATACGCAGGCGGACGAAGAGGGCGCGGCGATTATTCGGCACGGCAATGCGCGCGTGCTGCGAGCGCGGTTCAAGGATGCGCGATTCTTCTGGGACATGGACCAGAAGACGCCGCTGGCCCAGCGCATGGAGAGCCTGAAGAACGTGACCTTCCAGAAGGAGCTGGGGAGCTACTACTGGAAGACGGAACAGAACCTGGCGGTCGCGAATGCGCTGGCCACGATCCTGAAGGGCACAAACGCTCCGTTCGACGAGGCGGCGCTGTTCAAGGCGGTCGAACTAGCCAAGACCGACCTCACCACTGAACTCGTCAAGGAGTTCACCGAGCTGCAGGGCGTGATCGGAGGACTGTATGCGCGGGCGCAGGGGCTAAGTGAGCCAATCGCGCGCGCCATCTACGACCAGTACACGCCGGCTTCGATCGAAGACCCGATTCCGGTTTCGGTGGAGGGGCAACTGCTTGGCATCGCCGATCGCGTGCAGACGATCGTGGCGATGTTCGGGATCGGCAATGCGCCGACTGGATCGAAAGACCCGTTTGCGCTGCGACGGGCGGCGAACTCGATCGTGAAAATTCTGGCCGAGTCGGAATTGCCACTGACTCTGAGCGATGTGATCAACGCCTCCGGCGTTAACGACGCCGGAAAAGCGCAGGTCGCCGAGTTTTTCCAGGAGCGGCTGCAGTTCTATTTGAAAGACGTGCGCGGGTTTGCTTACGACGTGGTGAGCGCGACGCTAGCCGCGGGCGCGGACGATGTGCGCGACGTGATTGCGCGCGCCGAGGCGCTGACTTCGGTACGGGGCTCAGCGGATTTCGCCGCCGTTTCGGCAGCTTGCAAGCGCATCAAGAACATCCTGCGTCAGGCCGATGAGAAGGGTTTCCGTCCCGATGAGCAAAAGATCGGCAAGCTGGCCAGCAAACTCACTCTGGAAGGGATCGACCTGTGGGACCGATCGAAAGAGATGGCTCCGCAGGTTGCCAAGCTACGCGAGCAACGGAATTACGGCGAGGCGCTGGTATTGATCGCGACGCTGCGACCGACCATCGACCAGTTCTTCGATAAAGTGATGGTGCTCGACGCCGACGAGGCGGTTCGCAGCGCCAACCTTGGTCTGATCGCCGAAGTTCTGCGCAACTTCTCGACGATTGCGGACTTCAGCGAGATTGTGACGGGGTAGAGAGTCCAGGTTTCAGGTTTCGACCTTCAGCTCCACTACTGGCCGTCGAGAAACGCGCGAACAACCGGTCCCAGCTTATCCGTTTCGTAGGCGAACGAGATATGTCCGTAGTCGGAATCGAGGACGAAGACCCTGGCGCCGATAGCCTTGGCAAAGTCCTCAGCCGGCATGGGATTCACCATATGGTCCTGCGCCGCCACCACGACGAGCACGCGCGCCTTGACGCGGCTCTCTGCGTCGTCCATCGAATCGGTGTGGGAAACGTCGTGATGGATCATCGCTTCCAGTTGCGACAGCCAGTCATTGGCGTCGAAGGGAAGAATGCCCTTGGAGAAATAGGCGGAATAATCGGCGGCAAATTTCTCCGGCGGGTGCTCGCGGGCATAGTTGGCAGGAGTGGTCAGGTGCATGGTGTGGATTGCATCAACCAATCCCATTGGCGGGCGCTGAACATAGTGGCCGTTTTGCCAGGCGGGGTCGGAACGGAGCGCATCCTCTTCCGTATGCCAGAGAAGCAGATCGTAGCCGGTGAGGCGCGGCGAACCTACGATGGGAATCGCCTCGTCCATGAAGGTGGGGTAGTCCACCATCCATTCGAAGGTTTGCATGCCTCCCATGGAGATGCCCATGACTGCGTGCAGATGCTTGAGACTGAGCGTTTCCGTGGCGAGGCGGTATTCGGCGCTGACCATGTCGCGCGTGGTAAAGGCTGGGAAAAGCGGGCCAGGTTGCGAAGCGGAGTTTGAGGGAGACGAAGAAACGCCGTCGCCGAACGCATCGACTGCGATGACGAAATATTTCGAGGGATCGACGAGCTCGCCCGCGCCCACAAAGCCGGCCAGACTGGAGCTGGTGCCGGAAAAATAGGAGGGAAAGAGTACGGCGTTCGAATGGTCGGCGTTGAGCTTGCCAAACGTGCGATAGCCCAGCTTGCAGCCGGTGATTTGCTGCCCGTTCTCCAGTTTGCAGGCGCCCAGATCGGCGAACTGCTGCTGACTGTCGGGTGCGGGCGGTTGCGCCTTGCCAACGGTGAAGGCCGCGAATGAGGCGAAGAGCGCAAGGAGGAACCGGAAGGCATGTTTTCGCATGACAAAAAGTCTACACCGCCAACGGCGCCGGGGCCCCGGCGCCGCGGAAAGCACTGGCAGGACGTCTAAAATCAACATAGATGGCAGACACGCTTTATTTGAGCCTGTGGTACCCGAACCTGCGCCTGGAGGCGCTCCCCGACAAGCTGGTTGCGGTGCTCGGCGCCTTTGATGCGCATGGGGGCGAGGCGAAGGTGTATTCAGCGACGGTATGGCCGGTGAGCTGGAACGAGACGCCCGTTTTTGAGCGAATTTACGGGCGAATGGCCGGCTTGATTGAACCGGGCCAGGCACCGGGCGCCGATCCGCGGCTGGCCGTGGAAGAGGCGACGGAACTGCTGCATGAGGACTACGCCTACGAGTTCCAGATTGGGTGGAATTTGTGGGAGCTGGAGACGGGGCCGGGTGGAATCTCGGTTGCAGGAAAAAAAGAAGCAGGTCCTTCGACTCGTCCCGCGCTTGGCGCTGGACTCGCTCAGGATGACAATCTCAAAAAGAGCGCTCAGGATGACAATCCCAATACAGGCTCTCAAAATGACAGTGCGCCGGCAAAGCTTGACGCGCGTTGGGCGCGGGGACCAAAGCTGGTTCGGGTGACTGGGTACGGGCCGTTGTTCGACGAGGGTGCCTACGAGCAGGATGGCCACATCCGGATCGATTTTGGCAGCGACGCGCCGTTCCTCGAGGAGGATGTCGACTTGAGTGAAGTCGGCGCGAGACACATTGCAGAGAATGTCCGCCAGCTGGTGGAGCTGACCGCGGGAGTAGAGAAGGCGTCGGGCGCAACGGCGCGCCTGCTGTGGAGCGAACTGGGCGAGAGCCTGGCAAAAAGGCTCGCGGCGCGACTTGGAATGGAAAACTAGGCGTGCGCTTCACGATCGAGCGAATCCGGACGCTGGTGCTGGTGGCGGCGGTGCTGCTGCTGGCCACGCTGGGCGTGTTCCTGGTGCGAGCCAAGTTGAAGAATGTGCTCAACCGGCACGATTTACCGCAGAAGCTGGCCAAGGGCATTATTCAGGAGGCCAATGGGTACACCGTCGTGCACGCGTTTGGAGCGCACTCGCAGTACAGGATTCACGCGTCGCGAGAAGTGGAGCTGAAGAGTGACTTTGTCGAGCTACACGATGTGCAGATCGACCTTTACGGCGCCGACGGAAGCGAGATCGACCGGATTTCGGGCGACACCTTTGAGTACGACCAGAAGACAGGCAAGGCTATGGCGCAGGGACCAGTGGAGATGTTATTGACGCGGCCGTCGGCTAGCACAGCGGCAGCCATGGAGACCGCCAGCAAGACGAAAGGCCATGTGATTGCAGAGGTTGGCGCAGCGACCGGCTCATTGGGACAGATTGACGTAAAGACGAGCGGAGTGACCTTCGACCGGAACTCGGGCCTGGTAACGACAGCTCA
The DNA here is from genome assembly GCA_963789425.1 of uncultured Acidobacteriaceae bacterium. Classification (GTDB taxonomy): domain Bacteria; phylum Acidobacteriota; class Terriglobia; order Terriglobales; family Acidobacteriaceae; genus Telmatobacter. The sequence continues at coordinate 13,295 of CAWBKM010000002.1, read as the reverse complement.
GCGGGTCGATTTTTCCACAGCGCAGGGAAGTGGCAGCGCGACGGGCGCCAGCTACGACTCGCAGAGCGGCTACCTGACCCTTGAGCAGGCGGTGGAGATGAAGACGCATCGCGGTGCGGATGAGGTCGAGATTCACGCGCAGCACGCCGAGTTGGACCGCGGCGCGCAGACTTGCATTCTCATGAGAGCGAATACGGAGTACCGCGGCGGACAGGCAGACGCGGCTGAAGCGACGATTCTGTTTCGTGCGGATGGGTCGGCGGAGCGCCTGGACGCGAAGGGAGGATTTACGGTTGCGACCGCGAACGGCGGGCATCTGGAGGCGCCGGTGACGTGGATGGATTTTGACGAGCGCAACGAGCCACTCCATGGGCACATGGAGGGCGGTGTGACGATGGACTCGGCAAACGATGGCCACACAGTGCACGGGACATCGCCGACGGCGGAGCTGAAGTTTGGCGCCAAGGGAGAGCTGAAGAGCGCGCACCTGGAACGCGGCGTAGAGATGAAGAGCGAAGAGACGAGCGTGGAGGGCGCGGGGCAAGTTGCAGGAGATGGCGCGCTGCGCGTAAGCCGGATGTGGCGCTCACCTGTCGTGGATATCGACTTTCGGGGGGCAAAAGGCGCAGGCCGGGGACCCGCAGACAAAGGACAGTTGGAAGTGGAGACGATGCGCGGCTCGGGCGGCGTGACGATTACAAGCGAAACCCGGCGTGGTAATGCAGCGCCAACGCCATCGACGATGACTGCGGATAGGGTGACGGGAATCTTCGGAGCGGGTTCGGTGCTGCGCGCGATAAATGGCGTGGGACATGCGGAAATCGACGAGACTACTGCGGCAGGAGCGCGGCAGACCGCTACTGGAGACCAGCTGGAGGCGGAGTTTGATGAAGGCAGGGACCAAGAGACCAAGAGAGCGAGGGGCCAAGGGACCAAGGGACCAAGGGAGCAAGCGAGCGAGGGTGCCATCGGCGGGAGCGGGGCGTTAGGCGCGACCGGCTTGCGGACGGCTGAGCTGGACGGGAATGTAGTGCTGTTTGAGCAACCATTGCAGAAGCCAGGTGCGCAGCCTCAGCCGCCGTTGCGCGCGACGGCCGGCAAAGCTGTCTATGAGGGAAAGGGCGAGTGGCTGCATTTGACGATGAGTCCGCGCGTGCAAGACGGCGGCATGGAGTTGACGGCCGATCGCGTGGACGTGTCGCGGCAGTCGGGAGATGCCTGGGCGCGCGGCAACGTGAAGGCGACGTGGGCTGACGCTGGCGCTGGTGGGCAGGGCGGGGCAGTGGCCGGGGACTCGGGACAGGGCGGAGTGGCGCTGGGCGGCAAGGGGCCTGCGCACGTGGTCGCAACGGAGACTCAATTGAATCAGTTCACGGGCGAGGCGACCTTTCGCGGACATGCGCGCCTGTGGCAGGAGACGAATTTCGTGAGTGGGCCGGTGATCGTGCTGAACCAGCACCTGCAGACGCTGGTGGCGCGGAGCAGCGATCCGGCAGAGCCGGTGCGAGTAGTGATGCTGAGCGCAAGCGCGCCGGGAGCGGGCATGGGCGCCGCGCAGAATCCAGGTTCAGGCGGAGATTCAAGCCACTCGTCGCCCGCCGCGTCAGTGATCCGCGTGCGCGGAGGGGAGCTCAAGTATTCCGATGCGGAGCGCAGGGCGATGATGCGCGGAGGCGCGCTGGGCATGGTGATTGCAGAGACCAGCGCAGCGACATCTTCGTCCGATGCAGTTGAGCTGCTGTTGATGCCGCCGGGAAATCACTACGGAAGCGGTGGCGGGCAGGCGCAAAGCGGCGGCACGCAAGCGCAGGTGGATCGGATGAAGGCAACAGGACATGTAGTGCTGACGATGCAGGGACGGCGCGGAACCGGAGAGCAGCTCGTGTATTCGGGCGCGACCGGAGATTATGTGCTGACAGGCAGCGCAGGCGCGCCACCGAGACTGAGTGATCCAGAGCGCGGAACCGTGACCGGCGAGGCTTTGATTTTCGATAGCCGCGATGATAGGGTCAGTATCGAAGGCGGCGGCCGCGAGACGGAAACGAAAACGACCGCTCCCGAAGCGCACGGGAAGTAAGGCGCACGCCGCGCCAGCGAGACGCATGCAAACATTGATTGCCGAGGGGATCGGTAAGAGCTACAAGCGGAGGCAGGTTGTACGGGACGTTAACCTGAGGATCTCCCGCGGAGAAGTAGTGGGTTTGCTGGGACCGAATGGCGCCGGCAAAACAACCAGCTTTTACATGATCGTAGGACTGGTGCAGCCCGAAAGCGGTCGCGTGCTGGTGGACGAGACTGATATCACGCGGGTGCCGATGTACCTGCGAGCGCGGAACTTCGGCATCAGCTACCTTCCCCAGGAACCTTCAGTTTTTCGCAAGCTGACCGCCGAGGAGAATATCCTAGCGGTGCTGGAAGCGCAGCCGCTCGGAAATCGAGAACGGCGAACGCGGGCGGAAAAGCTGATCAACCAGTTGAATCTGGGTCACATCCGCGGCACGCGCGGGTATGCGCTTTCAGGCGGCGAGCGGCGGCGGGTGGAGATTGCGCGGGCGCTGTGCATCCAGCCGAGTTTTATCCTGCTCGACGAGCCGTTCAGCGGAATCGATCCCATTGCCGTGCTGGAGCTGCAGAAGATCATCTTCGACCTGAAGGCCAGCGGAATCGGCGTCCTGGTAACGGACCATAACGTGCGCGAGACGTTGAGCGTAACCGACCGCGCGTACATTATTGCCGAGGGCCGGATCTTCCGCACCGGAACGCCGCACGAGCTGGGTAACGACGTTGAGGTGCGCCGAATCTACCTGGGCGAGGGATTCTCGCTGAACTAGCGTGCTGGACGCTCGACCTAAATAAGGCATATTCTGAGGGTTCCGCGGCGCATTGGGACGCCGCGGCGTTGTTTTCTTCTAATGATTCCAAGATGGGCCAAACTCCAATTCGGGACGATGACGCGAATTGGTGATTCGAACTGAGACAGTTTCTGGATTAAGCTTTATCACGCACGATTACACTCGCATTGAGCCAAAACGGGAAGAGACGCATTGATGCCGCTACTGCAACCAAAACTGAGCTTGAAGGTCGCGCAACGTCAGGTGCTGACGCCGGGCCTGATGCAGATGGTGAGCGTTCTTGCGTTGAACAAGCTCGAGCTCAAGGAGATGATCGATGCGGAGATGGTGGAAAATCCGGTCCTGGAAGAGATTGACGAAACAGTTCCGATGCTGGATGACGTTGCAGGCCGCGAGGAGCGTTTGGAACGTCCGGCAGAGGAAGCTGTCGCGCCAGCCAAGAAGGACGTTTTCGACGAGATCGATTTTGGGTCGTACTTCCAGGAGTACCTCGACCCCGGCTATCGCACACAGCCGGAATACGAAGACAGCGAGAAGCCCTCGTTTGAGAACTTTCTCTCCCAGCCTACGACTTTGTCCGATCATCTGGCGTGGCAACTGGGAGCTCTGAGCCTGGACCGAAAGCTGCATGAGGCAGCGGAGTTTGTGGTTGGAAATCTGGATGAGGATGGTTATCTGGCGGCGAGCGAAGAGGAGCTCGCCGCTGCTTTTTGCGGTGTAGCGGCCGACGTGGCGGCGAGCAACGGCCATGCGGCGGAGTTGGCCGCGGCGCTCGATCGGATCCGGCGCGCACTCGATCTGGTGCAGCATCTGGATCCGGCCGGAGTGGGGGCGCGCGATCTTCGGCAGTGCCTGGCCCTCCAGATCGCCGCGCAGCAGCAAGAGTTTGACCATTTGTACGGAAGCGGGACGGAGGCAGCGGACGAGTTGCCGGCCACTGACCCGCATGGGAGCTTCCGCGCCGAGGCTGAGGCCAAAATCGACGAGCGGAGGCGGGCGATGGAGGTGGCTGAGCTGATCGTGGAAAGCCACTTGCCTTTGCTGCAGAAGCGCGATGTGAAAGACCTGGCGCGAGCGGCGCAGGTAACTGTGGAAGAGGCGCACGCAGCGGTGGAATTTATCCGCACGCTCGATCCGCGGCCGGGCCGCATGTACAACCGGGACCAGGCGCGGCTCATCGAGCCTGACGTGTATTTTGTAAAGCGCGGCGGCGAGTGGGTCGTGAGCATGAACGAAGAAGACCTGCCCAGCCTGCGTTTGAGCCAGCGCTACCGGCGGATGCTTGTCTCAGCCGACACCGATAAGGAAGTGAAGGAGTATGTGAAAGAGCGGTTCCGGTCGGCGCTGCAACTGATGCGGAACATCGCGCAGAGGAAGAGCACGATTCTGCGGACGTGTGAAGTGATTGTGCGGCGGCAGCAGGAATTCTTCGACAAGGGCGTCGAAGGGCTGCGCCCGATGATGATCAAGGAAGTGGCTGAGGAGATCGGCGTTCACCCATCGACGGTGAGCCGCGCCGTGGCCAACAAATACGCGCACACGCCGCAGGGCGTGCTGGAGCTGCGGTTCTTCTTCTCAGAGGGCGCGAACGGGCCGGAGGGCGCGGACACCCCGCTCCTTGTCTTGAAGCGGAAAGTGCGCAAGTTCATTGAAGACGAAGACGCGCGGCATCCGCTGACCGATGACCAGCTTGCGGCGATGCTCCAGTCGCAGGGCATTCAACTCACGCGGCGGACGGTGGCGAAGTACCGCGAGGACATGAACATTCCGTCGACGCATCAGAGACGGAAACGGGTCTAGCCCTCAAAAGCAACATCTCGCTTTACAGCGTTACGCTGTTGTTCATCAATGTGATCTCCGGAACATCACCGCCGCATTCGACGGTGACGGTGGCGCCTTTCAGGTCTGCGCCCGAAGGAATGGCGAGCGTAACCTCGGCTGTCTTCGGCGTGAGGTCGAGGGGCGCTCTCAGCGCGGGGACTTCGGCTGTAGCGAGAGTCTTGCCTGCTTTGTCGCGCAGGATGACCTTTGAGGCTGGCGCATCGACCGAGCCGACGCTGTGCACGGTGACGGTCATGTGCGATCGATCGACCTTTACGTCCTCAGGATCGATGCCGAGATCGGGACGCGACCAATAGGGGATGCCTTTGGTCGCAAGCTTTAACTCGATCACCGTCGTTGTTCGCGGTGCGAAGGTGATTGTGATGGACTTGCTGCGTTCGAACTCAACGGTTTGCGTTGAAGGATTTTGGATCGGAGCGTCCGCGGCGGGCGGCGCATTTCCGATGCCGGCTTGTGTGCCTTGCGTCATCGTCCAGTCGCCGGGATCGATCTCCCAACCGGTCATTTGCGCGGTGACGGGAACGCGGTCGAGATTGTAGGCAATGATTTTGAGGTGATCGGGCGTAGCCGCTGGAACGAGAATGGCGACGCTCTGGTCATTTGCCGGAGAATCGAATCGCCAACTGACCGCATTGCCGGGATAGCAGTAGTTGCGCATGAGCGCGACGCCGCCGAGACGCGAGCGCTGCAACTCGCCATTGTTAAAGTAGACGCGATCGATCCAGAGGCTTCCCTCGGTGTTGATGAATTCGCGCTCTTTGGCGGTTTGAATCTGCGAGGCGTAGACCTTTTCGAGATAGGAAGTGTCGCCAGTGGCAGCCCAAGCAAGCTGCCAGAGAGTCTCGCTGGGCTGGGCGATTCCGGACGGCCCTCTGACCTTAGCGGCAGCGGCGATGAGGGGATTGGTCTGGGACTTACGGAAGTCGAGCATATCGAGCGTATCGGCATTGACCAGTTGCATCGATTCCATGGGCGAGTCGATGAAGGGCTGAACGTATTTGGGGTCGCCCGTCCAGCGATAAGCCGCCCAGAGAATGAACCAGGCGCGCATGCCCGTGGGTTTGTCTTCGTCGGTTTTGAAGTTGACCTCAAGATGCAACACGGGTTTGCCGTCGGGACCGGGCTTGTAGTGGGCCAGGATGCCGTCGGCGAGCTCGAGCATCATCTTGCGCGTCTCAGGCAAACCGTTGAAGAGTACGAGCGAGAGCGCGGGCTGAAAGTCCATATATGAAGCTTCTTTCGACCAGCCCCAGACTCCACCCGTGGCCATTTTGGCCCCATTGAAGTAGTTGGAACGGATGTGGCGATGTCCGGCGTCGTTGATGCCGGTGAGCCACTCGAGACGCTTGGCGGTGACCATGGCGCGCTCGATCTGCTTCGGGCTACCAAAATCAACGAGCATATTTTCGCCGAGAACGTTGAGGCCGTCTTCATAGCTGTGCAGCTCGTCGGTCTGGATGGTGGCGAGGCCGTTCAAGAACATGTGCTGCGCATACATCGCGTTGAGCTCGCGGCCCAGCGAGGCTTTGATCTTGTCGGGCGTGGAGCCCATGAGGGCAAGACCGGGAAACCACTCGCTGAAGTCACTATCGTCGGAGAGGCCGCCACCGAATTCGCCGTTCGAAATCTGGCGATTGTCGATGTACCAGTTGATGAGGCGCTTGAGGTAGCCGAGATCTTCAACCTGCAGGAAGGCCCATTGCGGGACGCCGGGCGGCGCCTGCGGCACGATGAAGGGCGGGTGCGGCTGCTCGTGATTCATCTCGTGCCAGTAGTCGCGAGCCAGCTCGTTTTCGGGATCGACATGAAGAAGGTCGGAAATGTCGCCGTCGAACCGGTTGAAGAGATTGAGTCGGCGCGAGCTGACGGATTCCTCAACGAGGTTGGAGAATTCGTCGCGCACCTGGGTGAGGCGGTCGGCGATGTGCTCGGGAAGCGCGTCCTTATACGGCTTGAAGATGAGGCGAATCTCGGCGCCTTCGAGGGCGTCGGTCGAAAAATCGGAGCTTTGCGCGGCGATGGTGAGATAGAGACTGCGGCCGCTGGGCAGGATGCGATCGCGCGTGTCGAGCCACAGGGTGTGCGGCGTATTAGGCTTGACGGCGAAGGTGAAGTACAGCATGTTGCGCATGGGCCACAGCGGATCTTTGATCTGAATATTGAGAGGAATGACGCCGTTGGCATTGGGCTGGAGGTTGAGCGGGGGCAGATCGATGGCAATGCCGTCGAGGCCGGCGTCAATGTTCTCCCAGCCGTAGGAGTAGCCGTGGCTGTCGGCGACGAACTGCGAACGGAAATCAGCGGGGATGAGAATGTGCACGATGGGCAGGCCGCCTTGAACGTCTTTGCGGCGCGTGCCGGGAGCGCCTGCAGGCATGGCTACCATGGTCATGCGCTCGTCAGAAGGGAAGCGGCCGGCAATGTAGTCGACGAGCGGCTTTGTGGAGGGATTGTCGGCGGGATTGATTTGGCCGGTGAGCTTGTAGCGAAGCGTGGCCACGCCAGTGGGCTCCATGCCGGGATGGACGTAGTAGGCAGAGAGCTCGCCGATGGGCTGCTCCTGCTCGACGTTGACGAAGCGGATTTTTTCGCCGGTGATCGGCGAATCGAATTGGTGGTACGTGATCTCCTGGCCCTTGGGACGGACGAAGAGGGTGGTTTCGGAGTCGGTGGCTTTTTCTTTGTCGTGTGCAAGGAGAGTCCATGTGCCCCAAGCGCTGCCGGCAATCTCAAGATGATTCCATGGCTCATCGGGCATATTGAAGGTGATGGTCTTGCCGGAGAGGGAGTAGCAGTCCCAATCGGGGAGCTCGAAATAATCGTCGCGGCCAATGAGGCGTGAGCGATTGAAGACGCCGGGCCAGGTGGTTTCGCGAATGCCGTCGGTGGCGCGCCACCACCAGCGATCGAGATCGTAGACGTCGTGAATCTCGACTTTGCGGATGGTGGTGTACTCCTCGTCGAGCAGAACAGGATCGTCGCCGGGACGATTCCAGCCGTATTTCAGATCCCATTCCTGCTGCCAGTTTGTGGCATGGCCCGAGCCGGAATCGAAGCGGCCCTCTGCCGGGAGAACAGGCGCCGCGGTTTCGCCTGGGGGAGTTCCGGTTGCGACGGTGCGAACAAGGGGCGGGATGTCTTGCGGAATCTGATTCTTTGCGAGGCCGGCGATGTTGTCGTCGGAGAGCATGCGGTCGTAGATGCGGAGCTCATCAATATCGCCGCCGCGATCGTAGCTGTAGGAGCTTTCAACGCCGGTGGGGCCGATGACGCGTGAATGCGGGCCGAACTGATCGAGGGCCGTGTCGAAAAGGCCAGTGGCTTCCCGTGTGGCCATGAGCTTGCCGTCGATGTAGAAGCGGATGCTGCTGGTTTCGTCCCACGCCAGGGCGAGATGAATCCACTGGTCTGGCTTGGGGATTTCAGAAAGCTTCACGGAGACGCGCGTGCGGCCGAGATTCACGTCGGTGACGAAAGCGTCAAAGCCATGGCCGTTCCAATCGATGCGGAGCCAAACCATGTCCCAGCTGGAGTGGTCGGCAAATCCGACGCGGAATACTGGGAACTCGGTTTCGTCGAGTGGATCGCGCGAGCGCCAGAAGAACGAAAGCGTGCCGCGTTGCGAATCGATGTTGCCAGGCGCCCAGTAGGAGAGCAGCTGATTGTTGCCACATTGAATGTAGGAACCGCTGACGCCGTTGGGAACAATTTTGACGTCGCGCTGGTAGTTAGGGACGGGATTGCCGCCGGCGGCATAGTCAGCGTTGAAGCCGTTGTCGCCTGAAAGATAAAAGAGCAGGCCGGGTTCGGAGGCGTGCGGATTGGGCGGGAGGATGGAGGTGGTGGTGGGCGGCGCGTATTCGACGGGGACCTGAGAGCTTGCAGAAGAGACAACGACGACGGCGAGGCAGAGACAAAGCAGCGAGACGATGCGCGAACGACGCATGGAGACCTCCGGCGGTAACCGCGACGTGGGCACGGCGCGTTGGTGGCTGCGTGAACTGGTCAGACCACTCCACGGAATTGTTACCGCAGGGACGGTGAGTTGGCAAATGGGAGTGCAGCTTGAGGCTGCTTTTACATTGCTTCGGGGCTTTCGATGCCGAGGAGAGCAAGCGCGCCAACGAGTTCGCGAAGGGCGATAGCGGCAGTAGCGAGCAGGAATGTTTTGCGCGCGGGGTCATCTTCCGTCAGGATGTGATGCCGATGGTAGAAGTTGGCGAATTCCTGCGCAAGCTGAAACGCATGCTTGGCAAGGTAGGCGGGCTCCGACGTAGCGATACATTGCTCCAAAACCTGGGAAAAACGGCCAGCGCGCAGCCAGAGTGCCCATATGTCGTCTTTCTCTTCACCGGTGAGAAACTGCGGCGAGCGACTTTTGTCGGACCTTGCCAACTCCGCGAACCGCGCTAACTCCGCTTCCGGTGTGGTGTTGCCCTTGCGGAAGATGTTGCGGATGCGGACGACGGCGTATTGGATGTAGGGGCCGGTCTCGCCCTCAAAGCTGAGCGCGTCTTTGAAGTCGAAAGCGATGACAGAGTTGCGCGTGACCTTGAGCATGAAGTAGCGGAGAGCGCCGATGGCGATTTGTTCGGCGATCTTTTGGCGCACTGCTTCGTCGTTTGAGGTTTGGCGCGAGTCGACTTCGGCGCGCGTTGCGGCGATGAGCTTGTCGATGAGGTCGTCGGCCTTGACGCCGAAGCCTTTGCGGCCGCTGACTTCGATGTAGGATTTTTGCTTGTCTTCTTCCGAAATGTCGTAGCCGAGCTCCACGGCGCAGCGAGGCGTGAGCGCAACCATCTCATAGCTGAAGTGCGTGTAGTGATCGGCCTGGTCGGTGTAGCCCATGCCACGGAGCGCCTGGATGACGTTGGCCTGCGGGTCAGACTGGCGCGCGTCGATGACGTTGTAGATCGCCGTTGCGCCGCCGAAGTTCGGGTGGTTTGCTTCGCCGTGTTCCGCCGAGATCCAGCACTCGTGATCGGGATACGTGAAGAAGCGCTTATAGCCGAAGTCCTTGCCGAGAAGCCCGAACTTCCAGAGGTGGTAGGCGATGTCTTTGCCGACGTAGGTGACGGTGCCGTTGGAGCGGACGATGACTTTAGCGTCTTCGTCGCCCTTCGGGCCGTCTTGGTTTTGGACCGATCCAGTAGGGTAGCCAGCGCGCGACATGACCCAGCAGCCTTTGTTCTTGCCCTCGTTCTCGAAGTAAAGCACGCCGGATTGCTTAAGCTTTTCAAAGGCGGCTTCCCAGAATTTGAGGGCTAGAATTTCACTCTCGCGCGGCAGAAAGTCGTACTCGATGGCGAGGCGGAGCATGGTTTCAAGATGTCGGCGAAGGACGGCGGTGGAGATCAGGTCGGCAATTTCGGCCGTATCGTTACCGCCGTGTTCGATCAAGTGCAGAGTGTCGAGCCGGATCTGTTTACGCCTCGCAACTTCTTCCTGATTCTTTTCTGTGGTTTCGAGTGCCATGTACCAGACATTGACTCGGGCGTATAGGTCCCAACAGTAGTAATCAATCCAAACCTGCTTGTTTGTTGAGCTCTGCTCCGACAGCCTGCTCAAATACGCCAGAAGCTTCTTCACTCCTATTAAAGTGCGCCGCTCGCCGGGTAGAAGATCGGGAGCATCCTCATACTCCAAGTTCAAGAGGGCGACAACAATGTCGGCAACTTGGACGCCGGTATTGTCAATGTAGTTCTGCACGTCGACTTTGTAGCCGGCGGCACGGAGCAAGCGGACGAATGTGTCGCCGAGGATTGCGTTGCGCAGGTGGCCGATGTGCGCAGCCTTGTTCGGATTAATGCTGGTATGTTCGACGAGAGCGTGGCCTCGAATTGACGCCGAAGGAGCGCCCGCGGGAATGACTAGCTGAGCAGCCTCGCCGCGGTCGAGATACGCGTTGATATACCCAGCACCGGCCACTTCGAATTTCGCGAAACCAGAGAGCGGGCCGAGGGCGGATACGATCTCCTGCGCGATGATTTTCGGCGCCTTGCGCAGTTTGCGGGCCAGCTCAAAGGCAATGGGCGTAGCGATCTCGCCCAGACGCAGTTCGGGCGGAGTCTCGAGAGGGATCGAGCCAATCTCCAGATCGTATTTTTCTTTGAGGACGGCGCGAAGGCGATCCGCGAGCCGCTTTTCGAGTTCGAGAACCACGCGATGAGCCTCAGAAAAATGCTTGATTTTCCTAGTGATTTTAGCATCTGCGGTGAGGCGGTCACCTAAAGTGCGATCTGCGGTGCGCAAAAAGCGCGAGACGGGCCATTCAAGCGCAATACCTTAAAATGGAAGCTGACAGCTGATCACGCCGTTTCTCCTTCTGCCCGAACGGAATGCACCGTCCATGACCGAAACAGCATCAAAAACAACCCGCTTTTACCTGACCACGCCGATCTACTACGTGAACGCGCGGCCGCACCTTGGTCATGCGTACTCGACGATCGTGTGCGATGCGATTGCGCGTCGCAAGCGTGCGCTGGGAATCGAGACGTGGTTTTTGACGGGCACCGACGAGCACGGCCAGAAGATCGAGCGCTCGGCCAAGGCTGCCGGATGCACGCCGGAAGAGTTTGCAACGAAAGTTTCAGGCGAGTTTCGCGGGCTGTGGGACCGGCTGGGACTGACGTACGACGACTTTATCCGCACCACTGAGCTGCGTCACATCCACGGTGTGCAACATCTCTTCGCCACTCTGCGCGACAAGGGATACATCTACAAGGGATCGTACACGGGGCAGTATTGCGTGTTTGACGAGGCGTATGTGGACGGGCCGCCGGGAACGCCTTGCCCCGACTGCGGGCGGCCGACGGAGACAGTGAGCGAAGAGAATTATTTCTTCAAGCTATCGGCGTTCGAGCGGAAGCTGCTGGAGTTTTACGAAGCAAATCCTGAGTTCATGGGGCCGGAGTCGACGAGGCGCGAAGTCATCAGCTTCGTGCGCAGCGGGCTGAAGGATCTTTCGGTGAGCCGCACGAGTTTCTCGTGGGGCATTCCGGTTCCGGGCGACGAGAAGCATGTGGTGTATGTGTGGCTGGATGCGCTCGCGAACTACATTACTGCGCTTGGATACGGGTCCGACGATCCAAAAGACAAGGCGCGCTTCGAGAAGTTTTGGCCCGCCGACATTCACCTAATTGGGAAAGAGATCAGCCGCTTCCATTGCGTATACTGGCCGGCGTTTTTGATGGCCGCGGGGATTGCGACGCCGCGCTCGGTGCGGGCGAACGGTTGGCTGCTGTTCGACCAGGGAAAAATGTCGAAGTCGCGCGGGAACATTGTGCGCGCGGAAACCGTCCATGAGGTTCTGGGCGCGGACGCGTTGAGGTACTTCCTGCTGCGGGAGATTCCTTTCGGGCAGGACGGAAATTTTTCGTTTGATGCCCTCGTTCAGCGGTACAACGGTGACCTAGCCAACGGCTACGGGAACCTTGTAAGCCGTGTAGTGAACATGGTGCACAAGTACTTCGGCGGGGTTGTGCCGGAGATGGGCGCGGAGACGCAAGCGGAAGCAGCGTTGCACGCAAATGCAGAAGCAGCAATTGCGGCGTTTGGGCCGGCGTTCGATGATCTGAATTTTTCCGATGCGCTCAAGAGCCTGTGGCTGCTGGTGGCGGAGACGGATGGCTATTTGACGGCGAATGCGCCTTGGAAGAAACCGCCCGAGCGCTCGGACGCGGAACACGCGAAACTGCAAGCGCGCGTGCTTGGAACGGCGGCGGAAGCGATTCGCGTGATTACGGCGCTCGCGTACCCGATTGTGCCGGAGGCAGCATCCAAAGTGTGGGAGCAGCTGGGACAGGGCAAGTTGGCGGACGCGGCGAAGAACGGATTTCTGAAGGTGCTCGCGTGGGGCGGATTGAAGGCGGGAACGAAATTTGGCGAGCCTTCGCCGCTGTTTCCGCGCGCGGAGAAGGATGCGATCGATCGTATGCAGAGCCTTGAAGATGAAAATAGCCGGAATGCGGTGGAAGCGGCGGGCGGCAGAAACGTAGCGGAGGAAGCGAAGGCGCCGGTTGCAGCGCAGAAACAAGAGACGGCTGCGACGCCGGTGAAGCCAGCTTTGGCGAAGGCGGTTGTGCCTGCAGCGAAGACCGTTGTGCCGGCGGCTGCAAAGGTTGAATCGCCGACAGTTCCTGCGATTGCGCCTCTTGCGCCGCAAACAGGGGCGGAGGTCGCGGCGCAGCACATCACGATCGACGACTTTGCCAAGGTTGAGCTGCGCGTGGCGCAGATCCTTGTGGCCGAGCGCGTGCCGAAGGCCGACAAGTTGCTACGCCTTGAGGTCGATCTTGGAACCGAGAAGCGGCAGATTCTGGCGGGGATCGCGGAATACTACGAGCCGGAGAAACTGATCGGGCGGAAGATCGTAATCGTTGCGAATCTGGCTCCCAGAAAGATGCGCGGCCTGGAGTCGAATGGAATGCTGCTGGCTGCCTCGCTCGAAGGCGGAACGCCTGTGCTGGCTGGGTTCCTGGAAGATGTGCCTCTGGGCGCGCGTCTGAAATAGGCGCTCCCGCGCCTGTATCCTTTGGAATAAGGGAGTGCGTCACAGGCGGGCGATGGTGACGTAAATAAGAATTGGTGCGGAAGGCGGGA
>CAWBKM010000001.1:0-527054 GCA_963789425.1 uncultured Acidobacteriaceae bacterium | reverse complement strand
CTCACGCGGTCGGTCTGTGTGAGGCTGTACATCTTCGCCCTCGATCAGCTAAAACACAAGGATGCCCCTGTCTTGGAATGAGATACGTGATCGCGCGGTGGCGTTCTCGCGGGAATGGAAGAATGAAGCTTCAGAGGATGCCGAGGCAAAAAGCTTCTGGGATGCCTTCTTCAATGTCTTCGGGATTACCCGACGCCGCGTAGCTTCATTCGAGAAGCCTGTCGTTAAATCTGACGGCAAGGGTGGCTTTATCGATCTTCTTTGGAAGGGCGTTCTGCTGGTCGAACACAAATCCCTGGGGCGCGATCTTGATCGTGCCTTTCATCAGGCCACAGACTACTTCCATGGGCTGAAAGAGCGCGATCTGCCGCGATACGTCATTGTCTCGGACTTCGCGAACTTCCGACTCTACGACCTCGAAGATTCTGAAGACGAGAAATTCCACGAGTTCAAGCTACAAGATCTGCACAAGAACATTCACAGCTTTGGGTTCATCGCGGGCTACCAGACGCACACCTACCCGCAGCAGGCTGCCGTCAACATTGAGGCCGCGGAAAAACTAGGCAAGCTACACGACCTCTTGAAGGCCTCAGGCTACGAAGGCCACGCGCTTGAGCTCTTTCTCGTCCGAGTTCTCTTCTGCCTCTTTGCAGAGGACAATGCAATCTTTGAACGTCAACAGTTTCGCGAGTGGATTGAGCAACGCACAGCTGAGGATGGCACCGACTTGGGCGCGGCATTGGGCCATCTTTTTCAGATTCTTAACACTGAGCCGGAAAAGCGCGCTAAAAACCTCGACGAGCACCTTGCCGATTTCCGCTACATCAATGGCAAGCTCTTTGAAGAGATCATTCCTCTCACCTCATTGAACCGGAAAATGCGCGACATGGTCTTGGAGTGCACCGATTTGGACTGGTCCCGCATCTCCCCGGCTATCTTCGGCGCACTCTTCCAGTCCATCATGGACAAAAAAGCGCGTCGTAATCTCGGCGCGCACTACACCAGCGAAACCAACATACTCAAAGCCCTACAGCCGCTCTTTCTTGACTCGCTTCACGCTGAGTTTGAGCGCATTCGCCGTGACAAAAACCGCCTAAAAGAGTTTCACGACAAGCTGGGCGAGATTCGCATTCTCGATCCCGCGTGCGGCTGCGGTAATTTTCTCGTCATCGCCTACCGCGAACTGCGACTGCTGGAACTCGATGTGCTGCGCCAACTCTTTAAGGCCGATCCCGAAGGTCACCTGGACGTGAGCAGAATCGTCTTTGTGGATGTGGACCAGTTTTACGGAATCGAAATCGAGGAGTTTCCCGCGCAGATTGCACAGGTCGCGCTTTGGATGACGGACCACCAGATGAACCAGTTAGTCTCCGCTGAATTCGGCCAGTACTTCGCCCGGCTGCCCCTCAAGAAGGCTCCGAACATTGCGAATGAGAATGCACTTACGCTCGACTGGAAGAGTATCGTTCCGCCTGAGCGGCTGAGCTACATTGTTGGAAACCCGCCGTTCGTAGGTGCGATGATCATGGACGAAAGGCAGCGGAAAGACATCACAACTGTCTTTGCCGATGTGAAGGGCGCTGGCGTTTTGGATTATGTGACGGCCTGGTACGTCAAGGCTGCAAAGTACATTACCGAGGCGAGTCCCGTTGGGAAGATTCGCTGTGCTTTTGTTTCTACCAATTCGATAGCACAGGGCGAGCAAGTCGGACTGCTTTGGAAAATTCTCTGCAAATATGGGGTCAAGATTGACTTTGCTCATCGAACATTTCGCTGGCAGAACGAAGCAAAGGGCGTGGCCGCAGTCCATTGCGTTATCCTCGGCTTTGGCATCGGGGAAACTGAGAATAAGGTGATATTCGACTACGTGTCGATCGATGCCGACCCGCATGCGATGCCGGCAAAATTCATCAATCCGTATTTAGTCGACGCCCCGGACGTGCTGCTGGAGAATCAAAGTAGTCCGATTTGCAGTGTTCCCGCTATGAAGTTTGGGAGCATGCCAAGAGATGGAGGTCATTTGATTCTTTCCGACGAGGAACGTAGGGAATTGATTCATCTTGAGCCCGATGCTCGTAAATTCATACGCTCGTATACGGGCGCAGAAGAATTCCTTAACGGTGGGTCTCGGTACTGTCTCTGGCTCCTCGGTGTTCCTCCCTCAGAGATACGCGGAATAGCTGCGGTAGTGGGACGGCTAAAGGCAGTAAGGCAATACCGTCTAGCGAGTAAGGCTGCATCCACTCGAAAAGCGGCAGAAACGCCGGGGGTTTTTGTACAACTGGCGCAGCCCACGAACAACTACCTGCTTGTTCCGCGAGTCTCTTCGGAGCGCAGGAGTTACATACCGATGGACTTCATGAAGTCCAGCGTAATTGCGAATGATCAAGTTCTTACTGTCGAGGGAGCGACAAAATTCCATTTCGGAGTTCTGAGCTCTGTAATGCACATGGCTTGGGTACGCGCAGTCTGCGGACGACTTGAAAGCCGCTATCGTTATTCAAAAGATATCGTCTACAACAACTTCCCGTGGCCTGAGCCAACCGATAAGCAGCGCACCGCCATCGAGGCCGCTGCTCAGGCAGTGTTGGACGAGCGCGCCTGCCATCCGGAATCCACTTTGGCCGATCTCTACGATCCCATCTCAATCCCCGCCGGGTTGGTGAAGGCGCACCATGTCCTGGATCGCGCCGTAGACGCCGCTTACGGCAGAACTACTTTTACCAGCGAGGCGGAACGAGTGGCCTTCCTCTTCTTGCGCTATGAAAAACTCACATCGCTGTTCGCTACCGAGAAGCCAAAGACTCGCCGACGTCGCGTAACAGGATAGGTCCCTGTCCGCCGTCAAAGCTGCATAATGGACCGCTATTTAATCCCCGATCGAGTGGCCGGCCCCCCAAACGTATCGGACTGCAGAAAGTATCGGTTACCTCTTGCGGCGAACTAAGATGAGCAGTGCCAGTCCGGGGCTTTTCGCTAATTACGTCTTCGTTTTCTGAGCACCCAAGTCGTCATGCAACGGTAGTCCTGCACGATGGTGGTTTTCAGCGGATCTACGAGGACGGCGTTCAGCTCATCTGTCAATTCGAGCAGCATCTCTTCATCGACAAGAAACCACTCCGAGCCATCCCCCACGACAAAGATGTCCTCTCGGACCCGCTCGAAATCCATTCCAATTCTCGATCCCAATCGACAGAACAACATTCCGCCCGGCCGCAGCGCTTGCCAAAGGCCGTTGAGCATCGCACGAAAGTGCTTTTCGTCACGCGCGAAATGGAGAACCGAGTTGCAAATCACGACATCGGCAAACTCGGGTGGGAACGGCATTTCCTCGATGAGGCCGACTCTGAAATTCTCCGCCGGCAACCTGGCATCGAGCGATCGAGCGAGTTGGCGAACGTGGTCAACTCCCGCGGCATCCGCGTCGATTGCAAACACCTCACAGCCTTCGCGAAGCAAGTGAACGAGGTTCCGGCCATATCCGCATCCGGCGTCGAGAACGCGCGTGCGCTTGTCGATGTTTCCGCGGAGGATCTGATCGAATACGTAGATATCGATCTGGCCGAATTGATCTTGAATGGTCAGCGACGTGCCTCGAACTTCGGCTACTCGACCGTTACGGACTTTGCGAGGTTGCGCGGCTGGTCCACGTCGCAGCCGCGGCGGACGGCGATGTAATATGCGAGCAACTGCAGCGGAACAATTTCGACGAGAGGCACCAGCAGCTCGGGGGCGGGGGGAATCGCAATGACGTGCTCGACGAGCCCGCCGATCGTCGTGTCGCCTTCTGTTGCGATGGCGATGACGCGGCCGCTGCGCGCTGTCACTTCCTGGATGTTCGAGAGCGTCTTCTCATAGCGGAGCTTCGATGCGGGGTCTCTCTCGTCGCGCGTGGCCAGCACCACGACGGGAAGCGTCTCGTCGATGAGGGCGTTGGGGCCGTGTTTCATTTCGCCGGCCGGGTAGCCCTCGGCGTGAATGTAGGAGATCTCTTTGAGCTTGAGTGCGCCTTCGAGGGCGATGGGGAAGTGAATGCCGCGGCCGAGGTAGAGGAAATCGCGCGCGGTGGAGAATTCCTTTGCAAGAGTCTCGCACTGCGTCGTGCAGCCACGGAGCGATTCCTCGATCTTCACAGGGATGCGGCTGAGCTCCTCAATCAATGCGACGGATTGCGCCTTGTCGAGATGACCACGCAACTGACCGAGCTTCATCGCCAGCAAGAACAGCGCGACGAGTTGCGACGTGAACGCCTTGGTGGAGGCGACACCAATCTCTGGGCCGGCATGAGTATAGATAGCGCCATGCGCCTCGCGGGCCACCATCGCGCCGACCACGTTACAGATGGCCACGGTTTTGGAGCCGAGAGCTTTCATCTCGCGCTGCGCGGCGAGGGTGTCGGCGGTTTCACCGGATTGCGTGATGAGCAGGCCGAGCGTGTGCGGGCCGGCGATGGGATCGCGATAGCGGTACTCGCTGGCGTAGTCGACGTCGACGGGCAGCCGCGCAAGGCGCTCGATCATGTACTTGCCGGTGAGTCCGGCGTGCCAACTGGTTCCGCAGGCGGCGATGCTGATACCCGCGGCGCGCGCGAGCTCCTCGTCGGAAAGCTCCATTTCGCCAAGGAAGACTTTGCCGGAGTCGAGCGAGACGCGGCCGAGAGTGGTGTCAGTAACCGCGCGCGGCTGCTCCCAGATTTCCTTGAGCATGAAGTGCTTGTAGCCGCCCTTTTCAGCCTGGATCGGATCCCACTGAATATGTTGCAGCTCGCGCTGGATCGGATTGCCGTCGAAGTCGGTCAGCTTGACGCCGGACAGAGTGAGAATGGCGAGGTCGCCATCGGCGAGAAAGTAGACATTGCGCGTGTGATGCAGAACTCCAGGCACGTCGCTGGCGACGAAGCTCTCGCCTTCGCCAACGCCGATGATGACCGGCGGCCCGAAGCGCGCGGCGACGATCTTGTCGGGCTCGGCCGCAGACAGAACGCCGAGAGCGAAGGCGCCCGTCAACCGCTTGACCGCCGTGCGCACCGCGGCTTCAAGCGGAACGGGCTTGCCGGCGGCTTCAGCTTCTTTCTGGACCTGCTCAATGAGGTGCGCGATGATCTCGGTGTCGGTTTCGGTGACGAACTTGTGGCCTTGCGCGGTCAGCTCGCGTTTCAGCTCCAGATAATTTTCGACGATGCCATTGTGAACTACGACGATGCGGCCGGTGCAGTCGCGGTGCGGATGTGCGTTCTCTTCGGTTGGCCGGCCGTGCGTAGCCCAGCGCGTGTGGCCGATGCCGAAGGTGCCGTCGAGCGGATGCTCGCGCAGAACCTCTTCCAGATTTCCCAGCTTGCCGGCCGCGCGCCGAAGCTCAAGCGTCTTGCCCCCCGGGTGACCCACGGCGATGCCTGCCGAGTCGTAACCCCGGTATTCGAGGCGCCTTAGCCCCTCGATGATCACTGGAACGACTTTCTTTTTGCCAACGTAGCCAACGATCCCGCACATGATTCGATTCTAAGCGAGAGGGACGGTGAACCGCGGGTGGGGATAGCCTTTAGCTTCCAGGAGCATGGTATGTTCCCAGGTTTGCGCTCATCTCCAGGAGAGCAAATACACCTGCGCAGCGCCAGTGTGGCTCATGATCGCCGGCTGCCCATCTGCTGTCACGCTCACAAACCCATCGACCTGGCTCGCATCGACGTTTTCCATGCTCGCCACTTTCTCCCACGCGCCGCTCGGCACCGACAAACGGTACATGCCCACCTTCTCCTGCGTCTGCCCAAAGTAGATGAACCGGCTATCCAACGACCAGGCATAGTACCCCCACCCCGCATCGAACCGCCGCAGTTCCTGCCACCGCCTGGTGGCCGCCGTATACAGCATCATGCGCGACGGTTCCCGCGCTATCGCCACCATGTATTTCCCATCCGGAGACCAGCGCGCCACGTAATACTTCTCTGCGCCCGCCATTGGCGTCACTTTGCGTGTTGCCATGTCCAGCACGTACATTCCGTCGGGCTCGTGTGAAGGCTCGTACCGGTTGAAAGCGATCGACCGACCGTCGGGAAACCAGGTCGGCATCACCTCGCTATCCCCCGACTCGATAAGTTTTTCAGGTGTCCCGCCGTCCGCCGAAACCCGATAGAGCTTGTTCCAGTCCGAATACACGATCCATTTAGCATCCGGCGACCACTGCTCCATATATGCCGGCGCGTCGGTCAATTGCGATGCATCGCTACCATCCACGCGGCTCTTCCACAAATTTCCGCTCGGATATTCCGTGTACGCCATCCATTGCCGGTCCGGCGAAACCACAAACTCCAGCGCGGAAATCCCATTCAGAAACGGCGTTAGAGACTTGCTGCTCGGATCCAGCGCCAGCATCGCACCCTGATCGAGCCGGCCCAGCACGAACAGAGCCTTGCTGTCCGGCGCCGGTGTGAAATCCTGAATATCCACCTGATTCCCAGTGATGCGCACAGCCTCGGGCTTCCTCCAGGGCTCGTACCATGGTGGCGAAATGACTTCATATACGTTGCCGCGACCCTCGATATAAGAACGAAAAGTGAAATGCTGCCCGTCCGGCGTCCACTGCCCGTTGCTTCCGTCGCCACCCTCCGGCCAGTTCTTCAGCGAGAGCGGATGCGGGTTCTTCCCGTCACTGTTCACTTGCCACAGACGTTCGCCCGCGGGCGATAAGAGCGTCACTGAAAGCTCTTTCCCATTCGGGGAGACGGACAGCGCCGTTGGATCGTTTGGCGTGGTCCAAAGTTCCCTGACATTCCCGCCGTCTCCGTCCATCACATAGAGCGCGTGGCTATCCGCGAAGAAGATCGATTTCCCATCCGGAGACCATCGCGCCGCCTGGAAAGATAGATGATCGCCGAGCTTCCTCAGCGGACCGCCAATCGTCGATCCAGCCCATAACCATCCCTGCCCTAATTCGTTGTTGATGTCCGGAGTGTAGACAAGGGCCTTCGATCCATCGGCCGACACATCGATCAGAGTCATCCCCTCCAACAAACCCGGCATGGGCGCGATAATGCCGCCACTGGCTGCCATCTCCGACGGAACGTTGCGGATCTGAAAATAGACCCGGGTCCCGTCTGTCAGCAACGGGGCCACCTTCGGTTCGTTGGAAAATGTGATTTGCTTCGAATCGAGCGGCTCTGTTACCCGCTTGGGCGTTAGCAGTATCGCGGCCACGATCCCGGCCGCGGCTGCCGCTACGCCTGCCGCCGCCAGCCACCATGCGCGGCGGCGTGACGCGTTTTTCTTTACCGCGCCAGTATAAGGCGCCGTTGTGCGCGGATTGGAGAATTCCCGAGTCAACCTGAGCAGATCCGTCTCCAGATCCGCCGCACGCTGATAACGCAAGTCGGGATCCTTCTCCAAAGCGCGCGCTACGATATGCTCCGCCAATGACGGTAGCTTGGGCCGAATGTCGCCGAGATCCGCAACCGGCTCCGCAGTAATTGTATGCAGAAGAGCGATGTGGTTATTTCCCTGAAATGGAGGCCGGCCCGCCAGTGACTCGTAATAGAGCGCGCCCAGGCTCCACAAGTCCGTTCGCGCATCCAGGTTGTAGCCCAGCGCTTGCTCCGGCGACATATAAAGTGGAGTCCCCACCAACCCTTCCGTCTGTGCCACAGACATGGTGGCGTCCCCGTCCCGCGCCGCCAGCATCTTTGCCAGCCCAAAGTCCAGAACCTTCGCGTCCCCCTTAGGTGTGATCATCACGTTGGCGGGCTTCAGGTCGCGATGGATCACCCCGTGCTCATGCGCTTCTTTCAGCGCCTCCGCAACCTGCAGCGCAATGGCGGTCGCGTCCTTCACCGGCAGCGCGCCCTTCTTCAATTTCGCCGCCAGCGACTGGCCCTCCACCAGTTCCATCACAATGTAGTCCGCGCCGTCCTGTTCGCCCACGTCGTACACCGCAGCGATTCGCGGATGGTTCAGTTTCGCCAATGCTCTTGCTTCGCGACGGAAGTGACGCCGCGCCTCTTCCCCTGTAAGGATTCCCTGAGCAAGCATCTTGATCGCGATCGCGCGTTCCAGCTTTTCATCGCGCGCGCGGTAGACGACCCCCATCCCGCCCGCACCGAGCGGCTCGACAATCAAATACCGCCCGAGCCGCGACCCCGCTGCCAACGATCCGGGGCGGCCCACAGCGGTACCTGCCAGGGTTTCAGCTTCTGGCTCCGGTTTTGCCCGAGGAAATTTTGGAGGGAGCGCGCTCATTCAGCAATTCTCCGAGGGCAGGGACTCCGCTGCGCGCCGCACCCTGGGTATCCTAGAACCGGCCTGATCGAGAAAGGCGGAGTGCCTACGCGCGGCATATTGAGAACCTGCCAAAAAGCCGATTAGCAATGGGCTCTTGGCTTTCCATCCCGGCCTTCTGTCGCTGGCGTGCCCCGAAGGGGAACGTGGTTCATGGTATCACGGTGTGAAAAAGGCGAGTTATGAAATGCAGCCTTCCGGTTCAATGCTGAAGAGGCGATGCGAGAGTTTCGGATATTCCGAATGCATCCGCGCATCGTTGCCTACTCGCCAGGAATCAGGCCGAAATGGGGGCTAGAACAACATACCTGCGCGGGAGCCACTTTCACGACCGCGTGGTTTAGGTTCTTTCGTTACCGCGCGCCAACGAGCTTCAGGTAATCCGGCTCATCGGCGATCGTACGATGGCGAAAGGCGCGCACAATCCTTCGATCCTTCAGAAAGAACACGCCCGGCATCTGGTCCGCATCTTCCTTGATCATGCCAATTCCATACTTGAACATCGCACCTCGGAGCCAGCCTCTCCAGACTGTCAAAGAGAAAAAGTGCAGGTAAGGGTTGGTGCGCGACAAGCGAAAGACGGGGAGTTGATAGAGCGTTGCCTCCGGATTGCTGATCCTTTCGACATCGGAAAGGTTGTAGTAGTCGAAGTAAGGTTTCGCCCGTTCCGGGGAGCCGAGATGGACGAAAACGGGCCGCACGCCTTTCGCATCAATTTGGGGCCGCAGCTGCGAAACGTGGTCCAGCGCTTGCGCGCAAAAGGCACATGCAAAGTGGCGAAGAAAGATGAGCAAAACAGGAGATTCATCCACCAAATCGAGCAGCGAACGGCCTTTCTCGGTATGAAACTCGCGCAAGGAGTCGGCGAGATTCGACTGCTCCGTTGATTGGGGGATTTGGATCGCCATTCACTTTGCCCCACTCCCGCGGGAAACGTCGATTATAGCCATAATCCGATCTATGCGAAGATAGTTGCACCGATTGTTCGTTCCCCTTCAAGAGGAGGCCGGTTTGCGCATTGGAAAAAATGGCACTGCACGTGAACTGCGCATGGTGGTGCTGTCGCTTGCGGTCCACGGATGCCTGCTGGCGCTATTGACATGGATCGGAGTGGTCACGCGATCCAGAGTGGTGGAGCGGCCCGAGAACGTGAATGTGGCGGGGCTTGAAGACGCCGGTGGAGCGCATGCCGTGGAGATTCAGTTGCCGGCGAGGCTGACCGCGACGGACACGAACAAGCCGGAACGGTATGCGGACGCTGCGGTTCCGCCGACCCTGGTTATGAAGCAACTACGCCCGCAAAATGATTCAGGAGGCGGTCGGCCTCCGACGCCGCATGCGGGCGAAGGGCGAGGCCAAGCGGCAAATGGAAACGGAAGCGACAACGAAGACGCTCGGCCGGCATTCCCAGTCTTCGCGCCGAAGCCGGCAGTGACTGACGGCGCCCTTTTGCCTGCGGCCGAAAAGAAGATTGTGGTGGATGTGAAGGTGGACCAAGCGGGCACCGTCGTGAGCGAGACGCTTGTGAAGGGATTGGGGAATCGGCTGGACCAGATTGTTCTGGATACGGTGAGGACGTGGCGTTTTCAGCCGGCGACAGTGAACGGCAAACCGGTCGAGACGGAGGCGGAGATCGTGTTTCCGTTCGATTCGAAGTATCCAGTAGATGGGTAAAGACGGTGGTCAGGGATAAGAGACACTAATGTTCCGGGGCAGCGGCTGGGGAAGGGGACTGGCTAGCGAATATGCCAGAGATTCCAGGTGGCAATGATGCCCACTGCTGCCGCGCCTTCAATGAGGAGCCCGAAGCCGATTCCGGCGACGACATGCCTCAGGTTCGAGATGGCCTCGGCAGCCCATTCTGCCTGGGGCGCGCCGGGAGCTCCCACTCGAGCGGACTGGGCGTAGCTGCTTAAAGGGAGCGAGGATGCGAGCAGCGAAGGCGATGCAGCTGCGAGCTTTAGGTTTACGAACTGCGGATTTGCCATCTAGCCCTCTGGGTGGCGCAAGAAGCAAGATGCGCCCGAAATCCTCCCCTGAGTTGGACAGGACTTCCTGCAGGAGAAGGCAGCAATCGCTGTGCCACAGGATTAAAGGAACCCTTCAAATCCATATGTTGTTCATAAAGTTAGATTTACTTTACGGAAAACATCGGGATGTGGGAAACGAGGATCATTTGCGGATGGGCCAAAGCGTGTAATTTGTGAGCCGGAATGTAAAGTTTACCGGAATTTTATGTCTGGCTTGGGCGAATCCGGAGATCGAACGGCACCAGAGTCTGAGAGGAGCGGCAAGCAGGCGCACACCGAATAGGCGGTTGTCTCGGGCCTGCGGCTACTCCTCGATGCGGTAGGTGTATTCCTCAATGACGGGGTTGGTGAGGACCTCGCGGGCGATGCGCTCAATTTCAGCGCGGGCGGCGTCGGTATGGAGGCCGTCGGCAAGTGAAAGGGCGAAATACTTGCCTTGGCGCACGGCAATGACATCGGCGAAACCGATTTTGCGGAGAGCGTTGTGGATGGTCTGGCCCTGGGGGTCGAGGACCGATGTCTTCAGCGTGACATAGACATGCGCCTTCATGATCCCTGATTATAGAAGAGCAGCCATTAGCTCCTAGCTGTCAGCCTGGCTCGTGGTGGGCCCAGTTCTCAGTTTTTCGTGACCAGGAATAGAATCTTCATTCGCATTTTTCCCAAAGAGAGGTCGAACGCAATGGTGAATTATCTGGAACTGCCCGTGGGCGACCGGGCACCGGAAGTCTTTCGGGTGGTGATCGAGATTCCCCTGGACGGTACGCAGAAGTTTGAGTACGACAAGCAACTGCACGTGTTCAAGCTGGACCGGAACCTGCACTCGCCGGTTCACTATCCGGGCGATTACGGGTTTATTCCGTCGACGTTGAGCGATGACGGCGACCCTCTGGACGTGCTGGTGCTGGTGCCGGGGCCGAGCTTCCCCGGGTGCGTGCAGGAGGTGCGGCCGATCGGTCTGCTGGAGATGCTGGATCAGGGGATCCTGGACGAGAAGGTGCTGGCGGTGGGCAAGAACAATCCGCGCTTCGCAAATATCTGGAATTACACGGATATCTATCCGCACATGCTGAAAGAGATTACGCACTTCTTCTCGATTTACAAAGATCTGGAAGGGAAGCGCGTGGAGATGAAGGGATGGCGCGACGCTGCCTATGCCCGGGACAGAGTGTTGCACACGATCAAGCAGTTTGAGATGAGCAAGGCCAAGCATCATGAGACGAAGAAGAAAGTGGCAGTGTAAGAGGCGGAGCCGTTGGGACCAGGGACTCGGGGACGAGAAGCAAGAATTCGTGGGGCAGGAATCGATAGGTAAGAGTAAGGCGCTACTTGGCTGCGGGCGCAGCGGCTAGAGCGCGGCGACGGGCGAGCGGACGCGCGGTAAACCAGTAGAGCAACGGCCCGAGAAGGGCAATCCCAGAAGCAAAAAGAAGAGATGAGACTTTGGCGAGGGCAGTGCCCGGATCGCCCAGCTTTTCGCTGCGCGAGACGTAGAGCGCGTAGGCGATGAGGAAGGTGGGGCCGACGGCGAGCGCGCAAGCGAAGGGGAAGCTGCCGGCACGGAAGGGCCGGGGAAGCTGTGGCTCGCGGAGCCGGAGAGCGATGAGGGCCAGGAACTCGAGGATGAGGCTGGTGCCGTAGAGAATGAGGTCGATGGAGATGAGCTTCTCGAAAGGAAGACTGAGGGCGAGCGCCCAGCCGAGCCCGCAAAAAAGCACGCTGATCCAGGGAACGCCGCGGCTGTTGCGACGCTCGAAGATGTGCGGCAACATGCCGTCGGCGGCCATGGCGATAGGCAGGCGAGTGTAGCTCATCATGAGCGCGTTGAACATTCCGATGCCGCAGATCACTCCGCCGGCAACGACGGCCATCGACAGGATGGAACCGCCGAGCTGGCCGCCGGCGATAGCCCACGAACCAGTGGTGAAGCCGTCAGGAGAGAGGCCGCCCACGGCCATTGCAGCAAGAGGCAGAACGTACGTGACCGTGGTGATGATGGCGGCGCCGATGATGGCGCGCGGGTAATTACGCTGAGGATTATGAACGTCGCGCGCGACGGTGGATGCGTTATCCCACCCCATGTAGTTCCATAAGCCGACGAGGATTGCGGTGGAAAGGCCAGCATCTGCGCCTGATGAAGACGCGGGACGACCCCACTGGATGGCAGGGTGAAGGGTGAAGCCGCGCCAGAAACCGAGACAAATAAAGACGACAAAAGGAGCAAGGAGCAGCACAGACATCCAGACGGAGTCGGTGCCAACGCGGGGCGCGCCGCGCAGGTTCCATGCGCAGCAAAGAATGACCACAGCCAGCGACCACAGATAGTCGCGCGGCGCGGTGGTGAGCGGGGAGCTGAATTTCCCAAGGTAAAGGACGAAGATGCTGGGGTAGAGCGCCATGTCGAAGATGCTGGCCGAAAGCGAGAGCCAGCCTTCCTGGTAGCCCCAGAAGGCCCCAAGGCCGCGACGCACCCAGATGTAGAAGCCGCCTTCGTCAGGAATGGCGGCGGCGAGCTCGCCGATCATGAGCGCAGTTGGCAGGCTCCAGATGATGGGTACAACGAGAAGGATAACGATGGCCCAGCCATAACCCGCGCCACCGAGGACATCCTCCATGCCGTAAGGACCGCCGGACACCATGAAGAACGTGGCGGCAATCAGAGGCAGAAGGAGCAGCTTCCTGGGCGCAAAGTCAAAGATGGCGCGCATACAGATGAATGTAACCGGGAGCGCAGGAAAGCGAAAGCGTGGAGAATGCGGGTTCCGGTATAATCCACTGAGGGCCGGAGAGATGGCCGAGTGGCTGAAGGCGGCGGTTTGCTAAACCGTTGTACGGTCAAAAGCTGTACCGGGGGTTCGAATCCCCCTCTCTCCGCCAGATATTGGCCTATCTTCCTGATTTTAATCATAATGCAAAGAAAATAATCGACTTATATCAACGACCTGTTGTCGCTTAAGTCGCCATTGTCATGCTAATTCCGCCCTTTCTCCGTCATTTGCATGACAAAACGATCTCTGCATGACATCGGCGATAGAAGGAGAAAACGGCCTGCTGAATGCAGTCAACGTATGAGGTCCATGGGCATCCGATCAGTAGGTCGGCCGGGCAGCTGACCTGTGGCTCAAAGAATTCTTTCTGTAGCTGACGTGGCTTCCTCTTAGCAGTTAAGACAATGCGGAGAGGCGCAGATTGGGGCTCTGGAGGGCTTGTAGCTATCTGAGAGAAAACACAGTGAGTTCTGTCCGAATAGAATTTTGGCGATGAACACCCGATTTTGGGAGCAAGGGTCTGGAGTCGGCGTACAGGTCATTGATGACGATCGGCCAATCCGACGATTTCGTTTACGAGTTTGCCGCATTCACCCGGTTGTCGAGGCTGCGCCGGTTACTGCCGAATCGGAGTCCTGTTTTGGTAGAGCGCAAGACGCGCATTGAGTCTCTGCGCGAGTGCGGCATTGCCTTGTTGCGTCGCCAGGGCGGTTGCGCGCTGCTCTAACTCGATGGCCTTGTCGAAGTGGCCGGTTTCGGCGTACACGGCCGCGAGCGTGCCCAGAATCGTGGGCGCACGCGCCGAAGTGAGCTCGACCGCGTGTTCGGCCAGCGGCATTGCCGCATTGCCGTTCCGAATTGCGTCGTCCTTCGAAGTGGCAAGCACCCATGCGGCATCGTTCAGCACCTGCAAGTTGTCAGGATCCTTGTTCAACGCTTGCCTCCAATACGCGAGGCCCTCCTCCCCGCCCCGGCCCGTCATGACCAGCGCCTTGCCCAGGTCGTAGTAAGCGCCCACCGCGTCCGGCGAAAGTGCGAGCGCCCTTTCGAAATGCGGAATTGCGTCGGCCAACTGTCCCTTCCTGGCGAGCGCAATGCCGAGGTTGGTGTGGTATTCAGCAGTTTCCGGGCCGAGATCCAGAGCTCTCTCGAAATGTGGAATCGCATCATCCACGTTGCCCTTCGCCATCAGCGCCTGACCCAAGTTGCCTTCCGCCGCGGCCTGGGCCGGATCCAGTTCGACTGCCTTGCTGAAGTTCAAGATTGCTTCGTCGAGATTTCCCTGCTTGGCCATCGCGAAGCCCAGATTGTTGTAAGCCGGCGCATAACCGGAATCAATCCGGATGGCCTTGCGATACTCATCGAGCGCCTCATCGACCTTACCCTGCGCGGCATAGGCGTAGCCGAGATTGTTATGAGCCTCGGCGAAATCGGGATTGTCTTCGAGCGCGGATTTGAATTCAAGCACAGCTTCGGGAAGGCGGTGTTCTCCGGAGAGCGCGCAGCCCAGGTTGTTGTGCGCTTCGGCATACTCGGGCTTATCTTTGAGTGCGAGGTGAAACTGCTCGATCGATTCCGTCTTTTGCCCGGTCCGGGCCAGCGCAGCGCCCAGCCCATTATGCGCTTCAGCGTAGTGCGGGTCCAGGCGGATGGATTCGCGAAGCTGCGCAATGGCATCGTTGGTCTTGCCTGCGTGAAACAGCGTTTGACCCAAACCGTAGTGGGCGCGCGCGTCGTCGGGTTGCAGGGCCATAGCCTTGTCCCATTCCACAATCGCTTCGTCGTATTGGCCCTTCTTGGTCAGGTCGTCCGCCAGATCGAATTGCTTGTAAAAGTCCACTGCGGGCGTGTCGATGTGTTCGATGCCGCTGGGTTTCATGTTGACGAACTCGGGAATGTTTACGGCACGATTTGCAGCCGTTGAGTTCTCGATGAGAATCGCCGGCGAGTCATTGCCGTTCTCATCGATGTGCGTCAAAAACATTTGTGTGTATGGAGATCGGCTCTTTGATGAGAAAACCAGCCAGCGCCCGTTGGGCGAAAAGCTATGCCATGAATTCATCAGCGCAGTGTTGCAGTTCATCAGCCGCGCTTTGCCCCCTGCTGCCGGCACGATATAGAGCTTTCCGTCTGGGCGCATCAGCTGGCCATTGTGCGCCTGCACAAATACGATCCACTTGCCGTCCGGCGAGACCTTTGGAAAACTGTTGCTCATTCCATTTTGCGACGCACCGGCGATCGGCTCAGGCGTGCCACCTTGGCCGCCGTTAAAAGGAATGCGATAGAGGTCGTACTGGATCGGCACCTCGGCGGGATCGTTTGCGTATGTAGCCATCTTTCCATCGGGCGGGTTCGGGTCTTTGGCCGCCGCGCGCACAAATACCAAGTACTTGCCGTCGGGACTCCACACGGCGCTTGCCTGCACCAGTTTCGGATCGTCAGCGCCTGGCAGCGGTTGCAGCTTTTTTGCTTCGCGGTCATACCAGGCCAGGATTCCGCGTGTAGGGTAGAAGACCTGCAGGAACCGGTAATCGAGGAAGTTGGCCACGTAGTAGAAATTTGCGCTCCTCGTCCCCGGGGGCTTGATCGTGGTCACCACATGCCTGCCGTCCGGCGAAACCTGCGACATGAATCCCAGTCGCAGTTGCGGATCCACTTCGCCGCTGAATGACGCCCACGAGATCATGTCCTGCGTGCGCACGGTCATTTGTTGGGCAACGGGCACGAGCGCGTAAAGCCCCTTGTCATTTTGCGGGCCGTCCATATCCAGGCCAAGCGTTTTTCCGTCGCGGCTGAAGGAGTGGCAGTTGGCGCAGGAGTGCAAGTCAGCCATCACAACGTGGCTTGAGGGCTGCGAAATATCGCGCATGCGCCATTCGATCAACGGAATTGCGCTGGGAGCCAGCGGCTTGATAACGCCCCTCTCCGTCGCCGAAGGCATCAGGGGAACGTCTCGATAAAAAATCGGCGCTCCAACAGGATCGCGCGAAACGGTGAGTTGCATCGCCCCACGCGAGAGCGGTTGTCTTTCATTTCCATCTGCGTAACCGGTAAAGGTGATGGTGGCCCGTTGACCGATCGCATGTTTGCGGATCGCGTCCCACGCTATTTCGTCTGGCTTCCAGGTGTGCGCGACTGCTTGTTCAGGTGTCAAAGTGGGCAGCTTATTGCTGCTCGAAATGCAACGCTGGTCGATCTCGCCGATCTTCAAGCCTTCACCCTTCGACGACATGTGCAGGGCTGTGGAACCATCTCCAAACGTGACGTCAATTTGCCAAACGACGGCGCTCTCTATCGGATCACGCCACTGAAATGTGGGGGCGGCCATATCTGGAGGAAAGAGCGAACCATTGAGAGGGTAATCGACGGTGATGTTGGCGAGCGAATTCGTTGCGCCGGCAACTGTATTGACTAGCCCGGCCAACCATGCCGCGCAAAGAATAAAACAGACGGCGAGGGCAATGCTTAGCGCGCGGGCTGAACGGGTCGAACCGATTACGCCACCATTTCTGTGGCTCGCGACGGCCGTTAAAAGTCCGTTTGGTCCACGCGGCTGATCACCGCGCTTTTTCACAAGACTCATCGTGCGATCCTCAGAGTGGTTTCACAATTCATGTGTCCATTCTGGCACTCTCCAAGGTCGCTTCTTCTTAAGGAAAAAGCCACTTAGCGATGCTGCTTCGGGATACAACCATTGTGAAACCGCTGTAGTCTTCGAAAAGTATCCGATCAGATGAACCCTGGAAGCACAGGTACTTCCCGGCACGCGAAGTATACTCCTGCGCAAGAACGTCGGCCATCAGCGATTCGCGAGTCCGCTTGCGCTTGTTCCCGCACGCCTGCCCCGAAGCCGGCCTCCAAACGGCGCGGCACACGAGGTGTGCCTCGCCAAAATCCCATCCTGACGTGAACTGCGCCTGATCCTAACCGTTGAGATCACGAAACGCGGATGCACAGGCAAGAGTTCTTGGTTGGGAGAAGGGCGTTTGCTGGGAACATACCCACACACTGACGGCGATGAGCAATCTCGCCGCGACGCTGTACTCGCAGGGCGATCGGGCGCGAGCGCGGAAGCTTGAGGAACAAGTGCTGGCGACTCGCCGCCTTCTGTTGGTTGAGGAGCATCCGGACACGCTGACGGCGAAGAAGAACTTGGCTTGGATGAAACCGAGAACATTGAGGCACTGGCTGCAGCGAATGTTCAGGTAGAGGCAGGTTAGTGTTCCGGTTGGATTGTCGCCAATCCGGACATTGATATGTAGTGACCGGTCAAGATGCGCTGGTCGTCTTTTCCGACCGAGGACAAGGTCAGCAGCAGCCGGTGCAGGTATAAGCGACGATTGATCAAGCTGATATTCGCGGGTCGAAACCGCATAATCATGATCCGTCGGGAGCTACCTCTGACTACTGACGCGAGTCCGGCTGAGCCTGTCGCAAACGTCCGCCGAGGATTCTCCTTCGTGCTTGCTCCGGCTGCGGCTGACCCTGTCCTCGATTTGGATAACTTTGTTCATTGAAGGTTCTGTCTTTGTCTTTTCCTTCTTTGGAAAGTTCTTGCTTTTGTCCTTCGGTTCCGGTTATGCGGCCAGTTGCTGCTGGCACGCCGCTTCGGCCTTGATGCCGATGGCCCAGATGAAACCCAGCAGTTCTCGTCCGACTGCAGTCATGATCTTCCTCTGATCCTTGCCTGCCATGGTCAGCTTCATGTAGCGCTTGTGCAGGCGATTCTGTGCCTTCCAGGCTATTTCGGTGATCTCTGCCGGAACCCCTTGCTGTCGTTTGCGCAGCTTGGCCCCGACGCGGGGCAGGTGTCGGTAGCTCCACGCCGATTCCACCACGATGCGTCTGAGGTGCGCGTTGCCGGCCTTGGTAATGCCGCCTCTTCGAATGCGCTTGCCACTGGAGTCTTCGCTCGGGAACCCACACCGCAGTCAGATCTCCGGACCGGTGACTGCGGGCCAACTTCAACGCGTCCCGCCGGTCCGTCTTCACGCGGTCTCCGGGCTTCTTCGGAACCAGGCTCGGCGCCACAACCGCGCACTCTACACCCAACTGCGTCAGCTGCCAGTACAGTACGAATCCTGTTGGCCCCGCTTCATAGCAAGCGCGCAGCTGTTCGGCCGGACCAAGCTTCTTGATGAACTTGCGGACCGAATCTTCACGGTTGGCAATCGTCCCCAGGCTGCGCACCTCGCCGTCTGGCTCGGCTACCGCTACGGCTATGGTTTCGGCATGGACATCTAAACCCAAAAATCGTAACTTCTCTCTCATGACCGGCTCCTCCGCTTGTGGCTCTGGACTGCGTTCTCAAAACAAACTCAGCCTAACCCACGACTAGCGCAGCGGGCCGGTCACTACATAATGACTACCCCATTTTCTGGGCAATGTCCGAGTAGCCGGTCATCCGCCCGCAACTAGGCCACATCGGTGGTAATACCTTTCGGGAAGCCGACTTGAACGAAGCCGCAGCGGCGGCGGACGCATCCGCGTGCGGTTGAACCAGCGTCTGTGGCTGCCGGGATAGTTTGGGACGCAGAGAAGGAGGATTCTCTGTGAACCAACTACGTCAGCTCATGCTTGAGGAGTTGCACCGCCGCAACTTCGCCGCTACAACCATCCGCACATATCTTCACGGCGTGGCGCACTTCAGCCGGTACTTCCGGCGCTCGCCCGATCAGCTCGGTCCTGAGGACATTCGCAAGTATCAGGCGATGCTGTTCACCAGGTTGAAGTACAGCCCGAACACCGTTATCCTGCGGCTGGCGTCGCTGCGTTTCTTCTATATTCATGTTTTGAAGCGCAACTGGAGCATCGCCGAGACGCCCTATCCGAAGAAGCTGCGTCACCTGCCAGGGGTGCTCAGTCAGGAAGAAGTTGCGCGACTGATCGACGCGGCCGATACTCCTTTTCATCGCATCCTGCTGATGACGATGTATGCCACCGGAGCACGCCGTGCAGAAGCGGCCCACCTGAAGGTCAGCGATATCGACAGCCGGCGGATGGTGGTTCATATCCGCGAGGGCAAGGGCGGCAAGGACCGCGATGTCATGCTGAGCCCGAGGCTGCTCGAAGAACTGCGCGCCTACTGGCGCGGACTCCGGCGCAAGCCGAAGGAGTGGTTGTTTCCCGGCAACCGCTGGCACACATCCAGCCAGCCTGTGACCACCAAGGTCCTATGGTCTGCCTGCCAGATCGCCGCCGAACGCGCTGGTCTCGACAACAGGCGCATTCATCCCCACACTTTGCGCCACTGTTTCGCGACCCACCTTCTTGAAGCCGGCGCCGATCTGCGCACCATCCAGATCCTGCTCGGCCACCGCGACCTCGAAGTCACTACCGTCTACCTGCATCTGTCCCAACGGCATCTCAGCGCGACCGCCAGCCCGCTCGATGCGCTCACGCTCTCTTCTCAAGGAGAACAGAAGCACAGTTGAACAACCGGCCTCTCGTGGAGATGGCCGACATTGTTCGCTGTGCTGGACAAGCCTTCGTGGAACACAGCCGCAGGTGGATCACCTGGCAACACCGGAAGGTGCTGCTGGCCATCGTGCGCTGCCGCACCGCCGCGCTGGGCGGACATCGCGACCACTGCACGGGCTGCGGACATACGACCAGAATCTCCTACAACTCGTGTCGAAACAGGCATTGCCCAAGATGCCAGGGCAACGCGCGCCGGCGCTGGCTCCAGGCGCGCGAGCGGGAACTTCTGCCCACGCGCTACGTCCATGCCGTCTTCACCCTGCCGCGCGAACTGGCTCCGCTCGCGCTGCAGAACAAACGCCTCATCTACAACCTGCTCTTCCACTCAAGCGCTGAGACCTTGCTCGAAGTCGCTCGCGATCCTCGGCATCTTGGTGCCGAGATCGGTTTCTTCAGCGTGCTGCACAGCTGGAATCAGCGCCTTCAGTTTCATCCTCATATCCACTGCGTAATTGCCGCCGGCGGCCTCGCTCCGGACCATGCAAGATGGATCTCCGCCCGGCGCTCCTTCTTCCTTCCCATCGGCGTGCTTAGCCGCGTCTTCCGCGGCAAGTTCGTCGCGGGACTTCGCAACGCATTCCATCGCGGTGAGCTCCGGTTCCACGGAAGCCTGCTGCCTCTGGCCCAGCCCCGCGCATTCTCTGCCTGGCTGCGCGTGCTATTCCGCCATGACTGGGTCGTTTACTCCAAGCCGCCCTTTGGCGGACCGGAACATGTGCTGCGCTATCTCGGCGCCTACACCCATCGCGTCGCCATCTCCAACTCCAGGCTGGTCGCCCTCTCCGATGGCAACGTCACCTTTCGCTGGCGCGATTCCGCGCACGGCAACAAGAAACGGCTCATGACTCTGGCTCAAGACGAGTTCCTGCGCCGCTTCCTGCTCCATCTGCTGCCGCCCGGCTTCGTGCGCATCCGTAACTTCGGATTCCTCGCCAACCGCAACCGCGCTTCGCTCCTGCCGCTATGCTTCCAACTCCTCAGCGGCGCAGAGAAGATGACTGCTTCGCTGGCAGCACCGTCCACCGATCAGACTCATTCACTCTGGAACTGCCCAGTCTGCGGCGCAGCCATGCGCGTCGTCGAACGGCTCTCCCCTGCACAACTCCTGCTTCGCTCCCCACCGCAACCGCAACGACACGCAGCATGAAGATCTACCCGCATTCTCGGCCTTTGCTCGTGCTTCGGCGCCTACGCGGATTCCTTGCCTCATCTGGCCCGGATTGCCCCGCCGGCTATCTCTTCAGCCCTCGACTGGCAGCTCATCGCGGTATTTCAGCACACCATTTCACAGTCAAAGCGGCACATCCTACCCAACTCAGACCGTGCCTGTTCCCTCTGCTCCGCCGCAGACCCATTCAAAGTACATAGCCTTCCATGAGGGCGGCTTCCTTCAAGTCGCTGTATCAGAAGCGCCCCTCGAAGACCATGCATCTGCGCACTGTTGCGTCGCGGGGCGCTCCAGATACAGCACTAAGACTTCAGGGGAGTAATCCTGGAAAATGGGCCTCTGTCATCCGGCAAGCCGGACAAACGAGGCCCGTTCAAGTTCGCCGAGCCGCTATTTAACCGTGAACTTCGCGGTCGCAGTGTTGGTCAATGAGCCCGAGATACCGGTGAACGTAATGGTGTATGTGCCGGGTGTCGCGTTCTTGGGGAACAGGATTCCGGACAGCGCGAACGCGGTGCCGTCCACCTTCACGGTTTGCGGCAGATCAGCGCATTCGGATCCGGCCGGTCCACCAGAGCAGCTCAACTTCACATTTTCGTTGAAGCCTTTTACCGAATTGAGCTCAAGAATGAACCCGCCGAGCACTCCACGGTCGACTGTTTCCGTCGGTGGAATCACTGAGATTGTGAAGTTGCTAGTAGGCGCCGGACCGGTGGAGATCACGAGGTTCACAGACGAACCGACCGTCACCGACGTGCCCGCCAGCGGAGCCTCGCTGATCACGGCACCCGATGCTACCGTACTGCTCGATGCCATCGATACGGTCCCAACTACCAGGCCCGCACCTGTAATCGAGGTTGTCGCTGCGCTCTGTGTCAGCCCCACCACGTTCGGAACCGAAACCTGCGCCGGCGTGGTGATCGTGAGCGGCATCGCGGAGGATGCACTCACTTCATAATTGCTATCACCCGAGTAGCTCGCGATCACGCTGTAAGTTCCAATCGCCAGCGACGTCGTGCTGAAGGTGCCCGAGCCATTGGCTCCCAACGTAATTGTTCCCAGCGTTGTTGCCGGTGCGCTACTGATGTTGGTCAACGTCACCGTTCCGGTCGGCGTTGGTGTGGTTTGCGTGGTTCCTACGACTGTCGCCGTAAAGGATACATTCTGCCCCAGGTTTGCCGTCGTCGGGTTGATCGTCAGCGTCGTACTCGTCGCGGGCACCACCGGAGATATCTTCCCGAAGAAACCGCGATTGGACCCAGCGGTGGCGGCGGTGGCATAAGTGCCGGGAGTCGTGGGCATGCTGCCGCCATCGTTGGTCTGCCCGGCGAAATAGATATTTCCGTCCGCATCCACACCAATGCCATTGTTGGCGATGGGTTCTTCGCTGCTGGTGGTCGTGGTGGAGGTATTGCCGAGGCGGGTTCCAAACAAGAGCGTTGATAGGTTCGGGGAGAACGCAGCGATAATCAACTTGTTTCCGCTGAAATAAGCCTGCAACGGATTAACCGTGGGAATGTCACCGCCGCCGTCTTGCGACATTCCATATAAATAGACGCGGCCCTGTGCATCGAGCGCAACAGCATTGCCCGTGGCAGCTGCCGGATTTGCCGAGGTCCCTCCGAAGTAAGTCGACCAGATATAGCCGGTTCCCGTAGGGTTGATCTTGCTCAGAAAGGCCGCGCTGCAGGCATTCGCTCCGTTGGAGTGGCCGCAGGTCGTCTGGTATGCGCCGGCCGTCGTGGGGTAGTCGATTGTCGTCGTAGATCCCGCGACGTACACGTTGTTGAAGCTGTCAGCAATCAGCCCATTGACCTGGTTCTGAACTGCATTTCCAGCCGCGGTTTCCGTGCCGCCGATGTAGGTGGAGTAGGCCAGCGAAGCGGAGCCCGACTGGGTGGTATCGAACGCACTAAGGAACGCTGTGTATCCAATGCAATCGCCGTTGTCAGGCGTATTCCCGACGCAGCTCGGCTTTACTGCACCCGATGTCGTCGGGAATTCCGAAGTCAGCGTGATGCCGCCAATATAAGCCAGCCCATTCTGCCCAACCGCAAGAGCCAGCGGCTGGGTATAACCGAAGAACGTGTTGGTGGTAATTCCTCCCATCAAGGTGGAATAAAGGAGCGTACGGCCGTCCGCGCTCAACTCGGAGAGCGTGGCGGACTGAACACCGACGCCGAACGACTGATACGCGCTCGACGTCACTGGGAACGCAATCGTTCCGGTTGCAGGATAGACGTTATTGGCCGGTTCGGCGTTCTGGAGGCAGCTTGCGAAGTAGATATTGTTGGAGCTATCGAGTGCCAGCGCTACAGGGTAGGTCGGAATGGAGCCGCCGAAGAACGTGCTGTAGAGCAAGGTTGAGCCGGTCGGATCCAGCTTGGCGATAAACAGAGTCGGACCCCGGTAAACGAACTCGGTCCCGCCGCCGGCGAAGTTGCCGTCGCAGCTCGCGAACGGACTTCCGATCAGGGCGCCAAGAAGGTTGGTGGCGTAGGCCGGCTGACAAAGTGTCTGAATTGCGTCGGCCGTGATCGGGAAATCGTTCGAACTGGTCATGCCAAGGATGTAGGCATCTCCCGAGGTATCCGCGGCGACGGCGTCACCATACTCCTGCCCGCTGAGTCCATGCAAGTAGATCGAGTAGATCAGCTCTGTGCCGTCGGCGCTGATCTTGGTCACGAAGCCGGAGCTGGCGCTGCTCGGCCCGCAGCGATGATAGTTGGCGTTAAAGATGGCGGAAGAGTTCGTGCAGCTCGGCTGGAGAGCGCCCGCGGTTGTCGGGAAGGTTAGGTCGTTCGTAATGCCCGTGAGAATAATCTCTCCGGCCGCATCTACCGCCATGCCGTTCGGGACCGACTGCTGGTTGCCCGTACCAAGGGTGCCGAGAAAGAGCAGTGTCGGATCAATGATCAGCTCGCGGCTGTGGTCATAGGCTCCAAGTTGGAAGCTGACCTGCCCGCCTGCCTTGTTGTCGGCGATAGCGAAGCTGCCATCCACGGGCTGCCGCACGCCATCCACCGTCTGGTAGACAACCGGCTTGTTGAAGCGCACCTCTGGACCGCCTTCGACCGGATCGTCATGGTGGCCCTGCTCTGCCGGGAGGCGGGGGAGCTCTGAGGCCGCGCGCCGCTGGCGCACTTTACTCATAACCGGATAAGCTCATCTCCAGGAGAAAGGAGGTGAGTCAGATCAAAACGAAGGAAACATCAGGAGTCAAGAGAGTGAACATCAATATCCCAACAGGGCTTCACAACTCGTTCAAGGCCGCAGCCGCATCTCAGGGTCTGGAGATGACGGAGGTGCTGATGGCGTACATCGAAAGCTACGTTGCCAAGCACGGATACACTACCCCACAAAAGAAGAGGCGGCGCAAATGAAACGTGCCGCTCTATATATGAGGGTGAGTACCGTCGAGCAGCACCCGGAATGTCAGCTGCACGACCTGCGCCAGATGGCCGTCCAGCGCAATCTCGAAATCGCGCAGGAATACACGGACCGGATCTCCGGCGCCAAAACGCGCCGCCCGGGCCTCGATCAGTTGATGGTCGATGCCCGTCGCGGACGCTTCGATGTGCTCCTGGTCTGGGCTTCTGACCGGATCGCCCGGTCAGTGAAGCACTTCTTGGAGGTGTTGGACGAACTGAACCGGCTGGGCGTCGAATACATCTCGCTCAGAGAAAACATCGACACAGGCGGCCCGCTCGGCAGGGCCATCATCGTGATCGTCGCCGCGATCGCCGAGTTGGAACGAAGCTCGATCATCGAGCGGGTGCGCGCCGGCATGCGGCGCACCCGGCTGGACGGCACGCACATCGGACGCAATCCTTTAACTCTGGACCATGAAGCCATCCGGCGTGAACGCTGTCAGGAACAGAGCTTGCGGAAGATCGCAAAAGGCCATCGGATCTCAGCGGCTACCGTACAACGTGTGCTGCAGAAGCACCCGGGCCCAATCCCCGTTCCGGATCTACAAAAAACTGCCTGAACCACGACAGTAACAAAAGGGCTCAGAAAACCCACCCCGTAAACCACTCAAAATACGTGGCCGGATCTCAACGATCCGGCCGTGTCAAAAGGTGTGGGTTGTGAGACACTCACACGCCGAAAGATGTACTGGAGTCAGCCCGCCGCTCGGCACGTTCACTGAACTCTAGAATGCTTCCACCCAATCGACGGCGCTGGGTGAAGATTCAACGGATCGACAATTTGGCGTTGCGCAACCCCTCCATCTCAAACGCCGCCTATCCGAGACGAATCAGCGCTGCTGAGTATGCCGGAACTCTTATGAGCAACTTGCCGGATTGAGACTTGAGTGGCTCGTCTGCGCGACCGTGAAACTGTCCATCGCTCTTAACGGTGCCTCCTTGGAACCTCACACCGTCCTTGGCATCGATCAGTGAGCTCTCGAGCCGTGCGACCGTCGCTTGCCGCGATTCTGCATTGGAATCAATGATCGTAACCTCTGCGTCGCGGCCATCCTTGTTAAAGACAGCGATCAACCGCGTCACAGCTATTCCGCCTGCAGCATAGGCCGTGACGTTCTCTCCCTGTGCTTCAAGGGCTGTCCTCTTTAGGATGTGACCTGCAAACTCCTGCGCTAGCATCAGGCCGTAGTACTCCGGCCGAGTGCGAAAGCCGCTCTCGATGGAGCCGACGATCGGCGAATAGTAGCCGTTCGCCCCTCCATGCAGATTCACCCCTACGCATCCCAGAGTCGCCATCTGCATGCAAAAGTCTCCAGCCCACAATGCGGATGCGAACGTATCACTAACTCCCGGTTTACCCGCGTTATAGCAAGAGTTCCCTTCTGTCATGCGAAACGGCAGACCGGCAGCCTTCGCTGAATCCAGCGTTTGCAGGCAGGAGGAGTCAAATTGGGCTCCGGGGTGCAAGAGCCGATCGATTGTCATCTGCGAGTCTGTTGGAGGACCCAGCGGATAGTAATGGCTCGATGCAAACTCAATTTCTTTCGGGACATCCTCGGTGAAGTGCTTCACCCATGTCTGATTTGAGGCTGTGTCTGGTCCGGCCACCACGACCTGCGGCAGCTTTTCACGAAACGCCGTTCGAAACATCTTCCAACGAGTCAGGTACTCGTCGAATGTCCACGGCCTGTCCTGCTGATCCCGATGCCTGAACAGATCAGGTTCGTTTCCGAATTGCACCGCGATCAGTTGTCGTTTCAGGGTCCTGGCTACATATCCGCCTTCGGCAAGCGCTTGCTCCAGCGTGCCTCCGCCAAGGTTCAGACCATAGATGCATCGCCAGCCCGTAGCTGTAAGAAAGCCTTGCAGGTTGCGGATAGAGCGCGGTGTGATGATGAAAATGCGCGGGTCGCGATGGCCGGGATCGGGCCCCACCAATCCCCCTGCTTCCGGTGGCGTTGCCGGCTCCGTCTCTGACCAACGCGTAAACTCGCTTAGGTTGCCCCCCAACCGCAGCACTCCCGACGGGCTCAGCGTGCGAAACATTCGAATCAGCGTGGTGTTCCGGGGCGAAAAGAAATCCGGATATGCCAATTGCCCGCTCTCATAGCTCAGGCCCATGTAGTCGAGCGGCACTATGCCAAGGTTCGTCGCAGAGTCGATGCGCAGTTCGACTTCCAGAGTGGACGATCGTGCCATCAACTTGCGCGGCACGCTGAGGGCGATTGCGCCGAGTGCAGCGCTCATGGAGCAGAATTCTCTTCTCGAAAGGTCTTTCATTTTGCTTTCCGTTCCTTATCGTTCGTCGAAATCGGCGCGGCGGTATCTGAGCAAGTTTGCGCCCGCTCGCGAGGAGCGGGCGCAAATTGAGAGTGGTACAACCTAGTGGAGGACTAGAACGTCAAACGCCCGCCCAACTGAATGACACGCTGGGTGCCCGCCGCACCGGTGATCTTGCCGTAGTTGCCCGACGCGAGAGATGATGTCGGGTTGGAGAGATTCACCCAGTTCATGACGTTGGTTATCTCGGCGCGGAACTGGAAGGTCACTCCCCGCTCGAAGTTAACGTTGCGGTACAGGGCCGCATCCATATCCTTGAGGCCCGGTCCGTTCAGGGAGAATGGTCCCACGTTGCCGTCGGCACCGCCTGGTCCGATGCCCAAGCCAGGCCCGTTGGGCGTGAATGCCGCTTTGTTGAACCACGCCGTCGTTACGCCATTAGCAGAAGCAGCGCATACACGGCAGCGGTGCGGACTGAGTATGGGGCTAACGCCAGGAGCTGCGTTGGGGCGGTTTGCGTTCGCACTGTCAAAGTTATTGTTGGATCCCGTGGACATCGAAAACGGCGCGCCGCTGATCAAAGAGGCGACCGATGTGATCGTCCAGCCGTTGGCCACCTCCTCGATGATCTTGTTCCCGTGGACGTAGTCGATGTTCCACAGGCCGGAGATCGACGCAGTGCTGTCATGGTTGACAGGCATCAGGCCTCTTTCTTCCTGAAGGCCGCCGCCGATCGCGCCCAGGGAGTTGTTGGTCGAAGTGAAGGGCTTGCCAGCGACGCCGAAATCCTGCGCGCCCTGCAATCCATTCTCCACGAAGTTTGCGCTTTCCAGCGCGCGGCTCCAGACATAGAAACCGCTGACTGTGAAACCGCCTGACATCGTCTTGGTCGCCGAGACTTGAAGCGAGTTAAAATTGGTGGTCTGGCCTGGGATCAGGTAGGTAATCCCGCTCAGGGTGCCGGCCGCGCCGGGAATGCCGGAATCGTATTGACGACGGGCGTCGATGCTGGTTGCTGAAGTGCTTGGCGTACCGAAAGCGGTCGAATACGGCACGTAGTTTTCGTCGACGAAGGTTGCCAGGTTACGGCCAAGGGTGCCTACATAAGCTGTGGTCAGGGTTATCCTGGCAGGCAATTGCCGCTGCACGCTGAGGTTGAACTGGTAAACGGAAGGATACTTCATATACGTTGCGATGGCCTCAGGGCCGGCGAACGGGATGAAGATCGGATGGGCCGGCGTATAGGTGTACGGGAAGATGCCTCCACCGGGACTGGTGTTGAGGAAACCGTAAGCGACGCCACCGTACATATTTGTGAGGGATGGAGTGGGGCCAAAGCTTTCGCGTAAGGCGAACGGCGCGCCGTTGCCGGGCTGGTTCCACTCATTGCCGCCGGGAATTCCGTAGAAGATGCCCGCTGCGGCGCGAACCGAGGTCTTGCCGTCCCCAAATGGATCCCATGCGAAACCGAGGCGCGGAGAGATATGGCTGAACTCCGTGCTGATGATGCCGCGACCGACGCCAGCGTCTCCCACGAACAACAAGCCCTTCGGCGCGCCCGGAGTGATAGTGGATTGCTGGTTGGGAACAAACGACGCCGTCCTGTCGTGCGCATCGACGGGAGGCGTATCGATGTCCCACCGAAGTCCAAGGTTGGCAGTGAAACGGTGTGTGATCCGGTAGTTGTCCTCCGCAAACACCGCGGTGTGCCACGTGCTCAGATGCGTGACATAAGGCGTGTCCTGCTCAAATGAGCTGGTTTGCCCGGCGACAAAGTCCGCAAGCGCATTACCCGTGCTGGTGGGCGCGGAGGTCGCGAAGCCAACGTCGCCATAATTATTCAGATCGGCAACGAACATGGTCTGGTCGAGAGCGAACTCACCGCCAAGGGAAAGGTTGTGTTTGCCCTTGGTGATGCTGACTACGTCGCGTAACTCATAGTTGTTGGAACCCGTGACCGGGCCGGCATTCGGGTTCCCAGTGTTGAAGTCGCCACTGATGTTTAGATAGGGCAGGCTGGCCGGTCCCTGGATTTGGAAGTTCGAGCCGAAACTGCCGAGGGTTTGCGATTGTGGGCCGGTCACAGGAATGAGAATGCGTCCGCCCAGCGCCCGCGTGAAGGTTAGCCAGGCCTGATTGGCCATGTTGGGGCTGAAGGTGTGAACCTCGCTTATATTGGCATTCGTCTGAACCGTTTTGGACTGATCTCCGGTCCAATTGACGTTGCCGCCTCCGCTGGGAGTTGACGCGGTAGTGATATGGAAGTAGGTCACTCCCACATGGTCGTTGCTGCCGAGGTTCTCGTCAAACTTGCCCAGATATTCGTCTGAGTCTGTCGGAGTAACGTATACGCCGACCCAATTCCCGCCTCCGGTTGTAAGAAGGCTGCCGTTGGGCAACGGAACGGAAACACCGATTGTGTTCTTTACGTTCAAGATATTTGCGGCGGTTGGGTCCAGGTAAGCGTAATCGAAGCCCGGGTTAGCGGGGTTTGGGATTGCGGTGGTGTACATGCAATTCAAAGTGGCAACCTGACAATTTGGGCTGGTGTTTGTTCCCATTACCTGATTCGCGGGGACGTCCCAGACGGCCGCGGTCACGCCGGCCGGTTTCGGGTTGTAAACCTTGATCGATGTGTCCGCAGTAAAGTCGCCCAGACGCTCGGCAGCCGTGGGCACGATAGCACCAGTCACCGCTGCTCCGGCGACCTGGCGCAGACCGGCATAGCTGAAGAAGAAGAAGGCCTTGTCGCGCTTGATGGGGCCGCCGACGGTTCCGCCAAATTGGTTGCGGTGGTAAGGCGCCTTGCCCGCTTTAAGGTTCGGCGCACCCCACTGCCATGCATTGAAGTCGGTGTTGCGGTTGAACTCGAACAACGAGCCATGGAACTTATTTGTTCCCGACTTTGTGATCACCGAGACCACAGCGGCGGAGAATTGGCCGTATTGCGCCGAGAATGCGCTGGTCTCTACGCGGAACTCTTCGATCGCGTCGGGGTTGGGCGCCGGGTTGCCGTAGTTGCGCATCCCGGTGATGTTGTTGCCGCCATCCAGATAGAAGCCGACGGTTCCGTTGCCGGCGTCGAGCCCGCCATTGACCTGGACAGCAGTGGACGCAATTCCAACGGTCATATTGGGCGAGCCGCTGGGGTTCGAGGTGGAGCTTTGGTTATTGGCCATCACACCCGGCGTGACTGAAATTTCGGAGTAGATATTGCGATTGACCAGGGGGAGCCCGATGATCTCGTCCGCCTCAATCGTCCTGCTTATTACCGCGTCCGACGTATTGATCAGCGGGGGAGCCTCAGTGACCGTGACGGTCTGGGTAGCCGCACCCACGGTCAGCGTGACATCAACAGTGAGCGTCTGGTCGACGTCGAGGGAGACACTCTTTTGCACGAAGCGTTCAAAACCGGGAGCCTGCGCTTCTACGGTGTACCTGCCTACGGGAAGGTAATCGATGCGGTAGTCCCCATCGCCGTTTGCAGGCGCCGACCGGGAAAACCCGGTATCCAGATTGGTTGCTTTGACGGTCGCAGTGTTCACCACCGCGCCTTGTGGATCCTTTACCGTTCCGACGATGGACCCGGTAATCTGCTGTCCAAGCGCGGCGATGCTGCTCGCGAGAACAAAGACGAGTGCCAGAACCACGCGCGTGCTCGCCCTTTCTGCCAGACTGCATATGTTCATACTGCCTCCAAGATCATTCCGTTTCGGTTTGTGTAGCCGATTTGCTTGCTTTATTAGCCGACCGCCGCACAAACTCGGGCCGAAGCCGATGAGTCCATCTCGGTCGCCAGGCAGCCTTTGCGAAAGACGCGAACTCGGACCCTTCTGGCGACTTGGAGAAGGAAGATCAACGATCGGGAGGGATTCTCGCCGGTCATTCGGAATTGCGGAAGGCTGTTACCGTATGTTACGTGCCACTTACGCGATGAGCGGGCTCAGGATCGACTGAAAATAGATGAGTTATTGCCGAGTTCGAAAAGCTGCGTCATCGCGGTGTCAGGTGCGCGATTCGGTGGTGTTCGCTCGTGACAAGCGTTCCAACCTGGGTGTATTCTTCAAGAAAAATGGGCCTTTTGTGGAGTTCCAAGGCCAAGGAAGACGTTAGACAGTGTCCCCATGGTTTCCGACTTCCGAGGAGGAGCGCGAGCTGGTTCTCAAAGAACTGGACGCGATCATTTCCAGCCAACATTTTCGCGGCAGCAAACGCTATCCTGCGATGCTGAAGTACGTGGTTAGTGCGGCGATCGACGGGCGCGCCTCCGACCTGAAAGAACGCACGCTGGGAGTCGAAGTTTTTGGCCGCGATCCTGATTACGACACCAATGCCGATCCCGTCGTTCGCATCAGCGCCGGCGAGGTGCGCAAGCGCATCGCGCAGTTCTATCACGAAAATGGACATGGCGCGAAGCTGGAGATTGAATTGCCGGTCGGCTCTTATGCGCCTGAGTTCCTGCTGCGAATGCCGGAAGTTCACGAAGCGAAAGCCGGCAATAACCAAACCGGCCCCAACATCGACAAGCCCGTCGCCACTAACACCCAGACCCACAAAAGCTCGCGCCGGTACCTTATTGCTGGCCTGGCCTCAATCGCCGTTCTTGCAGTAGCGGCTGCATTCGGCTCGTTCGAATACCGCAAGGCGACTTTGGCTCGAAGCACTGACATCGACAGACTTTGGGCGCCGATCACCAAATCGTCTGACCCGGTTCTGGTCGTCGTGGGAACGGGCCACAACGCCGAACAGTTGTCGCCGGAATTGGCTGAGACAACATTTTTCGATCGAATCACCGGCCCCTACCACCGTGTTTCCGTTGCCACCGCAACCACCCTGGCGGATGTTGCAGGCGTTCTGCGCCAGCGTGGCACTGCATTCGAGATCAAGGAAGACAATGAAACCAGCCTGACGGATATGCACTCGCGCACCATCATCTTGATCGGAGCTACCAACAATGCATGGACGATGCGCATGGTGAGCTCTCTCAGATTTCGTTTCTTGCCCGGTCCAGAGACTCAGGTTCAGGACACGAAGAACCTTCAAAACACCGATTGGAGCGTCGACTTCCTTAAACCGTACGCTTCCATCTCCACCGACTATGCCATCGTGGCGCGCTATCGCGATC
This sequence comes from uncultured Acidobacteriaceae bacterium, assembly GCA_963789425.1. GTDB lineage: Bacteria > Acidobacteriota > Terriglobia > Terriglobales > Acidobacteriaceae > Telmatobacter. The sequence continues at coordinate 495,508 of CAWBKM010000001.1, read as the reverse complement.
CAACCACCGAGGGGCCGGTCGTGGTAGTGGCTGGCCTTGGGCCCTTTGGTACTGAAGCCGCGGGCGCCTTTGTCGTCACACCCCAGTATCTGGAGCAGGTCGCCAAACAACTGCCCCCGGGCTGGGAACGTAAGAATATTGAGTTGGTTCTGAAGACTGAAGTGATCGATGGCAAAGCCGGACCCCCCGTCCTAATCGCCGCGACCGAATGGTGAGCGCAGGGGCCGCTTCAGCCGGTCATCATCTTCACATCAGTGAAGAAGGAGTGGTAGCCACACCGCGTCTGCAGTAGCACTTCAGATTCAAATGCACTCTCCAAATTCAACGCTAGTGCCATCGATTGGGTGGAAGCATTCTGGAGTTCAGTGAACGTGCCGAGCGGCGGGCTGACTCCAGTACATCTTTCGGCGTGTGAGTGTCTCACAACCCACACCTTTTGACACGGCCGGATCGTTGAGATCCGGCCACGTATTTTGAGTGGTTTACGGGGTGGGTTTTCTGAGCCCTTTTGTTACTGTCGCGGTTCAGGCAGTTTTTTGTAGATCCTGGACGGGGACTGGGCCCGGGTGCTTCTGCAGCACACGTTGTACGGTAGCCGCTGAGATCCGGTGGCCTTTTGCGATCTTCCGCAAGCTCTGTTCCTGACAGCGTTCACGCCGGATGGCTTCATGGTCCAGAGTTAAAGGATTGCGTCCGATGTGCGTGCCGTCCAGCCGGGTGCGCCGCATGCCGGCGCGCACCCGCTCGATGATCGAGCTTCGTTCCAACTCGGCGATCGCGGCGACGATCACGATGATGGCCCTGCCGAGCGGGCCGCCGGTGTCGATGTTTTCTCTGAGCGAGATGTATTCGACGCCCAGCCGGTTCAGTTCGTCCAACACCTCCAAGAAGTGCTTCACTGACCGGGCGATCCGATCCGAAGCCCAGACCAAGACCACATCGAAGCGGCCGCGGCGGTCATCGCGCATCAACTCATCCAGCCCGGGCCGCCGGACCTTCACGCCAGAGATGCGGTCGGTGTACTCCTCGACGATCTCGTATCCACGCTGGACGGCCATCTGGCGCAGGTCGTGCAACTGACATTCCGGATGCTGATCGACGGTGCTGACCCTCATATATAGAGCGGCACGTTTCATTTGCGCCGCCTCTTCTTTTGTGGGGTAGTGTATCCGTGCTTGGCAACGTAGCTTTCGATGTACGCCATCAGCACCTCCGTCATCTCCAGACCCTGAGATGCGGCTGCGGCCTTGAACGAGTTGTGAAGCCCTGTTGGGATATTGATGTTCACTCTCTTGACTCCTGATGTTTCCTTCGTTTTGATCTGACTCACCTCCTTTCTCCTGGAGATGAGCTTATCCGGTTATGAGTAAAGTGCGCCAGCGGCGCGCGGCCTCAGAGCTCCCCCGCCTCCCGGCAGAGCAGGGCCACCATGGCGATCCGGTCGAAGCTGATCTCCATGGTGTCGGCCATAGCACGCAGCCGATTTACCTCCTGAGGGGCATAGCCCGCCTCGATGGCCAGCCATTCCGATGTCTCCATGCCGGACAGGCGGGCAGCTTCTTTGAGGGAGAGGCCGACACTCTTGCGGGCCTCACAGATAGAACGGCCGAACAGGCAGCTCCGGACCGTGTGGCGTTGTTCTGATGGATAGAAGGGCGGAAGGGGTTCGAACATATTGCTTGCGTGCTCATATACACATTGCTCCTGAAAAGCCGGCATGTCAAGCCCGGTCCAGATGGATTTAACTACACGGTGAGTATGTACTCAGTGTGGTTCAGATCCAAAGCTCCGGGACAGATCCAAGATCTCGTTATTACGAACGGGAACTAGGTGCAGGTCTAGGTCCTTCTCCATCTCTCAAGGAACACTTCGGCTATTCAGAACCTCTGCGCCGTTTCATCCAGCGCGCAAGCTTCGAGCCCCAGGCCAACGAGATCCCCAACACCATGCCATCGTGGCTGCCCGGCGACGATTACATGACCAACTTCAAGGTCGGTGATCCCTACGTCCAGATCGACGACGGCTATGCCCGCCTGCCTGGCGCCGGCTACGAAGCGCTGCATCCGGAACTGAAGGGGCTCAGCCCGGAGGACTATCCCGACATCCACAAGCTGCGCATCCTGGGCGACGTCGCTCCCTATTCACGGGAGTACAACCAGGTGTCGCCGTCCTGCCTGACACAAAAACTCTCGCGCACGCGCGCCAGGCCCAGGCTCCGCTCCTGATCCGGCGCTCGCACTCAGATTTTCGACCGAGCTCGAGCCCGCTCTCTGACATGAGCGCCTTCATCCTGGACGCCTGGCTTTATCCGGGCGCCTGATATGACCTCCGGGGTGAGCAATGGGTCATGTCCAGTCGGACTGTCTGGTTGTTGATGATGGTTTTGTTTTGCTCGTGGGTTGCAAGCAGGATTTGCTATTGGTCTGGCCGGGGGGAGGGAGTGTCTGTGTGACAGGCTTCTATCTTTTCTTTTTCTCTCTCTATATACATGACTGTTCTTTTTTGGCCTGATATGGAGGTTGATACGGAGCCTGATTCGATGCTTCTCTGGCTCGCCCGCCGCCTCCCTTTTCCCTCGGCCCGGGCCTCTGCGCCGGGGGCGCAACGGCCTTCTTACGCCCCGATTCTGTCCCTGCCGTACCCCTCAAACTCGACCCCAAAGGTGGGGTTGCGAAATCTGCATCCCAGGCGTAGGGGATTCTATTTCCCCTAACTTTTCTTGATACTTATCAGGTGTTACCGGGGGACATAGGGATTGTCTCCTCTGTTTGCGACGGAAAATGAGATTCAGGGATCAAGCAAAGTCATTGGCGGCTAGCGCCTGAGCGACTTCATCACTGTTCCAGAACCGGGCGTGCCCACAATACTATGTGCAAAAGCGATACGCCCAGGGGTGCCAAATCCGGTTCATTGGTATAGAACACTGAATAGCCCCGTGCGCAATTTCGAGCAAAGCCGAGCGGAATTCCAGGAAATACTTGCCAAGCCCATTCGCGAGCTTGGGCTCAAGCTCGAGGGGTCTCCGATAGAACGCTTTGTGCAGCAGCTTTATCGCGAGCTTGAAGCCAAGGGCATTCACAAGTTTCGCCCGCAGTGCTATCTCACTGACGAATGGGGATGCCCGTCGGGCGAGCCGGTCATTGGCATGCCGTTCTACCTGGCGAACCCTGATCTGGCGCAGCTGGAGCGCGAGATGAACGACCTTGAAGATGCTCGCGAAATCATGATGTACATGCGCCATGAAGCAGGACACGCATTCAACTACGCATACCAGCTTTACAAGTCGGCAGAGTGGCGCGATCTTTTTGGGCCGTTCCGGCGCGCATATCGGGACAATTACCGTCCCATACCGTTTTCGCGGAAGTTTGTTCGCCACATGGCGGGATGGTATGCGCAGAAGCACCCCGATGAGGATTTTGCTGAAACGTTTGCAGTGTGGCTGACGCCTCGATCGCAATGGCGCAAGCGCTATAAGGGCTGGGGCGCGCTGGCGAAGCTGCGATATGTCGATCGCATGGCGCGAAAAGTCGGCGACGTTGAACCCATCCGGCGCCGCGGCCGCACCGACATTACCGTCGACGAGATGGAATCGACGGTTGGAGAGTTCTATCGTCTCAGTCTGCCGGAGGAAGTTCCGATACAGGAGCTGGCGCTCGATGCGGACCTGGCGGACATCTTCAATACTTCCCGCAGGCGAAGCAAAGGCGTGCGGCCGGCCCATGAACTGCTGCACCAGCATCGCAAGGCCATTATCGACAAAGTTGCGTACTGGAGCGGCGTTCAGCGTCCGATTGTGAAACGGCTGGTGGAGGCGATCTGCAAGCGTGTTGAAGACCTAGGTCTGCGTGTGGACACTCGCAGGGAGCCAGAGTATTTGACGGAGTTTACCGCGTACACGACGGCACTGGCCATGAATTACCTGGTGCGCGGAAAATTCACTCACCCATGAGGCGCGCCGGCAGGCGGTGGCTCCGATTGGAGGTAGTATGACTGGAGCGAAGTTGAAAGTCACTGTGCTGTACGATCTGTGGGAAGAAGAACCCACTGAGGTACAGGAAGAAGCTCCCGTGCCGCGCAGGCGCAAAGGGCAAAAGAAGCGCAAGAAGAAACCCATCAAGCATGACCGCGAAGAGATCTTCGAAGCCCTGGAGAAGCTGGGCCATGAGCCGTCGTATCACGTTCTCGACGGCCGCCCGCAGTCGCTGATTGCGCTCGCCAAGTGCAGTTCCGACCTCATCTTCAACCTCACCGAGTCCTATGCGGGCGACGACACCAAGGAGATGCACGTCGCGGCATTCCTTGATCTGCTCGAAATCCCCTACACCGGCGCGGGGCCGCACGCGGTCATTCTTGCCCAGGACAAATCCATCGCGAAGAAGATGTTTGCTTTTCACGGCATCAAATCGCCGTACTTCGCCACGTCGTATCGCGGCACCATCGACCACGCGCACGACATCGCGTTTCCGCTTATCGTGAAGCCCACCTCTGAGGATGGGTCCATTGGAATCGGCGCGGATGCTGTCGTCAACAGCGTGAAAGAGCTGATGGAGCGCATCTCCTATATTCAAACGGAGTTCGATTCTCCCGCGCTGATCGAGGAGTACATCGAAGGACGCGAGATCTACGCAGCCATCCTTGGCAGTTATGAGAGCGCACATGCGCTGCCGCTGGTGGAGCTTGATCTTTCGAAGCTTCCCAAGGGCGTGCCCAGGATCGCCAGCCAGGACGTAAAATTCGAGAGAGAAACGGAAGCCTACAAACTGACGAAATCGGCGATTGCCGAGGACCTGGATGAAGAGACAGAAGCCAGGTTGACCGAAACCGCGATCAAGGCCTATCGCGCGGTCAAGCTTCGCGATTACGGCCGGATTGACATGCGCCTATCGAGCAAGGGCGACGTTTACGTGATCGAAGCAAACCCGAATCCGTGGCTGTCAAGCGGACAGGAATTTGCCATGGCCGCGAGGAAATCAGGTCTCTCCTACACCCAAATGATCGGCGAGATCGTGGAACTTGCGATGGCCCGGCAGGTGTGAGAGAGAGTTCCGGATGTCACACTCATCTGCCGGAGTGATTGTGGGAGCCGGCGCCAGCGTCAGATCGCACCGGCCGGTGCGATGGATGCTGCAGATGCTCGAGAGTGCGCTGTAATTCGAGCAAGAGCTCTTCAGCCATTTTGCGCGTAAATCCGTGACGGATGAGGATGCGCTGAATGACCAGGTCTTCCCGATTGGGCGGCATGGAGTAGGCAGGAACCAGCCAGCCGCGCTCACGCAACCGATCGGCAACTTCATACAGCGTGAACGGAGAGGACGCGGGGTCCTTCAGCTTCCAGCATAGGCCGGGAATGCCGCCGGCTCCGTCATAAATAATTTCAAATGGACCAAGCGCGGCGATCTTGAGGGCAAGTTCTCTTCCGATTGCGGAGCACTCCGACTGAATTTCGCGATAGCCTTGCTTGCCGAGGCGCAAGAAATTGTAGTACTGGCAGATGATTTCGCCGCCGGGCCGCGAGAAGTTGAGCGCAAAAGTGGGCATGTTGCCGCCAAGATAGTTGACGTCGAAGATCAATTCTTCAGGCAGATCTTGCTTCTCGCGCCATAGCGCCCAACCGACTCCAAGAGGCGCCAGGCCAAATTTGTGGCCGGAGGCATTGATGGATCTCACGCGTGGCAGACGAAAATCCCAAATCAAATCTGGCTGAAGGAAGGGCGCGAGGAACGCGCCGCTCGCGCCGTCAACGTGGATGGGAATGTCGAGACCCGTCTCGGCCTGAAGCTTGTCGAGCGCCATGCTGATCTCACGCACTGGCTCGAATTGCAGGGTGAAGGTGACTCCGAGAGTAACAACGACCCCGATGGTGTTTTCGTCGCATCGTTTCAGCACTTCGTCGGGCGTGAGCAGCAGGCGGTCGCCTTCCATGGGGACTTCGCGAATCTCGACGTCGAAGTAGCGACAGAATTTGTGCCAACAAACCTGAACCGGGCCCATTACGAGGTTGGGTGAATCGACGGGTTTGCCCTGGGCGCGCCTGCGTTTGCGCCAATTCCATTTCAGAGCGAGGCCGCCAAGCATTGCCGCTTCGCTGGATCCGGTCGTGGAGCAGCCCATGGTGCTTGCCGCTTCGGGGGAGTTCCACAGATCAGCAAGCATGTGGACGCAGCGCTCTTCGATGGCCGCAGTCTGCGGGTACTCGTCCTTGTCGATCATGTTTTTGTCGGCCGACTCGTCCATGAGGTGCTCGACTTCGGGCTCGATCCAGGTGGTGCAGAAAGTGGCCAGATTGTGCTGTGAGTTTCCGTCGAGAACGAGCTGATCGTGGATGGTCCGGTAGACTGCTTGCGAATCGCGCGAACCATCAGGGAATACATACGTCTGACCGTTACGATGCAAGGCGTCCGACTCGATTGTGCTGCTCGGCTTAGCCTTCAACTTGCGAGTGTTGTGCAGGGCCATTTGCTCTCCTGGTTGCGGTATCGCATCCGTGGTGTGGCGTCGACGGCAGCGCTTTTCTTCGCTGAATCAGTCTTAGCCTTTTACTTTAACCGCGAAGAGCGCGTGGTGGGCGAGAATGAAAAGCGTGCGACGGTCGGGGTCGCCAAAGATTATGTCGATCGGACGCTCAGGGACATCGACCTGGCCGATCAGCTTGCCCGCGGGGTTGTAGACAAGAACCTGCCCGTTGGCAACATACACATTGCCACTGCCATCGACGGCGACGCTCTCACCGCCGCGTTCGGCAAACGGCTGGAGATCGGTAAGCGTTCCGTCGGCTGCGACACGCGCGCTATACGTGCGGTCTTCCGATGCGCTGCTGACGTAAACGCGCTGGCCGGGAAGGGCGCTGATGAATCCGTAGGCGTCAAGATTGTCGGAGAAGCGCCAGCCGGTGGAGTCGGGCGGACCCTGCTGGAAAACGCGGCCTGCGGGAAGGAAGACGCTGCCGTCGGGCGAGACGTACGCCTTTGTTTTTGGAGTCGACACATCGTCGGCAAACATCTCGGCGAGTGTTTTGTAGGTGAGCGTGATGAAGTCGAGTTGGTTTCGGAATTCGCCGTTGTTCCAATAATTGACCGGCAGAATCGCCGCCGCTCCCGGATGTGGAGACGCGGGTTGCGGACTGAGCATAGCGATCTGATCTTCCGGCGATCCAGGGTGGAATGAGTAAACGGTGCCTTCCGGTCCAGCAGAGGAGACCACGAGCAGATCGCCCGCCTTGTCGAAGGCGAGATTCACGGGGTCGAGAGGATTGGCACGCTCGATCGTCAGCCCCTCTGCAGCTGACCAGCCATAGATGCGCTGCTCGTGGTGATCGACGAAATAGAGCTTGCCGGAGGCATCGACCGCGGCGCCGGAGATGGAGAAGAAGCCGTCTTCCAGTTTTTCGATCCTCGCGCCTGGCGCCAGGACAGTAGAAGCATCGGTCGGCGCGGGCGGCAACGCGTTTTCAGGAATGTCGAGCACGGCGAATTCACGCTCGCGGACTTCTAGATGGTGTGTGACGTCTTGAATTGCATTTTCATAAGGGAATTTGCTGACGCGAAGAAATGTGCCGCAGCCGTTGTCGTCGCAAATGGGATAGCCGCTCTCGGCGTTGATGTGTACGTTGCGAAAATGAATATTTCCAGAGTGGTAGAGTCGAACCGCCGCGGGAAATGGCGCGCGCGAACGCGTAACGCGATAGCCGTGATAGTTGGCGATGGTGATGTTGCGCGACCAGTCGAATTCGAACGAGAGCGAGTCGGGACTTTCGCCGGCTTCCTCTTCGGTTTGCGGCGCGTTGATGTCCCAATTCTCGACGTGGTCGAAGATGATTTCGTTGCGCACATGATGCTCGTTGGAAAGCTCGTAGACATGGCCCGGCGTCTTCGTGTCCGAGACATAGAACCCCGCCTGTGCGAAGGTGTCTGGAGTCCAAATGTCCGCGAAAGTGCCGCCTCCACCGTGGGTCACCCAGAGGCTGGGGTATTGACCGTCCCAGCGCTTGCTGAAAACGGAATCGGCAGTATGGTTGTTGTTGTAGGGATTAAAGCCGGTGCCGTGGCCGCCGAGAAAGCGAATGTCGTCGATCAGCGAGCCGACGCCTGCCTGCCATAGCACTCCGACGGCGCGCGAATTGACGCCGCCTGTGTAGACGCCGAAGCCACTGATGATGTTGGCGCCGCCAGCGGGAGCAGAGATCACCGGCCTGGGCGAGCCGACGCCCTGGAAACCCGGCGTGGAATCCTCGAGGTCAAACTGAGTCATTGTGGGATGCAGGCCGATCAAAATCGTCTCGGGCTTCAACGAGAGCGTGTCGCTGACGCGGTAATGGCCGCTGGGAAAATAGAGCACGCGATGCGTGCCGATGGCGCTCTGGATCGCGGCCGTGTCGTCGGTTGTTCCGTCTCCCACCACGCCGAGCGTGTGCACATTGACCCAGCCGGAAGTTGGCGGCAGCGCAGGGATTGCGGGCGGTAACGAAACGGGCAAGGCGCTCAGAGCGGTGGCATCGTACCGTTGGCCGATAGTGCCGGTCATTCCTTCACCGGGCACGATGAGCCCGAAGTTGAAACTCGCAACCTGGTAGATCGCGCCCCTTCCGGGCACCGTCTTGCCGCTTTCGCGAAAGAGTGCGAAGGTCGGCACATCCTTGAGCACCGCATCCTCGAAGCCGATTTCAGTGAGAGGGCTTTTCTCGTTGCTGATGACAATGGCGGCTTTTGAGATCTGCTCAAAGCGGCAGTTCTTGGCCCACATTTCATCGGAGTAGTGCGGGTCAATATCGATGGCGACGGGGACATTGCGGAAAGTATCGCGGATGAGGGTGAGGCCTACCTCATGCTCGCGTACTGCGGCATCTCGCTGGCCATCGAACACCGAGTCGATGAGCGTGAACTGCCAGGCGGGCGAAGTCTTGTCAGTGAGAATGCCGTAGCGGCCGCCATAGAAATAGAGATCCTCGGCCTCGTTGCCGACCTCAGTGAGCGCGGCAAGACCGGAGCCGATGTGAAAATCCATGTGACTGAGATAGGCGTGCTGGGCAACATGAAAGCGAACGGCGATCGCCGCCGGGTTGCCGGCGCCGATTTCAAAATCGATGTTGCTCATCGCCGAATAGAATGTGTCTTCGTCGGCGTCTGCAACATTGTCATTCGGCGGCACGCTGCCCGGGGGCGGAAACGGGACGCGCTTGCCGGAACGCTGTATTGCGGCAGGACTCGCGCCCGTGAACATGACCATGACGCCCACGCCGGTTTGAAATCCCGGCGTATTGTCAGCCAACACGAAGACAGGGCGCGCTTCCCCATAGCCGATGAGTCGCACGCCCGGCCAGAGATAGACGGTGCGCGTAAGGCGGTAGCGGCCCGCGGGCACAAACACAATTCCCTCGCGAACACCGCCCTCCGCTTTGTCGATGGCCGCCTGAATCGCCGCCGTGTCATCGGCGATTCCATCGCCATGCGCGCCAGATTCCCGCGCCGTGAGATACACCGCTTTAGGATCGTCAAGCCTATTGGTGAAAACGGATGTGGCCGAAGCAAAGGAAGCGACGCCAAACAGCAGGGCGCACAGCATAGATTTTTTCATAAGAATCATCCTTGCGAATTTCCTGACTGGCACGCGGCGCTAGGCGCGCTCGGCGGCGTGGTATTCGCGGCGAATCTTTTCAATGTTGACCGTTGCTTTTGGATATTTCATATGCAGCGATTCCAGATGCTCAACGACAATGCGCGCGATGGCCAGATTGCGAAACCATTTGTGATTGGATGGAATGACGAACCATGGGGCATGCGCCGTGCTGCAACGGGAAAGCGCTTCTTCGTAGGCGGCCGCATAGTCCTTCCAGAAGGCGCGCTCCTTATAGTCTGCCTCGCTGATTTTCCAGTGTTTGGTGGGGTCATCGAGGCGCTCCTTAAAGCGCTTCAATTGTTCTTCCTTTGAGATGTGCAGAAAGAACTTGAGAATGTGAGTGTCGTGCGCAACGAGTTCCTTCTCAAAACTGTTGATCTGATCGTAGCGGCGAGACCAAACATCTTTGGGAACGAGATCATGAACGCGAACGACGAGAACATCCTCGTAGTGCGATCGATTGAAGATCACGACTTCGCCGCGGGCAGGCGCGTCCTTGTGCACGCGCCATAAAAAGTCGTGCGCCGCCTCTTCCGCCGACGGCTGCTTGAACGCGGCCACACGGCAGCCTTGCGGATTCATGGCGCCCAGAACGTGATTGATGACACCGTCTTTGCCGCCCGTATCGACTGCCTGAAGACAGATGAGGAGTGAATGCCGGCGCTCGGCGTAGAGCAGATCCTGCAACTCGCGAAGCTTCTGCTGATAGTGCTCGATTTCAGCGGCCGCGGACTTGGGACTTTTGTGTCCGCCGGTAAAGGAGGGGTCGGCCTTCTTCAGCCTGACTTTGCTTCCCGGTTCGACCTTGAATTTCTTCAGGTAGCTCATTTCGATTCTCCGCTTAGCAGATCCGATTTTGACTGGGAAAACCGCAAACTTGCGCGCGAGGTAGTGTTGTTCCGGTAGCCGCAAGCGCACGAGGCAGGCCCGGTAATGGCAACAGATGAAATGCTATCAGGCCGGAGGGAGAACGGACTCTGGCTCCGGCAGGGATTACTGAGCAAGACGTAACACTCGCGTTAACAGAACTGGACTATAGTCAAGGTGCGGATGCTCCGCGAGTTCGCGACGCCGGCAGACCTGCATCCGCTGCAACGCTGACAATCAGAGAGCAAGCAAGAGGAGATGAGTGATGGAAAAGACGTTGTCGCCAGACTTGTTGCGGAGAATGGATGCCTATTGGAGAGCCTCGAACTATCTTTCCGTGGGCCAGATTTATCTCTACGACAACCCGCTGCTCAAGCGGCCTCTCGAGATCGGGGACATAAAACATATGCTCCTTGGGCATTGGGGAACCACCCCGGGGCAGAACTTTATTTATACGCACTTGAACCGGGTGATCAAGAAATACGATCTCGACATGATTTATGTCTCCGGCCCCGGACACGGAGGGCCAGCCGTTGTCAGCCACACATACTTAGAGGGAACTTATAGCGAGATATATCCCAATATCACTCAGGACGAAGACGGACTTAGAAAGTTATTCATTCAGTTTTCATTTCCGGGAGGCATCCCAAGTCACGCGTCACCCGAGACTCCGGGCTCCATCCACGAGGGGGGCGAGTTGGGTTATTCGCTCAGCCATTCGTTCGGAGCTGTCATGGATAATCCCGAGTTGATCGTGGCGTGCGTCGTCGGCGACGGAGAGGCAGAGACCGGGCCGCTGGCGACTGCGTGGCACTCGAACAAGTTTATCGACGCGGCGACCGATGGCGCGGTGCTGCCGATTCTGCATTTGAACGGGTATAAGATTGCCAATCCCACTGTGCTGGCGCGCATTCCGCATGAGGAGTTGGAGCAACTGCTCCATGGCTACGGTTGGAAACCATATTTTGTGGAAGGGCACGAACCGGAACTGATGCACGAAGCCATGGCAGAGACGCTCGACCGCGCGGTGGAGGAGATTAAAAGAATTCAGCTCGAAGCCCGCGCTCACGGGGATACGGCACGTCCGCGCTGGCCGATGATCGTTCTCAACTCGCCCAAGGGTTGGACGGGTCCGAAAGTGATCGACGGACTTCAGGTTGAAGGCACGTTTCGGTCGCACCAGGTGCCGCTCTCCGATCCGGCGACGAATCCGGAGCACCTGAAGCAACTGGAAGAATGGCTAAAGAGCTACAGGGCGGAGGAGCTTTTCGACGAGAAAGGCCACCTGCGGCCGGAGCTGGCTGAGCTCGCGCCCGTGGGCACCAGGCGGATGGGCTCCAACCCGCACGCCAACGGCGGCATTCTTCTGCGCGACTTGAGGATGCCAGATTTTCGGGACTATGCCGCGAATGTTCCCACGCCGGGAGCGCCGGGCATCGGCGACACGCGCGTGCTGGCGCCGTTTCTGCGCGATGTGGCCAAGCTGAACGCAGAGCAAAGGAATTTCCGAATCTTTGGACCCGACGAGACCATCTCCAACGGCTTGACCGCCGTATTTGAAGCGACCAATCGGCAATGGGACGCAGCGACAGTAGCGAACGACGAGTTTCTCGCGCCCCAGGGACGCGTGATGGAGATGTTGAGCGAGCATCAATGCGAAGGCTGGCTGGAAGGCTACCTTCTGACCGGCCGACATGGACTGTTCAACTGCTATGAGGCGTTCATTCACATTGTTGATTCCATGTTCAACCAGCATGCCAAGTGGCTGAAGGTCACAAACGGCCTGCCGTGGAGACGGAAAATCTCTTCGCTCAACTACTTGCTTGCGTCGCATGTTTGGCGGCAGGACCACAACGGCTTCACTCACCAGGATCCGGGATTTATCGATCATGTGGTGAACAAGAAAGCCGAAGTTGTGCGCGTTTATCTTCCGCCTGACGCCAACTGCCTTCTTTCAGTGATGGACCACTGCCTGCGCAGCCGGCATTACGTGAACGTGGTTGTGGCGGGCAAGCATCCGGCGCCGCAGTGGCTCACGATGGACGCGGCCATCAAACACTGCACCGAAGGCATAGGCATTTGGCAATGGGCAAGCAACGATCAGGGCGGTGCGCCTGACGCGGTGATGGCCTGCTGCGGAGACGTGCCTACACTGGAGACGCTGGCCGCGGTGAGCATTCTGCGCGAGCATTTGCCAGAGTTGAAACTGCGGGTGGTCAACGTCGTCGATCTGATGAAACTGCAGCCGCAGACGGAACATCCGCACGGGCTGAGCGACGCGGACTTCGACACTCTGTTCACTAAGGACAAGCCAGTCATTTTTGCCTTCCACGCGTATCCATGGCTCATTCATCGCCTTACTTACCGCCGGACCAACCACGACAACATTCATGTGCGCGGTTACAAGGAAGAGGGAACAATCACCACGCCGTTTGACATGACGGTGATGAACGATCTCGATCGCTTCCATCTGGCAATGGATACCATTGACCGGATTCCGCGGATTTGGGAGAAGGGCGCGTACCTGAAGCAGACACTCAAAGACAAACTGGTGGAGCACGGCCAATACATCCGGAAAGAGGGAAGGGACCTTCCCGAGATCCGCGACTGGAAGTGGAAGAGCAATTAGGATTGGGCGGGGCGCGGACCGCAGCCGTCAGTGACAGAATGAATGATTGATCCTATACGGTCGATGATTCGGCCATTTGTTCTTCTGCCGTTTCCTCCGTGTCGAATTCGAAGCGGGCAAAGATGTGCGCAAACTCGCGCACGATCTGCTCTCGTGTGAAGCCCATCGCTTCGTAGCTATATCTGTGCGAGCTCGAATGAGCCTGAGCGGTTGCGACGGCCTCGCGCAATATCGTTTCGAGTGCTTCGCTCCGGGGATAACCAAATCGGTTGTAGATGGAACGGAAGACGCCTTCCGGCGATTGCATCAGGTCTTCGTATCGGACGATCATGCACTGCTGCGGCGAAGTTCTGTCAATGACCTCGAGCGGATGATCGTACCAGTACTTTGTCCATGCCAAAATCTCATCGCAGTGAGGATACTTTTGCGGAGGATGGCTGAATAGGCGATTCATGTAGCTGAACAGCGAAATCGTCGAAGGCAGCATCTCCAGCGGGTTGCGGACCAAATAGACGATGCGCGCATCGGGAAAAGTTTCGAGGATGGATTCGATTCTGGCGCTGAACAGCGGGTTTTTTGCCATGTAGTGCCGGCCACCTGTGGCAAACAGGTGGCGCTTTATGCAGTTCTGGTAGAACGACATGATGCGCTGCCGCTCGGCGCGCGGAATCTCCGTGTCGAAATACTGATACGGCGGCAGTTCATCGAGATAGGGAAACACGAAGCCGGAGAAAAATGATGACCATATATAAAACAACAGGTGCTCGTCCTCTTCGGGATCGAACAAGCCGAAGGAGTGAATCTTCAATTGGCCGAGTGAAAGGGTATCGAGCTTTCGCAGCATTCTTTCGCAGATGTGGCCGAACAGCGCGTCCAGACGGGAGAGGACGCCGAAGATTCGTCGCTGGGTGATGGAGGGCATCAGATAGATGTCGCCAGTGCGAAGGCAGGTAAATATGGATTCATCGCGCGCCAGCGTCCGCTGCACAAACGTCGAGCCGCTGCGAAAGTTCGAGACGATGAAAAGCGGCTTCTCGACCGGCTGTTTCCGGTAGGCGCGAAAGAAGATTTCATCCGCGACGAAGCCGATCCAGGCTGCAAGCAGGATGCATCCCCAAATGGGATAAAACAGCAGAAGGAAAATGAACCGGTCACGGTTGAGGGGGCCGTCGGTGCCGGCACTCCGAAAGAACGAACGTACCGTCTGGCGCCAGAACAAACGAAAGTTGAATGTCATAGGACCGCGAAAACCCCTGACCTGCAGATGCAGTGACCAATCGGCAATTGCGTGCGGCTTATCGGCCTTGCGGGGAACCTTTGCGCAACCCGCACACCGCGATTCTTCAGAATGCCGTTCACCTCACGATCAGTGAGAGCGGGGCTGCTGTCAAGAGGGAGCTAGCGAATCAAGGCCCGGCAAATGCGATCAACACATTCATCGGGAGTGTGAAGCGTGGTCTGGAGATGAACTTCTGGCGAGAGTGGCGCCTCGTACGGGCTATCAATGCCGGTGAAGTCCTTCAATTCGCCGCGTCTTGCTTTGGCATAGAGACCTTTCGGGTCGCGGCGTTCACACTCAGTCAACGGCGTGTCGACAAAGATCTCATAGAACTCGCCGGGCTCGAAGAGCGAGCGAGCTTGATTCCGCTGATCACGGTAGGGGCTGATGAAAGAGACAATCGCGACGAGGCCGGCATCGACAAGCAGCCGTGCGACTTCTGAAACGCGGCGGATATTTTCATTGCGATCGGCTTCGGAGAAGCCGAGGTCCTTATTCAAGCCAAGGCGTACTTCGTCCCCGTCGAGCAGATAGGTGTGACGCCCGGCAGCGTACAGGCGCTTTTCCAGCGCGTTCGCAATCGTGGATTTGCCGGCCGCAGGAAGGCCTGTGAGCCACAGGCACAGCGGTTGCTGGAGCTTGAGTTTGGCGCGGGCCTTCTTGTCAATATCCATCGGCTTTCAAAAAAATGCGTGGCTGGCCGCTCAACGAGTAAAACGATTCCAGAATGGCCCGGCGTTTGCAGGCGGCCTCAAACTTGATCCCCAGTATAAGGGCGAGGAGGGTCCGTAGCGTGAAGTTCGTGGCCGGCGTGATAGTCTTCCGCCAGCGGAATTTCTTCGACCAAAACCCTATGAAAATCCAATCGATTCTTCTTGCGACGTCTCTCGCCTTCAGCGTAAATTCGGCCGCTTTACCGGCACAACAATCGGCAAATGAGAAACAGAACCCGTGCGGCGCGGGGGCGTGCCCTTACCAGAATCCGGCCCTGGCGCCGGAAGACCGGGCGAAGGACCTTGTGAGCCGCATGACACTCGAGGAAAAGGTGAGTCAGATGCAGGACGTTGCGCCTTCGATCCCGAGGCTGAACGTTCCGGCATACAACTGGTGGAATGAGGCGCTGCACGGAGTGGCGCGCAACGGATTCGCGACGAATTTTCCGCAATCGATCGGCCTGGCGGCAACGTGGGACACGGCGTTGATGCATCGGATTGCAACGACGATCGCAGTGGAGGGACGCGCCAAGTACAACGAGGCGATTCGCAACGACGATCACAGCCGGTTCGCGGGGCTAACATTCTGGTCTCCGAATATCAATATCGTTCGCGATCCGCGCTGGGGGCGGGGAATGGAAACCTTTGGTGAGGATCCTTTCCTGACGGCGAGCCTGGGCGTGGAATTCGTCAAAGGACTTCAAGGCGACAATCCGAAATATCTGGAGCTGGTGTCAACTCCAAAGCATTATGCCGTGCACAGCGGACCGGAGCCTCTGCGGCATGGATTCAACGTGGATGTTTCGGAACACGATTTAGAGGATACGTACCTGCCAGCGTTCCGCGCCACGATTGTTGAGGGGCACGCCGACTCAATCATGTGCGCTTACAACGCGATCGATGGTGCGCCGGCATGCGCGAATACGATGCTGCTGCAACAGCATCTACGCGATGATTGGGGATTCAACGGGTACACGGTGTCAGATTGCGATGCGGTGGGAGACATCGATCGCGGGCATCACTTTGCGGCAAGCCCGGAAGAGGCCGCTGCAAAAGCGGTGAAGGCCGGCACGGACTTGGATTGCGGCCGAACCTACGCAGCGTTGACCAAGGCGGTACATGAAAACCTGTTGGCTGAGACCGACATCGACACGGCTGTGGTGCGGCTTTTCACGGCGCGCATGAGGCTGGGAATGTTCGACCCGCCGGCGCAAGTGCCGTTTAATGCGATTCCATCCTCCGAAGTGAATTCGCCGTCGCATCGCGAGCTGGCGCTCGAGGCAGCGCGCGAGTCGATCGTGCTCCTGAAGAATCGCGATAACACGCTTCCGCTGAAGCCGTCGATCCGCAAGATCGCAGTAGTGGGCCCGACCGCCGATTTGTTGGAGTCAATTGAGGGCAACTACAACGGAACTGCGCCCGATCCGGTTTCACCGCTCAATGGACTGCGGAAAGAATTTGGAAGCCAGAATGTGATTTTCGCTCCCGGATCGATTCTTGCCGACGGGTCTTCGGCACCGATTCCGTTAGCTTATCTGCGCACGGACACTTCGCTGAAAACTGCCGGACTGAAGGGCGAATACTTCGACAATACGGATCTGATAGGTACACCGAAGTTGGTTCGCGTGGACGCGAAGATCAACTTCGACTGGAATCGCGTCGCTCCGGCGGCGGATTTTCCGAGCAAAACATTTTCAGTGCGCTGGACTGGTGAGCTGATACCGCCCGCGCCGGGAGATTACGCGTTAAGCCTCCGCGGGCCGCGGCCTTTCATGGCGAATCTGATGACCGGCGAGGCTGGCGGAGGACAGGCGCCGCCGACAAAGGCGCCGGACCGTGTCCGGCTTTATATTGACGACAAGCTGGTGATGGACAGCTCCAGCAACCCTGCCGAAGCGCGGCTGACTTTTGCCGATACAAATCCTCACGCAATTCGCGTGGAGTATCAACATCTTCCCAACGATCGCAACGTCGAGCTCGTTTGGACACCGCCGGCGGATAGCTTGCTCGGCCAGGCGATCGACGCCGCGAAGAAATCGGATGCGGTTGTCGCTTTCGTGGGACTTTCTCCGAACCTTGAAGGCGAGGAGATGAACGTTCACGTGGCGGGATTCGAGGGCGGGGATCGAACCAGCATCGAGCTACCCGCGGCTCAGGAGCACTTGCTTGAGGCGATGGGCGCGACGGGAAAGCCGTTGATTGTGGTGCTCACTGCGGGCAGCGCGCTCGCGGTTCAGTGGGCCAAAGAGCACGCAGATGCGCTGCTCGACGCATGGTACCCGGGTGAGGAAGGCGGCGACGCGATTGCGGAAACGCTGAGAGGCAGGAACAATCCCGCGGGACGACTGCCGGTCACGTTCTATGCGTCGACGAGCGATTTGCCCGCGTTTACCGACTACTCGATGAAGAACAGGACTTATCGCTATTACAACGGCGAAGTTCTCTACCCGTTTGGGTACGGCCTGAGTTATTCGCGATTCAGCTATGCCGTGCCGGACGTGAGTTCGAAGTCGATCGCGGCTGGAGCCGGAGTTGCGGTGACGACCAAGGTGCGCAATACGAGCGAGCGAGACGGAGACGAAGTGGTGGAAATGTATGTCAAGCCTCCGCAAACGGCTTTGTCGCCGCATATCGAGCTTGAGGGATTTGAGAGAATTCACCTGCGTGCAGGAGAGATGCGAACCCTGCAATTTATGCTTTGGCCGCGGCAGCAAAGTGAAGTCGACGAAAAAGGTAACCGCGTCGTTGTTCCGGGTGATTATTTGATCTATGTCGGCGGCGAGCAGCCGGTAGCAGGAACACCGGCGGCGACTCTACATATCTCGGGCACAATGGCGCTGCCGAAATGAAATCGGACGAAGAGGGCCCTGACTTCACGGCTCTTAGCGTGCAATAGCCTGGATTTGCGACGCGACAAAGTCGTGAACAAACATCAGGCTGGTTGAAGACGACACCTCTGCCGCATTGGTTTGTCCCGCCGCATGAATGAGGAGGAAGGGACGAGGATCCCATTCCCCTCCGTGAGAAATGCGCTCGTCTTCATCGCTCCAACCCGGAGCGGTGCGCCATATTCCGGTGCGCCAGGAGTGATCGCCCTGGATGATCAGGGTCGTTCTGGCCCAGCGCGGCTGCGACTCGAGGACGTCGAGTATCTGGCCGAGCAGGCGATCGGAATAATCCAGCGAGTCAAGATAGGATCCGCCCACGCCGTAAGTGTGCGAATGGCGATTCCAAAAGGCCGGTGGATGAGGTACGGGCATGTGCAGATAAATGACGTCTGCCTGGCTGTTGGCGAGCGTGGCGAGGGCGTGCTCACTCAGATCCTTCACGGACGCAACGTGGCTTAGAGATTCCCAGTGGGCTACATCGGCCACAGCCACGCGAGGCGCAACGAGTTGCTCGGCCACGACGCGCAGGGGAAACCAGACGTCATCAGCGAAACTGCCATTGATTGACGGAGGGGCGCCGTCTTCGGTGTCGTCGTTGCTCCAATAGCACTCTGTTGCAGCGCCCACAAAGATCGGACAGTAAGGCAGGTACCAGCCCACAATCGAACTCGAGATACCGCGCTGGCTGGCCATGCCAAACAACGAAGCATGAGCGTCAAAGGGCTCCCAATGAGGGTCGTCAGCGGTGCGAACGAGAAACTGATTCTTCGCAGTGATCGTCGAACTGGTTACGATTTGGCCCAGGAGCAAACTCGGCACAACCAACCTGGTGTGGTAGCCGATCGGGCTCACGTTGGCGTATACTGTGCTTTGCAAGCGTAGCCGGTCGAAATTGGGGAGATCGAGCGAGGGATCGCGAGCTTCGAATACGGGCTTATACGCCAACTCGTCGAAGATGATCCAAACCAGGCGAGGCGCGGCGGCAGGCTGGGCGGGAACGGAGCCGCTAAATGCCTGGATGCCGGGACGCCAGAAGGCGGCGCTTACCAGTTGAGCGGTCATGACGAATGCGAACACGACGGAGCCGGTAAGCACGGCGGCGCCAAAGCCATAGAGTCTTGACGCGATTTTTGGGGCGCGGAAAATCAGAAATGCGAGGATCGCGATCCCCGCGACAGCGACGATTGCAACGTAGACATATGGAACTCGAAACGGGAAAATTCTGAGGTTGCAAACGAGCAGGTACATGGGGATTAAGGCAAGGGCGAACCACCGGATTCGCGTCCAGGCTTTCAGGCCGCGGAGGATCGCCAGCAAGGCCGCGAAAATGAGCCCCACAATTGCAAGATCGACGAGTTGCGCCAGAACCAGGCGTGTGAGCGGCCAGGGAACATGCATGCGCTCATCGCCCAACGAGGATGTCAGGTCAATATAGCCGGGCAGAAGGAGAATGGCGGCGAAGCCCCAGGCCTGGGCGATTCGTTTTATCATGCCGTGCTTTCTCCCATGCCTGGATCTCGCATTTGCGCGACTTTGTCTTACACGGGAATTCTATCGAATAGAAGAAGAACCCGCCCGTTGCCTAATTGGGCGCGGTCAACGACGGCGAAATGCGGTGCGAATGCGCGCTGGAGGTCGTCCTCAGTCAAGTGGCCATAGAGATCGTCGCGGCCGCGCAGCCACTCCTGAAACATGGGGTCGGAGGGTGGCACCCACTCCAGCAGGAGCCAGCGCTGTGTGAGGGAGGTGCAAAGGTCGGCGATGTGGGTGAGTGGTAGCTGATGGCGCAGGATCAGATGATGAACGACGGCGAGCATGAGCATCAGGTCAAATCTGCCGGCGAGGCGGTCGAGCAGGGACAGATGTTCGCGATTACGCCATCCTGCAGCAGGCGTGGGCCGCGCGATGTCTGCGACGAGGGCAGTGATGGGTTTGTTGCGATCCAGTGCAGCGCGCCAGAGTTGCTCGAGAGCGGCGGAGTCGCTGTCGAGGGCGACCACACGCGCACCGGCATCGGCAGCCAGCAGCGAATAAGTGCCAGTATTCGCGCCAATATCGAGCACATGTTCGGGCTGACATTGCGCTAGAACGCTCTTGACGAATTGCTGCTTCTCTTCAAAGTCGGCGGCCTGATAGTGGCCGGCAGTTTGTTCGTAGCGGCTCCACTGGCTATGGCCGCGCTCGCCGGCCGCGTGACGAATCTGCCTGCCGAGCCGCGCGATGCGCTTTTGCAAGACGTGCCGGACGAGAGCGGGATCGGTTTTGGACGGAGTTTTTTTCGAGTTTGCTCTTCGTTGGCATGGCCGCTCAAAGACAGTGGCCAGCGTGACCACATCAAGCAGCTTGGGGTTCATTCTGCGCCAGCGGGGCAGCGCCTCATAGATTTGGCGCGGCTCATAGCCATCGCGCGCAAACAGAGATGCCTGGAGCGGCCAGCTCAAATATTTTGCCGCGAGCAATGGCAGAAGGAAGGTGCGCACGAATTGGCCGTAGGCCAGCCAGACACTGGAATGAGGATCGCGGCGCTCGAAGGATAGAACGTCTACGAGGATGGGGTGCGGACCGGAAAAGAGAATGTTGAGAGGTGTAGCGTCTTTCAGAGTCCATCCGGCGTCGATGGCTTGGCTGGCAACGCGCAGCGTGAGCTCGGCGGCCGCGCGCCACTGAGCGGTGCTCCATTCCCACGGGTAGCTGATGGGATCGATGCGTGGATGTTCAAGCCAGAATTCGCCGGAGGAGATGCAGAGATGGGAACCGAGCTCGGCGATGCGGCTGGATATCAGGTCGCCGCTTTGTTCGAGAGTCTTGCGCAGCGGGGATGCGAGAAATGCGCGGGTCTCTTCCTCAGCCGCGGGGCGAATCCGCCGCAAGGCGCAACCTTCTGCGAGCCGGAGCTCGCCAGCCGGATCGCGAAAAGTCAATTCCAATTCAGTGTCTAGAGGGGGAAGGGCAGACTCTCGGTTGGAGAACTTTTGGGGTCCGTTCACGGATTTCGCGAGTCCTCACCATCTATGGCGACGGACGGCTCATCCGATTCGGTCCTGGGAGCATCGCCGGAACGGAAGAGCGAATAGATCTTCCGGCGCAAGTACCAACCGGTGGCAACGAGCGCGGACCCCGCGGCCTGGACGGCCAACAGGCCCGTGCCTGGATCGGCGTAAGCGTATGCGGGGCGCTCGAATACTAAGACCGCACCCAAGAGAATCAAGGTAACCGAAAAGATATGAAGCAGGTTCACGCGACTCACAGGCGACTCCAGGCTAGGATGGCAATTTCGTTCGGAAGCGCAACTGAATGAAATCCGAAGTCGAAGTCGAGCGGCCATCTAATATTGGGTAGACGGAGGATCGTCCGTCCACGTTTACAGAATCGCAGAAATTCTACTCTGAATAAAATGTAACTTTGGAATTAGAGTATCTTCCGATTAAATACAACTCTCGTATCAAAGAATTTCGAGCAGAGGCAACCTAATTCGGGTCTGCCGCATCACGCGAGCCGCGCAATCGCCAACTAAGCTTGCGCAGGTGCGGCGGAATCCGGCCTGGACTTGGGCGGTTCTTTGCGTCCGGGGGCGAGGATGGCGTGCAGGATGGTGCCTTCCATGCGGGGCATGAACTCAACCACGCCGGCAGCGCCGATGTCCTGGATCAGCCGATTAATGATGTTGTAGCCGAGGTCGCGGTGGGCCATCTGGCGTCCGCGGAAACGAAGGCTTGCTTTCACCTTGTCGCCTTCGGTGAGGAAGCGGATCGCCTGATTTTTCTTGGTTTGGTAATCGTGCTCGTCGACGGTCACCGAGAATTTGACTTCCTTGACGGTAATGACCTTCTGGCGCTTGCGCGCTGCGCGCTCGCTCTTTTCCTTCTCGTAGAGAAAACGGCCGTAATCCTGAATCCTGCACACCGGCGGAACGGCGTTGGGCGACACTTCAACCAGGTCAAGGCCGCGTTCGCGGGCGATGCGGAGTGCCTCGAAGGGCTGAAGGATGCCAAGCTGTTCGCCGTTTTCGTCGATGACGCGGATTTCGCGCGCGCGAATCCGGTCGTTGATGCGAATGAAGGACTTTGCCGCTCGTTTATCGAATGCGATGGTACTCCTCCGAAGGCGTGCCGGACGGGCCGGAGCAGGGGGCCCCATTGGGCCTCAGAATAGCGACGCAACCTGAGTATAGCATTGGCTCGGCCCTCAGAAAAAAGAGGTTAATGGCTGGGAATGCCGGCTAACGAGCCGTCAGAATGAAAGCCGGTGACGCGCACGTCGAGCAGTTGATTGGCCGGGAAATGGCCGCCCAGATTGATGGGCAGGAAGTTCTCGGAAAGGGAAGCGGTGCAGCCGAGCTTGGCGACTGATTCCGGAGTGTGGAGCGTGATGGCGGCGAGGTCGAGGCCGATAAAGCGGCTGCGATGAGCCAGCGTTTTTTCGGCGGCCAAGATCCGGAGCGCGGCCATGCGTTCTTCGACGACAGCAGTTGGGACTGGTGACGTTTGGTAGAGGGCCCATCCTGGCGTGCCGGGCCGGGGCGAGAAGGGAAAGAGGTGCAGGTAGCCGAGGGGCATTTCGCGCACAAAAGCGAGTGTCTCATCGAATTCGCGATCGGACTCTCCGGGAAAGCCGGCCATCACGTCGGCGCCGAGGGTAAGGTCGGGGCCTGCTGCTGAAAACAGCGCGGAGACCTTTTCCGCGTAGTGCCAGGGACGGTAGCGGCGGTGCATGCGGCGGAGGACGGCGTCGGAGCCCGATTGCAGCGGAAGGTGGGCGTGGCGGGCGAGACGACCTCCTCCGAACTCGCTCAGCAAATCGATCAGATTGTTGTCCCAATCCATCGGCTCGATGGAACTGAGGCGCAGGCGGGACAAGCTGGTCTGCTCGAAGATAGCGCGAACCAGTCCAGACAGAGATTCTCGTCCAAAACCAGGAAAAAATCCCCAGCGGCCGAGGTTAATACCCGAGAGCACGAGCTCCTTGCCGCCGTTGGCGACGAATTCCTCAACATGGCGAAGGACAGCTGCGCGGGGCAGGCTCCGGGAAGGTCCACGAGTGAGAGGAATGACGCAAAAAGTGCAGCGATTGCCGCAGCCCTCCTGAATTTTCAGGTTAGGGCGCGTCTGAGCGCCTGGCGTGAGTTGCAAATCCTCAAGGAAGGAGTGTGCGAAACGGTCGTCAGCCCAAATGGGAGCAGAATGCACAGTGCTCGCGGAGAAGAGCGAGGCTACGGGAAGAAACGAGGGCGAAGGGGCCGTGACCGAGCCTTGCGCCAGGTTGAAGATGATCTCTGGCGCGAGGGCCTTGTGGCTGTTGCCGACCACGGCGGCTACGCCCGGCATTCCCGCGAGTTCCTGAGGCGCGCGCTGGGCATAGCAGCCGGTTACGACGATTCTGGCCGCGGGATTCCTGCGGTGCGCCCGGCGGATAAAGGCACGGGCCGCGCGGTCGGCTTCGGCCGTCACGCTGCAAGTGTTAACGACGACTACGTCCGATGCGAGTGGCTGGCCCTCGGCAAGCGTCCGCAGACGCCCGGCGATGGCCTCGCCGTCAGCTCGTGCCGCGCGACAGCCGAAGTTCTCGATGGAACAACCCGCCATTGTCCCAGTCTAGAAGGTTTTTTTGATGCAGATCGACTCGCGGGGAGCAGGGACCGGGATTTAGGCTGGGAGCGGATTCCAGCCGAGGAGAACGAATGCAGCTCTCTCCCCAATTCTCACGAATCGCCGGTCTCGGCGCCTGCCTCTTCGGGGCAATGGGCCTGCTCCCGTCTTTCGCGGCTCAGACCCCTCCGAAGCCCAGCATCCTTGTCTATACGCGCAACTACACGCCAGACGGCAAGGGCTATGTGCACGACAATATCGTTGCCAGTGTTGCGGCGATCCGCAAGATGGGCGACGAGGCCGGCTTCGAAGTCGATGAGGTGGATGCTCCGGGCGTCTTCACGGACGACAACCTGCGCCAGTATGCTGCCGTCGTCTTTTCAAACAGCAATAACGAAGCGTTTAGCGACGATGCGCAGCGCGACGCCTTCAAGCACTACATCGAAGCCGGCGGTGGATTTGTCGGCATCCACTCGGCCTCGGGCTCCGAGCGAGATTGGCCTTATTTCTGGTCAGTACTGGGCGGCAGATTCGCGGCCCATCCTCATCAACAAGCGTTCACCGTTCGGGTCACAGATCGAGGCTTCCCCGCAGTCAAAGGATTGCCCCCGCAGTTCACCTGGACCGACGAGTGCTATTTTCTCGACCACCTGAACCCGGACATCCACCCAGTCCTAGTGACCGACCGGACAAAACTCTCGACGCTTGAACCGATGACGATTGACGTTGCGAAGTTTCCAGTTGACTTGCCGCTGGCGTGGTACCAGACTTTCGACGGCGGTCGCGAGTTTTACCTGGCGCTTGGCCACAACAAAGAGGACTACGAGAATCCCATTCTCTACGGCATCATCAAGAACGGGATTCTTTGGGCGATGAGACCTGGCCGGTAGGTTCCGGTGCCATCATGCAGCAACCGGTTCAAAAAGGTTGTGTGTGCTTGAAAGGAAGCATCGGTAAAGATGCAGCCAAGCGAATCTCCGATATACTGAGAAGGAACAGACACTCTGCGTCGTTTTCGTTCGAGAATATGTCGTACTCCTCGACTGCCTATGTTCCGGTTGCTGTCCGGTCTGCCGCGCGGGGCCGGACGTGGCGCCTCGCTGGTTACGTTTACTTCACCTTTATCTGCTATGTTTCCATAGGCTTGCCGCTCGCGGTTCTGCCGCCGTTCGTCCACCTGCGCATGGGCTACAGTGCGGTGCTTGCGGGGCTGGCCATCAGCATTCAGTACATTGCCACGCTGCTGAGCCGGCCATGGGCGGGTCGTATCTCCGACCACATGGGCGCCAAGGTCTCGGTGATGTGGGGAATGGCCGGCTGCACGGCAAGCGGCGCATTGCTGATGGGCGCGGCGGCTCTGCACAATGTGCACTGGCTCAGTTTTACCGTCCTGATCGTGAGCCGGCTGGCGCTGGGAGTGGGCGAGAGCCTTGGATCGACGGGATCGACGCTTTGGGGTATCACCAGCGCAGGTCAGGAACACACGGCAAAAGTGATCGGGCTGAACGGCATCAGCACCTACGGCGGGATGGCGCTGGCTGCGCCGCTGGGAGTGATTCTCGATCAGCAGTGGGGCCTGGGATCGATCGGACTGCTGACGATTTTGATCGGCGCCATCAGCTTTATCATGGCGTGGCGCAAAGAACCGGTGGCTGTGGAACCAGGCGAGCACATGCCATTCGCGCACGTGTTGGGGCGCGTGGCGCCACACGGCATGGGACTCGCGCTGGGCGGCGTTGGCTACAGCGTACTGGCGACGTTCGTCACACTGTTTTATGTCAGCCGTCATTGGAACGGAGCAGCGCTTTGCCTCACGGCTTTCGGGATCGGATTCATCGCCGTGCGCCTGTTGTTCATTAAGACCATCAGCCGTTTCGGGGGCTTCCCGGTGGCGATTGCCTCACTTCTGACCGAAGCCGTGGGGATGATTCTGCTGTGGCAATCCACGACGCCGTGGATGGCAATGGCGGGCGCGGCAGTGGGCGGGTTAGGTCTGTCGCTGATTTTTCCTGCAATCGGCGTGGAAGCAGTCAAGCGTGTGCCGGAGTTCAATCGCGGGACGGCGCTGGGTGTCTATACTGCATTCTCCGACGTGTCCTTCTTCCTGGTAGGCCCGATCGCCGGGGCCATTATTGGCTTCTACGGCTACGCGAGTGTGTTCTTGTTTGCGCTGATCAGCGTTCTGGCGGCATTGGGGATTGTGATCGTGCTGCGCCAGTTGCAGAGACGTGGAGATCCTTCGATTTCGCTAAGAACCGACTCCGGATCTTAAAGACGTTGTTGTAGGTTCCGGCTCCTGGCCTCGCGGTTCAAGGTCCCCAAATCCTCAATGCACTGCCATAGTCAGGCTTCTGAGTGCTCAAGAGCCGGTTGCTGTGTGCCTTTGAGCGGAGCCGAATGTGTGCGTCGCGCACCCAGGCGGGTGGCCCGGTCAAGTTTTTCACTTCTGGTTCTCCCTCGATGGATTGTGCCCCATACAAGGCGCGTATTTTGCGGCTTGGGTGGGAAGGCACAAACCTTGAGCCGGGTTCGACCACAATCTTAGCGCAGTGCCAACCAAAATCGCGGATGAGAAAAACGGCTGGTTGAGGATCGCGGTCTCCCACTCATCCACGAAAAAACTGTGGATGAATGGGGCACGAGGAGCTTTGGTTAGCTCATACCCGGGCCACCTGCCCGGGAGGCCGGCGCAACATTTGCTGCTCTGGCGGCACGTCTAGTGCCTTGATGCGAGCTCTGTTGATTTAGGTTTGCGCCGGCACGACGGGAGACTGGTCGAGCGAATTGCGGAGCAGCTCTGCGCGGGTACGGAGTGCGGCTGCGGCGACGACGGCGAGCGCGAGGACCATAAAGAGCACATGACTGGCGAGGGCGATGCTCTTGGTGCAGGGAACAACCGGGCCCTGCATGAAGGCATGGGCACCGTACAGGAGTGCGCCGCCGGCGCCGATGCTGAAGGTGTGCAGAGGCGTCCACGCGCTGCGATGAGAGAACAGACCCAGCCCAACCAGAAAAACCAGATCGATGGCGAGCATGAAGATGGGGGCGGCCCAGTTCCATTTCCATAGAATCGGCGAGAGCATGATGGCCGCGCCGAAAAGGAATGCGGCGACGCCAGTGATGAAAGCTGGGGGCGCGGGGAGGGGCTCGCGGGTTGAATCGGCCTGCTTACGAGAAGCGGGCGGGATGAGGAACGCAGCAATGGCGAAGACGACGACGAAAAGAGCGGACACAATGAACTGCGTGTGGGTGGCGCGGAACGGGTCGTGATGGAACGTGTACCACGTGTTGTAGACGACCCCGATGGCGAAGAGGACGGCCGCGACGGAAAGGCCGATGTTGCCCAGCCAGGGCGTGCGGGCGCGCGACGGAAAGAGACCTTCAGAGAGTGCGATGGAGACACCGATGCTCCAGAAGGGGTGGACGTTGAGCATGAAGAGGGTCCACCAGGCACCGATGCCGAGAGCGGGGATCCAGGCGTGGGAGAGAAGGTGCATGTGCATGCCGAAGATGTCGGGGTTGAAGAGCGTTTGCGTGGTGAAGGCCTCCTCAGTGATTGCGTAGGCGACGCCGAGGAGAAGGATGGTGGGCCAGCCGCGGCCGGTGCGGCGAGTGAGTTCGCGGATCAGAATCGCGCCGCCACCGTACATGGGCGCGAGGACGATGATCAACGGGAGCCAGGTGGCTGGAAAATCGCCGAGCAGGAATTCGGCGACGAGGGGTGCGACGAAGAAGAGGGTGACGGCGGCAAGAACGGAACGATTCGGGTGAGACATGGGCGCCTCAGTTTGAGGGACGAGATTTGGGAACGAGAGAAGTGTACGCCGGAGAAACAGCCGTCAGCTTTCAGCCGTCAGCCTTCAGCGGTCCGCACTCATCGTTCTTGGGATTATGGTCGGGCATGACGCAGGGTCAGGGTCAAGGGAAAAAACAGGGACCAAGGGACCAAGGGACCAAGGGAACGAGGGGTTCACGAAGAAGACGAAAAGCAGCCGCAGATCCTTCGACTCCGTTTGGCCCAAATGCGGCCAAACTTCGCTCAGGATGACAAAGTCGATTTGGGACGTGATTAAGAGGCACGAGGCTGCTGCTATTCTCTCCCCGAGGTTCTTGCCATGGCTGAGAACGCAGCTTTCCCTTACGAAACACGACTTAATATCCTTTGCAGGCCGCTTGAGCTGATCGATGTGCACGCGGTTCCGGGCGCAAACGAATACAAGTGGTTCAATCAAACCTTGTGCAAGGTGAACGACTCCGTGGTGCGCATGGCGGCCATTGAAGGCGAGTACCACTGGCACAAACACGACGAGGACGATGAGTTTTTCTACGTGGTGGATGGGGAACTGCTGATCGATCTTGAAGGCCGGACCGTTGCGATGAAGCCGGGGCAGGGATTTGTGGTGCCGAAAACGGTAGTTCATCGGACGCGCGCGCCGAGACGGACGACGATTTTAATGGTCGAGAATGCGGGGATTATTCCGACGGGGAATTGAGGCTGTGCGATCGCCGCTTTCCGTTGCCAAATGCAAAACGGCCACCCCGGAGGGTGGCCGTTCTGGTTTTGATTGGCCCTCGAGCCTTACCGCTCGCCCTTGCGCCAGTTGACCAGGTCGCCGAGCGTGGTAGTGGAGCTGGAGACCGGCTGTTTATGCGGTTGATCACGCCTGGAATCTTGCCTGGGACTGGAGGCTTCCGCGGCGGAGTGGGCGGATTCGTGACCGCTCCCCGTGCGCAGGCTCAAGCCCACCTTCTTCTCTTCGACGTTGATCTTGATGATCTTGAAGTCGTTCTCCAGACCCTGCTCGAGCGGGGAATGGCCATCGACGGGATCACCGGCCTCGGAGATATGGCAAAGGCCCTCGACGCCCTCGGCAATTTCGACAAATGCGCCGAACTGCGCGGTGCGCAGGATCTTGCCGTGAACGACGTCGCCCACACGGTGCGTGGCGAAGAAGCTCTCCCAGACATCGGGCTGCAACTGCTTGATGCCCAGCGAGAGACGGCGATTCTGCGGCTCCACGCCGAGAACCACGGCCTTGACCTTTTCGCCCTTCTTGACCACTTCAGACGGATGCTTGACGCGCTTGGTCCAGCTCAGGTTGGAGACATGGACGAGACCGTCAATACCATCTTCGATTTCGACGAAGGCGCCGAAGTCAGTGAGGTTGCGCACGCGGCCTTCGACAATGGCGCCGACCGGGTACTTTTCAATCAGGCTTTCCCAGGGGTTCTCGAGAAGCTGCTTCATGCCCAGGGAAATTCTGCGGTCCGCAGGGTTGACGCTGAGAACGACGGTGTC
The DNA here is from genome assembly GCA_963789425.1 of uncultured Acidobacteriaceae bacterium. Lineage (GTDB taxonomy): Bacteria > Acidobacteriota > Terriglobia > Terriglobales > Acidobacteriaceae > Telmatobacter. The sequence continues at coordinate 466,636 of CAWBKM010000001.1, read as the reverse complement.
GACCTCGTCGCCGGGCTTGACCAATTTGGAGGGGTGCTTGAGGCGCTTGGACCAGGTCATCTCAGAGAGGTGAACCAGGCCTTCAATGCCCTGCTCGAGTTCGACGAACGCGCCGTAATCGGTGACGGAAAGAACGCGGCCGTGAACCTTGGCGCCGACAGGATAACGTTCGGTCGCATCAAGCCATGGATCGGGCGTTAATTGCTTGAAGCCGAGCGAGACGCGCTGCTTGTCTTTGTCGAACTTGAGAACCTTGACCTGAATCTCGTCGCCGACGTTGACCAGGTCGCGGGGATGAGTGAGGCGTCCCCAGCTCATGTCGGTGATGTGGAGAAGGCCGTCAATGCCACCGAGGTCGACGAACGCACCGTAGTCGGTAAGATTCTTGACCGTGCCAGTGAGGATCGCGTCTTCCGCCAGGTGCTCCATGGTGGCAGAGCGCTTGGAATTCTGCTCTTCTTCCAGGATTTCCTTGCGGCTGACCACGACGTTGCCGCGCTTCTTGTTGAGCTTGATGACGCGGACTTCAATTTGCTGGCCGAGGTAGGTGTCGAGATTGCGCACGGGGCGAATCTCAAGCTGCGAGCCTGGCAGGAAAGCCTTCATGCCGATATCGACGGTGAGCCCGCCCTTGACGCGGCTCACGACTGTGCCGGTGACGGGAGTCTTGTCGTTGGCTGCTTTCTCGATGGTGTCCCACACGCGGAGGCGCTGGGCCCTCTCGTAGCTGACGAGGTAGCCGCCTTCCGGCTCCTCGCGCTCGATGACAACATCGATGATGTCGCCGGGCTGGAACTTGACGGCGCCCGTGTGGTCGAGAACCTGGTCGAGAGGTATGAGGCCCTCGGACTTGAGGCCGACATCGATGACCAGATATTTTTCCGTCTGCTTTTCAACCTTGCCGGAGACGATCTTGTCTCCATAGGCCTCGACGGCGGCGGCTTCAGCGGCCTGTTCGCGCTCGAATGCGGCCAGGGCCTCGGAGAAATCGTCTGGTGGCTCGGTGTGCGTAGCGGCGCGCACTTGTGCCTGCACGGTGGGCGAGACGGATGGGTCTGCCGGCGGCGTAGCAGCTACGGCAGGCGCCTCAGGCTCGGCGGCAACTGCCTCTGGCTCGGCTGCGTCTGGAGTTTCTGATGGTGCGGGCTGGTCGAGTGTTGCGGCCTGAGCGACAGGCTCGGTTAGGGCATCGGCGTCCAGCGGGGATGTTTCAACAACAGAAGTGTTCTCGGGGTTGGACGTGGATTCACGCAACGGCTGGTCAACGCTGGCCAAATTCTCCAGCTCCGTCGCAGGGTCTAGCGTTGGGGTTTCCAATTCGGTATTCAGGGTTATGCTCTCGGTTTCTGGATTGAGGACGTTTGCCATTACAGCCTGCTCCGGGACTGCGTGCTCCAGCAAAGGATTGCTCCAGCCGCTGGGTGGCTCCCACGCCGCAATTCCGCGTTCCGGTCGCCTTCGGTGCCTTGACTTGCCCTCGCGCCAAGTGACGCGCCGGTTCTGTCTTCCACAGGAAAGGCCGTCCCCAAGTTGTTGCACTGGGGTAAAATACGGCGGGTTTCCTTGGGAAACGCCGGCAGGCAACGGCTTGCTGGGAGGGCGGCCGCAACTCACTGCTGGAATCCGCGCAGGAAGCTACGCCTTGAGTGTAGCAATCTCCGCAATCCAGCGTCAATTCAGTTGATCAAAGTAAACAGGTTACGGGCGGTGAGGTGCGCTCAAGCAGAGGAGAGTTTGCGCGGACAGCAGCTTGGCTCCGGCCGGAGGCCATGCGGAAATCGCCGCAATAAACCGAACGCAGAAGGCCCTCTATACTGGATCGGACAGATTGGAACGGGATGGATCATCTCTGGACTCCATGGCGTTATGCCTACATCACCTCGTCGGAGAGTGGGGTGCGGCGTGGCGTGCCCGCGGCTCTGGACGCTTGGCCCGGCGACCTGGATTGCGTGTTTTGCAATCTGATGGCGTCGATTGACTTCGCCATTGCGAATGGAATGGATCGTGACAAGGCGGAAGCCGCAGGCGGGCTGATTCTGCGCGCGAAAAGCTGCTTCATTTGCCTGAATGCCTATCCGTATACATCGGGACATGTGATGGTGATGCCCTACGCGCACCTCGATCGCCTGGCGGTGCTGCCCAGGGAGACAGCGCATGAACTGATGGATCTGGCGCAGCGAACCGAACGTGTTCTCGACCGGGTCTACAAGCCGCACGGGTTCAATTTCGGCATGAATATCGGCAAGGCGGCGGGTGCGGGCGTGGCCGGGCATCTGCATCTGCATGCTATGCCGCGCTGGATTGGCGACACCAACTTCATCACCACCGTGGGGGAGACGCGAATTCTGCCGGAGGATCTGGAGACGACCTGGAAGCGGCTGCGGGAGGCGTTCGCGGAAATGCCGTGAATAGGGAGTAGCCAATAGGGATTAGAAAAACGAGGCCGAGGAAACATACAAGAAGTGAGGGAACGGGAAAGCAGAGATTTGAGATGGAAACGGCCTGATTGATCCCCACAGGCGGCATCCGTTCACTTTTTACATTTCCTCTGTATGATGAGTTGGCCGGGAAGAGGGCCAGGGCATGCTAACGCTACCGGAGGTAGTCGGCGTTGCGCGCGAAAGACCGCTCAGACGAGGCGGAGGACGACGGTTGTGGCGGGTCCACTGCCCAGGACGACAACGAAGTATGAGCGGTCTTTCGCCGCAACCCGAAGGGACGGGGCCGATTTTCCCCATCTCGTCGTCGCTCGTCGCTCCAGTAGACCGGCTACAGTTCGCTCCTTGCTTCTCGACCTGGGAAAAATCGGCTCTCGTCGCCGTTACCTCAGGTAGTGTTAGCATGCCCTTGAGGGACCGATGAGGAAATTGCTTACGATTTGCGCTGGATTGGCGTTGACGTTGAGCGCCGCAACCACAATGGCCGCTGATGTGACGGGCACCTGGACGGGTGAGGCAAAAGGTCCGGATGGATCGAGTTTTCAGCTGACGTTCACCTTTAAGCAGGACGGCGCCGCGCTGACTGGCACCGTGCAATTGCCGCAAAACGATCCCATTGCGATCAGCAACGGCAAAGTGGACGGGGACAAGTTCACCTTCGACGATGCCTTCAACGGCATCACGATTCACCACAACTGCACGGTGGACGGCGACACGATCAAGATGTCGACGAAAACCGACTCCGCCGATTTCCCCGGCATGGAGCTGACCCTGACGCGGGTAAAAGATACGCCTGCAGCGCCTGCAACTCCGGCTGCGCCAGCGGCTCCAGCGGCCCAGCCGCAGCCACCGCAATAGGGCAGCGATCTCGCAAGAGGGAACTTAGTCTGCTGAAGTTACCCGTCGGACTGGCTGGGCTCGTCGATATCGCCGGCTAGGGCGAGTTCGGGCTCATCGGTTGCGGAGTCAACGAGGTGTTGCGGCAGCGATTTGCCCGTCCTGATTCCGAGCTGCTTAAGCATTTCCACTTGGCGAAGAAGATTACCGCGCCCTTCGCACAGTTTTTTCATCGCGGTCAGGTAGCTCTGGTCCGCAGCGCGGAGATTCTTGCCGACGGCCTCCAAGTCGCTTACAAAGCCCACGAATTTCTCGTATAGATCGGCTCCGCGATTCATGACGTCGCGGACGCTGCGCGCCTGGAGTTCCTGCTGCCAAAGAACGTTGACGATGCGGATGATGTAGAGCAACGTAGTAGGGCCAACCAGCAAGATTCCCTGCTTATACGCGTCGGACCAGAGCTCAGCATCGTTCTGTAGGGCAACCAGGAAGGCTGGCTCGACGGGCACAAACATGACAACGAAGTCCGGCGTCTCAAGGCCGGGAAGGCGAAGATAGCCAGACTTGGTCAGGCTGGCGACGTGACTGCGTACGCTCGCGAGATGGAGCTTCAGTGCGGCATTGCGTTCGGCGTCGGCGGCCGCACTCACGTAATCGGTGTAGGCCGTGAGAGAAACTTTGGAGTCGATAACCAGGTTGCGGCCGCCGGGCAAGAAAATAATGACGTCGGTGCGCGCTGATTTAGGCTTTGTGCCGTCTTCGCCTTCGAGACCGGAAAAGTTTTGCTGGAAGCTGTACTGCTCGTCCTCGCGAAGGCCGGCTTTCTCCAGCAGGTCACGAAGAATGAATTCGCCCCAATCGCCCTGGGTTTTGGCGGAGCCGCGAAGGGCTGTCGCGAGATTCTCGGCTTTTTCGCCCATCTGTTTGCTCTGCTCGGCAAGCGCACCGATGAGGCCACGCAATTCGGCAACACCGGTTTTGGAATCGATCTGCGTCTGTTCGACTTTCTCGCGGAACTCTTTGATCTGCGTCTTGAGCGGGTCGAGCAGCGTGGCGAGCTCTTTCTGGCTGCCCTCGGAGAAAGTCTTTGAGTTTTCCTTCAGGATGTCGGCGGCAAGAAGTTTGAATTGCTGCGTGAGGCGCTCACTGTTGGCCTTTTCGTTAGCAAGGTCGGACTCGAGTTTGCTGTTCTGCCGCGTGAGTTCGAGAACTTCGCTGGCTCGATGCGCCGACTCGGCACGCGCTGCGTTCAGTGCGTCCGCAAGGTCGCGGTTGTTCTGCTCGAGGAGTACCTTTTGCGCGCCCGCAGAGGCGCTCCGCGCCCAGTAGCCAATGACAATTCCTGCGACAGCCGCAATAGCTCCAACGATCAAAACCTGCGTCATGGTCTCACTCGCCCTTTCGCCAAATATACGCCAAGGGCTTGTGCATTTCGCGGTGCCACGCGATCCGGGACGGTCGCTGGTATTATTCCCTGTTTCTTCAAAGGTTTCCCCACAGCCAGACGCCTTTACACCCCCGCGTCCTGCCAGTAGACTTGAAGATTCGGGGCCATGCGCAGATTTCTTGGCGCGGTGGTTGTCATTTCCCGCCGGGGGCCGGTATTGTAGGTTCGCGGGGCGGGCGGTCTTGTAAATCCCCGAAAAGTTTTCTTAAGTTCCCAATACCACGAGGAGAGGTACGCATGGCTGTTGAAGAAAAAGTGAAGCAGATCATCGTCGAGCAGTTGCAGGTGGACGAAGCCGAAGTCACACCCGGCGCCAGCTTCCAGGAAGATCTGGGCGCCGATTCGCTGGACGTGGTCGAACTGGTGATGCAGTTCGAAGAGGCGTTTGACATGGAGATTCCCGACGAGGACGCCGAGAAGATCAAGACCGTCAAGGACGCCATCGACTACATCGACAAGAACGCGAAAGGCGGCAAGTAAGCGTTGACCTTGGCAACCAACCGCAGAGTGGTAGTTACCGGCCTGGGGCTGATCTGCGGTGTCGGCAATACCGCTCCCGAAGTTTGGCGGCAAATTCTGGCCGGCGCCAGCGGCATGGCGCCGATCAAGGCATTTGACGCTACCGGTTTCCCGGTTACCTTCGCCTCAGAGGTGAAGGACTTCGACCCTCTGAAATTTGTGGACAAGAAGGAAGCGCGCAAGATGGGGCGCTTCATCCACTACGCCTTTGGCGCGACCCAAGAGGCGATGGAACAGTCGGGGCTGAAGATTACGCCGGAAAACGCCGAGCGCGTGGGCGTGTTCATCGGCTCGGGGATTGGCGGATTCGAGGTCATCGAGCGCGAGCACAACAATATGCTGCAAGGCGGCCCACGAAAGATGTCGCCTTTCTTTATTCCCGCGGCAATTGTGAACATGGCTGCGGGGCATATCAGTATCCGCTACGGCGCGCAAGGCCCAATCTCAGCCACTGCCACAGCCTGCGCAACCAGCGCCAACTCGATCGGCGACTCCGTGCGCATGATTCTGCACGGGGATGCGGACGCGATGATTGCGGGCGGAACAGAGGCTGCAGTCACGTCGATGTCGGTGGGCGGATTCGCCGCCATGCGAGCGCTCTCAACGCGCAACGACGATCCCACACACGCGAGCCGCCCGTTTGACAAGGATCGCGATGGATTTGTCATCGGCGAAGGTGCCGGGATTTTGATTCTGGAGGAGCTGGAGTTTGCGAAGGCGCGCGGAGCGAAGATTCTGGCCGAAGTGATTGGCTACGGTATGAGCGCCGACGCCTATCATATGACGGGCATCGCACCCGAAGGCGCAGGAGCGCAGCGCAGCATGAGGGCCGCGCTGAAGGACGCCGGCATTCGTCCCGAAGAAGTGGGCTACATCAATGCGCACGCAACGTCTACGCCGGCTGGCGATGGCAACGAATCGATGGCAATCGAGAAGGTGTTCGGCGAGCACGCTTTGAGCCACGCGCTCAAGATCAGCGGCACCAAATCGATGACCGGCCACCTGCTGGGCGGCGCGGGCGGGCTTGAGGCCGGTATCACTGTGCTGGCGCTGGTGAATCAGGAGATTCCGCCGACCATGAATCTGGAGAACGTCGATCCCGAATGCCGCCTGGACTACGTGCCCAACAAAGCGATCAAACATTCGTTCGACATTGCGCTGTCGAATTCGTTTGGATTCGGCGGCATCAATGCCACGCTGATCATGCGCCGCTGGAAGGAATAAAACAGGGAACAGGCAGCAGGGAATAAGAAGTTGCTCAATAGGCCTGGCGCGAGCCGGGCCTTTGCACGTTTTGCGGCAAATTGAGCCGACATATCCTGATCAACTAAGCGCGAGAGAAGGGTCGGCCGAGAGATCGGGCGAGGCAAAATCCTGTGCGAGCAAGCGCGGCCACGCGGCGGCGGCAATCATGGCGGCATTGTCGGTAGAGAGCGCAAGCGTTGGAAACGCGACATGCAGGCCGCGATGCGTGGCTTCGGCGGTGAAGCGTGCGCGAAGCTCGCGGTTGGCGGCCACTCCGCCCGTGACGAGAATGCGCGCGGCGCCAAGCGATTCGGCTGCGGCAAAAGTCTTCTTCATCAAGTCGCCGATCACCGCGTGCTGAAAGCTTGCAATCAGATCGAGGGTAGGCTGCGGGCAGAGGGCGAGGGCTTCCTCGCGAGTTTGCGGCGGACGGAAGTTGGCGAGCACGCGACTGACGCGGGCTTTTGCTTCCGCACGCAGGCCGTGCAGCTCGACGTAGCGTAGTACGGCGGTCTTGATTCCCGAAAACGAGAAGAGGAAGTGCGGGTCAAGGCGCGCAATCGGTGCTGTCTTTGCGGCCTTGGTGCGCGGGGCGTTGCCGCCGAGGTGAACCTTTGTCTTGATCTGTGCGAATGAGAAGGGAACGGCTTGCGGATTTCCGAATTTCGCGAGGGCATCGATCCAGGGACCGCCGGGATAACCGAGGCCCAGAAGTTTGGCCACTTTGTCGAAGGCTTCGCCGGCGGCGTCGTCGACGGTGCGACCGACGAGAGTGTAAGACCAAATGCCGTTTGTTGGGTGCGCGAGAAAGAGGTGAGAGTGGCCGCCGGAGACGACGAGGGCGAGGGAATGGTCATGATCAAGATTCGCGTTCTCTCCGGTCTCCGGAAGCGAGGGACCGGGGGCACCCTCCGGTGCGTGGCCTGCAGCTTCGCGCTCCTGAAGGAGAACCGCGTGGATGTGGCCTTCGAGGTGATTGACGGCGATCAGGGGCAGGTGGTTCGCGAAGGCGAGAGCTTTGGCGTAGGTGATTCCGACAAGTAATGCGCCGGCGAGGCCGGGCCCTGAGGTCACGGCGATGGCGTCGAGATCGGCGAGGGTCACGTGGGCTTCAGCGAGCGCGGCGCGGACGACAGGAACGATGGCGCGAAGATGCTCGCGGCTGGCGAGCTCTGGGACGACGCCGCCGTAGCGAGCATGCGTGGCGATCTGCGAGGCGACGACAGAAGAAAGCGTGCGCGCTCCGCGTTCGACAACGGCCGCGGCGGTTTCGTCGCAGGAGGTCTCAATGCCGAGGATGAGGCCGGAGCCGGGCATGGTTCTAGTCTAGTGGCTGAAGAGAGCGTAGTTAGCGGTGCTGGTGGGGTTAGCGGAGATAAAAAGCAGGTGAGCCTGCGAGCCGGCTGTTTTATTGGCGCTGGCGAGCGAGAATAGAAACACTGACGATGGCTGGCAGGGGACAATTCGAAGCTGCGTTCGAGATTGTTCGGACACTTCGCGCGCGCGGGTACGAGGCATTTTTTGCGGGCGGATGCGTCCGCGATCTGTTGCTGGGGCGCGAGCCGGCTGACTACGATGTGGCGACGAACGCTACACCGGACGTGGTGCTGGAGATGTTTCCGCGGACGTTCGCCGTGGGCGCGCATTTTGGCGTGGTGCTTGTTGCGCCGGAATCCGAAGATGCCGGTTTTGTCACGGAGGTCGCGACGTTTCGCTCGGATCTGTCGTATTCCGATGGGCGGCATCCCGATGGGGTCGTATATACGAAGACCTCCGAGGAGGATGTGAAGCGGCGCGATTTCACGATCAATGGACTTCTGCTGGATCCCCTGCGGGGGGGCGACTTCGAATTCGCATCCCACCCTAGCGGCAAAGACAAAGGCGCCGCGAGGGTGGGGCACCCCGGATTGCGCGGGGCGGTTCTCGATTACGTCGGCGGGCTGGACGATCTTGATGCGGGCGTGGTGCGCGCGATCGGGCGGGCGGAGCAGCGGTTTGAGGAGGACCATCTGCGGATGCTGCGCGCAGTGCGTTTCGCGGCGCGGTTCGGGTTCGAGCTGGAAGCGGCGACAAAGCGCGCCATTCGATTGCTCGCGCCTAAAATCCACGCCGTGAGCCGCGAGCGCGTGCGCGACGAGCTGACGAAGATGCTGACCGAAGGCCATGCGCGGCGAGCCTTCGAGCTGCTGGATGAGACAGGGCTGCTGAATGAAGTGCTGCCAGAAGTGGCGCGCATGAAAGGAGTGGAGCAGCCGCCGCAGTTCCATCCAGAGGGCGATGTGTGGATCCACACGCTCATGCTATTGGAGCAATTGGAGCCGGGATGTTCGGAGACGTTGGCGTGGGGAGCGCTGTTGCACGACCTGGGAAAACCGCCGACGTTCAAGCGTGCTCCGGATCGGATTCGCTTCGACGGGCACGTGGAGATGGGCGTGGCGATGGGCGAGGAGATCTGCCGGCGATTCCGATTCTCAAACGAGGAAACGCATCAAGTGCTGGCGCTGATCGAGAATCATATGCGCTTCATGGACACGCAGCGGATGAAAGAGTCGACGCTGAAGCGGTTCTTCCGGCTGGAGCGATTCGAAGAGCATTTGGCGTTGCACCGGATGGACTGTATGGCTGCGAGCGGCAATCTGGATCACTGGGAGTTTGTGCGCGAACGGTTTTTCTCCATGCCGGAAGCGGTGGTGCGGCCGAAACCATTCATCACTGGCCGGGAACTGATCGCGGCGGGCTATCCGCCGGGAATGCGGTTCCGCGAAATGCTGCGCGTTGCGGAGGATGCGCAGTTGGAGGGAACAGTCGCGTCGGCGGAGGATGCACTGCAGCTGGTGCGCGAGCGATTTCCCTTGGAAGCCAGTTGACGATGGGCGTTCGCGTAGGCTCACGCGCGATAAATGACCGCAAGGTGCGAACGCTCCCCGGAATTCCTAAAAGCGCATACGCAGGCCGATTTCAATCTGGCGCTCGCGGTAGAAGTCGTTCGCGTTTATGTCAAGCGGCTGGCCGAAGCCCGGAATGGGGAGGCCGGTTTTGGAATTGGTTTTGAGCCCGGTCAAAAAGCTCAGCGTCGGAGGGGTGCCTGGAGCGCCGACCGTGCTCGGTGGGCTGCCGGGCTCGATGATATAACCAGTGGTTTCGATTCTGGTCACGTTCTGATGGTTAAAAAGGTTGAAACTCTCGGCGAGGATTTCTAATTGGCGCATTTCGCCGAAGTTAAAGCGCTTGGCGATCCGCATATCGGCCTTCCAGGTTTCGGGATATCGGTAAGTGTTGCGGCCAACGTTATAGACCCGATTGTCGCTGCCCAATCCGTAGACGCGATTGTCGCCGCCAGAGCCGTTCATGCTTGGCCCCAGGCCCACGATGGCGTAGCCGGCATCATTAAACTCCTTGGGCAGCGAGCCGGAGATGCGCATGGTGAGTGGCAGGCCGCTCTGGAATTCCCCGATGCCGGAAATCATCCAGCCGTTCACGATGGGTCCGGCGAAATTGCGCATCTTCCATGGCGCCTCAAAGACGACCATCGCGGCGGCCGAGTGACGCGCGTCGAGGTTGCTTGTTCCATACTCCTGGCTGAAGTCGTGGCTGGAGTCAACCGGGTCCAGCGGGCTCTCGTTCGGGTTCCAATCCATTGCGTGCGCGTAGGTGTAGTGGGCGTGCAGGCTGAGGCCGCGACTGCCATAGCGCGTGAGCTTGACCATGGCCGCCTCATAGGTAGAGTTCGCTTTGCTCTCCATGATGTTGACCTGTTGGTAGTCCGGATTAAGCCAGCCTGCAACTCCTGTGCTTGCGGTAGACGCATAGAAAGGAACCGCGATTTGTTTGGCCTTGATGGGGCCCAGCCCGAGGTTGCCGCACGCACCATTGGTGTCGTTGGAACCCGAGGGAGCGGGGGGAATCTCGTCACAAACGTTGTACGTGATGTTCTGTGGCTGCTGGGGCTGGGAACCGGTAAGCGGCGGGGCAAGATTCGAATCAATAAAGACAGGCAGGCGGCGGCCGAGCGAGAGCATTATGCTCGCCGTAACTTCCATGCGGCCCGGCAGCGGCTGTTCGATGGCAACGAGAGCCTGATGCACCTCGGGGTTGCGGAAGTTGGGCGCGAACTCGACCGCGCCTGGCTTCACGATGCTGGCGGGTGGTCCACTGAGCACGTAAGGGAATGGCGGAGCGGCGCCGGTGCCGCCGATGGACGTATAACCGTCGGTGGGTCGAATGAAATAACTGAGGTCGCCCTTGAGTGAGCCGGTCTGGGTGAGCGCGGTCTCGGTCGTGGCATTTGTGACGTGGCCGTAGTACATGCCATAGCCCAGGCGCAGCACCGGCCAGCGGCTCCGTGCGCCAATGGCCAGGCTGACGCGCGGACCCCAGTTATTGCTGAGATCCGGCATCTTTCCGGCTTGCGGCAGATCGGGATTGGCGAGCGTCGCGAGCGGCGGCGGCATATTCTCGCGCTCCCAGCGCAGGCCGATAGAGAAGACCGCGAGCTTGTTGGGCTGCCACTGCGCCGTCCCGAAACCGGCCCAGTCATTGCTGCTCAAGTTCCAATTGGTAGGACCGATCATCTGCGAGTAGTTGGAGTAGCAGGGCTGGCTGCCTAAGGTCGCGTCTGTCGCGCCGCAACTGTGCTGCACGGAGTGGTTGTTTGGATTTTGAAGGCCGAATTCTTGAAACACCAATGTGTCGGAGATGAAGTCCTCCACCTTGGAGTAAACATAAGTTCCGGACTGGTTGCGCAATTGGCTGATTGCATCGGCGTCGTGATCGAGTTCGAAGCCGGCTTTAACCAGCAGCTCGTTGTGGACCCAGTCGAGCATTTCCTGTCCATGGATGAGGCGTTCATCGGGATAATCGCCCTGGCCAAATCGCGAGGGATTGCCGATCGTCAACCCGTAGCGCGAATCCACCACGATCTGGGGCAACTGGCCCCAGGAATTGGCGCTGAGCAGCGAATCCTCAAAAGCGGAAGGCGTGTCGGGCTTTGCGCTGAGGACAGCGCGCCCCGCTGAACCCTGCGTGACGGCCAGCAGGTTCGGCGTGAGATACGCTTCCCATCGAGCGAGCAGCCACTGCTGGCTGGCTTGGCTGGACCCGAAGCTGTGGTTTCCGTAGGTTTCCGAGACGCGCGTGAGACCGCCGCCGGGTGAGTTCCAGTCGGCGCCTATGCCTTCGAACGTGAAGTGATGACGCTCAGCCGCCTGCCAATCGATACGGCCAAAGCCGACCCACTGCGCCGCGGTGCGGGGCGCGGGCCCGAGCAAGCCAGACAGCGTTTCCAGCATTGCTGAATAAGCCGTCAGTCCCTGAACCAAGCCTGAGACGCAGCCGCTTGACTGCCCTCCCGAAAACCCCAGCCGTGCGCTCAGCGTTTCGAGTTGGCAGTCGGTGGGCGTTTCAAAGAACCCGGCTGGGTAGGTGCATTGGCCATTGGCGTTGTAGTTCCCGCAAAGGTCCAGGGGATGCTTCACCATCGCCAGACCCGGATCGTTGCGGTGGTAGCTGTCCAGAGCCCCGAACCAGAAGAGTTTATCGCGGCGGATGCGGCTGCCCGCGCCAAGGCCCAACACCATTTCGTGGTCTGGTGGCGTATAGGCCTCCGGCGTAAATACCGGGGCGGAGCCGGCTGGACTAAATGTAAGCGTGGCCGGCGCGGTCTCAGTGACCCATCGCGTAAAGGGATTTCGTGCGCCCCAGGTGTTTTGGCGGTCGAAGAGAAATCCCTGGCCGTGGAGAGTGTTGCTTCCGCTTTCGGTGCGAATAGTGGTGCGTCCGCTGGCGGCACGCATGCCTTCGGCCTCCACGTTGCCGGCGGCAGCGGTTACCTCGTGGATAGCGGCTTCACTTACGCCGAGCCCGCGACCTCCGGTCCAGGCGTTGCCGCCCGATTGAGTTGTCGAGCTTTGCGGACCGAAGTCAGCGCCGGTGGCAGCGGAGGAATACGCCTCGGAGCCAGCGGAGACGCCGAAGGCCAAGCCGATATTCGCGCCGTCGACCGAGACCTGGGCGGGTTGTTGGGAGCCTCGGTAGGAGGCCTGCGAAGAGTCAGCCGAGGCGCCGGCGGCAGGCGTGCCGAGCAGGAACTCCTGCCAGCGGCGTCCGCTCGCCGGTAGGGCTTGCAGCTGTGAGGCGGAGACTGTGGTGGAGACGGCCGGCGTGACGGGGTCCGAAGGTTGCGCGGCAGCCACGGTCAACGCGCCAGGGGGTGGAGTCAACATTGCCGCCTGCACGAGGCTCGGTGGTATCGCAGTCGCCGCAAGAGCGGGCGCGGCGCCGGCCTTGAGCGGCAACACATTTGGTTGCGCGACCAAGAGCGCGAGCTCGATGGGGGCCGATTGTGTCTCCAGCGAGGCGCGCGACGGCAAGGAGAAGACGCGAGCCGGGCGTTGAGCCTGCTGTAGCGAAAGCGGAGCAGGAGGTGCGGAAGGCGATGCTGCAGCGGCGCCTGAAGCCGGGGTCTTCTTTGGATCTGCGGCCGGAAGCGAATCGGGTGGCGGAGGAGGCAGAGAATTCGGAATCGGGATGGTGGTTCTGATTGTGTTTGGCGCTGCCGAAACCATCAGGGGAAGGAGATTCAAAGATTCACCCGCAATCGATGCGATGAGCTGCGGAGTGGAGGCGCTCAGAAAGGGGCGAAGCGGAGCAGGAGGCGTGGCGGAGGCGACAATTGTCACGCTCGGCGCAAGAGGTTGCGTAGACGCAGGTGGCAAAGAGGCATTCAACGGTAGTTGCATCGAGACATTTGGAGGAGCAGAAATCGAAACCGGCGCAACTGCCTCAATCAACTCTGGAGCGACAGGCTCGAAATTGAGTGCTGCTTGAATGCGGGATTCGGCACCTCCCGAGACGAGAATTCTCTCAAGGCGACCGTGGCCGAGTTGGACGGCGTCGGCATCGAGCGTGTACTCGCCTGCATCGAGTGAGGCAAAGCGGAATGCCCCGTTCCTGGCCGTAGTCGCGCGAACTTCAGCGCCGGTGGCTTGATTATGCAGAATGATGGTTACGCCGGCGAGTGGGGCTGAGTGCAGGTCAGTGAGGCGGCCGGCAAGCGAGCCGGATTGAGGAGCTTGAATCTGGACGAGGTGCCGGGGCGGAGAATCGGCCGGGTTCGATTGAGCGAGAACCAGCGCGTGGACGCTCAGGCACAGCGCGCCCAACAAGAACCATCGAATCCAGTTCCGCCTTGTCTCTGCCATTGACGGCGCTGCTCAGGCAGATCCTGGGAGAAAGGACAAATATGCAAGCCGGTCCGCTCTTAAGGCGAGTCCGGTGCGAGGGCAGAAGCTCAGCTTTTCGCCGCCCGCTTTGGATCTAGAAGAAGTTTGGCAGCGATTCTATGCCCGAAAGCCACCACTGAAAAGCGGTCTGCGTCACAAGTGGATGTTTTTTTCGGTGCGACCGCCGAATTTCAAGTGAGAAGTGGGGCAGAATCGTTCGTTAGACTGAAGAGACAGCGGTTTAAAGACGATTGCGCCGGCGTGATCCGGCGAGTGACGGCCAGATTGGCCCCTGAGAGTCATGTTTATCGATGAAGCCAAAATTCGGGTAAAGGCGGGGGACGGCGGCAACGGTTGCATGGCGTTCCGGCGGGAGAAGTTCGTGCCGCGCGGGGGGCCATCGGGTGGCGATGGCGGCCGTGGGGGCGACGTCGTGATGGAGTCGAGCCAGCGGCACAATACCCTGATTCACTTTCGCTACAACCCGGAGCACAAAGGGCAGCGTGGCGAGCATGGGATGGGTTCGAACTGTACGGGGCTGGATGGCCGGTCGGTCACGCTGCAGGTTCCGGTGGGCACAGCTCTCTACGACATGGAGACGGGCGAGCTGGTGCATGATTTCAAGGAGCCGGACGAGCGCATTGTGATCGCCAAAGGCGGGCGCGGCGGGCGCGGCAATCAGCACTTCGCGACCAGCACACACCAGGCTCCGCGCGAGCATGAGCTGGGCCGCGCGGGCGAGGAACGCAGTTACCGGCTGGAGTTAAAGCTTCTGGCGGACGTGGGCCTGGTGGGCCTTCCGAACGCCGGCAAGTCGACGCTGATCTCGCGCATCTCAGCGGCGCGGCCAAAGATTGCCGATTATCCATTTACAACGCTCGAGCCGAACCTGGGTGTCGTGACGGTAGGCGAGGAGCCGGATCTCGAGTCCTTCGTCGTCGCCGATATGCCGGGGCTCATCGAGGGCGCGCACCTGGGCTCGGGGCTGGGCACGCAGTTTCTGCGGCACATTGAGCGCACGCGGCTGCTGGTTCACCTGGTCGATGTGTCGGACGCATCGGGAAGGCCCGATCCGGTCGAAGACTTCAAGTTAATCAACAACGAGCTGGCCAGCTTTAGTTCGAAGGGGCAAGGGGTGGACGAGCATCCGCTAGCGGATAAACCGATGATCGTGGTGGCGACCAAGATCGACGCGGCGAATCCGGAGAAGCTCAAGAAGCTGGCGGCGCATGCCAAGCGTAAGAAGCTCGAGTTCCACGCCGTCTCGGCGGTCACGGGCGAGGGAATCGACGAGCTGAAGTGGGCGCTTGCCAAGCACCTGCGGCCGGCTGTCGAGGCCTGATTCCCGCAGTTGCCTTTTTACCCACGCGAGCAGTTTTTCCTCTGTACAAATGAGCAATTTTGATCGCCGGGCTGCGCGAGTCGGCGCGGATTCGCTGTGCCTTCAGCGTTTTCAAATACGGCGGCAATGCTTTGAAGCCTGGGCCTCGGTTTGGACCTCGGGATGCAGTCATTTCCGCGCCAGGGTCGAAACGAGAATGGGCTCAGGCAAATCCAACCCCCGGAGGTTCTCGTTGTGCGTTCCATCAAGCGCGATCTTATTGACTTTTGTGCACTTTGTGCGGCGGTACTGGCTTTTGCGCTGGTGCTGGGAAGCCCGTTTGTCGTCGCCGGCTCTGCTTTTGCGCAGAATCAGGCACAGCCGCAACAGCAACCGGATCAGAGCCAGGCCAAGTCCGGGACCTTTACCGGAACCGTGGTCAAGAACGGCGACCAATTCGCTCTGCGCGATTCATCCGGTGCGATTTTCACGCTGGATGACACGGAGCGTGCCAAGCCGTTCGAAGGCAAGACAGTGAAAGTGACCGGCCAACTCGATGAGCAGGCAAAGGTGATCCACGTCGAAAGCATTGAAAGCGCGGAAGGGTAAGCCAAGTTTACCGGGCTTTGCGCAAAGATAAACTATAGATAGGAACCAAGCCGGGCGGAGTGAGAGGGAGAACGCGCCTTTCATTTCGCCCGGTGGATTTTGGAGGTGGCTTAGCGGGAAGTAAGAACGCCCTGCTCGTAGCGCTCAATGAGCAGAGTCATTAACTCGATGGCTTCCTCTTCTTCCGGTGTCGGGTGGGGCCTTGCGGTAAGCGCAAAGAGAGCCTGCGTGTATTCCTCAAGCTCATCATCGTTGTGAATCAGGCGAGGCGCACCCTGCCGGATCATTTCTGTCGGGTTGGCCAGTTTAGTCTTCATCGTTCACTCGCCGATCAAGCATGCGTATCGCCCGCACTCCATTCATCTTCGGGGCGTGGCGGCTCGCCGCCTTTGCGATTCAGGATGCGGCGGAAAGCGGCGTCGTCTGCCCGGTTGCGCCGTTCCGCGAAAAAGCGTTCCGTTTCCATGGAAGAGACCTTCGCTGCTGTGGGCTGTCCGTATTCGTCTAAGGCTTCCATAAGTTCCATTGCATTCCTTTCAAAGAGTATAGGAATTGTGGTCTGGGCCGGCGTAACTTGACTATGGTGCGGCAATGCCGCATAATCGCTGAGTGAGCATTCCCATGCTGACGATCGTTGAAACCAGCGCCTTTGCCCGCAGGGCGGAGAAGCTGCTCTCTGCGGAGGAGTATGAGGAACTGATTTTCTCCCTCGCGCTTCATCCGCAATCGGGAGATGAGATTCCGGGCACGGGCGGGGTTCGCAAGGTGCGCTTTGCGGCGCGGGGCAAGGGAAAATCGGGCGGGGTGCGGGTGATTTATTACTTCTTCGACGAAGAGAATCCGCTCTACGCGATTTTTCTCTACGGCAAGAATGAACAGACTAACCTTACGCCGAAACAAAAGCGGGAAGTCGCGGCGCTTGCGGCGACTCTAAAGGCTGCGGCAAAGGTGCGGAGGATTAAACCATGAAGCGGAAGAATGTTGCAGACGAACTTGTCGCGGCCATGCGCGAGGCGGCCGCGATCGCCAAGGGCGAGGCGAAGCCTGCCGCCGTTCACCAGTTTCCGCTGCCGCTCGAAGTAGATGTGCGCGCGGTTCGGGCGGCTACTGGCCTCAGCCGGGCCGAATTCGCGCGCCGATTCGCACTCGACCCGCGCGCCTTGCAGGACTGGGAACAGGGGCGCCGGCGTCCGGATCGTGCGGCGCGAGCTTATTTGACAGTGATCGCCAAGCATCCAGAGGCGGTGGTGGAGGCGCTGGCGAGCTGAATTTCTCGGATCCCTGGTCCTCGAATCGTGGTAAGAGGCACGCGTCCACACGCCAAGAATAGCCGGACGCGCTTTCTTAGGGCCTTGCATCAATTCTGTCGCCGTTAAAGAGCACGTAAGAGTCGTCAATGAGCTTCTGCGAAGTAATATCGCTTGCCGAAAACTTCTCGAGCTCGTCGATTGTCAGATAGACAAGAAGGTTATCGAACTTCGCCTCGCCGCCGGTGACAAAGTTATAGGCAGGGATCGAAAGTTGGAAAGCTAACCCGCCCACTGGTTTGCCTTCGGCGGACGGCAGAAATGCCTTTGCCGCAGGCAGGATCACCTCTCTCATAACTTCAGAGACACGTTGGTCTTGAGAGACTGTCAGCGTGTTAAAAGTCGTCAATACTGGTATGCCCACTAAGATGTAGCCCACCCCTTTGAAGGATGCAGAGGAAATGTCGAATCCTCGAGCGACGCCCATTTTGAAAAAGCCGTAGCGGCTTTCCTGGTCGAGTTGCGGCAGCGACGCAAACAGTTTCTCTTGGTTGGGAAGGAACACTTTATCGTGCAGGTAAGTTGTCGCCTCAAATTGGTCAACCGATCCAATGAAAGCTAGTTGCTTCAACGCTGCTTCGACATCGGACACCTCAGGGGGAAACTGAATCTTCAGCCATGCAGTGGCGCTCCGCAGCTCAATCTGCTTCCAGTTGGGAGGGCACCCGACTATTCGTCCACTCATGACGCCGCTGCCGCAATCCTGCGCCTTTTCGATGTGAAAGTCGGCTAGGAGCGGAAGGCTTCCGTTCTCCCAGCTTTTGCTTCTGATGAAATCTTGATCCGCTCGAAGAACGGAAATCGGGATGCCCCCGGTCCACGAGGTCTCCTTTGCGGCTGCCCACTGATCCTGTGGGACTTCAATCACAATCGCTTGATCTTTAGGGATGTCGAGTCTAAGGCTCTTGACCGCGAAGGTGGGCCGACAAGTCGATGACAGCAGCACAACGAAAAGTAGGCGCGGAAGTCTACGGTGCATCATCGCAGTTTTCATTCTTGGACACTCCTCTGACTCCGCGCCGGCACACGTAATTCTCCGTCGCCTCTGCATGCGGATCATTCCTCTTCTTCGTCGACAGGCCGTTTGGCGTTGGCCAAGATTTTGTCGGCGACCAGTTGCGGAACGATGTCGTAGTGGTCCACTTCCATGTGGTAGCTGCCCTTGCCCTGGGTCATGGAGGTGAGCTGGGTTCCGTAGGTGAGCATTTCGGCCATGGGAACCTGGGCGTTGATGACCGTGGTGCGTCCCTTGGACTCCATGCCGCCGACGCGGCCGCGACGGCCGTTGAGGTCGCCCATGAGCGCGCCGGCGAATTCGTCGGGAGCTTCGATTTCAACCTTCATGACAGGCTCGAGCAGGCAGGGCTTGCACTGCTCCATGGCATTTTTGAAGGCCAGGCGGCCTGCGGTCTTGAAGCTGAGCTCGTTGGAATCGACGTCGTGATAGGAGCCGTCAAAGACCGTGACCTTGAAGTCGACAACCGGGTATCCGGCGAGGTAGCCGCGCGCGGCCGTCTCCACGATGCCCTTTTCAATGGCCGGAATGAAATTGCGCGGAATTGCGCCGCCGAAAACTTCGTTGGCGAATTCGAATCCGGCTCCGCGTGGCTGAGGCTCCATGCGGATTTTGCAGTCGCCGAACTGGCCGTGGCCGCCGGACTGCTTTTTGTGGCGGCCGTGGGCCTCGGCCTTGGCGCGAATGGTTTCAAGGTAGGGAACCTTGGGCGCTTTGAGCGTGACTTCAGCGTGGTAGCGCTTCTTGAGGCGGCTGACGATGGCTTCGATGTGCGGCTGGCCCGCGCCGGCAATTAGAAACTCATTGGTCTGCGGGTCGCGGTAGAAGCGAATGAGCAGATCCTCTTCCATGAGCTTGTGGATGGCGGGCGCGAGCTTGTCCTCGTCGGCGCGGCTCTTGGGCTCGATGGCATAGGTCATGGCAGGCTCGGGGGGCTTGGCCATGTCGACCTGGAAGTCGGCGCCCTTTGCACCGAGGGTGTCGCCGGTGAGCGTGTCGCGGAGCTTGCCCACGGCGCCGAGATCGCCGGCGTGAAGCTCGGCAACTTCAACGGGCTTGCGGCCCTGCATGATGCTCAGGTGCGCGAGCTTCTCCTGGCCTCGACGTGTGTAGTTTTCGAGCGTGGCATCGTTCTTGACGATGCCGCTGATGACTTTGAAAAAAGTGATGCGGCCGGCGAAGGGGTCGGACATGGTTTTGAAGACCACAGCGCCGGTTGGCCCGGAGTCGTCGATTTTGCGGACGACCGCGGGCGCGTCGGCCGCTGCGCCGGGTGTCTTGCCGGCAAGCGGCTCGCGCTCGGTAGGTGCGGGCGTGTAGGCCTTGATGAAGTCGAGAAGATGATCGAGGGCCATGTTGCTGAGGCCGCTCGAAAACAGCACCGGGAAGATACGGTCTTCGCGAATGGCTTCATGCAGCGCGGCGATGAGATGATCTTCGGGAATCGTTCCCTTCTCGAAATACTCTTCCATCAGCTCGTCTTTGCCTTCGGCGACCAGCTCGACGAGAGCTTCGTGGCGGGCCTTGGCGTCGGCAGCGAGCGAGGCGGGAATTTCAGCGGAGACTTTGCCGCGGCCATCGCCGCCGGGCGTGTAGGTGTAGGCCTCCATGGTGACGAGATCGACGACGCCGTGAAAGCCCTGCGCGTCAGAGATGGGCAACTGGACGGGAACACAGTTGCGGCCCCAGCGATCGTTGAGGTCGTCCATGAGCGCGCTCAAGCCGCCTCCGCCACCGGCCTTGGGGTGGTCCATCTGATTCACGAGAACGATGCGCGGAACATTGGCCTCTTCAGCAAAACGCCAGACGCGCTCGGTGACAGGCTCGACGCCGGATTGGGCGTTGATGACGACGATAGCGGATTCAACGGGGAAGAGCGCGGCGCGAGCTTCGTGGGTAAACATGTGGAAGCCGGGCGTGTCGACAAAGTTGATTTTTGTGCCCTGCCATTCGGCGAAGGCCACGGCATTCTGCATGGTGATGCCGCGGGCGACTTCTTCTTCGTCGTAGGCGGTGGCGGCCGAGCCGTCTTCAACGCGGCCCTGGGTGGGGGTCATTTTGGCGGCATGCAGCAGAGCGGCAACGAGGGTGGTTTTGCCGCAGTGAGCATGCCCCACTACAGCGACATTGCGGATCTCACTTCCCTGATACGTTTTCATGGGCTTCTCCTTCCACCTGCGGTGGGGCAGCCGCCTTCGGCAGGTCCGCGCCAACAAAAAGGCGCGGGTTTGGGGTTGCGGGATTAGAAACAAGCAGATCTCGCTCGAATTGAGCGAGCGGCTCCGTGTCATCTGGCTTGCACAGGGATTGCAGGGGGACGCCCAGCGGGGCGTTCGAGTGGCCGGATTGCCGGGATCGAGCTCCCGGTCGGGCTTCTTCCTCTTCCATGTCGAGCGTTGTCCGGGGCGCGACAGGCAGGGCAAACGACGGCTCCGCCGGGCGCGTCTTTCTCGAAAGACGGATGCTATCACAGCGAGAGTGTGAACGTCCTGTGACGGGAAGTACAGGGACCAAGGGAGCGAGTCGGCAGGCCGTCCCGAAGCGGAGCACCGAGATCGGAGGTTGTTGGCGATGGCTGATCGGCGCGAGTTGGCGCTGCAGGCGAACCCTTTATCATCGTAAGGCGGATTGCGGTAGAGTACGCGAGACCGGAAAGGGTTTGGGGATGAAATTAGGGATTCAGGGTTGTGTGGTTGCGGCGGGAGTTTTGATTTTGGCGGCTGGCGTGTTGAGCGCGCAGGCAACGGGCGGGACAGGGCAAGCAGCTCCGGCGGCCGCGCCAGCGCCGGCTCCCGCGCAAACGCCTCCGGCCATGCCGGGATGGATGATGCCTGCGCCGCACGAGAACGCGCCGCTGGGCAAGTTCGAGCGCTTTCCGGGCGATGGCGAAGGCGCATTTAAGACGGGGCACTATCGCGATCTATTTGCCGAGCAGGGTCACACGGCGGCCGAGACGCACGCCAAGATCGAGAAAGCTTTCCAGCAACTGTTTCATGGTGACGGGCAGGAAGAGCGGGTCTACTTTGAGACTGGAGCCAACGAAAACGGCACGCTGGCCTATGTGACGGATTGGAACAACAACGACGCGCGCACCGAGGGCATGAGCTACGGCATGATGATCTGCGTGGAGCTCGGCAAGAAGCGCGAGTTCGACGCACTCTGGAACTGGGCGCACACCTATATGTTGATCACCGACCCCAAGGATCCTTCAGTGGGTTACTTTGCGTGGTCAATGAATACGGATGGAACGCCGCGTTCGACGGGGGCAGCGCCGGATGGGGAAGAGTACTTTACGATGGCGCTTTATTTTGCGGCGCACCGCTGGGGCAACGGCAAGGGAATTTACAACTACCAGGCGGAGGCGGACAAAATTCTGCACGGCATGAGGCATCATCCGGTGCTGACGGGGACTGGGCCGTTCCGGATTCATCCTGACGATCCGCCGTTTGTGCAGCCGGATCATCCGTGGCCGAGCATCGGTACCGAAAGGGCGGAGGCGGAAGCGAAGGCAAAGGGAACCCCGTGGCCGCCGGCTTATTTCCGGTTTATGCGTGGCGGGCCGCGAGAGGAATCGATTGGGCAGATGGTGGATGAAGACCATAACATGATTAAGTTTGTGCCCAACTGGCCGGGCGGCGTGACAGACGCGTCGTATCATCTGCCTGCGTTTTACGAGCTGTGGTCGCGGTGGGGCCCGGTGGAGGATCGCGTTTTCTGGGCCACGGCCGCCGATGTGAGCCGCGACTTTTTCAATCGTGTGACCGGGCCGGAAACAGGACTAACGCCGGACCGCAGCAACTTTGATGGAACCCCCGTAACGGGACGCGATGGAACGCCGGTGCCGTTCATGGCCGACTCGTGGCGCAGCGTGAGCAACTGGAGCGTCGACTATTCGTGGTGGAAGAAGGATCCGCGCGAGACGGTGCTGAGCGATCGGATCCAGAAGTTTTTCTACGCGCAGGGTATCGACAAGGTCGTCGATCGATACACGCTGGACGGAAAACCGTTGAGCGGCAGCCACCCGACAGGGCCGATTTCAACCACGGCAGTGGGCAGCCTGGCCGCAACGGATGGGCCTACAGCGAAGGCGTTTGTGGATGCGCTGTGGAATGAGCCCGTGCCGAGCGGCGAGTCGCGGTACTACGACGGGATGCTCTATCTGATGAGCATGATGCATGCGAGTGGGGAGTTCAGGATTGTTGAGAAGAAAGCCATTACCCATTAGCTATTAGCTCTCCCGCATAATCGAATTTGGGTTCGTGCTATCCCAGGTCTCTAAATCGAGACCTGGGGCACCCGGCGGGCCGCTGACAAATCCGCTCAAATGCGGAACTTTCTCCAGTGAAACCTCGTACTGTCCTCAGGCTGAATTCTCCCTGTCACGATTCTTCCCCGCCGGAGGTCCGTACCTATGGGCACACATCTGTCAGGTGTTCCGACGGCCAGCGTCTCGCGTGGCCGAATAGCATGCTGGTTCGAGTCTTTGTTCCTCGGTCTTGGGACCCCTGCTGCGATTTGGATGATTTCCAAGCTTATTTCATTTTCAATTCCCGCGGCGACACATGGCTCTGCTGAGCAACGCTTCTTGCTCTGGATTCTTGGGGGTGCGATCGTCGAATGGGCCTTTGTGGTTGCGGTCTGGTTTCTATTGCGAACCCGCGGATCCTCGCTCGGAGACATCGGCGTTTGGCGCTTAGGACGATGGTCCGGCTGGGTCATTGCGCTTCTATTTGCAGCCCTTTCGATCGGGAGCAATCTCCGATTCCTGCCGCGAATGCATATTCCTATCTCATATGCGTTCATGCCGCCTGGATTTCATCTTGTTGCCGCGCTTCTCATGGGAATCACCGCTGGATTCTGTGAAGAGGTCCTGTTTCGCGCCTTTCTGATGACCGAGTTCGCTAACGCCGGCTACGGCAATGTCATGCAGGTTCTTATGCCCGGCATCGCGTTTGGGCTGGCACACGCGGGCTATCTAAATCAGGGGCTCGTAGTGTGGCTCGGCATCATGCTTCCCACCACATTTCTCGGCATGATGTGGGGAATTGCGTACCTCCTTGGCCGCCGCGGATTGCTTCCTGTAATGGTCGCCCACTTCCTGAATGACTCGACTGCGCTCCCCTGGATCGCATTCTTTATGACAGCGGGGTCGATGGGCCGAACGTAAATTGGGAAGTCTGGGACTGACCAACCTCAACAAGAATCGCGATCGGACGGCGGATGACAAAAGCTGCTCCACGCCATCCAGTTGGGCCGCCCATGATTTTGAAGATGTGCTAAAGCAAATGAGTCACGCGCAGCCTGTGGTACATTGTGCTCACGGTTCCCCTTTCTTTATTCCCTAATTTTCTAGCTGAAAATTGCGATTCGCACGAGGTAAGCGCCGATGGCCGCTGCCGGTTCCGCGCACGAAGCATATGCAACGGCGGCACCGCCGGCGGATGAAGCTGCGCGCCTCGCGCGGATTGGCGAATCTGCGCAGCGCAAGGCTAGCCTGCGCCTGCTTCCGGTGATCGCGGTCGGCTACGGCCTTGCTTACATGGACCGCATCAACATCAGCTTTGCCTCGCTGCAAATGAATCATGATCTGCACTTCAGCGCGTCGGTCTACGGATTTGGCGCGGGAATGTTTTTTATCGGGTACGCGCTGTGCGAGGTGCCGTCGAATCTGATGCTGCTGCACTTCGGCGCCAAACGCTGGCTGGCACGCATCATGTTCACGTGGGGATTACTGGCGGCGGCGATGCTTTTTGTGCGCACGCCTCTGGAGTTCAACGTATTGCGGTTCTTGCTGGGCATGGCGGAAGCGGGGTTCTATCCAGGCGTCATCTATTACCTGACGTTGTGGTTTCCGGCACGCATGCGTGCCCGCGCGGTGAGCCGGTTCTATGTTTCGTTGCCGCTCAGCTCGGTGTTGATGGGCTCGGTGGCCGGATGGCTGCTGGGGCTCGGTGGAAAATTTGGGCTTTCAGGTTGGCAGTGGCTTTTTCTTCTGGAAGGACTTCCGGCGGCAGCATTCAGCCTGGTGATCTTGAAGATGCTACCCGACAATCCTGCCAAGGCAGCGTGGCTGACGACGGAGGAAAAGGCGTGGCTTGAAGGCCAACTCAAGGCCGACGGAGAAAAGGCGCACCTGGGGCACAGCGCCGGCGTGATGAAGGCGCTGCTTGAGCCGAAGGTGTGGATGATCGGCGCCTACTTCTTTTTCACGCTGATCACCAGTTACGCGTACAGTTTTTCAGCGCCGGCCATTTTGCAGGGAGTGACCGGCTGGAGCGTCAAGAATGTCGGGTTCCTGGTGGCGTGCATTGGATTGGCTGGCGCGGCGGGGATGCTCCTGAACAGCGCGCACTCCGATCGCAAAGGCGAGCGGGCGATGCACTGCATCGTTCCCTGCATGGTGATGGCTGCCGGGTTCTTGACCGCGAGTTATGCGAAGGAACCGTGGCTGGTGGTGGCTGCGCTGGCCGCAAGTTTCATCGGGTTCATGTCGATGTTGGCGCCGGCCAATGCGGTTCCCATGCAGTTTCTTGCCGGGCGCGCGGCGGCGGCGGGCATCGCAGCGATGAATACCATTACGATGTTCAGTGGGTTCATCGGTCCGTACTGGATGGGCGTGGTGAGGGATTCCACGGGAAGCTACGACGTAGGTTTGAGGGGGCTGGTGTTGCCGTGCCTGCTGGCGGCCGCGACGATGTACACGCTGACGCGCAGCCTGGCGCGGCGGCCTGTTGGAGCCGGAGCGGAACTGGCGGAAGAAGCGGTGTGACGGGTGCGGGCGGATTGAAAGCGGCGCATTTGCAGTCGCAAACGGGGCTCTTCTTGTAGAGGAAGAAAGATGCAGGCGAAGTCAGACGCACAGATTTGGCCGGAAGAGCTAGATGCGTTGATTGCAACTCCGAAGCATCACGTCCTGCTATTTGAAAATGAAGCTGTCCGCGTGCTCGACACGAGAGTGGGGCCGGGGGACACTGTTCCGCTGCACACGCATCGTTGGCCGAGCGCCCTCTACATCATGAGCTGGAGCGATTTTGTGCGGCGCGATGCTGAGGGGAAAGTCGTGGCCGACAGCCGCGCCGGCGGAAAACTCCCTGATGGGAGCGCGGTTTGGTCAGGGCCACTTGCGCCGCACACGCTGGAGAATGTCGGTGCATCGGAGCTGCGAGCGATCAGCGTTGAGGTGAAGAGCGCCGGAAGGAGGCATGCGCAGGCCGCGGGATCGAATGCAGCGCTGCGACGACAGCCGCTGGATTTTTTGCAATCACCGTGAGAAATGCCCTGGCTGAGGACTCCGGAGTGCGGCGTCCACCTTCCCAGTGCTTTACCGCATCAAGCGAGAAGCCAAACGTGGCCGAGAAGCGGGCCTGCGTCATCTTCAGCCGCTTGCGAATCCCTTTCACGTCGACCCTATCAGGCAGGTTGACCTTGTAACCGGCGGTTCCGCCGGCTAAAAAGGCGTCCACTTCGTCGAGTCCGGTCATCAGGTCATCAAACATCTTCGTCATGGCTCACCTCCTGTACCTTTCAAAAATCTCATCGGCGCGATTCGCGAGTTCGTTGCGCTCTTTCTTCGTCAAGCTTTCTTTTTAGTTCTTAGTGCAGACAGTCACGAGAAAGACCGGGAATGCTTCGCCGCGCGCGATATAGATCACGCGTGCACCTCCGCGCTTTCCCATGCCGCCACGTCAAACGCGCACTTTGCGGAACCCGCCGGCGCCTTGTATGAGAGCCCCGCACTCAGGGTCCGCCGCTACCATCGAAACGATCCGCTCACGCTCTGTCTCGTTGAAGATGGCCTCCGCCAATCTGAGATAGCCCGGCATCTCGACGACGGTGAGCACTTTCTACTTGTACTCCATTGGACACCTTTTGTCAAGACGCGGACGCGCCGGAAGAACACCGAAAGCATCTCAATTTTGGTACGTTTAGGAGCTCGCTACCGCAGCCGGAAGAATCTCTTCCACGTCAACCCACTGCGTGGGGTAGTTGCCGGTGTAGCAGGCGGTGCAGTAGCCAGTTTTGCGTTCGTCGCGCACGGAGGCCAGCAGCCCTTCAAGCGACAAATAGGCGAGCGAGTCGGCCTCGATAAACTGGCGAATCTCTTCGACCGAATGATTGGCAGCGATGAGCTCCCGTTTCGAAGGCGTGTCAACGCCGTAATAACAGGGCGAAATCGTTGGCGGGCAACTGATGCGGAGATGAACTTCGGTTGCGCCTGCGCCGCGGACCATGCGGACGATTTTCCGGCTTGTCGTCCCGCGAATGATGGAATCGTCGATCAGCACGACGCGCTTGCCGGCGAGGAGATTGTGCACAGGGTTTAGCTTGAGGCGGACGCCGAAGTCGCGGACGCGCTGCTCAGGTTCGATAAACGTTCGGCCGACGTAGTGATTGCGGATGAGTCCCATGCGGAAGGGCAGGCCCGCCTCTTCGGCGTAGCCGAGCGCGGCGGTCACGCCAGAGTCGGGGACAGGCACGATGACGTCGGCGGGGACGCCGGACTCGCGAGCAAGCTGGCGGCCCATCTCATCGCGCGACTCCTGCACCCAGCGGCCAAAAATGCGCGAATCGGGACGCGCGAAGTAGACGTGCTCAAAGACGCAGCTCGATTGCGGGAAACCGCTCGCGTATTGGCGGCTGGTGACGCCGTCCTCGGAGACCATAACGAGCTCGCCCGGTAGAACGTCGCGGATGAATTCGGCGCGGAGCAGATCGAAGGCGCAGGATTCGCTGGCGAAGACGATGGAGTCGGGGCCTTCGGCATTTTTCATGCGGCCCATGGAGAGCGGGCGGAAGCCCCGGGGATCGCGAGCGGCAAAGATGCGGTCGCGCGTCATCATGACGATGGAAAACGCGCCCTCAACCTGCGAGAGCGAATCGGCGATGCAGTCAACGAGTGTGCCGGAATGGGAGTGCGCGATGAGCTGGACGATGATTTCGGAGTCGGAAGTGGTCTGGAAGTAGGCGCCGTCGCGCTCCAGGCTGGCGCGGAGGTTGCCGAGGTTCACCAGGTTGCCGTTGTGCGCGATGGCGATGAGGCCCTTGGTGGAGTCGACACGGATGGGTTGAGCGTTGAGCAGCGCCGAGTCGCCGGTAGTGGAGTAGCGCGTGTGGCCGATGGCCAGGTGGCCGGGGAGCTTGGCAAGAACATCGTCCGTGAAGATCTCCGAAACCAGGCCCATGCCCTTGATGTTGGCCAGATGCTGCCCGTCCGCGGTGGCGATGCCGGCCGATTCCTGCCCGCGGTGCTGGAGGGCGTAGAGCGCAAGATAGGCTTCGCGCGCCGCGTGCGGATGGCCGTGGATGGCGACCACGCCGCATTCTTCGTGCAGCTTGTTGTCGGCGTGGACCGTGGATCGTGGATCGCGAATCGTAAACGGTGGGCGGTGAACGCTGGAGCAATAACTAGCGCGTAGAGACTCGGAAATGTCGGCGACGCCATCAACTCCCTGAAACAGCAACCGGCTCATGCGAAAACCTCGCCGTGGAGATTCGCTTCCAGGGCGGAGGCCCAGAGGTTCTTAAGTTCGGCAACCGGGGCAGTGATGAAGACGTCGCCGTCAACGGAAATCTCAAGGCGGTTGCCGCCGGTTGTGCCGATCCGGGCGGAAAAGAAGTTATGCCGGCCTGCCATGGCGTCGATTTCCGAAAGATCGCCGGGATCGGCGGTGAGGAGAATGGTAGATGCCGGCTCGGCGAAGAGGCCAAAGAGTGGGTGAGCGAGAAGCGAGGCGTCCTGCTCGACTTTTGCGCCGATGGCTCTGGTAAATGCGGCTTGCGCGAGCGCGACAGCAATTCCGCCGTCGGAGATGTCGCGCGCCGAATGGATGAGCTTGCGCCATGCAAGCGTGGCGAGCAGACCGTGCAGGCTCGCCTCGGCATCGAGATCAAGCGCCGGCGGAGTGCCCCAGAGGCTGCCGAGAACGACTTTGGCGAATTCGGATGAACCAAAGCCAATCAGATTTGCCGCAACTTCAGCATCGGATGCATCGGGCTGCTCGCGATCTCTGGGCTCGCGCTCCAGCGCGGGCAGCGGATACTGGCTGATCGGCGGAGGGTTGAGAGGGACCTTGAGCCTCGGGTCCGGCTCTTCGCCGCGCGGAATGGGCCAAAGGAGAACGATGGCGTCCTTCTCGCGCTGAAAGTGTGCGGGGACGGCCCTGGTCACGTCGTCGAGAATGCCGACGACGCCGAGGACCGGTGTGGGGTAGATGCCTTCGCCGCGCGTTTCGTTATATAACGAGACATTGCCGCCGGTGATGGGAGTGCCGAGTGCCGTGCAGGCCTCAGCGATGCCGTCAATGGCGGCCGAGAGCTGCGCCATAATCTCGGGCTTCTCAGGATTGCCAAAGTTGAGGCAATTGGTGGCGGCAACAGGCGTTGCGCCGGTCATCGCTACTTTGCGCGCGGCTTCAGCCACGGCGTGCATGGCGCCGAGTTTGGGATCGAGATACGCCCAGCGGCCATTGCCGTCGAGCGCCATGGCGAGGCCAATTTCTCCAATTGGGCCATCAGCTCCGTCCGGTTTGCCCGTACCCTTGATGCGCATCACGCCAGCTTCGCCGCCCGGGCCTTGCGCGGTGTTCGTTTGAACCATGCTGTCGTATTGCTCGTGAACCCAGCGCTTGGAGCAGACGTTGGAACTGGCGAGAAGTTTCTTGAGGTCGGCGGTGTAGTTGCGGTCTTTGTCGATCTCGGCGAGCGCAGCGTCGGGAGGCTCATGCGGGACGGGGGCTTGCCAGGTGCCGACGGGGCGATGGTAGAGCGGCGCATCGTCGGTGAGCGATTGGTTGGGAATGTCGGCGACAAGCTCGCCGTGATGGCGGATGCGCAGGCGCGGCTCAGGCTCCACGGTGCCGACGATGACCGCGTCGAGACCCCACTTTGCGAAGACGCGCAGGACTTCGTCTTCGCGGCCCTTTTCCGCAACAAGCAACATGCGTTCCTGGCTCTCGGAGAGCATGATTTCGTAGGCGCTCATACCTGTTTCTCGCTGCGGCACGCGGTCAAGCTCGACGTCGAGGCCGACTCCGCCGCGCGCGCCCATCTCGCACGTGGAGCAGGTGAGGCCGGCTGCGCCCATGTCCTGAATGCCGACGATAGCTCCGGTCTTCATGGCTTCAATGCAGGCTTCGAGCAGAAGCTTCTCCATGAACGGGTCGCCGACCTGGACATTGGGACGTTTTTGTTCTGACCCTTCCTTAAATTCTTCACTGGCCATCGTTGCGCCGTGAATGCCGTCGCGACCGGTTTTCGCTCCAACATAAATCACAGGATTGCCTGTGCCGCTGGCTTTGGCGTAGAAGATTTCATCTTTGCGGACGAGGCCGAGAGCGAACGCATTGACGAGCGGATTGCCCGAATAGCAGGGCTCAAATTTGGTTTCGCCGCCAAGATTGGGCACGCCAAAACAGTTGCCGTAGCTGGCGACGCCGCTCACCACGCCCTCGAGGATGGAGTGATTCTTATGGACGGTCTCGCGGTCAGCTTCTCCAGGCTCAATTGGCCCGAAGCGGAGCGAATCCATCACGGCGAGCGGGCGCGCGCCCATCGTAAAGATGTCGCGCAAGATGCCGCCCACGCCGGTGGCCGCGCCCTGGTGCGGCTCGATGTAGCTGGGATGGTTGTGCGATTCGATCTTGAAGGCGCAGGCCCAGCCGTCGCCCACGTCAATGATGCCGGCGTTTTCGCCCGGCCCTTGAACAACGCGATCGCTTTTGGTGGGCAGGCGCTTGAGGTGCACGCGGCTGGATTTATAGGAGCAGTGCTCGCTCCACATCACGCTGTAGATGCCAAGCTCAGTAAGCGAAGGCGTGCGGCCCAGCGCCGCGAGAATGCGCTCGTACTCCTTCGCCGTGATGCTGTGTGTGGCGAGCATCTGCGGAGTGATGGTGACTGGTTCGGGAACGACGGCGGCGGAGGAACTGGTCATCGTTGATGCCTTCATTCTCGCACAGGGCACCTGCGGTGCGGCAGCCGCCTTCGGCCTGTCCGCGCAAGAAAAAAACGCGGCGCTGACAGTCGAGGGTTTTGCCTTCAGGGGCGCGTGCGGCGTGTGGCGAATTGTTCGGAAGCTATGCGATACTTTGGGAGCAGATCCCCACCCGAGGCCGGGATGGCGGAATTGGCAGACGCAGCAGACTCAAAATCTGCCGGCCCTTGTGGTCATGGGGGTTCGACCCCCCCTCCCGGCACCAATCCAAGACCATTGAATCTGTAGCTCTACACGGGGCGGTTTGTTCCGGTTTATCCGGTCCTTGGAATGGAAAGAATGCGCGAAAGCGGGACAGTGTGTAGAATTTCATACGCATAACCCTTTGCAGATTACGGAAGGGAGGGATCATGGCCACTCCCCCAAAGACCGGTCTCTCTGACAAGTCGATTGGCGCACTCGCCTACTTCACTCCGGTCATGGCCGTCTTCTTCCTGGCCATTAGGCGCTACAACAAGCGGCCTTTTGTGCGATTCCACGCCTGGCAGTCGCTCGTCTTCAACGTTTTCGCGATTCTCTTCTGTTATGTGGTGGACTTTTTCCTGGAGCATGCCGCGTTTCTTGGGCCTCGTGTTGTATTGGGTCTGATGTGTTTGACTGCGCTGCTCGTTTTCCTCATATGGCTTTGGTGTGTGATCGGCGCGTTGAATGGCAAGCGCGTCAAGCTCCCGGTCATTGGGGAATGGTCCGACGAGCAGGCCTATAGATAATCTGCCCGCTTTTGCGGTCATGGGGTTCGCCCTCTCTGGGCACCACCCTTAAAAGACCTTTGAGTCAGATGCTTATAAGAGCGCAAATTCGTATGTGCCCAAATTGCTCCTGAATTGTGCCCGGAATGTGCCCGGAATGTGTCAAGTTTCCCACCACCGGCATTGGGTCGGATCGAGTTCCGAACCTCTTTCCAGCGGTTGCCGCGATTAAGCAAAGAATGATTCAGAAGTTGCGCTACAGATGGACCAGCCCGCGTTGCACTGCCGTTACGACCGCCTGAGTGCGGTCGTTCACGTTCAGGCGCATAAGAATGACGCTGACGTGACATTTAACGGTGGACTCGGTGATGCCGAGATCGATCGCGATCTCCTTGTTGCTTTTGCCCTTGACGATGAGATCGAGAACTTCGCGCTCGCGTACGCTGAGGTCGGAGTTGGGGATGCGCGAATTGAGGGCGCGCGAGACGGGCTGGGGTAGAAAGCGGCCGCCGGAATGAACGCGGCGCAGAGCGCTGACCAGCGCATCGTGTGGCATTCCTTTGATGATGTAACTGCGCGCTCCTGCCTGCAGCGCCTGATGGATGTCTTCGTCTCCCTCGTAGGTGGTGAGGACAATGAATTTGGCATTGCGGTGCCGGGCCATCACGGTGCGAATGGCTTCAACGCCGCTGATTCCCGGAAGGCGCAGGTCCATCAGCGTGATATCGGGAAGATGTTTCTCAAAGAGTTCAATGGCCTCCTCGCCGCTTCCCGCCTGGGCGACGACGGTCATATCCGGCGTGGCCCCGATGATGGCAGCGATGCCGACCCGCATGATGGGGTGGTCGTCAACAATGAGCACCTTGATCTTGGCCGCTTCCTTCATGCCGTTTTGTTCTTCCACCGATTGCCTCCAGCTTGCTCCTTTTCAACTCTCGATGTAAAGACGGCGAAATCGTTGGGTCCGCCGATCGGCAGAAGTAGCCTCAGAAAGCGCAGCGAGCCGGAATTGACCTTCATCCAGCATGGCTGCTTACTTGCCTCCTGCGTCAATCACAAGCTGGTACTCGGGAACCAGGAGAATGTCATCGAGTTTGACGACCTGGCCGTCTGAATTGAATTGCAGAGGCTGCGCAAGTTCGAAGTAGACCGGAGCGTCCTTGCGCAACGGCAGGATGCTCAGGTCGAATGTGCTGGGCCGATCCGGCGCGAGAAAACGCCTGAGGCCAATCATCCAGGGCTTGCTGTTGTAGAAATTGTCGTCCAGCAGCCGATCATCCGTTGAGAAGCGCGCCACGTCACCCTGGTAGTTGACCTTGAGGAAGAGCTCGCTTAAGCCGTTGAGCGCTCCCGCGGGAATGGTGATTCTCCACTTGGCAGCCTGCGGGAGAGCACCGGCGTCGGGAGCCTGCGCGACTCCTTTCGGGCGGTAGGGCAGAGCAGGACCGAACTTGACCGGCGGCGCGATTCCCGCGTCCTGGATGGGTCGGCAATTCACGGGGTCGTCCCATTGGGGCGGCTCGGCTGCAAAACTTGCCGCCAGCTTGGTCTCAGAGAGTTGCGTGAGCGGCGCATCCGCCTTGAGCGGAACGCCAGGCGGAGGAGCGATCGTAAATGCAAACTTCGAGCCGGTACGAGTGCGCAACAAAATGTGCGCAGGCTCTGAATCGGGATCGAAAAGAAAGTCCTGATCGGTGATGAGCAGATGATCGTTGCCATCGATGCGCACCTTCCATGCATCCTCGGCTTCGGTCGACGTGAGCACGACGAGTCGCAGCGGTTTCCCTTCGGAGGAAACCATGTCGATCGACGAGTCGACGCCGGGCTTGATGCCGCTCACATAGAGAACGCCCGAATCAAGTGTGGTTGTTCCGCTTGATGCTTTCGCCGTTCGCACGGTGCGCGCGTCGAATGCGAACTCGGGCGGGATTCCGGGGAGCGCCTCAAGGTAGATAGTCTCTACACCGGAGTTGTCCACGCGCGCAAACAGTTGCGCGGTGCTGTAGCGTAGCGCGATATCGCCGAAGCGCAGGTTGAAGGGCCAGATAAAGTAAGCGCCTGAGGGTAGATCGACGGGGTGGCGCGGCACCGCGAGCGTGCCGTGCGGCAGGCGAATGAGAAACTGCGCCGCTTTTCGCGCAGGCATGGCGTAATTGCGCACGTAGTTATTGAAGAAGATGAACCCCGCATCGCCGTTGGAACGTACGGACGCGCGCGGAACGGAAAGATCCGTGGAGCTGTGGGGCAGCGTTTCCGGTGCGTGAACTGTCATCGGGGCCAGTTCCGCTCCAAAGTCGTTAAGGAAGTACTGAAACACCTTCAGCCGGCGAAGCGACGTGCGTTCTTCGCCGAATTCGCCCAATGGCGCTTGAAAATCATAAGACTTGATTGGCAGGTCGTTGGGATAGCCGGTCGCTTGCGATTCCTCGAGCGTGGAGCGCGCGCCGTCGGGATTCTCGCCCCCATGGAACATGTAGGTCCCATAGAGATTTACGCCGGAGCCGAGCATGACTGGAACCATGGCGGCAATGTCATCGGGTGCGATCACGGGGCGGCGATGGTACGTGTCCTCGATTCCGCCGCCGATCTCGGCGGTGAGGTAAGGCAAATTGCCAGGGCCAATTTTGGCTGTGTCCGGTTCGCCACGCGCGCTGTCCGTGTTTACGTTGGACGCAACGCGGCTTTGGAACCGGAAGGCAAAGACTTCCGCCGGTGGCAGCTTGGCAGTCGAGCTGTCCCAAGGCGCGGCGGAGTATCCGCCATAAACCGGAATGACCGCGCGCGGCGGCACGACGGCATTGTCCCAGCCGGTGATGAGATAAAGCGGCACATCGAGGCCGCTGGCGATGGCAATCTTTTTCAGTTCGAGAATGTGCGCTTCGCCTGCGCCCGGGCCACGCTGTGAGTATTCATTCTCCAATTGAATGCCGATGACCGGACCGCCATCTTTCCAAAGCAGACCTTTGAGTTGCGCGCCAACCTGCCCGTACCACTCTCGAACGCTGGCGAGATAGACGGGATCGTTCACGCGCGTTGGGCCTTGCGCAAGGACCCAATCCGGCAGGCCTCCATTGCGCACCTCGGCGTGATCCCAGGGACCGATCCGCGGCACCACATACATCCCATGTTTGGCGCAGAGTTGGGCAAAGACGCGCAGGTCGCGCTGGCCGGTCCACTCGAATTGGCCTTTGACCTCCTCGTGATGAATCCAGATCACGTAGGTGGAAACAATGTTCACCCCGGCTGCTTTCATCTTGAGGATTTCTTCTTCCCACTGCGCTTGCGGATAGCGGGAGAAGTGAAACTCGCCCATGACCGGAAGCCAGGGCTCTCCATTGCGCGTGAGGTAGCGGCTATTCAAGCCCAGCTTGACCCCGCCAGGGGTAGTTGCGGAACCTTCATCGTATTGCGCCGGGCCAGGAGCGCGACCGGGCTGGCTGGCATCGACCGTGATGGACGTGCCAACCGATTGCGCGTGAGACGGAGGGACGCCAAAACAAGCGGCAAGCAGAACGGAGCCTGCCAAAATCAGCGCCGTCGGTGCAAATGGCCAGGAACCCCTCGAACCAGATGGAGAATATGAAGACATTGCGATAGGCTCCGTGCCTGCCTGTTCCTGCAAGCGTGGTTATGATCCATCGCCTTCAAGAAAGATCACTTTAGTCCCATGTGCCGTTCTTTGAATCCGCCAAAAGTCGGATCAGGCGGGGATTTCCGGCCGATTTCGGGCACATATCGACCAAGCGGCTAAAGTTTCTTCGCGGTATACTGGGCGCCGCTATGCAAAGAGCTTGCGTGTTGAGCGCCTGCCTGCTCCTGGGCGCTGTGGGTTGTGCCTGGGCGCAGTCCGGCGCCGTTGCCGGATACACGCACCATGTGTGGCAATCCTCTGACGGGCTGCCGGAACAGACCGTACAGGCCTTCGCGCAAACCCCGGACGGCTTTCTCTGGATCGGCACCACCGGCGGACTGGTGCGTTTTGACGGGTCGCATTTTGTGGTCTTTGACCGCCAGAACACGCCGGCGTTGCGCGAGAACAGCGTGTTTTGCCTCATGGTCTCCCGCGATGGCGCTCTCTGGATCGGAACTGAAGGCGGCGGGTTGGCCCGATATGCCCACGGCGAGTTCCGTCCCTGGACGACGCGCGACGGCCTGAGCAACGATTTTGTGCGTACGTTGGCTCAGGACGCACAGGGCAACATTTGGGCAGGCACAGACAACGGTTTGCTGCGGCTCGATGGCGATCGATTTGTGCGCGTTGACGGCACCGGAAATGTGCCCGCCCTGGCCGTTCACGCCATTTACCTCGATCGCGACGGCAACCTGTGGGTGGGCGGTTCCAGGCTGCTTCGGCTCAGAGGCAGCAGCGTAACCGAATTCACGATGCGCGGGGAAGCCAGCCAGAACCGCGTGAAATCGATTGTGCAGACTCAGGATGGAACGATGTGGGTGGGCACGGTTTCCGGACTCAACCGCATGGCTCCCGGACAGAAAGGATTCGAACGCGTTGGCGGAATCGCAGGCACGGTGCGCGTGCTGCGCGAAACCGCCGATGGCGTGCTTTGGATTGGAACCATCGGGCAGGGAGTCTACGAATACCGGGCAGGAAACATGACGCAGATCACGGCGCCCTCTTCGTTGCCCAGCAACACGGTGCTCAATTTCTTTGAGGATGATGAAAGGAATTTCTGGATCGGGACCCAGTCGGGCATGTTGCGGCTCACGCAGGCGCAGGTGAGCATCGTTCCATTGCCCAAGGCCAACGATTCCGACTTCGGGACCATTTATCAGGACCGCGACGGCAGTTTCTGGATCGGCTCCACGCTTCTGTTCAGCATGAAAGACGGCGTGGTGACTCCTCAAACTCTGCCTGGCGTGGGCTCCGCGCACGTGCGCAACATGTACCGCGACCGCTCCAGCGCGCTCTGGGTGGGAACCGACGGCGACGGCGTTTACCGGATCGCCGAAGGCCGCATGACGCATTTGACGACGCGGGACGGGCTGTCGAATAACTTCGTTCGCGCCATGACCCAGGACCGCGATGGAAGCATGTGGGTAGCTGCCGACGAGGGTCTGAATCACATTTTCGCGGAGGGCGAGCGTCCGCGCCTGCTCAGTTATCAGATGCGCGACGGGCTTGCCTACTTCAGCACGCGAGCGCTTCTCGAAGATCGCAATGGCGACCTCTGGATCGGTACTGACCGTGGCGTAAGCCACCTGCACGACGGCAGATTCCTGAGCGATGCGGTGACCAACAGTCTGGCCCAGATGAAGATTTGGGCCATCCACGAGGACGCGGAGGGCGGCCTCTGGTTCGGCACGCGTAACAACGGCCTGTTCCGATACCGTGACGGCAAATTGGCGCACTTCTCGTCCTCAGACGGTCTGCCGGGCAACGCTATTTATCAGATTCTCGAAGATGCGGCAGGACACCTTTGGTTGAGCGGACCGACCGGTGTTGCCGAATTGAACCGCCACGAGTTGGACGACCAAGCCGATTCGTCACCGCGTCATCTCGCACTCGCTTTCTACTCCGTCGCGGACGTGGCGGCCAACACGGAGATTTACGGCGGAACGCAGTCCTCGGGCTGCATCACCGCGGGTGGTGACGTCTGGTTCCCCAGCAATCTCGGACCGGTTCACATCCTTCCCCAGCGCCGCCTGCCGTTGCCGCCGCCTCCGCTGCATATTGATGCAGTGCTTGCCGATGGCCGGCCCGTCGCCATGGACAGCCCCGTGGTGCTGAGGCCAGGCAGTGGGCGCCTGGAGTTTGATTTCACGCCGATTCGGCTTCGTTCCCAGGACGGGTTGCGTTTCCGCTACAGGCTGGAAGGCTTTGAGAAGAACTGGAGCGTGCCCACAGCCGCGCGCACGGCCGACTACACGAACCTGGCCGCGGGCAGCTACACGTTTCGCGTGCAAACCTTTGAGGTGAGCGATCCGGGCGCAGTCAGCGAGGCATCGATTCTTATCGTGCAGCGGCCATTTTTTTATCGCACATGGTGGTTTATGGCCGCATGCCTGGCGCTGATTGCCTTGCTGATCTATGCCATCTACCAATATCGCGTGCGACATGTGCGCGCTCGTTACGAAGCGGTCCTTGAGGAGCGCAGCAGGCTGGCGCGCGAGATGCACGACACCGTGATTCAGGGCTGCACGGGAGTTTCCGCGCTGCTCGAGGCCGTTTCGATGAGCGAGGGAGACGAAGCGAAAGAAACCGGCCTGATGGATGTTGCGCGGCTGCAGTTGCGCTCCACGATCAACGAAGCGCGGGAGGCCATCTGGAACCTTCGACGGGAGAGCGACGCCGGCAGCCTGGCCGAAAAGCTGGAAGGCATGACGCAGCAGGTAGGAAGCGAGTTCCAGGTGCCGATAGCGTGGTCGATGAACGGAGCGCCTTTCGCCGTGTCCGAGCCCGTTGCCCACGATCTGCTCATGGTGGCTCGCGAGGGAGTCTACAACGCCATGCTCCATGGCCACCCGGCGCACGTGGGAGTGGCTCTCACCTACATGGATCGTGCACTCACCCTGGACCTCGACGATGACGGCTGCGGCTTTGATCCCCAGCGAATGGAGAGCGACAACGGCCATCACTTCGGGCTTAAGGGAATGAGAGAGAGGATTGAGCGCTCAGGCGGAAAGTTCCGCTTGACCAGCGCGGTCGGGAAGGGCGTTCACATTGAAGTGCAGCTGCCGCGGGGCCGCTGAGAAAGCGCGAACGGCGCCCGGCTTGATGGACGCAAGAATCTTCCGACCAAAAAACGGAGGCCCGGGCATTGAGCCCGGGCCTCTGAGTAATGGCGCGAATTCAGAAGGTCAAGCGAAGGGCTCCCTGGAAGATACGAGGATGCCCATTCACGCCGCTGATCACGCCAAAAACACCTGGGGCCTGATTCACGGTGGATGAGGGGTTGCCAAAGTTCGGATGGTTGGTGGCGTTGAAGGCGTCCCAGCGGAACTGGAAGGTCTTTCCCTCCGTCAGCTCCCAGTTCTTCATGATCGATGAATCGATGCCAAAGACGCCCGGTCCAAAGTAGGCGTTCCTGGTCGTGTCGCCGAAACCGCACCATCCCGGCGTTTTATCACTGCAGGAGACGGGAAGGGTGAAGGCTGCCTCGTTGAAGTAACCCTTGTTTGGGTTCGCCCAATCCGCGCGACTGCCTTTACCCATGTTGGTAGGCACGCCCGAAACAAGATCTGCCCGGTTATTCCACATGCCGACTCCGGGGTCCGTGTTCCATTGGCCAATCGAGAACGGGGTGCCCTTCTGCGCGGTGATGATGCTGCTCAACTGCCAGCCGCCGACAGTCTCTTCCATCAGCCTGCCCTGATCCCTGAACGAGGGGGCCTGGTAGACAAAGTTGCTGATCCAGTTCCACGGCATATCCTGGTTGGCATTGCCGCGGTTCCACGCGGCGCTGATCGGATTGCCCAGCGCCGGGTTGCCGAACGAGATGTTGCTGCTGCTGGCAATATCCAGGGTATGCGACCACGTGAAGGCGGACTGCACCTGGAGGCCGTGCCAAATGTGTTGATCCAGGCTCACCTGCAGCGAGTTGTAGCTCGCCGTCGCCCAGCTCTGGTCCTCAAAGATGTCTCCCAAGCTTGAGTTCACGGGCAGTTTTGAAGCATACGGCGGGTTCATGTCGATGGCCACCGACAGGTGATCGGTTTCATTGCCCACATATGCCACGCGGAAGCCCGTCGTCGAGGTGAACTGCTGCTCGATCGAGACGTTCCAGGCATAAGTTGTGGGCAGCTTGAAGTTGCGCGCGAATTCCTGGCCGATCTGGCCCTTGGGAATGACAACGCCCTTCGCAGGTTTATAGGAGGTCGTCGCCCAGGGGAATGTCCCCGGGAAAGGACTTGTCGCGTAGGGGGATCCGGCGCCGCTGGCGGACCAGGGGTTATCGAAGGGGATAATCCCGCCCGATAGGGCAGTATCGGCGCTGCACGGCCAGCACCATCCCGAGAAGTTAAAGGTGGGGCTGAAGGGGGCCACGTCGGCGGCGTGGTTGTACTCCGAGTACTGCAGTGGACCCGTGAATATGCCGAAGCCGGCGTGGAAGACGGTGTGCGTCAGAGCCTTGGGCTGGTAGGCCAGGCCGATGCGAGGCTCCCAGTAACCATAGTCGCTGTTCATCAAGGTATTGGGAACGCCGGGGTCGCCGGGGAAGAGCAGTCCAGCGGGAGCATTGGTAAACACGATGCTTTGCTTGCCCGGGGTGCTATTTGCAAAACCGGTCACGGTGTTCGTGCCGGGAACCCAAGCTGCGCCGCGGCCGCCCTGGGAGACGGGAGGCGTGTTCGGATCCCAGCGCAATCCGAGGTTGATGGTCAGGTTGGGGCGAATCTTCCAATCGTCCTGGACAAAGGGACCAATCTGCCAGCCGGACACATCGGCAATCTCGCCGGCGCCTTGCATGTAACCTGATGCGGCGCCCAACATGTAATCGGCCAGGTATCCGCCCGTAAAGGAGCTCGTGCCCCCGCCAGTTCCGCTTCTTCCAAACCCGATTAACGGCTGCGTCGGATATGCGGTATTCTCTTCCGCGTGCTGATGCAGAAGGTCGATGCCCGCGCTGATGGAGTGCTTGCCGAGGCTCTTGTTGAGCG
The DNA here is from genome assembly GCA_963789425.1 of uncultured Acidobacteriaceae bacterium. Classification (GTDB taxonomy): domain Bacteria; phylum Acidobacteriota; class Terriglobia; order Terriglobales; family Acidobacteriaceae; genus Telmatobacter. The sequence goes on along the minus strand of CAWBKM010000001.1, from coordinate 427,381 downwards.
TATCCGTTAAGCCCAGGGTGTTGCGGACTTCCGCCGAGGGCTCATCCCAGCCGCTCTCAAAACCGTAGTTCGAGTTGATGCGGAGAGCGCCCATATAGCAGCTGCCACCGGGCTCGTTGACCCCAATATTTACCCCGCTGGAATCCCCGCTGTTGTTGGAGAAGCAAAGCGCCTTTCCGTCGCTGCCAAGTTCCTGGGCGGCGCTGTGTGCGCTGTTCTGGTTCATAAATAGCGAGATGGTGTTGACGGTGCTCGGATTGATGGTCCAATTGTGCTGCACCATGTTGTTGAAGTAATACATCTGCTGCCAGAAGGACGCAGTCCACGAACTGTGGTTGTAGGCGCTCTCCATGTTGCCGGGTTGGTCGGTCGACGGGGCCGAGAAGTCGTTGGTAAAGGAACGCAGGGTGAGAGTTTGCGACGGCGAGAGGTTGTAGTCCAGCCTGAGCGTGCCCTCGTCGTAAGTGTTGTGGACGGTGGGATAGTTGTACATCATATCGCCGTCGGCCAATTGCACTCCCGGCTTGAGCGACGTTCCGTTGGCCGCCGTCGTAGCAGCGCGGATCATGCCATTTTTCGCAAAGTAGAGCGCGGCTGGAGACAAGCTGGCAATGCTGGTATCCAGCTGGTTGGGCTTGCCGGCGATGGTTTTGAAGGGTCCGACCAAGTTCGTCGTCACGCCATCGGGAGATAGACCGCTGAAGTCGCCTGTCAGCATGGCGGCGGTCGGCGTCGTTGTCAACGTATCGGTTGAGTTCCAGATGATCTTGGTGCCCTGGTAGTTGCCGAAGAAGAACAGCTTGTCCTTCTTGATGGGGCCGCCGGCAAAAAAGCCGTACTGGTTACGCCGCAGCGTATCGACCGAGTGACTGAACCAGTCGGTGGCATTCATGGCGTTGTTGCGGACGTACCAGAAGGCGCCACCGTGGAAGCTGTTCGAGCCGCTCTTGGTGGCGACGGAGACGACTGCGCCGGGCGCAAAGCCATACTGCGCGCCGTAGTTGCTGGTGATGACCTTGAACTCCTGGGTGGCGTCGGCGTTTGGGAAGGTCGAGGTCAGCAGGTTGTAGTTGTCCATGTTGGTCACGCCGTCGAGCATATAGAAGGTGCTGCCCTGGCGGCCGCCGGAGGCGCTGGCGCCGGTCTCGGTTGGGAAGGAGAAGCCGGTCTGAATGCCTTCGCCGCCATGATTTAATACATTGACGGTGCCGGGTGCCAACAGGACGAGGCTGGAAGGATCGCGTCCGTCGAGCGGAAGCCCGGAGATGGCGGCTTCGTTGACCGTCGATCCCAGCTCCGCTGAAGTCGTGTTGATCAGCTCTGCGTCGGCGGTAACGGTGACCACCTCATTGTTCGCCGAGGCAATCCTGAGGTGCACATCCTGGGTTGCATACTGGTTAGCCGTGATGACGATGCCGCGCTGAACATATTCAGCAAAACCCTTTGCGCTAATGGTCAACGAATATTGACCCGGCATCACCGGTTTCAGCAGGTAACTCCCCGTATTGTCGGAGGTTTCCTTCTGGATAAGACTGGTATCGACGTTGGTGAGCGTCACGCTCGCGCCCACCACGGCTGCGCCGGTCGGGTCAGTAACCTGTCCGGTCAAACTGCCGCTCGTGCCTTGTCCAAAGGCGACGACGCCAGAGCCAACCAAGGCAACAACAAGAACGAGCACCAGAGCTCGCAGGCTCTTTGCGCTGATCGTTTGCATAACCACCTCCTGAAGTGGGTCGAACGGGAGTCGCGGAGATCGAAATGCTCGCCAACTGGTTCTGCCTGTAGGCGAATGAAACCGCTTTCATTTGGAAATCTAGAACTCCCTGGTGCCGAGCACCTGTGTTGCAGATCACCCATGCGGTCGTTTCCCAATCATCAAAAACGACGGTCCTGAGCCGTGTCGAACTTTACGCCGCCCCAAATGGCTCATGTATCCGCCAAAAGTAGGATCGAGGCAAGTTTTGTGACGATCTCACTTTTGGCCGCTACCCTTAACCTTGGAGCCTGAGAAGCACCTTAACCGCGGCACCGCTCACGTGAATTGAGGGATACGCCGTCAATTCGACTCTTCGAATCGGTTCCGGTCGGATCAACGGGCTCAGACGTTTGAAAGCAAATTGGGCAAGGGAACCACATTCCACACTTGCCTACCGGTTTCGCCAGGAGAAGCCAGGAACTCGGCCGCAGCGGTTGGCCGCGGCGCTTCGCGCTGAGTCGAGCGTGAGTCCGGTCTCGGGAGTCGCAAGAGAGAGTGGTTTAGTGCTGTCGGCCGGGCAGAACGAAATGCTCTGCGCAGCGTGGCTCGTAGGAGTCGCCGGGAACCTTGATAGGGCTGTCGAAAGGCGCCGGCTTGCCGTCGATCAGCCGCTGCGAGTAAAGAGCGCGCGCTCCACAACTGCAATAAGCGATGCATTCGGTAATATTGCCGCCGTAAGCGTTCACCAGCCAGGTCAGGTTCAGCATCTCGCCGAAGGGCATAGCGCGAAAATCGAGATCGAGGCCACAGACCAGAACGTCGTGCCCGGCATCGAGCAGATACTTGACAAATAGAAACAGCTGATCGACAAACTGGCCTTCGTCGATGGCAATGCACTCCACGCGCTTGCCGATCTTCTGTTCCGTGTCCCGAATTGCGCCGAGCACTTCCCATGGGTCGGAGGCCCGGAACTCGACGGCGCTCATTTTGCCGCCGCCGTTTGGATTGCGGCTTTCGACTACGCCGGGACCGCCCTTGGTATCGTCGCTGGGCTTAAGCACCATCACATATTGCTTGGCGTATTGGCGGCGCATGTCAGCGCGGCGCTGCAGCTCCGCGGTCTTGTTGCTGCGCATCGGTCCCATCATCAGTTCAAGCTTGCCTTGCACGTGCGGGTCTCCTAAATTGGATCGGGATTAAGTCCGAGACGCGGAGGCGTGGAACGCCTTTTCATCATAACGCGGCGGAGAGCGCGAACGCGGTGAGCGTTGGCATGGTTTAAGGCGGCTTTTCCACTAGGAAAGAGACGCAGGGCGCGGAGGCCAGCCCGCGCCGCGAATTATTTTGCGGCGGCTCTTAACTCCGCGTCCACGGCTGCTTTCATCACTCCGCAGTCGCCGAAGAGTCGGACAAGATCGCCGGTGAGCGTCTGAGGCTCGGCGGACGAGTCCACCATGCTTTCCATGGCGTCCCATGCCAGAGCGGGATCAATGCCGCGCCGCGGCACGGACGTCATGCGCATCGCGCCCCCGCCCTGCGCATCGAGGATGAGCGACGTGAGCTTACGCGCCAGCGGCAGCGGAAAGCTCTCCGCGACAAAAACCAGTTTGCCGCGGGTGGTGATGACGACCGGGCCCTCGTCGGTGGAGTAGACCTGCTCGACTGAGCCGTCACCCGATGGAGCGTTGAGATTGGAAGTAGCTTGCAACTGAACGTCGGAGTACTTGCGGCCCAGGTTCTTCGCATAAAGCCTGCTGAAAACCTGCGCGGAGTCGGCGCTCTTCCAGACTGAAAGGTAAAAAAGGCCGATGGATATGGTGCTGGCCTGCTCCTCGGGCGTGGTGGCACTGCGCAACTGCCCCGCCCAGTAAAGGCCGCCATCCCAGGCCGGCGTCAGGTCGCGCGCCGCGTTGTCGCCGCCGAAAAGCTCTGTGATGATGTGCACATCAAGCTCACCGATCTGGCCAATGTCGTAAGGCACGTACTGCGCGTCGACGAGGGGATGAATGTTAGGCAGCAGCGGAATGGCCGGAATCTTCTTCTGCTCATAGACGCGCGGATTAATGATCTCCCAGCTCGACGACGGCGGCCGGTCGAGTGCTCCGGTAAAGGCTGCGGTTTGGCCCTGGTCCATCCAGATGTCCTGTTCGAAGCTCAGGCCCTCGCGGTACGGGAACAACATCGACTCCGAAAGCAGAAGCGGCGCGCGCGCCATCACCGGCGAATCTTCAGTGGAATTCATCTGCGAGCGGACAACATCGAGCACTTCAGGATCTTTGACGAGGCTCTTGCCCAGCGGCTTCAGAATGTAGTCCATCATCACGGCCGTCGCCTGGCCTTCCGCCACGGCGTCGCGCGCCGTGTCCATCTCGTCGCGGGCCAAGTGATCCTGATCGCCGGCCGCGTCGTGCGAAACGTCGTCGGGAGTCTGGTTGTCCCACTTCTCCAGGTCTGCGTGCTGATCCTGCAAAGCGTGAGTCAGTTCGTGAGCCATCACCGGCTTCTGCTCATCGGGATCCACCCAATCCAGAATGTTCACGGTCTTGGTCTTCGAATCGTAGTAGGCCTCGATCTGTTCCTTGAGGAGAGCCAGCAAAAAAGGCTTGAGCTCAAAGTCGTGGTCGAGCAGGCCAAACTTCTTCAGCACGATCTCGTCGCGCTCCAGGCGCTTGGCGCCCGCGTCTTCGCTAAACTTTTCGTCCAGGTAACTCTCCACCGCGGTGCGCGTAGTGAGCGTGCGCTTGACAGTGCTTTTAATGGGCAGGCCGGTTTCGTCGGAGGAGAACTTGATGAGCTCGTCGACCAGCGCGAAAAGTTGTTGCGCCTGTTCCGGCGTAATCTTCGTCGCGAATTTGCCGGCTTGCGATTTGCCCGCTTGATTGTCCTGTGCCGCTGAAGCCTTTGCCGCGCCCGTGGTCGGCGCAGCCGCAGCGGGCTGAGGCGCAGGCGCCGGTTGGGGCGCGGGAGCGGACTGCTGCGCAAACGCTACCGCCGCCGAGAATACGAGAGCAGCGACTCCCCAACGCCCGGTTTGTGCCGCTTTCATCTGCCGATTCCTCATTCATTCTCCCTGCGGCATTGGATGCGCTCCCGGGTTCGCGGGCCGGGATTCCAGCTTCTCACTTCAAGGCTATAATCAGGATGCGGTTTGACGCCAAGTTTAGACAGAAAATCCGGCGCCGAACCACGGAAAAGCTCCCCATGCCCGAGACCGACCTCGCCCAAAATCTGCAGGCCACAGCGCTGGCCGGCCTGCTTGAGTCTTCACGTACATCGCACGAGCTCATCGTTTACAGGGGCGTGTTGACCCCCGGAGAGTTGGACGCGCCGGACACGGAAATAGCGGCGCTGGCATTCGGAGCCGCGATCCACGATCTGGGCTGGATGCGCCGTGTCGCCGTCCGGGGGGCCGACCGCTTTCGCTGGTTGAGCGGGATGGTGACCAACACCGTCAACGATCTATTCCCCAACACCGGCGCCTGGAACCTGGTGCTCAATGCGCAAGGCCACATTCAGGGTGATTTGACAGTGTGGCGGGGCGGCGAGGAATCCTCACCACAACGACGTAGCGCGACTGCAACTGCGGCACTGGCCGGCGACCCTCTATTGGGAACTCCGTTTGCGGGCGAGTCCGAACTGGAATTGGAGATCGCAGCCGACCAGTTTGAGAAGCTGCTGGCTCATTTGAACAAGTTCATCATTATGGACGACGTGGAGCTGGTCCCGCTTGGAGAAGAGCAAGTCGGCGAAGCGGGCTCGGAGACGGTAATAGGCATGACCGGGCCGCAGGCGGGCGAAGTGCTTGAACGTGTTGGCCTGCCGGATATCGGCAGCGCGATGGCGGGGACCACTGTCGAGTGGAACGGCTGGAACCTGAGAATTTTGCGCACCTATGGCGTGATGGCACAGCACTACGAGTTCTGGCTGCCATCCGCGGGGCTCGCGAAGCTGTGGTCGTGCCTGCGCACAGGCGGAGCAACGCCCATTGGCAGTCGATCGCTTGAAGCTTTTCGCATCGCGGAAGGGATTCCGGCATACGGAGTCGACATGGTGGAGCGCGACCTGCCGCAGGAGACTTCGCAGATGCGTGCGCTGCACTTTGCCAAGGGCTGCTATCTCGGTCAGGAGATCGTGGAGCGCATTCGCTCGCGCGGTAATGTACATCGGCATCTGCGGCCGCTTGAGCTTTCGGGGCCGGTGCCCCAGGGCGGCGCGGAGTTGAAACTTGAAGACGGCACAGCCGCTGGACAGATCACCAGCGCGGCGGAGTTGGCGCTCCCGGCCGGCCCCCGCGTCTTTGCGCTGGGCACGATGCGCTCTGAAGCGGAGGAGCTCGCGCAAGCCTTCGCATACAGAGCCGGGGCAATTGAGGGAACCGCGCGGATTCTTGAAGCTCCGCCAAAGCTGGCCCAGAAACGCCAGAATTGAGCAGCCCTAAGCAGGGATGAGAAACTGAACATATGAGCGATACGCCAAAGTTCGAAGTGATCGACCGCCGCAAGATGAAAGCGGAAGAAGAGAAAGAGGGCGGGCATTCAACGCCCAAAGAGCCTGTGCCAGCGGCTCCCACCACGCCCCCACCTGCATCCGGAGAGCCTTCGCCCGGGCCCCGCCTCGTGGTGAATGAAACACGGCACGACGAAGCAACGGACGCCGCATCGGCGACAGCAGAGCCGGTCGCGACAGCAGAGTCAGGATTGCTGGAGGAGTTGCCTCCGCCGCCGACGGCCGCCGAGACTCACGAGCAGAAAGCCGCGTACGATGCCTCCGCGCAAAGGCTCGAGGATCTGATTCGCGCACAGAATCCCGGCGTCGGCCCGCAGCCGCCCGTGGGATTCGAGCACCTCGTGCAGCAGTTCTACGTCACCGCCATGCTCCAGATGGGAGCAGGCACGCAGGACGGCCAGCGACCACGGGTCGACATCATGGGTGCGCGAGCCACCATCGATCTGCTTGCGGTCTTGGCGGAAAGGACGCGCGGCAACCTGACGCCCGCCGAGGATCGCATGCTGCAGACCGTGCTCTTCGAGGCGCGCATGGCTTTTCTTGAACTGACCAGCATGGTGGGTGCACCCGCCGTACCGCCCATGCCGCCGGCTAAGAAGTGAATAATCAGCTAAGAGCTATCAGCCCTCAGCCTTCAGCCCGAACGTTGTGAGAACAGAGCCTGTGCCATTTTTCCGCAGTTTATTCCAAACCAAAGCTTCAAATTGACTGCGGGCGGGCATCCGTATTCCGGTTCAAACGAGATGCGCAAAAGCTGAGAGCTGAAGGCTGAAGGCTGACGGCTCGCACCTAGAGGCTAGAAGCTCAAAATGCAAGGTACGCTCACATTTCTGGGAACGGGAACCTCGATGGGGGTTCCGACGCTGGCTTGCCAGTGCCCGGTGTGCACGTCGCCCGATCCCCATGACCGCAGGCTGCGGCCTTCAGTCCTGCTCCGTTGGACAGAGCCCGCTTCGGGTGCCGAACGCATTGTCGTCATCGACACCGGCCCTGACTTCCGTGAGCAGGCCCTCCGCGAGCGGCTCACGCATGTTGATGCTGTGCTTTACACGCACGGGCACGCCGACCATATTCTTGGAATGGACGATCTCCGCCCGTTGAGCTTTATTGCCGCGAAGAAAAGCGGCCCCATTCCGCTCTACGCCGATCGGGAAGCTGCCGCAACGCTCGAGCACACGTTTGCCTACACGATTTCGCCGCAGGCCACCTACACCAATCGCGCGCGCGTGGAGCTCATCCCGCTCGCCGACCACAATCCAATCCACGGCGTCGACTTTGTGCGCGTTCCGCTGTGGCATGGCGAACAGTGCATTGCCGGATTCCGCTTTGGCAACGCGGCCTACATGACCGACGTAAGCGCGATCCCCGAAGAGAGCTTTTCGCTTCTGGCCGGTATTGAAGTGCTGGCGCTTTCGGCGTTGCGCCACACGCCTCATCCCAGCCACTCCACTGTCGAACAATCAGTTGAATGGTCGCGGCGCATCGGCGCCAGGCAAACCTGGTTCATGCACATTTCTCACGACCTGGGCCATGAAGAAACCAATCGCGCGCTTCCTGCGGGCATCAGGCTGGCGCATGACGGGCTGACGGTCCCGGTGACGCTATGAACACGGACCCGATCAACGCCGACCAGAAAATTTCGCCGGGCGGCGACGCGATTGCTCCACGCGGCAATTCGTTCGCGGTTTTTCGTTCGCTCCGCGAGATTCCGGCCGGCTTTGGTCCCACGGTGGCAACGGTGGGCAACTTCGATGGCGTTCACCTCGGGCATCGCTCGATTCTTGGCGCCGCTGCGGCCGAGGCGCGAGCAACCGGCGCGCGGGCCGTTGCCATCACTTTCAATCCGCACCCCGAGCAATTTCTGCGCCCGGCGCATGCGCCCAAGCTGATCACGCCTCTGCCCGAGAGGCTGCGGCGCCTGTCTGAAACTGGAATCGATGCGGTTCTGGTGCTTGAATTCAACGCCGCTCTGGCCCATCTGTCGCCGCGCGAATTTGCGGATCAGATTCTGATCGCGGCGCTGGGCGTGCGCAGCATGCACGAAGGAAAAAACTTCCGCTTCGGGCGCGGCGCTACCGCGGGAGTGCCTGAGCTGGCCGCGATGGGCAAGGAGCTTGGGTTTGCCGTTCACGTTCACCCGGCAGTGCGTGTGCGAGGGCTTGAGGTTTCCAGTTCCGCCATTCGCGCGCTGGTTTCGGCAGGGGACATCCGCCGTGCGCGATGGATGCTTGGGCGCCCGTTCACTGTGCTTTCAACACCGGCATCGGGGCGCGGCATCGGCACGCGATTGCTGGTGCCCACGGTGAATCTTGCAGCTTACGACGGCCTGCTGCCGGCCTTCGGCGTGTACGTGACGCGGCTCAAGGTAAACGGGCGAGTATTTCAGGCAGTGACGAACGTGGGCAACCGGCCCACGTTCGGCAAGGCTTCGTTTGCGATCGAGTCGCACATCCTCGACTTCGAGCCGATCGATCTCGACGAGACCTCGCCGCTCGAGCTGGAATTTCTGTTCCGCCTGCGTGGCGAACAAAAATGGCCCTCGCCGGAGGCGCTGAAGGCGCAGATCTTCAAGGATGTTGCGCGCGCAAAGCGGTATTTCGCACTCTCGAGCGGTCGCTGAGCCTAAGGGTCAGTGGTTTGATGTCAATGCAGGCTTGACTTTGGCTTTATTCGCTGGCTTCTTCGTCGGCTTTTGCGCGGAAGCCAATGCGGGCCTCACGTCCACAGTGCGTTGCCGCGATGGCAAGGCAGATTTCGCCGTGGGCGCTCGTACGGGATACTTTGCGGGCAGCGTGCTCTCCGCAAGGTCTGGCGTCGCTCCATCCTCGTCGCCCGGAAATTGCTCGTCGTCCTTGCCGGCGATCGCGGCGCGCATAAAGTTGATCCAGATGGGCAGCGCAGTTACCGCGCCCGTTTCCTTATCGCCCAGCGACTCGCGGCTGTCATTGCCCACCCACACGCCGCAAGTGACCGACGGCGAGAAACCCAGAAACCAGGCATCTGTAAAGCTGCTGGTCGTTCCGGTCTTGCCGCCGAGCGGATGGTTCAACTGCCTGGCAGCCACGCCGGTGCCGTGATCGGTCACGCCGCGCAGCAGCGTCATCATCGTGCGGGCCGTTTGCCGGTCAAGCACTTCGTCTACTGCGGGCCTCTCCTGCCACAGCGTGATTCCGTCGGCGTTTGAAACTTTGCGGATGAGGTGCGGAGCCACGCGAACACCGTCGTTGGGGAACACTGCGTACGATGCCACCTGCTCTTCGAGCGTGATCTCCACCGCGCCCAGCGCCACCGGCAGGTAAGGAGGAATGTTCGACGTGACGCCAAAGCGATGAGCCACGTCGATCACCTTGTGAATGCCCACGCGCGCAGCCAGCTTGAGCGCCGGGATGTTGCGCGACTCCGCGAATGCATTGGCAACGGTCATCGCGCCTTTGTAGTCGTTCTCGTAGTTGTGCGGCACGTAGTCGCCGAAGCGCGTCGGCCCATCGACAATGATGTCGGTTGGCTTCACACCATCCTCAATGGCCGCCGTGTAGACGTAGGGTTTGAAGCTCGAGCCGGTCTGCCGCTCAGCCTGGGTCGCGCGGTTGAAGACCGAGACCGCGTAATCTCTTCCGCCCACCATGGCCAGCACGTCGCCGCTGGTGTTGTCGATGGCCATCAGCGCGCCTTGCGTGCCAGAGTCCTCTTCAAGCGATGCGCGGCGCTCGCCGCTTGCAGTAGCCGCAGTCATGCGCACATAGATGATGTTGCCGGGTTTGGCAAGCGCGTCGCCATAGCGCACTCCGGTCCATTGCCAGTCGGCGGGCAGCAGCATGATCTCCGAGCCCGGCTGGTCCGGCGGCCCGATGCGCGCGTGAATCTCAAGCGGAAGACTGCGAGTCACGAGTGCGTGAACGTAGTCGCCGGGTCCGGCCAGGACCGCCCAGTCCGGATGGCGATAGTTGTCGAGCGTGATGTCGCCGGCAAGCACGTTTTCCAATTTGCCGCGCCAGCCGTGACGGCGCTCGTATGCGGCCACGCCGTCCACGACGGCGCTGTTGGCGACCTTTTGTAAGTCGAGATCCAGAGTCGTATCGACGCGCATTCCGGCCTCATGCACTTCTTCTGTGCCGAATCGCTTATCCAGTTCTTCGCGGATCGCGTCCTGGAACCACGGCGCCGGTAGACCCACTGGCCGCGCCATGCGCAGGCCGAGCGGAGCGTTGCGCGCCGCCTCAGCCTGGGCGTGGGTGATCACGTGGTCCCCCTCCATCTCGCTCAGCACAAGGTTGCGGCGGTGCAGCGCACGCTCCGGATTGAGCAACGGCGAAAACGCCACCGGCCCCTTGGGCAAACCGGCAAGCAGTGCCGCTTCGGTCAGCGTCAGGTCCTTCGCGTGTTTTGAAAAGAAATATTCCGACGCGGCTTCGAAACCATAGTTCCCGCTGCCCAGGTAGATCTGATTGCCGTAGAGCGTAAAGATCTGTTCCTTGGTAAAGGCGCGCTCGATCTGAATGGCAAGATACGCTTCCTGGATCTTGCGCATGGCCGTGCGGTCTGAAGAAAGAAAGAGATTGCGCGCCAATTGCATGGTGAGCGTGGAGGCGCCCTGCGCGCGGCCGTGGCTGCGAATGTCGTGCCAGACTGCGCCGGCCACACGAAACACATTGATGCCCCAGTGCGATTCGAAGTTCTTGTCTTCAATCGAGATCACTGCCTCGCGCAGAATGGGCGCGAATCCGTCATAGCCAACCACCTCGCGGCGCTCCAGCGCGAAGGAGCCGATGACGCGGCCTTTGCGGTCATAGAGATCGGTGATCGTGGAAGGCTGGAAATGCTCCAGGTCCTGAATCTGCGGAAGATTTACGGAATAGACGAGTGTGAGGCCGGCCAGAGAACCGGTGATAGCCGACAGCATGATCAGCGCAACAAGGGCCGACCGTCCGGCAAGTTTGCGCCTTCGATGCGCGGGGAGCGGCGGCCTGGAAAAACGGCGCTCCCTGCTCGGCAGGCGCTCGCCCAGTTGGTCTTTGGCGCGCTCTTTGGGCGGCAGATTGGACGTCGTAGCCAAGGCGGGACTGGCCTCACGGGCAAGCCTCCGCGATGCGAGGTGGAGGAGTGCCTCATCCTAAGGCTAGCACTGGATCGGTCTGGAAAAATCGTAGCCTACGCTCGCCGCATTACCTTGGTTAAGAGCGGGAAAACGCGCCTGAAAATGGGAACTGCGTCCTAACTCGTTGGCGATCAGCCGTTCTTCGCCTTTAGCAGCGACAACGCCTGATTGAGCGGCGCGTCTCCGTTCGAAGGAGGCATCGGCTCACCATCGTCTTCGGGCGAAGCGACAACGACATTGGGTGTCACCGCTACATCCTGAATCTTCTTTCCGTCAGGAGCCTCGTATTTGGCGACGGTCAGCATCAGTCCGGCGCCATCGGGCAGGTCAATGGTCTTTTGCACCGTGCCCTCGCCAAACGTGTGCTCGCCAACCACGTCGCCGCGCTTCAGGTCTTCAATGGCGGCGGCGGTAATCTCTGGCGCGCCATAGGTGCCGCGGTTCACCAGCACCGCCACCGGCGCGTCTGTCAGCGAGAGCGAGGGATCGGCGCTGAAGGTCTGAAGCGGATACTTCTGACCTTCCAGAGACGCGAGCGTTCCCTGCTTGATGAAGAAGTTGGCCAGGCGCACTCCCTGCTGGGGGTCTTCGCCAGTCGTGTCGCGAAGGTCGAGAAGAATCTTCTTGCCTTTTCCGGCCGCCTTGATCCGCGCGGCGATGTCGTCCACGCGAGCTGCCGTCAAAATCCCCGGCTTCAAATAAAGGATCGATGCGTTTTCGTAGAATTGCTCACCCAGCGGCGGCACCGCGAGCGCCGCACGCGTCAGCTTGATCGTGTCGGGATCGGGCTTGAAGGGCCGGACGACGGAAAGAGTGACCGTGGTGCCGGGCTTGCCCGAGAGCATGAAGCGCACGATGGCCAGCGGCAGATCGTGGGTCGACTGCCCGTCAATCAGGTCGATCACGTCGCCGTCGCGGAAATGCTCCTGGTCGGCAGGCGATCCCGGCAGCACATTCACCACCGTGGCGTATCCGAACCGCTTGGAGATGGTGAGCCCTACCTGCGCATTGTCCGTTGCCGGGCGGTCCTTATAGGTCTTGTATTCGTCCGGCGTCAGATAGCTGGAATCGGGATCGAGCGAGTCGAGGAGGCCGTGGAGCGCGCCGGTGGTGACCGAGGGGATGTCGGGCTGGGTCACGTAGTAGTTCTGAATCTTGCGCAGAACCTCGGCATAGACGCGCATCTGCTTGTAAGCTGCGTCCTGTTCGTCGCCGGCATGCACGCCGATGTATCCGAGCTCGCCCAGAACATAGCTCAGGCCGAGGCCGGCAAAGATCACCACGGAGATCGCAAAGACAAAACGCTGGAAAAATCGGGACACACACACCGCCGGAGCAGCCCTAAAGGGGAAGCAGCCGCTCACACTCTATAGACGCAATGATACCGCAAGCGGCACTCGCAGAAGGGTCCGGCAGCCTGAGAGCGCTGGAAACGAAAGTGTTAACCGGAGGTGCTGGAGACTGTCAGTGGGGCAGGACAAATCCGATCGTCAGGCGATTGCCGCCGGCCAGCCGCTCATACTCGATCGAGCTGGCGAACTTCCGCATCAGAAGGATGCCGCGGCCTCCAGGCCGAAGAAAATCTTCGGGCTTTGGCTCAACCAACCCTTCAATATGTTCAGGCTCCAGCGGATCGAAGGGGTGAGCCTGATCCTCGATGGTGAAGACGACTTCGTGCGCGTTCGGCGAGGCGCAATCGACGGTGAGTGCCTTACCGGGTTGCCCGTCGTAGCCGTGCCGGATGACGTTCGAAATCGCTTCCTCGAGGCAAAGGTGGATAGCAAACGCCGTGTCGGATGGAACGGCATATTGAGCGATCAGCGCCTCGACCCAGGGCCAGAGCCTGGCCATGTCGTCAAGCTGACCTTTCAGGGTCAGCCGGGACACGTGTTTGGCTGTGTCTTCTGCGGGCATGGCCGCCACCGGACAGGAGCTGGTGCTCATTGCAACGCCGCTACCGCCGCGGCCAGATCGTGGTGAACCGGCAAAAGTGTGTCGATGTTACTGGCCTTGAGAACGGCCTCGACCATTTCGGTTGGCGCGAGAAGGACAACTTTACCGCCCCTGCTGAGCACCGCTCGCGCGGGAATCACGATCGATCTCAATCCCATGGAACCCAGGAAGGTGACCTTTTGCAAGTCGATCAGTAGCTTCTGTGCGGTGCCGGCGATCAAATTCATCTTCATATCAACGGCCGCAGCGCCGCTAATGTCCATGCGTCCATCCAGCTCGACCCGCGTGATGCCGCCGTCCATTTCATGCGTGGAGAGTTCCATTTCCATCGCCCTTTTCTCAGAGATCGCTTCGATTCTTCGAACCAGATGCTACGGGACAATTGTGAAAGTCCTGTTACAAACGCGAAACATCAGAAAAGATTGGTGATGCTGCTGGAAAAGGAGATGGAGACGACCGCGTCTTTAGAGATCGGCAGCGTGATTTTCGATATCCCGTTGCCGTCCTCCGAGAGTTGGATTTTCAGCGTCTTGGTCTTCTTGGCCTTGAAATCGGAGCTCACCGGCTTCGAATCCCACTCCTGGCCCCCGCTCTTGAACGACACCTGGAACTGCTGCATGCCGGGCGGTGCATACAGATTGTCCAGGCTCGTGCCGTCCCCGGTGATGAAGTGAATATAGGGCTGCTTGTTCATCGACACGGTGAAAGGAATGCCCTTGGGGAACTTGCTCACGTCGATCTTCAACTTGCCATTTTTGTTCGGGTCGGCCTTCCGGGGATCGAAAGCCGCCGGAGCCGCAGGCGTTGGTGGTTTTACCGGCGCCGGCGTGGGGTTTTGAGCGGGCTTGGCCGGAGCAGGCAGCGTCACAACAGCCACGGGCTGAGGTGGGGGTGGCGTTGCCGTCTTACCTGCGGTGGGCTTGGCTGCCGGCGGCTTCGCGGTTTTTGGTGATGCCGGTGAACCGCCTGGCGCGGATCCGGGTTTCGCCGGAGTGGTTTCAGGTGCGGCCGCGGGAGGGGTCGTGACGGGCAGCGGCTCTATTTGCTGAGGAGTCGGCTGCGGAACGGGAATCGTGACTGCCTGGGGCGGAGGCGGTGGAGTGGGCGGTTTGCGATGCGCGTACCAATACCAGCCGCCGGCAACTGCAGCGCCGAGCCCGACAACCGAAAGCAGCCCAATGGCAAAGACACTCCCAAACTTCTTTGGCGTCGCCGGTTTTGCTGCCGCCGGTCTCAGGCCCTGACTCGGCGCTGTTTGTCGCGATCCGGATTGACCGGCTTTAACCACCGGCGCAGACCGCAGCGACCCGGAGACCGCGTTTGGACCCAGCGTGGCATCGGACTCCATTGCGGAAGGCATCAGCGGCCCAGACTGCATCACGCTCGTTACCGGGTTCGAGCGGACGGATGCCAGGTCCAGCGCAAGCTCCTCGCCGGTCTGGTAGCGGTCCGTTGGGCTCTTGGCCAGGCACTTCAGGATCACCGCTTCGATCCGCCCGGGAATGGCAGGATTGAGCTTCGCTGGAGGAACCGGCTCGGTGTAGACGACCTTATAGGAGACCGCAGTCATGGTTTCGCCAGGAAAAGGCTGTTCGCCCGTGGCCAGCGAATAAAGAATCACGCCGAGCGAAAAAAGGTCGGCGCGGCCGTCAATGGGCGAACCGGTAAATTGCTCCGGCGGCATGAACGATGGTGTGCCCAGCAATTGTCCGGTGGTCGTAATGTCGCTTGACGCCAGCTTGGCAATGCCGAAGTCGGTGATGCGAGGCCGCTCGCTGCCGTAAACCTCCTTCGAGGTCATCAGAATATTGGCGGGCTTGATGTCGCGGTGAATCACGCCCTGCCGGTGCGCGTAACCCAGAGCTTCGGCGATCTGCTGGCCGATCTCGCAAACGCGGTCCAGCGTAAACCGCTCGCCTTTCTTGATGGCTTCGCCCAGCGTCCGGCCCTCGACAAATTCCATCACCAGGAATGGCGCGCCCTGATCCTCGCCTACGTCGAAGACGGGCACAATTCCGGGATGCGCCAGCACGCCGGATGCCCGCGCCTCGCGATAAAAACGAGTGCGGTACTCTTCGCTTTGAGCGCCTTCGAGCGCCGTGGTATGGATCGTCTTGAGCGCGACAATGCGGCCGACGGCAGGGTCCTTAGCCTTGAAGACACTCCCCATGGCGCCGCGGCCCAATTCCTCGACAATCTCATACCTTCCAATAAGTTTGGGGACGCTCATGGTGAGGATTGTACCAATCTCGCGCGACGTTCTTCAGCCCATTCAACGTTAAGAGTTTTGGCCCTGCGGCAGCTGCACCGGAGCCGCTGGCCCGTCGCCTGACCCGCTTTACGCTGCCTTGCGGTAGCGCACCACCAGCAGCGTCAGATCGTCTGACTGGCTCGCTCCCCGTGTAAAGGCTCGCACCGCATCCAGAATCGCCTGCTTCAGATCTTCAACCGACTCGTCCACCCGGCCCTCAAGCACTTTGCTCAGCCCCGTGACTTCGAACAGCTCATGATCGGGGTCCTCGGCTTCCGATACGCCATCGCTGAAGAGCACCAGCGTGTCTTCCGGCTCAAGCTGCAGCCGCGCCGACGGGAAATCGGCCTCCTCAATCAGGCCAACAGGGAACGATCCCTCCGAGTAAAGTTCGGTCACTTTTCCCTGGCGAATAAGCAGCGGCGACGGGTGTCCCGCCTTGATGTATTCGAGCACGCCGTCTGCGCCCACCATGCCGATAAACATGGTGGCATAGCGGCCCACCTCGGAGTGATGGCAAAGGAATCGGTTGATGTGGTTGAAAACCTTCACTGGGTCGGCGCCCATTGACATTCCAGACAATGCCCCTTGCAGCATCGTCGTCAGCAGTGCCGCGCCGAGCCCTTTGCCACTCACGTCGGCAATCAGAACTCCGGAACGGTTCTCGCTCACCGGAAGCACATCGAAATAGTCGCCGCCCACTTCATGGCAGGGATAGTGCACGCCACTCACGGCCAGGTGCGGAAAATCGTTCAGCCCGTGCGGCAGCAGCGCCTGCTGGATGGTCCGCGCAATCGAAAGCTCTTGCTCCAGCCGCTGGCGCTCGCGTTCCCGCTCCACCAGGCGCGCATTGTCCATAATGCTCGCCGCCTGCACGGCCAGCGCATCCAGAATCTGGCGGTCAAGCGCCGAGAACGCGGCGATGCGGCGTGAGTCCAGATAGATCAAGCCCAGCAATTGGCCAGGCTCCTGTTCGGAGCCCGTGTCGGCGGTCGAACGCGATGACGCGTACAGCGGAATCGCCACCACCGCGCGCAATCCCTGAATGACGATGCTCTCAGCCGCCTTCAAATCCAGCCCTGCCAGGTTCAGGTCCTCGGTGATCACGGCCGACTTTTTGCTGATCGCCTGGTTAATCGCCGTCTGGCTGGGGTTCAGTGTCTCCGGCGACAGATCCTCGGCCTTGTTGCTGCGGGCCTGGTGGACTCGCAATGCGCCAGAGCCGTCCGGCTCGATCAGCAAGCCGCGGTCGGCGTGCGTGACGGAGATCGCATGATCCAGCATTGTGCCCAGCACCGCATCCAGGGGCAGTTGCGAGTGCAGCAGTGAAGTTGCCTCCAGCAGCAGGTTCAACCTGTTCAATCCGCCGGTCACGGTCGTGCCCGCGAGTTCGGAAATCGAGCCGATGCGCGTGAGCAGGTTGGCCACCGACTGCTGGCTCGGCACGTGGACAGCCGCTGCCGAATGAAAAACGATTCGGTAGCTGTCTTCCAGGCCAAAGGTGATCAGGTCGCCATCGCGAAGCGTGTGCTGCTGGACCTTGGCGCCGTTCACAAACAGGCCGTAGCGGTTGCCGCGGTCAAGCAGCTTGTGGCCTGTGCCTTCGGCCACAATCGCTGCACAGCGGCGGGAGATGCGCCCGTCGTCAAGCTGCAGCTGGTTGTCGCCCTCGCCGCCGCGCCCAATGTTGAAGGGCTCCTCGGTCACGGAAACCTTCTCCCGGGAGCTGTCCGGGGCAATGATTTCCAGCTCGGCTTCGCTTTGCAGGGAATGTTCGACCATGGGATCTGACGTGGGCAAATTCTAACACGCGGCATCGACAAGACTTGAGACGAATGGTGCGATGGCGAACAGCGAGCGGCTGCTCCACGCAATGGTGGTGGCGGGAGGCAGGATCGAACTTGAGCCTTGAGGCGAAATCCTGAGTCCGCCGCAGCGGACGAAGGATCAGACTTTGATTGATTGGACTGGAATGTCGCGCGAGCGACCAGCGAGCGGCTGCTCCATGCAATGGTGGTGGCGGGAGGCAGGATCGAACTTGAGCCGCTTTGCGGGCGTAAGCGGAGCGGGAGCCCGCAGGCGAAATCCTGAGTCCGCCGCAGCGGACGAAGGATCAGACTTTGATTGATTGGACTGGAATATCGCGCGAGCGACCAGCGAGCGGCTGCTGCATGCAATGCTGGTGGCGGGAGGCAGGATCGAACTGCCGACCTACGGGTTATGAATCCGTCGCTCTAACCATCTGAGCTACCCCGCCACATGGGGGACGCGCTGCGTAAAACCGCGCCAGATTTGATGATACGGGGCTGAGAAAATCCGGTCAATCTCCGCGCGCAGGCATTCCTGCGACAATTTGGTCATTGATCCCACAGCGTTTCGGAGCGTCTCAATGCCGAGTCTTCTGCATATTGACTCCAGCCCTCGCCTCGCGTCCATTTCGAGCCGCCTCGCTGCCGCATTCGTGGCAAAGTGGAAACAACAAAACCCCGCGGGCATCGTGGTGCACCACAATACTTCGCTTGAGCAGATTTCTTATCTCGACGAGGCTTCGGCCGAGGCTTTTCTCGATCCCTCTGGCGAACCAACGCCGGAACGAAAGCGCGCCCTGGCCTGCTCCGATCGCTTCGTCAACGAGCTTCTTGCCACCGATGTTCTTGTCCTCGGCGTGCCCATGTGGAACCTGTCGATTCCTGCTTCGTTCAAAGCGTGGATCGACATGATCGTGCGCGAGGGGCGGACCTTTGCATTCACTGAAGCCGGCGTGGTGCCGCTCATGCCGCCGGGCAAAAGAGTCTTTGTCTTTTCCGCCCGCGGTGGCGCCTATCCCGTGGGATCGGCGATGCACGCGCTCGATTTTCAGGAGCCGTACCTGCGTGCCATTCTCGGCGTCATCGGCCTCAACGAAATCGAGTTCATCTACGCCGAGCGTCAAAGCGAGAGCCCTGAAGCCGCAGACGAATCCCTGGCCCGCGCCGAACGCGCGCTGGCCACCCTCGCCACGTAACACCGTGGTTGCCTAATCCTTAACGGTGGGTTTCTCCATCATCATCAGTGTGGTTGCCCCATCCTTTCGCCGCTTTCGGCGAAAGGGTGGGTTTCCGCGCTGTATAGTCTCGGTGTACCTGCGTCCCGCACTCCCGGAGCCCCGCCGTTTTTGTAGCGCCGGCCTCCGGCCGGCTGTGGCGGGGGCCTTCGGCCCGCGCCACTCACCGCAGCAATCTCCCGCCCCTGTCTTCCTGCACCCCCGTTCCCTTAGTCTCTTGGTCCCTGTTCCCTCAGTCCCTTAGTCCCCCGGTCCCTTGGTCCCTTGGTCCCTGTTCCCTTACACTCGTCTCCATGAGCCCCCTCCGCATCGCAGCCGTCATTCCAGCGCGGCTCGCGTCTACGCGCATGCGGCGCAAAGTCTTGCGGCCTATCGCCGGGCGGCCCATGGTCGAGTGGGTGTGGCGCGCGGCCAGTGCCAGCGGGCTCATGGATCCGGTGGTTGTCGCCACCGATGCGGAAGAAGTGGCCGAAGCCTGCCGCGCACGCTCGATTCCCGTCGTCATGACCTCGCCCGATTGCCCAAGCGGATCGGATCGGGTGAGGGAAGTCGCCGGCAAGATCGACGCCGACATCTACGTCAACATTCAAGGCGACGAGCCGACCCTCACGCCCGATTTCTTTCCTCCGCTGCTCGATCTTTTTCGGCGGCCCGAAGTTGAAGTCTCCACGCTGGCCGTCGGTTGCCCTCCGCAAGAGTTCAGCAATCCCAACGCGGTCAAGGTAGTCACGGCGCTCGATGGCCGCGCGCTCTACTTCTCTCGCGCAACCATCCCCTTCGAC
Source organism: uncultured Acidobacteriaceae bacterium (assembly GCA_963789425.1). Classification (GTDB taxonomy): domain Bacteria; phylum Acidobacteriota; class Terriglobia; order Terriglobales; family Acidobacteriaceae; genus Telmatobacter. The sequence goes on along the minus strand of CAWBKM010000001.1, from coordinate 408,055 downwards.
CGTGATGCGATTGGATTCACGGGCTATCGAAAGCACCTGGGAATTTATGCCTACCGCAAATCCGCGCTGGAGCGGTTCTCGGCGCTGCCCACCTCGCCACTGGAGAAACTGGAGCGCCTCGAGCAACTGCGCCTGCTTGAGAACGGCATCGCCATTTATGTTGCCGACGCACCGCGCGACACGACCGGCGTGGACACCGAAGAGGATTTGATCCGGGCGGAAGCAATGCTGAGCGGTTTTGAAAGGGCACGACTTTAGTGACTATTATCCCCTTGACTCAAGGTAGTGTCTCTGCTATGCTGTCTTTGTTGGTTCACGATTAAGCTCTTTCGCCTCTCTTTTCAAGTGTTTAACGATCTTCGGATGAAAGACATGGCGGATTGCTTCTTCAGTGGTCATATCTTTGGGGTGCTTCTTCGATCCCTTCTTTGTTGGAGCCGTTGCCATGATAAAAACTCCTACCCTCTGTGAAGTATTGCGTGAGTTTGGAAGCGATGAAAGCTGCCGCAATTACCTTGAAGCTCTCCGCTGGCCGCACAAGATAACTTGCCCCCGGTGCGACTCCGAGAAAATTTCTCGCGTGTATGAGCGTAAAGTATTCGATTGCGATTCATGCCGCTATCAGTTCTCCGTTCTGGCCGGAACCGTTCTCCAAGATACAAAGTTTCCGTTGCCTACTTGGTTCGCCACAGTTTATTTGATGTGCGAATCGAAGAAGGGAATCAGCGCCAATCAGGTAAAGCGAATGATGGGCTGCGGGTACAAAAGTGCGTGGTATCTCTGCCACCGCATCCGGGCTGCAATGACCAGCGCGAAGGAAGATCGGCCCAAACTTGGCGGCACAATCGAAGTCGATGAAACCTTTGTAGGAGGGGTCCAGCGCGGCCATCAGCATAAGCCGGGCCATCCTGAATGCAAGAAAGAGGTTGTAATTGGCATCCGGCAACGCGGCGGCGAACTGCGTTTCTTTCACGCTGACGATGTAAAGTCCGGAACACTGGCCAAGTACATAAAGGCCAACATCGCGCATGACGTTGACGTGATTATGACCGATGAGTTCGGGGCGTATCCGAGCGCCATTGCCAAGGCCGGAGTATTCACCGAACACAAGACCATCAAGCACAAGGCCAAGATTTACGTTGATGGGGACATTCACACAAACACCGTCGAGTCCGCATTCTCGCTCTTGAAGCGGGGCATTGTGGGAACGTGGCATCGAATCTCTGCAAAGCATCTTGCTGCTTACCTCGACGAAATGGAATTCCGGTTCAACAATCGCTCTAATCCTTATCTATTCCGCGACACGCTAATTAAGCTGATCGAAGCACCCGTGCTGGAATACAAGAAACTCACTGCGGCTGCATAAGAGCCTTACTAGGAAATAAATCGTCAATGTGGTTAGGACGATTCGCGTCGTCAAAATCGCCATTAATTATTAGTTTTTCTGGGGTCGAGAATGGCGCAAAAAACTGTTTTGGCAGTTCTCCGTTTACAATTGGGCTGCCACGTCCTATTGCCGCCATAATTCGTACTGTTGAGTTGCGGGGCATCTTATCGCATTGAAGAGTGTAGATCGTCGCGTTAACCTCTGAATCATCGGTAGCTATCAATGGAATTTTCTGCTCCCCGTCCTTACTTTTCATCGTCATAAACATGGGCGGACCGGCATGTTTTGGATCATTCGGGTATATGTTGATTTTCGGCCCCGATTCTTCCACGATATGTACTATGCGTTGGCCATCAGCACTAAACGTAAGATTTAGATTGCTGTAGTCGCGTTGTGTTGGGTTGGATATCGTAATTTCAACTTGCCCAAGTTCTGGGGTCCATTGGATGCCTCCCTGCGTCGTGCTAAATCCGCTTCCTAAAACCACCGCGTCAATATTGAGCGGCGCGGGACGGAACGCGATATAAACAAATAGCCCTTCCGATAGTAAGGCTATCGCTACCAGTCCTATTCTTGGGACCACATGAACGCCCTTTAGGCGCCCCGCATCGATCACGAAGAAGAAGGCGGCGGCAGTCAATATCCAGAAGCCCCACCAGAAGAAACCTGGATAGGTCATAACTGCCCACCCGATTCCAAAGAACAATGCAGGAACACCAAGAGATACGAGCCATTCCCGAACAGATGCCCTTTTCTCTTCGCTATGATCCAGCGCCGGGAATTTCTCGGTGGGTACCAATCCCATCCCCTGCATCTCGCGGCGGAACAATCTCCGCTGATGACTATCCATGCCCAAAATCTTTTCATCGGGCACCGCCTTGAGTCAAGGGGATAGTCATGACTTTAGTCGTGCCGCAAACGCCCCAAATTAAGTTCGGCTTTAGCCGCCGAGGGATGTTTTCTCGCCCGTAGCGAATGATTCTCCGGCCCCTTATTCTCTAAGGGATTTCTATTCGAATCGTTTGTCTACGCCGGAAGTGGCTCATCCCTCGACCCAGGCACGCACCCAAACTTGTCAAGTCCATTTTCTTCTAACTCGCTGCATCCAAACCACTTAATTTTGCCGATAATTACCCCCTTCCGGCGCATACTTGAAAGCATGATCACCGGTTCAACACTCTCCGCTTGGCCGAATTCGTCGGCGCTTCATCCGGCTCGCGTTCGGGCTTTCCGCCCCTCCATTACCGTCAATTTCGCCTCCGAATCAGGCCTTCGGAAAATAAATAAGAAAAATTTTGGATATTTCGCCAACTTTTAGCCATTTAACTCGTTTAGAATCAACAAAACTCTCTCGAGAGGCTCGTCAAAATGCACAAAATAGTGCCGATTTTGTGCCCAACAACCCCATTGTTTTCAACGAATCAATCGTGCTTTTCGCGCCGTGCGATTCGTCATCTCTATCCGCCTGAATTCGTTGGCTTTGTTAATTACCGGCAAGATTCGGATAGCGTAAAAGTCGTGGACGCGTCACCATGAGCTCCATGACCGCAACCTCGATCGCAACAGCACAATTCGCCTTCACCGAACCAATGAACAGCATCGACATGCCAAAGAATTCGACCTTCGACCCCGACGCCGCCTGGAAACAGCTCGCCGCACGCGATCCCAATGCGCGCTTCTTCTACGCCGTTACAACAACCGGCGTGTTTTGCCGCCCGGGCTGCGGCAGTCGCAGACCGCTGCGCGAGAATGTTCGCTTCTTTCAAACGGTCGCCGAGGCACAGGCCGCTGGCTTTCGTCCCTGCAAACGCTGCCGTCCCGCAACCATTGCCAGGGGCGCCACCGCGTGGGCCAGCCCTTCGGAGAAGATTCGCTCATACATCGAGAAAAACATCGACCGCCCCGTGCAGCTCAAAGAACTTGGCCGCGCAGTCGGCCTGAGTCCCTTCACCGTGCAGCGATTGTTCAAACGTGAAATGGGCGTAAGCCCGCTTCAATATCAGCGAGCAATGCGCGCGGGACAGCTGCGCAGCGCACTCAAGAAGGGCGAGAGCGTGACCAATGCGATCTACTCCGCCGGATTCGGCTCGTCGAGCCGCGCCTACGAAGGGAACCAGCTCGGCATGACGCCGGCGCGCTTTGCCCAGGGCGGCCGCGGTGAGCGCATCGGATTTGCCTCAGCGCGCACGCCGTTCGGCTGGATGATCGTCGGGGCCACAGAGCGCGGCCTTTGCTGGCTCTCACTCGCGGGCACCAATTCAGAAGCCGAGGAAAGTTTGCGCGAGGAGTTTCCGGCGGCCACGTTGCGCCCCGATCCGTCGCTTTCAAAGCTGGTAGATTCCGCGCTCGAGAGCGTGCGCGAAGGGAACGATCTGGCTGGCCGCAGCCGGCCAGATAATCTTGACCTGCGCGGCACCGTCTTCCAGCTTCGCGTGTGGCAGGCGCTCCGCCAGATTCCGCGTGGCGAAACGCGCAGCTACTCGCAACTAGCGCGCGAAATGGGAGATCCGAAAGCCACTCGCGCCGTGGCTCGTGCCTGCGCCACCAATCGCGTGGCGCTGCTCGTGCCGTGCCATCGCGTCGTGGGCGTTAACGGCTCGCTCACCGGCTACCGCTGGGGCGTCGAACGCAAGCAGCAGTTGTTGAAAGCCGAGCGAGCCTGAGGGTTTTACGGGCGAAATCCGCCGGCTGCATGGATGGTCTGGCCGTTCACCCAGGTCGATTCATCGCTGGCCAGGAACGCGGCGATCGATGCGATGTCCTCCGGTTGGCCGACGCGGCCGAGAGGCGTGCGCTGGACGGCTTCCTTCTCGAAGTCGCTGCCAACGAAGCCTGCTGCTTGAACGCCTTCGGTGACCACCATCCCGGGGTTGACAGAGTTCACACGGATCTTCTTCGCGCCGAGTTCCTGCGCAAGTGCCGCGCTCACCGAGTCCACCGCGCCTTTTGTGGCGCTGTAGACTGCGCCACCGCCGAGGCCGTCCGCGGCGACGGAACTGATGTTGATAACGCTGCCGCCATTGGGATTGAAATGCGCCACTGCTTCCTTGGTTGTCAGCAGCAGCCCAAGTACGTTGAGATCGAATTGCTTGTGGAAGTGCTCGGGCGTGATCCGATCCAGCGGGCCGAATTCATAAATACCTGCATTGTTGACCAGGACGTCGATAGGGCCAAGCTGGTCGGCAACCGTCTTGACGAAAGGACCGACCGAGTCAGGATTCGAAAGATCGGCCTGGACGGCGATAGCCTTGCCGCCGGCGGCCTTGATGTCGGCGACAACTTTTTCCGCGCCAGCCTTGCTGCCTGAGTAGTTGACTGCAACAGCGGCACCACGCGCCGCAAGCTCGCGGGCGATCGCCGCGCCGATGCCTTTCGATGCGCCGGTAACCAGCGCGACTTTGCCTTGAAGATTCGTCATTGCTCTGCTCCCTTATCGAAACGTCATCGGTTCGACATTTCGATAACTGTCGAATTGATTCAGGGAACAGGAAGGAGGATTCATAAGCTTTGTGGAAATCGTCCTGGCGTTGCTCAGCGGCCCGGCGCTGACGCAGGTTCAAGCGCAGCCAGCCCGGCAGCCATGGAAGCCAGAACCCCAGGGCGAAGTGTGAGATAGGCGAACTTGCCTTCGCGCCGGACCTCGATAAGGCCGGCTGTTTCCAGCTCCTTGATGTGGTGTGACAGCGTGGCTGCGGAGATGGGCATTGCGGCCAGGGCCTGCGTGCATCCCAGCGGGCAGTTGCTCGCTGCGATCTGCTGCAGTAGCTCGAATCGCCGCGGATCGGCCAGCGCCTTCAAGATCAGCGCCCGCTGCGCGTGATTCACACGCGCGGGTTTCGCTGCTTTGGTGGTTCGCGCGGCCTTTCGAGAGTCTGCCATCGGGTCCGTTCCTTGCAAAGCGGAGTGCAACCCATTTTAGATCGGCGAGCGCCGCATTCGATTCAGCCGCGAGCAAATCTGCGCGTTTCCGGCGACGCCAAGTTCACCAGAGATCGCACAATGAAAAGGGGCTGGCTCAATGCCCGCCCCTTTCAGCTCCTTCGATTCGTGGTCTCGCTTCCAAACGAAGCGACGTTGATCCTAGTGGCAGCCGCCGACGACTTTTCCCCCTGCCGCACCTGGAGTAGTGAGCAGAGCCGGAATTTTGGCAGTCAACGTCGGCGCCTCATAGTTGAAGAACACGCCCGAGCATGTGACATCGCCATTCAAACGGAACAGCGCGTAGGTACCCACGGCTCCGCCGCTGTAGCTCGTCTTTGTTCCTGATATGGCATTTCCTGACTTGAGCAACGTCCCGCCGGATTCGAGCGCTTGCAGTGAGAGCACGTACCAGATTCCGTTTGCTCCGGAGCGTGCATCGGGCGAAGCCGCGTCAAGTTCCTGCGCCAAGCCATCGGCCCTGAGTACGGCATTCAGATGAGAGATAACCGGCGTCTGCGCATCCGGCGGCGCGCCACCCGGCGGCTTGGGTACGTCAAAGACATCCGGCTCGGTGAGCGACTTCAGGTAGGCATCGATTGCATCCTTAATCGCCTGTTTATCAGCCGCCGCATGCGCATCCGCTGGTGCTGCTCCTGGTGTGCCGGGTTCAGCCGCGGGAGTCTCTTGCGCATTCTCACTCGATCCTGGAGCGACGCATTCGCGCGCCTTAATGAGCGCAACGTACTTGGTTAGAAACGGCGAGTGATTCGCGTCGATCGTTGTCAGCGAATACGGCATGTAGCTATCCGGGATCACGACATCCATCCCCAGCGCTCTCAAGTGTCCCGCCACATCGTTGACCAGGGTGCGATCCAGGATGTTGCCTTCGAGTGGCTTTGTTTCCGCGGTGGCGCTGAGCAGCGAGGCCGCAAATTCAGCTGCCTGGCTCTCCGGGAACATTGACAGAATCGTGCCGCCCAGAGTCGTTGCTGCTCTCGTTGACGCACTCGGAGCGCAGTAATGATTGGCGCGAAGCGTCAGCATGTCCATGGTGGAAATGTCGGTGCGCCAGAGCTGGAACTCAGAAAGAGCGCTGGAATCTCCCGAGATGACGACCACGCCCACCGGCGGTCCGTTGATCGCCTGCGCATTGCAACTCGAATCGGCTGCGCCCAGGCTGCGCCCAATGCCGCAGGTAAGCGCAGTGGCTTCGGAGTCCATCGCCGTATAGGTCAGCATCTCCGACTCGATCGCGAATCCTTCTGGATTCGCAGCGCTGGCGTTACCGCTTCCGTTCGACGCCGTGGTCGAGCTCGACCCCGCCCCCGATCCCTTCGAGGACTGCGCGGAACCCTTCTTGGACGCGCCAAGGGCCGCGACACTCAACGTCAATAGCACGCAGACAATAACGACTGGGCTCCGCAGGGGCCCCAAAAAACTGAGCAACGTACGCATGTCTTACCTCCGATTTGTTTGGGGGGGACCTGAATCTTTGGAATGGCGCCCGAACAACCTAACAGCCAATTCTCCGCTGTTGTCGCAGCTCTTCCGCTGATTGACCCCGATCATACCATCAATCGCCGGACAGAAAGAGAAGAATCTGGCGCGCGGCACATCCCCGTTTGCAGATGACGGTTGACGCCACGAATGAGTTTCATGCCGCCACTCTTCACGAACAGTTCGGAGGATCGCCGAAAGGATTTGCGCTGCTGTACCAGCGCCGAAATCCGCTTTGAGATCTCACTTCTTCTTTTCCCCGATGACGAGCAGAGTCTGAAACTGCGGCGAATCCGGCTCCTTGTCGACGACGGCAGCTTCGACATTGACGAAGCCGGCATTTTGCAGCATGGATTCGAGCTCCGCCTCACTGAAGCCAAGCCATTCGTCGGCATAAAGCTCGCGCGCCTCCTCAAAGCGGTGGCGAACGAGATCGAGGATCATAATGCGGCCGCCAGGGATCAGGATCCTCGCCGCCTCAGCCAACGCGCGCTCAGGGTGCAGCGCATGGTGCAGCGACTGCGAGAAGAACACCAGTTCAACTTCGCCGTCGCCGATGGGTATTTCTTCCATGTCGCCGAGGCGGTAATCGACATTCTTTACTCCGTGACGCTGCGCCTGTTCGCGACCGACCTCGATCATCTTCGCTGAACTGTCGACAGCAATCACTTTCTTTGCCCGCTGCGCGAGCAGTAATGCGGAGGCGCCCTCACCCGCCCCGAGATCGGCAACCACCAGCGGCGGCATCAGGCGCAGCAGTACCTCGGCCAGACCCTTCCACGATTTGCCAGGAACGTAGTCCTTGCCCATGCGTCCAGCCACGCTGTCAAAAAACGCGCGCGTTTTGTCCTGGCGCTTCCGCAACACTCGGCGCATCGCGGCCAGGTCGCCGGCAGCTTCTGCGATCTCCTCCTTGGCTTGGTCGAGAATCTCGTCCAAGGGGCTGCTTCCCGCGGCAGCTGACGGCGAAACGCGGTAAAGATTGCTCTTCCCGATGCGCCGGTCCTCTACCAGTTCCGCCTGCTTGAGCTGCGAGAGGTGCGTGGAGATCGTGCTCTGGCCCATGCCCAGAATCTCCTGCAGCTCGGCCACGGAAAGCTCCTCGGCCTTTAGAAGCAGTAGGATACGCAGCCGATTTGGATCGGCCACAACCTTTAACGTCCTGAGTATTGACGGCATAATGGAATTCTGTTACATATCAACATATCACGATACGACGATAAAAGGAGACCTGAATGGCAACCGCAACACTCGAAAACATCCAGACCGAATTCAAAGTGGCCGACCTCGGCCTGGCCGATTGGGGCCGGAAGGAAATCATCATCGCCGAGCAGGAGATGCCGGGACTGATGTCGATCCGCAACAAATACGCAGCGGAAAAGCCGCTCAACGGCGTGCGCGTGACCGGATCGCTGCACATGACCATTCAGACGGCCGTTTTGATTGAAACGCTGGTGAGCCTGGGCGCCGAAGTGCGCTGGGCGAGTTGCAACATTTTCTCAACGCAGGATCACGCGGCAGCGGCGATTGCGGCGACGGGCGTTCCGGTGTTCGCATGGAAGGGCGAGAGCCTCGAAGAATACTGGGAGTGCACGTATCGCGCGCTGACTCACAAGGGCGGAAAAGGTCCGGAGCTGATCGTCGACGACGGCGGCGACGCGACGCTGCTCATCCACAAGGGATACGAACTGGAGAACGGCGATCGCTGGGTCGATACGCCTTCCGGCAACCACGAGGAGCAGGTGATCAAGGACCTGCTGAAAAAGGTTTACGCCGAGGACAAGAATCACTGGCACAACGTGGTTAAGGATTGGCGTGGAGTTTCGGAAGAGACGACCACCGGCGTGCACCGGCTCTACAAGATGATGGAGCAGGGCGCGCTGCTGGTGCCGGCCATCAATGTGAACGACTCGGTGACGAAGTCAAAGTTCGACAATCTTTACGGCTGCCGCGAGTCGCTTGCCGACGGCATCAAGCGCGCGACAGACGTGATGGTGGCGGGCAAGGTCGCGGTCATCTGCGGCTACGGCGATGTGGGCAAGGGTTCGTCGCACTCGTTGCGCGGCATGGGCGCGCGTGTGGTGGTCACGGAGATCGACCCCATCAACGCGCTGCAGGCGGCGATGGAAGGATTTGAAGTTGCGCCCGTCGAGGATACGCTGGGTCGCGGCGACATCTATGTCTCCTGCACCGGCAACACCGACATCATCACGCTCGAGCACATGGAGAAGATGAAGGACCAGGCGATCGTCTGCAACATCGGCCACTTCGACAACGAGATTCAGATCGACCGGTTGAACGAGGCGAAGGGCGTGACGAAGATCAACATCAAACCGCAAGTGGACAAGTACACTTTCCCCGACGGGCACTCAATCTTCATCCTGGCCGAAGGGCGGCTGGTGAACCTCGGTTGCGCGACAGGCCATCCCAGCTTCGTGATGTCGAACAGCTTTGCCAACCAGACGCTGGCGCAGATCGACCTGTGGAAAAACCGCGACACCTACAAGGTGAACGTCTACACACTACCCAAGAAGCTGGACGAGGAAGTGGCGCGGTTGCACCTGGAAAAGATCGGCGTGAAGCTGACCAAGCTCACCAGGAAGCAGGCGGACTACATCGGCGTGCCGGTGGAAGGGCCGTACAAGGCGGAGAACTACAGGTACTAGGCTTGCTGGTATCTCGCTGAGGTTTCGGCAGTTTGTCGGCGAATTTGGGAGTCCCGATGCGACTTCTGGTGCAAATGGCGGGAGCGGTGCTCCCAGTTCTACTGGCCTTGGTGGTGCCCGGTTCGGCTCAGAGCTACACCGCTAAGGCGCCAGACGGAACGCCTGGGGCAACGTTTGCCAAAGACTGTGTGGCGAGCACCTTCTTCAACTTCTCCTATCGTCTGCCCCAAGGAATGTCGTTGCAGGATATGTCCGGCGAGCCGAAGGGTGGCAATGATCCGACGGGCAAGAACTTCATTCTGTTTACGGCACATCGTTCTCGTGGGATTGACTTCGATGTCGTGGACGCAGCCGCTGAGGATCGACGTTCGACGACCGACCCGAGCGCGGCGAGTTGGATTCGCGCACTCCACCACTGGAATACGAACAGAAGCGACGTCCCCGACCAGGGCGATGTCGAATCAATCACGATAGGTGACCAACTGTTCTCCAGATTGCGATTCCGGCAATCTCGCAATGACGGAGTGATCACTTATGAAGCCGCGTATGCTATTGGTGTTCGCGGGTTCGTAGTGTATTTCATTTTCGGCTCGGTCGACGAGAACGCATTGAAGCTGATTGAAGAATCGATGCAATCATTTTCTTCCGGGAGTGAGTCGTGTACCGCGAATAAGTAGAGGGCACCGTTCGTTGTTTTCTGGGGCTTCGGCGAAACGGGCTGGAAACCGTGAGAGCAATCCTCGGAGAGTCAGAGGCGAATCTGAGCCAGACGTCGTCAGGATCTAAGAATGAAATCACCGCTCAGTTTTTCGTTCGAGCTATTTCCGCCCCGGACGCCGGAGGCGCAAGCCAAGCTGCCGGCGACGATCGCGCAACTGGCGGCGGTTCGGCCGAATTACTTTTCCGTCACCCACGGCGCGGGCGGCTCCGATCAGGAAGGCACCTACGAAACCCTGCTGGCGGTAGTGGAGCACTCAGGCGCGGAGGTTGCGCCGCATCTCACTTGTGTTGGCTCAACACGCGCCGCTGTAGCAGCCCAGCTCCAGCGCTATCGCGAGGCGGGCGTCAAGCGCATCATAGCGCTGCGCGGCGACCTGCCGGCCACAGCCATGAGCGCCGCAGCGCCGGGCGAATTCCACTACGCCAACGAGCTGGTCAGCTTTATCCGCAAGGAGCATGGTGGTGCTTTCAGGATTGAAGTGGCCGCGTACCCCGAGATGCATCCCCAAGCGAACCGGCCAGGCGATGATTTCGAAAACTTCCGCCGCAAAGTGGAAGCGGGCGCGGATGCCGCACTGACGCAGCTCTTCTACAACGCCGACGCCTATTTCGACTTCATGGAGCGCTGCGAAAAAGTTGGGATCAAAATTCCCGTCGTTCCCGGCATCATGCCGATTACCGGCTACGCCAACACCATGCGATTCTGCTCGGGCTGCGGTGCGGACATGCCGCGCTGGGTGCGTCTACGGCTGGAAGAACTCCAGGACGACAAGCCTGCTCTGCACGACTTCGGGCTGAGCGTGGTCGCGCGGCTGTGCCAGACGCTCCTCCGCGGCGGCGCCCCAGGGCTGCACTTCTACACCATCAATCAAGCCGGCCCCACGCTGCGGCTGTGGCAGAACCTTCGCCTTAGCGTATCCGCTTAAATCGAGCTACACTCTCTACGGAACGTGGATCGATCGCACGCGCATTCTGAAATTGTTTCGGGCTCATCAAGGCGGGAAAACGCTGCGCAATCCCCTGCGTCGCCTTGCGCGTCCGAGCCCAGAGAGAGGCAACTCGAATGGCAAATGATGCGAATTCATCGCCCCGTCCGGACCAAGATACTCCCTTGTTACAGGTTGTACGGATCACACTGTTAGCCGTCTTCGTTGTCCTCGTTCTACTGCTTGGGCTCAGCATGGTGCATCATCGCTTCTTTCAAGGCGAGCGTGTCCACCACAACGGGTCGGTTGGGCAATAGCGAAGACTCGGTCAGTCCCGGTCGAGAATATGCTCCCGCCATCATCTGTCGAACGCCTGTGCGTTCACTCGCTGCCTGCTGCTCTACGCGGGTGATTACCAAGGTGCGCAGTACCTGCGCAACCAGAGCGCCGCAATCCATCCGGGTTAACCTTGGCTTGGGAGGCAACCGCCGCATGCCGCATCATTGGATGAGCTTGATTGCGCAATACAGCAGTGTTGTTGGATTCATCATTGGGCTGCCGATTATGGCAGGTGCTTACTTTGAATCGCTCCGGGCGCGGCAGGAGGCGCGGCGAGCGCGAGAGGGAACGCTTCATGCCCAGAACTGCCTGGAATTCATTGCCGGCGATGGTACGTGCATCAACGTGGTGCCGCTGGAGACGTTGCACTCGCTGCCTCGCGAGGGCGATGTGTTGCTGCTGCCGGGCGACGGCGTGGGAACCACTTCCGTCTTCTTACCCGGAGCCTATCTGGTCGAGGCGATCGAGCATATCTATACGCCGACTGAGCAAAAAGGCGCGCGGCCCCACGAGGCGCGGCTGACCAAGGCCGTGGCGCGGGTCACGTCACTCAATCCGGGATGATGCCAATACACCCTGGCGGCTCTTGCGCCGGTTGAGGCGCTGCCACATTCGCCAAAAGGCATTGTGCAGCAGGCGAGTCTGCTCGGCTTTGAGCGCCTGGTACGAGCGCTCAACATAGCCATCGAACTCCGGCGGCCAGCCGATCATCGAGCGCCGCTCAGAGTAATCGCCCTCGGCCCACTTCGACAGCAGAGCCTTGTAGCCAACCACGTGTGTGACAAAGTCCAGCAGGCACTGCGGCATCTGCTCCTCCACGATCAGGTGCGCGTTCTCGATGATGATCTTCTCGCGGACGTTATTGAGGGGCATGAAAATGGTCGTCATCCACAGCGTCCACTCCTTCAAATCCTCATCGCGAATGGGATGGCACTCGGTCTTGCCTTGCTTCTTGAGCAGTGAGTTGTAAGCGATGTTCCCTGCCACCGTGGCCACATAGAGCGGGCCGTAGAACTCATTCAGACGCTGGTTCACCAGCCGCAGCCGGTCGGCGCGGCGGGCCATCATGCGATTGATCATGAAAGTGACTAGATAGCCGGCGAAGGCCAGCACGATGGTGAACACGGCTGCGTTTTGCAGGCTGGAAGGCATCAAGATCGAGGACGGATCCATAGCGGTTTTACCCTACCTCGGCGGAGAGTATAGCGCGCGGCAAGCGGCGAGGGCAGTGATGGCGGTCGGGCAATGCGCCGCCAGTTCCAAATTGCAGCTTTAGTTGTTTGGTGGGAATTTCCGCCTAATTCGCCGGTCCCGCATCATCAGCCATAGACACTTGGACAGGCGGATTGCTGGTCAGCTGCGTGTCCATGATGAGCGCGGTGCGTACTTCGCCGCCGATCAGAGCGATGGGCGTAGAGGTGTACGACGGCTTGGTGAGCCCGGTGGGCGTAATGACCATGGTGACGGTCTGCGACGTGAAGCTGGTATATCCTGCCGTGCTTCCTGCGGGGAGATCGGTGACCAGCGGAACGGCATCGGCGAGCGTCACTCCCGCTGGAACCATGTAGATATCGACCGCGCCGGTCTTGGGCGCCTGGTTGAGGAAGCGGAAGGCCGAAAGGTTGGCTGCCGCCTGCACTTGCTGATCTTCGAGAACGGTGACAGTGTAGCTTGCGGGCGCCGCGCCATTGTCTGTGAGAAAAACTGAGTGCTGATGTCCGGGCAGAAGTGTGCCGCTGGTGCTCACCAGCGCCGATCCGCCCGTCGCAGCGGTGATCTGAATGAGGGCCGCTTCGTTGGCGGGTACTGTGCCGTAGGGCGTGATGGTTCCCGCGCCGGCGTTGGCTGCAAGCAACTGGCCTTCAACCAGGACGTTGGCTGCCGGTGCGATGGTTGAAGCGTCGATGAAACGGACCAGGCTGGGCTGTGTGTACGTGGCGACCTTGACGCAGGATGAGATTCCGACCGCCAGAGCCAATGAGAGTGCAGCGGCGGTGACGAATCGGAGCAGCATCATCTGCCCCGAGTTCCTCATCCGCTGGTTTGCGTTGGTCCTGGTGGCGCGCATCGTCGGCAGAGTTACCAATCTCCCACTCATACTACAAGGAGCGAATGAGTTGAGTTTACGACTTTATGGCTACGCGGATGAGCCGGCGCGCAACGGAGGGATCAGCCTAGCAATCCGCCATGGAAACGCCCGAAGTGGCGGGCATGCATCACCGAAAGGAGCAGAAAGCCAGCACTCAGCGTTATCACTTGAGGGATGTCATACAGGCTGAACGTTCCCACGCGAAGCACCAGAAAATAGGCCACGGCGAGGTTGAAGAATCCCCAAAGAACGTTGACAGTCGATGAAGACAGACCTTTGCCCGGCGGTTTCGCAAAAGGACTTTGGAACGCGCGACCCGAGACGCCGCTGATGAGGTGGGGCAGGCAGTTCGACAGAAACGCGCCGCCGAAGAAATAGGCAAGATAGTGATACCAGTGCATAACCGCTCTCTTTCTTTGAGCGAGCAACATCGTAGCAGAATCTAGCTCGCGCCGAGGTAGATAAACCGCGCCAGGAAGAGCACGGCAAGAAGATAGAGCAACCAATCCTGACGGCGAGCTTTTCCCGCAAACAGGTGCAACACCGCCCAGGCGATGATTCCGAAGCCCAGGCCGTTGGCGATGGAATATGTGAAAGGGATGAGGATGAGCGTGAGAAATGCGGGAACAGCGACCAGCGGCTCGTGCCAGTGAATCTCGGTGATGGCTGCGAGCATGAGCGAGCCCACCAGAATGAGCGCCGGCGCGGTAGCCGCCGGTGGGACAACCCCGATAAACGGCGCTGCGCCGATGGCTCCGAGGAAAAGCAAACCCGTGACAATGGCGGTAACGCCAGATCGGCCTCCCGCCGCCACGCCCGCCGTGGACTCCACGTAGCTGGTCACGGTTGAAGTTCCTGTGAGTGAGCCGAAGATAGTTGCGGTGGCGTCGGCAAACAGAATCCGGTTCAGCCGGGGAATCGAGTGGTCGGGCGCGATCAGGCCTGCGCGCTTGGTCACGGCGACCAGCGTGCCCAGGTTGTCAAAGAGGTCGACAAAAAAGAAGACGAAGATGATTTCGAGCAGGCCTTTGTTCACCGCGCCCATGATGTTGAGCTTGAATGCCGTCTGGGTGAGCGCGCCGAAGCCGCCTGGCGAAGGCGTCCACTTGACCATGTGAAACGCCCAGGCGATACCGGTAACGGCGAGTATGCCGATGAGGATGGAGCCCTTCACTTTGCGAACTTCTAGCGCGACCATGAGGATCAGGCCCAGGAGCGCGAGATACGCTGTGGGATCTCGGATGTTGCCCATGCCGACGAGCGTGTTGGGATCGCGTACCACCAGGCCCGCATGCTGAAAGCCGATGAATGCGATGAACAGGCCGATTCCGCCCGCCACCGCCGCGTAAAGCTGGTGCGGAATGGCGCGCAGGATCATCTGGCGAATTCCTACCGTAGTGAGCGCCAGAAAAATGACGCCGGAAAGAAACACCGCGCCGAGCGCCGTCTGCCACGGCACATGCATCTTGAGGCATACCGTGTAAGTGAAGTAGGCATTCAGTCCCATCCCCGGCGCCAGCGCGATGGGATAGCGGGCGACGACTCCCATCAAGATGGACGCGAATGCGGCAGACAGGCAGGTGGCTGCGGTGACCGCAGGCAATGGCACGCCGGCATCGGCCAGCACCGCCGGGTTCACCAGCACGATGTAGGCCATCGTCAGGAAGGTCGTGACGCCAGCCAGGATCTCCGTGCGCCAGTTGGTTCCGAGATGGGCAAATTCGAAGTACGCTTCGAGTCGCTTGCGCATAGGCGGGTTCTAGTTAGAAAAACACACTGCGGCGCGGAGACAAAGCGAATTGTGAACCTGAGGCTTCCAGACGCCTTTTACGGTGAGGTCGACGCTGTCGATGCCGGGGGCGGCGTCAGGTAGCCGCTGTCTCTCATCCAATCCGCCATCCGTTGCGGCCAGGTATTGACAGTCACAAGCTTGGAACGGTCGCCCATATTGAACGCGTGTTTCCCTTGTGGCAGGAAAATGGCCTCCACAGGAACGCCGGCTGCGTGCAGCTTTTCGTAAAACTCCAGTGTTACCTTGTCGCATCCATACTGGTCGTCGTCAGCCACGAGCAAAAAGGCCGGCGGAGCATTTGGCGGAACGGTTTCAGGCACGCCGCCGCCGGGATACACCAGCATCTGGAAGTCCGGCCTGCCGTTCAGCCTGTCGATGGAATCGCTCGCGGAGGGATCTCCGTCTCCCGGAGCATAGGCGATCATCGAGACCACTTCGCCTCCGGCGGAGAAGCCAAGCATCCCCACGCGATGCGGGTCGATGTTCCATTCTTTGGCGCGGCTCCGCACCAACCGCATGGCGCGATACGCATCCTGGCGCACGTTTTCCTTGGTGTACGGCGAATTCGGCTCACCGGGCAAGCGATATTTCAGCGCAAACGCCGTCACGCCGATGCTATTGAGGAATTGCGCGGCCTGCACCCCTTCGGCGTTGAAGACCAGCTCGCGAAATCCGCCGCCGGGTGCGATAACGACCGCCGTGCCGTTGGCCTTGTCTTTCGGTGGCAGGAAGACGGTGATCGATGGATCGTTTACATTCCGCACCCAGTAGTCCTGCGCCTGTTCAGGAATGTCTTTGCGGCTCTCGAACCCGGGCGCGCCGTTTTCCCAGAGATGAATGACTTGCGAAGCGGTTTGGGCGCCCGCCGTCGTGCACAGCATGGCAATTCCGAAAGTTGCGAATAGCATTTTCATGGCGGAAAAATTCCATTTCCGTCGGTTGACGTCCACGGGCGAGATTCTAGCTAAGCAGCTTCGCCGCTTCCTTGGCGAAGTAGGTGACGATGAAGTCGGCGCCGGCGCGGCGAATGCCAACCAGAGATTCCAAAATTGCGCGATCGCGATCCAGCCAGCCCTTTTCAAACGCCGCCTGCAGCATCGAGTACTCGCCGGAAACCTGGTAAGCGCCGATGGGCACGTCCACGCGCTCACGCGCCGCTCGCACCACGTCGAGATAGAGCATGGCGGGCTTCATCAGGATCATGTCCGCGCCCTCCTCAATGTCGAGATCGATCTCGCGCAGCGCTTCCTTGAGATTCGCTCCGTCCATCTGGTAGGTTCTGCGGTCGCCGAACTGCGGCGCGGAATCGGCGGCCTCGCGGAATGGCCCGTAGAACGCGGAAGCAAACTTCGAAGCGTAGCTGAGAATCGGCGTTTGGGCGTGGCCCTCGGCATCGAGAGCGTGGCGAATGGCGGCCACACGGCCGTCCATCATGTCGCTGGGAGCAACCACGTCAGCGCCGGCTTTGGCCTGGCTCACTGCCGCACGCGCCAGCAACTTGAGGGTGGAATCGTTGTCCACTTCGAAGTTCGCGTTGGAGCCGTCGCCCGACTTGACCACCACGCCGCAGTGTCCGTGGCTGGTGTATTCGCACAGGCAAAGGTCTGCAATCAGGACCAGCTTCTTCGAGGCTTCAGACCGCTTGAGCGCGCGCAGCGCCTGCTGCACAATGCCGCCGTCTTCCCATGCGCCGGTGCCTTGATCGTCCTTCGTCTCCGGCAACCCAAAGAGCAGCAAACCGCCCATGCCAAGCTTCGCGGCTTCCTCGGCCTCACGCACCGCTTCATCCACAGACAGATTGAAGACGCCGGGCATTGAGCCTACCGGCGAGCGCACTCCCTTGCCGGGACAAATGAACAGCGGATAGATCAGGTCGCCGGGGTCGAGCGTGGTCTCCCGCACTAGCGCCCGCAACGGCTCGCTCCTGCGCATGCGCCGCATCCGGTTCGCTGGGAAGGCCATGGATTGATTGTAAGGCAGCCTTCAGCTCTCAGCCGTCAGCCTTCAGCCGATTGCGCCGAGGTCATCCCGGTCGGAGAAACTTGATGTTTTCACGGCGGTCGCTCGATGGATTCTTGCTGTTCCGCATCCGGCAATCGTGGGCTGGTCTTTTGCCTCGGCTCGACATCCGCTTCGCCGTCGAAGAGCCAATCGCGAAGAGACGAGTGCGAATGTCCGAGAGCTAGAAGCTAGAGTCTAGAAGCTGAGAGCTGATAGCGGCCTTTACAGGTCCTCGTAAAGTGCCCAATTCCGCGCGCCGATCAGGATGATCAGCGTTGCGATGCCCAAAGCAGTACCAAGAGGAATGCGAATGAGGCAAAGAATGGCGGCGATAATGGCGATGATCCGGCCCCACTGTGTGCGCTCCAGCAGACCCCATCCGGCCACGGCTGCCAAAGCGGCCCTCCCCACCACAAACAGCCAGGCAAAGCGCAGAAGCCCGGGGAAGAACCACATGTTCGGCATGGGTCCTTGGGTCAGGTGACTCGTGCCCCCATGGAAGATGGCGTGAAGAATGGCCATTCCGACGAGCCCGAAGAACAGTGTGATTCCGGCGTAAACCAGCCACAAAATTCCGAGCACCCTGATCTTGCTGGCATAGGCCGCCAAAACAAACTCAAAGCCCGGCACGGGAGGCACCTGCGGCGCTACTGGACGGTTGCATTGAGGACAAACAACCTGTCCCTGTGTCAATGTTCGGCCGCATCCGCTGCAAAACATATTGCCTCCTTGCCTTCGAACAAGAATACGCAACCACGGCGAGGAATGTTCCGGTCGTCGGGAGAACATCCAAGGCTGCTAGGGCGCCGCACTACTTCATGTCCGCCCCCAACTTCACCCATCGCTCAACGTGACGGTTGTCGTCGAGCAAGTACCCAGTAACGCGCCCGCTTGCATCGAACTCAAAGATCAAGTGAAAATCCTTCGCTGAGGCCTTGTCACCGGGCCGGAAGAACGTGTCGTTCGACTCCGCCTGAAGCAAGACGACCTCGCCGCTGGGGCTCTTTTCAAAGAGCTGATCGCCCTGGCGGAAGATGGTCCCGGTCGCGTGCCCGTTGGGTTCGCGATACTCGCCTGTCAGGTTGTCTAGCTGGGCGACAGAAAGGTTGACCGTGGGGGGACGCACGGGAATGACCAGGCGTTCGGCCATGACTTCTTGCGCGACTGGAAGGTGGTGCGCCAGCAGCCAGCGCGGCAGTTCCGGCTCGTCGTAGGCGCGAGTCCAGCAATCGTGCTTGAGTCCCTGGTAGATCCAAAGTCGAATGTCTCCGCCGGCCGCCTTGAAGGCGTCGTACATGAGTTCGCTTTGTCGCGGCGGCACCACGTTGTCGAGGCTGCCGTGGAAAAGCCAGACGGGCGTGTGGCCTACCACGCGCGCATACTCTGCGGGCAGGACTGAGACTTCCTGCCAGCGGTCCGGTTCATAACTCCAGAAGACGCCTCCCGCGGCAATCACAATCGCAGCCCAGCGATGAGGATGCAGTCGCGCCAATTCCCAGGCGCCGTAACCGCCCAATGAGAGACCTGTCAGATAGGTGTGCGACGCGTCGCCGTGAAACTCGGCCGACTCCTGATCGAGAGAGGCCATCGCCAAATCGAGCATGGCAGGATCGGTCCAATGGGCTGTTTGCGGGCACTGCGGCATAACGACCACGAAAGGCCAGCGGTCGGGGTGGTTGCGCACCGCCTCGGCAATCCCGACCTGCGTCTGCCACATTCCTTCGGAGCCGCGCTCGCCCCGTCCATGCAACGCGAGAACGATGGGCCATTGTTTGCCGTCGTCGCGACGCCATTCTTCCGGCAAATAGACCTGAAAGCGGTAGGTAATCCCTTGGACAACGATGCGCCGGTTCAGGAATCCCGTATCCTGCGGAGCCTCAGGCTTAAGCAGGTGAGGCTTGGATGCTGTTGCGCGAGCAGCGGCAGGCCATGCCGCGCAGGCCAGCGCCAGGCAGGCCGCGGCGATCCGAATCATACGGAACATCTCGACCATCATCATAGTGATTCCCGGCGGGATAGGGGCGGATTTTTGGAAAGAATCGCCAAGCACAGAATTACGTTCGCCGAGGGCCAATCCAGGCAGACGGGGACCGTTAGGGGTGTTGCTTTGGATTCGACTGCGGGCTTCGCCGATCCTTGCAATTTTCTTACAAATTGCGTGCAACAATCGAACCTGCGATGCTGACTTTAGTCATGACGAAACTGGAAGCCGGAGATACCCTGGACCACTACCGTCTGGACGCGGAGGTTGCGCGTAGCGGCATGTCCACGCTCTTCCGCGCTACGGACCTTCGGACTGGCCGTCCGGTGGCCTTGAAGGTTCCGCATCCGGAGATGGAAGCCGATCCGGTGCTTCTCGAGCGCTTCCGGCGCGAGGAAGAAATCGGCCAGGAGATCGATCATCCCGGCGTGGTGAAAACTTATGACGGCGAAGACCGCAGCCGCCGTTACATGGTCATCGAGTGGGTAGATGGCCGGCTGTTGCGCGCCATTCTGAACGAGGAGCGAAGGTTGCCCGTCGATCGCGCCGTGGCCCTCACCATTGCCATCTGCGACGCTCTTGACAACCTGCACAAGCACGGTGTGGTGCATCGCGATCTGAAGCCGGAAAACATTATGGTGTGCGATGGCGACCGCATCAAGATCATCGACTTCGGCATTGCGTTGAAGGAAGATGCGCGGCGCATCACGCAGGT
Organism: uncultured Acidobacteriaceae bacterium; assembly: GCA_963789425.1. Taxonomy (GTDB): domain Bacteria; phylum Acidobacteriota; class Terriglobia; order Terriglobales; family Acidobacteriaceae; genus Telmatobacter. Next base: position 388,021 of record CAWBKM010000001.1, on the reverse strand, counting down.
GGGCCTTACGCCCGCTCTGGGCACGCCCGACTACATCTCTCCCGAGCAGGTGAAGGGCCAGCACGGCGACCAGCGCAGCGACGTTTACGCGCTTGGCGCGATGCTCTATGAAATGCTGACCGGCCAACCCCCATTCACGGGACCCAGTCCGCTGGCAGTGATGAACGAGCGTTTGCTTACCGATCCCGCACCGGCGCGGGAGCTGAACCCGGAGATCCCTCCCGCTGTCGAAGAGATTCTTTTCCGCGCGATGGCGCGCGATCCGCGTCATCGCTATGCCACGGCATCCGATATGGCCTGGGAACTGGAGCACCAGGAACTTGTGGGCCTCGAAAGCGGCCAGCACGGGCCCGTTCGGATTGGGCGGTTGGCGATCAGCGGGCGCAAGCTCGCACTCTACGCGGCATTGGCGTTTGTGCCGTTGGCGCTGTTCATTGTCATGTTGCTGATGGCTCGGCGCTGAATTTCGAAGCGAGGCTGACGCCGGCAGCTGCTTTCCGCTCAGCGATAAGACTCGTCGCGGTGAATCACAAATTCCGGATAGGCCCCGCCGCCGATTTCATGCAGATCCATGCCCATGCGCTCACCATCCGGATCCACTCTGAAGGGAACGAAGCGGTTGAGCAGCGCGAAGAGCAAATAAATCAGCGGGAAAAAGAAGCCGAGGAGCGCGGCGATGCCGATAAGCTGCGCCAGAAGCTGCCCCGCCTGAGGCGCAAAAAACCCTGCCGCGATCAATCCCCACAGGCCCGCGGCGCCGTGAACGGTGATGGCGCCTGTTGGGTCGTCGATGGAGAGCGCGAGTTCCAGCACCTCCACCAGCAACGGCGTAAAGACACCGGCCACGGCTCCAACAAAGAGAGAACCTGCCGGAGAGGCAAAGGCCGCGCACGCGCTCGATGCAACAAGACCGGCCAGCCAGCCGTTGGCGCAAAGACTTGCGTCGGGCTTGCCGAAGCGGAAGCGCGTGACCGAGAAAGTGGCGGCCAGCGCGCCCGATGCCGAGAGCAGCGTATTGATCGCAGTCCCAGGCAGTGCGGAGAGTGGAGCGTGAACCCAAACGATTGCTCCGGCCAGGTTCCAGGCCACCCAACCGACGAGCGCCAGCAGGCAGCCAAACAAAACGTAAATGGCGTTATGGCCAGGCATGGCCGTGGAGAGGCCTTCTTTTGGAAATTTTCCGCGGCGTGGTCCGGCGATCCAGATCACGGCCAGCGCGCTCATCCCGCCAATTACGTGCACTGTGGCAGCTCCGCCCGCGTCAAGAAAACCCGCTCCCACGGAGAAGTTCGCACCCAGTGCCCAAAGCCATCCGCCGGCCCAAATCCAGTGTGCTGCGAGTGGAAAAACGACCGCAGCCGAAACCGCCGCGGATACGCAGCCGGCGGCGAGTCTCCAGCGATCGGCTCCTGAGCCCCAGGGGAGCAGAACCAACATGGCGACCGCCAAAAACTCAAACAAGACGGCGAACTGAGCCTGCGGGACTGCGGCGCCAAGCCCACGAAGAAGAAAGGGACCAAGGCCGAGCACGCTCCATGGCTTGCCTGCCGCGTGAAGTACAACTTCTTTCAATCCGAGCGACCCCGTGAAGGAGGCACCCACGAAAGCAAAAACGATGGCGGCAACGGCAATCAGGGCAAGATTGCCCAGCATCGCCTGCGCCGCCGAGCGCGAACGGCCCAGCCCCGTATTGACAAGCGCCACGCCGGCAATGGCCATCGGCGCAAGCAGCATGAGCGCAAGAGTCAGCGCAAAAACCGCGTCGCCCATTGCAGGAGCCGACGCAGGGACCATGGGAGGAATCGCGCTCATGGCTGGCCGGCCCCTCGTGACTGCATATGGCCGCGCACCGTTACGACCAGGCCCAGGACCTCAACTGCCAAACCACAGAGCACGAACGCCAAACGACGCCCGGGATCGGGAAACAGCGCCAGCGCGGCAAGCGTAAGAAAAAACCCCGCGGGCATCACCAGTAGTCCGGCGTACTTCATAATGTCTTCCCTTGTCTCTCTTCGGCGAATCTTGGTGTTGACGAATCCTGCGCGGGCATTCACTCGACGGCGATGGGTGGGGACAGTCCAGCGAGGCGAACAAGTGAGCCTGGTGTCTTCAGGTGGTGATGAAAGCGATTGTTACGTTCCTTTGAATTCTAAACGATCCAATCGTCGGCACCGGCCCATCTTGATTGGCTCGGCATCACGGCCGGTCTTTACGGTTTCCTTTCGAGTTGCGAGGAATAATGAAGTATGTCCACGCGCCACGGCCACAACCGCCGGCTCCTATCCGTCACCCTCGGTGCCGTTACGCTTGCAGGTGTCGCCGTGCTGTTGGGCTGGGACGCTTTTCCGAGTCTTTTTCCAGCCGGAAGTCATTCGATTCTCGCGGCATTTTCATTGGCCATGATCGCCCTGGCATACCTCGTGTACCAGATTGCGCTTCGCCCGGCCGCGCCGGAATTCCTCAAGGCAATCATGTTGGCGGTCGCCTTTCTTTTCTGGGCGGCGAATCAATTCTGGCCAAATTCGCCGCAGGCGACACTTTTCAACGACATTGCAATTGCGCTCTTTGTTCTCGACGTATTTCTCGTGATCGTTGGTTGGCCGCGAACATCACGAGATGCCTCTTTCGCTGAATCCCGCACGGGTCGATGCGCCGAGTGTTGCACCTGTAATTGCGGAGGAGAGCGGTGTTGCTCGAGCCCAACTTCTGCGGGATGATCGAAGTCTCTTCGGGCCGGACGAGCGACAGATGATGAGGCCCGTTTGAATCGAAGGGCAGAGCGAGCGAATCGGGCTTGCCAGAGGACGCCTCTGGCATGATATTTTTTCTCTGACGATCCCAACTTCTGGTACGCCTTTCGCCAGAGGATGGTGGTGTTTACGCCTCAAACGCGCTTGTCACAAGGGATTTTCTTTTCAAGAGGTTGCAAAGCAGTTTCCCACAAATAATTTTGGCGATTTTGTGTTCTCAGCGTATTGCGAATTCGTTGCAGGCTGCTATATTTGAATTTCGGGCGTTCCCGCCCCTTCCCTGAAGTTTTATCGTTGAGCAATTCTTGTACATAACCTATGTGACCGCCGATACACGCGGCGCATGCCAAACGAAAGTCAGACCGGGAATCGTTCATGGCGCAAATTTTCGACCGCAGCTCCAATGCACTGGCTCGCATGAGCCTGGTGCTGACGGGGTTGATCGTGATTGCCCTGGGGGTCACGCTGGATCAGTTGCAGCGCTCGCCGTGGGTTACGCGGCAGGGCCAGCGCGCGGATCAGCCGGTGCCGTTCAGCCATAAGCATCACGTTCAGGGGCTCGGCCTGCAGTGCCAGTACTGTCATACGTCCGTAGAGAAATCGAGCTACGCGGGCATTCCTCCCACGCGCACCTGCATGAACTGCCATGCGCAGATCTGGACCAATGCTCAGTTGCTCGAGCCAGTCCGCCAAAGCTGGTTTACGGGGCAGTCGATTCCCTGGATCAAAGTGCACGACCTTCCCGACTTTGTTTTCTTTAATCACGAAATCCACGTGAACAAGGGCATCGGCTGCGAAAGCTGTCACGGCCGCGTGGATGAGATGCCTTTGATGTACGCGCAGAACACGCTACAGATGGAGTGGTGCCTGGACTGCCATCGCAACCCCGCGAAAAACCTGCGGCCGACGAGCCAGATCTACAACATGGATTGGCAGCCGCCTGCCTACGACCATCCGGTGTGGTGCGCGGCGAATCCGGTCACGTCCGGCACGCCGACCTCGCAAAGCGTGAGCTGCACCACGAAAGACCCGAGCGAGACGCCGGGGGCTGCGACTGCTTCGCTGCGTTTGCCGGCTCAGGGTTCGCCTGACGCGCATCCATATATCGGCAATGACGTGGTTGAGTTGCCGGCGAACTATACGAAATTCACCAGCCAGATTGACCTTGGCCATTTCCTCGTGGACAACTACAAAATCCGCACGCCGAAAGACCTGACCAGCTGCGAGGTGTGCCACCGATGAGCGCAAAAAGAAAGAACTCGCCGGCGGTGGAGAAGCCAATGGAGCCAACTCTCAACGGCGCGCAACAGCCGCCGAATTCGGAGCCCCCCGTACTCGAGCCAATGACGCTCGAATCAGTGCGGCGCGAGCTGAGTGGCACCAAGGGCAAGAAGTTTTGGCGTTCGCTCGATGAGCTGGCCAACACGCCGGAATTCCAAGCCGCGGTGGAGCGCGAGTTTCCCTCTGCTGCGCAGGAGTGGGTTGATCCTGTTTCACGGCGCGGCTTCCTCAAATTGATGGGCGCGTCGATGGCTCTAGCGGGCCTCGCCGGTTGCACCAAGCAGCCCGATGAGCCCATTTATCCCTACGTCAAAGCGCCGGAAGATCTGATTCTCGGCAAACCAATGTATTTTGCCACAGCGCATCCGTTCACCACGGGCGCTGTGCCGCTGCTGGTGAAGAGCGACGAATTCAGGCCGATCAAGATTGATGGCAACCCGGAGCACGCATACAACCACGGCGGCTCCGATCCTTATTCGCAGGGCACACTTCTCGATCTCTACGATCCTGACCGCTCGCAACATGTCACCTGTCGCGGCGAGGGCCGCGAGTGGGCCGAGTTTGCAGAGGCGTTGCGCGATAAGGTCACGTCGACCAAAGACGGAACCGGCATCTACTTCCTGAGCGCGACCATCACCTCGCCGACGCTGGCGCGGCAATGGAAGGAAGTGCAGACGGCGTGGCCCAAGGCCAAGCTGGTGCAATACGATCCCGCACTCGCGGGAACGTTTCTTGCACAGGGCGTGAACGTTCAATATGACCTGAGCGGCGCCGATGTGATTGTTTCGCTGGACGCTGATTTCATTTCGAGCGCGGCTTATCCGGGATTCCACAAGCTGGTGCGGGATTACGCTGCCCGGCGCAAACAGCCTGAAAACGGCATGAACCGCCTCTATGCGGTGGAAAGCACGACGACCACCACAGGGATGAAGGCCGAGCACCGGCTGGGCTTGCGCGCGAGCGAGATTCCGGCGTTTGCGGCGGCATTGGCGCAGGTAGTGGGCGTGGCGGGAGTGAACGCTCCAGCCTATCCATGGACCGATGACCAGAAGAGTTTTCTTGCCGCGGTAGTCAAGGACCTGAAGGCCAACGCAGGAAAGAGTGCGGTGCTTCCGGGACTTTATCAGGATCCGTCGGTCGCGGCGCTGGCGATCGCGATCAACAACGCGCTCGGCAACCTCGGGAAGACAGTTTTTGTCGCGTCCGATCCGGCGATTCCCATTCCCAGCGACCAGCTTGGCGATTTCAAAGCGCTCGTCGCCGACTTGAACGCGGGCAAGGTCGATTGGCTCGTGATTCTGAATGCCAATCCGATTTACGACGCCCCCGCCGATCTCAATTTTGCCGACGCATTTAACAAGGCCAACATCGTAGCCCACCTTGGCTCGCACTACGACGAAACGGGGCAGCAGTCGCACTGGCACATCCCCGCCGCGCATTATCTCGAATCATGGTCTGACGCGCGCGTGTATGACGGTACGGTTTCCATCGTGCAGCCCATGATCGATCCGTTGTATGGCGGACGCACCGCGCATCACGTCTTTCAGGCTCTGCTCAACGATCCGATGGTGAGCCCATACGACGCGGTGCGCGAGACGCAGAAGGCCAACATCAAGGGGGATTTCGAGACGGGCTGGCGCAAGGCGCTGCACGACGGCTGGATTGCGGATACAACGCCCAGCGGGCCTGCGAAGTCCGGTGCAGGCCCCGCGTTTAGCGGCGCAATTCCCACGCCGACGCCCAAGGATTTACTCGAAATCATCTTCCGGCCCGATCCAAATATTTACGATGGCCGCTGGAATAATGTGGGCTGGCTGCAGGAGCTGCCCAAGCCGGTAACGAGCCTGAGCTGGGACAACGCGGCAATCGTTTCCGGCACGACGCTCGAACGGTTCGGCCTTGAAGAAGACGACATCGTTGAATTGTGCGTGGGCAACGGCAAGGTCAAGGCGCCGGTCATTGTTGCTCCGGGTCATCCCGACAATTCAGTTACGGTATACCTCGGCTACGGTCGCGAGTTCGCCGGCCGTGTCGGCTCCGGACAAGGCTTCAACGCCTATCTCATTCGCAATACATGGGCACCCCTCTACGCCACGGGCTCCATCCGCAAGCTGGAAGGCAAGTGGGGCATCGCGATCACCAAGAGCCACTACCATGATCAGCGCGGTGCGGCTTTCGGCGAGCAGGGACATGGCAACAACTCGCTCGAAGCTGACGAAGCGCTCGGTCCGCGCGGCATTATCCGCTACGCGACGTTGGACGAGTTCAAGGCCAATCCCAACTTTGCGCACGAAGGCGAGGGCCACGACACGCCGAGCCGCGACACTTCGCTGTTTCCGAACTGGGAATACAACGAGGCCAACGCCTGGGCCATGTCCATTGACATGAACAGTTGCACGGGATGCAACGCGTGCATCGTGAGCTGTTATGCCGAGAACAACATCGCCGTGGTAGGCAAGCAGCAGGTGCGCATCGGCCGCAACATGCAGTGGTTGCGTATCGACACATATTTCGAAGGCGACCTGGCTGCGCCGCGCGCGCACTTCCAGCCCATGAACTGCCAGCACTGCGAAAACGCGCCTTGCGAGCAGGTTTGCCCGGTCGGCGCAACGGTGCACACGCCAGAAGGCCTTAACCTGATGGTCTACAACCGCTGCGTGGGTACCCGCTACTGCTCGAACAACTGTCCCTATAAGGTGCGGCGGTTCAACTTCCTGCTCTACTCGGACTTCGAGACCGAGAGCCTGAAGCTGATGCGCAACCCCGACGTCAGCGTCCGCTCGCGCGGCGTGATGGAGAAGTGCACATACTGCGTGCAGCGCATCTCGACGGCCAAGATCGAGGCCGACAAGGAGAATCGCAATATCCGCGACGGCGAGATAGTGACGGCATGCCAGCAGGCGTGTCCAGCGGAAGCGATCGTTTTTGGCAACAAGAACGATCCCAACAGCCGCGTCTCGAAAATAAGGGCCCAGCAGCGCAGCTATCAGGTGATCGCCGATCAGAACGCCCGGCCCCGTACCCAGTATCTGGCCGAAGTGTTGAACGTGAACCAGGGACTCGAAGTGACGCCGACGGAATATGCGCCGGCGAAGGGTTGAAGCGACCATGGCAACCAAGGAAGTAAAACCCAACGACCCCATGATCGATCCGGCAACGGGAGAATTCCGGGTCATCGCGCAGGGTCAGACCTTCCGGTCGATCACCGAGAAGATCGCGCGCATTGTGCTCACGCCGCACACGCCGATGGGCTGGTTTGCACTCTTCACGTTTGCAGGCGGTGGTGCCACCGTGCTGTTGGTAGCCGTAACCTGGCTGTTCCTCAAGGGTGTGGGAATCTGGGCCATCACGCAGCCAGTTGCATGGGGATTCGCCATCATCAACTTCGTTTGGTGGATCGGCATCGGGCACGCTGGCACGCTCATCTCGGCCATTCTACTTTTGTTCAAACAGGGCTGGCGCAACGCCATCAGCCGCTTCGCCGAGGCCATGACGATTTTTGCCGTGTGCTGCGCCGGCTTGTTCCCGCTGATTCACGTCGGCCGTCCGTGGCTTGGTTACTGGCTCTTCCCGCTGCCGTTCACCATGACAGTGTGGCCGCAGTTCCGCTCACCCCTGGTTTGGGACGTTTTCGCGGTCTCAACCTACGCAACCATTTCGGTAGTCTTCTGGTACATCGGAATGGTCCCAGACCTTGCCACCCTGCGCGACCGCTCACAATCGAAAATCGCGCAATATTTCTACGGCATCATCAGCGTAGGCTGGCGCGGATCGGTGCGCCACTGGATGCGCTACGAGACCGCGTCGCTGCTGCTGGCCGGATTGGCTACGCCACTGGTGCTCTCGGTGCACACGGTCATCAGCTTCGATTTTGCAGTGGCTGTACTTCCCGGATGGCACACCACCATCTTCCCGCCTTACTTCGTCGCAGGCGCAATCTACTCCGGCTTCGCCATGGTGCTCACGCTGGCCATCCCGCTGCGCAAGTTCTATCACCTGGAATCGCTGGTCACCGAGCGTCACATCGACAACATGGGGAAAGTGATGCTGGCCACCGGCTTCATCGTGGCCTACGGGTACGGCATGGAAGCCTTCATGGCCTGGTACTCGGCATCACACTGGGAAGCCTTTATGTTCTGGAACCGCGTGTTTGGGCCGATGGGCTGGTCCTATTGGGTGCTCGTCACATGCAACCTGGCGATCCCGCTCACGACTCTGTGGTCGCGCAAGTTGCGCACTTCCATCCCATTCATGTTTTTCATCTCCATCGTTGTGAACACGGGCATGTGGTTTGAGCGCTTCGTCATTGTCGTCACCAGTTTGTACCGCGACTTCCTGCCTTCGTCGTGGGGTACATACCGCGCGACGAAGTGGGACTACATGACCTTCGTGGGCACGCTGGGATTCTTCACCTTCCTGTTCCTGTTGTTTGTCCGGTTCCTGCCCATGATTCCCATGAACGAAATTCGCATGTTGCTGCCGGGGGCCAAGATCAAGCCTAAGGCGGCGGAGGCTGCTGACTAATATGCCCGCACGCGAAGGAACGTACGGCCTGCTGGCCGAATTCGATACGCCAAGCGACCTGGTGAGGGCAGCGCAGCAGGCGCGCCAGGACGGTTGGCGCCGGATGGATTGTTATACGCCGTATCCAGTGGAGGAGGCTGCCGAGGCCATTGGCTTCCATCGCAACAAAGTGCCGTTGCTCACGCTCATTGGCGGCCTGATCGGCGGCGCCGCGATGTTCTCGCTCGAAACCTGGATTTCGACGCTTGCCTATCCGCTCAACATCGCGGGACGTCCGTTGTACTCCTGGCCGGCGTTTATCGTGCCCGCCTACGAGTGGACGATTCTTTGGGCGGGTCTTTCTGCTGCTTTCGGTATGCTCGCTCTGAACGGCCTGCCCGCGCTCTACCATCCGCTGTTCAACGCGCCCAACTTCCGCGACGGCGCGACGACTGACAAGTTCTTCCTTTGTCTGGAGGCGTTGGATCCGAAGTTCGATTTGGCGGAGACCAAAACGTATCTGCAGAAATTCGGTCCGAATTCGGTTGTGGAGGTGGAGTACTGATGAGCCACTTCAGGGTTCACGGATCCGCGATCGAGGATCAGAAAGCACGAGTGCGGGTGCCCCAGGTCCCTCGCATTTGGGGACCTGGGAGATCAATTGAGCTCGGCCTCGCGGCTTGCGTTCTTCTTATCGCCGGCTGCCGGCAAGACATGCAGGACCAGCCCAGGATGGACCCGCAGCGAGGAACGGAATTCTTTGCGGATCATCGCGGAGCCCGGCCGCAGGTGCTCGACACAGTGGCCCGCGGCCAGCTTCATGAGGACAGCTACTTCTATACCGGCGTGGTGCAGGGGCCGAATGGCTACAAGCAGGAACTGGACGAGATGCCCTTCCCGGTGACGATGGAAGTGCTTGAACGCGGACAGGAGCGCTTCAACATCTATTGCACACCGTGTCACTCGCGTGTGGGCAACGGGCTTGGCGAGATCGTGCAGCGCGGATTCAAGCCTGCAGCCAATTTCCATGACCAGGTGCGCATGTCGCAGCCGCTCTCGCACTACTTTTACGTGATGACGCACGGATACGGCGCTATGCCCGACTACTCGGCGCAACTGCCGCCTGCGGATCGCTGGGCAGTTGCGGCTTACATCCGCGCGCTGCAACTGAGCCAGGCCGCCACGGCGAAGGATGTGCCGGCGAGCACGCAGATCAAGAACCTTAAGGACCTGGCAACGGACGAAGGACATCCCGAATACGCTCAGCCATGGCCCTTGCCGTCGACGGCAGTAACGGCGTACAAGCCTATCGCCGGAGAGGGAACTCCCGGTATGGCTCCGGCGTATCAAGCCGATCCAAAGATTTCGATTCCAGCAAGCAAACCGGCCCCCGCGGCCCAGAAGTAGGACGAACGGAATGGCACACGACGCAATTTCGCACGCCAAGCAGCTCCCGGCAGACCTGAGCGCTCCCGCGTTTGTGGACGTTTGGAAAAGCCGCGCGCTGATCATCGCGGGAGTCTTCTCTGTGGTCGCTGTGATTCTGGCGTTCCTGGGGCAGGCGCAAGATTCGGAGCACCTGGGCTGGGATCATCTGCTGCGTGGTTGGGTGCTGGGCACCATGGTTACATGGGGACTGTGTATCGGCGGCTTGGCACTGCTCATGGTGCAGTATTGCTCGGGCGGCAAGTGGGGACTGCTCCTGCGGCGTCCGCTCGAGGCCATGAGCCGCACCCTTCCGCTGATCCTTGTCTATTGGGTCGTCATCGCGATCTTTATGAAGCGGCTCTATCTTTGGGCAGCGATCAGCGATACGACCGCGGCGCTGAAGTCGGGCGTGATCAGCGAACTCCAGGCCCACTGCATCGATTTCAAGCGGCCCATGCTCAATCCGAATGCGTTTTGGTATGTGAGCCTGCTCTGCTTCGCTATCTGGGGCTTCTATGCGTGGCGGCTCAATACCCTGGGCCTGAAGCGCGACAGCTCTGGACCTGAGACCACGCCGTACTGGATCAAGAAGCTTGAGAACATCAGCGGTCCCGGCATCGTGGTGTATGCGCTCACTATGACGGCGGGCGCAATCTACTGGGTCATGTCGATGGATCCCACGTGGTACTCGTCGGTCTATGGCCTGCTCTTTCTTGTCGGGCAGGGATACGCGACGCTGGCCTTTTCCATCATCGTTGCCATTTCGCTCTCCAGAGCCGAGCCATTCAAGACGATCTTGCGACAGACCGAGCAGCACGACCTGGGAAAACTCACCTTCGCTTTCGTGATGCTCAACATCTACCTGGCTTTCGGGCAGTTCCTCATCATCTGGTCAGGAAACCTGCCAGACGAGATCAATTGGTATCTCGACCGCATTCGCGGCGGATGGGGCGTCATCATCACCCTCGATTTCATCTTCCATTGGTTGATTCCGTTCACCATGTTGCTCTCTCGCGACCTTAAGCGGAACAAGAAACGGCTGGTGCGGGTGTGTCAGTGGATGATCTTCGCGCGCGCGTTCGACCTGTTCTGGCTGATTGAGCCGAACTTCAAGGACGCCGCCCGCAACCTGCACTTCAGTTGGGGAATTCTCGAATATGTTGCGGTGCCCACGGCCATGTTTGCCTTCTGGGTGGCCTATTTCTGCACGCGGCTGAAGACGCGGCAGCTGGTGCAGGTGAACGATCCGCATCTGGCGGAGATTCTGGAGCCTGAACATGCCCACGCATAACCACCCCGATCCAGGGCAAGAGCCGGAGAATCACGAAGTCGACGCGTCGGCCGGTTATGAGCGCAGCGATGCCAGCGTTACGGGGATTGCTGTGTTCATGATCTCGCTCCTCATCTTTGTCGCTGTGGTCGGGATGCTTTGCTACGGCATAGGCGCGTGGTTTAACGCCCGCATGAACCGGGAGGACGGGCCGAACAGCAAGTGGACCAAGACGGTGGACGTGCGGCAGCTGGGCAACTTGCCCTCCAGCCCCGAACTCCAGAACAAGATCGCGGAAATCACGCAGACCTTTCCAACGCCGCGGTTGCTGACTGACGACGGCGACCAGGATGTGGCTGACCTGCATGCGCGCGAGGATCTGCTGCTGAACAATTACACCTGGGTCGATCAGTCGAAGGGGACGGTCAGGATTCCCATCGAGCAGGCCATGCAATTGATTGCGCAGCGGGGGTTGACCGTGGCGCCGGCGGTGAACACCCAGGCGCCGATGACCGGTGACAGCGTCCCCACCGTGACCGTACCGCTGACCAACGGCTTTGCGCGCACCAGCTACGAGCAGGAACAGGCTGAGCAGGCTGCCGTCAAGCAAGGAGAACAGAAATAACAGTGCGATCGGGAGGCACAATCCGGATACATTGGTTCGGCGCGGCACAGGCCGCCGTCGTCGCCATCGTCCTTTCGCTTGCCTCTCCAATCCTCACCGCGCAGGTTTCCAGCTACGGCGACAAAGAGACTGGTCCAACCAACGACAGGCCGCCCACATTGCTCAATGGCGTGGGCATCGATCAGCATCTCAACACGCAGTTGCCGCTCAACCTTGCCTTCACTGACGATGCCGGCAAGCAAGTGACGCTGGCTGGCTACCTCGGCAAGCGCCCAGCGATTCTTGCGCTTGTTTACTACCGCTGCCCCATGCTCTGCTCCGAGGAACTCGACGGCCTCACCAGCGCGCTCGAGATGGTCCGCTATGTCCCGGGCAAGGACTTCAACATCATCGTGGTCAGCATCGATCCCACCGAGGGCACGGACCTGGCCGCGGCGAAGAAGCGTGAATACGTGAAGCGATATGGCCGGCCTGAGACTGCCGACGGATGGCACTTTCTCACCGGCACTCAGCCGAATATCGATGCGCTGACTCAGGCAGTTGGTTTCCGCTACGTCAAGCTCACAGTGCCCGGCAGCAGCCTGATGCAGTACGCACACGCGAGTTCAATCCAGATCGTGACCCCAGAGGGCAAGCTGGCGCAGTACTACATGGGCGTTGAGTACTCGCCCAAGGATCTACTGCTCGGCCTCGATGAAGCCTCGTCGAATCGCATCGGATCGCCGGTCGACAACATTCTTACCTACTGCTACCACTACGATCCGACGACCAACACACACGATCTGATCATCGCGCGCGTGATTCAGTTGGGAGGGTTCCTCACAGTGGTACTTTTGGGCGGATTCATGCTGGTGATGTTCCGCCGCGATTACAAGCACGATCACCCGGCAGGACCAGGGACCCTGGGTGCGGCAAAGAAAGTGAACGGATAAAGGAATGGACCACATCAGTCCAGTATTGTGGCAGTTTCTCGTCAAGTGGTTGACGCACTTCGCGCTCTTTCCGCCCGAAGCATCCAAGATTGCGCCCGAAATGGACGCGCTCTACTTCTTCATGGTGCTGGTCAGCCTGGTTGGGCTGACGATTGTGGTTCTTCTGATTGTCGGATTCTCGATCCTCTACAGCAAGTCGCGCCATCCGCACGCGGTGCAGATCGAAGGCTCGACGGTGCTCGAAGCCACCTGGACGATCATCCCGCTCGGCCTGTTTCTGATCATGTTCGTGTGGGGAGCGCTGCTTTACTTCCGCATTTACACGCCGCCGGCCAACGCCATGAACATCTACGTGGTGGGCAAGCAGTGGATGTGGAAGGTTGAGCATCCCGGAGGGCAGCACGAGATCAACGCTCTGCACATTCCCATGGGCCGTCCAGTGCAGTTGACTCTGATCTCGCAGGATGTCTTTCACAGCTTTTCCATTCCCGCCTTTCGCGTCAAGCGCGAAGCGATTCCGGGCCGCTACACGACGGTCTGGTTTGAGGCCACAACGCCCGGCACCTATCACCTTTTCTGCACGCAATATTGTGGGACCAACCATTCGCAGATGATCGGCGACGTGGTGGTGATGACCCCGGACGACTTCAGGAAATGGCTGGACAGCTCAACCAGCGGCAATTCGCTGGCACAGGACGGCGAGCGGCTCTTCGCCAGCCTGAGCTGCAGCGCATGCCACAACACAAGGCCTGACGCCCGCGGGCCCAGCCTGGCCAATGTTTACAACTCCAGGCTCACGCTTTCAACGGGAGAGACCATCACCGCCGACGACGCTTATTTGCGTCAGGCGATATTGAACCCGTCGCAGCATATTACGCAGGGCTATGCGCCCATTATGCCCACCTACCAGGGCCAGGTAAGCGAAGAAGGTGTCATCGCACTGGTCGAATACATCAAGAATCTCGATTCCGATTACCGCGTTCAGCAGACTCTCAACACCACCGATCTTGTTCCAGAGAGTGCAGGCGGTAGTAAAGCAGCGCCAACGGGCAAGGCGCCCGCAGCGCAGAAGGAGGTCAAGCCATGAGTGCTGCAACCATCGTCAGTCTTCCCGATCAGTCCACGGCCAGGGTTCCCAAGATGAATTTCCTGACTAAGGAAAACGGCTTGCTCAGTTGGCTGCTCACTGGCGACCACAAGCGGATCGCCACGCTCTACCTGATTTCGATTACATTTTTCTTCTTTATCGGCGGGTCGCTGGCCGGACTCATTCGCCTGGAATTGCTGACGCCGCAGACTTCACTGATGGCCGCCGACACTTACAACAAGGTCTTCACCATGCACGGCGTCATCATGGTGTTCTTGTTCCTTGTTCCTTCTGTGCCCGCAACGATCGGGAATTTCGTGATTCCTTTGATGGTCGGGGCCCGCGACCTGGCGTTGCCCAAGATCAACCTCCTCAGCTGGTATCTCTATATCATCGCCGGCTGCATGGTCATCTACACCATGGCCGCAGGCGGCGTAGATACGGGCTGGACCTTTACCAGCCCGCTCTCGACGCACTACCTCAATACCCATGTGATTTCAACCGGCCTGGCCATCTTCGTGGCCGGCTTCAGTTCCATCTTTACCGGGCTCAACTTCATCGTCACCATCCACAAGATGCGCGCGCCGGGCATGACTTGGTTCCGGTTGCCGCTTTTCGTTTGGGCTAACTACGCGGCGAGTATCTTAATGGTGCTGGGTACGCCGGTGCTGGCCATCACGCTGGTGCTGGTGGTTCTCGAGCGCACAGTGCACATCGGCGTCTTCGATCCCGCCTATGGCGGCGACCCGATTCTCTTCCAGCATTTGTTCTGGTTCTACTCGCACCCGGCCGTCTACATCATGATTCTCCCCGGCATGGGAGTCATCTCCGAGGTCGTCTCCACTTTCAGCCGCAAACGCGTCTTCGGTTACACGGCGGTCGCGTTCTCCTCTGTGGCCATCGCGGTCTTCGGCTTCTTCGTCTGGGCGCATCACATGTTCATCATGGGCATCTCCAATTACGCGGCGCTGGTCTTTTCGTTGCTCACCATGCTCGTCGCGGTGCCCTCGGCTATCAAGATCTTCAACTGGGCCTTCACGCTGTACAAAGGCTCAATTACGTTTGAGACGCCGATGCTCTACGCTTTTGGCTTTATGGGCCTGTTCACCATCGGCGGTATGACGGGTGTCTTCCTCGGCTCAACGGGAACTGACATTCATCTGACGGAGACGTACTTCATCGTTGCTCACTTCCACTTTGTGATGGTGGGTGGCATGCTGATGGCGTTTCTCTCCGGCATTCACTTCTGGTGGCCCAAGTGGACCGGGCGCATGTATCCGGAGAAGATTTCGCAGTTTGCAGCGGTCGTAACCTTTATCGGCTTCAACTTCACGTTCTTCCCGCAATTCATCCTCGGCACGTTGGGCATGCCGCGGCGCTACGCCGCTTACCCGCCGGAGTTCCAGGCGCTGAACGTCTTCTCTACCGCGGGCGCGACCATCCTCGGCATTGGCTACCTGCTGCCGGTTCTTTATCTCACCTGGTCGCTGAGGTACGGAGCCGTCGCCGGCAACAATCCCTGGCAGGCGACGGGCCTGGAGTGGCAAACGCAGTCGCCGCCGCTCACTGAGAACTTCCCTGTGATCCCCATCGTTGACCACGAGGCCTACGACTACGAATGGCTCGAACGGCAGCAGGAGAAAGAGGTGGCGAGTGTCGGATAGCACCGCAACTGCCAGCGTCGCCGCGGTGGACGTTCATCACGAGCATCCACCGTATCAGCGCCATCATTTCGAATCCGTCGACCAGCAGTTCGACGCCACGAACTTTGCCATGTGGCTCTTCCTGCTCACGGAAATCATGTTCTTCGGCGGGCTCTTCACCGCGTATCTGATCATGCGCAACTGGTACTACCCAGCCTTCGTTGAGGCGTCGCACCAGCTGAATATCGGATGGGGAACTGCGAACACCGGAGTTCTGATCGTGTCCAGCTTCACCATGGCCATGGGAGTCTGGTCGGCCGAGATGCGCAAGAAGGGCATGCTGATTCTGTTCCTTTCGCTGACATGGATCCTGGGCATGGCGTTCCTCGGCATCAAGTCCATCGAGTATCACGAGAAGTGGGTGAAGCATCACGTTCCAGGCCTGCACTGGAGCGATGCGTCATTCCTAAACCCCGCATCGGACCCCGAAGTTTACAAGGAGTATCACGACAAGCCGCTGGCGCCGGACATGGCGGAAAAGACCGCGATGTACTTCTTCTTGTATTTCGCAATGACCGGAATGCACGCCCTACACATGATTATCGGCATCTCGCTCCTGACGTTCATGATCTTCCGGGCGCGACAAGGCGCTTACACAACAGGACACGTGACCTATGTCGAAAATTTCGGCCTGTACTGGCATTTTGTCGACATTGTCTGGATCTTTCTGTTCCCGCTGCTCTATTTGATCAGCCGGTATTGAGGGGAAATTGCAATGAGCGAGCACAACGGACAGTCCGCGCACAACGAAGAGGCCGAGAACGAACACCACGTCGTGAGTCCGGTTGTCTACGGGTCGATCCTTCTGGCCCTGCTGATCTTTACTGGGCTGACGGTTTGGATGTCATTCATCGACCTCGGCGAATGGCACATCGCCTTTAGCCTATTCGGTTGGCACTTGGACACGGGTCTTGTCCTCTTCTGGAATCCCGTCGTCGCGCTCGCCATCGCCTGCACCAAGATGACGCTAGTGGTGCTGTTCTTCATGCATGTGAAGTACACCACTAAGCTGACCAAGCTGACCGTGGCTTCAGGGTTTTTCCTCTTCCTGGTGCTGATTGGGATGACGATGACCGACTACTTCACGCGCGCCTGGGGACGCTGGTAGGACGACAGTTGTCAGGGATCAGATCTCAGTTGCCAGTGAGGGCCGCCTGAGGGCGCCCTTTTCATTGCGGTTTGGATCGCTCTCAGAGAGTCGGTTTCGGCGGCTTGACTACGGTCCACGCATTCGCCCCCGTCACTCTTACTGGCCGCCGGAATAGTTTCCCGTCCTGCGCGGCATAGAGCCAACTCTGATCGCCGATTTGGTCGAAAGTAATGGCCGTGAGCGGCCCGCCGCCGGGAATCGGCGGATTGAGAATCTGCATAATCCGGCCATTCTGCATGGCGACCTGGATGCCGAGGGCGGTCGCGAAATAGACATTGCCATTCGTGTCCTCCGCCGCGTTGCCCTTTTCATATCCCCATGCCGGCGTAGCACTTGCCTCCGCCTCCTCGAGCCGGTAAAACGGCTCGCCGTTTACGAGCGTGCCGTCCGCCGCGATCTGGAAGGACCAACCATAGCGGGTGAATTGATCGATAGTCACGGCCAAGGACTGGTCGGGTGAGAGCGTGATTGCGTAGGGCGGAAAAATTGCGCCCTGCATGCGGCTCCACTGGAGCGCGTCGCTCGCCGCGCCTGACGGGTCAATTCGTTTTACTTTGGTGTTGAGCAGGGCGTAGATTGTGCCGTTCTTGGTAACCGCAAAATCGTCCACGCCGCCCGCCACACCGTCGGCTATTTGGAATTTGTCTGCAGTGGCGTGTACCGTCTCGTCGCTGGCGACCCCGTTCGCGACGCTCCAGGAAACAATCGATCCGGCATCGCCAACGGATGCGATATTTGTCAATACGGTCCCCGGAATGAAGGCGTAGAGCCGGTCGCCTGGGCCCATGTGCAGAACCGGCCCGGGACCGGTGACTGGCGCAGGATTGGGGGCCTGCGACGAATCGGGAACCTCGGTGAACGGCGTCACTTTTCCCTGCGGGTCGACCCGCACGATTCGCTTGCCCGCCGCATCCGGCACAAAAAGATTCCCGTTACGGTCGGCGGTCAGGCTCGAGACGTATCCGTAATTGCCGTCGATCTGCTGCCACGCCTTGTCGACATAGATCGTCGAGAACACCATCCCCGACGAATCCCAATCCGGCTGCTGCGCTGCCGCCGGCTCGTGAACCACGATCGGCGCGGGATAATCGCGCCACAGCCAGCGCAGCGCATCGGGCAGAATCGCGCCACCCTGCTTGGTGCTGTGTCCGTCCGTGCCCATCACCAGTTTGGCGTCGTAGCCTGCGAACTCCAGCGCCTCATACATCACCTGGTTGTTGATGGGCCAGCTTCCGGCGAAGTTGGTTCCGTAAGGCTCCGCGGGGGTGATGTGATCGGCCGTCCCGTCCTGCATGAAGATGCGAATCGGCTTGGGCTCCGTCCTGCGCACCAGCGCCGGCAGCGCATCAGCGCCCTTCATGGCAACGTAGGTGCCGATCAGCGACAGCACGCGGTGAAACTGGTCGGGCCGGTTCCACGCCGTCATAAATGCGCCCACAGCACCTGTGCTTACGCCGCTCAGCGCGCGGTCGTCGGGATTCTTCGACAGGTTGTACTGTTTCGCCACCTCGGGGATCAGTTCATTGAGCAGGAAATCGGAAAACCGCGGCGTCAGCGAGTCATATTCGTAAATGCGGTTGTAGCGGTTCTGGGCGATATCCGGGTGCGATGGATCTGTAACCACGGGCAAAATGCCGGGGTCGACGAAGATCGCGATCATCGGCGGCAAACCGTGTTTGGCGATCAGGTTGTCCAGAACCACCGGCACGCGCATGCTGTTGCCGAGCGCCTGGCTGCCGTCGAGAAAAATCATGAATGGAGTGGGCTTGCTCGCATCGTACTCGGCGGGCACATAGACGGCGCAGTTGTGCGGCGTGCCTGGATAGTCCTTGCCCGGCGCCAGTATGAATCTGGTCACCGTTCCTTGGGGCACGCCATCGTGCTGTTGCGAATCGGGGCCGAGGGAGTAGTCCTCGGCGTGGAGACTCATGGCGGCAACAGCCATAAGGAGAGCGAAAAGGACACGACTCATCACGAAACCTCAATCGGGAAGGAACGGGGATTGGTGCAAGAAAGCGCTCGAAAACGCGACCATTCCATCCTAATTGTCCAAGGCATGGCCCGCGCGAATCCTGCACCGAGATGCCGCGCGAATGCCTGTGTCATCCATCACATTTGACGATTCTTCGAACTGGCCTATAATGGGCCGCAATCTCATTCCCGGAAACTGCGTGTTTCGTTGAGCGTTATCCGATCGATTCCGTGCTCATCCCCATTGGAAGATTTTCAAAATAGGGGAAGCAGGAATCACAGTCGCGAAGCGCGTGACGAATCCAATGTTCGATCCGAAGTCCAAGCACTGCGCCCGAAAGGGCTGCGCCGGGAATAGAGCTCACCGGCCCGCGGTGTGCGCAAAGAGGCAACATGCGAGCCGTGTCGCGTGGGCCGCAGCAGCTTTGGCCGCATGCCTCTTGGCGCGTCTCTCGGTAGCCCCGGCCGCGGCGCAGACGCAAGCTCCGGCTCCGTCGGCTAAACCATCAACCCAGCAAGCACCCCGTCCGGTGCGCGTTCCGCCTCGCGTTCTTGAAGCGGAGCGTTTTCTCAGGGAGCGCGGGTGGACGCCGGGCCATAGACTGACTCCACGAGCCGGCACTGTCCGCCATTTCAGTGCCACAACCTTCAGCGCTTCTGCGCGCCGCGCGGCATCGAGCATCCAGAACGCTGGCGACACGGTATCAAGCAGCACCTGGCAGCCGCTCGGCCCAATGGCGGTCCAAACCCCGAACTTTGGCCTCGTCACCGGCCGAGTGTCCGCGCTGGCTCTCGATCCCTCCGACGCGACCGGCAACCGGCTTTATGCAGGCACCACCGGCGGCGGCGTTTGGGTGGCCAACAACGCCGCCGCATCCACGCCCTCGTCGATCGCCTTCACTCCGCTCACTGACACGCTGGCAGCGCTCGGCGGAGTCTCCGATGCTTCTATCAGCATCGGAGCTATCACGGTGCAGCCAGGCGGAACCGGCGTCATTCTTGCCGGCACAGGCGACCCTAATGACGTGCTCGACTCTTACTACGGGGCAGGCATTCTGCGCTCCATTGACGGCGGCAACACATGGAGCCTGATCCAGGAGACTTCGGACCAGGAAGAGGGCATCAGCTACACGGACGCCAGCTTCCTCGGCGAGGGCTTTGCCGGCTTCGCCTGGAGTACTGTGAATCCGCAAATTGTGGTAGCAGCGCTTTCCGAAGCCTATGAAGGCACTCTGGTGAATGCCGATTGGCCGCTTAACACTTACCAGGGCTTGTACTACTCCACCGACAGCGGCGCTACCTGGCACATGAGCACCATCACCGATGGTGGAAGCAAAGCCCTCCAGGATCCGACCACCACTCCCATTGCGCTGGGCATAGCCGCCACAGCGGTCGTCTGGAACCCTGTGCGTCAGTTGTTTGTGGCCGCGGTGCGCTATCACGGCTACTATCAATCGCCAGATGGCGTTACCTGGACGCGCATGACCGCGCAACCCGGCGCCCAACTCGCCGCGGACATGTGTCCACCCAACTACGGGCAAGCAGGCTCCATCGCCTGTCCCATTTATCGCGGCGCGCTTGCGGTCAATCCACAAACCGGGGACACTTTTGCCTGGACCGTAGATCTGAACAATCAGGACCAAGGCATATGGCAGGATCGATGCGCGATCAGCGCGGGGACGTGCAGCAACCCCACCATCTCCTTTGCCACACAGTGGAACACCGCCGCGCTTGAGGCCAGCACTCTTGAGGGTGCTGCCACTATCCTCGACGGCGACTATAACCTCGCCCTAGCCGCGGTTCCAAACGAGCAGGACACACTTTTGCTGGCAGGCGCCAATGACCTGTGGAAGTGCAGCCTGGCCATGGGTTGCGTTTGGCGCAATACGACGAACTCCGCCACCTGCATGAGCGCGCAGGTTGCCGAATACCAGCACTCGCTCGCTTGGAATACGGCGAACCCCTTGGAGATCTTTCTCGGCAACGACAGCGGGCTCTGGCGCTCGACGGACGCGATTGGCGAGGCGGGGTCGCCCTGCGCGCCTACGGACGCCGCGCACTTCCAGAACCTGAACAGCAGCCTTGGATCGCTTGCCGAGGTGGTTAGTTTGTCGCCTGTTACAGACTCGCCATACAAGTTAATGGCCGGACTGGGCGTTAACGGAACCGCAGGCGTGAAGAGTTCCTCGCCGACCACAGACTGGCCGCAGATTCTTTCAGGTGACGGTGGCCCCGTCGCTATCGATCTCACAAACGACACGAATTGGTATGTGAACAACCAGCCTGGAGTGGCCATCTATCGATGCTCGCAAGCGGCCCCCTGCACGCCCAGCTCATTTGGCACGAGCCCAGTAGTCACAGACGCCGATGTGGGCGGCGACGGCGATACGATGCCCACGGCGGCGCCATTCCTGGTCGACCCGCTCGACAACTCTCAATTGCTCATTGGAACCTGCCGCGTTTGGCGTGGGCCGGCCAATGGAAGCAGTTGGAGCGCAAGCAATGCGATCAGCCCGATCCTTTCGAGCGGGGCTACCGGCGTTTCCTGCAATGGCGACGGACTGGTCCGCTCCATCGCCGCGCTGGCTCTTCCTCCCAGCGCCGAGGTGATTTACGTCGGGATGTATGGCGCAGCCAGCAACGGAGCCAACATTCCGGGCCACATTCTGAGCGCGACCGTCGATCTCTCCTCAGGCACTGCACCCGTGTGGCACGATCTCACGCTGAATCCCGTTCTCAACAACCCCCATCCGCTGAATTTCGAAAACTTCGATATTTCCAGTGTCGTCATCGACACCCACGCCCCCACAGGCAACACCGTGTACGTAACCGTGGAAGGCACGGACGAACCCGATGAAAAGCTCCAGGTGGTGTACCGCTCGACGGATGGAGGAGCCACCTGGAACAGCATCACGGCGAACTTGCCCATTGCGCCGGCCAACAGCCTTGCCATCGACCCGCAGAATGCGAACACGGTGTACATCGCCACGGACCGGGGCGTGTACTTCACAACCGAAGTCACCAGTTGCGCGCAATCCCTTTCCAACTGCTGGTCGGTCTTTGGCTCCGGCTTGCCCAGCTCTCCGGCCATTGCGCTCGGCGCAACTCCCAGCTCGTCTTCTGCACAGGTTCTGGTCGCAGCCACATACGGGCGCGGCATCTGGCAAACCCCGCTATGGAGCGCAGGGACGGGCCTTACCGCTGCAGCCGCCAGCCCGTCGTCTCTCGCCTTTTCCAGTCAGGTATATGACACATCCAGCAGCCCGCTCATAGTGACTATCGACAACACCGGCAGCCTCGCGCTCGTGCTCTCGTCCATTTCGATGAGCGGCGACTTCACTGAAACCGACAACTGCGTGAATGAACCGGTCGCAGTGGGCGCGAGCTGCTCCATCCAGGTAACATTCACGCCCCAGGCCACGGGTCCCCTGAGCGGAGAAATGACCATCTACGCCAATATTTACGGCGGCCAGCTAGTGATCGACCTGACCGGAACTGGCTCGCCCGCAGGCGCCTTGAGCCTAACCCCTGCCTCCGTCCCCTTCGGCCAGGTGGAAGTGGGAACAACGTCGGCGCCGTTCCAGGTGGCTGCCAGCAACAGCGGCACGGTGGCAATTCGCATCAACAGTGTCTCCATCACCCCGCCGTTTATCCTATCTGGCAACTCATGCGGCACAACCAGCTTTACCGCAAACTCAGTCTGCCAATTGGAACTGGAGTTTGCGCCCACGCAGGATGGCCCCGCGTCAGGCCTGCTGACCTTCACGGACGGTGCGGGCACGCAAACCGTGGAACTGACGGGAACAGGGATCGCTCCGCCCACAGACGTTCTCAGCTCCGCAGCGCTCTCTTTCTTGCCGACATCGGACGGCCAGCTCTCCGTCGCAGAGAATGTGACGCTGACAAATTTCGGCGGCTTGCCGCTGACTTCGATCTCCATCTCGGTCAGCGCCCATTTCCAGGCGTCGAGCACCTGCGGAACGCAACTTGCGGCTGGCGCGGTCTGCACCGTCAGCGTGGTCTTTGCTCCCTCTCAGGTCGGTGCGGTCACAGGCATGCTGACGATTGCTGACGCTCTGCGCACGCAGACTGTGGCCTTGAGCGGGACAGGGCTTTCGCCGCCCGCCTTCAGCGTGAACCCCACTAGCCTGACCTTCATAAACCAGCAGCCCGGCGTGCCAAGCGCTCCGCAAACAATCACCGTCAGCAACATCGGCGGCTCGCCGATGGCCAATGTCAGTTTTTCAATCACCGGCGCAGCGGCATCAAGCTACTCCATTTTCAGCACCACGTGCGGAGCGCTCCTTAACAACGGAAGCAGTTGCATGGTGCAGATCGTCTTTACGCCCAGCGCGACGGGCGCTATCCCAGCCATGCTTGCTGTCTCTTCGTCCACGTTGGGGATCGCGCCGGCTTCCGTGCCGTTGAATGGTTCGGGACAGCTCGCCACCGGACTGGCCGCAAACCCCTCCCAGATCGCATTTCCCGTGGTTGCAGCGGGTCAGTCCAGCGCAGCGCAGCTAGTCACGATCACGAATTCCTCCAACTACGGAATCAGCTCCATTGCGCTTGCCGCGCCAGCGCCTTTCAGCATCGCGCAGAATACTTGCACCGGCGGTTTGGCTGCGGGTGCCAACTGTACCGCCTCGGTTATTTTTCAGCCAAGCGCGGGCGGCTCCGTCTCTGGATCGCTCACCGTCACTTCCCCTGCCATTTCCACGCCTGCCACCGTAGCGCTTTCAGGGACGGGCTTCGATTTTACGGTAGCGATCACTGGTTCAGCCAGCCAGACTGTCGCGAGTGGGCAGCAAGCCACGTACACCCTGGTCATTTCGCCAGCCGGCTCCGGCGCCACCTTTGCCATATCCTGCGGCACCCTGCCCACGAATGCGCTTTGTCTCTTCACTCCCGCCAGTGAGACGCTCGCCGCCGGTGTGCAAGGCAACGTCGCTGTTGAGATCTCCACGGGCAACGGAACCACGGCTCGGCTTGAGAGACCCAGTAATGCCAGGGCCGATCCTGCCAGGGCGAAGACCGCGAAGTTTGGACTCGACCGTTTCGACTTTCGGGTCGCCCTGCCGCTCGCCTGCGGGTTGCTCCTGCTTCCGTTAGCTCTTCGCAAGCACCGCAAGGTGTTCTTGTTCGCTATGCTGGCTGCGTTTCTGTTCGCTGGCGTTTCCAGTTGCACCAGTTCCGGCGGAGGTACAGGAGGTACGGGCGGCAACGGGGGAGGCTCCAACACCGCACCCGGAACCTATACGATTCCCGTCAGCGTTACGTCCATGGGAATTTCGCAATCGGTGAATCTGACCCTGACAGTCGACTAATGGCGGTGCGGTGCGCGAGCGCGAAACCGCTATACTTGAGCTTCAAGATTGAGACTGATATGTCTGAAAAAGTTACCGTCGAAGATGTTCAACGTGTGGCCGAATTGGCGCATCTGGAACTCGCTCCTGAAGAGACGGAGACCATGGTACGCGACCTGAATGCGATTCTCGATTACGTGGCTGAGCTGAACGAACTGGACACATCGAACGTCGTGCCGCTCGCCCAGATGAGCGAGGTCGCAGGCGAGGCCATCGGTGCTCTCCGTGCCGACAAGGTTGGGCCGTCGCTCAACCGCCCGGTCGTCATGGACCAGGCGCCGGAGACAGATCAGGCTTTTTTCAAAGTGCCCAAAGTCATTGAACGATAAAGCAAAATCCCGCCGAGACGGGAGAGCCGACGAGTGAAATCGATTGCCGAACGAGACCATGACCGCTGAGAACTTTGTCGAACGTCCCAAAACGCTCGCCGCGCTGCGGGAGGAGATCGCGGCTGGCCGGACGAAGGCCGTGGACCTCGCCTCTGGATACTACGAGCGCATTGAGAAGCTGAACCCGCTGCTGAATGTCTATCTGAGTCTCACCAAAGAACGCGCGTTCGAGCAGGCCTCGCGCATAGATGCCACGGCTGCCAAGGGCAACCCGCTCCCGCCGCTCGCCGGCATCCCATTGGGCATTAAAGATGTTCTCGTCACACAGGGCGCGCCGTCGACGGCTGGCTCCAAAATTCTTCAGGGCTATCGCCCGCCTTACGACTGCACGGCCGTCGCTAGGCTCGAGGCTGCTGGCGCGGTGCTGCTGGGCAAAACGAATTGCGACGAGTTCGCCATGGGCTCCTCCAACGAGAATTCTGCCTACGGGCCGGTGCGCAATCCTGTCGATCCTGAGCGCGTTCCGGGCGGCTCCAGCGGTGGCTCGGCGGCGGCCGTGGCAGCCAATCTGGCAGTGGCCGCTCTGGGAACCGACACCGGCGGCTCGATTCGCCAGCCGGCAAGCTTTTGCGGCGTAGTCGGCGTGCTACCCACTTATGGCCGTGTCTCGCGCTATGGTCTCATTGCCTTTGCCTCCTCGCTCGACCGCATTGGCCCCCTTGCCGCGAACGTTCGCGACGCTGCCACGCTGCTTGGCGTCATTGCCGGCTACGACCCGAGTGACGCAACCAGCTCGCCGGCTCCGGTGCCCGACTTCGCCTCGGAAAGCGACAAGCCTGCCGCGGGCCTGCGCATCGGCGTACCGGCCGAATATTTCGGCGATGGTCTCGATCCCGAAGTACGCGCCGCCGTCGAAAAGGGCATCGCCGCGCTCGAAGCGGCTGGTTGCACCATCAAGCCCATCTCGCTGCCGCACACCAAGTACGCCGTACCCACTTACTACCTGGTCGCCACCGCCGAGGCCAGCGCCAATCTTGCGCGCTTTGACGGCGTGCGTTACGGCTACCGTTCGCCTCGCTCAGCCACGCTCTCCGATATGTACTCGCACTCCCGCGACGAGGGCTTCGGCGCCGAGGTCAAGCGCCGCATCTTCCTCGGCACCTACGCGCTTTCGGCCGGCTATTACGACGCTTACTATCTCAAGGCGCAGCGGGTTCGCCGCCTTCTGGCCGAGGAGTTCCTGCGCGCCTTTGCTGAGGTCGACGCTATCGTTACGCCCACCTCGCCCTTCCCCGCGTTCAAGCTCGGCGAGAAAACCGGCGATCCACTCGCCATGTATCTCGCCGACATCTACACAGTCACCGCCAGCCTGGCCGGCATTTGCGGTGTTTCGGTTCCATGTGGCATGACGGGGGGCGGCGCAACACAAACCGGCCTGCCCGTGGGGATGCAGGTGCTCGCCCGGCCGATGGGCGAGAGCACGGCATTTCGCGTGGCGCGCGCCGTGGAGGCTGCGGGGAAGTGAAAAACAGACTCTAGGAGTGAGGGCCATGAGCAAGACTGCCGTTTTTTCGGCTTTGGCACTGTTGGCAACATTGAGCGCCGGATTTCTTACCCACGCTGCGGAACGGAAAAAACACATCGTCGTTCTGGGCGCAACCAAAAGCGTGCCCTATTCAAAGGCCGGTGACCCGGCCGCCGCGTCTGCGAGCGAAGATGCGCTGAAGATCCGCGCACTCCTCGTCGACGGAGTCCTGAAAGAGTGGACGACCGGCGACGCACACGACGTGACCGATCGCAGCTTCGTCGTCCGCCGAGTCATCCGGCTCAACGACGCATTGCCCACTGACAAGCCGCTCCCGGGCGACAAGGCGAGCCACTGGGTGTGGCAGCGTGGGCCGTGGCTGCTGGTCGACCGCGTTACAGGCAGGGAGACGGCGCTGCACCTGCCCGACTACGACCCCGGCGTGAGCCAGGTGAGCTGGTTCCGTGACTACGCTGCTTATTGCGGTCTCACTCCCAGCCGCAAGAGCCTATATGCCGTGGTCGCGCAAGTCGCCGCCCGCAAGCCGGTTCTCGCCAAAAAGCTCGCCGTCTTCGACCCCGAAAACCACCCTGACCCGGTTTGCGCAGCGCCCGACTGGCAGCGCGAGCCGCTTCGCATCGCATTTCATCCCACGGGTACGGATGCGATAAGCTACGACTTTGTTCCCGGCTCCGCGGTTCTGGTTGAAGACACGGGCGACGAAGATGAAACGACTGGCGCGGCCCCCGCGAAGTAGTACTTCGGTCCACCGCGCAAGGTCGAATTGGCAGGTCGGCACAACAGCATGGAATCGCTCCACGAGCTTTTGCGGCAGGCTGAAGCTGCGCATGGTCACCTGTGCGCGGGCCAGGTTCTCGGTGTGCGCATGGCTCTGCTCGGCCTCGCCCGGCTTGGCATCGCCGATCCCCGCGGTGCCGACCGCAAGCGTCTCATCACCTACGTCGAAATCGATCGCTGCGCCACGGACGCGATTGCGCTCGTCACCGGGTGCCGGCTGGGCAAGCGCGCTCTCAAGTTCAGAGATTGGGGTAAGATGGCTGCAACCTTTGTCGATCTCGTCTCAGGCCGCGCCATTCGAATTGTGGCTCTCGAAAACTCGCGTGAGCTCGCACGAGACCTTTATCCGCACCTCGGGACGAAAAGCCGCCAGCAATTGCAGGCCTATCGTGAATTGCCGGATGAGCAGCTCTTTCGCGAACAATGGGTGCGTGTCGCCATCGATGCGGCAGATCTGCCTGGCCGTTCGAGCGAACGCGTTGTTTGTCAGCGCTGCGGCGAGGGCGTGAACTTCGGCCGGCTTTCTCTCGTGAATGGAGAGTCGCTTTGTCTCTCCTGCGCGCGGCCGGAACTTCGATACTGGAATCCTGCCACGCCGGATGAGTAATTTCGACTTCCGTCCTTTGGGCGTCGCTCTTCCTGCCACCAGTTCAAAAGTACCCAGACCATAAAGCTGACGGCAAGACCTATGGGAATCAGCCACAGCGTCTGCTCATGAATTTCCAGCGTCATGGTGACGGTTCCCCTTTCCGTCCTCCTTTGCGCCGCCGATCTTGTGCCCCCTGAGCGCGCAGAAGGACCTCACCAACCCAGATGACACCCATTTCTGTAAGGAACGAGTAGCCAATTCGTAAGAGGTCTATAAAGAACGGTGTGTGTGCTTGCCGTCACCCTCCTGCGCCTGTCGCCTTGACACCGAACCCACCGCGCATTTCTTATCTTTATTAGGTATTCTTTCTGGCAATCCGGACGGGACCCATGCAGCGCAAGCCGCTTTCCCTGTGCCTGGATGCCTCTGGGGATACTGTGTCGAACAGGAAGTATGCGGCGGTAGGGTTACATTTTGCATGCGGGCAGGCCAAGGACGCGTTTCCGGCCCCCGGGATTGAACCCTCCTTCCAAAGCTTGGGCCGGAGAATACCGAAGCCCCAAGAACCTTTCCCGGAGACAAATCTGTTGTCAGGCGCCGGCAGTAATGGCCGGGTGAGCCTGCGCCCCAACCCGGCAGACGACGGCCGCGAGGGCGAGTGAGGAACACGAGCCAACCATGAACGGACCGTCAAGTTTCGCATTTTGGGCAGCTGCTCCCCCCACGGGAGCGGGTGGCCTGTCCATGCTGCTTCCCATCCTGCTTTTTATTCCGCTGCTTTACCTGATCATGATTCGCCCGCAGCAGAAGCGGCAAAAGCAATGGCAGCAAATGCTCTCCGGCATCAAGTCGGGAGACCGGATCACCACGACGGGCGGGATTCGCGGCACCATTATCTCCATCAAGGACGACTCGTTCGTGATTCGTGTCGCCCCCGATAACCTCAAGCTTGAAATTGCCAAGAACGCGATTGCATCGGTCACGCAAGAGGAAGCTTCGAAATCTTAAGGCCCTCCGGGCTTTCACTCTTTGGACTAGAGAAATGAACCAATGAAGAAGAATCTCAGAAACAAGATTGCCCTGATCATTGCCGTTCTTTTGATCTGCCTGTACGGCATCTTCGGAATCCCATCCGGGATCAGCGGGAAGGCCTTGCTGAGCGCCATTTCCAGCCGGATTCATATGGGCCTCGATTTGCAGGGCGGGGCGCACCTCATCCTGCAAGTGCAGGTGTCAGAGGCGGTGAATGAAGAAACCGACAACACCGTGCAGGAGATTCAGCAGGATCTGAAGAAGGCCAACCTGTCGTTTTCCCAGGTGATCAAGCCGGATCCGAACAAGCCGGATGTGATTCGCATCGAGGGAGTAAATCAGGCGCAGTCCGATGCCGTCGACTCTTTGCTTTCCGGCAACAAATATGCCAACGAGTTCGATGTCTCAGGCGGATCTGACAACAACTGGACGTTGACCATGAAAGCGCCTTTCGAGAACGATCTCGATAAGCGCACCGTGGACGAGGCGATTGAAACCATTCGCGACCGCGTAGACGCGCTGGGTGTGAGCGAGCCGCTGATTCAGGAGTACGGCCTGGGCGCCAACCAGATTCTGGTGGAACTGCCCGGTATCAGCGACTTGGACCAGGTAAAGAGCGTGATCAAGTCCACGGCCCGCCTCGAGATTCATGCCGTAGACGGCGGTCCATTTCCGACCGAGGACGCGGCGCTCCAGAGCGTGAACGGCGCGCTTCCTCCTGACCAGGAGATTCTGCAGAGCTCGGGTGACCTGGCAGGTTCAAATGGCGCAACCTACTACATTCTTGAACGGTCCGCGATTGTGGCCGGCAGCGATTTCCGTTCCGCCGAGCCGGGCGTGAATTCGAACACCGGGCAAAGAACGGTGAACTTTACACTCACCGATGAAGCAGGCGACAAATTCTGGGACTACACCAGCGCCAATATCGGCAAGGACATGGCCGTGGTGATGGGCGGTTCCGTGCGCAGCGTTGCGGTCATCAAGGGCGCGATTCGCGATCAAGGCGAGATCGAGGGCACATTCAGCCAGAACGAAGTGATGGAGCTTTCGAAGCTGCTGCGGACGGGCGCGCTGCCGGCCTCGCTCAACTACATTGAGGCCAGCACCGTGGGCGCCACACTGGGCGCAGATTCCATTCGCGAAGGCGTCACGGCAGCCATCGTCGGCATCGCGGTGGTCATGGCCTTCATGCTCATTTACTACAAGGGCTCGGGCATCAATGCCGATCTCGCACTGATCTTTAACCTGGTCATCCTGCTGGGGATCATGGGCATATCGGCCTGGATTTCGAGCTTGTCGGGCGGCGGAGGCTTGGTGCTTACCCTCACCTTGCCCGGCATAGCGGGAGTCATCCTCACTATCGGTATGGGCGTGGACTCGAACGTGCTGATCTTCGAGCGCATTCGCGAGGAAATTCGCGCCGGCAAGGCGGCTTCGGCAGCCGTGGATCAGGGCTTTGCCCGGGCGTGGCTGACCATCGTCGATACCCACGTTACGACAATCGTATCGGCTGCGATTCTATTCATCTTTGGCACCGGTCCGGTGAAGGGTTTTGCCACGACACTGACCGTCGGACTTGCGGCCAATCTTTTCACCGCCGTCTTTGTCTCGCGAGTCATCTTCGAGGCGCATTTGAACAAATTGAAAGCCGGCGAGATGGTTTCGATTTAGAGCCAGTGATTCGTCAGCAGGAGAAGACAAGAAGTGGAATTCTTTCGCAATCCGAGTGTGAATTGGTTGGGGTGGAAGTGGTACTTCCTCGCCTTTTCCATGATCTTCAGTGTGGCAGGCATCGCAAAGATGAGCTGGAACTGGTCGCATATCGGCAGCCCGGTTCCGCTGGGAGTGGACTTTCGCGGCGGCACGCAGGTGGATGTTCAGTTCGCGAATCCTCCGGACATCGATGCCATCCGGCACGCAATCGAAGCGGCAGGCGTGAAGGACTCGACCATTACGACCTTCGGACCGGTAGCTGATCACCGGGTGCTCATCAGCCTGCCCGAAGAATCCAACGAGGCGGCTCTTGATACCGGACGCCAGGAGATCGAATCGGCGCTCCAGAACCACTACAACAACTACTTCAACCCCAACACCGGGGTGAAGGTGGACGTGGTAGGACCGACGGTGGGCCACCAGTTGGAAAAGCAAGCCACGCTGGCCACACTTTATTCCATGCTCGGCATGCTCATCTATCTCTGGTTCCGGTTCCAGCTTATTTACGGCGTGGCCGCGGTCGTGGCCTGCTTCCACGACACGCTCATTACTGTCGGCGCCTTTGCTCTGACCGGCCGGGAGATCAGCCTGACCGTGATCGCCGCCATCCTGACCCTCGTCGGCTATTCGATGAACGACACCATCGTCGTCTTCGACCGTATCCGCGAGAACCTTCGCATCAGCCGTCGCGAGGGCTTGACCGACCTCGTGAATCGCAGCATCAACCAGACCCTGAGCCGGACCGTGCTCACCTCCGGCCTCACCTTTCTCACTGTCCTTGCCCTGTTCATCTTTGGCGGCCCGGTGCTCAACGATTTCTCCTTCGCCTTGGTGGTGGGCATTCTCATCGGAACGTATTCATCCATCGCCGTAGCCGCCCCGATGCTGGTGGCCTGGCAGGAGAGGCGGGCGGGCAAAGGCAAGACGGCCTCGCTGCCGGCGGCCAGAAAGTCAAAGAGCTGAATCCAATGGCCGCGAGGCTCGGTTTTTGCATCCATTCTGAAGGGGGAATCGCTCCTGACCGGGATTTGCGGCGGCAGTGTAAGGGCCGGTTTCAGAGGGACTTCGGGCGATCCAAATTTGCACCGGTTTTGCAGCACCCTTGGCAGTGGGAGCAAAGTTCTGATAAGGTTTACTCGCTCCTTTGTGTGGATTTTCCAGTCGGGAACAATTCCCCCTCCCGTGGTGTCTAAAATAGGAGTAACGATACCCGATCGAAGAGGCTGGCCATGTTTGAAGATTCCACATTCGAATCTGCGAAAAGAATCAAGACCAAGAGCGGTCGGTGGATGTTATTCACCGGCGGCATCAATGCCGCGATCCTCATTCTGCTGATCCTGATTCCGCTGATCTATCCCGAGGCGCTCCCGAACGCGCTGATGGCAACGATTTTGACGGTGCCGCCCCCGCCTCCTCCGCCGCCCCCGCCGCCCCCGCCTCCCGAAGTTCATGTCGTCCACGTGCAGTCGGAGATGATGAACAATCAGCTCACCGCACCCACCAGGATCCCGAAGAACATTGAGATGGTCTCGCAGAAGGAAGCGCCGCCATCGAATTTCGGCGTGGCCGGTGGTATGGATGGCGGCAACAATAACGGCGTGATGGGCAGTTTGTTCGGCAGCGGCAATGGCCCGCAAGTAAAGGCTGCGCCGCCCAAGAAGGTCAACATCTCGGCTGGCGTGGCTGTGGGCTTCTTGCTGAACAAGACCACGCCGACGTATCCACCGATCGCCAAAGCGGCTCGCGTCCAGGGAACGGTGGTCCTGCAGGCGACCATCTCCAAACAAGGGACGATCGAAGACCTGCGCGTCATCAGCGGGCCTGCAATGTTGCAGCAGGCGGCGCTGGATGCGGTAAGACAATGGCGCTACCGGCCCTACCTGCTCAACAATGAGCCGGTCGAGGTCGAAACCACTGTCAACGTAATCTTCACCCTGGGCGGGTGATGGAATTTCCGGCGCCCTGCTGCTCCTTTGGCAGGGCGCATTGCTTTTGACCGGAATGCGCACTCCCGAAGGGCCGCATTCTATGAACCTCAGTCACCCGCCGCGCCGGGTTTAATTCAGTACAAAGAATCTCCTTAGGAGGAACGATTCAGTGATTCTCGCTCAGCTCGCACATTTCGCTTCGCACACGGTCAACAGTCTGGCCTTCCTTCAGGATGAAGGGCAGACCGTTGGCTTCAGCCCCATGCAACTGTGGGAACACATGGCATGGATGGCCCGCACCGTAGCCATCGTCCTGTTCATCGAGTCGGTCTGGTCCCTGGCCGTCATGATCGACCGCTACCTGTATTTCTCTGCTGCCCGCAAGCAGTCGCGGGAATTCGCGCCCAAGGTGGCCGGCGCGCTCAAGGAGAGCAAGCTTGAAGAAGCCATCAAGATTGCGGACCGCAACAAGAAGTCGCATCTGGCCGAAGTGGTTACGGCCGGCTTGCAGGAGTTCCGCGCGTCGTCCGGTCAGGCGACAGAGGATACCATCGCCAGCGCAGGCCGCGCCCTGGATCGGGCAGAAGCCATTGTGCACGCCAAGCTCAAGAGGGGCTTGTCGGTTCTGGCTACCATCGGCTCCACGGCCCCGTTCGTCGGACTGTTCGGCACCGTCGTCGGCATTCTGCACGCATTCGACGCCATTGCCACCCAGAAAATCGCCGGCATCGGCGCAGTCGCGGGCGGTATCTCCGAGGCTCTGGTCACCACGGCGTTCGGCTTGCTCGTGGCTATTCCTGCCGTTATGGCCTTCAACTATTTCACCGGACGCGTCGAGGCTTTTGACGTGGAGATGGACAACTCCTCAAGCGAATTGGTCGACTACTTCATCAAGCAGAGCCACAAGCGCTAGGCGCGAAGTGGCTTCTTTTGGGCGAGAATTTCGCCGGGCGGAGGATTTGAAGCTCTTCCGCCCGGCGGTTTGATCCTCGAGAGAGTTGCTTGGGCTCAGGCCACGCCGGAATGGATCCGGCAAGAAAAATTCAGATGTACGGAGTCCGATTATGGCAGTAGCAGTTCGCGACGAGGGCAAGAAGGTAAACTCCAACATCAATGTCACTCCCATGGTGGACGTGATGCTCGTGCTTCTCATCATCTTCATGGTCATCACCCCGATGCTGCAGAACAAGGTAGCGATCGACCTGGCAACCGTGCAAAATCCCACCAACATGCCCGACGCCGACAAGGAAGACGCCATTGTTGTCGCGGTCACGCGGGATGGAGCGGTGTACCTCGGCCAGAACAAAGTCGATCCCTCGCAACTTGGCAGCCTGGTGCGGGATAAGCTGGAAGACAAGACCGATAAGACAATCTATGTTCGCGCGGACGCGCGCGCGCAGTACAAGGTGGTGGAAGACGCCATCGACGATGTGCGCACGGCCGGCGTTGAAGAAGTCGGCCTGTTGACGCAAAGGCGGGAAGGCAATCAGATCGGCGGCGAGTAACCTTGCAGCTGGATTGCTTTATTCAATGATTTTCAGGAAGCGAGGAGTTTGAACCATGGCATTTTCTACTGGCGGCGGCGGCGGAGCGATGGGCGAGATCAACGTCACGCCCATGATCGATATTCTTCTGGTTTTGCTGATTATCTTCATGGTCATCGTGCCGGTAACCCCCAAGGGTCTGGATGCGCTGGTGCCGCAGCCTCCCAAGAATCCGCAACAGCAGCAACCGCAGAATGATCGCACCATCGTTGTTCAGGTTCTTTATCGCCCCGGCCAGGCCCCGGCGTACAAGATCAACGAAGACGACGTGCAGCATTCCGATCTGCAGCAGCGACTGACGAACATCTATGCCAACCGCGCCGAGCGCGTGATGTTCGTTAGGGGCGACGACGACGTGAACTTTGCCTACATCGCCGATGTGATCGATATTGGCAAGGCCGCGAACGTGGACCATATCGGGCTGATGACGCCCAAGATCCAGGCTGGCCAGTAAGCTGGCTGTGTCCGGAGACACTTGATCCGGAGGCGTGGAAGAGTACAATTTTTTTGCCCTGGCAGCGGTAATTTTTAGCCGCGTCTGGCTGCTAAGTTTCCAGGCACGGCCTGCCGGCCCAAGCCTGAAGGAGAAGGATACGAAAATGATTCGAACCGCACGTTTTTGGGCGCTCGCGGCGGCCTTAACCGGCATGGTCATTGGCATGAGCGGCTGCAACCAGCTCATGGCCCGCGATCAGTTGAACAAGGGAGTCGATGCCTACAAGAACGGCCATTACGATGAGGCCATCGAGCACTTCCAAAAAGCCACGGAACTCGACCCCAAGCTGCCCATGGCGAAGACCTACCTGGCCACCGCGCTTGAGCAAGACGTAGCTCCGGGCGTGACGACTCCCGACAACCTGAAGATCGCCAACCAGGCCATCGACATGTTCAAGGACGTTCTGAGTGAAAAGCCCAACGATGTCGACAGCATGAAGAAAATCGCGGGCATTTATTTCAGCATTAACCAGATGGACGAGGCCGAGTCTTGGCAGAAAAAGGTTCTGGATGTCGATCCCAACGATCCTGAAGCAGCTTATACGATCGGCGTAATTGACTGGAAAAAAGCTCACCAGAACAAGCTGAATGCGTTGCAGGCTGTTGGCCTCAACGATGACGGCAAGGGGAATGTAAAGGCTCCAAAGAAGGTAATGGACCAGTTGGCCCAGGAGAACGCGCCTCTGGTCGACGAGGGCCTGAAATACTTGACCATGGCTGTAAACGATCGTCCCAACTATGACGATGCCATGCAATACCTCAACCTCATCTACCGCAACAAGGCGGACGTGGACTATGGCAACACTGCGGCAGTGACTCAGGACCTGGCGATGGCAGACCAATGGACCTCGAAGGCGATGGACACGCGCAAGGCCAATGAGGCGAAGAAGAATCAGGGCCCGGGCGGCATCACCATCGATAACAGCGGCCAGATGCACTAGCCGTTTCGAGCTTCTTCGGCATCGGCACCAAACGGCCTCTGCTTTGCGCGGAGGCCGTTTTTCTTGAAAAATCGAATCTCATCTGTCCCGAGGTGTGCTTTTGAGCGAAGCTTCACGCATTGCGCGGATCGTTGCTCTTCTTTCTGCTTGCTTCGCCCTCGCCGCTATTCATTCACTTGCTCAACCTGCTCCTCAGGCTGCGCCCGGGATAGCGCCGCATCCCTCCGCCATGCATGTCGCCCCGTCAGCCGGCGGCTTTGTCGCGGCCAATGAGCGGGAAACGCTTGAGGTGAGGGTTTGTGGGGATTCTCTGGTCCACGTTACGGCGCGGCCGGCGGGCCTGCCGTCCACGCCGGAAGCCCAGCCTTGGATGCTCGGAGCGGCTGAAGCCTGCCCCGGCGCAGCCTTTCAGTTCAATGAGTTCAGCGGTTCAGCCAAGCTAACTACGGCGCGCCTGGCGATTTCTTTTTCAGAGGCGAATGGCAACCTGAGCGTCCAAACGGCGCAGGGCGAGGAACTGGTTCGCGAGCGGCCAAACCTGCCGCGCACCTATCGCCCCTCCGAAGCCCAAGGGCTATTCCACATCGAAGACCGCTTCAGTCTCGACTCCACGGAAGCGATTTACGGGCTTGGCCAGCACCAGAGCGGCATGTTCGATTACCGCGGAAGTGTTGTCGAACTCGGCCAGAACAACACCGACGTTGCCATTCCTTTTCTTGTTTCCAGCAAGGGCTACGCCATCCTGTGGAACACGGCATCCTTCAGCTACTTCGACAACCGTTTCCCGCTTGAACTAAATCTGGAGTCAATGGCCGCGCCCCGGATCGATTACTACATCCTCTATGGGCCGCAGATGGACTCGATCATCCGCCTTTACCGGTCCATGACCGGGCATGTGCCGCTCTTCCCCGAGTGGGCCTACGGCTTCTTCCAGTCGAAAGACCGATACAAGACGCAAGCCGAGATTCTCTCCGTCGCGGCCGAATACAGATCCCGCCACATCCCCATCGACGCTATCGTGCAGGATTGGTTCTGGTGGAACCCTGGCCACAAGGGCGACCCAGTCTATAACTCCGGCTATACCGACGTTCCTGCCGAACTCAAGACCCTCCACGACGAGCATATTCACGCCATGATCTCGGCGTGGGCATTGATGGATCCGGAGAGTGAAAACTTCAAGCAGATGGTCCAGAAGGGAATGGAGATCGACGATACGCAGGCTTACGATCCCACCAATCCCGCTGCCAGAGACTTCTTTTGGAACCAGTTTGTAGGCAAGCTCTTCGCTCAGGGTTGGGACGCTTTCTGGCTCGACAGCTCCGAGCCGGAAGAGGCCTGGCCGCATGTTGGCGATGCCGTTCTGCGCGACAAACAGCTCCACATTGGCAGTGGTCTCGAGTACACAAACGTTTTCCCGCTGGAACACACGGCCGGAGTCGCGGCACATTGGAGGCAAACCAACCCCGAGAAGCGCGTCTTTCTCCTCACGCGGTCCGCCTTCATGGGCCAGCAGCGCGTTGGAGCAACGGTCTGGTCGGGCGATGTCTATAGCAGTTGGTGGGCGTTGCGCCGCCAGGTCCCCGCCGGCCTGAATTTCGCGCTCTCTGGCTATCCCTACTGGACCACCGACATCGGCGGCTACCATCCGCTGAACTATGCGCAAACCATACCGCCGGGCTATCAGGAGCTTTACGAACGCTGGTTCGAATACGGCGCTTTCTGCCCCGTGTTCCGCACCCACGGCCATCGCGACCACAATGAGCTATGGGTTTACGATCAGGTCTTTCCCGCTCTTGTCGCTGTCGACCGCTTGCGTTACCGGCTACTGCCCTATATGTATTCCTTGGCATGGAAGGTAACCAGCGAGGACTACACCATCCAGCGGCCATTGGTGATGGATTTCCGAAGCGATCCCGCCACTTGGGAGATTGGCGACCAGTTCATGTTCGGCCCCGAGCTTCTCGTCAGCCCCGTCCTCACTGAACACGCAACATCCCGTTTGGTTTATCTGCCGGCGGGAGCCGAGTGGTACGACTTCTGGAGCGGGGAGCGCACATCGGGAGGCTCATCGATCACGGCGCCGGCGCCGCTCGATCGCATTCCGTTGGCTGTTCGCGCGGGATCGATCCTGCCACTTGGCCCGGTCATCGAGTATGCAGGCCAGGCCACCGACCCCATCGAGTTGCGCATCTACCCGGGGGCCGATGGCGACTTCACGTTCTACGAGGACGAGGGCGACAGCTATCGCTATGAGAAGGGCGCCCACGCCACCACATCCCTCCATTGGGACGACGCGGCCCGCACGCTAACGGTGGGCGATCGCGAAGGACGCTACACCGGGATGCCCTCCGAACACACCTTTAATGTCGTGATTGTGTCTTCAGGTCACGGCGTTGGACCGGACGCGACGGCGAACCCTGACAAAGCGATCCACTATACCGGATCACGAATCGAGGCGAAATTCTAACGGATAGATGGATGGCCGGATTCTATTGCCCGCCGCGCTTCAGAATCTGCTCGGCGAGATAGTTGCGCACCTTGGCGCCATCCGTCAGCGTCTCGAGATATGCGGTCTGAAGAAGTTGCTTCTGGCTGTCGTGAAGCGACCCGTGAATGGCCTGCTGCACGCGCGGATCGTTCAATTCTCGCTGTCCTGCGGGCTCGCGGGAAATCAGCTTGTAGATTGCATAACCAGCGATCTTGTGTCCCGGCGCTGAGTCGTCGTAGACGGGAATAACGTCGGTGAACTGATCCGGCTTGAGTTTGTTGATCGCGTTGTAAAGCTCGGGATCGGTCTTGAGCTGCGATTCGCGCGCAAAGCCCATGTCGCCGCCGTTTGATGCCGTGTTCTGATCCTCTGAGGCGTTCATTGCCACGGTTGCAAAATCCACTCCGCTCTCGAGCTGGCTGTATGCAGCGTCGATTTTCCGCTTCGCGTCAGCGTCGCTCGCCGGCTTCTCGCCTTGTAGGCTTGGCGATTGCTGGCCCGACGTCGTCGTGACGACAATGCGCGCAAGATGATATTGTGGCTCAATCAGATTGAAATCTGCCTTATGCGCCGCATAGAAAGCGGCAATCTGCGCATCGGTTATGTTGATCTTGGACTCAATCTCCTTGTTCATCAGCTTGGTTTCAGTTAAACCCCGCCGAATATCGCGCTTGAAGTCGTCCAGCGACAGGTTGCGCTGCTTCAGCATCGCGTTGAATTGCTCGTCTGTGTATGGGGCCTTGATTTCAGCCAGCTTGCCGTTTACATCCTCGTCGCTTGCCGTCAGATTCATCTTGGCCGCTTGCTGTTGCAGAATTTCGTCGCGGATCATCTGGTCCAGCACGCTCATCCGCCGAATATCGGCTTCCTCAGACGATGGCGTTTGCGGGCTATCCCCGATGCTGGCCTGGTAAATCCTTTCGAGGTCGGCGCGCAAAATCTCCTTGCCGTTTACCGTGGCCACCACATCGGCTGAAGGCGATCGGTGGCAGCTGGCTACGACGGACAACATGGCAACGCCGACCAGAGCGGCCGCGGCAAAATTCTTGCGCCTTCCAAAACTCGATGCGACTTGCAAGTTGATCTCTCCCATGGGGCTTACGAACCCCCCAGGCCTTCAAGGATAAATCCCGACTGTGGTGCGCGGATAGCCCCCGAAGGCGTCATCAGTTGGCCCCGGCCGGCGTTGGAGTCGCCGCAGCCTGCGCCGGCGGTGGCTGCTCGCCCGCGGCGCGCACCGCGCGGTCAATCGCCATCCAAAGCTCATTCTGGGGAACCGCGCCGCCATTCACGCGCTCGCCATTCACGTAAACCGCCGGCGTTCCATCGATTCCCAGGTCTTCGGCCAACTTGGCCGACGCCCGAATTTGTGTTTCATCCTGTTTGGCCATGCAAGCACTGAGAATGGTCTCGTCGAGCTTGCCGAGTGTTGCCTCCTGATGGGCGATGCGATCCAGCGCGGCAAAACTCTTCTGCAGATCGCGGTCACTTCCTGTGACCTCGTCTCCATGAGCGTGAAGGTAGTCCACATAGGTC
The DNA here is from genome assembly GCA_963789425.1 of uncultured Acidobacteriaceae bacterium. GTDB lineage: Bacteria > Acidobacteriota > Terriglobia > Terriglobales > Acidobacteriaceae > Telmatobacter. Next base: position 349,037 of record CAWBKM010000001.1, on the reverse strand, counting down.
CAGTAAACATCGCTGCTCTGCGCCGCCAGGCAATTGGCATCGACCGCCGCGTGCATTGCCCATGGGTGTATTTCGCTCAGCGGATCGTCTTTGTAGACGAATCGCACCTGATCCTTGTAATGCTCGAGCGTGGCCGGAAAAAGTTCCTCGTGCATGCGCGCGCAATAGGGGCATTCCAGATCGTCGAAGTTGACAATCGTCACCTTCGCTGTGGGATTGCCCCGGATCGGCCGTCCCGCGATTGGAATAGCGTCGGCAGGATCCTTCGTCAAGTCGAACGTATCCTGGTGGACGAGCTTTGTGCTGTCGTCAGAGATCAGAAAATTGACGACCTGGGATTTGGAGTTTCGCGTGATGGTAACTGGCAGCGTCTCATAACCCGTGAATTGGCTCGGGGTCCGGGCGCCAATGCTGATCGTCACATCCGGAGGCATCTCGTATTGAGAGCGAACCAGAATCTCAATGCGCCGGTTGAGGGCAGGGTCGGGTCCCGTAGGCGTCGTGCTCTGGGCTCTGCAACCCGCGGTCAGGCCCAAAACAAGCAGTCCTGCCAGAAAACGAAAGCGTAACAATGGTTTTTCCTCTCAGGAAAGGATACTCCAGCAGGGCTCACGGCGATCCTTTGTGCTCGATTACATAGCGGCAATAGAGAGACGCACTGCATTGAAAAAAGCAATCGCAACCATGCAGGCGGCGGGCGGCTTTCGCTTCTGCCGCCAAAAACTGGCCCTTATCCACCAAGCACTAATCGCTGTCGGCTACCTACCAATCACTATCTTTAATACGCCGGCGGCAACGCCGGATCGCGGAAGACGGAGTTTGCGCGCCGGATGTCTCCCACCGCGCCGAAATTGGCCAGCGTGAAGCTGTAAAGCCACTGTGTTTCGTCGCGGCTTGTTGATCCCACCGTGCCCAGCTCGTATCGTCTGTAACCGGCGGTCAAGCCGCAGCAGTTCCAGTTGTAGACAGCTTGCACTCCTGCGTACTGCACTTCGTGCTGGACAAAATCGTAGCCGCCGTTCACAGCCAGGTTGAATCCATTGCCGCTCTGCTTGCCGAACTCAAAAAAGGGCTGCAACTGCTGGCTCTTGATGACTGTGGCAACGCTGCTGACACTGCTGGTTTGTTCGTCGGGAGCGTTGAGCAGCGCGTGGCCAATCCCCAGTGTTGTCCGGCCAAAGCTATACCCCGCAAATAGATTGTTTGCGGCGATACACCCCGCGATCGAGTCATAATCGAGGTCCCATTCGACCCGCAGGTTATCAATCGCTTCAAAACGCATGCGCGAAACCACGGGCGCAATGTTGCGCGGCGAAGTCAGAAAGGTCGGCGCCATCAGATCCAGCGTCGCATCGAACACGTTGCGCCTCCCTGGGATCACCGCGCCGCCGAAGTTGGGGTCGATGAAGTACTCCTGCGCGATTTGCCACGCCGCCCACTCACGGGGCGCATTCGGGCATGCCTGTCCGGTTCCATCATCGTCATCGTCTGTCTTGCAGGGTCGGCTGTCGGTCGGCCGCAAGTAGAACCGCTGCGTTAGCGAGAAGCCCGCTTCATTCACATCGGTGGCGATGTCGGTTGTGTCGAAGAGAAGCACGTTGCGGGTCTGTGCTCCAATCCCGCCTACATAACGGTATGTCAGCTCCGGCTCAATCACGTGGCGCAACTCGCGGTGCCACATGGGAAGCTCAAAGTCGCGTTCCAGGGCGGGTGGCCGGATATCAACGGATGCTTCAAGGTCGGCGCGGTTGAGCGCGCTGTGATCAATCGTCGGAACCGTGAAGGAACCTGTAAGAGTTGGCGTTTGGCTGATGGTATACGCGGTGTCGCGCAGGGCGACTTCGGGATCGAAGCTCCACCCTCCGGCTGTGAACGGCATCGAAAGATGAGGGTAGACGTCCAATCGAACCACGTTGCGCGAATGGAAGGACGGCTCGGAGCGGTTCAGATAGCCCAGAGAAGATCCCAAACCCCAGTAAAGATGTGAGTCTCCAAGCGGCCTGTCGAGCACATCGTAGCGGAGCAGCGGCAAGCGCAGAATCTTTACTTCATCTCCGTTTGCGGTGCCGGCGAAAGATTGGAAACGATCCAGCCAGGCAGTCGGCATTGCGCCGTTGCGATTGTGCGTCAGCACAACGTCGCTCGCTACCTCGGAGCTGGTGGCCTGGGAGTAGTTGTCGTTGAAGACCAGCCGGTAGACGTAGTTCGACAAGTATTCGATGGCCCCAGCAACTCGAGTTGAAGGCGACAGATCCTTTCGCCCCATCAGACCCACATCCACTCCGCCCTCATTGACGAGCTGATTGCTGACCTGGCCGGTTTGCGGATCAGTGGTTGGCTCCTCGATTCCGCGGTCGATGAGCGCACTCCAGCGCGCGGTCAAGTGGTCAAGCCCCGGTCCCTTGTAACGGAAGTCGCCATTGGGGGCCCATCCGCGCTTGCTGTAGTACTCCACGCCCACCGACGCGTCCATGCTGCGGTTCATTGCCCAGTACACCTGCTCGCCCAGCACGTAGCCCTTGATGGAAGAGTTGCCGACGAACGGAATCATGAACCCGGTCACGCGCCCAGTCACGTTCGCAGGATGCTGCAGATACGGGATGTAGAAGATTGGGACGCCTAGAAACTCAAAAAACGCAGTCGTTGTTGAAGCTCTTTCGTTGTCCAGTGCGATAGTGTGCGCAACGATTCGCCAATCGGGGTGCGGAAGCCGGCAATTCGTGATCGAGCCGTCGATCACTCTGAATTTCCCTTCGCCCGTCTCCAGCAACACACGGCCTGAAAACAGCAGCGGCGTCGGCGTGGAGTAAACCACCGCGTGTCCCATCGTGCGCACGCCCTGTGAACCGCTCACGTCGTAGAAGCGCGCCGTATGCATATTCAGCCGCATGTCGCCGTGCGTGGCGTTGATGAGCACATCGTTGGGCCCGCCCGACAATTGCAGGTGGCCGTCCGCCTCGAGCTCGGTCGTTTTCCGGTCGTAGACCGCGCTATCCGCGTGAAGGACGTAATCCTCGTAGTGGACGACCACATCGCCCGTCAGCGTCAAGGTATCTCCGACCCAATCCTGGCGCTTCGCTTCCCACTCAACCGCTGTTCCGGTTGCGGGGGCCGGCTCTGGGTTCGCCATAGGTACCAGTTCCTGGCTCGGATCGTCCGGCAAAACATCCGAAGAAGGGGACGGGGCGCTTTTTGCGGTGCCGCTTGTCTCACTTTGCGAGGAAGGTACTGCATTGGTCAACACTGGGGCAGCCTGTGCGCCCAGTCGCAGGTGACAGACGGCCAGCAGCGTGATAAATACTAAGTTACGAGGACACATCCAAGTCCATGACCGGTGCAAGGCTCAGCATAGCAAAACCGGCTGTGTGGATTGGAACGTGATCTACGTAGCTCTGGGAACTTAGAAGGGCACGGGTCGATCCCACGAAGACGGGGCAAAATCTCGCGGTAGCTCATGTTATCTATTCGCAATTCTCTTTCTTGGTTCAAAAGCAATCCCCCTTGCTATTCCATTCAGATGTCGCACTCCGACGTGAGTGGAACCGGCAGCGTGAGCCAGCAGGCAAAACCCGCCGCTGCGGAAGGGAATAGCCAGCATTGAGTAAATCGGCCACTTCGGCAACTCTTTTTCCGGCTTGGAAGCAGGAGGTCAACCGGCGCGTCGCCGCCCATATGAGCCGCAAGACCCCATCGACGAACGAATCCAGGGCGTCTCAGGATGGCCGCCTGAATCACGGCAGCCGTGCCGCGCAGGCAGCCGCACGCGTCGCCGAGCGGTACGCCCAGGCCCCCAGCTACAGCGAACTCCTGGCCGATGAGGCGCGCAATGCGATGCGCGCTGCTGAGGCCGCGTCAAGAGCTGCCCAGCAGGCGCAAGCCGCCGTGCAGTACGTGCTCGACGGTCTTGAGGCCGCAGCCGCTCCCGGGTTGGTCCCATATTCAGAATCTGACGCAGCGAACGCTCGCGTTTCCCAGCTTCTCGATGAACGTTCACCGTTTTCTGCTGCCAAGCGGGCGGAGCAGGCACGCCAGCTCGTTAAAGGTGCCGATGACCGTCGAGCTCCGGCGCCGCTCGAGGTCTCTGCGGAGGCGTTCGAAGTTTCTCGTGCAGACGACGCTGGTGTGCCGATCTATGCCAATCTCATTCAGTTCCCGCGACTCATGGTCGCTACGCGCAGAATGCGTCCCCGGCGCGCCGAAGGCCCGTTGGCCGACGCGCCCGCTGAATCTCAGTTGAGCATCTTCGAAGTCGATCCCGCGAGCATCTCGACCGAGGCCGCGCCCGCCGTTGACGAACCTGCCGCGCCGGTGTGGATGCGCGCGGAGGAGTCGGGCAGCGAATTCGAGCCACAACCGGAAGAGCAGCCTCTTGAAGAAACCGGGCCTCGAGCGACGCAAAGCTCCATAAAACTCGCGCCTTTGAACCATCGCCTGATGGCTCTTGTGGTTGATGCCAGCTTGACCCTCGCGGCTTTTCTAGCGCTTGCGGCACTATTGGTTTCTCGCGCCGGTCGCTTACCCAGCCTGCGCACTGCCGAGCTTGTCACGGCGCTCGCCGTGCTGGCCATCGGCGCCGCTTATCAGACGCTATTTCTCATCCTCGCCCCGGCAACACCGGGTATGAAATACGCGGGCATCGCGCTCAGCACCCTTGAGGGACAACTCCCCGGCCGCGCGCAACGAAGTATGCGTCTCGCCGCGCTCCTTCTCTCGGTTTTACCGCTGGGATTAGGCTTGGTCTGGGCTCTTTTCGATGACGACCATCTTATGGGTCACGATCGCCTCTCGAAAACTTACTTGCGAAAGCGCTGAAGGTTTACCTCGCCAGCGCTCGTAGTGCGCTCACTCCTGCACCGATCAGGGCCGTCTCGTCGTCGGGAGGCAGAATCTCCAAAGAGAAGCTTTGCAACGGGCTCATCCGCACCATCGTTTCCAGATGGCTGCGCAATCTTTCCAAATCGAGAAATCCCACGTTGCTCCCCGTAAAGTAGAAGCGCCCTGGCCCAGCCAGATGGATGAACGACGCAGTCGCCGCTGCCAGTGCGCGGTGCCACAGATCGACGAACTCACGGCAGCGAGCGTCCCCGAGCTTGGCGTTGGCGAAGACTTCTTCGGGCTCCAGGTCAAGGAAGCGCAAGCGCATGGCGCGATGGCCCATGATGCCCTCCAGGTGACCGGCCCCCCCGCATCCGCAGTAGCGTTCCTTGGGGTCGAGCGTCACGGTGATATGCCCGCCCTCCCAAACACCCTCCATATACGGCCAGCGTCCGTAGCCGATGCCTTTGCCGATCGTCCATACCCGTGTGAGCTTATCCAGCTTTCCGCGCGTGGCGGCTACGCCGGCGGCAATGGCGTCTGCATCGTTCCCAATGTGCACTGGCGCCGCGACTCCGTGGGCAGCCAGCGCATTGGCCAGCTCGTCGGCCAGGCGCATACCTTTCAATTGCTTCAGATTTGGCGACTCTTCAATCACTCCTGAGCGCACGATTCCCGGCACTGCCACGCCGATCGCATCGGCCTTTTCGGCACCGCCGCCCGCTTTCTCACCTGCGAGCGCGCTGATATGTTCAGCCAGGATCTCGACGAGTTCGCTTCCAGGAATTGCGTCAAGCTCATTCGTCAACGCAGGGTCTTCGGGATAGTGAAGCAACCTGCCCGTCAGCCGTTGATCCTCCAGCCTGCCGGTCACGATGTGGCTGGTCATCACGACGCCGATTGCCGTGCTCATTGCACCCCTCCTTGGGAAGTGGAGAGAAGTTTCGGTTTTTGCCAAATTGCAATCAGCGTTTTGCCAAGAGCTGAAAGCTTGTATTTACTCCGACTGGTATTTGTGCAACCGGCCGAGGCCATTGAATGCTGCTACTTTGTAACACTCCGCGAGAGTTGGGTAGTTAAACACGGTATCGATGAAGTAGTTGACGGTACCGTCCAGCGTCATGACGGCCTGGCCAATGTGCACCAGCTCGCTGGCCTCCTCGCCGATGATATGCACGCCAAGGACCTTCAGCGTGTCGCGATGAAAGATGAGCTTGAGCCTGCCCGTTGTGTCGCCGCGAATCTGGCCGCGAGCCACCTCGCGATAGTAGGCCATGCCCACCTCGTATGGCACGTCTTCGCCGGTCAACTGCTCTTCCGTCTTGCCGATGAAGCTGATCTCGGGGATGGTGTAAATGCCATAAGGATAAAAACTCGGGTTCGAGCGCGCTGTTGTGTCGCCGAAGGCGCGAACTGCCGCGATGCGTCCCTGCTCCATCGAAACAGACGCCAGCGAGGGAAAGCCCACCACGTCGCCCACCGCATAAATGTGTCCGACTTTGGTCTGGTAGTGCTCGTCCACGGCGATGCGGCCGCGCTTGTCCGCTTCAAGGCCGGCTCCCGCCAGGTTCAGGTCGTTCACGTTGCCCTGGCGGCCCACAGCATAGAGCAGCGCGTCGCCCGAGACCTTTTTCTTGCTTTCAAGGTTGGCGACCACCGTCCCCGGCATTGGCTCTTCCACACTTTCCACTTCTTCGCCTAGGCGCATCGTTACCCTCGCATCGCGCAGGTGGTAGCTAAGCGCCTCAATGATCTCCTGATCGGCAAATTCAAGCAGCCGGTTCCGTTTCTCGATCAAAGTCACGCGCACGCCAAGCACTGCGAACATGCAGGTGTACTCAACGCCGATGACGCCGCCGCCCACTACGATAAGCGTTTTGGGAAGTGGGTCCAGGCCCAGAATCTGGTCGCTATTGACGATGGTCTTGCCGTTCACCGGTACTTTGTCTGAAATCGCGGGCTTGGTGCCCACGGCAATGATGATCTGGCTCGCTGAAAGAGTTGAATCGCCCTGCGGACCTTCAATGCGAATCTGGTGGGGATCGAGAAAGTGCGCGACGCCATGCATCACGTCAATACCGTTACGCGATAGCTGCGCCTCTGTCACGTCCACTTCGGTCTTGATTACAGCCTGGACGCGAAACGCCAAGTCCGCCATCGTGATCTTTTCTTTCACCTTGTAATTCACGCCATAGATCGATCGGTAGTTGTATCCCGAAAGATGCAGCACCGCCTCACGCATTGTTTTGGAAGGTATGGTGCCGGTGTTGATGCACACTCCTCCAACCACCGAGCGAGCTTCGACCACAGCCACACGCTTACCCATTTTGGCTGCGGCTACGGCAGCGCGCTGCCCCGCGGGGCCGGAACCGATGACGACCAGGTCATACTCTTGCGCGCTCATGCCGATCTCTCTCCACGGTTGGATGCTGGGTTACGGCTCATTGCTTGGACTTGCCGCTGCTGCGCAGCCGGGACGGCCGTCTTTCCAGAATAACTGTACAGGGGCGATTGCGAATAAAGATGAAAAATCCCTTATTTCATTGCCATGGCAAGTGCGGGATGGGATTGCGACTCCATCCGGATAGGCGGGAAGCCCCGGCGAACAGCTTGCGCTCACTCGCCAGGGCCGCAGATTTGGGTTCCCGCCGGCTCAATCCCGGTTTGGACCTTGGGAATCATCACTACGTTCGCGCGGCTCCAGAGGCGCAGATTTGCTCGCAAACAAATAACGAGATTCCAGCTCCAAATGCTCTCCCTTTCCGAACGATGTCATTCACACTATCGGCGGAATTCGGCCCGGCTTGAGTGTCAAGCTGGCCTCTAAGGACCAACGGATGAACTCCATTGGAGCCAGAAAGCGGTCGATCTGCGGCACATCTTTATTGGTTATTCTGGCGGTCACTCCCCGTCGGGCTCAAAATGCTTTACGCTCATACCATGGAGTTCAAAGTCGTAGATCTCGAGCGCGAGCCGGTCGAATTCGACCTCGAGCTTAAGCCCGGTTCGATCAGTTTTGGCGATGAAGCTGAGCAAATTGGCAATCTGGCCACCTCCGGCCAGGTCGAAGTAATCCATGAGCACCGCGGACCGAAGGAGATCGTCGCCGACATCCGCCTGAGAGGGCGCTTCGAAGGCAACTTCCAGGTTCCATGCGCCCGCTGCATCGAGCCGGTCGAGATTCCCCTGACTGCCGAGTTTGACCTCATCTTCCGCCCCATTGGCGCCGATGGTGATGCTCCCGAGCGCTCCATAACTGCGTCGGAGACCGAAATCGGTTATTATCAAAAGGACAGTCTGTTGCTTGAAGATGTGCTGCGCGAGCAGGTGCTTTTGTCCCTGCCGGTCAGGACGCTGTGCAAGCCTGACTGCAAGGGACTTTGCCCGCACTGCGGAGCCAACCGCAACACCCAACCCTGCTCATGCGAAGAGGGTCCGAACGATCCCCGCTGGGAGGGGTTGACCGGGTTGCGCAGCCGGATCAAGTCCTGAAAATTCAAGTATTTGGAACAAGGAGCGTTGCTTGTTGCCGTAAGCTGGCCCAAGGAAATCAGACGCTCACCGGTTCCGGTGCCCGCGAGAAGGCCAGCGGGCCAAATTTGAAAGGAACTGCATCATGCCGAATCCTAAGAGGCGCCATTCCACGCGCCGCACCGCCCTTCGTCGTTCTCACGACTTTCTTACCGCTACGGGGCTTTCTGAATGCCCCAACTGTCACGAAAAGAAGCTGCCCCATCAGGCCTGCGCCAAGTGCGGGGCATACAAAGGCCGCTCCGTGCTCGAAGTGAAGGAAGCGAAGTAATCCCCAACCCAATGCTCACCGACATCGCGCTCGACGCCGTTGGTACCGATAAGGCTCCCGAGCCGGAGATTAAGGGAGCCATCCTCGCCTGCCGCACTCTTCCTGTGCGGGTCCATCTGATCGGTCCCGAGCCGGAGCTCCGCGACCTCCTCGATGAGTATCTTGAAGATGAGGACCTGCCCATTGTCATCCACCACGCGTCCGAGCGAATCGCGATGGACGAAAAGGCTGCCCATGCTGTGCGCTCCAAACGCGACAGTTCGCTGCGCGTGGGCCTCAAGCTGGTGCGTGAGGGCAAAGCGGCTGGCTTCGTGACCGCCGGCAACACCGGTGCGGCCATGGCGACCGCCAAGATGGTTCTGGGAGCGCTGCCTGGCGTTGATCGCCCGGCGTTGGCCACGCCCATGCCGACCTCAAAGGGCAACCCCTGCGTCCTGCTCGACGTCGGCGCTAACGTGGACTGCAAAGCGCAGAACCTCGAGCAATTCGCGGTGATGGGCGAAGTGTACGCCCGCAGTGTCCTCAAGATCGCGCGGCCCCGCGTAGGCCTTCTCTCCATCGGAGAGGAAGAAAGCAAAGGCAACGAGCTCACCCGCGAGGCGTTCCCGCTCCTCAAAGCCCTGCCCTTCAACTTCATCGGCAATGTCGAGGGTCGGGACATCTTCAACGGCCAGGCCGATGTAATTGTGTGCGATGGCTTCGTGGGTAATGTGGCGCTCAAGGCCAGCGAAGGCATTGGCCGTTTTGTGCGCGATGTACTGCGCACCTCGCTCAATAAGACCGTCACTGCCCAGGTGGGTGCCTTGTTGTCGCGCCGCGCCTTCAATGACTTTCGTCGCCGCCTCGACTACACCGAATACGGAGGCGCGCCGCTCCTCGGCGTCCGAGGCGTCTGCATCATCGGCCATGGATCGTCGAACGAAGTCGCCATCTACAACGGCATTCGCGTGGCGCACGAGTTCTCGCGCTCGGGCGCCAACGAGCGCATCGAGCAGGCCTTCGCCGGCCGGCCCAAACCGCGTCCCGATCACGGTGCCAACGCCGACGCGACAATTCACTAATCAGTGGCTGCCATGGTTGACAAGCTGGCGCGTCCGACCACATTCGATCCGGCGACGCTTGCGCAGTTGGCTTGTCCCGCCTGTTATGGCGATCTGCGCCTTGAGAACTCCCGCTTGCTCTGCACCGCATGCGGCCGCGCCTATCCCATTGCTGATGGCATTCCGGTCTTGATCATCGACCGGGCGGAGCGACCGGGCGGGGAGCGCTGAGAGCCGGTTTCGGCGGGCATCTTAGTGCTGGTTGTGCCGCCAATCTCAGTAGGCCTTTTGATCGTCCTTATTCCGCTTGTTGAAATCTTGGTGCTCGCGGTGAGTGTCGTGCTCCCACTGTGAGTAGTAAGGCTCTTCCGCCGCCCACCCGTGATAGTCGTGGTAGTAGGGATCGTAAACGCGCACCCCGGCGGTGCAGCCATTGCATAGCACCGGCAAGGCAATTGCTGTTGCAAGGAGCATCGGAACGAATCGTCTCAAAAGGGGGTGCAGCGTCTTGATTTCTCCTCTTATCATCTTCTTCTCCTATCAGTTGTGACATGATACGACACATCCAGGAGGTTCAGATGCGCCTTCTTTTGAGGGGGATGTGTGGATTGAGGTAACTCCCTCTATCGGCGCAGATAAAAAGGCCGCACAATTAGCGCTGCCAGGCCAATGGCGGCAGCCAGCGCGAGTGCAATCAGGCCATAGAGAAGAGCGAGGTTGGGTCCCTTGGCGGGTTCGTCATTCGAGCCGTCTTGCCGCTCGATCTCCGGACGCGAATCGTCACTCATACTTCAGTGACTCCACTGGATCCATCTGCGCGGCGCGGGTCGCGGGCACGGTTCCGAAGATCACTCCTACCAGCGTTGCCGCCGTAAGCGCGATCACCACAGACAGCCACGAGATGGGAAAATCGTAGCCGCTGAAGACGCGGATGGAAAACGGGATTGCGAGGCCCACGAGGCTGCCCACGATGCCTCCGGTGAGCGAGATGAGGATAGCCTCGGTAAGAAACTGCAATTTGATCTCGCGGTATGTGGCGCCGAGCGCCTTGCGGATGCCGATTTCGCGGATGCGGGAGCGCACATTGGCCAGCATGATGTTCATAATGCCCACGCCGCCCACGGCCAGGGTTACTGTCGCTACCATCACCAGCACTGCCGTCAGAGCGTCTGCGATCTTTGCCGCCGTCACCAACAGATCGGAGAGCGTTTGTGCCTTATAGCTTGAACCCGGATGGTGCCGCGAACTGATCACGTTCACGATCTCTCGTGCGGCTTCGGGCACCTCGTTCATACTCTGCAGGGAAAAGTAAATCTGGTTCACTCTTTCGGTTCCGGTAAAGTAGCGCGCTACCGTATAGGGAACAAGAACCGTCTCGTCCTGGATCTCCGATTGTCCGAAGTCCGACACGCTTTCTTTGAAAACGCCGATGATCGTGAACGGTATGCCGAGAATCTGGAACGTCTGGCCAATGGCCAGGTCGTCGCTGCCGTACTGTTCCTTAGCAAATTGCTCAGTAGCCACCGCGCACTTAATATGAGCCGAGTCGTCTGTCTGATCGAAGAAGCGGCCTTGAGTGACAATCAAGTTCCGGATCTGCTGGTAGTCCGGAGTCACGCCGAGCACGACCGTGTCCTTCTGGATTCCGCCGGGAAAGCTGATTCGATTGTGCATTGACAGCACCGGCGACGAATACATAACGCCGGGTACCTGCTGATCCACGGCCTTCTCGTCCTCGCGGGTCAGGAAGTCGTTGTAGCGGACGCGCTCTGCGGCCGTTGCGCCACCACCCGAATATTCCACTTCAACGGAGTTGGTCCCGATCTTCTGGATCAACTCCTGGATGTATTGCTTGCCCGTCAATCCAATCGTCACGACCAGAATCACCGACGCCGTGCCGATCACCATGCCCAATGCGGTGAGAGCGAAGCGCGTCTTGCTGGCGCGGAAACTGTCTCCGGCCAGTTTCAGGATCTCGCTCATGAGCATGGTGCGGCGCGCGCTCACCAGAGTTTCCTGAAAAGTGTCCTCGCGTACCTGTTTCCGGGTTTCTTGTTGGACGATCGGATTCATCGCTTTCCTGGTTAGACTCTCCCTGGTCCCTCGCGGGTTCCAGAATCTCGCAACAAATCAAGGTGGAATCTGGACTGTTGGTGCTCCCTGTCTCATAGCTTACGCGCAGGTCCCCTGGCAGGAAACCGTTCTCCGGGAACCGGCTGTCACCCCTCGTTCAATCTGCGCCAAAGCACGGCAAGAGCCTCAACAGGCACCGCCTCCGCGCGGGCCATCGGATCGATTCCGGTGCCGGCCAACGCGCCGGTTACTGCTTCCGGCGCCACTCCCGCGGCGCGCAGGTTGTTGGCCAGCGTCTTGCGCTTCTGCGCAAAAATCTGCCGCAGAAATCGAAAGAATACGATTTCCGCAACGCCCAACTCGGCGAAGCGCGGCACGAATCGCCAGCGAAACACCGTGGAATAGACCTTTGGCGGCGGCGAAAAGGCCGACGGCGGCAGCGTGAAGAGCAGCTCCACCGGCCCGTACATCTGCATCGTTACGGAGAGCAGGCCATAATCGCGCGTGCCCGGCGTGGCAGTTACTCGCTCAGCCACTTCGCGCTGTACCATCACCACGGCCAGGTCGAGCGCAGCATGGCTCGCCGCCAGTTTCAAGAGGATAGGCGAAGTAATTGCATAAGGCAGATTGCCTGCCACGCGCAGCTGCGATCCAGCCCTCGCTGCTTCGGCGGCAAAGTCGAACCGCAGCACGTCATCCTCGACCACCGTTATCCGTGCCGGATCGAATTGCTCCCGCAGGCCCGCTGCCAGTTCACGGTCCAGTTCCACGGCCACAACGTGTCCGGCTTGTGCCGCCAAAACTCCGGTAATCGCGCCTCGTCCGGGGCCGATCTCTATGACGGTGCGTCCGTCAATCTCTCCCAAGGCCGCCACAATCCTGTGCGCAGCCTGTGTGTCCACGAGAAAGTTCTGCCCGAGCTTTGGTTTTGCGCGCATCTGCTGCTCCGATGGTAGACGAGCCACCCGCTTGCGACTGCGTGCCCGCGCCTCGTTCCGCCCACCGCTTCTGCTGCACTAAACTGATCCTTGCTGACCCAGTTTCTTCGATGCAAACAATGAGGCGTTTTTGCTGATCGATTCTCACGCCCATCTTGACAGTCCACGCTACGCGGACGATCGTGAGGCGATGCTTCTCCGCGCAAGGGCTGCGGGCATCGGTGCCGTCCTCTCCATCGGGATTGGCGAGGGGCCGGCAGAAATGCATCAGGCACTCGACATCTGTCGCGAGTTTAACGGGCGGCGCCGGACGGGCGTCAATCTTCCGCAGCTCTACGCGAGCGCCGGAATCTATCCGCACAACACCCCCGAAGCCGATGAAGCCGCTCTGGCCAAACTCGACGCATTGCTCGCCGAGCCGGAAGTCATTGCCTGCGGTGAAATCGGCCTCGACTATTATCACGAAGGTGCGCCACGGGACATCCAACGGACTGGTCTCATCCGCCAACTTGAGATTGCCGCATCGCGCAAGCGGCCCATTCTGATCCATTGCCGGGGCACGAACGAGTCCACCGACGCATGGGATGATCTTTTCGGGGTTTTGGAGGAACATTGGCGGCCGACCGGACTTGGCGGCATCATGCACTGCTTTGGCGGAGGGTGGGAGCAGGCTCGCCGCTCGCTGGACCTTGGCTTCCTGGTTTCGTTTGCCGGCAATCTCACCTACCCCAAAGCACAGCCGCTCCGCGATGTAGCCGCCCGCCTACCTCTCGACGGAATCCTCGTTGAAACGGACGCGCCATGGCTCGCACCCGCACCCCATCGCGGAGAGCGCAATGAGCCCGCTCTGGTTGCCCAAACGGCTCAAGTTCTGGCCGGTCTCCTCAACGTCACACCCGATGAAATAGCAGCCGGGACCACGGCGAACTTTCTCCGCCTGTTTCACCTTCAGCCGGACGTGGGAAACTGATAGTGGCATAGTCGGCGGCAGCCCGCCGAGCATTTTGAGGACGAAACAGCCATGGCACAGGAAAATTCATTCGACGTTGTGAGCAAGATCGATATGCAGGAGGCGCGCAACGCCATCGACCAGGCGATGAAGGAGATTCGCCAGCGTTTCGACTTGAAGGACACCCGCTCTGAGGTCAACCTGGAAGGTCAGGACACTATCCAGTTGGCCTCAAGCAACGAGTACAAGCTCGAGGCGGTCAAAGATATTCTCTGCCAGAAGCTGGTCAAGCGCGGCGTCTCGCTCAAGAACCTGACCTATGGCAAAGTCGAGCCGGCGACGGGCCAGAGCGTCCGCCAGAAGATCAGCCTTCAGCAGGGCATTCCCGTAGAAAAAGCAAAGGAGATCGTGCGCCTTGTGAAAGATTCGAAAAAGAAGGCGCAAGCCAGCATCCAGGGCGATACCGTAAGAATCTCCAGTAAGGACCGGGACGAATTGCAGGCCATCATTGCGCTGCTGCGCGCTAAGGACCTCGGTCTGGAATTGCAGTTCACGAACTATCGCACCAATTAAGCGCGGTCGCGCACTCGCATTGGTCTTGAACGGAGAGCACCATGGTAAGGGAGATCATTCGGACGCCGAACGCTCCGTCTCCACCGCCGACTTACAGCCAGGCGGTACGGGCCGCGGGTCTGGTGTTCGTCTCAGGAACCGGGCCCCTTGACCCCACAACCGGAAAGGTTGTGGGGGACACGATCCAGGAGCAGACCAGGCAGTGTCTCGAGAATGTGTCGGCCATCCTCAGGGCGGCGGGTACTTCGCTCGACCGGGTCGTGAGTGCCACCGTTATCCTTCTTGAAGAGGCAGACTTCGCCGGGATGAATGAAGAGTGGGTCAAGTGGTTTCCAGAAAATCCGCCCGCGCGCCAAGGAGCAAAGTTACCCGTTCGGATTCCCGGCATGAAAGTGTCAATTGCGGCCATTGCTGAGGCTTAGGTCGTCAATGCGAGTTCCAATCTTCAGAACAAATCGCCATTCCACCTGTCGATGCATTAAAATCGGAGCACTTTGAGCACATCCTCCATAGTCTCGGCGCGGGAGGTCTTTGAGCTGCTGAGGGAGGACCTCGTCGCAGTGGAGCAGGAACTGGGCCGCGACGCCGCGTCCAGCGTCAGCACCATCACGGAAATCGCTGAGTACCTGCGCGAAGGCGGCGGCAAACGCATCCGGCCCTCGCTCCTGCTGCTTGCCGCTCATCAACTGGATTTCTTTGGCCACAGCGCCATTCGCCTCGGCGCGGTCGTCGAGATGGTGCATACGGCCACACTGGTCCACGACGACATCATTGACGGCGCCGACACTCGCCGCGGCCGGCCTTCCGCCAACACCACGTGGGGCAACGAAAAGTGCGTCCTGGCCGGCGACTGGCTCTACATGCAGGCCTTCAAAGTGGCGCTCGAAGAGCGCAACCTGCGCGTGCTCGACCTGCTCATCAACCTCACCCAGCAGATGGTCGAGGGCGAGCTCCTGCAGATTCAGAAGCTTGGCAAAATGGTCTCTGAAGCGGAGTACTACGACCTGATCTTCCGCAAGACCGCCTGCCTGTTCTCAGTCTCCATGCGCCTCGGAGCGGTTCTGGCCGGGGCCACCGAGGCCGAGGAATCCGGCCTGGGCTCCTTTGGCCGCGCCGTCGGCCTCGCATTCCAGATCGTCGATGACGTATTGGACCTGACAGCCACCGAAGAAGTTCTGGGCAAGCCTGTGGCCAGTGACCTGCGCGAAGGCAAGGCAACGCTGGCCGTCGTCCACGCCGCCGACCACGGCACCGCCTCCGACCGCAAAGCCATCCGGCGCGTCCTCGACGACCGCAGCTTTGAGAATGTGAGCCGCCAGCAGATCCGCGAGATTCTGGTGCGCAATGGTTCGGTCGAGTACGCCATGGCTGCTGCCGACCGCTATGCCGAGCAGTCGCGCCAGGCTCTTGCGCCGCTCGCCGACAGCGACTTCAAGCGCGCTCTTCTCTGGGTGCCGGATTTTGTGGTGGCGCGGGAGAAGTAAATGCCGCGCAAACCCATCAAGAAACCGTTGTGGACTTCGGTCGACCGCTATCTTGGCGGTCTGCTCGCCCCATCCGACGAAAAGCTTGAAGCCGCCGTCAAGGCCAACCGCAAGGCTCGTCTTCCGGCCATCGATGTCTCACCGCTTCAAGGCAAGTTTCTTCAGGTGCTGATTCAGATCACGCAGGCAAAGCGCGTTCTGGAGATCGGCACGCTTGGCGGCTACTCCACCATCTGGATGGCGCGTGCATTGCCCAAAGGCGGGCGCATTATCTCGCTCGAATTCAGTCCCCGGCACGCTGAAATCGCTCGCGCCAATCTGCACTGCGCCGGCTTGCTCCGCCGTGTTGAGATTCGCGTCGGCCCCGCCCTTGAGAGCCTTCCCAAGCTGAAAGCCTCAGGCGCCGGCCCCTTCGACCTGATCTTCATCGACGCTGACAAAGAGAACAACCCGCAGTATCTTCAGTGGGCACTGAAGCTTTCACATCGCGGAACCGTAATTGTCGTCGATAACGTCGCTCGCCACGGCAGCGTCATTGAGGCTAAAAGCTCCGAGCCGGACATTGTCGGTACGCGCCGCTGCCTGGAGATGATGGCCCGCGAGCCCCGCCTGAGCGCTGTCGCCCTGCAAACCGTCGGCGTCAAGGGCCTTGATGGATTTGCAATGGCCGTCGTGCTTCGCTGAACTTTCAATTCTGCCACGAACCCCGGAAGTCGGCGTAGAATTCTCTCCAACATGAATCAGAGGATCGACAAGATACGCCAGCTCCTCAATGAACTTGAGTCAGAGCCCAGCACGCAATCCGCGGGCGTCCGCGACCTCTCCGCCTCGGAACTGCCCCTCATCATTCAGCAAATCGTCGACGACTTACAGCCCCAGTTCTCCCCTTACGACGCCGCGTTCTACTGGTTTCTCTTCCGCCATTCGATTGCCAAAGACGGCGACCCTCACCTTCGCGTAAGTTCGCGCCACTTGCAGACGGCCGTCGTCAAATCATCCTATTCGCAGCTCGAGGACAACCCGGTCTCTTTGGGCAAGGTTCAGGACACTTTGCGGGCTCTTGAATCGATCGGCGCCATCCGCAAGGAGGGCGAATCCAACCGCGACGGCACGCTCTACCGCGTCATGATCCCTGACGAAATTGAAGCCTGCCGGAAATATCGCGTGGAGCGCCTGGCCGATAACCAGCAACTGAAATTCCCGTCGGCGGGAATCGAAATCGGATGATCTTTAACAGGATTTTGCAAACCGAATGTCACAGTACCAGTTAAGTTAAGCTGCGCCCTCTCGCATCAGCGTTCTCAACGCTGCCGCGTACTTCTCTGGCAGAGGTTTCCGCTGCAACTGATCGTCGCACACTACGTGTACCGTCTCGCCCTCGGCCAGGAGCGCGTGTTCTTCGCCATCGGCGGCCTTGCGCAGAATGCGATAGGCAAACTTGAGAACCGTGCCGCGCAGCATCGCCGGGCGCGTCTCAATCAGGATTTCGTCGTCGTAGCGTGCCGGCGATTTATAGCGGCAAGATACGTCGATCACCGGCAGAATGCATCCGTGATCGGTCTCCAGGCGGCTATACGCAAGTCCAATGGACCGCAACAGCTCCACGCGGCCCAGCTCAAACCAGACCAGGTAGTTGGCATAGTACACAATGCCCATCTGGTCGGTCTCCGCATAACGCACGCGCACTTCCGTGGTGACTGGCATTTGTTCTCCAGAGAGAAGAGGACAGAGATAAGACGATCTGCGATTCGTTGATCGGGATCTGAGCCCCGATCTCTGTTCTCTGATCTCTTTCTTCACGGCTTGACGTGCATGAACACTTGCAGCTTGCTCACGTCGTTGAAGATGGTGAAGGCGATGAAGGCCATTAGCACCACAAAGGCTGCCGTATAGATTCGCTCTTTGATGACCAGACTGATGTCATGGCGCAGCACGCTCTCAATCAGAAGCAGCAGGATCATCCCTCCATCGAGGATGGGGAAGGGAAACAGGTTGAGCATTCCCAGTTGCAGGCTGATCTCCGCAGCCAGACCGAATTTTGGGTACCAGCCGTCCATTTGCGCTGCTTCGCCGGCCGCCTTGGCAATTCCCACCGGGCCCATCATCTGTGTGACCGATAGCCGGTGCGTAAACAGCCGGTCCAGCACCTCGCCCACAAGCAGAGCATTATCCCTGAAGAATCCCACTGACTTGCCAGCCGCCGAAACCAGCGACAAAGGCTCATCGCGGATGGGAGTCGGCGTTGTCGAAAATCCCAGCATGTATCTTGTATCGAGCTTCTCCGGCGTGGCCACAATCTGGAGTGTTGCGCCATTGCGCAGCACGGTCAGCGTTATTGGCTTGCCCTTCCCCGCCTGCATGTAAGCCAGCAAGGTATTTACAGAGTGGAACGCATTCCGGTCAACAGCCTCGATGGCATCGCCGTTTTGAAGCCCCGCCTGCGCGGCTGGCATGCCAGGTTGCACCTCCGCTACCGCAATGGGACCGGGCAGGAACTGCGGCGATATTCCCATGTCGCTCAGGTCGAAACTGTCGCTCTTGGCGCTGGACGGCACAAACAAGCTCATCAGGATCGTCTTTCCACCACGATCCACCGCAACTGGCACCGTCTGATTTGCATTCAACCGGGCATGGTCGTAAACGCCTTCCCAGTCGGGATTCTTGACGTTGTCGAAACTCACAATCACGTCGCCGGTCTCAAGCCCCGCCGTCGCCGCGTCGGAGCCGGGAGTCACCCACTCCACTGTCGTCGTCTTCACGGTGACCGACGGAACCTCGTTGATGAAGGCGAAGTAAAACCACATCAGCCCGAGCGTCAGCAGAAAGTTGAAGAAGGGACCGGCAAGCCCGATCAGCATCCGTTGCCAGCGAGGACGGGCTGTGAATGCCCTGGGATTGTTGGCCGCTGCATCGCCATCCATTTCCGATGGGCTTCCGGTGAGCCCGGATTCGGTCTCTCCGGTCATCTTCACAAATCCGCCCAGCGGCAGCAGGCAGACTTTGTAGTCCGTCTCACCAATCCTGAAGCCGAACAAGCGCGGTCCAAAGCCGAAGGAGAACGCCTCGACGCGCACATTGCAGAGCTTGGCGACGACAAAGTGCCCCAACTCGTGCACGACTACCATCACGCCGATCAGGACGATAAATGCTGCGGCAGAGACCAGAAAATTATGCATGGTTGAGCGGTTGATTCCCTCGATAAAGCAAGGCCTGCCGGATTCGGCTCACTAAGCCGACGCAAGCAACGCCCGAGCCCGTTCTCGAGCCTCCTGGTCGGCTGCGAGCACGTCCGCGATTGTGGCGGGGTGGGCCTCCGGGGTTGCTGCGAGTACTTTTTCAATTGTACCCGGGATGCCGGTAAAGGGAATACGTCGCTCGAGGAAGGCGCTTACGGCTACCTCGTCGGCCGCGTTCAGGGCTATGCAATGCGCTCCACCTTTTTCGGCCGCCTCGAACGCCAGCCTCAGGCAAGGGAACCGCTTGAAATCCGGCTCCTCAAAATCGAGGTGCCTTAGCGCTGCCAGGTCGAATGTCAGTGTGGATTTCGGCCGCTCCGGCCACGCCAGCGCGTACAGGATGGGCAGCCGCATATCGGTCACTGAGATTTGCGCCAGGATCGACCCGTCCACATACTCCACCATCGAATGCACCGTCGATTGGGGATGAATGGTCACCCGCGCCTGAGCGGGCGTCACGTCGAACAGCCGGCAAGCCTCAATGACTTCGAGCCCTTTATTGAGCATCGTCGCCGAGTCGATTGTGATGCGGCGGCCCATCACCCAAGTTGGGTGCTTCAGTGCTTGTTCGGGCGTGATGCTCGCGAACTGGTCCAGAGGGAGTTGCCGAAACGGCCCTCCCGATGCAGTGAGCCAGATGGATTTCACCTCGTTGTGTGTGCCAACCCGCAGGCATTGGTGCACTGCATTGTGCTCGCTGTCGATGGGCAGAATGGGCACTTTGCGTTCGCGTGCCGCCGCCGTCAGGATCTCCCCGGCCGCCACCATGCACTCTTTGTTGGCCAGGCCCACTGGCTTTCCCGTCAGGATGGCCGCGTGCGTCGCTTCGAGCCCGGCCACGCCAACAATGGCCGACACCACAAAGTCCGCTTCAGGCAGTGTCGAGCAGGCAATCGTGCCCGCGGTTCCGTGAACCACCTCGACCCCGTTCACTCCGGCCTTGCGCAGCCGCCCTGTCAATTCGGCGGCAAGTTCTGCAGTGGCGAGCGACACTATGTGCGGTTTCCAGCGCACAACTTGCGCAAATGCCTCATCCACGTTGCGGCCCGCAGCCAGCGCGGCCACTTGGTAGCGCTCTGGAAACTGCTCAACAATGGAGAGGGTACTTTGCCCGATGGAGCCGGTCGAACCGAGAATGGCGAGTCGCTTCAAGAGACAGCCCCTGGCTTCTAGCTCATAGCTTCAGCCATTATTCGAGTCAACCTGGTGTCGTGGCTCGCGCAGACCCATCGGGGAATTCGGCCGGGGGACTCGTAGAAAAAGCCCGATCGTTCAGAATTCCAAGAATGAGCTAGAGGCTAAAAGCTAGCAGCTAGGAGCTATTTTAGAACCTCTGGTGAATCACCTGCGCGTACCAAAGCACCGGGCCGGCCAGAAGCAGCGCATCAATTCGGTCCAGCATCCCCCCGTGCCCGGGCAGCAGATTGCCAGAATCCTTCACTCCGGCCGATCGTTTTAGCGCCGACTCGGCCAGATCGCCTACCTGTCCAGCCACATTGATGATTGCTGCCAGTCCCACCCAGTACCAAAGTTCGTCGGGATAGGACAGGACCGCCGAGGGAAACGCGCGCCCCAGCCAGGAAACAATGACCGAGTTCGATGACTCCTGCATCACCGTCGCCAGGCTCACGAGCACAGCGGCAATCACTATACTGCCTGCCACCGACGCAATGGATCCTTCCCAGGTCTTGCCCGGGCTCAGCGACGGCGCCATCTTGTGGTGGCCCCATGCGCGCCCCGCGTAGTAAGCCGCCGTGTCCCCTACCCACACCACGCACAGCAGGAACACCACCAGAGAGGGAC
Source organism: uncultured Acidobacteriaceae bacterium (assembly GCA_963789425.1). Taxonomy (GTDB): domain Bacteria; phylum Acidobacteriota; class Terriglobia; order Terriglobales; family Acidobacteriaceae; genus Telmatobacter. The sequence continues at coordinate 328,324 of CAWBKM010000001.1, read as the reverse complement.
CGTTGGCCTGTTCGCGCAACGACGGCAGAGCGATCAGGGTAAGACCGGTGTAAAGCAGGCAGAAGATCGACGCCGACGCATCGGCAATGGTTTCCGCGACCGGCTTGAAGAAAGTGCAATAGACCAGCAGGCCAAGGCCCAGAATTCCAAACAGGGCGGGCGTCAGGTCGGGCCACTCAAAGTTCACCGCAAAGAGCGCCAGAAGCGCCACCATGGTCGCGATGCGCGGCGGGTTCGCACCGCAGCGCCGGCTCAGGGCCATGTATTCCCACCCTGCCAGCGCCGCAACTGCTGCCACGGCCAGCGTGAACAGCCATTGCCATCGCGGCCCGAGAAACACTAGAACCAGAACAATCGGAATCAGGACGAGAGCGGTAAGGACGCGTTTCATTCAGCGTTGAGAATACACCGGCAAGCCCGGACGAGGTCTCGGAGACGGCTCAGCCCTTTTCGTGATGGGAGCAACGAAACGGTGATTGACAGACAGACTGTTTGTCTATATATTTCGGATTGTCTACATAGTCAGCGTCCGTGAACGGCCCACTGACAAGGAGCCTGAGAGTGAACCATGGATTAAGTGATCAGGTGCGCGCTGTCGCATTGGAGAAGTATGTCTATCCGGCAATCAATGCCGGAAAAACGAGCTTTTCAGTTGCTGTGCGGGACCTCATGCAACATCTTCAGGCAGAAGGATTTCCTACCAGAAATTGGCCTCAGGTTTGCACCGCAATTCAGGCCGAGAAATTCTTGCGTGCACATGGGTTGGAAATTGAAAGTGTGGATGGGCCTCCCAAGAAACTGAGCACCACGGTCGTAGTTCGTTACCGAATTGCGAATCCTGGGGCGAAACTCGAATCGAAAGGACTGCAGAAAGAGCATTTGCCAATCAATACCGAAGAGAGCCCGGAAGCGTGGGCACATCGCATGACAGGGAAGCTTTTCGGTTTAATGAAGAACGAACTGGCAGCCTTTGGCGGCGGAGAGGCGTTTCTCCGCTGGGTCCGGTCGGAAGATGAGGACGATGCCGCATGAGCCGCGTTTTCTGGGACACGATGCTATTGATTTATCTGCTGGAAGGCAACCCCACGTTCAGGCCGCGAGCCGATGGCCTCCTGGCCCGTTCCCGCAGGAGAGGAGATCTCTTGTTCACGAGTTGCTTGGCTGTCGGAGAGGTGATGGCAGGCGTGGAACGATTTGACGAACCGTTGAAAGCAGCGGCTGTTCGCGAGGCACTGGAGGAGATAGGCTTTCGATTTCTGCCTTTCAACGCAGGGTCAATGCGCCCCTTCAGTACCCTTCGGGGACGGGAAAAGCTCAAAGTAGCCGACGCGGTTCACATAGCATGTGCGGCTTCGGCGGGAATCGATCTATACCTTACTGGGGACACGCAATTATTGAAACTAGACGTGATAGGCATTCAGTTCATTGCCGATTTCAATTCGACAATTCTTTAGTTGATCCATTTCTTCGAAGGCACAGGGACCAGCGCGATGCCTAGCTGACCGCAATCCGGATCTGGTCGGGATTCTCTTCCACCTCGCCGCCATCCTCGCCGATCCCGCCATAGCGGCGTTCACGCCGCTGAAAGTCCGCAATCGCCTCCAACAGGTGGATTCCTCTGAAGTCCGGCCAGTACCGCTCGGTGACGAAGATCTCGGTATAGGCGATCTGCCACAGCAGGAAGTTCGAGATCCGTTGCTCGCCCGAGGTGCGGATGAGCAAATCGGGATCTGGCATGTGCGCTGTGTACAGATGGTGGTGAATGTCTTCTTCCGTGACGCTATCGGGGCTCACATGTTTGTGTTTCAGTTCCGCCATCAGCCCGCGAAAGGCATCCAAAAGCTCCGATCGCCCGCCGTAGTTCAGGGCCAGCGTCAGCGTGGTGCCAGTGTTGTTGGCCGTCGCCTCTTCCACCCAGCGAATCTTATCCTGGACGTCAGGCGCCAACTCATCTATCCGTCCAATGGACCGGAAGCGAACGTTGTTGATTCCCATCCGCTCGACGTTGCTTTCCAGGTAGGTTTTCAGCAGACGCATCAGGAAACTGACTTCGGCGCGCGGCCGCCGCAGATTGTTTTCAAGAGAAAACGCATAGAGTGTCAGCCACGGCAAGCCGATGCGGGAAGCCGTTTCCGTCACCAGCTGCACGGATTTTGCCCCCTGCTGATGTCCCACAAAGCGCTTGAGCGAGCGTCGGCCAGCCCACCGTCCATTGCCGTCCATGATGATGGCAACATGCCGTGGCAGGCACTCCGGCTTCAGCGTCGCGTAGACGGCGCGCTCCTCTGGGCTCAGTTCATCGATACGTAATGGGGGAATTGGAGGCAAGGAATCGACTGTCGATCGCATTTGTGCTTTCCACGCGGAGGCCCGGATAGCGTTCCGAAGTGGCGCCTACGGAGTTCGCGCACGGTGGGTTAGTTGCCGCTGACTGCGTGAGCAAACTTCCGGCCGGCATCGCAGTGCCTTTGACTGGATCCGGGGAGTCACACCATCGACCGTAAAGCATTTGAGGAAATTCTGCAACGGAGCGTTTTGTGTCTTCCGCGCCGATGCGCCGAAATGGTCCGGAGTCCAGCACAATTGGGACCCCGGGCGAGAATCGGCGCATGGAAGTGCTGGTAGCCGCCCAGGCGACGAACCGCGCGCGGACTTTCGTGCGCGAAGCGGGTCCGCCTGGGCTCTGCTTTATGCGGTGCGGCGGCGGCCCGTTGACGCATCCCTGACTGCACCGAAGAACAGCGTCCGGTGCAGCGAGTCCAGATGCGGCAATAGTTCGGCAACCTCGGCCAGGAACGGGTCGCTCAGAATCGCCGTGACCTCTTCGTCGCGGCGGCTGCGCTCATCGCGGACCAGTTGGCGTATCTCTACGCCCAGGGCCGTGGCCAGCCGTTCCAGCGATCCCAGCGTGGGAATCGCCTTGCCATTCTCGATCTTTGAGATGTAGGTGCGCGGCACCTGCATCCTCCCGGCCAATTGCCGCTGGCTCAGATGGCGCGCCCTGCGCAATTCGCGCACTTGCGCTGCTACCTGCATGCCCGCGCCGCCGCTAACCGGCACCGGCTGGCTCGTCACCAGCCTTGGGGCCAGAAACACCGGCTCCTCGATGTCGAGAGGCCTGTGGCATTTTCGGCAAAGGGAGTTGCTGGTCCTATACTGCATCAACCTGCAGTATTCACACCGCACCACTTCGCGTGATTCCACGCTAACGATTGAAGTTGCCATTTAGGGATGCGCGGAGTGCCAGAGCGTGGGACTCCAGATGCATCGCTGCACCTTGATTGGTGCTACTTTCTACGAAGTGAACCATAATTGTCAAGTAGAAATTCAGGGTCAAACCGAAAAAAGCAGCATCAGACCCCCAGGAAACCCGACAAAACGCGAACCACACTGATCAACAGGAGTTTCTAAATGACAGGCAACTCGACCTTTAGCCGCGAACAAGCTTGGCTCCTTCTCACCGAGTGGACCCAGAGTGAAAGTTTGCGAAAACATGCCTTGGCTGTGGAAACATGCGTCGTAGCTTACGGGGAGAAAGAGGCGGACCGCCTCGCGCTGGCAGGAGAAACACGCAGCGCCTTCATCGAGCGTTACTCAACCACTGCCCTGCTTCACGACTTTGACTACGAGCGCCACCCCACCCCCGAGGAGCACCCCTTCGTCGGCGTCCGCGAGCTGGAGCGCCTCGGCTGGCCCGAGCAGCTTCGCACCGCCATCCTTGGCCACGCGCTCTATTCCGGCGTGCCGCGCACCACGCATCTCGCCAAGGTCCTCTTCGCCTGCGACGAACTGGCCGGCTTTCTCACCGCCTGCGCCCTGGTTAAGCCCACCAAATCCATCGCCGACATCGAAGTCGCGAGCGTCAAGAAAAAGATGAAAGACAAGGCCTTCGCCCGCGGCGTCCATCGCGAAGATATCGTTCAGGGCGCAGCCGAGCTTGGCGTCGACCTCGACACCCACATCGGGTTCTGCATTGAGGCCATGAAAAAGCACGCTGTCAACCTGGGGCTGTGAGCTCAGGGCAATCGCATCGACAGATTTGCCCGATCCTCGGCGTGGTCAGGTCGCGCCAAGAGTGAAACACAACAAGCCCAAACCTGACTCAGTTAGAAATGGGGGGAGCCTGCATGTTCTCCAAACTGGACGCTGCAACGGCAAAGATGAATTCGGGATTGTGCAGCATCGTGACTATACTTGCAAGCCTTGCGGCCTACCTCGCCGTCGGCGGATTTACGCTCAGCGCCATTTACATAATGTTGGTTTATGTTCTGCCTAAGCCGGACGATTTGCTTGTGTTTAATCTCAATCTATTGTGGGGACTCCTTGTCAGCGAGGCAGCAGGATCGATCGCCAGCGGATATGTTATGTTCCGCATCGCTAGACGCCGCCGAGTTATGAGCTCAGCTGTCGTCATCGCGCTACTGATCGCGATGCGCGAAGGGTACATCCTTTGGGGCCCAAATACCCCGTGGGAGCTGAGGACTGATCCTCTTCTGCAGACGCTCCTTGTCTGTTTGTCATTCTTTGTGTTGGGCGCATGGCTGGGGGCACGCAATCGAAAACAGATCGAGAGATCGAATTAGAATCAACCATCGATAACGCGATAATAGAAATCGCCGAATTATGAATCCACAGCAGGCTCCGGCGAAAGTCATAGGGGATAATGCACCTTGAGAAGACATCGGAAATATTCTCCCCTGATTTCGGTGCGCGCCTGGACTGAGACCCAAATGCTAGATGCCAGAAGCTAGAAGCTGCTCTATCTTCCCCACACCCCGCCCTCAACTCGCGCCCCAACCCGCGGCTCCCGGTTGTACCGGTAAAACCAGCACTCCACCGTCCCGCCCGCTTTCAGCTCCACAACTTGCTTTTCGCGGATATACTCGCTCGTCTCAGGCGCGGTCGGATCGAAACCCTCGTACCGATCGAGCCGCTCCAACACACCCTCTTCTTCCGGCAACTCCATCACCGTTCCGGCAATCTCGCCATCTGCCTTCGCGTCGGCCACTGCACCCGGATAGCCGCCCAGATCGTAAAGCGCCCCTCGCACAAATCCCCCGTCCACGGGACGCAACTTCGCCGCCACGCGCGCAATCTTCGTCGGCGCAAGCCCCGGCTGCAGCGTCCCGTACGCAAATAGATATTGGCTCATGGTGCAGATTCGGAAGGCACTCGGATTTCCCAGCGCCGGTCAACCTCTGTTTCCCGAGGTGCCGGCTTTTCTAATCCCTCTTCCCTAATCCCTATTCCCTGTTTTCCGCAGCTCCGCCACAATCTCCATCGCCGCCGCCCGCGCCTCCACTTCCTTGTCCGGCGGAAAGCTGATCGCCCCCACCCGCGCGTGCCCGCCCCCGCCGTAGCGCTCGCAAATCTGCGCCAGGTTCACCATCTTCGCGGGGTCAATTTTCGTCCATGGATTCGATCCCACAGCCACCTTCGTCCGGAAACTCGACTTCGATAGCCCGATCGAATAAATCGCCTGCGGATAGAGATAGTACGGGATGAACTTGTTGAATCCTTCGGTCGGGTAATCGGCGATGTCGAAGAAGATCGTCCCGTCGCGGAACTCCGCACGGCTGCGGATCAACTCCAGCGCCTCTTCATGACGCTTCATCAGCGGCGGCAACAGCGGCGCCACAAACGGCTGCTTCAGAATCTCCGCCAGCGGCATCTCGGTCAGCAGCGGAATCAGCCGCGGAATGAACCCCGGATCCTCCGTCGCCTCGATGATGAGTGTCAATTTCATCGCCGGCGCGGCCATCTCAACCGCCGCCTCCGGGCTTTCGTACTTCGCGCCGTCCACAATGTCGGCCCAGTGAATCAGCTCTGCCACCGGTGCCGTATCGAACCCATACCGCGTCTTGGCGATGTGCGCCAGAAAGCTCGTGCACGAAGTGTAGTTGGGATCGAAGAACTTCCGCGCCCCGCAACCCGGATCGCGCTGGCAGGCTAGAAAGTTTTCGTGATCCTCCGGCGTCAGGAATGCCGATTGGTGGTGATCGAACCACCACGTGATGCGCGGCGACGCCGAATATTTGAAGTCGACAATCGCATTTTCGTCGCCGGTGAACTCGCTCTCATCAAATAGCGCTCCTGCGCGATGCACCAACCCGCGATACTCGTAGCTCGCGTCCCATGTAATGCACTCCTGATGGAAGCGCGTGAAAAGCGAGGCTGAGCAAGCTCCGTCAAAGCACTTGTCATGATAGAAGACGCGAACCTGCATCACCGGGGGAGTCCTCCTCGAGCCGTCGCCTAAAAAAGCGGAACTGTTCAGCATCAAGGGCGGGGCCGATTGTGTCAAGCTCAGCCAGATTGCTCTGGCCACATCCCAACCCTAACGTGATTGCCGCAATCCTCGCCGTGGTCCGCGTCACAGGCGCCAAACTCGGCCATCGTTTACCCTCATGAGAGTCTCCCTCGATGACCACCGCAGCCGCTCAAGCTCGTTATCCGCTCACCCAGGGCGTTAACCCGTGGCTGGTCACCGTTTCGGTCATGCTTCCCACTTTCATGGAGGTGCTTGACACCGCAATCGCCTCAGTGGCGCTGCCCTACATCGCCGGCTCGCTGTCCGCCTCCAACTCTGAGGCCACATGGGTGCTCACCAGTTACCTGGTAGCCAATGCGGTCATTCTGCCCGCCTCGAATTGGTTTGCGCGGCGATTCGGCCGCAAGCGCTTCCTGCTCACCTGCGTCATCCTGTTCACCATCGCCTCGTTCTTCTGCGGCGCCGCACCATCGCTGGCCATCATCCTCCTCGCCCGGGTCCTTCAGGGTGCGGGCGGCGGCGCGCTCCAGCCCCTGTCGCAATCCATCCTGCTCGAGAGCTTCTCCCTCAGGGACCGCTCCAAAGCCATGGCCGCGTACGGGCTCGGAATCGTTTGTGCTCCAGTCCTCGGCCCCACATTGGGTGGCTGGCTCACCGACACGTTTAGCTGGCGCTACGCCTTCTACATCAACATTCCCGTCGGCATTCTGGCCGTCATCATGATCAGCCGCTTCGTTCACGATCCGCCTTACATCAAGAACGCCAAAGTCGGCGCATTCGACAACATCGGCTTCGGTCTGCTCATTGTCTGGACCGGCTGCCTGCAGATCGTGCTCGACAAGGGTCAAGAAGACGACTGGTTCGGTGCCATTTGGGTTCGCTGGGCTGTGGCCGCGCTTATCATCGCGCTCCTCTTGTGGATCTGGCACTCCTGGACGCATCCCAAAGGCCTCGTCGATCTCCACATCCTCAAGAATCCCAATTTCCGAACCGGCTGCCTGATGATTGCCATGCTCGGCATGTGCATCTACATCACTATCGCGATTCTGCCGCTTTACTATCAGGAGATCCTCGGCTACACGGCCTTCACCGCGGGCCTTGTCGTCTTTCCCCGCGGCGTCGGCTCCTTCATCGGCTCGCCCATCATCGGCATTCTCGGTTCGCGGATCGACAACCGCAAGCTGCTGACCGCGGGCTTCCTCGGTTTTGCCGTCTGCGCATTCACCTTCGGCGAGGTCAACCTCGACATCGGCCCTTACACGCTGCTCTTTCCCATCATGCTCACCGGTTTCGCGCTCAGCTTTGTGTTCGTGCCGCTGGCTACTTTGTCCACCCGTACCATCTCCAGAAACGAGATGGGCAACGCCACCGGCCTCTTCAACATGCTGCGCAACATCGGCGGGTCAATCGGGATCGCCATGGCCACCACCGCGATCATCCGACGCGCCGCCTTGCACCAGACCGAACTGGGCGCGAACCTCTCTCCCAGCTCCGCCGTGCTGCAGCAGAAGTCCGCCATCATCGCCACGTATCTTGGCCATCGCATCGGCCCGGCAAACGCGCGTCCCGGCTCTTACGGCCTGATCTACGGCCTCATGCAGCAGCAGGCCGCCCAGCTCGCCTACGTCGATGTCTTTCGCTGGACCGCCGTGCTGGCACTTATCTGCGCTGCTTGCGCCTGGCTCTTCACAAAGCCGCCTGCGCACACCGAAGCGCCGCCGGGGGCGCACTGAGCGTCGGCCTGCTGCGGGCCCTCACCCATCCACTTGCGTTCCAGCCGGATTTGCGCTCTACTTGCTGCCATCATGCAATCGATAATCTCTTTTGCCGCGGCGCAATTCGCGCGAACCGCCGCCCTGCTGTGCCTCGCTGTTCTCGCCACCCCTGTCTCTGCGCAATGGGTCGCCGGCCAGCCCCACAAGCCCACGCCCGTGAAGATCGACAAGCAAATCATGATCTTTCCCGAGTCTGTGGTGCTGGAGCAGTGGCCGCACACGCCCAAGTTCGCAAACCCCCCGCAGAACCTCAAGCTGCTCAATCCCGGACAGTGCATTCGCGTTGGCGTCATTGCCACCGGCGACGACCGCGACGACTATCTCGGAAAGACACAACTTTCATTCCGCGCCGAGCTTGGCGGGCAAGCGCAGGACCATCCGATGGCGCTCCTTGCCGCGATCAAGGAGATGAAGCCAGAGGGCGAGGACATGATCAATGCCGCGCTGACCTACGCTGGCATTCCGAACCCGGGAATCGCAACTGCCTCGCTCGGCGCCTCCGCCGCAAGCTGGTGCGTTCCCGACGACGCGCAAGACGGAACCGCAACCATAAACGCAGAAATTGATTCACCCAAGGGCCGCGAGAAGCTCAAAACCGCCGCAATCCAGATCGAGAGCTTTGAAACCGGCTCCAAGCACGAATTCGAAAACGACAAAGAGTCCAACGACCTCGTGATGACGTATTATCGTCAGCCCAATCCGGCCCGGCTCATTGTTCTTCTGCGCCGTTTCGCAGTCGATGCCAAATTGCAGTCCACGCAGGGAGTACCGGAAAGCACGATTGCCTTTCTCGCAGCTGCCCTCAAGGCCAATTCCACAGCCGCAATGGATTTTATGACTCGTGTTTCATCGGAGAACGGCTTCTCCCGTGCCATTGGTCTAATTGCATTGCGTCGCGCCGGATATGATATCGCCAATGTCCTAGAAAAACTCGATCCCCAAGAACGAACCAAAATCGGGAATCTTCCGCAGCTTCCCGACCCTTCAGATCTCACGGGCGACGCCAACTCCGCTACCCGACTCGATATGTCCTGGGGAGAATTCGGTGCAACAGGCGCTCTGGCCCCGCTGCAAAGCGTCACGCGCCGCCTCGCGTGGCGCGCCGACTATGAAGAGTTCGAGAAGATGCAGAAAACGCCCAACCATCCCACAGAGTGGACGCCTGCGATCATGCGTGCTGTCACCTATGAGTCTGCGGGCTGGGCATTAGGCTCATTTCAGCGAACCGACCCGCTGGCAGCCGACTACATCGAGTTCCTAATCGCTTCGCCCGACACTCCCGAGGTCGTGAAAGCGGAGCTTAAAGCTCTCCAAACCGATCCGGCATTCAAGTGGCAGGATAAGAAGTGATGTCCAGTTGCATGGCTCTTAACCCGCCAGCGCCACAAACTTCTTCTGTCCCTCGTCGTACTCCTCAATCTGCCCCGTCAAAATGTCGTAGTACCACCCGTGTACAGTCAACTGTCCCTCAGCCATCGCGCTCCGCACAGGCATCTGCGCCTGCAAGTTTTTCAGTTGCGCCACCACATTGCCCCGGATCAATGCCGCCAACTCGGCGCTCTCGCCATCCGCCGGATTCAAAGGCTGCCTGTACTCGAACGCCGCCTCCACGTGCTCCAGCCAGCGCTGCGCCTTGGGCAGATTCTGCAGGCTCTTCCGGTTGAGCGCTGCCTTTAGCGCTCCGCAGTCCGAGTGCCCGCACACGATGATGTGCCGCACCTTCAACACCTCCACTGCGTATTCGATGGTGGCCGTCACTCCGTCCACATCGTCATTCGGTTTCGGAACGACGTTCCCAATGCTTCGCGAGATAAACAGGTCCCCCGGCTCCGTCCCCAGGATCAGGTCCGGCAGCACGCGCGAATCCGCGCAGGTGATGAACAGCCACTCCGGCGTCTGTCCTTCCGACAGCAAATGGAAGTGACTCTTTCTTGCCGGAAACACCTCTCCGAGAAATTTCTTGTGTCCCTCAATCAGTCTTTGCATCTTCGGTCCAACACCTTCCGCAGCCTCCGGGCAGAGCAGCCGAGCGCGCCCGCCTAGCCCAGCCTATCGTATGCAATCAGCGCGTCGTCTCACGCCGCCTGAACAGCTATCCTTCCCAGAGAGGGAATCGCTTTCATGCTTTCTCGCAAACAGCTCTCGATCCTGCCGTTGTTGCCACTTATCTTTCTTGCGGCCGCAGCTACCGTCGCTCCTGCGCAATCCGTCGATGCCGTCTCGCCCGACCTCCGCAGTCGTATAGATCGTATCGCCGCGCAGGTTCTAGAAGCCACCGGTGTTCCCTCGGCCTCCGTCGCCGTCGTCCAGCACGGCAAGCTCGTCTACACCCACGCCTACGGCTTCGCCCGCTTGGGCTCGGATTCCGCTCCAGCCGTCCCCGCCACGCCCGAAATGCGCTACTCCATCGGCTCCATCTCCAAACAATTCACTGCCGCCGCAATCCTCCTGCTTCAGGAACAAGGCAAGCTTTCCCTGGACGACCCTGTCGGCAAATACATTCCTGGCCTCACGCGCGGCAACGACGTCACCATCCGCCAGGTTCTCTCCCACACCTCCGGCTACCAGGACTACTGGCCAGAGGACTACGTGATGACTCCTCTTCTTCAGCCCACCACAGCGCAACAAATCCTCGACACCTGGGCCAAGAAGCCTCTCGACTTCGATCCCGGCACCGAATGGCAATACTCAAACACCAACTTCGTCATCGCCGGCTGCATCGTCGAAGTCGTCTCGGGCGAGCCCCTCTTTCAATTTTTGACCGAGCACATCTTCCGCCCGCTCGGCATGACTTCCGTCTGCAACTCTGACCAGGGTCAGCTCACAACTTCCGATCCAATCGGCTACTATCGCCACGCGCTTGGGGCCCTGCGCCCCGCGCCCAAAGAAGGCGCAGGCTGGATGTTCGCGGCCGGCGAACTCGCCATGACCGCGCACGCCCTCGCTCTCTGGGACGAGAGCTTACTTGCTCAGTCGCTTCTCTCCTCCGCGAGCTACAAACAAATGTTTACTGAGGTCAAGTTGATCAACGGCAAGGGCACTGAGTATGGCCTCGGCGTCGAAGTTCGTGATCGCGACGCCCATCGCTCCATCGAGCACTCGGGCGAGGTCTCCGGCTTCGTCTCCGACAACGAGATCCTCATTGATGACGGCGCAGCCGTTGCCGTCCTCACCAACCAGGACGCCGTCGGCGCCGCCGGCACCATCGCCAAGCTCGCCGCGCCACTCGTCGCTGGCTACCCGCTCAGCGTTCCCGAGCAACAAGCACTCAATATTTACCGCGACCTTCAGCAAGGCCATATCGACCGCTCTCTCCTCGCGCCCAATCTCAATGACTACTTCACGCCGCGATCGATCTCAGACTTCCAGTCCAGCCTCGGTCCACTCGGCGAGCCGCTCAGCCTGCGCCAGACCAATGAAGAACTTCGCGGCGGCATGACCTTCCGCGTCTTCGACATCACGTATCCCGACCGTCGTCTCCGGCTCACCACCTACACCTACCCCGACGGCAAGCTTGAGCAATACCTCATCGCGCCAACCGATTAGCGTTGCGGTCGCTTACTCTGGCCATGCGCGCAGATAGTCTTCAGGAGCATCACAGGATGTGGTCTCACCGGCCATCCTTCACAATCACGTTGCTATGCGCCAGTCGCGTCGTTCGTTTCTACAACTGGGTCTTTCGCAGAATCCCGGCGTGGCCACTGGTTGCGCCAAACTTATCTGCATCGCGCCATACAATCCCCAGTGGAAACAGCATGCTCGATGCGGTTTACGTCGAACCCGCTGCCCACCCCGCGCAAGCATCCGTTCTCATCTGTCACGGTATCGGCGAGGTCGTAACGCAGTGGTTTCCTATCCAGCGCTTCTTTGCCGATGCCGGAATCGCGTCCCTCGTCTTCGATTACTCCGGTTACGGCCGCAGCACCGGACGCCCCGCCTGGACCCAATTCGAGCAGGACGGAATCTCCGCCTTCCAGCTTCTCAAACGCCACGCACCGTCGAGTCCCATCGGGCTTCTCGGGTTCTCGCTCGGGACCGGCGTTGTCCCCGCAATCGTCAATCGAGTTGAAGCCGACCGGCTCGTCCTCTGTGCGGGCTACTCATCGTTTCGCGCGGCCGCTCGCGCTGTTGGCATCCCCGCGTTTCTTTCCCCGCTGGTCCCGCCTATCTGGGACGCGGCAGCATCTTTGCCCAATTGCAAGCTGCCTGTCTTGGTCGTCCATTCAACAGCAGACGGCCTGTTCCCCGCACAAATGGCGCGCGACATCGTCTCCTCGTGTGGTGGAACGGCTGAGCTGCTACTCGTGCATGGGATCGGCCACAATGAGCCGTTCTATAAGCCAGACCTCTCATACTGGGGCCCCATCATCTCCTGGCTTGGCAAATAGTCTGGCACCTCTGCAACAGGCCCGCAGGAAGGGTGGGCAAGGTGAGTGCCCCGCCGCTGCGTGCTACGACCCGCCTCGCTCAGGCTGCGACTCGTCGTCGCGATCCCGATTCGCATAGTCTTCGTCCAGCCGATCCTTCCTGTTTTCGCGCTCCTCCAGTTCCCGCCGCTTTCGCTGCTCTTCGCGCTCCTCGCGTCCGTCAGCCATCGTCTTCCCTCCATTTCAGTTTAGTAACTTCCGACGAATCGCGAGAAGCGCCGCCCGCCTCGTGCGCTGATCTAAGCAATTCACTCAACCAAAAGCCCGCCGCCCGCAGGGCTCCGGTAAACTTGAATCTGACCCATGTTTGAGAACCTAACCGACAAATTACAGCGCGTCTTCAAGAACCTTCGTGGTCAGGGCACGCTCACTGAAGAGAACATCACCGAAGCTCTGCGCGAAATTCGCGTCGCCCTGCTTGAGGCCGACGTCAATCTCAAGGTCGTCACCGACCTTCTTGAGCACATCCGCCAGAAGGCCGTCGGCACTGAAGTTCTCACCGCGCTCTCGCCCTCCGAGCAGGTGATCAAAATCGTTCGCGACGAGCTTGTCGCCCTTCTCGGTCGCGACACGGCTCGCTTCAACTTCGCCTCCAAGCCGCCGACAGTCATTCTAATGGCCGGATTGCAAGGTTCCGGCAAAACCACCACTTCCGGCAAGCTAGCTGCATGGCTCAAAAAGGGTGGTCACCGTCCCATGCTTGTCTCGGTCGACGTCTACCGGCCCGCCGCGCGCGAGCAGCTCAAGATCGTCGCCAAACAAGTCGAGACGCGCCTCTACGAAGGCGACCAGAAGGGCGAGCCCGCCGGTTCCGCTCTCGTTGAACGCCTCGCAAAAGAAGCCCGTCGCGAAGCCGTCATCATGGGCTGCGACACGCTCATCGTCGACACGGCCGGCCGCCTCCACATCGACGAAGACCTGATGGCCGAGATGGAAAGCCTCAAGAAGCTGCTCTCGCCGCAGGAAATTCTCTTCGTCGCCGACGCTATGACCGGCCAGGACGCTGTCAACTCCGCGCAGGATTTTCACTCCCGCCTCTCGCTCACCGGCGTCGTCCTCACCAAGATGGATGGCGATGCCCGAGGCGGCGCGGCGCTCTCCATTCGCCAAGTCACCGGCCAACCCATCAAGTTCATCGGCGTCGGCGAAAAGCCGGACGCTTTCGAGCCTTTCCATCCCGATCGCATCGTCGGCCGCATCCTCGGCATGGGCGACATGCTTTCGCTCATCGAGAAGGCCGAATCCACCCTCGACCGCAAAAAGTCGGAAGAGCTTGCGAAAAAAGCTCTCCTCGGCGACGGGTTCTCGCTCGAAGATTTCCGCGATCAGCTCCAGCAGATCAAGAAGCTCGGCTCCATGGAATCGATTTTGAAGATGCTGCCCTCGGTCGGCCCCTTCGCCGGCATGCAGCAGGCCGCCGGCCAGATCGACGAAAAGCAATTCGTTCGTCTCGAGGCCATCATCAACTCCATGACGCCCAAGGAGCGCCGCAATCACGACATCATCTCCGGCACGCGCCGCAAACGCATCGCCGCCGGCAGCGGCACCAGCGTGCAGGAGGTCAACCAGCTCCTCCGCCAATACGCGCAAATGGCCAAGATGTTCAAGCAGGTGGGCAAAGGCGGCCTCGCCAAATCGATGATGCGCGGCGGTCTCAGCGGCATGGGCGCCAAGCAACGCTTCGGAAGATAAGATTGGCTTGTCGGAGGAAAAGTATGAGAGACAAGCAGTTCATACTCAGCGAAATCCGGAGAACCGCAGCCCAGAATGCCGGCAAGCCCGTTGGAGTTCAACGATTCAAAACTGAAACGGGCATCGCCCAACATGAATGGTGTGGCACCTATTGGGCTCGATGGAGCGAGGCCCTGACGGAGGCGGGGTTTGAGCCTCTAGAGTGGAACCAAGCGATTGACGAAGAACAAATGATCGAAGAAATTGCACAACTGGTTCGCAGGTTCAAACGCTTTCCAATCAAGGCAGAAATACTCCTAGAAAAGAAGAAGAATGTCCGAATCCCCTCGCCCATGGTCTTCTTCAGAAGATTTGGCGGGAGGTCAGAAGCAATTAAACAAGTCCGCGATTATTGCTCATCAAAAGCAGAATATGCCGATATCTCAGCATACCTAGGTCAAGATACCGTCGCCGAAATCTCTGAGAACGACGTCGAAGTCACCAACAATGAAAGCGGCAAAGCCACGACCTCGGGCTACGTCTACTTGGTGAAATCAGGGAAGCTATACAAAATTGGCTGCTCGGAAAATCATTGGCGGCGCAAGAGCGAACTCCACAAGCAAACCGCTGAAGGAATTACAGAGATTCACACCATCGCGGCGATCGATGATGCACCAGGTATTGAAAAATACTGGCACGAAAGATTCAAGGATAAACGCCAGCATGGCGAATGGTTCGATCTTTCCCCCGAAGACATCAGCGCCTTCAAAAAAAGAAAGTTCATGTAACTATGACCGTCCTCCAGGCCTAGCTCGACGAGATCACCGCCAACGCAAGAGCTTTCCGCACCGTCCCGGTCGATTCAGGATCCAAACGCTCAGATTTCGAATAGCTCTTCGTGCGTTCCGGTCCGCTCCAGATGCACAGTCTTGTCCGTAGCTAGGTAGACCAGCACCCAATCGGGTTCCACGTGTGCATCCCTGTAGCCCGCCCAGCCATGCTTGAGCGGATGATCCTTGTATTGCGGCGGCAATGCAACTCCAGCGAGAAGCAGCTCGATCAGCCGTTTTAGTTTTTCGAGATCTTTGCCGCGTTTCTGGAGCCGTTTCACATCGCGCTGGAACTGCGACGAGTAGGTTGGCGTGCGCATCAGATTCCCAGCTTACGGTAGAGGTCGCCGGCGTTTTTTGCCCGGTGAACCTCGCGGCTCTTGGCGGTTTTACGCATGGTCTGGCGCGTCAGCTTGTTGGGCTTCAGGTCGAAGGGGAGCTCGTTCTCGTTTGCTACTCGGGTCAGAACGATGCGGATCGCGTCCGATACTGTGAGTCCCATTCCTCCAAGCACTTCGGCCGCTCGGTCCCTTACGCCGGAATCGATTCTGGAGCGGACAACTGCGTTCGTAGCCATAAACCTATTGTAGCCCAAATAGGCTACATGTGCCCGCACGTGCCCGCCAACCCGCCTCCCGGCCCGCCGCAGGCGAATTCATCTGAAAGAATAAGGAAAGTGACCGCCCTCCAGGACCAACTCGACGAGATCACCGCCAACACGCGCAACCTCGTCCAGCCTGAGCGCATGGCCGTCAGCGAACGCGCCGTTGCCGAGCTCTTCGCCTCCGGCATCGAGGACAGAATCCTCCCCGTCGGCGCCATCGCCCCCGAATTCAGCCTCCCTGACGCCTCTGGCCGTCCCGTCCGCTCGGCTGACCTGCTCGCGCTAGGACCCCTTGTCCTCAACTTCTTTCGCGGCCGCTGGTGCGCCTACTGCGTTACCGAGCTCGAAGCTTGGCGCGACCTCTACCCCACCCTCCGCGAGTCTGGCGCGCTGCTTGCCGCCATCGGCCCGCAAACCGCCCGCCAGAGCGATTTCATGGTCGGGCAACATTCGCTCCCGTTCCCCGTCCTCACCGACCCAGGCTGCGCCCTCGCGGAGCAGTTCGGCCTCGCATACACCATCCCCGAGTACCACCGAGCCTACTTCCGCTCCATCCTCGTCAACATCCCCTTCGTCAATGGAGGCGAAAAAGCGGGGGGCGATCAAAGCTGGCGCCTGATCTTGCCCGCCACCTACGTCCTTTCCCGCGACCGCCGCGTCCTTTACGCGCGGGCCTACGCCGACTTCCGCGTCCGCCCTGAGCCGGATGAAGTGATGGCCGCAGCCCGGGCTGCCATCAAGCTCTAACAGAACCCTTTACCGGGGCAGCCCCGCAGGCGGTCCGCCTGAGCCCTCGCCCAAAACCAGGAAAAATCCAAAACCAGAAAAAACCCAAAGTTGCATCCCAACTGAGGAAAATTACATCATATAAGTTGACAGCATTACACTCAATCTGAGATGCTATCCCGTCAGATTGACCCCAAAGGCAGGAAAAACATGGCAAAAATGATTGGAATCGATCTTGGTACCACCAACTCGTGCGTCGCCGTCATGGAAGGCGGCGAGCCAAAAGTCATTCCGAATGAGGAGGGTGCGCGCACCACGCCCTCCATTGTCGCTTTTACGAAGAGTGGCGAGCGCCTCGTTGGCCAGGTCGCCAAGCGCCAGGCGATCACCAACCCTGAAAACACCATTTTCTCCATCAAGCGCTTCATGGGCCGCCGCTACAACGAGGTGACCGACGAAATGAAGATGGTCCCCTTCAAGGTGGTCCAGCAGGGCGACCACGTCGGAGTCATCGCGCAGGGCAAGGAGTACACTCCGCCCGAAATCTCCGCCATGATCCTGCAGAAGCTCAAGAAGAGCGCTGAAGCCTACCTTGGCGAGACCATCACTGAGGCCGTGATCACTGTTCCGGCCTACTTCAACGACGCGCAGCGTCAGGCCACCAAGGATGCGGGCAGAATCGCCGGCCTCGACGTCAAGCGCATCGTCAACGAGCCCACTGCGGCCGCTCTGGCCTACGGCCTCGACAAAAAGAAGGATGAGACCATCGCCGTATACGACTTTGGCGGCGGCACGTTCGATATCTCTATCCTCGAAGTCGGAGAGGGCGTCATTGAGGTCAAGTCAACCAATGGCGACACCCACCTGGGCGGCGACAACCTCGATCAGCGCATCGTCGAATGGCTCATTGCCGAATTCAAGACCGAGCATGGCCTCGACCTCACCTCGAAGGGCAACGAGATGGCCCTGCAGCGCCTGAAGGACGCGGCGGAAAAGGCCAAGATCGAGCTCTCGACCACCGTCGAAACCGAGATCAATCTGCCCTTCATCACCGCCGACGCTTCCGGCCCCAAGCACCTGGTGCGCAAGCTCACGCGCGCCAAGCTGGAGCAGTTGGTCGAGGATCTCATCGAGCGCTCTGTCGAGCCCTGCAAGAAGGCTTTGTCCGATGCTGGCATCACCACCAGCCAGATCAATGAAGTCGTTCTAGTCGGCGGGCAGACGCGCATGCCGCGCATTCAGGAACTGGTCAAGAAACTCTTCGGTAAAGAGCCGCACCGCGGCGTCAATCCCGATGAGGTGGTTGCCATCGGTGCCGCTGTGCAGGCAGGCGTGCTCACCGGCGATGTCAAGGATCTTCTGCTCCTCGACGTCACTCCGCTGACACTCTCGATCGAGACGCTGGGCGGCGTGGCTACTCCGATGATCCCGCGCAACACGACCATCCCGACCAAGAAGACCGAAACCTTCTCAACGGCAGCCGATTCGCAGACTGAAGTTGAAGTGCACGTCCTGCAGGGCGAGCGGCCCATGGCGGCGCAGAACCGCACCCTGGGCAAATTCAAGCTGGGCGGCATCATGCCCGCGCCGCGCGGCATTCCGCAAATCGAGGTCACTTTCGACATCGATGCCAACGGAATCCTCAACGTGACCGCGAAAGACAACGCCACCGGCAAGGACACGCGCATCACCATCACCTCGAGCTCCGGTCTTTCGAAAGAGGAGATCGACAAGATGGCCAAGGAAGCCGAAGCCCATGCGTCTGAAGATAAGGAGCAGCGCGAATCGATCGAGGCTCGCAATTCGCTCGACGGCTTGGTCTACAACATCGAGAAGATGCTCAAAGAGGCCGGCGAAAAAGTGCAGGCAGCCGACAAAACCGAAGTTGAATCGGCTCTTGCCGACGCCAAGAAGACGCTCGAAGGCTCGCCGTCGACTTCCGACCTGCGCTCTGCGCACGAGAAGCTCACCCTCGCCAGCCACAAGCTGGCCGAGGCCATGTACAAGGCGACCTCTACCCAGGCGCAATCCACGCCCTCTGACGGCGCCGCCGGCGGTCCTGCCGAAGGCGAAGCCAAGAAGGAAGGCGAAGTCATCGACGCTGAGTACGTCGACGTCGACGACAAAAAGTAAGCTGGCCTCGGCACGAACAGGGGTGCCCCATCCTAAACGCGCGGTTTGCGTTTAGGGTGGGATAGCAGGGTGTCAGCAATTCCGGGGTGGGCGATTTTCGGATCGTCCACCCCAAGCCATATCTACCCCGCGCTCTGTCATCCTGAGCGACGACCCTGAGCGGCGCGAAGGGGAGGGAGTCGAAGGATCTGCGGTTGCTTTTCTCGCAGGCCAAGAAGAAATGAGGTCGAATGGCGCATTTCGAGCCAGATCCCGAAGCAAGATTTACCGGGAACCTCGCCGTGGTTCGCGAATACCTGACACGTTGGAAGGCAGCAATCGACGGCATGGGGACATACGTGATCAGTCCCAAGGGACGTACCTTCGACAGCATCGCATTTTCGCTGATTAACAAGGCCTATAGGTTGAGCAAGGCATGTATTGTGCTGCTTGAGACAGGGTATTCCGATGAAGCTTTTGGGATGGCCCGCTCGATTATCGAATGCAGCCTTAACCTCCGGTACATGACCCTGGACCCCGAGAAAATCGGCTCTAGGTCGAACGACTATGTAGACTTCGTCTTCTGTGAAAAGAAACACTTCCTCGAACAGTGCCGAAAATATTTAGGTCCCGGCAAGGATTTGGATGCAGTTGAGGCATTTGCTGACCAAGAGGAGATTGAGGAGCGTTGGGCCTCGATCGTTCCCAACCGCATGAAAGTGAAAAACCTGCAGCTGAATGATTGGAAGCTTATTGAGAGCGCCGACTGGACTGGTTGGAAGATAGCAACCGAACCTCACCCACTAGACGGCCAAATTAACAAAGATGATTGGATTACTAGGCAGTATGCTGCCGATTATCGCGGGTGCTCAGCGATGGTGCACTGCACTATACGAGCATTGGATAATATCTTTGCTGAGCCAGAAATCCAATTCAAGGTGGGAGACAACCTCAAGACGACCTTTGACCACAGATTTGAGCCGCTAATAATTATCGTTACAAATCTCTACCTTGCGGCCCGATACACATTTTTTGGAGCGAATATCGACGATGCGAGTTCCTTTGACAAACTCCTTGAAGACGTAATCTCTAAATTGGTCTACGTGAGGCAATCATGACCGCAAGGGTCTTCGTCGTCTAAGTAGATGAGAGTCCACCGATGATTGCGTAGATTCCTTGGTAGGGAAGATGCATGTACCATTCATCGGCACAATGTACGCTTTGAGAAAAGAAGAAAAATGGCCACAACCGCCAACAAAGACTATTACGCAACGCTCGGCGTGAAGAAGACGGCCACGCCGGAGGAGATCCGCAAGGCCTTCCGGAAAGCTGCACGCAAGTATCACCCCGACGTCAATCCCAATGACAAGCGTGCCGAAGAAAAGTTTAAGGAGATCTCCGAGGCCAACGACGTCCTCTCGGACGAGAAGAAGCGCAAGATTTACGACCAGGTCGGCTTCTACTCCGACCAGATCGATCCCGCCCAGGCCGAGGCTTACGCCCGCCAGCAACGTTCCGGTGGTCAGCCTTCAGGCGGCCAGCCTCCCATTGATTTCGGCGGCTTCGATTTTTCCGGCTTCCAGGCCGATCCGGGAGCGCAGGGCAACTTCGGCTCGGGCAGCTTCAAAGACATCTTTTCGGGCATCTTCGGTGGCGCGCAGCAACGGTCGCATCAACCGCACGGCCCGCAACCCGGCACCGACCTCGAGTACCAGGCCACAGTCGACTTCTGGACCGCAATCCGCGGCGGCCAGGCCCGCATTCAGATCAACCGCCAGGAAGCCTGCCCCACTTGCCACGGCCAGGCACAGGTCGGCGGCTCCGCGGAGTGCCCCGAGTGCCACGGCACCGGCCAGGTCACGCAGATGGGTGGCCGCATGAAGTTCAACATCACTTGCCCGCGCTGCAACGGCACCGGACATATCTCGCACGACTGTGCTACTTGCCACGGCGAAGGCACTGTCAACCGTACCGAAACGGTCGAATTTCGCATCAAGGCTGGCACGCGCGACGGCCAGCGCATTCGCCTGCAAGGCAAAGGCAACGCGGGCATCAACGGTGGCCCTGCCGGTGATCTTTTCCTCATTGTGCGCACCGGCCCCAATCCGGTCTTTACGCGCGTAGGCGACGACATTCAGATCACCGTCCCCATCACCGTGGCTGAAGCTTCGCTCGGCGCCAAAGTCGAGGTGCCCACGATCGACGGCCGCGCGCAGTTGAAGATTCCGCCCGGCACCCAGAGCGGGCAAAAGCTGCGCATGCGGGAGCGCGGCGTTGAGAGCGCGTCGCATGCCGGTCAGCGCGGAGACGAAATCGTCACCGTCGAGGTCGCTGTGCCGCACTTGAACGACGAGCGCAGCCGCGAGATCATGCGCGAGCTCGCCAAGCTGAATCCCGACGACCCGCGCAAAACGCTGTTCGACAAGCTGTAGGATTCACGCTGAATGCGTTAGACGGATCGGCTACGCTGTTCGGAGAAGTTACGATGGCCACAAAACGAAAATCCAAAGGCGCCTACATGATCTCGTCGGTCGCCGAGATGTACGAGATCCATCCCCAGACTCTGCGCCTCTATGAGCGCGAAGGCCTGCTCAAGCCCTCACGTACCGAAGGCAACACACGCCTTTACACCGATGAGGATCTCGAACGGCTTGAGTTCATTCTTAACCTCGCGCGCGACCTCGGCGTCAACATCGCGGGAATCGCTATCATCCTGCAGATGCGCGAGCGCATGGAAGAGATGAACCGCCAGATGCAGAGCTTTGTCGAGTACGTGCGCACTGAGATGCTTGCCCGCTTCCAGCAGGCCGCGCCGGGCACATCCGGCGCCATCGTCCCCATCCGCAAGCCGGCCGCGCCGCGGCCTCCCGCAACGCGCAAACCGTAGAACTGTTGCCTCAACATGTTTTGAAAGGGCACGGCTTCAGCCGTGCCGCCAAAGACCAACAAGAAATCGAGGGCTTTAGCCCCTGAGGGATGATCCGCTGCTGATCGAGTGACATCTACGCAAGCAGTTCTAGCGTGCCAAGCCGCTACTCCGTTAATTTCCGCAGTCGCCCCTCGGGCAGCAATTCGTACGGATCGCCTCGATAGCGCAACCGCCTCGTGGCCAGGTAGCTCTTTACCCAGAAAATGAATCCCATCAAGTCGCGCAGCGGGTAGAGCCATGCCTTGCGCACAGCTTCGCGGTCGCGCACCACCAGGCTGCTTACCAGGACGGACAACAGCACCCGGTCCAGGATCGTAAACGCCAGCAGTCCTGCTCCCCACGCCCAGTGCCCGGCCAATGCCAGCCCAATCCAGGCCAGCAAGCCAAAGGGGACCGCATAGGTGAGCACCTCGCCCAGGTGCCCCATCGGCCGTGAAAAGCGCGTGCTCGTCGCCCATCCCTGCTGATGCGCAATGCTGCTCTTGAAAGCGGCGTTCAGCACGTGATGCTCTACAACATAGTGCGACAACACGACGATCTCGCCGGCCGCCGCCGTCCAGTTGCCTAATACGAAGTCGTCGGCGTAATACTGTGCCACCTTCTCGTAGCCTCCGATTTTTGCAACGGTGCTCTGGCGCATCACCATAGAGGGCCCCAGCGCGAATTTCATCCCCTCCAGCATGTTGGCCACCAGCACGCCCGAGGTCATTTCCACGCTCATTCCCATCGCCTCCAAGCGCGCCCACAATCCGTGCCGCGTGCAGCCGCGATAGAGGCTGGTAACCATGCCAACCTGTGGATCGCGCATCGGCTGCACAACCGCGCGCAGGTAATCCGGTGTCACGCGTACATCGCTGTCCGCCGTCACCAGGATTTGATGCTGCGCTTCGCGGCGCATGATCTCCAGCGAGAATGTCCGGGCATTCGGCCACGGCGGTTCGCCGCAGGTCAGAACGCGCGCCTTCACGTGCGGATATCGCGCCATCAGCCGCCGCGCTGCGGCTAGGCCCAGGTCGCTCTCCTGTCGCGCGCAGAATAGAATTTCGTACTCCGGATAATCCTGTTCGAAGAAGCTCGCCAGGTTCTGCTCCAGGTCAGGCTCGTCGCCATGTACAGGCTTCAGCACGCTCACGGGCGGCAAGAATGTTGCCGATTGCGCATCGATCGCGCCGCGCCGGAAGCGCATCGCTCCCGCAACCACCATCAGGCTGTAAATTGTCGAGGTGACGACGCCGAAAACACCGAGCACAACCAGGCAGGCAACAACAATATGGCTGACGTTCATGCTCGAAAGATTCTCACTTCAGTGGCCGGTCCGTCCACAGCGTCTTGTCGGCCAGGGTCTGCACCTCATACAGCCGGCCTGCCAGCACCTTTTCCACGTTCTCCCGGTCCGGATCTTCGGCGAAAATCCATTTGCGTTCGCCTGTTCCCCATATCGCTGCCAGCTTTGCGGGGCTCAGATAAATATCGGGTGCATCGGGATAGCATGACCCCCAAAGTAGTGTCGTTCCTTCGCTGTTCTGGCCGCAGCGCGGCAGCACCAAATCGGCTGGCCTTCCCCGGAAAAAGTCGTTCGTGTAGAAGATCACGGATGACCCCGACGATTGCTCACCGTAAATGATCAGCAGGTCATTTGCCGTGCCGTCGCTCATGATGGTGTCGGCCATCGGCTTTGAGCTCAACATCGGCTCAAACCGCGCAAACGCGATGTGCGCGGCCACAAAGAACGCCGTCATGGTCAACGCCACGCTCACCGTCGATGCCAGGTGTTTCTTTTTCAGCCGCAATAACCATCCCGGTATCGGCCCAAGCAGCAGCGTGACCGCCGCCAATCCTGCCGGCAGCCGCAGCGCCGCAAATGATTCGCCCGTCAAATCGAACAAGTGCGACATCGACAGCGTGTAATCGCCCACGCCGCGATGCGCCAGCACCGTTCCAATGTCTGCCACGTACGGCAAATTGCGTGAGGTCCACAGTCCCCACGCCAGCGTCGCTGAAGCTGCCACGCCGATTGCGGCAAACGCTGCCTGCGCGCCCGTCAGCCAGGCTGTCGAAAGCGTGGGCTTGCCGCCTTCCAGGCCGTCGTTCTCTTCAACTTCCGCGATCACACCCGCAATCAGCATTACCAGTGGCGGCCACACCATGAACGTGTAGTATTCCTGATTCGTCGAGATCGAAAAGAAGATCAGCGTCCACGCCGAGTACAGGCTCAGCAGCCAGATCGTCCTGGTGCGGAACTTGATTCGCCGCACGTAGCTGCCAACATCCTCGCGCATGGCGTGGTCGAGATAAAAGTCCACTGTGTCGCCCGCGTCGTGCCGCAAGTGCTTCAGCCAGGTGCGTCGCGTCTTCCATGCCATCGCTCCCAACGCGCCCAGAAAAAGACTCCATGGAAAAATCCAAATCAGTTCGCCCAGCCAGTACCAAAGCGCCGGCATTTTGTTGTAGTCGTGCGGATAGCGCAGGTTAAAGAAGCGCAACACATGCTCGTTGATGAAGTATTGATAAAAGAATCCGTGGACATTTCCGATCGTGGGGTGATTGCCCACAGGGTGTCCCTGGTCGTGATTGATGATGCCGCACGCAATGTGCCACGGCGCGGCGATCGCCAGAAATAAAAGAAATCCCGACACCGGCTTCAGCGCCTTCCACCGTCGCCATTGCCCGGTCAGAAGCAAATACGCGATGGCCGCGCCGCCGAAAAATACCGGCGCAATCAAGCCCTTCGTCAGCAGCGCCAGCGCCACTCCCGCCCACGCCCAATACACCATCGCCGGCCTGTTATCTTCCAGGCTTGTAATAAGGGCGTAGAGACTGATCAAAAGAAAAAAGGCAAGGATCGCCTCGGGAATGATGAACCGCGTAAAGAGAAAGCAACCCACCGATGTGAGCACGCCCAGCCCGGCGTAGAACCCCGCGCGCTCGCCCCACGCGCGCCGCCCCCACAGCCACGCCATCCAAGTCAGCCCCAGCATCGCCAGCGCATTGGGCAAATGCGTGGCAAAGGTGTTCTCGCCGAACACCTTGTACACCCCCGCGACCGCCCAGTAGGGCAGCGGCGGTTTTTCAATGTAGCGGATGCCGTTGGTTTTCGCTGTAATCAGATCGCCGCTCTCGGCCATGTGCTGCGCCGCCTGCGCGTGCGATGCATCCACATCGTCCAGCAGCGGAGGAGAGAACAACGAGGCAAAGTAAATCGCGGCCCAGAGCATAACGAAAACCAGCCACACCGTTCGCGTCGAGAGAGCGGCCTGCGGGCGATCGATTGTCCTTGTCGAATTCATCATTGTCATCTTGGTCTCGCGAATTGCGTCAGCCCGTCCTGCGCCACGGCGCTTATTCCGCCGCGCCGAAAAGCGGCCGCGAAAAGAAAAGGGCTTCAGACCCGTGGGATGACCACCCATGTTCCCTGAAACCCGATGGCAAATCCTTCGTATCCATACCAGAATACCAGCCGCGTTCGTGCCGCGTTTCACAGTGCAAGGCGCGTAGCCGCTCGGCACAGCACGTCCGCGTCCTCGCTCCCGGGTCTAAAATGGGAAAAAGAAGACCCGACGGAGCGGAAATGAAACCAGCAATGCGCATCGCGCGTTCACTTCGCCTTCTGTCCATCGTTTCTGGCATCGGCCTCGCCAGTGCGCCCGCGTTGCTCGCTGCTGCGCCCAGCTTCACCATTACGGCTACCAATTTGACCTTGTCAGGCCAGGGCTCCGGTGCCAGCCAATTCACGCTCACTTCGGTTGGCGGTTTTGCAGGAACTGTCGGAATGTCTTGTTCGGGCCCCGACGCCAACCTCTTGCCTGACCTCGTGCTCCCCAGCTGCGATCATCCTGTTCAGCTCGTCGCCGTTCCCGCCAACGGTTCGGCCAGTGGCACAATAAATTTCTATCCGCCTTGGACCGACGGTTACTCGGCCGCTTCGTTGGGCGCGAGGCAAAAGCCTCTGCATTCCTCCCCGCTCCTGGCGGGCGTCTTCGCCGGCTGCGCGCTGCTTGGATGGCGTTTCCGGAGGAGGCTGCATCGCCCCGCCGCTCTCGTGGTGGCCGCAGCCTGCCTCGTCTCCCTTGCCGCACTTGCCGGCTGCCTGGGCCAGGGCGGCGTGGCCATGACGCCGGGCACGTATACCTACACCATCTCCGGTGGCTCGGTAAGCACAAATATTTCAGTCACAGTGCAGTGCAATTCCTGCCCATGAGCCGGATGCGCCGTCCGCGCCGCCAGCACTCTTGAGCGGGCGTACCCCTCCCAACTTTCCCAGCAAGGCTTTAACATGCACCAAGGGAGAACCTCTTGCCGGTCTGGAAAGTCTTTCTTGTTGCCTTCAGCGTGCTGCTGCCGCTGATCAACCCGCTCGGCTCCGCGCTCGTCTTTCTCGGGCTGGTCGGCGACGCGCCGCCGAAAGTTCTTCGTTCGCTTGCCTGGCGCATCGCCATCAACAACATCGTGTTTCTTGGCGTTTTTGAAGTCGCGGGCGGAATCATCCTCAGCTTCTTCGGCATCTCTCTGCCCATCGTCCAGCTTTCCGGCGGCATCGTCGTTGCCGCCATGGGATGGGGCGTGCTCAATGAGCGCAGCGCTGGCGCAGGATCCCGCAAGAAAGAAGAGGAAACAGGCCAAAACGGCGAGCCCGGTGATAGCCATATTCCCGATACAAGTCATCTCGAAGAGGGAGTCTTCTATCCCTTCACCTTTCCCATCACCTCGGGGCCGGGCACGCTTGTCGCATTGCTCACCGTCACCGCGCACATCTCGGAAAAGAACCTGACCCACAACATCCTGGCCCACCTTGGCGTATTTATCGCTATCGTTGTCCTCAGCGTTCTGGTCTATTTCTGCTACGCCAACGCCCCCAGGATCACCAAGAAGATCCCACCCTCTACGGCCCATGGAATTCTGCGCGTGATTGCCTTCATTCTGCTCTGCATCGGCATTCAGATCGCCTGGAACGGCCTCTCCGCCCTCATCGCCACCATCATCAAGCCGTAGCGGCCGTTTTCATCCAATCGCTCGATCCAGATTTCCGCTTTCGCTCCCTGTGGAACTCGCGGCACTTACCACGCTCCACCTTCGTGTATCTTGGCGATGGGTCAATTCTTTCTCACGGAGCGAGCCGCAAATAGATGCCCACCTTCGCTGCCATCGACATCGGTTCCAACTCTTGCAGACTCAAGATCGCCCGCGTCCACGCGCATCGGCTCAAAACGCTCGCCGAAGATCGCGAGGTCACGCGCCTCGGTGGCAGCGTCTTTGACACCGGCCTCATCTCTCCTGAGGCCATGGCGGCCACGCTGCGCGCGCTCAAGCGTTTTCAGCGCGCCGTGCAGGCACGTGGCGTTGACCGCATTCGTGTGGTGGCCACCGCCGCCATGCGCGACGCGCGTAACTCCGCCGCTTTTCAAGCCTGGGTGAAGGCCGAGACCGGCTGGAACATGGAAATCATCTCCGGCCTCGAAGAAGGCCGTCTGATCCATCTCGGCGTTACCGGCGCCGAGCCGGGAGCCGGTGGCCGCGTGCTGCTGCTCGACCTCGGGGGCGGCAGCTGCGAGGTCACGCTCTCTGAGCACAAGCACATCAAGGAGACGGTGAGCCTTCCGCTCGGCGCGGTGCGGCTCACTGAGCAATTTCTCTCCGATGATCCTGCTCCGCGCGATGGCCTCACGCGCATGAGGCAATTGATCGCGCGCGAGCTGCGCCGGGCTCATCGCAGAATTCAGCCGGGCCGGGCGACGCTCGTGATCGCCACATCCGGCACCGCCGCCGCGCTCTCCGCGGCCTACGCCCAGGGAACAAAGAATGGCAAACCCGGCGCAAAGAAGGCGGGCAAATCCGTCTCCAAATCCGGTTCCGACCGCGCCGAGGATCGCTCTGCAATCCTTGCCGGAATGGTCCCAGCGCGCGCGGTGCGCAAGCTCGCTAGTAAGCTGGCCAAGATGTCGCTTCCTCAGCGCGAGGCCGTTCCCGGCATCGGCCCCCGTCGCGCTGAAATCATCGTTGCCGGTGCCGAAGTCTACTCCGAAGTCCTCGAGAGCTTCGCGCTGAAAGGCTTTCGCTACTCGCCGCTCGGTTTGCGCGACGGCATTCTGGCCCAGATGCTTGCTGAGCAGGACGCCCGAGCCAAAGCTCATCGCGAGTTCGAGCACGAACGCTGGGAGAGCGTGCTGTCAACGGCCCGGCGCTACGGTGTCGATCCCCGTCAGGCCGATCCGGTACGAGCCCACACAGTCCAGCTATTTCGCGAGCTCAAGTCCATGCACGAGCTTCCGCTGGAATACGAAAGCTGGCTGGCTGCTGCCGCGATGCTTCGCGACACAGGAAAGTTCATCAACCACCAGGGCCATCACCGGCACACGCAGTACATCATTTCCAGCTCTGAGATTTACGGCTACACCCAGCTTCAGCGCACATTGGTTTCGGCCATCGCGCGCTATCTGGGCAAGAGCCGTCCCCAGCCCGGTGATCGCGCTCTGCGCAACATTCCCGCCGACGAGCACAAGAACGTCAATCGCGCCGTGGTCCTACTGCGTCTCGCCATCGCATTGAACCAGGATCGCGCCTCGGACGTTCTCCGCGTGGGAACGCGAGTCTACCCCAAAAGGGTTCATCTGGAGTTGCGGCCGGGGCGCACCGGCGCAGAGCTGGAATTGTGGTCTTTGCGCAAGGAAGCCGGCTATTTCCGCGAAGTCTTCGGGCGCGAGCTTTTCGTCGCGCTGGCGTAGACGATCCGTGCCGTACGCGGATCCAGAAGCCATTGCAGTCGCGGCGGATGGCGTTCCATGTCGATCCGTGCAATGGAGCCTTTGCGCATCCGGATCGATGCGCCTCCGTTGCCGGTGATCAAGCGGCCCAGAAACTGAAACATGTTGGGATTGTGCCCCACGGCCAGAATCCCGTCGCGGTCAGCGTACTTAGCCAGCATGTTCTGGAAATCGGAGAAACTTGCGTTCAATCCCAACCCGGGGCTGATCTCGACCTTTCCCTCAAAACCTAGCTCTGTACCGACGAGTTGCGCGGTCTGCATGGCACGCTTCAGCGAGCTCGAAACGATTGTGTCGATGGGTGCTTTCAGCGTTCCAAGAACCCGCGCCATGAGCATGCACTGCTCCTTGCCTTCTTTCACGAGGCCCCGCTTCAGGTCGAGAATGGGGTTCTCGCGAATCGTGCCGGCATTCGCATGGCGCATCAAATAGAGGATCATGGGGATGGATTCGGTGGGTGTTTAGGAAGCCTTGCCGAACTCCTACAGCCTCATTTTAACAGATTTGTAACATTCGGCGGTTTGCACGTGGCGATGCCGATTCCATCGTTGCGCTCCGGAGCGCGATTACGATCCTGCGCTGCAAGCCGGTCTGACTCCCCACTAATGCCCCAGAAGCCCTTTCAGCTTTTTCACGGCGCTGCTGCCTTGTTGGCCCGCCGGGCCGTTAAGGAGGCTCCCTGCTGTTTGCTTCACCATTGCGCCCACATTTGCGCGGATCGAAGGGTTCGAAGCGGTTCCTGTGATGGTCAGCGGTATGCCTTTGCTCGCCGCGGTATTCGATCGATCCCCAAGTACGTTAGCGATAGTGTTCACGTCCGTGTTCACGGCCGATCCCACCATCGACGAATTGCTGAACTTGGCAACCAGTTGGAAGTTCAACTCCTCTGAAGGCGAAATTGTGCCACTCCCGGATGCCGTCCCAATCACCGGAACCGATGCAAAAATGTCGCTGAAACTCGTCATCTGGGGAGATGAACTCACGGTCACGCTCACCTTCTCAATCTGTGTGCCGCCGCCAGTTCCGCCCAGGGGATTGATCCCCTGAATCTTCGAGCCGAGGTCGAAGCCCGCCAGTTTCGTGTTGTCAATTTCGATCGGGCCTGCGATGGTCATTGCGTTCGCCGGTCCCGTGATGGTTAGGTTCGCGGTCAGCGTGCCACCTTGGAGCT
The DNA here is from genome assembly GCA_963789425.1 of uncultured Acidobacteriaceae bacterium. Classification (GTDB taxonomy): domain Bacteria; phylum Acidobacteriota; class Terriglobia; order Terriglobales; family Acidobacteriaceae; genus Telmatobacter. The sequence goes on along the minus strand of CAWBKM010000001.1, from coordinate 299,050 downwards.
GGGACCCGCTGGGCAGTTTGATGCCGGCCGCTGGCAATAGCTGTTCCAGTTGATCGACCGGAAGACTCGGCGCCGCCAGTCGCAGATTGAGGGCCACGCTCTCTCCGCCCGCCTGAAACCCACCGGTGATGTGCGCGGCCACCGATCCGGTTTGAATCGCAACATCGGACACCTGCCCTGATCGAGTGCCCAGGTTGTCTGAAATGGCGAAGTTGATCATGACCGGCTGTGGTGCTGGCGATCCATTGCGCGCCAGCTTCAGTTGCGTCGCCGTAATCGTTCCGCTGCTCGTTAGGTTATTGCCGTCCGATGCAAGTTTTGCATTCAGATCCGCAACCATTGAGACTCCGTCGCTCGCTTGAATCACGTTGGCTGTCACAGGATCAAAATGCTTGATCTCCAGTGTTGCGTTGAACGGCGTTTTGGAGGCGTCTTGTGCTGCAATCGGCCCCGCGGTTCCGCTCAGTTTTACGCTTCCTGACCCCGGCAGCCCCACCGAAAGGTCGAATGGAAACGCTTGCGAAAATGAAAACTGCTTCACCGTTAGGTCGATCGAAGCGCACGTAAATGGATTCCCGGCGGCGGGAATCGTTGCCACCGTCGCACTCCCATCCTTTATCTCTAATTCGTCCACTGAAAGGGGAGGAACGCTGCTGGACCCCGTGGCCGGCGTCGCGGAAGAGCTTCCCATGCTGGAAAAGTTCCACGTGCCGTTTTCCAGATGGATCAAATGAATCGATGGTGAATCAATCTTGAGTTCGGTGATCCGTACTGAGCGGTGAAAGAGTAGTTGTCCCATTTCGATGCCCACGTCGAGCTTTTTGGCCTCAAGAAATGGTGTCGAAGCCAGAGCAGGGTCGTCGGCGATCGAGATGTTCTCAGCAACCAGGCTGCCAGTAAGGAGAGAAAGGCTCAAATGACCGAGCGTCACCTTCCGATTGAGTGAGCTCGAAAGTTGGCTTTCAATCTGCGGCCGGAAACTGTCGGCATTCACCAGAAACGGAACCACCAATAGAACGGGAAGGCAGAAAACCGCAATCGTCGCGCCAATTCTGATCCATCGTTTCCGCATCACAACCTCCGTCAGCGGCTCATCCGCTTGAATTGTAACTTCTTAAAGTTACAGGCCGCGACAATACCGCCTCGCGCAGAGGCGCATCTGCACTGCAATCTCTACTGCACGCGCACCGTCGCACTCGCCTCAACGTCGGTCGACGAATTCCCAACCATCACGCGAACCGGTTCCGCTTCGACGCGAAACCCCGGCAGCTTCTGGTCCCACCAGGCCAGCGACGATGCCTTCAGCGGAATCTCCACTTCCTTTGTCTCGCCGGGTTGGATCGTGACCCTCCTGAATCCCTCCAGCTCTTCCTTTGGGCGCTCCACCTTCGATCCTAGATGCTTCACATACATCTGCACCACTGCGTCGCCTGATCGGCTGCCGGTGTTCGTCACGTCGACGCTGACGGTGACTGTGCCGTCCTTCGGCAAAGTCTGCGAACTCATCCGCAGATTCGAGTATTTGAAGGTCGTATAGCTCAACCCATACCCGAATGGAAACAGCGGCTCGCCCTCGAAGTACATGTACGTATACCCGTCGCGAATGTTGTAATCCAAGCTCGGCGGAAGCTGATCGGTCGACTTCGGCCAGGTTCGCACCAGGTGGCCGCCGGGGTTGTACTCGCCAAACAACACCTTCGCCAGCGCGGTACCTTCATCCTGCGACGCGTGCGCCATGGTCAGGATCGCGGGAACATTCGCCGCGCTCCAGTTGATCGCGAACGGAAAACTCGAGATCAGCAGCACGATGGTCTTCGGATTCTTGATCAGCGCCTGCTTTGCGATTTGCTCCTGCGCCAGATCGATGCTCTCTCGGTCGCGGCCCTCGCGGCCATCGCTTGGAACGGTGCAGGGCAAGGTGATGCCGCCCCCGTTCCGTCGGCGAGTCGTACCACTCGTGTGCCTCGTCTGGCCCGCAAGTGGGATCGTTGCCGATCACCACTACAGCCACATCGGACTCGCTCGCCGCCTTCATCGCATCGGCTTCTCCAGCCTGCGTGTCATACGCGGCGTAGTTCACTTTCACATCCGGCCCAACCAGATCCTTAATCCCCTGCAACGGCGTCACCGCGTAAGGTGGTGTGCCTCCGTACCAGTCCCAATGGACTGAATCGGCAAGCGGACCGATCACGGCAATCGACTTGATCTTGCTTTTGTCGAGCGGCAGAATGTTGTTCTCGTTCTTCAGCAGCACCACAGACTCAAGCGCCAACTGCTTCGAAACATCGCGGTCCTTGTCGGTATTCCACGGCTCCGGAGAGTCCTTGATCCTTGAGTAAGGCACCATCTCCGGCGGGTCCAGCAGTCCTAGCCTCATCGTGATCTCGAATTTCGGCCGCAGCAGCGTGTCGATTTCTGCCTCCGTGACTTCGCCGTCCTTCACCGCAGCCTTCGCCTCGTCTTTATAGACGTCGAGAAACTGGTTGATCCCTGCTTTCAGGCACGCCACCACCGCCGCCTTCTGGTCTGGATAAAGATGGCGCGGATTCACCAGCAGCTTCACCGCTCCGCCGTCGCTTGAGATCACGTCCACGCCCCACTTCTCGCGGACAATGCTCTGGAGAATCGGATTGACGGCCATCGCCGTGCCATTCCACGCGTTATACGATGCCATCACCGCTTTCGCGCCGCCATCTAGGAAGGCCATGCGAAACGGCACCGAATAGTACTCCCAGAACAGCCGGTCGTCGAAGTTCGAGGACGAACCGTTCCGGTTGTTCTCATTCTCATTGGCCAAGAAATGCTTCAGCAGCGCCGCCGCCTGCCAGTACTTCGGATCGTCGCCCTGCAGTCCCTTTGTGAACGCCACGGCCATCGTCCCATTTAGAAATGGATCCTCGCCGTACACCTCCTCGCTGCGGCCCCATCGCGGATCGCGTCCCAAATCCGATTGCGGTCCCCACAGCATCAGGATCTGGCGGTCATACTTCGCAGTCTGGGTGATAAACCGCGCCTCGTAGCCTTCCACGCCGGCCGCCTCGCGCACAAGGTCCGGATCCCACGACGCACCCATCCCCGGCGGCTGCGGAAACTGCGTCGTCGTGATCGGTTCGCGCTTGCCCCTGGTCTCGCGTTGCACCACTCCATGAATCCCCTCGGAATTCCCGTAGCTCATCACCCCCAACCGCGGCACTCCGGTATTCGTGCCCAGGCAGTCGATCTTTTCGTCGATGGTCATCAGCGAAAGCAGATTGTCGATTCGCTTTTCCATCGCCAGCGCCGGATCGTTGAACGGATACGTTTGCTTTTGGGCCAATGCGGCGCCACACCAGCACGTGAATAGGCACAGCAGAGCAGCAATCTGTTTCTTTTTCATGAGGAGGTCCCTTGGGATTCAATCGTAGAAAATTTCGAATCTAAAATCAGCGTCATTCTACGCCCCAGCTCTGCGTCTTGCTGCGCCACACCTCGCTCACCACCAGTCCGTGGAGCCGCGTGCGTTGCTGCGTAATTGCAAAACCCGCGTCGCGCAACGCAGCGCGATAGTCGGGCAGGCTGCGGATTCTAAGTCCCGTGAGAAATCCGAATGCCCGATAGAGCAGCCAGATCAGCGGAAGCGCAACGAGCCGCCCAAACCATCCATCCGGAATCGCGAACTCCGAAACGATCCAACATGCAGAAGGTGAGACAGCACCCTGCAACCTCGCTGCCAGTCCGAAACACTCCTCCGTCGTAAGGCAATCGAGAAAGAAGTGCGTAACCACCAGATCGTACTGCGTGTTCTCAGGCTTCCAATCGCGCACGTCGGCACGGTGAGCAGTGACCCGGCGTCTGTTCGCTCCGGCCCGGCCCAACAAAGCATCGAGCATCGCGCGACTCGCGTCCACCACATCGATTTGAACCTGAGAATTTACGCGAAGCAACTCCGCCGCAAACCGTCCATCGCCGTCGCCAAGGACGAGCGCGCGCCGAACCGTCGCGATCTCAGGCAGAAACGCGTTCCGGCAATGCGCGAGAACCGGCCCGAAAGTAAAAAACTCCATCCAGCGGTAAATCTTCGCCAGACGATCGAAGTTCGGAGTTTTCGTCTCCGTCGTGAACGCCGCGAATTCCGACCCTACGGATTCATTTTTTGCCGTTATATTCATCGCAAAAAAAGCACAAGCGGCGCGAGCAAAACCAGGTCGGCCGTGGCGCGCAGAGCCAGCGGAGTCATGCGCGTTCGCATGCCGTCAAGCAGCGCCAGCAGCAGCGCACTCGTCGCGCCCGCCGTGAGCAACTCTGCCGACCGTAGACGCGCCCCGCCCGCAATCACCGCCAGCACCAGACCCGCAAATGCAACCAGCAGAGCCGCGAAGATTCTCGTCCGCCGCCCGAAGCACGTCCCCCAAAGCCGACGCGTAACCTGATCCAAACGCCCCTCGCTTCCTTCCCCGCCAGATTCCCAGCGGGCGATGCACCAACAATTGAGCCACGCGAGCACGGCGAAATAAACCCCCGGGATCCAGAACCACAAGCGGGAAGATTCCTGCGCCCCCGAAGCATGAAACCGCGACCACGCCGGCAAAATGCAACCCGCTGTGAACAAAACCGCAACCAGCAACTCTTTGCTGACTGGTCCTGGTAGCGAGAGTCGCCTTCGCCACCGCTGTGGCGCCGCGTGAACGCCCGAAAAGTAAGCCAACGCTGCGGCTCCCAGAACCAACCCTCGCTCGCGCACAAAGGACGCGAGGATTGTTACTGCCATCATTCCGGCAACGCACCCGCCTGCCGCAGCGAGCGGCGCCAGTAGTCGCCGATGCCGCCAATGAAAGAAATGGCGTTCGCGCAGCCCGGACCGATTCGACCCCGTCGAGGATTGGAGCCCGGCGCGAGCGTCGAGTAGCCGATCGCAGACATAAGCGCACCAGACCGACAGCGCCAGAACCAGCAATACCCGGTCCGTGAGATGAGCCCGGCCCGTCCATGCAAACGCCAGCGACCAAACCACGGCGACTGTCGGTGCATCCAGGCTGGCCAGATGCCAGAAGGCCACCGGACGCGGAGCATCAACGAGCCGTATTGCGTTTATGCGACGGTTCGCAGTCCAGGCATCAATCCTGTTCCGAACCGGCAACTGAGCGAGGGGAAGCGGCACTGCTTCAATTTTAGGAGGGTCGGCAGCGCGACCCACGTTGAGCGTCCCTTAGACCAGCCTGTCGCACTCCACCTATCCCTCTCGCTTACCCGCGATTCCGTCGGCCAATTCGGTAACTGGGTAAACAAACGGCAAAATGCCGCACGGTCCTCCCGCTCCCGACCCCTTACTAAAGTGTCGGTAACTCGGCTTGATTCTGCGCTTTCAAGGCTAAGATGATCGTTGAGGACGGGTCGTATGATTGAAACCATGAGTCGTGCAGAAATCAGTCGCGACTGGGTTGGGAGTTTTGCAGCCGATAGGTTCCCCCTCCTGCAATGGCTTGGCGGCTCTCAAGCGAGCGGTGTGTTTCTCACTGAATTGCGCGAGCAATCGCAAAAAGCCGTCATCAAACTAGTCCTCGAAGATGATCAGGATGCCGCCGCTCGCGCCGCCGCGTGGAAAACTGCAGCCACCCTTTCCCATCCGAATCTGATGAAGGTTTATACGCACGGCCGCTGCGAAATCGACAGCGTTTCCTGCCTCTATGTCGTCACAGAATATGCAGACGAAGTTCTCGCCGAGATTCTCCGCGAGCGGCCGCTCTCGCCCGAAGAGACTCGCGATATGCTCGGTCCGGCCCTTGCCGCGCTCACTTATTTGCACGCCAAGGGCCTCGTCCACGGCCGTCTAAACCCCTCGAACATCATGGCCGCCGGCGACAGCCTCAAGCTCACCACGTATGGCGTTTGTCCCGTCGGCGCTGCTGTCATATCCAGGCCGACGCGAACCGTCTGCGATGCGCCGGAGACTGAAAATGGGTTGATTGTGCCGGCTTCGGATATTTGGTCTCTCGGAGCGACTCTCGTAGAAGTCCTTACCAAGTACCCGCCGGTTTGGAATCGCGAAAGAGCCGCCGACCCAACCGTTCCCCAGTCGATGCCGGAACCTTTCGCTTCTTTTGCGCGGAGGTGCCTGCGCTCCGACCCAGCACGCCGCATCACCATAAGCGAAATCACCGCGCGTCTGGCTCCGGCCAAACAAGATCCGGCAAAACTAACTCCGGACCCGGCAGTGAAGCTGGCCAAAACTCCTCCGCTCCGCCCGGGAAGCGAGACATCCCCATCTCGGAGACGCATCGCACTCCCGCTTGCCGCCGCCGCTCTCGTTCTGACGGCTTCGGGAATCTGGTATGCTCTGTCGCACCGCGAGCAGCCGTCAGCGCCCGTTCCGCAAGCTCAAACCGCGCCTGCTGCTACTCCGGCTCAAACCCCCGCGCCACCTTCCGAAGCGCAACCAAAACCGGCTGCGACATCAGAAGAAGCTCCGTCTCAGCCCACTCCGCCGGACTCAACCTCGACTCCATCTCAGGCTCCGGCGCCCGTGACGGCACCTGCGCCGGCCCCGGCCGCCGCACCGCCGCCGCAGTCGCAAGTCCAGCCTCAAATCGACCAGACTTCCGCTCCGACCGCGACAACGATCAATCCTGCGATCGTGACCGAGATTCTGCCAGACATTGTTCCGAGCGCACTGAATACCATCAACGGGACCCTCAGAGTATCGGTTCAATTAACGGTCGGTGCAGACGGCCTTGTGGCTGGCGCTACACTCGCATCGCCCGGGCCGAGCAAATATTTTTCCGGCAAATCGCTCGAGGCCGCCCGCCATTGGAAGTTCAAGCCTGCGTCGGCGCCAAGCAACTGGACTTTGGAATTTCAATATAGGCAGAACGGGATCCACGTCGTCGCTGAACAAACGACGCAGTAGGGCCCGCTTTCAATTTCAGTCGGCCGCGTCGGCGGCCTTCTCCGCGGTTTTCACGCGCGTTTTTCCAGTGGGCGCGGGAATCGCGTCTAAATCCGTCTTTCCCTCTGCCAACTGCATCAGAAATTCCTGCGCTGAGAAGGGCCGGGCGTCCTTCATCAATTTGCTAGCCCGCACATAGATGCCGTCGGGCTGCTGGATCCGGGCTTTTACGGTGTCGGCCATGTAGGCCGGCAGGATTTCTTCGTGGATGCGCGCCAGAACCGCTGGATCGCGGACTGGAAACACCACCTCGCAGCGCTCGAACAAATTCCGCGGCATCCAATCGGCTGAACCCATGTAGATTTCGTCGCTGCCGCCGTTGGCAAAATGGTAAATGCGCGAGTGCTCCAGGAATCGCCCCACAATGGACCGCACGCGAATCCTCTCCGACAGCCCTTTCACGCCGGGCCGCAGAATGCATAGCCCGCGAATGATCAAATCGATCTCTACGCCAGCTTGCGATGCCTGGTAAAGCGCCTGAATAATCGAGGGCTCGAGCAATGCGTTCATCTTTGCCACGATATGCGCTGGCCGCCCCGCTTGAGCGTGTTCCTGCTCGCGGCGGATCAGGCGCAGGAAACTCTCGGCCATCGTCAGTGGCGCCACCAGCAGCGGGCTGTAGTCGTCCACCTCGGCGTGAGCGGTCAGGTAGTTGAACACCATGTGCACGCGCTCGCCGATCTGCGGGTCGCTGGTCAGCAGGCTCAGGTCGGTGTAGAACCGTGCGGTATCGGGGTTGTAATTGCCCGTGCCCAGGTGGCAGTAGCGGCGGGTCACGCCGTCCTCGTCGTGGCGCACCAGCATGGCCAGCTTGCAGTGGGTCTTCAGGCCTACGACACCGTGAAAAACCTGTACGCCCGCATCTTCCATGCTGCGCGCCCAGCGAATGTTCGAGGCCTCGTCGAAGCGCGCCATCAGCTCCACCACCACCGTGGCTTCCTTGGTCGCGCCGGCCTCGGTCAGCGCCTGGAACATGGGCGAATCGTGGCTGGTGCGGTAGAGCGTCTGCTTCATCGTCACCACTGCGGGGTCCTGCGCTCCCTGCTGGATGAAGTCAACGATAGGATCGTAAGCATCGTAAGGATGATGCAGCAGAATGTCGCGATGGCGAAGCTCGTCGAAGAGTCCGGTTGACTTGCGGCTCAGCAGCAATGCCTTCGGCGTGAACGGCTGAAACTTCAGATCGGGCCGCTGCACATCGCTGTAAAAGAACATCAGGCGCGACAGATTCACCGGGCCCTCGCAGCGAAACACCTGGTCCTCATCCAGCTCGAAATTTACGCGCAGCCGCTCGACGATCTCTGAATCGGCGTCGCTTTCAATCTCCAGCCGCACCGCGTCGCCCTTGCGGCGATTGTGCAGTTCCACGCGGATGGTTTCGAGAAGCGACCGTGCTTCTTCCTCCTCGAAGTAGAGGTTCGAGTTGCGCGTTACGCGGAACGCCGCCGATGCCAGCACTTCGTAGCCGCGATACATGCCGCCAAGATGCTGCTCGATCAAGTCTTGCAAAAGCAGATAGTCGTGGTGGTTGTGGTCGCAGGGCAGGCGAACAAAGCGGGGCAGCGCGCGCGGCACCGTCACCACTCCCAGCACTTGCGGCCCGGAGCTGCGCCGCTTTGCGCGAAGCAGCAACGCCAGGCATAGCGCCTTGTTCAGCACGCGCGGAAACGGATGTGCAGGGTCGATCGAGATCGGCGTCAGCAGCGGATCGACTTCGCGCTGGAAGTAGCCGCGTGCGAATTCGCGCGCATGCTCGCTGAGCTCTTCCCATGCCAGCAGTCGGATCCCCTGTTTCCGCAAATCGGGTAAGAGCTGCTTGTTCCAGCAGTGGTATTGCGCAGCCACAAAGCTGTGAATCTCGGCGGTCAGAACTTCCAGCGATTCATCGGGCCGAAGGCCGTCGTAGCCTGGCTCGCGGTAGCCGTCTTCAATGCGCTGCATCAGCCCGGCCTGGCGAACTTCAACGTATTCGTCCAGGTTCGACCCCGTGATAGCCAGAAACTTCACGCGCTCCAGCAACGGATTGGCCGCGTCTTCCGCCTCCTCCAGGACGCGCCGATTGAACTGCATCCAGGAGTGGTCCCGCCCGTTGAAAAGCTTGATTTTTTGTGTACTTCTGGCCATTTTCCGATCCAATGCGCTGTGTTCTGAAGTCTACCGCGTTCAGGCGGGCGGTGGTACTCCGTCCAGCCCTGTCCGCCTGGATCATTCCCATAAGGGACCGATCTTCAACGCCTCTTCTTCAAGGCACTTCAATGGGCTGGTCCGCCCCACAAAACCATCCATACAAGACGGAACGGCTCCGCGACGTTAAACAGAGAAGAAAAGCGCTGGAGTCGGTGCCTGCTGACGACGCAAAACTCCTCAAATCGCGCCCATCGCCCCGCTTCGTGATTAAAATGGTCTGACCGCCTTGGTCCATCCGTCGAGGCCCTTTCATGAATCCCCTCAATCGCCGCACCGTCTTGCGCTCCGCGGGAGCAGCAGTAGCCACGGCCGCCGCCGGTCGCCGCCTGTTTGCGTTGGCCGGTCAGCTCACGCCGCTGGAAGTCGCGGCGGATTCTGCTCCCGTTGCCAAAACGCGCTACGGCCCCATCGTCGGTACTCTCGAAGACGGCATCAAAGTCTTTCGAAGTGTCCCTTACGGTGCAAATACCGCGCCGGTTCGCTTCCAGGCACCCCTACCTCCCGATCCCTGGACCGGCGTCAAAGCTTGCGACGCATTCACCACGCGCGCTCCACAACTCACAGTACTGCGCGGCCTTGAAGCGATCGGCTCCGCGCCAAGTCTTGGTTCGGCAGGGTCCGCGATCGCGGGCGCTCCGCCGCGAATCGCCCCCGAAAGCGGCGTGCAAAGCGAGGATTGCCTCCATCTCAACGTCTTCACTCCTGCGTTGCGCGATCATCGCAAGCGCCCGGTGCTCGTCTACTTTCACGGCGGCGCGTACAACAACGGCTCCGTCAATAGCGCGCTCTACGACGGCAAGCGTTTATGCCATCGCGGTGATGTTGTTGTCGTCACCGTCAATCACCGGCTCAATGCCTTCGGTTTTCTCTATCTCGGCGCCATCGATCCCAAACAATTCCCCGACTCCGGCAACGTCGGGATGCTCGATCTCAGGCTCGCGCTCAAGTGGGTCCGCGAAAATATCGCCGAGTTCGGCGGCGACCCTTCCAGGGTTTTGATCTTTGGTCAATCGGGTGGGGGAGCGAAATGCGCCACTCTCATGGCCATGCCTTCCGCGCACGGCCTCTTTCATCGCGTCATGACCATGAGCGGCCAGCAGGTCAAAGGTGCGTCGATCAACATCGCCTCCAAGCGCACCGAAGTGATGCTCGCCAAGCTCGGCATCGCGCCGGCCAATCTCGCCGATCTCAAAACCATGCCATGGGAGAAGATCCAGGCCGCGGCCGCGGCAACCAGCTCTGACTGGCTCCCCGTTGTCGATAGCGTTGCCCTTTTGCGCGATCCCTTCACTCCCGATGCGCCCCCGCTCTCTGCCGCCGTGCCCATGATCCTCGGCAACACGCACGATGAAACCGCAGTTCCTGTTCACGGCGCACTTACCTGGGACGACGCGCCCGCCGCGCTGCGCAATGCAGTTGCGATCTATCTCGGGCCCTACTCCCCTGAAGAAGTCATCGCCAAATACCGCACCATCTATCCCGATAAATCGCCGATCGATGTCGTGATCGCGGCCGCTACGGCCTTCCGCGCCTGGCCCGGCCAGGTACTTGAAGCCGAGCGCCGCGTCGCCGATCCCGTCAGCCAGCCTCACACCTGGGTCTATCAAATGAACTGGCATCGCGACGCCCCCGGCGCGCGTGCCATCCACACCATCGACATTCCCTTCATGTTCGACAATCTCTCTGCCGCACCCGGCCAAATCGGGGCCACTCCCGAAGAACAGGCCGCCGCTCAACCCCTCGCCGACATCATGTCGGGAACGTTGATTCACTACGCCACCACCGGCAATCCGAATCATCCCGGTCTTCCGGTTTGGCCGGCCTACGACCTCGCGCAGCGCAACACGATGATCTGGGACCGCTCGACCCACCTTGAGCCCCACGTGGAAATGGACCCGCGTGGTGAAGAGCGCCGCTACGCTGCCGCGTCGCCCTATCACCAACCGGGTACGTACTGAATCCGGCCGGCAACTTTGCTCGCCGCGAAGAAACCAGCCACCTGCACCACCAACCACCAAGCCACGTAAAGCCGCATTCGATACACTAGATTTAAGAACCGCGTTGGCCTTCAGCCGCATCCATTTGTTGTAGGATGGCCGTTTTCAGGCGCCCGCACTCGCCGTTCTGAAGCCAGTTACCGAGCAAGGTCCAAATTGTCAAAGAAATCCATCACAACCCTAATCCGTTTCTGTGCCGCGGTCCTTGTGCTTGGCGCTTGTCTTTCAGGCGCAGGCGCGGTCGCTCAGTCGTCGGTTATTCCGCCGCCGACTCTGCCTTCGCCGCCATCGGCGACGGATTTTCAGGGCAGTGTTTCCAGGGGCCAGGCATCCGCGCAACCCATCGATCTCTCGCTCGACGACGCTATCCAGCGCGGCTTGCAGACAAATCTGGGAATGATTCTCAGCAGCACGCAAACGGCGGGAGCCCGCGCCGCGCGACTGAGCCAATTGCAATCGCTGCTTCCCGGAATCGATTTCACCGCTAAGGAAGCGGCTTTGCAAACCGATCTGCCCGCCGAGGGCCTGCGCATCCCAGGCTTCCCCAAAATCATCGGTCCGTTCGGCTATACAGACGTTCGCGCCTCGCTCAGTTGGTCCCTGGTTGACCTTCAGTCGCTGCACAACTACCTCGCCGCACGCCACAACTTTGCCGCTGCGCAGTTGTCGGCTGAAGACGCGCGCGACATGGTCGTTCTGACTGTCGGCAACGCGTATCTGCTCGTTCTCGCTGACCAGACCAACGTCAGCAGCGTCCAAGCGCAGGTCGCCACATCAAAGGTTTCTCTCGATCAGGCTGTCGACAATCACCAGGCGGGCACGGCGCCGCTCCTCGATGAACTCCGTGCCCGCGTCGATTATCAATCTCTCGAACAGCAGTTGATCGCCGCGCAGGACTCGCTCGAAAAGGATAAGCTCGCCCTCGCGCGCACCATCGGTCTGCCTCTGGCGCAGAGCTTCAACTTGACTGACACTGCGCCCTACGCGCCGTTCGATCAGCTCGATGCCAACACGCTCATCCAGCAAGCCAAGACCAATCGCAAAGATCTCGCCGCCCTCGTTGAAGAAACCGCGGCCGCGACGGACCAGCGCAAAGCAGCCACCGCAGCGCGTTTTCCCGCCGTCGCCGCCGACGCCGACTACGGCGACATCGGTCCCACGCTGGCTCATTCGCACGGCACTGTTGATGCGACAGCCTCGCTGAGCGTTCCTCTGTTTGAGGAGTTTGCTTTGCGCGGCCAGGCCCAGCAGGCGCAGGCTCAACTCGATACCGCGAAAGCCGAGTTGAGCGACAAGAACGCCCAGATTGAAGCCGATGTTCGCGATGCGCTTCTTGACATCGCATCGGCGCAACAGCAAGTCCAAGTCGCGCGGTCCAGCATGGACCTCGCCGGCGAAGCTCTCAAGGAAGCGCAGGAGCGCTACGCCAACGGCGTCAGCGACAACCTCGCCGTCAGCCAGGCGCAGCAATCCGTCGCCCAGGCCGATAGTCAATATGTGGTCAGCCTCTACCGCGACAATGTGGCCAAGCTCAGCCTGGCCCGCGCGCTCGGAGACGGCCAGAACTACCAGAAGTATCTAGGAGGGAAGTGAACGTGCCTGACCCAACCCCCACTCCAACACCTGAACCGAATCAGTCGACTGCGGAAACTGAGATTGAAGCGCCCCGCTCCCGCCGCAGGGGCATCATCATTGTCGGCATCGCGGTGGTGGTCGTCGTCGCCCTCGCCATCTGGTGGCACTCCACCTTCAGCGAGGATACTGACGATGCGCAGGTCAACGGCCACCTCATCCAGGTCAGCGCGCGCGTTGGCGGCCAGGTTCTCAAGGTCGATGTAGAAGAGAACCAGACCGTGAAGGCTGGCGATCCCATCGTTGAGCTTGACCCGAGCGACTACCAGGTTGCGGTCGAGAACGCTCAAGCCGCGCTCACCAGCGCCAAGGCCAATGCCGCGGCGGCCAGCGTCAATGTGCCCATTACCACCATCAACACCGGCAGCAATCTGCGTTCGGCAGACGCCGACGTTACCGGCGCTCAGGCCAGCGTGGCCCAGGCCGAGCAGCAACTCATGGCCGCGCACGCCGCCGTTGCCCAGGCCGAAGCCAACAACACCAAGGCGCAGTCTGACCTTGAGCGCTACAAACCGCTGGTCGCGAAAGACGTCATCAGCAAGCAGCAATTTGACGCCGCCGTGGCCGCCGCCGATGCCGCCAAGGCCGCGCTGGCCAGTGCGCGCGCCAATGAGCAGGCCGCGGCCGACGGAGTCCGCTTGGCGCACGAGCGCGAGTCTCAGGCCCAGGCGCAACTGAAATACGCTGAGACCGGACCGCAGCAGGTTGCCGCGCAGGATGCGAAAGCCCGTCAGGCTGAGGCACAGGTCCAGCAGGCTCAGGCGCAGCTCGATCAGGCCAAACTCAACTTGAGTTACTGCAAAATCGTCGCTCCCGCCGACGGCATCGTCACCCGCAAAAGCGTCGAAATCGACCAGAATGTCTCTCCCGGCCAGAACCTTCTCACACTGGTCTCGCTTCAGGACATCTGGGTCACGGCCAACTTCAAGGAGACGCAGCTCAAGCACATGGAGGCCGGCCAGTCCGTCAAAATCCATGTCGATGCCACCGGCAAGGACTATAGCGGCCGCGTCACGCAGATTGGCGGAGCCACCGGCTCGGTCCTGTCGCTCTTCCCGCCGGAGAACGCCACCGGCAACTACGTCAAAGTCGTTCAGCGTTTGCCTGTGCGCATCGACTTCACCGATCTGGCCAACGAAGACCCAAACCACCAGCTGCGCCCCGGTCTTTCCGTCGAGCCCAACGTCCGCGTGAAGTGACATCGGCTCGTCCGCCGCGGCGGACGAGCCGATGTCGGCCTGATCCCGCCGAGGCGGGAGAAGGATCTGCGGTTGTCTTTCGTGATCCTTTCCAAACCATCGAGACGGCGTGCCCCATCCTGACTCTGTCAGGCGGGTTGCATTTGAGCAGATCGCGTGTTGATTCTATGGATGTTGTGGGTCATAAATTCGACTTAATTGGATGTACATTTTCGACCATTTTGAAAACGGTTTGTTGATTCTAAATGAGTTAAGTGGCGAAAATTGAGCGAAACACACTGAATTTTTTCTTATTTCTTTTTCTGCTTGTCCGATTTTTTCCGCTTGCGCTCGCGGATGTGGTTTGGATTGTGGTAGATAGTGGACAAAGCGATCTTGGCGTTGGCCAGGTAGTGCGCGGCATCGGTGTGGATGATGACGCCGGTCATGGAAGCGTAGTTGATGCAGGCGACGAAGTCACAGATGTTCTTGTAGCCGGCGAGCGCGGGTATCCCATGTCTCAGAAGCGAGACATGGGGCACCCAGAGTTCATGCGAGAACTTACATCCCTCGAAACCTGAGCCGCCCAGCCCGCCTCCTCCCACTTTCCGCCGCACTTGGATTGTTACCGGTTAAACTGATCTCCAGCTAAGCCATGAAAGATTCGATTCACGTTTCGAAAGAGAACTACCTCAAGGCCATTCTTGAAGCCGAGGCCGAAGGCCGCCAGGTGATTCCTGCCATGCTTGCGCATTGGCTTGAAGTCTCTGCGCCCGCTGTGACCATGGCGCTCAAGCGGCTCAAGCGCGATGGCTGCGTCAAGGTGGGCGACGACGGCATTGTGCGCCTCACCGCGGCTGGCCGCGAGATGGCTTACCACACGGCGCTGCGCCACCACCTCATTGAGCGCATGCTGAGCGAGGTCTTCGGCATGGAGTGGCACGAGATTCACGAGGAGGCGGAGCGACTGGAGCACGCCGTTTCGCCGGCATTCGAGGCCAAGCTCAAAGAAAAACTAGGCGAAGGCGGCGCCTGCCCGCACGGGAACTCCGTTCTTCCCCTCAACCCGGCCGAAAGGAAAAAGAGGGGCGAGATGCAGCTCTCCCAGGCCGCCGCCGGCAAGCGCTACACCGTGATCAGCCTCCAGGAGCGCGATCCCAAGCTGCTCGAATTTCTGCATGCCGCAGGCATCGGGCCTGGCAAGAGCCTCCGCGTCATGAGCCAGAATTACGATCAAACTGTTTTGATTGATTTACCTACAGGAAACACCATCCTGGGCCGCCCGGCCGCCGAGGCCGTCTGGTTACGTCCGGAGCGTTCATCGTAATTTAATCTAAAAGAAAACATTAACCATACTTAACAAGCTGTGGCATACTGGAGTTGAGGGGTGCGCGCGGCCTCTCAAGCGGATGCCGCATTCTGCCGGTCGCACGTCGCCCGAATTCTCTTGGGCGGAGCCGATTGAGCCTGCACCTGCATTCGCGTTGGTCCGTTCTACAAGTGTTCACGGAAAGTTAAAACTCCACACCCAGCGTTGCCGAGGAATGCCAGGCCGATGAATGCCAGCACAAAAATCGGTCCAGATCATCCCGTCGCAATCGACGAAGTTGTCGTCACGCATGAGGATATCGATCGCGCTTACGACCGCTCGCGCGTGAGCGCGGCGCGGCGTTCGCTGGGGCTGCGCGCGCACGTGTCGCTCCTTTGGCTGCTGGTGGGACCGGGCATCCTGGTGATGTTGGGCGAGAACGACGGCCCGAGCATGCTTTCGTATGCGGCAACGGGTGCGAAGTTCGGCATCGGCTTCTTCCTTCCATTCGTGGCGCTCACTTTTGTGATGGCGCTGGTGGTTCAGGAAATGACGGTGCGGCTGGGCGCGGCCACTCATCGTGGTCACGCCGAGCTGATCTTCGAGCGGTTCGGCCCCTTCTGGGGCTGGTTCTCGATGATCGATCTCAGCTTCGGGAACTTTCTCACACTGATCACCGAGTTCATTGCGATCCGTGCCGGGTTCGGATACTTCGGCGTGCCGCCGTGGGCCGCGGTTCTGGTGGCGCTCGTAGTGCTCTTTTCCGCGCTGCTGAGCCACCGCTACTGGACATGGGAGCGTGTGACCCTGGCTGCCGCCGCATGCAACCTGATCTTCGTGCCCGTGGCCCTGATGACACACCCGCACTGGGGCGCAATTGGCCACGCCATGCTCACATGGACGCCTTTGCCTCACGCAAACCAGGAGACTTTGCTGATCCTGCTCTCTGACATCGGCGCCACCGTCACGCCGTGGATGCTTTTCTTCCAGCAGAGCGCCACCGTGGACAAGGGCCTGACGACGAAAGACATTCGGTTCGGTCGCATTGACACTGTGCTCGGCGCGGGGCTGGCCGCGCTGGCTGCGCTCGGCGCAATCATCGCAACCGCGCCGCTCTTGGGCCGTATTGGGGCGGACAATTTTGAGGCGGCGCAGTTCGCGCAGGCGCTGGAGCCGATCGTAGGGCACATTGGCGCGTCGCTGTTTGCGCTCGGCATGATCGAGGCAGGCATTGTTGCGTCCATCACCATTTCCACGTCGTCAGCTTACGCATTCGGCGAGGTTGCGCGCCGCCCGCACAGCCTGAATCTTCCGGTGAATCAGGGCAAGTCGTTCTACGCCGTGCTCTGCCTTTGTGCCGCGGTCGCGGCGGCCATCGTGCTGATTCCGAACCTGCCCCTCACCTTCGTGGTGCTGGTAGTGAATGTAGTTGCGGTTCTCGCGATGCCGCCAGCTCTGGTGTTCCTTTATCTGCTCGTCAATGACCGGCAAATCATGGGCAATGTGCGCAGCTCGTGGTGGGCCAATGTGCTGGCTGCCGGAGTTGTGGTGTTGCTGACGGCCGCGGGTGTCCTCTTCGGAATCAGCGTGATCTTCCCGCAGGCTTTCGCGTGGCTGGGGAGTTAAGAGAAACAAATGGAAGAACCGAAGCACATCACGGATGAAGAAGTTGGCTGGGTTCTCAAGAACCTGGATCGGGATCAACTCGTCCAGGAGAAATCCGCGCCCGTTCCGCGCCGGCAGCTGCGCGGCGGTGAGTTGGTGCTCGTGTGGGCTCTGCGCATCTACCTGATCTTTATGCTGGCCGTCGTCTTGTGGCAGGCGTGGACTGCTGTGCGGTAGGGGACCGTAGCTCAAAAAACGGCGTGGCTGCCGTGCAACAGCGTTCTTCATGTCGATTGATTCGACTTTCGGCGCTGGACGGCTGGGTGCCCGTCTGGACCGCTTCGGGATGGTCATGGCGCTGTCCGCTCCCGCTTTGGGTTACCTCTCGTGAGCCATCACACAGAGTAGTTATTGCAGGCCTTTTAGGGCCATGCTCCAATATCAGTACTTCTTTCGGCCCGGTCTCCCAAATCAAAGGATTGGGACCTGCTTGATGAGCAACGCAATCCAAATCGAGGCTAGTGACACGGCCACTTCATCCGGCTCACAAGCTCAAGCAGGTGTGGCCGATAGGGTCTATAAGGTGGTGGCTCCCGCTGGAGGAGCCAGCCAAGAGGACCTGTACGGGTTCCGCACGGCATTCAATCAACCTGCGCCCGTTGAAGATCCGGAAGCTGCCGCAAAAGAGGCCAAGTCCAAGCGGACAGTGGCCATCCTGCCGATCCTTTTCATCCTCGTCCTAGGTGCGCTTGTCGTTCTCGTCATTCCCAAGCTGACCAAGTCCAAGGCCCCGGCCCTTTACGTCGACCTTGGAACACGCCGCTTCGATTCAGCGGGACTGGGAGCCCGGCTTATCGCGCGCTGGGAAGGAAGCTCCGCCTACCAGCTTTACATCGATCCGCTCGACCCGCAGCAGACCGCCGGCTTTCAAGCCGTGACGGTGAACCCACCCCACCCCGTCTCGGTAGTCATCCGGCTTCTCGATGCCACGGGCGCTGTCGCATGCCAGAAGGAAGTCGTGCTTCCCGCTCCCGGCCCGTCCGCGGGCTCATCAGGCTCATCTTCTTCGGACGCTTTGGCGCCGATGCAGACCACTACAGGAGACACCGTACAGAATATTGCGGGTCCGGACGGGCAAATCGCGGAAATCACCATTACCGGCGGTCTCCCTTGTTCCGAGAAGCAGTACCAGAGCGTGACAGCATGGGAGTTCTTCACCAACTTTCCCACGCTTGAGGAACAGGACGACTGGCTGAGACACCACAAGATCAATGACTCCACTAACGGCAGGAAGTACCATTCCAGCGAGGGCGGTTTTGGATTCTCGGCGCGTGCCCTCCGCCTGCCCGCCGCAATCGACGATGACGACGTGATTGTGGGCGACAATCCAGGGCAGGGAACGATCGATACCCAGGGCGGCCGGGTCTTTCTGGTTGGAATCATTGGAATGCGGAACCGCTCTGCTGAATGGCAGGTGTTTCCCGCCGCCGTTCATTTTCACTGCGACAAAAACGGCGGTTGTGTCCTGACCCGGGTCAATTCGCGCACCACTCTCCAGGCGCGCTTGGTCAAGTAGCCGGCCGCACTTCAACCTCAGCGGCCATTTTCATTTACCTATTTCTAGTACGATGGTTGCGATGCACGTCTTGTCCGCAGCCGAGATGCAGGCCTGCGATCGCGCCACTACGGAGCGATTTGGAATTCCATCGATTCAATTGATGCGGGCGGCTTCTTCGGCCGTCGCTGCCTTCTTGCGAGAGCAGTTCCGGAGCGCACGACGCGTGACAGTGCTGTGCGGGCGCGGCAACAACGGCGGCGATGGCATGATGACGGCGCGGCTCTTGGCCGACGCTGGATTGGCGGTGACCACGCTGTTGTTGGGGGCGCCCGAGCAACTGGCAGGCGACTCTGCGGTAGCATGGACCGGGCTGAACAGTCCCAAGCGCGGACAAGTCCATATTGTTGCGACCGCTCAGGCGCTTGCTCAGCACCGCGATGCGCTCAACGCCGATCTGATCGTGGACGCTGTGCTGGGTACGGGATTCAAACCCCCGCTCAAGGACTTGGCGCTTGCCGCATGCGAGTGGCTGCAGCAGAGTCGAGCGGCGGTTCTCGCTGTCGATTTGCCTTCGGGTTGGCAGGCCGATGGAACAAGCGCAACCGTAGCGGGGCCGGTTTTTCCCGCCGACGCAGTCATCACCTTCACAGCACCCAAATGTGCGCACGTGTTTGGGCAGTTGACGCGGCGCTGGGATCAGCCGGTTGTGGTCGCACCCATCGGCTCACCGGACGCGGCGATTGTTTCGGCGCTCAAGCTGGATTGGGCCGGGTCGTCGCTGGCTGTGGCACAGGCTCCGCGTGCGGCGACGGCTAACAAAGGCAACTTTGGTCACGTGCTAGTCGTCGGCGGTACGTTCGGGACAGCCGGCGGCAAGGCCGGGGCCCCAGCAATGACATCTCTCGCAGCGCTGCGGGCGGGTGCCGGGCTGGTGACGGCAGCGGTCCCTGCGCCGGCGCTCCAGGCCATCGCATCTTTCGCGCCGGAGCTGATGACCTGGCCTCTCGCGGTGACACGAGCCGGCCAGATCTCCGCGAAGAATCTTGAGAAGAAGCAAATCGCATCATTGATCGCCGGAAAGACCGTACTGGCAATCGGACCGGGTCTCGGCCAGGCGGCGGACACGGCCAGATTCGTTGCAGGACTCCTTGGCGCAACGAAGTTTCCGGCGGTCGTGGACGCGGACGCGCTGAATATTCTTGCCGCAAAGCCGGGTCTGATCAAGAAATTGGCCAGGAATCGGACGCTAGTGTTGACGCCCCACCCCGGCGAGATGGCGCGGCTGGCCGGAATCACCGTTGCCGACGTTCAGGCAAACAGGCTTGGCACAGCGCGCGACTTTGCGCAGCGCATGGGCGTAATACTCGTCTTGAAGGGCGCGCGGACGCTCATTGCCCATCCCGACGGCCGTGTGGCAATCAACACTTCAGGGAACCCGGGCATGGCCAAAGGCGGCAGCGGCGACCTGCTCACCGGGCTGATTGCGGGCTTGCTGGCGCAATATCCTGGCAATGCAGCGCAGGCCGTGGAAGCAGCGGTTTACTTGCACGGATTGGCCGCCGATTTGGCCGTGCGCGAGGGCGATGAACACACGCTGCTGCCCACTGATTCCCTTGCGCAACTCGCGCGTGCGTTTCAATCCCATGCGCACGATTTTGAAGTGAACAGCAAAACCGGGTATGTTTGGTTGCAGGGGCATTGCGTCCAGTGGGATCATTGCGCCGCAACGGCCCTCGATGAGGTTCAGCGATGACCGAAGCCGCCACGCTTGCGGAAGGCAGAACGTTCGAGTTTACGACGCAAAACGGAGCGGACACGGTCGCAGTGGGCCGCAAGCTCGCCGGCCTGCTCAAGCCTCCTCAGTTTCTTTTGCTGCGCGGTGAGCTGGGCACGGGCAAGACGACGTTGGTGAAGGGCATTGCACAAGCGCTGGACGCCGCCGAACCCGACGAGGTAACCAGCCCCACCTTTACTCTGATCCACGAATTTGACGGCTCGCGCGACGGCAAGCCCGTAAAGCTCTACCACCTGGACGTCTATCGCCTTGAGAGCGAGCGGCAATTGGAAACGCTCGGCCTTGACGATCTGCTTACGCCCGATGCGCTCGTTCTGGTGGAGTGGGGCGACAAGTTCAAGAGCATTCGCAAGCGCGCAACGGGTGAGATCGTGATTGCCCCTGAGGGCGGCGATGCGCGGAAAATTACGGTGACGCTGAAGGAATAGCTGCGCACTGGCTGCTGTTCTACGCTCGGCCGGTCATTGCGCTTAAGCGGAGTCAACAAGTTTTTCGGTCAGTGGTTGAATGGGTAATCCTGGACCCAATGGAACCCGCGATTCGTGACGAGAAATCGCGTTTCGTCCATGCGCCTTAGCTCCATGTGCTGCCTTTGCCCATTCACGGCCCCATCGAGAATCAAGTCCTCTTTGTCTGGGCGGTCGTAAACGAAATTCGCGTGCCAGTTCTTATCGCTGCCCGTGGTGAGCACGAGCGTTCTGTCTTGCACATCGAGCGCCGCAGAATATCCAGTAAGGCCGTCATCCATGCGCTGTATATGGACCCAATTGGGATAGTCGAACGTAATTCGTCGCCAAAGGCCCGCATTTGTGGCTGTGAGCGCTTCCGGTCGACCGTCAATCGTGAGTTTTTCGACAGTCCAGATTCCCGCAAGCGGCGAACTGGGGCGCCCGCTTCCAACTTCGTGCCAGCCTCTCCACAGATCCAGAATGTTGGCGGCAATCATCCAGCACCACAGCAGTGCCAAAGCGATGCCTGCAACCTTATTTGCGCGTACTGAACGAAAAAGCGGTTGCACCCGGGTTAAAGAAGCTGGCTGGCCGTGAAAGAAAAGCTTGAAGAGCTGGCCTATATCTGGCAAAAGCAGAAGCAGCGACATAACGATGAGATGAAGGGAGAACAGCTTGACGCAGACGTCGTAAGTCATGTTCAGCACGAAGACCTGGATCAAGTCTGCGAGACAAATGAGGGCGCCGAGTGTAACCGTGCGTGGAAAGATCAGAAGAAAACCACCCGCCAGTTCCGCGCAGCCGGTGAATACCTCGTATGCAGGAGAAATACCGATTGAGCTCCAGAGGATGCCCATCGGAGAAAAGTCTCGGAGCGGTTCGAGGAATTTGAAGGGAAATGGAAAATACATTTGCAACGGAACGACCTTCGCAAATCCGTAAACGAACATCTGGCTCACGAGTGCCACGCGCAAAAAGAGCAGGAACCATTTGGAAAGCATGGGATAGCTGGAGCGTTTTCGATCGACGAGGGACCAGATTCCGCTGGCCAGGAGCGCAATCACGAGCACACAAAAGAAAAGCGCCCAATCGAATGTTTTGTCGCCGCTTCCGGTGTCTGCGTAAACGATCGCGGTCTTGACTTGAAGGATGTGTTCGGCGACCCAGATAATGCCGATCCGAACCGGCCAGAGGGTCGCGTAATCCGGCGCACTAATCCATTGAGCGAAAAGGATCGAGTTGACGATCTGATTTAAGAGCGAATACAGGATGAAATAAATAAAGAGGAAGCGAAATCCAATCCGCTTAGTTTGGGTCCACACTTCTGGTGGCCCTTGTTGCAGCTTGGCCTCTGCTTGCGATTCTGCCGCCATCAAATCATTCTCCAATAAGGATGAGAATCATTTTTTTCGAAACCGGAGGGAGTCGCAGGCGCAAGCGCCAGCGTTGAGTTTGAAAGATGTGCGCGAGTGTACCATAAGTTCAAACAGTCGATCCACGGCTTGAGGACGGACACATGTTTTCTCTAAATAGACCGTCTTTCGGCCACCTGATTGACTGAGTTGAACCTAAACACCCGATTTGCATGAATCGCATTCCATTCGCACAAGTCCAGTCGACGTTGGCAGGCGTCCTGCGCAAGCTCGGATTCGCTCATGACCGCGCCGATGTATGCGCGCGTCTTTTTGCCGAGACCACGCGCGATGGCGTTTACACGCACGGCGTCAACCGCTTTTCACGCTTCGTGACCACGATTCGTAACGGCCGCGTCGATCCCTCAGCGGAGCCGCAAGTGACAGCGCGACTGGGAGCACTGGAGCGTTGGGATGGCCATCGAGGCCCGGGCAACCTGAACGCATTGGCCGCAATGGAGCGAGCAATCGCACTTGGCCGCGAGCACGGAGTGGGATGCGTGGCGCTGGGCAATACCAATCACTGGATGCGCGGCGGGACCTACGGCTGGCAGGCCGCAGAGGCCGGGATGATCGGCGTCTGCTGGACCAACACCATGCCTAACTTGCCGCCGTGGGGCGGAGCGGAACGCATCATCGGGAACAACCCGCTGATCATCGCCGTTCCACGCGCGAACGGGCCGGTGGTGCTCGACATGGCCATGTCGCAGTTTTCCTATGGTGCCCTCGAAAGCTACCGCAAGCGCGGCGAGATGCTGCCCGTGGATGGCGGCTTCGACACGGAAGGAAACCTCACGCGCGATCCGGGAGCTATCGAGAAATCGTGGCGCCCGTTGCCTGTCGGTTACTGGAAAGGGTCAGGGCTCGCGGTTGTGCTGGATATGATCGCGGCGATGATGACTCTGGGCCAGGCGACACATCAAATCTCCTCGGACGCCGTTCTCGAGACCGCGATCTCGCAAATGTTTCTAGCTCTCAACCCGGGAGCCTTCGGGTCGTCGGCGGAGGCAGATCGGATCGCCGACGCGGTCGTTACGTCCTTGCACAACTGCGCGCCCGCGACGAACGGGAAAAAGGTTCGCTATCCCGGCGAAGAGACGTTACGCTTGCGAGAGGAGAATACGCGGTTGGGCCTGCCGGTCGAGCCTGCCGTCTGGGCCGAGATACTGGCGATGTGAGTGGGGCAGTGTCGCGGCAGTGATCGGACAAAATGCAGGCCCTTCGACTTCGGTCGCCGCGGCGACCTTCGCTCAGGATGACCACGTGATTTTCGTTCTCAAAACCCCATGATGTTATAGCCGCAATCGACGTAGATCACTTCGCCGGTGACGGCGCTGGCCAGGTCGCTCGCGAGATAGAGCGCCGTACCGCCGACTTCGAGCTGATCGACATTGCGGTGCAGGGGAGCGCGCTCGCTGTGAGCTTTGAGCATGTCTCCCAGCGCGCCCACGCCGCGCGCGGCAAGCGTCTTAATTGGGCCGGCGGAAATTGCGTTCACGCGAATGTTTTTCGGGCCGAGTTCGAAGGCGAGATAGCGCACGGCTGATTCGAGCGCAGCCTTTGCGAGAGCCATTACGTTGTAGTGGGGAACGACTTTCTCGGCTGCATAGTAGGTCAGGGTGATGATGCTGCCGCCCTCGCTCATCAGCGGCACCGCGCCGCGGCTCACGGCGATCAGCGAGTACACGCTCACGTCGTGAGCGATGCGAAAACCCTCGCGGCTGGTGTTGATGAACTCGCCTTTCAGGTCCTCGGGAGGCGCATAAGCGACGGCGTGGACGAGGATATCGAGCTTGCCGTACTTCTCCTTCAGCGCAGCAAAAAGTGCCACAATCTCCTGGTCGTTGGAGACATCGCATTGGAAGCCGCTGGCACCGGAAAGATCGTTGATCAGTTCCCCGGCCTCGGACTTCATGCGTTCGTTCTGGTAGCAGATGGCCAGAGTGGCGCCGGCCTCGTGGAGCTTCTGGGCGATGCCCCATGCGATGGAGCGCTTGTTTGCCAGCCCAAAGACCACGGCTGTCTTGCCCGCCAGATTGATCATGCGATGTTAGTTCCTCCAGAAGGCTGCTCCGAAAGAGGGAAGCGCGGAGTCGCCGCCATTCAGAATACCAGAGCGATTTTCGTTCGCAGATGCAAAGCGTGGTTCATCCGCCGAGCCCGGTTTACCCGCCCAGATCGATCAGCTCAACATGCCCGACCGGGCGCCCAAGAAAGCGCGGGCCGAGGCGTTCGAATTTCTCCACAGAATCGGTGGCGAAGCAGCGGACCTCAGTTTCCTGTGGGGTTCCGCCCACGGTCGACCGTGCGTGGACCTTGATCATTCCCATGGCAGTTTGCGCCACCGACTCCGCGGAATCGATTACCTTTGCGCCGGGGCGGACCGCACCTTCGAAAAGCGGTCGCAAGAGTGGGTAGTGTGTGCAACCAAGCACCAGCGCATCCGGATTCATATCGCGAACCGCGGCTTCGGCACGAAGCTCGTTCAGGTAAATATCAATCACCTCGGTCGTGACTGGATGATCGATCCAGCCTTCTTCGACCAGCGGAACAAGCAGAGGGCAGGCCTTTTCAATGGTGCGCAGGCCCTGGGCCGCGCAGGCTGTTGTATACGCGTGGCTGTGCACGGTGGCTTCGGTGGCGACAACGAGGACGTCCCCTGTTTGCGATGCGGCGCGAGCGGCGGCAGCACCGGGCTCTATGACGCCCAGCACAGGAACAGCAACCGCATCCTGGATGGCGTCCAGCGCCAGCGCGCTGGCAGTGTTGCAGGCGATCACCAGGAACTCAGCGCCCTGCTCGTTTACAAGAAACTGTGCGCTCTGCGCGGCGTAGCGCGCAATAGTGCGCCGCGACTTGGAGCCGTAAGGCAGCCGCGCCGTATCGCCGAGAAATGCGAAGCGAGCGCTCGGAAGCCGTTCGATGAGCGAGCGCAATACGGTCAATCCGCCAAAGCCGGAATCGAAAACGCCAATCGTTGGTGCCATGTCTTTCAGGGTAGCCTCTATGAGCGCAATGAATAGCGGCGCCTTACTGTGTCGCGTGCCTATCTCTCCTCATTTTCCAATCTTTCTGAGATGTGCGTTCAGTTCTTCGTCTGCGGGGGCCGCTGTACACCCCCCGGGCCGCTCATAAAGGCAGACTCCCTGCCAGCACTGCGACTGCCCGAATCCAGGCGGAACCCCGGGTGAATCAACCGGCGCGATGAGCGCATTGATGGCGGGAGCATCCTTGGAGAGTTGCATGGCGCTCGCCAGCGGAATGATTGGCACATCGCGATGAAGATGCGTATATCCTCCAGACTCCCACCAAATCGCGCGGTAAATTCCCACTCCACATACTGCGGGCTCGCGGCTAAGGCGATCGAAGGCGCCGGCGCCCCATCGGGTTTTGCACCAGTCCGCACAGTGCGCCGCAAGCAGCGCCGATGAGACGAAGAGGAACGCAACGCCGATGGCCACAACCCACCTGGGATTCTCAAGGAATCTCATTCCCGCCTTGATCTCGTCGAGCAGATCGACGATGCCCATCGAGGCCAACGTGATGGCCGGAGCCAGGATCGGGTAGATAAAGCGAATCTCTTTGTGCGGAATTACGCTGTGCGAGACCACCACGATGGCGCAAAAAATGGCCAGGAACGGGCTGCGCCGCGCACCGTGAAAGAGAAGCAGGACCGCTGGCCCGATCAAAACCAGAAGAACCAGCGCATACCAGTACCAGGGCTGAACGAGAGTGAGCTCTTTGCCTGGCCCACTCACCACGTTCTCCTTGTAGTAGAGGATGAACGACTGCCACGGATAGGACCACGTGATCCAATCCACGGCCCCGAAGAAAAGCACCGGAACCGCCGCTCCGGCTGCAACCGCGGGAATTCTTACGCGCCATCGCGGATAGCAGAAGTAGATCATTGCAAAGAGGAGCGCGGGCAGCAATTGGACACGCAGGCAGGCAGCCAGCGCGCAAAGAAAGCCTGCAAGGAACATCCGCTTTTGTTCGCCGAGCTTTTCGCCGTATACGCCGAGATAGAGCCCGGGTAGCAAAACATGAGCGGCGACGACTTCATTCAGCGCTTTGGGCGCAAAGTAAACAAACCCGAAGAAGAAAGAGGACGCGAGGGCCGCAATGATCGCCGCGGGCGTGCCGCTGGCGCGCTTAGCCCATGCATATCCGAACCAGATTGTGATCAGCGAGATCAGCGAGAGAACGACCACCGTTCCGATCACATAGCCGGATGAAGCCGTGCCCATCCATGCGGTAGCGCGCATCACTCCGGCAAGAAATGTGGGAAAAACCCAGGAGCGAATCCCGAGCCGCCACTCCCAGGAAATGATGCCATAGCCAAACACCAGCCTGTGTGCGGGCTCGAGCGTCTGAAAAATCTCATCGGGAAAAAAGATATTGGGCGAGCCCACTGCAAGGCCAATCCGGAGCGCGAATGCAGATCCGAGCAGCGCAGCCCACGCGAAAATCTTCTTTGCGCGTGTCACTATCGGCCCCCTCCAACTGCGACTGCGTTCTCGTTGGTCAGGTAAGTTCGCATCAAATCGGCGTGACCTGCGAGGCTCGCGCGCGGTTGGCCGTCGACCAGAAATCGAACCTCGGTCACGCGGGGCAGATTCGCATTCAGCGTTGCGCAAATGGAAAGTACTGTGAGCGATTCGGTCTCGAGGCCCGAAGGATGACCGGCGACAAACGTGCCCGTCAGGTTAACCACTGCAAGCTGTGAGCCGTCGGGGGTTCCCCTCCCGCTCGCGTCCGCGATGGGTAAAAGAAAGACCTCTGCGATCGAGCTCGCCCCCCCGGGTACGGGATGCGTGGACTCAGGTGCCGCGTAGAGTTCGAGCAACCTGCCCAAGATGGCCCGGGCTCGGGACTCGGGATTCTGCGGCAAGGGCAACGTGAGGATCCGGGGCTGGACGGTATTATCGGCATCGTTGGCCACCATGAGCGTGGCTTGTTCGGCTGGAGCCACCTGTGGCGCTTGTGTCGGAGCCGAATCCTCGCCTCGGAGCAGGCGATCGTGAGCGCGTCGCAACTGGTTCCAGAGCAACACACCCATAATGGCGGAGGCCGCGAAGAGAACAATGAAGAGGACGGTCTGGTGGCGAGGAATCACGGTTGGTGGCCCTCCCGCATTTCCGATCGCCACTCCACCAGCGCAGCAGCGAGCGCATCCGCCACGCGCGCCTGATAATCCGCATTGTCGAGGTTCGCTGCGCCCTGCGTATCCGACGATCGATCCGGCGCGATCTCAATGGCTACGGCCGGACAGGTCATGCTGTCAATCGCAGGCAACGCAGTGCGCCCCAGGGAGACGGGCACATTGGCATGCGAAAGTGCCGAGTTGATCACGCCGGCGAGCGAGACACTGCGCATCACCCAGGCTGCCTGAGCTGTCTTCCATGGCAGAAAGTGCGCGCCCTGCACCGGCGCAAGCGAAGAAACGAACAGGTGCACCCCGGAGCCGCTCGTCGCAGCGTGCAGGCTCAGGCAGGCTTGGGAATTGGCGTGGTCGGCAATGTCGGCACGGCGATTGGGATCCACGCCGGCGTCGGAATCGCGCGTCGTCACCACGGCAAAACCGCGCGCGGCCAGCAGGGAACGGAGCCGGACGCCGAAGGCCAGCGTGAACGCCTTTTCAGGCGCGCCATCGAGATGAGCGCCCGAGTCGTCACCGCCATGCGCAGCATCGAGCACCACCACAAAGCGCGCAGGAGCGGGAGGAGCTTGAGCGAAGGCTGCGGAGCAGGTGGCGATGGCGAGGAGGGCGCAAATGGCTCGAATTAATCCACGATTGCGATGTGCCGGAAGGGCAGTCGGCGGAGGCAAGAAACCGGTGGCCCGGGTGAAAGAGAATTCCGCGCCCGGGTCCAACAGTTCCGGCCGCATCGTCTCAGTCGAGGGCATAGATAGCCAGGCCGCTGAGCAGCTTGGGAAAAAAGTCGGTGGACTTTTGCGGCATCACTTCTCCGGCGAACGCAACTTCCTTCAATTGCTCCATAGTCACCGGCTTGGTGAGGAACGCAATATCGGCCTCGCCGCCGCGAACCTGTTCCACTGCTTCCTGGGCGTCGCGCAGATAACGCAGGTTGGTCTGTTCGCGCACTTTTTCGGCATCCAGGCCCAGCAGGCGCTCGAATATGACGGAGTGCAACTGAGTCAGGTCGAGCTGCCGCTGACGCTCGGGTAGTGCAGCCAGGGCTTCGGCCATCGCATCTGGCTTGGCGCGCAGAAGGAATGCGCCCGCAACCGAGACGGCCACGAAGGCTGTTCCCTTTTCGCGCGATAACTCCTCGATAAACGATCCGGCCTCAAAGGGTGGCAACGGTTTGACCTCGAAGTAAGCCTCGGCCGCCTTGAAGAACGCGGTCGCGAAAAAGCCGTTGAGACCGTGCACGACCCGGTGCGTGGGCAAGATCACCAGCCCGTCCGAGTCCATGTTGACGAAGGTCATCATAGCGGCGGCCTCGGGGAACTCGGGCTGCGGCAACTGCTGCGTGCTCGAGCCGCTTTTGCCATGGCCTGCGCCATGGTGCTCTTTGGAGTACTTCAACGCCGTCTCGTAGCGGTGGTGGCCGTCGGCGATGATGAGTTTCTTGTCGCTCATGGCTGTAACCAGCAGGCGGATGGCCGCGGGATTATTCACCCGCCAGAGCCTGTGCTGAACGCCGTACTCGTCGGTGACTTCGGCATCGGCGGCGTCATTGTCATCGTAGAGAATCTTTTCCACGCTTCCGGCCGGGTCAGAATAAAGCATGAAGATCTGGCCGAAGTGCGCCTGCGTGGCTTTCAGCAGGTTAAGCCGGTCGCTTTTCGGCTTCGACAGCGTTTGCTCGTGGCGAAAGACGACCTGGTCGGCATATTCATGCAGCTTGCCCAGTGCGATGAATCCGCGCCGTTCCTTTTCAACTTCAGTGCCGGGAACCTTGAAGCGCTGGGCGTACGCAAACACGCATGGCTCGTTTTCCTGGACCAGAATGCCCTGCTCACGCCAGGCACGGAAATCCTGCGCTGCGCGCGTATATACGTTTTCGCCCTTCTCTGCGTCAAATAACTCAGGCAGTCCCAGGATGATGCGGACAAGGTTGAAGGGGCTGCGCTGGTAGTACGCCTGTTGCATGGCCGGCGTGATCTTGTCATAGGGTTGCGTGACCACGTCTTCCAGGCGAACCGAGGAGGGATTGTAGCGCCAGGCACGAAAAGGATAGATACGAGCCATGAGGAAGGTCTTGCTCTCCGCGAGTTTGAGGATACTGAGCTTGCTTTGTGCCGCACTGCACATGATTGAAATGCGCAGCCGGCCCAGCCTCGATTGTATCGCAGCGCTTGGCGCGGGCGACCTGCTTCAGCGCGCGTCTTCGCGGCGTGCCGGTGACAATCTACTGACAGCAACGGCACGCCAATGGTGGTAATATCGCCTTCAACCCTCCGTGGTGCCTCATGAGGACGCTTCCCCAGCACGTGACTCCAAAAGGGGCAGGCCAGCTTGCCTTCTTTTGGCGCTGTGCCCCGTTTCACCGCTATGTTTTGGCGGGAGCGCTGGCAGCGGTTTTCTGCCTCGCGCAGCTACGCGCGCAGGAAGATCAACTGAATAAAATCCACGTCGAGCCGCCATCGGTGACCTCGGCGCCTGCGGCCGAGCCGAAGGGTGCAGAGGCAGCGCCTGAAACGGGCACGGCATCGCTCCACATTCATCCCGGCTCATTTATCCGCATGAACGTGGATATGGTGCTCGTCCCAGTCACCATCACCGACCCGCTGAACCGGCTGGTGACGGGCTTGGAAAAAGAGGATTTCCAGGTGTACGAAAATAACGGCGAGGAGAAGATTGTCAGCTTCGCTTCCGAGGATGCGCCGGTTTCCATCGGCATTATCTTCGACCTTTCCGGTTCCATGACTTCCAAGCTGGTCCGCGCACGCGAAGCAATCCTGCAGTTCATCAAAACGGCAAATCCCCAGGACGAGTTCTTCGTCATCGGGTTCAACGACCGCCCCGAGCTGATTGAGGACTTTACCAGTTCCGTAGACGACATTCAGGCGCGGCTGGCTACGGTTCAGGCTGGCCACCGCACGGCCCTGCTGGATGCGATCTATTACGGCATCGCCAAGATGAAGGACGCTCACCACGAACGGAAAGCATTGCTTGTGGTTTCCGACGGAGGCGACAACCGCTCCCGCTACACCGAGGGTGAGGTGCGATCAGCAGTGCGCGAAGCCGACGTGGAGATCTACTCGATCGGCATTTTTGATCCCTATGCGCCCACCCCAGAGGAGGTCACGGGACCGCAGCTTCTTGACGACATCAGTTCCGCTACCGGTGGGAGGCTCTTTCGCGTCGACGACGTGGATGAAATGAGTGACATTGCCGAAAAAATCTCTACTGAGCTGCGCAACCAGTATGTGATCGGCTACAAACCCGTGGACCTAACCCGCGATGGCAAGTGGCGTAAAGTGAAGGTAAAGGTAAATCCGCCTCCAGGCCTTCCTCCGCTTACGGTTTATGCTCGCACCGGCTACTATGCGCCTCTGCAATAACGCGATTCTGGTTTCCTTTCTTTTCGCCGCCGCGCTTGCTCTACCCGCGCAGCAGGCCCCGCAACCCCAAGCTGCGCGGCAGGCGAATCCGCCGCTGACGGTCGATACCGATCCGGTGCGTTCGCCCGACGTTGTGACTCCGGCTCCCTCCTCCGGTCCCCTGAAAAAGGAGGGCGAAGGCTATCTACTCCGTACCGACGTGGAAGAGGTGGTGTTGAATGCCACCGTCCTCGACGGCACCAATCTGGTACAAAACCTGACCAAGGACGATTTCACCGTTTACGAAGATGGAGTGAAGCAGACGCTGATCAGCTTCCAGCACACCGACCTTCCCGTTTCCATGGGGCTGGTGGTCGACAACTCCGGGTCGATGTACCGCAAGCGGCCCTCGGTGAACAAATCCGCGCTCGACCTCGTCGAGGCCTCGAACCCGCAGGATGAAGCATTTGTCGTGAACTTCTCCGACGAAGCGTTTATCGACTGCGAATTCACGTCAAATATCGGCAAATTGCGCGACGGGTTATCGCACATCGATTCCCGCGGCGGCACAGCGCTCTACGATGCCGTGGTGGCCTCGGCGGACAAGCTGGTGGCTGATGCCAAGCGGCCCAAGCAGGTACTTGTCTTGATCACGGATGGAGAGGACAACGCGTCGAGTCAAAATCTGGAGCAGACCATCGAGCGCGTGCAGCAGCTTTCCGGACCGGTGATTTACTCCATTGGGCTCCTCTTTGGCGACGAGATGAGCCGCGCCGAAGTGCGGAACGCGCGGCGTGCTCTCACCTTGCTCTCGTCCGAGACGGGCGGCATGGCTTTCTTCCCCAAGTCGATCGATCAGGTGGATCAGATCGCTGCCGAAGTAGCGCGCGATATCCGCAGCCAGTACACGCTGGACTACCACTCGACAAAGCCGACGACCGTACCAGGCTTTAGGCGTGTAGAAGTAACTGCTGAGTCCAAGGGGTTGGGCAAGCTGACGGTTCGTACCCGTACCGGCTACTTCCCATCCGTGCGCCCATCGAAGCAGGCTGCGTCGGTGGCGAAGTAGGTTGCGAAAATGGCTGACGAAGCTGACCAAAAGGCCGGCCTGGAGCAGCTTGCTCACCTGAAGGCGATGGGCGAGAAAGCCTACGACGATATGTATGAGGCGCACTCGTCGAGCGGCGCAACGGCCTGCTATAGCGACGCCAAAGAATGTTATTACGACGCCATCGGCCTGGCCAATCGGCTGGGGTTGAAAGAAGAGGCCGAGGCGCTGCACGCGCGGCTCGCGCACATCAAGGCGGTTTTTCGCAGCCAGTTCACCTAGGGCCGTCTACAGCGATTGCCACGTCGTGCTTGTCCCAATTTCTCGCGGAGCGGGATTCGGCAACTGCTCTGCCGGTCGCAGTCTGACGGTCGGTAATGCACTTCAGGGTGCTCATATCGTCATCCGATGGATTCGCTGGCCGGACCCATCGCTTCGCGCGATAAGCTAGTAGTTAAAAGCTAGGAGCCAACGGCTAACCTCATGTCTCCATACAAGTACTCGACCCTTGCCGTCCACGCCGGACAGCACCCCGACCCTCTCACGGGCGCCGTGAATGTGCCCGTCTATCTTTCGTCGACTTTTGAACTCACCGGTATCGGCAGCGACCGCGGCTGGGACTATTCGCGCGCCGGCAACCCAACGCGCGACCGTCTCGAGACGGCGCTGGCCACGCTGGAGGGCGGAACCAGCGGGCACGCGTTCACCACCGGAATGGCCGCCATCTCCGCCCTTGTGGCCATGCTTCACGCGGGCAACCACATCGTCTGTTCGCGCGACGTTTATGCGGGAACGGTCCGTCTCTTCGATCAGATCGTGAGCGGCTACGGCATCCAGATTGAGTACGTGGATACCAGCGACCTGGCGGCGGTGGAAGCGGCGATCAAGCCGAATACGAAGCTGGTGCACATTGAAACGCCGAGCAATCCACTGATGGTGCTCACGGACATTGCCGGCGTGGCGAAAATCGCTCATGCCCACGGCGTCGAGGTCAGCGTCGACAACACCTTTCTATCGCCCGCGCTGCAGCGTCCGCTTGAATTGGGTGCGGACATTGTTATGCACTCGACCACGAAGTACCTCAACGGCCACTCCGACGGCCTTGGCGGAGCGCTGATCGGGTCAAAGCCCGAGCACAAGGAGCGCTTCGGTTTCGTCCAAAAAGCGGTGGGCGGCGTAATGTCTCCCTTCGAATGTTTCCTGGTGCTGCGCGGCATCAAGACTCTGCCCCTCCGCATCCAGCAGCATGAGGCGAACGGCCGTGCGGTGGCGGAGTTCCTTTGCACTCACAAAAAAGTGACTAAGCTGGCTTACCCCGGACTGAAGACGCACCCGCAGTACGATCTGGCGGTAAAGCAGCAGAAGGGCTTCGGATCGATGATGAGCTTCGAGCTAAAGTCGCGCGAGGAAGCGGCAAGCTTCCTGAAGGCGATCAAGATCTTCATCAACGCGGAATCCCTGGGCGGGGTCGAGTCGCTGGCTTCGCACTCGGCGACC
Source organism: uncultured Acidobacteriaceae bacterium (assembly GCA_963789425.1). Classification (GTDB taxonomy): domain Bacteria; phylum Acidobacteriota; class Terriglobia; order Terriglobales; family Acidobacteriaceae; genus Telmatobacter. The sequence goes on along the minus strand of CAWBKM010000001.1, from coordinate 265,947 downwards.
ACGACGCACGGCTCGGTGAGCGAGGAAGTGCGCCGATCGATGGGGATTAACGAGGGGCGGATTCGGCTGTCGATCGGCATCGAGGACAAAGAAGACCTGATCGCCGACCTCGATCAGGCGCTCGCGGCAGTCTAGCAAATCCCGTAAGAAACGTCGGGAGTATCATTTACGGGTGGGCTCGTACATATTCGATGGGGTGACCTTCCGTGTGTATCCAGAAGATCACGATCCTCCGCATATTCATGGCCGATATCAGGGGATTGTCGTCATTATCGAACTAGGCCAAGATAGGGTAGTACGTCTGGCAGGCCGATGGGATGCAGTACAACCTAAGGACGCCAAGAGAAACCACATACGCCATGTACTCAAAGTCGCAGCGGAACGCTTCGACGAGTTAGTTGAGCTCTGGGAGGAAGCGCATGCCTGAACCAGCTAGGATCGCAGTGACCGATGCAGAAATCGACGCGGCAATCGGACGAGCACGCGAATATGCGAAATATGACCGAACCGCTGTGAGAGTCTCATACTCCAAGACCTCGGACAGGTTACGCCTGGTTCTAAGTGACGGGACAACCTATTCAATTCCGCGTCGGCTAATTCAAGGTCTAAACAATGCGGCCGAAAGCGACCTCGGGCGAATTCGGATTATTAGCGGCGGCAGGGGCCTGTTATGGCCACTCCTTGAAATCTCGCACTATGTCCCTGCGTTGCTTCAAGGAGTCTACGGGTCGGAAAAATGGATGACATCGCTCTATAAACAACGAAGGAAACTAATGCTAGTAAAACTGAAACGCGAACCAAAGAGGGAATGAACACGTCTTAAGAGGTCGGAGGAACGAACATGGCAAAGGGACTCGACGGACGCCACCGCGATACAGATGGTCGAATTGAGGAGAAGCGTGGGGACACCTTGGTTCGAACCCTTCGGAGAGAGTACGGAGGGGATTTCCTGCGCGAATGGCGGAGCAACGCCAAACTTTCAACGGTTCGAGAAGAAACAGACATGTCCCTGACCGAACTCGTGCGCCAACACCGGCGCGGAAGGTGAGCTTCGCGGCTTCAGCTCGACTGAATGTGGGGTCGCCTCTAGCCACCGCTTTATTGCTTGCCATCGATACTTGCGGTCCAACCGGATCGGTCGCGCTAGCCCGCCTGGTTGGGCGAGACGTCGAGATTCTCGGACAAATTGAGTTAGCGGGGAGAACCTACTCAGCGACGCTGGTCGCCGCGGTGGCCGAACTGCTGCGATCGGCTGGGGTCGACCTCCGAGGACTCGGCGGAATCATCGTCATCAGCGGGCCGGGAAGCTTTACCGGAGTCCGTGTCGGCCTCAGCGCCGTGAAGGGCCTGGCCGAAGGGACGGAGATTCCCGTTGTCGCACTCTCGCGGCTTGAAGTGCTTTCGCGCAAATCCGGTGTGCCGTCGTCCGCACTCAACGCTCATCGGGGCGAGGTTTTTCTGAGGCTTGAACAAATGGGCCTCAAACCGGTCGAGATTCTCGCTGGCCCCGGTGAACTTGCGGCCATCAATCCTGCACCGGTACGGGTAGCCGTCTGCGACGATGAAGCAGCCGCGATCCTGTCCGCCGCATGGCCGGGCACTCAGGCTGTCTCAACACCTTCGCCCGTCGCGGCGGACGCGCTGCGTCTCGGCGAGGCTCGACTGGTTGCTGGCGCTGCTGTCGATCTGGCTCTGCTTGACGGCCACTACCTGCGCCGCTCGGATGCTGAGATCTTCGGCACTGAGGTCGAGCCCAAACAGGTCTCAGCGAGGTCTTAGCATGTCGGATCCCGCCGCTGAAAAAGCGCAGGTCAGGCAGATGACGGCTGCCGACGTACCTCGGGCGATGCAAATTGCCGCCAGCCTGCCGGAGGCGCCGCACTGGCCAGAATCGGCCTATCTTGACGCATTGAATCCCGAAGCGACACCCCGCCGCATCGCCCTGGTTGTGGTCGGCTCGGGGAATGTCCAGGGCTTTACGGTAGCAAGCCTCTTGCCTCTGCAAGCGGAACTCGAATTGATTGCCGTATCCGCCGGGAGCCAGCGGCAAGGCCTGGGCCGTATGCTCTTCGACTGCGTGGTCCATGAACTGAAGACAGGAGGCGCGCTCGAGGTCGTCCTCGAGGTGCGTGCGTCAAATCACACTGCGCTGTCCTTTTACCGCTCCGCGGGCTTCGGCCAAATCGGGCTTCGTCGGGCTTACTACGTTGATCCTATTGAGGATGCGGTGCATATGCGGCTTCAGCTCGTCTGAGCCCCTGACCGACGAGCCATCAGGGATCGTCCGCCGTGATATTCACAGGCCGCGGTTACCTCTAGCGGATTTCTGACTTGCCGTTTCACCCGAAACAGCGATATATGTAAATGTTCTAAGAAAAACGGCGGCCAGGTACCGCTTAACCAAACCGCCGAACCGGAGGTGCTTGATGGACGAAGTACAAGGTTCCATGCTGAGCGAAGAGATCGATCGCCTGCACGCAGAACATCGTCGCTACGCTCAGCGTTTGGAAGAGTTGCTTCAAAAGCCATACCTTTCCGAAGACGAACAACTTGAAGAAGTGCGCTTGAAGAAACTCAAGCTGCACGCCAAAGATCTGATTTTCGCCCTCGAGCGCCGCGTTCCTGCCGTAGCTTAAGTTCCGAGGGTTTAGGCTTTTGCGGCTCACTTGCCACGCGGTTCCGCTTGGCAGTGTGACCGGTTTGTTTGTGCCTAAGTGATCCCTTGGTGCAATGGGTTCATCTCCTTCATCACCGTATAATCGTTGGGAACGATGGTTCGCGACGGTTACATCTACGGGTTGAGCTTGCTGGCAGTGGCTGCCGCGCTCAAGTGGATTACAGGAGGGTGGATCTGGAGCGTAGCGCCAGTCCTGCTGGCCGCATTTTTCCTTTGGTTCTTTCGCGATCCTCAACGCGCAGTTCCAGCCGGCGACGGCTTGATCGTTTCGCCCGGTGATGGCCTCGTTACTGAAACCACTTCCATTTCGACTCCCGAAGGTTCGCGGCAGCGGATCAGCATCTTCCTGAGTGTTTTTGATGTCCATGTGAATCGCGCTCCCATCGGCGGAGTCCTGAGCCGCGTGCGCTATCAGAAGGGCCAGTTCCTCAATGCTATGAACCCCGCCTCGGCCGAGCGCAACGAACAGAACACAGTCACCGTGCGCGGCCAGGGCCCGGACGGGGGGTATGAAGTCACCTTCAAGCAGATTGCCGGGCTTCTTGCGCGGCGCATTGTCTTTCGCTGCAATGAAGGGCAATCGGTCGAGCGCGGGCAGCGCGTGGGACTCATCAAGTTCGGGTCCAGAGTTGATGTTGTGATTCCATCGAGCGCGCTTTTGCGGGTCAAGGTTGGAGACAGGGTCAAGGGAGGCGCCAGCGTGCTGGCTGCGATGCCCCATGGAGGGAGCTTGTGAATTCCTTTGATTTTCCGCGGGGAAGGGGCAAACCGCATCCGCGCCTGCGCCGAGGCATGTATCTGCTGCCCTCGTTCTTCACCGCCGGGAGCCTTGGAGCCGGCTACTTCTCCGTCACCCAGACCATCGCAGCTCTCGACGGAAGCGGACAGGCACATGTGCATCTGGACTGGGCGGCCATTGCCATCCTGTTTGCCATTCCATTTGACGCCCTCGATGGCCGTATCGCGCGCCTCACCAACACTGCCAGCGACTTCGGCAGGGAACTGGATTCACTGGCCGACGTCATCACCTTCGGCATGGCGCCGAGTATTCTGGCGTTTGTCTGGGGATTCCATTTTCTTCCCGATTCGATGAACCTGCAGCTGCGTCAGCACTTGATGCAGGCCGGCGCTTTCGTCTGCTTTCTTTTCCTTCTCAGTGGAGCTTCACGGTTGGCGCGTTTCAACATCAGCCCGGATGCGCAGCCGCGCAATCCCGGCCGTGCTGACAGGAAATACTTTGTCGGCATGCCCATCCCCGCGGCCGCAGGTCTGCTTGCCGCCACAGTCCACTTCTTCAATGCCTATCCCGTCGAGGAATGGTGGGTCGCCGTTCCCTGGCTCATCCTTGTCGGACTGACCGGGTTCCTGATGGTCAGCACCTGGCGTTTCTGGTCGGCGAAGGAGATTAATTTTTCCCGCCGGCATCCCTTCCAGTTGTTGGTGCTGCTGGCGCTGATTGCGTACATTGCGCTACGGTACTCGAATGTGGTCATGTTCCCGGTAGCGCTGGCATACATGTTCTCGGGGATTTGGGCGCGCGCGGCGTATGGCTGGTCAAGACGACGGCGTCGCAGGCCGCTTGATCCTCCCTCTCCCTCGCCAGTGGCCGCAGAACCCGGCTCATCGAGACCGTAATCGAATTCACGAGCAGGAAAAAAGGATTGATGTGTACAGAATCGCCATAGCCGGCGCATCGACTTTGGTGGGCCGTGAACTGAAAGAAGTCCTGTCCGAATCGCCGCTTGACTCGGCCAGCTTTGCGCTGCTCGACGAAGGAGACGCAAAGGGTCAGCTGGACCAGGTAGGCGACGAGGTCACCTTTATTCAAGCCATCAGCGCCGATGCTTTCGATGGAGCTGATTTCACATTTTTTTGCGGCAGCGAGAATCTCACGCGTCGCCACTGGCAGCACGCATTGCGCGCCGGGTCCACGGTGCTGGATCTTTCAGCAGCATTGGATCGGGAGCCTGGGGTGGTGATTCGAGCACCATGGCTCGGCTCAGAAGCAGTGGCCGTCGATCTTTTCACGCCGGCTGTGGTTCCTGCTCATCCAGCCGTCATCGCACTTGCGCTTGCTGCTCCAACGGTTGCAACAGGCCGCGCCGGTGCGTTTCGCAGCCGCAACGGTGCTCGAACCGGCCAGCGACTTCGGTCGGGCCGCCATGGATGAACTGCATCAGCAGACCGTCAGCCTGCTCAGCTTCCAGCCGCTGCCGCGGGCCTTCTACGATGCTCAAGCCGCATACAACATGCTTGCAGGTACAGGAGAAAGCTCAAAGGTGAGCCTGCCCGAAGTCGAAGCGCGCATGCGCCGCCATTACGAGGCGCTCACCGGCGGGCGCGGTCCATCATTGGCTTTGCAGGTGGTTCATGCGCCGGTTTTTCACGGCTATACGTTCTCCATCGCGGTGGAATTGGAACGGCCGGTGGAGGTTGTCGCTCTTGAAGAGGCCTTGACTGGGGAACATGTCGAGCTGGTGCTGGAAGACACTGATTCGCCTTCGAATCTGGCCGCCACCGGACAGAATGACATCCTGGTTCGGATGCGTCCCGAGCAGCTCGGCCGCAACTCTAGTCAGGTCTCGCGATTATGGCTGTGGGCTGCGGCCGACAATCTGCGCTTGAATGCCCAGAATGCCGTTCTGTGTGCGCTTGATCTCCGGCGCATTCGTCCGCAGGGAACCGTGCAGTAATTCACTTTCCTTCGTACCGCTTCCACAATTGCACAATGTAGCTGTCGGTCATTCCGGCAATGTAGTCGGCAACAGTGCGGGCCAGTCCTTCAGTGGGAATCTGCGCCTGGTGGTCCGGCGGCATCAACCTTGGATCGGACATTAAAGAACTGAACAGCTCGAGCACCACCCCTTCCGCAAGCGCATGCTCCTCTTCCTGAGCGGGTGTGTTGTAGAGATTCGCGTAGAGGAATTCCTTGACGGCGGCACGTTCAGTTTCCATGTGCCCACTGAGTGCCGCCAGTCTTTGCGGGGCGATCCGGATTTCGCCCAGCGTCGTTGCACCGAGCGCGTGGACGCGAAGACAGACTTCATCGATCAGATCGGTCACCCAGGCGTTCAAAAGCTGCCTCAACGCCTCGTAGACGGCCAGCCGAGGCGGAGCCGCGGGAAACTTCGCGCGCGCGGCATCGTGAAAGCCTCGAACAAGAGGCACGGCTTCGAGAACCTGATCAAGAGCAAGAATGCCGGAATCCAGCCCGTCGTCGAGATCGGCAGTGAGGTAGGCGATCTCGTCCGCCAGGTCGATCAACTGCGCTTCCAGCGGCGGAAAACGGTCGAGAAAATACTCGGACAGCTCGGGATAGTCCTGGGCTGGGTAGTCGCGCGAGTGCTTCACAATGCCTTCGCGGACGGCAAGGGTAAGATTGAGCCCGCGAAAGGCAGGATAGCGCTCCTCGAACCAGGTAACGATGCGCAATGCATGGAGGTTGTGATCGAATCTGAGACCATGCGCGCTGAGGGCGCGATCGAGTGCCTTTTCGCCGGCATGGCCAAATGGAGGATGGCCGATGTCGTGCGCCAGGGCCAGGGCTTCTGCCAATTCCACATTCAGGCCCAGAGCGCCAGCCACGGTGCGCGAGATTTGTGTCACTTCGAGCGTATGCGTCAGCCGGCTGCGGAAATGGTCAGACAAGCCCTCGGTGGGCAGGCGCGTGAAGACTTGCGTTTTCCCGGCGAGGCGACGAAAGGCGCGCGAGTGCAGGACTCGGGCGGCGTCACGCGAAAACGGGACGCGGTAGGCGTGCGGCGGCTCGGAGTGGACTCTGCGTGCTAGTGGACTGTTTGCGCCACCATCAACCGCGATTCCCGCAGGCAACGCAGCCGTGGATTCGGTCTTGAGCCCAATCATCTGGTCCAGCCCCCTCTGCGCAACCGCGAACTTCGCTGCTCAGATCAGGTTATACCGCAAAAAGGGGAGATTGCGTGGCAGGGAAGGCGTTGCTGCGATGAAAGTCACCATGCCATGGCGACGCTCGCTTCCAAGACATCTGGGTGCCTGCGAATGGACAACGCCAATTCCGCAGGAGTACTATCCAGCCGGAATTTTTGAGGGGAATGGCGCGCAGGCAAATCGTACGCGCCAATCACAGCAGTTTTTTGGACCTCAAGAGGAGGCAGGAATGAAGCCGAAGAAGCAGGTGGCGCTGGCACTCGCTGCGCTGGCAATGATGTCGATTTCGGGTTGCGGGGCAAGGCACTCACCAAAAGAGGTTTATTACCTGGTTGCAACCAACGTCTCGCTGCCCTACTGGGAAACCGCGATCGCCGGATTCAAGGCGGCTGCGGCTCAATACAATGTGACGGTGAAGGTCGCTGGACCTGACACGTACGATCCTCAGGTCGAACTGGCGGAGTTTCAAAAGGCGGTTGCGGCCAAGCCGGCGGGGATTCTGGTTTCAGTCTCCGATGCAGCAGTGATGCAACCGGGAATCGACGCGGCCATTACTGCAGGCATTCCGGTGATCACCATGGACTCCGACGCCGCGAACAGCCACAGGCTCTACTTCATCGGCACCAACAACCTCGAAGCAGGGCGTTTGGGGGGCCGGAGGATTATCGAGAAGCTGGGCGGGAAGGGCAACGTAGTCTTCTTTACGCTTGCCAGCCAGCCCAATACAGAAGAGCGGCTGAAGGGATTCAAGGACGCCTTTGCAACGCAGCCGGGCATCAACATTGCCGATGTGATTGACATCAAGGGAGACGCCAGTGTCGCCTTTGATCGGACCCAGGTGCTGCTGGCCCAGACCGGCGCCAAGAAGATCGATGCTTTTGTGTGCCTGGACTCAGCGTCAGGCAAGTTGGTCGCTGACGCGATCAAGAGAACGGGCGACACCAGCCGCGAGTTGGTGGCCTGGGACGTGAATCCCGACACGCTGCAGGGCATCAAGGACGGAGTCATTGACGCAACCGTTGTGCAAAAGCCATACACCATGGGATACATAGGCCTGAAAGCTCTCGACGAGATCTTTCACAATCCGCCTGCGCAGCTTAACAAGGACTATAGTGTCGACGCCTTCGCGCCCTATCCGGTATTCGTCGATACAGGCACATCGCTCGTGGATAAGAACAACGTAGATGTTTACCTGGCCGCTGCTTCGGCGCACGCGCAATAGCCGGTGGTCTGAGAAACGCCCAAAAAAGTACGCGGCGTTCGCTGATGCGAACGCCGCAGTTTCCTTGATTATGTCTAGATCTGTATTCTCGACACGGATTCAGCGCAACGTTCGCGCGCGAGATTATTCCGGCTTGGCTTGACCCACTGAGCTGTCCTCTTTGGCCAGCCTGACGCGTGCGCCTTCCAGTTTCTTCTGCACCTTCTCCACGTCGCCCGGCTCAATGTCGGCGGCAGAGGACTTGGCGAATTCATCAAGCGAAAGCTGCCACTGTGCCGCAGCCAGCCGGATGCGCCCGGTCTTCTCATAGAGATCGCCCAGGTGCATGTGAACTGTAGGATCTGTCTGGTCGCGATTGACTGCCTGCCGCAGGTTGTCCTCAGCCAGCTCGTACTCACCCATTTTGAAATAGACCCAACCCAGCGAATCGAGGTACGCGCCGTTCCCGGGCTCGATATCGACAGCTTGGCGAATCATTTTCAGGGCTTCGGGTAGCTTGATCCCTTTGTCTGCCCACATATAACCGAGATAGTTGAGGGTCATCGCGTTGGCGGGATCCAGATTCAACGCCTGACGGAAAAACTGTTCGGCCTGATCCAGGTGCTTCTGCCGCTCAGCACATTCGCCGCGGAGAAAGAACAAATAGGTCCGGTCTTCCGTCTTGGTCGCAAGGGGCTCGGCCTTGTCGAGCGCATCCTCCGCATCCTTCCAGCGGTGCAGGCGGACGTTCATCTGCGCTAAAGCAAACCAAACTCCACGCTGCTGGTCCGGCGTAGCGCCCTCCAGCAGGCTCTTTGCCATTGCCAGGCCTTCATCAGGATGATCCTGGTCGGCGAGTTCGCTGGCGAGCATCAGCTTCAGGTCGCGGTCCTGGGGACTGGCCGCAACGGCCTTTCGGGAGACCGCGATCGCCTTGTCGAATTGGTGGGCATTGCGGTACGCGTCCACTTGACCTTGGTAGCCACGCGCGGCGAAGCTTCCGCCCATATCGATCATCTTCTGGTATGCCGCGACTGCCGGATCTGTCTTATTGTCCTCGAGGTAAACCGCACCCAGGCGCTCGAGAAAAATGGAGCGGTTGTTCTTTTCCTCATCGGTATAAGCGCCGTTGGCGTGCGAAGTAGCATCGACCATCTCCTGATAGGTCTGGATGGCGTCGTCGAAGCGGCCCAGAATGTCGAGCACCAGCCCTTCGTTAAAGCCGGCCTCCAATGATGTCGGGTCGATCTTGCGCGCCTTGCGAATGGTGGCCAGCGAATCTTCGTATTTGCCCTGGCGGCGTTGGATCTCACTGATATGAACCAGCGCTTCGATGTTTTCCGGGTCCGCCTCGGCCAGCGCCTGATACTCCTTGAGCGCCTCGTCAAGCTGGTCGGCGCTGAGTAGTGCCGACGCCAGCGCATCCATTGTCTGCAGGTCACCAGGCTCCAGGTCGTCAGCACGCTGGTAGGCGGCGATTGCATCCTTAGGCTGCTTCAACTGGTCGTAAAGAGCGCCCAGCGTGAACTCCATCTTCGGCGTTCGCCCATCAACCGGTACCGCCTCGATGGCTTTCACGGCATGTTGTACGTCGCCGCTTTCGGCGTACAGCCGCGCCAGGTTCAGCACCACCTCTTCTGACTCGGGTTCAATATCCTGCGCGGTCTTGAACTCGGCTTCCGCTTTTTCCTGCTGGTGCTTAACCGTGTAAAGCTGCCCCAGCACCATGTGGTCTTCCACGCTTTTGGGCTGCAGTGCAACGATCTTCTCGAATTCCGCAATCGCCTGGTCGAGCACGTTGCTGGAGCTTACTGACGACGCTCCGCCGTTTGCACCCTGGCCCAGTTGCCTCAGGTATATGCGTCCCAAAAGCCGGTGCGCGTCGATGTCGTCGGGATGAGACTTTAGCAGCGTCCTCGCGGTGGTCTCGGCGTCGTGCACCCGGTCAGCACGGAAGTAAAGGTCCGCAAGATCGTCGCTCAACTCGGCGGAATCGGGATCGGCATCGAGGGCAAGCTTGTACTGCTCGATGGCCTGGTTCACCTCATCGGAGCGGCCCTCCGAGATGGCGTCATCCTCGTACACGCTGGCCAAGGCCAGGTGATAGTAAGCCTGAGCGCGATTTGGCTCGGTCGCTGCTGCTTTGTCAGGCGATACTGCAGGTTTCATACCCGTGTCGGCCTTCGCCGTTTCCACTGGTGCTGCCTTGGCCGGAGCCCCGTTCGGCTGGGGCTGTTGGCTCTTCGCTGGGGCCGACGGATTATTTGCCGGCGAGTTTTGAGCCCGGGCAACCCCGATTGGCAGCAGGAACACAATGGCGGCAACAAACCCGGGTGCGAGATCAAGTCTTGGAAGGAGTTTTTTCATCATGCAGGGAATTCCATAGGTCCTTAGCCGCAAATCGGGCAAAAAAGAAGACGCGGCACAGGCAGAGGATCTGAGCGAACCTGCCTACTATTAAGACGATTTTACCTGTCATTCGTCGCAAATGCGCGGCAGATTGCGGGATTTCCTGATACTAAAGAGGCACGCGATGGCCAGACGGCCATCTGTGTGAATTGCTCCGTCTCTGAGTTCATCAATGCCGGAAATGCCTGATTCCGGTGAAGACCATGGCCAGGCCCAATTTGTCTGCCGCGGCAATCACTTCGTCGTCCCGAACCGAGCCGCCCGGCTGAATCACCGCCGTCGCACCGGCCTGGGCAACAGCCTCCAGGCCGTCGGGGAAGGGAAAGAACGCATCGGAGGCGGCCACGCAACCCTTCAACGGCAGTACAGCTTTCATTGCGCCGAATCTGGCCGCATCTACGCGGCTCATCTGTCCTGCGCCAACACCCAGCGTCTGGCCGTTTCGCGCGTAAACGATGGCATTCGATTTGACGTGCTTGCAGACGCGCCAAGCAAACAGAAGGCTGCGCAGCTCTTCAGCCGACGGCGGACGCCAGGTGACCACCTTGAGCTCAGTCTCTGTCACGCGGCCGGTATCGGCGTCTTGCAGCAGAAGCCCTCCCGAGACCTGCTTCACCACCGGGCGTGGCTCGGCGGAGCGAACTTCAACGAGACGTAGATTCTTCTTCGCAGCAAAGCGCTCCTTGGCTTCAGGCGAGAAACCCGGCGCTGCAATCGCCTCGACAAATAGCTTGGCGATCTCTTCGGCTGCTGCGCCGTCCACCTCGCGGTTGATTCCGATGACTCCGCCGAAGGCCGAGACCGGATCGCAAGCGAGCGCCTTTTCGTAGGCGTCAAGGATTGTCGCGCCGGTGGCCGCTCCGCAAGGGTTGGTGTGTTTGACGATGATGACGGCGGGCTCCTCAAACTCCTGCGCCAGCTCCCAGCACGCATCGAGATCGACGAGGTTGTTGAAGCTCAGCTCCTTGCCCTGCAACTGCGTTGCGCCTGCAATCCCGTGGCCCGATCCGTCAGCATAGAGCGCCGCACGCTGATGCGGGTTCTCACCATAGCGCAGCGCCTGGGCCAGCGGAAGATTGATGCGCAATGTGGAAGGGAGAGAAGCAAGGTCGGGAGAGGCCGGCGCCGCCGGCTGAGGAGCCTCGGCAATCCGCTCGAGAGTATTCGCAATAGCCGCATCGTAAGCAGCGGTAACCGCGAAGGCTTGCTTTGCCAGGCGCCAGCGTGTTGCGCGGGTGAGCACACCGCCATTGGCCTTCAGCTCCTGGATCAGAGGCGGGGTAGTCCGACACGCGCGTCACGATCGCCACATCCTCAAAATTCTTTGCCGCGGAACGCACCATCGATGGCCCGCCGATATCGATGTTTTCGATGAGATGCTCAAAGCCAACAGCTGGCTGCGCCGCGGTCTTCTCGAATGCGTAGAGATTCACCACTACCATGTCGATGGGCTCAATGCCGTGCTCGGCCACAGCCGCTTCGTGCTCTGCATTGCCGCGAATGTAGAGAAGGCCTCCATGCACGCGCGGGTGCAGGGTCTTCACTCGGCCATCGAGCATCTCCGGAAAACCGGTCAATTCGCTGATGTCCTTGACCGCCAGACCGGCCTCGCGCAGCGCCTTTGCCGTTCCGCCGGTTGAGACCAGCTCAACCCCAAATCCCTTGAGCGCCTGCGCAAATTCGACGAGCCCGCTCTTGTCGGTCACACTCAGCAGCGCGCGGCGAATAGGCTTTGCGCCAGTTCCATTTACATTGGGTTCCGAGCTCAAAACTTCACTCCTTGTCTAGTAATCCGCGAGGACCCGCGTCATCGTTAGGATGGGCCGCTGCAGGCAGAACAAATTCCAGACTACATCGCGGGAGTGCTCCGAATTTCGAAGCATGAAACCAGCCTGTGGATGTCACCGCGTTCTGCAGTGCTTCCTCAGGAAATCTCAAGCCGCTGTGCAGCCGGGAATGCTTTAGAGTGATGGTATGGGAAGTTATTCCTCACCCACCCAGGCGGAGATTCTACCTCCAGCCAGCGATGAAGCACCGCCGCCGCGTCGGCGTCGTCCTGCCTGGGCCCAATCGCCGGCCACCTATCTGCTCGTGGGGATCAATTGCGCCGTGTTTCTGGCCATGGTGGCTCGCGGCTCCAGCTTCTGGATGCCGACTCTCGATCAATTAATGTTCTGGGGGGCAGACAGGCCGAACAATGTGCTGGTCTACGGGGAGTGGTGGCGCATCGTGACCGCGATGTTCGTGCACGTGGGCATTCTCCACCTTGCCACAAATATGTGGTGCCTGTGGAACCTGGGACTGCTGGCCGAACCTCTGATGGGATCGTTCGGATTGTTTGCGGCGTACATCCTTACCGGCGCTGCCGGCAATCTGCTATCAACCTTTTACAACTGGGTGCGGCCGATTCACGACGCATCGGGAGCGCCATACTTTCAGGCCGGCGCCGGGGCGTCGGGGGCTGTCTTTGGCATTGCCGGCGCGCTTATCGTGCTGCTGAAATCAAGAATGTTGCCCGTGCCGCCGCTGGAAGTGAAAAAACTGCGCAAGTCCGTAATTTATTTCGCTGCGATCAATCTCGTGATCGGTCTCTCCATCAACTTTGGCAGCGGCTTTACCGGTGTGGAAGTCGACAATTCGGCGCACATTGGCGGTTTCCTGTGCGGGCTGCTTTTCGCGGCTCCCATGGTGCCACGCATTGGTTCGCCGCGCAGCGAGTTTCAGTTGAAGTTACGTCTGACGGTTGCGCTAGTGGTATTGCTTCTCGTGCTGTTTGGGTTTTATGTGGCCCATATCCCTCCGCCACAGGGATGAAGCCGGCGACGCTAGCGCGTTGCCGTCGCGGAGAACTTCTTCACCATGGCCAGAAGCAGCTTGCGGTCGCTCTCATTGAGATTTGTCGAATAGCGGCGCAATTGCGTGAGGAAACGGAGCTCGTCGTCGGAGAGATTCTGCGTGTTCATCTGGCGCGAGAGGGTGTCGCTGGCAAAGAACTGCGCAATCGGCAGGTCGAGCGCGTGAGCAATCTTGGCCAGCGTGTCCAGCGAGGGCACAGTGTGGCCGTTCTCCACCCGCGAGAGATAGCAGCGCAGCAGTCCGGTCTTCTTTTCGATATCCCCCTGCGACAATCCCTTTTGCAGGCGGTAGGCGCGAATCGTGGTCCCGATCTTTATGCTCATTTGGCTTCCTGTCCCTTGCGTGCCCACGTTTACTCACGCGGCAGCTATCAGAAAACTATTAACTTGAGAGTTAACATGCGGCGGGGGGGGATTGCAAGTGCAAAACTTTCCCATGGGGTTCAACTGATCAACCGCATTGCCAATACCTTTCGGCCCAGCACAGCGCGTCCGTAAACCTTCGCGCTGAAAGGCTCGTCAGACTGAATACTGATAAGAGAGGACGGGTGGCGCAATGCGGCAGGCGGCAATCAGGCGTGCGAGTGCGGCGGGGTATCTTTTCGCCGCATGCCTGGCTGCATGGCCGCAGACTCCTGCGACGCAAGTCCCTGCGGTTCAGCCTCCTTCATCTTCCGCTGCAGCGGCCGCGCCTGAACCAAGCACCGGCGGAAAACTGCACGGAGTGGTCAAAAGCGGCATCATCCCGCTGCCAGGCGTCACCGTCACTGCGCAAAACACACTCACTGGCAAGCGCTACTCCACAACCACGGACATTACCGGCTCGTGGCAATTGAATATTCCGCAAAACGGCCGTTATGTCATCCGCACGCAATTCGCTGCATTCGCTGCGGGGACGCAGGAAGCCGTTCTGAATGCCTCCAGCCACGATCAGACCGTGAACCTTGAGCTAATTCTTGCTTCGCGGCAAGCGGAGATCGATCGGCAGCAAGCGCAGCAGACTGCCCGCCAGGGCAGCGAGGAACAGATCGTTCAGCAGATGGCTGGTAATTCGCCCGAGAACGTCAACCTGGCGAATACGCTGAGCGCCGACACCGACACGGGCGCTGGAACGGCAGGCGCCAGCGGTACTGCTTTGCCTTCGATTGCCGGCAACGCCGACTTCAGCGAAGATTCGGTGGCGATCACCGGGCAAGCGGGACAGGTGAGCGCGCTGGCTGGCCTCGATTCCGATCGCATACGAGATGCAGCACTTTCGATTCAAGCGCAAGGCGGATTGAGCGGGCAATCCGGCGAAGCGGGCCAAGGCGGACTATTCGGTGGTTACGGCGGCGGTAGCGGAGGATTTGGGGGCGCTTTTGGCAGTGGAGGCTTTGGCGGGGCCGGTGGATTCGGTGGCGGAGGTGGAGGGTTCGGCGGAAGAGGGGGTGGAGGTGGCGGGGGCGGACGCGGGAACTTCCGCAACTTCAATCCTGGCCAGCCGCACGGCACGATCGCATGGAATGGAACGAATTCCGCGATCAATGCGTTGCCATTTTCGCTTCTCGGGCAGCCGCAGATTCAGCCGCCCAACGGATCGAATCGCTTCACGCTCTCCTTCATGAGCGCACCCTATATTCCCCACCTGACCAAGCCCAGCGGAAAGGACACGGTCTTTCTAACGCTCAGCGGCACTCGCTCGTCGTTGCCCGACGATTTTTATGCCACGGTTCCCACCCTTGCGGAACGTGGCGGCGACTTTACCGGATTGCCGCCGATCTACGATCCAGTCACGGGCCAACAATTCACCGGCAACATGATTCCGGCCACGGGAGCAGCAGGCGAGTCCGTTTCCCCACAGTCGACGGCGCTCTTGAATTATTTTCCTGAGCCGAACCTGCCTGCCGGCGGCACCATCAACGGCTACAACTACCACCTGCTCACCACCGCGCAGTCGAACAGCACGCAGGCCGGCATTCGCTACAACAGCAGTCTCGGAGCGAATGCCACGCAACCGGGCGCCCGCGGCGGATCGGGCGGTGGCAGGCGCGGAGGGTCGCAAACTCAGGGCCTTCGACAGAGCATCAATCTGAACTACAACTGGACCCATTCGGCCTCCGATCTCGTAAGTCTTTTTCCCGATTTGGGCGGCAAGAGCGCATCAAGTTCCTATTCCCTGCAGGCCGGCTACACCGTTGGTTACCATCGCTTCACGAGCATCTCGAACGTCAATTGGAATCGCAGCAACAGCCACACCGTCAACTTCTTCACAAATACGACAAACAATCCCGCAGCGGCTGCCAGCCTGACCATACCGAACAATGTGCCGCTCAACTACGGTGTTCCCAACATTTCGCTGAGCAATGGCATTCAGGGACTCAGTGAAACCGAGCCCAGCTTTTCCATCGCACAAACCATCTCGTTTACCCAGGTCCTAAGCTGGATTCACGGCAAGCACAACATGCGCTTCGGCGGCGACTACCGCCGCGTGCACCACGACTTTCTCGCCGGCTCGAATGCCACAGGAGATTTTTCCTTCACAGGGCTTTTTACAGAGGACGCCGCGCAGGACCCGACTACCGGCTCCTCGATCGCCGATTTTTTGCTCGGATTACCCCAGTCCACTACGCTCAACTCGTCGCTCGCGAAAAGTTACTTGCGTGACAACGTCGTCGACGCATACGCCATGGATGACTGGCGGATGCTGCCTTCATTCACGCTGAATTTCGGGGTGCGCTGGGAGTTCTTCGCGCCCTACACCGAGAAATACGGGCACTTGGCCGATGTCGCCACCAATCCCGATGGCGGATTTGCCAGCGAGACTGAGCAATCCGTGTCGAGCAGAACTGGTGGTTTGCCCGCTTCGCTCGTCTACCCGTGGCATAAAGCCTTCCAGCCCCGCGTGGGGCTAGCCTGGCGCGTGCCGAAGATCAAGCAGACCGTCATACGCGCTGGTTTCGGCACCAACTACACGGTCGGCGAGTACGCAGGCTTCGCAACCACAATGGCGCATCAGCCACCATTCACCGACGAGCAGACCAACCAGGAAGCCGTAGGCAACACGGCAAGCACTGCCTGCGCGCAGACTGTACCGATGACCTGCTTCGCAATGTTCAACAACAACGCAGGCAACAACGGCTTGCCGCCCTTTCCAGCACCGGCCTCGGTTGGAAATTACGCGCTCAATCCTCATTACGGTCTGCCGTATGTGATGGCGTGGAATCTCGATATTCAGAAAACACTGCCCTGGGGAATCGTAATGAACCTCGGCTACAACGGGGCGCGATCGAATCACCTCGACGTCAGGCTCGCGCCGCGCGAACTGCCCACCAGCCTCGGCACGGATCCTGCGGCTTTGGTCTTCAACTACGACGAGGCCGCAGCTTATTACAAGATGAACGCTGGTACGGTCCGCGTGAACAAGCGCCTGTCGCACGGCGTATCCGTGGGCGCCAACTACCAGTACGGTCACGCCATCGACGACGCCTCTTCCGTCAACGGCGGCACGGCATCGGTGGTCCAGGACTGGCAGAATCCTGCCGCGGAGGAAGGCCACTCGGCCCTCGACATCCGTCACCAGGTGAGCGGGAATTATTTGTTTGAGCTGCCTTTCGGGCCCGACAAATCTTGGGTCACGTCAGGCCTCGGCTCGCACATTTTCGAGGGCTTCTCGATCTCCGGCAGTTTCAACTTCACCACAGGATCATGGCTTTCGCCCGGGTTCGAGCCGACATCGCAGAGTGTGGAGTGCGGCAATACCAGCGGGCTTCGGCCGAACTTGACGGGTCAATCGGCGACTGCCGGCGGCGGTTCGCGGCTGCACTGGTTTAACACTGCGGCCTACACAACACCGAGCAATACGCCGGGATTCTGCGATTACTTCGGCAACGCTCCACGCGATTCGATTGAAGGGCCGGGCACCGTCTCGAACATCATGTCGCTCTCAAAGACCGTGAATATGGGCGAGACGCGCAGCTTGGAGATTCGCGCCATCATCAGCAATGTTTTTAATACGGTGCAGTACTCGGGCGTGAACACCACTGAGGGCTCTCCGACTTTTGGCGAAGTGACGTCGGTGCATGAAATGCGGGCGTTCAAGTTCTTGGCGAGATTCAGGTTCTGAAGGGCAGCGGAGTTAGCGGTGTCAGCGGAGCTGGCGGAGTTGGAAAAGCGAATGCGCGAAAGGGTCGGGTGGGATACGAAAGCAATGAAGGCAAACGTCGAAATATTCGGTGCGGTGGTTGGGGTGCTGGCACTCGCGGTGCCGGCTGCGCAACCGATCTCCGCCCAAAGCTCCGAGCAGGTCACCAATACGCCCCAGGCCGGCTTTACGCTCAAGGCGAATGCCGATCTCGTCCTGACCAACGTGGTCGCGCGCGACGCGAAGACCGGCGAGCTGGTGATGGGGCTCAAGCAGAGCGACTTCAAGGTTTTTGAAAACGGAAAAGAGCAGCAGATCGACTCGTTCGACTTCGAGAGTGTCGATATGGCCACGCCTCTCAAGGAAGCGACGGTGAGCGGATTGGCCGCAGGACCCACAGGCAGCAAGGCCGTTGTGGTCGCCAAGCCCGAAGAATTGCGCAACCATCGGCTGATTGTCATGTTCTTCGACCTGACCTCGATGCAGCCCGAAGACCTGGAGCGCAGCGTGGATGCGGCGCAGGCTTTTCTCAAGACCAAAATGCAGCCGGCCGATCTTGTGGCGCTGGTCTCGCTCGGCGACACCCTGAACGTCGACCAGGATTTCACCGCCGACAAGAACGCGCTCATCAACGAAGTTGGCGCCTACAACGGCACCGAGGGCCAGGGCTTTGCCCAGGGCGCAAACGCCAACACCAACCAGGTCGAGGATACGACCGCCTACACGCCAGATGAGAGCGAGTACAACGACCTGAACACCGACCGCGAGCTCTTTGCGCTGCGTGCCATTTCGCAATCCCTCGCCAAGATCAATGAGAAGAAATCGCTGCTTTACTTCTCCGGCGGCATTTCGCGCGACGGCATTGAGAACGAAGCTTCGTTGCGGTCCGCAATCAACGCGGCGGTTCGCGCCGACCTGGCCATCTACAGCGTGGACACGCGCGGCTTGCAGGCCGTGACAGCGTTCGGCGACGCCTCGACCGGCAGTCTGCGCGGCCAAAGCGGATTCAACGGTGGCGCGCTTACGACCAACATGAATGCGAACTTCGCCAGTCAGGAAGTGATGGCCACGCTTTCGAGCGATACAGGCGGCAAGGCATTCTTGGACTCCAATGACTTTGCGCCGGCTTTTGCTCAGGTCCAGAAAGACAATTCGGCTTATTACGCTATTGGCTTCCATTCGACGAATCCCGCGCGCGACGGCAAATACCGCAAGCTGACGGTGAAAATTGACAAGCCCGGCATCAAGCTCGACTACCGGCCCGGATATTACGCACCGGCTGATTTCAAGCACTCCGGCAAGGAGGACCGCGAGCAGGAACTCCAGGATCAACTCGCCAGTGACTTGCCCGCCACCGACATGGCCGTTTACATGGACGCCATGTACTTCCGACTGGATGAAAACCGGTTCTACATGCCGGTTTCGCTGGTCGTGCCCGGCTCGCAGATTCCGTTTGTGAAAGGTGGCGATAAAGACAAGGCCACGCTCGACATTATTGGAGCGGTGATCGATCAAGCTCAGCGCCCCGTCGGGCGCGTGCGCGATACGGTCAAGCTCAACCTTGATCCATCGCTGCAGGCGCGCCAAAAGAACATCCAGTACACCACCAGCTTCAATCTGCCGCCGGGCAAGTACCAGCTTAAGTTCGTCGTGCGTGAGAATCAGACCGGCAGCATGGGCTCGTTCATCGCCGAAGTAACGCTGCCCGATCTGAAGAAGACCCCGCTGAAGATGAGTTCCATCGTGCTGGCGTCGCAGCGCGAGCCAAGCAAGAAAGATGAGCCCTTGGTGCGGAATGGCGAAGAATACGTGCCCAACATCAGCCACGTCTTTCGGCAGGACCAGCACATGTATCTTCTCTACGAGATCTACGATCCGTCGCACCAAAAATCAGCCGACGGTGCGCCCAAGGAATCCAAATCCGCGATCGATCTGCTCAGCAGTCTGGAACTCATCCAGGGATCAACCAAGGTCTACGAAACGCCCATCGTGCAAGCCAAGTCAATTAACGTCGAAGGGCGCGATGCCGTCTCCATTGAGCTCGACGTACCTTTGAATGGCCTCAAGCCCGGCCCGTACGTTTGCCAGTTGAACGTGATCGACGACGCTGCGGGTAGCTTCGCCTTTCCACGCTTTGCCGTGCTGGTGCGCGAGCCTGCCACGGCGCCCGCGGCAGCGCCATCATCCGCGCCGCCTACAGGCCAATCGTCGTCAACGGGCGGGTCGGAGTAAGAACTTCACGGGGTAAGATTGCCGCGGACCCAACCCCCTTCGCAGAGCGGCTGCGGATGGGGTTGGCAACCGCTACGCTCGCTTGAGCAGCCGGAGGATGGCCACCAGGATCACTGCGCCGCCCAGGGCAATCAATGTGCTGTATAGGAAACTGCCGTGCGCATCCAAGCCAAGGTGGTTCGCGATAAAGCCGCCCACCAAAGCTCCTGCAATGCCCAGAAGGATGTCCACGAAGAACCCGTAGCCTGAGCCCTTCATGATCTTGCCGGTCAACCAGCCGGCGATCAGGCCGACCAGAATCCACATGAGAATTCCCATTTTTCCCTCCTCGATCTTCAAAATCGGTTGGTTTCATGCGGTCTCGGACTTTTGGGAAGCCTCCTCAATGCGAAGGTCAGGCTGCCCGATTCCGCAAGTCTGGATTTATAACATCACCAGGGCGCAACCAGCCAGCAAGAAATTTCAATCGGACGCGTCGAGCCGTCCGCTACTCGATTTTGCGTGGCTCAGATTTCGCGGCCACATTTTCTCGGTAGGGGCAGTGCCGGCAACCAGACCCGCAGCAGGTTCCGCGCTTGAGATGGTACGCGGCGGTGAATACGAGATAGGGTCCCTCGAAGTAATAGTCTTCGGGGTCGAGTCCTGGCGGAGGCTGTGGCGCGGTTGTGGGAGAGTCTCGATCCACGTCTGTATTCTCTCTTGAAACGGCGCTCTGTTGGGGCGCGCCCGCTAAAATCAAAGCATGGCACTCACCGCGCAAGACCGCGCCCGCAAGATCAAAATCATTCTTTTCGACGTCGACGGCGTCTGGACCGACGGCACCATCTGGCTCGTGCCTGGTTCTGCACACAGCGGAGTATTGGATGAGCTCAGTGGCAAAGACAGCATTGGCTTCGGCGTGCAATCGACCACCATGGTCGAGGCCAAGGGGTATAGCGCGCACGACGGCACGGCGATTTCGCTGGCTCGTCTCGGCGGCCTGAAGTGCGGCGTAATTACCAAGCGCATCAGCGAGACCGTGGCCACACGCGCCCGCGACCTTAAGCTCGAATTCGTTTACCAGGGTTGCGCCTTCAAGATGAAGGCGATCCGCGAGATTATTGCCAAAGAAGGCGTGGCCCTTGACGAGATTTGCTATGTGGGCGATGACGTGATCGATCTGCCGGCAATGCGCGAAGTGGGCTTCGCGGTGGCTGTTGCAAATGCGCGCGAACGCGTGAAGGCCGAGGCGCATTACGTTACGCCGAACTCGGGCGGCTATGGCGGTGCGCGCGACGCCGTCGAGTTCATCCTGGACGCCAAAGGCTTACTGGACCAGTGCATCAACGCCTACATCGACGAACGCAACCCAATTCCGCCGTCGATGGATATCGGACGTGGCGGCGATCTCAAGTAGCCTCAAGCCATGGAAAACAAATCCAAACGCGCTGTCGTTCTTTTGAGCGGAGGTCTTGACTCGGCGACCGTTCTCGCGGTTGCCAGGAGCGAAGGCTACGATCTCTACGCGCTTTCGTTTTCTTATGGCCAACGCCACGCATGGGAACTTGAGGCAGCAAAGCGTGTCGCCGCTTCGATCGGCGTCGCAGAGCAAAGAACGGTGACCATTGACCTGCGCGCTTTTGGCGGATCGGCTCTCACCGACGACATTGCGGTTCCGAAGGGCCGCACAACCGACGAGATGAACAACAGCATCCCGATTACATATGTCCCTGCGCGCAATACTATTTTTCTTTCGTTTGCGCTGGCGTGGGCAGAGGTGCTCGGCACTAACGATATCTATTTGGGCGTGAATGCGCTCGACTACTCCGGCTACCCCGATTGCCGTCCTGAATACATCGCAGCCTTTGAACGAATGGCTAACCTGGCGACGAAGGCGGGCGTCGAAGGCCGCCAGGCACTTAAGATTCATACGCCACTCATCGCGCTTTCTAAAGCCGAGATCATTCGCCTGGGGCGAAGTCTGGGTGTCGATTACGGTTTGACCAGCAGTTGCTACGATCCATCCCCCGCGGGCGTACCTTGCGGCCAATGCGATTCCTGCCTTTTGAGGCAAAAAGGTTTCCACGAAAATGGGATCGAAGACCCGCTACTGAAAAACAGCCGCTAGCTTCTAGCCTCTGGCTTTTTCGGGGTGGATTTGACGACCTTGCCGATTGCGCGATGAGCTAGAAGCTAGGAGCTAGCAGCTGGAAGCTGCCTTTATGAGTTACGCAGTCAAGGAAATCTTCTACACTTTGCAAGGGGAGGGCGCGCAGACGGGCCGGCCGGCGGTGTTTTGCCGGTTTGCCGGGTGCAACCTCTGGTCAGGACGCGAGCAGGATCGCGTTTTGGCTATCTGCAAATTCTGCGATACGGATTTCGCCGATACCAACGGGCGCGGCGGCGGGAACTTCGCCGCAGCCGAATCCCTCGCAGCTGCAATCGATCGGAATTGGCCCGCAGACGCCGGGTCCGGGAATCGTTTCGTAGTTTGCACGGGCGGTGAACCGCTTCTGCAAATCGACGAAAAGCTAATTGATGCTCTGCACGCTTGCGGCTTCGAAATCGCGGTGGAAACGAATGGAACGATTGTGGCTCCGGTGGGCCTCGATTGGATTTGTGTCAGCCCCAAGGCCGGCGCCGGTTTCCTTCAGAAAAGCGGCGACGAGCTGAAGCTGGTCTTCCCTCAGCCGGGCGCCGAGCCAAATCAATTTGAGGAGCTGCCCTTCAGGCATTTCTTCCTTCAACCCATGGATGGGCCCGCCCGCGAACTGAATACGACACTTGCGCTCAAGTATTGCCTGGAACATCCACGCTGGCGGCTCAGCTTGCAGACGCATAAGCTGCTGGGAATTCCGTGAGAAGTCGTTGATCAACCGTGAACTCGACCACTGTTCATGGTTCACGATTCACGATGCACGGTTCTTTTCGGCTTCACCCAGCCATCCCCGCCGCAGTTTCTCGGCCGGGATGCTCGACAGATACGGCTTGATGTCGAGAACCGGAGTCCCATCAAGCATGTCGACGCCGCGCACATGCAGCGACGAGCCTTCGCGGCGCAGCAACTCGACAACGGTCAGGCCAATCGCGTTTGGCCGGCGCGGTGACCGCGTGGCAAAAACGCCGTGAGGCCGGCCCTCATCTGTTGGCGGATGCGCGATGAGATCGAAGCCATCCGCCCGGTCGAACTGCCAAAGGATGAACAGATGCGAGAAGCCGTCGATGTCAGTTAACCCCGCCTCGAACTCATGCAGGATCTCGATGACGCCTTCGGCATCGTGCTTGGCGCCGGGCCCTTTGGGTATCGCCGAGGTTTCGCGGTAGGGGCTATGAATAAAGCCAATCGGATGAGCTGAAAACATCGGCTGGCGCCTCCACTTTTCATCCTATGCGCCATCGGGGCAAAATCGAATCTGCATCCCGCGAAATCCAAAGTTGATATTCTACGGGCCCCGGAGGTGAATTCAATGCAAGCTGCCGTCGTCAACGTTCCCGGCCAGGCGCCGAAGTATCAATCGTTTCCCGAACCCGTGGCGCAGGATGGCGAATTGCTCGTCAAGGTGCGCGCGGCAGGATTGCATCCCATTGTGAAGGCTCTGGCAAGCGGTTCACACTACGCGAGCGGCGGCGCCGGACAAGGACCGGCCGTGCCGGGAGTTGATGGCGTGGGCGTTCTCGACGATGGCCGCCGGGTCTACTTCGGGTTGGCGCGCAAGCCGTGGGGAACGATGGCGGAGCGTGCGGCGGCTCCGCAACAGATGTGCATTCCCATCCCCGACAAACTCAGCGACGTGGAGGCTGCTGCGATCGCAAATCCCGGCATGTCCTCCTGGGTCATGCTGAAGGAACGCGCTGGCCTCGTGCCCGGAGAGACTGTGCTCGTTCTTGGTGCAACGGGCGTTGCCGGGCAGCTCGCGATACAGACTGCGCGGATCCTCGGCGCAAAGCGCGTGATCGGTGCGGGCCGCAACATCGAAGCCATTGCGGCGGCGGATGTGGACGCCGCGATCCCGCTTGGCCAGCCGGACGATGCGGTGCGCGAGGCTTTTGCTGTCGAAGCGGCCCAGGGCATCGATTTGGTCGTTGATTATCTCTGGGGCCGGCCCACGGAATTGCTGCTGGAGGCGCTCGCCAAGGGCTTCAAAGTCCAGGCCACACAAAGAACACGGCTCGTGCAGGTCGGCGCCAGCGCGGGGCCGACGATTACCTTGCCAGGCGCGATTCTGCGGAGCGTCGATTTGACCCTGTTAGGGAGCGGCTTTGGCGCGGCCCGCCTGGACCGCATTCTCGCCACCCTTCCCGCCTTCTTTGAGATGGCAGCGGCAGGAACATTGAAGGTTGCCGCCGATCCGATTCCACTGGCCGATGTTGAGGCAGCTTGGGGCCGTGAGACAAAGGGCCGACGAATCGTTTTCACAATTTGAAGGGTCGGCCGCCTATTTGAAGCCATCAACAGAGTTTTCATGACTCGGAAATCCTCATCGAGCGATACCGGGAACACTTAACGGAGCACCGGTGTCTAAGAGAGTAGTTGCACGGGCCAGAATGCGGTACGCCTGAGCCTGTGCAATAGGGCTTCCGGTGGCTAAACGGCCTCCGGAGGCGGCCATTAAATGGCTTTGTATGAGCTATTCACGCCGCGGCTACACGGCGCGGTGTGACATGCGAACGTGCAGACGATGACTGGTATGCGGTAACGTGGGAGGATACGAAATTGCAGGCGGACCTCACCATGGGCAATCTTGCCAGTGCGTTCACGCTCCAATCGGAGGAGGCGGCTCTCGTTGAGGAACTGCGAGCCGGCTCCGAGGAGGCGTTCGCCTGGTTGATCACGCACTACCATCAGCCAATCTACTCATTGTTGGCGCGCACCGTACGCAACTCCGCTGACGCTGCAGATCTGACCCAGGAAGTCTTCGTGAAAGTCTTCCGCGGGATTCGTGGATTTCACGGGGAGTCTTCGTTGCGGACCTGGATCTACCGCATTGCGTTGCGCGAGGCGTCCAACCAGCGCCGCTGGTGGATCAGGCATCAACAGCAGGAAATACCCATGGAGCAGGAGATTTCACGGGGAGACGGCGGAAGGCCGATGCAATTGAAGGACATGCTGGTCGATCCTTCAGAATCGCCGTACGACGCGGCTCTGCATGAAGAAAACCGGGCGCGAGTGGAGCAGGCGCTTCGCCAGGTGCCGGAGCCGTTCCGTACCACCCTGATCCTGCGCGATATCGAAGGATTCGTGTATGAGGAAGTGGCGGCCATTCAGGGAGTCAATTTGGGAACGGTAAAGTCTCGGCTTGTGCGCGGGCGCGCCTTCTTAAAGACGCTGCTTACAACACACAGGTCCGGTACGCGGTCCGCAGCGCTGGCAGGGATGAAGATTTCCCTGGGTGAGGAGGCGCAATGAACGGGTGCTATGAAGTGCAGTCTGGCTTGACTGAGTATTTGGATGGCCGGTTGAACGGACGCGAGATGCAGGAGATCGATGCACACCTTCAGGAGTGCCGCGATTGCTCGCGAGAGTGGAAGTCGCTGCGCGAATTGCAGGCTTCGCTCGCCGGCTTGGGGACGGTGTCGGAGCCGGCGGATCTGCCCTTGCGGATTCGTGTCGCTGTGAGCCAGGAGCGCGCGCGTAACCGGCGCAGCATCTTTACTGGCTGGGGTCTGGCGTGGAGAAACACCGTTGGGCCGTTCTTGTTGCAGGCAGGCGCTGGATTTGCGAGTGCGGTTTTGCTGTTGGGAACCATCGTCGTGCTGGTCACCGTGTTGGCCCAGCCGCAGGCAGCCCAGGCTACGCCCGACGAGCCATTGGGCGACGCAACTGCGCCTCGTCTGCTCTATTTCTCAAATGCTCAGGGCAACAATGAAGCCAGTGCCATCTCCAGTCCGGTTGTCGTTGAGGCCTACGTCAACGATCTCGGTGAGGTGTACGACTATCGCATCGTCTCCGGACCCACTGACGCTGTCACCCGCTCCCAGGTGGAGAACATGCTCCTGTTCAGCCGCTTTGAACCCGCCCGCTTCTACGGGCAGCCCGTTCGCGGCCTTGCGGTGCTGTCGTTCTCCGGCGTTTCCGTGCGCGGATAGTAGCAACTCTGGCGATTTGCGATTGGCATTCCGCTTTTTCTCGGCGGAGTGAGATCTGCGTCTTCAGTTGGACCCGGTGCCAGCGCAGCGGCCGCTCCAGGGCAATGCACGAAAAGCGAAGAGCTAGCGGCTGATTATTTGACCCTGCCGTTACGTCTAACTAGACTTGCATGCAGGGTCTCCTCATGATTCGTCGATCGCATTTTTTCGCATTTTCATCCGCCGCGATTCTTTGTCTGGCGGCCGGACTGGCTTCTACGCTCGCTCAGGCTCAATCCTCAAATAGCTCATCCTCCTCCAGCCAGGGTCCATCCTCAGCGCAGATGTATGCGCGTGAAAAAGCGCCGTCGCTCATCGATCCAGCCGGGCCGACCATCTCGCTAATCAGCTCTGAACCCGTGTTCGTCATGGCTTCGGCCTTGAACGCCTGCGGCTACGACGAGGGCCTTGAAAACAGTGCGCCTATCCGCAAGCACGTCCGCGATGAGATGAATCAGGCTCTCGCTCAGAGCGAGGATGCCCGTTCCAGGCGTGACGCACTCTGCCTGTACATTGCCCAGCACCGCATGACCGGTTCGGAGCGCGACATTTCGCAGTACATCTCGCTGTCCCTTTACCTCACACCGCCGCCGGAGCTTGAACTTACCGCGGACCTGACGGAGATGCCGCCTGACTCCACTCAGGTGGTCGAGATCCTTCCCGCGCTCCGCGCGTTTGCCTCCGCGGTGGACTTGCACGGCATCTGGCTTGCCTCGCACCATGCCTACGACGATGAGATTGATAAGCTGCACGATCCCATCTCGAAGATGATTGTCAGTGCCAACTTTTACCTCAAGATGCCGGCCTCCACCTACGACGGCCGCAGGTTCATCGTGGTCATCGAGCCCCAGCTCTCGCCGGCCGTGGTCAATGCCCGCATTTATGGCACCGACTACGTCGTCGTGGTTTCCCCGGTCGATGGCAAGATTCCCATGATCGACGTGCGTCATACTTACTTGCACTACGTCATCGATCCCTTGCTTTACGAGCGGTCCAACGCCATTGACCGCGAGCAGCCGATTCTCAAGGAGATTCGCGATGCACCCCTTGATTTCCGCTTTCGCTCCGATACCGTCTCATTGACCATCGAGTGCTTGATCAAGGCCATTGAAGCGCGGACCATGGATACCGGAATCCCCGAGTACGTGATCCCATCGAACGTGGACCGTTCGCAATTGCCGCGATACGAGCATGAGCGCGAGCTCTACCTTCAGAAAGTGGATGCGGCAAAGGCGGCCGCCGTCGGCCATGATATGCGGCAGGGATATGTGCTTACCCAATACTTTTATGAACAGCTTTTGCAGTTTGAAAAAGATCCCGCCGGCCTGAAAGACACCATCGGCGAGATGGTGTACGGCATGGATGTGGACCAGCAGGTGCATCGCGCGCGCCAGACCGAATTCGACAAAGAGGGCGACGAAGATGTCTTGCAGCACAGCAAGCCACGCCCATTGACAGGACTCGATCTTGCCGAGGCAAAACTGGCCAGCGGAGATGTTCCTGCGGCCACCGCAATGGCGCAGAAGGTGCTTGCTGAACAGACCGACACCATCCAGTCGACGGCCGATGCGGCTCGTGCCCACTTCATTTTGGCTCGCGTGGATTTGCTGACCGGCCATCCTGACGCGGCGATTGACGACTTCCAGAAGACCCTTGCGACGAGCAAGGAGCAGCGGTTGCTTTCCTGGTCGCACATCTACCTCGGCCGGATGCTCGATCTGGAATGCAAGCGCGACGAAGCGCTGGCTGAATATAAAGAAGCGTTGGCGGTCCGCGACGGCCAGCTCGATACGCGCCTGGCGGCGGAACGGGGCGTAAAGTCGGCCTACGTGCAACGCGGCCATGAGCACGACTGCGAGGACGAAACAGGGGACGATGCACCTGGCGCCACGCACCAGCAATCTGCGCCCGGCGCGCCGTCCTCTGCAGAGGACTCTGGTGGCGCCGCGACCGGAAAGCCTGAACCACAGGCCCAGGACAGCGCGCCTAAGCCGCAGTAATCCTCAACCCAAGGCTCTCTCGATTTTCAGGATCTCGAAAATTTCACCAAACTTCTCGAGTCTCGCGCTTCATTCCCGACCCCGCGAACGACGCGCCGAATGCATCTAAGACAGTAAGCAACGGTAAGCAGCGAGGCAGGAGTGAAGACGGATCTGAAAGAGCTTGAAGCGGCGCTGGGCCACGAATTCTCGAGCCCAGAGCTGCTGGTGCGTGCACTCACTCACCGTTCTCTTGCCCACCAGCTTGCGCAAGCGGACGCGGCCAAAAAGTCCGCACCGGCCGACAATGAGCGCCTGGAGTATTTAGGCGACGCCGTTTTAGGGCTCGTTGTGGCGGAGGCGCTGTTCGCTCTGCATCCGGAATGGCGCGAGGGCGAGCTGACACGCATTCGCTCCGGTTTGGTCAGCCGGCAGCACATGGCACAAGTGGCCGAGGCGATTGGCTTGGGCAAGCATTTACGTCTGAGCCGCGGCGAGGAGAGCAGCGGCCTGCGCCGCAGGAGCACCGTGCTTTCGAATACCATGGAAGCTGTGATGGGCGCGCTGTTTCTCGATGGAGGTCTTGAGCCCGTGCGGGTTTTCGTCCGCGGCAGAGTCATGGCCGAGGCCGCTGATCGTCTGGCCCTCGAATTGCGCGCCGGACAGGCATTGGGAAATTACAAGTCCGCGCTCCAGGAGCGTTTGCAGGCGGCACGCGCCGGAGCGCCGGTCTATCGCGTGAAGAGCGAGAGCGGTCCGGATCATCACAAACGTTTCATGGTCGAAGTGCGGATGAAGGGAGAAGAAGGGTCAGAAAGGGAAGCCGCTGGCTCGCGGCATGGGGCGCACCAAGAAACATGCTGAACAGGATGCAGCACGGCGAGCGCTCAGCCTGTTGGTTAATGAATCCAGTCGCGATAATGCCCTCGGCACGCCGACCTCCGCTTCAAACATTCGGGTCGGCTCCAGGGACGAGGAGAAACGCGCGCAATGAGCACGTCCGTTCAGGCCCCTGGTTCGTTTCTGCAACGGTGGGCGCATGTGCACCCGCATCTGCCGACCTTGCCGCAGGCGCTGGCCTCGCTTTTGCAAACCGTTGTCGTAGCCTTGTTCGTGCTTACCTTCTTGCTGCAGCCCTTCCTCATTCCCTCTGAAAGCATGGAGCGAACGCTCTTGGTGGGAGATTTCCTGCTGTTCAATAAGCAGATCTATGCTCCCGCCGGCCGCGTCGGTGGTTGGCTTCTGCCCTATCGGCCTGTTCAGCGTGGCGACATCATCGTCTTCCATCACGCTCAGCCGCCCATGCTCATCAAGAGAGTGGTCGGAATTCCGGGCGACAGGTTGCGAATCACAGAGGGACGGGTCTTCGTCAACGGCTCGCCTCTCGATGAGCCTTACGCAGCATTCGAGCCCGCGCCCTACAGCCCCGCTCGTGATAATTTCCCCGGCGATATTCTGAGCGATCCGGATTTTCGGATGCAGGTCGATCCTGACTGGTGGCGTCAGGTGGAGAGCCTGACCACGGATGGGGACCTTGTGGTGCCGCAGGGGGAGTACTTCGTCCTGGGCGACAACCGGAACCATAGCCTTGACTCCCGCTTCTGGGGTTTTGTGCCAGGGCAAGCCATTATCGCTCGTCCCCTGGTGATCTATTTTTCGCTTTCGCGCCCCTCCTCTACCGACATGCAGCAAATCGCTCAACTCAGTCCCCAACCGGGCGTGGATGATAGACTCGGACACGAACCGGATCTCGCCGAACGTCTAGCGGGATTTGCCCGCTGGCGGCGCATCTTCCACGTTGTGCGTTGATTCGATCCTGCAACAAAGTCACGACTCCGGAGCAATTCGCAAAGAGCAGCAGAATGACGAAAAATAGGACGCGAAGCCCCAAAGAGCCTCCCCAGAAACGTCCGGAACCGGCTCCCGAGCCCGTCAAGGTGGAAGAAACACCGTTTGAAGCCGTGGCCAGCATTTGTTCGGTGCTGGTGGTCGGGTTGTTCATCCTCACATTCATCGCACAGAACTTCGTCATTCCATCGGGATCGATGGAGAAGACGCTCCTCGTCGGCGATCACCTGGTCGTTGACCGCATCACTCTGGCTCCGCCCGCGAAATGGATGCCGCTGGTTCGCTATCGCGAGCCCAGGCACGGCGACATCGTCGTCTTCATCAAGCCTTCTCCCGAGCCGGAGCTGGATGCTGATGGCAAGCCTCAGTACTTCTTTCTCGTCAAGCGTCTCGTTGGCCTTCCCGGCGATCACATCCATCTGCACGACGGTATCGTGATCCTCAACGGGGTGGCGCAAACACAGCCCTATGCGCAACCCACGACCGCCGACAATTACCAGGAGTTTCTCGACGAGTTTCCTACCGTGCCGCCCTACCCGCAGCCGGGCGGTGCTACGGAAAGTTGGGCCGTCGACTTTCCCAACCATGTTGTCGATGGCGATCTCGTGGTCCCTCCCGGCATGTATTTCATGATGGGCGACAATCGCCACGATAGCCTCGATTCGCGTTTTTGGGGATTTGTGCCCCGGCAGAATATTGTCGGCAGGCCGCTATTCAATTACTGGTCATTCGTCACACCCGATTCGGTATACAACCAGACTGGAATTGGCCCGCGCCTGGCCTGGATGGGGCACGTTGTGCTGCACTTCTTCACGGAAACGCGCTGGAGCCGAACATTCCACTTGACGCGGTAGCCTGTTGTTTGAGAGCCGCTCGGATACCGGTTCACTCTGAGGTAACGCGCTATCCATGACGAAGAACAAAAAGCCGCCAGCAAAACCGCCCGCGCCTGAGCCCGCGGAAACCAGGGTGGAGGAAACGCCGTTTGAAGCCTTGGCCAGCATTTGTTCGGTGCTGGTCGTCGGGTTGTTCATCCTTACATTTATTGCGCAGAACTTTGTCATACCATCGGGATCGATGGAGAAAACGCTCCTCGTCGGCGATCACCTGGTGGTTGACTTCATCAACCTGGCCCCACCTGCCAGGTGGATGCCCCTGGTTCACTACCGCGAGCCGCGACGTGGCGACATTGTCGTGTTCCATAAGCCGGTCTTCCAGCCCGGTCTCGATCAGCCGGATGGCGACGGCAAGCCCATATACACAACCCTCGTCAAGCGCCTCATCGGAGTGCCCGGCGACCACATCCATCTGCACAATGGCATCGTGATCCTCAACGGAGTGGCGCAACCGCAGCCCTACGCGCAATCTACCACAGCCGAGAATCATCAGGAGTTTCTCGACGAGTTTCCTTCGGTACCGCCTGACCCGCAGCCAGGTGGCGCCACGGAGGCTTGGGCCGTCGATTTTCCCAACCACATCGTCGATGGCGATCTCGTGGTTCCACCCGGCATGTACTTCATGATGGGTGACAATCGCCATGACAGTTTGGATTCGCGCTTCTGGGGATTTGTGCCGCGGCAGAATATTATGGGACGCACGCTATTCAATTACTGGTCGTTCGTTACGCCCGATTCCGCCCATGACCAAACCGGAATCGGCCCACGCCTGGCTTGGATGGGCCACGTTGTGCTGCACTTCTTCACGGAAACGCGCTGGAGCCGCACATTTCACCTGACGCGGTAACGAACAGCTAAAATTCAAATTGACAATGACAGACACTGCCGGCGGCAACGAACGAGTGCGTCGCTGGTTGCGGATAGCCCTCGCAGCCATTGCGGTTCTGGTGCTTGTGTTCGTGGTGCCTCCGCTTATCAGCGTCAGCGCCTACCAGAATCAGATCACGCAGCTTATCTCGCAGTCGCTTGGAAGACCAGTGCGCCTATCGTCGGTTCAGGCGCGCATTTTGCCTTGGCCGGGCTTCGAGGTCTCCGATTTGAGCGTTGCCGAAGATCCGGCCTACGGCGCGGAACCTGTGCTCCACGCCAATAAAGTCACTGCTTCGATCCGACTGATGGCTCTTCTTCGTGGGCGCGTCGAGATTGGCAAGATCAGCGTAGACGAAGCCAGTCTCAACCTGGTGCGAGCTGGGCCGGGCCACTGGAACCTGGATTCGATCTTTCGCACTGCGGCCGTACAAACTGCCGCAACACCGAACGCGCGCCGGGTTGCGCCGCTCCCATACCTTGAAGCCACCAACTCCCGCATCAACTTCAAGAACGGAGTGGAGAAACTCCCGTTTTCACTGGTCGACGCCGATCTTTCGCTCTGGCAGGAGAATCCCGGCGAGTGGCGGATCCGCTTGCGCGGACAACCAGCCCGGACTGACGTGAGCCTGCACCTTGAGGAGACTGGAGTGGTGCGTATTGAAGCCAGCTTCCGGCGCGCCGCGGCGCTCCGACAAATGCCTCTCCATCTGGATCTCGACTGGCAAGAAGCTCAACTTGGCCAGCTCGCCCGCCTCGTCACCGGATCCGATCCTGGATGGCGCGGCGATCTCACCGGCGAGCTGCATCTTGACGGGACCGCCGATGCTGCGCAGATTGCCATGCGGCTTCGCGCTTCCGGCGTGCATCGCGCCGAGTTCACTCCAGTAGCGCCCTTGGACTTCGACGCTCGTTGCGGCCTTGTCTATCACTATGCCGAGCGAAGTATAGAAAATTTGGTCTGCGATTCACCGCTCGGCGACGGCCGTGTTCGCGTCACTGGAGAAAAGGCGACCCAGGATTCCTCGCCGCGCTTTTCAGTCGAGCTCGATCGCATTCCCGTTACAGCAGGCCTCGATGCGCTGCGCACCCTACGCAGCGACCTCGCGCCCGACCTCGAGGCTAGAGGCACTGTAAGTGGAAAGATCGTCTACGATGTCAGCGCTGAGGCAATCCCCAGCCCTCCTAAGCCAGGACCGGCAGCGAAGCTGGAACGGAACCACGAGGCGAAAGTCCGCGCCGCGGAAGTCGGCCCGCTCACAGGCAGCTTGACGGTCGAAGGCCTCATCCTGAGCGGCGACGGTCTTGGCCGGCCAATTCAGGCGCCAAAGTTCACGCTGGAACCGGTAGCAATCGAATCCGCAACTGCGCAGCCTTTGGCTCAAGCAGTTCAAACGGCAGCGGAGAATCCGGCCCAAGCCTTGGGAGGCTCAGTCGCCATACCCGTAGGCGGAACCATTCCACTCATCTTGAATCTGCGTTTCTCACTCTCTGGCTACCAGGTTGCGGCGCGCGGTCAGGCAAGTTTCGCCCGTGCCAGAGAACTCGCTCGGGCAACGGGCATCGCGGGAACGGATGCCCTCGCCGCCTTTGCCGGAGAACCCATCGCGGTGGATCTGGTTGCAGAGGGGCCCTGGATGCCGGGTGAGGAGATCGCATCCGAGAGTGCTTTACCATCCGATCTTGCATCGGAGAATCCCGCGGGGTCTTCGCCTGCGAATTCCCCTGACGACTCGCTCAAAACTGCCAGTGGCGACACTCTCGCCGGAACAATCACTGTGCACAATGCCAATTGGCAGGCCGATTTTTTGGCCGGCCATGTTGTCATCGATGCGGCGACGCTCCATATCGCGAACCGCGATCTTCGTTGGGATCCGGTGGAGTTCACATATGGCCCCCTGAAAGGAACGGCGAGCCTGACGCTCCCATCCGACTGCGAGCCGCAACCAGCTCCGCAACAACCTTGCCGGGCCCAATTCCAAATGCAGTTTGCCGATCTGGACGCATCGGCATTCGAAAGCGCGCTGCTTGGCGCGCGCGCAAGAGGCACCCTTCTTTCTAATCTCATCGGCCGCCTCCATCCCTCGTCTGCGCCATCCTGGCCTCAACTTGAGGGAACCGTCACTGCCGATTCGTTGGTTCTTGGCCCCGTCACGCTCCAGAATGTAGCGGCGTCTTTGCGAATTGTGCCCACTGGTGCCGAAATCACCAGTTTCGATGCAGCCCTCTTTGACGGCACGGTGCATCTCACCGGAACCCTCACCAAACCTGCCAGCGATCAGGACAAACCGGACTACACGCTCGAGGGTGACTTTCAGAAGCTCAACGCCGCGGACGTGGGCCGCTTTTTGGGCCTGCGCTGGACTGGCGGAGCATTGAGTGGCAACGGAAATCTTGAATTGTCGGGCTACACCGATGCAGATTTGGCTTCATCGGCCAAAGGCGATCTGCACTTCGAATGTGGGCAAGGTAGCATCTCACAAGCAAAATCCGCCATCGCTGGCGGCGCAATCAAGTCTGAACCGATTCCTGCTTCCTTGGTCCGCTTCGACCGATGGTCCGGCGACGCCGCCATCGTGGACGGCGCCCTTCAGCTCGGTCAGAACCAGTTATCCGCTGGCATCCGCAAACACTCTGTCGAAGCCAGTGTCATCTTCAGCGATCCGCCCCACATCACCTTTCCCCCGCCAAAGCCGGTGCGCGCCGAAAAACGCAAGTAAGCCAATCTAAGATCGATTTATGGTCACTTCGGCCCCATCTTCCCCCGTCCGGATTCAGTGCAAAGCGATTCTCTTCGACATGGACGGGATTCTTATTTCGTCCATTGGCTCTGTTGAGCGCAGTTGGACCAAATGGGCTCATTTGCGCGGCATCGACCCCGCACTCGCACTGAAGACCACGCACGGGCGGCGAGCTGTGGAGACAATCGCTAAACTACGCCCTGATCTCGACAGCGAGGCAGAGTTAAGGGTGATTGAAAAGCTCGAAATCGCTGACAATGAAGGACTGAAGATTCTGCCAGGTGTGCTCAAACTGCTCTCCGCGCTCCCTGCGAATCGATGGACCGTAGTCACCAGCGCCACTGAGCGTCTGACACGCATTCGATTGGCAGCTGGAGGCATTCCTGTTCCCGAAAAATTAGTGACTGCGGACCAGGTCACGCGCGGCAAGCCTCACCCCGAGCCGTTCCTGGCCGGGGCTGCATTGCTCGGTGTTGCGCCAACGGATTGTGTTGTTTTCGAAGACTCGTCTTCGGGAGCCGAGGCCGGGCGCGCGGCAGGCTGCACGGTGGTGGCGACCACCTTTTCCCATCCGGCTGAGTCGCTCAATGCGGCGCACTACCTGGTGCGTGACCTCACTGGCGTGGATGTCGAATCCGCGGGCGGCCAGATCCTGTTGAAGTTCACTCCACTCTCCAGCCCAGGACGGAAAAGCTGAAGGCTGATAGCTGAGGGCTGACGGCTGCTCTACTCGTTCGCTTCGATTTTCCGTCCATGCGGATCCTGAACGGGGCGGGTGTTCATCTTGAACAGACCGGTAAAGGTGCGCATCTGGCTGCGGCTCATGCTCAAGTCTTCCTCAAAGACAAACCAACGCACTCCCTCCGTGCACGGCGGAGTCAGCTCCGAGCCCTGATAGGTCCAATAGCCGCGATCCACAGGCAACAGCCCCCCGGCGCTGACCATATCTGTGACTTTCGCACTCGTGCCCGGCTTGGTTGGCAAATGCTCCCAAAGTGTCGCCAGCAGCGCATTGGGAAAGCCCCGGTCCTGGTCGAGACGAACGGCCACGATCGACTGCTTGCCATCGTCGCTGCGATACATGATGTCCACTTCCATATCGCTGAGCTTGCCTTTCACCGGATGCTCGCTCGGGTGATGAAAGTCGAGCTCCGTGAGGTGATAGCGCACCCCCTCGGCCACCATCACGCTTCCTGGATCAACGTGGGCAACAATGCCTCGCCCTGTGTTTTCAAGGGTCATGGGTCCAGCGATGAAGTGGAACTCGAGGGGTTCAAGCGATTTGTTCAGACGCGCGCCACGTATGTCGATGGGCGACTGCTCATGGCCCTTGGAGCACGCTTCGTACGCCGGGTCGAGTTTGCCCCAGACCAGCGGGCCGGTTTTCCCTTCGTAGGTCCAATTCGCTCCGTTTTGTGCGGCGCAGAAGCTAGTAAAACCAAACACGAAAACAACAGGGACAAAAAGACGCATGGGTATCTCCGCTAAGAAAGGACGTTCGAGCACCCCGGAAAATTCTAAGCCATCGACGCGGCAACGGAAAAAACAATGGGACCCGCGAGCGGCGGATCCCATTGTTGAACAAATCAAGTCAACTGAAAAACCGAAGTGTCGTCAGCGCGCCTTCGCCCCCGCCAATCCAGCTTGCTCGGCCAATTGAGCGGCCTTGCCAGTGGCTTCCCATGTGAATTCCGGTTCGGTGCGGCCGAAGTGGCCATATGCCGCTGTCTTCTGGTAGATGGGCCGGCGCAGATTCAGGTGCTCGATGATGGCCTTCGGCGTCAACGAGAAGTTCTTCCGGATCAGCTCGGTGAGCTTCGCCTCGCTCAACTTGCCGGTGCCAAAGGTCTCCACCAGCACGCTCACGGGCTCGGCCACGCCAATCGCGTAGGCCAGTTGCACCTCAGCGCGGCTGGCTAACCCGGCAGCGACAATGTTCTTGGCGATATGGCGGGCCATGTACGCCGCCGACCGATCGACCTTGGTCGGATCCTTGCCGCTGAAAGCTCCGCCGCCATGACGTCCCATGCCGCCGTAAGTGTCCACAATAATCTTGCGCCCGGTCAGGCCGGTGTCGCCCATCGGCCCGCCAATCACAAATCTGCCTGTCGGATTGATGTGGTATTTGGTGTGCTCGTCGAGCCACTTCGACGGCAGAACCGCCTGAATCACGTGCTTGAGGATATCGGAATGCAGCTCGTCGTTACTCACCGATTCTGAGTGCTGGCTGCTGATGACGACCGCATCGATTCGCGCCGGCTTTCCATCTTCGCCGTATTCCACGGTCACCTGGCTCTTGCCATCGGGGCGAAGATACGGCAGCTTGCCGTTCTTTCGCACGGCGCTCAATTGCCGGCAGAGTTTATGCGCCAGCGAGATGGCTGCCGGCATCAGCTCCGGGGTTTCATCGGAGGCGTAACCGAACATCATGCCCTGGTCGCCGGCGCCGCCGGTATCCACTCCCTGTGCGATGTCGCCGGATTGCTTGTTAATGCTTGAGATCACCGCGCACGTATTGGAATCAAAGCCGTAGAGCGCGTTGTCGTACCCGATGGAAGCGATCACTCCGCGGACCAGGTTTTGAAAATCGACATAGGCCTTGGTGGTGATTTCGCCCGCGATGACGACGAGGCCAGTCGCCGTCAAGGTTTCCGCCGCCACGCGGCTGTAGGGGTCCTGCTCCAGGCAGGCATCGAGAATGGCGTCGGAGACCTGGTCGGCAATTTTGTCCGGGTGGCCTTCGGTAACGGATTCAGAGGTAAACAAGAAACGGTCGCTCAACTTCAAAGCTCCTTCCCTTGACGGGATTCAACGTTTCGGCCAGCAAGGCCATCTGCTTCGAGATGAAGTACTCGAGTCGCTGCGAAGACCCTCATCGATCGGACACGTTTCCGCGGCCCATCGACTCGGAATGGCTGCACGCGCGGCTTCAAGCCGGATGCTGCATCTGTTTATGGTAATTCTCGTGGGCGGCTGGGGGCAAAGACATACAGCGTATGGCAAGCAATGAGCCTCCAACTGCGGATTGAAGGCCCCGAACCGGGGCCGGCCGCCTAGATCATCGAGAGAACGCGGCCCACGAAACCACGAGTCGAGGAAAGGGCGCTGCGGAACCCGAGAGATACCCCGTGAATTGGCAGGAACGAACGCCACCAGCCGGCGCGCACGCCATAGTAGCGCACAGTCAGGAATGCAGCTCCCGCCACCACCAAAAGCAGGAGAATGGCGCCAATCCATCGCAAACGGACCTCAACGGCTTCTCGGCGCAGTAACCGCGCCTTTCCCACATTTGAAGCGAACGTCGACCAACCGCTGTCTTCGTCCGATATCTGCCCCGAGGTGCTGTAGGCCTGAAGAAAGCGCTCAGTCCAGTCTTGAGGATCGAGACCGATGGCGCTGGCGTATCCGCGCACGATCCCCTTGCTCAGAATGCCACCCGGAAGCTGGCGAAACCTCTCCTGCTCCAGCGCAATCAGGTGACGTTGGCTGATCTTGGTGACCGCCGAAATGTCTTCCAGCGCAACGCCGTGTGCCAGACGTTCCTTGCGCAGGTCTTCTCCAAAACTTCCCATCGGCGACCAGGCGAGGGTCAAAGACCCAAGCGGAAATTTTATCTTCACGATAAACCGGGTTGACCCTGCGGTCAAAACTTATCGTTGCCAAAACCCGCTATTTTTCAGGGTTTGAATACACTTTTGTAATAGCGCCAGGCTCATTCAGCCCTCGGGCGGCTGCTCTGTTCCGTCCGGTCAAGGCTGTTACCCTGATCACGAGGGTTCGCGGCGCCGAAATCCCTGCCGGGTTCACGCAAGAACATGAATAAGCTCATCTTCGCCAATCTTTTGCACCGCCCTCTGCGCTCCGTCATCAGCGTCCTCGCCGTGGCCATTGAAGTCATCATGATCCTGTCCATCGTTGGCATCTTCATGGGCATGTTGAACGACCAGAAGGACCGAACCAACGGCATCGGCGCAGACCTGATGATGCGGCCCAGCCATGCCAGCATCATGAACGGCATCAGTGGCGCTCCCATCCCGATCAAGGACATCGAAGTAATCCGAAAGCTTCCGCACGTAGCGGTGGCATCGCCCGTGATTACGGTCTTCAACACAACTGCCAACGATTTTGGGCTAATTTATGGCATCGATTACCCGTCTTTCAATGCATTGCGGCCGTTTGTTTTTTTGTCGGGTACACCTTTTCAGGGGCCAAACGACGTGCTTGTAGACGACGTGTTCGCAGGCAACAGTCATCATGTCGGCGACACGATCACGGTGATGGACCATCCCTTCCGCATCTGCGGAATCGTGGAGCACGGCAAGGGCGGGCGTAAGCTGATCCCGATCGATACCATGGGCGATTTGATGGGAGCCTCAGGCAGGGCATCGATGTTCTACATCAAGAGCGACGACCCGGCCAATGAGCAGGCCATCATGCAGGAAATCCATGCCACCCGCGGCCTTGAGGATTTTCCGGTGCAGACCATGGAGGAATGGCTCTCCGAGATGACGCCGGAGAAGATTCCCGCCTTCAACATCTCCCTCAACATCGTTACCGGCATCGCGGTCGTCATCGGCTTCCTGGTCATCTTCCAGTCCATGTACACCGCTGTGCTCGAGCGGACCCGCGAAATCGGCATTCTCAAGTCGATGGGCGCCTCTAAAGCCGCCATTGTCACCGTTGTGCTGCGTGAGTGTGCCGTGCTGGCCCTCGCCGGCGTCGTGGTCGGGATCGTGGGAACCTACGGAGTTCGCACGCTGCTGTTCCATCTCTTTCCCACCCAGCACTTCGAGATCACCGCTTTATGGCTGCTCCAGGGAGCTGCGATTGCTTTTGTGGGGTCCATCTGCGGCGCGCTTTATCCAGCATGGATGGCCGCCCGCAAGGATCCGATC
Source organism: uncultured Acidobacteriaceae bacterium (assembly GCA_963789425.1). Lineage (GTDB taxonomy): Bacteria > Acidobacteriota > Terriglobia > Terriglobales > Acidobacteriaceae > Telmatobacter. Next base: position 227,216 of record CAWBKM010000001.1, on the reverse strand, counting down.
GACGCGCTGGCATACGAGTAGAACCTCGAAAATGGACCACAGATGAGCGACACCTCGACGCAATTGGTCTCAATTGATTTCATCCGCGCCGCTGCTCTGCGCATTGCGCCGATCGCGATGAAGACTCCGCTGGTGCGCGCTGCCTTTCCGGGTCTGTCCGGCTACGGTACCGGCAGGGAGATCTGGCTCAAGGCGGAAAGTCTCCAGCCGATGGGGGCCTTCAAGATTCGTGGCGCCTCCAACAAAATTCTCCAGCTCACCCCCAGCGAGATCGCCCGCGGAGTCATCACTTATTCAAGCGGCAACCATGCTCAGGGTGTGGCCTACGCAGCGCGTGAGGTCGGCGCGAAAGCGGTGATTGTCATGCCGTCGAATGCGCCGGCGATCAAGCGCTCGGCGACGCTGGCGCTCGGCGCGGAAGTCGTCGACGTCGGCTTGGCCTCAAGCGAGCGCTTGGCTGTGGCAGAGGAACTCGTGCGAAAGCACGGCTATGTCGTGATTCCTCCCTACGACGATGAGCAGATCATTGCCGGGCAGGGAACATGCGGGCTCGAAGTTGTACAAGCGCTGCCGGACGTAGACCTGGTTCTATCGCCAGTTTCGGGCGGCGGCTTGCTCAGCGGAGTTGCCGCAGCGGTGAAACAACTCAGCCCCAAAACCAAAGTCTTCGGCATTGAACCGGAACTGGCCTGCGACACCGCGGAGAGTTTTCGCGCCGGCAAAATCGTCACCTGGCCGGCTGAACTCACCAGCCGCACCATTGCGGACGGCCTGCGCACGCAGAGCGTCGGCGTCCGCAATTTTACGCACATTCAGGCCTTTGTCGATGGCATCATTACGGTAACGGAAGCCGAAATTCGCGCCGCCATGCGTGCCATCGTTGCTGCCACGCGGTTGGTTCCCGAGCCCAGCGGCGCCGTCGCGACCGCCGCGCTTCTCTTTCACGCGGACCAACTGCCCGCTTATCGGAAAGCCGTGGCCGTGGTAAGCGGCGGCAACGTTGACCCCGTGATGCTGGCTGAAGTGCTCACGGAAGCTGCTTCGTAGCGTCGTTCAACTATGATTTTGCCTACGATGAACTCACGGATTCACGTGCTTTCTGCTCTGCTGTTTGCTACCGCGCTGTGCTGCGCCGTTTCGCCTGCGCATGCCGACAAAAAGCCGCAGCAGGATGTGAAACCCATGGCCGGCCCTCGTGCTACGGTCCTCCGCATCACTTGGCTCTACATCTCGCCCGACACCGGTTCGGAAAAAGTCACCAAGGAGCAAATCGGCCGCGAGATGGTGGTTGTTGAAAAGAGCGGCTCGTGGATCAAGGTCTTCGTCAATACCGACATCGAAGAGCAACACAGCGATCGCGACACGCCGATGGTCGGCGAAGACCAGGCGCCTCCGCCGATCACTGGGTGGATGGAAGCCAAGGGAATCGTCGAAGAAACGACGCCCAACGGCGATCAGATCCTGATGGGCGCGGCCGCCAATCAGGAAGCTCTGGCTTCGAACCCTCGCGGCCCGGCCAACGCCGCAGAGAGCGCCCGCTTGCTCTATCGCCGCGTCGTTGAGATGTTTCCCAACTCGCCTCTCACACCGGAGGCAGCGTGGCGCGCAGCCGACATCCAATGGCAGATGGAGAAAGCCGACGTCGCAACCTTGCCCTCAGCAAAAGAACGGGATCCGGTGTTCCGCCAAACCATGGACGAGAACCCATTGCGGAAGGTGATCAAGTACTATCCGCGCACCCGCTGGGCGGCCTTTGCGGCCTTTGACCTGATTGACAACAAGCTCTGCGGCGACTGGCACGGCTCGACACAGTGCCCCGAGAAAGAAGCCGATCTCTACCTCAAGTACGCCGACGAATACCCTGATGGTCCGCGCACTGCGCAGGCTCTCTACGAGGCCGTCTACCGCTTTGCCGTCCTCAAGGATATGTACGACACTGACGGGGACGATAAGAAGAGCGAGAACGCCCGCACCCAAGCTCACACGGTAGCTGCGCAATTGAAGGCCCATTTTGCTGACTCGGATTACTCCTTGCGAGCTGGCGCGCTGGTGTACAAATTGGATGAAGGGGTTCCAGTTTACGGTATCGAGCGGGATTGAGCTTCTTGCGGCCTCCCGCGCGAACTGCGAGACACATAAGAGAGAAAGCCAGGAGGCTTCTTGAGCCCGTACATTCTGTCCATTCTTTTGGGGATTGTTGAAGGGTTGACCGAGTTTTTGCCGGTGAGTTCGACGGCACATCTGCGGATCGCCGAAGCATTGATGAAGATCCCGCTGGGTGAGTCGGCCTGTTCGGTTGGCAACGCGGCTTGTCTTCAGGATGTCGCGTACTGGAACATGTACACGATCGTCATTCAGGTGGGCGCAATCATGGCGCTTTGCCTGCTCTTCCTTGAAAGAATCGTCAGCTTTCTTCGCACTTTTCCGAGCGGCGAAAACGGCGACCGCACCTGGCTCAACCACCCCATCTCGCTTACGCTCATTGCCTTCGCATGCACCTCCGTTCCCGCGCTTCTGCTGCGCAAATGGAGCGAAAAAAATCTCGACAGCCTAAACGCAATGGCCATCGCGTTGCTCGTGGGCGGGATTGTGATGTGGGTGATCGACGCCTGGAGCGACCGCCATGAGGCCAGCACGACGCACGTTGAGGAGATGACCCTGCCGCAAGCCGTCTGGATCGGGCTTTGCCAGACGCTCTCTGCCATCTTTCCCGGCACATCGCGTTCCATGTCGACCATTGCCGCCGGACAGGTTGCGGGTCTCGATCGCCCCGCAGCCCTTGAATTCAGTTTTCTGCTGTCTATTCCCACAATGATCGCCGCAACTGGCTGGGATCTCATCAAAGAGGTTCATCCCAGCAAGGCCGCCGGAGCCGCCACGGCCGCCGCTCACGTGGCCATGAATTCTCAACGCTGGATCGTGCTGATCATTGGCACCGTTGTCTCCTTCATCGTCGCGTTGGGAGTCGTGGAGTGGTTCCTCCATTGGGTTCGCAAGCATGGCTTCACCATGTTCGCCATCTACCGGATTTTGCTGGGTGGCGCGCTGCTAATCTGGGGCGCGCGGTTGATCGCGCGCTAAAGTTGCCAAACTGAGAGCCAATGCGCACCTTTGTCCGCCACTATATCGCCCCTCTCGCCCTCAAACACCATTGGAAGTCCGTTTGCGAGATTGGTTCACGCACGGGAGCCTCTGCGGACCATCTCCTCAAGCTGCCATTAACCCGCTACACAATCATTGACCCGTGCATCGACCAGGATCTCGATGCAAAGTATGCTGTCGACTCCCGGGTCCAGGTCATCGAGAGCAACAGCCTTGACGCGCTGACATCCAGCCAGCCTATCGGCCCGGCATCGGGATTCGACTGCATCCTGATTGACGGTGACCACAATTGGTATACCGTGTTCAACGAGCTGCGTCTCGTTCGAGAGCGCGCTCTGGTGCGGCCCGGAGGATTCATCTTTCTTCACGATGTTGACTGGCCCTATGGCCGCCGTGACCTGTACTACCAGCCAGACACTATTCCGGCGGAATTTCGGCATCCATTCGCACAAAAGGGAATGATTCGCGGGCGAAACGCCCTGGCCGAAGTTGGCGGCTTGAACAGCACCTACCTGAATGCCTTAGTGGAGGGCGGCCCAAAAAACGGCGTTCTCACCGCGATTGAGGACTTCTTCGCCCAGCACCCACGCGATTATCGATTCTTCTGCATTCACTACCAGTACGGTTTGGGTGTCTTGCAATTCGGCCCTGGCGGCTCATTCGATGCCGCGCCATTCAGGGACTTAAAGGTAAAAGCTTTCATTTTCAGCCCCGTCTCGCGACTCTCCCGCTCACTCAAGTTCGCCTTCAGGCATGAACCTGACGCATAAACCCATTCGCATCCGGCCGGATTCCTAAAAAGACGCATTCCGCCGAACCATAGGTTGATGCCCAAGGTTCCCCCCGCCTGCCTTGTGCTCGGATTTGAACCGCCGGACGCCGATAATAGAGATTGCTCTGGGACGAATTGCCTGCTTCCGCGCCTGCCGATAAAAATTACCCGGCAGCAGGAAGATGGGAACGCCCTTATCATGAAGCCCATCCGCATCGTTCTGTCGCCGACGCGCAGCCGCCCCGTGAACATGTTTCTCGGGATGGTTCTGCTGCTGGTTTCGCTGCTTCTTTTCCTCGCCTTAGCGACCTACCACGCCTCTGACCCCTCGCTGAACACGGCCGCGGATTCTGCCGCGGCCCACAACTGGGTCGGCCTTTTTGGCGCCTACCTGAGCGACATTCTGTTGCAATCGCTCGGCCTGACGGCATTTTTGCTTCCGCTGTGGCTCGGCGGTGTCGGCTGGACTTGGATGAGGTCGCGGCCCGGAGGCTCGCCGATTCTGCGCTGGATGGGAACCATTCTTGCCCTGGTCTTTCTGCCCGCCGTCTTTGGACTGCTCCCGTGGCATTGGCGTTGGCTGCACATGGTTCCAGTGGAAGGCGTGGTCGGACGGATGGTAGCCGGGTTCCTGGTGGTTTATCTGAACATTCAGGGCGCATGGTTGGTCTCGGCTGCGCTGACCGCCTGCGGACTCTACTTTGCGTCGGCGATCAGCTTCTGGGTCATCCGTGAAACCCTCGCGGAGCGTTGGGCCCAGATCTGCTCTTTACGCGATCGCTGGCGCGACCGTCGCGAGGAGCGCGCGGAACTGCGCGCCGAAAACGAAACTCTCCGCGTGGAGCGGAATGAGCCCGTTCCATTCCCGAAGCTCGTTACTGCGGACGGACCGGAAGAGGAATCGGAGCCTCCCGCCCGCCGTCCGAACCGCCTTCTGTCGTTCTTCTGGCGGCGTCGCGCACCGCAGCAAGACCCGCTTGATGACATTCCCGCCTATCAACGCAAGGATGTACCGCAGGAACCAGTTGAAGCTGCCGCCGCATCGATTCCGATCACGCAACGCCGGCCGAGTATCTGGGAGCGCGTCCAACCAGAGTCCGCAACGGCAGCGGCCGCACTTGCAGCAGTTCCGGCGCAAGTCCAACCAATACAAGCCCAGCCCGTGCAGGTTCATCCGATCCCTACAAGGCCGGTGAATCCATGGCCCGCCGCGAAACCCGAGCCGCTTCAGGATCCGCCTCAACCTCATTCCGACGAGATTGCCATTCACAATCGCGCCGACGCTGAACTGCGTACTGTCACCATCGCGCCCAAGAACATGAGCGGCTTCAAGCTCCCGTCGAGCACGCTGCTCAGCGAAGGAGAAGCACCGCAATCCGTGCGCGAAGATGAGCTTCGTGAAGAAGCCAAAGTTCTCGTCGAGAAATGTGCTGAGTTTGACGTTCGTGGTCAGGTCGTGCAGATCAACCCCGGCCCCATGGTCACCACTTTCGAGTTCAAGCCCGAAGCTGGCGTCAAATATTCGCGCGTCACGGGTCTGGCCGACGATCTGTGCCTGGCCATGCGCGCTGAAAGCATCCTCATCGAGCGTATGCCCGGCAAGAGCACTGTCGGCATTCAGGTACCCAACCACGAGCGCGAAACCATTCATCTGCGCGACGTGATCGAGAGCGAAACCTTCATCAAGGCGCGTTCTCGCCTCACGCTCTCGATGGGCAAGGACATCAACGGCAGAATCGTTACTGCCGACTTGGCTTCCATGCCGCATATTCTCATCGCCGGATCGACTGGCTCGGGCAAATCCGTGGCCATCAACGCCATGATCATGAGCTTGCTCTACCGCACCACGCCGCATCAGGTCCGGCTCATTCTTGTTGATCCAAAGCGCGTAGAGCTTGGCATGTATGAGGGCATTCCTCATCTCTTCACGCCCATCATCACCGAGCCCAAACTGGCCGCGAACGCTCTGCGCAACGCGGTGCGCGAGATGGAGCGCCGCTTGAAGCTCCTGGCCAGCCGCAGCGTCCGCCACATCGACCAATACAACAAACTTTTCGAGGGCTCTATGCCTTCGCTCTTCGACGAAGGTCAGCAGGAAGAGCCGCTTCCCTACATCGTCATCATCATCGACGAGCTGGCGGACTTAATGATGCTCGATCGCGCCAACGTCGAAGAATCCGTTACGCGCCTTGCCCAAATGGCGCGCGCCGTCGGCATTCACCTCATCCTCGCCACGCAACGGCCCAGCGTCGACGTCATCACAGGCCTCATCAAGGCCAACGTTCCCACGCGCATCAGTTTCCGCCTGGCCACTAAGGTTGATTCGCGCACCATCCTCGACACCAACGGGGCCGAAGCTCTCCTGGGCCGTGGCGATATGCTCTTCTTGCCGCCCGGCACAAGCCGCCTGATGCGCCTGCATGCTCCCTATGTAAGCGAAAAAGAGACGGCAGCCGTGGTCGATTTCTGGAAGTCGCAAGGCACAGCGGAATACGTCGAAGGCTTCCTCGAGTCGCCCAAAGACGAGCACAAAGCCATGGACGGCGAAAACGGCGACGCGAATGAAGACGATCCGATGTTTGACGATGCGGTTCGCCTGGTCTTCGAGTTCGGCAAGGCCTCAACGTCCCTGCTGCAGCGCCGCCTTCGCATCGGCTACGGTCGCGCCGCGCATCTCATCGATCTCATGGAGCGCGACGGCCTTGTCGGTGCCGCCGATGGTCCTCGTCCCCGCGAATTGCTGAAGGCTCCCAACTGGCTGCATGAAATCGCAGTCGGCAACGACTAATCGGCCGAAAAAGCCCTCAATTCCGCCTAATCAAGGATTAGCGCGCATCAATTGCGCCATGCTAAACTTCCTGTTTGAAAACGCTTACTCAACCCGCGCAGGCGCGATTCTTTTGGGGATCGCCTCTTATCGCGGGAGCACTCAAGACAAACGGGCACCTTTTGAATGGCGTCCCTGCTTGACAAGTGTTCGAGTAAAGCAATTTACTTAGGTGCGAACGTCTAACAGCCTTTGTTGACGCATTCTCGCCGTTTCAGGTGATGTCCATGATCGGGTTGGTCCTAGCCTCCATTGACGGGGGATTTTTCGGCTCCGTGCCGTCCCTGCTTGCCTTCAGCGTCGGCCCGTTGGCCCGCCTGAGCCCGCTCGATATCGCCGTCATCGCCATCTACTTCGCCATGGTGATTTGGATCGGCTTCTACCTCAAGAAACAGGCCAACACCAGCGAAGAATTCTTCATGGCTGGGCGCGAGATGACGGCCTGGATTGCCGGCTTGAGTTTCGTCTCCGCCAATTTGGGCTCGTTAGAGCTGATGGGCTGGGCGGGCTCCGCCTATCAATACGGTATTCTCGCCGCGCACTGGTATTGGGTCGGCGCCATACCCGCCATGCTCTTTCTCGGCATGGTGATGATGCCCTTCTATTACGTCTGCAAAACCCACTCCGTGCCGGGCTACCTCAAGCTTCGCTACGGGCCGGGCGCGAGCATCGTCTCTGCGTTTTCGTTTGCCTTCATGACCGTCCTCATGAGCGGTGTGAACATGTTCGCCATGGCTGAGGTCATGAAAGTTGTCCTTGGCTGGGACCTGAACTTTTCCATCATCGTCTCTTCATTGGCCGTGGCCGCCTATGTGGCGCTTGGCGGCTTGCGTTCCGCAATCTTTAATGAGGTGCTCCAATTCGTCCTCATCTGGGGCGGCGCGCTGCTCGTCCCGATTATGGGCCTCGTGGAGGCAGGCGGCTGGACCGGATTCAAGGCCAAACTTGCGCGCGACATGGCTGCTGGCGCCGTCGCAAATGGCGACTACACGCATATGTGGCGCAGCATGGGACACTTTGCCGATAACCCCATGGGCATCCACTGGACCGGCATCGTCTTTGGCCTGGGATTCGCTATCAGTTTCGGCTACTGGACCACAGACTTTCTTGTTGTCCAGAGAGTGCTCGCGGCCAACAATCTTCGCTCCGCTCGCATGGCGCCAGTCATTGGATCATTCTTCAAAATGGCGGTTCCCTTCATCGTGATTCTGCCCGGCTTGCTCGGCCTGGTGGTGCTCCAGAATCCCGACGGGAGCCTGATGCACCTTGTCGGTCAAAACATGGCCACTCCGGGATCGGGAATGCACAGCTATAACGAAGTGCTGCCTCTCATGATGGTCCGTTATCTTGCTCCCGGCTTGCTCGGTCTCGGCATCACCGCGCTCATCGCCGGCTTCATGAGCGGAATGGCCGGGAATGTGAGCGCGTTTTCTGCCGTCTGGACCTACGACATTTACCAGCCCCTGATCAACAAGAACGCCAAAGACGAGCACTACGTGACCGTCGGCCGCTGGGCCACCATCCTTGGCGTCATCATCTCCATTGGAACCGCGTACATGGTCATGAATGCTGCCGGCATCATGGATTACGTGCAGGCCCTCTTCAGCTTCTTCATTTCGCCTTTGCTAGGCGTGGTGCTGATCGGCATGTTCTGGAAACGCGCAACCAAGGCGGGCGGCTTCTGGGGACTTCTGATCGGTACACTCACATCGATAGGCCTTTGGGCGTGGGTCCATTTTTATCCCGCGGCTTTGCGCTATGTCGCCCTCTCCACCGACGCCAAGGCCATGGCCGAGGATATGTACCGCGCCCTCTGGTCGGTGATCACCTCCATGCTGGTCACTGTTCTGGTGAGCTTGTTCACCAGGCCTAAGCCGCTGGCCGAGTTGGACGGCGTAGTCTACGGCGCTACGAAACTGCCTAAGGAAGATCCGGTGCCCATTTACAAGAACGAGTGGCTCTGGACGGGGATTGCGATCATCCTCTTCCTTGGCCTCAATGTCTACTTCTGGTAAGGAGTTTGTGCATGCAATCCGGACATATTTCAATCTGGTTCTTTATCGGAGTGTTGTTGACGGTTTACGGCTCAATGATCTTTGGTGAGGGGGTCTTCGACCTCGCCACGGGGGTTGTCCCCACAGTGGTTCTGGCCAATCTGCATGCCCCGGTGTGGTGGGGTGGCCTGTTGTTGATTCTCGGTCTTTTCTACGGCATTCGATTTCGCCCGGGCCGCAACGGTTAAGCAGGGATTGCGGAATCAAGGAGCACGAAGATGGCAGCGCAACGCAAGATGACGTTTGGAATCGTGGTGGGTAATCGCGGCTTTTTCCCTGGCCACTTGGCCAAGACCGGCAGGGAAGAGATCATTGCCGTTTTGGAGGCTGCGGGGGCTCAGGCCATCGTGCTCAGCCCGGAAGAGTCGAGACACGGCGCGGTCGAAACGTACGCCGAGTCGCAGCGGTGCGCCGAACTCTTTAAAAAACATGCCGACCAGATCGATGGCATCATCGTCACGCTGCCCAACTTCGGCGAAGAACGCGGCATCGTCGACGCCATCCGCCTCTCCGGCCTCAAGGTTCCGGTGCTGGTGCAGGCCACACCTGACCGCTCCGACAACATGACCATCGCCGTGCGCCGCGACAGCTTCTGCGGCAAAATGAGCGCCTGCAACAATATGATGCAATTCGGCATCAAGTACTCGCTCACCACGCTGCACACCGAAGGTCCAAGCTCACCCGAGTTCAAGGCCGACCTCGAATGGTTTTCCCAGGTTTGCAGGATTGTAAAAGGCCTCAAGAACCTCAGGATCGGCTCCATCGGCGCGCGCCCAGCCGCCTTCAATACCGTGCGCTACTCCGAGCGCATTCTCGAAACGGCCGGAATCTCTGTCGAGCCCATCGATCTCTCGGAGATCTTCGGCCGCATCAACCGCATGAAAGATAACGACAACGCAGCGCAGGCCAAGCTCGCAGCCATCAAGAAGTACGTCACCACCGCCGGCATTCCCGATGCCGCGCTGCTCAAGATGGCCAAACTCGGCGCGGTCGTCGACGGCTGGATGAAGCAGACCAACTGCACCATCAGCGCCGTGCAGTGCTGGACCTCGATGGAGGAGTTCTTCGGCGTGGTCCCGTGCACCATCATGAGCATGATGTCGAACGAGCTTATTCCCTCTGCTTGCGAGGTCGACGTACCAGGCACGCTCAGCATGTATATGATGGCCCTCGCCAGCGGCACCCCTTCGGCGCTGCTTGACTGGAACAACAACTACGGCAGCGATCCCAACAAATGCGTCTGCTTTCACTGCTCCAACCTGCCCAAGCACTTCTTCAAGGAAGTGAGAATGGACTTCCAGCAGATCATCGCCGGAACTGTGGGCAAGGAGAATACCTACGGCACCTGCGAGGGCGTCATCAAGCCCGGCGCCATGAGCTACGCGCGCTTTTCCACGGACGACCGGCGCGGCGTGATTCGTGGCTACACAGGCGCAGGACGTTTCACCGACGATCCGCTCGAAACCTTCGGCGGAGCCGGCGTTGCCGAAATTCCGCAGTTGCAGAAACTTCTCAAGTACATCTGCCGCGAGGGCTTCGAACATCACGTGGCCGCGAACTTCAGCGACGTCTCGAAATCTGTACACGAGGCCGCACGCTACCTCGGCTGGGAGAGCCACTACCACCCCGAACTCGAAGACTAGAGATGGTTGCATGAATCTTGATTTGAAAGGGCGCGGCTGCGCTCGAAACCGATCGTTCCGATCCACCCAGAAGTCTTGGGTTAATGAAGAGCTTGCGCCGTAGGCGCAAAGAATGCTAGCCCCGCGCTTCAGCGTGGGGAAACCGATCAGACACCGATTCCGGGAGTCCCGTAGGGACGACGCTGTTTAAAAACGGCAAGGCTTTAGCCGTGCCCATCCACCGGTTCGATCATCAGCCGCGCAACCAGCACGACAAGGGCGCCCCACAGCAGGTCGGCGCCGAGCAGATGTGCGATCTGCAGCCAGACCGGAGCCAGGAATACCACGTCGAGAATTCCCAGTGCGTACTGTGCAGCTAGCAGAATCAACACGAGCGCTGAAAGCCCTCGGTTGTCCCAATGGGTTGATCGCTTTGCGGCGCGCACCAGCAGCCAGACCAGGAAAATGCTGGCCACAAATGCGACCGTGGGATGCGTCCAGCGCCAACGCACCAGCCATCCGCTCGTTGCCGAGAAATCTTGCGACAGTGCTTCGCCAAGAGAGCTCGCAGGGAAAAGCGTATCGCCCAGCGCGGCCAGCGATCCAGTTACGCCAACAATGAGCACAACGACGACCGACGCGATTGCGCCGAAGGGCGCTCTGAAGTGAATTCTTTCGCGCAGGTAGCCGGTGCGGCGGCTCAGCAGATGCGCGGTCATCGTCAGCGCGGCGAGCAGCAGCAAGGTATTGGTTAAGTGCAGCGCCAGGTACGGCGCTCGCAGCGGAGACTGGCTTTGCGCAGTCAGTCCGAGCTTCACGAGAAAGGCTCCCAGCGCCGCCTCAATCAGCGTGAATGCCACGGCAGCAACTGCCGCGGAGCGGGCCAGGTGCCCGCGCACGGTGCGTGCAAATGTCCACCAAAGCAGGGCTACGACCGAGAAAAACGAGAGCCCGCTCGTGATGCGGTGTGTGAACTCGATCATCGTGTCGATCTGCGCTGAGTGCTGCATCACCGTGCCGTTGCAAAGTGGCCAGTGGTCCCCGCAGCCGGCTCCTGAGCCCGTTGCGCGTACTAGCCCGCCCCACAAGATCACCGCAATGAAGTAAGCCAGAACGCCCCACGCGAATCGCCGCAGTGCGAGTGAAGGAAGATGATGAGTTTGCGCGGGTGAAGCCGCAACAGCCATTCATGACTCCGGTACGAACTCACCAGTGTAGAACACGGTAGCGCTCGCACCGGTTGGAACACGGCCTGGATCTGGCGTATACTATGTCTTACCCCGAGGTAAGACACATGGCGCACATGGCGACCGTCAGTTCGAAAGGCCAACTAGTGATTCCCGCAGAAATTCGGAAGAGATTACGGATAAAGGGTGGAACTCGTGTGGCTGTAGATGAACGTGATGGGCAGATTACTCTCACTCCAAACCCGTATGATGCGCTCCTCGCTCTTCGAGGATGTTTAAGCCACGTGAAGGAAGACGTCGAAGCTCTGATGATGGAAGAGAGACGGGAAGATCGTGAGCGCGATGAAGCCAGGTACAGGGAGATGCTGTGAAAGAGTACGTGCTGGACGCGAACGCACTTGTGCGCCTATATCGCGATGCGCCGGGAGCAGCAACCGTTGAGAATCTGATCCGGCAGACAAGATCAGGCAGTGCACACCTTGCAATCTCAGTCGTCAATTTGAGCGAAGTGGCCTGCGTGCTGGCAAGGTATTTTGGGACAGACAAGGCACTCAGGTGCATCGAGGCTGCGCGCGGGGCGATAGAGATTGTAGAGGCCTGGGAGCGCCAAGCTCTGGATACAGCGGTTCTGCGGCTTCGCTACAAGCTTGGGCTCGCCGATAGCTTTGCCGCGGAATTGGCGATGCGCACAGGGGCTACACTCGTTACAGCAGATCCAGACTTCGCTAAACTCGGCAAACAATTGAAAGTGCTAGCGCTGCCGAGGCATGCGAAATGACGCTTGAAGAGTTGGATGAGTCTTTGCCAAATGGCCTGCACGACGCACGGATTAGGGCCCTCACGCATGATTATGAGAATGCAGCCATCAAGTTAGAGGTCGAGATACTAACCGAGCTACCAGCTGATCCCCCACCCGAAAAGTTCCGTTACCGCAATGGCGAGATTCTGTTTCATCAGGTTCTTTTTTGTTCCGTTGAGATACCTGAAAACGAGAGGATTATCGGGCATCCAGGAAGCATTTGGTTCAAGCTCTGAAGAACTGAGCCGGGAGTCTTGCCAGAGAAAATCGCAGATTCTCTTCCTCCAAAGACGCTTTGCTACTCACTTTATATTCTTGAATGGGAGTCCAAAATCCACATTGCCACTGGCGACGTAAGCTTTTCGTGGGCCGACGCCATCGAAGCTGCTGCGGCGAGATAACCTATCCGTTCTGGCTGGGATCGGAATGATTCGGATTCAGAACAAGTTCGATTGCGGTGCTTACGCCCTCAGCAGCCGCACCACGTGATTCACAATCATCAGATCTTCGAGTGGCGGAATCACGCGCACTGTCACTGGCGAGTTTTCCGCCGAAATGACCGCCGGCCCGCGCACATTGTTCCGCTTCGCATCCACGACGATCCCCAGCGCCCCCAGTCCCGCGCAGATCTCTGCTCGCGAGGCCATATCGTTCTCGCCGATGCCGCCGGTAAACACCAGCATGTCGAGTCCGTTCAACTCGGCTACGTAACTGCCGATCCACCGCGCAATCGTCCAGCAGAACTTGTCCACAGCCAGCCGCGCCTTTGCATTTCCGCCCTCGATTGCTTCGCGCAGATCGCGCATGTCGTTCGATAACTCGCTTACGCCCAGCAACCCAGACTTCTTGCTTACGACAGTTTCAAGCTTGTCGGCCGCCTCCGCCGCGTTCGCGGTCGTCTCGGCAATCTTCTTCAGAATGAAGATCAACACGCCCGGATCGATATCGCCCGTTCGCGAGCCGCTGATAATACCGCCCGACGGTGTCAAGCCCATCGAAGTGTCCAGGCACTGTCCGTTGCGAATTGCTGAGATCGATGCGCCATTGCCCAGATGAGCCACAATCAGCTTTTCAGGAACGTTTGGTTGCAATTGAAAAATGATCGACTCGTAGGAGATGCCATGGTACCCGTAGCGCCGCACTCCCATCGCCGCGTATTCCTCAGGAATGGGCATTCGCACCGCAACCTCAGGCAGAGTCCGGTGAAAGTACGTGTCGAGCACCGCAAAATTTGGAATCCCCGGAAACAGCCGCAGCGCCTCGCGCATGATGTAAACCGCAATGGGAGTATGCAGCGGCGCAAGAGCCGCATAACTTTCGATCTCGTCGATTAGCGCAGGAGTGATGCGCTGATTCTCGCGGATAGTCGGTCCTCCGCAAACCACTCGATGCCCGATTGCAGCCGGGCCAGGAATCTCGCCGGAATTGAGCGCATCAACGACCAGCTTGAACGCAACCGACCGGCTCGGCAGCGCAGGCGTCTGATCTACGAGCTTCTTGCCGGTCGCGTCTTTGATCCAGAATTTGCCCAAGTCGGTGCCGATGCCATCGACAGCGCCTTCAACGAGCCGCGTCCGCTCGCCGCCGGAAGCCTCATAGACCGAAAACTTGATGGAAGAAGAACCGCTGTTCAACACCAAAATCGGCAAAGTAGCCATGGATCGGAGCCCTTTCAAATGCTGTGGGAGCGCAAATCGCCTGCTTTCAAGCCTACCAGCCGCATCGTGAGCAAATGCGTGACTTCAGTCACACACTTAAGCCGCGATGGCGCGCATTTCAGAACGAAGCGATGACAGTGCGCGCTTCGTACAAATCAAAGGCTCTGGCATTGACCTGTCTTAAAAGAAGCGCTTCAACTTCAGAATCTGCGACTCAAATCCATACCAGAGTCCCGTCGCAACCAGAGTGCTCATTACCAGGCGAAATCCCACAACCGCAAGATTTCCGGCCGTGCCGTAGCGATCCATCGCCCGATCGAACCATCCAAAATAAATGAAGACCGCAATGTGCGTCATATAAAGGCCATAGCTGATTCGCCCGTAGAATGCCAGCGGCCCACGCCGCAGCAAAGCATTTACCGGATTGCGCGCACCGGTGGAAGCGATCGCCGCAACCATCGCGCCGGCAAATCCCAGAGCCAGAGCGGAATCCAGAAATGCTGTTCCACCCGCAATGGTGGCCGCCGCCGCAATGCCCAGCACAAATGTGGCGAGGCCGATGGCGAGCCATGCGCGTCGGCTGAGCTTGAATGTGTAGAACGCAAGCGCAAGCAGACTGCCCAGAGCGATCCCGTCCAGATGGATCAGCGTATTCGTCGGCGTCATCCAGTGCAGATTTGCGTGACGAATCAAAGGAGCTGCAACCAGCGCAGCCACAAGGACCATCCCCAACATCCAAGGTCTCCGCAGCACGCGTACCAATGGCGCCCAGACAAAGTAGTACTGTTCTTCGATGGCCAGCGCCCACGAGGGGCCGAGCGCCGGCGGCAGAGTAATGTGAAACAAGTTCTGCACGCAAAAAGTGTAAGCCAGCCATGGCGCGGTCTCGATCGCATGACTCACGCTGCCGCCCACAAACCACGGCGCGTTGAGGTAGACAACGGCCAGAACCAGCAAGTACACAGGCCACACGCGCAGCGCCCGGCGCGCATGAAAGTGATGGAAATAATGCGGCTTGTCCCGCGTCCCCAGCAGAATGCATGTAATCAGGAAACCGCTGAGCACAAAAAAGAGAATGACGCCCGCCCATCCCCACAGGCTCGCGTAGTAGAGTTGCGTCCCCTCAAGGCGCGGATGGCAGTGATAGAGGACCACCGCCAGAATCGCCAGGCCGCGAAGTCCGTCGAGCTCCGGCAGATATGTGGGAAGCCAGGTTGGGCGTTGCATGGGCAAATTTGTTTGCCGGAAGGTCACCGAATCAGCGCAGGCTCATCCCGCCGCCAGTTGCCGCGCACGTTCAGTTGCCCGCATCACCGCTTTAATCAGCGTCACCCGCAACCCGCCCTCCTCCAACTCCAGGATGCCGTCAATCGTGCATCCTGCGGGCGTGGTCACAGCGTCCTTGAGCAGAGCCGGGTGGTAACCGGTCTCGAGCACCATCTTCGCGGCGCCGTAGGCCGTTTGTGCGGCCAGTTGCGTTGCAATTTCGCGTGGCAGGCCCACCTTCACGCCAGCCTCGGCCAACGCTTCAATAATGATGTAGAGATACGCCGGGCCGGAACCTGAGAGCCCGGTCACTGCATCCATGTGCTTCTCGTCCACCAGCACCGTGCGGCCCACAGTCTCAAACAGTCGCTGAGCCAGCGCCATCTGCGCATCGCTAACAAATCGCCCACGGCACAGAGCAGCCGCGCCCGCGCCCAGAGCCGAAGGCGTATTCGGCATTGCGCGCACCACCGCTATATCCATACCCGCAGCTTCCTCGATGGCGCGCGTCTTCACTGACGCTGCGAAAGAAACCAGCATTTTGCCTTTACTAAGCGCGGGTTTGATCTCCGCAATCAATTCCGGAACCTGGAATGGCTTCACACCTACTAAGATCAGGTCCGACTGCTTCACGGCCTCCAGATTATTCGTGCTCACGTCCACGCCCCATTGCGTGCTCAGCGCGAGCGCTCGCTCGGCGTGGCCCACAGTTGCGTGAATCCGGTCGGCGGCAAACAGATTCTCCTTCAGAAATGCCTGCAGTAGAATGCCACCCATCTTTCCCGCGCCCAGAACCGCCACGCGGACTTGGGGCAACTGCGCAGGGGTTTGCGGAGCCTCGACGGCAATCTCGGCCATTGCTTCTTTTCCCTTCATATCGAAAATTTCAGCGTCTTCGGCGCTTTCGGCGCACGGCGCGGCCTACATCTCTCAAGGATACTCGCGTCAGCCGCGGATCCTTGTCCAATCACCGCAATCGACAGCTTTCCTCAGGAGCGCCGGGTTCCAGGTCAATCGGCTTCCCTTCCGCGCTTGCGCGACGCGCTCGCTTCGCTCAGTTCCTGAGCGCCCTCGCCTACTGGCTCAATATGGCTTCGTTCAAGAGAAAATCCTTGAGCGCGTCCGCCATCTTGTCATTGCGGTCGGCTGCCGGCCAGGTGGAATCCCAAATCACGTAACCGCCGGGAAGCGAAAGAAACGGCTGTCCGCCGACCACCGCCGAGACCGCCGTCACCACCCATGCGTCAGACTCAAGAATGTAAGGCGGTGCGGCTTCGTTACCCGGTGCTGGTGTGCGTAACTCCGATATGTGATCCCCCATGTGAATCACGGCTCTCGTCAGCGCATCTCCCTGCAGGCGATCCTGGTTGAAGGTGCAGTTGAAGAGAATCCCGTCCGGCGAATCCTTGCTCCCCAGATCGTCATTTGGCGAAGCTTCGTTCCCCGTTCCATTGGCGAAGGAGACGCCCGTCGAGTGGTCGTTGGGCTTTCCGTAAACCGCGGCGGCCTTTGTCGCAGCGTCCTTCGGAGGCCCCGCGGCAAGCTTGTCGGCGGTTTTCTGCGCGGCCAAAATCGCACCATTCAGATCCATCCCGTTCCCCGCTCCCCCTCCCACGCAGCCACCGCCGCCGCAGCCCGCGCCGGCGCCATACATATCGGCTCCGTTTCCGCCTCCCGTGGCTCCGCCTTTGGTCTCTTGGTCGTTCTTTGAGTAATCCACCTCTTTGGGCGTTACGTCTGTAACCGACTCCAGCACCAGGCGCGCGGGATAGGCATTCATGTTCCCAAAGCCGCCAAAGCCCACAATCTTGCCTGAGGAGTCGCGTTCGAGCGTCGCATCGGCCACGCTATCCAGCCTGCCCACCAGAGTCGCGGTCACCTCGTAGCGCGTGCAGCCCAGGCACATGTCCGCGCCCTTCTCGTGCTTCTGCGCCAGCAGCGAATCGAACTGCTTGAAGTCCTTGCTCTTGTCTAGCGTTACTGGCGTCCGTGTTGCGGGTGTGAACTTCCCGGTGAAGTTCCTCGCTGGCCCAATTGTCAGCATGGCTGCGGGTCCCGCTTTGCCCTTCGTCCCTGCCGGATAGGCCAGCCAGATCGCATTCACGGGATATCCGCAATTGGAGTCGGTCGAGTCCTTGATCAAGAACTCGTCGAATCCGGCCACCACCGTGCCCTTGATGCGCACAATCTGTCCGTTGAACGCCTGCGGCTTCTTCACCAGGTCGCATACCGTTGTATCCACGGGGGCCGTGGCCTGCGCATAAAGTTCGCCGCCGAATCCAAGAATCATGCATGCCAGAATCAAACCATTCGTCCCATTCTTCATTGGCTTTCTCCATCCGTTGCAATCCGCAACGGTATTGAATCTCCATCCGCTGCGAGCCCGCGGCGGCATTGAATATTGCCAGCGGATCGATCCGCTGTGAGCGCGAACTCGAAAGAATATCACGGCAGGACTTTTCTTCCTCAGTTCGCATGCGCCTGTCTGAATCTGCGCATTCGGTTCTTCCATGTTCATGCGCTGATTCGATGACAGGCTCTCAATTTGAAGCGAGCGCGGAGGCTGCCGGCTTCTGCGTCGCGATCCAGGCGTCGATGCGCTGTTCGAGGACGTCCAACGGCAAAGCGCCCGAGTCGATCACCTGGTCGTGGAAGGCGCGAATGTCGAACTTGTCGCCCAATGCCTTTTTCGCGCGGTCGCGAAGCTCCAGAATTTTCAACTGGCCGATCTTGTAGGCCAGAGCCTGGCTGGGCCACGCAATGTAGCGGTCCACCTCAGCCTGGATGCTGGGCTCATCAATATTCGAGTGGTCGCGGAAGTATTCGACCATCTGGTCGCGGGTCCAACTCTGGGAGTGCACGCCCGTGTCGACGACGAGGCGGATGGCGCGCCAGACTTCGTTCTCCAGGCGGCCGTAATCGGAGTAGGGGTCCTGGTACAAGCCGACATCCTTGCCCAAATGCTCGGCATAGAACGCCCAGCCCTCGGTGTATGCGGTGTAGCCCTCGAACTTGCGGAACTCAGGAATGCCGGTCATCTCGTGCGCAATCGAGATTTGAAGGTGATGGCCGGGAATGCCCTCGTGGTAGGCGATGGATTCGACGCTGTAGAGGTTGCGATGCGTCGCGTCGTATGTGTCGATGAATAGACGCCCGGGGCGGGAGCCGTCGGGCGAGCCCGCCTCGTAGTAAGCAGGCGCCGAGTTCTTTGCCAGGTAATCGGGAACCGCGGTGACCTCAAACGGCGCCTTGGGCAATGTGCCGAAGAGTTGCGGCAACTTGGCCTGCATGGGGCCGAGATAGCCTCTGTAAGTCGCGATCAGCGCGTCGGCCGAGGCCGGGTGCTCGTTGGGATTGGTCTTGAGGCTGGCGCGGAAGCTGGCCAGGTCTTTGAAACCAAGCTTCTGGGCGATGGCCAGCATTTCAGCCTCGTCCTTGCCAACTTCGTCCAGGCCGATCTGATGAATTTGCGCGGCGGTCAGGTTGGTCGTGGTGGTGCGCTTGATGAGGAACTGATAGTACGCGGCGCCGTCGGGCAGGGCATCGATGCCGGGCTTGTCGCGGCCGGCCGGGATGTAGCTGACTTCAAGGAACCGTGCAAAGCGCAGGTAAGCCGGCAGAACCTCTTTTGAGATGGTATCGAGCATTTCGCTCTTGATGCGTGCCTGCTCTGAAGCTGAAATCGACGTCGGGAACTTCTTGAGCGGCAGCGCAAGCGGCGAATCGTCAGGCTTCTGGTTGGCCAATTGCTGCACCTGCACGAGCGTCTTCTCAAGCAGGTACTTCGGCGGCACGCGGTGGTCGTCCATGCCGATCGACATGTTGGTCGTGACCTGATCGAAGGCATGGGGAATGGCGTGCAGGCGTGCGATCCAGTCGTCATAGTCCTTCACCGTTTTGAAGCTGAGCTCGGCCACCAGTTGCGGGTACTCGGAGTAAATGCCCCCCATCTGGTTGACGGGCATCTCCCACCCCTTGAATTCGGCCGCCTCCTGGTCCTCGTCGAATGTGCGAAGCAGAAGTTCCTGGCTGATCTGTTCCTGGTCAGTAAAACCGGTCGGGTCGATCGCGGCCAGGCGAAGCTCGAATCTCTGCTCGCGGGCCAGCCGATCGTTGTAGGCCGCGACAGAGTAATCGCTGATCTGGTCGTTGTAGCGGAGGTCACCGATCTCGGAGGCAAACTCGGGATCGTGCTTGAGCCGATCCTCCCAATAGTCGTGAAAGAGGTCGTTGAGGGCCTGGCGCCGGTCGGCAAGTGTGGCTTGGGCCGCAGGCTGGCTGGCGGAACTTTGACCGGCAGGGCCTGTCGTGAGTTGAGCATGGAGCTCGGGAAGCGGCGCGAGCAGCAGGACGGATGAAACCAGAGCGAACAGTGTGCTTTTCTTCAAGGGGGCGGTTCCTTTAAGGGGGATTGCCTATTTGACGAGTTTAGAGCAGTAAGGCCGTGGGACGTGAGCCGTAGAAACACCTCGGCTCGCGCAGTTCCCTCGCTCCCTGCCGCGATGTCAAGCCCTGCCTACGGCCCAAACCTCCGCAACCCGCTGAAAACATTCGGCAAAAATCTTTTCTGAAGTTTGCCGATTAATTCGCGCAAATCGCTAGCCTTAAAGATGAAGGAGCTTTTCAATGACTGCAACGACGATCTCCGCCATCACCGACAACGCGCCTCGAAACTCAGCCGCGCCTGCCGGCGCAACCACAACCGAAGGCGACTCTGCAAGCAAGGCCATCTCCAGTTGCATGCGCTCCTGGAACTACGCTCACAATAAGCGGGCTGAGGGCGAAAATCCGACCGCATGGGAATGCGAAAAGGCCGGCAACAAGGCCTATCTCAACGCCGTGCCGCCGCTCTCAGGCCACCAAAACATCTGCGACTTCATCGCGTGCATCAACTACGCATCCATGAAGGGAGTCGTCACGCACAACGACGCCACGCACTATCTGGCTAACGCCAGAATCGCTCTCGCCGCACTTAGCCTCCGGCCAAAACCCCAGGCGATAGGCGCGAAATCAGGCGGAAAACCCGAGGCAGACGCGGCTAGAAACGAAGAGGAGTGATTTTTATACCCCCCGGGGGTATATTTGCCACTTAACTCATTTGGAATCAATGAATCAACCTCAAAACCGTCGACAAATTTCGTCGATTTTTGTCGATTTGATGCACCAGAACGCCTCAAAATCGGCCCACGCATGCTTGTCCCGCGATGTGTTGGACAGAAGACGATAGATGCGCGCAGCCGTTTTGCGGGAGACCGAAAGTCGATCATTTGCAGATCGAAATAGTGGAATCCCATCTCCCGAATCCCGAACGTGGGGTACCCGGTTTCGTGCCGGGCTGAAAGCGGCGGATCGGGGTCCGTGGTATTCCATATTCCATCCGCACGGCGGAGGGGCATAGGCACCCCGGTTCTTTGGGCTGATTGAGGGCGGGCGCGGCGCCGTTCCCACGGCACTGCCGGTATTTTGTGTGCCGGATTCCCCACGCTGAAGCGCGGGGCTAACATGCTGCGCGCCGACGGCGCGAGAAATGCGGAGTCCAAAGTCCTACTTTGCCCAGGCGGTTATCCAACGGAGGGTCAGGTCGCTCCAAGGTGGCCAGAAGAAGAGAAACGAGTTGAGGTACAGGCATGCGAGAAGCGAGATGGATGCGATGACATGAGAGCGGACGAGGCGGCCGCGATAGAGATCCCAGGCGAGCATCAACGTGATGAGGAGAATGTTGCCGTAGTAGACGTTGAGGAGGAAGAGGAAGGGTGTCGATGGATCGGTTGGGTAAACATGGCCGAGGAAACGGGAGAAGCCGGGGCTGGCGAGGGCGACGCTGGAGAGAATCATCATCCGCTTATGGGCGGCGGGGTTCCGGCGGAGAGAAATGCCGATGGCGAGCAGAACGAGGAAGGAACTGATGTCGAGGAGTTGCACGCACATGAAGGGATCGGGAAAGGGGCCATGCTTCCTGACGTCCATCATGACCGCGGTGTAAAGCCCGACGGGTCCCATTACGCCCATAAGGCAGGCCCATGCGGCGAGAAACCATCCTAGCCGGCGGTGTATGTCGACGCGATCACGCACCACGAGGAGCACTTGCGCGGTGAGCAGGAACATCCAGATGGTGAAGACAGCGGCGTGCAGATGCAGAGCCAAGGGCGGGTGTAGGCCGAGAAAACGCCGGGCATCCAATCCGAAGCCGAGGATCATTCCAATCCAAAGGATGCCAAGCCAAACGATTGAGGGGATTCTATCTTCGCGCGGGTTCCAATTCCCGCGGACGTGCCACTTCCAGCGCGCAACTTTTTCCAACGAGGGACCTCCAGTTGATTTGCCGATTCATTGACCATTGCAGGGTGCTGGAGTGGGTGTCAACGGAAATCCGGAGGAGGAAGTTGTGCTGGGCGGAGGGTCGCGAAAGGCAGAGCAAGTCCAAAAATGTCTGGCTTTTCGCATTGTCCGGAGAGATGAAGCGATATAGTAGGCTGCAAGGGCGGCGGGCTCATCGTCTGTAAGAGTGAAACGGGCCGCGCTCATTTCCTCTCAGTTCATGTCCAAGGCAAGTTCCGGCAGGAGGTCACTCGCTCGTTGGCGAGGGAAAGCTGAGGCTCAGTATGGAAGGTTTCTATACGGTTCAGTTCATCGGCGTGCAAGGCTGGGGTACAGGCGTTGTGGTCTATATCGGGGGCCACGTGTTTGGCGGCGACAGCGCCATGATGTTTACGGGTACATACGATCGGCAGGGTAATGCCGTAACCGTTCAGCTCCACGCGAAGCAGATTGCGACTGGCCTGATGAACACGATGGGCCGCAACGAATTCGATCTGGATTTGGCCGGAGTCGTTGACGGAGACAAGATCAAGCTTGCCGGCAACATTCCGGGGACCGAGCTGCGGTTGAAAGCAAACCTCACGAAGCAGTGCGACCTGCCTGCTGGGGGTTGAGGCGCCCGGCGCCGTCCCTACGAGACTGCGAAAATTTGAGGCGAACAGATCTCCCCACGTAAAGCGCGGGGCTAACAACCGGTGCGCCTACGGCGCGAGGGGTTGAGAGCGGGCGGTGGACCGCGTGAAAAGCAGCCGCAGGTCCTTCGACTTCGCGGGCCGCGCGAGGCGCGGCCCGCTTCGCTCAGGATGACAAATCAGGGAAAAGAGAACAGAGAGCACAGCGCGAGAGAAAGCCCCGCGGAGCTTCAGAAGTCGTGTGGATGTTCGTGTATTGCCGAAGCGGCGGCGGCTGGATCGGCGGCGGCCGGAAGCGGAGTCGTTGAGTCATTCGCTTCGGTTTGGGCGCGGAGGCGGGCGACGGTTTGCCAGTTGTCTTTGCGCGGCTGAAGAGAGAACCACTCTGG
Organism: uncultured Acidobacteriaceae bacterium; assembly: GCA_963789425.1. Lineage (GTDB taxonomy): Bacteria > Acidobacteriota > Terriglobia > Terriglobales > Acidobacteriaceae > Telmatobacter. Next base: position 204,590 of record CAWBKM010000001.1, on the reverse strand, counting down.
CAGCGGCATGAGCAGGAAGCGGCTGAGCGTTTCAGCGTACGGCTCGTAGAGCGCGCGCATCTGGCGGAGACGCTCGCGGGATGAGTCGTCGTAGCAGAGCTCGATGCCGCTGGCGGTGAGCATGTCGTAAAGCTCGTGGCAGCGCGCGGGCGGAAGGCGGTCTGGCGCGTTCGTGACGGGGCGGAGATTGAAGATCTGCGAGAGGTCGACGAGCGCGTGGCGGGCCATGGCGAAGGTGAGCTGGGCCTGGCGCGCCTCGAGGCCGCGAACGCCTGCGATGAGAAGCGACGACGTATCGAGGACGGCGGTGAGGGCGCTGAGCCAGCTTTGGCTGTTGTGCTGAGAGCGGTAGTAGCAGAGCAGCGGGTAGGAGATGTGGCTCTCCAGGAGCTCGGCGGACCAGCGTTCCCATTCGACAAGGAGAGTGGATAGCGGCTGCGCGGCGCCGTCGCAGGAGTGGCGGCGCATGAGCTCGGCGGCGGTGGGCGGTGAGCCGGCGCGGGCGTCAAGCAGGGAGATACTGACTTCGCGGCGCGAGAAAGCGGCATAGAGGACAGGGAAGTATCCCATCACCATGGCCAGGAAGCCGAAGCCGATTCCGCTTTGGAGAATGAGAAGGACGCGGGCGAGCGGGCTGTGCGGCGTGACGTCGCCAAGGCCAAGGGTGAAGAGGGTCGTTCCGCTGATGTAGAGGTCGGTGTGGAAGCCGGAGGGATGGGCGGGGTCGCTGAAGGGACTGCCGATGGCGAAGTAGATGAAGGCGAAGCCGAGGATCATGAAAGCGGCCCAGACGACCAGAAGAAAGATGAGCGAGAAAGGACCGTAATAGCCGAGAAGGATTTCGCGGCGGCGGGCGTGGTGAAAGCGGCGGGCGAAGAAGCGCCAGGGAAACCAGGTGGCGATGTAGAAGAGGCGGGTGAGGCGGAAACGGCCGGTTGCGCGGCGGGGCAGGATGATTGTCTGGAAGGCATCGAAGAGCACGATCGAGATGCAGAGGATGCCGGCAACCAGAGCAAGGGGGCGCATGGGAACTCCGCGGAGTGTGAGGCAGCCGGTAGGTCGGAGAACGGCGGCCGTTGGTTGGATTGTAGTGGACGGGTCGACGGCGGCGGAGTGGGTGAGGTGGAACGCGTTTTCGATACGGCCCAACTGACAAGGTGCAGCGCTCAAAGAAAACTTTGTTGCGAGCAGATTCGTCGGTAAGCTGTAAGTTCGTTGCGCTTGCAGAAAGATTCAACGCGAGCCTCAAAAGGCAAAGAAAAAGCTTGCCTGCGGGGATTGCGCGTGGTTAGAGTTGTGAAGCGACATTCCCCCCAAAGGACAATCGACAGCGGAAAGGGCAAGGACAAAAGAGCGGCGATCAGTGTTGATATGACAGTGATTGGCTGTTCTTGCGCGCCACGGGTTCGCGGGATCGACCCAACCTGCGGGGAACGCGTGTATTCCGGGCCCGGCAAGGGCCGACTGAAGTAAGCAAAGAACGCGAAGTTTGGAGGTTGAACGATGAGAACAAGCAAGCGAAGTGGATGGGCGGCGGCAGCAGCGGCGCTGGTTTGCCTTGTGTTGGCGGCGTGCGGGAATAACGTGAAGGGACACACGTACGCAGCTCCAGACGGATCGGTGACGATCGTGTTTCAATCGGGTGGAACTGCAAACGTGACGATGGGTCCGATCCCAGTGACCTGCACGTATACGCAAAGCGGCAAGCAGGTGAACCTGACTTGCGGCGGGCAGACGGAGATTCTGACGGTCGGCGATGGGACGTTGGATGGGCCGCAGGAAACAGTGGGACATTTGACGAAGGTGAAGTGAGGCGGAAAAGCAGCGGAGTCAGCAAGCAGGCCTCCGGGAGGCCCGCCAGCCAGCGATCTGATATGTAGTTCACGGAAGATTCAGGCCGGTCCGGCGACGCATTGAATTATTAGCGATCGGACCGTATAGAACTCTTTACTTAAGGCGCGGTAAGGTGCTACTTTGTTCAGCATCCCCCCGGCCCCGAAAGACAGGAGAATAACTATGCTTTGTCCACGCTGCGGCACGGAGTCCCAGCCCGATAACAAGTTTTGCAAGAGTTGCGGAGCAGCGCTAGGCGCAGCGGCTGGTCCGCAGAGCGTCACTCCTCCAGCAGGGCCACCGCCACCACCCTTGGGCGGCGTGCCGCCACAAGCACCGCCGGGGATGGTGCCAATGGTGTACCAGGCGTATCCCGGCGGACCGCAGCAGGTGTATTACGTGCCCGCGCCCGGCAAGCAGGCGCATGCCGGTTCGGGTGTGATGGGAGACCTGACGGCGAAGATCCGGCAGCTTGCCTCGACGGACAAGCTGGAAGGATTCAGCTTCAAAGAGATTTTCAAAGAGACATTCAAGAAGCACGGCCCAGACGCGGTGGAAGAGTACCTTGGGGTCGGCTCGCCGCGGTCGACGCCGCCATTGGAGATGGTGGACACGAATTGGCCGAAGCCGTGGATGTTCTTCCGCGTGCTGGCGGGACTGGTGGTTGCGTACGCGGCGATTTACGCACTGTACATCTACACAGGAAATGAAAAGCCGATGATCGCGATCATGGTGCTGGCAACGTTTGCCGTGCCCATGGCGACGCTGACGTTCCTCTGGGAGATGAACACGCCGCGCAATGTCTCGGTCATAGAAATCATCAAATTGTTTGTTGTCGGCGGCGGAATTTCGGTCCTGGTGATCACGCTCGGCTACATTACTCCTCTCTTCAGCGCCGGCGAATTCTACCAGGCAGGCATCCTGGAAGAAAGCGGGAAGCTGCTAGCGGTGATCCTGGTAACGTGGGGCGCTCGAGGCGCGCGGTATCCATACCAACTCAACGGAATTTTGTTTGGTGCGACGGTGGGCGCAGCCTTTGCATGCTCAGAGACGCTGGGCTACGGGATGGACGCGTTTGCTCCGGGATTGGTCAAGTTCGTTCAAAGTGGCGGGCTCGACCAAATTTTCGCGGGACTTCCGCAGGGCGCCACAGTGGGATGGGGGATCATCCTGATGCCGGTGATGAAAGCCACGCTCATGGAGTTGAACGTGCGCGCAATCCTTTCGCCGTTCGGACACATTGTGTGGACAGGTCTTGCGGCGGGCGCGTTCTGGCGAGTGAAAGGTGACCGGCCGGCAAGCGTAAGCATGCTGATGGATGGTCGCTTCCTGCGGGCATTCATTATTCCCGTGGTGCTACACGCGATTTGGGACTCTCCGCTGGCAGCGGGGAGCAGCAACCTCGTGATGTCGTATGTCGGCATGGGAGTTCTTTCCGTGATCTCGTGGTACGTCATGTTCACCATGATCCAGCAGGGTCTGCACCAGGTGAGGGACATGCAGAAGGCCCAACTTGAACACACATTGCAACACGTGGAGGCAACGCTGGGACTGGGAACGGTGAGGCCTCCAATGCCGCCGGGACCGGTAGCGGTAGCTCCAGTGGCGTAGAGACATGGTTTAGGTTTCAGGGATCAAGAGCCAGGGAACGACGGTCAGGAGAGTAAGCGAATGGCGACATTCTGCAGCAAGTGTGGCACGCAGTTGGAAGGCACTGAGCGCTTCTGCGTGAAGTGCGGAAACGATGTGACGGCGGGTGCAAGCGCACAGCCAGCGCCTGCGGCTGCAACTGCAGGCTATGCCGCGGCTGCACCGCCTCCGCCGGGATACGCGGCGCCAGCGCACATGTCCTTTGTGGCTCCAGGGCAGTTGCCGATGTCGGTGGCGATGCCCCCGCCGGCTCCGGCACACAAGAGCGGAATGCTTTGGCTGGTGATTATCGTCGCTCTGGCGGCGGGCGGCTGGTACTACTACAAACACACGCCACAGAGTGTGACGCCGCCGGCAACAGCTCCGGGACAACAGCCGGGTACTCAGCCACAACCACAACAACCGCCGCAACAGCCGCCCGTGCAGCCAGGCGGCGGACCTGGGCAACAGCCTCAAGGCGGCCCAGGACAGCAGCCGGGAGGCGCTCCGGGACAACCGCCAGCACAGCAGCCAGGCGGCGGCCCGGGACAACCTCCGGCAAACAATCCAGCGCAACCACCGGGTGGGGCTCCGGGCGGCGGAGGAAATAACGCCGCACTGGTGCAACAGCAGGAATTCTCGGGCCGATGGGTGCCGCAGAACGGGAACGTCGAAGTAGAAAACGCGCAGTGGATGAATCACTCGAATGTGGCGATACAGTCGGCCACGCTGATGTGCGTGCAATACGCCTCGAACGGAACCGTCATCTTTCAAACGACGATGGTGCTGAACGGGCCCACTGCTCCGGGGGCAACGTCGTCGTTCCCGGCATTTCCGATGGGGGCGATCCAGCAGGCAATGTCGAAGGTGCAATGCGGCATTGTGGCTGTGACTCCCGCGCAGTGAGAAAAGCGAGGCGACGGGGTTAGCGGCGCGGGACAGCGTCAGATGGCGAGCCCTGGGAATCAGTCGGACGGAGTACAGGACGCAGAGAACCGGGAGCAACAATAGAGGAGAACGAATATGGCAGCATTTTGCAGCAAGTGTGGCGCACACGTGGAAGAAAATGAGCATTTCTGCCCGAAGTGCGGAAACGACGTGACGGCAGGAGCCGCGGCTCCTGCGCCAGCGGTGGCGCCGGTGGCGGCGGCACCGGTTGCAGTGGCGCCTCCACCACCGGTTTATGCAGCGCCTCCGCCGCCTCCGCAGAGCTATGCGGCGCCCCCGCCAACCCCGCAAAGTTATCCGGCGCCGCCTCAACCGGGCTATGGTGCACCGGGACCGATTCCGGTGGTGATGCCTGCGGCAGATGGAGCTAAGAAGAACAATACGCTGTGGCTGGTGATCGCCATCGCGGCTGCGGCCGGTGGATGGTACTACTACCACCAGCAGCATCCAACGCCAACGGCGACCAACCCTCCGGCGCAGACCCAACCGCCGCCGGGTGGCGTGCCGCCGCAGCCGGCGACACCCGCGCAGCCGGGAGGTCCTGGTCCGGGCGGACCAAACGCGGCACTGGTCCAGGCGCAACAGTGGAGCAGCCAGGAGCAGCCCGTCAATGGTCAGGTTCAGGTCCAGAATGGAAAATGGGTGAACGGGGCGCAGGTGGCCATTACGACGGCGGTGCTGGAGTGCGACCAGTACGATGCGAACCAAACGGTTCTGGCGCAGAATCAAACCAATTTGACCTTGAGCAACCCGCCGCTCACGCCGGGGAACAACGCGACCTTCAACAATTTCAACGCAGGACAGATCGTGCAGAACGTGAATTCGGTGAACTGCGGCATTGTGGCCGTGACACCGGCCCAGTAATCAACCATTCGTGGGCCGAAGTCGTTCATCGAGAGAATCGGAACCTTGTGGTTTCGGCTCGCGTACCAAGTGGTGTGTGCCGAAAGGCGCATGAATCCATCCTCTGAGCAATCAAAGATGAGGATGATTGCGGATCGCGAAACCTGCAAGTGTGCGAACGCCGGCGGGCCTGACATTCAGGATCGCCGGCGTTTTTTTGTGCTTCAGGCGGGGGGCTGATTCTGAGCGGCTGCGCTGACGGAGACCTGCGCGCGTGATTTGCGATAGACGTTGGCGACGGCGAGGGTCCAGAGAGGGACGAACTCGACTCCCGGGATCAACTTGGCGGCGAAGGAGGGCAGGAACTCCCAGTGCCAGCCGAGGAGCCAGGTGAGCAGTCCGCCGACACAGATGTCGAGAATATCGTCGGGAGGAGATGCGCCGCCCTCGAGGACGAATGGAAAGACAGCGATCTGGAGAACGTCGGCGACGACGGCGAGGATCATGGCGATGCGCAGACGAGGGCCAGCGGAGATCTTTACAGCGTCGCGATTGAGGTCAGTGGGGTCAGGCATGGGTCACAGAAACAGGGTAGCGCGCGAACCTACCCTTCGCCAGAAAGAAGGCGAAGGATGGGGCACCCATTCTGCGTGGGAGGAGCAGAGCGGCGAGGTTACTCGTAGCGGAGAGCTTCGATGGGGTCGAGGTTGGCCGCGCGGATTGCAGGGATCATGCCGCTCACGAGGCCAGTGACGACAAGAATCACGGTGGAAACGACGATGGAGGCCGGAGTGATCATCAGGCGGATGTCGGCGGCCTCTCCATTCTTGGCGATGGCGCTGTAAAAGGTGATGTTGCCGACCATGAAGGAGACCAGATAGGCGAGCGCGATGCCTCCGATGCCGCCGACGCCGGTGATGGCGAGGGCTTCAGCCAGGAACTGAACGAGGATGTGACGGCGGCGCGCGCCGAGAGCTTTTTCGACGCCGATTTCGCGAGTGCGCTGCTGCACAGAGACCAGCATGATGTTCATGAGGCCGATGCCCGCGATGCCGAGGGTGAGCGCGCCTACGAGCGAGAGAAGCACCTGCAGGGCCAAGGAAAGAATCTGGAACTGGTGAAGCTGGGTACGAAGATTGGCGACGTGCAGGGCATCGTGGTCACTGGGGCGGAAGTGGTGAGCGGCGCCAAGGGTCTCGCGGATGGTCTTCTCGATTTGCTGGTAGTCGCCGCGATAGCCGATCCAGACACCGTCGAGGTAGGTGGTATCTTTGAGGTCGCTCATCGTGTTGAAGGGCACATAGACGGTGCGATTGATGTCGTCGTTGCCTTCCTGCATTTTGGCCTGGAGGACGCCAACGATGGTAAAGATGACGCCGTTGAGGCGAATGGTATCGCCGATCGCCCATTCATTGGAGAAGAGTTTGGTTTTGGCTTCGGAGCCGAGGACACAGACATGCGCGCGCTGTTCGTCTTCGGCGCCATTGAAGAAGCGGCCCTGGTCGGGGATGAGCTTGATGATGTCGGCGTAGGAAGTGCGAGAGCCGACGACGGTCCAGGTGTAGGTGTGCAGGTCGTTCTGTACGGTGACGCTGTCGTATTCCGCGGGCGAGATGTGCGTGATTTCAGGAAGCACGGCGCTGACGCGATCAACGTCGTCGAGTGTGAGACGGACCTTGACTCCGGCCTTATCACCACCGGTTTGCTGGCTGGTCTTGCCTGGGAAGAAGCCGATGGTGTTGGTGCCCCATTGGGCAAAGATGGTTTCAATGGCATGGGAGAAGCCGTTGCCGTATGCGAGCAGGAGGACGACAGTGGCAATGCCCCAGGCCATCCCGATGGTGGTGATGGCGGTGCGGCGGCGATTGAAGAGCATCGCTTCCCAAGCCTGGGCGAGAATGTCTTTGAGCATAACTAGCTCCTAGCTTTTAGCCTCTAGCTCCTAGCCAGTTTTCCGGCAGGTCTATCAGCCGATTCACAAACCTTTCAAAGCAGTCCGTTCAAACGATTCGTCGCATGCATTGACCGGGACTGTTCGTTCTAAGCGGTTTCAAGCTGGCAGCTAGAAGCTAGTGGCTAGAAGCTGCTTCTTCACTCCTTGCGCAAGGCTTCAATGGGGTCAAGAGCCGCGGCTTTGCTAGCGGGATAGAGGCCCGCCGCAATTCCGCAGAGGGTGAGCGAACCCAAGGCCAACGCCACCGACCAGGGGACCATGCGCGGGGGATCGAAGCCAGGAATCTTGTCAGTGAGCGCGGCCTGCAGCAAGGCCATGAAGGCCCAGGAAATGCCGACACCGATGAGCCCGCTGATGCCGGTGAGCAAGAGGCCCTCCCAAAAGAACTGGGCGATGATGCTGCGTTTCGTGGCGCCGACGGCTTTCATGACGCCGATCTCGCGGGTTCGCTCGCTGACGGAAACGAGCATGATATTGATGATGCCGACGGCACCAAGACCGAGAGTGACAACGCCGACGCTGCCCAGGAAGATATCCATAGCGGTGAAGATAACGCTGATGATGTGGGATTCCGTGATGGTGTCAAACTCGTTGAAAGCGTCGGCGAGCGAAGGATCGAAGCCGTGGCGCTGGGCAATGACGCGATGCACGGCAATGTCCGCCGCGGTATTGTCGTTCTTTTTCGTGGGGTTGTATTGGATGGAGTTGACCGCGTCCTGAGGAATGTTGTCGCCCTTCAGGGGGAAATACTCCTGCATGGTGGTAATGGGGATGTACATTTTTTCATCGTCATAGGTGTTATTGCCGCGGCCAACCTTGGCGCCGACGCCGATTACGGTGAAGTTGATGCCGTTGATGGTGATGGTCTGGCCGACCATGGGGCGGCCCTGGAAGAGGATGGAGGCGGATTTTTGCGCAATAAAGACGACGCGGCGGGCATCCCGAATATCTTCGTCATCGAGAAAGCGGCCGGCAGCGATGGGAAGATAACGGACGACGGTGTAGCTGGGCTCATTCCCGCCTAGATGGGCGGAGGTGTTGCTCCACTGACTGACTTCATAGAGATCGGAGCGGGCAAGCTCGGCGGTTACGGCGCGGACCTCAGGCAAGCTTCCAATGGCGGCCTCGTCGCCGAGGGTGAGCTCATAAGGGCGCATGCCGGTGTGCTGGTTGGCGAGGGCGGGGATGGTGCCGTTCATGACCATGACGACGTCGTCGCCGAATTGCGCCATCTCCTTGTGCTGGCCTTCGCGGAAGCCTTCGCCGAGACCGACGAGAACAAGCAGCGAACCAACTCCCCACGCAATACCAAACATAGTGAGAAAACTGCGCAGCTTGTTGGCCAAGATGGCGCGGAAGACCTGCCCGAGAGTGTCAGAGAAGCTGCGCATGACGGTTGGACGGCGCGAAGCCGCGTTTGCTTATCCTTTAACTATGAAGAATACGACGAAGATAGCGGCGTAGTTCCCGCGAAGGGGGATGGGCGCGTCAGGGGCATGGCATTTCGCCCCGCGGACGCGCTGGTTCGGCCCGGTTTTGGGTGATTCATGTCACTGTGGAACCGTGATGCATTGCCTTGCGTAGTACAGGGCAGCGGATTACAACGGTGAGCAGTTACCGTCTCAATCTTTTGGGCAAATCTTATTCAGGCGGCGTCCGCTCGTCCTATTAGGGCAGCGTCCGCTGGTCATACTTCAAGCAGCGACCGCCGGGAGACCCGCTCTCCTGCGGAATTTAGGGGAGGAACCTGTGGCAGCGTCGCGTAAGAACAAGAAACTGTGGATTGTGGTGGGCTCGTTGGGAGCCATAGTGGTGCTGGTCGTGGGCATAGCGGTCGTGCGCATCGCGAAGGGGGATCCGATTGATCCCAACCGGCTGGCCAAGGTGACGCGCGGCGACGTGGCCAAGTCCGTGGTGGCGACAGGCGACATCCAGCCGATCACGAAGGTCGAGGTGAAGAGCAAGGCCTCCGGGATTGTGGAAAAACTTTACGTGGATATTAATGACCGGGTGCACAAGGGCCAGGAGTTGGCGCAACTGGATCAGCAGGAGATCGAGGCGCAGGTGGACGCGGCGCGCGCGCAACTGGCCAGTGCCGAAGCGAACGTCGTCACTTACGAAGCCAACATTGAACAGGACAAGGTGAATGCCGCGGCTCCGGACCTGCCGATGTACAAGGCAACCCTGGACCGGAACATGCAGATGAATAAGGATGGGATCGTGAGCCGGCAGACGCTTGACGATGCGAACCGCGATTACCTGGCGGCGCTGACCAGGCGGAACTCGGCGCAGGCGCAGATTGGAGTGGACGGCGCAAAGCTGAAGCAGGCGCGGGCGCAAGTGCAGGAGAGCCAGGCCAGCCTGAAGCAGCTCGAAGAAGAGCTGTCATATACGACGATTGTTGCGCCGATGGACGGCGTGATTCTGTCGCGCGATGTTGAAATGGGCGATGCGGTCAGTTCGATCCTGGTGCTAGGTTCGACGGCAACACTGGTGATGACGGAGGGCGATACGTCCGAGGTGTACGTGCAGGGCAAGGTGGACGAAGCCGACATCGCGCATGTTTATATGGGACAGGCCGCGCGCATCAAGGTGGAGAGCTTCCACGACCGGCTATTCTACGGGAAAGTGACGAAGATTGCGCCGATGGGCGTGGAAAAAGACAACGTGACAACGTTCGAAGTCAGGGTGTCAATCAACAACCCCGGCGGCGAGTTGAAGGCCAACATGACGGCGAATGCGGAGATCATGCTGGACGAGCACAAGGGCGTGCTGACGGTTCCGGAAGACGCGGTGATTTACGACAACAAGCAAAATGCGACGGTCGAGGTTCCTGACAGCCACCAGAAGGAAGGCTTCCGCAAGATTCCGGTGACGGTGGGGCTGTCGAACGGGTCAGTGACGGAGATCGTGAGCGGAGTGAAGGAAGGGCAGCAGGTGGTGCTACAGCAATAATGATGCTGTTGTTGGACGCATCGGCAAGTTAAGTTCGAATTACAAATTGTCACGAGCGAGCCAACTTCCACAAAAGATTGGGTGCCCCAGGTGCCTTGCTTTTGGGCACCTGGGAAACCTCAGATCTCAATTAGCCTTTTCCTGGTACCGCAGATACTCCGGTAACTGGTTGCCACGCCGTATGGCCGACCATTGCGATTCAATCTCGACCGTCCCCTCAACTCCGGTTGCATAATGCAGAAAGCTCGACCACGCCCAGTCTTCGGGTTTGGCGACTAAACCCCGCGCCACCGGGTTGCGGTGTATGTAACGCAGCTTCTCGACTCGCTTCTCCTCGCTGTGCACTAGAAAATCATAAAACCGCGCCTGCCAGAAGGGCCGCTCCGTGCGTCGCATCACCACCGATAATTTGAGCGCGTGAATCACTTCGGAAACCGTGCCCTTCCGCGGTTCGCCGACGAGAAGATGAACGTGCTCGGGCATTGCAACATACCCCGCCACTACAAAATGGTAGCGCCGGCGCACCCGCTCCAGAGCCTCCTCAAAAAGTTCGCGCGACGCAGGTGTACCCAAATACTGGAAGCGGTGATAGCAACTGAAGGTGAGGAAATGGAAGAACCCGGTGCGTTCGTATCGGATGAGTCCGCGGGGCATGGAAGGAATGATTACACCGAATCACGATCGATGTCGAATGAGAGTTTTCATTGGTGAGGTCGTCCGTCGTACTATCCCAGGTGCCCAAAAGCGAGGCACCTGGGGCACCCTCATCTTGTGGTGGGTTTGCGTGGGCGGAGGGGCTACGTTCTTTGTGCAATCCCAGATGCCCAAAGGCGAGGCACCTGGGGCACCCATATTTTGTAGTAGGTTTGCCGCAGGCCCCGGCTGTAATCAGTGTGCGAGGAAGTTTTCGTTGGCGAGGATGCGGTAGAGTGTCGAGCGGCTGATGGCGAGCTGGCGGGCGGTGCGGAGCTTGTTGCCGCGGTTGAGATCGAGAACAAATTGAACATGCTGGCGAATGACGGCGTCGAGCGAGAGGTCGGCGTGGGTGTTGGAGTGCGGGTCAAGCGCGGTGGCGGAGTTGGATGATGGGTTGGCCCAGGGATTGAATGTGGAATTGATAAGAGAGTTGGCGGCGAACGCGGCGTCGAATTGCGGATTAGGGGAGGGCGTGAGGCCGTCGGGCAGGGCGAGGTCAGAGGCGCGAATGACACCGTTGTCGGCCTGGAGGAGAGCGTTTTCGAGAATGCCGGCAAGCTCGCGCACGTTACCGGGCCAGGCATGCTGGAGAAGGCGGGCGAGCGAACCGGGTCCGAGCACAACGGGGCGCTGCTGATAGCGCGCGCAGATGCGTTCGAGGAGGAATTGCGCAAGCGGGGCAATGTCTTCGCGGCGCTGGCGCAGCGGGGGAATCGCGAAGCGAATGGTGGTGAGGCGGAAGGCGAGGTCGGGGAGAATCAGTCCCTGACCGGCCATCTGGCGCAGAGGGGTTTGCGACGAAGCGAGGAGGACGGCCCGGCCGGGAGGGCGGTCCTGAAGATTTTTGAGAACGCCGAGCAGCAGACCCTGGCCGGGAGGGGCGAGAAGATCGATGCGATCGAGGTACGTGAAGCCGGCGAGGGTGGAGGGATCGGCGTCGGTGGCGAGCCACTCGCGGGCGTCGCGGCGCTGAAAGACGCTGGCGGCGAGGGGCGATCGACTAAAGAGATAACGGGCCAAGGTGTGCTTGCCGGTGCCGTGCTCGCCTTCAATGGCGGCCACCTGCAAATGAGGCGCGGCCATCTCCGCCTGCATGAGGAGCTTGCGCCATACAGCGCTGACGCCAACAAAATGGACAGAGGCAGTGGAAGAGTCGAGCTCCACAAGCGTAAGGCCGGAGGCGGAGGGCTGCGCGTGGAATGGAGCGGAGCTATGCATGGATCCCAACCTGCCTCGCGAGCGTCGCAAAGGTGAACTGCCAAGCCATCACAAATCTCATCGGCGAGGCGGGGGAAAACATGAATAAAACAGGGACGTAGGGACTAAGGACGGAGGGACTAAGGAAGCGGACTTGAGGGAGCAAGTTATACTCAAACATTCCAGTCGGGGCGAATTCCAAAACGAGTTTTGCATTTGAGGAATCTGAGGAAACAGAAATGCCAGCTCAGCCTCCAGCCGAGACGCGATTGAGGCATGCCGTTCAAGTGCAGGAGCGAGCGGCGGAGGCGCAGGCGCCGAGGACCGGTTGGTTGGAAGAGCCGCGGCGGTGGGGAAGTGCGGCGTGGGTGCTTGCGATTCTGGGATTCGCGGCGCTGCACGCGTGGCATCTGAGGGCGGATTTTCCAAACGGATCGCCGTGGATCTTCGATTGGGCAAAATACACCGACGAGGGTTGGTATGGTGCCGCGGCCATTCGCGCGCATCTGTTCGGGCATTGGTACATGGCGGGAGATTTCAATGCGGCTGTCGCGGTTCCGGTTTGGCCGTTTGCGGAGTGGGTGCTGTATTTCTTTACGGGTGTGAAGGTGGAGGCGGCGCGCGGGCTGGCGGTGGGCTGCTTTCTCGCGAGCCTGGCGTTGACTTACCTGCTGCTGCGCAGGAGCGGACCGAAATCGATGGCGCTGCTTGGAGTGACGCTGGCGGTGACCAGCCCTTATCTTTACTGCTTCAATCGATTGGCAATTCTGGAACCGCTGGAGACAACGTTGACGCTGGCGATTTTGAACGTGGCGGTGCGGCTGCCGAGGATGAAGCGGCCGGTGTTGGCGTCAGCAGGGATTGGCCTGCTTTTTGCGCTGGCGATGCTGACCAAGACGAACGCGTTCTTTCTGGGGCCTGCCGTGGTGTGGGCGATGGCCGCGCCGCTCTGGAGCGAGTGGAAGAAGGCGCTAAAATGCACGCTTACGACGGGACTGACTGCGGCGGTTGCGTATGGCGGATGGATGGCGCTCGTTGAGATGGCCGGATTGACGGACGACTACAATTACTTCTTTTTTTCCGCGAATAATTATCTGAAACCGACTGAGTTCTACTGGCCGCTGGTGGCGTTCTGGTGGTCATTTCACGGAATGTTGTGGATAGATCACAGCCTGGTATTGCTTGCAGGGGCGCTGGCGGTGAGCGCGGCAGTTGCGTGGCGAACGAGTTGGGGGCGGAGGATTTGGCGCGATCCGGTATTCGGGGCAGCCATTCTGGGAATTCTGGGATTGGTATTGTTTATGACGATGCGCAACCATCCCCAACCGCGCTACTTTACCATGCCAGCCTTTTTTGTCTGTATCTTGGTGGCGCTGGGAGCGAGTGTGCTTGCGGAGCGGGCAGGGTGGGAGCGGCGGCTGGGATGGATTGTGGTTGCAGCAACTGTGACGACGGCGGGGGTCCACGGATGGAGGACGATTGGCTACGCGATGCACCCAGAGTATACGTGGGTGAACGCGGCGACCGAGCTGACACAGTATATTGATGCGCATCCCAACGGAAAGCGGTTGATGGTCGCGACCAGCGGAGATGAGATCACGCTGATGACGGGACTGCCCGCGATCTGCGACGAGCTGAGCACGGATGATCTGGCGAAGAAGGTCAGCCGCTACGAGCCGGGATGGTTCGCTACATGGAACGAAGTTGATCCCGGTACCCTCGCGGATCTGCACACGCGGTATTCGCTGGAGCAGGTGGCCAGCTTCAACGCGTTTGACGATCCGGAGCGGAATGTTCTGGTGCTGTTCAAATTGCATCCTCTGCCGGGAGGGAAGTTGCGCGTCGAAGCGGACCCGGGCCTGAGCGATGCTCTGCCAGAAGACCGGATTGATGTGCCGGTGGAGTGAGGTGGGGAGCAAGGTCGCAAGGGCGCGAGGAAACTAGGGGCCGCAAACACCAGAGGGAAAGCGGACAACTTCTCAGGGACAATTCTTATCAGACAACTGAAAAACGAAGGAATTATGGGGTGAAGGAGCGCGCCGACGGCAGAGATTCTGCGTTGGTGGCACAGGTTTGTGAGCGCGATTCGAAATGGGACCGAACCAGGCTGGGAAAAGCGCGCGGAAACCCCGTGATAGCTATCACTCGACAGAGGTGTATTCGGATGATAGCCTTCCGGTGGCAATTCCCCGGTGTTTTAAGCGGTTCCACAATTTAGGTGCCCGTTTTTTTACGGTGCTGGGCAGCTTTTTCTTGAGGAAAAAGCCGCTCGGCGATTGAGGGAATGGGTAAAGATTGTGAAACCGCTGGACGAGGCCGGTTGCGGGGCCGAATGTGCCTCGATTTCAAAACCTTAGGTATGGAGGATGTGTGACTGTACTGGGTTGGATGGACTTCTTTGTTAGCGTGAGCGTTTTGACGCTCATCGTGGCTGCGTTTTTTGCGCGGCAGGTTATTGGATCTGAGATTGGGATGGCAAGTATGCGGAAGATATCCGCGGCCATCAAGAAGGGCGCAGAGGTGCTTCTGAATCGGCCGTATAAAACCGCGGCAGCCCTGCTGACCCTTCTGCTTCCGACGTTCGCTTACGGGCAGACGGAACAGGCGGGCGGAGAAGCCAGCCTGAAGGTGCCCGATCTGTCGACCGTGAATTTTCTCGGCATGAACGGACACGCGCTGCTGTCGCTCGGGTTGCTGTTCTGTGCCGCCGGCCTGTTGTTTGGCCTGGTGATCTATGTGCAGTTGAAGAACCTGCCGGTTCACCGGACGATGCGCGAAATGTCGGAACTGATCTATGAGACATGCAAAACGTACCTGGTGACACAGGGCAAGTTCATTCTTTTGCTCTGGGTTTTCATCGCGGTGATTATCTCGCTGTACTTCGGCTATCTGGCGCCGGTCCCGGGGAAATCGATTGCGGTGACGCTGCCGATCATCCTGCTGTTCTCGCTGGTCGGCATCGGGGGCAGCTACGGCGTGGCATGGTTTGGAATTCGCGTGAACACATTTGCGAACTCGCGGACGGCGTTCGCCGGATTGCGCGGAAAACCCTATCCGTGCTTCGCGATTCCGCTGAAGGCGGGCATGAGCATTGGCATGATGCTGATCTCGGTTGAGCTCTTGATCATGCTGTTCATCCTGTTGTTCATACCGGGCGACTATGCGGGCCCATGCTTTATCGGCTTCGCAATCGGCGAGAGCCTTGGCGCGGCGGCGCTGCGCATTGCCGGCGGCATCTTCACCAAGATTGCCGACATCGGCTCGGATCTGATGAAGATCGTGTTCAAGATCAAGGAAGACGACGCGCGCAACCCTGGAGTGATTGCTGATTGCACGGGCGACAACGCGGGCGACTCGGTTGGCCCGAGCGCCGACGGCTTCGAAACGTATGGCGTGACCGGCGTGGCCTTGATCACGTTCATTTTGCTGGCGGTGCCAAGCCCCACGACGCAAGTGCAACTGCTGGTATGGATTTTCGTGATGCGCGTGGCCATGCTGGTTTCCAGCTCGGCTGCTTACTTCCTGAATGGCGCAATTGCTCACGCGCGATATGGAAATGCGGACGAGATGGACTTCGAGACGCCGTTGACGTCACTGGTATGGATCACGTCCATCGTTTCGATCGCCCTCACCTACGTCGTTACGTACCTGATGATTCCCACCCTCGGCGATGGGTCGCTGTGGTGGAAGCTGGCTTCAATCATCTCCTGCGGAACTCTGGCGGGCGCGATCATACCCGAGTTGGTGAAGGTTTTCACTTCGACCAAATCGGGCCACGTGAAAGAAGTGGTGAAGTCGGCCCAGGAAGGCGGAGCTTCGCTGGGGATTTTGTCGGGATTCGTGGCCGGCAATTTTTCAGCCTACTGGCTGGGATTCAGCATGGTTGGGCTTATGTCGTTGGGCTACTTCTTCTCGACTGGCGCATCGATGGCGAACCTGATGCTGGCTCCGGCGGTGTTTGCATTTGGCTTGGTCGCATTTGGATTCCTGGGAATGGGCCCGGTAACGATTGCCGTGGATTCTTACGGGCCTGTCACCGACAATGCGCAGTCGATCTACGAGCTTTCGTTGATCGAGAATGTTCCCGGCATCGAGGCCGAGTTGAAAAAGGACTACCACTTCGACGTGAAGTTTGAGCGCGCGAAGGACCTGCTCGAAGCGAACGACGGCGCCGGGAACACCTTTAAAGCTTCGGCGAAGCCAGTGCTGATCGGGACCGCGGTGGTGGGCGCAACGACGATGATCTTCTCGATCATCATGGCGCTTACAGGCGGGCTGACGCATGATGTGCAGAGCCTGTCGCTGCTCCACGCGCCATTCCTGCTGGGGTTGATCAGCGGTGGGGCAATGATCTACTGGTTCACGGGCGCTTCAACGCAAGCGGTGACCACGGGCGCATACCGCGCGGTCGAGTTCATCAAACAGCACATCAAATTGGAAGGCGTGGAGAAGGCGTCGGTTGCCGACAGCAAGAAGGTGGTGGAAATCTGCACGAAGTACGCGCAGAAAGGAATGTTCATCATCTTTCTGGCGGTGTTCTTCGTTACGCTTTCGTTCGCGTTCGTCGAGCCGTTCTTCTTTATCGGCTACCTGATCTCGATTGCGACGTTCGGGTTGTACCAGGCGATCTTTATGGCGAACGCCGGCGGCGCATGGGACAACGCGAAGAAGATCGTAGAGGTCGAGTTAAAACAGAAGGGAACGCCGCTTCACGATGCGACCGTCATCGGAGATACGGTGGGCGATCCATTCAAGGACACCTCGTCGGTGGCTCTGAATCCGGTGATCAAATTCACGACCTTGTTCGGACTGCTTGCAGTCGAGCTGGCCGTGACGCTTAGCGCGAGCAATCCGATGCTGGCGCATGCGCTAGCGGTCGTCTTCTTCTTGATCTCGGTGTTCTTTGTGTGGAGATCGTTCTATGGAATGAGGATCGACAAGGGCAACTGATTTCGATTTGATCGGGCAGCCCTCTCCCTGAATCGGCCTCGCGCGTGAAATGCACGCGGGGCCGATTTGTTTTTGATGTGCGGCCCGGTCTGGAGCCGGGGACGTGGCGGCTTGGGGCGCGCAGATTGACAGGCTGGATGGCGAGGAAGGCATCGTGATGCTGCACGACGGCGACTCAGAGGATCTGAATGGCAATCGCTGGGCTACGGTCCAAGCGACTGACCGCATCATCTCCTGTTATCGCGCGGACGGATTCGATTTTGTGCCGCTAAGCGAGATGACCCTGCCAAGGAAGCCAAAGAGGGCGTGGCAATGAGTGGCGGGACGTATCTCGGAGATTGAGGCTCGGTCAGGCTTTCTCGTCGGGAGAGACAACATCGCGCACGATGGAAACCCAGCTGAAAAGGACGGCGGTGGCGCAGCCGATGAGCCCGGCGAAGAACATGAACTCCACGATGTGGACGGCCAAAACCGTCAATCTGTAAGTGAGTGTCATGAGCCACCCGTTCAAAGCCCTCTTGCAAACACTCCAAGGGGGCCGGAGCTTCTTTTTGAAAGCGGTCTCACGGTATTGCGGCGCTCATGCCTCGTGCAAGCTATACAAAGGTATAGTGGTGCCCGAAGTCCACGCCTGGCCGGAACGCGATCATGGGTGACGGCGGAGAGCCGGCTGGAAGCGTGTAACCAGGCCGCGAACGAAGCGAGCCCCGCACTTCGCGGGCCTTATACCGCCCGGATGTCCACAACTTGAACAGAATTGCCGGGGAGCTGCACCAGTCTTGCGCCTTGGCCGGGGTACACCTGGGGCTAGGGTTGGAGTAGAGGCAAACAGCCCTTTGCCAAACTTCGAGACGCGCCAGATTCGAAGCAAATCTGACCCCTGAAACCCGCGACCGGCAAGGCTGTTTGGAAGTTTCCACAGGCAAATAGCGGGGTTTAGAGAGCTGGTGCCCGAAATGTGACCAAAATACTAGATGTTGTGGTTTGTTCTTGACACGCACCATGGACAGCGGTAAGTTTTCATCTGCGGCTGTAAACAGTCTGTTAAAAAACGCCGTCGCAAAACCGAGCAATTCCCGAGTTCAGGTGCTCCATTCAGCATCTCTTAAAGTGGGCAATCGAAGCGGAGATTCCCACGTCACACAGAGGGCTCAAGGGTACGGTGACGAGGAAAGAGCTGGATGGGGCGGCGGACTGCGAAAGCCGGTTGAATTCGCGGAATTTTCGCCCTCATTTTCTGTTTGTTTCCAAATAGCTGCGGGTTGTTCCCGCGATCCGGCTGCGAGCCGGTGATAGGGCTTCTTACACTGATTTTGATCCATGGAGAGTAACAAGATGAACGAGGCTAACCTTCAGACTTCGACTGCTGCCTACCCGGCCACCCCTCGTACGCAGGGCCTTACCTTTTCCCGGCGCTTCTCGAAGGAGGGAGTTTCTCCCTACGACGAGATGGCGTGGGAGCGCCGCACAGCATCGATTACCGACACCAAAGGGAACACGATCTTCGAGCAGAAGGACGTTGAGGTACCTGTGGACTGGTCGATGACGGCGACGAATATTGTGGCTTCAAAATACCTGCACGGCCAGATCGGCACGCCGGAACGCGAGACGGGCGTACGGCAACTGGTGGCGCGCGTGGCGGAGACGGTGCGCGACTGGGGCATGGCCGGAGGTTACTTTGCCACGGCAGTGGACGCTGGGATCTTCCACGATGAGCTTGCGCACCTGCTGCTGACGCAGAAGGCGGCATTCAATTCGCCGGTGTGGTTCAATGTGGGCTGCGACCGGCTGGAGCCGGAAGCGGACGGACAGAACTGGCACTGGGACCCGGTGACGGGCGGGGTACAGTATTCTGCCACGGGCTACAGGAACCCGCAGTGCTCAGCGTGCTTCATCAACGCCGTGGACGACTCGCTGGATTCGATTCTGACGCTGGCGAAGACGGAAGGAATGCTGTTCAAGTGGGGATCGGGCACAGGGACGAATTTGTCGTCGCTGCGTGGATCGATGGAGTTGCTCTCGGGCGGCGGATCGGCCAGCGGACCGCTGAGCTTTATGCGCGGATTCGACGCGTTTGCAGGCGTGATCAAGAGCGGCGGCAAGACGCGGCGCGCGGCGAAGATGGTGATCCTGAATGTGGACCATCCGGACATCGTGGACTTTATCGAGTGCAAGTCAAAAGAAGAGGCGAAGGCTTTCACGCTGATTAAGGCAGGCTACGACGGAAGCGGGCCGGACTCAGAGGCTTTTTCTTCGATTTTCTTCCAAAACGCCAACAACTCTGTACGGGTCAGTGACGAGTTCATGCGCGGCTACGAGGCCGACGGGGACTTCACCACATATACGGTGAAGGGCCACCAGCCGGTGAAGACTTATAAAGCGCGCGAGATCATGGGGAAGATCGCGGAGTCGACGTGGCTTTGCGGCGACCCGGGAATGCAGTTTGACGACACGATCAACAAGTGGCACACCAGCAAGAACACGGCGCGGATCAACGCGTCGAATCCATGCAGTGAATACATGTTCCTCGACAACTCGGCATGCAACCTGGCGAGCCTGAACCTGATGCGGTTCGTCATGCCGGCGGGAACATTCGACATTGCTGCGTACAGGCACGCGATTTCGGTGCTGATTACGGCGATGGAGATCCTGGTGGACAACTCGGGTTATCCAACCGAGGCCATCGCGCGGAACTCGCACGACTACCGGCCGCTGGGACTGGGCTATGCGAACCTGGGCGCGCTGCTGATGTCGATGGGTCTGCCGTACGACTCTGAAGCAGGACGCGACCTGGCGGGAAGCATGACGGCCATGATGACGGGGCAGGCGTACCTGCAGTCGGCAATTATCGCGGCGCAATGCCCGCCATTGACTTCGGCGACGCCGCTGACGGCGAGCGTGGAGCATCAGGGCGGAGCATGCCCTGGATACTACGTGAACCGTGAGCCGTTCCTCGACGTGATACGGATGCACAGGGCCGAGGTAAACAACATCGGGAAGTCGCGCCAGAGCGGCGAGCCGTTCACGGTTCCGCAGCTGGACGCGCTGATCGACGCCAGCCGCGAGTGCTGGGACATGGCGCTGCTCTACGGTGAGCGCTATGGCTATCGCAATTCGCAGACCACGGTGCTGGCGCCGACAGGGACGATCGGCTTCATGATGGATTGCGACACGACGGGAATTGAGCCGGACCTGGCGCTGGTGAAGTACAAGAAGCTGGTGGGCGGCGGCATGATCAAGATCGTGAACAACACGGTGCCCTCGGCGCTGTTCAAGCTGGGTTACGACAACGAAGAGGTGAACGCGATCGTCAGCTATATCGACGCGACGGGCACGATCGAGGGCGCACCGGGGATCAAGCCGGAGCACCTGGCAGTGTTCGATTGCAGCTTCAAGCCGGCGAAGGGCACGCGGTCGATCCATTACATGGGGCACATCAAGATGATGGCGGCGGCACAGCCATTCCTTTCGGGCGCGATTTCAAAGACCGTGAACCTGCCGCACGAGGCAACGGTGGAAGATGTGGCCGAGGCCTACGCGGAAAGCTGGCGCCAGGGCATCAAGGCAGTGGCGATTTACCGCGACGGATCGAAGGGCACGCAGCCACTGAACACGAGCATGGATGCAAAGAAGGAGCCGTCGGCGCTGGATGCGGTGGGCAGCCGGCTCCTGGCGAATCTGACAGCGTCACAAGCGGCGGCCGAAGCCGATGTGAAACTGCTGGAGGCGCACGGCGCGGACAAGGTAGAGGTAAGCGCGAAGCAACTGCTGGCAACGGTGCAGGCGTTCCAGAAGGCGCTGGACGAGATTGCGACGGCGGCAGCGGTTCCAGTGTTGACGCCGACACCAGCGATGAGTCCTGCGACGGAGATTCCCCGGGAAGCACAGGATCTGAATGCTCCGCCGCGCGCGATCCGTCACCGGCTACAGGAGGAACGTGCGTCGCTCACGCACAAATTCTCCATCGCCGGGCACGAGGGCTACATCACCGTGGGAATGTATCCGAACGGCCAGCCGGGCGAGATCTTCATCCGCATGGCCAAGGAAGGATCGACGGTGAGCGGGCTGATGGATGCGTTTGCGACATCGGTTTCGCTTGCGCTGCAGCACGGTGTGCCGCTGAAGGTGTTGTGCGAGAAGTTCGCGCACACGCGGTTCGAGCCTTCTGGCTGGACGGGCAACGAGCAGATCGGGTACGCAAAGAGCCTGATGGACTACATGTTCCGCTGGCTGAATCTGCGCTTCCTTTCAGGGCAGCAGTTGACGCTGTTCGCCGGGTTGGGTCAGCAGGCTCCGCAATTGACGGCGTCGCCCAGCCTGCTAGCGGAAAGCGATCTCGACGATGATGAATCGCCGACGACGCAGCAGCACATTGCGCGGCTGGCGGAGGAAGTGGCGAAGCGGCTGAACCAAGTTACGGCAGCGCAGGTGACGGCAAGCGGGGCGCGTTCGGGAGGCGGAATTGCTCCGGAGCCACAGGCCGAAACGGGCGGCAGCGCGCCGCGGCGAGTGATGGAGAACGAAATGAACCAGGCCCAGGCGGGCTCTTCGCACGTTCCCAGCATGCAGGACCGCGGACTGTATCATGCGGCCGACGCCATGCGAAGCATGTACGACATGGGCGACGCGCCGAGTTGCGGAACGTGCGGTGCGATCATGGTGCGGAACGGAAGCTGCTACCGCTGCATGAGCTGCGGGTCGACATCAGGATGCTCTTAGCCGCAGTTGCAGCGAAGTAAGTTGAGAAACCCGGGACGATTAGGCCAGGAGACAATCTCCTGGCCTTTCTGTTTTCGAATTTGATCGAGGCGAAGGTAAAACGTGAGACGAACGAGTTCAGGCGTCGCCGCAAGTGAGCTCATCTGTTGCCAAACACGGGAATCGCAGCGCCGTGAATGACACGCGCTCGGTCACTCGCAAGAAAGAGCACGACTTCCGCGATGTCTTCGGCTTTGGGCCATTTGGAGAAGTCAGCCTTGGGCATGGCCTTGCGGTTGGCTTCAGTGTCAATGATGCTGGGCAGGATGGAGTTGGCGCGAACGCCGGTGCCAATGAGGTCGGCGGCAAGCGAATCAATGAGGGCGACGGCAGCGGCCTTCGTTGATGTATAGGCCGATGCTCCGGCAGCGTGATCCCACGCGGCTTTTGAAGCAATGTTGACGATGGAACCACTCTTGCGGGCGAGCATGGGTGGCGCGACAGATTTGGCGAGCGCGTAGGTCGCGCGGAGATTTAAGTCAATCATCCGATTGAAGACTTCGGGATCGAGTTCCCAGATCGGCGTGCCCCCGGCATAGCCCCCGACTGCATTCACCATTACGTCAAGCTGATTTGATTGTGAAACGATTCGGTCGACGAGATCGGCGGTCTCGCGCGTGTCGGTGACGTCGACGTTGAATCCCGAGAGGCGGGTGGCGCGGTCCTCTGCTGCGTCTTTGAGGGACAGGAATTCACTTTCGTGACGCCAGGTGACGGCAACTTGAGCGCCCTGGTTGAGAAAGGCAAGGCTGACCGCGCGGCCAAGTCCGCCGGTGCCGCCGGCAACGAGGACAGTTTTTCCAGCGAATTCAGAAGCCATGGGCAATTTCCTTCGCGGCAATTTCCGTGCAATCGTGCAACTTAAGTATCCCATGATGGCGGAATACGGAGCGGTGGAATGTGCTGCGCCGGGGATGAGGGCACGGTGAGCGGAATTCAAGAAGACTGCGGTAGAATCCTCGCAAGCACGCTTCCCCCGAAAGACAATCAGCCAGGTGAAATCTGTCATGACGAAGCATAGACGGAGCCGCAATGGTTAGAGCAGCAGCGGGGGCTGAGGTTGGCTGGCCGAGTGGCTGGACGCGTTTGCGCTCGTGAACGCTAGCGATTGCATCCGCGGCGTCTGCGAAGACGCGTGGTAGGATTTGCAGGGACTGCGAGGAGTTGATGGCGCAAGCTGCTCCGGGCGAATTCCGAAATGCGCGGGGGGTCCGGATTTCGCGCCGCGAATGGATCGTTATCCTCCTCCTCGTTCTCTCGGTCGTCATCAATTATGTTGACCGCAGCAACCTGGGACTGGCGATGCCGCTGCTCGAGCGGCAATTCGCATTCTCATCGCTTCGCGCTGGAGAACTGCTTTCGGCATTCTTCTGGACCTACGCGCTGGTGCAGCTTTTTGGGCTGGCAGGTGAGCTGACCGACCGTTTCTCCGTGGGCTGGGTGCTCATGCTCGGGTACCTGCTGTGGTCGACGGCGACGGCTTTTGTGGGACTGTCCACGAGTTATGCGGCGCTTTTCGCGTTGCAACTTGTACTGGGGCTGGGCGAGTCGGTCGCGTATCCATGCTATTCGCGGATCTTTGCCGCAATGCCGCAGGAGCATCGCGGGCGGGCGAATGCGTTCATCGATGCGGGGACGAAGCTGGGGCCGGCGGCAGGAGCGTTCGTGGGCGGCATGGTGCTGGTGCATTGGGGATGGCGCATGCTGTTTGTAGTTTTTGGAGTGGGCGCGCTGGCGTGGATGATTCCTTGGTACTTTGCAATGCCGCGCGGCGGGCAGACGGTGCGCAACGGCCGAAGAGCGCAGGATCGCAACGCGATGACTCCGGGTCCCGGGTCGAATGGGGCAACTGGATCGATTGCGAAGATGGTGCGCTTGCGCTGCGCTTGGGGAACGACCATTGGCCACTTCAGCGGGAATTACTTCTACTACTTCCTGCTGGCGTGGCTGCCGACTTACCTGGTGCAGGAAGAACATCTTTCGATTCGAAACATGTCGAGGCTGACAGCGGCCATTTTCCTGCTGATCGCCTGCACGACGCTCCTGTCGGGCTGGATTTCGGATCGGCTTATCGCTCGCGGCGTTTCGCCTACTACGGTGCGGCTGAGATTGGTGGTCGGCGGGCAGGCGATGGCCTCTTGCCTGCTTGCGCTCACGTTTGTCCACGGACATCCGCTGATCGCGCTGGGATTGCTGGCGATTGCGTGCATTGGGCACGGCGGATACGCCTCAAACCATTGGGCTATCGCGCAAACGCTGGCTGGTCCGGCGATGGCGGGGCGATGGTCAAGCCTGCAGAACGGCATGGCGAATTTTGCAGGGATTGCCGCGCCGTGGCTCGCAGGACTGATTGTGCAGACGCGAGGAAGCGCGCGGCTGGCGTTCGTGGTCACAGGCGCGGTGGCGCTTGTTGGCGCGCTTTCATGGGCATTGTTGGTGCGGCGGGTTGAGGCGGTGAATTGGGAGGCTGTGTAGGCAGTGCCGCGCCGAGCATCCAGGTTGCCGGGCTGATTACCGAATCGAAGCGCGCGCCTCGAGCTTGCGGATGGACTTGAGCATCTCGGCGAGGTTGGATTTGCCGATTTCCCGCTCGAATTCGTTTTGCATGCGATCGAGTGCGGCGATCACGCGCAAGGCGCAGCGTTTACCTTGCGGCTTGAGCGTGAGAAGGTAGGCACGCGCATCCTGCGGGTCGATCTTACGCTGCAGGAAGCCCTTGGCTTCAAGCGATGAAACGCAGTGGCTGAGATTGCCGCGGGTGGTCGAGAAGGTTTCGGCCAATTGGGACGGCTTGACCTGGCGGGGCGCTTCGAAAAAGAGAGCCGCGAGGACAAGAGCTTCAAGGAAGCCAAGACTGTCGGCCGCGAGGACACGCGAGGCGAGCGCCTCAAAGCGGCGCGATGCGCGATTGACTGCGAACATGGGGCTCTCGCGGAGGAATGCGTCGATGCGCATGGTGAATACAGTTAGTTTAGCACCTCAACTATTCACGATGATACAAAATCGTTGTTGCGCAGCATGATCTTCGGCGGCGATGCTCTATCAGAGCGATTCGATGGGGCGAGTGCAATTGAGGCAAATCATCCGCGGTGCGGGACTTTTGGTTTTAGCGGCTGGCATGGAGGCGGCTGTCGCGCAGAATACGACTCCTCCGCCGACAGCGCCGGTGAAGGGGAATTCGGAGACCATGGTGGTGCTGGGCACGGCGACGCCGGTGCCGCTGGCTGAGTCGCAACGGTCAGTGGAGATTCTACCGGTGAAGGGACAATCGCTAGCCGCCGAGTCACCTCAGGATCTTTTGCGCGAGGATTCATCGGTGTTTCTCGAGGAGAGGGGCACGGGAGGAGGACAGGCGGACCTGGTACTGCGCGGCGGCAGCTTCGAGCAGACGCTTGTGCTGCTGAATGGGTTCCGCATCAACGACGCGCAGACCTCGCACCATAACCTCGATTTGCCGGTTCCGCTGGAGGCGATGGATTCGATCCAGGTGCTGGAGGGTGCGGGATCAACTCTGCATGGCGTGGACGCGCTGAGCGGAGTGGTGGATCTTTTGACGGCGGCGCCAGATCACGATTCGATTTTTGTGCGGGGCGGCGAAGGCAGCTTCGAATCGAATGAGGAGACGCTGCTGGCGGGAGCAACGCGCGGGCGATGGAGTGGGCGCTTGACGGGGGAGCGCAACTTTTCGACTGGATTCATGACCGACCGAGACTATCGCAATGAAGACACTTCGGCGGAGTCCTGGGTGGGTTCGCGGCTGGGTGTGAGCGATTTGCTTTTTGCTGTGAGTGACAGATCGTTTGGGGCGAACCAGTTTTATGGGAATTACCCTTCGTGGGAGCGGACGAAGGGTTGGTTCGGCGGAGTGCGACAGGACCTGGGCACCCGGACCGAGGCGGCGTTCGCATACCGGCGTCATACAGATGAATTTGTGTTGTTCCGCGACGACCCAGCGATTTACGAAAACAACCATATTGATGGCTCGTGGCAGGGGTCGTTGCGGCGCACGGAGAATCTGCCCGCGGGATCGCTCCTGCTGATGGGACTGGAGGCCAACGGCGATAGCATTCACAGCAACAATTTGGGTCTGCATGCGCGGAATCGGGGAGCGGGCTACGTGGATGTCGATCTGCGGCCAGCTAAGAAGCGCTGGAGCTTGTCACTCGGGGCGCGCGAGGAGATCTTTTCGGGAGGAGCGCAGGCGGTGTTTTCACCGGAATTGGCGGGAAGTTTCCGTGTGGCGAGCGACCTGAAGCTGCGCGCGACCGGAGGATATGGATTCAGGATTCCGACGTACACCGATCTCTACTACTCCGATCCGTCAACGCTGGGGAATGCAAGTCTAAAACCAGAGTCAGCGTGGACAGGGGATGGAGGCGCGGACTGGACGCCGTCGGCGAAGGTGACGCTTTCGGCGACGGGATTCTATTCGCAGCAGCACGACACGATCGACTATGTAAGGTCGGCCACCGTTCCCAATTCTTACCTGCCGCCTTCGTGCATGATCGATGGCGCGCAAGTCGCCAACATCTGGTGCGCGGACAACCTTAACGGGCTGCATTTTGCCGGCGTCGAAACCAGCTTCACGTGGATTCCGAAGAAATCGCAAACGGTGCGGATCGAGTGGACAGCTTTGCACGGGGCGCAGACCGCACTGCATGGGCTGGAGTCGGAGTACGTCTTTAACTATCCGGTCGAAAACATTCATGCCTCGTGGAGTTGGGCGATTGGACACGACATTGTGCTGACGAACGCGGTCCAGCTTGCGCAACGGTATCGGCAGACGGTGTACCCAGTGTGGAATGCGACATTGACGCGCGATACCTGGAAGGTGAGGCCATATTTGCGGCTCATGAATGCGAGCAACACCGGCTACCAGGAGATTACGGGCGTGAATATGCCGCCGCGAACGATTATGGGCGGGGTTGCGGTGCAGCTGGGGCGATAGCGGCCGCGCAAAAGGAATTCTCTTGTGCCGAGCATCCGGCATTCTGGTAAATTGATGGCGTACCTCGGCAGCCCGCGACGGAATCCCAATCTGCGGGCTCTACCTGCATTTTCCAGCTCTTGAGAGAATGCGGATGGAGGCGTTCAGGAGCACACCGGGAAGGTGTGCCTGCGCTTCAGGCCCGCGGCGCCTTCCCTTGACTCAACTGACCCTAACGCAGAGGAGATGAGCTATGAGCCAGGCAGAGAATCACCACAAAATCAACTATATTGAGTTCGCGGCGACGGATGTGGCGCGCGCGAAGCGGTTCTATGCGACCGTATTCGGCTGGACATTCGAGGATTGGGGGCCCGATTACATCAGCTTCGACGCGGCACACGCCGGCGTTCACGGCGGCTTTCGCTCGGCGAAACCGGAAGAGACTCGCGGAGAAGCTGCGCCCCTGGTCGTGCTTTATTCCAAGGATTTGAAGGAGACAGAAGCGGCGATCGTTGCTGCTGGCGGGACGGTTGTGGTGCCGACGTTCGAATATCCCGGCGGGCGGCGATTCCATTTCTCCGATGGAGTGGGGAACGTGCTTGCGGTCTGGTCGGAGTGACAAAAGCAGGGAATAGGTAGTAGTGGCTCCGCGTCTTGCGCAGATCGCGGCGACGCTTGATGGAGGAGCCACGCGAAGACTGAATCGCCTAGGCTGCATGCTTCTTTAGGAATTCGAGTGAACGCTGGCGGGCTTCTTTGGCCGCGGCGGCGTTGTAGCTCGGGCGCGGGTCGCAGTTGAAAGCGTGGCCGGCGTCGTACCAGAAGATTTCAACTTCAGGGTGCGCGGAGTGGACCTTCTCGACTTCGGCGGCGGGAATGTGCGTGTCCTGACTGCCGAAGTGGAGCATGACAGGGCAAATGGGCTTCTCTCCTGCGTAGATGCCGATGCGCCCGCCGTAGTAGCCGACGGCCGCGGCCGGTGAAAGGCGCGTGGCAGAGAGCCATGCGATGGTGCCACCGAGGCAATAACCGATGACGCCGACCTTCTTGTGCGTTACGCCGGCGGCAAAATCGACAGCGGCGGCAACATCGACGATCGCTTTGTCGACATCGAATTTGGGGAAGAGGCTCATCGCGGTTTGCATACCGGCCGGATCGTAGCCGAGATCGATGCCGGGCTGGATGCGGTCAAAGAGCGCGGGGGCGACGGCGAGGAAGCCGTCACTCGCCCAACCGTCGGCGACAGAGCGGATGTGGGCGTTGACGCCGAAGATCTCCTGGACAACGACGAGGCCGGCGATCGGCTCGGCGGCAGGACGGGCGACATAGGCGCCGAACGAGTGCCCATCGGCAGCACGGAGAGTTATAGATTCACCCATGAAGGAATCTCCTCACGAGATTCCAGTATCCATTGTGGGCGCGAGAGCGATCAAGCGCGCCGGCTGAGCGGGCCAAGTATGTGTAGTGAACATCTCCAGTGTGCCATCCCAGAGGAGCGCAAGGTAACCGGCAAACAACAACCGTAGATCCTTCGACTCCGCCTGGCCCCTGAACGGGCCAAGCTTCGCTCAGGATGACAAAGCGTTCTTGCTGCGAGTTTCTGAGACAGACACTAGTTCACGCTCGGAGGAAGCTGGCGCGGCTTGCGCGGGCCGAGATCCTCGCGAACCAGCGTGAGGCCGAGCAGCAGACGCTCAAAGCTATCGGAGAGGCGTGCGAAGAGCGGCGCTTCCTGCTCGTATTCGAATAGATTGAACTGGCTGACGATGAAGTAGCTCTGCTTGCCGGCACGAATGAGCTCTTCGATGCTCGGATGGTGATGGCGCAGACGCCGGCTGGAACCGGTGACCTCGGGGTACATTCCGGCGACGAAGAGAGCATAGTCACCGATGTATTTGCGCAGCGCGCGCTCGGCATCGAACGAAGCAGCGGAGCCGTGAATGGGGTCGGCAGCGCGCTCCATCTCTTCGAGCTGCTCGACGGGACGGCCTTTCGCATCACGGATACTGTAGAGCTTATCAGCCTGGGAGAACTCGCAGAGGATCCGAGCGACGTAGGCGGTGAGGTCAGGATCGTGCAAACCAAGCTTGCCTTCATAGGTGTTGCGCACGATCTGCTGGAAGAAGGGTTCGAGCGGATGAGGCTGGGCCTGCATACACACCTCCCAAGCGGAGACTCGCGATGAAGCGATCTCCTGTTGCCAAAGCGGCTGTGCGCGAACAGCCGGGTTCGCTGCCTTATAGCCGCTGCTGTTCCGTTTAATGCGGCGCGGGGAAGACGCCAGCGACGGCTCAATTCATGAATCTTTAACACTGAGCTTATCGGAAGAGTTGCGTTTGACAAGGGGGCGAGACGAATTTGTTGGCAGAGAGGGGGTTCGATTGCGAATGGCGAAGCAAACGGAAGCGGACCGATGTTGAGCACTACCCACCCTAGCCGCAAAAAACAAATGCGCGGCGAGGGTGGGGCACCCAATTTCCATTAAGGTTGCGCTACACCGTGGCCGGGGTACGCTGTTCGAGCTCGGCGAGGCGCTTGGCGAGCAGTGACTCGAGTTTGACGAGCGCGGCGGAGAAGCCCTCGATGCCTTCGGTGAGCTTGTCGCTGGCCATGTGATCGGCGGCGTGCATGCGGTCAAAAGTGGCCTTGTCGACGGTAATTTTCTCGATTGTCATGGTCTTAGCGTTCGCCGGATCGAGTTTACGCGGCAGATTGCCCTGGGTGGATTCGAGTTCGGCGAGGAATTGCGGCGAGATGGTGAGCAGGTCACAGCCGGCGAGCTCCGTGATTTCACCGATATTGCGGAAGCTGGCTCCCATGACGACGGTCTTGTAGCCGAATTTCTTGAAGTAGTTATAGATACGCGTGACCGATTGCACGCCGGGATCGTCGGCGCCCTGATAGTCTTTGCCCGTGTCCTTCTTGTACCAATCGAGGATGCGGCCGACGAAGGGCGAGATTAGGGTGACGCCGGCATCTGCAGCGGCGATGGCCTGATGGATGCCGAAGAGCAGCGTCAGGTTGCAGTGGATGCCATCTTTCTCGAGGACTTCGGCGGCTTGGATGCCCTCCCACGTAGAGGCGATCTTGATGAGCACGTGATTGCGGCCGACGCCTGCGGCATCGTATTGCGCGATGATGGACCGAGCCTGCTTGATGGTCGCGTCGGTGTCATAGGAAAGCCGCGCATCCACTTCGGTGGAGACGCGTCCGGGAACGATGGCGAGAATCTTTTTACCGAATGCGATGGCGAGGCGCTGGAAGGCGAGGTTGGCGACAGCCTGGTCGGTTGCGCCTTCGCCGAGTTCGTCGCGCGCATCCTTCAGTACTCCGTCCACGATGGGCTGATACTGCGGCATCTGCGCGGCGGTGGTGATGAGTGAGGGGTTGGTGGTCGCGTCCTGGGGATGAAACTTTTCCATCGCCTCCATGTCGCCGGTGTCGGCCACAACGACGGTGAACTTGCGCAATTGCTCAAGAAGATTTGGCATGATTCCTCCAGCGGGGAAGCGGGGATTCGACTCGTTTCCTATGCGACCAGTGTACCTCTTAACCATTAAGATGCGCTGAAAGCGGGGTGGGTGCGCCGAGTGGCGAGCTACTCCGATTCCACAGTGTTTACGAGGACGGCGAGGCCGGGGATGGAGACTTCGACACGATCACCGGCAGAGAGCGGAGCAATGCCTGACGGTGTTCCGGTGAGCAGCAGGTCACCGGGCTCGAGGGTGAAGATGGACGTGATCCAGGCGAGGAGCTCGCGGAGCGAAAAGATGAAATCGAGCGTGGAGGCGTGCTGGCGGCACTCGCCGTTGAGGTGCGTTTCGATAGTGAGGCCGGCGTCGAGGTCGAGCTCATCGCTGACGATGGGGCCGACGGGGCAGAAGGTGTCAAAGCCCTTGGCGCGGGTCCACTGATCGTCCTTTTTTTGGAGGTCGCGAGCGGTAACGTCATTGGCGAGCGTGAAGCCGCGCACGACGTCGCGCCAGTTCGCATCCGGCTTGAGGTTGCGCGCGCGGCGGCCGATGACGACGGCGAGCTCACCCTCGAAGTCGACACGCTGAGAGACTGCAGGCATGCGGATCACGCCGCCGGGGGCGAGCAGCGACGAAGGCGGCTTGAGGAAGATCAGCGGTTCCGTCGGCATTTCATTGCCGAGCTCGCGGACGTGCGCGCGATAGTTGCGGCCGACGCAGACAATTTTGGATGGCGTGACGGGAGGGAGAAGTTGAGCGGCGGAGAGGGGCATGGGCGCGAACGAAGACGCTGAGCCGGCGCTTTGTAACTTGAAGGCGAGATCTTCTTCGGGCGCGGAAGCGAGACCGGTGATCCAAAAGTCGCCGTTGCGGTCTTCGACGATGCCGTAGTGGGTCTGGCCATTCGAATTAAAGCGGCAATATTTCATTGAGGAGGCTCCTCCAGCAGAAGTTTCTCATCCCGAGGTGGGTGTTCAAACCCTGGAACCATTTCGGGAGTAATTTTGCAGCAAGCTATTTGATTTCAATGACTTGACGAGCAAGCGCGCAACGTGAGTCTTTCATGCTCGCTCGCGCTGATTCCAAACGGGTTGTGGGGCATCCATTGGACGCAATTCGACGCAATTTGTGGGTGATCTTGAAATCGGTTTGTTGATTCTAAATGAGTTAAATGGCGAAAAGTAAGCGAAACATCCCAAAATTTTTCTTTATTTAATTTTTCGGCAGACAACAGCGGAGTCAGCGGAGTTAGCGAGGTTAGTGGAGCTGGCGGAGTTTGCGCAGAACGCGGCGCGACTCTGGATTCGAAATGTTGCAGATGATTTCGCATACAACTTCAAGGATAGCGAATCGCGAGAAATAATCGGCAAACTTGGGCGGGGAAATATTCTACGTGGAATCAGCGGGATGGGTGGCGGCAGGTGGGCTGGCCTACTTGACAGGGCGTCAGTGACCTCCGGACAGAGCGGTGTTGCGCGTGATCCCTGCTTTATTTACGGCTTGTTGACCGCATGGGAGCCGTAAGGGGTGAGGAGGTTGGCAACAATGGGCGTCACGACCGGCGACGCCGCACCAACGTACTCACTGATGTAATTGCCGCTGCCGCTGCCATAGTCTGAGACCCAGACATTGCCCGCGCCATCGATTGCGGGTTCAAAGGGGCCATTGAGCCCACCGCCGAAAAAGCCAGAGGGGCAGGTGAAAAGGCTATGAGAGTCGCAGATTTGCGTGCCTGTGGACGTAAACTCGCTGATGCTGTCTCCGCCGAAGGCGTCGTTCGTCGCCCAGACGTTCCCTGCACCATCGATCGCGACATAGTACGGGTAACTGAGCCCGCCGCCGGTATAGCCGTTCGAACCTGAAAGAAACAAGCTGGTGGCAGGGTCGAACTCGCTGAGGCTGTTGGCGCCAGAATAAACATTCGCCGCCCACACATTGCCAGCGGCGTCGACGGCGATGCCGCCGGGAGAGATCAGCCCACCGCCGGAGAACGGGGAGCCCGCATTTGCTGTGCCGCTGGAATCGAACTCGCTGATGCTGGTGGCGAAAAAGTTCGACACCCAGACATTGCCTGAGACGTCGATGGCAACGGCATAGGGAACATCGAGCCCGCCGGTTGTGATGCCGCTAGAGCCAGTAATGGGCGACCCGCCGGAACTAAATTCACTGATGCTGTTGTTGGTGCTATGATTCGCGACCCAAACGTGGCCGGATTGGTCAATGGCGATGCCGTAGGGAGAGGCCAACCCGCCGAGAGTGTAGGGTGAACCGGAGATGACAGAGCGGCTGGAGTTGAACTCGCTGATGCTGGCATTCCCTGAGTTCGTGACCCAAGCGTTCCCGGACGCGTCGATGGCCATGGAAAGGGGAGAATTGAGCCCGCCGCTTGTGACTCCGTCAGATCCGGAGAGCGCCGCGCCGGTTGGGCCAAACTCGCTGACGGCGTTACCGCTGACATTCGCGGCCCAGACGTTCCCTGATTTGTCGATGGCCAACCCGGCTGGCCCATCCAGCCCGCTGCCGGTGTAGCTGATGGCGATGGTGAAATCGTTGGGCGCGGCGCTGAGCATGGGCTGGAAGGGCGAAGTTCCAGTTTGCAGCCCGTAGAGCGAAGAGACGGCGGCCCAGGGGATGTGCGCGATGAGGATGGCTGCCGTCGCTGTGTCGCTCGGTTGCGTCGTGCCCGTTGGGGCAAACCCATACTCCACGACGAACAGACCGTAGCACGGTGTCGCATTCGGTGGCCCAGTCACTGCTCCGCTCGAGTTGATGCAAGAGGCGAGAATGTTAGCCAGCGTGTTGATCTCGCTCTGCGGCACCGTCCCGTTGCCCCCGTTGGCCACCGGCGTGGTGGCGAGCGCGACACCCGTGCTCAGCGTTTCCAGGTTAGTCACACTTGCAAAGGCGTTGGCGATGCCGGTCGTCGCCAGCGTGGTGCCCGAGCTTGAAATATGCGTCGCGTCCGACGCAAAGCCCGCGAGCGCATAAGCTGTCGAAATGGTCGAAACTTCGTTGAGCATAACGAATGTCGACGAACCCAATGAGCCGCACGATCCCAGCCCGGCCAGAAATCCGGCAGATGAATTGGTACCCAATCCCAGACCTGGGTTGCCGCCCACCGAGTAGAGATATACCTGCGAGCTTGCGCTGGGGCACGAATAGTCTCCAGTGATCGAAAAAGTTCCATCCGAGCCCGTCGTCACGTAATAGTTGTTGCTGCCGTCCTTGCCGCCTGCAGGCACTTGGCTGAGCACGTTGGAGTTCAGCAGCGATGTCGAAGCATTGCTGCTGGATGCGGCGATGCCTAGTCCGCCGTAGCCACCTGTCCCAACCGCGTAGAGATAAACGCTGGCGCCCGAAACCGGATTTTGCCCGCCGTGAACGATGCCCCGAATCGCCGCGCCTTGCACTTGATTCGTTGGGGTTGAACTCGTCAGCATCGGCGCAGACGAGCAGCCGGCGAGAGCCAGAGTGCATGAAATCAATGCGATCGATTGGAAAGCCCGCATGACAATAGTCTCCTTTTCAGACCCCCGCCGGACTGGCTCTACTTGCTACGGACTTTCCACGCTTTCACGGCTAATGCGCCTGCGCCACTGATCAGCGCCAGGACGAAGGTTGGGTCTTCAGGCGAGTCTTCACAGCCGGTTTGCGCGCGCAGCGGCAAAGCACCTGCTGACAAGATTAATATCACAAGACTCAGAAATACCGATTTGCTCATTTGAACCTCCCAGGCCTTACGGCCGCGTGCCCAGATTGCTGCTTCCATCCGCGGTCGGGGTCGCCGGCAAGCCGGCGGCAATAGGCGTGATCACCGGCGCCGCCACGCCAAGCATCTCAATGACGTTCGTGGCCCCATTCATGATCCATATGTCGCCCGAGCCGTCGACGGCTATGCCGACCGGGGCATTCAGCAGGCCGCCAGAGTAGCCCGTCGCGCCGGAAAGAGTGGCGCCGGAACTGGAAAGCTCGGCGACGCAGTTGGCATTGGAATTTGTGACCCATACATCGCCGGCTCCGTCGATAGCAATTCCCCAGGGATCGTTATTGCACCCCCCGGTATAGCCAGTCGACGGCGAGATCGCCACGCCGGCGTTCGAGAACTCCGCGATTGCGCTGGCGCTGTAAGTGGTAACCCAGACGTTGCCTGAGCTGTCAATGGCAAGGCCATTGGTGTCAGACATGCCGCCTTGGTAGCCGGTGCTCCCGGATAGAAGGACTCCTGCGCTGTTGAACTTCTTCAGGTCCTTGAACATCCCCGATAACCAGACATTGCCGGCGCCATCGATTGCCATCCCGGTAGACGATTTGTTGTCGCCGATGAATCCGTTGGTTCCCGACAAGACGGTCCCTGTATTCGTGATCTCAAGGAGATTCCACGATGTGCCATTATTGCCGAACCAAATGTTGCCGACCCCATCGACCGCAATCGTATTCGGACCGCCGAGCCCGGATACCGTATATCCCGTTGAGGAAACCGGCGAACCGGTATTGGACAGTTCCGGAACGACGCCGTTCGCGTTCGCCAGCCAGACATTGCCCGAGGCATCGATCGCGAGGGTTTCCGGTTGATCCAAGCCTCCGCCCGTGTAGCCACCTGAGGGCGACAGCGCCGCACCCAACGCCGAATACTCCGTTACCGTGTTGTGAACCACATAGTTCGGGATCCAGGCGTTCCCCGCGCTGTCGATGATAATGCGGTTGTTGTATCCCAACGCCAGGCCACCTCCAGTGAACCCAAGCCCGATAATGAAGTCGTTTGGCTGGGCGGTCAGAGCGGGAGCAAAGGGCGGGGATGCCGCACCGAGCGCGTAGAGGGCCGCGATGTTTGCGCCCGGATTGTGCGCGATGTTGATCGCCGCCGTCGCTGTGTCCGTCGGCGCTGTTCCCGTTGTTCCTCCTGACAATGCGCCGCCCAGCAGCGTGGCGCAGGTGGTGGAAGCCGGCCCTGCCGAATTCACGCAACTCGCCAGAATATTCGCCAGCGTGTCAATCGTCGTGCGCGGCACAGTACCGTTGCCCGCCGGCGTCTTGGTCAGGGCCAACCCGGTGGAAAGCGTGGCGAGGTTTCCCGAGTTCGCAAACGCGTTCGCAACCCCCGTAAGCGCCCGCGCCGACCCGGAACTCGATACGTGCGTCGCGTCCGTGGCAAAGCCGGCGAGCGCATAAGCCGTCGCGATGGTCGAAACCTCGTTGACGAAAACAAATGTATTTGAATTCAATGAACCGCACGATCCCAGGCCGGCAAGCAGCCCTGCCGCCGAGTTCGTTCCCGCTCCTGGATTACCACCCACGGCGTAGAGGTAGACCTGCGTACTCGCACTGGGACATGTGTAGTCGCCACTGATCGAAAAATTGCCGTTCGAGTCCGTGGTCGCGTAATAGTTGTTGCTGCCGTCTTCGCCTCCTGCAGGGGTCTGGCCGAGCACGTTGGAGTTCAGCAGCGACGTCGAAGCATTGCTGCTGGATGCGGCGATGCCATCTCCGCCATAGCCGCCCGTCCCAACCGCGTAGAGATACACGCTGCCGCCCGAAATCGGATTCTGACCGCCGTGGACCGTGCCCCGAATCGCTGCGCCCTGCACCTGGTCCGGTTGGGTTGAGGTGGTGGTCATGACCGGCTTGCCTATGCAGCCGGAAATGACAAGCGTGCACACGATCAGCATTGTCGCGCAGATAAAGCGCATTACGGAACCTCCCTTTGTCGGACGCTGCGGGGATGCAGCCTAGGGCCTGCTCACACGGACACTCCCCTATCTCTCTCATTGCTCAGGCATTCGCAGCAAGCGCCATCACGTGCCAGTATGGGCCATTTGAGGCCTCGAAACTTACTGGAACTCGCTGGACACCCGGATTAGGCAGCCGTATGATCTTGGATATACGGCTACCCCGGTCGGGCCCCGAAACAGAGGCGGCCATGGCTTCCATAGTGAACAAGTCCGAGAAGTCCGAGAGGGCTCTTGTCTCGTGGAAGGAGATTGCAGTCTTCCTGAACCGAGCCGAGCGCACAGTGAAGCGCTGGGAGCGAGAGCGCGGACTGCCCGTGCATCGCGTACCCGGTGGCGAGCGCGGAAGTGTGTTTGCTTATCCAGACGAGCTGACGGAATGGCTTAGGGGCAATTCAGGCGAGTTGGAAGCCGAAGAGTTGGCCGCCGACCATGGGATACCCAACCAAATTGCCAATGAATATCCGAACGGTCAACCCAAGAACGGCGCAGCCGCAAAGCAGAGGGCCGTTCCACTCGAAACGGCGCCGCCGAGCGTACCCGCCGGGCATCGGTGGAGTGTAAGCCCGGCGCGAGTGGTGGCCTGGCTGCTGCCTCTGGCCTTCACCGCCGCGTTCATTTTCTATCTCTGGGACAGCCGCGCCGGTTCTCCTGTCACTGCGGTGGGCGATCACGATCGTTCGACTGCCACTGCCCCGGATCTCGCATCCAATTCTGTTGCGGTTTTGCCCTTCATGAACACGGGCGGGGACGCTCGCTCCGACTACCTCAGCGACGGCATAACCGAGTCCCTGATTGGCAACCTTTCCCACATTCCGCAGCTCAAGGTCCGCTCACGCGATTCGGTCTTCCGACTCAAGGGAAAGGATATCGAGGTGCAGGAAGCGGGATACGAACTAGGCGTATCGGTCGTAGTCAGTGGCCGTGTGACCGTGCAGACCAACAACATTGAAGTCAGCACCGAGATCACGAACGTTCGGGACAATACCGAAACCTGGGCCAAGCAGTACTCTGGAAAGACCTCCGATCTCATTCATCTGCAGGAGCAAATCGCCGGCGACATCGCGGAGCAGTTGCGCTCCAGTCTCACATCCGCCGAAAAGGAGAAGGTGACTCGGCAAGGCACGCAGAACGTGGAAGCCTACGAATCGTATTTAAAAGGGCGTTACGCGTGGAACCTGAGGGACCACGCCAATCTGGAAGCTGCCATCTCCTATTTCAATGATGCCATCGCCAAAGATCCTGATTATGCCCTGGCATATTCCGGCCTCGCCGACGTGTATTCCACGCTTCCTTTTTTTGGAGCCGATCCCGCAGAGGATTTCCCAAGATCGAGCAACGCAGCCCGCAAGGCGCTCGAGTTGGATCCTACACTGGCTCATCCACACGCGATTCTGGGCAGCATCGAGATGGAATTTGACTGGGATTTTGCGGGTGGCGAAGACGAATTCAGGAAGGCCATTGCACTCGACCCCTACGATGCCACCGCGCACCAGTGGTTCGCGGAAAACCTCGGTATGCTCGGGGGCAGCGAGCAGGAAGCTCTCAAGGAGGTCGATCAAGCTCATCTGCTCGATCCCACGTCGCTCATTATCCGCCGCGTAAAGGGCAGCGTTCTTGTTGCGGCACGCCGCTACGATGACGCCATCGCGGTTTGCCGGGAGTTACTGGACGAAAACCCGACCTTCAATCTGGCCCATGACTGTCTGGGCTATGCCTATTGGGGAAAACGAATGTATCCCCAGTTTGTGGAGCAATGGACAACCTACCTGCAACACGACGGGGATACGGACGACGCCCGGTTAGGCGACGTCCTTGAACGCGGATTCCGTTCTGCCGATTGGCGCGGCGCACTTACCGAAGGCATCAAAGAACAGCTAATCCAGCGGCAGACAAGCTACGCATCACCGTATAAGATCGCCCGCCTCTACGCCGCCCTGGGCGATAAGGAGAAAGCCTTCGAGTGGCTGGATACGGCATATCGCGAGCACGATTTCCTGCTCAAAGAGCTCAACACCGCGTTTGAGCTGGATGATCTCCGCTCCGACCCCCGCTTCGCCGAACTGGTTCGCAAAGTCGGTTTGCCGAACTTGCACTGAGGGTTGGCCCCTGCGCCACTCGGCAAGAATGCACGACGCGGCAATGGGTTTTCAGGGTCTGATCCGATCGATAAAGACTGATCCGTAAGAGTGCAGATTAGGGAGCCGATTGGTTCCCGTTCAGTTGGCCAGAGTTCATCAATACACACCGCGCCGGACCGGAATCGACTTTCATCGGCGCCGACGAACCGACGCGCTCATCTACTCCGAATGGAAACAGTGTTCGGGACTCAAGCAGATTCATAATGATTGACGCCTCAGTGTCCTTCGCCGACGTTGATGAGGCGGCCCGGGGTGTTCATCAGTCAGTGGTTGACGGTTATATACGCGCTACTCTGGGGGCAAAACAGAGTAGCGCGAACTGACGTGAGCTAGATCACTTTCCTTCCAAGCATTCAATCGCCGATGAACACAGAGCCTTAGATAACTTTTTGCGCTAAGGCAGCATCCCACTGGGCAGCAGCCCCCCTGATGAATCGGCGCGATCAGTGACCCTCCGGAATGGAGGAAGAAAAGAGAACGTCATGCCTTATTCTTGCCGTCGAATTCTGTTTCCTCTTCTGCTTGTCTTTGTTTTGTTGGTTACCGGGTGCATGAGCGGCATTGGCTCCAACTCGCAATATAAGTTTTCAACCAGTGTAACCGTCATCGCTCCCGCTACCAGCGTCACAGAAGGTCAGGCGGTGACCCTGGAGGCGGACATCTCCGGTGGGGCTGACGCCAGCGGAACGGTAACCTTCTATAACGGATTGAAGGCAATCGGGACTGCGCAGGTCTCCGGCAATTATTTCTATTTTTCCCTGGATTCAGGAGCGCAGCTTACGACCACGTTCTCTTCCAGCGGTGTGCAGACCATTACCGCGAAATACAGCGGGGACGAGTTCAATTCATCGAGTACATCCCAGGCTACGTTGATCGGCGTGTACAGCAATCAATTGGCTGCCGCTTCGGTGACTCTTCAAGCCTCCACGTCGACGCCGCAATACCAAACCAGTGTGACATTCACTGCCTCAGTTTCTCCCTTGTCAGCCACGGGCACGGTCACGTTTTATAACGGAACGACCAATATCGGCATCTCTGCTGTCAATGCAGGTAGCGCCAGCCTGACAACGTCATTTGCGGCAGGAGGAACAGCAACACTCCACGCGGTCTATTCGGGCGACTTTAACTATCTTTCCAGCACCTCGAATTCGCTTTCCGTGGACATCAGCGGTCCGTTGGTGACAATGACCACTCTGCAAGCGTCAACCGGCTCCGTCGAGATAGGCGGGGGCGTAACTTTGACTGCCACTCTGTCTCCTGCAACCGTCACGGGCACCGTCACGTTTTATAACGGATCGACGGTGATTGGCACGGCGAATGTGAATGGAGGTGCAGCCACGTTGAATACTGCGTTTGCCAGTGCGGGCAATATGGCATTGAAAGCTATCTTCGCGACAAACGCCTCGTGGGAAACGAGTACTTCAAATCAGGTTTCTCTCTTCGTTACCGGCAACACTCCCGACACCGTCGTGCTGCAGATTGCGCCTTCATCGCTTTTCATTGGCGACTCTGCGACGTTGACTGCCAACATTTCACCGGCAGAGGCAACAGGCACGGTAACATTTTTCGACGGAACCAGTTTGGTCGGCAGCGCCTCAGTCACTGGGGGCACAGCCTCGTTTGTAGATCCCCTTATAGCTGCAGGCTCTCACAGTCTTACGGCGGTCTATAGCGGAGACACAGCCTATGCCACCAACACCAGCAGCCCCGTAATAGTCAGCGTCGGCAATCCGGGATCAACGCCAACTACGACAACGCTGACGCTGAGTGAATATATAGGCTACTTCGGAGATACGGTCACGCTGACAGCCAACGTCACTCCACCGGCGGCAACCGGGCAGGTCGACTTTTACGATAATGGCGTTTTTCTGCATAGTGTCGCGCTTTCCTCCGGCACGGCTGCCTGGTCGCAGGCCTTCACACAATCCTACTCAAACAACATCACTGCGGTTTACGACGGGGATGCGACGTATTCCGAGAGCACGTCCAACTCGCAGAATCTCGAGCTGAGCGATAACTCCGATTAAGCGAGCGCCGTGCTCGACCGATCAAATGCTTTGCCAGACTGAATGCCCTATAGATCCAACCAGTCCTTCCGCCGCTAGCTGTTGTGTGGAAGAAAGAAAGCAATGAACTAGCCGGACCGATCCCTTAAGACACTGGGGACCGGTCATGGGGTTCAGGATGGGTGGTCCGAGTTCCATAGACGATGGCTCACGGAAATATTGAGGGTGCCCTTCTATGAGACCCGGGAAAGCGCGCGGAAACAGTGGCATGCGTTGCGCCCTGAGTGGTTTGTCGCCCGCTCGTCAATGACTCATCGGCAAATAGCTTATCGCAGGCTGAAGCGGGAAGTAGCAGATCGTAGGTCTCGCGCCCCGACACAAGACCCTTCCGCAATAGAGTTCTTCGCAAGCCGCTAGGACGCGGGCACGGTGTCAGAGGCTTCGGCGGAACGCGCGCTCTCATGGCCACTTTGATCGATGGCGGTGACGGCATAGGTGTAGGTGTGGCCGGGCTGAACGTGTGAGTCGTGATAGCCGGGCCCGACGACGGGCTGTGCCGGAGAGATGCGCTGCCAGGCCGCGGCTGGGCCGGATGTATCCCGTTCGCGGCGGTAGACGATGTAGCCGGCGAGATCGGCTTCGACGCCGGGGAGCCAACTGAGGTCGATGGCGGATCCGGAGTTGTTTTCGCCTGCGGTCGCTACAGCTTCAAGGCCTCTGGGTGCTTTGGGAGGAAACACATTAATGGCCTCGATGCGCAAGGGAGGCGAGAGTGGTCCGGCGAGCTCGAGTGTCGAGCCGCCGATGGTGACGCGGGCGACACGCTGGGCGCGGTAGTCATAGGTTTCGCCGAAACGAATATTGGTGTCGAGCGCGCGATCGGAGGGCGCAGCAGGCTCGACAAGGAGGCTTTGCTCGAGCAGTTCTGGAGACGGCGCCAACGGACCTTGATCCGATTTCTTCGCCGGCGCGGAGATGAGCCGGCGGATGAGACGGATGGCGACGGGCGATGAGTCGTTCGGAAGCGGGGCCCAGCGCAGGAGCACGCCGTCTTTGCGCATCTCCGCAGTCAGGTTTTCGACGGCGGGAGGCGCATCGCCGGCAAGAACCTCGGCGCTGTTCGAAAGTCCGTCCGAACGGCCCTTTCGATTGACGAGCTCGACAGAATAGGTGAGCACGCGCGGCGAGCCAGCGGCGAGTTCGGGAGAAAGCGTGTCATTAAAGGTAGCGGCTGCGGCGGGAGCGAATTCGAGCGTAGCGGCAACGGAGCATTTTTGATCGGCGGCCTCGTTTCGACAGACGCGGACCACAATGTTGCCTTTGAGCAGGACTTTGTCAGTTGTTTTGGTGGGCATGGTCCAAGCGAGCGCGACCTGGGGACCGGTGCGGACCGCTGAGAGATCGGTAACGGGAACAGGAAGGTTGAGAGACGGCGGGAGAGGGGCACCGGGCATTCCGCAGCCGGCGAGGGCGAGGGCGGCAAAGAAAATCGCCGCGCAGGCATCGCTCCCCGGTCCCCAAGCGCGAGGGACCGGGGGCACCCTGCGCAGATTTCTTACTGATTGCATGGCGCTTTCAGTCTAATGGAGCGAGTTGGCCGAGCGTGCCAAAGGGTCACTGGA
This sequence comes from uncultured Acidobacteriaceae bacterium, assembly GCA_963789425.1. Taxonomy (GTDB): domain Bacteria; phylum Acidobacteriota; class Terriglobia; order Terriglobales; family Acidobacteriaceae; genus Telmatobacter. The sequence continues at coordinate 162,932 of CAWBKM010000001.1, read as the reverse complement.
TTGGTGCTCGACGCGGAATCCGATTGACGGCGTGATGACAGCTTGGGAAGATTGGGAGTCGGGCAAGCCCCCATAAATATGATGCGGCGCCAGCGCGGTGGCGGGATCACGGGGCTGGAGCGAGGGAAGCGGCGTTATGCCGTTGATCCACGTAAGCTAACCCAGTCCTGGCGGGCGCGCGAACGACGAGAGAAGGAAGCCAATGTCATTTTTTCGAGATTATTTGCGCGAAAAGAGAGTCTTGCACGATCCCAGATTCGACGAAACCGACGAAGATTTCCTGGTGCAGGCTCTGCTGCAGGCGCGGATGAACCGGTCGAGGGGCAATATCGTGATCAAGGCGGGGTTTTTCGGCAAGAGAGATTTGGAGCGGGAATTGAAGACGCCGAAGGCCCAGGAAGCTTTGCACTTTGTGGCGGGGTTTCTTGGTTACACAGTGAAAGCACCGATCACGTATGGGCGAGAGATTGAAGGATTCAAAGCGTACTTCACGCCGGGGTTTGCCAGCAACAACTCGAAACACGAGAAACTGCGGCGGGGACTGCGCGAGAGTTACTTTGACGCGACTCTCGAGAGCCTGGAAACGGCGGAGACGGTAGGCACGCTGTTCGATTTGGCCGAGATGAAAGAGGCGCCGGAATAAGCGGCCGGACTAAGTCACCTCGAAATTCGCGAAGATGTTTTTCCTGGGGGCTAAAGCCCCAAAAATGTTTTGTTTGAATTATGTACGGGCTGAAGCCCGTACCCTTCAAGCTGAGGTTCGTACTCTTCAAGTTGAAGCCCGTATTCTTCAGGCTGCCCCATTGCTCGAGCGGAGCGGATCAGAGCTTGCGGAGATTGGCGAACTTTTCCATCAGCTTTTTCATGCCGTGGTGGGCGAAGAGCACGGTGAGCTTGGCGTCTTCGCCGTCGCCTTCGCGTTGGAGCACGGTTCCCTCACCATATTTTGAGTGCATCACGCGCTGGCCTTTTCTGAGACCGGACGCGCCGTTGGGCGTGGGAATGTCCATGGTGGGACGGACGTCCCTCCCCGGTCTCAGATTTGAGACCGGGGGCACCCGACTGGATTTTGCCCCAAAGAAGCGAGCGATGTTGCGCTCCGCGCCTTCATCCTTTGGAGTAGAGCCGAGGCGGGCCGAGGAGGATGCTGCGGCGACGTGGGGAATTTCCTGGCTCTCATCTTCGTAGTTGAAGTGCGCAGGCTCGGAGCCGCTGGAGCCGCGATGACGGCCCGATCCATACGCTGATGGGTACGCGGGAGTGGACCAGCCGGGATTTCGCGTACCGAGATTTTCGATAAGCTGCGGGGGAACTTCTTCAAGGAAGCGAGAAGGGATGCTGGCCTCGGGCACATCGGCGCCGTAGCGGCGGCGATAGTGAGCGCGGGTAAGGATGAGCGTATTCATGGCGCGCGTCATGCCGACGTAGCAGAGGCGGCGCTCTTCTTCGAGTTCTTCAGGGTTGGAAAGCGTGCGCGAATGAGGGAAGAGGCCTTCTTCAAGTCCGGCGAGAAAGACCAGCGGGAATTCAAGGCCCTTGGCGGCGTGAAGAGTCATGAGCGTGACGCGGGCGTTGGGATCGAATTTGTCGGTGTCAGAGGCGAGTGCGGCGTGGTCGAGAAATTCGGCGAGAGTCTCTCCACGCTCCTCGGCGTCATGAGCGGCGTTGGCAAGCTCTTTCAGATTTTCGATGCGGCTGAAGGCTTCGGGAGTGCCCTCTGTTTCGAGAGCTTTGATGTAGCCGGAGCGGTCGATGATGAAGCGGATAAGTTCTGGAAGGGTTGCGGAGTCGCCGCGAGAGCGGAATCCGGATTCATTCTCCGGCGTTAGTTCGTTACCGGTTGGAGCTTCGTTCTCCGGACCCAAATTCGGGACCGGGGGCACCCGGTGTTCTGGTTTTGGGCTGGATTCGAAGTGGCTGGCATCGAGAAGCGGCATTTGGTCCTGATCGCCGCCAAGTTGATTGCCTGACGCAGGCATTTCGGCTTCGGCGGCGGCCGCGCCGAATCCGAAGCCGGTGTCGGAGTCGGCGGCGTGGAACTCGGCGACATCGGCGGCGAGCTTGCCGGCGAAGTCAGGATCCATCATGGCCTGCGCATCGAGAATGAGCCGGTGGAAGGATTCAAGCGCCATGAGGGCGCGAGTGGGGATGAGGCGGTTCTTGATTGCGGCAGCAGACGCGTCCCATGTGGATGAATTGGTTTCGAGAGCCAGTCGTTCCAGAGTTTCGAGAGTTGTTTTGCCGATGCCCCGGGCGGGCGTGTTGATGACGCGCTGAAGGGCCATGGAGTCATGTGGATTGCGGATAAGGCGGAGATAGCCGAGCAGGTCCTTGATTTCGGCACGTTCGTAAAAGCTGAATCCGCCGACCATGGTGTAGCTGATGTTGAAGCGACGGAGAGCCTCTTCAACGAGGCGCGATTGCGAGTTGGTGCGATAGAGAACGGCGACCCCCCCGGCCGCCGCTCCGCGGCTTTGGGATTCGGATGAGTCCTGTGACTCACGGAGGAAGGCCTGAATTTTGTCGGCGATGAAGAGAGCTTCGTTTTCGCCGTCAGGCGCTTCATAGTAGCCGATGGGCGAGCCGCCCTGGCGCTCGGTCCAGAGCTTCTTGCCCTTGCGGCGGATGTTGTTGGCGACGACGGCGCCGGCGGCTTCAAGAATGATCTGCGTGGATCGGTAGTTCTGCTCGAGGCGAACGATGCGGGCGTTGGGAAAATCTTTCTCGAATTCGAGAATGTTGCGAATGTCGGCACCGCGCCAGGAATAGATGCTCTGATCCTCGTCGCCGACGGCGCAGACGTTCTTGTGCTCGCCGGCGAGGAGCTTCATGAGCTCGTATTGAGGGCGATTGGTGTCCTGATACTCGTCGACCAATACATATTGATAGCGGCGCTGGTAGCGAGCGCGCACTTCGCCGGAGGCTTTGAGCAAGCGGACGGCTTCGAGGAGCAGGTCGTCGAAGTCCACGGCGTTGTTTTTGCGCAGCTCGGCCTGGTAGGCGTTGAAGATGTGTGCGACGCGCTCGCTGGTCGGGTCTTTGGAGCCGAGAAAATAATCCTGCGGATCGACCATGTGATTTTTGGCCCAGGAGATGCGGCTCTGGACGGTGCGCGGGGTGAGCTGCTTGGTGTCGAGTCCCATGCGCTTCATGATTTGCTTGACCAGGGCCGATTGATCGTTCTCGTCGAAAATTGTGAACGAGCGAGTCAGGCCCTGGCCATTGACCTTCAGAGCTTCGACATCGCGGCGAAGGACGCGCACGCAGAAGGAATGGAAAGTGGCGATGAGTGGCTTGGTGAGCGAGGAGTGACCAAGGAGCTCGTTGACGCGCTCGGCCATTTCGCCAGCGGCCTTGTTGGTGAAGGTGACGGCGAGGATGGAATCGGGCGCGATGTTTTTCTCCTGGATGAGCCAGGCGATGCGGTGCGTGATGACGCGGGTTTTGCCGGAGCCGGCACCTGCGAGGATAAGCAGGGGGCCTTCGGCGGCCTCGACAGCGGCGCGTTGTTCGGGATTGAGATGGGCGAGGAGAGGATGCAAAGCGTCGAGTCCGGCGGGAAGATTCCTGAGTCTAGTGTAACGGTTGGGCGACGCGCGATGGGCGGTGGAGGTGAACCGTGAACTTACGCGCCGTAGGCGCCGAGGTTGTTAGGCCCGCGTTTTAACGTGGGGTTCGGGTGCATCATATTTTGCCGAGTCCCGTAGGGACTACGGAGGTCCGCGTCAACCGAAGACGAAGCGCGGATCGTATTCGATTCCGCAATTGCGCAGGAGAGCGGTGAACTCCTCGTCAAAACTGTGTTTGCGGTGGTGTTGCTCCTGGCCCTGGATGTATGCCTTCACCACGGACACCTGCGACGGACTCACGCTGAAGGCGCCATAGCCTTCTTGCCAAGAGAATCCCTTTCCCATCCAATGGGAAGAGCTGCCTTTGAGCTTCTGCACGGTTGCGGCGAGAGATCGCGTTGCGGGCAGGATAAATAGAAGGTGAATATGGTCGGCGGTTCCGCCGGCAGCGACGAGGGAGAAGCCTTCGCTTCGCGCGATGCCGCCAATGTATGCGCATAGGTCCGCTTTGCGGCTTGTTGCAATTAGAGGCTTGCGTTCTTTCGTGCTGAAGATGCAGTGGACGAAATTGCTTGCGTACGTGTGAGCCATGATGCGCCGTCCCTACGGGACTCCAATTCTATATTGGGTCGGCTTTCCCCACGCCGAGGCGCGGGGCTAACGACGGTTGCGCCTACGGCGCGGGGTTTCGGAAAGGTTTTGGTTCGAGGCTTCCCAGGTCTCAGAAGCGAGACCTGGGGCACCCGGCCCAGCCTACTGCTGGTCGATGAAGTATTTCTGCAGGAATTTCGTTCGTGATTCCGTGAGTTCCGTTTTGCAGCCTGGAACGTCAACCTCGGCAATCGTTCCTCCATCGAACATTTCCTGAACTGCCGCGCAAGCCGTCTCGCGATAGCTTAGCCACGCTGCCTGGGATGCCCTCAATCTCTGCCGCATTCGAATTTCCCATTTGACCTGGTCATCTTGTTCCGATTTTGGTAAGGCTGGGCCGGTCGAGCTCTTTTGCACATTCGAATTCGGGGTATAGGTCTCCAAAGCCATTTCAAAGGTCGCGTTCATGGCGGATTCGGCGGCCTGGAGCTCGCGGTCCACGCAGTTGGCTCTTTCGGCGGTGCTTGAGGGGCTACCGCAATCGACTTTTTGCGCGGTTAAGTGGAGTGAAAAGACCAACGCAAAGAGACTGATTCCGATGAGGGTTTTGAACTTGAGCATGACAATACAAAGATTGGTGGTGCGAACTCTTAAAGTCAAGGGACCAAAGCGGTCCTTCGTGGCTTGGGTCAGGTTTGCAATTCTTGGGCTATTTCGCTAACATAAATGGATACGCGTAGGGGAAGCCCTGCGCTGTCAACTGCACCACGGCTTTTAGGCGTTTGCGGAACAAGGCGAGCGCTCCTGCTAAGGCGGGCTGGTAAGGGCGGTGGGAGACGAGGGAACGATGGCAACTGGCAAGAATATTGCGAAGGCGCGCGCCGCTGTGAACAAGCCGGCGTATCCGCTGCCTGAAGCAGTGAATCTCCTAAAGCAAGTGAAGTACGCGAAGTTCGACGAGACCGTCGATCTGACGATGCGTCTGGGCGTGGACACGCGCCATGCAGACCAGATGGTTCGCGGAACTGTGGTGCTGCCGCACGGTCTGGGCAAGACCAAGACGGTGGCCGTGATCGCGACTGGCGACCGGCAGAAGGAAGCGACCGAAGCGGGCGCGGACTTTGTGGGCGGCGAGGAGATGGTGGAGAAGATCCAGAAAGAAAACTGGACCGCCTTCGATGCTCTGATTGCGACGCCGGACATGATGAAGGTTGTAGGCCGGCTGGGCAAGGTGCTGGGACCGAAGGGCCTGATGCCGAATCCCAAGACCGGAACCGTGACCATGGATGTGGGCGCGGCGGTGAAAGAGATCAAGGCCGGCAAGGTGGAGTTTCGCGCCGACAAGACGAGCCTGGTGCACGTGCCGGTGGGCAAGCTGAGTTTCGAGCCGCAAAAGCTGATCGACAACGCGACCACGGTGATTACGTCAATCGTTCGCGCCAAGCCTTCGGCGGCGAAGGGCAGATACATCAAGAGCGTCACGCTGAGCTCGACCATGGGACCGGGGGTTCCACTGGATTCGGCTGTGGCAGACGCAGCTGTGAAGAAGTAGAGGCAGGAGCAGGAAGATGGCGATTTCGAAAGCGAAAAAAGCGGAGAAGGTAAAGGTGCTGGCCACGGAGCTGGCTTCATCGACCACCGCTATTGTAGGCACGTTCAGCAAGCTGACCGTGGCCAAGGATTACGAGCTGCGCAAGGTGATTCGCGAGGCGGGCGGCAAGTACCGCGTGGTGAAGAACAAGCTGGCCGCGATTTCAGGCACTGGCACGCAGGTTGAAGAGGCGCTGAAGGGCCTGAAGGGCGTGAACTCGGTGGCGTTTACCGCCGGCGACCCGGTGGCGCTGGCCAAGGTGTTTGCCAAGTGGGCGGGCGAGAACGCGACGGAGTTCCACTTCAAGCTGGGCATCGTGGACGGCAAGCTGCTGAGCGTGGACGACGTAAAGGCGCTGGCGACCATGCCGGGCAAGGAAGAGATCTTCTCGAAGCTGCTGTTCCTGATGAATGCGCCGGCACAACGGCTGGCGACAGTCATCAATGCCACGGGCCGCGATTTGGCGGTGGTGATTGGCCAGGGAGTGGAGAAAGAAAAGTTCGCGGGCGCGGCTGAAGCTGCGGCCTAGGTTTTGGTCTCCCACTCTTTCCGCAAAAAAACGCGGATCGGATGGGGCACCCAATGTTTTAAGGGTTTTGGCCGAGGTAAGCGAATGGGGCGCTGGTCTGGCGCAACGGAAACCACTTCGTGGGGCGGCCACTGCGTGGGGCAGACTTTTGGACAAGGGTTGTGGCTTGTCCAGCAAAATTTAATCGACTGAATTGGAGAGAGAACATGGCGGATATCGCGCAGTTGGAAGAGCAAATCGTAAGCCTGAGCCTGCTGGAAGCGGCAGCTCTGGTGAAGAAGCTGGAAGAGCGGCTTGGCGTTTCGGCGGCGGCAGCGGCACCGGTGATGGTTGCCGGCGGCGCGGCGGCGGGCGGAGCAGCTCCGGCGGTCGAAGAGAAGACCGAATTTCAGGTGATCCTGAAGGATGCCGGCGCCAATAAGATCAACACCATCAAGGCGGTACGCGAAGTCACCTCGCTCGGCCTGAAGGAAGCCAAGGACCTGGTTGACGGCGCTCCCAAGGCCATCAAGGAGAATGCGACCAAGGACGAGGCTGAGGCCATCAAGAAGAAGTTTGAAGGCGTCGCGACCGTCGAAATCAAGTAAACGGGCCGAAGTCAATGGAACGGCATGGGACTTGCATGCATCGCCGGGACGCGCTAAGATAGAGGGTGCGCGTCTTGGCGGTTCCGCCTAGTTAACCTAATAGGCAGAGCGGCCAGAGGGCGTGAAGTGCGGCGCGTGGTGGTCACGCAGGCATCCGCGGATCAGGGCAGCGATCGACGAGGGCGGATGTTTCTAGTCAAGTTCTTTTGAGTCAGCGGTTTTCCCAGGGTCAGGCGGGGCAACTGTTGACGGTGGTCGGGCAGCGGGGCATTCGCGGCGGATGCGGATTTTGCGATCGGCGAGGACAATGGAAGAAAATTCGAATGGGGGCACTGGCGAAGAGCCGCGCTCGTGAGGCATTGCGTCCTTACGGGCTTTTCGTGTCTCCCGGTGTGCTGTGGAGAAAATTTTCTAAACTCCGTCAGCCATTCGCGCACAACTTCCCTTTACGGTTTCTCCCGTAATTCCGGGTTCAGCCGTTGTGCTCGCATCTTCCAATTGTGCGCAGTCTAGCGCACCTGCCCGCAGCACGCAACATCGACCACGCGTTTTTGACCGAGCTCTCACAGAACCCGCCTGACAAGGGTTCTTTCCGGTAACCGGAATCGATTCCCGGGCTACCGGCAACAGAAGGGCGGGCAAACATCTGCCTGCTCTCACGCACTTTCGGCTTAATACGGAACAACGGAACCAAACGGGTGCCCACGAGACTCAGGCGCCCGGCCGGCCGAGCCACGAATCGAGTGGCGGCGCCGGAACGACGAGGCTCAGGAGTGATCATGCCCAACGAGAAGCGCGCGATTCGCAGCCGGCTCGATTTTTCAAAGATTCCAACTGCCACCCAGATTCCCAACCTGATTGAAGTGCAGCGCCGCAGCTACGAGCGGTTCCTGCAGATGGACAAACTGCCGAACGAGCGCGACGACAATGGCTTGCAGTCGGTGTTTGTGTCGGTTTTTCCGATCATGGATTTTCGCGGCATCTCGCAACTGGATTTCGTCGACTTCTCGATCGGCAACTGGGAGTGCAAGTGCGGCCACCTGAAGGGGCTGCATCACCTGAGAACGGCATGCGTGCATTGCGGGGCGATGGTGATTACGGATCCGTTCATGCCCAGCGACGTGCTGTGCCAGAAGTGCGGCACCTACAACAAGAACACTCCGGACTTCTGCAACAAATGCGGCGACCCCGTAAGCTTGCAACTGAAGTACGACCAGCAGGAGTGCGAGGAGCGGGGGATGACGTTTTCAGCGCCGTTGAAGGTGACGGTGCGCCTGACCATTTACGACAAGGACGCCGAGACGGGCAACAAGACCATCCGCGACATCAAGGAGCAGGAAGTGTTCTTCGGCGACATTCCGCTGATGACACCGAATGGAACGTTTATTGTGAACGGCACGGAACGCGTGATCGTTTCGCAGCTGCACCGGTCGCCGGGCGTGTTTTTCGAGACCGCCAACAACCGGACGTATTTCCTGGGCAAGATCATTCCTTATCGCGGTTCGTGGGTGGAATTCGAATACGACCAGAAGAACACGCTTTATGTGCGTATCGACCGCAAGCGCAAGTTCCTGGGAACGATTTTCCTGCGCGCGCTGGGTCTGCGCTCGGACGAAGAGATTTTGAAGACTTTCTACACGGTCGACCGGATTCACAAGAGCGACGGGAAGCTGATGTGGGAAGTGCAGCAAGACGCCACCAAGGGCACACACCTGGTGGGCGCCAAGCCGGCACACGCCATCAAGCACGGCGGCGAAGAGGTTGCGCACACAGGGCGCAAGATCACCGCGCATGCTCTGAAGGCTCTGCGCGCAGGGAACATCCAGAAGGTGGAAGTGGAAGCGGCGGAGCTGGACGGCGCGCTGACGGCCTCCGACGTGGTGGATACGAATACCGGCGAAGTGATTGTCGAGGCCAACCTTGAGTTGACGGCCGACCGGCTGCACAAGGTGATGGCATCGGGCGCTTCGAGCTTCGAAGTGTTCTTCCCGGATCGCGACGACGTGGGCAACATCATTTCGAATACGCTGAAGCGCGACTCGGTGCACAAGCCGGAAGAGGCGCTGATCGAGATCTACCGCAAGCTGCGGCCGGGCGACCCGCCGACGCTGGATACGGCGACGGCGCTGTTTGAGGGCATGTTCTTCGATCCGCGCAAGTACGATTTCTCGCGCGTAGGCCGGCTGAAGTTCAACATCAAGCTTTACGAGAACCAGGACGCAACGCACCTGGATCACCGGACGCTGACGGCGGACGACTTCTACGCGACCATCCGCTACCTGCTCAAGCTGCGCAAGAACATCGGCATGGTGGACGACATCGATCACCTTGGCAACCGCCGCGTGCGCGCGGTGGGCGAACTGATGGAGAACCAGTTCCGCATCGGCCTTGTGCGCATGGAGCGCGCCATCAAGGAAAAGATGAGCGTGTATCAGGAACTGAACACGGCGATGCCGCACGACCTGATCAACGCCAAGCCTGTAATGGCGGCCATCCGCGAGTTCTTCGGCTCTTCGCAGCTGTCGCAGTTCATGGACCAGACCAATCCGCTGTCGGAGATCACGCACAAGCGGCGTCTTTCGGCGCTTGGGCCGGGCGGGTTGAGCCGCGAGCGCGCAGGATTCGAAGTGCGCGACGTGCACCCGACGCACTACGGACGTATTTGCCCGATCGAGACGCCTGAAGGCCCAAACATTGGACTGATCAGCTCATTGAGCTGCTTTGCGCGCATCAACGAATACGGGTTCATCGAGTCGCCTTACCGCAAGGTGAAGGACTCGAAGATTCTGGATTTCGTGGAGATCGTGAACGCCGGCGAAAGCGGCTTGCGCGTGGGCGACCATATCGAGAAGGACGAGGCGCACAAGCTGAACGCAAAGTTGAAGAAGGAAGGCAAGCGCTCGATCGACTCGATTCCCTTCAGCTTCTACTTGTCGGCGTGGGAAGAAGACAAGCACACCATTGCGCAGGCCAACATCGAGTTCAACGAGAACGGCGTGATCACGGAAGACCTGGTGAACGCGCGCCGGCTGGGGAACTTTGTATTGGTGAACCGGGCTGAGGTGGACTACATCGACGTAAGCCCCAAGCAACTGGTATCGGTGGCCGCGTCGCTGGTGCCATTCCTGGAGCATGACGACGCCAACCGCGCGCTGATGGGCGCGAACATGCAACGGCAGAGTGTGCCGCTGCTGGCCGCCGAAGCGCCGCTGGTGGGCACGGGCATGGAAGGCGTGACCGCGCGCGATTCAGGCGCGGTGATCCTGGCCAAGCGCAACGGCATCGTGGACTCGGTGGACTCGGAGCGGATAATCGTGCGCGTTGAAGGCGAGCATCATCCGATGCAGCTTTCGCGCGAGGTTGGTTCCGACATTTATCAGCTCATCAAGTTCAAGCGGTCGAACCAGAACACCTGCATCAACCAAAAGCCGGTGGTCAGACAGGGCGATCGCGTGCTCAAGGGCCAGGTGATTGCCGACGGGCCGTGCACGGAGCAAGGTGAGTTGGCCCTGGGCCGGAACGTACTGGTGGCCTTCATGCCGTGGCGCGGATACAACTTTGAGGACGCGATCCTGATCTCGGAGCAACTGGTGCGCGAGGACTACTACACCTCGGTGCACATCGAGGAATTCGAGATCGAGGCGCGCGACACGAAGCTGGGACCGGAAGAGATCACACGCGACATTCCCAACGTTAGCGAGCACGCGTTGCGCGACCTGGACGAGAGCGGAGTGATCCGCATCGGCGCCCAGATCGGGCACGGCGACATTCTGGTGGGCAAAGTAACGCCGAAGGGCGAGACGCAGCTTACGCCGGAAGAGAAGCTGCTGCGCGCGATCTTCGGCGAAAAGGCCGGCGATGTGCGCGACGCTTCGCTCACCTGCCCTCCGGGCATTGAAGGCACGGTGGTCGATGTTCGCATCTTCAGCCGCAAGGGGCAGGAGAAGGACGAGCGGGCCAAGCTGATCGAAGCCGAGTACGTGGCCAAGCTCGAAAAGAACCTGGGCGATGAGATCCGGATTTTGACCGATGAACGTTTGAAGCGGTTGGAAGCCATTCTGGGCGGCAAGGAAGTGTTGGCCGACCTGCACGACGAGCGGACCAACAAGCGCCTGCTGACCAAGGGCCTGATTCTGGACCGCGACACCATTGAGCGCATCTCGACCAAGAATCTGAAGCGCATCCGCTATAACGACAAGGATCCGCGGGTGAACGAGCAGATCGACGAGATCGAAGAGATGACATCGCGGCAGATCGAAGTGCTGCGCAAGATTACGAACGAGAAGGTGGCCAAGCTGCAAAAGGGCGATGAGCTGCCTCCGGGCGTGATCAAGCTGGTGAAGGTTTACGTGGCCATGAAGCGCAAGCTGAGCGTGGGCGACAAGATGGCCGGCCGGCACGGGAACAAGGGCGTGATCTCGCGCATTCTTCCCGTCGAAGACATGCCGTATCTGCCTGATGGAACGCCGGTGGAGATTGTGCTGAATCCGCTGGGCGTGCCTTCGCGTATGAATGTGGGGCAGATCCTGGAGACGCATCTTGGCTGGGCCGCACACGAACTGGGCAAGAAAGTCGCAAAACTGTTGAAGGAGAACTCCGAGGCCGCGTATGCACGCGAGATGGCGAAGAAAGAATTCGCCGGAACCGCGGTCATTGGGCAATTGCTGGAGCTCGACGACGAGATGCTGATCCGCGTGATGCAGGGCATGAGCAAGGGGATCTGGTTCGGGACAGCGGTGTTCGACGGTGCGCAGGAGAGCGAAATCAAGGCTTTGCTGGCGTCGGCGGGCTTGCCGTCCTCGGGCAAGACGATGCTCTTCGACGGCCTGACAGGCGATCAGTTCGAACAGCCGGTGACAGTGGGCTACATTTACATGCTCAAGCTGTCGCACCTGGTGGACGACAAGATTCACGCACGGTCGATCGGTCCGTATTCGCTCATCACGCAACAGCCGCTGGGCGGCAAGGCGCAGTTCGGCGGACAGCGTTTCGGCGAAATGGAAGTGTGGGCGCTTGAAGCATACGGCGCCGCGTACATCCTGCAGGAACTGCTGACCGCGAAGTCCGACGACGTCTATGGCCGCACGAAGCTTTACGAGGCCATCGTCAAGGGCGAAGCGGCGATTGAGCCGGGCGTGCCGGAGTCGTTCAATGTGCTGATCCGCGAGTTGCAATCGCTTTGCCTTGATGTGGAGTTGATCAAGCGCGCGGACCTGATCAAAAAGCTGCCGACGCCGGAAGTGGCGGCGGTAGCGGACTAAGTGCAGCCTTCAGCCGTCAGCTTTCAGCCTTCAGCTTGAACGAGGTTGAAGCGGCGGCCGGGGCAAAGCGGAGTTTGTTGTCGGCTGGAAGTTGTGAAAGCGGCTCAGGCTGGAAACAAGCTGAGAGCTGATGGCTGATAGCTGGTTGTTCAGGGTCCTTCTTGAAAGCGGTAAACGCCGCTACCCGGGAAGGAAGGATCCCAATGGAATCCCGGGAAAAATGCAGTACCGCGGCGGGCCATAGAGAACCCGCCAGGGAGGGTCGCCTTGTTCCGTTCGAACCCGTTTGAGCTTACGAGCCCCATTACCGACTTCGACGCCATCCGCATCATGCTGGCTAGCCCGGAAAAGATCCGCAGCTGGTCGCACGGCGAAGTAACCAAGCCGGAGACCATTAATTACCGCACCTTCAAGCCGGAGCGCGACGGCCTATTTTGCGCGCGTATTTTTGGGCCGGTGACGGACTGGGAGTGCCTGTGCGGCAAGTACAAGCGCATGAAGCACCGCGGCGTGATCTGCGACAAGTGCGGCGTGGAAGTGACGGTGAGCAAGGTGCGCCGCGAACGCATGGGCCACATTGAGCTGGCGTCGCCGTGCTCGCATGTGTGGTTCTTCAAGGGCCTGCCCTCGCGCATCGGCCACCTGCTGGACATTTCACTGCGCGACTTGGAAGGCATTCTCTACTTCGAGTCCTATGTCGTGATCGATCCGGGCGACGCGCCGGTGCGCGAGCGCGAGATCATCAAGGACGAGACCAAATTCCGCGAGCTTGACCAGCAGTTCCGGCCGTCAGGTTTCAAGGCCATGATGGGCGCCGAAGCCATCAAGGAATTGCTGAAGCGCGTGAGCATCGACGAGCTGGGAGTGGAACTGCGTGAGCGGATGAAGACCGAGACCTCGGCGCAGAAGAAGATCAAGTTCGCCAAGCGGCTGAAGGTGGTTGAGGCGTTCCGCAAGTCGAGCAACAAGCCGCAATGGATGATTTTGGACGTGCTGCCGGTCATTCCCCCAGAGCTGCGCCCCCTGGTGCCGCTGGACGGCGGCCGGTTTGCCACGTCGGATTTGAACGACCTTTATCGCCGCGTGATCAACCGGAACAACCGGTTGAAGAAGCTGATGGACCTGCACGCGCCGGAAGTGATTGTGCGCAACGAAAAGCGCATGCTGCAGGAAGCTGTGGACGCGCTGTTTGATAACGGCCGCCGCGGACGCGTGCTGAGGGGCGCCAACAACCGCCCGCTCAAGTCGCTTTCCGACACCCTAAAGGGCAAGCAGGGCCGGTTCCGTCAGAACTTGCTGGGCAAGCGCGTCGACTATTCGGGCCGTTCGGTGATCGTGGTCGGTCCGGAGCTGAAGCTCCACCAGTGCGGCCTGCCGAAGAAGATGGCGCTCGAACTTTTCAAGCCGTTCATCTATCACCGGCTGGAGCAGACCGGGCAGTGCACGACCATCAAGCAAGCCAAAGAAATGGTGGAGATGCAGGAGCCGGTGGTTTGGGACATTCTTGAGGAAGTGATCAAGGATCATCCTGTAATGCTGAACCGCGCTCCAACGTTGCACAGGCTCGGAATTCAGGCTTTTGAGCCGGTGCTGGTGGAAGGCAAAGCGATCAAGATTCATCCGCTGGTCTGCACGGCTTTCAACGCGGACTTTGACGGCGACCAGATGGCCGTTCACATTCCGCTGTCGCCGGAGGCGCAGATTGAAGCCAGCGTGCTGATGCTGGCCTCGCACAATATTCTGTCGCCGGCAAGTGGACAGCCAATCACCGTGCCGACGCAGGACATGGTGCTGGGACTTTACTACCTGACCAAGGCCAAGAAGGGCGGCAAGGGCGAAGGCCGTGTGTTTTCGAACACCGACGAGATCCTAATGGCGCTCGAAGCCGGCGAAGTGGAGACACTTTCGCCGATCCGCGTGCGCTACACGGGCAAAGTTCTCGACATGGCGAACGCTTACGACGATCAGGATCTGACGCACACCGAGCCGGTGGACTTCGACAAGGAGTATTTGTCGACAACGGTTGGCCGCGTAATCCTGAACGACGCGCTTCCGCCGGGCATGCCTTTCGTGAACGGACTGATGAAGAAAAAGGGCATCGGGCAACTGGTGAACTATTGCAACCAGAACCTCGGCCTCGAAGTGACGGTGGGCATGCTGGATCGCATCAAGTCGCTGGGATTCAACTTTGCCACGCGTTCCGGCCTTTCCGTGGGCCTGGACGACATGGTGATCCCGGAGAGCAAGTACAAGGTAGTGGACGACGCCGACAAGAAAGTGATCGAAGTCCAGAAGCAGTATATGGACGGAGCCATCACCAACGGCGAGCGCTCGAACAAGGTGATCCAGATGTGGTCGGCCGTGACGGACCAGGTTGCCGACGAAATGTTCTCGAACATGAAGAAGGCGGACGACGAAGGGGCCATGAACCCGATTTACATCATGGCCGATTCCGGCGCCCGCGGATCGAAGCAGCAGATTCGCCAGTTGAGCGGCATGCGCGGACTGATGGCCAAGCCTTCGGGTGAAGTCATCGAGACGCCGATCACCGCAAACTTTCGCGAGGGACTGACGGTGCTCGAATATTTCATCTCCACTCACGGCGCTCGCAAGGGCCTGGCCGATACGGCGCTGAAGACGGCCGACTCGGGCTATCTGACGCGGCGGCTCGTTGACGTGGCGCAGGACGTGATCGTGACCGAGCAGGATTGCGGCACGCTTGAGGGCATTTACGTTGGATCCATCGTGGAGTCGGGCGAGATCATCGAGCCGCTGCGCGACCGCATCATTGGCCGCGTTTCTCTGGAAAGGATCAAGGACTACGACGGCAACGTGGTGGTCGAAGTGAACCAACCAATCGACGAGGACATCGCCTCTGCGATTCAGGGCGCAGGCGTGGAACGGGTGAAGATCCGCTCCGTGCTCACTTGCGAATCGCGGCGCGGCGTTTGCGCGTTGTGCTACGGGCGCAACCTTGGCTCCGGCCGCATGGTCGAGCTGGGCGAAACCTGTGGCGTGATTGCGGCGCAGTCCATCGGCGAGCCGGGAACGCAGCTCACGATGCGCACCTTCCACGTGGGCGGCACGGCCAGCCGCGTGCAGGACAAGTCGCGCTTGGACGCCAAGAACAACGGCTTTGTGCGCTTCATTAACCTGAACACGGTGGAAAGCAAGGAAGGCGAGCTGGTGGCCATGAACCGTTCGGGCTCGATCGCCATTGTGGATGAGCGCGGCCGTGAAAAGGAGCGCTACCAGGTGGTGTATGGCGCGCGTCTCCGCGTGCGCGAGGGCGCGGCGGTGAAGCTGGGCCAGGTGCTGGCCGAGTGGGATCCTTACACGTACGCCATTCTCACGGAGATCGGCGGCCCGGTGCAGTTCAAGGATCTGCAGGAAGGCATCACGCTGAACGAAGAAGTGGACGAAGTGACCGGCCTTTCGCGCCTGGTGGTTGCCGACTCGCCTGACGAGAAGCGGCAGCCGGCGATTGCCATCAAGGGCTCCAAGAGCAGCAAGCGCTATCTGCTGCCTCGCGGTGCTCACTTGATGGTGCAGGATGGCGATGAGGTGGGTCCGGGCGATGTGCTGGCCAAGATTCCCAAGGAGTCGCACGCGCACCAAGGACATCACGGGCGGTCTGCCGCGCGTGGTGGAACTCTTTGAGGCGCGCAAGCCGAGGGAAACCGCGATCATCAGCGAGATCGATGGCGTGGTCCGGTTCGGCGAAGTCTCAAAGGGGCAGCGCAAGATTTACGTGACGGCCGACAACGGAGACGAGAAGGAATACTCGGTGCCGCGCGGCATTCACGTGAACGTGCAGGAAGGCGAGCGGCTTCGCGCCGGCGATCCGCTGATGGATGGCCCGCTGAACCCGCACGACATTCTTGCCGTGCTGGGCGAGAAGGAGCTGCAGGCTTACCTGGTGAACGAAATCCAGGAAGTCTACCGGCTGCAGGGCGTGGCAATCAGCGACAAGCACATCGAAGTAATTGTGCGGCAGATGCTTCGCTGGGTGCGGATCGACGAAGTGGGTGACACGAACTTCCTGCTCGAACAGCAGGTGGACCGGTTCCGCTTTAGCGAAGAGAACGAGCGCGTGCTGCAGAACGGCGGCCGTCCGGCGATTGGACGCCCGCTGCTGTTGGGCATCACCAAGGCGTCGCTCTCGACCGACAGCTTTATCTCTGCGGCCAGCTTCCAGGAGACGACGCGCGTACTCACCGAGGCTAGCATCAACGGCGCGGTGGACAACCTGCGCGGGTTGAAGGAGAACGTGATCGTGGGACGTTTGATTCCCGCGGGCACGGGCCTGGAATACTACCGCAATGTCCAGCTTTCACCGGAGCTCGAAGAGGCCGCGGCTCGCGTGCAGCAGGAAGTGCACGCCGAGATCGAAGCCGCCGAGCGCGAGCTGGAACTGATGCGTCAGGAAGGCGAAGCCGAGGAGATGGCTGCGGAGTGAAAGCAGTTGTCAGTGTTTAGTTATCAGTAATCAGAAGGCCCGGCCGAAAGGTCGGGCCTTTTTTTATGCGCATTTTCTGGCTGGGTCGCTTGGGGCTGCGGTGCCGGCGGCGACAATTTTATTTCCGTGACGAGATTGCTTGACGGCATGCATGGCGTCGTCGGCGGTTTTGAGGAGGCTGTCAGTAGAATCGGCGCCGTCAGGGTAGAGAGCGACGCCAATACTGGCCGATCCCCGCACCACGTGCCCGCCTACTGCGAAAGGATTGTCGAAGCTGTGCTCGATGCGGTGCGCGAACAAGGGGACCACCCTCTTCATAACGCAGCTCAAGAGGGCTGGATCACACGGATCCGGCCCTTCGATGCTTTATCGGCAAGGGGCGGAGAACAATGAATGATTCGTGAGGTAATCCGAATGAGCCAGGAAGTTGCGGAAGGGGCGATGGCGGTTCCTAGGAGTGGGATTTGGGCGCCAGCTCGCCTTCGGGCTGTTCGTCGCCGGCTCGGGAATTGGCCAGCCGTGTGTACTTGGCCACGTACATTGCGGCGTCGGCCCCGCGCAGCAAGCTGTCGGCGGTATCGGCGTCTTCAGGATAAAGAGAGATGCCGAAGCTTGCCGAGCCCTGCAAGAAATAGCCTTCTCCTATAAATGGCTCGTGGAAGCAGCTCTGGAGGCGCGCGCATATTTCTTCAACCTGGGCCCGGTTGTGCACTTGAGAAACCAGAACGGCAAACTCATCGCCGCCCAAACGCGCCAAAATGTCGAAGGGGCGCAGTTGGCGCTTCATGCGCCGCGAGACTTCCTGGAGATACTTGTCGCCGACGAGGTGCCCATGCAGGTCGTTCACCTGTTTGAACTCGTTCAGGTCAATGTAGATCAAGCCAAAGATTCCGGCGGTTTCGCGCGCGGTTTGAATCATCGCGCCGAGGGCCTTTTCCATAGCGAAGCGGTTTTGCACGTCGGTGAGGAGGTCGAACTCCGAGCGGTGCACAAGATCGGAGTAGAGGCGCGAAGTCTCGATGGCCAAGGTGGCCAATTCCGACGCCATGGCCAAGGCCGATTTTTCAACGGCATCAGGATTTGTACGGGCGTCGAAGGCGGCGAAAATGCAGCCCAGGGCCGGACCGGAGCGCCCAGGGATGGGAGTCTCAACGACGCGCAGGGATGAAGATTGAAGTTCGACGGGCCTATTGCCCAGAGCGGCTCCGCCCGCAACCTGACACCAGCAAGGCGCGCCATTCAGTCTTACGGATACGAGCTCCGTAATCCGCTCGAGAATCTCGGCCAAGGGCTTGGAATGGTTGATGTCTTCCAGGACCTTGCTGCGGCGGCGCTCGACATAGGCGAGGGAGCCGATGCGGCGGCGGTTCCTTCGTTCCATGTACCACGCACGATAGCCAAGGGCGATGACCATCGCCAGCAAGATGCTGGCAATGGCGATCAGATGTCCGACGTTCAGCCACGGCGGCTGAGCGACGACCACGATGTCGTCAAAATCGCGAATGAGGATATTGAACGGCACTTCGCCGTTGAAGGGGTTGGCGTCTGCCAGGATGCAAATGCCAGTGACGCGAATGCGCGCGCCCAGAGGAACTTCCTTCATCGGGGGAAACGGGGCCGATCCCTGCAAAGCGGAATGACTCAGGATGACGGAGAAAAGGTGGCCATCGGATTCGAGAACGTACAAGTCCTGCGTGGCTTGCCGAACCTCGATTACCACCTGGCCTTCGACAGAAACCAGGTCGAAAACGCGACTGTGGCCGTCGTTGCCGCCGAGGGCAAGGTCACGCCAAGTAAAGAGAGCCGGGGTCACCGGGGCCTGCACAAGAGTGTCACGGATTTCACCGCGGTTGAGCTTCAGAAAGCCGTCTTCAACGGTCGGGAATCCGATCACATCGGCGACATCGCCCACATGCAGAGGGTTCCAACTCTCGGTGTTGATCCAAAGGCTTCTGGAACCGTCCTGGAGCACCAGCGCTGTGCCCGGCCGATAGTAGGTGATGGTTCCCCGCACCCGCATGCGCTCGGAAAAATCGTTCAGGCGATAGCCGGTGACGATGCGGTCCATGGGCGTAACCGGAAGCGACCAGGGATCGGAGGGGGCGCGCCTGAGAATCTTGATTCCGGTCAGCGACTGAACGTGCAGCAGAATGCCGGTCATCTGCATTTTGTTGTCGAAGTGCCCGGAGATCGCGCCCGTAATTTCGACCTCCGCATCAAGCAGTTTTTTCAGGGCGGTTTCATCTTCGGTGTCGATGTTTGCGTCAACCGGGCCGCCGTCGACGATCATGCGAAGATAGCCAGCCGGAATCGGCGATCGAGGGTCCGGCACAAGATCGGCGGAGCGGACCCGGGCGTGGACAGTGACGAGCTTGCAATCGGTCTCGGCGCGGATCATTTGCGTGAACGTAGGCTGGACGGACTTGGGCAATGCGCCGTGGCCAATGATCGTGATATCCGTGCTATTTACATAGGGCCGGAAGCTTTCATGGGTAGTGCCAAGAACCGAAATGCGATCGCCGGGAGTGAGTTTCAGGCTCGTTGTGGCATGCACATACACCGCGTCGTTGCCATCCTGCACAAAGAGGTCTTTGTCGTAGGAACGGTAGTAGGTGACGGTCGCTTCAAAGGCGACAGGCAGGTGCTGGCTGGCCTGGGCATTGGTGAGCGTGGCCGCGGCGTGCAGTGTGATGGCGGGCGCAGGTGCTGGCGAGGCTGCCCGAAGCGCCGGGACGGTTGCGAGGACAAAGGCAACCGGGAAAACGATGCGTCTTGACCGTAGGAGCTTCACTTTGCCGTCGCGCTCTTTCTGCGCTTGCGATCGTGCTGTCGTTGGCGTGAACACCCGCCACATCGGGCGCCGCCGGACGATCTGGGAGACGGCGGAATCGGAAGTAAGCTGGTGAAATGTCTTGTACTTATGGTACTCAGTCGGAAAATGTTGGAAATAACACTTTCGGTCAGTCAGTACTTTGGTTTGGGCTGGTTCAGGCAGCCCGTTCCCCTCGCGTTCGCCAGAACAAATTTCCACAGCGAAACTGCGAATTCCCGGAAACTGGAAGGGGCGCTGATGCGGCGCGGATGACTTCGGTGGCGTGACACTTGAAACGAGGTTCGCTGCGGGGCTCTACACTAAATGCGGATCATTTAAACAACGAAAAAGGGCGATTCTAAAGGAAACATGGCGAAGAAACTGCGGGTTGGCATTCTTTTTGGCGGCCGGAGCGGCGAGCATGAGGTGTCACTGCTATCAGCGGCATCGGTATTAGGGGCGATCGATCGCGACAAATTCGATGTAACTCCCATCGGAATCACGAAGGAGGGCCGCTGGCTTGCAGCTGCGGACGCGCGAGGCTTGCTGAATGGCGATGCCGGCGCAGTCGGGCGGCAGCTACGGGCGGGCGATCCCGCGGCAACACCGGGCGCGAGGCTGCTGCACGAGGGCATTCCCACGCTGCTGGCGCCGGAGCCGGCATCTCAGGGCGTCGCAGAGAGAGCGATCGACGTCGTTTTTCCGGTGCTACACGGCACTTTTGGGGAAGACGGCACAATCCAGGGACTGTTTGAGCTGGCGGGTATTGCCTATGTTGGTTCCGGTGTGCTGGGCTCGGCTGCGGGTATGGACAAGGACGTGATGAAACGGCTGTTCGCCCAGGCCGGACTACCGATCGTGAAACATGTCACGCTGCTGCGCGCGGATTGGGAAAAGGCACCGCGCAAGGCGATTTCGGCGGTTGAGAAGTCGCTCAAGTATCCGGTCTTCGTGAAGCCGGCGAACCTGGGATCGTCCGTCGGTATCTCGAAGGCACATGATCGCAAAGAACTCGGACCGGCGCTGGCGGTGGCGGCGAAATACGATCGGAAACTGATCGTGGAGCAGGGAGTGGGTGGCAAAGCGCAGCGCAGTGGGCTGTCAGCACGCGCCCGCGAGTTTGAAGTGGCCGTGCTCGGCAACGACTCGCCCAAGGCAAGCGTGGTCGGCGAGATCATTCCCGGCAAGGAGTTCTACGACTACGAGGCGAAGTATCTTTCCGAAGGTTCTGTGCCCGTGATTCCGGCGAAGATTTCGCGCGACCAGAGCCGGACGATTCGCGAGATGGCCGTTGCGGCCTTCAAGGCGTGCGATCTTTCAGGGCTGGCGCGGGTCGATTTCCTCATGGAGCCCGCCGGACGGGAACGCATCTTTCTGAACGAAGTGAACACCATGCCCGGCTTCACGCGCATCAGCATGTACCCCAAGCTGTGGGAGGCGTCGGGGCTCAGCTACAAGGAGCTGATCACGCAGCTGATTGAGCTGGCGCTGGAGCGGCAGGCGGAGAAGAACAAAACGACTTACAGCAGGGAAGAATAAGAGCTTTGTTTCATCAACGTTCAGTCAACGCGGACTGCGGCCAACGCATACAGTCGATTGGGATCCATGTCACGCCGTGATCCGTTCGGGTCATCGCGGTGATTTGCTTATTGGTGACCATCCCGACGTGAAGATCGTCAACGGATGCGTTAATCCTCGCAATCAGGTCGACGACCTCCTCGACCGAAGCGTATTTGCCGGGCACAACGAAGAGAACCCTCTCCGCCCGGTTGGCCATGATTTCCGCGACTCGGTCAGGCATTCGTTCGGCTCCGACTTCTTCTTCGTTAAGCCAAACCGCCCCATCCACGCCCCAGTGAATAACTTCTGTCCGGCTATCACCACAATCAGAAGACGTCGGTTCTTTCGGCAAAATGAGCAGGACGCCGCGAGCGGGTGTTTTCAAATTGGCAGCAACGTACAGAGCCAAAATCAGAAACAGGCCAGCAATCGATGCACCGAGCGCCTGCAGCATCTGCGCAGAGAATTGCCTGGGGTTCATACTTGTAGAGACACCGGGAAACTGGAAAATGTTCCCAAATCTCTTAGGAACAGGGGAGATACGTCCGGTGTCTAAACCAAAAGGGATCGAGAACTTCGCGACGGCTTCGATCAGGTCCGTTTCTCTGATCCCTGATCCCTGCTTCGTGCCTTATTCTGATTCCGAGGGACGATACCGATGACTTTGCTCGATGCTCCGCAGTTCGACGCCGCACGGTCCAAACGAAAAGCTCTGATCGTGCAGTTAAGTGCGGCAGCGCTTTTTGTGCTGTTGGTGGTTTACTGGCTTGTCGCCAGCCGGCCTGTGGACTGGCCGTGGAACTGGCAGCGCTATCTATTCGGACGCGCCGCGGTGAACAATTTCCTGGGCGCTGTCGAAGCCAACGATCTCAGCAAAGCGTACGGCATCTGGTTGAACGACAAGAACTGGCAGCAGCACCCGGCGCAGTACACGACCTATCCCTTCAAACGCTTCCAGGACGATTGGGGACCGACGAGCCCGGACAACGAATATGGGCCGATCAGGAGTCATCAAATCGCGCTGGCCGGCCGGTACGGGAACGGGTTGCTCGTGGCGGTGCTGATCAACG
The DNA here is from genome assembly GCA_963789425.1 of uncultured Acidobacteriaceae bacterium. Lineage (GTDB taxonomy): Bacteria > Acidobacteriota > Terriglobia > Terriglobales > Acidobacteriaceae > Telmatobacter. The sequence goes on along the minus strand of CAWBKM010000001.1, from coordinate 140,903 downwards.
GGCGCAAGAGCGATGCGCTGAACCTGGCCTACGATCCCAAGACCGGGCAGCTCAGCTTCGCGCCGCCAGGCGTGAGCCTGTATCTGGGGCCGTAAGGGCAGGGACCAGGGACCAGGGACTAGGGAATTAGCGAAGACGTGGCGGAAGTGCTTATCAATGAGACAACGGGCTGTTTATCAATTGGGTAATAGTTAACTTATTGATTCTATTAGCAAACTTGAAAAACGGCTCGAAAATGCACCAAGTCTGGGGCGTTTTTTTCGAAAAAAATTTTGCGAATCGTGCGCGCGGCCCGAGGGGCACGGTGCCAGGGTCGTTTCAGTGGAATCGGAGATTCGGCTCATATAAATTCATTGTGCGCCGGAAGGGGTTAATTACCGGCAAACTTGAAAGGAAAAAGTGAAGAAGCGAAGGAGTGAATAAGTGAAAGGAAATCAGCGAGTTTGAAGACCGGCTTGATCAACGCGGAGCGTCGCGGGGGCTTGACAACGGTTTGGGCGGCCCAAACTTGATGCATCCAGATCGCGGCGCTCATGCGAGCGCGGCGCGTTGGACGGACTGGATCGGAGGAGCATCGGCTGAGCGAAGCCGGCTTCTGGGAGAGTTAGAGAGATTTACCCTTGTTCGGTTCGCGCATTCTACAAAGTGAAATATCAAGATAAATGCATCACCGCCGACTCCGTGGCGCCGTGGGGACCAGGAAATGGGGCCGTATCCATCTTGCACTTTGGCCGTTTTCCGTCGTAAAATGCGGCCAAGTTTGGCTCCCCACCAGCGATTCTACAAATCAGCATTTGGGCTAGCGCTCCTCGCCGAATGTATGCTTTGAAGCCGCCAGCCCGGTTAGGACCCGGACATGACACGCTTCCCCAGGCCCTTTGCCAATCCATGTGAACTTCCTTCTCGATCCATTGCCGCAGTTCTCTTTGCGATCCTCGCCATCGCCGGTTGTGGTGGCGGCGGGGGCAACGGGGGCGGCGGGGGTGGTGGCGGCGGCACCCCAAGTTTTAACCTCACGATTACGCCGAACTTTCCTGTCCTCGCGGTTGGAGGCACACAACAATTCACAGCGACGCCTGTGGATCCGACCACGGGAAATCCAGTGACCGTAAGCGGGTTGACGTTTTCCTGGACGAGCAGTGACCCCACTGTCGCCACCATTGACATGAAGAGCGGACTGGCCACCATGGTTGGCGTGGGAACAACAACCATTGAGGTAGGGGCCATCAACTCAAGCGGGAACGGTGTGGAAAACCAAGTGACGACCCTGAAGGTTGCCAACCCGCTGATGGTGAACCCAGGGCCGCTGCCATTGGGGGCGCTCACAATTCCTTTCATCACCACTGGGCTGGGTTCGGGCGGCGCCGCCCCGGTCACCTGGTCGCTTGTGAACGGGACGACGCTTCCAGCGGGGCTCACATTGAATTCCAACGGCAGCGTAAGCGGGACGCCAACCGTGGCGGGAGTTTCTCCAAATTTCACGGTCCAGGTTACGGACTCGGAGACTCCTCCCGTTTCCAAACAGGGGACCTTCAGCATCACTACGGTAGACCCTACGAATCCGTGCAGCATTTTGACAGACACCAATCCGGCGATGCTAAACGGCAGCTATGCTTTCCTGTTGCAGGGATTTCAAGCTGCCACGGCCAACGGCACGCCTCTGGCAATGGCGGCCAGCTTTGCCGCCAATGGTTCTGGCGGCGTCACGGGCGGGGAACTGGACCTGAATGTTGCCGCAGGCCCGCAGCATCTGACGATCAACAGCGGCGTCTACACAGTGAACGCCAGTGGACAAGGATGCCTGCAATTGAAATACGCCGGCGGCGGATCGAATGTATTCCACTTTGCACTCAGCCAGTTGGTTAATGCGGGCAACATCGCCACCCACGGAAGGATCATCGAATTTGACGGCTACGAGGGCGCGAAGGGCGGCTCCTCAACCAATCTGGCTTCCGGAGTTCTGCTCCTGCAAAACCCGGCGGAGTTTTCCAACTCCAGTCTCGCCGCGCGCTTTGCATTTGGCCAGGACGGATTCGATATGTCGGGCAAGCACGTGGCCATCGGCGGTTCCTTCGACCTCAACAACGTCAACGGTAATCTGACCAATTTCGCCGAAGACTTTAATGACGGTGGAACCATCAGCACCGTCACCGGAGCAACCGGGGCCGTCACTTCCACCTCGACCACCACCGCCACCGGACGCGAAACAGTCGCTATCACGTTGCCCGGCCCAACAACTATCCATGTGGCGGCCTACATCGTCAATGCCAACGAAATGCTTCTCGTGTCGACGGACCCTCTCAGCGCGTCGATCTCCATTTACAGCGGCCGCGCCATCGTCACGGGCAGTTCCTACTCGGCAAGTTCGTTTTCCGGAAACTACATCTACCGCGCCGAAGGTACGGACTACGAAGGCGACGGCGTTACCTGCGCTGCGAGCGGCCCTTGCGCCCTGACCGACATAGCTCTCATCAACGCCAACTCAGGTTCGGGAGCCCTCACCGGCACTCTCTATCAAATGCAGAACGGCGCAGCCCAGACCAGCACGATCGCGAACACGACCTATTCCGTCAGCTCATCCTCTGGACGCGTGCAACTGTCGTCGACCGGTGGCGGAAAATTGCCCGTTTATTACCTGGCTGCTCCGGTGGGCACGGGAACGGACGCGACTGAATCCATCGATGCTTTCCTTGTAGGATCGGGGCCGACGATGAATTCAAACACCGGCGACCCGACTGCGCTGTTCGGATTGATTGAGGCGCAGCCGAGCGGACCCTATGCTCTGAACAGCCCGCCGCCTTATATTTTTGCGACCGAGGATCCGGGGCAAATCGAATTGAATGATGTGGTGGGGAGCGGAAGCTTTAGCTCGGGGACGATTTCTACTGTTCGCGACATCAGCGGCACGAACGGGCTCCAATTCAACAGCCCCACAAGTTTTTCGTTTACCGTGAATGCAAATGGCACCCTGAGCGGAATGGCCGGGGCCTCGAGTGTCGCGGGAGTGACCAACAGCACGGCCGCATCTGCGGGAAAGGCGCTGTTCATGCCGACCACCAATGCAGTCGCCGGAATCCGGCTGTTGGAGCCCTGAAGACAGGCTCTGACCGAATGACTTCGCCAATCTGGAGCTTTCTAGACTTCCCCGGTTTCAAATGCGAGACCGGGGGCACACGGGCAGCCGACCGATCGAATTCTGTCGCCCTTACGGGGCTAGGGAATCTTTTTATGTTGCTGTCCCAGGACTGCCCTTTCGCTTCGCTGCGCTCAGGGTCAGGTTGTCCTGGGCTAATCTCCTACGCTCCATATGGGAGCTAGTGGGACGGCGTAGATTCGTGCTTTCCCACTCTAAAACTCCACGCTGCGCGCGGAGTTTTAGAATGGGGCACCCTTGTTCGTGGTGAGTTGAGGAGAGGAAGGGCAAATGCAGGTTCCCATTCGACTCCGATCACTTCGCGATCTCCGCTCAGGGCAGGCTTTCGACTCGCCCCGCTGCGGCGGGGTTCGCTCAGGATGACAGATTGAGGGGAGAGCGATCCCACCCTAAAACTCCTCGCTGCGCGTGGAGTTTTAGAATGGGGCACCCCTGTTCGTGGTGGGTTGAGCGGAGGAAGGGCATCAGAAGTTCTTGGACTCGCTCGTTGACGGGGATGGTTTAATTCGCGACGTCGAGCGGAACCTCAAGCGAGCCGGCACGGTCGGCGTTCAGGTCGTGAACGCCGATGCGGAGATCGACCTGGCCGGCAGGAATGTCGAAGGGCAGGCGCACGGTAATCCCCGAGGACATGATGCGCTGGAACTGAGCGGCATTCAGACCAACCTGGAACGAATGCGAGTAGTTGTTCAGGGCGTGGCCAAGGCCGTCGTAGGCGATCATGGCGAGCTCGATGGCGGCCTTGCGGCTTCCGTCGGGCAGGTTGTCGAGAACGAGGCTGTGCGCATCGATCGTGAGATCGACGATGTATGGGTGCACAGGGCCCCGGAGTGAGGGCGACTTGAACGAAGCCGCTGCGGCGGCGGACGCTTGCGCGTGTACCCGAGCTGACATGGGTGGCTAACGACATAGTTTTGGTCACAGAGAAGGAGGATCTCTGTGAACCAACTACGTCAGCTCATGCTTGAGGAGTTGCATCGCCGCAACTTCGCCGATACAACGATCCGCACCTACCTGCACGGCGTGACGCACTTCAGCCGGTACTTCCGGCGCTCGCCCGATCAGCTCGGTCCTGAGGACATTCGCAAGTATCAGGCGATGCTGTTCACCAGGTTGAAGTACAGCCCGAACACCGTTATCCTGCGGCTGGCGTCGCTGCGTTTCTTCTATATTCATGTTTTGAAGCGCAACTGGAGCATCGCCGAGACGCCCTATCCGAAGAAGCTGCGTCACCTGCCAGGGGTGCTCAGTCAGGAAGAAGTTGCGCGACTGATCGACGCGGCCGATACTCCTTTTCATCGCATCCTGCTGATGACGATGTATGCCACCGGAGCACGCCGTGCAGAAGCGGCCCACCTGAAGGTCAGCGATATCGACAGCCGGCGGATGGTGGTTCATATCCGCGAGGGCAAGGGCGGCAAGGACCGCGATGTCATGCTGAGCCCGAGGCTGCTCGAAGAACTGCGCGCCTACTGGCGCGGACTCCGGCGCAAGCCGAAGGAGTGGTTGTTTCCCGGCAACCGCTGGCACACATCCAGCCAGCCTGTGACCACCAAGGTCCTATGGTCTGCCTGCCAGATCGCCGCCGAACGCGCTGGTCTCGACAACAGGCGCATTCATCCCCACACTTTGCGCCACTGTTTCGCGACCCACCTTCTTGAAGCCGGCGCCGATCTGCGCACCATCCAGATCCTGCTCGGCCACCGCGACCTCGAAGTCACTACCGTCTACCTGCATCTGTCCCAACGGCATCTCAGCGCGACCGCCAGCCCGCTCGATGCGCTCACGCTCTCTTCTCAAGGAGAACACAAGCACAGTTGAACAACCGGCCTCTCGTGGAGATGGCCGACATTGTTCGCTGTGCTGGACGCGCATTTATCGAACACAGTTGCAAGTGGATCAACTGGCAACACCGGAAGGTGCTGCTGGCCATCGTGCACTGCCGCACTGCCGCACTGGGCGGCCATCGCGACCACTGCACCGGCTGCGGACATACGACCAGGGTCTCCTACAACTCATGCCGAAACAGGCATTGCCCAAGATGCCAGGGCAACGCGCGCCGGCGCTGGCTCCGGGCCCGCGAACGGGAACTGCTGCCCACGCGCTATGTACACGCTGTCTTCACGCTGCCGCGGGAACTGGCCCCGCTCGCATTGCAGAACAAGCGGCTGATTTATAACCTGCTCTTTCACTCGAGCGCCGAGACACTGCTTGAGGTCGCTCGCGATCCGCGGCACCTTGGAGCCGAGATTGGTTTCTTTAGCGTGCTCCACAGTTGGAATCAGCGCCTTCAGTTTCATCCTCATATCCACTGCGTCATTGCGGCCGGCGGTCTCGCTCCGGATCGCGCAAGATGGATCCCCGCCCGGCGTTCCTTCTTCCTGCCCATCGGCGTGCTCAGCCGCGTCTTCCGCGGCAAGTTCGTCGCCGGACTGCGCAACGCCTTCCATCGCGGTGAGCTCCAGTTCCACGGCAGCCTGCTGCATCTTGCCCAGCCACGCGCTTTCGCCGCATGGCTGCGCCTGCTGTTCCGTCATGACTGGGTCGTCTACTCCAAGCCGCCCTTCGGCGGCCCGGATCATGTGCTGCGCTATCTCGGCGCCTACACCCATCGCGTCGCCATCTCCAACTCCAGGCTGGTCGCCCTCTCCGATGGCAACGTCACCTTTCGCTGGCGCGATTCCGCGCACGGCAACAAGAAACGGCTCATGACTCTGGCTCAAGACGAGTTCCTGCGCCGCTTCCTGCTCCATCTGCTGCCGCCCGGCTTCGTGCGCATCCGTAACTTCGGATTCCTCGCCAACCGCAACCGCGCTTCGCTCCTGCCGCTATGCTTCCAACTCCTCAGCGGCGCAGAGAAGATGACTGCTTCGCTGACAGCACCGTCCACCGATCAGACTCACTCTCTCTGGAACTGCCCAGTCTGCGGCGCAGCCATGCGCGTCGTCGAACGGCTCTCCCCTGCGCAACTCCTGCCTCGCTCGCCGCCTCAACCAGAACGGTACGCAGCATGAAGATCTACCCGCATTCTCGGCCTTTGCTCGTGCTTCGGCGCCTACGCGGATTCCTTGCCTCATCTGGCCCGGATTGCCCCGCCGGCTATCTCTTCAGCCCTCGACTGGCAGCTCATCGCGGTTTTTCACTGCACCATCCCACAGCCAATGCGGCTCTGCCTACACAACTCAACTGGCGTCTGACTTCTCCGCGCCGGTTCAGACCGATTCAAAGTACATAGCCTTCCATGTGGGCGGCTTCCTTCAAGTCGCTGTATCAGAAGCGCCCCTCGAAGACCATCCAGTTGCACACTGTTGCGTGGCGGGCGCTCCAGATACAGCACTAAGACTTGTCGGCAGGTGGAGCGACGGGAAGGCTTATACCCTGGAATGCGGGATCGCCGGCTGGAAGGACGCGCGCCTTGAGCAGGATTTCGGTAGCCGCTGGAGCATCGTGGTCAAGGGCTGCCGCGAACGCGGTGCTCGGCGCGGCGCCCGAAGTCGAAGATTCCTCGGGTGCGTCGGCGTAATAGCCGCGGCGATAGGCCAGCTTGAGGCTGTGGTCATCGTCCAGCGTTACCTTGATGGCGCGATAGCGGCCGTTGAGGGCAGCGTTTTTTGGCGCGTAGGCAAGCGTGTAGTAACTCGAGCCGTTTTCGATGGCGTCGGCGACAGCCTTTCCGAATTCGTTGGTCTCGAGGTAGGCCTTGCCGCCGGTTTCATCGGCCACCGCCTGCATGGTGGCTTGATCGCCATAGTGCTGCTCCCGCTCCTGGGCCCATTGCGAGGTTTGGGCCTCAGTTGCGGCGTGGACATCGGAGGGTATGGTGGGGTTGTCAGCAGCGCTGAACTCAGCAGGACCCCAGAGGCCGCTCGCGTCAACTGGATAGATGGCGACGCGCGCGGCGGTGAGCCTGTCAGAGGTTTTCTGGACTTCTTGTTGAAAGCTGTCGACGTTGGCGAATGCATCGAACCCCGAGCCCCCAGGCAGCAGGACCATAGGAAAGGCGCCTGAGAACCAAATCACGTTCTTGCGCCCTGGGATTCCGCCGAGATAGTTGGCTAATTGCTTGAGAGCGCTGAGCGTGATTTGCAGACGCGAGCCGGACAGGGCTGCTTTCTGGTTGGCCTGAAACTGCTGCAAAGCGGCGGCGGCGTTAATGGGGCTGACCGTGTTCGAGCCCAGGTTGGAATCGCCGGAATTGGAGACTGAAGCGGGCGTGGCAGGCTCGGTGCCGGCCACCGCGTTGACCTGGTTGTTATCGAGAGTTGTCGACGATGGCGTGTTGAGCAACGGCGACTGCTGCGAGTTGGTTTTCGGGTTTCTGAGCAAGCTAACCAGGGCGGCCGGGTCGCTGGTGAACTGAGTGACGATGCGCAATTGGGTGCTGAGCGTGAAGATCGCCAGGGTTGTGCCGGGCTTTAGCGTGGCCAGGTAGTCGATCATCTTGCTGCGTACGCGCATCTGATCGCCGAGGGGCGTGTTCAGCGCGTCGAGCAGAAGCACGTTTACGGCACTCGACTCGGGATACGCGGGCAGGTTTGTGTAGGTGTTCGGCGGCAACGCGGCGGAGGCCAGAAATGCGGGCGGAGCGCCGGCGGGCTGGTGCTCGTCAAACGAGAAGATGGCTTGCTCGTTGCCGTCTTCGAAGATATGAAAGCGGGTCCGGCCGAGGTCATGCACGGGTTTGTCGTGGTCGGTGACGACCACGTCGACGAGGACAAGGCTGGAGTTGGCGCGAAGCGCAGGCGCCGCGGAGTTTTGGGATTGCGCGCGGGGCAACGCGAAGAGTAACAACCCAGAAAATATGATCAGCGCGGATGAACGACGGAAATGCATACGGCCACTACTTTATCAGGGGCAGTGGAAGACAGGTCGCGGTCGATTGTCCACTTCTTTCGATTATGATCCGAGGCGACGAAGAAACTCTCCTCAGGGGCTAAAGCCCTCGTTTTTAGTTCGTCTTTTCGGCACGGATAAATCCATGCCCTTTCAAGACGAATGCGACGTGAACAGGGTGTTGAAGGTTTTGTTTTGCTTCCTCCCCGGTCCCCAAAGGCAAGGGACTGGGGGCACCCGGCCGGAATTCGGGCGGCCCTCCAGGGCGCGCTGCGCGACGATGTTGCTTTCCCAGGACGTCGCTGCGCTCCGGCCTGGGCTATTCTCGGTGCGGCCCTGCGGGACGCGGGTTTGGTTAGCGCGCGGCTTCGGTGAGGATCTCGGTGCGCTTGCTCATCTTCGCGGTGCGCTCGATCTTGTCCCAGTTGAAGGGCTTGCCGTCGATGGCGCGCTTGAGCGTCTTGAAGAGGACAATGGAAAACACCTGGCGGTAAGCGAAGCGCTGCAGCCAGATGTGGAACAGCAACCAGCCGTCGCCTTTGTTAGCGGGATGGCGTCGCTCCAGGCTGAAGGCGGCCGTCGAGGTGATGAAGTCGATGACCAGGAAGCCGAGGAAGTAGACCACGAGCTTTTCGAAGCTGGCGGCCGAAGCTGCTTCTGGGTGATAGTGCCGGTCGACAAGGAAATTGACGACGCCAGCAAGGAACATGATGTCAATGAAGGGCGAGACCAGCGGAAGGAACATCTGGAAGATGAGAATATTGGGCAACGCGAAGAGGCCCATGGCCTTGTTGCGAACGAATGCTGCGCGATGCTTCCAAATGGCTTGCAAAGTGCCGAAGGACCAGCGAAAGCGCTGGCGCATAAGGCCCCTGGCATTGATGGGCGCCTCAGTGTAAGCCAGAGCGCGGTCTTCGTAGTCAACCCTTAATCCCTGTTCGAGAAGGTTCATGGTGAGGTCGGCGTCCTCGGCCACGGTGTTGAGGGGATAGCCTCCAGCCGCCTTGACCGGCGCGGTGCGCCACGCGCCAATGGCTCCGGGGACCACGGTGACGACGTGGAACAGGTCAAGAGCGCGGCGCTCGAAGTTCTGGCTGGTGATGTATTCGAGGGCCTGCCAGCGGGTCCAGAGATTGACGCGGTTGCCCACCTTGGCGTTGCCGGCTATGGCGCCGATGCGGGGATCTTCAAAATGAGGAATCAATTTGGAAATGGCGTCGGCAGCGATCACGGTATCGGCGTCAATACCGACAAAGATTTCCTCGTTGATGCGATCGAGAGCGTAGTTGAGCGCCGCGGCCTTGCCTTCATTGCGCTTGGTAAGGACCTGGACGTGGACTGCGGCGATCTCCTTTGCGAATGCCGTGGCGGCAACTTCGGCGGTTCGGTCTTTGGAACCGTCGTCAATGACTATGACGCGGATGTTTTTGTAGTCGGAGTTCAGGACCGAGCGGATGGTACGGACGATGACCGCTTCCTCGTTGTAGGCGGGGATGAGGACAGCCACGCGAGGGTTGAAACCGGGCGAAGCCTCGCGCCGGGGCTTGATGATGCGGTCGATAAGGGCGAAGAGTCCCACGATGATGAGGCGAGCGCTCATCAAAATGTCGCCAACGAAAAAGACCATGACGATAAAGTTGCCGATGATGTCGACCACAGAGAAGGCGATGGAGTCGGGGATGGTGCGCATGCGCTGCCAGAAGGTAAGCGGGGGCATGACCTCGGCGGCCGTCTTGCCCATCAGGGCCGAGACTGGAACGATGGAATAACCGTGAGCGCGGAGGGCGTCAATGAGGGGGCCGAGCGCGGCCACGGTCACCGAGCGGTTTCCGCCACCGTCGTGCATCAGGATGATGGAGCCGCGAAATTGCGGCTTGGTCTTCATGGTTTCGAGTTGGGCGAAAACCGACTGGATAATCTCAGAGGTGGTCTTGCGAGGATGCTCATCCCAGTCGTCGGTATCGATCTTGCTGCCGATGATGGTGTAGCCCATCTGCTGGATGCGCCAGGCAGGCGCGGCCTCGTCGTCGGTGTCGGGCTCTTCGTCGATATCGTATGGCGGGCGGAAGTAGAGCGGCTGCACGCCCAGCTTGCTCTGGAAGAGGCGCTCGGTGAGGGTAATCTCAAGATCGACCTGGCGGGGCGAGATTTCGCTGATGTCGGGATGCGTCCAGGTGTGGTTGCCGATCTCATTTCCATCGCTGACGATGCGCTGCATGAGGCCGATATGCTCCGCAGCCTGGGAGCCAATGGCCATGAAAGTGCCTTTGACGTGCTTGGCTTTGAGAATATCGAGAATCTTGGGAGTCCACTCAGGATCGGGGCTATCGTCGAAGGTCAACGCAACCTGGTTGGCGTGGTAGCCGTACTGCTCCACGGTGTAGGGATGCGGATAGACGTCCATATGCTCATCGTCGATAAGTTTCTTGCGGGGGTCTGGCTCGTCTGTGTCCACATCCACGGTGCGCTTGCCGGGCTGCGGCAGGCCGGTGATCCGCAGGATGTCGCCATCGCCCTCGAGGTCTACATCGTGGCCGGGCTGAACGGTACCCAGCGCTTGCAGGGCCGCGGGATCGCTGGGGTGGTCCCAGATGCTCCATAGCGAACTGTCTTCCCAGCCAAGACGCCAGAGAGCGAAGGTTTGCAGACCGAGCTCACGCGCGGCCCGGAGCTCATTGAGGACGGTGACGGCGTCAAGAAACCACACGACGTGGCGTTGATTACTGTCTTCGTCGATGTACTCGAAGTGAGGATTGAGGGTGTCGTAGTCCAGATCGAGATCGGCGTCGGCATCGGAGGCGCGCTCCCATGTATCGGTTACGGACAGATCATCGGTATAGAGAACCTTCGGCTTGCTATGACTGCGATCTTTGGGATTGGGAATCGAAAGCGTCCAGTCGTAGCCGTAGTTTCCGATGGCGCAGATGATTTTTTCTTTGGGGACGATCTTGAGCACGCGGACGAGATTGCCAACGAACCACTGCTGGCTGGCGATCGGCCCCGGATTGCTCGTGTCCTGGTGCTCGTCGTAGTTCATCAGGATAATGCCGTCGGAGTTTGCGGCCATGGCCTTCAGATCCTGGTCGCTGGTGGCTACGGCTACGTTGACGTAGAGGCGAAGATTGCGGGGGTGCATCTGAGCGTAAAGCGACTGGATGAATTGGAGGTAGGCCGGCTCATCCGCGTCGGGAAGGCTTTCGAAGTCGAGCGAAATGCCGCGATAGGCAGGGTAGGTGATGAGGAAGCGCATGATTTGCTGGAGGAGCGCAGCGCTCTTGTCCGAATCGCCGAGCATGTCTCCGACGCCGGCATCCCACTCCTGTGTGTGTGGATTGAAGTTGTTGATAGCAGGAAAGACTTCAGTGTCTTCTTTGGCCGCCTGAATGACCTGCTTGACCTTGTTGAGGTAGTCAGGATCGCGCACCGAAGCGCCTTCGATCAGCGGATACTCGCTGAGGTTGTCACCGCTCATCGCCATTAGGGTGCCGTTGGGCGAATCGACGTGCAGCCACATGGGAAACAGCATGTCGAGCTGGTGGATATGTTCTTTGAGCGAAGAATAGCTGGCCGGGTCGTACTGCACGTAATAGGCGGCGCGCAATCCTTCACCGGTGTTCAAGGGGATGTCAGACGGTTTGCGCTGGCTCTTGCGGCGCGCAGGATGCTGGTTCTTCCCGTTGCGCTCGAGGATGGATGGTTCGGGCAAGGCTCGATAGTTGTGTTTCGGATTGGGAAGCAATAATTCGGGCAATTGCTGGTTGCGGATCACGTTGAAGATGAAGCCGATGACGACGAGGGTCGAAAGTACCGCGGTCGCATCGAGGATGCGGCGGAGGCGCTTCCAGCGCTTGCGTTCCGGGTCGAAAAAGATTTGTTGGCCGGGCATCTTTTGTGCTGTGAGCAGCTCCGAAAAGCCAGCGAAAGAAGGCGATCGCGTACCACGAACGCGACGGCCTTAGCCGGGAAATGGCAAGGGCGCGGGATTCCTGGACGTGCCGTACGCTGTACATTAAAAATCGTATGGAAGCTGGCGATGAGAGTCAATTGACGCCGCAGAGTCCCCGGGGTCGCCGATGGGGTGGAGCGCTCGTGGCGCTGGCGATTGTGCTGGCGCTTTTAGCCGGCCTGGCTCTGCGGCTTTGGATGCTCCGGAATGTTTTTGAGGTCAACGGAGACTCGCTGATCTACGGCGGACTGGCAAAAAACCTTCTACTACATGGGCGATTTGACCTGACGCTGCCGAGCGGCAGGATGTATCCGACGTTGATACGGCTGCCCGGCTATCCGATTTTTCTGGCCGTATGCTTTCGGCTTTTTGGGATGGAGAATTATTATTCCGCGGCGTGCGTGCAGATTGTGCTCGATCTGCTTGGCTGCCTGCTGCTGGCGGGATTCGTGCGGCGGATCGCACCTGCCAGGCTGGGCCAAGGCGCCGCGCTGGCGACACTCTGGCTGGCGGCGCTATGCCCGTTTACTGCGGCATATACGGCTGAACCTCTGACGGAGACGCCGACCCTGTTTGTGCTGGCATTGGGCCTGTGGGCGATGGCGCGATTCAGGGACGAGCCGAGTTGGGCCAATGCGCTGTGGTTTACCTCGGCGGTAAGTTACGCCGCGCTTTTGCGGCCGGATGGAGCGCTGGCGGCGATTGCTTTTGCACCTGTGCTGCTGTTTGGGTTGCGGCGGGGCGGCGGACACAGCCAGATCGAGGCGAGCAAATTGGCGCGCATGGCGACGGTTTGCGTTTTGCTGGCGCTGGCTCCATTTGCCGTTTGGACAGCGCGCAACTGGAGGGTCTTTCACGTTTTTGAGCCTCTGGCTCCGCGCCTGGCTGCCGATCCCGGCGAAAGCTCGAACCCGGGATGGGAACGATGGGTGAAGAACTGGTGCCTGGACTACATTTCGACGTACGAGATTTATTGGAATGTGCCGGGGGACCAGCTGGATGTGAAGGAACTGCCGAACCGCGCATTCGATTCGCCCGCGCAATATGCCGAGACAGCGGCGCTTGCCGCGGACTACAACAGCCACGGCATGGAGCTTACGCCGGCGATCGACGCCCGTTTTGGACGGCTGGCCGAGGAACGCATCGACGCCGACCCGCTGCGATCGTACGTTTGGCTGCCGCTGGGCCGCGTGGCAGACATGTGGCTGCGCCCACGCGTGGAGAATCTGGATATCGATCTGGATTGGTGGGTCTATTCGCACCATCACAGGGAGACCGAATTCAGCTGGGCATACGCGGGGTTGAATGCGGTCTATCTTGGATTGGGTATTGCGGGGCTGTTCATGCGGCCGCGGTTTTGGGGCGCGATGCTCGCCTACATGCTGGTGCGAAGCGCGCTGCTGCTGACCATCGAGGCGCCGGAGACACGCTACACGCTGGAGTGCTTTCCGATGTTGTTTGCGGGAGGCGGGGTCGCACTCGCGTGGGCCTTCGAGAGGACTTACTTGTCGAAGCTGAAGGCGCCGTTGGGCAAAGTCTGATTCACCAAGATCCTGGTGTAATGGCAAGTGCGCGTGGTGCCATCCTTTTCGTCAAAAACCTGCTTGAGGCTGACGGCGCGGGCGGTATCGAGCCAGATGGTGACCTTGGGAATGTTCTGTCGGACGGTGGGGTCTTTGGCGACCAATTCGAGCTTGTCGGTCTTGATGCCGTCGATCACCTCGGAACCGATATATTTGAGGTTCCATTTTTCTTCGAGGTCGTGGCCGCTGGCGCCGAAGCCGAGCATCAGGTAGCTCTCGTATTTTCCCGCCTGCGTGTAGGTCCTGGCGTCAGTCTCTTTGCCGGAATCGGACTCGCGGAGAACGCCGTTGGAGAAGATGTAGGCTTGGGCCGCGGGACGGTCATTGTGCCTGGAGATGTGAGCGGCCATCTGGAAGTGCGTGCCCTGGCGCTGGTAGTACGCCGTTCCGGTCAATTTATCCGTGTCTGGGATGGGATCGGTTTGCACAGTGTCAAATTCGAAGCTGGCGGTGGTGGTATGGAAGTTTTTCGAAGCGGCGTCGAGCTTGGCCAGCACGCTGTCAAGGTCCTCCGCGCGCAGAGCTGAAATCGGCATGAGAGCCGCGACAAGAACGATAAGTAAGACAGATTTCGATCGTAGACGCATGGACTTCCCTACTCTGTTTGACTCGCGGATGGGCCCCGGGGATTCCTGAATAAGGAATTAACGGTGTGCCCAGACTTTCCAGACGAGATTTCCCTGGGTATCGGTCGCTGTTTTCCATTGCTCGACGTAGACGTCGTCACCGGTGACGGGCTCGACGGCTTTGCGCAGAATCCTCTTCACTTCGCGGTCGGACGCGCCAGCGGGAATGCTGACAGCAGAAGCCTGCATGGTGATGATGACGCCGCGTCCGCTGGGAACGACCTGGAACGGAAAATTGGAAGCGGCCACAGATGAAGGTTTTGCGCCGTAGTCCCACAAGTGCGGAGTGATGAAGATGAAGAGCAGAATCAGCGTGACCATGATGTCGTAGTGGAACGACCCGCGCGAGTAGGTCCAGTAGAAATAGCTGCGCAGGATCTGTTTGAAACCACGTTTGGGCTCAGTGGCTGGGTTGCTCGATGTGGATGATGCCGTCATGTCTCTTTAGTAATTCTATCCATTCCACCCATGTAGGGACGAAGAGATTCCGGGACGAGGACGGAGCCGTCGGCCTGCTGGTAGTTTTCGACGATGGCGAGCCAGGTGCGGCCCACAGCGAGACCGCTGCCGTTGAGGGTATGCACGAACTCGGGTTTGGACTTTGCGCCTGCCGCGGCAGAGGGGCGGTAGCGGATGTTGGCGCGGCGCGCCTGAAAGGCGTCGAAGTTGGAGCAGGAAGAGATTTCGCGATAGAGATTCTGGCCCGGCAGCCAGACTTCAAGATCATAAGTCTTGGCTGAGGAGAAGCCGGTGTCGCCGGTGCAAAGGAGGACGCGGCGATAAGGCAGGCCGAGCGCTTCAAGAATCTCTTCGGCATCGCGCGTGAGGCGCTCGTGCTGGGCATCGGACTCGTCAGGCCGAACGAACTTGACCAGCTCGACTTTTTGAAATTGATGCTGGCGGATAATGCCGCGCGTGTCTTTGCCGGCTGCGCCGGCTTCGGCGCGGAAGCACGGAGTGTAGGCGGCGAAGGAGATAGGCAGGCGCGCATCGTCAAGGATTTCGTCGCGATAGAGATTGGTGACGGGAACTTCGGCGGTGGGGATGAGCCAATGGTCGCTGTCTTTGTAGTCGCCGCGTGTGGCGGCTTCAACGTCGGCGTCGGAGCAGCGAAACAAGTCCTCGGCGAACTTGGGCAACTGGCCGGTGCCGAAGAGCGACTTGGAATTGACCATGAACGGCGGAAGCACTTCGGTGTAACCATGCTGGCGCGTGTGCGTGTCAAGCATGAAGCTGACAAGAGCGCGCTCGAGGTGTGCGCCGGCGCCCATGTAGACGGCGAAGCGAGCGCCCGAGAGCTTGGCGGCTCGTTCAAGATCGAGAATGCCGAGGGCTTCACCGATTTCCCAGTGGGGCTTGGGCGTGAAGTCGAATTTCTTCTGGTCGCCCCAGGTTTTGACGGTTTTATTGTCGGCTTCGGAGATGCCGATGGGGACTTCGTCGCGAGTGAGGTTTGGCACTCGGGCGAGGGACTGGCGCAGTTTTTCGTCGAGATCGGCGGCGGTCTTGTCCAGCTCGTCGAGCTTGTCTTTCAGCTGGCGGGTTTCGTCCATGAGCGCGGCAACGTCCGGTCGCGCCTCAAATTCCTCGGATACTTTGAGGGACCGTGCGATCTTTTCGGGCCCGGACAGGACGCTCATCTCTCTGGCTGGCGGCGAAACGGCTCGCCTAAGCGCGCCGACCTGCTGGCTTAGCTCGTTGCGACGGGCTTTGCACTGCTCGGCGAGAGTGATGGCTTCGCGGCGGTTTTTGTCGAGAGCGCGAAAATCTCCGAGCAGAACGGCGGGGTCGGCGCCACGCGCCCGCAGCTTTTCTTCAACCAACTCCAGGTTGGAACGAACGAATCCTAGATCAAGCATTTCGATATCAGTTTACGACATGGATGATGGGATAAGCCCTCAGCTCTCAGCCGTCAGCCTTCAGCTTGTTCGCGCTGGCGAACTCGCGCGGGGCAGGCTTTTGGTGGCAGCCGCGGCCGACGAATGACGACGGGTCCCGGTTGGGTCGGGGGAGTGCGATCCCACCCTAAAACTCCTCGCTGCGCGCGGAGTTTTAGAATGGGGCACCCCTGTCAGGGGTGGGTGAAGAAAGTAAACGCAACCGCAGATCCTTCGGTCGCCGCGGCGACTTCAGGATGACAACGGGGAGTATCGTGCTATCCCACGTCTCGGAATCGAGACGTGGGGCACCCATTTTCATGCTGAGGTTGGCTTGTGGCCTTGGCCGCCCGCGGGTCGACCACACAGACTCCTGAAAAACAATCGCAGATGCTTCGGTCGCCGCGGCGACCTCAGGATGACTAGCGCAAGGCTAGATTCAATCGGCAGCTTTGGATCCGCCGCCGGTGGGCCCAGCTTCGGTTTGCTCCGACCGGCCGGGAAGGGTCTGGTCGCCAGTGATGAGGCGGGCGCCGCGCGAGAAGGTGAAGTAGGTCCAAGCCCAGTTGGCCAGCACGGAAAGCCGATTGCGGAAGCCGATGAGAAAGAAGATGTGGATCGTGACCCATATGAACCAAGCGGGGAAGCCACTCATATGGGCCTTGAAGGGCCACTCGACTTTGGCGATGGCGGACATGCGGCCGATGGTGGCCATGTCGCCTTTGTCAAAGTAGCGGAAGGGTGGGCGGCGCTTGCCGGCGAGGTCGGCGGCGATCATTCTGGCGACGTGGTCACCCATCTGGAGGGCGGGCTGGGCCACGCCTGGGATTTGGTGACCGTCCTGCTCGAAATGAGCGAGGTCGCCGAGCACGAAGACGTTGGGCAGGCCGAACGGGTTGAGGTGATCATCGACTACGACGCAGCCGCGGCGGTCGAGCGTGACATTTGGAGACGAGGCCAGCATCTTGCCGAGTGGCGAGGCCTGGACGCCTGCTGCCCACAGGGTGACGGCGGTGTCGATGCGCTGTCCGTTGGCTTCAACCCATCCAGGGCCTACAGCGGTGACCTGCGATTTGGTGTGCACTTCGACGCCCAAATGCTTGAGCGTAGCCTCCGCTTTGGCGGAGAGGTCCGGAGGATACGCGGCGAGCACGCGCGGGCCGCTGTCAAGCAGGAGAACGCGGCTTTTGGCTGGGTCGATGTGGCGAAAGTCGTGGCGCATGTAAAGCTGGGCGATGTCGCTAATGGCGCCGGCCAGCTCGACGCCGGTGGGCCCGCCGCCAATGACGACGAAGTTGAGGGGCGGGTGCCAGCCCTGCTCGAGCATCTGGCGCTCGGCGAGCTCGAAGGCCAACAGGACACGGCGGCGAATCTCGATCGCGTCTTCAATGGACTTGAGGCCCGGTGCGAAGGGCTCCCACTGGTCGTGACCGAAGTAGGAGTGGGTGGCTCCGGTAGCGAGGGCGAGGTAGTCATAGTCGAGACTCGCTCCGCTGGCCAGCTCGACGCGGCGCGCGGAGGCGTCGATTGCGACGACTTCATCCATCAACACTTCAGCGTTGCGCTGGTGGCGCAAGATGGAGCGGATGGGCTGAGCGATGTCGGCCGGAGAAAGCACTGCCAGCGCGACCTGATAGAGCAGCGGCTGAAAGGTGTAGTGATTGCTGCGATCGACTACGGTGACGTCGACAGGCAGGCGTGCGAGTCCTTTGGCCGCGTTAAGGCCGGCAAAGCCCGCGCCGACGATGACCACTCGCGGCCGACGAGCCGGCGCCGCGTTGACGGCTGCGGGTGTGGTTGCGGATTGATCGTGGTGCGTCGCTTCGGTCACTGCATACCCCCGCCGGAGATTCGGTTTCCACCCTTCTACCTTAAAGATGCGCGAACGTTGGCGAAGGTGGCAGCGAATGATTGCGGATTGCGGCGAAGGGCCGGCTTGCCGGTTCTGATTCGGGGGTTTGCACCCAAGCTCTGAGACGGCTGCCGTGCTGTAGCATCCAGCTATGATTTGGGGCGCGACATGGACATGGTGGGTGGGTTTTCACGCGGTGGTAGCGGTGGCGCTGCTGGCGGACTCGCTACTTCCCGGGCATCGGCGCGAATCGAAGCACGCGCAGGCGTTTGTTTGGCTGGCGACGGTTGGGCTGGCGCTGGCGGCGGCCGGCTTCGCGTGCTGGATTGCCATGAGGATGGGCAAGCAGACGGCGCTTGAATTCGTGGCTGGGTACACGATCGAGACCTCGCTGAGTATCGACAACCTGTTCGTCTTTCTGGTGCTGTTTGAGGGATTCCGTATCAGCGCGCAGCGCCAGCACACAGCGCTGCAGTGGGGCGTTTGGGGCGCGTTTGTGCTGCGCGCCGTATTCATTGCGGTGGGCGTGACGCTGTTGCAGAAGTTCGAGTGGGTAACGTGGATCTTCGGGCTGATCCTGCTGTATGCGGCGTGGAGGCTGGTGCGCGAAGGCTCGCCGCGCGCGGCAATTCCGGAGTGGATTGTGCGGCTGCAGCCGGCGAAGGGGTCGCTCTTGCCGGTGATTGTGGCGGTGGAGGTGACCGATCTGCTGTTCGCCACGGACTCCATTCCGGCGGTGCTGTCGGTTACGCACAATCCGTTTGTGGCGTACACGTCGAATGTTGCGGCGATTCTGGGATTGCGCTCGCTCTACTTTGGCCTGGCAGGGATGCTGGACCGCTTCAAGTATCTGCATTACGGGCTCGGCGCGATCCTGGCGTTCACGGCACTGAAGATGCTGGCGGCGAAGTGGGTCGATGTTCCGGCGACGCTTTCGCTGGTGGTGATTGGGGTGATTCTGGGGGTGTGCGCGCTGGCGTCGTTGATTTCGGGGGCGAGAGCGGTGGACGGCGGGCGGTGAATGGTGGGCGGAACTCGTCGCGGGGTCAACGACACGGGCTCTGCCGAATGGGTTGGTAGTGTTTGCGACCTTTCAAAGTCAGGAGCCGAAGCCTGTCGTATCTCGATCTGTCTGGGAACGAGATTCTCGGGCGTGGGTTAATCGAGTTTGAATTCGACATTGACGGTGGAGTCCTCCGAGACCGGAATATCGTCCTTCATGGCGGGCCTGTAGCGCCATCGCTCGACGGCTTTCACTGCGTTCGAGTCCAGGCCCGGATCGAGACTCTTGATCACGTGAACGTTCCGCGGAATGCCTTTGGCATCGATGGTCAACTGAAGTGTGCACGTGCCGGTAATCCGATTTTTGCGCGCATCGTGGGTGTACTTGGGTTCGACGTGCGAGATGAGGGCAGGTGGAATGACCGGGCTTTGTGCGTCATTGGCTGCGGCCGGGTATTTTGGAGAGCAACTTGGCGACCAGGGAGTTTTGTAAAGCCGGAAGTCGATCTCGATGGTGATTTGGACCGGAACGGGCGTGGTTCCGTCTTTCATGGCTGGTCTGAAGCGGTATTGCGAGACTGCCTCAATCGCTTTGGCATCGAGGCTTGGCTCCAGGCTCTTGATCACGCGTAGATCCTGCGGATTTCCGTTGGCGTCGACGGTGAGGCCGATGAGGTTGGTTCCACAGATTCTGTTTTGGCGCGCATAGTCGGAGAATTCGGCTTCAACGGAGTGAAGTACTTCGGGCGCAGAGATGTTACCACCGATTTTGTAAAGCCCAGGAGGGATCACATCGGTTGGGTCGACCGGCCTGGTTGGGGCAGTTGCGCCTGGAGGCGGAGTGGGCGGGATGGTTTGCTGGGCGGCGGCGAAGGGAGCGGGCAGCAGAAATATGAAAGCGACGGCAAATTCGCGACGCATAGAGATGCTCCAGAGTTGGCGAAGAAAGTCTAGCACGGGATTGGGCGCGGTTTTCCGGGCCGCTCGAACGTTTTGGGCGAGCCCCCTTCCATCACCCCACGGACGTGGACCTGTCCGTGGGGACCCCGAGTCCGCCTCGATCCCGCCGCTTCGCGGCTTTGCCCATTGTGCTCGCGGCCCGGAAAACCGCTGAGTTCCATGGCGAGCCCACTAGAGGCGGAAATCGACTTCAATATTGATTTGGACTGGGACCGGGGTCTTGCCATTCCTCATGGCGGGCCTGAATTTGTACTGCCTAATTGCTTCGAGCGCCTTCTCGTCTAAACCCATGCCGAGCGAGCGCGCGATATGAACATTCACGGGGTTGCCCTGTGCATTCACGATCAGGGAAACGAGGCAAACTCCTTGGTAATGGGCACGTCGCGCTTCATCCGTGTACTGTGCCGTGACGCGATGCTCGATCTCAGGGGCGCTGATGTGGCCACCGATTTTGTAAATGGGTTCGTTGGCTTGGGTCGGTGCTGTTGGGTCTGAAGGCGGAGTGGGCTGCTGGGCGGCGAGGAAGGGAGCGGGCAGTAGCAA
Organism: uncultured Acidobacteriaceae bacterium; assembly: GCA_963789425.1. Taxonomy (GTDB): domain Bacteria; phylum Acidobacteriota; class Terriglobia; order Terriglobales; family Acidobacteriaceae; genus Telmatobacter. The sequence continues at coordinate 120,527 of CAWBKM010000001.1, read as the reverse complement.
TAGGAGAGCGACGGCAAATTCGCGACGCATAAGAGTTCTCCTGAGTGGGCGAAGAAAGTCTAGCACCGGATTGGGCGCGGTTTCCCGGACCGCTTCTTCTGTGGCTTGTGATATCCCCGGTCCCCAAATGCAAGGGACCGGGGGCACCCAATGCTATTGCTACGTTGAATTCATGAAAGGCAACCGAAGGTCCCTCGACTCGTCCTCTCATCGCTTGGGCTCGCTCAGGAAGACAGCATCGACACTAGGGTTCGTGCTATCCCACCCTAGCAAAGCTAGGATGGGACACCCATTCTCGTGTTGAGCGGAGTTGACAAAAAGAAACAACCGCAGATCCCCGTTCGACTCCGATCGCTCCGCGATCTTCGCTCAGGGCAGGCTTTCGACTCGGTCGCTGCGATGACCTCGCTCAGGATGACGCTGCTGAAATGAGGGCCTGTGGTATCCCAGGTCCCAGAATCGGGACCTGGGGCACCCATCTGAAGAGCCGGGGGTGGAGCGAGCGGGTCTTCTATCATTGGAATCACTGTGCAGACGATACGAGTAGAGACGGCTTCGGCGAAGTACGACGTGTTTGCGGGGAGCGGGTTGCTCCAGGAACTTGCGCCGCGGATTGAACGAGCAGTGGGACGGATGCCGCGGCGAGTGTTTGTGGTGACGTCGCCGGAGATATGGGCGCTGTGGCATTGCATGCAGCAGTCCTTTGGAGAAGCTCCGGTGGTGCTTTTTCTGCCTCCCGGAGAGCAGCACAAAACCATGAAGAGCGTGGAACGGTTGCTGCGCGAGATGGTGAAGGCGGGCGGTGACCGCGGATCACTGCTGATTGCCTTTGGCGGCGGGATTGTGGGCGACATGGGCGGATTTGTGGCCGCGACGTTCATGCGCGGAATCAATTATGTGCAGGTTCCGACGACGTTTTTGGCGCAGGTGGACTCGAGCGTGGGCGGCAAAGTTGGCGTGAACCTGCCCGAGGGCAAGAATCTTGTGGGGAGTTTTCATCAGCCGCGGGCGGTGTTTGCCGATATCGGCGTGCTGGGGACGCTGCCCGATCGCGAGCTGCGCGCTGGGTTGATGGAAAGCGTGAAGGCGGGGTTCATTCGCGACCGGGCGCTGGTGCGGTTTATGGAGGATCACGCGGAGGAGATTTTGGCGCGCGAACCAAAAGCTTTGGAGCGGGTGATTGCGGCGTCGGTGAGGATGAAGGCCGAGGTGGTGCGGAAGGATGAGCGCGAGGGCGGATTGCGAATGATCTTGAACCTGGGACACACGGTGGGACATGCGCTGGAGCAAGCAACGCGGTACAAAGCGATGCTGCACGGCGAGGCTGTGGCATGGGGGATGGTGGCGTCGCTCGCGGTGGCGCGGCGGCGGGGAACGATTACCGGTGGGCAGATGGAGCGGATGGAGAAGTTGATTTATCGCTACGGACCATGGCCGAAGTTGAAGGTGACTGCGGCGAAAGTGATGGCGGCGACCGGGCGCGACAAGAAGAATGTGGGCGGGGTGAGGCGGTTCGTTCTGCCGGTGGGGATTGGCGACGCAGGCGTGGTGGAGGATGTGACCGCGCAGGAGCTGGAGGCGGGAGTGAAGTACATGCTGGTGCGGGCGAGAACAGCTTCCAGCTACTAGCTTCTGGCTAAATGCAGGTGGGTTGAGGATTGTGCTATCCCAGCCTTGGCGCAAAGACAAGTGCGCGCCAAGGATGGGGCAAGGCGCACACTTCGTGAGTGAGCGAAAAACGGGTGGAGCTAGGGGCGTGCGAGCCCAGGTCCCTCCGCCACGGCGGACGAGGGACTTGGGGCACCCACGGAATTAGTGACTCAGCAAAAGGCGGATGGGTTGAGGGTTGTGCTGTCCCAGGTCTGAAAATCCAGACCTGGGGCACCCCAGGATCTGACGGAGATTTGAATTGCCATCTGCGAATGATTTGAATCGGCGTTGACAATTTGGGTGGGGCGGGCGAGTTAGCATTCATCTACAGCCTGCAAGCGCGGAAACGCAAGCTAGTGCGCGGCTTCCCCAAGGCCCAAAGCAGACTTTTCAGCGTGATGCGCAAGTGTGGCGATTCTCCAGAAAGACAACCGCAGATCCTTCGACTTGGTCGCCACGGCGACCTCGCTCAAGATGACAAATCGCATTTTATGCGGAATTTTATGCGCGCCGGTAGCTAGTGCCGGAGATTCGATTTGCTGAATTCATGGAATGGCGGATAACCGATGAGCGATCAGCCCATGTACCGGTGGCTTGAGCAGCAGGGCGAAGCCTTTGGCAATCCCGGCCTTGAGCCGCGCTGGACTTCGAGCGTGAAGGACGCGGTGGTGACGGCGTATTCGGGATCGAGCCGGATTTGGTTCACGTGCTCGCACGGAATATTGAACGAGGTCTATTGCGCCACGATCGATCACCCACAGGTGCGGGACATGGAGTTCCTGCTGACCGATGGGGAGACGTTTGTTCACGAAGAGAAGCGCGACATGAAGACGAGCTTCTGGTACATCGATCCCGACGCGCTCGGGGTGCTTTATGTGAACCGCGATCCGGGCGGGCGCTACACCCTGACGAAAGAGATGATCGCCGATCCGCACCACGGGGTGGTGTTGCAGCGGGTGCGGCTGGAGGCGCACGAAGACCTGATGCCGCGGCTCAAGTTGTATGCGCTGCTGGCGCCGCATCTGGATGGAGGCGGGGCAGGGAACTCGGCGAGGGCGATGGACCTGGCGGGGCACAACGTGCTGCTGGCGTGGAAGAACGGGTGGTCACTGGTGATGACGGCGAGCTGCGGGTTTACGCGCATGAGTTGCGGGTTTGTGGGCGCGAGCGACGGCTGGCAGGATCTGATGCAGAACATGAAGATGAATTGGGAGTTTGGGTCGGCGACGAACGGAAACGTGGCGGTAATGGGCGAGATCGACCTGGGGTGCATCGACGATTTGCGGAACGCGCGGGAAGGCGCGGCCGGCGAGGTTGTGGCGAAGGTTGAAGGCGGAATGGCGGTGCGGGAATTCACGCTGGCGATCGGGATTGGGGAAGGGCACCATACGGCGTTGCAAAAAACGATGGGATCGCTTTCAGTGCCGTATGCGGAGCAGCGGAAGCGATTCATCGAACAATGGAAGCGGGCAGCGCATCCGGATGAGCTGGCGGCGAAGGCGCAGGACGGCGGGAAACTGATGCGGGCCAGCCATGCGGTGCTGCTGGCGCACGAGGACAAGGCGTTTTCGGGTGCGTTTGTGGCGTCGGCGTCGATTCCGTGGGGACAGGTGAAGGGCGACGACGATCTGGGCGGGTACCACCTGGTGTGGACGCGCGACATGGTGCAGACGGCGACGGCGCTGCTGGCATGCGGACGGGCGGAGACGGCGCGGCGCGCGCTGGTGTACCTGGCGTGTACGCAACAGGTGGATGGAGGGTTTGCGCAGAATTTCTGGATCGACGGAAGGCCGTACTGGAGCGGCAAGCAGCTTGACGAGGTAGCGTTTCCGATCATCCTTGCGTGGCGGCTGTGGAAGGCGGGCGGCCTGGGCGAGCTGCACATGTTTCCGTTTGTGGAGCGCGCTGCGGGGTGCCTGGTGCGGCAAGCGCCGATTACGCACCAGGAGCGCTGGGAAGAGAATGCGGGTTACTCGCCTTCGACGCTGGCGGCGGTGATTGGCGGACTGATTTGCGCGGCGGAGATGGCGCGGGCGCATGAGGCGGAGGAGCTCGGCGAGTTTTTGGAGGAGTTTGCCGACTGGATTGAGGGTCATCTCGAGGACTGGACGGTGACGAACAACGGAGTGCTGCATCCGGATGTGAAACGGCACTATATGCGGATCAGGCCGCCGGAGTGCGGAGAGGCATATGCGCACGAGGGTTGCGGGAAGGAAGTGATTCACCTCCAGAACCGGCCGCCGGGAACGCGGACGGAGTTTGAGGCGCGCGAGATTATCGATGGAGGATTTCTGGAACTGGTGCGGTATGGAGTGCGGCGCGCAAACGATCCGCTGATTGCGGATTCGCTGAAGGTGGTGGACGCGGTGCTGAAGCGCGAATTGCCGCAGGGGCAGGGGTGGCTGCGCTACAACTTCGACGGCTACGGACAGCGGCCGGATGGAGGGCCGTACGAGGGATGGGGCCAAGGGCGTGTGTGGCCGCTGCTCACGGGGGAACGAGCGCATCGCGAGCTGGCGGCGGGGAACGACATCAGCGACCTGGTCAGGACGTACGAGGAATTTGCAAGCTGCGGGCAGTTGCTGCCGGAGCAGGTGTGGGACGAGGCTGACCGGCCGGAGCGGAGTTTGAAGAAGGGCCAGCCGGCGGGATCGGCGGTGCCGCTGGTGTGGGCGCACGCGGAGTATTTGAAGCTGCTGCGGTCGGCTGTTGACGGGAAAGTGTTCGATCGCATCGATCCGGTTTATGAGCGGTATTGCGAGCCAGAGGGGCAGAAAAAGCGCAGGCACGACGTGGAGATCTATAGCCGCACGAGGCCGATTGAGCAGATGAATGCGGGAAGTACGTTGCGGATTCTGGACGATCGGTTCTTTGACGTGACGTGGACCGACGATGGCTGGAAGACTGCGAACAAAGCTCAGAGCCGGGGGTTGGGAAGCGCGGGATTCAGCGCGGACATCAAGCCCGCGGCGGGCAGCCAGGAGCTGGAATGGACGATGCACTGGCAGGAATCGGATAGCTGGCTTGGATACAATGTGAAGGTCAAGCTGGAAGCGCTTTCAAAGTGATTTGGGCATGTGCGCTGGGCACTTCAAGGAAAGGAAATTCAAGGAATCATATGGCATCCGGGATTGCTTCACTCTCGCTCGACCAACTTTCGATCGACACATTACGTTTGCTTGCGCTGGACACGGTGGAAAAGGCCAACAGCGGGCATCCGGGTGCGCCGCTGGGGTGCGCGCCGATCAGCTATCTGCTGTTTCATAAGTTGATGAAGCACAATCCGGCGCACTCGAAGTGGGCGGACCGGGACCGCTTTTTGCTGTCGAATGGGCATGCTTCGGCGATGCTGTACGGAACGCTGTTTCTGTGCGGCTACAAGGTGACACTGGACGATCTGAAGAGCTTTCGGCGGTGGGGATCGATTACGCCGGGGCATCCGGAGTACGGGTTGACGGACGGCGTGGAAGCGACGACCGGGCCGCTGGGGCAGGGATTTGGAATGGGCGTAGGTATGGCCATCGCGGAGAAGCATCTGGCAGCGACGTATAACAAGCCAGGCTTCAATGTGGTTGACCATCACACGTTTGTGCTGTGCGGCGACGGCGATTTGATGGAAGGGATTTCGCACGAGGCGGCTTCGCTGGCCGGAACGCTGGGGCTGGGCAAGCTGATCGTGCTGTACGACGACAATTTGATTTCGCTGGATGGGCCGACGGAGTGGAGCTTTACGGAAGACGTGTACAAGCGGTTCGAGGCCTACAACTGGCACGTGCAGCGCGTGATGAACGGCAACGATCTGGACAGCATTGAAGCGGCGATTGGGGCGGCAAAGGCGGTGACGGACAAGCCATCGATGATCGCGGTGCGAACGGTGATCGGCTACGGCAGCCCGAAGGCAGGAACGAACAAGGTTCATGGCGAGGCAATGAGCGCCGAGGATACCGCGGCGACGAAGAAATTCTTCGGATTTCCCGGGGACCAGAGCTTTTACATCCCGGAAGACGCACTGAAGAACTGGCGCGAGGCGGAGAAGCGCGGCGCGGCACAAGAGGCGGATTGGAGCAAGCTCTTTGCCGGATACAGGGCGGCGTTTCCGGAGCTCGCGGCGGAGTTTGAGCGGACGCAGGCGGGAAAGCTGAAAGCTGGGTGGGAGAAGACGATTCCCAGCTTCCCGGTCGACAAGCCAGTGGCTACGCGCAACGCGGGGCAGCAAGTGATGAACGCCATTTATGACAGCGTGCCGGAGCTGTTTGGCGGCGCGGCGGACTTGACAGCCTCGACGAAGACAATTTTCAAGAACAGCGCGCACTTTGCAGCGGATCCCGCAGGACGCAACGTGTTTTTTGGCGTGCGTGAACTGGGGATGTGCGCGGCAGTGAACGGAATGGCGGTGCACGGCGGGGTGCGGCCGTTCGGATCGACATTCTTTGTGTTTTCCGACTACGCCAAGCCGGCGCTGCGGATTGCGGCGATTATGGAAGCGCCGTCACTGTTTGTGTTCACACACGACTCGATTGGCGTGGGCGAAGACGGACCGACACACGAGCCCATTGAGCACTTGATGGCGCTGCGCGCGGTGCCGCACATGACGGATTTTCGCCCAGCCGATGCGAATGAGACGGCGGCTTGCTGGCGGCTGGCGCTGGAACGGAAGGGGCCGTGCTTCTTTGCGCTGACGCGGCAGGATGTGCCGGTGATCGATGCGGCCAAGAACGATGTGCTGGGGGGCGTGAGCAAGGGAGCGTATGTATTGCAAGACGTCGCGAATCCGCAGGTGATTCTGATCGGGACCGGATCGGAGGTTTGGCCCGCAGTGGATGGGGCCAAGCTGCTGGCGGCAGAGGGAATCAGCGCGCGCGTGGTGAGCATGCCGAGCTGGAAGATCTTCGACGAGCAAACGGCGGCGTACAAAGCCAGCGTGCTGCCGGCGAGCGTGCCGAAGCTGGCGATTGAGGCAGGCGCGACGCTTGGGTGGTGGAAGTATGTGGGCTCGAACGGCGACGTGATTGGGCTGGATCGGTTTGGCGCGTCGGCGCAGGGACCGGTGGTGATGAAGGAATTGGGATTCACCGCGGAGAATGTGGCGGGAAGAGCGAAGGCTCTTCTCAAGCGGGGCTAGCGGAGATAGCGAGTTCGTGCGAACCCCGGTCCCCAAATGGGAGGGACCCGGGGGCACCCGGCTGGCGCAGCGGGGTCAGCGGAGTTAGCGGTGCCAGCGGAGCTAGTTCTTCCCGGCTGCCGTGAGATTGGACCCAAACAAACTTCAGTCAACCTGCTGATTCGTGAGAAAGGATCTTCGTGAAGATAGTGATCAGTTCGGATCATGCGGGATTTGCATTGAAGGAAGAAGTGCGCGCGAATCTTGCAGGCGCGGGGCATGAAGTCATCGACCTGGGAGCGTTCAAGTGCGAGCCCGAGGATGACTATCCCGATTTCGCGGAGAAGGTGGGCGAGGCAATCAAGTCCGGTGTGGCTCCGCGCGGAATCTTGATTTGCGGGTCGGGCGTAGGCGTGTGCGTGGCGGCGAACAAGATTCCGGGTATTCGCGCGGGGATTTGCCATGACACGTACTCGGCGCACCAGGGCGTGGAGCACGACGACATGAATGTGCTGGTGCTGGGGGCGCGGATCATCGGTTCCGCGCTGGCGTTTGAGTTGGCGCATGCGTTTGTCGGGGCGAAGTTTCAGGCGCAGGAAGGCCGCTTCGAGCGGCGGTTCAAGAAGGTGCTCGCAATCGAGGCGAAGTACGCGCGGTAGTCCGCAGGGCACTCACCTATCAATCCCAAGAATAAGAACGCGCGCAGCGCGGGAAAGAGTCGCCGATGCTCCCCTTCGACGTGATTCTGTTCGATGTGGGCGGAGTAATGCTGACCAATGGATGGGACCACGGGGAGCGTGCGGCTGCCGCGGCGAAGTTCGGGCTTGACGCGCAGGAACTCGAAGCCCGCAATGCGAAGGTTTATGCGGCGTGGGAAAGTGACGAGATGAATCGCGACCAATATCTCGACGCGGCGGTGTTCTATGAGCCGCGAAGCTTTTCACGAGAGGAATTCTTCAACTTCATTCTCGCGCAATCAAAGCTGCTGGAGGATGGGGCGCTCGAAATCCTCGCGGAACTTTCCGCGGCCAATCGATATTTCGTTGGCGCGCTGAACAACGAGGCGAGGGAGACGAACGAGTATCGCTTTGCGAAGTTTGGGCTGCGCCGGTATTTCAAAGTGGCATTCAGCTCTTGTTATGTGGGGCTGCGCAAGCCTGATCCTCACATTTACCAAAGGGCGCTGGACATTCTTGGCTCGGCGCCGGATCGGACGCTGTTTATCGACGACCGGCAGGAGAATGTGGACGGCGCCTTGGGCGCGGGGATGAAGGCGATCCGGTTCGTGGGTGCGGAGGCGCTGCGGGCGGAGTTGGGGAAGCTGGGAGTGCTGTGAACAGCAGCCTCTAGCTGCTAGCTTCTAGCCTCTAGCTTTTTGGTGCGGGTTTGAGGGACGTGCGATCCCACCCTTGGCGCAAAGACAAAGACGCGCCAAGGATGGGGCAACTGCAAATCGGCACGTCAGAGAGCCGGGCTCGATGGTCGCAACCCTTTTGCGCGATGGGTGTCTAATCTGCCAGAGGAAAGATAGCTGTGTGTCGATTGAATTGCTTCCAGGTTGCGGGAATTCTTTCTCTGGTTTTGGTTCTGGCGGTTGCGGCGGCTGACGTCAGGGCGCAGTCCGGCAGCTTTGAGATTGCGCAGAACGGACAGGCCGTCGGCATGGCGAGCTTCCAATTCACCGCGACGACGGACGGATATGATTCAACCTCGCTGGTGAAAGTCACGATGCAAGGCCTCGACTACGCGCTGTCAAAGAACGAGCGATTGAGCGCGGGCAATCAACTGAAGCACGTGATGCTGAGCGCCACAGTGAACGGCGAGGCGGTGAACGTTGTGGCGGCGCCCGACGCGGCGCAGTTCCTCTTGAATATCTCAGCGAACGGAAAAAGCTCCACAACAAGGCTGGCGGTGCACGGCGGCGCAGTGTTTCTGCCGGACTTCGACGCGGGGGCGCTGGAGACGCTGCTGGCGCTGGCAGTGGCACAGAATAACCGCGACCTGTGGGTGATTTTGCCGAAGGAAGCAGGCTCGATCGAGCCGGTGCGGCTGGCGACCTATCCGGACCAAGAGGGCACGCTGGATGGAAAGCCCGTCACAGTGCACCACCTGGAGGCGACGATTGCCGGAGCTGACACAGAGTTGTTTTCAGGACCGGACAATCAGCTGCTGCAGGCAGAGTTGCCGGAGGGTGGATTTGTGCTGATTCGGAAGAGCTTTGTCCTCAGGCCCCCGGCCAAACCTGTTGTCCCGATAGGCGGCGACCAAGCCGCTCCGCCGGCTCCGGTGACCTGATGGGGCCGCGGTAAACCCAAAAGAGCGCCGGGCGCGTCCAATTATCAGACAAGCACGAATCCGCAAAGGCACTCGGATTGGAATGCGGATCGACGTAGACTGGAGAAGCTCTCGATTGTCCGCACTCCCCCTCATGCGCCGCACTGCACTCGTGGCGGTTGCGCTGGCCGTGCTTTCAATGGCTGGTGTGCTTAACGCCAAGACAAGTCAATCGGCAAGGACGCAGCGCAAGCCTGGCGCGGCGGCGACCTCGCATTCAGCGCACCGGTCGTTCCATAGCGCTGGGCGTAGCGCGGGCCGGACTGCAACCACACACTCAAAAACCCACTCGAGCAGCCACGCGAATTTGAATTCGGCGCGAACAAGGCTCACGCCTGAAGAGGCGGGGCGCGAGGCGGGGCTTAGGATTTTGAGACAACGTGCGGGTGCGCAGGCGCCGCGGCGGAGCTTGGTGCGCGTGGTACGCCGGCACACGACGCGACGGGTGAGGCTCGAGCGGGCTAGTTGGCGATCGGAAGAGACTCGCGCGCCGCGGACTGATGAATCGAGCGACGCGGCAGATAGCTATTCAGCGCCTGAGGCCGGGCACGCTGAGACCGACGAAGCACAAAGCATGAAGTCTCGGCGCATGGATGGGGCGCGCGAGGCGATGCCGGCGACGAGTCCGACAGAGGCGAATGAAGCTGGAGCGAATGAAGCTGGGGACGGCGCGGATGCAGGGACAGCGGCCGTTGAACGGATGAGTCGAGATGAGACGGCGGTGGGCGAGACCGCAACAGAGAAAAGGGCGGCAGAAGGACCGGATCATGGGGCGGCGGAGGACGGAGCCGCAAGCGCGGATACGGAATCAACTAGCGAATCGGCAAGTTCAGCAGGCGCGAAAGCAAAAGGCGATGTGGCGTCGTTGGTGATCCCGAGGAGCGGAATGCCGACGCCACTACGCGGATCACTTGCATCGCTGGAGCGGCAGAATGATCGGCTGGAAGCGGAAGGGTTGGAGCGGATTGAGGACGAAGCTGACCTGGCTGCGCGGATTGCCGATAAGCTGCTGGTTCCGATCCCGATTTCGAGCGCGCTGACCGTGAATCCGGATCTCGAAGAGAACCACCGCTATTGCCGGCCGTGGACGGCGAAGTTTCTGGCTGACCTGGCGCGGGCGCACGAAGCGGCGTTTCACCGGTCGATTGAAGTGAGCTCGGCGGTGCGGACGGTGGAGTACCAGAAACGGCTTGAGAGGACGAATGGCAATGCGGCGCCGGCTGAAGGTGACCTGGTGAGCCCGCACTTGACCGGAGCGACGATCGATATCGCCAAGAAGGGCCTGACCCGGGCGGAGATTGCTTGGATGCGGAGGCAGCTGGAGAGTCTCGAGGCGGCGGGGAAGATCGATGTGGAAGAGGAGTTCAGGCAGGCGTGTTTCCACATCACCGTGTACAAGGGCTACGCGCCGGCAGGGAAGGCGGGGCCGGCCGCGCCCGCAAAGCCGGTTGCGCACCGCAGCCGGAAGCCGATGTCCGAGCAGGCTGTCGAGGCTCAAGGCGCGTAGTTGACGGCAATCTTGAGCCGTCGACCACAAGCGCATTGATTTCGAGCGATCACCCCCCTGAAAATTCATTCGATTCTTGAGGCGCGTCCAGAGTACAATCGCGGGCGAACGCAAGTTGTGGCAGGCGGGCGGATTAAACTGCCAGCGGCTCATTGCGTTCGAGGCCGGGCTGGAGCGGTGCGCATAAGGCGGTGTGCGTCGGAGCCAGGATTCTGCATCAGGTGTGGACGAGATTCGAAAACTGCAATTGAAAGGCGAAATCATGAGCGATATGGGAGTTCAGCCCTTAGGCGCGGCAACAGAGGGCGCCGGATTGACGCAATGGCAGCGCGTAGCGGACACATTTACCGCGCCGTCGAAGACCTTTGAAGATATCAGGCGCGGAAACAAGAGCTGGTGGCTGCCGCTGATTATTGGCGCGCTGTTTTCGTACATTCTGTTCGGCGCCATTATGCAGAAGATCGGGATGCAGCAGGTGGTGGACAACCAGGTCCGAATGGATCCGAAATCGCAGGAACGGATGGCAAACGCATCGCCGGAGCAGCGCGCGATGGGTAACAAAATCGCAGTGGGGATCACCGAGGGAGTGTTCATTGCCGGGCCGGTCGTTGCGATGGGAGTTGTCGCTGTTTTTTCGCTCGTCTTGATGGCAACGATCAATTTTGGGTTTGGCGGCAAGGCGAAGTTCGGAAGCATCTTTGCGGTTTGTTACTACGCCTGGCTACCGGAAATCTTCAGGGCGATCCTGGGGACAGTTGTGGCCTTTTTCGTGGCGCCGGAGTCGTTCAACATCAAAAACTTTGCACCGACGAATCTGGGCGTATTCTTTGACCCTGTAGAGACGAACAAGGCGTTGTATACGCTGGCGACGTGGGTGGACGGGATTACGATCTGGAGACTGGTATTGCTGGGCATGGGCATTGCCATTGTCGCGGGGACGAAGCGGAGCTCGGGGTACATCGCGGTGTTCGGATGGTGGGTGCTTTGCCTGCTGGTGGCCGTAGGTTTTGCGGCGATAACGGGCTGAGTGAGTGTGGGTTCGTTTTGTCCCACCCTAGCGGCAAAAACAAATGCGCCGCGAGGGTGGGGTACCCAGCAATGCGTGGGATGGTGCGAAGGCGCGCTGCTACAATCGAGGAAGCTGCTGACAGCATATGTTGACGCGGGTTGAGCGAGCCTGAACGGACTCAAGGCGCGTTTGCATGAGCCGGGCAGCGCACGAACTTCCAGAGCATGCTATTCACTGCCCCACTGGCAGCGTTGCCAGCGAAAATCGTCGCAGACGGGGCGGACAACCAAGACGCATGCCATGCAAAGGCGAGGACAACAAAAGAAGTATGAGCCGATTTTCGCCGCAACCCGAGGGGCCGGGGCCAATTTTCCCGATCTCGGCGTCGCTCGTCGCTAGCAGACACCCGGTATGCGTCTCTCCTCGCTCCTTGACCTCAGGAAAACTGGCTCCCGTCGCTGCCAGCGCGACAGTGAATAACAAGCTCTACCGATGACCCTCCGCTTGTTCAATACCCTAACGGGACAACTTGATCCGCTCGAGCCTGCCGACGGCAAGGCGCTGCGGATGTATGCGTGCGGGCCGACGGTCTACGACTACGGACACATTGGGAACTTCCGCACCTTTCTGCAAATTGATGTTCTTCGCCGATTCCTGCTGCTGAGCGGAACGCATGTCCACCACGTCATGAACATTACCGACGTGGACGACAAGATCATTCGCAACGCTCTAGAGGCGGGCATTCCGATTGGCGAATACACGGCGCGCTACGTGGCGGCATTCTTCGAGGACATGGAAGCGTTGCGCATTGAGCGGCCGGAACAGATTGCGCGCGCCACTGAAAACATTCCGCAGATGGTGAGGCTGGTGGAGAAGCTGGCCGGGGCGGGCGCGGCGTACAAGACCGAAGACGGGTCGTGGTACTTCAGGCTGAGGGCTTTTCCTGAATACGGCAAGCTGAGCAAGAAAGACCTGAGCGGGATGGAAGACGGCGCGCGCGTGGACGTGGACGAGTACGAGAAGGACTCGGCGCGCGACTTTGCGTTGTGGAAGGCGGCCAAGCCGGGCGAAACGTCGTGGGAGACGGCGATTGGGAGCGGACGGCCGGGGTGGCACATCGAGTGCTCCGCGATGGCGATGGAGTACCTGGGCGAGAGCCTGGACCTGCACGCGGGCGGCGAAGACCTGATGTTCCCGCACCACGAAAACGAGATTGCGCAGAGCGAGACGGCGACACACAAGACTTTTTCGCGGCACTGGATGCACGTGCGATTTTTGCTGGTTGACGGGCGGAAGATGTCAAAGAGCGAAGGGAATTTCTACACGCCGCGCGATCTGCTTCTAAAGGGCTACAAGACGTCGGCGATCCGGCTGGCGCTGATTGCAGTGCCATACCGCAAGCCGTTCAACTTCACCTTCGACAGCCTAACCGACGCAACCAATGCGATCGACCGGCTCAGGACATTTCAGGCGCGGCTAACGACGGGGAAATTTACGGAAGGCGAGAATTCGGCGATTCAAGAGGCCGCTAAGAAGGCGCAGGCCGACTTTAGAGACGCGCTGAACGACGATTTGAACACAGCCGATGCGCTGGCGCCCATTTTTGAATTGGTTCGCGCGGGGAACACGGCGATGGATCAGGGGCAGTTTTTTGCTGGGAATCGAGATGCGATTCTGCCGGTGCTGAAGGAATTCGACGCGGTCTTTGACGTGATCGAGGATCGCGATGCGGAGACGACGAGACGGGCGCTCGAGTGGGCGAAAGAGACCGGCAGGCTGGCGGATGTAGCGCCGGAGTTGCTGGCTGCGCAATCGCTGACGGACGAGGCGATCGAAGCGCTGGTGGTGGAGCGCACGGCGGCGAAACAGTCGCGCAACTTTGTCCGCGCCGACCAGATCCGCAATGAGCTGGCGGAGAAGGGCGTGGTAATCGAGGACTCGAAGGACGGCGTGCGCTGGAAGCGGAAGTAGGCTCCTGGTTGCCCGCCTTACGTGGCTTGGCTCCGGAATTGCGTTGAAAGACAAATGCAGGTCCTTCGACTACGTTTGGCCGAGAGAGCCGGCCAAACTTCGCTCAGGATGACTACTGCATGAGGCCCAATCTTCGCTCATGGTGACTCCAGTGGAAGGGCCGAACTTCGCTCAGGGTGACTGGCTTGCGTATGATGGGTTCGTAAGCTGATCGATACAGGCTTCCCCCGAAGGCCCCCCAAATTCAAAGTGAGAAGGCACACGCTATGGATGCGCACGAAGTGCATGAATTTAAGGAGAATGTGGAGCAGGGCGCCAGAGAAGAGCCGATGAGGCCTGTCGCCTTTACGATGAGCGTGTTGGCGGTGGTGTTGGCAATCACTACCGTGATGGGCGAGCGCACTCACGCCGATGCAATCATCAATCAGAACCTGGCCACCGATCAGTGGAACGATTATCAGGCGCACAAAATCCGATCCAACGACGAACAATTGGTGACCGGTCTGATGGGTGTGGTGGCGCTCAGCGACAAAGCGGCCGCTCAAAAAGAAGCCAAGGCATTTACCGACCAAATCAAGAAATCTACAGGCGAACAGAACCAATTGCAGGCAGAGGCGAATGCGCTGCAGGCCAAAGTAACGGTTGGCGAGGCGCAGTCGGATCGCTACGACCTAGGGGAAGTACTGTTGGAGATTGGCCTGGTGATCGTGTCGATCACGCTGCTGACGCGGAGCCGCGTGTATTGGCACGTCGGTCTTGCACTTTCTGTACTGGGCGTGGTTGCGGCGGTCTCGGCGTTGTTCATCAAATAGGGATGTCTTGACTGAGGACCCATTTGATGCGGCCTGGCCAGCTATAGACTGACTGGCAACTATGAGGCAACCCGTCGCGAATTCCATGGGCGGTTGCGCTTCTTGCTCTTGGTTCTGCACCGCTTGTTGCACAAGCTCCGGCGGGCTGGATGACGATGGCTGCCGACGCAGCGAGATTGCGGTCCTTTGAAGAGGAAACGGTGTCGCTTGGCGGAGAAGCCGCGACGGGGCTGGTTCAGGCAGCCGCTTTCCTGCGCGACAAGCCTTCGTCGATCGAAAATGACGCGTGACAGGCAAGGTGGAAGGGCCTTCGCGGGCGTGGTATGCTCGAATTCAGCGGAGATTCTTATGCAGATGTGCGCCAGCCGGGAGCCGCAACACCCGCCAGCCACCAAACGCTGGTCGCGCTCGCGTGCGCAGCGCATGAGCCCGCGGAAGCACCTACGCGTGCTGCCCACCCGCACTCGACCTAGAGCGGTTCCAGAGTTCACGTGCCCTTTTTCAGACTCGTGAAAGGTGCCATTTTCTTGAGGAAAATGCCACTCGGCAACGGTGCTTTCTGGCTGCGGCAACTCTGGAACCGCTGTAGCCTCTTCGGCGGCGACTAGGAACTCTCCGCCGAAGATCCTCGCATGCATTGACCCCAGAGAGGGTCTCACAGAAATAAGCGATCCCGCGCACCGGGATCCGTGGCCGCGCCGCATTCGACGCTGAATGAACGAGGCGAAAAGGCGCGAAGCCCGAGACAACCGAATCTGCCGAGGAGAGAATGCCATGAGTCAAAATGCGACAAATAGGCAAGAGCTGCATGCGCGATATGGACCGAAGATCAGTGGAGCGCTTCCGGGGCCGAAGAGCAGGGCCGCTGTTGAAGCTGACCGGCGACTGATTTCGCCAAGCTATACGCGCTCGTATCCATTGGTTGCGAAGCGAGGGCGGGGAGCTCGCGTGGAGGACGTGGACGGGAACGAGTTTCTCGATTTCGCAGCAGGCATCGCCGTGGTTTCGACGGGCCATTGCCATCCCGAAGTGGTAGCTGCAATCCAGAAACAGGCGGCGGAGCTGATCCACATTTCCGGCACCGATTTTTACGACGAGCACTTGACGGATCTCGCAGAGCAATTGTCGGCTGTTGCGCCGATGCGCGGGCCGCACCGGTTCTTCTACGGCAATTCAGGGACCGAGGCGATTGAGTGCGCGCTGAAGCTGGCGCGCTATCACACGGGACGCCAGCAGATCATTTCGTTCTTTGGCGCGTTTCACGGGCGTACGATGGGGGCGCTATCGCTGACCGGATCGAAGCCGCAGCAGAAGCGCCGCTTTTCGCCGATGATGCCGGGGGTGACGCATGTGCGCTATCCGTACGTCTATCGCGGCTGCACAGGAGGGCCACAGGAAGAGGAGGTGTTCAGCCTGGACTGCGCTCGGTACATCGAAGAGAAGTTGTTCAAGACGATTCTGCCGGCTGAGGAAGTGGCCGCGATTTTTGTTGAGCCGATCCAGGGCGAAGGCGGATTTGTGCCGGCGCCGGCAAACTTTTTGCGCGAGTTGAGAGCGATCTGCGACCGGCACGGGATTTTATTGGTTGCGGACGAGGTTCAATCGGGTTGCGGGCGCACCGGAAAGTGGTGGGCGATCGAGGAATCGGGCGTAGAGCCGGACATTGTCTGCATCGCCAAAGGCATCGCTAGCGGAATGCCGCTAGGTGTCTGCATGACTCGGGCGGAGATCATGGACTGGGCGCCGGGGTCGCACGCGTCGACTTTCGGCGGGAATCCCGTTTCGATCGCTGCAGCACTGGCGACGATAAAGATTCTGGAGCGCGAGGGGATCGCGAATGCTGCGAGCGTCGGAAAGTTCATGCTGGAGCGCATACGCGGCTGGAAAAAGAGTCATCCACTGGTGGGCGACGTGCGCGGACGCGGGCTGATGATCGGCATCGAGATCGTAAAGGACAAGGCGACGAGAGAGCCGGCCGTGGAATTGCGCAACCGCATTGAGACGCTGGCCTTCGAGCGCGGGTTGATCATTCTGGGCTGTGGCGAGACCTCGCTGCGGCTCTCGCCACCGCTGATCGTGAGCAAGGAACAAGCGACGGTCGCGCTCGACATCCTGGAAGAGGCATTGACCATCGCTGAGAAGGAACTGGAGCACAGCGCAGTGGCGGCCGTGACAGTCTGATCGCGGCACCCGCGATTTGCGCTGTTTCCGGATGCAGCAGACAATGTTGCCTGTGGGGTGGGCCGTGGGCTGGGTAGCACAGATGCGGAATGGGAGCCTGGACAGGATGATGGGCGTCCTGGACTGGATTGCTTCGCGTCGAGGCCGATCCGCGGAGATGCCGGCTCATTTGGCAACTGGGATCGCGGGCGAGGATGCGGCTCGCGCGTACCTGCAGCGCAAGGCCTATATTGTAGTGGCGCGGCGGTGGTCGGGCGGGAACTTGCCGGGCGATCTGGATCTGATTGCGTGGCAGGGACCTTTGCTTTGTTTCTTCGAGGTGAAGACGCGCACGGCACACGATATGGCGCCGGCCGAGGCCACGATCGATCGTCACAAACGCAATGTGCTGCGCCGCCTGGTTCGGCAGTACGTTCGGCAACTCCCCGGCGAATCTATGCCGCAGGCGCGGTTCGACATTATGAGCGTGTATCTTTTGCCGGGAGCGGCTCCCGAGATCACACACTTTGAGAACGCGTTCGGCTGGAACGAGCGATGATGTAACGGCGCGCGAGGGCTTTCGCAAATGCTGAAAGCCGCCTTCGTGGTGAAGATTCGTCGTCACGCATAAATTATTCTGCTTTGTCGCTGTTGCTCTCGCGAGGATCGACAACAGGCTGGGACGCAGGAAGCGCGTGGCGCGGAGCCCGCTTTGCCTGTTACCGGATGCGTGCGCAACGGCGGCCGCGCAGACTACGATCGTCGGCTAGGCGTGGCCTGGGAATCTCTGCGGATTTCGGATGCACAACGGGAATTGAAAGTGTGCGGCTTGATCGATCAGGCCAGCGGAGTATGCGCTATACTCCAGTGGCAGTAATAAACAGGAGGATTACGATGCGTTTGCAGGCGATGGCTCGAGTTCTGGCGGGCGCGACATTCATGGTTGCGTTGGGAGCGTCAGGCTGGGTGGCGGCGCAGGCGGGAGCGAATACCGTGCTCAAGCCGGCCGACGTTGAAAAGCTGTTTCCGGCCACTGTGTTTTACTGCGGGCAGAGCGCGCCCGCGCAATTGCGCAATTCCGGCGGCGTGAAGTTCGCCGATGGTCATTACGTGATGGCCAGTCTGGTAGACACCAGCGGGTACGCGACGGGAGTGGCGGCGAAGTACCAAGGCTACCTCATCACCGAAGTTTCGTTGACGATTGACGGGAAACATTTGCCTGTGGGCGCGTACGGGTTCGGCTTTCTGGATAGCGACCGGCTCGTGGTGACCGATCTGGGCGGTCACGACGTCCTCACGGCTCACACGATGAAGGACACGGCCATGGCGCGGCCGCGCCCCTTAGAGGTGACCGACGACTCAGCCGGTGGCTACCGTCTTTATGCGGGGCGGAGCTATGTGCATTTCGCCCGGTAAAGCGGATGGCTGTGGGATACCGACGGGGCGCGTCTCCGCAGCAATGAATGGTTGCAGGGCGCAATGAGCGGAATGGTGCTCCCGAGGATGAACTGGCACGCGGCTGCGGCCATGCTTTTGTGTTTAGCGGGATCGGCTGCGGCGCTTGAGCCCTCGACATCGCTTGCAAATTATGGACGGCAGGCCTGGGCTATGGAAAACGGCCTGCCGCAGAATACTGTCCAGGCATTGGCGCAGACCAAGGATGGATTCCTCTGGCTGGGAACAGAGGCTGGCTTGGTGCGCTTCGACGGCGTCGAATTCCAGACATACGACCGAAATTCTGTTCCGGCGTTGCCCGGGAACGACATTCGTTGCCTGCTGGCGGCCCGTGACGGAGCACTTTGGATCGGGACGGGCGCAGGTCTCGCGCGCTGGAAGGACGGGGCATCGAGGACGTTCACGACGGAGGATGGGCTGCCGGACAACGGGATCCTGACGATCGAAGAAACGCAGGACGGAAATCTCCTGGTGTGGACGGAAAAGGGAATTGCACAGCGCGCAGGAGACGGGTTCGCAGCGGTGAGGACAGTGGATGCTCTTCCGCGCACTGCGCTGCCATCGGCGGGCGAGTATCCCAGCGCGGCCCTGTTCCAAGCGGAGATGGCAAACGGGACAATTGTGGAATCCGACAGAAGCGCCGTGCGATCCGTTCGGCCCCGGGGTAAACCGGCAGGAGTTTCGATCGAGTTGAAGGTTGGCAAGGAGCTTCCGGGAAGCCGGATTCAGGCTGTCTTTGCCGATCGAGAAAACGCGCTTTGGATTGGGACCAATGCGGGGCTGGTGCGGTGGATGAACGGCAAGGTGGACCGCTTCCCGGTCACCGACCCTCTGGCTACGGAATCGATCCTCACGTTGATGGAAGACCGCGAAGGCAATCTGTGGGTCGGGACGGAAACCAGCGGGCTGGATATTCTGCGCGATCAGCGCTTCCACACGCTGGACACTCGCGATGGGTTAGCCTCAGACCGCATCACGACTGTGGTGGAAGACAGCAATGGAACGCTGTGGGCGGGCACAAGGGAGGATGGGTTAAATGCCCTGCGCCGCGATGAAAGCAGCGACGACTGGCGCGTCACGCGGACATTGACCGTGAACAATGGGCTGGCCAGCAATGTGATTCTTTCGCTGGCTGGTGCGCCGAACGGTGATCTGTGGGTGGGAACGCCGGATGGACTGAGTCGGATTCGCGGAAGTGCGGTGGAGACGTTCACATCAGCCGATGGACTACCTGATGATTTCATACGCTCGCTGTTAATCGACCCCGATGGCTCGCTTTGGATCGGCACGCGGCGCGGGTTGACACACTGGGCGATGCAAAAGAACGGGCCAGGTTCCGACGCGGAAATGAAAACATACACGACGGAAAATGGACTGGGCAGCGACCTTGTGGGCGCGATGGCCCGCGACACTCGCGGCGACCTTTGGGTGGCAACGTTGGCCGGGCTATCGCGGCTGCGCGGCGACACAGCCGCAAACTTCACCACGGCGAATGGCCTTTCAAACAATGTGGTCACGGCGCTGCTGCCTCGCGCCGACGGGACGCTGCTGATCGGAACGCAGGAGCATGGGTGGGATGCGTGGGACGGAAACAAATTCTCGGCTGCGACACAAAACGGCCTGGAGCAAACAACGATTCACGCAATTCTGGACGACGGGAGCGGACATCTCTGGTTCGCGACAGGCAATGGCATTGCCCGATGCGATTGCAATGAAATACCTGGAACAGGCGCGGCGGGCGGTTGTTCGCACTGGATGGAATTCGGGACCGCGGATGGGCTGCGCAGCCGTGAGACGGCGACAAACAGTCATCCTTCAGCGTGGCGCTCGCGCGATGGGCAACTGTGGTTTGCGACGCCGCGGGGATTGGTGGAAGTGGATCAGGCACATTTTCCGGTGAACACGATTCCGCCTCCGGTGATGCTGGAGAGGCTCCAGGTGGACGATTTGACGCAACCATTGTATGGAGCAGGCTCTTGGTTGAAGGTTTCGGCTGGACGAGTGCATTTTGAGTTTGACTACGCGGGGTTGAGTTTTGTTGCGCCGCAGAAGGTGCGCTATCGCTACATGCTCGAAGGATTCGATCGCGGCTGGACCGATGCCGGAACACGGCGGGCCGCCTACTACACAAACATTCCGCCGGGGAAATATACGTTCCGCGTGCAGGCCGCGAACAACGATGGGGTCTGGAACACGAACGGCGCGGCGTTCAGCTTTGAGCTGAGGCCGCATTTCTATCAGACGCTCTGGTTTTACGCGCTGCTGCTGTTGGCGCTGGGAGGAGCGGTCGTGCTGGTGCTGAAACGAAGGCTCTATGTGGCAGAGCGCGAGTTCAAGGCCGTCCTGGGCGAACGGAGCCGGATCGCGCGCGAGATCCACGACACGTTGGCGCAGGGGTATGTGGGCGTTTCAGTTCAACTGGAAGTTGTGGCAGCGCTGTTGCGGCAGGACAAAATGGAGGACGCGGGCAAACAACTAGATCAGACCCGCGACTATGTTCGCCAAGGCCTGGCCGATGCGCGCCAGTCGATTTGGGCTCTGCGAACACCCGATGCGAACGAGACCACACTGCCGGTGAGGCTGCGTCGCATGGCGGAAGCGGCGGGAAGCGAACGAATGGCGGCACAGTTCAGTTTGTTTGGAGCGTATCGACCGCTGCCGGTGGAATTGGAGCGCGAGGTAACGCGCGTGGCGCAGGAAGCGATTCATAATGTGAGGAAGCATGCCGATGCCGGCCAACTCTGGGTTCAGTTGGAGTATGGACCAGAGATGGTTACGCTTGAGGTGAGAGACGACGGACGGGGAGGCGCTCTGGAGCACTCGGCAGGGACTTCGTCGGGCCATTTTGGATTGACCGGAATGAAGGAACGCGCGGCGGCCATTGGCGGGACGCTGGAGGTGAGCAGCGCGCGGGGTGATGGGACTACGATACGTTTGAGTGTACCGGCGCGGCGTGAAGCGCGCGAACAGTCGGAGGCGAAAGAGTGACGACGGAACCGATCCGTGTGCTGGTTGTCGAAGACCACAACGTAGTTCGCCAGGGGTTGGTGGCGCTGTTGAATGTGGCGGATGGTCTGGAGGTTGTGGCTGAGGCCGCGGATGGCGTGGAAGCCATTACGCAATTTCGCAAGCACAAGCCGGATATCACATTGATCGACCTGCGGTTGCCAAGAATGAGCGGCGTGGATGTGATTGAGCGCATTCGAATGGAGAAGCCGCAAGCGCGATTTATCGTGCTGACAACATACGACGGGGATGAAGACATCTATCGCGCGCTCAAGGCTGGCGCGAGGGCGTACCTGCTGAAGGGAATGACGAGCGAGGAACTCATCAGCACGATCCACACGGTCCATGCGGGAAAGTCGTATATACCGCCGGCGATTGCCGAGCGGCTGGCGGAGCGCATGGGCACGCAGGATCTGACACCGCGCGAGTTCGATGTGCTGGAGCAGATTGTTCACGGCAAGAGCAATCGAGAAATCGCGGCCGAGCTCGAGGTTTCAGAGGCGACAGTAAAGACCCACATCAACAGCCTGCTGGGTAAACTGGGAGTGACCGACAGAACGCAGGCGGCGACAGCGGCGCTCCAGCGTGGAATTATTCCGATTGAATCTTTGAGAAAGCCGAAATCATGATCGTGAAATCCTTGAGAAGCGCGATTCTTTGGGGAGTTTTTCTGGCGCTGGTTCCGCTCGAGGCGCTGCCCCAAAGAGCAGGGTGGCGGCAGGCCACTGCCGCGGAGCTGGCGGCGGTATTGCCTGCGCGGGCAGCGGTGGAACGCGAACATATCGAGACGGAGATGCGCACTGCTTCAGGGATCGTGGATGAGCGCGGGCGTTTTATCGCAGGAGTCGTGCTGATTACGGCGGGCTATTCCGCGGAGGGAAAATACTCGCATTACCTGATTGTGCAAGCGCCGGTGGAGATCGGTGGTGTGGCGCTGAAGCCGGGCGAGTATGCGTTTGGTTGGAGCCGGGAAAATGGCGAAGAGAGCTTGAGCGTTCACTTCAACCAGGCGGCGACGGGCGCGCTGGTGGGAACTGCGAATGCGCACCGGATTGCCGGTTCAACCCGAGTGGAAAGCCTGCGCATCTGGCCTCCGGGCGAGAAGGCATTGATTCAGATTGGGCGGTTTGGAATCCCATACAAGCTGGGCGAAGAGTAGCTCGCGAACGCGTGGGCGCGAAGGCTCCATTCGAGGGCGCCCCTCCACCTTTCGGTCGATCCTGCCATCAATCCCGCCCCCGTATACTTGCTGCCATGTTTGAGACCCTGCGTACAGCCACTCTCTGCGGACTGCTGGCGGGAGGATTTCCCGCGTTTATCTCCGCGCAAGTCACAAATCCTGCTTCCCCCACCGCAAATCAACAAACTCAGACAACCTCGGCGACAGCCCAGATGCCATCATCGGGCGGCGTCAACAGCGGTCCACCCCAACCAGCCCAATTCGACGAGCAACACAGACCCATCACGGCCGGCGGCTTTGTGCAGAGCGGGCCAGTGATTTTCGAGGACGTCTCTGAAAAGGCGGGGTTGACCAAGTGGACTCACAAGATGGGAACGCCGGCGAAGAAGTACATTATCGAGACCAACGGATCGGGGATCGGATTGATCGACTACGACAACGACGGCTGGCTGGATATTTACGTAGTGAACGGGTCGACCTTCGATGCGCTGGACGGCAAAGAGACACCACCCCATGCGGCGCTGTTTCACAACAATCACGACGGGACATTTACCGACGTGGCCGCGAAAGCGGGCGTGACGAACGACCGATGGGGATTTGGCGTGGCCATTGCCGACTACGACAACGACGGCTGGCCGGACATCTACGTGACTAACTGGGGAAAGAACCGGCTGTACCACAACAATCACGACGGAACCTTTACTGATGTGGCAGAAAAGGCGGGGGTGCAGCTGGGGAATTGGTCGACCGGCGCTACGTGGGGCGATTACGACGGCGATGGGCGCCTGGATTTGTTTGTGCCGGGGTACGTCCATTTCGACCGCGATCATTTGCCTTCAGGCGGCGCGAACGGCGTGGCCGATACATTTTGCACTTTCCGCGGCGTTCAGGTGAATTGCGGGCCGCACGGGCTGAAGGGCGAGCCGGACCACCTGTTCCACAACAATGGAGATGGAACGTTCACGGACGTGAGTGAGAAAGCCGGTGTGGCCGACAAGCCCGGATACTACGGGCTGAGCTCGCTATTTGTGGACATCAATAACGACGGCAAGGTCGATCTGCTGGTGGCCAACGACTCAACACCAAACTATCTCTACATCAACAAAGGGGACGGAACTTTTGAAGACGACAGCTACTCGTCTGGCTACGCGCTGAATGAAGCCGGGCGCGAGACCGCGTCGATGGGAATTGCTGCGGGTGATTTTGAAAACAACGGCATGGAAGACGTGTTTAACACAACATTCTCCGACGACTACAAAGTGCTTTACCGCAACGATGGCGACGCGAACATGACGGACGTCAGCTACCAGATGGGGATCGCCGAGATTACGGTGCCGTTTCTTGGATGGGGCGATGCTTTTCTTGATTATGACAACGACGGCTGGAAGGATCTGATGATGGCCGATGGGCACGTCTACCCGCAGGTGGAGCAGCACCCATGGGGCACGAGCTGGGCGCAGCGGCCGATGCTGTTCCACAACATCGGCGGTAAGAAGCTCGAGGCTGTGCCGGCCGTGGAGGGATCGGGGCTGGCCGACGTGATCAGCGGTCGCGGAATGGCCGAGGGCGATCTGTTCAACGACGGAAAGCTGGACGTGGTGATTAATGTGATGGATGGGCATCCGGTGCTGTTGCGGAACGTGAGCCCCGACCACAATCACTGGCTGGAGCTGAAGCTGGTGGGCGTGCCGAAGAGCCCGCGCGATGCGGTGGGCGCCACGGTGTATGTGATGGCCAATGGCATGAAGCAGCGCGGAGACGTGCTGAGCGGGGGAAGCTACGCGTCAACCAACGATCCCAGGCCGCATTTCGGGTTGGGGCAAGCGACCAAGGTCGACGACATCGAGGTGCATTGGCCGAGCGGCAACCTGGAGCACTTCACTGTGCCGGGAGTCGATCGCATTGTGACGATTACTGAGGGCCAAGGAAGCAGCAACCCGCCTGGATTCAACTCGCAGGCGGGCGCCGGGGCTCACTAAAAGAGCAGGCGGGTGGTGACGGCGATCTCGTGGTTGTAGCTGTGGAAGTGGCTGGTCGCGATCTGCTCGCCAGCGCCAACGCAGATTCCGAGACGGCTGCCGGTTTCCCTGGGGTGAAATTTCCGAGCGAACAATAGACCAGGAGTGGCAAAGTTCTGCACTTTGCCGTCGTTCGGCCCGCCCTTGAAATAAGTCGCGTTGAATTCAAATTCAGGCCAGAAGTACTTCGCGACGTGCGCCTGGAATGCCGTGTTCCACAGAATCGACCGGCCCAACTTGACGGTGTCCGCAACGGGCATGCTCGCACCCAGCGTACTCTGCACGTCGAAGACGCCGATTCCCTTGCCGATGCCAATGTTGGGAGAGACCGTTGGATCGAGGGCGCCGTTCTTGTGGCTGCCAGTGGGAATGGTCGAAGAGAGGAAAGCGCTCAGGTCGTAATTCCCGTGATGGGCAGCGCCGCTCAGGTAGCGATATTTCAAAACGAAAGACATATCGCCGGCGCCATTGAGCACCGTGGGAACGCTGTGGACGAAGTAACCTGGAAGATTGACGTCCAGTTCCGTCTTCGCGAACGGGATCACGTTAAGTCCCTTGCCGCCGTCAAGGTTCCAGGTTTGCGTATGGTTTGATGCAGTCTGGCGGATGAAATCGGTCCGCGCCACCTGGATAAGGCCCACATAGGTGGTGACGAGAGGCGGCGGCCATGCGGGCTGCACGGACTGGGTCGCGGTGGCGCGTCTCTCCCAGTTGCTGAAGAATCCGTCCTGAGCCAGGATGGACGGCGCAGATACAAGAAGAGCTAACAACAGAATTGATGTGCGTTGCACTTTGACCTCATTGTCCGAATAGGGAAGAAACTCAAGAAGGATTACAGGCTGGAGCCAGAATGAGCAACCAACTTTCGGTTGAGGCGGGGCTCCAATTGGTAATAGGCGCGAACATGGCTCCGGCCAAGCGGAAGGCTGCCTCTAATAGGTTCGTGGTCTCAACCTTTCGATGGATGCCGGGCGGATCGTGGATCCGTAGAATGAGGGGCGCGATGCTTCCCCGATCTTTCGCCAATCGAATTCTGCGCCTTGTCTGCAGTGCTCTGCTGATGACCACGATTGCCTGCGGCCTGATGGCGTGGCGGACACGGAAGACCTATGCCGCCGATGACTCCGCGGCAGCGCGCGCGCAATATTCACGAAGCGTCGCCGCGTACTACAACTATCGCTTCGGCGCGGGCAAGCCATTCTTGCCTTCCAACGCCACCACGGACACCGGCGAGTTCATCGATCCGCAGAGCTTTCTAACGGCGAAGTACTGCGGGCACTGCCACCAGGCGGCATATGCACAATGGCGCCAGACCGCGCATGCAAACTCCTTCCGCGCGCCCTGGTACATCAAGAATGTGAACATTCTGATGAAGGGAAAAGGGATCGAATACGCCCGTCACTGCGAAGGATGCCACAATCCCATTGCACTGACCTCGGGCGCCATGACCGAGAATTCGCCCGTCAATCGGAAGTTCGACGGCGACGGGATCACGTGCTCAGTCTGCCATTCCATCCAGAAGGTGGATGAGCGCGGAACGGGCAGCTACGTGATGGGCGTGCCTGCAGTGCTGGTGGATGCCGACGGAAAGCCGATCTACGGCGAGGTTCCGGATAAAGAGATCCTGGCGCATCTCGATCGCCACTCCGCGGCCGTAATGAAGGATTTCTACCGGACCAGCGAGTTTTGCGGCGCTTGCCACAAGGCTGCGCTGCCCAGGATGTTGAATGGCTACAAGTGGCAGCGCGCGATCTTTCTCTATGACGAGTGGCAACAGGCTTCCTTCGGCAAGCAGAATCCGCTTCCGTTCTATGTGAAGCCGCAGGTGTCTACGTGCCAAACCTGCCACATGGCCGAGGAGAGTATCGATCAGCCGGATTATGGTGCGGAGCAAGGCAAGCTCATGTCGCACCGGTGGCTGGGAGCCAACACGGTGTTATCGAAGTATTACGGCTACGATGAGCAACTGCAAAAGACCATTACTTTTCTGCAGACCGGAGTGCTCAACGTCGATCTATTCGGAATCGAGCGCAACGGGGGCAAGCTAAATGCACCCCTGGGAACCGAGCCTATCGACATTGCCGCGGGCGATGTTCTAACAGTTTCCGTTGTCATCCAAAACAAGGGAATCGGACATACTCTCATTCCCGAGCAGCGCGATTTCTACGAATGCTGGGTGGAGTTCCAGGCCAAGGATGCGGCAGGGAATACGCTGATGGATTCCGGCGCCGTCGGCCCGGACGGAAACCTCGATCCAACGGCGCACAGCTTCACGAATCGGCTGGTCAATGTTCGTGGAAGGCTGAACGATCTGCATCAGGTGTGGGACACGCGGGTCGTTGCCTATAACAACACCATTCAGTCGGGCCGTTCGCAGATCGTGCGCTATCAGTTCAAGGTGCCGGAGAACGCGTCGGGGCCGATCACCGTGACAGCAAAGGTTAACTACCGGCGTTTCAACCAGCACTTTATCGACTTCGGACTAGGCAAGCACTACGAAATGCCTGAGGTGGAGATCACCTCGCGGACGCGGACGCTGGCATTGGGCACAAATCCCGCGACGCCGCCCGATCCTGCAGACAATCCAGTGTGGATGCGTTGGAACAACTACGGCATCGGATTGCTGGATGCGCAACAGTACGCGGAGAGCGCACGAGCCTTCGAGCACGTGGTTCAGCTGCGGCCGGATTATGCCGACGCGTATACCAATGTTGCGATTGCTGACTTCTCATGGCAGCGCTATGACGGGTCGCGGACCAATCTTGAGAAGGCGCTGCAACTGGCCCCGCACAATGCTCGCGCACTTTACTATCTTGCGCTGGTCGACCGCATTCAAGGGCGTCCTGACGCCGCCATCGCCGATTTGCTCGACGTGATTACACAATTTCCGCGTTCGCGCGATGCGCACCGTGAGCTGGGTTTCTCGTTCTATCAGCAGCACAAATACCAGGAAGCGCGGACGGAGTACGAAACGGTGCAATCGATCGACCCGGACGATCTGGCGGCGCATTACATTCTCTCCATTGTTTATCGCCGGCTGGGCATGAAAGAGGACGTGGCACGTGAAGCAGCGATTTTTGCCGATCAAAAGGACGATCCAACCGCGAACAGCTATGCGCTGGAGTTCCTGAGCAAACATCCAGAGGTCACGTCGGAGAGCGTTCCGTGGCATATTCATAGCAACGTGACAGCAGAGAGCAACACGCATGGAGGTGGTGCCGGCCAATGAAATTGGGGCTGTCTATCGCTGCGTTTCTGTTGGCGTTTTCTTCCATCGCGATCGCATCTTCCCGGAGCCAACGGGAACGGGGCGCCGCGGTTTTCAGCCAGACCGGGTGCCAGCATTGCCACAGCATAGGAAACGTAGGCGGGCATAAGGGACCCGATCTCTCGGGCGTTGGCAGGCGGAAGTCGAGGGCTGCGTTACGGCAACAGATTGTTTACGGAAGCAAAGTGATGCCGGCGTTTGGGGACGATCTTGAGCCCAGCGAATTGAAGGATCTGATCGCCTATCTGCATTCGTGCCGGCAGAAACCGGCGAAGACTCCGCAAAGTCTCAATTCAAACTGAAGCTCGGATTAGAATCTTCAAGCGGAGCGGGCGATCGCCTCGCGCAGCGAGTCTGCCACTTCCTGCTGCTGTTCAGCCGTGATGCGGTTAAAAAACGGCAACGCCAGCGTGCGACGGGCGATGGATTCGGTCAGGGATAGATGGCCAACGTCTTGCCCACTCCGAGCGCGCCATGCCGGCTGCAGATGAATGGGCGCGAAGTATCGGCCGGTCGCGATGCCGCGGCGAGCAAGCGTGGCTTGCACGCGATCGCGGTCGATGCCTTCGGGCAGGCGGACGACGTAGACAAACCAACTGAGTTTTCGGCACGGCAGCGAAAGAGGCGGACGCTCGAGGCCGGGCACATTCGCAAGAAGCGCATCGTAACGCTCGGCGGCCTGACGTCGAAGAGCAAGGATCTCATCGATTCGGCGCAACTGAACTCGGCCGAGCGCGCATGCCAACTCCGATAGCCGGTAGTTATAGCCGGACTCTACGTGGTCGAGCCAATTGCCGCTTGCATCGCGGCCTTGATTTCTGAGCTGGCGCAGGCGCACCGCGTGCGCTGGATCGGCGGCCAGCACAGCGCCTCCCTCGCCAGTGGTGATTTGTTTGTTGGGATAGAAACCGAGGACGGCGAGGTCTCCGAAGCTTCCAGCAAGGCGTCCGCCAAAGCGCGCGCCGATGGCCTCGGATGCATCTTCGATGAGTTTCAATCGATGGCGCTCCGCAAGCTGCTCGAGCATATCCATCTGGGCGGGGACGCCCAAGGTGTGGACTGCAAGGATAGCGCGGGTGCGGGGAGAGATTGCGCGCTCCACGGCGCCGGGGTCCAGATTGAGTGTCGCAGGATCTATCTCGACGAGGACAGGCGTGGCGCGCACCTGAAGCACGGCGTTGACAACGGCCACGAAAGTAAAAGATGGGATGACGACCTCATCGCCCTCCCCCACACCGAGCGTGAGCAGCGCCAGATGCAGGCCCGCAGTGCCCGAACTTACGGCGACCGCGTGGTTTACGCTGTGATAGGCTGCCAGCTCCATTTCAAAAGCGGAGAGTTCCGGTCCCAGGCTGAGGTAGGGTGTGCGCAGAACCGCGTCGACTGCGGCGATCTCTGCTTCAGTGATGTCGGGCGCGGAGAGTGGAATGCGCGGGGTCATTGTCTTTCCGCTTGCACTGACTCGGTAAATGATGTCAGCGGGACAGGCTGCTTGATCAGCAGCCCGTCAAGCGGGACAGAACACAGCACGGAGGCGATGATCTCGGCCGCAGCGCCGTCGCCGTACGGATTGGTCATTCCAGCAAGGCCTTTGCGAAATGCAGGATTCAGCGCGCGATCGAGCGCGGCGTGGATGGCAGAAGCTTCAGCGGGGACGTCGATCACGTTGCGCGCGCGTTCACGGCCCCGCTGGCGCATGCCGACGTTTACAACCGGCAGAGCAAAGGACGCCGCTTCCATGATGCCGCTGGAGGAGTTGCCCGCGAATGCGTCGACCTGGCTGAGCAAACTCCAATACGTGACAGCGTCAAGATTGACGAAGACGCGAGTTTGCGGGCGCGTCGCCGCGAGAGAACGAGCCCGATCAATGAGAGCGAGGCTTCCCGCATCGGCATTGGGATAAACGAAGAGGAGCTGCCCCGGAACTTGAGCGAGCGCGGTGAAAAACGCGTCAGCCTCTGCATTCGTGTCGCGCAGAATGGTGACGGGATGCCACGCGGCAACAATCGTAGGCGGGACGAATGACAGGCCTAACTGTGATTCGAGCGCCGCGCGATCGAGCAAAGTAGAGCGGCGCAGATGGTCGAGCGACGGCGCGCCTGCGCGATGCACGCGCCAAGGTTCTTCACCCATGGCGATCACACGCCGATGCGCCGTCTCTGTCGATGTGAAGTGGATGTGCGCGAGCTTGGTCAGCGCGTTTCGCACCGCATCGTCGATTGCGCCCTGGCTTACCTCGCCACCTTCAATGTGAGCGATGGGAATGCGCAGCGCCAGAGCCGTCGCGGCAGGCGCCAACATCTCGTAGCGGTCGGCGATGAGGAGCAGTAAATCGGGCCGCCACGCAGTGAATGCGTCAGCAAGGCCCAAAATGGCCAGGCCAATCGTCTTGGCCATTCCGGTGTCGGTGTCGGAGCTGAGAAGACACTCAATGCGCGCCTGAATAGGAAATCCGTCGCGCTCGATTTCCTGGATCGTGTTTCCGAATTGCGGAGAGAGGTGCGGGCCAAGAACGAAAACGCCCAATTCAACTTCAGGGCGATCGGCGAGCTCTCGGAGAGGCCAGTAGAGGTGGCTGTAGTCGGCGCGCGAGGTGGTGACTACGCCGATGCGGCGGCGCGTGGCAGGCGACGGAGGCTGCGCAGAAAATCCGCGGCCGTTCACTGGGTTGTGAGGCGGAATCACACGAGAAGTATATCTTGAGGGCACATTGAGACCCACCTGCGCAGTACGCGCCCACTCGCGTGCCAAGCCATGTTCTGGCGTACACTGGATGGTTCCGCGACGAGGGAGGAATTCGATCCGTGAGTGGAAGAACGAAGCGGAGGGCAGTGGTGTGCGCGCTTGCGTTTGTGACCGGTTTACCGGCACTATGCGCACAACAGAAGCGCTTCGACGCGGAAGCTATCGAGCTGAACAATCGAGGCGTGGCGCTCATGGGCCAACAGTTCACCGAGCGCGCGGCGGATAGCTTCGCCGCAGCCTTCAAGAAGGATCCGAAAATGGCGCAGGCGGCCATCAATGAAGGCGTTGCCCTGCTGGCTCAGCAGAAGCTGGATCCGGCGAAGGAATGGATTCAAAAGGCAATCGCGATCGACGCGAAGAATCCGCAGGCGTGGTACAACCTGGGCCTGGCACGACATGCGGGCAATGAGCTTGCGGACGCAGTGACGAACTTTCAAGAGGCGGTCAAGCTCGATCCGCGAGATGCAGACTCGTGGTATTTCGAAGGCGCATGCTATGAAGATCTGCGGCAGTTCGACAAGGCGATTGAAGCCTTCAAGAAGACGCTGAAGATCAACCCGCTGCACGCGTCGGCTGAGTTCGGTTTAGCGCGCGCGCTGCAACGCACGGGTCACACCGCGGAGGCGAGGGAACATTTTGCGCGATTTCA
Organism: uncultured Acidobacteriaceae bacterium; assembly: GCA_963789425.1. Classification (GTDB taxonomy): domain Bacteria; phylum Acidobacteriota; class Terriglobia; order Terriglobales; family Acidobacteriaceae; genus Telmatobacter. The sequence continues at coordinate 89,662 of CAWBKM010000001.1, read as the reverse complement.
GCATTTGACCAGCACGAAGATTTCGTCAGCCCTTGGGCTGTCGTATGGCGAACAGGGTCATTATTCGACGGTCACGGCGGTCGAAGAGCCGGAGACGATCGCGCGGACAATGATTCTGGTGCAGCTCGTCGCGCAGCCGATGGTGGCGCCGGGCCCAGACAGTTCCGCATCATGGACGACGACCGGCGGGGCATGCATGATCGATGCGATGGGATCAGGGCAGATGGATTTGGTGCTGACGCAAGCGGGCGATCAGGCGATTCGTGTACTGCACAACCGTGGAGACGGAAGCTTTGAAGAGCTGGATGCTGCGGCAATGGGACTCAAGGCGAGCGGCCGTGCAGTGGCGTGCGCGGTTGGCGATTATGACGGCGATGGATTGAACGACCTGGCTGTGGCTCTCGACGATCGAGTGCTTTTGTTACGCAACCTCGGGCACGGGCAATTCAAGGACGTTTCGGCTCAATCGGGGATCGTGGCGCGCAACCGGCCGTCGGGCATTACGTTTATTGACTATGACCACGACGGAGATCTGGACTTGTTCTTGACCGGCGCCCCGCTTAAGCCAGGCGATGAGTCCGATGTGTTGTGGCGCAATAATGGCGACGGGACATTCACCGAGCAAACGGCGCCGACAGGATTGGGTGGAAGCGGCACAACGGCAGCAGCAATTCTGACGGATTTCAATAACGATCGCGCCGTGGATTTAGCGGTGACAGGAGATGGGCCTTCGCCGTTGCTATACATGAATCCACGCGAGGGCAAGTATCCTGAGAAACCGCTGTATGAAGGGGCGAAGTTGCCCCCGACGTTTGGCATCGCGGTGTTTGATTACAACAAAGATGGATGGATGGACATTGCCGTGACGCATGCCGGGGCTCCGGGACTGACGCTTTGGCGGAACGTTGAAGGGCGGGATCGCATCGGGCGGCGCTTTGAGCGCGTTGCGTTGCCGGTGAGAGGAGCGGTGCGTGGGTGGGGCTTGACGCCCGTGGATATCGATAACGACGGATGGGTCGATCTGGCAGCGATTGTTGAGACGGATCATGGTCCGCAAGTGAAGGTCTTCCGCAATCGAGGAGGCGGGACGTTTGAAGACGTGAGCCACTTGCTCGGGCTGGATGCGGTGAAACTGAAAGCTCCGCGCGGATTGATTGCCGCTGATGTATTTGGCGATGGCGCGCCTGATCTGATCGTGACCCAAGAGAATGCACCGCCGGTGCTGCTGCGGAATCTCGGAGCAAACAAGAACCACTTTGTGCGACTTGATTTGACTGGCTACGCGGACAACAAGACGGGGATTGGTGCGAAAGTCGAGGTGTTTGCGAACGGACTCTGGCAGAAGTGGGAGCTTCCGGGCGCGTCGGGATATCAGACACAGGCTCCGCCACAGATCCTTGTGGGGCTTGGGCAGGCGCCGGACATCGACTTGCTGCGCATCCTTTGGCCGACGGGCGTTTTGCAGGACGAGATCGATTTGCCGCAGCAGCGCGTGATCGCGATGAAGGAAGTAGATCGACGCGGCAGCTCCTGTCCTGTGCTGTTTGCGTGGGATGGGCATCGGTACAAATTCGTGACGGATGTTATCGGGGCGGCCGTGGTGGGGCATTGGTTCACGCCCACGCGCCGCAACACGCCGAACCCAGGCGAGTGGGTGAAGATTGACGGCACGAATGTTGCGCTGGTGGATGGAAAAATCAGCGTACGCTTCATGGAGCCGATGGAAGAGGTGAACTACATCGACCAGTTGCGAATGATTGCCGTCGATCATCCGGACGGCGTGGAAGTGAATCCGGACGAGCGATTCCTCGACGATCCGCCATTCGCGTCGGGCCGAGTAGTGGCGAGTGAGGGAGCACGGTTGCCGGCAGGCGCGTGGGATGGAGAAGGGCGCGATGTGCTGGATCAGCTGAGCCGGCGCGATCACGTATTTGCGAGCGGATTTGCTGCATTACCTTACGACGGGTTCGCGAATCTGCATGCGCTGACGCTTGATTTGGGTGACGTTAAGCAGGATGCATCGCTGCGGCTGCTGATGACAGGCTATGTGAACTATTTCAGCGCGACGTCGCTCTACGCTGCGTGGCAGGCGGGGCTGAAGGAGATTCCGCCTTATGTGGAGGCGGAGCTACCTGACGGAACGTGGCAACGAATTCCGGCGATGCGGGATTTCCCGCCGGCCTCGAACGAACGATCGTAATGGACCTGACGGGGAAGCTGCCGCCAGGAACGCGCCGCATTCGTCTGATGACAAATCTGCAGATCTACTGGGATCAGGTGCTGATCGACCAGAGTGAGGGCGCGCAGACGCGCACTACGGAGGTTCCGCTCGTTTCGGCGGCGCTCGATTTCCGGGGATATCCAAAGCAGATCGAAGGCACGAGTCCGGGCGACCTGAATTACGACTACAACCTGGTGAGCCTGAGCGGGCCCTTTCAGCGCGAACGCGGCGACTACACACACTTTGGCGACGTGACCCCGCTGCTGAGGAGCGTCGACAATAAGTTTGTCGTTTTTGGAAGCGGCGAAGAAATTGCTGCGGAATTCGACGCGGGAAAGCTGCCCGCGTTGCCCGCGCATTGGAAGCGCGATTACTTTCTTCTATGCCAACGGGTTTGTGAAGGATATGGATTGGTGGGATGCGTCGCCTTTCACCGTTGCGCAAATGCCATTCCATGGCATGAGTACCTATCCATATTCTGCGAGCGAAAAATATCCAGACGATGCAGGCTCGCTCGACTACCGGTTGAATTGGAACGACAGGTTTGAAGCGGGCGACCCGGTGAGGTCTTATCGATTCAATTATCAGTTGTTGCCGTCGGCGCCGCCGGAGATGGGTGAGCCGCCGTCGCCGCCGGGAACGCAGCCATGAACGATGTTGTGTTGGCCTCGGCGACGCGGCAAATTGAGTTGCTCCGCGCGGGCCAGATTTCCGTGGCAGAACTGGCCGAGGCGCACATCCGGCAGATTGAGCGACTGAATCCACAACTCAACGCATTCGCTGACTTTGACGCGGAGCGCGTGCGGGCTCAGGCGCGCCGACTCGATACGGAGCGGGGAGCGCGCGGCGCACTGCGTGGTTTACCGGTGACCATCAAGTCGTCGATTGCAACAGCGGGCTATCGCTGCGAGATTGGCAGCCTATTACATAAAGGTGAAATTCCGGGAGAGGATGCCGTCGTAGTGACGCGGTTACGCGCGGCAGGAGCGTTGATTCTGGGCACAACCAACTGCCCGGAGTTCCTGATGGCGTATGAAACCGCGAACCTGCTCCATGGATGCACTCGAAATCCATGGGACCTTGAGCGTACGCCGGGCGGATCGAGCGGAGGCGAGTCTGCGGCGATCGCAGCGGGGATGTCCGCGGCGGGACTGGGCAGCGATAGTGGCGGGTCGGTTCGAGTGCCGGCGCACTTCACGGGAATCTGTTCGCTGAAGCCGACCCCGGGGCGAATCCCGGGACGAGGGCATCTGCCGCCATGCGTGGGACCGTTTTCGATTTTGGGTGCGATCGGACCCTTGGCCCGCACGATGGAGCGACGTCGCATTGCTGTTTGAGACTCTCAGCGGACAGGACCCTCTTGATCCGGTGAGCCCACCTGTCACGCTGAAGCATCCGAGCGCGGAGGAGTTGCGGGCGAAGGCAATTGGGTTCTTCGAGGACGATGGTCTTGTGCCAGTGACGCCCGAGACGCGCGCGGCGGTGAACGATGCGGCGCAAGCGCTGCGCGAGGCAGGCTTTCGCGTAGAGCCGTTTCGCCCAAGGACGCTGGAGCCGCTGCGCAAACTGTGGTGGAAGTTTTTCGTGCAGTGCGGGGCGATGTTCTATGAGCGAGAGATTCGCGGCAAACGTGGAATGTTAAGCCCCATCTTCAGCGAGTTTCTGAGTATCGCGGATGCGGCAGGGCCTCTCAGTGCCACCGAACTGCTGAACGCATGGGCAGAATTGGATCTGCTGCGCGCAAAGACGCTGGCAGAGATGCGTGAATATCCGGTTCTGCTTTGTCCTGTGGCCAGTATCCCCGCCTTTCGACTAAACGAGCGCACCTGGACAATCGACGGCAAAAGCGTCGAGTACCTCGATGCCATGCGATTCACGCAGTGGTTCAACACGCTGGCATGTCCGGCGGCAGTGATTCCGGTAGGCGCATCGCCTGAAGGGCTTCCGATTGGCGTGCAGATCGCGGCGAAGCCTTTCGAGGATGAAGTTGTGCTGGGTATCGCAGCCGTGGTCGACGCTGCGTTTGGTTATCATCCGCCGGCAATGGCGCTGGCCTGAGCCGGCCCCTATCCACATCAAAAAACAGCGGATTGCAAGCTGCTTGGGAAGGCGCAATCGGCGTTACCGTCCCTCAACAGATCAACCGTTCGATGGAGGCCATTTTCCTGACGCGGCAGTACACTAAGCCTTCCCTGAGAACTGGAGGCCGGATGGAGCGCATGGTGTGCGCGAAAGCTGGCTGGAACGTTTTGTCGAAGCCCCCGATGTTCTGATCGACGCGCGGCGCCGTCGGACCGTCGTGCCGGTACTCGATTTTGCAATCGGCGACGATGAATTCATTACGATGGCGGGTCCGTGCTCCGTTGAATCTGAGCACCAACTCATGGCCACAGCCCATCGCGTGCGCAGTGCAGGTGCGCGTGTTTTACGTGGCGGCGCGTTCAAGCCGCGCAGTTCTCCCTATTCATTTCAAGGACTCGGCCTCGAAGGCCTGAAACTGCTCGCGGCAGCACGCGACGCGACCGGCCTGGCAATTGTGACCGAGGTGATGTCAGAGTGCGACGTTTCGCTGGTGGCGGAGTATGCCGATATTTTGCAGATCGGCTCGCGGAGCATGGAGAACGAGTCGCTGTTGGAAGCTGCGGCGCGATCGGGACGGCCGATTTTGCTGAAGCGCGGCATGATGGCGACGATCGCCGATCTTCTGCGCTCGGCACAAGTGATTCTGAGCAATGGCAATCCCAACGTCATTCTGTGTGAGCGCGGCATTCGCACCTTTGAAACGGCGATGCGCAATACCTTCGATGCTGCTGGAATCGCGCTGCTCAAGCAAGTCACGCATCTTCCTGTCATCGCCGATCCCAGCCATGCATCCGGGCATCGCGAACTGGTCCCGGCGCTGGCGCGGATCGGAATCGCGGCCGGCGCAGATGGACTCTTGGTTGAGGTGCACCCGGATCCTGACAACGCGTGGAGCGATGGCGAGCAGTCGCTGGACTTTGACGGGTTCGCTGCCATGATGGCGGATCTCGAGCCATGGATTGCTCTGCGAAGATTGGGGCCAGGCGAAGAGAAGCTGGAGAAGGCGGATCCCACCGATTCCCGATTTGCGGAGGCGCTGGCATGAGGTTGCTGCCAGCTGGACTGACTACCGCAGCGATTGCGTTGATGCTCTCGCCGGCCCGCGGGCTCACGCCTGATGCGGAGCGGGCTCCGGATTTCATTGTGACCGCCGCTCCCGTTTATAAATCGCTGGCAGAATTGCGCGGGCAGGAACGATTTCCCGAAGGCGCGCAGCTTTTGCTTGTTCACGCCGGCAAGCCAGGGCCGCTGGTGAGCGGGTTCGCAGCCTCGGCAGACGCAAATGTCTCGTTCGATGGCCAGACGGTGCTGTTCGCCGGAAAGAGAACTACGGGCGATCCATGGCAGATTTGGGAATTGACTCTCAAAGATCGAACTGTGCAAAAGGTGACGGCCACTGCAACGGACGCGGAGCGGCCTTTCTATTTGCCGGGCGGACGGATGGTGTGGGCGCAGCGGACGTCAGCGGGATTTCAATTGCAGTCGAGCGACGATGGGCACCCGGCTCTTAGGTTCCTGAATCCGACGGCGGGGCCGGGAATATTGCCGCTCACATACGAGGGACCGAACGCATTTCCAGCGAGCGTGCTGCACGACGGGCGGATTTTGTTTGAAGCAGTGTTTCCGCTCGGCACAGGAACGACGCCGGAGATGTATCTCGTCTACGCCGACGGATCGGGCGTGGAGTCGGTGCGCTGCGACCACGGGCGCGCGCGCTGGGGCGGAACGCAACTGGCATCGGGAGACGTGGTATTTACGCACGGGGCCTCGCTCGCCCGGTTCACCTCAGCGATGGCGCATGAGATGCAGGTTCCAGCGCCGCGTGGCGAATACGCGGGCGCAATTGCCGAGACCGCTCAAGGAGCGTGGTTGCTGAGTGCACGTGCGGAAACCGACGCAAGATTTGCGATCAAAATCTGGAATCCCGGCGCGACGAAAACGCGCACCGTTCTGGCAATGAGCGGAGATGACTTGATCGAGCCCGTACTTGTTGCGCCGCGCACGCGGCCCAACCGGCATCCATCGGGGTTGCACCCGTGGGATTACGCGAACCTGCTGGCCTTGGACGCGCGCGTGAGCCGCGACGGAGATCTGAGAGGAAAGCCGGTGTTGGTGCGGCTGGAGGCGCAGGATGTAAAGGGCCGCGCAGTTGCGATGGGGACGGCGCCGGTTGAGACAGGACGGTTCCTTTTTTGTCAAAGTGCCGGTCGACAGGCCTATCCGGTTTGAGCTGCTCGACTTCAAAGGCGCGGTTCTACGACAGGAGCATGGGTGGTTTTGGGCACGCGGCGGCGAGCAGCGCATTTGCGTGGGCTGTCATGCGGGACCGGAGCGTGCATCGGAGAACCGCGTGCCGGATGTGCTGATGCGAACAACCGAGCCGGTGGACTTGACCGGCGCCAAGGTCGTTGCGGGAGCGGCAAGTGGAAATTGATATGAGATCTGCTGTCCTTGTTGCAGTTTTCGGCGCGGCCGCGATGGCGGGGCTTAGCTCTGCGGCGCAAACGCCGTCGAGCGCGAGCGAAGTGCCCCGGCAAGGACCGCCAGCGAGCGGCAAGGAATCGCTGCAATCCGCTATTCGGTTTGAAGACGCGACGGACAAGTCCGGTATCGACTTCACGCACAGCTTTGGGTCGGCCAAGCTGGGATCGTTGCTGGAGGGCACCGGCGCGGGCTGCGTCTGGTTTGACTACGACAACTCGGGGCGGTCCTCGCTTTACGTCGTGAGTGGGAGACCGCTCGATGACTCGATGCATCCCTTTCCACTGAAGGACAAGCCAAGCCCACCACCGCACAATCACCTCTATCGCAACGATGGAAACGGACATTTTACCGATGTAACCGGACAATCCGGACTGGACCCGGATATGTATTCGATCGCGGTGACCGCAGCGGACTACGACAACGACGGCTACGAAGACTTGCTGGTAACCGGATACGGGAAGGTCGTTCTCTATCACAACGACGGCAATGGCCACTTTACCGATGTGACGGAGAAGGCCGGCATCAAAGTCAACGGTTGGGCAATCAGCTCCACTTGGCTCGATTACGACAAGGACGGTTGCCTCGATTTGTTTGTTGGCCGTTACGTCAAGTTCGATCCGAAATATCGCGCATTTTACGCCGCGGATAACTATCCCGGGCCGCTCGACTACGCAGGCGAGACCAACATGCTGTTCCATAACAACTGCGACGGGACCTTCACGGATGTGACGGAGAAGTCGGGCATCGGCGCCTACGTTGGCCGAACGATGGGAGTCACAGCAGCAGACTTCGACAACGACGGATGGGACGACATTTATGTAGCCAACGACCGGACGGAAAACTTTCTCTTCCGCAACAAGCACGATGGAACATTTGAAGAGATCGCGAACGACACTGGTACGGCCTTCGGCCAGAATGGCGAGGCTACTTCGTCGATGGGCCCGGTCGCCGTTGATTTTGAGGGCAGGGGAGTTCTGGATCTCTGGGTGACCGATGGGAGCTACAACCGCTTCCTCCGAAACGACTCGACGGCGGAGGATAACTCGCCGGCCTCGCAACCCGACTCCGCAAAGGCCGGATTTGAAGATGCGGGCGCGTCCAACGGAATCTCTCAAACCGATGCGCAATATGTGAGCTGGAGTTCGGGAGTTTACGACTTTGATAACGACGGCAAGCTCGACATTCTGGTCTTTCACGGCGGGCTTATTCATTTGATCCCGCAGGAGCACACGCTGTTTCGCGGGCTGGATAACGGTCGTTTCGAGGACGTGTCGCGTAAGGCCGGCTCCGTGTTGAGCGACCGAACGGTGGCTCGCGGCGCATGTTTTGCAGACTACGAGAACAACGGCAAGGTCGATGCGTATGTAGTGAATCTCGGCGCGGAGGGAAAGCTGCTTCACAACGTATCTACCGGCACCGGCCACTGGATTGAAGTGAAGCTCGTGGGCACAAAGAGCAATCGCGATGGAATTGGCGCGCGCGTGGAGGTGATGGCGGGAAGCAAGCGATGGACGGCTGAGCGCGTGGCCAGCTCCGGCTTCCTCTCGCAAAATGAAGGCCGGTTGCACTTCGGAGTCGGGACGGCAGGCGCGATCGACAAACTGATCGTTCGCTGGCCGAGCGGGATGGTGCAGACGCTGTCAGCTCAGCCGGTCGATCGCATCTTCACAGTTCAAGAGCCGGGAGAAAGGAAGCCGCGATGAGATGCAGTTTGGGCAGGGGGCCTACGCGACCCATTCCGGCTGCGGGTCTCTGCGCGCTCGTCATGGCCTTGTTCTGTGTGGTGTTTTGGAAAGCAGGGACTGTTCATGCGGCTGCTTCTCCCAGGACTGGGGCGGAACTGGAATACGCGTCCCCGCTGGAACTGTTGCTTTCGCCCGACGGCGGGCGGATTTATGTTCTCTGCAATGGAAGCGACGAGGTGCGAGTTTTGGATGCGGCCACCTACGCGCCGATCAAAAGCGTCTCGGTGGGCCACCAGCCGCGCGGATTTTCACTGGCTCCGGACGGAAAGCGGTTATTTGTCGCGAACTCGTGGGACGACACAGTGTCTGTGATCGACACACGCTCGCTGGAAGTTGTGGCTACCTGGCCGGTCGGCGCGGAGCCGTCGGGAGTTGCCGAAGACCGTGAAGGCAGGTACGTCTTTGTGGCGAACCGCATTTCCAGTGACATTGCGGTTCTGGATGTGCAGACAGGTGCAGAGGAAAAGCGCCTGCTGGCCGGGCGCGGTGCGAGCTATCTTACGCTATCGCCGGATGGCCGGCTGATTTATGCAACACATATCTATCCCAATCTTCCAGCTCTGCGAACGGGCCTGGAAAACCGCACTCCGCCCGCGTCGGAGATCACGGTGATCGATGCGCGAAGAGCGGAGGTGATTGATCGCATTCCACTGCCTTCGATCGCGGGAGCCTTCCATGTGGCACTGTCAAGCGATGGCCGCCTTGGCGCTGTGGCTGAGTTTCACCCCAAGAACCTGATTCCGCTGGCGCATCTGGAACATGGTGGAGCGTTCGCCTACACGCTCACGTTGTTCGGCGCGGCAGTAGGCAGGCCGGTGGAGATTCCGCTTGACGAACTGGACCGATACGCTTCGCAGCCGTTCGGAGTGGCAATCGCACCGGATGGCTCGCGTCTCTACGTCTCGCTTGGCGGGTCGGAGAGCGTGTTGGCCATCGATATACCGCACTTACTGCACTTCGTCCGCTCGCACCCACGGCCCGCGTCGGGATCGTTCGCGCAGGATCTCTCAGCCAGCGGGAATTATGTGATCGCTCGGATTCCGGTGGGTCACAATCCGCGTGGTCTTGCGTTGAGCGGTGATGGCCGCAGGCTTTTTGTCGCGAATCGGCTCGACGACACGATCAGCGTCATCGACACGAGCAAATTGCGGGTTGCTACAACCATCACACTCGAGGGACCAGGGACCGTCAGCGCGCTACGCCGGGGCGAGCAGACGTTTTATTCGGCACACTATTCCTTTCAGGGTCAAATCAGTTGCTCAAGCTGCCACATCGATTCGACCTACGACGCCTTGACCTGGAACCTGGAGCCCAATGGCTTCGGCCGCGACATTGTTGCCAACCGTTTGCTCGAAGACATCAAGGATACTGCCCCGTATAAGTGGAACGGAGGCAATCCCAACCTGCCCACCGAGTGCGGCCCGCGCACGGAAAAGTATTTCTGGCGCTCGGAGAATTACAGCGACCTGCAGCTGACGGACCTGGTTCTCTACATTCGCAGTCTTCCCGCACGGCCGAACCGCTGGCGCCTTCCGGGCGGGGAGCTCACATCAGCGCAAGAACGCGGCAAGGCGATCTTCGAGCGCTCGGTCGACAACTTCAGGGCGTCAATACCAGAAACGAATCGTTGCTCTTTTTGCCACAGCGGCCCGTTGGGAACGGACAACAAATCGTTCGACGTAGGAACAACGAAACCGAGCGATCATCCGGGAATGCTGGACACGCCGCAACTGACCAACATCGCACTGCCAGCGCCTTATTTGCACGATGGTTCGGCGCGCACGCTTGAAGAGATATGGACCGTTTACAACCCAGAGGATAAGCACGGGCGCACCAACGACCTGACCAAAGACGAATTGAACGACCTGATCGAATATCTGAGGACGCGATGAAGAAGTTCGCCCAAAAGAAATGGCTTGCGATGGAGCTAGCGGCGGTCGTGTTGGTAGCGAGTGCGGCGGGGCACGGATTCGCCCAAGTGGCCCAAAGTCGACTTCGCGGCGCTGCAGCGACAATGACCCTTCCACAGTTGCCGCGCTTTCGGTTCGAGAACTTCACTACCGCTAATGGCCTTCCTGACAATCACGTCTATGCGGTGCTGGTCGATGGTGACCGGATTTGGGCGGGCACGGACAACGGCCTGGGACTCTACCAAGACGGAAAGTGGAGAACCTATTCGACAAAGGATGGCCTGGCGCACCGTGCCGTGCTTTCGCTGGCGTTGGATAAACGTACGGGCGACGTATGGGCCGGAACCATGGGCGGTCTAAGCCGAATTTCCGGCGGACGGATCGTCAGCTACACGCAGTTGAACTCGGGATTGAGCAACGACGTGGTGTACGGAGTTTCAGTGGAAGGCGAGAACGTCTGGGTGGCGACGGCATCCGGCGCGGGGCGGCTCAACCTGCGCACAGGGGAGTGGTCGCTTTATAACGAGCGCAACACGCCCATGCGCGAGATTTGGGTCTATGGTGTCTCATCTACCGCGAGCAAAGTCTACTTTGCCGTTTGGGGCAGCGGCCTGCTCGAATATGACCAGAAAACGGGGCGGTGGGACTTGTACGACGACCCCGACGGCGAAACCGAATTGGTGCTTTTCAAAGACCAGGGACTTATTCACGACATCGTTTCATCGGTGAGCTACGTCGACAACATCGTGTGGGCCGCGACGTACTTTGGCGACAGCCGGTACGATGGCCGCTACTGGCACAATTTTCTGACGAAAGATAGTGGACTGCCCTCGAACTTTACGAATTTCGTGAAGGGCGTGGACGCCAATCATGCCTGGTTCTGCACGGATAAGGGGCTGGCATATTACGACGGCGCGAACTGGGCCGTTTACACGCGTTCGCTCACGTCGCACAAGCCGGTCATGACGGTTCGCGATGCGAAAGGGAAGGTCACGGAAATTCCCGTAACAAGCGGGCCCGCACACAACTACATCCTTGGTATTGATTTTCAGGGCGGCGATATTTGGGTTGCCACCGCCGAGGGAGTTAGCCATGGAATTTTTCAACGATAGGAAAGAGGAGCGAACGCTATGAATGCATTTGCTGAACTTCTGGAAACCATTGCAAACGCGCCAGTCAAGAAGCGGGCGATCACCAATCACGACGTGCTGAACGAAGCCCACGCTTATGCCAAGCCCAGCTCATTCTCTCGTGGAATGAGGATCGACCTGAATGGCTTGACGATTCTGCTAATCTCGGGCACGGCGTCGATTGACGAGCACGGCGCGAGTGTTCATGTTGGCGACTTTCGCGCGCAGATGAGGCGCACGCTCGCAAATATCTCGGGATTGCTGGCCAGCGAAGGCTGCACATGGCACGATATCGTGCGCACAACCTGCTATCTGCGCGATATCGAGCGAGACTACGACGCATTCAACGAAGAGCGTACGGAGTTCTTCAAAGAGCAGGGGCTCGACCCACTGCCCGCGTCGACCGGCATCCAGGCGATTCTGTGCCGGCCGGAACTGCTGGTGGAGATTGAAGCGATTGCCATGTTCCGTACTGAAAAGGCCGGCAGCGGCAAGGAGTGAGGGAAATGCGCCACGCGATCGCGCTTATTGCGGCTTGCGCACTGGCTTTGAGCGCCGCTGGTTCAATTGGTGCGCAGAGCAACAGTGTATGCGAATGTGGCAAGCATCCGCCCGCGCCGCCTCGCGACCGGACGGTGACGCCCTACGCCGGAGAGCCGCGGGATTTGAGGCCGTACGCCAAATTTGAGGAGCCGTACTCCGAGAATTATCTCGAACCCAACATCTATGCGGGAGCGGGTCGCAACATTCCCGACCCGAAGGATGTCACGGAGGTCAGGATCGGTTTCTTCGGCCCTGTCGAGCCTGGCCCGGATCAGGCTGACGGTTTGCGCATGCTGCATGGAGCGCAATTGGCAGTCGATGAGGCAAACGCAGGCGGCGGTTACGGTGGCAAACCGTTCAAGCTGATGGTGCATAACGACTATAACAATTGGCAAGCTAAAGCGGTCTATGGGGTCAGTCGCCCGACCGATCCAACCATCTGGGGCTCGGCAGCGGACGAAGCCGTGAAAATGATCTACGACGACCAGGACTGGGCGATTTTCGGGTCAATCAGTTCCGAATCGACTCATATCATGTTGCGCGTCGCACTGAAAGCCGAAATTCCAATCGTCAACTCAGCCTCAACCGATCCCACGATTCCAGAGACTTATGTTCCGTGGTATTTCACGGATCTGCAGGACGATCGTGTACAGGCCTTTACCCTGGCTCGTCGCATTTACACAGAGCTTGGCCTCAAGCGCGTTGCGTTGCTCAGGGTAAACAACCGCTACGGCCGAATGGGCGTTCCGAAGTTCCGGAGCGCGTCCGTGCGACTGGGCCACCCTGTCGTTATCGAGCAGAAGTTCCTGCCGGGCGACACGGACTTTTCACGTGAATTGCAGATCATCCGCGATTCGCGCGTCGACGGAATTGTGCTTTGGGCAGATGAAAGCGAGGCCGCCGGAATCCTGAAACAAATGCGCGCGATGGGCATGAAGCAGCGCGTCTTTGGCTCCTACCGCACGCTGGGGCCGGACCTGCTGGCTCAAGCAGGCACTGCCGCAGAGGGCTTCGAAGCTGTCTTTCCATACGACCCGACGCGCAAAGATCCGCGCTGGCTCGATTTCAACCGGCGCTTCGAGGCTCGATTCCACGAGCAGCCGGAGCAGTTTGCTTCGTTAGCCTATGATGCGATGAACGCGCTGCTCGACTCGATCTGCAAGGCTGGGCTGAATCGCGCGCGCATTCATGACGCGCTTGCGGACATTGAAGAATATAACGGCGTAACCGGGCATATGGTATTCGATCCCAACCAGAAGAATGTCGCGCCGATGTACCTGGGAACCGTCCACAATGGCGCAATTGCCTATCGCCTTGCAACGATGGAGAAGCAACCGGCCGGGCCGGGCGCCGCTGAATCGAGCGGACCGTCTGATGCGCCAGTGACGCCCTACGCGCGCGTTGGCGAAGATGGAGTGAACTTCGCGGGTCCGCGATTCGATGACCCTCCGCGCAGGCAGGTCCGCGTGATTGTCTTTGGGCCGAAAGCCGCGGAGATAGCCGCCTCGCCGGAGGTCTTTGCGGAATTGCACGACGGAGCGCGAGGAGGCCGGCCGTGGACAATTCTGCCGGTGGATAGCGGGCAGAATTGGGGCGCAGCTTCAACTCAATTGGTCCACGCCTTGATGGACGAACATGCTGTGGCGATTATCGCGTTGGATCGAGACGCCAGCCATCTATCAGAGCAACTGGCATTGAAGTGCTTTGTCCCGGTGGTGGCTCTGAGCAGCGACAAGGCGCTGACTTCAGCCGATATTCCGTGGATCTTCCGGCTGCCGCCCTGGAGCACGCCTGCTGCAGCGTTGCGGCTTTTGCGGGAGGCGTCCGGACGCGCGGGCACCACCCCGGAACAGATCAGGGATGTGCTAGCGTCGGGGACTGTGTTTGAGGGGTTGGCCTTTCTGCCGACAGGAGAGCCACGCGAGCGGTAGGCTCCATGCGCCTCAGCGATGCGCGCGTTCGTAGCCGCGTGGTAAACTGCGGTTATGTCGGGATGGTTCGCCGCTTCCCCGTACTATCGGCGCACTCCGCTTGCCCTCTGCCTCTGTCTGCTGGCATTTCTCTTCGCAATTGAAGCCAAGACAGCCTGGTACGGCCCGGCGGCCGGATTCGGCGGTAGTATTCGCGCCGCAAAGGCGCAACCTGTGGCCTCGCCCGAGGTCGTGGAACACGGTGTGCCCGCGCCAGACCCGGCGCGCCCGCACGTAGCGTTCGCATTGCTCCCTCAAATCGCGACAGCGATGTTTGCGAGTCTTTCTTCGGGGGCAATGCGAGAAGTTCTGCCTAGTCTGCATCAGCGTCCCGTTCATGCGGGCTTTTCGTATTCAAATCTCTTCCGCCCTCCACCGACTTCTTAGCTTTTTATTCATCGGGTTTATCCCCCAGCCGTCCTCCTGTGATGAGCCGTGCAGAATTGACCTGCCCGGACTCAGCGTGATGAAGCATGTTGTCGCGATGAAACTCGCGCGGCATGCACGAATTTGCCAAGGCCAAGGCGACTAACACGTGGTCAACCGGCCTTCAGCGGGCTGCATCTAACCGAATGCCACCTGCCCCCCTCGGCCCAGTTTCAAATTGCTTCCATACACCGCGGCTGAAGACGGTGTTGGGAATCAGGAGTAAGTTCGACATGCATAAACGAATTCTTCTTTTGGTAGCTGCCGCGTGCGCAGCCCTCGGCATCAGCTCCTGCCGTTCCGATGGAGCGGGCCCTGAAGCCAGAGCCGCAACCATTCCGTCAGCACGTGTCGCGGTCGCACAGCGCGGCGACATCTCTCATATGCTCACGCTCGCCGGGCAGTTTCAGCCTTATCAAGTGGTCGACGTCCACCCCAAGGTAAGCGGCTACATGAAGCGCATCAACGTCGACATCGGCGACATTGTGCACGAGGGGGAGACGCTTGCGGTTCTCGATGTTCCGGAACTGAAAGCTCAACTTCAAGAAACCTCCTTCGATCTGAAACAGTCTCAGGAAGAGATCACGCGGGCACAGCACGAGCTCAAGAGCACTGAAGCCATGTACTCCGCTGTGCACGCGCAGTACGTGCGCCTGCAGCAGGCAGCCGCCACGCGGCCGGGTCTCATCGCCCAACAGGAATTGGACGACGCGCAGGCCAAAGATCTGAGCTCGCAGGCGCAAGTAGATGCCGCGAAGTCCTCAATGGCCGCAGCGCAGCAACACGCTGAAGCGGCCCGTAGCGACAATCAGCGCGTGCAGGCGCTCGAAGATTACACCACCGTGACGGCGCCCATCGCGGGCGTTGTGGTTTGGCGCTATGCCGATACAGGCGCGCTCATTCAGGGCGGTACGGGTTCCAATGACCAGTCGCTTCCCATTGTGCGGCTTTCGCAGAGCAGCCTGCTCCGCTTGCGGATTCCCGTACCCGAAGACGACGTCAAATACGTTCACGAGGGCGACGAGTTGCAGGTTCGCGTCGACGCCATTAATCGTTCCTTCACCGGCAAAATCGTCCGCTTTACTCGCAACGTAAATTTCGAGACACGCACCATGGAGACGGAAGTCGACGTTGACAACCAGAATTTGTCGATCGCTCCCGGAATGTACGCCAACACAGCGCTCGAGCTCGGGAACGTCAAAAACGTGATCACCATTCCCGTCGAAGCCCTGGTGCTAAACGAGCAAAAGCAAGAAACGGTCTATGTGCTTGGTGCGAACAACCACATTCACATCCGATCCGTTCAGGTTGGACTGCAAGGATCGAAGCTGGCCGAAATTGCGAGCGGACTGGAGCTTGGAGATCGAGTGTTGATAGGTGGGCAAGAGAAGTATCACGATGATGAAGAAGTCAACCCGATCCTCGCTTCCACCCCTGCGTCTGAAACCTTCCAGGAATCGGGCGGCATGATCGACCTGAAGGCCGGCGCAAACGGAGGAGGCCAATAATGCCGAATTTCGCTCTGCGCTATCCGTTTTTCATTCTCATGCTTTGCCTTGTCGTGATGCTGGTCGGAACGGTGACCGTGGCGCGCATGCCGATCGACCTTTTTCCGCCGATCGACATGCCAGTGGTTGTTGTGGCCACTTTCTACAACGGTATGCCTCCGGAGCAGATCGAGGCTGACATCACCAACACCTTCGAGCGCTTTTTTACTCTCGCCGCCAATGTCGACCATAGCGAATCGCGTTCTCTGACGGGCGTAAGCCTGATCAAAATCTACTTCAAGCCGGGGACTGACCCCAACGCGGCGCTGAGCAATATTGCCAACCTCGCGATGGCCGACCTGCGACGCCTGCCGCCCGGTACGCTGCCGCCCGTGGTGTTGGGAATGACGGCTTCAACGCAGCCGGTGTGCCTGGTCACTTTGAAGGGCGAGGGTCTAAACGAGACTCGCCTCAAGGACCTGGCGCAATTCGAGGTGCGCAACCAAATCTCCAATGTGCAGGGCGCTTCGGTTCCGCAGCCATACGGAGGAACTTATCGCCAGATCCAGATCTATGTCGACCCGCTCAAGCTTGAAGCGCGCAATCTGAGCCTGAACGACGTGGTCACCGCGGTCAACAACTCGAACCTGATCCTGCCCGCCGGCGATGTGCGCATCGGCTCCAAGGACTTCAACATTTATGCCAACAGCCAGTTCCCCGATGCCAACGCGATGAACGACATGCCGCTGAAGTCGACAGGCAACTCATCGGTGCTGGTCGGGGACATCGGCAAGGCAGTCGACTCGGGCGCTCTGCAATACAACATCGTTCGCATCGACGGCCAGCGTTCGGTCTATGTGCCGGTTTTCAAACAGGGCGGCGACAGCAACACCATTGAAATCGTCGACGGCATCAAGGCCGCGGTCAAAAAACTTGTCGATATTCCCGACGCGCTCAAGACCGCAGTGGTCTTCGATCAATCGGTTTTCGTCAAGCTGGCCATTGCCAACGTCACGCGCGAAGCGGTCATCGGGCTGGTGATGACGGGCGTCATGATTCTTGTGTTTCTGGGAAGCCCGCGAGCGACGATTGCAGTCTTGCTTGCTGTACCTCTTTCCATGCTGGTCTGCCTGCTGATTGTCAACCTTATGGGTGGCTCAATTAACACCATGATCCTGGGCGGGCTTGCGCTGGTCTTCTCGCGGCTTATCGATAACGGCGTCATCGTACTCGAAAACATTTTCCGGCACATGGAACTGGGCAAATCACCGCAGGTTGCCGCGTCGGAAGGCGGGACCGAAGTTTCGATGGCCGTTCTGGCCGCCACGTTCACCACGGCCATTGTGTTTTTCCCTGTTACTTCATTCAGTGGCGTCAGCAAGTACATCTTTACGCCGCTCGCGCTGGGAGTCGTGCTTTCAATCTTCGCATCCTATTTCTTCGCGATGACGGTAGTGCCACTATTCTGCGCGAAGTTCATCCGCCAGGATCCGCTGGGCTTGGAACACGAAGGCGACGTCGATGCCGTTGAAGGAAGCAAGCCAAACTTCTTCAAGCGCTTTCTACTGGTTTTTAACCAGAAATTCCAGGGCCTTCTCAGCAGCTATGAAACATTCGCTTACAAGGTGCTGCGCAGGCCGGGATTTGCCACTGCCGTCATGCTCGGGGGGCTGGCGCTGATTCTCGCTGTGTGCTTCCCGTTTCTCGGACGCGCCTACTTTCCGCGCACCGATCCTGGACAATTCATCATCAACGTGCACATGCCCAGCGGCACCCGGCTTGAGGTAAGCAACGAATACATCGCCAAAGTCGAAGGCATCATTCGGGGCGTGGTGAAGCCGAAGGACCTGGGCATGATCGTGTCGAACATCGGCGTCTATCCCGACCTTTCGGCCATTTATACGACCAACGCATCCATGGATACGGCATTCGTGCAAACGAGCCTGAAAGAAGGCCACAGCATTGGGAGCTATGAGTACATGCGCCGCGTGCAGTCGGCACTTTCGCGACAGATGCCGGAACTCTCGACCTATTTTCAGGCGGGCGGCTTGGTCGACGGCGTCATCAATCAGGGACTCCCGGCACCAATCGATGTGCAGATTAAGTCCAACGACATGGACAGCGCTTTCAATTTGGCGAGCCAGTTGGCCGCGAAAATCCAATCCATCCCCAACGTGAGCGGCGTCTACATTCCGCAAAGCGTGAACTACCCCGGCCTCGCGCTGAACATCGATCGCGAGCGTGCGAGCCTGATTGGTCTGTCGGCGCGGGACGTGGTTGACGACGTAATCACGGCGCTTACTTCCGACGGCATGGTGGCGCCGAGCTACTGGATCGATCCGCACACCGGCAACAACTACATGGTCACCGTGCAATACGCCAACCAATGGATCGACAACATGTCGCTCGAAGACATGAAGAACATTCCGCTACGGGGCGTACGGCCCGCAGGCTATTCTCCGATGCAGGAAAGCGGACAGGCCGATCCCGCATCGCTTTCGGACCTGACCGGCGACCACGCTGCGGGCTACGTGCCGCTTGGCGAAGTGGCTGACATTTCCGAGATCAATACGCCCACCGAGGTCGATCATTATCAGATTCGTCGCGTGATCAACATTTTTGTGTCCACCAGAACCGAGGCTCTGCAGGATGTGGGGGCAAGAATCAACCACCTACTGGCCGACACTAAGCACGACCGCAACACGGTGATCGACATGCGCGGCGCCGTCGTGAGCATGAACGATGCCTTCCACGACTTCGGTTACGGCCTGATTATCGCCGTTCTGCTGGTCTATCTGATTCTGATGGCACAGTTCACTTCGTTTATCGATCCATTCATCATTCTGCTGGCTATTCCGCCGGGACTCGCCGGAGTGGTTCTGATTCTGCTTCTCACCGGCAGCACGCTCAACATCATGTCGCTCATGGGCGTAATCATGATGGCCGGCATCGTGGTCTCGAACAGCATCCTGATTGTCGAGTTCGCCGGCATTCTCCACAGAGAGGGAGAGCCGCTGCTGCAAGCGACGGTGACAGCTTGCCGCGTCCGTCTGCGGCCCATCTTGATGACGTCGCTGGCTACTCTCCTGGGAATGATTCCGCTCGCTCTCGGCCTCGAGGCCGGTAGCGAGCAGTACGCTCCGCTGGCTCGAGCCATCATTGGCGGACTCGCTGTTTCGGTCGTCGTCACCGTTTTTCTGGTTCCAGCCGTGTACCTCCTCATCCACGGCAGGCACGGGGAAGAAACCGCCGCAGAGGGAATCGATCATGCGTAAGCCAACTGAAACCGCCTTTACTTTCGTTCTCTGCGCTGCTTCTTTCGCTGCATTGCCTGCAGCGACGCCTGCGCAACAGCCTTCACTTCCCGACGCCCCAGCAGGTCAACTTGCCGCTAGCCTGGCACAGGCTTCAGCCCCAGCCATGGCCACGGATCCGCAGACGGCGACCGGCGCACAATCCGCTGTCCAACCTACGGGCCCATCGCTGACCATTGCGCAGGCCGAACAGCTGGCGATTCGCAACAATCCAAACATCAGCGTAGCGCGCCTGGTCGCACTAGCTCAAGCCCAGGTGACGCGTGAAGTGCGCTCGGTAGAAATGCCGATGGCGGCCGGCAATCTAACCGCTGTGGACGCACATGAAAACAGCAGGATTACAGCGGGGCTGCTGAACAATCCATCCATTTACAATCGCGCGGCCGGCGGCCTTACCGTCAGCCAATTGATTACAGACTTTGGCCGCACCCACAATCTTGTGCTCAGCGCCCAATCCAGCGCGAAGGCGCAACTGGAAAGCGAGCGGGCGACGGAACTCGACATTACGCTGACCGTCGATCAGGCCTTCTATCAGGCGCTCACCGCGCAGGCGGTGCTCAAAGTGGCGCAGGAAACTCTCTCCCAGCGCCAAGCAACGGCCGATCAGGTCGGCGCCCTGACCAAAGCGAAGATCCGCTCCGATCTGGACCGCAGCTTTGCCGATGTCCAGGTCTCGCAGTCGCAGCTGCTGCTGCTGGACGCGCAGAACAACGCACAGGCCGGCATGGCCGCCCTGAACGACGTGCTCGGCTCCGAGCAAAACCAGCAGTACAGTCTTGTCGACGAGACCAACGGTAATCCGCCGGCGGCGCCCAGCGACCCTGAAGCGCTCGTTGATTCTGCATTCAATGCGCGTCCCGATCTGGCGGCGATGAATGACAACTTTACCGCGGCTCGCGAGTTCAGTTCGGCGGAGCGCGATCTTTGGCTGCCGACGCTCTCTGCCATGGCTGCCGTGGGCGGAACGCCGGTGCGCGCTGACCAGATTCAGTCTTCCTGGTACGGCGCCGCAGGAGCCAATTTGAGCATTCCGGTTTTCAACGGCTTCCTTTTCAACGCCGATGCCAGAGATGCAAAGTTCCGCGCTCAGGCTGCACAGGAAAACGTACGCAATTTGCGCGACACGATCGCTCGCGACGTGCGCACGGCGGTGCTGAACGCGCAATCTGCTTATCAACGCATTGCCGTAACCAAGCAGTTGCTGGATCAGGCAAACTTCGCGCTCGACCTGGCCACGGCGCGCTACAAGATCGGCTTGAGCGGCATCGTCGAGATCAGCCAGGCGCAGCTCAACCAGACGCAGGCTGAAATCGACAACACAAACGCCCGCTATTCCTATGAAACGGCGTTAGCTGTGGTGCGCTACGAGATCGGTCAATAGCAGAGCGCGCCGATCGGAAGATGCGCACGCTCTTGCCGTTGTGTCGGACCGCATCCCCACCACCCCGCACGATCCGGTCAGCTAGGCGACCCTGTCCGACTGGCGAATGTAACGGCTTAGTTCCTCGGAGACGCCTATCAGAACGCCGTCCACAGACACCCCATGAACGCACGTATCTCCATCCCTCGGATTGTCACTCTCACCGCGGGCCACGTCGAAGACGTATCGTGCTCCCCATAAGTAGTCGACCGCGACAGGTGGCTCAAAAGACAATCGGTCCATAGTCTTCGCCCTAGCCGAGTCCTGAACAGCGTCGACTTCCTCTTCGCTGCATGTGTGTTCCCAAACTTCCCACTTCCCGGCTCCGAACCGCTTGGCAAATACAACAATTTCCACGAGTGTCTCCCGCGCACGAGCAGAGCGACCCCCTACGGCAGCCACAAGCTCCCGCCGGCTGTCCGCGAAGTGAGTGAGATTTTGATTAGGCAACCCCCTGGCTACAGTGCGCCAAAGTTGTCCATTTCGAAGGCCCGCAAACACTCCGTATCGCCAACCGAAGTCTTTGGTTTGTGAACTCTTACAATTCCGCGATGCCGAAAAGTCGGAATTTTTTCTCTCTCGATGCGCTTGATTCTTG
Organism: uncultured Acidobacteriaceae bacterium; assembly: GCA_963789425.1. Taxonomy (GTDB): domain Bacteria; phylum Acidobacteriota; class Terriglobia; order Terriglobales; family Acidobacteriaceae; genus Telmatobacter. Next base: position 68,332 of record CAWBKM010000001.1, on the reverse strand, counting down.
CCGTGTGTTGATCGCTTACTGCCCTGAAAAGCTGCTCGACAGACCCGCGCCTTCGGGGGATTGCCGCATCGATCAGCACGCAATGCTATTTGGCGATAACGCGCTATTTGGATTCCAGTCATTTTGAAGCAGACGCGAGAATTCGATCTGCTCGGAGCTAAGAATCAGGTAAGTCGTTGAGAACTTTGGATATGGAGTATTTCAGTGATTCGTATAAGCAACACTTGGCACAATAGCTACGTTTCGCACGCGCAACCAGATTCTCTGAAGAATCGAATGCGAGACCCTTTCCCCTGCGTGAATGATTGACGCTCATTATGGCACGGGGTTGCGCTTCAGCAAACTCGAGAGACTATCAAGAAAATTTTGTGGACTGTTGCTTAAATGAAATGGAGATGCGAATAAGCTTGGCAATTCATTGCAGCCACGAAAAATTGGAACCGTCAGCTTTGGGCGCGATCACGAATGATCGCGGCTGTTAGGTTGCGTAAAAGCAACAAGACAAGCTGATCACTCAAGCGAACCGATTTAACGCCCTAGTATCCTCGCAGCGCCCATTGGCGCTGAAGAGGAGATTTGTCGATGATTAAGCATGCTGCTCACAATGTAGTCCTTGCCCTGACGTTCTTAGCCTTAACAGTGCCCGCTGGCAGGGCTTTTGCTCAATCCGCCACAACAACCCCCGCCCCGTCGGGTATCGCTGGAACTAATCCGGAGCCACAGGGCGTCGCTGGAACTAATCCCGAGCCACAGAGCACGATCGAAATGATTATTCTCCAGATCCTCGAATGAACATTAGAATGTCTGGAGAGCACAAGCTTAAGCTGGCTGCCCAACTAGGGAGAGAAGATGCACTTGACCGGCATAGATCTTCTGTTTTGGGCGGCCGGCTTTGTAGTCCATCTCGTATTGCTGCTGGTTCTTTGGGTCCGTCATCGCGCGGCGACATTTCCATTTTTCACGCTTTTCATCGCCGAGAATGTCATAACAACAGTCGTTCTATATTTCGTTTTCCTGGCGAGCAGCAAGCGCGCATATCTCATTGCGTATCTTTCGTTGGGTAGTATTGACCTGATCTTGCAGCTTTGCGTTGTATACGAGATGGCATCGCACGTTTTTCGCCCCCTCGGCCACTGGACACCAGACGCCAGGCTCAGACTTGCTTGGATTGTCCTTGCAAGTATTGCGATCGGAGCGGGTCTCACGTGGCTCTCACCAATCCCGCCCGCTCACACTCTGCCCCTCACGATCCTGATTCGAGGCAATTTCTTTTCATCCGTGTTGATGACAGAACTTTTCGCGGGAATGGTGGCTCTCTCGGTAACCATCAGACTCCCCTGGAGAACTCACGCGGCGAGGATTGCACAAGGCCTTGGGTTCTACTCATTCGTCTGGATTCTCATCGCAGCCGGCCAAAGTTACTTCGGAATCGACCACAACATAAGGATCTCTGCCGACTTGACATATTTTCGCATGCTTACTTACATGATCTGTGCGGGCTATTGGATCGTAATGCTCTGGGTTGACGCTCCAGTTCCCAAAGCGCTTCCGAAAGAGATGGAGCAACATCTGCTAGCACTGCAAAGGCAGGTTGAAGCCTACGTCCAACGGCTTCGGACATTGAGGAATTAATATGCGTACCACCTATTTCTTATTAGTGCTGTCAGTCTTCCTCTTCGCGCTGCTAACCCTAGTAGTTCACTATTATTGGCAGCGAATTCGGACTGAGAAACATCCATATGGAAGCTGGACGAAGCTTCTCGGCAGGCTTTCGGTGTCAAGGGCGGAGTAAAAGGGAACCACTAAGACGGAGTAAAAGGGAGCCAGTAGAGGATCGTGAAGGGGTATTTCGGGGGAGAAGGGGGCGCTGGAGCGTAGCGGAAGCGGCCCCTTCTCCCCCGAGACGCGTTTGGGAGGGGTTTGTCAGGCTCGCTTACGGCGGCTTTGCTTGAGGCGGTATGAGTCGGCGTTCATCTCCAGGATGTGGACGTGGTGGGTGATGCGATCGAGCAGTGCGCCGGTGAGCCGTTCGGAGCCGAAGATCTCGGTCCACTCGTCGAAGGGCAGATTGCTTGTGATCAGCGTCGAGGCGCGCTCGTAGCGCTGGCTGATGGTCTCGAAGAGCAGCTCGGCTCCGGTTTTCGACAGGGGCACATAACCCAGTTCGTCGATGATCAGCAGTTGGTGAGCGGCAAGTTGCTTTTGAAAGCGTCGCAGGTACTTCTCGTCGCGAGCCTCGATCAGTTCGCCGACCAGTGCAGCGGCGGTGATGAAGCGGACGCGATGGCCGCGTTGACACGCTGCCAGACCGAGCGCCAGAGCGATGTGGGTCTTGCCGGTGCCGCTGTTGCCGAGCAGCAGGATGTTCTCCTTGCGGTCGAGATACTCCGAGCGAGCCAGTTCGAGGACCAGGGTCTTGTTGAGCGCGGGGATGGCGAGGAAGTCGAAGCTGTCGAGGCTCTTTACGACTGGGAACTTCGCCTGCCGGATACGGCGTTCTGTAGCGCGGCGGTCGCGATCCAGTAACTCCAGCTCAGTCAGCCGTAGCAGATACTGCGGGAAGGTGGACTTTTCCTGGGCGCAGGTGCGTGCCAGCTTGTCGTACTCGCGCAGCATGGTAGGCAGCCGCAGAGCCTTCAGGTGATGCTCGAGCAGAACCTGCGGCGTGTCGGCAGTGGTTGCGCTCATAGCATCGCCTCCAGCGTGGGAGGCTCAGCCGCGGGCAACGACAGCAGGCTCATGTACTCTGCGGCACGCGTAGTGCGCACCTGGGCCAGCGGCAGATGCGGCCAGTTGGCCATGTCCAGTCGCGGCGGTCTGCGCTCGATGCGGCACAGCACGAGATGCCGCACCGCGTCAAAGCTGATGGCGTTCCATCGCAACGCATCCTCGACGGCATGAGTTACTTCTTCCAGAGCGAAAGTCTCAAGCAATCGCAGCACCTGGATGTACTCGCGGCCGGCGTGCTTCGGCAGTCGCGCCTCCAGCAGCCGGCGCAGTTGAGCGAAGCACGCAGGCAACTGCCATCCCGCAAGCGGAGCGGCCTGGTCCAGCGCCCGGCTCTTGTGTTCCAGCAACGCCAGGTAGTGCAGCGGATCGTAGATGGCAGCTTCGCGTTCGTAGCTGCGCTTGTGTTCGGCGACGACTACGCTCCCCGATACGATCACGATGTGGTGGACGTAAGCCTTGACCAGCACCTGGCGGTGGCCGAACTGGGTCGGAACCGAGTAATCGTTGGTGCGGTAGCGAACCAGCGAGATGGAGCTGACGCGTGCGGTCGTCTTGTCGCAGGCCTCGAAGCGAGCCGCCGGCAGCGGCAGCAACGCTGCGCGGTCGCGTTCGAAACGTTCGCCGATGGTCTCCCTATGGCCGCGCAGCCGCTGCGCACGGCGCGCCACAGCGTCGTGAATGAACTGCTCGTTGAGCGCCTCCCAGCTTGCCGCGCGCGGAATCGGCACCATGAAGTTGCGCCGCGTATAACCGACCAGGTTCTCCACCTTGCCCTTATCGTTGCCCTTGGCCGGGCGGCCGAACTTCTCGGCGAACAGGTAGTGGCTCAGTAACTCGGAGAAGGCTCGCGTCTTCTGCCGCTCCCCATCGCCCAGAATGCGCGCCACCGCCAACTTGGTGTTGTCGTAGAGAATGCGCGTCGGCACGCCACCGAAGTACTCGAAGGCGCGGACATGAGCTTCGAGAAAGGCCTCGGTCGTCTCAGCCGGAAAGGCCTGCACAAAGCAGTCGTCCGAATGCGGCAGGTCGAAGACCATGAAGTGCGCCTTGTGCTCCACGCCGGTAATCATCACTTGGGCTTCGCCGAAATCCGCCTGCGCTTCGCCCGGCGCGTGGGTCAGCGGCACAAACATCTCCTGACCGCCGATCTTCGCCGAGCGCACGTAGTCCTTCACGATCGTGTAGCCGCCTGTGTAAGCATGCTCGGCCCGCAACCGCTCGAAGATCCGCTTGGCCGTGTGGCGTTGCTTGCGCGGGCGCCGCTTGTCGTCTTCCAGAATCGCGTCGATCGCGCCCTGCCACGGACCCAGCTTCGGCCGCCGCACAGGCTTCTGCCGCTGGTAGCCAGGCGGCGCCGAATACTCCAACATCTTGCTCACCGTCTTGCGCGCCAGCCCAAACTCCCGTGCCGCAGCCCGCCGGCTCATCCCCTCCACCAACACCGCCCGCCGCACCCTCGCGTATAGCTCCACCTTCTTCATGCCTCCTGTATCCCACAGAAAACACGTATCCTGTGAGCGCCGAACCTGCTTCGGCACCCCAACGAAACCTGCTTGTCCGTGAAACTTCTGCCTGGCGGGGTGGTCTACTTTTACTCCGCCACGTCACGTCGCTAACGCGGCGTCACGTGGTCTATTTTTGCTCCGCCGCGTACAGCTCTACCCGGTCAAGCCAGCTTGCTGAGATTCGATACGCGTCATTGCCCCACTGTTGTGCAACCTGCGCGCAGCGTTCTTCTGTCTCTCGCAACGTGAGCTTCAATTGGTTTCGAATGTCGCGGAGTTGCGTACCGATCCCTTTCGGTAACGACTTATCCGTCAGCGAATTAGTCGTGCACGCGGTCCACTGAGGAATCAGAGGCAAAGCTCCCTCCTTCCTTCGGCTTGGATGGATCCGTCTTCAGAATAAGCCTTTCTCAGAAGACAGGTCATTGAGATCCTCTCTGAGTTTTGGGGAAACTGACGCCACGACCTGAGAGAGCGTTTGCAGGTGCATCCAATGAATCGTCTACCCCAAGTGTAAGATGCATGAACCTGGCGAAACAGTTGCCCGATCACCTATATATTTTTAAGCGATGCCGGTTGGCCCGCTGGGCTGGAGCCGGAAATATGGAAACATGGGAAACCTGGGGACAGACGGGATGCTTCCTCAAGCTTGGCGAAAACTCGCTACAGCCCAAAGAAAGTCAAGAAGGAATGAAATTCACGAAGAAATAGGAAGAATTGGTCGGGGCGGAGGGATTCGAACCCCCGACCCTCTGCTCCCAAAGCAGATGCGCTACCAGACTGCGCTACGCCCCGACAATCTCTTTCGATTGTAACCCGTTTTTTGTTGGTCCTGGACCTGGTTCGCTACCGATGCAGAAGCCATAGGACGAGCCACAGAACCAGCACCACAGGGATGGCAAACACCAGTCCGAGAACCGCGGCAAGAAACAGAAGGAAGGCCCAGTCGCGCCAGGTGTGCCGGCGCGGTTCGCCTAAATGACGGGTCAGGAGGCGATAGTTGCGGCGGTTCACTTTCCATGCGATGTCAAAGGCATCGCCCAGGATCGGGATCGACCCCACGAGCACGCCGATGCCGAGATTGGCGGCCATACGCACCAGCGTCACGTAAGGCACGCCGCGAATCCACGCAGCAAGCGGAATCAAAAGCGAGAACAAGCCTGCCAGCACATCGCCGAAGCCGGGCACCAGTCCAACGACCGCATCCAGGCCAAAACGAATGGGGGTTCCGGGTATGCGGAAGGCCTCGTCGAGCAGGACTTCGAGTTTGCGCAGTGTCTCGTCGCGAAAAATCCATGCGCCGCGATTCCAGCGGTCTGGAGCGGCTGCGCTGGCCTTTTGACCTGCAGCTGCAGAGGGCACAACTGGTTCTGGCTGCGGCACTTTCGCTCTTCTCCGGCCGATCATTCAAGATCTGCTTCGATGCTACAATCTAAAGGGTAGACGGCGGCTATAGTTCAGCGGCAGAACGCCTGACTGTGGCTCAGGATGTCGTGGGTTCGATCCCCACTAGCCGCCCCAATGTCCCCCCCGAAAAGCTAAAGGATGGTAATGGACCCACTTTCGCGCGTTGGGGGTAATCGTCTGTGACTCAGGTTGACTTGCTGGTTCAGGCGCACGAGACGTCTCCCGCCTGGCTGACGAAGTTTGAGCCACATAGATGGCTCGCGAACGGTCATCTTCAAACCATCGTCGGCAATTTTCTTCCTCGCCCGCCTTTTCTTTTGCCCGCCGTGGCTGAAACCGTGGAAGTGGACCCGGCCGACGGCAGCCGCGTTCTGTGTCATTGTCATTGGCAGCCCGAGCCTGTTCGCGCGGGCCGGCTCACGGCTGTGATGGTGCATGGGCTGAACGGTTCCTCCGACTCACGCTACATTCGCGGTATCGCTGCACTGGCTTGGAACGCCGGCATGAACGTGGTCCGCATGAACATGCGCAATTGCGGCGGCTCCGATGCGCTGACGCCGACGCTCTATCACTCGGGCCGATCAGCGGATGTAGGTGGGGTGGTCGACCACTTTACCGAGCGCTTCGGCCTGGAGCGCGTGGCGCTGGTCGGCTATTCGATGGGCGGAAACATGGTGTTGAAGCTTGCCGGCGAATGGGGCAAGCGCTCACCTCTAGTCGCGGTGGCCACGGTTTGCCCGGCTATCGATCTGGCGGCAGGCGCGGACGCACTTCACGAACCGCGGAACCGGGTTTATGAGTGGCATTTTTTGCGTGCATTGATGCAGCGCTTCCGCCGCAAGGCTGAGATGTTTCCTGATGTCTATCGAAATAGCAACGTCGGCGCTGTGCGTTCCATTCGCGAATTCGATCAAAAGATTATCGCGCCTAATTGCGGCTTTCGAGATGCGGACGACTACTACTTTCGCGCAGCCAGCGCGCGCGTCATTGACCGCGTTGCCGTTCCGTCGCTGGTGCTACTCGCTCAGGACGATCCATTTATCCGCTTCTTCCCTGAAACCAGGGCGCGGATCCTTGCCAATCCCTGTATCGATTTCATCGAGCCGCGTCACGGAGGCCACTGTGCCTTCCTGAGCCGCCGTTCCTCTGAAGGCGTGCACTGGGCTGAGGTCACAATCGTTCGTTACCTCCAGGCTGTCACTGCGGGTACCGGCCCCAGCGCCGCGAAGACTGAATCGGTGACTTCGCAGATACAATAATGAAGAGCATGGGCGAGTAGCTCAATCGGATAGAGCACCGGCCTTCTAAGCCGGGGGTTGTGGGTTCGATTCCCGCCTCGCCTACCATCTGCGGTTGAATCCCAAACCCATCGAATCCAGCTCGTGCCTCAGCAGGCTTCGCTCTTGCGAGGGCCTGAGAGCGGCGACTGCCTACAGCTGCCGGCGATCGGGCGGCACGTTCTTCAGCTGATTCCCCAAAGTCAGCAGAAATCGGTTGATGAGCGCCACGCTGCGGCGCAGTTCTGGCTGACGAAACTCACTGAGTAGCGCAAAGAGCCCCGGCGGCTCGATGACGGGTTTGCGCTCGCTGCCGAGCGTTTGCCCCGCGGCCACCGCGACGCACTCAAGCAGGTCAGGGTTGATGGAGCTGAGCATTTGGCCAAGGATCAGCAGATTGCGCAATGCGCGTATGCCTTGCGGCGACCGGGCTGCGCCCACGGCGCGTTCAAGGATCTCGTCACCTGCGCTCAGCGTGCCGCGCATCAGTTGAAGGATTCCGGCCTGGTGCAATTGCTCAAGAAGCTCGTAGCTATCGAGCAATGCCTCTGCGTGCTCCTGCGGAGCATTCTCGAGGCGGTCAAGAAGTTCCTTGCGCGGATCGCGCGGCGGCACATCAAGAGGGATCGGCTGAGCCATCGGCGTTCCTCCGGTCACTTTGTTTGGATTTGAACAAGGCCGTTGGGCATGCGGTAGTCACTGCGTTTCCACTTGCGCTCGACTTCCACACCTTGCTGTGGCGTCGGGATGCCGAAACGCGAGTTTCCGCGGGGTAGGGGCACTGCGCCGTCAAGGTCAATCAACTCCAAACGGACGCTTGCCTCCTTGTATGCTGGCGTACTTGTCACTTTGTCGGTATTGCTGCTGGTGAGCCGATTGATGGGCTCCTCGATCGAATTCATCGGCATGTAGAGTTCGCTGCCTTTCACGCGGTCGGTAACCAGCGCATGAACACGCACGGTGCCATAGCGCGAAGTCAGTTCGACTACGCTTCCGCTTCGGATGCCGCGAGCGCCAGCCAACTCCGGCGAAATCTCAACAAAGGTCGAAGGAACCTTCTCACGAATTCCTTCCGTCCGATAGGTCATGTTGCCTTCGTGGAAGTGTTCGAGCAAACGGCCGTTATTGAGATGAAGATCGTAAGATGCGTCGGGCTGATCGCTCGGCTCGGTCCATGCGAGAGGGAAAAATTTTGCTTTGCCACCGGGAAAATTGAATTGCTTTGTGTAAAGCAATGGCTCGTCGGAGCCGTCGGCGGCGACCGGCCACTGTTGCGACTTATAGCCTTCGAGGCGCTCATAGGTGACGCCAGCCATGAGCGGTGTGAGCGAAGCGATTTCAGCATAGATCTCCGACGGGTGAGCGTAGTTCCAATTCGCACCAAGCCGGTTGGCGAGGTCCTGAATGATTTGCCAATCGGGCCGGCTGTCGCCAAGCGGATCAAGAACCTTGTAGAGCCGTTGAATGCGCCGCTCTGTGCTCGTGAACGTGCCTTCCTTTTCAAGGCTCGGACTCGCCGGTAAAACGACATCGGCGTAGCGGCAGGTTTCGCCGAAAAAGATATCCTGCACCACGAAGAAATCGAGCTTTGAGAGCGCCTGGGCGACGTAATTGGCATTGGAATCGACGAGGCTCATCTCTTCGCCAAACACATACATCGACTTCAAGCGGCCATCGACGATGGCGTCAATCATTTGGTGATTGTTCAAACCGGGTTTCGGAGGAAGCACGGCATTCCATCCGCGCTCAAACTTCTGGCGAATGGCCGGATCGTCAACCTTCTGATAGCCGGGGAAGAAGTTGGGCATGGCGCCATGATCGCTGGCTCCCTGCACATTGTTGTGGCCGCGCAGAGGATACGCGCCGGTTCCAGGCCGCATGTAATTGCCCGTAGCCAGCAGAAGGTTGGAGATGGCCGTCGATGTGTCGGAGCCTGCGACGTGTTGCGTAACGCCCATTGCCCAGAGAATGCAGACGCTGCCCGCTTCGGCGATCATGCGCGCAACTTTGATCAACGTTTCCTTTGGCAAACCGCAGCGCTCGCTGGCGATCTCGAGCGTGAACGGCTCGAGACTCTTAACGTATTCGTCCGCGCCCCCAACCCATTGCTTGATGAAGGCGGTGTTGGCGAGGCCGTTGTCGAACAAATAGCGCGTAACGGCGGAGAGCCAGATGAGATCGGTGCCGGGTTTGGGATGAAGAAACACGTCGGCGCGGCGCGCCATCTCGTTCTCGCGCAGGTCGGCGACGATGAGCTTTTGCCCGCGCAGTTTGTGCGCACGCTTTACGCGTGTCGCGAGGACTGGATGGCTTTCCGCAGTGTTGCTGCCCACGATGAGAACGAGGTCCGCCTGCTCAATGTCGTGGATCGATCCGGAATCGCCTCCGTAACCAACGGTGCGCCAGAGGCCGACAGTCGCGGGAGCCTGGCAGTACCGCGAGCAATTATCCATGTTATTGGTGCCGATAACTGCACGGGCCAACTTCTGCATCAGGTAGCTTTCTTCGTTGGTGCACTTCGACGAAGAAATGAAGGCGAGCGAATCGGGCCCGCTTGCGGCTCTGATCTCAGAGAATCGGCGTGCGACGAGGGAGAGCGCTTCGTCCCAACTGGCTTTGCGGAAATTTCCGTTTTCGCGAATCAGCGGACTGGTAAGGCGGTCTTCGCTGTTCGCAAATCCCCAGCCGAATTTCCCTTTGACGCACGTCGAGACCCCGTTCGCTGGCCCCTCCGCAGGCTCGACTTTCAAAATCTGACGGTCGCGCGTCCAAATATCGAAACTGCAGCCGACGCCGCAGTAGGTGCAAACGGTTTTGGTTCGCTTGATCCGCGAGGCGCGCATGGCAGCCTCAATTTCAGAGAGAGCAAGGACGGAACCGTAACCAGTTTCCGGCTCAATTTCTTTCACAACATCGATCATCCCTGCGAGTGCGAATTCGGGAAGGGAAGTAAAGTAGCCGGCTTCGCCCAGCATGGAGTTTTCCATGAGTGCATTGCAGGGACAAACCGTGATGCAGTGGCCGCAGGAAACGCAACTTGATTCGCCGATGGGCCCGCCGCCATCCCAAAGAACGCGCGGATGCTCATCCTCCCAGTGGATGCTGAGGGTTTCATTCACTTGCAGATTCTGGCACGCCTCAACGCATCGACCGCAAAGAATGCATTGATCGGGATCGTAACGGTAGAAGGGATTGGAGAAATCCTCCGGGTACGGCTTTGGCGCGTAGGGAATCTCTTGGTGCTCGACAGCCAGCAGAGCCGTGGTGTTGTGCACGGTGCAGTTGCCGTTGTTGTTATCGCAGACCGTGCAATAGAGCAGATGGTTCCCAAGAATGCGATCGAACGCCTGACGCTGGGCGCTCGCGGCGCGCGGCGATGCTGTGAGAACGGCCATCCTATCTGCGGCGGTTGTGGCGCATGCGCGGACAAGATCGCCACCGACTTCAACCATACAGGTGTCGCAGGTTTCGATCGGGCCAAGTTGAGGATGGTAGCAGATCTGTGGAATCTTCTCGCCGGCACGGTTGATGACGTCTATCAGTCTCTCGCCCGGCGCAAATTGATGCACCTTGTTGTCGATGGTGACCGTTGCCATGGCTTACAGAGTCCTCGCGGGGAGATGGGGAATTGAATCTCGGCCCATGAATCGGGAGCCAGGAAGCGCCGGATTGATTATTGCACTTTCATTCGCCGATCAAGGGCGGCTGTGCGGTCTGATGCGGGAGCCCGCCCGCTGCGTAGCTTTGCATCAAGCAGCGAGCTTCGCCCGAATAGACAACAAACCGCCGTCCGCGGAGAAAGCCGATAAGCGTCAAATTCAGTTCGCGGGCCAGCCGCACTGCAAGGCTCGAAGGAGCAGAGACCGAAGCCACAATTGGCACGCCTGCGGCAATCGCCTTCTGAATGATCTCGAAGCCTCCGCGCCCACTGACCAAAAGAACATGATTCGAGAGCGGAATCATTCCTTCCAGGAGCGCCCATCCCACCACTTTGTCGACTGCGTTGTGACGGCCAATGTCCTCGCGAAGCGTAACAAGCTCCCCCGCGGCATTAAACAGGGCAGCGGCGTGCAATCCGCCTGTGCGCTCGAAGACCGATTGCCGAGCGCGCAGTTTTTCTGGAAGGGAGCATAGCGTTTCTGGGTCCACTGCGAATCCAGATTCGAGCGACCGCAGTCCGCGTGTGCGCACATCGTCTATGGATGCTTTGCCGCAGAGGCCGCAGCTTGAATTCGACAGGAAATTACGCTGCGGTTTTTCAGTCTTGCTTGCGCCGCCGCGCAAATCCACGTCAATGGTGTTTCCGGCTTGGCAGGCTGCGGATTCTCGATCGTGGAAACCAAGGATCTGATCGCGGCTCTCGATCAGTCTTTCGGTCCATAGAAAACCGGCGGTCAGTTCGCGGTCGTGGCCCGGAGTTCGCATTGTCACGACCAAAGGGCCGCCGCACGCAAGAATCTGGAGTGGCTCTTCAGCCGCGAGAGCATCGCTGCTGGAGTGGACTTGACCGTTTTCCCATTCCGTTACTTGAGTCAGCTCGACGCTTCGGAGCGGCGCATCCACTGCAATGACCTCCGCGCTGCGCTCTAAGGGGGCGAGAACGCTACAAGTAAGTATAGTGATTGCTTTATGATTGGCAGGAAGAGCGGATCTCCAGTTCATCGGCGTCAAAATGGCCGGATACGGTGTGGCTCTTTCTTCAGGAAGGAGCCTCTTTGACATTGAGGCTTCGTCCGAAGGCAACTGGTGGACCGCCCGGGCGGGCCTGTAGCTCAACGGTTAGAGCAGGGGACTCATAATCCCTTGGTTGGGGGTTCAAATCCCTCCGGGCCCACCACAAAAACCAATAACCTAAATAGTGTTCTTCCAAATCTCAATTTGCAAAGGATATGTCTGGACGCGATCTAAGTTGGCCATTCCAGTTTTTCGTCCGATCACCGAAGCCGCGAGGCGCATCTCGCCGCGCCGGCAACAACCCAAATCATCAATACCGATCCTGCTTCATTTCTTACTCGCCGATGGCTGACTACTCTGCGCGCAGCCATTGCAGAACTCGCCAATCACACCCTTTCCTTCTTCGACCGTGAAGATGCGGTCCACCGAGCCGATCTTGAATTGTTCGATTTTACCGCTGGGCCAATGGATCTCGATGCCATCGACCGATGTCGCATCGCCCAGGCCGAAGTGAACGCGCATATCGTTCGAAGAAAGATAACTCCCGCCGCTCAGGACATCGCCGCGCTGGCGCATACCGGCCGCCTTCAGGTAGACGGTTGCTCCAACAGCGTCACGAGGACTCTTGGGTCCGCCAACGAGTTTCAACTCCACCCAGTGATGATGGTCGGGATTGACGTTGCGCAGCAGGACGGGAACCCCATCCATGCTGTTGATGACGACATCGATCTTTCCGTCGTTGAAAATGTCGCCAAATGCTGCGCCGCGTCCGACCGTGACCACGGCAAGGCCAGTCCCCTCAACGGCAGGCACCAACGCAAACTTCCCGTTGTGCAGATTGCGGTAGAGGAGCATCCGTTGCGCGTAGCTCTGGCCCCATTCCGGGTGCTGGTCTACCTGCGGATAGACGTGGCCATTCACGATCAGCAGGTCCTTCCATCCGTCGTTGTCGTAGTCGAGAAAACCGTCGGCAAAACCGACGAAGGGGACAGAGGACTCGGCAATCCCTGCGCTCCAACTAACATCCGTGAAATATCCTGTTCCATCGTTCTGGAAGAGCACGTTGTAATCGTCGGCAAAATCGGTATTCACGATCGATAAATGACCGTTGTTTTCGTAATCCCCCGCCGCGATTCCCATATTGGAAACTTCGCGGCCGTCTTTGTTCAGCGCGTAGCCGCGCTCATAGCCATCCTCGACAAAGGTTCCATCTCCCTTATTGATATATAGGTAATTCGGAGATGTATCGTTTGCGACGAGCAGGTCCGGTTTGCCATCATTGTTGACGTCGGCGAACAGGGCGCCAAGGCCGTAGTATCCGTTGGGGTCGTCCACACCGAGTTTCTTGCTCACATCGGTGAAAGTTCCGTCACCATTGTTGTGGAAGAGATGGTCGTGCTCGCCCTTCAAACCACTTGGCCCGCACATCACCTGCACTCCCCGATATTCGCAGTAAGCGAAGTTGACCGCCTTCGAACCGGAATATGGTGGGTTGGCCAAGTCGATTTGGAGGTAGCCGGCAACGAAAAGGTCCAGCCGCCCGTCGCCGTCATAATCCCCGAATGTCGCGCCGGTCGACCAAGTCCCGATGGTCACGCCCGCCTTTTCGGCGACGTCGGTGAACGTGCCGTCATGGTTGTTGTGATAGAGGCGGTTCTTCCCGAAATTGGTCACGTAGAGGTCGGGCCAGCCGTCGTTGTCGTAGTCGGCAACTGCGCATCCCATCCCCCATCGCCCGTTTGCGACACCCGCGCTTTCGGTTACATCTGTAAATGTTCCATCATGATTGTTATGAAACAGAGCTGCGCGCGGCGGCTCGGCCTTGCCCGCAAGCGCATCATAAGTCGAGCCGTTCACCAGGTAGATATCGAGCCAGCCGTCGTTGTCGTAGTCGATCAGGCACACGCCCGGCCCCTTCGCCTCCAGGATTAGCCTCTTATCCGGAGTCCCCGCAGTGTGATGCCATTTCGTCAGCCCGGCCGCCCCCGCCACATCTTGAAATATGATCGTCCCGCTCTTGACGAATCCTCCCGCGGTGATCGGTCGGTGCTCGCTATCGTACTGAGCTGCCTGAGGACCCGCATTGGCCATTCCACTGATGGGCCTTTCGGTTCCTTCCGGCTGCTGCTGCGTTGGCGGCCCCGTTGCGGCCGAAGTGGTCTGCTGAGCGCTTGACCAGGGATTTGGGATCAGAACCATCGCCAGAATTGCGCAGACCGCTCTCGAAGCTCGCCGACGGAGTTTGTCTTCTCGACCCATCCAATACCGCGTATCGGATGCGAATGCGAGACCGGAATCAATCGCCTTAACCATGGCCCACTACGCGCCTTTAATTGCCTCAGAGGCCGAAAATGCACGAAATGCCCGCGGCCCCGGAATCGGTCAAAGAGCCGCCGAATAAGCACCGAAAGCCTCAATGCTGGCCGTACGGGGAGCAAAGCGTATATGGGGAGAGCATACATGAGCGCCCCGACCGGCTGCGATTTTGACCTTCCGGAAGCGCAACCGAGGTGGCCCGGAGGGAGCGTTTTGCGCCCGGAGGCCCTATCGGGCGAGGGCGGACCGTGATCGACGAGCGAAGCGATTTACTTACTGTTTCAGTGAAGCGATTTAGCGGAATGTACCTGAAATCACACCGGTTGCCCGCCCAGGACCCCGGGGGAGCCAAATGGTGTAAACCCATCTCCAACAAAGGGTTGAGGACGCGTTCCCGCTCCCAAGGTGGAAAAGCTGCGTGCGCCCTTTGCTTAAACGTTTAATTCAGCCAAGATTTCTCTTGACAATCGCCTTCCGGGGCCTCTAGGGTGTTGACCGCAAAGAGGTGGGCCATCTCGGCCTACTTGAAATGACAACAGCAGATCACCAGTTCCATTTGGAGGCACAATGAGAAAGACAAATACGTGGCTAATCGTGCTCGTATTGCTCCTTTCGTTTGGGGGCATCCGGGCATTTGCCCAGGAGAACGCGGTGCTAACCGGAACCATCTCCGATCCGACCGGAGCGGTGGTGCCCAATGCAACCGTGACCATCATCAACATCCTGAACAGCGAAACCCATACCGCCAAGGCCAACGGCGCTGGGATCTATCAGTTTTCGGATCTGAACAGTGGCACCTACACTCTGAAAGTGTCCTCCAGCGGCTTCAAGGTCTACGAGAAGACCGGGATCGTAATGAACGTGGCTGCGACGGTGCGAGAGGATGTGCAACTCGCGATCGGCGCCAACAACCAGACGGTCACAGTCGCGGCGGACGCTCTGAGCCTGCAGACCGAGACCAACGAGGTCAGCAACCTGATTACCGGCCAGCAGATCACCGAGCTGGCCACCAACGGCCGCAGTATCACTTCGCTCGAAACGCTGGGTACCGGCGTCTCGGGTACTCTGCCGGAATTCAATGGCACCTCGGCGCAGGGGAGCAGCGCCACCATCAGCTTTAACGGAATGCGTACGGGCCACAACGACTTTCTGATCGACGGCGGCGAAATATATGACCGCGGGAGCGGCGGCAAATTGGGAGTGATGCCCTCGATGGATGCGGTGGCAGAATTCCAGACGCTATCCAGCAATTACGCGCCAGATTATGGAATCAGTTCGGGAGGCACGACGACCATCGTGCTGAAATCCGGCACCAATTCCTACCATGGCGGCTTGTGGGAATTCAATCGTAACGACGCCTTCGATGCTCTCAATTGGTTCACCAAACAGGCGGCCGCGCAGTCAGGCAACAAACCCGTCATACCGGAGTTGCGCCTGAATATCTACGGCGGCGATTTCGGCGGCCAGGCGTTTATCCCCGGGATTTATCCCAAGGCAAAGAGCCATACCTATTTCTTCGTGACCGAGGAATGGCGCAGAATGATTCAGGGATCTCCTGCCAATTTGACGAATGCGCCGCTGACCTCGGAGATTCCGACGACCGCGAATGAGACGAGCGGCTTCGCATATGTGCCGCCGGTGGGCTTACCGGAATCGCCGGCCGCCGGCGTCTGCAACGAGGGCGAGCCAGCGCCGTGCGTGCCAGCCACGACGGATCCAGCCAGGTTAGCGCTGTACACAACGGATAGTCTGACCATCGGCGAATCTTTTTCCAACGCGCCGGGGGGGAAGATTCCTGGGAACCTCCTCGACCCGAATGCGGTTCTGTTCATGGGGACGGGAGCAATCCCGAAGTCCAATTCGACGGGGCCGAACGGTCAGCCGGTGATAATTGCGTCGCCGAAGCAGCCGACGTACGTGCGCGAGGACGTGGTGCGCATCGATCACGATTTCAACAGCAAGATGCACCTGATGGGGCACTGGATCCACGACCGGATGTCGCAGACCTATTTCCCCAACCAGAATTGGGGCGATGGCGACAGTTATACGACCGCGGGCGATGTGTTCGGCAATCCTAGCTGGGGCACGGTGATCAAGCTGACGGATACCATCTCGCCGTCAGTGCTGAACGAAACTTCGCTGAACGTGAACGGCAACTACATTAAGATCACGGCGGTTGCCTCGCCTGGCGCTTCCATTGCAGAGCCGTCGGGATGGACGCAGAAAGGGTATTTCCCGGCTGCCAACAACATAGGCTCTCGCCTGCCCGGAGTCCATATGGGGGCGCCCTTCGGCACGACCTGGTCGATTGGATACTGGCCGTGGGCTAACGCTTACCTGAACTATCAGCCGCGCGACGATGTCTCGTGGACCAAGGGCAAGCATTCTCTAAAGTTCGGCTTTGCCTACATGCGGAACGATAAGAACCAACAACAGCAGGCGGATACCGAGGGTGATTATAACTTCGGCACCGATTTTTCCGGCGATTCCTATGTGAACTTCCTGCTGGGAGTCTCTGACAGCTTCTCGCAGTTGGAGTCCCTATCGATGTTCCACTGGATCAACAACACCTGGTCGTTCTACGGAATGGATAACTGGCGCATAACCCCCCGGCTGACCCTGAACCTGGGGCTGCGCTATGACGGTCTGCCGCACGTCTACAACAAAGAGAACATGGCGGGGAATTTTGTGCCCGCGGACTTCAGCACCACCAACGAGCAGGTACCGAATGCAGTCACGGGGCAGATGAATACCACCGGCCCCGGATTCCAAACCGTCGGCGGCGTCCCGTTCTATCTGAACGGCATTGAAATTGCGGGCAAGAACGGCTTCCCGCGCGGCGTCGTCAAGAACGACTACTGGACGTGGCAGCCTCGTCTGGGCTTCGCCGAAGATCTGTTTGGCAACGGCAAAACGGTTCTGCGCGGCGGCATCGGAACTTTCTATGAGCGCGTGCAGGGCAACGACGTCTACGGGACAGACACCAATCCTCCGTTCGCCTACGACCCCACGGCGGACGACGTGTACTTCACCAATCCCGCCCAGAGCGACACCACCGGGGCGACTGCCTCGACACCCACCTTCCCGGCGGGCATGGGAACCCTCGGCTACTACTACCCGAATCCGGGCACAGCGCAATTCAGTCTGGGGATTCAGCAACAGGTTGCGCCTTCAGTGATTGCGGCGGTTCAGTACGTCGGTACCGCAGGCTGGAACCAGGACGTCAAGCGCCAGGTCAATACGCTGCCGCTGAACAGTACCGAGCGCCAGGCAGTCGCCACCACGGGCGCCAACGCCAACCTCTACAGAAACTACCCCGGTTTCGCGGGCATCGACGAAGACGACAACTCGACCAACTCCAACTACAACTCTCTGCAGGCGGCTCTGGGCCTGGAGAATAAGCACGGTTTCACTTTGCACCTGGGTTATACCTGGGCGCATGAAATCGATGTTCAAAGCGACGATCTCCAACAAGACTTGTCCGACCCGTACAACATCAGGTACGACCGCGGTTCGGGAACCTTTGACCGGCGCCAAATTTTCACCGCCAACTACATCTACAATGTTCCGTTCTTCACGCACTCCGGCAGCTTGCTGCAACGCAGTTTGCTGGGAGGCTGGACCATCTCCGGCGTAACCACGTCGGAAAGCGGGCTCCCGGCGACCGTCACCTGGGGTGGTGCGGACACGATCGGGCTCGGCGGCGGGACAAGCAATCGGCCGACGCAGACGGGGAAGGTGTCCTACCCCCACACTGTTAAGTCGTGGTTCAGCACAAGTGCGTTCTCTGCTCCCGTGGCTCCCTGGGCTGGAGGTACGAGCAATGGTTGGGGCAGTTCCGGCAAGGCCCAGATTAGGGAAAATGATCTTCAGGTCACGAATCTGAGCCTGTTCAAGTCATTTGCCCTGGCAAAGAGTGAGACGACGCGGCTCGAGCTTCGCTTTGAGTCGTTCGACACCTTCAACCACCCCTTGTGGAACGGCTTTAGTACAGGATATTCGACTCCCACTAGTCCCACGAATATCACCAGCGCCGATGACCCACGTGTATTGCAGTTCGCCGGCAAATTCGAGTTCTAAACGCTCCCACAACCAGGGCGCGGCGGGCAACCCCCGCCGCGCCCTTTTCTTTTGGCGGCTGCCATTGCCCAATCTCCAATAGAATAGGCATGGGGCAAGAGTGCGACCCGCAATGCAACCGCGAATCTGCCTGATATGGACGATGATGCTGGCCATGGCCGCCACCTACTGCGTGGGCCAGACGGCAATGGCGCCCGATCAACAGCAGCAGGCGGCGCTCGCGCTCGAGCAACAAGGCAACAATGTCGAGGCTGAGGCCGCATGGCGCGCGTACCTGAAGGCTCATCCATCAAGCCCGGAGGCGTATGCTCACCTTGGCCTTCTGGAAGCCCGCCAGGGACACTACACAGAGGCCGTGCCCTTATACCGGAAGGCCCTGGCGCAAGATCCTCGAATGCGCGCTGTGCGCATGGATCTCGGATTGGCGCTCTTCAAGGCAGGCGACTCGAAAGAGGCCATCCCCGAATTCAATCTGCTGCTCAAGGGTCAGCCACCTTCCTCACCTGAGGCGCAGCGTCTGACGATCCTTATTGGAATGGCGCACTATGGGCTGCGCGAGTACGCGCAGGCGGTTCCGTATCTGAAAACAGCGGCCGCCGCCGATGCGCAGAATCTGGCGTTGCGCCTGGCCTTGGCGCACAGTTGTTTGTGGTCCAAGGAGTATCAGTGCGTTCTGGATACCTATCACGAGATCCTGATGCTGAACGCGGAGTCGGCCGAAGCCGATATGCTGGCCGGCGAGACGCAGGATGAGTTGAAGAACACTGCCGACGCCGTCCAGGAGTTCCGTGACGCGGAGAAGGCCAATCCGAGGGAACCTGACGTGCACTTCGGCCTGGGCTACCTGCTGTGGCGTCTGAAGCAATATGAAGAGGCGGCCCAGGAGTTCCAGGCTGAATTGGCCAACAATCCGGAGCACGGCCAGGCCATGGCCTACCTGGGAGACACTGAGATGATATTGGGCCAGCCCGAGGCTGCACTTCCGCTGCTTGAGAAGGCCATCCGGATCGACCCCAGGATTGAACTGGCGCACCTTGATTTAGGTACCCTGTATGGCAACGCGGGCCACGAGGACGAGGCCCTGCGGGAACTGAAGATTGCCGAAGCGCTAGACCCCAACGACCGCGATGTGCACTGGCATCTGGGGCGGTTTTACCTGAAAATGGGGAGGAAAGACGAGGCAAAGATCGAGTTTGACAAAACCCGCAGCCTGGTGAAAGCCGCCAACGATACGACTTTCAAGAAACTTCATCCAACGGCGGAAGCGCCCGGCGCTCCGGCTGCCAAGTAATTGCCGGAACGGAAAAGCATTGGTTGACTTCGACTCTGGAACGGGGAGGGCGGAGATATACCGGTCCCAGCGCCTTCCCGCGCGGAGGAGGCGAATGCAGAGTTTGAGGCGGCAAAGAAACCGAACAAGGCGGCTGATGAGGATCTCTATAGAAAGATCGAAAACGGGAAACTGAAAAATCGCGCTGACGACCAGACTCCTCAAGCCCCGCCAGCATTTGCGCAGTAGATTGGCGCTGCAGCTCGCTCTGTATTCGTAATCATGGCGAATGGGGCGGCGCCATTGTAAAAGGAAATGTGACCGGGCGGGCTGGTTACACAAAGGCCAGGTTTACGTTGTCGATGGCTTCGTCGATCTCTGCAGTGTTCTTGTAGCCAACCGTGACACTGTCGACGCCCGCGTTTCGGAAAGCAAATCGCATCGCCTGCTGGCGATCGTTGCGGCCGGTAAAGGTCCCCTCGCCCACGAGCTTCATGCTGATGACACCCATCCCTTCGGAGCGGGCTTGCTGGACGTGATTGACGACCTCGCTGACGTTTCCGGGGACATCCCAATCGTCGTTCTCGTTGTCCATCCTCGTGCCTTTGTGGTTCACGCGGATCATGGCGATTTCGAGCCACTTGGTCTCGGGCACCTTTCGCAGCGCGGGCAGCCCGTGAACCGAGGCGCCGTGGGTCCGAATCGTCTGGCGGTGCTGCGCTTGGAGAATTGCGTCCTGCCAGCGTCCGGTGTCGGCCGGCCAGGTGTCAGTGTGCTGCCAGTGAAGCAGCATAATGTCGAAGTAATCGGTCTGCGAAGTGCGGCGCAACTCGTCAAGCTTCTTCAACGGATCGCCCTCGTCTTCCGTTGTGACCTTGGACATCAGTTGATAGCTGTCGCGGGGAAACGGCTTGAGCGCCTCGCCGAGCATAGCCGGCGTCGTATAGGATTCGGACGTTTCAAAGAAACGGACCCCACGCTCATAGGCATAGGCAACGAGCCTGCTGAACTCCTTTTGCCCAAGCGAGGACTGCACCTGGCCGTTTTTGCTGCCCGTACCGAATGCGAGGCGGGTGACTTTCACTCCCGATTTGCCCAGCGTGACCAAACTCGATGCGGACGCGCGTTCGGCAAACAGAGGCAGGCTGCCCATGCTGGCAACAGCACCGGCAGCGACGCTTGTCTTGATGAAATCTCGTCTGGAAATTGACATGGTGATTGCCCTCCGCCTCAAGAAAAAGGGGTCGACCAGTTGGCCGAATAGTAACATAAGTCGGAACAATTTGGGTCAACGCAGCCAAACTCGCCGGACGTGCACTCAGTCGCGTTCAGCTATTTCGTTTTCAATGCAGTTGACGGCTTGGCTTTCGGACGCATACTTGTGATCGCCACAACGCTGGCCAGAACGAAGAATCCGCCGACAATCGTGCGGACGCCCAATGGCTCGCCGCCCAGCCAGTAGCCGACCAAGACAGCAACGACGGGATTGACGTATGCGTAGGTACCCACCTTGGTGGGGGATTCGTGGTGCAGCAGCCACACATACGCGGTGAATCCTGCAATAGAGCCCGCAAAGACGAGGTAGAGCAAGGCGATCCATGCGGAGCCGGAGATCGTGGAGAGATGAAGCCCGCGGCCTTCGCCCCGTAAGGCGGCGACTGCAGCCAGCATGATTCCGCCGGCCAACATCTGCGCGCCCGAACTCATCACTTTCGACGAAGGAAGCGGCAGCTTGCGCGACAGCGCCGATGCGACCGACCACCCGATGGCTCCGATGATGAGCGCGATGGCGCCGGCTTTGTCGATCGCGGCGCCGCCGAGATTGCCGAGCAATTGCGGCGGACTCACCAGGACTGCGACGCCCGCAAATCCCGCAAGAAGCGAGAGAGTGAGCCGCGCTGTAAGGCGCTGCGTGCGGAGAATGAGAATCTCGGACAAGGCCATGAATCCGGGAATAGTAGCCAAAATGACGGCCGCGATGCCCGAAGGAACGCGCTGCTCCGCCCAGAAGAGGAGACCGTAGTCGACGACGAAGATGAGAAACGCAAGCAGGAACGCGGAAACCCACTGGCGCAAAGTTGGCCCACGCTCGCCGTGTGCGATTGCCCAGAGATAAACCAGCAGGCCAGCGGCCAGAAATCGCATGGCGCAGAAGAGAAATGGTGGGAGCTCGCTGACGCCCACGCGAATGGCGAAGAAAGTCGATCCCCAAACGAGATAGATAATCGCAAAGGCGAGGAGGAACTTCCAGCGAGCGGGTTTTATCGCGCTTTCCATTGCCCCACCTATACCAATTCTTGTCTCCCCGGCGGATTTCGTTTCTCATCACCAGCTATGCAGCCACTCCGCATCCCGGCCGATGCGCACAGGGGCATGGAAGAGTTCGCTCAGGCGCGGTTCTGTCAGAAGATCCTCTCGGCGGCCGTCGGCGACAATGCGGCCATCGCGCATGAGAATGATGCGCTCGATCTCCGGGAGAATGTCGCCGAGATGATGCGTGACCATGACCAGGCCGGTGCCTTCACGGGCCAGCCCGCGCAGCGTTTCGCGCAGGTCGCGCTGAGCGGCCAGGTCGAGCGCGTTGGAGGGCTCGTCCAGAAGAAGTTGCCGCGGGCGGTGAACCAGCGCGCGAGCAATCAGGATGCGGCGCTTTTCTCCGGCAGACATGGAGCCGACAAGTTGCTGAGACAGATGCGTTGCTTCCATTCGCGTCAACGCCTCGCGCGCTCTCGCACGCATTTCATCGGTCACATGCAGATTAGGCCATAGAGTCGAGGCCGAAAAGAATCCGGAGATTACCGCGTCGAGTCCGCAGGTGACGGCGGTTCGCTCGCCAGGCAGGTCGGCGCCCATGGGCCCGGCGGTCACGATGCCGAAGTGGCGGCGCAGCTCGGTCAAATCCCAGCGCTCGCGGCCGAAGATGCGGACCAGCATTCCAGGTTGAACGATGGGATAGAGCTGGCAAGTCATGGCCAGAATCAGCGTGGATTTGCCGCAACCGTTCGGACCGAGGATGGCGACGTGCTCACCCGCGGGGATGTTGAGATTCACATCATGCAAAACGACGCGGTCTCCGCGAGCGACGTTGACCGCGCGCATTTCAAGAAAGGTTTGCGAATTGATTTCGTTCTCGCTCATGAAGTGGTTCCGATGCGCCCCTTACCTGCTAGATTAAATGGGCTGGACTAAATGGGGTTTGACGCATGAGTGACATCTCGAGCAACGCCATCCCAAAAGGATTCCGATTTGGCGCAGTGAAAGCCGGCCTGAAGGCCAGCGGACGGCCCGACTTTGCCCTGATTGTGGCGGATTCGCCGGCCAGCGCGGCGGCCTTATTCACGTCGAACCGCGTGATTGCGGCGCCCCTGATCGTGGACAAGGAACATTTGAGCGCAACGGGCGGGCGCGTGCGTGTGGCCGCCATCAATGCGGGAAACGCCAACTGCGCCGCGGGCGAGGCCGGTCTTCGCGCTGCGCGAGAAACGTGTGCCGCTATTGCGCGGACATTTGGCTGCCGTGCGGAAGAAGTCTTTCCATCGTCGACCGGGATCATTGGCGTTCCGCTGCCGGCGGAGAAGCTGATTGCCGTACTGCCGGAGCTGGAGGCAAGTGTAGGTTCCGAGCCGAGCGATTTTTCTGAAGCGGCGCATGCGATTCTGACGACGGACCTGGTCGAGAAGACGGCTTTTGCGCGGCTCGAGTTGAAGGGTGCTGACGGAGCCGCACGCGAGGTGCGCATTGCCGCCTTCGGCAAAGGCTCGGGCATGATTCACCCGCAACTTGTGCCTCACGCAACGATGCTCGTCTATGTGCTGACCGACGCGGCGATCGAGCCTGCCGATCTAGACGGCTACCTCCGCGCCGCGGTTGAAGTCAGTTTCAACAGAATTTCGGTCGACGGCGACACGTCGACAAACGACACGGTGCTGTTGCTCGCGTCGGGCGCCAGTGGCGTGAAGATTGGCGCTGGCGATGCAGCGTTTGCGGCCGCACTTACGGAAGTGTGTACGTCGTTGGCCAAGCAAGTGGTGGCCGACGGCGAAGGCGCGACGCACGTGGTGGAGCTGCGCATCAGTGGTGCGAGTAGTGATGCCGACGCGCTACGCGTGGCCAAGGCGATTGCTCATTCGCCGTTGGTGAAGACGGCGTGGGCGGGCTGCGATCCCAACTGGGGCCGGCTGGCGGCGGCGATCGGCTACTCCGGCGCGCTGGTCGATCCGGCGCGCATCGACATTCGCTTCGGCGAGTTGCAGATTTGTCGCGACGGCGGACGAGCGGAGGAGTTCGACGAAGCCTCAGCTCACGAATACATCAGCCAACGCGAGTTCTCGATCTCGATTGAGCTCAACCAGGGACGCGGGTCGTGCGTGTTCTGGACCACCGACCTGACGGCACAGTATATCCATATCAACGCGGACTACTCGACGTAAGGACAGCTGGTACCTAACGGCCTGCAGTACTCAGCGCATGGTGAATGATCGGTCTTGCATCGTGGGCAGTCTTTTGAGCCGTCAAGCTCCTTGTCGTCCCACAACCACCCCAACTCGCTGAAAAGACGAGCCGAAAGATTTTTCCCAAGTTTGCCGATCATTTCTTCCAAAACTCTACACTTGTCTTAGATAGGCAAACTGATCTGCATCGAGATTTGCCTCATCTCAGGAGCGAAAAGGCTTAGGAGTGATTTTTATACTCCCGGGGGTATCATTTGCAACTTAACTATTTTGTAATCAGCGACACGATCTCAAAACCGTCGACAAATTTCGACAAGTTTCGTCGAGTTTGACGACCCAAACGCCCCGAAAATCGCCTCTCGGACTGGTTCAGTCCGACGGCGCCGATGCTCGTGGCACTTGCGAGTCGGCGAGCGCCGGATTCAATCGCGGCGCACAGCCAGGAAAGTGGCGATGCTGCCCAGGAGAATGCCGACGCCAAACAGGATGCTCGCTGACTGCAGAGGGTTCCGCTTGATGGCATAGCGCGCGTCGTGGACGGCGTCTTCGCAGCCTCGCGGCCCTGCTTCATGGCGCGGAGAGCCGATTGGACGCCATCATCGACCGCGTCGGTGACGACGGCCTTGATGCGGGTGACCTCGCGGAAGATATCGTCGACTGTTGCTTGATTCTCCAGAATCGTTTGCGCCATGACTTTTCCCCTCGATGGGAGGTCGCGGCGATTCCTGCCTGACCAAACCTCTGTGCATGAGATGTGATCAGGAGGGCTGATGTTGCATGGAAAGGCAGGGAATAGAGAGGAGAGAGCAGAGAACAGTGTGAGGAAAAACAAATGCAGGTTCTTCGACTCGTCATGCTTCGCGTGACTCGCTCAGGATGACAAATTCGTATTGCCAAATGGCCAATCTGTATTGGTGGAAAGTGGCTACTTGGCGCGGGGATGCGTGCGGTCGTAGACGGCGGTCAACTGCGCGGTGGTGAGCTGGGTGTAGCGCTGGGTGGTTGAGAGGCGTTCGTGTCCGAGAAGCTCCTGAATGGCGCGGAGGTCGGCGCCCTCTTCGAGCAGGTGGGTTCCGAAGGCATGGCGCAGAGTGTGCGGATGAACGTCAGACGGTAGGCCGCGAAGAATGGCGATGCGTTTGACGATGCGGCCGACGCTGCGCGTTGTGAGGCGAGCCTGCCCGCCTTTCTGGAGGCCGCGCAGTTGCAGATTGAGAAAGAGCGCGGGTGTCTTCAGCGACTTTCGGTTGCCGTCCGCTTGAAGGGATTTTTGTCCATCGTCCGCCGCAAGGAGTGTGGCGCGCTCTGCGATGTAGGTTCGGAGGGCTTCGGCGGCAGAGTCGCCCAGGGGGACGTAGCGCTGCTTTTGGCCTTTGCCGCGCACGAGGATGGCTTCGTTGGCCCAGTGAATGTCGTCGAGGTTGAGGGCGGTGAGCTCGGCGTTGCGAATGCCGCAGCCGTAGAGCATTTCCAGAATGGCCCCGTCGCGAGCGGGCCAGCTTGCGGCGCCTTCGAGCGCGGAATCGACTACGCGGTTCATCTGTTCAATAGACGGCACGCGGGGCAGATGTTTAGGAAGTCGCGGCGTGGAGACGAGGGACGCAGCATTCTGCTCGATGTGGTGGTTGCGGGCCAGCCATTTGAACCAGCTGCGAATGGAGGCGAGCGCGCGGGCTGCGGAGGCCTTGGAGAGTCCGCGATCGTAGAGCGTGCCGAGGAAGGAGCGGATGTGGGTGTGCTCGATGCGCGCGACAGTGAGGCGGGGATGGTGGGCAGAGAGCCAGGCGGCGAAGCCATGCAGTTCGCGACGGTAGGCGCGGAGGGTGTGGGCCGAAGAGCCGCGCTCGGCGGAGAGGACATGGAGGTAGGCTTCGACGAGCGCAGCAATTTTTGAAGCGGCTGGTTTGGAGACCGCTGGCGATTCTGGAAGTGGCAAGTTCGGGGTCGTGCTATCCCAGGTCCCAAGATCCGGGACCTGGGGCACCCGTTGTTTGTGCCGGGTGTAGGGCGGAGTGCCGGCCGGCGGCGCGGCGGTTGCGCTCATGGGGTTTCCTCGCTGGAGTTGCGCGGCACAATTCGGGCTTCGACGAGTTGCGGACCGGGAACAATGGCGGTCCCTGGAGCGTCATCAGGCATGCGCCGCGCGCCGCGCGGATGATGCATGCGATGCACGGCTTTGAGGCGGCCGAGGGCCAGGTGCGTGTAGACCTGCGTGGTGGAGATGTCGGCGTGGCCGAGCATCATTTGAACGCTGCGCAAATCGGCGCCGTGCTCAACCATGTGCGTGGCGCAACTGTGGCGCAGGCCATGCGGGCTGGTGGAATGGTTGGATCGCTTGACGAGGCTCCAGATCCATTGGCGCGTGAGGGGCATGCCGCGCAGAGAAAGGAAAAGCTTCGAACGGTCCTGCGCTGTCGCTCGTTTCCTGCGCACCGAGCTGATGCGTTCGAGGTGCGGGCGGCCTTCGCGGAGATATTGCTCGAGGGCCTGGATGGCGGAGCGCCCGAGAGGGACGATGCGTTCCTTGTCGCCCTTACCGCGAACCTGCGCGCGTCCGGCGTCGAGCGAGAGATCGCTGACGGAAAGCCCAGTGACTTCGGAGACGCGCAGGCCGCCGGCATAGAGAAGCTCGAGAATGGCGCGATCGCGGAGCGCGGTAGCTTTGGCCTGCGGATGCGAGGCCGCCATGGCAGCGCGTTCCAACATCTCGGTCACTTCGGGCTCTGCCAGGGATTTCGGCAGAACTTTCCAGGCCTTGGGCGACTCGATGTTGACAGTGGGGTCGTGATGAATGCGGCGATCGAGAAGAAGCCATTTATAGAAGCCGCGAAGGCAGCTCAGCTTGCGCGCTGCGGAGCGGGAATCGATGTTGTGGGTGCGGAGGTGATCGAGAAATGCGGAGACGTCGGCCTCGACGGCCGAGAGCAGGACGGCGTTGCGGTCTTCAAGGAGTTCGGAAAAGATGCGCAAATCGCTGAGATAAGCCTCGCAGGTGAGCGGGCGAAGTCCTTTTTCCACACGGAGATAGGCGGCGTAATCGTTTAAGAGAGCGAGATTGTTTCGGGCCTTCACAGGTTCGATTATCGGCGCGTTGAAGCAGCGGATGGGCGGGCGGACGTGCCGCCGAACCTTGTTCGTCACGTTACTGACGCACACGCTCGTCGTTATGGGCGATCTGGATGTGCAGTCGAGTGAGGGAACGGAGGAAAGAGAGCGCGGGCCGCCGAGGTAATCGGCGAGGGCGATTTTGCCGATAGTGAGGATGTGGCGAAGCAGGCTGCCGCGCGAGGAGAACCATGGCGAAGAAAGACAAGAAGCACAAGCATGGCAAGGGGAATGGGACGACAAAGCCGAATGGGGCGATGTGCGCGAATGGGAACGCAAACGGGAGCGCAAATTTGCAGCTTGACGGGCACGCAAATGGGAAGGTGAATGGCCGCGCCTCGGCGCTACGTTTGGGTAAAGGCTGCGATTATGAGCGCGAGCTGCGGCGGCTGCAGATGGAGCTGGTGAAGCTGCAGGAGTGGATCCGTCACGAGAATCTGCGCGTGGTGGTGCTGTTCGAGGGGCGCGATGCGGCGGGCAAGGGTGGGGCGATCAAGCGGATCGCGGACTCGCTGAATCCTCGCGTGTGCCGGATTGCTGCGCTGGCGACGCCGACGGAGCGCGAGAAAACGCAATGGTACTTTCAGCGGTACGTGGCACATTTACCGGCGGCGGGCGAGATGGTGCTGTTCGACCGGAGCTGGTATAACCGCGCCGGCGTGGAGCACGTGATGGGGTTCTGCACGGACCGCGAGTATCTGGAATTCATGCAGAGCTGCCCGGAGTTCGAGCGCATGCTGGTGCGGTCGGAGATCGTGCTCATCAAGTACTGGTTCAGCGTGAGCGACGAAGAGCAGGAGCGGCGGTTTCAGGACCGCATGGACAAGCCGACGAAAAGATGGAAGCTGAGCCCGATGGATCTGGAGTCGCGCAAGCACTGGGCAGATTATTCGCGGGCCAAGGACGAGATGTTCGCGGTGACCGATACCAAGCAGGTTCCGTGGTTTGTGGTGAATGCCGAGAGCAAGAAATCGGCGCGGCTGAACGTGATCAGGCATTTGCTGTCGATGATTCCTTATCGTGACCTGACGCCGGCACCGCTGAAGCTTCCGCCAATCATGAAGTCGAAGTATGTGCGGCCGCCCATCCAGGAGCAGAATTTTATTCCGGCGGTGTATGGATAGTTCACAGTTCTTAGTTCGTAGTTCACAGTTCATGGGGGATCGGCTTGCAGTTTGGTGCATTGCTGGCGGGTGTGATCGTGACGGAGACGATTTTAAGTTGGCCGGGAGCTACTTTGGGCGAATCGCCGGCCAACGCGAAATTGTCCCTTCCTAGATGCCGACGAGCGGAACTATCTCTGCCGTTAGTTCACCATCTTTCCCCACCATCAGTAGTCCGATCGTCACCGGCAGCTCGAATCGTCGCGGGCCGCAGGAGCCGGGGTTGAAGTAGAGGACGCCTTTCTTCGTGTAGAAATTCGGCACATGCGTGTGGCCGTGGAGGACGGCGGCGAATTTGGCGGCGGCTGGATCGAGGTGGAGGGTCTTGAGATCGTGGAGCATGTAGAGGTATTTGCCGGCGTGGGGAGGGTTCTCGATAAGGATGACTTCGGTTTCGGGGAGCTTAGCGCAAGGGCCTTCGCGGTCGACGTTGCCTCGGATCGCAGTTACCGGTGCAATCTTCTCCAAAGCTTCAAGGACCAGAGGTCTGCCAACGTCGCCACAGTGAAGAATGCGGTCGACACCGGCGAGGGCTGACAAGACTTCGGGACGGAGGAGGCCGTGGGTATCGGAGATGATTCCGAGCTTCACGTTTTCAGAATAAGCTGCGCCGGCGGAGGTAGGCTGAGAGAAGGCGCGCACGCAAATTGAGATGAGCGAAAACCCCGCAATCAAGCACGCAGACGCACGAACCAACTGGCGGAAAACGCTGGCTGCTTACACCGAGCCGCGTGTCTTGCAGGTGCTTGCGCTCGGATTTTCAAGCGGCTTGCCGCTGCTGTTGACGTATTCAACTCTTCAAGCGTGGATGTCTACAGCCGGAGTGCGGCGCGCTGCCGTCGGTGCGATTGCCCTGGTGGGCACGTCGTACGCATTCAAGTTTGTGTGGGCGCCTATCATGGATCGGGTCCCTCCGCCGCTGCCTTTGGGACGGCGGCGCGGTTGGGGCATCACCATCCAGATTCTCCTGATCGGCGCAATCCTTGCTCTGGGATCGTCGGATCCGAAGCACAATCTGCGTCTGATGGCGGCCTTCGCAGTGCTTGTCGGGTTTCTTTCGGCGAGTCAGGACATTGTGATCGACGCCTGGCGCGTGGAGAGCACGACGGGCGAACAGCTGGCTCCAGGGGCTTCCATGATTCAAGCCGGCTACCGGATCGGTATGCTGGTCTCCGGGGCAGGCTGCCTTTTAATTGCAGCCTACGCCGGGTGGTTCGCGGCCTATGCCACCATGGCTGCGCTCGTCGGAGCAGGAGTCGTGGTGTTTTTGCTGGCTCCGGAACCGAAAGTGCCGCCGGCGGTAGCTTCGCATGCGGCGGAATCGGGATGGCATGCCGTTCGCCGC
Source organism: uncultured Acidobacteriaceae bacterium (assembly GCA_963789425.1). Lineage (GTDB taxonomy): Bacteria > Acidobacteriota > Terriglobia > Terriglobales > Acidobacteriaceae > Telmatobacter. The sequence goes on along the minus strand of CAWBKM010000001.1, from coordinate 39,009 downwards.
GCGATTTCGACAGCTGTGATCGTTCCCTTTCGCGATTTCATGCATCGGCCGCTTTGGCCCGTCATCCTGATCGCCATCTTCGGATACAAGCTGGGCGAGGCAATGGCGGGAGTCATGTCGACGCCCCTCTACATAGCGATGGGATTCTCTCTCCCTGAGATCGCTGCCGCTTCGAAAGTGTTCGGATTTTTCTCCATTGTGGCCGGGGTTCTGCTGGGCGGAGTCGTGACCACGCGGTACGGAATCCTGCGCTCGCTGATCCTTTGTGGTGTTTTGCAGTCCATCGGAAACCTTTTCTTTGTCCTGCAGGCTGCCGAGGGACATCGCATCGGCTATCTTGCTTTATGTGTCACTGCCGAGAACATCACGGGGGGAATGGCCGGGACGGCGCTGATCACTTATATTTCGAGCCTATGCTCGCCCGCGTTCACGGCGACAGCGACTCAGTACGCACTGCTTTCCTCGATTACATTGCTCGGCCGCACCGTGGTGGCCTCCTCGGGGGGATGGTTGTCTGAGAAGATGGGCTGGGCATGGTTCTTCGTGATGACGAGCGTCGTGGGACTGCCGGCACTTCTTCTTTTCCCCTTGGTCGCACGGCGTAACGATCTCAATGAGGGTAGGCCCGCTCTCGATAGCGCGGAAACCGAGCCGGAAGATCCGATCCCGTCTTAGAAATGTGACCGGTCGGCGCATTTCCATGCGAGATTTCGGCGATCTCGTGCCGCGCAGAAATCACGAACGTGCTGGTGGTGAGCCTGCAGAGCTGCACTCAAGAAAAGAATAGAGCGACATGCGCGTGAGCGCCGGGTCTAAGCCAGTATGAAGATCTTTTTTCGCACGTTTTTTCTCGCCGCGCTTCTTGCGCTGGCTGTAGCGCAAATCGTGGCCCAGGATTCGTATGCCGGCTCAGGCAATCCGCAGGCGGAGGCGCGACAAATCTTTGCGCTGGCCAATGAGGCGCGGATACAGGCGGGCGTGGGGCGGCTGGATTGGGATCCGGCGCTGGCGGCTGCGGCCCTGGCGCACTGCGAGCGCATGGCTGCGGAAGGACCGATTTCGCACCAGTACAACGGCGAGGCGAATCTGACGACGCGGACGGCGCAGGCGGGCGCGCACTTTAGCGTGATTGAAGAGAATGTGGCCGTGGGGCCGTCGGCGGATGCGATTCACGAAGCGTGGATGCAGTCGCCGGGGCATCGCGCTAACCTGCTGAGCCCGGATGTGGACCGAGTGGGCATAGCAGTAGTGGCCGCTCGCGGAGTTTTGTATGCGGTCGCCGATTATTCGCGGGGCGTGGAGCCGTTGAGCGCGGGGCAGGTGGAGGCGCGGGTTGCGGCGCTGATTCGCGTGAGTGGCGTGGCGATTCTGCGCGATCCGAGCCCAGCGCGTGCGGCCTGCGCGACGGATGACGGAATGCCTCGCGGGGAGGACGGGCTGATGCCGCGATTCGTAATGCGTTGGCAGGCTGGGGATTTGACGGAGTTGCCGCAGGTGCTGAGGGACAAGCTCGCTTCAGGCGATTATCGCCAGGCAGCGGTGGGGAGTTGCCCGGCGCAAGGGTCGCAGGGATCGTTTACGGCGTACAGGGTGGCGGTGATTTTGTATTGAGAAACAGGGACCAAGGGAACAAGGGCACAACGCAGCAAGTCAGCGAGTCAGGAAGTCGGTGAGTCAGCTAGTCAGCGAGCCCGCGAGTGAAGACGCGCCGTTTCAAATTGCCCGGGCCTAAAGGCCAGATCGTTCGAGCGCGCTCTTCAGTGGCCTAAAGGCCGCTGCTCCCTCCGCCGAAAAAAAAGCCAGCGCTCCCGCCCTCATCCGAAGTCCTGGTGATTCTTCCAAAACTCAGACCAGGGAAGGCGCGGAACGCCGCAGACAAAAATGTCGGGATGGTCGTCACTTTCTTCGTTATGGGCGCCTTCGGAGTTTCCGTTGTGCGCGGCCCAGCGACAGCCGGTGAAGATGGAGTTGGCCTGCTTTGGCGTGAGGCCGATGACGATGAATGTGGTGGGCGCCGGCGTTGGATAGCCCCGCAGGTACTCTGAGTTGTTGGTGCCGATGGGCTCGGGGAGGTTGTAGGCGCGACCGAGGACATCGATGGCACCATATTCGCCATAGTTGCCGGTGGTGATACCGAGGTGCGCCTGCTGATCGGGCGGCAGGGAATCACGAATGGCCGCGACAGTGCGGACGAGGTCGTTCCAGCCGATTTCTTCGCGTAGATCGTAACTATGCCTGAGTGCGTATTGCTTGAGCGGTCCGCTATTCGCCAGGGGCAGAAGCAGCGCACATACAAAGACGGAAATAAAAGCGAAGCCGGCGAAGTAGACGGAGGCGATGGTCACTCGACCCCAGCGCGGAAGTGTGCGCAGCCAACGCTCGGCGCGAACGGCGCCCATGGCGAGGAGCATGGGATAGGTCGGGGCGACGTAGTAGTGACGGCCCTTGCTGGCCCAGAAAATCACGAGCGGGACGAGATACATGAAGGCGATCATGCGATAGCGGCGATCACGCAGGTAGCCGATGAAGCCCGCGATCCAGAGCGGCGCGGCGGCGAGGTTGGCGCAGACGAAGAACTGGCCGGAGAGGAAGCCGCTCGCGCGGCCTTCGCCGACATCGCGTAGGTGGATGTGCTGGAGGAAGGAGTAGGAAACCCAATCGTGACGGACGAGCCAGATGAGATTGGGCAGGAAAATGAGCAGCGCGAGAGCGACGCCAGCCCAGAACCATCCGGACTTGAAGAAGTGGCGTGCAGGAGTGAGGATGAGGCCGATGAGAATTCCGGCGATATAGAACACGATGGCGTACTTGGTTTCGAGACCGAGACCGAGCGCAGCGCCGATGGCGACCCACCAGCGCGGATCTCCAGACTTGAGGAGGCGCACGACGAAATATGCGGCGAGAACCCACCAGAGGAGATCGAAAGAGGTGTATTGAAACTCGTGGCCTTCAAAAATGGGGAGCGGGGAAAAGCCTACGGCGAGGGCCGCAGTGACCTGCGCGAGGCGCGAGCCGCCGAGCTCTTTGGTCATGAGGCCGGCGAGGATGACCACCGCAAACTGCGCGGCGACCGCGGTGAGGCGGAGACCGACGATAGAGATGCCGAAAAGCGCGAGCGCGATGTGCTCGATGAATGGAGTGAAGGGCGGATAGGCGACGAATCCCCAGTCGAGATGGCGCGCGTCGGAGAGGAACTGAAGCTCGTCGCGATGAAAGCCGTAACGATTGTTGGTGAGGAGATGGAGGAGTGCGAGGGCGCCGGCGATGGCGAAGAGGATGGCTGTATCAGCAGAGATGATGCGGCTCCGCTTAGGCTCGTTGATTTCGGCGGAAGATAATGCGTTCGAAGACAAGACCCCTCCTCGAGAATTATTTACGCAGGCGCGCCGGGTGCGGTTCCGTTACGTTCGTGGGGCTGGGGAATGCGGACGGAGGCCATTCCGGCGGCGGTTGCGGCCTGAATGCCCATGTCGGTGTCTTCAAAGACAAGGCAGTCTTTGGGCGCGACACCAAGGCGGGCGGCGGCGGTGAGGAATGCGTCGGGAGCGGGCTTGGAGCGCGTGTAGTCCTCGGAACCGACCAGGATAGGGAAGCGATCGAGGAGGCCGACGGCGGTGAGCGACTTGACGATCGATTCGCGTGTGCTGCCGGAGACGACGGCAAAGGGAATCTGACCGTGCTGGGCGACGATTTGCTCAAGCACTTCGGGAATGGGCTTGAGATCGTGGAGAAGCGAAAAGTAAAGGCTCTCCTTGCGCTCGGCAAGGGCTTCGACAGGCATGCTGAGGCCCCGCATCTCGTTCAACGACGCGATGATTTCGACCGGCGGCTTCCCGCCCCAGGAGTAAAAGAGATCTTCGTCGAGGGTGCAGCCCCACTCGCCGAGCGCCTGTTTCCACGCGGTGTAGTGGAGCGGCATGGAGTCGACGATGGTGCCGTCGCAGTCGAAGAGATAGGCGCGGAAATCGCCTGGGGGAATCTGAAGGGGCATTGGGCTCCGTGGTGGTTCGTGAGTATGGTCCGGCTCTGTGGTCTCCCAGGTCCCTCCGCCGCGGCGGACGAGGGACCTGGGGTACCCGGCAACTGCAGGTTCTTCGACTCCGTCCGCTACGGCGGACTTCGCTCAGGATGACACGGCACTTTTTTGTCAAAAAACTTCTGATTCCAGATTAACGTGCGGCGGACGTTTCGGCTTCCGGTGTGGGTTCGGAGGCGCCGCCCTCGCCGGGCTTGGTCGGCTCCATCTGGAGCGCGTTGTTGAAGCGATTGAAGTAGTTGAAGAGGCCGATGGCGCAAAGCAACTCGACGAGCTCGCCTTCAGAGTAAAAGCCGCGCAGCTCAGCGAACTGTTCGTCGGTAACGGCGTTGGCGTCGCGGGTGACGGTTTCGGCTAGGCGGAGAGCGGCTTTTTCGGCGGGCGTAAAATCGTCGCGGCGCGACCATTCGGCGAGGTGAGAGAGCTGATCGTCGGTCCAGCCGAGGTTGCGGGCGAGAATGGTATGGCTGGCCAGGCAGTACGGTGTCTCGTTCACCTGACTGGTGCGGACGATAATGAGCTCTTTGAGTTTGGTTGAAACAGTGCCGGTATTGAGCACGGCGGCGAAATGCGCCTGCATGGTGGCGTAGATTTCGGGCCGGTGGGCCATGACGCGGAACATATTGGGGACGTTGCCGCGAAGGGCAAAAGCCTTGTCGTAGAGGACGGCAACCTCAGGGGCCAATTGGCTGCGGTCAACGCGGGAGATGCGGGGCATTACGCCTCCTTTAATTCCTTTCACATGGTATCGTTTCAGGCCGAATCCCGCGCCGGTTCCGGAATGGGTCTTGGCCCTGAAACTGGTGAAGGTAACGCTTTTGACGCGCTCCGCGAGGTTTGCTAACGTAGGAGAGGACAATCCTGTTGCCACGCACTCCTCAGTAGCTCAATGGCAGAGCATTCGGCTGTTAACCGAAGGGTTGTAGGTTCGAGTCCTACCTGAGGAGCCAATACAATCAATAACTTAGCAAGTAAGAAGACGAGCAGAAATCCCCCCAAAAGTGCCAACTGTGAAGACTTTTGTGCACCCGCTCCTTCAAAATCGAGTGCTAATCCATAGCAATCGAGCTTAGTTGTTGCTCCCCTCCTCAGCCGACTCCCAGCCTCCAATCTGAAGCCTCTCGACCAGGTTCCTCTCTGGCCTCCTGGCGACCTGAATTTGATCGAATTTCGTCCGCGCCTGAATCTTCAGTCGCGCTCCGGTGCACCGGCGCGCCAAACCGAGAGACAGGAGTGGAATATGTCGCTTTTCAAACGAGGAAATGTCTGGTGGTACAGTTTCTTTTTTGCCGGCCAACTGGTCCGGGAATCGTCCAAGTCAACATCCAAAACGATCGCCAAGAGCGCAGAGCAGGAGCGCAGGCGGGAACTCGAAGCCGGATACAACAACGTCAAGGAAGTCCGTCAGAATCGCATTCGGACTGTTGCCGAGATCATCGTCGAATATCTAGTCGGTTACAGGCTGCGGTATCGGTCGGCCAGCTTTGCCGAATATGCGCTCGGTCACGTCTCGCGCCTGCTTGGTTCAAAACTGGTCGTCGATATCAACGAAGCTGCGGTCCTCGGCTATCAGGAAGACCGATTGCGAGAGAAGGCCGCGCCCAAGTCGATCAACGAAGAAGTGCGCTTTCTCCTCAAGATGCTGGGCGACCCCGGAGACGTGGTTCGCGCCCATCTCAAAAAGAAGAAACAGCTCAAGCTGGCGGTGCATAAACAGATTGGCAAAGCCTTCGATGCCGCAGAGAGTCACTCTCTGGAAGCGACGGCGAGGAAGTCACACAGCCCCCACATGTATCCGGCATATATGCTGGCCCGCAACGGCGGCCTGCGGGATACGGAAATCAAGACGCTGACCTGGGGACAGATTGACTTCACGGCGAAGACCGTGCAGGTGGGAAGAGCAAAGAGCGAGGCGGGCGAAGGGCGTATCGTTCCGCTGAACTCCGAAGTGTATGGAGCGTTGCTCATCCATCGCGCCCGATACCAGAAAAAGTTCGGAGAGATCCAGGACGAGTGGTATGTCTTCCCCTGGGGCAAGCCACGTCCCTCCGACCCTACGCGGCACATCACCTCGTTCAAGAAAGCCTGGAACACCATGCGGACGAAGGCCAACGTGAAAGGCCGCTGGCACGACAACCGGCATACCCTCATCACCGAGCTCGCCGAAAGCGGGGCCGGCGACGAGACCATCATGGAGATCGCCGGGCACGTCGATCGTCAGATGCTTCGTCACTATAGCCGGCAGCGCCTCCTCCGTAGAACGTCTTTGGGTTCGGTTCATTGAGACCGGCTCCGAGTTGCAGCCGCCGCGGCAGATCTGGGTTGGCCAGGAACCTTCGGCCGTAGGCGACAGCGTCGGCATGCCCGGTCCGTAATGCATCCTCTCCCCTGATCCCGTCATATCCGCCATTCACAACGTAAAACCCTTTCCAAAGTGTTCTCAGATGAGCTGACATGGCGAGATCCTCCTCGCTGCTTCCTTTGCTGTTCTGCGCCGTTTCAACGACATGTAGGTATCCGAGCGCGTAGCTGTTCAGCCGTGCAACTGCGACGGAAAAGGTTTCGAGCGGGTTGGCGTCCGACATGTCGTTAAAGCCACCTGTAGGAGAGATCCGCACGCCAACCTGCCCGCTATCCCAGACTTCCAACACGCGTTCGACTGTTTCAGTGAGAAAGCGGACTCGATTCGATGCCGCGCCTCCGTATCCATCGGTTCGCCGATTCGATCCTGTTCGAAGAAATTGATCGATCAGGTACCCGTTGGCCGCATGAATCTCGACCCCATCGAATCCAGCTTCTTTCGCGTTGGCAGCTGCCCGCCGGTAGTCATCCAGGGTTTCTTTGATCCCGTTAGCCGTCAAGGCTATTGGCTCCGCTACTGGTGCCAGACCCGTGGCAATGAGCGTCTGACTGTTGGCACGGATTGCGGAGGGAGCAACGGGTTGCACGTTATCTGGCAACAGCGACGAATGAGAGATTCGACCGACATGCCACAACTGGAGAAAGATCCGGCCACCCTCTCTGTGAACGGCATCCACAATTCGCCTCCACCCGCGCACCTGCTCGGAGGAATGAATCCCCGGAGTATTGATGTACCCGTTGCCCATGGGCGAGATTTGCGTCGCCTCAGTCACGATGAGTCCGGCCGAAGCGCGTTGTGAGTAATAAGTCGGGGCGAGTTCGCCGGGCACCCCATCTCCATCTGCGCGATTGCGGGTGAGCGGCGCCATGAGGACTCGGTTTGCCAGGACTAAAGATCCTAGCTGAAGAGGTTCGAAGAGTTTGGGCAATTCTTGGCTCCTGTCGTTCAACAATGCAGTGGTTCTTTGGGATGAGTCAGGGGTGAAGGCATCCTTGCTCCGGCGCGACCAATAATTGGCTGATTGTGTTATCGAGTCGGCGTGTCTCAAACCATCTCTGCTTGTAGCTCCTTCCAAACACCAAAAGCAGTGAGCAATCCCAGGAGCAGAACGAAAGCGGGAATCACAGGTGGCTTGATATCGAGAGGAAGCACGCTAGCAGGCACGCCGGGCTGCAGATGGACGTAGATAGCCACGGCCATCTGAGTCAAGAGGAGGAAACATGCGCTCAGCCGGATTTGATTTTTGGTTTTTGCGGTCAGCAATCTCCGAAGCCATGGCAGTAAGAAGAGGATGCCGGTAAGCATTTCCGTCAGCTTGCCCGCGAGAATCGCCTCGTGGGGCAGATGACTCTGTTGAATCTGGATCTCAAACCAACCACGGAATGGCTGGAAGAATTTAAGGAATCCGAAAAGCAACATCAGAACTCCCAGGAATAGCGATAAGGCCTTGCTTTGGCGGCTGAACATTCTCTTTCCCACTTCCCGAGACAGACCTGTCTGTCTCGGCGTAGAGTGAGTATAGACAGATGTGTCTGTCCACTGTCAAGATGAATTCGATGAAATCTGAAAAACAATCTGATCCCCGGAAGAGAATTCTGGAGGTGGCTGACCGGCTCTTCTACGCAGAGGGGATTCGCGCGACCGGCACTGAGAAGATCATGTCCATCGCTGAAGTCGCAAAGGCGACATTTTATCGCCATTTCGAAAGCAAAGATGCCCTCGTGCTCGCGTACCTCGAAGACCGCGATCGATCTCTATGGGATTATCTCGCGCATCCCGCTCCCCCAAAGGATCTGAGGGAGGCTCTGACCAAATTCGAAAAGATGGCGAACAGGCCCGAAATCATAGGCTGCCCGTTCCTGCGGATCGCATCCGAATTCCCCGATACTGCCCACCCATTCCATCGAATGGCGATCAAACACCAAAACAAAATCGCCGACTATCTAAGCGACTTGCTCGCGCCCTTCGCAATCGACAAAGGAGCGGCGGCAGCGGCAATACTTAGCGTCATCGATGGCGCCTTGTCTCTTCGAATGCTCTATGGGAATTCGAAGATGGTTCCGATTCTCGCGCCCGCCGAGGCGGTGCTCAAGAGCTTTCAGCGCCCGCGCGCTCAACGCCACCAATAATTGCCTGTCGCTGCGGAAGCCTCACTTATCGCATAATCGCCAAAGCGGTCTTCGACATCGACTGCTAACGGAACATTGATTAGTATCTTGCGATTGTTTTCACCGCGGAACGTGTCAACAAGAGCCGAGGAGCTCATTAAAACGCAGTGGCGTCTCCCGTCTTCTATCTCCCGTGGTCGTCACGATGCATTGCATGATCCTCGTTTCCGGCATGCGCATTCATCATTCGGAGCATCGCTGGACCGCCTGTGCGAAGGAAGCGAGTGACCAGCAGGATTGCGAGAACCAGGAAGACGATGTTCAGGATGGTCGTATAGTTCCAGCGAATTGCGGTCACGGCAATCTGCATGTGCCGTTGCTCAGGAATCAGACGCAGCAATCCGAATAGAAACTCCACTGCGAGCGCGGCCAGGGACATAGAGGAATAGAAGAGGACAAGGAGCAGCGCGCTTATTTTCAGCCCGTAGTATTTGCGATAGATATTCAGGATCGGAAGGATGATAAGATCGGCAAAGAGAAAGGCGACAACTCCGCCAAAACTGATCCCGCCGTTCCAGAGCACGGCAGCCAGCGGGACATTCCCGACCGAGCAGACGAAGGAGAGGATCGCGACAAGCGGACCGACGACCGGCCCCCACAACTTCGCGAGAATCGGATGTCCATGAAGGAAGAAGGCCTGCCAGAAGTTTTGCGGCACCCAGGCAGCCAGCGCGCCGGCTATGAGCAGCCCTCCGCCGATGTCGAGCCAGGTCGATGCCCAGTCCATGAGGAAGAAGTGGCTGATGGCGGTCCGTCCTTTATTTGAAGTCATGCGCTGCCAGATGGTCCCTTCGTGCAGCGACATGTCCATGCCGGCGTGGCCTTCCATATGGCCTAGCAACCCCTTATCCGCTTGATGCCGGGCTTTCTCCACGATCTCCGGCGTGATGAAGATTTTGAAAAGGAACACGAGGATCACGATCATGAGCGGTCCGCCGGTAAACTCCGCCAGCGTGAACTGCCAGCCCATCAGCACGGCCAGCAGGATGCCCAACTCGAGCACGAGGTTTGTGGAGGCAAATTGAAAGGCTATGGCCGCGGTGAAATTCGCTCCTTTGCGAAACATGGAGCGAGCCAGTGCGACAGCGGCATAGGAACAGGAGGACGACGCGGCGCCCAGCCCGCTTGCAATGGCAATCGTCCGCGGCGAATCATCAGGCAGCAGCCGGCTCATCTCATCTTTCGAGACGACCGCCTGGACAACCGCCGATAAGGAAAAGCCCAGGATGAGCGCCCATAGAATCTCCCAAAACATGGCAAACGACATCATGAGTGCATGACCGATAGCAGCGAACATGACCTATCCCTCCTTAGACATGGATGCAATCCAGACACATCGATACGCAAAGACCTACGCCACCGGCTGTGCAATTTCACGGCGATCCCTTTGCGAAACGGGTTGCAGTTTGCCCTTGCGCAGTTGACTGCGTTTCATCAACAGGAAGAAGACGGGAACCAGGATCAGCACGTGGATAGTGGAGGTAATCATGCCGCCGACAATGGGCGCGGCAATTGGCTTCATCACGTCGGAGCCGATGCCTGTCTCCCAAAGGATCGGGGCGAGACTCAGGATCACGGCGGTGACGGTCATCAGCTTGGGGCGCAGGCGCTGGACGGCCCCCTCAATGGTCGCTTCCCGAATATCGGCTTCGTCGAGCGGAGTTTCGCGGGCGAGGCGATGCTCCAGTGCCTCGTGTAGATAGACCACCATGACAACGCCGGTTTCAACGGCGATGCCGAACAGCGCGATATAGCCGACCCATACGGCGACACTGAAGTTGTAGCCGAGGATCCATTGCAGCAACAGACCGCCGGACATTGCATAGAGTGTGGGAACGATCAGCACCGCGGCTTCCGTCGCGGACCTGAAGACGAGATAAAGCAATAGGAAGATGACGAAGAAGACGATGGGCAGGATCACTTCGAGACGCTGCCGGGCGCGTAGCTGGAACTCGTACTCTCCGGCCCAGTGCCAGGTGTAGCCGGGCGGCAGAACAAGCTTCTTCCCCAGCAGATGCGTTGCGCGATCGACAAAGCTGCCATAGTCGCTGGTCTTCAGAGTGAGGTAGACATCTCCGGTGAGCGCGCCATCTTCGTCGCGAATCATCGCCGGACCGCGAGAGAAATAGACCCGCGCCACTTCTCCGATGGGGATCTGTTCTCCAGATGGCGTTGGGATAAGCGCCTGGGCGATAGCGGCAGGATCGTCGCGAAAGTCGCGCTGGTAGCGCACGGCAATGGGAAAGCGGTCGCGGCCCTCGACGTTCTGGGCGATATCCGCTCCTCCCACTTCCGAAGTGATCACGCGCTGCACGTCGGCCACGGTGAGCCCGTAGCGCGCGGCCTCCGGCCGGTTTACATCGATATTCAGATAGAAGCCCTGCGAAACGCGCTCGGCAAAGACAGAGCTGGTTTCCGGCATCGAAGAAAGCAGGGTCTGCATCTCCGCGCCAATCTCCTGAATTTGCGCTAGATCGGGCCCCTGAATCTTGATGCCCACGGGCGTCTTAATGCCGGTCAGTTCCATGTCGAGGCGGTTTTCGACAGGCATGGTCCAGGTATTGGTGAGACCGGGAAACTGCAGCTTCTGGTCCATGGCGCTGATCAACTTGTCATAGGTCATGCCCGCGCGCCACTCGGAGCGCGGCCGCAACATGATGGTCGTGTCGAACATATCGAGCGGGGCGTTGTCAGTGGCGGAGTCCGACCGTCCAACGGTGCCGAAGACGGTGGCGACCTCGGGGAAAGAGCGGATGATGCGGTCCTGCTCCTGCATCAGCGAAACCGCCTGGGGCACCGAGATGCCGGGCAGCGCGCTCGGCATATAGAGAGCCGACCCTTCGTAGAGAGCGGGCATGAACTGGCTGCCGAGGCGGAAGTAAAGCGGAATGGTTGCCGCAAGAAACGCCAGGTTGAGCACGATCACCAGCTTCCAGTGCCGCAAACACCAGCGCAGAACCGGCAGATAAAGCGCCTGTGTGAAGCGCGCAGCCGGATTTTGTGACTCGGGTTTCAGTTTGCCCCGCAGGCACAACGGCATCAGCGCCGGGACGAGAGTGATGGATAGCAGGGAGGAAAAGATTAGGGCGAGGGACTTGGTCCAGGCCAGCGGCCGGAACATGCGTCCTTCTTGCGCTTCAAGCAGGAAGACCGGCAGGAACGAGACAACGATGATGATGAGCGAGTAGAAGAGCGCCGGGCCAACCTGCTGTGCGGCTCGCACAAGAATGCGCCTGCGTTCCTCCGGTTCGGGTCCGAGGGTTCCGTTGCGCTCGGCGAGATGGCGATACCCGTTCTCAACCATCACAATAGCCGCGTCCACGAGCACGCCTATGGCCAGCGCCAGACCACCCAGCGACATGATGTTGGAGCTGACATGGAGGTAATACATGGGAATGAATGCCGCCAGCACCGCGATGGGCAAGGTGAGGATGGGCACCAGCGCCGAGCGGAAGTGAAAGAGAAATACGATGCTGACGAAGCTCACGATGATGGCTTCGAGAATCAGGTCGCGCTTAAGCGTGTGAATGGACTCGTTGATCAGCCATGAACGATCGTAGCCGGTTGCGATTTCAACCCCCGGCGGCAACGCGGGCGCAATCTCGCGGAGTTTTGCTTTCACGCCGTTAATCACGGTGAGGGCATTACTGCCATAGCGCATCACCACGATGCCGCCGACGGTCTCTCCCTGGCCCTGCCAGTCGGCCGCGCCGCGGCGCACATCCGGGCCGAACGACACCGTGCCCAGGTCGCGCACCAGGATGGGGGTTCCGTTCTTGGTTGCCACGGGGACGTTTTCAAGATCGGAGAGCGAGCGCAGATAGCCCAGTCCGCGAACCATGTACTCGGCGCCGTTCATGTCGAGCACGTCGCCGCCCACTTCGTTGGTGCTCTGGCGGATGCGATCGATGACGGTGGCCGCGGAGATGCCATACGAGAAGAGCTTCTGCGGATCGAGATTCACTTGGTACTGGCGCACGAATCCGCCGATGCTCGCTACTTCCGCGACGCCGGGTACGGTTTCGAGCTGATAACGCAGATACCAGTCCTGAAGAGCGCGCAGGTCGGCCAGCGAATGCGTGTGGCTTCGGTCGAGGATGGCGTACTCGTAGACCCAGCCGGCGCCGGTTGCATCCGGGCCAATCGCCGGGTGAACGCCCGCGGGAAGCTGCCCGGCAATCTGCTGGAGGTATTCGGTCACCCTGGAGCTCGCCCAGTAAAGATCCGTGCCGTCCTCGAAAACGACAAAGACATACGAATCGCCGAACATAGTCTGCGCACGAACTCCTTTAACGTGGGGAGCTGACAGCAGTGCGGAGACGATGGGATAGGTTACCTGGTCTTCGATCACGTTTGGCGGCTCGCCCGACCAGGGTGTGTGGATAATCACCTGCACGTCGCTGATATCGGGCAGCGCGTCAAGCGGCACGTGCCGCATGGACCACACTCCGGCAACGGCGAGCAGGATAGCTCCCGTGAAAACGATGAAGGGATTGCGGCTGCACCACTCGATGATGCGGGCGATCATTACATACCTCCTGCGGCGTCGACGCTGAGTTGCTTCGTAGCGACGGTCTGTCCCCCGCGGGCAACTGCGACGGTCACCTGCCAGGTGCCCCCGGAACTGAGTTGCAGAGAGCCGGAATAGATGCCCTGGCCCCGGTCGGCCAGGGTGGCGGCGGCGCGCATAGCGCCCATGCCCATGGCAGGCATGGCGGGCAGAAAGAAGGTCGCCGTCACCTGCGCTCCAGTGACGGGCTTGCCATCCGCGCCGGTCACGCGCACGCGAACGGTGTTCACACCCTTACGCGGAGGCGACGGCTCAGTGTTGAGATCGATCTGTAGGGACTGAGCCGCGGACGTGCCCGATGCGTTTGCGGACGGCTGCGGCAAGGGAGAAAACGAGCCAACTGCGGACTGAAGCTGAGCTTCGGAATCCACCAGGAAGTTCGCCGAGCTGACGATGCGCTCTCCGGGTTTCAGGCCGCTGAGCACTACGACTGAGTCGTCGATCTGCGGACCGGTTTGTATGACACGCGGTTCCAGGTTGCCTTGCCCATGGTCGATGAAAGCGATCTCGTGCGTGCCGGCCTGCAGCACCCCGGATGCAGGAATCACCAGTTGCCGTCCCAGTGAAATACCGATGTTCACACTGACGTACATGCCCGGCTTGAGCACCAGGCCGGGATTGCTGAAGACCAGCCGCACGCGGACAGTGCGCGTGGTTGGATCGACGTCCGGCAGGATCTGGTCGATGCGCCCGCGAAAGGTTCGTCCCGGGTACGAGTCCACTGTCACCTGCGCCAGATCGCCGGGCTTCAGCCGGCCCACATCGGTCTGAAAGACATTCGCGTAGACCCAAACAGTGGAGAGGTCGGCGATGGTGTAGAGCTTCGTGTCTGGCTGCACATAGGCGTTGGGCAGTGCGTTCCGTTCGGTGATGTATCCGGAGGCGGGCGACACCACAGCGATCTCGCGCTGTACATGGCCGCTCTCAACCAGGGCGGAGATCTCAGCCGGCGGAACATCGAATTGACGGAGCCGTTCCTCGGCGGCTTGGACAAGCCAACCGCTTTCTTGGGCTGCGGTGCCACCTGCTCCAGAAGGCATGTTCATCGCCGATTCTGGATGCATCGCGGGCGCAAACGCTTTTTGATTCTGCTTCGCCAGCAGGTATTCCTGCTCGGTGCTCACCATATCCGGACTGTAGATCGTAAAAAGCCTCTGGCCCTTGCGCACATACTGCCAGGTGGCGTTGGCAAAGACGTTTTGAATCCATCCGGGAAAGCGCGTTTGCACGTAAGCCAGGCGCTCTTCATCGACATCGACATTGCCGGGAACCTGAAGCTGATCGTTCACATCCTTGAGCTGAGCAACAGCCGTCGTTACGCCGATCTGCTGCAGCCGCTGCGGCGAAATCTGAATCGGCGCAAGCGCTGGGTCGGCGCCGCCCTGTGGTGAAGCGGCTGGTGCTGCAGGCTGCGTGGCAGCAGCCGGACCTTCCGCTACAACCGGATCGGGCGAGGCCTCAACCTGACTCGGCCGGCCACGGTGCATCAACTCCCAGCCCAGACCGCCGGCCAGCAGGACACAAACAAAAAGAGCTGCCATAAATGCGTTGCGATAGTTTCGGTCCTTCATTGCTTCTCCTCCTGCGTCGATGGCGCAACGGTGGTCCCTGTCAGGTCGATGGGAGCGCCGACGGCCATTTCCAGGTCCGCCATGCGCGTGTTGAAATCGGCAAGCGCCTGCAGCCAGGCGAGATCGATATCGATGACCTGCATCTGGCTGTCGAGCAGATTCAGAAAATCGGTCTGATTGTTCTCGTATGCAATCACCGCGGCGTGCAGCGTCGCTTCTGCCTGCGGGCGCAGCGAGTTCTGGTAAAGCTCGGCAAACTTTTGCGCGGCTTCAGCCTCGGCGAGCGATTCTTTGATCTGGCCAAAGGCTTCGGTGCGCAGTGCGGCCAGCTCTGCATCCTGCTCGGTCACCGTTGCTCCCGCCGTTGCAATTTCCGCATCGTGCTTGCGGTGGTCGAGCCAGGGCAGCGTCATCGAGCCTTCCACCATGTAGTTGTTCCGCATATTCGAAGTCTGCGGCATGAGCATGTATCCCGCCGAAACGGTGAAGTCGGGAACGTATGCCTTTTTTGCCAGGCTCTGCTCCTGCCGGCTCTTCGCCGCTGCCGTTTCCGCCTCCAGCAGATCGGGCCGGACTTGCAGTGCGAGTTGTTCGAGGCTTGCCTCCGAAGGCAGCGTCGCCACCACCCCGTAGTCTCCCTCGACGCGCAGCGGCGTGGCGGGATCGCGCCCAACCAGCGTGTTCAACTGCGCACGTGCGACCTCCGCGTCACGATCGAAGCGAATCATGTGCTCGGCCAGCCGGGTCAGCTCAAGCTGTGCTTTGAGCAAATCCTGTTGTGGTACCTGGCCGACGGTGTAGCGAATCCGTGCCGCCGCAATCGCCTGTTGCGCGATGGCCAGGTGTTCGTCGTGGATTCGCAGCTCGTCCTCGACCTCCAGCAAGTTATAGAACGCCTTGAGCACCTCGACGCGAACGCGCAACCGGACCGCCGCGAGTTCATCTTTTGCCTCTGTGACGTTGGAATTGGCTACGCTTGTTCGCAAAGTGCGCTTGCCCGGTCCGGGCAGCGCCTGCGTCACCATGAACATGTTTTGCGCCTGGTTGTAATCCCAAGGCTGGTTGAGCGGAATGCCCCAGCCGCGATACATGGCCTGGGGATCGTCGAGCGCGCCCGCCGCCGGTACATTCGCTTCGGCCATCGCTACTCGCCGCACCGCAACGGCAATTTCCGGATTGCGGGCCAGCGCCATGCGCTCGATTTCGTCTAGCGTGAGCACCGGACCCGCTGGTTCCGGAGCCGGTTGTCCGCCCAAAAGCGAGTCGAGATTCGGCAGAGCATCGGCGCCGGTCTGCGCCTGCGCATGAAGAGGGGGTGCAGAGACAATGAGCGCCAATAGACAGAGAAGTACAGCAAAAGCTTTCATGGTTTCCTCGCGTCGGAAGAAAATGCGGCACGCGACGATGCGTCTGCAGGCAGACACACGACGCCTTAGATGTGCGAGGAGGAAGGACTAGATGCGGAGAATGAAGCCGAGGCCGGGTGAACCTGGCGGAAGCGGCGATTCAGAGGCGAGTGGGATTGCGTGGCCTGCGGCCGGCGGATGGACCAGCGCGGCCGGAGCGGGGGAAGGCACGGAACCGGCCGCATGATCGACGGCGCTGGGGGACCCAGGGAGCAGCGGAGCATCAGCGGGCTGCACGCTGCAGCAGTCGCCGCAGCGCATCATCGCCGGGGAATCGCAGCCCTGCATTGCCATCACTTTGTAGCAGGAGCGATGCGCAGTAGGCGTCAGGCAGGCGAGTGCCGGCGTCGCGGTCCAAAGGATCACAATCGCCAGCAGTACGAACGCGCCTTTTCTGCCCATGGGCATACTATACGCTCACCGTCACTTACGAGCGTCGCACGCGTTAGGCGCGATCCGCTGTGATTTGAATCACAAGCTGTCTCTCTGGATTCATCAATTGGCTGCACAATTGATTGCGTGCAGTGCCAGAGCACGAAACATATCATTTACATAGCCGGCCGGAGTTGAAGTTGGTATCTCAAACCACCCGCCAAGGATACGAACAAATGTGTTTGCAAGTTATTCTGTGGGGAGTCGTGCGGAAGTCCGCTTATGGAAACGTGCTTTGGCCCGAAGGCAACAGTTGGGCCAAGGGCCAACTGTCCGGAAAGCCGATTCGTCCAATTGAAAGTTGACCTCTGCAGTGACAGTACGGAGTCTGGCAGTAACCTACTGAAACGAAGCGTCACGGATGGCTTCTTTCGGCGCTGTGAGATAGCGCTGGAAACCGGTATTGGACCCTAATTTAACCCGACCTCAGCCATGTAAAACCTCTGCCAAGACTCGTCATAACGGCGCCTACAAACCGCCATTACGCGGTGGGCTGCTTCTTCAATGTCTCAGCCCCAATTTGATCTCGATGCCAAATATGCCTTTTTCGCAATTCTAGTGGGTCTCCTAACAGGTCAAATTCTCCAATTCGATGGCACGAGGGAAGAGAATGTTGTTCTCCAGATGAATGTGTTGATGCAGGTCCTGCTCGAATTCTCTCAAGCCGTCATAAAACGCGTGAAAGGTTGGGCAAGCATCCACTGGTGTTGTGAAATTCCCGCTCAGACGGTGGATTTCAGCAATCAGGGCACCCGCAGCATCATGTTCCTGCGTCATCATCGCGATAGGATTCGCAACCGTGCCAAAGCAACTACGGGGCCTCGGGGTTCCAATGGAGATAGACCTCTCCAAACCAGCGATGTAGGGAAACAGGACGGCTTCTTCCTTGGCCAGATGTTGGGTGAGCTCTTCATCCAATTGCATGAGAGTGTTGGCAATCACTGGCAGCTCCGGCTTCGTCGAGCCGTGACGATTCACAACCTTTTGAGCCAGCTGAGCAAGCCGCGGCAATTCGCGTTTCACGTATGCGTGATGTTTGGCTACGATATGCGAGCTCAAGCTCTCCAACGATTTCCCGGCCCAATTTTCGACCTCAATCCCGGGTTTCTTCTCCGCCTCTTCCAACGCGGCAAGAACCGAATCAATTTCCAGGTTCCCGGCAGCGCACGCCTCTGCCAGAGGCTTGCGCCCCCCGCAACAGTAGTCGATTCCAAATCGTTCAAAGACACGGATTGCAGTGGGTTGTTCCAGTGCGATTTCGCGGACGGTTTGTGTGGTTGCGGTCATTTCGATCTCCTTGAACCCAACTTACAGAGATCGCAATATCCGCTACAGCGACTTTGGTCACTCTGAAGCTCGATATGCCAAAAAACTGTTGAAGGGATCGGTGTGACCAAAGTCGCTGAGATCTCCATTCTGCTCGCCTAAGCTCGCGATTAGACAGAAGGTCAACTCGACAATGGGCACAGCAATTATCCCGCCAATCCACAAAAAGCAAGAAAAAAAGAAACTTGTCCGAAGGTCCAGATCGGATGGTTTCCAAAGAGTTAGGCGAATCGTTCAGTTGTTCTTCGTAGCGCTGAATGGCTGGCTGGGAATCCAATTCCTTCTCTGGGTTCATTACTGTGAGCGAGGCGGAGTCACATGGAACGTGCCAAGACCCGCAGGGGCCGAAGGTTGGCTACCCATCGCGGGTTTGATGAATACGAAGTACTTCTTGCTGACAGGACGCGTGCCGGCAATCCACCCCGCGGCCATGGTCTTGTTCATTGCGTTCATGCTGATGAGCCTGCTGCTCAAGAAAGCCTTCTGTTCCTGGCTTTGCCCCGTTGGAACACTGTCGGAGTACCTCTGGAAGCTGGGAAAACGAGCATTCGGCCGCAATCTGCATACGCCAAAATGGTTCGATATTCCATTGCGAGGGCTGAAGTACCTGCTTCTAGGATTCTTCGTGTTCCTGATCGGCGCCATGTCCGGCGAGGCGATTCACGATTTCATGTCCACGCCGTACGGCCTGGTCGCCGATGTCAAGATGCTGAATTTCTTCCGCGACATAGGGCAAACAGCGGCCATTGTCATCGGCTTGCTGGTTTTGCTCTCTATGCTGATCCAGAACTTCTGGTGCCGGTATCTCTGTCCGTATGGAGCCCTGCTGGGAATCGCATCGCTGCTCAGTCCAGTAAAGATCCGTCGCGACGCCGAGGCCTGCATCGATTGCGGAAAATGCGCGCGGGCCTGCCCTTCCAGACTGATCGTCGACCAACTCGTGCAAATCCGATCCGTTGAATGCACGGCGTGCATGGTGTGTGTTGCAGCGTGCCCCGCCGAGAATGCCCTGCAATTCTCGTTGGTGCCGAGAAAGGCAGCAACACCGGCGGAGAGATGGCGCCGTCGTACCCTCTCACCCGTTGTCGTTGCAGTAGCTCTCGCCTGCATCTTCCTGGGCCTGGTCGTAACAGCGAAGGCAACTGGCCATTGGCAGACGAATCTGCCACGCGACGTATATATGGATCTGGTTTCTCATGCAAGAGAGGCTAGTCACCCCGGCATGTAAGGAGCGAGACGGACGGAAGTCGAGGCGACAGGAAACTGCCGTCGGGTTCGCGGAACCAGTCGGCATGAGATAAACGCCGCAGAGAGCTACTTTCTTCGGAAACGAAACTCGGTCCCGATCGCCGCAATGGCGTGGCTGTCCAATACCTGAATTGCGCGAGCGAAAACGATCTTTTCCTCCACTTGGATATGGTCGGAATAGAGTTGCTTGAGTCGTGTGGTTTGGGAGCGCAACTGGTGCGCTTCCTCCAACCCTAAGCCGCCCGACTCAATCCAGGTTGAATAAAGCCGTTCGACCGATCCATGCACATCATTTGCCTCCCGATGATCGTCCTCAAGCCGGTCGATCTCTTCGAAGGATTTCGCGTCGGATTCTCGCAATCGCGGAAAGAGCGATTCCTCCTCATCCGCTGTGTGACGCCGTCCGCCGGTTCGGAAGTACTCAAGCGCAGCCTTGACCGCATCGCGCTCCTCATCGGTTAGACTCCGGCCCTGCGCCCGGTTAACCACAATGCAAAGAATGCCGAGGAAGCTCTCGATCCTCCTATGGCAGTCTTGCAGCATGCCTATGGGATCATCGAAACCGCTATCGGGCTTTGCGCCAATCTGAATCGCCATCACGAACCCCACTCATTCTTCCCCACACTCATTGTCCTTCATCCGCAGCGTTTGCGAATCTCACGCGCCTTGGAGAACATGAAGGGTTGTTGCGGCCTTCAGTTGGGGTGCCGGCCGAATAAAGCCCCGTGGAACATAGGAGCAGCATGGCTCTTCGGCGTGCGGGTTGCCAGTCAGAGCATGCGCACGAGCTCGCGAACCTCCGCAGATTTCTTTGAATTCGCAGGCCCCGCACTTTCCCTCTAGCTTCGATGTGTCGCGCAAATTGCGGAACAGCGGCGAGTCACGATAGATCGCGGACAATTCCTGCTCACGAATATTGCCGGCCGTCAAGGGAAGAAAGCCGCTCGGGAAGACTTCCCCCTTGTGCGAGATAAAGACAAACCCCTTCCCGTCGTTCAGACCGCGCGGTGCGCGCCCAATTGCGTCAACGGCTCTCTCGTGCTGTGAGATGACGTCGATTCCCAATTTGCGTTCAGCAACTCGCTGCTGAAACAGATAGCGTCTGTAATGCTGCGCCTCCGTCGTTTTGATGTCGAAGCTCGCGGTCTTTGAGAGACTGTAAACCTTCGCAAAGACCGACTCGAATTCTTCGGAACTCAGTAGATCGGTCAATTTTCCGCGTCCGGTAGGAACAAGAAAGAAGACACTCCAAAGCGCGATCTTAAGCTTTTCCATCAACGCAACGATGCTGTCAATTTCGTTGATATTCCTGCGGCTGAAAGTGGTGTTGATCTGCACCGGCAACCCGATCTCATTTGCCCAGCACACTGCATCGAGAGTTCGCGCGAATGACCCGCTCATCCCGCGGAATGCGTCGTGAGTTTCGGCGCTTGCGCCATCCATACTCACGGCCAACCTGGCGAGGCCAGCTTCTTTGAGTCTGACAACGACTTTCTTCGTCAGCAGAGGCGTAGCGCTTGGCGTCAGAGAAACTCTGACTCCGACCGACCGCGCATGAGCGATCAGTTCAAAAAGGTCAGGCCGCTTAATCGGGTCTCCTCCCGTCAACACAAAGACTGGAACCTTCAATGCCGCGATCTGGTCGATCAGATGTTTGCCCTCGTCCGTGCTCAGTTCCATGGGGCTACGTTCCGGCTGGGCGGATGCGCGGCAGTGCACACAGGCGAGGTCGCATGCCTGGGTGACTTCCCAGATTGCAATGAACGGACGTTCGTTGAAGTCGGTCGTGTTGATCTGCGGGTTCATGAACTTATGAGACAGCCTGAAACTGGCAGATGCAGTGACCAAAGTCCCAGGCTGCTAGAATTCCCGAGTGACAGCTGAACGCACCGATCTCGCTACGGCCCTTGGGAAAACTGCACTTTTGTCGGGTCTCACACCGGCAGAGTTGAAGACGCTGGCTGCGCGAACAGTCCGCAAGCTGTTCAGTGCCGGAGAGTTGCTGTTTTCAGAAGGCGAGCCGTGCAACGGTCTGCACATCATCGCTCAGGGTAAGGTTCGCATCTTCAAAACGTCCATGAGCGGCCGGGAGCAGGTTCTCGCGCTGAATGTGCCAGGCGAGTCAGTCGCAGAGTTGCCAGTCTTTGATGGTGGCCCCTTTCCGGCTTCCGCTGTTGCGATCGAGGATGCGGAGATTGCGTTCATTTCCCGGCGCGATTTTCAGGCGTACTGCATGGAGCACCCTGAGGTCGCACTCAAAGTGCTGCAAGTGGTTGGCGCCCGATTGCGTCGGCTCGTTGGGATCATCGAAGAGCTTTCGTTCACGACGATCCGCCAACGTCTGATAGCGGCGCTGCTCAAACTCGCTCAAAGCGAGGGTAAGCAGTGCTCTCTCGGAATCGAGTTTCAACTGCCGGCGACCCATCAGGAACTCGCCAATCAGCTGGGAACGGTCCGCGAACTGGTCTCCCGCAATCTCATGCGCCTGCAGGCGGAAGGACTACTGGGCGTCGATGCGCGGCAGATCGTCGTCAAGGATATGGCGGGTCTGAAGGCGCTTCTGGAGACGTCGTCTTAGACGTTTTACGGTCCGAGTGACATAAGTTACTGCCTCGACTCTTCCTTGATCGGTAGGGTTGCAAGTGGAGAGTGCTTATGTCTACCGCAACTCAGTCTATTCGCGAGATCGTAACCAGGCAGCCATCCGCTGCCGGAATCTTTCATCGATTCGATATCGACCTTTGCGTGCAAGCCGACTTATCGCTCGAAGGGGCGTGCCAGGAATTGCAGCTCTCTGTAGACCAAGTCCTCGAAAAGCTGGCTGATGCGGAAGCCCACGGATGTGGCGGTGTGGCCGTGGATCCAGAGAACCTGTCCTTGAGCCGCCTGATCCAGCACATCGTCCGAGTTCATCACAACTGTGTTCGTCAAGAGCTACCAAGACTTGCTGAAATGGCCTCGAAGTTGTCGGCGAAGCGCGGCGATCGGGAGCCGCAGTTGACAAAGATCGCCGAACTGATCGAAAGGCTTCGCGGCGAAATGTATGCGCATATCCAGAAAGAAGAGCAGGTGCTCTTTCCATTCATCTCGCAAATGGATCAGGAGTCAATCGTTGCTTATCCGCCTGCACACGCTTGCTTTCGTTCGGTTACACACCCCATTTTCATGATGGAGCAGGAACACGAATCTGCGGGCCATATTGTGGCCGAGATCATTCGGCTCACGAATCGTTTTGAGCCGCCCTCATGGGCATGCGCGACGCACATCATTCTCTTTTCCGGACTCCGCGCGTTCGAGGCAGGCCTCAGACACCATGTTCACTTAGAAAACGACATTCTCTTTCCTCGCGCAATTCAATTGGAAGCAGAAATCAAGACGAGGAGGTAGTCATGGCTACGCTTGCGTTGATCGATCACACGGTCTCGACCGCTGCCGGTGCGAATGCAGGAATCATCGCTCGCGAACGCCAAAAGAGCCTCATGCTTCGCGCTTGGATAGCGAGCGGTTTGTTCTTTATGGCTCTACCTGGGACGCTGTTGGGGTTCTCAAACCTGATGGCGATCAGCACTCATCACGGACTGGGCGGTCTGCCGGCGGCGTGGATCCAGGGCCACGGCCACGCGCAGGTATTCGGCTGGATCGGCAGCTTCATTCTCGGAATCGGATTCTATTCGCAGCCGTCGCATGGGCGATCGGTGATCAGGATTCCGCTCGCATGCTTCGTTCTGTGGACCTCAGGCGTTGCGATGCGGTGGACAGCCAGCATTTACGGTTGGCATTGGCGCTTGACGTTCCCGATCTCTGCCGGGTTTGAATTGATCGCAGTTCTTTTGTTCATCGCTGCCGCGTCACGGCATAAGCTGCCAGAGCGGGCGCAGAGTGAGCGCGCAAAGCCGCGAATGGAGTTGTGGATGGTCTCCGTGTTGATGGGAACCGCCGGGCTCGCAGCTTTAGTCATCTTCAACTTCGTTGAATGCGTACGCCTGGCAGCCAATGGAACACTTCTCGCCTTTCCGCACGCTCTCGACCAAAAGTACCTGGTATTGCTTGCCTGGGGATTCCTCGTGCCGGTGGTCTGGGGGTTCTCCGCACGTTGGCTGCCTACCTTCCTCGCGATTGCACAGCCGAGCACTCGAGTCTTCTTGACCGCGTTGATCCTGGACCTAATCGGTGTTCTTTTCGGCGTCTCCGGTTGGACCATCGCGGCGACGATTTTGCTCACCGCAGCCTCAGTCGCTATTGGAATCGCATTGCATCTGACTCAGAAGCCTCACGGAGCAGCAAAGGTCCAAGGAATTCATCCGAGCTTTCCCAAGTTCATTCGGCTTGCCTACGCATGGCTGGTAATCGCCGGCTCAATGAGTGTCTGGGCGGCCGTTGCCGACCAGCACGGAGGCATTTGGGGCGCCTCTCGTCACGCACTTACAGTCGGCTTTGCCGCTACCATGGTCTTCGCCATCGGGCCGCGCATCCTTCCCCATTTTGCCGGCATTTATTCCATCTTCAGCAAGCGACTGATGTTTATGAGTCTCATACTTCTGCAGATCGGATGCACGCTTCGCGTCTTGTCTGAGCCTCTGGCCTACGAAGGGCTGTTGCACTTCGCATGGAAGACGCTGCCGATCTCCGGGATTCTGGAGTTGAGCGGCGTGCTAGTGTTCGCCTTCAATATTATGCTGACCTTTCTCCTGGGCCGTTCTGCATTTGCGCACACACATGCATGAATGACCTTTGTCCATCGAGCCCTTTTCGCTCATCGCCGGCACAACCCTCACGCTTGTTCTGACAAATGAGCCGAGGGTTTTGTCTCTGTGACTAATGTCCCTGCATTGCGTTCTCACCGCACCTATGATCAGGAATTAGAAACGAAGTTTATCGAAGCATCCGGGAGGTATCCATGAGCGACCGAGCAGAAACGATTGGAATCGTGGGCGCGGGCAGTGTTGGAGCAACCATCGCCTACGCGTGCATGGTGCGCGGAGTGGGTAAGCACATCAGCCTCTTTGACCGGGTCAGGGCGAAGGTGGAGGCCGAGGTTCTGGATCTTAACCATGGACTGATGTTCGTCCCGATGGCGAAGTTGGACGGATCAGATGACATAGCAGTGCTTGAGCACTCGGACGTGATCGTCGTGACCGCTGGCGCTAAGCAAAAGCCGGGCCAGACGCGCATCGATCTGGCCGAGACGAACACCGCGATCTGCCGTCAGCTGATTCCTGATCTGCTGCGAGTTGCGCCAGATGCGAAACTGCTGCTGGTGACCAATCCAGTGGATGTGCTCACCTTTGTGGCGCTGAAGTTGAGCGGACTCGATAGCAGCAGAGTTCTGGGCAGCGGAACGGTGCTGGATAGCTCCCGCTTCCGCTTTCTGATCGCGCAACGTTGCGCGGTGGCCGTACAGAACGTGCATGCCTACATTGCCGGCGAACATGGCGAAAGCGAGATTCCTCTCTGGTCCAGCGCCAGTATCGGCAATGTGCCCGTGCAGGGTTGGCGCATGCCGGGCCGCCGCGCGATGAGCGCGCAAGAAGAAAAGGAGATATTCGAAAGCGTGCTCACCTCGGCCGAGAGGATCATCCAGGGCAAAGGCGTCACCAACTACGCGATAGGCTTGGCCGTGGCTGCGATTCTGGAAGCCATTCTTTGGAATGAGGGCCGCGTGCTGCCCGTCAGCTCCCTGTTGACGGACTATCGAGGTATTAGCGACGTATGTCTCTCCATACCGTCTATTGTGGGCCGCAGAGGGGTGGAAGGATTGCTGCCAGTGCCAATGAATCCGCAGGAGGAAGCCGGACTGCGTTCCAGCGCCGAGACTGTCCAGCGGGTGGTGCGATCTCTGGGCTTCTAGCGCGATTCCACGATTGTTATTCCGATTCAGAGATTGCCGTTGCGAAGAATCGCTTGAGAAAAAACGGAGGAAACTGCTTTACCTTATCCGTACTTTGACGCCACAGTTCCATGGAAAGTCAGACACAGCGCAATGAACAAGGAGATTAAAATGCAGCAACACAAAGATGAAAACACCAGCTTAACCAGGCTCCCCGAATTGGCTCATCCCCTGCTTCAATTTGATCTTGCCGCAGAGATAGAACACCTGCACCGAGAAGATTCCTGGCAGCGAGGTACGGGGAGGAGTTCGAGAACACTTGTGAAGCAGCCAGATTTTCGTGTCGTCCTGGTTGCCATGAAAGAGGCCACAGAGATAAAAGAGCACTGGGCAGATGGAAGGATCTCGATCCACACAATCGCTGGGCACTTGCGACTCAAGTTGCCAGACCGGGTTGTCGAGGTTCCTGCTGGCCATCTGTTAGCGCTCGATCGTTGCGTTGAACACGACGTTGAGGCTTTGGCGGACAGCGTTTTCTTGCTCACAATTGCGTGGCCTAAGGAGACCGTCTGATCTGCTTCGTGTCCTTGACTTACGAAAGATAGCATCATTCGCAGCTAGTCGTCATGCTCCAGAACCTCACTTCCAACCACGGGAGCACTTCCAGCAGGATTGTGCTTCTGCCACAAGGGATAGGGCACACCCGCAAGCCGATTGATCGCGAGTGCTTGCAGCGTTAGCAGAATCACAGCCACTTCAATGATGACGAGCTCTCGGGGCTGGGAGATGATGCCGAGTGAAACAATGAGGGTCGTGGCTCCAGCGGGTGGATGGCTTACTCGGAACAGCGCCATGAGCGCACCTGTAGCCGACAGCGAAAGCGCAGCGGCCAGGACTCTGGCGCCATGGACGCCCGGATGCAAACCGAAAGGCGGGCTGGAAGCCACGGTGAGCGCGAAGGCGCCATAACCGCAGATGAGTCCAATGGCGTGCCCGAGGATCGTATTCCGCGGGCTCGAGGCTTCCGCAAGGGGAGAAAAAAAGAAAAGATACGCCGTTGGGCCGAGCGACGGAAAGACAAAGGGGCTGCCCGTTAGAAGGGCCAGCAACGCGAGCAAGCCGATTGTGATAAAGCCGTTAATGCAAACATAAATCGCCCACACGACGCCCGTTGGAAAATGCTGTAAGAGCCACTCCAGGCGCAGATGAGCAAGCAGCGCAGGCACATGGTCGATGCTGCCGGATCTTCCCTTTACATGGGTCTGATCATTCATGGAAATCATCAGATGTTCGGCAGCAGATCGAAGTACTCTTCGTCTTCATTCTTCCCGCCCTCTCCCTTGCCGAGCTTCTTCTCCGATTCGACAAACTCGATGCGCTCGATCCACTTGACCATTTTGTAGCCGAGCTGGTTTTCAACCCGCAGCCGCAGCGGGGCGCCATAGACCTCGGGCAGCGGCTGGCCATTCATCTCGGTGGCCAACAGGCACTGCGGCTTAAGCACATTTTCGAGGCTCTGCGTGTCGTAGTAGGGCCCGCCGTAGAGTGCTTCGCCAAAGGAGAAGAAGGCCACGATGTGCGCCTCAGGCAGAGGGCGAACAAGTTCGATCAGTTCTTTCATGGGGATACCGCCCCATTTAGCGATGCCACTCCAGCCCTGGATGCAATGATGCATGGTGATGTGGTCCACTTCGCCTAGATTGCGCAAGTCGGCGAGCGAAAGCTCAACCGGGTTCTCGACCAAGCCGCCGACCTTGAGCTTGAAGTCGCGGAAGTGGCCTTCAGCCAGGCGCTTCCAGTCGTTGCGCACGGGCACCTTGCCGTTGGGCCAGAAGTAGGGCGAAATGTCCTGCTCCGAATACATCTGCTGCGGCATGAGCCGGTTCAGCGTGAGCAATTGCATGGGATAGGCGACGACCTTGAGCACATGCTGCAGCGCCCGCGGCTGTTGCCATGAGAGGTAGTGCGCAGTGATCCAGCAAACAACCACAACGCCGATGCCCACGAAGCCCAGCCAGATGCCCAGTCGGCCCTGGTCGTTGGTGCCAAGCACGATATGGTTCATGTTGCGTGCGAATCCCGTCATGACCACCAGTGTGATGTGCACGATGAGGAACGCCAGAAAGCTGACCATGGTGAGGAAGTGTATGGAACGTGCCGATTGCCGTCCGCCGAAGATCTTCGCATACCAGGTGAAGTGATTCACAACCGCTGGTGACATGGCGATGCCGGTGAGAATCGCCAGTGGCCCGAAGACGAAGACCACCGTGAAGTAGGCGATCTGTTGCAGCGCGTTGTAGCCAAAAAACCCATTAGGCTCGGCAGGCAAATGGAAGGTAGCGTAGTGGACCCAGGTATTCCAGGCCTGCAGAATCACGGTTGGCGAGGTGGGGATCAGGCGCTTCCATTGATCAGTCGTGCAGAGCATGGCGACGAAGTAGACGCCGCAAAGGATGAAGCCATGCACGTTGATGAAATGCCACACGCGTGCGATGCCGATGGTGTGCCGGTAGCCAGGCGTGCCAACGAGCGGCGTGAGATAGCGGGCATCGTCCTTGGCCGTCCACAGGCGGTTGCGCGGGACTTTGATGGGAGTGAAGCGGATCCACTCGCTGCCCGGCGTGCAGTCGTCGTTGAAATAGAGCCGTGGATGATCGGCCAGGATGGAAAAGCCGCTGCGGATGAGCATGGTGACGAAAAGGAAGTTGAAGAAATGGCAGTAGCGGACCCAGAGCGGGAATCCGTGCGGGCCGGCGAAGTTGTTGGGGTACACCACGGGAACGGGTGGAATGTGCGGCAGGCCGGCCACGACCATCTCAATCCACGCCGCAGCAACCAGTGATGCGATGACAGCGGCAATTCCGATCAAAATCGAAGGACGAATCCAGAGGCGGTGGCGGCGATCCGGGGGATAATGAACGGCAGCGTGTTCCGCGTCAAACTTGATCACTGTGTGACTCCTTTGGCGGTTTGGAACTCCACTGACTCCGGATATGCGAGCTTACATCCGCGCCGACCCTTGCCAGCGTACATGCTTCCATCAGCGCACAAAATGACTTTTGTCACTCGCAAAATGTAAATAGATCCTGAAATTGCAGCTTAAGCGATATCGAGACAGACCCAGACGCCTGCCTGATCGCCGGGGAAAATGCACAGCCGCCGTCATCCAAGTGACTTAAGTCCCTGCAATTCGGCTCACCTCATCTTACCTTCTTAATTGCAGCAAACTCTTTTATGAATTCTTCAACGCGAATTGAGGCAAAACCATGAGCTACAAGCGTTATTGGGTGGCGCTGGCCATCGTCATTATTGGATCTTTTGCCGTTCTAGGCGGCGTAGGGCGAAAAATGATCAGTCAGGCTCCTCCTATTCCGGATGTGTACACGGCGGACGGGCAACTTCTCTTTACCGGAAGTTCCATCACAGATGGGCAAGGGGTATGGCAGTCGATCGGTGGTCAGGAGATCGGCACAGTGTGGGGTCACGGCGCCTACGTCGCTCCCGATTGGAGCGCAGATTGGCTGCACCGGGAATCAGAGATTCTGCTGAACACCTGGGCTGTCAGAGCCGGCGCGGCGAATTTCGAAGCTCTCGGACTGGACCAACAGGCTATCTTCAAAGCCCGACTGATTCGCGAGATGCGCACCAACACGTATGACGCCTCCCGCAATCGCGTCACATTGAGCGCCGACCGCGCGGCGGCATTTGAACAGCTTCGCGCTTACTATACCGACGTGTTCGCAACGGGCCGTTCAGAATACGCAATCCCGAGCGGAGCGCTTACCAACGGAGAAAAGCAGCATCAATTAGCAGCATTCTTTTGGTGGACATCGTGGGCTTGCAGCACCGAGCGACCCGGATCTGATACGACGTACACAAATAATTGGCCGCATGAACCTCTGATCGGCAACGTACCAACGTCCGGCGCGGTCCTCTGGAGCGTGCTGAGTTTTGTAGGCCTGTTAGCGGGAATAGGTGGGCTTGTCTGGTGGTACGCATCGCAAGAGAAGGAACTTGTTCATGGGCCCTACCCAGAGAAAGATCCGTTTCTCGCGTTCAAGCCGACGCCGTCGCAACGTGCAACGTTGAAATACTTTTATGTGGTGGTGATCCTCTGGGGCGTCCAGATATTGATGGGAGTCTTGACTGCTCACTACGGTGTCGAGGGACAGGCGTTTTTTGGATTCCCGCTCGCTAAGTATCTGCCCTACGCCGTCACGCGCACCTGGCATCTCCAAATCGCCATTTTCTGGATCGCGACGTCTTGGCTCGCCACTGGACTTTATGTCGGACCCGCGGTCAGCGGACATGAGCCGAAGTATCAGCGGTTCGGTGTTAACGCACTCTTCGGTGCGTTGATTCTCGTGGTTGGCGGCTCGCTCGCCGGCGAATGGCTCGGCATCCAACAGCGCCTTGGCAACATGTGGTTCTGGTTCGGCAGTCAGGGGTATGAATATGTCGATCTCGGACGCTTCTGGCAAATCCTTCTCTTCATCGGACTGGTGCTATGGCTTGTGTTGATGGTCGCGGCTCTCAAACCGGCTCTGGTTCGCAAAAGCGAGGACAGATCGCTTCTGACGCTCTTTCTCATTTCCAGCATTGCTATACCTCTTTTCTATTCGGCCGGATTGATGTACGGCCAACGCAGCCATCTCGTCACCGCCGAATATTGGCGCTGGTGGGTAGTTCACCTCTGGGTTGAAGGCTTTTTTGAAGTATTCGCAACTGTTGTGATCGGGTTTCTCTTCACGCGGCTCAAACTGATCGAGATTCGCACCGCAACCAAGGCCGCGCTCTTCTCGACCACTATCTTCCTGTCCGGTGGGATCATCGGCACGTTTCATCACCTGTACTTCGCTGGTGCGACTCCGGCGGTGATCGGTCTGGGCGCAATCTTCAGTGCATTTGAAGTTGTGCCACTGACCCTGATCGGCTACGAAGCATGGGAGAACATCCGCCTTGCGCAGCCGACAAAGAAGTCGCAGTGGATCGCCAATTACAAATGGCCCATCTACTTCTTCGTCGCGGTCGCATTCTGGAATCTGGCGGGAGCAGGTCTCTTTGGTTTCCTCATCAATCCGCCAATCTCGCTCTATTATGTGCAGGGACTCAACCTGACGCCGGTCCACGGCCATACCGCGCTCTTCGGCGTATACGGAATGCTGGGTCTTGGCCTCACGCTGTTCTGCCTGAGAGCACTCAATCCAGGAAGAAAGTGGAATGAGACGCCGTTGAAGCTCTCCTTCTGGTCTCTGAACTTTGGCTTGATCTTAATGGTTATTCTCAGCATGCTTCCGGTCGGACTGCTGCAAGCCTGGGCATCCATTGAGCACGGCACCTGGTACGCGCGTTCGTCGGAATTCATGCAGTCCGGCTCCATGCAGACTCTGCGCTGGATGAGAGTTCCGGGAGACATCCTGTTCTCAATCGGAGCAGCATTGTTCGCCTGGTTTGTACTTGGATTGCTCACCGGGCACTCGTACAGCAAGGATGTGCAGAATAGAACGGGTTCATCTTTGCACGACCAGGACGAAGAACGCGCCGTTATCCTCGCGGGTCGCTGAGCGATCTGCAAACATCCGTGCGGCGTCTTCGATGGCCCTGCTGCCAGCAAAGACGCCGCGACGATCTGCTACGGAAGCAGGGGAAGCTAAGGAGCGGCACATGGACTATGCATTTTTCGCAAATCTGCAACAGGAGTTCGCACTTCCAGAAAAGGGTATCCTGAGCCGCGTTCTGCACAAAGACGAAAAGATCAACGTGACCTTGTTCGGCTTCGCCGCTGGCGAGGAACTTTCGGAACATTCGGCCCCAACGCCCGCCATCCTCAATTTTCTGGAGGGCGAAGCCGAGCTGCAGTTAGGAACGGACAAAGTGCAAGCTCGGGCCGGTTCCTTCGCCTACATGCCCCCAATGCTTTCCCACGGAATCTCTGCAAGGACAGGGCTTCGAATGCTGTTGGTTCAGATCAAGCAGCTATCGTAATTGGTTCTTTGTCAAGGCATTAGTTCCCTTGATGATGGCAGACTCTCCGTGTTCCCGTCTGTCGAAAACCGCCGAATCACGGCCTCCGAGTCGGAAGATGGCTACTGTGACTTCTGCGCGCCGCGCACGATCAGGTTGAGTCCCTCTTTGTAGCGCCTATCGAAGCGATCGAACACAATGGGACCGCTCTGCCGCAAGATTGCCGGACTGAAACCGGATTCGCGTGGCGATTGTTATGCCATCCCACGCCCCTGGTAAGCAGCGCTACCCACCAGCTGTTACGAGGCTCGTCTCGGGTTGCAAAGCGCCGCCCACCATCTCACAATTTCACATTATGATGCCTTTGCCGATTCAACTCGATCATCTGACGACTTATCGGGATCGACGTGCGGTTGCTGCGTCTTGGAGTCCGCTCTCGGTACACGGGATTTAGAAGCGATGCGCTTTTGCTTTCGAAGATCCTCCGGGCTGGATATTCCGAACGTTCTCGCCACAGCGCTCAAAATCGTCTTCAGGTCGATCATTCTTCTCCTTCCTACAGTCTTTCGTATGCGAACTTAGCGGATCGGTTATTCGACGGGATTATTGTTCGAGAAACCTATCCCTTTGCGCCTGCCAGGCTGGGTCATTGTGACGAACAATCGTAAAAGTGTCGTTCTCAAGAACGAACGAGTCGACATTCTCGGACCTGACGTTGTCCCCGACCCAACCGACGACCTCCATGTTCCTCCCGTGTATTGCACGCAAGTACCAGATGCGGCCGTCCGGAAACACGATCAGGTCCGTCTGCGTCAGTGAAGAGAGTTGGTCCGCGAGCCCGTTGATGTGCTTTTGTTGTGGAGACTGTTGCTGGACTATGTTTGTTCCTTTGTTGCCTACAACAAGGCCGATGACACAACATCCAAGGAGAGCGATCACGGCTACTCCGAGCCCGATCTTCCTACTCGTTAATGAACGATCCATGCAAGCTTCCTCATCGCGCGAGGATTTGCCGAGAACGTGCAGCGAGCGGCGTGGCTCCCTAGGTGATCGTGTCTCGAACCTGACTTTATTCATAGAGAGCGTCTCTTCTAGGTAGTGGTTGGCTGAATGGTTTGCAGGATTGCTTGGAGAATAGACGTGGGGGAGGGAGGGCAACCTTTCACCGAATGGTTGACCGGAATGACATTCGCAATGGCGCCTCTGCTGGCGTAGCTCTTGCCGAAGATTCCGCCGCAGGCGCCACAATCTCCAACCGCAATGACGATCTTTGGATCCGGAACAGCGTCGAATGTCCTTTTGAGAGCTTCTTCCATGTTTACCGACACCGGGCCGGTCACAAGAAGCAGATCGGCGTGTCGAGGACTTGCCACGAACTTTATGCCGACTCCTTCGATGTTGTAATAGGGGTTGTTGAGCGCCTGTATCTCCAGTTCACATCCGTTGCAGGAGCCCGCGTCAACGTGACGAATGCAGAGTGCACGGCCCAGGACCTTCCTGATGTTTTCCTGAAGGCCTCCAATTGCCAAGCCCTCCTTCGGCGGATGCGGAGCCTCTTCGGTCAGAATCCCCGTGCAAATCATGCGCGAGAGCGTGTTGATCATCGGAACCTCAAATGTCCTGTCCGCTGTAGGACAAGTTGAAGGACTTGTTGATTAAGGGAAAATCGGGCACCAGGTTGCCGAGAATCGCATACTCCAGTAGAGGCCAGTTCTGCCATGAGGGATCGTGTGGATGGCATCGGCGAATGCTTCCGTTTGAACCGGCTTCAAGAGCGATGAGTACGGGACCCCGCCAGCTTTCGATCACGGCTACTCCAAGTAGACCTGGCTCGGCGTCCGGAACAGCGCATTGGATCTCGCCCCCGGAAATATTCGCTACTAACGCACGACAAATACGCAGTGATTCGAGAACTTCGTCGAACCGGACTGCAACACGCGCGGCCACATCTCCGGAGGTCTGCATTGACACTTTCACATTCAACTTATCGTAGGGTGGCCACGGAAAGTCCGCACGGAGGTCATGTGGGATGCCCGAGGCTCGAGCCGGCAAACCTGCGGCGTCAAGTTTCCGCGCGTTCTCCTGAGACAGAATTCCGGTCTCGCGAAAACGATCCTGAACACCCGCGTGATTGTCGTAGATGTTTCGCATTCCGACAACATCCGTCTCGAGTGTGTGATAGCGGTCGAGAAGTAATCGAGGAGCCTCTTCGGGCAAATCATCGGTGACTCCACCTGGCGCGATGAAATCCATCAGATAACGAGCACTGAAGCAGGCCAAGTTGGTGCGCAACAGGTCTTCCTTCATGCGGGAGAACTGGGTCAGCCCAAAGGCAAAGCCTGAGTCGTTCCCAAGTGCCCCCAGGTCTCCGAGATGATTGGCTATTCGTTCATGTTCGAGAGCGAGTGCACGCAATTGGACGGCTCGTGCCGGACAGGTAGTGTGTGCGATCGCCTCTAAAGCCGCACAGTATGCCCATGTATATGCGACCGCGGAATCGCCGGAGATGCGTGCGGCAAGCTTTTGGCCTTCTTTCTGGCCCATTGTTTCAAACAGTTTTTCGATTCCTTTGTGCTTATACCCGAGACGCTCTTCAAGCCGCAGCACCTTCTCTCCGACTACGGAGAAACGAAAGTGTCCTGGCTCGATAGTGCCCGCATGCACCGGGCCGACGGCAATTTCATGCACCCCGTCTCCCTCGACCTGGACAAACGGGTAGGGTTCGGATACGACTGCAAATTGAGTGTTGAGGTCGAAGTCTCGTCGAAGCGGGAATACCTTCTCCGGCCATCCACTGTGGCGAAGCCAGCCGCGATGGTCTGGTTCCATGCTCTTGATGCCGAGCAAATCAAAGATTGCGCGCTCCATCCGTAATGCACTGGGGAAGAATTCTCGAAGGCTGGGATAAGTTGGATTGGCTCCGGCCTCCATTTGGTGTTCGACAACGGCGATGCCGCCGGCCTGGAGATAAGCAGCATACACACGATACCGACCATTATGATCGCGGTCGTCGTCACCCCAAAGAGTTAACAGACGCCCACCGGCTGTGCGAACCGATTGGGCAATCTGCCGCCACTCGACGGCACCCGCCTTGCTGTGCCGGCACGACAGGTTCGAAGGCAGCGCCGTCGTTCCTTGTTTGAACTCAGAAGTCATTCCATCATCACCCGATCAACCGCGCAGCGGCGCGGTACCACTCTGCCAGCGCGGGAGGAATATAGAGGCCCAATACCAAGACCATCGCCAAATGAACAAATACCGGAACCAACGCAGGAGAGTGCGGCAATTTGGGCGCGTCGCTCTCCCCAAATACCATCGGTTGTACTTTCATGAAAATCCCGGCAAATGCCACCCCGAGCGCGATGAGTAGAAACGGTGTCGCCCATGGATGCTCCCGCATCGCCGTCGTAAGGATCAGGAACTCGCTCGCGAACACGCCGAACGGAGGCATGCCCAGGATCGCGAGCGAACCGAGCATCAGGCCCCACCCAATCGTGGGGCTGATTCCGACAAGGCCGCGGATGTCATCGATCTGCTGCGAACCCGCAGTTTGCGAAGCGTGCCCGGCGGTGAAGAAGATGGAGGACTTTGTGAGCGAGTGGACGGTCATATGCAGCAGCGCAGCGAAATTGGCGACCGGCCCACCCAGGCCAAATGCAAACGTGATGACGCCCATGTGCTCGATCGATGAGTAGCCGAAGAGACGCTTGATGTCGCGCTGTCTCCACAGGAAGAACGCTGCCAGGACCGCGGATAAGAGTCCAAATGCCATCAGCATCCGGCCCGGCATCAACGGACCGATCGAGCCCACGGCCAATACTTTGCAGCGGATCACCGCGTAGAGAGCGACATTCAGAAGCAGCCCGGAGAGCACGGCCGACACCGGCGTCGGGCCTTCGGCGTGCGCATCGGGGAGCCAGTTGTGGAGCGGGGCCAATCCGACTTTGGTCCCATATCCAACCAGCAGGAAGACAAATGCGAGGCCCATGACCCTTGGCTCCAGATCGGCCTTCGCAGCGTTCAGATGCGTCCAAAGCAAGGCTGTCATGCCCTGGCGGCCGAGCGTGCGCTCCGCAGCAAAGTAGAGAAGGATGGTTCCAAACAACGCCTGGGCGATTCCGACACCGCACAGGATGAAATATTTCCAGGCCGCTTCAAGGCTCGCCTTGGTTCTATACAGCGAGACCAGCAGCACAGTTGAAAGTGTGGCTGCTTCCATGGCAACCCAGAGCAGCCCCATGTTGTTGGTCAGCAGCGCCAGGAACATGGCGAACATGAAGAGCTGGTACATGCTGTGATAGAGGCGCAGGCGCCGTGGATTAAGCCGGCCGTGATGTTCCTCGATACGCATGTAGGGTCGCGAAAAAATTGCAGTCGTGAAGCCGGCGAAGGCGGTCAGCGCAACCAGAAAGACGTTGAACGGATCCACAAAAAACTGCTCATGCCCAACCAACAGCGGTCCGTTGCGAATGACCCTCACGACGAGGAAAGACGCGGCAAGCAAAGTGGCAAGGCTCACGCCGACGTTGACTTCAGGGGCATAACGGCGTGCGCCCAGCAGCGCAAGCACAAATGTTCCCAGCAGCGGCATTCCCAGAACCAGCCAGAGTTCCACGTTACTCCTCCTTCAGAGATTCAAGGTGATGCAGATCGAGACTGTCGAACTGCTCGCGGATCTGGAAGAAGAAGATTCCGAGAATGAAGACAGCTACCAGAAGATCGAGTGCAATGCCCAGCTCAATCACCATGGGCATGCCGTAGGTGGCGCTGGTTGCGGCTAAGAAAAGGCCATTTTCCATCGCCAGGAAGCCGATTACCTGCGTGACAGCCTTCCGTCTCGTGATCATCATCAGGAAAGAGAGCAGAATTACAGCAAGCGCGATGCCAATGGTGTGCCGGGTGATGGTTGTGGCCAGCAAACTGATCGGCTGTGCCAGGCCGAAGGCGAAGATGACCAGCACCAGACCCACAAGCATGGTGATCGGAATGTTGACCAGCCGCTCGTTATCCCATTGGGCTCCCAGCCGCTTGATCAGCGTATGAAGAATCAGAGGCAGAGCGATGACCTTCAAGATCAGTGTCAGTGCGGCGGAAAAGTAGAGTTCGGTCAGCCCCGCTTCATGCGCGACCAGAGACGTCGAAAGAAACAGAATCGCACCCTGCCAGGCAAATAACGTGATCAGCTGCTGTGTTCGCCGCGTCGACAGCATGGCGAAGGAGATCAGCAGCATGCCCGCAGCAAGCAGATTCAGCAACTGGACATCGAGATGGGATCTAAGCACTTGTGTTCGCTCCCAGCAGAAGATGAACGAGCAGCCCAAGCACGGCGATCAGAAAGGCCATCGCCATAAACTCAGGAGCTCGGAAGATTCGCAGTTTGGCAGAAACAGATTCAATAAGTGCAAGCCCCGCTCCGCACAGCGCCAGTTTCACAATGAGTGTAAGGAGGGCAATCAGAACGGCAGAGACGTTCGCTCCGTGAATGGCGATACCCCAGGGAATGAAAAGCGCAATCCCGATGCAGGCATAGTTGAAGATCTTGAGGCTCGAAGCCCATTCGATGAGAGCGAGATGGCGCGCGGAGTATTCGAGCACCATCGCTTCATGGATCATCGTGAGTTCCAGATGCGTCGCAGGATTATCGATGGGGATGCGCGCGTTCTCGGCGAGCAGAACCATGACGAATGCGATGGCGGCAAAGACGACGCTTGGATCGATCACCGATGGATGCGTGGCGTAGTTGTCTACCAGGCCTGTGAGGGCAGTGGTCCCAAAGAGGAGAAAGGCATTGAAGAAGACCATCAGGATCGCCGGCTCAGCAAGGAAACCGATCATCATCTCCCGGCGCGCTCCCAGAGTCCCAAACGCAGTCCCGATGTCCATCGCCGCAAGAGCCTGAAACACTCTGGCGGTGGCAAAGAGACCGATCAGCGCAATGGCATCGGCGGCGCGGGCAAAGGGAAGGTCCGTTACCACCGAGGGGATGATCGCTGCGGCGAGAACCATCGTTCCAAACACCACGTATGGAGCAATGCGAAACAGTCGCGAAGCATTTTCAGCCAGGGCCACATCCTTCAAGAAGAGCTTGCGCAACATACGATAGGGCTGCGTCAACGGTGGTGCAGTTCGATTCTGCATCCAGGCCCGACACTGAGCGATCCACCCTGAAAAGAGTGGCGCCAACGCAATGGCGAGAAGGACCTCTCCGAATTGCCAGACGAATGCGATTTCCCTCATAGCACGAACACCAGAAGCCCGAGCAGAGTCAGGAAGCTGAAGAGCAGGTAGATCGCGAGGCGTCCACCCTGGAGAAAGCTGACTGCGTCCGCCATTCGCTGCACCCCAGCCGCGATAGGTTTGTACACTGCGTGCCAAAAGTGATCTTCAATGTGAACGCGATAGCGTGGCGTCAAATCTGTTGGTGACGGAAGGTCGCGCTCCATCCGAAAGAACGCCCCGAACATATGCCGAATCGGCTGGCCGAACCCTTCGGCAGTATCTTGCATGCGGGATGTCTGCCAGGGATATCCGCAATCCCAGGTATGTGTTCTGCGCACGCGCCCGTGGGCGAAAAGACGCACGGCTAGAAACGTCACCGCAACCACGCAGAGGACGACCGCAAGGAAGATCGATCCGCTGTACGAAGCCTGTTCTGGCGCAATCGGAGCGATGCGCCAAAGGGACGGGTCCGGAGCGATGGTCTGCCCCAGAAGCATGCTGGTGGATTTTCCCGCGGCGTAAAGCGCGAGTTGGGGCTGCACGCCAATCGCGATACAACCGGCGGCGAGCCATGCGAGGCCGATGCGTTCCAACCAATTCGCATCGTGCGCCTCTGTCAATGACGCTTCGCGAGGCTGCCCGAGGAAGATTACGCCATAGAACTTCACCATGACATAAGCAGCCAGAGCAACCGTCAGAGCCAGCGCCGCCGCACCAAGAGGAATCAGCATGTTGATGAACGCGTGGGGCAGCTGCGGAGTGTAGAGAAACGACTGAAGCAGCAGCCACTCTGAGACAAAGCCATTGAGCGGAGGCAAACCGGCGATGGCGAGAGTGCCAATGAGAGCCAGGGAGGCAACCCACGGCATAGGACGAATCAGGCCGCCGAGTTTTCCCAGGCTACGCTGCCGTGTCGCATGCAAAACACTGCCGGTAGCCAGGAACAGCAAGCTTTTGAAAAGCGAATGATTGAGCGCGTGGAGCAGTGCTGCAGCCAGGGCCAGCGCGGCAAACAGGCGCATATTGCTTGCTGCGAAGAGAATAGACAGTCCGATGCCTGTAAAGATCAGTCCAACGTTTTCGATGGAGGAGTAGGCCAGCAGGCGCTTCATGTCGGTTTGCACGCCGGCAAAGATGGCTCCGAACAGAGCCGAGAAAAGCCCCAACGCGAGTACTGCTACTCCCCACTGCCAAAACTGAACGTGGAGCAGATCGAAGGTAATTCGCAGCAGTCCATAGATCGCTGTCTTGAGCATCAAGCCGCTCATCATGGCCGATACCGGCGAGGGCGCAGCCGGATGCGCTTCGGGCAGCCAGACATGCATTGGCACGAGTCCCGCCTTGGCGCCGAAACCGAGAAGGGCGAGCGTGAAAGCGACGGTCGCCCAGAAAGGCGTCAGGGAAGCACTGCGCATGGCATCGAAAGTGAATCGCCAGCTTCCGCCCTGCATGACTCCGAAGCTGAGCAGGATCGAGATCGCGCCGAGATGCGCCATCAAGAGATAGAGAAACCCCGCGCGCCGGATCTCCGGTATCCGGTGCTGCGATGTGACGAGGAAGTACGAGGTGAGTGCCATCGTCTCCCAAGCCACCATGAAAAGATAAGCATCGTCAGCCAGCATCACTAGAGCCATACTGGCAAGAAACAGGTGGTAATGGAGGCCAAGCAGACCAGGCGCTGTGCCTTCGCCGCTGCGGAAATACCCGGCTGCAAACGTAGAAATTCCTGCACCTGACGAGCCAAGAATCATAAGGAAGAAGGCAGAAAGCGCGTCGAGACGTAGATGGAAGGGAAGGTCAGGCAGTCCCAGAGGTAGAGTCATCACTTCGGGTGAGTGGCCCGAGATGAGGAACGTTCCAGTCATTAGAAACATAGCGAC